>NZ_CP169271.1:122500-3915909 GCF_055814265.1 Fictibacillus sp. EA-CB0309
CCGGGAACGTATTCACCGCGGCATGCTGATCCGCGATTACTAGCAATTCCGGCTTCATGTAGGCGAGTTGCAGCCTACAATCCGAACTGAGAATGACTTTTTGGGATTGGCTTGGCCTCGCGGCTTCGCAACCCTTTGTATCATCCATTGTAGCACGTGTGTAGCCCAGGTCATAAGGGGCATGATGATTTGACGTCATCCCCACCTTCCTCCGGTTTGTCACCGGCAGTCACCTTAGAGTGCCCAACTGAATGCTGGCAACTAAGGTCAAGGGTTGCGCTCGTTGCGGGACTTAACCCAACATCTCACGACACGAGCTGACGACAACCATGCACCACCTGTCACTTTGTCCCCCGAAGGGAAAGCTCTATCTCTAGAGTGGTCAAAGGATGTCAAGACCTGGTAAGGTTCTTCGCGTTGCTTCGAATTAAACCACATGCTCCACTGCTTGTGCGGGCCCCCGTCAATTCCTTTGAGTTTCAACCTTGCGGTCGTACTCCCCAGGCGGAGTGCTTAATGTGTTAACTTCAGCACTGAGGGTGGAACCCCCCAACACCTAGCACTCATCGTTTACGGCGTGGACTACCAGGGTATCTAATCCTGTTTGCTCCCCACGCTTTCGCGCCTCAGCGTCAGTTACAGGCCAAAAAGCCGCCTTCGCCACTGGTGTTCCTCCACATCTCTACGCATTTCACCGCTACACGTGGAATTCCACTTTTCTCTCCTGCACTCAAGTCTCCCAGTTTCCAATGACCCTCCACGGTTGAGCCGTGGGCTTTCACATCAGACTTAAGAGACCGCCTGCGCGCGCTTTACGCCCAATAATTCCGGATAACGCTTGCCACCTACGTATTACCGCGGCTGCTGGCACGTAGTTAGCCGTGGCTTTCTGGTTAGGTACCGTCAAGGTACGAGCAGTTACTCTCGTACTTGTTCTTCTCTAACAACAGAGCTTTACGACCCGAAGGCCTTCATCGCTCACGCGGCGTTGCTCGGTCAGGCTTTCGCCCATTGCCGAAGATTCCCTACTGCTGCCTCCCGTAGGAGTCTGGGCCGTGTCTCAGTCCCAGTGTGGCCGATCACCCTCTCAGGTCGGCTACGCATCGTCGCCTTGGTGAGCCGTTACCTCACCAACTAGCTAATGCGCCGCGGGCTCATCTGTAAGTGTCAGCCGAAACCGACTTTCAAAAAAGAAACATGCGTTTCTTCTTATTATCCGGTATTAGCCCCGGTTTCCCGGAGTTATCCCCGTCTTACAGGCAGATTACCCACGTGTTACTCACCCGTCCGCCGCTAAATCAGAGGAGCAAGCTCCTCTTCATTCGCTCGACTTGCATGTATTAGGCACGCCGCCAGCGTTCATCCTGAGCCAGGATCAAACTCTCCATAAAAGTGTTTGTCTTGCTCGATTTTAAAACTGACGGAATTAATTTAATTCCTTACCTATTTCTTTTGTTCAGTTTTCAAAGAACTGTGTGTTTCTAGCTTGCCGCTCATTTTGGCGACTTTTATAAGATACCACCGTTGGCTAGTTGATGTCAACTGCTTTTTTACGTGATTCTTAATTTGTTTATTTCGTTTGTTTCAGCCGCTGTAAAAGCGACAAGAAGTAATATACCACCTTCAACATATCTTGGTCAATAGTTTTTATAAAAAAGTTAATTTCTTTGTTTTTGCCTTAAGTATCTTCTGCAGTCACAGGGTTTAGCGAACCGGCAAAATAACCGATAGATGATTTGATACCTCTCTTCTAATACCGATTTTACAATAGCATCAATCTTATGGTCTTCCAGATCAAATCTTAGTTCTTCCATTTCTTTTTTAAGCACATATTCAAACTCATGAAGTTCTTGATGATTTAAGAGCATTCCTACCAAAGACAATAGACGACACCCCGCTTGTTTTTTTCTTTTAACATTATTGCCATGAAAATGCCGAGTTATTATTTTTTAGGTTTTTCTGAATATCCGTCATATCTTGTCCGGACAATCATAGATATTTTGTAAGGAAGATGGACAAGGGGGTAAATGGTGATATGAAATTTTTCTTTGTCATAAACGGTAAAAAAGTGAAACAATACATGGTTGTTGTTTTCGCTGCATTCTTTGCCGCTTCAATCGCTTTTGTAGGGCAGCAGCAATTATCTGTTTTTTCATCAAAAGATGGTCCCCGTGCAATCTACAAAGGAGAAGATCAAGGAAACAAGGTCTCACTCACATTTGATATCAGCTGGGGAGATAAGAGGGTTACGCCGATCCTTGATGTCTTGAAAGAAAAAGGCGTAAAAAACTGTACGTTCTTTATATCAGCGGCTTGGGCAGAACGTCATCCTGATATCGTGGAACGAATCGTAAAAGATGGTCATGAAGTGGCGAGTCTTGGCTATCAATACAAAAGCTACACGGAATGGGAAGACAAGCAGATTAAAAGAGACATTCTTTTAGCTCAGGAAAAGATTAAAAAAGTATCCGGAAAAATGACTTCTCTTCTTCGTCCGCCAAACGGTAATTTTGATGAGCGTGTTCTAAACATTTCTGAGGACCTTCATCATACAGTAGTTAATTGGAGCATTGATACGAAAGATTGGAAGAACCCTGGAGTAGATCAAATTGTAACGACTGCTACTAATAAAACAAAAGCTGGAGATATCATCTTGCTTCATGCATCTGACTCTGTTAAGCAAACGCATAAAGCACTCCCGACCATCATTGATAAATTGCGGGGAGATGGTTTTAAATTTGTAAGTGTGGGTGAAATGATCGCAAATACAGAAGCAAACAGCAAAGAGGTTAACTGATAGACGTAAAAAAGCCCCTGCCGTATTCAGGCAGAGGGCTTTGTTTGTTTGGGTTGTTTTTTTGATCAACCTGCAGTAAACGATGGAGCATTAAGATTTGATACGTGTTGCATAGCATCAACGGAACAAACCCCATCCAAAGTGACAATGTGTTGTTCTCTTTTAGAACAGGCACCCATTCTAAGATGGTGACCACGGTAATAAAGAAAAGCGTTGGAATAAATGCTACGTTGGACGTTTGTTTTACTTTTAAGTAAGCGATGATTAATCCGTATACTAAGATGGCAAGCGGAATCAAAATATAATTAACGATACTGTCGCCATCTTTATGGAAAGAAGTATATCGTAAAAAGAATAGATCAAATAATACAACAGCAATTAGAACAAGCTGCACACCATTCCATAGGCGGTGACTCTTAAAGATGCCAAGTCCAAAGCGATGTACGGTTAAATAAGCAAAGAAGCCCATTTGGCTAAATACACTGAACAACGCACCGAATCCGATCAATCCGAAGATATATAATAACACCTCGAAAAGGCTGCTGTTCTCAGGAAACTTTAATATAAGACCAACCGTAATTGCACTCACAATCCCAATTAACAGTGTGGTCATGAATAAAAAGAGCCAGCTTTTAATTTTCACCCTTGTTTTCCCCTCTAACATGTTCCGTAACGATTGTACCAATGTCCCTTTTAAATTGCCAGTTTTCCTTTAAATAACCAGTATAAATACGTGTTAAAAATCAATCCTATAAGTATCGAGCCCACTTGAAAGGAGGAGGAATTCGGTTGAAAAAAATATACATTTTCCTCTTTTGTATTTCGCTCGCTGCTCTATCGGGCTGTGCACAAGAAGCCCAAGGCAGTTCACAGGTTGATTATGAAGCAACGAAGAAGATGCTCGTCGATCTGTTGAAGACAGATGAGGGAAAAAAGCCATTAAAGAAGTTTTATCTGATAAAGAAATTCAGCAAGATATTTTGATTGATCAGCAAGTAATCAAACAGACAATTGAACAGCAGCTTCTTTCTGAAAAAGGACAGAAGTTCTGGCAGACGCTCTTTAAAGACCCTAAGTTCTCTGTAGCTTTTGCAAAAAGTATGCGAAAAGAACACGAAAAGCTGATGAAGGATTTGATAAAAGATCCACAATATCAGGCAGAAGTGATGAAGATCATGCAGAACCCGCAAATGGCAGAAAAATTATTAGCACTTGTCGATACCCAGCCTGTCAGAAAAGAAATGAAAAAAGTGATGCTTGAAACATTCGAAAGTCCGATCGTCCAAGCACAGATTCAAGAAATGCTAAAAAAAGTGGCTCATGAAGAAATTGATCAGTCCATTTCCAAAAAGGAAAAAGAAGCTTCAGGCGACCAAGGACAAAGCCAAGAGTCTACAACCCCACAATAAAAGCCTCCCGAATTCGGAAGGCTTTTTTCTATTTTGTTTTTTCAATAATGGTTTTTGCCATTTGGATGTAGTGTTCACCAATCGGATGCGCTTGATCATACACGCTCGGTGCAAAATCATCTTCTTTAATTTCAGGCTGTCCGAGTGGAATTTGTCCAAGCAGTGGAACATTTAGCTCTTCAGCTAATCGCTTTCCACCGTCTTTTCCGAATACATATTCTTTTTCACCTGTAGATTCACTTTGGAAGTACGCCATGTTCTCTACGATTCCAAGTACTTCATGGTTTGTTTTAATTGCCATCGTTCCCGCTCGCGCTGCTACGAAAGCAGCTGTTGCATGAGGTGTCGTGACAATTACTTCTTTACATTTCGGAAGCATCTTATGAACATCGAGTGCTACGTCACCCGTTCCAGGAGGCAAGTCTAGAAGAACATAATCGAGATCTCCCCATTCGACTTCGCTAAAGAAGTTCATCAGCATCTTCCCTAACATCGGCCCGCGCCAGATAACAGGTGCATTGTCTTCCACGAAGAAAGCCATTGAGATTACTTTTACATCAAAACGTTCAACAGGAAAAATGCGGTCCCCTTTTACTTTCGGGCGTTCTGTGATCCCCATCATATCGGGCACGCTGAATCCGTAAATATCGGCATCAATCAATCCGACTTTTTCCCTAGTCTTGCAAGTGCAACTGCCAAGTTAACGGAGACCGTAGACTTACCTACTCCGCCTTTCCCGCTTGCAATCGCAATAAACTCTGTTTTGCTGTTTTCAGAAAGAAGAGTAGTTGGTGCACCTTGTTGAACTGTACTTGGATCTGCAGCTGTGACATCGTCTCTTTTCTCGAAACGTAGCCCAACAGATTCAACCCCTGCGTTCTTTAACACTTGAACAATTTGCTGTTGAAGCTGCATTTGTTCAGGTGTACTAGTATGAGCAAGGCCTATCTTAAGCCCGACATAGCCTTCTTTTATCTTTAACTCACGGATACTTCCGGAGTCCACCATGCTTTTATGTAAATAAGGGTCTTGAATAGGACCTAACAGCTCGATGACTTTTTCTTCTGTAAGCACATAGACACATCCTTTACCTGTAAAATTCCTTTTCAGTATATCACAACCTCAATAGACAAGCATGTAAGCGGTTTTTTATTTAGCTGACTCTTTTGCTCTTAGAAGTGGTTGATCTCCGTTCCAGGTTGCTTCGCTTTCCGCGGGGCGACTAAGCAACAATAGATAAAAAACAAAATCCCCTCAATCAAGAGGAGATTTTGGTAATGGTTCATTTGTATAAAACCTAAGCATTCCTTGGTAGATCGATGCCGCGACACTTTTTTGATACGATTCTGTTTTCAGCAGTTCTCGTTCTGTCGGATTCGATAAAAAGCCTACTTCAACTAAAGCTCCTGGCACTTCTGCCGTCCGAAGCAAGTAAAGGCCTTCCATGGATTTTGCAAATCGGTTTGTGTTTTGCAAATTGCGTTTAATTTCGTCTTGAATAAATTTTGATACATTTTCACCATCCTCTTTTCCTGGATGATAAAAAACTTGAGCGCCTCTCCACCTGGATGAAGGCAATGAATTTAAATGAATCGAGATAAATAAGTCCGCATGATTTTCATTGATGATTCGTCTTCGTTCTTTGAGATCTTCCCACTTGCGATGCCTTAATTTTTTCGTGCCTTCATTCGCAAGATCTGTATCCGTTTCACGGGTCATGATCACAAGCGCTCCCGCTTCTTGCAAATAATCACGAAGTAAAACAGAAATGTTTAAAGCGATCTCTTTTTCCAGGACTTCTCCGTCCCCAACTGCACCGCCATCAGCACCGCCATGACCGGGGTCAATGACAATGATTTTTCCAGACAGCGGCAGATTCCATGACCGCCATGAGTCATCGTCTAAAAAATGATAGGTGAAAATAAAGAAAAGGACTGCGCATCCTAATGCAAATGCGGCTCCTTCACCCACTTCTTCATGTTTCGTCCCCCTATACAAGCCATATATCACTATGTATATGGGACAAGACAAAATATATACTTATTAAAGTTTTATTGAAGTTGTTATTGAAGTTGTTATTGAAGTTTCATTCGGTATCGTTTTTCGCCGTTTTTATAGCCTTCCATCCACCAAATATGAACAAACGCTTCACAGCATAGATGAAGAGATTCCATCATCATCTCTGTTCCCCAGCACCAGAACTGCCAATATTCAAAAAGTCCATCAGCAATTGCTTTTTGTTTCGCGTAAGCTCTGTCCTTAATTTTTTCTAACGTTTCGCCGTGATAAGCAAACCGGCTGTAGCCTGCTCCTAAAAGATAAGCATCAATCGCCATGTCGATGCAGGCATCCTCAATATCATTTTGATAAAGAAGCGAGTATTGAAAAAAGGCTGAAACAACCGCTGAAATTCTTTTTTATCGTAGCAAGGGATAAGTCCCGAAGCACTTTCCGCTCGAAGGTTTCTTTTTTGAAGCGCTGCTTTTCTTTAAAGTTGTTTAATACGATTGCCATCATTACCTCCCCTTTCTTCGCGTTGTATATCACGCTTTGTTTTTCCATACTTTTATTTTTCTCCAAGGGAGGAAAGACGACACTGCATAAAAGATGGGAAAAACCCCATTACACCCACAGCAAAGGGGAATTTATGATTAATCATCAGATAAGCGATTTGTTCAATATTTTCAATTTAGAAGCAATAATTATTGTTTAGACTCAATAATCATGAATCAGACTCAATACATAAAAAAACCCCGCTCTCCAAAGAGAACAGGGTTTTGATATAAACGTAATAAAGATTAACGTTTTGAGAACTGAGGTGCACGACGAGCGCCTTTAAGTCCGTACTTCTTACGCTCTTTCATACGAGCGTCACGAGTAAGGAATCCAGCTGCTTTAAGAGATCCGCGATACTCAGGATCTGCTTCTAGAAGCGCACGAGAGATACCGTGACGGATAGCTCCTGCTTGTCCAGTGTATCCACCGCCATGAACAGTTACTAATACGTCATACTTATCAGTTGTTTCAGTTGTGTTAAGTGGTTGCTTAACGATAAGCTTTAATGTTTCTAATCCGAAAAATTCGTCAATGTCACGTCCGTTGATAACGATACGGCCTTCACCAGGAACTAATCGTACACGCGCTACGGAGTGCTTACGACGTCCAGTGCCATAATATTGTACTTGTGCCACGTAAATACCCTCCTTTTTTATCCGCGTAACTCGTAGTTTTCAGGTTTTTGTGCTTGATTGTTGTGCTCAGCTCCAGCATATACGTGAAGCTTTTTGAACATTTGGCGACCAAGGCTGTTCTTTGGAAGCATACCTTTGATTGCTAATTCAAGCATTTGGACCGGACGAGTTGTACGCATTTCTAATGCAGTTCTCGTACGAAGTCCACCTGGGTGACCAGTGTGGCGGTAATAAATTTTGTCTGTTAATTTCTTACCTGTTAATTCGATCTTTTCTGCGTTGATGATGATCACGTGATCACCAGTGTCAACGTGTGGTGTATAAATAGGCTTATGCTTACCGCGAAGGATAGAAGCAACTTCACTGGATAGACGTCCAAGAGTCTTGCCTTCAGCGTCGATCACAAACCATTTACGTTCTACTTCAGAAGCTTTCGCCATGAAAGTCGTACGCATGTGTTTTCCCTCCTGTATCTTCAATCAATTTCAATTATATTTAATGTGAACATTTCCCAAAATATCTCCGGGGCATGTGGACGATATCTTTAGAAATACCAAATAATATCTTATAATATATAAACAACGATGTCAAGCGTATCCTAAATATTATTCCGTTTTCTCTTCGTAATTCACTTGATATAAATAGAGACCATGTGCAGGCGCTGTTTTGCCGGCAAGCGACCGGTCTTTACCCTCTAAAATCGTAACGATCTCTTCTGGTCTTCTCTTTCCTTGTCCAACTTCTAAGAGCGTACCAACGATGATGCGAACCATGTTATACAAAAAGCCGCTTCCTCTGATCTTGAAAGTGAGCGTGTTATCCTCTTCAACAACATCCAATTCAAAAATCGTACGAACTTTGTCCGCCACTTCTGACTTGGCAGAGGAAAAGGACGTGAAATCATGTGTGCCTAAAAATAACTTCGCCGCTTCTTTTATGTCTTCCACGTTCAACGGATATGGATAATGAAACATATGGTTTCGGTTAAATACGTCTGGTTTTTTACTTGTGAGCAGCTTATAGTGATACTCTTTGCTGCTTGCCGAAAATCGGGAATGAAACGTGCTCTCAACCCGCTCAACTTTTTTGATTAAAATATCGTCTGGAAGCATGGCGTTTAAAGCTTTGCCCCATGCTTCAGATGGTATTTGAAGTTCTGTATCAAAATGAAACACTTGACCGACAGCGTGTACGCCCGCATCCGTTCGTCCTGAAGCAGAAATACCAACGGACTCTCCCTTATGCATCTTTTGCAGCACGGTTTGGATGATTCCTTGCACCGTTCTGCCGCTAGGCTGTATTTGGTATCCGGCAAACTCCGTACCGTCATAAGCCACGGTTACTTTCATACGAGCCATGTTCAATCTCCTTTTAACTGCGTAATAATAATAACGAGGCCGTCAGCAATACTAGCAGCAGAAGCGCAAATGTATCTCGTTTATGCCACTCTAATGCTCTAAGGCGTGTTCTTCCCTCTCCGCCTCGATATCCTCTAGCTTCCATGGCAAGTGCCAGCTCCTCCGCTCTTTTGAACGACGAAACGAATAATGGAACTAATAGCGGTACAAAAGCTTTTGCTCTTTCTTTGATCGGTCCGCTTGTGAAATCAGCACCACGCGCCATCTGGGCCTTCATGATCTTCTCCGTTTCCTGCAGAAGCGTCGGGATAAACCTTAGGGAGATCGACATCATTAAAGCAAACTCATGAACAGGCAGTTTCCACTTCTTAAGTGGTCCTAAGAGATGTTCCAAGCCATCCGTTATATCGATCGGTGTTGTCGTTAATGTTAACAATGATGTCATCAAAACGAGAAGCAGAAGCCTCATCGCGATAAATATCCCTTGGATGATTCCACCTTCATAAATTTCAAGAAAGCCTGCTTTATACAACAGATCTCCTTCTTTTGTTAAGAACACGTGCAGTAGCATCGTAAACACAACAAGGATCAGGATAGGCTTTAATCCTTTATACAAAAAGCGCAGCGGGACTTTAGACATTGTGATCGTGACCGCAGTAAACGCAATAAGCAATCCGTAAGTCACCCAGCTGTTGGCTAGAAAGACAATAAACAAATAAAAGAACGCAGCAATGAGCTTCGAACGTGAATCCATGCGATGCAATGGTGAGGAAGCAGGGTAATACTGCCCGATAATCACATTTTGCAGCATATTAATCCCCCTCTTCTTAAAGGATTGACTCACTTGCTTAGCGAGCTCCTCAATCGTAAAGCGGGAAAGGGAAAGGTTTTGTCCTGACATCTCGTTCCACTTTTGAAGAAACTGAACGGTCTCAGGCACATCTAGTCCTGCTTTTATCAGAAGTTCTCGCTGGTTAAAGATATCGCTAGGTTTTCCATGCAGATATAGTTCACCTTTATGCATCACAGCGATCTCATCGGCATACCTCGACGCATCCTCCATGCTGTGAGTAACAAGAATGGTTGTTAACTTATTCTTTTCGTGAAGGCCGTAAAACAACTCCATGATCTCAACTCTGCCTGAAGGGTCGAGTCCTGCTGTAGGCTCATCTAGAATCAGCACTTCCGGATTCATAGCTAGTACCCCTGCAATCGCAACCCGGCGCATCTGGCCTCCGCTTAAGTCAAATGGAGACTTGCTGAGAACGGATTGTGGAAGACCAACCATTTCTATTACATTTGCAGCTGTTTTCTTTGCTTCTGTTTCTGACACGCCAAAATTGCGTGGTCCGAACATGATGTCTTTTTCAACCGTTTCTTCAAACAACTGATGTTCCGGGTATTGAAAAACGATCCCCGCTTTTTTCGAAGCGGCTTTAAATCTTGTTTTTTACCGCCAGCTTTGAGCTCCGTGCTGCCCATTTTTATCGAACCTTCAGAAGGCTTTAACAGTCCGTTAAAGTGTTGTATGAGCGTGGATTTCCCCGAACCGGTGTGCCCGATCAAAGCAAGAAAGGTTCCGTCGCCAATTTCCAGATTAATGTCGTGAAGCGCACGTCTCTCAAATGGAGTCCCTTGCATGTAGCGGTGTTCTAGGCGGTTTATGCTAATTTCCATAATGCATTCACCAGCTCTTCCTGCGTTAAATAACTTTTATCAAGCTCAATACCTTGTTGGCGAAGAGCTTCACTTAACTTTAGTGAAAACGGTAAATCCAGACCGGCCGATTTCAACAATTCACGTTGCTGAAAGATGTCTTCAGGTATACCTTCAGCAGCCTTTTCTCCCATTTTCATGACGACAACTCTGTCTGCACTTAGCGCTTCCTCTAAATCATGTGTAATGGAAATGACAGTGATGCCTTCTTTTTTATTCAGTTCACGGACAGTCTCGATGACTTCAATTCGTCCGATCGGATCAAGCATCGATGTTGCCTCATCCAGTACGATGACAGATGGCTTCTGTGCCAAGATGCCTGCAATAGCCACCCTTTGTTTCTGACCGCCGGATAACTGATGAGGTTCCTGGTTTAAGAAAGCTTCCATTCCCACACGTTCTACACTTTCGCTGATACGCTTAATCATCTCTTCACGGGGAACACCGAAATTTTCAAGTCCAAACGCGATATCATCTTGCACGCTTGTCCCCACAAACTGGTTATCAGGGTTTTGAAAGACCATACCAACTTGTCTTCTCACTTCCCATATATCCTCTGGACGCCCTGTCGTGTAGTCTGAGACAAAAACGGCACCTTCGTTCGGCAATAACAGTCCGTTTAACATTTTTGCCAACGTGGACTTACCAGAGCCGTTATGGCCTACTATTGAAAGCCATTCCCCTTGTGAACATCTAACGTTACACCTTTAAGTGTAGGTGTCTCTTCTCCCGGATAATAAAAGGTCACATCTTTAACGGTAATGATGTTTTCCATGTGACATCCTCCTCTTAGCTGTTGCTCATTCTAAGCTGCTCTCTGCTCATTTCTTTAAATTAGCTTTTAACATATAAAATTAGAATGTAGAAATGTGCATGGTGCGTTATCTCACTGATGCAGGAGCATATTACATCTCCACATATATATACTAGGAAGGGTATCATCACCAATAATTTGCGATAATCAGACGTTAATTTGAAGAGTTTGGTTATATTTTGACAAGTTACGGTGTTAATTCCCCTAGTTTTTAGTATATATTGACGAGTCGACATAAATCTACAAATCCAAACCCTTATATACCCCCTCGAGGCCAGCACAAACTAGCACCTTTTATGGGAAGCAAATTTTAATCCACAGTCATGAAAGAATGTAGCTATTTCTTCCACTGACTTTGTTCGAGTTTTTAAATAAATAAAAAAGGGCAAGATTGTCATTGAAGACTTGATCCCGCCCTTTCATACGTTTTATTAAACTAATTCAATGATAACCATTGGTGCACCATCACCACGGCGAGGGCCGATTTTTGCGATGCGAGTGTAACCACCGTTACGCTCAGCATAGCGAGGTGCAAGATCACTGAAAAGCTTTTGTAGAGATCTTTGTCCAGACTCAGCGTCTGCTACTTCGTTACGAAGGAACGATGCAGCCTGACGGCGAGCATGAAGGTCTCCACGCTTACCAAGCGTAATCATTTTTTCAGCAAATTTACGAACTTCTTTTGCACGTGCTTCTGTAGTTTCAATACGCTCGTTGATGATTAGATCAGTAGCTAAATCACGAAGCATTGCTTTACGAACCGCAGATACACGACCTAACTTTTGGTATCCCATGCTTGTATTCCCTCCTCTGCGCGTTTCTCTCTCGTCTTGAAAAAGCGCGTATTACGAATTAATCGTCAGCGCGTAATGAAAGACCTAGCTCTTCAAGTTTCTCTTGAACTTCTTCAAGAGATTTCTTTCCAAGGTTGCGTACTTTCATCATGTCTTCTTCAGACTTATTCGCAAGTTCTTGAACTGTATTAATGCCAGCACGCTTTAGGCAGTTATAAGAACGAACAGAAAGATCAAGTTCTTCGATCGTCATCTCTAGTACTTTTTCTTTTTGGTCTTCTTCTTTTTCCACCATAATCTCAGCGTTCTGAGCTTGATCTGTTAAGCCAACAAAAATGTTTAAATGTTCGCTAATGATCTTCGCACCAAGAGAAACTGCTTCCTCTGGACGAATGCTCCCATCTGTCCATACATCAAGCGTTAGCTTATCATAGTTTGTTACTTGTCCTACACGAGTGTTTTCCACTTGATAGTTTACACGAGAAATAGGTGTGTAAATGGAATCAACAGGAATTACTCCGATCGGCAGGTCTTCGCGTTTATTGCCTTCTGCCTGTACATAACCACGACCACGTTTAGCATGAAGCTTCATTTGGAAATGAGCGCCTTTTGCTAGTGTTGCGATATGAAGATCCGGGTTAAGGACTTCTACATCGCTGTCGTGCGTAATGTCGCCAGCTGTAACAACACCGTCACCTTGTACATCGATTTCAAGTGTCTTCTCTTCATCAGAGTAAATCTTCATTGCAAGTTTCTTTAAGTTTAAGATGATGGTTGTAACATCTTCAACTACACCTTCAACTGTAGAGAACTCATGCAATACGCCATTGATCTGAATAGATGTAACTGCTGCACCAGGTAGTGAGGACAACAAGATACGACGCAAGGAGTTGCCTAGTGTAGTCCCGTATCCACGTTCAAGTGGTTCAACAACAAACTTTCCGTATGTGGCATCGTCGCTGATTTCAACCGTCTCAATTCTTGGCTTTTCGATTTCGATCATTCAACTGAACCCTCCTTCAAACGTCGAATCTCGGCTGGAGATTTCCAGCCGAAATTCCCCATAGGCATTCCGACTTATCATTTACCAAAACTTTCACTATAACCATTATAGACAAGTTATAGAAATATATACCGTGTATATTGTTACACGCGACGGCGTTTTGGCGGGCGGCAACCGTTGTGAGGTACAGGAGTAACGTCACGAATAGCTGTTACTTCTAAGCCTACCGCTTGAAGGGCACGGATTGCTGCTTCACGTCCAGCACCAGGTCCTTTAACGGATACTTCCAACGTTTTCATACCATGTTCCATTGCAGTTTTACCAGCTGTTTCAGCTGCCATTTGTGCTGCGAACGGAGTAGACTTACGAGAACCTTTAAATCCTAGGTGACCAGCAGTCGCCCAAGAGATTGCGTTCCCGTGCGTGTCAGTGATCGTAATGATCGTGTTGTTGAATGTAGAACGGATATGTGCTACGCCGACTTCAACATTCTTTTTGACACGACGTTTACGTGTATTAGTCTTACGTGCTTTTGCCATTTAGAGTTTACCTCCTTTACTTACTTTTTCTTATTCGCTACTGTACGACGAGGTCCTTTACGAGTACGGGAGTTGTTCTTCGTGTTTTGACCACGTACTGGTAATCCACGACGATGACGAACACCACGATATGCTCCGATCTCGATTAGACGCTTGATGTTTAGTGATACTTCACGACGAAGGTCACCTTCCACTTTATGTCCATCGATGACTTCGCGGATTTTATTTAATTCATCTTCAGTAAGATCACGAACGCGTGTATCTTCAGAAACTCCAGCTGCAGCAAGAATTTGCTGTGCTTTTGTTTTACCGATACCGAAGATGTATGTTAAAGAGATTACTACTCGCTTATCACGAGGAATATCTACACCTGCAACACGTGCCATAATTTTTGCACCTCCTGTATATTAACCTTGTTTTTGTTTATGTTTCGGATTTTCACAGATCACCATTACAGTGCCTCTGCGGCGAATCACTTTACATTTTTCACATATTGGCTTGACTGATGGTCTTACCTTCATTTTTTATAACCTCCTTATGTCACGGAGTACATTGATTATTTAAAACGATACGTTATACGACCACGTGATAAGTCATACGGAGACAATTCTACGGTTACTTTATCCCCTGGAAGAATTCGAATGTAGTGCATACGAATCTTTCCAGAAACGTGCGCTAGAACTTTGTGTCCGTTTTCTAGTTCAACACGAAACATGGCGTTCGGAAGAGGCTCAATAACTGTACCTTCTACCTCAATAACATCATCTTTAGCCATCGACTTGATCTCCCTTCTTCAGAGCAATGACTTTCTCGTCGGAAAACTTCGCTACTGCATAACGCAATTTGCCATTGGTTACACGACCTGTTTCAAGAATGCTTTTAACAACTTCCGGAGAAGTAAAATCTAGCAGTTCTAAGTGGTTTAGGTTTTTTCGTTTGGCTCGATCAAACTTACGCTTGTCGCCATCTGCGACGAGGACGAAACGCCCATCGAGAATACCGACAATAACACCTAACCGATCTGCGTCTCTTCCTTTTAGTATCCGAACCAGTTGTCCTATGTTCGGTACCGAATCAGATTCGCTTACCATTTCATCACCTTCACTTAGATCTTAGTTAAGATTTCAAAGCCTTCTTCCGTAATGACAACCGTGTGTTCAAAGTGAGCACACCATTTGCCATCCGTTGTGACAACCGTCCAGTTATCGGATAATGTTCGAACATAGCGAGTTCCCGCATTAATCATAGGTTCTATTGCTAAAACCATGCCCTTTTTCAGTACCGGTCCTTTACCAGGCGGTCCATAATGAGGAATTTGCGGGTCCTCATGTAAGTCCTGGCCTATTCCGTGTCCAACGTATTCGCGAACAACAGAAAACCCTTCATTCTCAGCATACTTTTGTATCTCATGAGAAATGTCAGTTAACCGGGCACCGGCTTTTGCTTTTTCAAGTCCTTTATACAAAGACTCTTCGGTTACATCCAAAAGTTTTTGAGCTTCTTCCGAAATCTCGCCAACTCCATACGTCCAAGCGGAGTCACCGTGGTATCCGTTGTACTTCGCCCCAATATCTATAGAGATAATGTCGCCATGGTTGAGTACGCGTTTACCTGGAATTCCGTGCACAAGTTCTTCATTTACAGAAGCACAGATGCTTCCACTAAAACCATTATAGTTTTTAAATGAAGGAATTGCACCTTGGCTGCGGATAAACTTATCAGCAATTTTGTCCAGTTCCTTAGTAGTTATGCCAGGCTTAATGTGTTTTTTAACTCTTGATGAGTTAAGGCAACAATGCGACCTGCCTCCCGCATGATTTCAATCTCTCGCGGTGTTTTGCAGATTATCATTTCGCCAATCCCCCAATAAGTTGGTCAATGTCTTGAAAGACTTTGTCGATATCCTGATCACCATTAACGTTTTTCAGGTAACCTTTTTCACCATAAAAATCAAGCAGTGGTTTAGCCTGCTTCATGTTTACATCTAAACGGTTTCGAACGGTCTCTTCATTATCATCTTGACGTTGGATAAGCGTACCGCCGTCTTTATCACATACTCCTTCAACCTTTGGCGGGTTGAATATTACATGATACGTGCTTCCGCATGATTGGCAAATCCGACGACCTGTTAATCGCTGCATAAGCTGATCGGAATCTACTGAAATGTTTAACACATAATCAATCGTTCTTCCTAGCTCTTTTGTGATTTCTTCCAGCGCTTCCGCTTGGGCAACTGTCCGAGGGAATCCATCTAGTAAAAATCCTTTTTCGCAGTCCTTTTTAGAAAGTCGGTCACGTACGATACCGATTGTAACTTCGTCAGGAACGAGGTTACCCGCATCCATGTACGATTTTGCCTCAAGTCCAAGAGGAGTCTCCTCTTTAATTGCTGCTCGGAACATATCTCCAGTAGAGATATGAGGTATTCCGTATTTCTCAACAATTCTTTCTGCTTGAGTACCCTTACCTGCTCCGGGCAATCCCATTAAGACTAGATACATCTAATCCCTCCATAAATCACAATCGTCTTTTTTAAAGAGCGGGCTGGGAAGATCACTCTTCCCTCGCTCTTATTTAATGAAGCCTTTGTAGTGCCGCTTGATCAGCTGGCTCTCAATCTGCTTCATGGTGTCTAATGCCACACCTACAACAATCAGCAAGCTTGTTCCACCAATTTGAATGGCTGGCGGAAGGTTCAAACCTGGAATTGCTGTAAAGACAACTGGCAGGACTGCAATTGCAGCCAGGAAAAGAGATCCAACAAATGTTAATCGATACAGAATTCTTGTTATATAAGTTTGAGTGTTAGCTCCTGGACGAATGCCAGGAATGTATCCACCCTGCTTCTTTAAGTTTTCCGCCATTTGCTCCGGATTTACCTGGATAAACGTATAGAAATACGAGAATCCGATAATAAGGAGCGCATATATAATCATTCCGACTGGCTTCGTGTAGTCAAACGTGTTGATAATCCAAGTCGTAACATCATTCTGTCCAAAGAAACCCGCAACAGTTCTTGGCGTGATGATCAAGGAAATCGCGAAGATAACCGGGATAACACCTGCTGCATTTACTTTGATTGGAAGATGAGTTGACTGGCCGCCAACAGGCTTTGTTCCAACGACTCGTTTTGCATACTGAATCGGGATTTTCCGAACACCTTGTTGAATAAAGATAACACCCATAATAATGAGTACAATCGCAAGAGCAAGCAGTACAACCGTTACGATATGCATGAATAACTGATCGCTACCGCCTTCAAATTGCGTTGTGAAAAGCTGGTTAACTGCTGTAGGAATAGCTGCGGCAATCCCCGCAAAAATCAGAACTGAAATTCCGTTTCCAATCCCCTTAAGGGTAATCTGCTCACCTAACCACATTAAGAATGCAGTACCTGCAGTTAAAACTAACGCGATAAATAGATACGTAGTCATGCTAGGGTTTTGAATAAGTCCTGGAAAAAGATTGTTAAAACCGATAGACATACCGATAGCCTGGATAAAACCAAGAACAATAGTTCCATAGCGAGTGAACTGAGCTAATTTCTTACGCCCAACTTCACCTTGCTTACTCCACTCCGTAAATTTAGGAACAACGTCCATCTGCAGAAGCTGCACGATGATCGATGCTGTAATATACGGCATGATACCCATAGCGAAAATGGAGAAGTTTTGTAACGCTCCACCGCCAAACGTATTTAAAAACCAAAAATGTTAGCACTGTCGCCTGTACTGAATTTCAGTACGTCGCGATTTACACCAGGTACTGGGATAAATGTTCCAAGACGGAACACTACCAGCATAGCAAGTGTAAACAATATCTTGTTTCTCAGATCACCCACACGCATAATGTTGGAGATTGTCTGGAACATTAGATCACCTCAGTAGTTCCGCCCGCTGCTTCAATTGCTTCTTTAGCAGAAACAGAGAATTTGTGCGCCTTAACTGTAAGCTTAACTTCTAACTTGCCATTACCTAAAACTTTGATACCGTTTTTAAGACTGCTAACTACTCCAGTTTCAATAAGAAGTTCAGGAGTAACCTCTGTGCCCTCTTCAAAACGTACAAGCTTCTCAAGATTTACAACTGCATACTCTTTACGAGTAGGGTTTGTGAATCCGCGTTTCGGTAAACGACGTGCTAGTGGATTTTGTCCACCTTCGAATCCAGGTCTAACACCACCGCCTGAACGAGAGTTTTGACCTTTGTGACCACGACCACTTGTTTTACCATTGCCTGATCCGATACCGCGACCTACACGGTTGCGAACTTTACAGGATCCTTCTGATGGCTTCAACTCATGAAGTTTCATCTGAGCACCTCCTCATGATTTATTTATCTTTTTAAGCTTCTAATTCTTTCACTGTTAAAAGGTGAGACACCTTGTTAACCATACCGCGGATAGCCGCGTTATCTTCGTGCACAACTGTCTGGTGCATTTTGCGTAAACCAAGTGTCTTAACAACGATACGTTGGTTTTCCGGACGGCCGATTACACTGCGAGTGAGGGTGATTTCTAATTTCTTAGCCATCTAAAGTTCCCTCCTTAACCTAAAAGCTCTTGTACTGATTTACCGCGAAGTTTCGCAACGTCTTCAGCACGCTTTAAATTTTTCAAACCTTCGATAGTTGCACGAACCATGTTGATTGGGTTGTTAGATCCAAGTGACTTAGAAAGGATGTCACCTACACCAGCAAGCTCCAATACTGCACGTACAGGTCCACCAGCAATTACCCCAGTACCTTCAGATGCAGGCTTAAGAAGTACGTTACCTGCTCCAAAACGTCCAATTACTTGGTGAGGAATTGTTGTTTTTACGATCGGTACAGTTACTAAGTTTTTCTTAGCATCTTCAATCGCCTTACGGATCGCTTCTGGTACCTCTTGGGCTTTACCAGTACCGAATCCAACGTGACCGTTTTTGTCACCAACTACAACTACTGCAGCAAAGCGGAAACGACGTCCACCTTTTACTACTTTAGCTACACGGTTAACGGTAACGACGCGTTCTTCAAGTTCAAGTTTGTTAGGGTCGATACGCATCAGGTTCCCTCCTTCGATTAAAATTCTAACCCAGCTTCACGAGCTGCGTCTGCTAATGCTTTAATACGTCCGTGATATAAATATCCGCCTCGGTCAAATACTACCGATTTGATTCCTTTTTCAACTGCGCGCTTAGCGATTTCTTGACCAATCGCTTTAGCAGCATCTACGTTTCCACCGTTTTCTACACTTACACCTTTATCAAGGGAAGATGCAGATACAATTGTTACACCTGCTTGATCATCGATCAATTGAGCATAGATGTGCTTTGTAGAACGGAATACGTTCAAACGAGGACGTTGTGCTGTTCCGCTTACAACGCGGCGAACACGAGCATGTCTTTTCTTACGAGCGACATTCTTATCTGCTTTCGTGATCATCCTTTGCACTCCTTTCCGCTACCTAACGGCTTTATTTACCAGTCTTACCTTCTTTACGGCGAACGAATTCACCTTCGTAACGAATACCTTTACCTTTGTAAGGCTCAGGTGAACGAACTGAACGGATGTTTGCAGCAACTTCACCAACACGTTGCTTGTCAATACCCTTAACAATAACCTTCGTGTTTGAAGGTACTTCGATGTCGATTCCTTGCTCAGGAACGATTTCAACAGGGTGAGAGTAACCTACGTTAAGTACAAGCTTGTTACCAGCTTTGGAAGCACGATATCCAACCCCGATAATTTCAAGAGCTCTTTCATAACCGTTTGTTACACCGATTACCATGTTGTTTAATACGCTACGAGTTGTACCATGCAATGCACGGTGCTCTTTGTGGTCGCTCGGGCGTTCCACAGTAATTTCGTTATCTTGAACATTAATCTTAATGTCAGCATTGAATTTGCGAGAAAGTTCACCTTTAGGGCCTTTTACAGAAACCGTGTTGTCATTAGCAACATCGATCGTAACGCCACCTGGAACTTCTATCGGTTTGTTACCTACGCGAGACATGTTGACACCTCCATTCGCTATTTATTACCAAACGTACGCTAGAACTTCGCCACCCATTTGTGATTGGCGAGCTTCTTTATCAGTCATAATGCCTTTAGAAGTAGATACGATCGCAATACCAAGTCCTCCAAGAACACGTGGAAGTTCAGTTGATTTTGCATAAACACGTAAACCAGGCTTAGAAATACGCTTAAGACCTGAGATTACACGCTCGTTGTTAGAACCGTACTTAAGGAAGATGCGAATCATTCCTTGTTTGCTATCCTCTACATATTCCACATCGCGAACAAAACCTTCACGCTTAAGGATTTCAGCTATTTCTTTTTTCATATTAGAAGCAGGAAGCTCCAATTTATCGTGACGAACAGTGTTTGCGTTGCGGATACGAGTAAGCATATCTGCAATTGGATCTGTCATAACCATTACTAGTTACCTCCTTCCCTTTTTTCAGGGTATTACCAGCTGGCTTTTTTAACGCCAGGAATTTGACCTTTGTAAGCAAGTTCTCTGAAACAAATACGGCACAGTTTGAACTTGCGGATTACTGAATGAGGACGCCCGCAACGTTCACAGCGCGTATATTCTTGCACTTGGAACTTTTGCTTGCGTTGTTGCTTAGCAATCATGGATTTCTTTGCCACGGGTAAACCTCCTTTGGCTAAAGGTTATTTTTGGAATGGCATTCCGACTTGTGTAAGAAGCTCACGTGCTTCTTCGTCAGTGTTCGCAGTCGTTACGATAACGATGTCCATTCCGCGAACTTTGTTTACTTTATCATAGTCGATCTCCGGGAAGATCAATTGCTCTTTAACACCTAGCGTGTAGTTACCGCGGCCGTCGAAAGACTTCTTGGAAACCCCGCGGAAGTCACGTACACGTGGAAGGAAACGCTGATTAACTTATCAAGGAAGTCATACATGCGCTCTCCGCGAAGTGTAACTTTTGATCCGATCGGCATACCTTCACGAAGTTTGAATCCAGCGATAGATTTCTTAGCGCGAGTAATCACAGGTTTTTGACCAGCGATTGCTGTAAGTTCCTCTACTGCTGTATCTAACACTTTAGAGTTGGATACTGCTTCACCAACACCCATGTTGATAACGATTTTTTCGATCTTTGGTGCTTGCATTACTGAAGTGTAATTAAACTTTTCCATTAGAGATGGTAAAATCTCTGATTTATATCGCTCTTGTAGACGGTTCATTATGTGTCCTCCTTTCACTCTGAGACTTATTTATCTAGGGTTTCACCAGATTTTTTGGCCACACGAACTTTTTTCCCATCAACTACATTGTAGCCTACACGAGTAGGAGCACCAGTTTTAGGGTCAAGAGGCATTACGTTAGAAGCATGAATTGGTGCTTCTTGGCTAAGGATTCCACCTTGTGGGTTAGCTTGAGAAGGTTTAGCGTGTTTCTTAACAACGTTCACGCCTTCAACAAGCACTCTGTTCAGCTTCGGATAAGCTTCAAGGATCACACCTTGTTTGCCTTTATCCTTGCCGGAAATAACTTGTACTTTATCGCCTTTTTTCACATGCAATGGCATTGTGATGTTGCACCTCCTTACAAGACAATAAACGCCTTGCTAGTAAATATATTAAAGAACTTCTGGAGCAAGAGATACGATTTTCATAAATTGCTTGTCACGAAGTTCACGTGCTACTGGTCCGAAGATACGAGTTCCTCGAGGACCTTTATCATCCTTAACGATTACAGCCGCGTTCTCATCAAAGCGGATGTAAGATCCGTCGTTACGGCGCATACCACGCTTAGAACGTACCACTACCGCTTTAACAACGTCACCTTTCTTAACAACGCCACCTGGTGTTGCGGACTTAACCGAACAAACGATAATGTCACCAACGTTAGCGTACTTACGACCAGAACCACCAAGAACTTTAATGCAAAGTAACTCTTTCGCACCGGAGTTATCAGCTACTCTTAAACGGGATTCTTGTTGAATCATGCGAATGGACCTCCTTTCGGATATGAGTATAATCCGAACAATTTATTAAATAATTACTGCTTCTTCTACTACTTCAATTAAACGGAATCGCTTGTCTTTAGAAAGCGGACGCGTTTCCATAACCTTTACGATATCGCCAATCTTAGCAGTGTTGTTTTCATCATGCGCTTTTAACTTTTTAGAGTATTTAACGCGTTTGTTATATAAAGTGTGAGTCTTGTATGTTTCAACAAGCACTGTAATCGTTTTGTCCATCTTGTCAGAAACAACACGACCAGTGTACA
Source organism: Fictibacillus sp. EA-CB0309 (assembly GCF_055814265.1). Taxonomy (NCBI): domain Bacteria; kingdom Bacillati; phylum Bacillota; class Bacilli; order Caryophanales; family Fictibacillaceae; genus Fictibacillus; species Fictibacillus sp. EA-CB0309. Next base: position 144,368 of record NZ_CP169271.1, read on the forward strand.
CCTTGCGCTGGTTACGTTCACTCATTGTGCGAACCTCCTCTCAAGATTTAACCGTTAGTAATCCCAAGCTCTCTTTCGCGTAAAACCGTTTTTGCACGGGCAATTGCTTTACGAACTTCACGAATGCGGGCCGGGTTTTCAAGTTGACCTGTCGCTAGTTGGAAACGAAGGTTAAAAAGCTCTTCTTTAAGTGCTTTTGCTTTTTGTTCAACTTCTGCAGTGGTCAGGTTACGAATATCATTAGCCTTCATTTGTGTCACCACCCACTTCTTCGCGTTTAACAAACTTACATTTTACAGGAAGCTTGTGTGCTGCAAGACGCAACGCTTCGCGTGCCACTTCTTCAGAGACACCTGCGATTTCAAACATAACTTTTCCTGGCTTAACTACTGCTACCCATCCTTCAGGAGCACCTTTACCAGATCCCATTCGGACTTCTAGAGGCTTTGCAGTGTAAGGCTTAGATGGGAAAATTTTGATCCATACTTTACCGCCACGCTTCATATAACGAGTCATCGCAATACGAGCTGCTTCGATCTGACGGTTAGTAATCCAGCTAGCTTCAAGAGCTTGCAAACCGAATTCTCCGAAATGAACTTCAGTACCGCCTTTTGCGTTCCCACGCATTTTACCGCGGTGTTCACGACGATATTTAACACGTTTTGGCAATAACATAATTATTTGCCTCCTTCCTCTTTTTCGTTCCTCTTGTTGGAAGGACCTCACCACGATAAATCCAGATTTTAACTCCAAGCTTACCGTAAGTTGTGTCTGCTTCAGCAGTACCGTAATCGATGTCTGCACGAAGTGTGTGAAGAGGAACTGTACCTTCACTATAATGTTCAGCACGAGCGATATCAGCTCCGCCAAGACGGCCTGACACTTGTGTTTTGATACCTTTCGCACCCATACGCATTGCACGTTGGATCGCCTGCTTCATAGCACGACGGAAAGATACACGGTTTTCAAGTTGACGAGCGATGTTTTCAGCAACTAGCTTAGCATCAACGTCAGCTTGTTTGATTTCAAAGATGTTTACATGAACTCGCTTGCCAGTGATGTCGTTAAGGGCTTTACGAAGTGCTTCAACTTCAGATCCACCTTTACCGATTACCATTCCTGGTTTAGCAGTTTTAATTGTGACATTCACACGGTTAGCTGCACGTTCGATTTCAACTCCGGATACAGCAGCGTCTTTTAAACGCTTTTCAATATATGAACGGATCTTAAGGTCTTCATGTAAAAGATTAGCGTAATCCTTTTCAGCGTACCATTTTGAATCCCAGTCACGGATGACGCCAATACGTAGACCTATTGGATTTACTTTTTGACCCACGTCTTAACCCTCCTTCTTTTCAGAAACAACGATTGTGATGTGGCTAGTACGCTTGTTGATACGGCTTGCGCGACCCATCGCACGAGGACGGAAACGCTTAAGAGTAATACCTTCATCAACGAACGCTTGCTTAATCACTAAGTTGTTCGGTTCCATTTCATAGTTGTGTTCTGCGTTTGCGATAGCAGACTTTAGCACCTTTTCAATTACAGGAGAAGCTGCTTTAGGCGTCAAACGTAGAATCGCAAGTGCTTCACCTACTTGCTTACCTCGAATCAAGTCGATTACGATGCGAGCTTTACGAGGAGCAATACGCACTTGTTTAGCAATTGCTTTTGCTTCCATTTTGTGTACCTCCCTCAATTAACGTCTAGTTTTCTTATCATCGGCTGCGTGACCTTTGTAAGTACGCGTTGGAGCGAATTCGCCCAATTTATGACCGACCATATCTTCTGTACAATATACCGGCACATGCTTACGACCATCATAAACAGCGATTGTGTGACCGATGAAGTCAGGGAAAATCGTAGAACGACGAGACCAAGTTTTAACTACTTTCTTGTCGTTAGATTCATTAAGTGCCTCGACCTTTTTCATCAAGTGGTCATCTACAAAAGGCCCTTTTTTCAAACTGCGACCCATTTGAGAACCTCCCTTTGTGTTTGCGCTACGGCTCGATTGAACCGTAGGACAATCACATTATTTTTGCGACGACGTACAATGTACTTGTCAGTTTGGCTATTTTTCTTACGAGTTTTATATCCAAGAGTTGGTTTACCCCATGGAGACATTGGTGATTTACGTCCGATTGGAGCGCGTCCTTCACCACCACCGTGTGGGTGATCGTTAGGGTTCATTACAGAACCACGAACGGTTGGGCGGATACCCTTCCAACGAGAACGACCTGCTTTACCAACGTTCACAAGTTCGTGCTCTAAGTTACCAACTTGACCGATTGTTGCACGGCAAGTAAGAAGAATCATACGAACTTCACCAGAACCTAGACGAACTAGCGCATACTTTTCTTCTTTACCAAGAAGTTGAGCTTCAGCACCAGCTGAACGAGCCAATTGTCCACCTTTACCAGGCTTAAGTTCGATGTTGTGAATTGTAGAACCTACAGGAATGTTAGCTAATGGAAGTGAGTTACCTACTTTAATATCAGCTTCAGTACCGGACATGATTTCTTGTCCTACTTTGATTCCTTTAGGAGCTAGGATGTAACGCTTCTCACCATCTGCATAGTGGATAAGCGCGATGTTTGCAGTACGGTTTGGATCGTACTCGATTGTAGCAACGCGACCTGGTATTCCATCTTTGTTACGTTTGAAATCGATGATACGATACTTACGCTTGTGTCCACCACCTTGGTGACGAACAGTTAGTTTACCTTGGTTGTTACGCCCAGCTTTTTTGCTAAGAGGAGCAAGCAAGGATTTTTCTGGTTGGTCAGTTGTAATTTCAGCAAAGTCAAGCTGAGACATGTTACGACGACCGTTAGTTGTCGGTTTAAACTTTTTGATACCCATTGTAATTTCCCTCCTTTACGAGTTCTTTTTAAACTCCTTCAAAAAAGTCGAGTTCTTTGCTTTCTGGAGTTAGTGTAACTACTGCTTTTTTACGCTTAGAAGTGTAACCAGTATGACGGCCTACACGCTTAAACTTACCTTTGTAGTTAGCAGTGTTAACAGATTGAATTTTTACGCCAAAGATTTCTTCAAGTGCACCTTTGATTTGAGTCTTAGTAGCACGAGGGTTTACTTCGAACGTGTATTTTTTGTCAGCCATTATTTCAGTAGAACGCTCTGTAATAACGGGGCGCTTAATCACATCACGAGCTTCCATTATGCGAGCACCTCCCCTACTTTTTCCACAGCGTCTTTAGTCATAAGAAGCTTGTCGTGGTTTAACACGTCAAGAACACTAACGCCGTTAGCAGTAACAACTGTTACGCCAGGGATGTTACGTGCAGACAATGCAACAGCGTCATTGTAATCAGCAGTTACAACTAATGCTTTACGATCTGCGGATAGATTTGCAAGAACTTGCTTCATTTCCTTTGTCTTAGGAGCTTCAAATGCAAGTGCTTCTAAAACGATCAAGTCGTTATCTAGAACCTTAGAAGATAGCGCTGATTTAATAGCTAAGCGACGAACCTTCTTAGGTAATTTGTAAGAATAGCTTCTTGGTGTTGGTCCGAAAACCACTCCACCGCCAACCCATTGTGGAGAACGGATAGATCCTTGACGAGCACGTCCAGTACCTTTCTGTTTCCAAGGCTTGCGTCCACCACCAGCAACTTCGGAACGGTTCTTTACATCATGAGTTCCTTGGCGCTGTGATGCTTGCTGCATAATAACAGCGTCGAAAAGCACGCTTTTATTTGGTTCAATACCGAAAACGGATTCGTTTAGTTCGATATCGCCAGCTTGAGTACCATCTTGTTTAAATAATGCTACTTTTGGCATCAGATTGTCCTCCTTCCTTATTTAGCATCCTTTGCTTTAACAGCAGAGTTAATTGTAACGTAGCTCTTTTTCGCTCCAGGTACGTTACCTTTGATTAGTAGAAGATTACGTTCTGCATCAACCCTAACAACTTCAAGGTTTTGTACAGTTACTGTATCTCCGCCAGTACGTCCAGGTAATGCTTTCCCTTTGAAAACACGGTTAGGGTCAACAGCACCCATTGAACCAGGACGACGGTGGTAACGGGAACCGTGGCTCATTGGCCCGCGTGATTGCCCGTGACGTTTGATAACACCTTGGAATCCTTTTCCTTTAGATGTACCAGTAACGTCTACAGCGTCACCTTCTGCAAAAATGTCAGCTTTGACTTCCTGACCAACTTCGTATCCCGCAACATCAACATTACGGAATTCTTTAACGTAGCGCTTAGGGCTCGTGCTAGCTTTTGCAGCATGTCCTGCTTGCGGCTTGTTAGTACGAGAGTCTTTTTTATCATCAAATCCAAGTTGGATAGCTTCGTAGCCATCATTCTCAACGGATTTCTTTTGAAGAACAACGTTAGGAGTTACTTCTACTACAGTAACTGGAATTAAATCTCCGTTTTCTGCGAAAACTTGAGTCATACCAATTTTTCTACCTAAGATTCCTTTGGTCATTCGTCACACCTCCTATTAATAAGTAAAATATTTATTAGCAAACGTGAAATTATAGTTTAATTTCGATGTCTACACCAGACGGTAGATCCAAACGCATTAACGAATCAACTGTTTGTGGTGTTGGCTCGATAATATCGATCAAGCGCTTATGAGTACGCATTTCGAACTGCTCACGAGAGTCCTTGTACTTATGAACCGCACGAAGGATCGTGTAGATCGCTTTCTCAGTAGGTAGTGGGATAGGACCAGATACCTTTGCTCCTGAACGCTTAGCAGTTTCTACGATTTTTTCAGCCGATTGATCAAGAATTCTGTGATCATACGCCTTTAAACGGATACGAATCTTTTGCTTTGCCATTTTTTTCCCTCCTTTATTCGCCTATTTTGATAAACAGACATTGCTCCGCGGAAATTCAACCTGATGTCACCAGCCATGGCAAAGGGGCCTAGTGTGTCAGCAACCTTCCGGATCATCGCAGTGAATGACCAACATTACTTATTATAGAGAAAAGCAACGCCTAATGCAAGTTTTATTTGCATTTATTTATCGCTAATCGCACTTTTTCTATTATAGAGACTTTATTAGCGGATTTCAACTTCCTTTTTCTTCTTTTGTGCAGTTGAATGTGTTTCTTCTATTTAATACATTGCTGGTTGGTTGTTTGTATTGCGCTGGGTGGGTTGTGAATTGTGGATTTCTGGTTTCAGGGATAATATTGCTGAGTCGTCACATGTATTTGGTGATTCACGGGTAAGTAGCAAAACTTCATGGATTGAAAGCATAATGCGTGGGACAAACACTATAAAAGAATACTTCAATCGTATAATGGATCAAAGACTATCGAACGAAAGCCAACCCAGTATTCCTAGTCGCATTTTAAACGCTGTTTCTGTTTTTACGGTACGTGTTTTTTTATTTATTACACATTTGCGCAGCTACCCTTACTTTACACGCAGTTGAATGAGGATTACGCGCAGTCGAGATTCAGTTTCGCGCACAAACCAATCATTTACGCGCACATCACGGCAATTTTCGCGCACCATCAATAACATACGCGGCATCTTCAGACTTCTATCCATGCCATCATGGGTATAGCAGCTTAATCTTAAGTGTTAAACATTTTATTTTGGGAATTTGGTGTAAGATTCGGCAATATTTCAGCGTTAGGATCCCTTTTTTAGCTTAGTGGTCCAGGATATGATGTGAATATCCTAACAACATCTGTCGACTGTATTTTTTATACAATAAAAAAACACCCTCCGAATGGAGGATGTTTTTTATATAGAAGTAATCAAAAGATTACTCAGTGATTGTTGCAACTACGCCTGCACCAACTGTACGTCCACCTTCACGAATAGAGAACTTAGTTCCTTCTTCGATAGCGATTGGAGCGATTAGTTCTACAGTCATCTCAACGTTATCTCCAGGCATAACCATTTCTACGCCTTCAGGAAGTTGGATGATACCAGTTACGTCAGTTGTACGGAAGTAGAACTGAGGACGGTAGTTAGAGAAGAATGGAGTGTGACGTCCACCCTCTTCTTTTGAAAGAACGTATACTTCTGATTTGAACTTAGTGTGAGCTTTAACAGTACCTGGCTTAGCAAGAACTTGTCCACGCTCAACATCGTCACGGGAAACCCCACGAAGAAGTGCACCAATGTTGTCACCAGCTTCAGCATAGTCAAGAAGCTTACGGAACATTTCAACACCTGTTACAGTTGTTGATTTTGGCTCTTCAGTAAGACCAAGGATCTCAACTACGTCACCAACTTTTACTACTCCACGCTCAACACGTCCAGTAGCAACTGTACCACGACCAGTGATTGAGAATACATCCTCAACTGGCATCATGAATGGCTTTTCAGTGTCACGAGGAGGTGTTGGGATATAAGAATCTACAGCATCCATTAGCTCATAGATTTTAGCTTCCCAATCAGCGTCTCCTTCAAGAGCTTTAAGAGCAGAACCTTTGATTACAGGAATGTCGTCTCCTGGGAAGTCATACTCAGAAAGAAGGTCACGAACTTCCATTTCAACTAGCTCAAGAAGTTCTTCGTCGTCTACCATGTCACACTTGTTCATGAATACAACAAGGTAAGGTACACCTACTTGACGAGAAAGAAGGATGTGCTCACGAGTTTGTGGCATTGGGCCGTCAGCAGCAGATACTACTAGGATCCCACCATCCATTTGTGCTGCACCAGTGATCATGTTCTTAACATAGTCAGCATGTCCTGGGCAGTCTACGTGTGCATAGTGACGAGAATCAGTTTCATACTCAACGTGTGCAGTTGAGATAGTGATTCCACGCTCGCGCTCTTCTGGAGCACCGTCGATTTGGTCATAAGCCATTGCTACACCCTTACCGTTTTTCTTAGCAAGAACAGTAGTGATAGCAGCTGTTAAAGTTGTTTTACCATGGTCAACGTGACCAATAGTACCAATGTTAGCATGCGTTTTGGAACGATCAAATTTCTCTTTACCCATGAGAAAGATTCCTCCTTAAATATGGTTACATATAGTAGATTTTTTATTTAAAACAGACAGGTTATACTGCCCATTTTAGATTACATGAAAATGATGTTTCTTACAACCGAAGAGATTAAGCTCCAGTTGCTTTTTTGATGATTTCTTCAGAAATTGACTTAGGTACTTCTTCGTAGTGATCGAAGTGCATTGAGTAAGTACCGCGGCCTTGTGTACGAGAACGCAAGCTAGTTGCATAACCGAACATCTCTGCAAGTGGAACCATCGCTTTAACGATTTGTGCATTACCACGAGCTTCCATACCTTCAACACGTCCACGACGAGAAGTTACGTCACCCATGATATCACCCATGTACTCTTCAGGAACCGTTACTTCAACTTTCATAATCGGCTCAAGGATTGCAGGGTCACACTTTGCTTTTGCGTTCTTAAGTGCCATTGAACCGGCAATCTTAAACGCCATTTCGTTGGAGTCAACATCATGGTAAGATCCATCAACGATACGAGCTTTAAGGTCAAGTAATGGGAAACCAGCAAGCATTCCGTTTTTCATTGATTCTTCAATACCAGCTTGAACAGCAGGGATGTATTCACGAGGAACTGCCCCACCAACGATTTTGTTTTCAAATACGAATCCAGATCCTTCTTCACCTGGCTCGAATTCGATCCAAACGTGACCGTATTGTCCACGACCACCAGACTGACGAACGAATTTACCTTCAACTTTAGCAGCTTGGCGAATTGTTTCACGGTAAGCAACCTGAGGAGCACCCACGTTAGCTTCTACCTTGAATTCGCGGCGCATACGGTCAACTAGGATATCAAGGTGAAGCTCACCCATACCTGCGATGATCGTTTGTCCAGTTTCTTCGTTTGTTTCAGTACGGAATGTTGGATCTTCTTCAGCTAGCTTAGCAAGCGCCATACCCATCTTGTCTTGGTCTGCTTTAGACTTCGGCTCGATAGATAGTGAGATAACTGGCTCTGGGAATACCATGGATTCTAAGATAACAAGGTTCTTTTCATCACAAAGTGTATCACCAGTTGTAGTATCTTTAAGACCTACAGCAGCTGCGATATCTCCAGCGTATACGATAGAGATCTCTTCACGGGAGTTTGCGTGCATTTGAAGGATACGTCCAACACGCTCGCGCTTTCCTTTTGTAGAGTTCTGTACGTATGATCCAGAGTTTAATGTACCTGAGTACACACGGAAGAATGTTAACTTACCAACATAAGGGTCAGTCATAACTTTAAATGCAAGTGCAGAGAATGGTGCTTCGTCACTTGATTCACGAGTTACTTCTTCTTCTGAGTCTGGAAGTACACCTTTAATAGCTGGTACATCAACCGGCGATGGAAGGTAATCAAGAACAGCATCAAGCATAAGCTGAACACCTTTGTTCTTAAATGCCGATCCACACATTACTGGGTAGAACTCAACGTTACAAGTTCCTTGACGGATACCTGCTTTAAGTTCTTCTTTCGTAATCTCTTCGCCTTCTAAGTACTTCATCATCATTTCTTCGTCTAGCTCAGCTACCGCTTCAATTAACTTGTTACGGTATTCTTCAGCTAAAGGCATGTGTTCTTCAGGAATTTCACGAACTTCGATATCAGTACCAAGGTCGTTTCCGTAGAATACAGCGTTCATTTCAACTAAGTCGATGATTGCTTCGAATTGGTCTTCCGCACCGATCGGTAATTGGATCGGATGAGCGTTAGCACCAAGGCGGTCATGAATGGTTTTTACGGAGTATAAGAAATCCGCACCAATCTTGTCCATTTTGTTAACGAATACTACACGAGGTACCCCGTAAGTAGTCGCCTGACGCCAAACTGTTTCTGTTTGTGGTTCAACACCTGATTGAGCATCAAGTAATGCAACCGCTCCGTCTAATACACGTAATGAACGTTCTACTTCAACTGTAAAGTCTACGTGTCCTGGTGTATCAATGATGTTGACACGGTGACCTTTCCATTGAGCAGTAGTAGCAGCGGAAGTAATCGTGATTCCACGCTCTTGTTCCTGCTCCATCCAGTCCATTTGTGAAGCTCCTTCATGAGTTTCACCGATTTTGTGGATACGGCCAGTATAGTAAAGTACACGTTCAGTAGTCGTTGTTTTACCAGCATCGATGTGAGCCATGATACCGATATTACGAGTATTTTTTAAGGAGAATTCTCTAGCCATGAATTTCTCTCCTTCCCTTTTTAAAAGGAATTTTTATAGTGTTTTAGAGACAGTCCGAAAACTGTCTCTATGATTTTACCAGCGGTAGTGAGCAAACGCTTTGTTTGCTTCTGCCATTTTGTGCATATCTTCGCGCTTCTTAACAGAAGCACCAGTGTTATTAGCAGCATCCATGATCTCATACGCAAGACGTTCTTCCATTGTCTTTTCTCCGCGTAGACGAGAGTAGTTCGTTAAATAACGAAGTCCTAAAGTTGTACGACGCTCTGGGCGAACTTCAACTGGTACTTGGTAGTTAGCTCCACCAACACGGCGAGCACGAACTTCAAGAACTGGCATGATATTTTTAAGAGCTTGTTCAAACACTTCCATAGGATCTTGGTTAGTACGTTCCTTAATAAGATCGAACGCATTGTACAAGATTGTTTGAGCTACCCCTCTCTTACCGTCAATCATAATTTTATTGATTAGACGAGTTACAAGCTTAGACTTGTAAATTGGATCAGGTAACACATCACGACGAGCAACAGGTCCTTTACGTGGCATGTGGTCCCCTCCTTTCTGATAGTTGTTTAATTTATTTTAAAATTATTTCTTAGCTTCCTTTGGACGCTTCGTTCCGTACTTAGAACGACCTTGCATACGGTTAGTAACACCAGCCGTATCAAGAGCACCACGAACGATGTGGTAACGTACCCCGGTAAATCTTTTACACGTCCTCCACGGATAAGAACAACACTGTGCTCTTGAAGGTTGTGTCCGATACCAGGAATGTAAGCTGTAACTTCGATTCCGTTTGTTAGACGAACACGGGCATACTTACGAAGCGCCGAGTTCGGCTTCTTAGGAGTCATAGTACCAACACGCGTACAAACTCCACGCTTTTGCGGAGATGAAACGTTAGTTTGGGACTTTTTGAAGCTGTTGTAACCTTTGTTTAACGCAGGAGAGTCAGATTTCTTTGTTTTAGAAACGCGACCTTTGCGAACTAATTGGTTAATTGTAGGCATTTTGTATTTCCTCCTCTCTTGTTTTGCAATACCACCGACCCAGGTGGTTCATTTTAGGACAAAAGAAAGTTTTTGCGAGCGGAGCGATCTTTACTGCTCATCGCAAAAACGTTTAATTTATCCTTTTATCGCAACAGTTGCGGCCCCGACATCTATACCGCATGCTTTTCCAAGCTTTTTCATGGAATCAACCTTTACGATCGGTACGTGCTTTTCTTCGGCAATCTGCAATACTTTGCTCGTTACTCGAAAATCAGCGTCTTCCGCAACGACCAGCTCTTTGACCTCGCCGTTCTGTAAAGCTTTGATTGTTTGCTTAGTACCTACGATAATTTCAGAAGCCTGTGTCACTTTTTCATAAGACATACAAATATCCTCCAAAGCAACATTTCTTTAGGAGCACATCCGTAATCATATCACCGATGCGCTCCAAATGTCAACATGTCATTTATTAATCTTGAGAAACAAGTTCTGTTGGCAGATTTGCCTCTTCACTGTTCTCTTCTTCAACCACTGGTGAATTGATTCCGATGTTTCTGTAACGGTTCATACCGGTTCCAGCCGGGATCAGCTTACCAATAATAACATTTTCCTTAAGTCCGAGAAGCTCATCACGCTTACCTTTGATAGCAGCGTCCGTAAGAACTCGAGTTGTTTCCTGGAACGATGCAGCAGACAAGAACGATTCTGTTTCAAGAGACGCTTTTGTAATACCAAGAAGCACCGGACGTCCAGTAGCAGGAGTTCCACCTTCAAGAAGTACATTACGGTTAACATCTGTAAATGCATGGATGTCCATAAGTGCTCCTGGAAGTACTTGAGAATCACCGGAATCGATGATACGCACTTTACGAAGCATTTGGCGAACCATAACTTCAACGTGCTTATCTCCGATTTCTACCCCTTGCATACGGTAAACTTTCTGAACCTCACGCAATAGGTATTCTTGTACGCCTTCAGCACCGCGTACTTTGATTAATTCCTTAGGATCGATTGAACCTTCCGTCAATACTTGACCGGCAGTTACTTTATCACCTTCAACTGCCTTAATACGGGCACCGAAAGGAATTGTGTAAGATCTAGATTCAATTTCACCTTGAACGACAACTTCACGCTTATCTTTATTGTCATTCACGCCAACAACCGTACCTTCAAGCTCTGAAATAACAGCTTGACCTTTCGGGTTACGCGCTTCAAACAATTCTTGGATACGCGGAAGACCTTGTGTGATATCGTCTCCTGCTACCCCACCTGTATGGAAGGTACGCATTGTAAGCTGTGTACCTGGCTCACCGATGGATTGAGCAGCGATAATTCCAACAGCTTCCCCAACTTCAACGTCGGAGCCTGTTGCAAGGTTGCGTCCATAACATTTCTTACAAACACCGTGACGAGTGTCACACGTAAATACAGAACGGATTGTTACTGCTTTCACGCCTACTTCTTCAATATGAGCGGCCATGTCTTCAGTAATCAGCTGATTAACGTCTGCAAGAATTTCTTTTGTTTCTGGATGGTATACCTTTTTATAAGCAGTACGACCGATCAAGCGCTCATGAAGCGGCTCGATCACTTCGTTGCCTTCTTTAATAGCAGCAACTTCTAAGCCACGGTCTGTTCCACAATCATCTTCACGTACGATTACATCTTGAGCAACGTCAACCAAACGACGAGTAAGGTAACCAGAGTCAGCTGTTTTAAGGGCTGTATCGGCAAGACCTTTACGCGCTCCGTGAGTAGAGATAAAGTACTCGAGTACTGTTAGACCTTCACGGAAACTCGATTTGATTGGAAGCTCGATGATTTTACCAGCCGGGTTGGCCATCAGACCACGCATACCTGCTAGCTGCGTAAAGTTAGATGCGTTACCACGGGCACCGGAGTCACTCATCATAAAGATTGGGTTTCGCTTATCAAGTGTACCCATCAATTTATTTTGGATTTCGTCTTTCGCCAAACTCCAAATATTAATTACACGCTCATAGCGCTCTTCTTCCGTGATTAAACCACGTCTGAATTGCTTTGTAACGTTAACTACTTTTTCTTCCGCAACAGCAAGAATCTCTTGCTTTTCTGGTAATACAACGATATCGGATACACCGATCGTAATACCAGCGCGTGTAGAATATTTAAAACCTAAGTCCTTCATGCGGTCAAGCATTTTAGACGTTTCAGTAATCTTAAAGCGTTTGAATACTTCCGCGATAATTTTACCAAGGATTCCTTTCTTGAAAGGAACAATTTCTTCATGCTTCTGAATTTCTTCTTTCACATTAGCAGCCGGATCTAAGAAGTACTTTTCAGGTGTTTCCACTTGAAGGTTCGTCGTAGTCGGTTCATTAATGTATGGGAATGACGGCGGCAGGATCTCGTTAAATAACAATTTACCTACTGTTGTCATCAGAAGTTTAGATTGTTGTTCTTCCGTGAAAGTTTCTTTATTTACGCTGGATACAGGCACTGCAATACGTGTATGCAAGTGTACATATCCATTTTCATAAGCGATGATCGCTTCATTGATATCTTTAAATACAGACCCTTCACCAATAGCTCCTGCACGCTCAAGTGTTAAGTAATAGTTACCTAATACCATATCCTGTGAAGGTGTTACTACCGGCTTACCATCTTTCGGGTTCAAGATGTTTTGGGCAGCAAGCATTAAAATACGAGCCTCTGCTTGAGCTTCAGCTGATAAAGGTACGTGGACCGCCATTTGGTCACCATCAAAGTCAGCGTTATATGCTGTACATACGAGTGGGTGAAGACGGATTGCACGGCCCTCAACAAGCGTTGGTTCGAATGCTTGGATACCAAGTCTGTGAAGTGTAGGTGCACGGTTAAGAAGTACTGGGTGCTCGCGAATAACTTCTTCTAAAACATCCCAAACTTCAGGCTGAACGCGCTCTACTTTGCGTTTTGCACTCTTAATGTTGTGTGCAAGACCTTTTGAAACTAATTCTTTCATAACAAACGGTTTAAACAGTTCCAGTGCCATCTCTTTAGGCAGACCACATTGATACATCTTTAGGTTCGGACCTACAACGATAACCGAACGACCAGAGTAGTCAACACGTTTACCTAGCAAGTTTTGACGGAAACGTCCTTGTTTCCCTTTCAGCATGTGTGAAAGTGATTTTAATGGACGGTTTCCTGGCCCTGTAACCGGACGGCCACGGCGGCCATTATCGATTAATGCATCGACTGCTTCTTGAAGCATACGTTTTTCATTTTGAACGATAATGTTAGGAGCACCTAGGTCTAATAGACGCTTCAAACGGTTGTTACGGTTGATAACACGACGGTAAAGGTCGTTAAGGTCAGATGTGGCAAAACGTCCACCATCAAGCTGAACCATCGGACGCAATTCCGGTGGGATAACCGGAAGTACTTCAAGAATCATCCAATCGGCATGGTTGCCGGAATGACGGAATGCTTCTAGTACTTCTAAACGCTTAATCGCACGAGTACGGCGCTGCCCTTGTGCTGTTTTAAGCTCTTCTTTCAGCATCTCTACTTCTTTTTCAGCATCGATGTCTTCTAGAAGTCGTTTGATCGCTTCTGCACCCATTTGTGCAGTAAAGCCTTTGCCATACTTTTCACGGTATGTGCGGTATTCCTTCTCTGAAAGCAGTTGTTTCTTCTCAAGAGGAGTATCCCCTGTTTCAGTAACAACGTATGAAGCAAAGTAGATTACTTCTTCTAATGCTCTTGGAGACATATCCAAAACAAGACCCATACGGCTTGGGATACCCTTGAAGTACCAAATGTGAGATACAGGAGCAGCAAGCTCGATGTGACCCATACGGTCACGTCGAACTTTAGCTCTTGTTACTTCAACCCCACAACGGTCACAAACCACACCTTTATAACGGACGCGCTTATACTTTCCGCAATGACATTCCCAGTCTTTTGTAGGACCGAAAATTCTTTCACAGAACAAGCCGTCTTTTTCAGGCTTAAGTGTACGGTAGTTGATTGTTTCAGGTTTCTTTACTTCCCCTCTTGACCACGACCGGATTTTGTCCGGTGAAGCAAGACCAATTTTCATATATTCAAAATTATTTACGTCTATCAAGGAGCGTACCTCCCTTTTGATATCCTGTTTTAGTCATTCGAAGTGTAAGACTCAAGATTTAGATTTAATTTCTCGCTTGCCTGATCGTCTTCATCATCAAGCTCTCTCATTTCAATTTCCTTGTCATCTCCAGAACAGATCTTAACATCCATTCCAAGAGACTGAAGTTCTTTGATCAATACTTTAAATGATTCTGGAACACCTGGTTCAGGAACGTTTTCACCTTTAACGATGGCTTCATACGTTTTCACACGGCCGACAACATCATCGGATTTAACCGTAAGAATTTCCTGTAGTGTGTATGCAGCGCCGTATGCTTCAAGCGCCCATACTTCCATCTCACCGAAACGCTGACCTCCAAATTGTGCTTTACCACCAAGAGGCTGCTGTGTAACAAGTGAGTATGGACCAGTTGAACGAGCATGTAGCTTATCGTCAACCATGTGAGCCAGTTTGATCATATACATAACCCCAACTGATACACGGTTATCAAACGCAGCACCTGTACGTCCATCATATAGTACCGTTTTACCATCGCGAGCCATTCCAGCTTCTTCGATCGTAGACCAAACATCTTCCTCACGCGCTCCATCGAATACCGGTGTAGCAACATGAATGCCTAGCTGACGAGCAGCCATTCCAAGGTGAAGCTCCAATACCTGACCGATATTCATACGGGAAGGTACCCCTAGCGGGTTTAACATGATGTCAACTGGCGTTCCATCTGGAAGATACGGCATGTCTTCTTCAGGCATAATCTTAGAGATTACACCCTTGTTTCCGTGACGGCCGGCCATTTTATCTCCTTCGTGAATCTTACGTTTTTGCACGATATATGCACGAACAAGCTGATTCACACCTGGAGGAAGTTCATCGCCATCTTCACGGTTAAACACTTTAACGTCAAGGATGATTCCATCTCCACCGTGAGGTACACGCAATGATGTATCGCGGACTTCACGAGCTTTTTCACCGAAGATCGCATGCAATAAACGCTCTTCAGCAGTTAGTTCAGTTACACCCTTAGGCGTTACTTTACCAACTAAGATATCTCCATCTTTAACTTCTGCACCAACACGGATGATTCCGCGTTCGTCCAGGTTACGTAATGCATCTTCTCCGACGTTCGGAATATCACGAGTGATTTCTTCTGGTCCGAGTTTCGTATCACGCGCTTCTGACTCATATTCTTCAATATGGATCGAAGTGTAAACATCATCTTTCACGAGACGTTCGCTCATGATGACAGCATCCTCGTAGTTGTAACCTTCCCATGTCATGAAGGCAACAAGAACGTTACGACCTAAAGCAAGTTCACCTAGTTCCATTGAAGGTCCATCCGCTAAGATTTCGCCTTTCGTTACTCGGTCACCAGTGCTTACGATCGGACGCTGGTTATAACACGTTCCTTGGTTGGAACGAATAAACTTAAGCATGTTGTAAGTGTCAAGGTCGCCTGAAACTTCCTTGCCATCTACTTCTTTAATGCGGCGTACTTGAACTTGTTTTGCTGTCACACGTTCTACAATTCCTTCATGCTTACAGATTACTGCAGCTCCGGAGTCTTTTGCAGATACGTGTTCCATTCCTGTACCAACAATCGGTGATTCAGGAACAAGCAAAGGTACAGCCTGACGTTGCATGTTCGCTCCCATTAGGGCACGGTTAGAGTCATCATTTTCCAAGAACGGAATACAAGCTGTCGCAGCTGATACAACCTGTTTCGGCGATACATCCATATAGTCGATGCGTTCGCGTTTCACAACAGTGTTGTCACCACGGAAACGTGCGATTACGTCTTCGTTCATGAACTCTCCGTTTTCACCTAAAATGGAGTTCGCTTGTGCAACTACGTATAAATCTTCTTCATCAGCAGTGAGGTAATCGATACGGCTCGTCACACGACCTGTTTCAGGATCAACCCGACGGTATGGTGTTTCGATGAATCCGTATTGGTTCACTTTCGCGTAAGAAGAAAGTGAGTTGATCAACCCGATGTTCGGACCCTCTGGCGTCTCAATCGGACACATACGGCCGTAGTGAGAGTAGTGAACGTCACGAACTTCAAAGCCTGCACGTTCACGTGTAAGACCACCTGGCCCTAATGCAGATAGACGACGCTTATGCGTTAATTCTGCTAACGGGTTCGTTTGATCCATGAACTGTGAAAGCTGAGAGCTACCGAAGAACTCTTTAATAGAAGCAATAACAGGACGGATATTGATAAGCGCCTGTGGTGTGATCGCATTTGTGTCTTGGATAGACATACGCTCACGAACAACACGCTCCATTCTGGAAAGTCCGATTCTGAATTGGTTTTGAAGAAGTTCACCAACAGAACGCAGACGACGGTTTCCAAGATGGTCAATATCATCTGTGCTTCCTACTTGATGCAATAAGTTGAAGAAGTAGTTAATAGAAGCAATAATGTCTGAAACCGTAATGTTTTTAATTTCTTTATCAACAAGTCCGTTTCCAATTACATTAATGATTCTTTCGCCTTCTTGATCGTCAGGTGCATAGATTTTAATAGATTGAAGAGCGATATCTTGATCTTCTGCCACTCCTCCTGCTGGTGTTACGGTTTTGAAACCTACACCACTTTCAAGAGCAGGGATAATCTTATCTAGCGTTCTGCGGTCAAGCAGCGTACCTTCTTCAGCAATCACTTCACCAGTTTCAGCATCAACAAGTGTTTCAGCCAACTTCTGGTTGAAAAGACGATTCTTTATATGAAGCTTTTTATTGATTTTGTAACGTCCAACGTTTGCCAAGTCATAGCGTTTCGGATCAAAGAAACGTGAATCTAACAAACTTTTGGCATTATCTACTGTTGGAGGCTCTCCCGGACGAAGACGCTCATAGATTTCGAGAAGGGCTTTTTCCGTTCCTTCTGTATTATCTTTATCCAGCGTATTGCGAAGATACTCGTCTTCTCCAAGCAAATCAATGATTTCTTGATCAGACCCAAACCCTAAAGCACGAAGCAATACGGTAATAGGGATTTTTCTTGTGCGGTCGATACGCACATAAACTACGTCCTTAGCATCTGTTTCGAACTCCAGCCAAGCACCGCGGTTTGGAATGACAGTAGCGGTAAAACCTTTTTTACCGTTTTTGTCGATTTTCTCACTATAGTAAACACTTGGTGAACGAACGAGCTGTGATACAATTACACGCTCTGCCCCGTTGATCACAAAGGTTCCCGTATCTGTCATTAACGGGAAATCTCCCATAAATACTTCCTGCTCTTTTACTTCGCCCGTCTCTTTATTGATCAGACGCACTTTCACACGAAGCGGAGCAGCGTAAGTAACATCGCGCTCTTTTGATTCATCTACAGGATACTTCGGCTCACCTAAGTTATAATCAATAAACTCTAAAACGAGGTTCCCTGTAAAATCTTCAATCGGCGAAATGTCTCGGAACATTTCACGTAACCCCTCATCAAGAAACCATTGATAGGAAGCGGTTTGAATTTCAATTAAGTTTGGTAATTCAAGCACTTCGCTAATTCTTGCATAACTTCTTCGTTGGCGGTGGCGTCCAAACTGAACTAGTTGACCTGTCAACTGCTTCACCCTCAAATCCAGCGTTTTTTTCGTGTTTCTTATTTCTATCTAACATTCTAGTAAGAACGTTAGAAAACAAAAAGAAAAAGGGTTTCATAATTTTAAAACCGCAGTTTTCCTATTTTGATAAAAGCTATTATATAATTTTGTCCAACTTTTTCACATTCTATACGTTTAAACTTAACATTCAATACGTCTAAACATGAGTAAAAAACGTTGATATATCAACGTTTTTTCGCTTACCACGAAAAATAAGCAGGAAAATGCGAATCCATTGGCATTTTATAATACTAACATACGGGATTTATCAAGTCAAACTTTTCTTGCGCGTAAAATATAGTAGCCTTTTTTCTTCGCAACCGTTTCAACTTGCCCGAATAATTCTTCAATTTTTTCCATTGCAGATGGCGCACCTTGTTTCTTTTGAATAACGACCCATAACTCGCCACCAACGCAAAGTTTATGGTACGCTTCTTCAAAAATCTGGTGAACAACAGCCTTGCCTGCCCGAATCGGCGGATTTGTAATAACAGCCGCAAACTCACTGTCTTTTACTTCAGCCAAAAGATAACTTTTAAATATTTTAACGTTATCAACCTTGTTCTTATCTGCATTGACTTTCGAAAGTTCAATTGCTCTTTCGTTAATATCCACCATTTGAATCGTACGATCGGGTTCTGCTTTCGCAAGCGAAAGTCCGATCGGTCCGTATCCGCATCCTACATCTATATAATCACCAGGCACTTCCGGCGGAACGAAAGACTCTATTAAAACACGGCTGCCGAAATCTACTTCTTTTTTGAAAAAACGCCAGCATCCGTCGTGAAGCGAAACTTTTCACCATTTAATAAAAAATCCCACGTTTCTCTTTTGCTTTCTGTACCAGGTGTTTCAGAATAATAATGGTTCTTCATCGTTTTTAAACTCTCCTTACCTTCTGATAAAGACAGTATTCCCGTTTCACTCGCGATTAACGGTCTATCTATAAGATGCTTTTACATTATTGCTTTTGAAAGTAGTTGATTTCCGTTTCAGGTGCTCGCTTTCCGCAGGGCAGGCGGTGAGCCACATTCGGACGTTTCACTTCTAAGTGTCTCACCTGCCCGCCTGTCCCGCAGGAGTCTCGCACCCTACACTTCAATCAACTGTTCAAAGAAGCGACAAGATTATAAGCAGCAAAATTTTAGAATAGTTCATTCTAAAAAGGTTTAACGAAACAAACAAAAAGGTCCGCCATCGGGCGAACCTTTTCTTTTGAATTACTTAACTTCAACAGAAGCTCCAACTTCTTCAAGCTTAGCTTTGATTTCTTCAGCTTCGTCTTTAGATACGCCTTCTTTAACTGGCTTTGGAGCACCGTCAACAAGTTCTTTCGCTTCTTTAAGGCCAAGACCTGTAAGTTCACGAACAACTTTGATAACTTTAATTTTTGAAGCTCCACCGCTTGCAAGAATTACGTCGAATTCAGTTTGCTCAGCAGCAGCGTCTCCACCAGCAGCTCCACCAGCTACAGCTACAGGAGCAGCAGCAGTTACACCAAACTCTTCTTCGATTGCTTTTACTAGGTCGTTAAGCTCTAAAACAGTCATTGTTTTTAAGCTTTCAATGATTTGCTCTTTAGACATTATAATTTCCTCCTTATGGAATGTAAGTTATTGGTTGAAGATAAGACTTATGCGCCTTGCTCTTCTTTTTGTTCTGCAACGGCTTTAGTAGCCAACGCAAAGTTGCGGATAGGTGCTTGAAGCACGCTGAGTACCATAGAAAGAAGACCTTCTCTTGATGGAAGTTCAGCAAGAGCTTTCACTTCTTCTAGAGACGCGATACGTCCTTCGATTACACCAGCTTTGATTTCAAGCGCTTCGTGTTTCTTAGCGAAATCGTTAAGAATCTTAGCAGGAGCTACAACATCTTCATTAGAGAATGCGATCGCTGTAGGACCAGTTAAGTGTTCTGATAAGTTAAGGTCATTCTCTTCAGCCGCGCGGACTACCATTGAGTTTTTGTAAACTTTAAACTCGATGCCAGCATCACGCAAAGACTTACGAAGTTCAGTAACCTCAGCAACAGTAAGACCACGGTAGTCAACAAGGATTGTTGATTGGCTATTTTTGATTTTCTCAGAAATAGTGGATACTATCTGCTTTTTTGTTTCTAAAATGCTGCTCATTATTACACCTCCTGTAAAATGATTGCATCACCGCAGGTTTTGTCCAAAAACAAAGCCTCCATGTCGAGACATGGAGGCGTGAGTATCTAAAGTCATAAGTAATTAACTAATGAGCTTATCGATGCTTCACCTCGGCAGGAAGATTTAAGCCAGTTGGCTCCTGCTGTCTACGGCATTCATCTGATGCGTTTGTGTTTAACAGTATATAATATAACGGGTCTGAACCCGTTTGTCAACTATCGTTTTACAGTGAAAGAAGATGGATTAACTTTGATCCCAGGTCCCATAGTAGAAGAAACTGCTACGTTCTTCATGTAAGTTCCCTTTGCAGCTGCAGGCTTAACTTTCAACAATGTTTCGATGATTGTGTTAAGGTTTTCTGCAAGCTTCTCAGCTTCGAAAGATACTTTACCGATTGGCACGTGTACGTTACCAGTCTTATCAACACGGTATTCTACTTTACCAGCTTTGATTTCGTTAATCGCTTTTTCAACTTCAAATGTAACTGTTCCAGTTTTAGGGTTAGGCATTAAACCTTTAGGTCCTAGAACACGTCCAAGTTTACCAACTTCAGCCATCATGTCAGGAGTTGCAACGATTACGTCGAACTCGAACCAACCTTGTTGGATTTTGTTGATGTAGTCAGAATCGCCAACGTGATCTGCTCCAGCAGCTTCAGCTTCTTTTGCTTTTTCACCTTTAGCGAAAACTAATACACGTTGAGTCTTACCAGTTCCGTTTGGAAGCACTACTGCTCCACGAACTTGTTGGTCAGCTTTCTTCGTGTCTACACCTAAACGAACTGCAACTTCTACAGACTCGTCAAATTTTGCAGGAGCAGCCTTTTTAACTAGCTCGATCGCTTCTGCAGCGTCATATGCTTTTGTGCGGTCTACTAATTTAGCCGCTTCTTGGTACTTCTTACCTTTGTTTGCCATTGTATTGTCCTCCTTATGTGGTTTAGCGGATATTCCTCCCACTTATTGCACTTAACATCAAGTGCAATCGAACGCATTGCATGAATAAAGGTTGCGAACCGTTTGAAGGGCAGGATATCAATCCTTTTACTCGCAACCTAATATACATGACACACGGAATTAGTCTTCGATAACAATTCCCATGCTGCGTGCTGTACCTTCAACCATACGCATTGCAGCTTCAACGCTAGCAGCGTTTAGGTCAGGCATTTTTGTTTCTGCGATTTCGCGAACTTTATCACGCTTTACAGTCGCAACTTTTTTCTTGTTTGGCTCACCAGAACCTGACTCGATTCCCGCAGCTTTCTTTAAAAGAACAGCAGCCGGAGGAGTTTTAGTGATGAATGTAAATGAACGGTCTTCGAAAACCGTGATTTCTACCGGAATGATTAAACCAGCTTGATCAGCAGTACGAGCGTTGAATTCTTTACAGAATCCCATGATGTTTACCCCAGCTTGTCCTAGTGCAGGTCCAACTGGCGGTGCCGGGTTTGCTTTACCAGCAGGGATTTGCAATTTCACCATTTTTATAACCTTTTTAGCCACGCGACACACCTCCTTAAGTCCGTGATGTGGTATTATGGGCCGAAACCCTCCCACTCAAAAATACGCTTCCCCTCCTAAAAGAGAGGAAGCAGTTGATTAGTAATATCAAACATAAAAAATTCTATCACCTTTTCGAAGTGATTACAAGTCTTTTTCCATTATAACTTGCTAACTTGGTTAAACTCGAGTTCAACAGGTGTTTCACGACCAAACATATTGACGTGAACTTTCAGCTTGCGTTTTGTTGCATCGATCTCTTCGATCGTACCTACGAAGTCAGCAAAAGGACCTTCTTTTACTTTTACAGATTCCTTAATTTCGAAATCAACTTCAACACGCGGCGCTTCCATACCCATACCTTTAAGAATATGATCTACTTCCTCAGGCAAAAGTGCCGTTGGCTTTGAGCCCGCCCCAGCAGAACCGACAAATCCTGTTACCCCAGGCGTATTACGTACAACATACCATGAATCATCTGTCATGATCATTTCCGTTAATACATAACCAGGGAAAACTTTCTTCATGCTTGTTTTTGTCTTACCGTTCTTTGTTTCGGTCTCTTCTTCTACAGGTACAAGTACACGGAAAATTTTATCTGTCATCCCCATAGATTCCAAACGCTTTTCCAAGTTTGCTTTTACTTTGTTTTCATAACCTGAATAGGTATGAACTACGTACCAATTTTTTTCCATACGATGGGACCCGTGTCCTTTCCCTCCTAAAATGGATATACTCTAGCATTCTATCCAAAAGAAGCTGTATCTAATCTACCCTAAAATAAGCTCAACTAATTGTGAAATACCTAAATCCACAACCCAGAAGAACAAAGCCATAACCACTACAGTTGACAGTACAATCCCTGTATAGCGAAATAATTCTTTTCGCGAAGGCCAGCTAACGCGCTTCATTTCCTTATTTACATCAGAAAGAAACTTTGCTGGTGATTTTTTTGTCTTTTCTGCAACATCCGCCATCTTCATAAACCCCCATGCTTTAATTCATTTAACATTTATAAAAAAAGCTTACTTCGCTTACTTAGTTTCCTGGTGAATGGTATGAGCATTGCAGTAACTGCAAAACTTTTTAACCTCGACTCGTTCAGGATTGTTTTGTTGGTTCTTCATCGTTGTATAATTTCGTTTTGAGCATTGTTTACAGGCTAAAAAACTTTTTTCTCATGCTAAATAAACACCTTTCGTGAGACAAACCCACTCATCCACGTTACAATGTTACTTTTAAAACATTAACATAGGGGTATAAGCTTGTCAATAAAGGGAAAATCACGTTTTATTCCGTTAAAACTGCTGCTTTTGAAAGTAGTTGATCTCCGTTCCAGGCGCTTCGCTTTCCGCGGGGTGTGCGGTGAGCCTCCTGCCGCTTTGCGCCATAGGAGTCTCACCTGTCCCACTCATCCCGCAGGAGTCTCGCGCCTTGCACTCCAATCAACTTGTCGATGAAGCGATTAAACAACCAATTGCTACACCACTATAAATAAGGACCCTAGAAAAAAAGAGCAGGGATACTTACTCCCCGCTCTTACGATGTAATTTCTCTTAGTTCTAAATAGCGCTCTAATTTACGTTTCACTCGCTGCAGCGCGTTATCGATCGACTTCACGTGTCTGTCGAGATCCACTGAGATTTCCTGATATGATCTTCCGTCGAGGTACAACATAAGAACTTTACGTTCCAAATCACTTAATATTTCCCCCATCTTCACTTCAATATCATCAAATTCTTCTTGATTGATAATCAGTTCTTCAGGATCAGTGACTTTTGTACCGCAAATAACATCCATCAGTGTACGGTCAGATTCTTCATCATAGATAGGCTTGTCCAACGACACATAAGAATTTAACGGAATGTGTTTTTGTCTAGTTGCCGTTTTGATAGCGGTAATCATTTGCCTCGTAATACATAGTTCGGCAAAAGCTTTAAAGGATGACAGCTTGTCCTCTTTAAAATCGCGAATCGCTTTATAGAGCCCGATCATGCCCTCTTGAATAATATCTTCACGGTCTGCACCGATCAAAAAGTATGATCTTGCTTTCGCACGAACAAAATTCTTATACTTGTTAATCAAATATTCAAGTGCTGCGCTGTCCCCCTCATGAACCAGTTCCACAAGGCTTTCATCTTCCATGAGCTCGTAATCGCTTACTGACAGTTCCTTGAGATCTATGTTCACGACAAATCCCCCCACCAGGTTTTTACCGGCAAAATATAGCAATATTATAGCTCATAATTCACAAAAGCGTCAACATTCCTTATTTTTGACCTCTTCTCCATCTTTCAAATATTTCGGCAATTTCGTCTGAAAGAAGGATAGATGATGGGTTTTGCTTTCTTTTCCGCTCGCCAACTGACACATGAATATGCTTTTCGATCTCATCCATTTCGTTCTTTAATTCTCGTGCGGATTTTCGAAGTGCACCTTTACCAAAGATCTGCCACTGTTCTGTTGAATCCGATGTTGCTACGTAAATACGCGTATCAATCGATTTTAATTCTCCGACCAGCCGTTCAATCCGTTCATCCGCTGTTTCATTCTCTCGTGTAAAAATCACTTCCACACGATGATTTTTTGTCTTTTTTCTGTACCCGGAGAAAGATGGGCATCAAATACAACAATCACTTGATACCCCGTTGTTCCCTGGTACTCTGCCATATACTCAATCAGCAGGTCTCTTGCTTTTGCAAAATCTGATGTTTTTAAGCTCCGAAGTTCGGGCCAAGCGCCAATGATGTTGTAGCCATCAACAATCAAATAGTGGCGGGTTTTCATTTTCGCGCTTCTAGCGGATTGCGGTTGCGGTACACTTCATACATCAAGAGGCTGGCAGCGACTGAAGCATTAAGTGATGTTACTTTACCCTTCATTGGAAGCTGAACAAGGAAATCACATGTTTCTGAAACGAGTCTTCCCATCCCTTTTCCTTCACTTCCGATCACAAGACCTAAAGGCATGTCCCATTTCGCTTGTCTGTAGTCATCTTTTCCTTTCATATCAGCACCAGCAAACCACATGCCGCGATCTCTTAATTCTTTCATCGTCTGAACGAGATTGGTTACACGAACAACCGGAATGTATTCGATCGCTCCAGTTGAAGCTTTCGCTACTGTTGCCGTTAGACCGACAGAACGTCTTTTCGGAATGATGATGCCATGTGCTCCAACTGCGTCAGCTGTACGCATGATCGAACCTAAATTATGAGGATCTTCCAGCTCGTCCAGCAAAATAAAAAACGGCTCTTCCCCACGCTCTTCAGCAATTTTAAATAAATCATCGATATCCGCGTATGAGTATGCTGCAACACCCGCGATAACACCTTGGTGATTGCCTCCTCCGCTTAATGAATCCAGCTTCTGTTTTGGCACATATTGCACAAGCACGTTTTGCTTTTTCGCCATCGAAACGATCGTGCTTACTGGTCCTTTTTGAGATCCTTCACCTACAAAAATTTTATTAATATCACGGCCGGAGCGCAGTACTTCCATAACCGGATTTCGACCGATGATTAGTTCTTGTTCTTTTTGTTCTTTTCCTTCACTCATCTTAAGACCTCCCCTTTCAAGATTATCTGTTAACACATATTCCATCATGTTTCTTAGACGTTCGTGGCTGTTTAACAGATAGAGATATCCGATAATCGCCTCAAAGCTGGTCGCATGCCTATACGTTTGAACATCCGTATTTTTTGGAACTGTTCCTTGATTCGCATTGCGCCCACGCTTAATAACAGCGACTTCTTCATCTGTAAAATAGTTTTCTTCGAGCAGCTGAACGACCATGCTTGCCTGAGCTTTTGCGGAAACAAATTTAGTAGCCGATACATGAAGTCTGTTCGGTTTCACCTGACCGTTTCGAATCAGATGTTCACGCACGAATTGTTCCATAACCGCATCACCCATGTAAGCAAGCGTGGTTCCGTTCAATTGTTTTATATCTGCATCTGTTGTTTTCATTTACTTATCTCTTTTCCACCGTACACCTTGTGCGGTATCTTCCAAAATGATGTTCTGTTCTTTCAAAAGGTCACGTATTTCATCAGCGCGAGCAAAGTTCTTTTCTTTACGCGCCTCGTTTCGTTCTTGAATCAAAGCATCAATCTGTTCATCCAATAATTCCTCTTCTTTATGAAGGGTAAGTCCCAATACACCTGCGAGTTCATCAAACAATGCGATAAATTCTGTAATCACCGCTTTTGAAGTATTCTTCTCTTGAAGATACACATTCGCTTCTCTTGAGAAATCAAATAAAATAGATATGGCGTTTGCCGTGTTGAAATCATCATCCATATCTGCAATAAATTTCGCTCTTGTTTCTGAAACAAACTCACTCCATTTTTCTGTATCCAGAGAAAGGTCAGCCGAAACGGTTAGGCGATGTTTCAAGTTACCGTATGACGTGCGAATTCGGTTCAGTCCGTTTTCAGCCGCTTCCAATAACTCCTGACTGAAGTTGATCGGGTTGCGGTAATGTACCGCCAGCATAAAGAATCGGATAACTTGCGGATCTTGCTGCTTCACAAGATCATGAACCAGCACAAAGTTTCCAAGGGATTTGGACATTTTTTCGTTGTTAATATTAATATACCCATTATGCATCCAATATTTAGCCATCGGTGCTTCATTTAACGCTTCAGATTGTGCAATCTCATTCTCGTGATGCGGGAAAGCCAAGTCTTGCCCGCCGCCATGAATATCGATCGAGTCGCCTAAGTACTTTTTCGCCATTGCCGAGCACTCAATGTGCCAGCCAGGACGGCCTTTACCCCACGGACTCTCCCAATAAATCTCCCCTTCTTTTGCCGCTTTCCATAATGCAAAATCAAGCGGATCTTCTTTTTCTCGCCTACTTCGATTCTTGCTCCTGATTTTAAGTCATCAATCGATTGATGAGACAGCTTACCATAGCCATTAAACGAACGCGTTTTAAAATAAACATCCCCCGCCGCTTCATAAGCAAAGCCTTTTTTAATCAGGTTCTCGATGAATTCGATGATCTCAGGCATCGTTTCAGTTACTCGAGGGTGTGCGTCTGCTTTTTTAACGCCTAGTGCGCATGTATCTTCATGATAGGCATTAATAAATTTTTCAGCGATTGTCGGCACATCACTGCCCATTTCATTTGCTGCTTTAATGAGCTTGTCATCAACATCCGTGAAGTTGGAGATGAACTGCACATCAAATCCTCTATATTCTAGATATCTTCTAACCGTGTCAAATACGATAGCCGGCCGGGCATTACCGATATGAATGTAGTTATATACGGTCGGTCCGCACACATACATCTTTACCTTTCCTTCTTCAAGCGGCACAAAAAGCTCCTTTTGACGTGTCATCGTGTTATAAATTTTAATGCTCATTAAGATTCACTCCCTCTTTTCATTCTTTCCAGTTCTTCACATAACTTTTTCATTTCTAGCTGCAATTCTCTAAATTTATCTGCTACCGGGTCTGGCAGATCACGGTGATCGAGTTCACACCCGACTTTAATGCCGTCTTTAATTACGACTCTACCGGGAATTCCTACTACCGTTGCGTCAGGCGGTACGTTTTGTAAAACGACTGAACCCGCTCCGACTTTCGAGTTTTTCCCAATCGTGATGTTACCTAACACTTTCGCCCCTGTGGCGACGAGCACATGGTCCTCTAGCGTAGGGTGCCTTTTTCCTTTTTCTTTTCCGGTACCGCCGAGTGTCACCCCTTGGTACAGCGTCACATCGTTACCGATTATACACGTTTCACCGATAACGACTCCCATTCCATGATCAATAAAGAATCGTCTTCCGATCTGTGCACCTGGGTGTATTTCAATCCCTGTAAAAAAGCGGCTGATCTGTGAAATTAAACGTGCTAGAAACAGCCAGTTGCGTTTGAATAATTTATGTGCCAGTCTATGTGCCCAAACCGCATGCAGTCCGGAGTATGTTAAGATTACTTCGAACGAGCTTCTTGCAGCTGGGTCTTTTTCAAAAACAACCTGAATGTCTTCTTTTATGGCTGAAAACAAGCTCCCCAACCTCCTTGCTTTTTAAAATAATGCACTCTTCGTAAGCGCGTTGTTTATGGGATCTGTTTATTTTCTTCATTGTTACGTTGATTGGAGTGTAAGGTGTGAGACTCCTGCGGGACAGGCGGGCAGGTGAGACACTTAAAAGTGAAACTTTCGAATGTGGCTCACCGCCTGCCCCGCGGAAAGCGAAGCACCTGAAACGGAAATCAACTACTTTCAAGAGCAACAAAGAAATTACAAAATAAAAACGCCCCTGTGCCAAATTTGACACAGAGACGTACTGTTAGACGCGGTTCCACTCTGTTTAACAGGCCTTATAAAACTTACCTGTTCCCTTAAGCTCCGTAACGGGGAGTTGCCGCCCAAACCTACTCAACTTTCGGCAAGGGACTCCGAGGGGCACTTCAGCAAGCATTTCCATGAACCACTTTCAGCCGGTGATGGTTCTCTCTACTATGAAAAAGCGCTAGCCTACTTTCCTCATCTGCGTTTTACGTTTAAATATAAGTTTCTTTTACTATATTATAATCTTTGCAAAATGTGTACTTTTATTACTTATTAATTTGAGTAAGTACAGCATTTACGCGCTTTATAATAACATCTTTTCCTAAAAGGGAAACAGCAGCAGGCAGATCTGGACCATGTTGCTGACCAGTCGTTGCAACACGGATTGGCATGAACAAGTTCTTTCCTTTTTGGCCTGTTTCCTTCTGAACAGCTTTCATCATCGCTTTGATGTCTTCCGCTTCAAAAGAATCACTGTTTTCAATCTGAGTTATGAACGATTCCATAACGGATGGAACACCTTCACCTTGCAATACTTCAAGTGCTTCTCCTTCATACTCGATCTCTTCTTTGAAGAAAAGTTCCGTTAAGTCTACGATTTCAGCACCGTAGCTCATTTTTTCCTGATGAAGAGCGACAAGCTTTGTGATCCACTCTTGTTCTTCAGGACTTGGGTTCTCAGAAACTCTACCCGCTTTAACGAGGTGAGGCATACACAGCTCAACAATTCGAGCTACGTCTTGCTGCTTCATATATTGGTTGTTCAGCCACTCTAACTTTTGTGTATCAAACACTGCAGGTGCTTTAGACAGACGGTTCGGATCAAAGATCTCAATAAACTGTTCACGGCTGAAGATCTCTTCTTCTCCACCTGGTGACCAGCCTAATAGTGCGATAAAGTTGAACAGCGCTTCAGGCAGATAGCCTAAATCTTTGTACTGCTCAATAAACTGAACGATGGACTCATCACGCTTACTTAATTTCTTTCGGTTTTCATTGACGATCAATGTAGTATGACCGAATTTCGGATGCTCAAAACCTAGCGCATCATAAATCAAAAGCTGTTTAGGTGTGTTTGAGATATGGTCATCTCCTCGTAATACGTGAGAGATCGCCATCTCATGATCATCAATTACAACCGCGTAGTTGTAAGTTGGGATTCCGTCTTTTTTACGATAACAAAATCACCGAAGCCGCTCGATTCAAACGAAACTTCACCTTTAACCATATCATCAAACGTAATCGTACGATCTTGCGGCACTAAGAAACGAATGCTAGGACGTCTTCCTTCTGCTTCGAGTTTTGCTTTTTCTTCAACAGATAAGTTACGGCAGCGTCCGTCATATACAGGGGTATCTCCTTTAGCCATCTGCTCTTCACGTGAGGCTTCAAGCTCTTCTTCCGTACAATAACATGTGTATGCCAGACCTTTTGAAAGTAGTTCATCCGTATACTTTTCATAAAGGTCCAATCGCTCCATTTGGCGGTAAGGGCCGTAATCGCCACCGATATCAACACTTTCGTCCCAATCCATACCGAGCCATTTCAAATGGTTTAACTGACTTTCTTCTCCGCCTTGAATATTACGCTTTTGATCTGTATCTTCAATGCGGATAATAAATTTCCCGCCTGTGTGGCGTGCGTATAAATAGTTAAATAAAGCTGCACGTGCATTCCCGATATGTAAGTGTCCTGTTGGACTTGGTGCATAACGCACTCGAACTTCGTTTGCCATCTTGCTTCACCTCTATAGATATTTTTTACTTAAACTATGATGCTTTTGAAAGTGGTTGATTTCCGTTCCAGGTGCTCGCTTTCCGCGGGGCAAGCGGTGAGCCACATTCGTAACGTTTCACTCTTAAGTGTCTCACCTGCCCGCCTGTCCCGCAGGAGTCTCCCACCTTCCACTCCATTCAACTTTATCAGAGAAGATCGTGAACGTAATGCCTACAAAGCAACAATCTTTTAGAGAATTGCCTTCTCAATCAACACAACTGCTTGAGCTGCGATTCCCTCTTCACGTCCAGGGAAGCCTAGCTTTTCAGTTGTAGTAGCTTTTACGTTAATTCTGTCTACATCAACATCAAAAATGCCTGCAATCACTCCGCGCATCTCTTCAATGTGGGGTAGCATTTTTGGTTTTTGTGCAATGATCGTACAATCTATATTACCTAAAGCATATCCTTTTTTCTTGATCAGTTTCCAAGAATCGAGTAATAAACGTTTTGAGTCTGCGTCTTTATAGGCAGGATCTGTATCAGGGAATTGTTTGCCGATATCCCCTTCACCCGCTGCTCCAAGCAGTGCATCTGTGATCGCATGCAAAAGAACGTCAGCATCCGAATGTCCTAAAAGTCCCTTTTCATAAGGAATCGTTACTCCGCCAATGATTAACGGACGCCCTTCACAAAAGGCATGTACATCAAAACCTTGTCCGATGCGCATCATGCTTTTTCCCCTGTCTGTCTAACAAAATGGCTTGTCCAAACAACAAGTCATCAGACGTAGTTAATTTTATATTATGATAGTCTCCCATTACAATAGCGACTGTTTCTCCAATTCGTTCCACTAAGCTCGCATCGTCCGTTCCAACAAATCCTTCTATATCCGCTTTCTCATGTGCTTTCATTACGATAGAAAGACGAAAAGCTTGCGGGGTTTGAACAGCCCACAAGCTGGAACGGTCGATCGTTTCTTCCACGTGATTCTGAACAACTTTCTTTACCGTATCCTTTACCGGAACAGCCAACACGGCAGAACCTGAGTCTGCTGCTATGTTCACAAGTTGCTGGATAGAATCATGAGTGATAAAAGGACGTGCTGCATCATGGATGAGAACAAGGTCCGCGTCTTCCGGGACCTTCTTTAAGCCCTCATACACACTTTGCTGACGTTCTTTTCCGCCTGGAACGATTTGGCGCACTGTTGTATATTGGAACGTTTGTACAAATTGCTGCATTTGTTTTAATTCCTGTTCGCTTCCGACAAGAACGACACCTGCACACGAAGGATCTTTTTCAAACACATCAAGTGTGTGTGCAAGAACCGGTTTTCCTAATAGCTCAATCCATTGCTTAGAGATCCCGGCATTCATTCGTTTACCTTGTCCGGCAGCAGGAATGACTGTCCAATAGTTCACGTGCTTCCCCACCGTTCGTTACAATGCTTTTTCTAATAATTTCTTTTTGGCAAAAATCATTCGGCCAGCTGATGTTTGAAGAACAGATGTTACAACAACATCGATCGTTTTCCCGACATAATCACGCCCATCTTCTACAACGATCATCGTTCCATCATCCAGATAGCCTACACCTTGATTCTGCTCTTTCCCATCTTTGATCACTTGAACAACAAGTTCTTCGCCAGGAAGTACAACTGGTTTTACCGCATTAGCCAAATCGTTGATGTTCAGTACGGCAACGTTTTGCAGTTCACATACTTTATTAAGGTTGAAGTCATTCGTTACAACGACACCGGTTAATAACTGAGCCAATTTAACAAGCTTGCTGTCAACTTCTGTTACCTCTTCAAAGTCGCCTTCATAGATTTCTACTTTCATAGAAAGCTCTTTTTGAATACGATTTAAAATATCCAGACCACGGCGTCCTCTATTACGTTTTAATACATCAGAAGAATCTGCAATATACTGCAACTCTTCTAGAACGAAACGAGGAATAATAAGAGGACCTTCTAAAAATCCAGTTTGACAGATATCCGCCACTCTTCCGTCGATAATAACGCTCGTATCAAGAATCTTATACTTGCCACGCGGTTTCTCGATCTCCGTCTCTTTCTTACGTTCTTTTCCTTGGCGGTTTAAAGAGAACAGCTGAATCAATTCATCTCTCTTTTTAAAACCAACCTGAAAACCTAGATAACCGAGTAGAAACGTAATCGCAATCGGCAGGATCGAGCTGACAACCACAATATCCATAGAGCTAAGCGGCGACTGAATTAAGAATGCCACGATCAGTCCGATAATCAATCCCATCGTTCCTGATAAAAGATCGGTCGCAGGGGCTTTTACAACCGTTTCTTCTGCCCAGCGTATTAATCCTACTACGTAATCCGACAGCCAAAATGTAGATAAAAATAGTATAAGTGCACCAATCACTGCCCCGACATATGGGGATGTTACTTGATTCGGCAAATCACCAAAGTTAAGTACACGAATGAGATCTGGTATATAAAGATAGCCTAGCATGCCCCCTATTACGATAAAAAATAGTTGAACAATTCTTTTTAGCATGCCTGATTCACCTCCCTAATCATTATTTACAAAATGACCGTATTAAAAACGTGCAAAACAGAATTTACATAAAAACTAGATATGACGATCGACAAAAAGCTGTTCTTGAATTCGTTTTAATCCTTCTTTAACTTTTCTTGCACGAATCTCACCAATACCTTCGACCTCGTCCAACTCATCGATAGAAGCACGTAAGATCTGTGGAAGGTTACTAAATGCATCTGTTAAGTTCTCAATAATAACAGCTGGCAGTCTTGGAATCTTGGCAAGGATGCGGTATCCGCGCGGATGAATCGTTTCATCTTGCATATTCATACCGGCTGAGAAGCCTAAAAGTTTCATAATTACGGATTCATCAAATAATTCTTCAGATGAGAGTTTATTCAACTGGCGAAGAATTCCGTATGGATCACTTTCCCGGTCCTTCATATAGTCTTTAATTAAAAGCAGTGCTTCTTCCTCAATGTTAGAAACGAGTTCCTCCATCTGGATTCTGATCAGCCTGCCTTCAACACCAAGTTCATTAACATATTTAATAATCTCATTTTTTATGCGTAAAACCATCTCAATTCTGTGAATAACTTGTGTAACTTCTTGGAAAGTCACCAATTCTTCAAATTCTAGGGCACCGAGATTCGTAACACTTTGATCAAACACCACTTTATATTTCTCAAGCGTTTGAATTGCCTGATTGGCTTTCGTTAAGATCACGCCGATTTCTTTTAGTGAATAGCGGATCATCCCTTGATAAAGTGTAATAACATTTCGGCGCTGAGAGATGGAAATGACAAGGTTGCCCGTCTGTCTCGCAACACGTTCTGCCGTTCTATGACGAATACCCGTTTCCGTTGATGGAATAACCGTATCCGGAATCAGCTGTGTGTTCGCATATAGAATTTTAGCCGCGTCTTCATTTAGAATGATCGCTCCATCCATCTTAGCAAGCTCGTATAATGATGCAGGCGAGTACTTGCAGTTAATGGAAAAACCACCATCAACAATTTCTTTTACTTTATCGTTATATCCAACAACGATCAGTCCGCCTGTATTTGCTCGCAAAACATTGTCAATTCCCTCCCGAAGCGGAGTCCAGGAGCAACAAGCTGTAGCATTTGGCTTATGATTGCTTCTTTAATCGCATGGTCCATAATATGCTTTACCCTCCTAACGCTGCTTGTAATGCCTCATAAACGGTAGATACACCAACAACCTTGATTCCTTTTGGAACCGTCCAGCCGCCGATATTTTTATCAGGTATAATAGCACGCGTAAAACCTAACTTTGCAGCTTCATGTACGCGCTGCTCGATACGGGAAACGCGTCGAACCTCTCCCGTCAATCCTATTTCTCCAATCATAACATCTGTAGGCTTTGTGGGTGAATCACGAAAGCTTGACGCAATGCTGATCGCAACCGCCAGATCAATCGCAGGTTCATCCAATCTAACTCCGCCTGCTACGTTCAAATAGGCATCCTGGTTCTGAAGCAGCAGCCCCACCCGCTTTTCTAAAACGGCCATAAGCAGTGAAACACGGTTATGATCGATTCCAGTAGCCATCCTTCTAGGGTTACCAAAGCTTGTAGGTGATATTAAAGCTTGAAGCTCTACAAGCATCGGGCGCGTACCTTCTAAGGAAGCTACCACCGTTGAACCCGCTGCTCCTTTTGAACGTTCTTCTAAAAGATTTCAGAAGGGTTCAGTACTTCTTCAAGCCCTTCTTCTTTCATTTCAAAAACACCGATCTCATTTGTAGAACCAAAGCGATTTTTCACTGCTCTTAAAATACGGAAAGTATGATGTCTTTCACCTTCAAAATACAGTACTGCATCCACCATATGCTCTAAAAGACGGGGTCCAGCGATATTTCCTTCTTTTGTAACATGTCCAACGATAAATACAGCAATACCCTTTGTTTTCGCCATTCGCATCAAATGTGAGGTACACTCTCGTACTTGCGAAACACTCCCTGGTGCTGATGTTACCTCAGACCGATAAACCGTTTGAATCGAGTCAATAATCATAACAGACGGCATCACATCTGCCATCGCTTGCTCAATAAGCTCTAAATCTGTTTCTGCTAAAACAAACAAATCTTTTGCGTCGATCTCGAGCCTGTCTGCTCGCAGTTTTGTTTGTTTAACAGATTCCTCACCAGATATGTAAAGAACACGTTCTCCTTTTTGAGCGAGCTGTGCTGATGTTTGCAGAAGAAGGGTAGATTTCCCGATTCCAGGATCTCCACCTACTAAAACAAGTGATCCTGGGACAATTCCTCCGCCTAATACACGGTTAAACTCTTGATAGTTAGTAGGTATGCGAGGTTCCTGCTCACTTTTCACTTCCGCGATCGACTGAGGTTTATGCTTTACTTTCGTATCTCCCCCGCCAGAACTCAAACCCCGTACAGCTTTTTCAGGACGAATTGTTTCTTCTACCATCGTATTCCATGCATGACATCCCGGACATTTCCCCATCCATTTTGGAGATTCATAACCACAATCTTGGCAAAGAAAGATTGATTTTACTTTAGCCATCTAAAAAACTCCTCTTTGAAACTTCACATACACTTAAATTTCATCTATTTACTTAGCTTATTTTTAAATTCTTTGTTGTCCTTGGATTGCTGATTTCCGCTCCAAGACCCACTTTCACATGGTGTTCAGTAAGTCTGGAGTAGCGTCTATACTTTCTAAAAGTTTTTCTAAAAAGGTAGTCGCTCTGAAGAATATTTTTTTCAAAAACTTCACTGAAAAGTTGATTGGAGCGTAAGAATGCGAGACTCCTGCGGGACAGGCGGGCAGGTGAGACACTTAAGAGTGAAACGTACAAATGTGGCTCACCGCCTGCCCCGCGGAAAGCGAGCAGCCTGGAGCGGAAATCAACTGCTTTCAAGAGCTACATTGTATCTGCATCAAAGACAACAAAATTATCTAACAATCAGAACTTATATTTTAAAAAGTTAAATGCTGAAAATATAAAGATTTATTCACTATTATCATAACATAAAACCTAACAACTACTTCCATTTAGCCTCTGCAAAAAAAGGCGAAACGCAAAGATTATTTCGACAAAAACCCGGAGGACATGACTGCCTTCCGGGTTTTTTGTAGGATATCCTCAAATATTCAGATAGTTAGACTGTTTGAACGATAAAATCGTTTTCTTCCACATCGATCTTAACGGTTTGCCCTTTGTTGATATTTCCTTTAAGTAGCTCTTCAGATAAGCGATCTTCAATCTTACGCTGAAGGGCACGGCGCAACGGACGTGCTCCGTAGTCAGGATCGTAACCTTCATCTGTAATCTTTTCAAGAGCCGCTTGCGTCAGCTCGATCTCAATCCCTTGATCACTTAAGCGTTTTTTGAGTGATTCCGCCATTAACGTCACAATTCTGAGCAAGTGCTCTTTTTCAAGAGAATGGAACACGATAATCTCATCAATACGGTTTAAGAACTCTGGACGGAATGCACGCTTTAGTTCATCCATCACTTTAGACTTCATATCGTTGTACTTTTGACCTTCGTTGTGAATCGCAAAACCTAGTGAACGGTTACGCTTAAGGGTACTCGCCCCAACATTTGAAGTCATGATGACAACTGTATTTCGGAAATCGACCGTGCGCCCCTTAGAATCAGTAAGACGACCGTCTTCTAGCACTTGCAGCAAGATGTTGAATACTTCCGGATGCGCCTTTTCGATCTCATCCAGCAAGATAACAGAGTATGGCTTTCTTCTAACTTTTTCTGTTAACTGGCCGCCTTCTTCGTGTCCAACATATCCTGGAGGTGAACCAACAAGACGAGATGTTGTATGTTTCTCCATGTACTCAGACATGTCGATACGAATAATCGCATCTTCATCGCCAAACAGCGTCTCAGCAACCGCTCTAGCAAGCTCTGTTTTACCTACACCTGTTGGTCCTAAGAAGATGAACGAGCCAATCGGACGTTTAGGATCCTTTAATCCAGCACGTGCTCTTCGGATGGCTTTTGAAATGGCAGATACCGCTTCAGTCTGGCCGATTAAGCGGTCATGCAGAATTTCTTCCATCTTGAGGAGACGTTCTGTTTCTTCTTCAGCAAGCTTTGATACAGGTACTCCGGTCCATGAAGAAACAACTTGTGCGATATCTTCCGGTGTTACTTCTGTATTTTCTTTTCCTTGCTTCTCTTTCCATACATCTTTGGTTTTTTCCAATTCTTCACGAAGACGCTGCTCAGAATCTCTGAGTGAAGCAGCTTTTTCAAACTCCTGGCTTTGAACAGCAGCATCCTTCTCTTTACGTACTTCTTCTAACTTTTGCTCCAGCTCCTTTAAGTTCGGCGGAGCTGTGTAAGAACGAAGGCGAACCTTTGATGCCGCTTCGTCAATTAAGTCAATCGCTTTATCAGGCAAGAAACGGTCTGAAATATAGCGATCAGAAAGTTGAACAGATGCCTCGATTGCCTCATCTGTAATCGTTACACGGTGATGCGCTTCATAACGATCGCGAAGTCCTTGAAGGATTTGAATGCTTTCATCCTTTGTCGGCTCATTAACCGTAATTGGCTGGAAACGACGCTCAAGCGCTGCATCCTTTTCGATATATTTTCTGTATTCATCGAGTGTTGTTGCACCAATACATTGCAGTTCACCACGAGCAAGAGCGGGCTTTAAGATGTTGGATGCATCGATCGCACCTTCTGCTCCACCTGCACCGATCAGCGTGTGTAGTTCGTCGATGAATAGAATGATGTTGCCCGCTTGGCGGATCTCATCCATTACCTTTTTCAGACGGTCTTCAAACTCACCTCTATATTTTGTACCCGCAACCACTGTTCCCATATCAAGCGTCATAACGCGCTTATCACGGAGTGTTTCTGGGACTTCATTGTTGATGATCTGCTGTGCTAACCCTTCTGCGATCGCAGTTTTACCTACACCAGGCTCCCCGATCAATACAGGGTTGTTTTTAGTACGGCGGCTTAACACCTCGATAACACGCTGAATTTCTTTTGCACGGCCAATCACAGGGTCAAGTGAACCATCACGTGCAATTGCCGTTAGATCACGAGCCAGGCTGTCTAGCGTCGGTGTGTTTGCACTAGCTGAAGATCCTCTATGACTAGAAGAAGATTCATTGCTTCCTAGAAGTTGGAGAACTTGCTGACGTGCTTTGTTCAGGCTTACACCTAAGTTGTTTAATACACGGGCTGCAACGCCTTCTCCTTCACGGATCAAGCCTAATAAAATATGTTCTGTTCCAACGTACGAATGCCCTAGTTTACGAGCTTCGTCCATGGAAAGTTCAATCACCTTTTTTGCACGAGGTGTATAATGAATCGTTTGAACAGCTTCCTGTCCACGGCCGATTAATGTTTCTACTTCTTTTTGGATTTTTTCCGGCCCTAAACCAAGGACTTGAAGAGCTTTGGCTGCAATTCCTTCGCCTTCCCGAATCAATCCAAGTAAGATGTGTTCTGTTCCCACATTGTTATGCCCTAATCGAATTGCTTCTTCTTGTGCCAACGCTAAAACTTTTTGTGCTCTCTCAGTAAAACGGCCAAACATCATACTCGTCACGCTCCTTATCGGTTTTCCAATTTTATTCTTTCTCTGATTAATGTGGCTCTTCTTATATCACGTTCTTCTGGAGTTAGAACTTCACCTGCATATTGTTGAAGAAAACCTGGTTGTGTAAGTATCATAAGTTCATTTAGAATCGTTTTTGATATGCCGGGTAATATCTCTAGATCAATGCCAAGCCGCACATCTGATAAACATTTTGCAGCTTCTTTTGATTGGATGATCCGGCAGTTCTCCAACGTTCCCAACGAACGGAATAACTTGTCTTCAAGCTGTAATTTCAATCCATCCTGCAGCTGTTTACGAGCTGCACGTTCTTGCTGGATGACCTGCGTTACAACTCCTGCGAGATCTTCCATTATATCCTCTTCAGACTTACCAAGTGTCATCTGATTTGATATTTGAAAAATGTTTCCTTGAGCTTCTGTCCCCTCACCATATATGCCTCTTACAGCTAATCCTAGCTGGTTGATCGCCGGTATGATTCGGCTCATCTTTTTTGTGAGGACCAGTGCGGGAAGATGCATCATCACGGAAGCTCTTAGGCCGGTTCCTACATTTGTCGGACAGCTTGTTAAATATCCTCGTTTTTCATCAAACGCATAATCTACATTTCTTTCAATCAAATCATCAATTTCGTTCGCCTTATGAAGCACTTCTTCTAGCTGGAAACCTGGTGCTAAACATTGAATGCGTATATGATCTTCTTCGTTCAGCATGATGCTGACTGACTCATCGTCATTCATAAGTACTGCACCATATTTCGCTTGTTCTGCTAAATTCGGGCTAATAAGATGTTTCTCAACAAGTACCCTTTTTTGAACAGGTTTTAACTTCTCCATCATCAGCATTTCCAAATTTTCTGCCTCAGCTGCATCATTTTCTTCATTCATGCAAGAAGAAATGGAAGCAATCACTTCATGAGCAGATTCTTTGTCTGCTGCGATGGGGAAAACAAACTGATGAATATTCCTTGCAAGTCGGACACGGCTTGAGAGAACAATATCTGATTCAGGTCCTTCCCTTTTCATCCAGGGACTGATTGCGTCACTGATAAATCGTTCTAAAGACATCGGTTACGAATCCCTCCCCTGTTCCAAGCGGCGTTCGATTTCTCTGATGATATCTCTCGTTTCAGCAGCTCTTTCAAATTCCTCATTTAATATATACTGCTGCAAAGCTTGCTTTAATTGCTGAAGCTGCTTTTTTCTTGAATACTGCTCCCTGCGCGTAGAGGTATCTTCCCCGCATGCAAGGTATTACCGCCATGAACCCTCTTAAAGATCGGATTAAGCTTGGATTCAAACGCCTTATAGCAGTTATCACATCCAAAACGGCCAATTTTAGCAAACTGATAATAACTCATCCCGCATTTTTCACAGCTTAACGAGGGCGGAATGAAATTGGATGATGGGGTGTTCGGAACATGTCCATCACCGTGTAAAAGACCAGAAAGCAATTGGTGAATGGAAAATGAATTCGACCCCGGCATGAATTCTCCTTTTTCTTTGGCACAATGTTCACAAATGTGAAATTCCGTTTTCTCTCCATTTATGATTTTTGTAAAATGCAATGACGCTTCACGTTCATGGCACTCTTCACAATTCATTCTGCTCCCTCCTTTTATATAGAATGAAAAAAAGGGCTATGTGGTTCGATATTTTAACGTTTTTATCATAGCTTTTAAAAGTTCTGCACGTAATTCATCTCGATGCGGAAGATTAAGCTTTAAAATGGATCGATCCATAACGCTCAGCATAAGCCTCGCTTCCCGTTCGGAAACAATCGTCTCTTCCATAAGTCTCTTTATTACATTTTCTGCGTTGCCTTGCGATATCCTTTCACCAATCAAGGTGGTTAAGTGATCAATTAGATGGGCTGAGCTTTCGGTACGGACCTTCATGATCCGAATATAGCCGCCTCCACCTCTTTTACTTTCCACTACAAACCCTTTTTCAATCGTAAATCTCGTGTTGATTACGTAGTTTATTTGAGAAGGCACGCATTGAAACCTTTCAGCAATATCCGTCCTTTTAATTTCGATGGCCGGATCATTCGAACTTGAGAGAATTTGCTTTAAGTAATTTTCAATTACATCTGAAATATTTCTCATTTCCCCTCCCCTTCTGACTTTGACTAACTTTGACTATAGCATTATTATAGCCTGCTTTTTTCCCAAAATGCAAATCTCTATCCACCATTATTGCCTCGTCCCCAGCTTCTTAACCTGTATGATTCTGTCGAAAAGATGGTGCTTTTGGTGGAGGATGATGATGAGTTCTTTTGAGGAATTTGAAGATTATTGTGGCCGCAGACAGTTGTTTCGAGTGATAAATAATGGTGGATGGGTGATCGATGGTGTCGAAAATCGGATAAACTTTTTTATATACGTAATTATGGACCTTATCTTCGTATATATTCTCCATTACCTCGTATAAAATGAAGATTACCTCGTAATTGTGTGAGATTCTGGGTTTTGAGGGAGAGATCAGGGGTGTATTTGGTTAGGTTTATAGTTGGATGATAGTTGTAAGAGCTGCTAGAGTTCTTTTGGATGAATTTTTAGAGCTTTTGCTGAAGAATATAGCGTGGTGGAAGATGGTTGTGTCCATCTTCTTCCTTTTTTATGGTTGTGAGAGGATTTTTAGGGTTGAAACAGGTCTTTGAAAAATACGAGGCGGGGTATCTCTAACCCCTAATTAAGTCTAGATGAACAAAATTCGGTCGAAATGAGAGCTAATTAAGTCGTAACGGACCTTAATTAAGTCTAAAATCATAAATAAAGGCCATTCGCTAAATCTCGACAACCCAGCTCAGCTCTAACCAAGCTCTATACCCTCCCCTTCCACATCCCAATCACCTTTAATCAGAAGTTTGGCGGATGCCAAACCACCTTTTTTCTTCCTTTTCTTTTTAAACACAAAAAAAGAAGATGGATCTGCATCCATCTTCCTCATTTGCCTAGCGACGTCCTACTCTAACAGGGGAGACCCCCAACTACCATCGGCGCTGAAGAGCTTAACTTCCGTGTTCGGTATGGGAACGGGTGTGACCTCTTCGCCATCATCACTGGACCTTGTTACTTATGTAACACTCTCAAAATCATTTATCCTGTTGGGACAAGATAAATTTTATTATATTTTAAAGCCTTTTGCAAGAGATTTTTTAATGATTTTCATCATTTTTTTATGTTCTCTCAAAACTAGATACGACGTTTCCAAACGTTATGCTTTTTAAGGATAAGCCCTCGACCGATTAGTATCTGTCAGCTCCACGTGTCACCACGCTTCCACACCAGACCTATCAA
The DNA here is from genome assembly GCF_055814265.1 of Fictibacillus sp. EA-CB0309. Lineage (NCBI taxonomy): Bacteria > Bacillati > Bacillota > Bacilli > Caryophanales > Fictibacillaceae > Fictibacillus > Fictibacillus sp. EA-CB0309. The sequence continues at coordinate 185,289 of NZ_CP169271.1, forward strand.
CCTCATCATCTCTAAGGGGTCTTACTCACTTAACGTGATGGGAAATCTCATCTTGAGGGGGCTTCATGCTTAGATGCTTTCAGCACTTATCCCGTCCACACGTAGCTACCCAGCTATGCCCCTGGCGGAACAACTGGTACACCAGCGGTGTGTCCATCCCGGTCCTCTCGTACTAAGGACAGCTCCTCTCAAATTTCCTGCGCCCGCGACGGATAGGGACCGAACTGTCTCACGACGTTCTGAACCCAGCTCGCGTACCGCTTTAATGGGCGAACAGCCCAACCCTTGGGACCTACTTCAGCCCCAGGATGCGATGAGCCGACATCGAGGTGCCAAACCTCCCCGTCGATGTGGACTCTTGGGGGAGATAAGCCTGTTATCCCCAGGGTAGCTTTTATCCGTTGAGCGATGGCCCTTCCATGCGGAACCACCGGATCACTAAGCCCGACTTTCGTCCCTGCTCGACTTGTAGGTCTCGCAGTCAAGCTCCCTTGTGCCTTTACACTCTGCGAATGATTTCCAACCATTCTGAGGGAACCTTTGGGCGCCTCCGTTACTGTTTAGGAGGCGACCGCCCCAGTCAAACTGCCCGCCTGACACTGTCTCCGAACCGGATCACGGTTCAAGGTTAGAATTTCAATACAGCCAGGGTAGTATCCCACCGACGCCTCCACCGAAGCTGGCGCTCCGGCTTCTCAGGCTCCTACCTATCCTGTACAAGCTGTACCAAAATCCAATATCAAGCTGCAGTAAAGCTCCATGGGGTCTTTCCGTCCTGTCGCGGGTAACCTGCATCTTCACAGGTACTATAATTTCACCGGGTCTCTCGTTGAGACAGTATCCAAGTCGTTACACCTTTCGTGCGGGTCGGAACTTACCCGACAAGGAATTTCGCTACCTTAGGACCGTTATAGTTACGGCCGCCGTTTACTGGGGCTTCAATTCAGAGCTTCTCCGTAAGGATAACCCCTCCTCTTAACCTTCCAGCACCGGGCAGGTGTCAGCCCCTATACTTCACCTTGCGGTTTCGCAGAGACCTGTGTTTTTGCTAAACAGTCGCTTGGATCTATTCACTGCGGCTCTCTCGGGCGATAAACCCTATCAGAGCACCCCTTCTCCCGAAGTTACGGGGTCATTTTGCCGAGTTCCTTAACGAGAGTTCTCCCGATCATCTTAGGATTCTCTCCTCGCCTACCTGTGTCGGTTTGCGGTACGGGCACCTCTTTCCTCACTAGAGGCTTTTCTTGGCAGTGTAGGATCAGGGACTTCGGTACTAAAATTTCCCTCGCCATCACAGCTCAGCCTTCACGTTGGGCGGATTTGCCTACCCAACAGCCTAACTGCTTAGACGCACTATTCCATCAGTGCGCTCACCCTACCTTACTGCGTCCCCCCATTGTTCAAACGGAAAGGAGGTGGTACAGGAATATCAACCTGTTATCCATCGCCTACGCTTTTCAGCCTCGGCTTAGGCCCCGACTAACCCTGAGCGGACGAGCCTTCCTCAGGAAACCTTAGGCTTTCGATGGACAAGATTCTCACTTGTCTTTCGCTACTCATACCGGCATTCTCACTTCAAAGCGCTCCACCAGTCCTTCCGGTCTGACTTCGCTGCACTTCGAACGCTCCCCTACCCCTGTACCATACGGTACAAGCCATAGCTTCGGTGATACGTTTAGCCCCGTTACATTTTCGGCGCAGAGTCACTCGACCAGTGAGCTATTACGCACTCTTTAAATGGTGGCTGCTTCTAAGCCAACATCCTGGTTGTCTGGGCAACTCCACATCCTTTGCCACTTAACGTATACTTTGGGACCTTAGCTGATGGTCTGGGCTGTTTCCCTTTTGACTACGGATCTTATCACTCGCAGTCTGACTCCCGCGGATAATTCTCTGGCATTCGGAGTTTGACTGAATTCGGTAACCCTGTGGGGGCCCCTAGTCCAATCAGTGCTCTACCTCCAGGAATCTTGCCGCGAGGCTAGCCCTAAAGCTATTTCGGGGAGAACCAGCTATCTCCGTGTTCGATTGGCATTTCACCCCTACCCACACCTCATCCCCGCACTTTTCAACGTGCGTGGGTTCGGGCCTCCATTCAGTGTTACCTGAACTTCACCCTGGACATGGGTAGATCACACGGTTTCGGGTCTACGACCACGTACTATGTCGCCCTATTCAGACTCGCTTTCGCTGCGGCTCCGTCTTATCAACTTAACCTTGCACGGGATCGTAACTCGCCGGTTCATTCTACAAAAGGCACGCCGTCACCCGTTAATGGGCTCCGACTACTTGTAGGCACACGGTTTCAGGATCTATTTCACTCCCCTTCCGGGGTGCTTTTCACCTTTCCCTCACGGTACTGGTTCACTATCGGTCACTAGGGAGTATTTAGCCTTGGGAGATGGTCCTCCCGGATTCCGACGGGGTTTCACGTGTCCCGCCGTACTCAGGATCCACTCAGGAGAGAACGAAGTTTCAGCTACAGGGCTGTTACCTTCTTTGGCTGGCCTTTCCAGACCGCTTCACCTACTTCGTTCCTTTGTAACTCCATGTAGAGTGTCCTACAACCCCAGAGGGCAAGCCCTCTGGTTTGGGCTGATTCCGTTTCGCTCGCCGCTACTCAGGAAATCGCATTTGCTTTCTCTTCCTCCGGGTACTTAGATGTTTCAGTTCCCCGGGTCTGCCTTCTCATACCCTATGTATTCAGATATGGATACCATCCCATTACGGATGGTGGGTTCCCCCATTCGGAAATCCCCGGATCAATGCTTACTTACAGCTCCCCGAGGCATATCGGTGTTCGTCCCGTCCTTCTTCGGCTCCTAGTGCCAAGGCATCCACCGTGCGCCCTTTCTAGCTTAACCTTATATGATGTTTACACATCAAAGATTCTTGCTTGGCGCAGATAAATATCTATCTGCCTTGCATATTGTTTGGATGTCGATATCTAGTTTTCAAAGAACACAATTTAAAAATGCATCATCGTAAGATGTGCAATGGTGGAGCTTAGCGGGATCGAACCGCTGACCTCCTGCGTGCAAGGCAGGCGCTCTCCCAGCTGAGCTAAAGCCCCATAATGGGAATTAAATTATGAAAATGGTGGGCCTAAATGGACTCGAACCATCGACCTCACGCTTATCAGGCGTGCGCTCTAACCAGCTGAGCTATAGGCCCCTAAAGGAAGTTAAGTTCCTTCAAAACTGAACAAAAGAAGAATAGGTGTACTTACGAAACAGTCGAAGCTGTTTCATAATCTCCATAGAAAGGAGGTGATCCAGCCGCACCTTCCGATACGGCTACCTTGTTACGACTTCACCCCAATCATCTGTCCCACCTTCGGCGGCTGGCTCCCAAAAGGGTTACCCCACCGACTTCGGGTGTTACAAACTCTCGTGGTGTGACGGGCGGTGTGTACAAGGCCCGGGAACGTATTCACCGCGGCATGCTGATCCGCGATTACTAGCAATTCCGGCTTCATGTAGGCGAGTTGCAGCCTACAATCCGAACTGAGAATGACTTTTTGGGATTGGCTTGGCCTCGCGGCTTTGCAACCCTTTGTATCATCCATTGTAGCACGTGTGTAGCCCAGGTCATAAGGGGCATGATGATTTGACGTCATCCCCACCTTCCTCCGGTTTGTCACCGGCAGTCACCTTAGAGTGCCCAACTGAATGCTGGCAACTAAGGTCAAGGGTTGCGCTCGTTGCGGGACTTAACCCAACATCTCACGACACGAGCTGACGACAACCATGCACCACCTGTCACTTTGTCCCCCGAAGGGGAAAGCTCTATCTCTAGAGTGGTCAAAGGATGTCAAGACCTGGTAAGGTTCTTCGCGTTGCTTCGAATTAAACCACATGCTCCACTGCTTGTGCGGGCCCCCGTCAATTCCTTTGAGTTTCAACCTTGCGGTCGTACTCCCCAGGCGGAGTGCTTAATGTGTTAACTTCAGCACTGAGGGTGGAACCCCCCAACACCTAGCACTCATCGTTTACGGCGTGGACTACCAGGGTATCTAATCCTGTTTGCTCCCCACGCTTTCGCGCCTCAGCGTCAGTTACAGGCCAAAAAGCCGCCTTCGCCACTGGTGTTCCTCCACATCTCTACGCATTTCACCGCTACACGTGGAATTCCACTTTTCTCTCCTGCACTCAAGTCTCCCAGTTTCCAATGACCCTCCACGGTTGAGCCGTGGGCTTTCACATCAGACTTAAGAGACCGCCTGCGCGCGCTTTACGCCCAATAATTCCGGATAACGCTTGCCACCTACGTATTACCGCGGCTGCTGGCACGTAGTTAGCCGTGGCTTTCTGGTTAGGTACCGTCAAGGTACGAGCAGTTACTCTCGTACTTGTTCTTCTCTAACAACAGAGCTTTACGACCCGAAGGCCTTCATCGCTCACGCGGCGTTGCTCGGTCAGGCTTTCGCCCATTGCCGAAGATTCCCTACTGCTGCCTCCCGTAGGAGTCTGGGCCGTGTCTCAGTCCCAGTGTGGCCGATCACCCTCTCAGGTCGGCTACGCATCGTCGCCTTGGTGAGCCGTTACCTCACCAACTAGCTAATGCGCCGCGGGCTCATCTGTAAGTGTCAGCCGAAACCGACTTTCAAAAAGAAACATGCGTTTCTTCTTATTATCCGGTATTAGCCCCGGTTTCCCGGAGTTATCCCCGTCTTACAGGCAGATTACCCACGTGTTACTCACCCGTCCGCCGCTAAATCAGAGGAGCAAGCTCCTCTTCATTCGCTCGACTTGCATGTATTAGGCACGCCGCCAGCGTTCATCCTGAGCCAGGATCAAACTCTCCATAAAAGTGTTTGTCTTGCTCGATTTTAAAACTGACGGAATTAATTTAATTCCTTACCTATTTCTTTTGTTCAGTTTTCAAAGAACTTTTTTGCAATAAAAAAGAAAATGTCAGAAACATTTTCTGAAAAATGGTGGAGCTTAGCGGGATCGAACCGCTGACCTCCTGCGTGCAAGGCAGGCGCTCTCCCAGCTGAGCTAAAGCCCCAAATAACATATTTGTTATAATGGTCGGGAAGACAGGATTTGAACCTGCGACCCCCTGGTCCCAAACCAGGTGCTCTACCAAGCTGAGCCACTTCCCGTAAAACATGGCGCGCCCTGAGAGATTCGAACTCCCGACCTTTTGATTCGTAGTCAAACACTCTATCCAGCTGAGCTAAGGGCGCATGTATGTGGTGCCGAGGACCGGAATCGAACCGGTACGGTAGTCACCTACCGCAGGATTTTAAGTCCTGTGCGTCTGCCAGTTCCGCCACCCCGGCACATACAATAACTTTGGAGCGGAAGACGGGATTCGAACCCGCGACCCCAACCTTGGCAAGGTTGTATTCTACCACTGAACTACTTCCGCAAACATATTTTGTTTTCAAAAAGGAAATTGGTGCGGGTGAAGGGACTCGAACCCCCACGTCAAAGACACTAGATCCTAAGTCTAGCGCGTCTGCCAATTCCGCCACACCCGCGTGTATAAATGGTGAGCCATGAAGGACTCGAACCTTCGACCCTCTGATTAAAAGTCAGATGCTCTACCGACTGAGCTAATGGCTCGTGCAAAATGGTGCCGGCTAGAGGACTTGAACCCCCAACCTACTGATTACAAGTCAGTTGCTCTACCAATTGAGCTAAACCGGCAAGTAAAGAATAAATGGTGGAGGATGACGGGTTCGAACCGCCGACCCCTGCTTGTAAGGCAGGTGCTCTCCCAGCTGAGCTAATCCTCCATTTTATATCTAGCCTAGCGACGTCCTACTCTAACAGGGGAGACCCCCAACTACCATCGGCGCTGAAGAGCTTAACTTCCGTGTTCGGTATGGGAACGGGTGTGACCTCTTCGCCATCATCACTAGACCAGATTAGCGAGTTATTTTTTATCTCGACAAGATAAAATTATACTCTATGTAATTCATAAATGCAAGAGATTTTTTAATGATTTTCATCATTTTTTTTATGTTCTCTCAAAACTAGATACGACGTTTCCAAACGTTTATGCATTTTAAGGATAAGCCCTCGACCGATTAGTATCTGTCAGCTCCACGTGTCACCACGCTTCCACACCAGACCTATCAACCTCATCATCTCTAAGGGGTCTTACTCACTTAACGTGATGGGAAATCTCATCTTGAGGGGGCTTCATGCTTAGATGCTTTCAGCACTTATCCCGTCCACACGTAGCTACCCAGCTATGCCCCTGGCGGAACAACTGGTACACCAGCGGTGTGTCCATCCCGGTCCTCTCGTACTAAGGACAGCTCCTCTCAAATTTCCTGCGCCCGCGACGGATAGGGACCGAACTGTCTCACGACGTTCTGAACCCAGCTCGCGTACCGCTTTAATGGGCGAACAGCCCAACCCTTGGGACCTACTTCAGCCCCAGGATGCGATGAGCCGACATCGAGGTGCCAAACCTCCCCGTCGATGTGGACTCTTGGGGAGATAAGCCTGTTATCCCCAGGGTAGCTTTTATCCGTTGAGCGATGGCCCTTCCATGCGGAACCACCGGATCACTAAGCCCGACTTTCGTCCCTGCTCGACTTGTAGGTCTCGCAGTCAAGCTCCCTTGTGCCTTTACACTCTGCGAATGATTTCCAACCATTCTGAGGGAACCTTTGGGCGCCTCCGTTACTGTTTAGGAGGCGACCGCCCCAGTCAAACTGCCCGCCTGACACTGTCTCCGAACCGGATCACGGTTCAAGGTTAGAATTTCAATACAGCCAGGGTAGTATCCCACCGACGCCTCCACCGAAGCTGGCGCTCCGGCTTCTCAGGCTCCTACCTATCCTGTACAAGCTGTACCAAAATCCAATATCAAGCTGCAGTAAAGCTCCATGGGGTCTTTCCGTCCTGTCGCGGGTAACCTGCATCTTCACAGGTACTATAATTTCACCGGGTCTCTCGTTGAGACAGTATCCAAGTCGTTACACCTTTCGTGCGGGTCGGAACTTACCCGACAAGGAATTTCGCTACCTTAGGACCGTTATAGTTACGGCCGCCGTTTACTGGGGCTTCAATTCAGAGCTTCTCCGTAAGGATAACCCCTCCTCTTAACCTTCCAGCACCGGGCAGGTGTCAGCCCCTATACTTCACCTTGCGGTTTCGCAGAGACCTGTGTTTTTGCTAAACAGTCGCTTGGATCTATTCACTGCGGCTCTCTCGGGCGATAAACCCTATCAGAGCACCCCTTCTCCCGAAGTTACGGGGTCATTTTGCCGAGTTCCTTAACGAGAGTTCTCCCGATCATCTTAGGATTCTCTCCTCGCCTACCTGTGTCGGTTTGCGGTACGGGCACCTCTTTCCTCACTAGAGGCTTTTCTTGGCAGTGTAGGATCAGGGACTTCGGTACTAAAATTTCCCTCGCCATCACAGCTCAGCCTTCACGTTGGGCGGATTTGCCTACCCAACAGCCTAACTGCTTAGACGCACTATTCCATCAGTGCGCTCACCCTACCTTACTGCGTCCCCCATTGTTCAAACGGAAAGGAGGTGGTACAGGAATATCAACCTGTTATCCATCGCCTACGCTTTTCAGCCTCGGCTTAGGCCCCGACTAACCCTGAGCGGACGAGCCTTCCTCAGGAAACCTTAGGCTTTCGATGGACAAGATTCTCACTTGTCTTTCGCTACTCATACCGGCATTCTCACTTCAAAGCGCTCCACCAGTCCTTCCGGTCTGACTTCGCTGCACTTCGAACGCTCCCCTACCCCTGTACCATACGGTACAAGCCATAGCTTCGGTGATACGTTTAGCCCCGTTACATTTTCGGCGCAGAGTCACTCGACCAGTGAGCTATTACGCACTCTTTAAATGGTGGCTGCTTCTAAGCCAACATCCTGGTTGTCTGGGCAACTCCACATCCTTTGCCACTTAACGTATACTTTGGGACCTTAGCTGATGGTCTGGGCTGTTTCCCTTTTGACTACGGATCTTATCACTCGCAGTCTGACTCCCGCGGATAATTCTCTGGCATTCGGAGTTTGACTGAATTCGGTAACCCTGTGGGGGCCCCTAGTCCAATCAGTGCTCTACCTCCAGGAATCTTGCCGCGAGGCTAGCCCTAAAGCTATTTCGGGGAGAACCAGCTATCTCCGTGTTCGATTGGCATTTCACCCCTACCCACACCTCATCCCCGCACTTTTCAACGTGCGTGGGTTCGGGCCTCCATTCAGTGTTACCTGAACTTCACCCTGGACATGGGTAGATCACACGGTTTCGGGTCTACGACCACGTACTATGTCGCCCTATTCAGACTCGCTTTCGCTGCGGCTCCGTCTTATCAACTTAACCTTGCACGGGATCGTAACTCGCCGGTTCATTCTACAAAAGGCACGCCGTCACCCGTTAATGGGCTCCGACTACTTGTAGGCACACGGTTTCAGGATCTATTTCACTCCCCTTCCGGGGTGCTTTTCACCTTTCCCTCACGGTACTGGTTCACTATCGGTCACTAGGGAGTATTTAGCCTTGGGAGATGGTCCTCCCGGATTCCGACGGGGTTTCACGTGTCCCGCCGTACTCAGGATCCACTCAGGAGAGAACGAAGTTTCAGCTACAGGGCTGTTACCTTCTTTGGCTGGCCTTTCCAGACCGCTTCACCTACTTCGTTCCTTTGTAACTCCATGTAGAGTGTCCTACAACCCCAGAGGGCAAGCCCTCTGGTTTGGGCTGATTCCGTTTCGCTCGCCGCTACTCAGGAAATCGCATTTGCTTTCTCTTCCTCCGGGTACTTAGATGTTTCAGTTCCCCGGGTCTGCCTTCTCATACCCTATGTATTCAGATATGGATACCATCCCATTACGGATGGTGGGTTCCCCCATTCGGAAATCCCCGGATCAATGCTTACTTACAGCTCCCCGAGGCATATCGGTGTTCGTCCCGTCCTTCTTCGGCTCCTAGTGCCAAGGCATCCACCGTGCGCCCTTTCTAGCTTAACCTTATATGATGTTTGCACATCAAAGATTCTTGCTTGGCGCAGATTGTTAAATCTGCCTTGCATATTGTTTGGATGTCGATATCTAGTTTTCAAAGAACATCTTGAAAGAACATAAGTTCCTTCAAAACTGAACAAAAGAAGAATAGGTGTACTTACGAAACAGTCGAAGCTGTTTCATAATCTCCATAGAAAGGAGGTGATCCAGCCGCACCTTCCGATACGGCTACCTTGTTACGACTTCACCCCAATCATCTGTCCCACCTTCGGCGGCTGGCTCCCAAAGGGTTACCCCACCGACTTCGGGTGTTACAAACTCTCGTGGTGTGACGGGCGGTGTGTACAAGGCCCGGGAACGTATTCACCGCGGCATGCTGATCCGCGATTACTAGCAATTCCGGCTTCATGTAGGCGAGTTGCAGCCTACAATCCGAACTGAGAATGACTTTTTGGGATTGGCTTGGCCTCGCGGCTTTGCAACCCTTTGTATCATCCATTGTAGCACGTGTGTAGCCCAGGTCATAAGGGGCATGATGATTTGACGTCATCCCCACCTTCCTCCGGTTTGTCACCGGCAGTCACCTTAGAGTGCCCAACTGAATGCTGGCAACTAAGGTCAAGGGTTGCGCTCGTTGCGGGACTTAACCCAACATCTCACGACACGAGCTGACGACAACCATGCACCACCTGTCACTTTGTCCCCCGAAGGGGAAAGCTCTATCTCTAGAGTGGTCAAAGGATGTCAAGACCTGGTAAGGTTCTTCGCGTTGCTTCGAATTAAACCACATGCTCCACTGCTTGTGCGGGCCCCCGTCAATTCCTTTGAGTTTCAACCTTGCGGTCGTACTCCCCAGGCGGAGTGCTTAATGTGTTAACTTCAGCACTGAGGGTGGAACCCCCCAACACCTAGCACTCATCGTTTACGGCGTGGACTACCAGGGTATCTAATCCTGTTTGCTCCCCACGCTTTCGCGCCTCAGCGTCAGTTACAGGCCAAAAAGCCGCCTTCGCCACTGGTGTTCCTCCACATCTCTACGCATTTCACCGCTACACGTGGAATTCCACTTTTCTCTCCTGCACTCAAGTCTCCCAGTTTCCAATGACCCTCCACGGTTGAGCCGTGGGCTTTCACATCAGACTTAAGAGACCGCCTGCGCGCGCTTTACGCCCAATAATTCCGGATAACGCTTGCCACCTACGTATTACCGCGGCTGCTGGCACGTAGTTAGCCGTGGCTTTCTGGTTAGGTACCGTCAAGGTGCGAGCAGTTACTCTCGTACTTGTTCTTCTCTAACAACAGAGCTTTACGACCCGAAGGCCTTCATCGCTCACGCGGCGTTGCTCGGTCAGGCTTTCGCCCATTGCCGAAGATTCCCTACTGCTGCCTCCCGTAGGAGTCTGGGCCGTGTCTCAGTCCCAGTGTGGCCGATCACCCTCTCAGGTCGGCTACGCATCGTCGCCTTGGTGAGCCGTTACCTCACCAACTAGCTAATGCGCCGCGGGCTCATCTGTAAGTGTCAGCCGAAACCGACTTTCAAAAAAGAAACATGCGTTTCTTCTTATTATCCGGTATTAGCCCCGGTTTCCCGGAGTTATCCCCGTCTTACAGGCAGATTACCCACGTGTTACTCACCCGTCCGCCGCTAAATCAGAGGAGCAAGCTCCTCTTCATTCGCTCGACTTGCATGTATTAGGCACGCCGCCAGCGTTCATCCTGAGCCAGGATCAAACTCTCCATAAAAGTGTTTGTCTTGCTCGATTTTAAAACTGACGGAATTAATTTAATTCCTTACCTATTTCTTTTGTTCAGTTTTCAAAGAACTTTTTGTTTCGTGTTTTTCGTGTGCCGCTCGTTTTGGCGACTTTATTAGGTTACCATGTCGCAACCCTCATTGTCAACAGCTTTTTTCAAAAACTTTTAATCGTTTAAGTGAAGCTTTCAACATGTCAGTATTCCTTGCGACGAAGAATAATATACCACCATTTTCGCTCTTGTACAATAGTTTTAGCGAAAAAAAGATAACTTTTATTTACGCCCTTATACAGACCCTACGCCTTCTACTAGATAAGCCTATGAATGCGCTGCAGCCATACAAGATATAGTGAAATGATATTTCATCAAATACACCTTCATTATATTTCTCATTTTCTAAAATCTTATACTCAAAACGCCAGACAAAACAAAAAGCCAGCACAGTGCTGGCTTTTCGTGGATTAATTACTTCTCTAAATGACGCATTTGCGGGAATAACAGTACATCGCGGATAGAAGGTGAGTTTGTTAACAGCATAACAAGACGATCGATCCCGATCCCTAGTCCACCTGTAGGAGGCATTCCATACTCAAGTGCCTCTACAAAGTCTTCATCCATCATGTGTGCTTCGTCATTTCCTTCAGCACGTTCTTTTAACTGCTCTTCAAAACGTTCACGTTGATCGATCGGGTCATTAAGCTCTGAGAATGCATTTGCATGCTCACGGCCAACGATAAATAACTCAAAACGATCTGTGAAGCGTGGATCTTCTGGATTCTTTTTCGCTAGAGGTGAGATTGCTACTGGGTGACCGTACACGAATGTAGGCTGAATCAGTTTTTCCTCAACAAAGTGCTCGAAGAATTCATTTACTACATGACCATAAGACATGTTGTCTTTTACAGGCACGTTATGTTCTTTTGCTAAAGCGCGTGCTTCTTCGTCTGTCATTTCTGGCCAGAAGTCTACACCAGCTGCTTCTTTGATCGCATCAACCATGTGTACTCTTTTCCAACGCGGTTTAAGATCTACTTCATAGTCGCCATACGCTACAGTTGTTGTACCTAGAACATCTTCTGCAATGTGAGCGATCAAGTTCTCAGTCAATTCCATGATATCCAGGTAATCTGCATATGCTTCATACAACTCGATCATTGTAAACTCAGGATTATGACGAGTCGATACTCCTTCGTTACGGAATACACGGCCGATTTCATAAACTTTTTCAAGTCCGCCTACGATAAGACGCTTTAAGTGAAGCTCGATTGCGATACGCATGTAAAGCTCCATATCTAGCGCATTATGGTGTGTGATGAACGGACGTGCCGATGCTCCACCTGGAATTGAGTGCATGGTAGGCGTTTCTACTTCTAAATAACCATTGTCATCTAAATAGCGACGCATAGATCGAATGATCTTAGAACGAGAGATAAACGTATCCTTAACTTCAGGATTCATAATTAGATCCACATAACGTTGGCGATAACGCTGTTCAACGTCTTTTAAACCATGGAACTTATCAGGAAGTGGGCGTAAGGATTTTGTAAGCAGCTGAAAATCTTTCGCTTTAATCGAAAGTTCTCCTACTTTCGTTTTGAAAACTAAACCTGTTACACCTACCCAGTCACCGATATCAATGGTATTGAATAGTTCGTATTGTTCTTCACCGACTGCATCTAATCTTACATAGATCTGGATTTTACCTGTTAGATCTTGGATATGAGCGAATCCTGCTTTACCTTTTCCGCGCTTAGTCATAATACGACCAGCAAGGGTTACTGAGATTTCTTCGCTATCAAGATCCTCTTTTTCTTTTTCTCCGTATTCAGATACAAGATCGTTTGCTGTGTGTGTACGGTTAAACTTTGTACCGAAAGGGTCTACTCCTTTTTCTGTTAGAGCAGCTAACTTTTCTCTTCGTACGCGCAGCAAATCATTTAATTCTACTTCTTGACTCATGGGAACACTCCTAGCTTTAGCAGTTTTGAATATCAATTATGGTATAAGTTAAGTTCTCGCCTAAAGGAACAACAACAGTAAATGTTGAGTGAATCGCTTTCCCTATTGCGGCTTGCGCAATAGGAGCCTCTGCAGATATCATATTTTCACGAGGATCTGCTTCGAAAGGATGTACGATTGTGTACGTATACCTTTCCTTATAAACAGTGTCCTCTATTGTAAGGATAGAGCCATGTTCTACAAAGTCTCCCGCTTCTCTTACAATCGGCCATGTGATGGATTGAGCTAAAATATCCGTAATCTCGGCCATACGTGATTGCAGGAATTCTTTTTCTAGAGATTGCCTGCATTCCTTTTTGCGTTTTGATAGGTATTGTAATTCTTTTTCTAAAGTCCTGGTGCCTTCTTGGGTGAGTTTAAGCATAGCCATAAGCTATTTCCCCTCAATATTTTATAAAAGAAAACACCAGATGCAGTTCTGTTTCTTAAGCAAACAACAGCCAGTCATCTGATGATCTGGCTGTATGTTGCTAGCATTAGCTGATTTTTTGCATTTCTTCTATTTGATCGACATAACCAAACAATAGCTTACTCATACCATCACGAGTAGTCATCTGGTTGATCTCGTTTCGGACAGAACCTGTTTTCGGAAGGCCTTTTAGGTACCATGCTGCGTGTTTTCTCATTTCTCTTGCAGCTACATCCTCACCTTTTAGTTCGATCAGACGGTCCATATGAAGCATGCAGATGTTCATCTTTTCGCGAGCAGTTGGTTCTGGAGCGATTTCTCCATTTTGAAGGTATTGTACCGTACGATAAAGCATCCAAGGGTTACCAAGAGCCGCTCTTCCGATCATAACTCCGTCTACTCCATATTTCTCGAGGCGTTCTTTCGCTTCTTGAGGTGTAGAGATATCACCGTTACCGATAACCGGAATCGATACGTTCTTCTTAACTTCACCGATGATATCCCAGTCTGCTGTTCCTTCGTACATTTGAACACGTGTACGCCCGTGAACAGCAACCGCTGCACCACCAGCACGTTCAACTGCTTGAGCGTTCTTCACAGCAAAAATGTGGTCTTCATCCCATCCAATCCGCATTTTAACAGTTACCGGCTTTTGCACGGCATCAACAGTCGCAGCTACCATCTCATAGATCTTGTCTGGGTCTAAAAGCCATTTTGCTCCTGCATCACATTTTGTGATCTTTGGAACGGGGCATCCCATATTTATATCAATAATGTCTGCGTTTGTATGCTTATCAACGTATTTAGCTGCAGCAACTAGAGATTCACGTTCTCCACCAAAGATCTGCAGACTAAGCGGCTTTTCGCGTTCATCAACATAAAGCATCTTAAGTGACCTTTCGTTTTCATACAGAATTCCTTTGTCACTTACCATCTCTGCGCATACAAGTCCAGCTCCGAACTCTTTTGCGATCAAACGGAATGCAGGGTTACATACACCAGCCATTGGCGCTAGAACCACTGGGTTTTTCAACGTAATGTCACCGATTTTTAACATCTATATCACCTCGTTTCACTTGTTGTTTTTGTTATCTATCTTCTTACTGTAACTCTTCAACGTTAATGCTGAATTGATTCGCTATTTTATGAAGTAAATCTACTTTGGGCTTTCGGCTGCCTCTTTCTACTTCACCTAAGACGGATACTGAAATTCCTATATCTTTAGCAAGCTGTTCTTGGGTATAGCCTTTTAATTTTCTGAACGCACGGATGCGTCTTCCAAGTCTGTCTTCTTCCATATGCGTACACCTTCTTTATCTCTTTGTTCGCAAAGGACTTGATGTAACGAAATTGTTTTCTCCGGATAAACATCATCAGGAGCAATTTCACTTAGAGGTATGAGAACAAATGCCCTTTCAAGCATACGTGGATGCGGAATCGTTAACACTTCCGTCTGTATACTTACACTATTATACAATAAAATGTCAAGGTCTATTGTTCGCGGTCCCCATTTTTGAACCCTTTTTCGGTCCAGTTTATTCTCCACTTCTTGCATTTTACTCAAAAGTTCCTGTGGAGAAAGCTCCGTTTTGAGTTTTAGTGCTAAATTTAAAAACAGAGGCTGATCCGTAACACCAACAGGATCTGTTTCGTAGATCGATGAAATGGATTCGATAATGATCTCAGGGTACTCTTCTAAAAGCGAGATTGCTTTTAGAAGCAATTGCTCTCGATCCCCCATGTTAGAGCCAACTGACAAATAAGCGATATTGTTGTTCGCCATCTATGCGCGCCCTCTTGTGATCTCTACCGCCACCGATTCATAGTGGCCTGGAATGGGGGATCCGGCTTTATAACTTTAATCGTTACCTCATCAATCAAAGTAAACTTCGCAAGCAACGCTGCAGAAATCGATTCAGCCAATGTCTCTAACAGCTTTACCGAATCACCTTCCACTATCTCTTTAACAGCGTTGTATACTTCTCCGTAGTTGACCGTATTGTCCAGTTCATCTGACAGTCCCGCTTTTGAAAGGTCCATAGACAATACGACGTCCACGTTAAAACGCTGTCCAAGCTTTTGCTCTTCTGCAAAGACTCCGTGATAGCCATAAAATTTCATACCGTTTACATACATTTTATCCATGAGATAACGCTCCTTTACCGAGCATGATATCCATCATTTTTGCCATTCTGCTTATTTCCTTTACGTCATGAACACGTACGATCGAACAGCCTCGTTCAATTCCAAGGCAGACTGTCGCGCCTGTTCCTTCCACCCGTTCTTCTACCGGAAGATCGAGCGCCTTACCAATCATAGATTTTCGTGAAGTTCCTAATAGAACAGGATAGCCCATATCCACGATTTCATTCAATCTTCTTATCGTTTCAAGGTTCTGTTTAAACGTTTTAACAAAACCAACCCCTGGATCTAAGATGATATTCTCAGGATTGACTCCCGCCTTAACGGTAATTGCAATGCTATGCTCTAAGTCTGCAATCACATCCGGCATGAATTCTTGGTAGTTTGTATCGAATCGATTATGCATCAAGATAACAGGCACATTGGTTTCGGCCATTACTTTCGGCATGTCAGGGTCAAATTTCGCTCCCCAGACGTCATTGATGATATGAGCACCCGCTTTTACCGCTTGATAGGCTGTCTCAGCTTTATACGTATCGATTGATAAAGGAACGTCTACCTCATTTTTTAATGCTTCAATGACTGGAATGACGCGCTCAAGCTCTTGGTCGAGTGGTACCTTCTCAGCTCCAGGTCTTGTGGATTCACCGCCAATATCAATAATATCAGCCCCATCCATCACCATTTGCTTCGCGTGGGAAATAGCTTGTTCGATCCGGTTGTGATGCCCGCCATCTGAAAACGAATCAGGCGTGACATTTAGAATCCCCATCACATATGTTTTTTTGAAAAATCCAGTACGTATTCGCCACAATTAAGCTTAGCCTGTTTGAATAACATTTCATGCATGGAGAATCTATCCTTTCAAAAATACATCAAATACTTCGGTGTTGTTTTTTTGTATGTTCGTTATAGAGTCTTCTATACAGATTGTAAATTTCACCTTCCGCTCCCGGAAACTCTTTATCTTGAAACTTGCTCACTGGTACGAGTTCTTGAATCGAGTTCGTAAGGAAAATTTCATCCGCTTCAACTAATTTCTCTATTTTATAATTCCCCGTTTCAAGAGGAATGTTCAGAATTTGTGATATATTCATTACCCATTTTCGTGTGATGCCTTCTAAAATACCTGTAGAAGCCCCAGGAGTAAACAGCTTGTTATCACTGTACCAAAATATGTTCGACACCGTTCCTTCGCTGATGAATCCTTCTTGTGTTAAAAAAACACCTTCTTGATTTACAGCTGAAAGTTCTCTCTTGCCAAGAATGCTGTTTAAGTAATGATGTGATTTTAGCCTCTTCTCACCCTCTGGTGTATTTCGAACCGTTTTTAGCTGAATCAGTTCTTTTTCAGCAATCGTGCTGCTTTCTACGAGAGGTTTTGTAAATAAAATAACTGCAGGGTCTTCGTAAGGAAGAGTCTGCAGCCCGATATCTCCCATACCCGCTGAAACATTCAACCTAAAATAAGCATCATCCATCTCATTTTTGCGCAGCAAAGTTTCTACCATTTCAATCACGGTATCCGCATCAAGCTCCAAATGAATATTCAGTTCTATTAAAGCTTCCTGCAGACGATTTAAATGTTCATGAATCAAAAAAGGAAAGCCGTCATACGTTCTGAACGTTTCGAACGCACCTAAGCCGTACATGAATCCGTGATCGTACGGCGAGATGACTGCTTCTTCTTTGGAAACGACTTTTCCGTTTAAATAGATGTACATGACGCGTTTTTGCCTTTATAAAAATCGATAAAGTTTCGTAATAGCTTCTTGCCGTCTTCCGTTAAAATGGATTCCGGATGATATTGTACGCCTTCGATCGGAAGCTCTTTATGACGGATTCCCATGATCTCTCCCTCTTTTGTCCAAGAAGAAATCTCAAAGCAATCAGGCAAGGTTTCTCTTTTTACAATCAGGGAGTGATAGCGTGTTGCAGGGAACTCTTGCGCTAATCCCTCATAAACCGTTCTGCCGTCATGAAGAACTGGGGAAACCTTCCCATGCATCAATCGTTCAGCACGTACTACATCTCCTCCAAAAACTTGCGCAATCGACTGGTGTCCTAAACAAACACCGAAAATCGGGATCTTTCCAGCAAAGTATGAAATAGCCTCTAAACTGATTCCCGCTTCATTTGGTGAACAAGGTCCAGGAGAGATCATTAAGAACTCTGGATCCAGTTGCTCTATTTCTTGTATCGTTATCTCATCGTTTCGTTTTACGACAAGTTCCTCACCCATCTCTCCCAAGTACTGAACGAGGTTGTACGTAAAGGAATCGTAGTTATCAATCATTAAAATCATCTCGTCTCTTCTCCTCTCATGTGCTGTGTGTTAAACCAAAATTGACCCGAGCTCACTCTGCTCTTTGGCACGCCACAGCGCCTCTGCTTTTTTAGACTCTCTTTGTATTCACTTTTTGGAATGGAGTCAATCACAATACCAGCACCCGCTTGAACGTGTGCAGTTTCATTTTGACATACCATCGTGCGAATTGCGATATTCATTTCGGTGTCACCGTTAAAACCGATCCAACCCATACTTCCTGTGTAAACACCTCTTCGTACCGGTTCTAACTCTTCAATGATCTCCATCGTTCTTACCTTTGGAGCGCCAGTGATCGTTCCACCTGGGAAAGTCGCTTTAATACAATCGAACGCATCACACTCTGGCCTTAATGTTCCGACCACATTGGATACGATATGCATCACGTGCGAATACCTTTCGATCACCATGAACTCGTCCACATTTACGCTGCCATAGACAGAAACCTTACCAAGGTCGTTTCGTTCAAGATCGACGAGCATCACGTGTTCAGCACGTTCTTTTTCATTTTGAATCAACGTGTTAGCAAGCTCCAAATCTTCTTCTTCTGTTCTCCCGCGCGGACGTGTGCCGGCAATCGGGCGGGTACTTACACAATCACCTTTTTCTTCACCAGAAGTTCCGGCGAAGCACTAACAAGCTGAAAGTCAGGAGTTTGCAGATATCCCATATAAGGTGATGGGTTAATTCTTCTTAATTCTTCGTATACGTTAAAAGGAGTTGTTCTTAGCGCTTTTGACTGGCGAACAGACAAGTTTACTTGAAACACATCTCCGTCAGAAATATATTCTTGAATCTTTTTCACCGCATCTACAAAAACATCTTCTGTCATGGATACATGTTTGAAATCTTCAATAGAGAAGCTCTCTACATCTTCTTGACCTTGTTGAACCGATACCGGCGCTTCCCACATTTCTTTAAATGAGCGAAGTTTGTCCAAACGATAAGGATCATTCTTCTCTTCTCCTAGAACAAGGATCCAAAGTGTGCTTGTTTCATGATCATAAACGAAGACATCTTTAAACAATAAGAAATATAGGTCCGGCAAACCGAGATCATCTTCTGACGTTACTGGCAGTTTTTCAAACTCGCGAGTAAGGTCATAGCTTAAATATCCGATTGCCCCACCTGTAAAGTCCGGCAAACCTTCTACTGGTTCTATACTAAAATCTTTAAACCAGTTTTGAAACTGCTCATATACCGGGCCGTTTAAAGAAATAGACTCTTCTTCTGTTTTTATGGTTAATACATGATGTTTACCAGAGACTTCAGCAAAAGGAGAAAGTCCAATGATGCTGTACTTTCCTGTTCTTCCGCTCTCCAACAAAATGTGGCGAGGTTCAGTCGCTGCTAAGAATTTATATTTATAAAACCACTCTTCTTTAGAAAGAGGTATACATGAATGCATGACATGCCATTTTTTGTTCATCCCCATACGGTCACTCTCCCAAAAATCTTCTGCTTACATTGTACATGAGGTGTTTCACTTTGGCACATCTTTCTCCTAATTTCCTGCATTTACATGGGTTTTATCTCCATTAAGAAAGAAAGGATGTTTGGATTAAGCCTGGTTGCTTTGAAAGAGGTCGATTTCCGTTACAGGTTGCTCGCTTTCCGCGGGGCAGGCGGTGAGCCACATTCGGACGTTTCACTCTTAAGTGTCTCACCTGCCCGCCTGTCCCGCAGGAGTCTCGCACCTTTCACTACAATCCCCTTGCAATGAAGAGAAAAACAAAATAAATAATCTTGTAGAAAATAACTCATCAAAAAAGCCCCCAGAAAAGGGAGCTCTCTCGAAATGATTAGTCTTCAAATTGATACAACGGTGTACTTAAATAGCGTTCGCCGTTACTTGGAATAATCGCTAGCACCTTTTTGCCTTTGCCTAGCTTCTTAGCGACTTTTAATGCTGCTGAGATCGCTGCACCTGATGAGATTCCGCCTAAAAGACCCTCTTCACGTGCTGCTTTTCTCGCCCATTCAAACGCTTCGTCATTTGAGATCGTTAACACTTCATCGTAAATATCTGTTTTTAAAATATCCGGAACAAAGCCAGCACCGATCCCTTGAATTTTGTGCGGTCCTGGTTTACCTCCAGATAAAACAGGAGAATCTGTTGGTTCTACAGCGTAGATCTTAATATCAGGATATTTTTCTTTTAAAACTTGCCCTGCACCCGTAATCGTACCACCCGTTCCGATTCCTGATACAAATGCGTCTAATCCATCCGGAAATTGTGACAGAATCTCTTGTCCTGTCGTATCTCTATGAATAGCAGGGTTCGCTTCATTTTTAAACTGCTGCGGCATGAAGTAGCCTTTTTCTTTAGCTAGCTCTTCTGCTTTTCTGATTGCTCCGCCCATTCCTTCAGGTCCAGGTGTTAAAACTAGGTCTGCGCCATATGCTCTAAGCAGATTTCTTCTTTCTAAACTCATTGTTTCAGGCATGACAAGGACTGTTTTGTATCCTTTTGCAGCGGCAACCATGGCTAAACCAATACCCGTGTTACCACTTGTCGGTTCAACAATTGTATCATCTGCTTTTAGTTTTCCGCTTTTCTCTGCATCTTCAATCATAGCTAATGCGATACGGTCTTTCACACTGCTTCCAGGGTTCATAAACTCTAACTTCAGATAAACATCTGCCATATCCTCTGTCGTAATGCGATTCAATTTAACAACAGGTGTCTGACCAATCAAATCCGTTATCGATTGTGCTACTCTTGCCATTTGCCATCACTCCTAAAACCGAGTATTTTTATTGGATTAATTGTAGCAACTCTGGAAATACTCTGTCAATTTAATTGCACAAGGAAGTTATCTATTACAATGGTACGCAGAATTTTTCTTTTCATGTATAAAACAAAACCCGGAAAGAATTCCGGGTTTACGCTTTAGCTTGATCGAGCAATGTTTGAAGTTCTTCTTTTGAAAAGATGTACGTTGCATTACAGAACTGACAATTCGTTTCCGCTTGACCATCTTCTTCTATTATATCTCGGATCTCCTGCTCACCAAGACTCACGATTGCTTGTCCAAAACGCTCATGTGAGCATGTACACTGAAAACGCACTGGAGATTTTTCTAAAATTTGAACTTGATCCTCACCTAAAAGCTCAAATAAAATCTCCTCTGGTGTCATCCCTTTTTCAATCAATCGAGAGATCGGGGGAATCGCATTGATTCTTTCCTCTAATAGATCAACGATTGTATCTGAAGCATTCGGCATCACTTGAACGATAAAACCTCCAGATGCTTTGATCGAATTATCCGGATTTACCAACACCCCAACACCAACCGCAGATGGCACTTGTTCAGATGAAGCAAAGTAATACGTGAAGTCCTCTCCTAGTTCACCTGAAACCATCGGCACTTGACCTGTAAACTTTTCGCGCATTCCGATATCTTTTAGTACGGATAAGTATCCATCTTTTCCAACGGCCCTTGCTACATCCAATTTCCCTTTGCTGTTTAGTTCAAAGTGTGTGTGCGGGTTCGTCACATAGCCTCGTGTCTCACCTTTTGTATTGCTGTCTACGATGATTACACCGATCGGTCCGCCGCCTTCGATCTTAACTGTGATGTTGTTATCTTCACCTTTTAGCATCATACCCATCATCGTGGATGCGGTCATCGCTCGTCCTAATGCGGCCGATGCTGTTGGCCATGTATCATGTCTTCTTTGCGCTTCACTTACCATCTCTGTTGAAGAGATCGCATAAGCACGGATCTGTCCGTCAAACGCTAAAGCTTTTATTAAATAATCATTCATCGTACTCATCCTTTAACCGTTCTTATTTTTATCGTAAATAAGTAAAAGACCTTTTAATGTCAAAAATGGATCAACGTGATCAATCACGCTGCTTTCCGCTGCTATTAAATTTGCAAGTCCGCCAGTTGCAATAACTTTTGGCTCGATCGAAGTTTGTTCCTTCATTCTTTTTACGATACCCTCTACTTGTCCTACATATCCATAAAGAATACCTGCTTGCATAGCGTTAACGGTGTTCTTTCCGATTACGCCTTCAGGTTTTGCGATCTCAATACGAGGGAGTTTAGCCGCTTTCGTATAAAGGGCTTCTGTAGAAATATTGATACCAGGTGCAATTGCGCCACCCATGTACTGTTTATGTTCATTGATATAACAATACGTAGTAGCCGTCCCAAAATCGACGATGATGAGCGGTGCGTCATATTCATGGATTGCAGCAACCGCGTTAACGATTCGGTCAGCCCCAACTTCTCTCGGGTTTTCGTATTTAATATTCAACCCCGTTTTAATACCAGGCCCTACTACTAATGGACGCTGGTTAAAGTATTTTACACACATGCGTTCTAAAGCAAACATGATAGGTGGTACTACCGAAGAGATGATAATCCCTTCAATTTGCTCTTTATGAATATTAACGTGACGGAACAAATCGAGTATGAGCATGCCATATTCGTCTTCTGTTTTTTCACGTGATGTATGAATTCTCCAGTGATGCTTTAATTCATCATTCTCATAGAGTCCTAAAACAATATTCGTATTTCCGACATCAAACACAAAGATCATGGAATTTGTCCCCGCTTCTTATCTTAAGTTTCTATAATAGTTATAACATAAAACGTATAGGAGTAAAGCAACGCGGCTTATTGCAGTATTGGTTGGATATTCTTCGGTGCTCTTGTAAGTGGTTGATTTCCGTTACAGGCGCTCGCTTTCCGCGGGGAGGCGGTGAGCCACATTCGTACGTTTCACTTCTAAGTGTCTCACCTGCCCGCCTGTCCCGCAGGAGTCTCGCACCTTTCACTACAATCAACTTTGTCAGTGAAGGGAAAGAACAAAATAAACTAAAAACATTTTACAAAAAGATTTTCTAAAAGATTATGCTACAGAAGATTTTTTCAAAAGTACTTCATTGAATAGCTAATTGGAGCGGAAGGGCGAGACTCCTGCAGGATGAGTGGGACAGGTGAGACCATTCAATGACGCAAAGCGGCGAATGGGCTCACCGCACACCCTGCGGAAAGCGAGTCCTGCAGCGGAAATTAGCCTCTCTCAAATGCAGCAAAGCATACCAACCAAAAAAAGGACACCTCAAGATCTGAGGCATCCTTTCTAAATTAATCTTGTTTTGGTTCTTCATCCTTTTTGTTAAGCGTTACTTTAACATCATCAGATGGTTTTGAAATCGTCTTTCGATCAGGCAGTTGACCTGTCTTAACGAGTTCTTTGATTTGTTCTTCATCAAGCGTTTCTACAGTAAGCAATGTTTGAGCGATGATCTCTAACTTAGAATTGTGTTCAGTAAGAATCTGACGGCAGCGCTCGTAAGATTCTTTGATGATGCGCTGAACTTCTAAGTCGATCTCATGCGCGATTGCATCACTATAGTTTTGCTCATTATTGAAGTCTCTTCCTAAGAAGACTTGACCGCCTTGAGAAGTACCGAACTGCATCGGTCCAAGACGTTCACTCATACCGAACTCAGTAACCATGCGGCGGGCGATACCAGTCGCACGCTGGAAGTCGTTATGAGCTCCTGTACTTACTTCTTTGAACGTAATCTCTTCGGCAACACGGCCTCCAAGTAGTCCAACGATTTTATCTTCTAATTCAGGTTTTGTCATGAAGTATCGGTCTTCTTTAGGAAGCATTACTGTGTAACCACCAGCTTGACCACGAGGGACAACGGTAACTTTATGAACAGTATCCGCTCCTTCTAGAACTAAACCGATAACAGTGTGACCTGCTTCATGATAAGCAACGATGTTCTTTTCTTTCTCAGAAATGACACGGCTCTTTTTCGCAGGTCCTGCAATAACACGGTCGATCGCTTCATCAACGTCATCCATATCAATCTTTTTCTTATCAGAACGCGCAGCTACTAACGCAGCTTCGTTTAATAAGTTTTCAAGATCCGCACCAGAGAATCCTGGCGTACGCATCGCGATTGTTTTCAGGTTAACATCTTCAGCAAGCGGTTTGTTGCGTGCATGCACTTGCAATACCTCTTCACGTCCTTTTACATCTGGGCGGTTAACCGGAATCTGACGGTCAAAACGTCCTGGACGAAGAAGGGCAGGATCTAGAATATCCGCACGGTTTGTTGCAGCGATGATGATGATACCTTCGTTTGCACCGAAACCGTCCATTTCAACTAACAATTGGTTAAGCGTTTGTTCACGCTCGTCATGGCCACCGCCAAGACCAGCTCCACGCTGACGTCCAACTGCGTCAATTTCATCAATAAAAATGATACAAGGCGCGTTTTTCTTTGCGTTTTCAAACAAATCACGTACACGTGATGCACCGACACCAACGAACATCTCAACGAAATCAGAACCTGAGATCGAGAAGAATGGAACGCCAGCTTCTCCAGCTACTGCACGTGCAAGAAGTGTTTTACCAGTACCCGGAGGTCCTACTAAAAGAACACCCTTTGGAATACGAGCACCTAAAGCAGAGAATTTACGCGGGTCTTTTAAGAACTCAACAACTTCAACTAGCTCTTGTTTCTCTTCATCTGCACCAGCTACGTCTTTAAACGTAACCTTTTTCTTTTCTTCGTTATACAGTTTCGCTTTGCTTTTCCCAAAGTTCATAACTCGGCTTCCGCCACCCTGGGCCTGGTTCAACAAGAAGAAGAATAAGATAAAGATAATGACAAACGGGATAATCGAGGTGAAGAACGTCACCCAGCCACTCGTCTGTTCCTGCTGTTTAAATTCTACATTTGCAGAATCAGCAAGCTTTTCAACCTCAGCAAGTGTGTTACCTGTTAATGGAGCGTTTGTCTGGAATACTTCTCCTTCTTTAGCTCCCTCTAGCTGGCCGCGGACAACATACACGCCGCCCTCAGGCTGGTAAACGATGCTTTCCACTTTGCCTGATTCAATGTACTTAGTCAGCTGGTCATAACGAATTTCTTTGACTTCATTGTTGTTGCCGTTGAAAAAGCTGACTACTCCAACTACAACTAAAAAGATTAATAAATAAAATATAGTATTACGGAAGATGCGATTCATTCCTTACCTCCTTAGGCGAACAATCAAATCTTATGCGGTTTTTTATTCTTACTTTTCGTAGATCTCTGGCTTTAACACGCCAATGTAAGGCAAGTTGCGGTACTTCTCGATGTAGTCTAATCCGTAACCAACAACAAAAGCATCAGGAACGATAAAGCCCGCAAGATCTGGCGCGATATCAACCTTTCGTCCTGTTGGCTTATCCAGCAAAGTTACAATCTTAACCGATTTCGCTTTGCGTGCCTTAAATAGTTGAACGAGATAACTAAGCGTTAATCCACTGTCAATAATATCTTCTACAATGATAACGTCTCGACCTTCTAAGGAAGTATCTAAATCTTTAACAATTTTTACTTGACCAGATGAAACGGTAGATGCACCATAGCTGGACACTGCCATTAAATCGATCTCGAGATGGATATCCATTCGTTTAATCAAGTCTGCCATAAAAGGTAGAGCACCTTTTAAAACCCCAATTACCAATGGAAAACTGTCCTTATATTCCTCAGATAGCTCTTTTCCAAGTTCTTTGATCTTGTTTTGAATAGCTTCTTCGGATATAAGTGTTTCTAAAATTTCATCATGCATGTTCAACAAGCCTCCTAGACGTCATGGCGATTTTTTTGAAAGCGTAAAATAACCCATTGTTCAGATTGATTTAAAGAAAAGCGTCGAGTGTGCTTAAGTCCAGGAAGCCAAATAATTTCACCGTTTGCATCAACTACAAGCGGCCAGACTTTCCGTTCTTCTTGCGGCACTTTAGCATCAATAAATATATCTTTTAACTTCCGAGAACCAACGCCGGCAATCGCCATCCGGTCACCTGGTTTTCGGCTTCGAACACGTAGCGGGAGACTTACATCTTTCATTGAAAACACAAAAACATCTTTTCCTCTTAGTAAAGCAGGCTCACGATCTGTTATTTCAGCAGCAACAAGTCCATTCGGCAATTCCACACTGCCTGGCAGCTTTAGCGAATAATCATAAGACCATTCCTCATTATTGACGGCCGGCTCAAAACTTAATAAACATCTGTCATAAGTTCTGCGGACTACTAAACCTGACGGAAAATGTAAAGACCCAGATGGATGCTCACTTCCGAGCAAACTAAGAAAGTTTTCCTTATGTACAGAGGAAAGAGATGAAGGATTAATTTTATACAGATAGTTCAATATTAGTGTAATCCCTCTTTTTTGTAAAGGAATAGGCATCTTGTTAAAAGCGGATACAGATAACTCTATTTTCCCCTCTGTTTGACTGATTAAAACCTTTTCTAACTCTATTTCAGCCAGTTTCAATATATACGCTTCATCTTCTGAAATAGTTTCACTTAAATACTGAAATCTTTCATGCACGCTAGGATTTTCCTTTTTTAAAAAAGGCAGAATATTTTTTCTGAATCTGTTTCGTACATATTTGTCACTATCATTGCTTGAATCATAAACAGGAAATAGGTTTTCTACTTTACAATAATGCTCGATTTGCTTCTTTGTTATTCCTAAAAAAGGACGAATTATTTCGCCGTTTGCAAACGGCCGTCTCAACGGAATTCCTGCCGAGCTGAAACCTTCACTTCCTCTTGTCATTCTCATGAGCATCGTTTCGACTTGGTCATCACCATGGTGCGCCAATGCTAATGCATCTGCATGATGTTTGTGCATCACTTCTTCAAAGAACTTATATCTGCATGTTCTGGCAGCTGTTTGAAGCGATAAGCCATGTTCTTTTTGATAGTTTGCAACATCCGCATTGCCGCCTTCAAATATAATGTTTCGTTCTTGGCAAAAGCTTTTTACAAAAGCAAGCTCTTCAGCAGATTCTTTACCTCTGAGCTGGTGGTCGAACGAAGCTGCAATTACATTAATTTTATAAAAAGAGGACCTTTTCCATAAATAATGCAATAAAGCTAATGAATCGGGTCCGCCTGAAACACCGATCACTACTTTTTGGACTGATGAAAGAAGCTGGTGTTTTCTAATAAAGTTCTCCACTTCCTGCAAAGCGAACCGCTCCTTCACTTTCGATATCTTTTTAAAAGGCTGTTTTCGTAACCTTTGATGTTCTTAGGAGTGGTTGATCTCCGTTTCAGGATGCTCGCTTTCCGCGGGGCGACCGGTGAGCCACATTCGTACGTTTCACTCTTAAGTGTCTCTCCTGACCGCTCGTCCCGCAGGAGTCTCGCACCTTACACTCCAATCAACCTGTCAATGGAGTCAAGACATAAAAATTGCCCTAGAAGCAACAATCTTTTAGAAAAAGAGCCTCTTAAAATCATAACAAAGAAATGCAGGAACTAACACCATTTACATCGTCTGACCGAGCATGTAAAACAAGTACACAATAAAAACAAAGGTAAAGACTAAAAAAGTTTCTGCGATAAAGCTGCTTTTCTTTTTCTTTTGAGCTTGTCTAGTTGCCGGTCTTTGAGATGCATGTTGATTCTGCTTTTGAGATGATTTGGCTTTATCCTTTGCATTTAACAGAAGAACGAGTTCGTTTCTCATCTCTTCTGCATAACGGTATTTTCCGTTCCACGCCTTATCCAATATAGAAGCGTATGGCTTAAGCATCGGACTTCCTGTTATTTTCGCATGCATCTGTTTGTCAGGATCGCCGTGTTTCGCAAATCGTGAAGGATAAGCCAAATTCACCATTACCATCCCTGCAGAGAACAAATCATATGAGGGCTCTGCTTTTCGAGACCCTTTCCCCCAGTATCCCCTGTCATAGAATTCGGTATATTCTTTGATTGACCGGTCCATCACAGTGGTTCCTCCGACATCTATCCAGCGAATGCGATAGGGAGGTCCTGTCACGAGTAGATTATCAGGCTTCAAATCTCCGAACGCCCATCCAGCCTGATGCAATGTGTGCAGATCTGTCAGAAGTTGTACAAGCAAAATGCCTGCCCACTCTGAAGATTTTGTTTTCATAAAATCAAACAGCGTTTCTCCTTTTAAGTATTCCATCGCATAAAAAGGATACGTGCTATTACGTGCCACCCAGTCATCCACATCGATTAAAGAAGGTCCAAGGACTTTCCCCTGGACCTTAGAAAAACGCTTCAGCACATTCACTTCAGATGTGATCGACATCTGGTCATGTCCGATTTTAAGTGCGACCACTCCACGATCCGAATCAGCTAGATAGACCGCGCCTGTTGCTCCATATCCTAGACGGCGGCGGATTCGATACTTAGAATGATTCCACTTTCCGCGTATTTCCTCACCAACAACTAAGTTACATACCGGACTCGTTCGTATATCCTGGGGCATCATCGGACAAGAATCTCCTTTTTGACGAACGTTTACGACCAAAGGCGGCAATTCCTTCTTTTATAGCAGGTCCAGTTGGCGTGATTCCACCCAGTGTAATCTTAGAAAAGATTTTACCGATCGAGTCTAGTTTGGATGACCAGCTTAACAATTCTTCCGCCTCTGATCTTTTCCCTGGAAAGGCATAGATCGAAAATTCATTATCACCAATTCTGGAATTTAACGAGATAGATAGATCAAGAAGGGATTCTTGAACCGTAAGCATCTTATCTTCCATCGAACCCGAAGCATCGATTAGAACCAGAATTTCGAGATTCATTGTTTCTCCCATCTCATCTACGACTTCAATGACTTCCCCTCGTTTATCAGGAGGAAGATCTTCCATCGTCGACTGACTCCCTAGTATTTGCTGCAATTCAGCGTTAACGACCCCTTTAATCGTTTGGGCCATCGCTTTTTGGGTGACCATCTTAACCGTTTGTGCTAGTTGTTTCGTGTAAACCACTTGACTGATCCCGCCGCCAGCCATGGCAATTTCCTCAACTTCTTTCAAACCTTGTCTATGATACTCAGGTGCATTTTCGTTTAGAACACCAATTACATTAACAGCAATTCCTTGTTCATGAGCAAGCGCAGCCATCGCTACTGGATCCTCGCCTTGGTTTGAACACCCATCTGTAATAAGCAGTATTTGACGCAACGTTCCTTTGTTCCGCATCACTCTAACCCCTCTCGCGTACGATTTTTAACTATTACCATCATCGTCAAGAAAGAAAAGGTTTATACGCTAAAAAAGCCTGCGGATACAAACAAAGACTAATAGATCGAGAATAAGAATACTGTCCACTTTTTGAATTTTACTGTCCACTTCTGGAAAAATACTGTCCACTTGCATCTACTAGCTGGAGTTTCAGAAAAGAACAAACAAAAAGCCACTCTTTTTTATATAAAAGAGCGGCCTCTTATTCTCATAAACTATTGAGCTTTTTGCGGCTGATGTTTACTTTAGGATAATGAGGGACTGTTGCCCACTTCGGAATGTTTTTTTCAATCTTTGTCACAGCAACCGTCATATCGTCCTCGATTCCGTTATTACCGGACCGGATGACCTCTTCCATAATCAAATCTGCTATTTCTTGAGGATCATCAGTATCGATCTCCCTGATCTTGCGCTTCAGCCACGCATCAATGTTTTCGATATGACGAGGAGCTTCATAGATGCCGTCACTCATCATGATCAAGATATCCCCTGCTTTTAACTGCTCATCAACAACGTCCACATCAAAGTCCTGAATGATTCCCATCGGCAGGTTGCTCGCTTCAACCGTCTTCACCTGATCACCGCGTTTAATAAAACTTGGCGTGGATCCGATCTTCAAAAACTTTGCAGATGCATCTTGCAGATCAATCATCGCAAGATCCAATGTTGAGAAAATTTCGTCTGTCGTACGCAAAGAGAGTACCGAGTTGACTGACTTAATGGCGACTTCCTCTTCAATTCCAGATTGAAGGATCTTTTGAAGCAGCTGCAGCGTCTCATTGCTTTCGATAAAAGCTCGTTCCCCATTACCCATACCATCTGCGATCGCAACCGCAAATTTCCCAGCACCGATCTCGATCGTCGAATGACTATCTCCGGAAAGCCACGCTCCCCTTTGGCGGCTGATGCGATTCCGGTTTCAACAACAAATTCTCTAGCCGAATGAAACGATAGATGACAGTAACCTGTTGCGTAATTCGCACACTCTTCATGCGTAACAAGAATCGTTTCTTCTAAAATATCAGAAAGGATTGGTGCAATCAGTTTTTCAGCGATCCCTGACCCTCCGCAATACGGAATGGTCATTTCAATATCAACATTAGACGTTTCTAGGCTGTAAATGTCTACATGGCCCACATCGATACCTGCTTGAGAAAGAGAATCTTTAATCTGCTCTTCTTGAATTTGATGGTTCTCTTGTTCACGCTGAATCTCTTTTGCAAAGTCACCCATCACTTGTGAAACACCCATTAGCTGATCAGCCACTAAACGGCGGCTTTCTTGCACTTGAATCTTTAATTTTTGGGAAGCTCTATATTGGGTTAGCTCTTGCTTCATTAAGTCGGTTATCTTTTCAGGCTTGATGCAGTGCCTTTCCCAATCGCGCTTTAACTTTCTGTCCTTGATATCACTGTAATCCTCTTGCTCCACCATTAATCTTGTCATAAGATCGTAAGTCGTTGTAAAATTCTGAGCCCAGCACTGTTCCTTTTTAAAACACGTCTGGCACGTCTTTTCGGTAATATTGCTTAAGAAGAGATCTACTTCACGTGAGCTCTCTTCTTCATTAAGCGAAGAGCCTACTGATTGAAACGAATGCGAGAGCGCTTGAAAAAGGCTTGAAAACCGTTCAACACGGCTTGCGGTAACATCCCGGATCTTTTTCAAATATTGCTGCTGTTGCATCGAATGTTCTCGTGTACCCGGGACATACTTCGAGATGTTGCTGATTGCGGTCTTCGGTGTTAATAGGAAAAGCAGAACAGCAAAGCCCGATTCCATCAGTGTTGATGTGATCTCAGCCCGCCCCTCACCATACAGACCGATCAGCACGGTACCGATAATCAGCCCTAAGCTGACACCGAACCGCTTCCCTTCTTTTAAAAGACCACCAAGCAAACCTGAAAACGCTAAGAGGCTCATCTGAGACAAACTCGCCACTTGCGCGAGACTAAGGATAAGTCCTGTCACAACCCCAACAGTTGATCCAATCGCTGCCCCTCCTACAAACGCGAACAGCAATACTAAATAACGCGAGACAACATGTTCTACCGAAACATCATTGATCTGCCAGCCGATCGTTCCTGTCATCACGGATGCGAGCAGAATCATCAAGCATACGATTTCTTCATTTTTTAAAGATTGAGGAATCTTTTTATTCGTTAAAAGCGGTATGCTTTGAAGAAAGATTAACGTTAGGACTAAGCTTAGTCCCCCTTCTACAAGCGCAAGCATCGTATCAACCCGCTCTAATCCACCCTCACCAAAAATAGAAAATAATGTACGTGTTATTAAGGAGGAGCTAAAAACTAAAAGAGGCAAGCTTTGTATGCGGTTCTTTATGAAAAGATCTGTCCCTTTTTGGAGACTTGCATATACCAGCAAGGCACTTATAAAGAATAAGGCATTCATCGGCTGAAGGGACATCGCTCCTGCCATTACAGCAAAGACAGCAATGCCTGTCCGCTCTTTTCGCAAAACAAAGACACTGGCTGCAAAAGGTAAAGCGAATGGAGACATCTCAGCCAAAATCATAGCTCGTCCTAACAAAAAGCCAATTCCAAACAACAGCATTCTCCAATTAAAAATGCTCTGGTTCAAAAGCTGAAGCCATCTCTTACTCGTTTTATAAACCGCTTGCTGACCTTTTTCTACCCACACCATTCCCCTGATCGGTTCGAGTACTTCTTGTTCAACCTTCTGCCACATCCCATACACCACCCGTTTCCAATTTGTGTAACCATTATAAACAGGTTTAGAACAAAGATTTTGTCAAAAGAGCAATGTTGGTTCAAAAAACTTCTCGACGGACTTCACCACTATTTCACGAAAGTAAAGCAAAAGAGGACACCATTCGTACAAAAAAGAAAAAGGGATTATGATTTTTAAAGAGATTTAGGAGAATTATGAAGAAAAATAAAAGGAATTAATTAAGGAGCGGCATTTCTAAATATAAAAAAAGAGCATCCCATAGGAATACTCTTGTATGTTTGTATGTAGATGTCAAATAAAAATGGTAGCGGCGGAGGGAGTCGAACCCACGACCTCACGGGTATGAACCGTACGCTCTAGCCAGCTGAGCTACACCGCCATTTGTAAAAGACACAAGTAGTATATTACATCTATCCGGGCACCCTGTCAACGGTTCTTTAGAAATTTGTCGAAAAAGTTTTTTGTAAGGTGATTTGCTATCATCTTATAATGTGTTGTTTTAATTCGTTTGTGACTTTTCTTCACTGACAAGTTGATTGGAGTGGAGGGTGCGAGACTCCTGCGGGACAGGCGGGCAGGTGAGACACTTAAAAGTAAAACGTACGAATGTGGCTCACCGCCTGCCCCGCGGAAAGCGAGCACCTGAAACGGAAATCAACCACTTTCAACATCCTGCAAAAACCACCAAAACAAAAAGCACCCTAATGAATAGGATGCCTGCCATATATAGATGAATGAGCATTAAAAATGCAACAATTATCCTCTTCGGCCGCCGCGGCCACCTCTTTTTGATTCGGTACTACGCTTTAAAGTAGTGAGTCGGTCTTCACTATCTTTTAGGAATTTATTCATCTTATCCTCAAAAGACAATGCAGTAGAATGGTTGTTTCCACCTCGGTTAGGACCTTTGCGTGACTTGTTAAATCCGCCTCTAGAAGGGGCTGGTCTACTAGCAGAAGCAACATTTTCTTTTGCTTTCTTAATAGACAATCCAATCTTTCCGTCCTTTTCGACGCTCATAACCTTAACTTCGACTTGATCACCAACTTTAAGAAATTCGTTGATGTCCTTCACGTAATTATCCGCAACTTCGCTAATATGCACGAGTCCTGTTGTACCCCCTGGCAGCTCAACAAACGCTCCAAAATGAGTAATCCCAGTAACTTTACCTTGCAACTTGCTGCCTACTTCAATTGACATGCAAAAAATGCTCCTCCTTAAAAAATCTCCTAAGATATCAATACTTATTATACAATCGAAAAAATCTGCGTGTCAATCTACGCTTAATGCTTTATTCTGGAAGTTTAAAGATTGTTTCACCAGGCTTTGACATAAAAAAGTCGCGTCTGGCGATTTCTCCAATGTATTCTTCGTCTTTTAGTTTATTCACTTCATCTTTAAGTTGTGCCTTTTCTTCCAATAGAGCTTTGTATTCATCACTTAACTCTTGTTGTTCCATCTGTTTTTCATTTAAAAGAGAAAGCTGTTCTGCAATACCCGTAATAATTAAAAAAGCAAAAAAGGAAAATACGATAAAGGCCCCCGTTAAGCGCCGGTACAAACCACGCTTACGTTTAGCGATCACCTTCTCATGGCGCTCTTTATTCTGGATGTATTGTGAGTGAATCTCTGTAATTTTTTTGGCGCATTTGTTCGCTGTTCCCCTCCTTTACTTCTTTTTTCCCTTCCAATTGCTGACTTTATTCTTCGCTGAAATCAAAAAACCTGCAAATTTTAAATATTTCTCCTTTAAATTATACCATTTTTGCTTAGGGATGAAACGCCATATGAGCCGTCCAACCCACTTAAAAGGAGAAAAAAGAATCATGAAAAGTACCATTGCTATTTTCCGCAAGATGTTTAATACATATAAAAGAATAGCGGATATGAGCATAATTAACCATTTTATCGGCATAACGATTAAAGAGTTAAGCAGACGGTATATAAATCGGAAAAGGGATACGACAGCTGTAACCATCCACTCAAGTATCTTCTTATAGATTCGTTCAAAAAGTGCCCGGTACGCCGCATAACCACAAATGAGAGCAATAAAAATATAGAATCGAATTTCCGCGTGGTTCACATGAAGAAGGACATAAAAGACCAGCAAAGCCTGTACCAGCCAAAATAGCAGATCGTTCAAAAAGTGAAGCCAGTGCCACTTTCTCTTTTCATGGATGAACCGGCTGTACGTATCGACAGCCATGCCGATCCAGATTCCCATGAATACCATAGAAAGCATGGTTTGAAACTGAACGGTTAGGGTCATTTGAACAATTTGCTGAAGAAGCCTTTATTCTTTTCGCCGGTCTGCTGGTCCAGGTACACAAGATCGAACACTTTGCCTTCAATATTCACAACACCTGATTCAACATCAAGATTCTTCATCTTCAAGTTTGTTCCGCGTATGGCTAAAAAGCCCATTGTTGTCTCAAGCAAAAACTCTTCATTATCGAAACTTTCTACTTGTTTAACTCCAGTAATCTCTAAATTCTTTCTGCCGATCATTCTTACATCGTGGTTTGGTGTGCTCACTTTTTGATTATATCCATTCAGATCGTATCGTTGGTCCATACATTCCCCTCCTCTATTCCATACAAATCTATGAAGGAGCTTAATGGAATAGAACAAGCTGTATAGAATTGCTGAATATCTTGGAGCAACCATTAATGTGTTTTTGTCGAGAATTGTTAACTCGCGGATAAATTCTAGTTTTTTATGGACTGACAGCATTTTCTCGTTGATTCATAGTCGAAACTTGTGGATTAAACTTAACCGACAGCTAACAGCACAAAGAAAAAAGAACCTGAAAAAATTCAGGTTCTTTACTCAGTCGTTTCGATGCGGTTTTCTTCGAGGACGGTGTACATGTTGTCCGCGTCCTCTTTTTTGGTCGTATCTTTAAGCTCGTTGATTTTTACTTTTACAAGCTTTTGGCCAAAACGAATCGTAAGCTCGTCCCCAACTTTTACATCAGAAGACGCTTTAGCCTGCAATCCGTTAATGGAGATACGGCCCTGATCTGAAATCTCCTTTGCCACGGTTCTCCGTTTGATCAGGCGGGAGACTTTCAGAAACTTATCTAAGCGCATGCTTACTTAACAGCTTCTTTCAGCTTGTTTCCTGCTTTAAACGCTGGAACTGTAGCAGCTGGGATTTGAATTTCTTTCCCTGTTTGAGGGTTGCGGCCAGTACGGCTAGAACGCTCGCGAGTTTCAAAAGTTCCAAATCCAACAAACTGTACTTTGTCTCCGTCTTTTAGAGCAGAAGTGATTTCATCGATTACGCCATTAACGACTGTTTCTACGTCTTTCTTTGTAAGTCCTGACTTTTCTGAGATATTTGTTACCAATTCATTTTTGTTCATTTTTAATTACCTCCTAAGTTTTCTACCACATAATTCGGTAGAAACCCCTTATAATTAAGGGTTTCTTAATATTTCTCGAGAAAATATTCTCTATTTTTCACTATAATCCTTCTTTGTAGAAAAAAATTATTTTGCCTCGTTCCAAAGACGGTCCATTTCTTCTAGCGTTACGTCATCGAACGATAGACTTTGTTCCTTTAAAGCATGCTCGATATAGTTGAATCGCTGTCTAAACTTTCGATTAGTCTCATTCAGTGCCTCTTCAGGGTCAATTTTGTAAAAACGCGCTAAGTTCACCACTGAAAACAACAAATCACCAAGCTCTTTTTGTTGTTCATCACCTTCTGCTTCTTGAAACTCTTTTAATTCTTCTAGGATCTTGTCGTAGACAGGCCCCGATTCTTTCCAATCGAAACCAACTTTAGCAGCCTTTTTTTGATAAAGAAATGCTTTTTGAATGGCCGGAATTCCTTTTGGAACTCCGTCGAGCAGTGACTCTCTGTCTTCTTTCCCTGCTTCTTGTGCTTTAATTGCGTCCCAGTTTGCCACTACTTCGTCTGCATCTTCTGCCGAAACGTCACTAAATACATGCGGATGGCGGCGAATCATCTTTTCAGTTAAAACAGCAATAACGTCGTCTATGGCAAAGAATCCTTCATCTTCACCAATTTGTGCATGAAGAAGCACTTGAAGTAATACATCTCCCAGTTCTTCTGCAAGTGCTTCATCGTCTTCTTCGTCTATCGCATCAAGCACTTCATAAGCCTCTTCAATCAAGTACTTTTTCAGTGAAACATGCGTTTGCTTTTGATCCCACGGGCAACCGCCAGGTCCACGAAGGCGAGCGATAACGTCTCTTAAGAACGAAAAGTCTCTGTACAAAAGCTCTTCTTCTTTTACAGGAGGAACGTAAACGGCTGTTAAATTGTTTAACGTGACAGACTGGTCCAGTTCATACAGCGGAACTCTTTTTATGGACTCATCCGAGCTGCCTGTTGCGGTAACGACTACTACTTCATAATCATCCGGGTATTTTTCCATTAACGTCAGCTTCACTTCTGATGCGATAAAGCTATCATACACTTGTACAATCACAAGATGGTGACGAACCTGGATCTCATCTTTCTTTAGTGACGTACCATCAAGAATCTGGCACCCTTCTATCGGATCGATTTTAAGCGCGGTGTACATTTCATCGAGAAAACTTTTGCCTCCTGCAACTGTTACCTCAATCCCTTTGCTTTGTGCCTGGTGCAATAGAATCTGGACGGCTTGTTCCGCAACGAGTGGATGGCCGGGTACAGCATACAATACATGCTCTGTTTCGGCTGCATTGAACAGGGTTTCGGCAATTTCCTCATAAACAGGCTCAAACCGATCGTGCTTTTCATAAATCTCATCGAATGCAATGAATGACTTTCCTTGTTTCATAAGTTCTTTTACAGCAGGGTGATGAATCGTACGCACATAGACCCTTTCAGCTGACTCAAGCATCCGGTAGATGCCAAGCGTCATCTGATCAAGATCTCCGGCACCTAGGCCGATGATAGTAATCTTCTTCGTCATCATGGTCTCCTTTTTTTAAGACGTTTAAACAGTTTTCTAAATAAACTAACAGATTGAAACACCGAGTCCCATTCTGCTTGAGAAAAAACGTTCAGCTTAAAAATGCTGATCAAATAGATCGCTGCTCCTATTATAGATGAGCTGATGCTGATCAGCATCGAATGAAAACGTGTGTTAGCAGTAAATAAAAAGTGTTCAGCAACAAAGACCCAAACCAAGGCTCCAATGGCCATGAAACTTATGGAGATTATGTAAGAAAGCATCTTTGTTTTTTTGCTGCCATTTAGGAAATTTGTTGCTGACTGAAGCTTAACTAGTTGAGTAACCGCTGCTGCAAAGGTAGCGAATACCGTTGAAAGCGCAGCGCCTTCCATGCCCATTAACGGAATAAGCATAAAGTTTCCCGCTACTTTTACAGCCACCGCTAAAAGTACAGTAAATGCCGCAAAACGTCCATGACCAATTCCTTGTAAAAGTCCTGTGGTCGTATAAATGATGGACACAAATATAATCGATATACAAAGAATAGCGAGAGCACGCGAGCCATCGTCATTTTTAAACAGCATAACATTAAGATGCTTCATAATACAGATTATCCCCACCGCTGCTGCTCCACCGAAAACGATAGAAATCTTAACGGAGAGTTTAGAAAGAGACTGGATTTCTGCCTTTTTCTTTTCCGTAACTAACGACGCCATTTCGGGAACAACAGCTAGTGCTACCGAAGCTGCCGCTACGGTTCCTACTTGAAGAAGAGGTTGGCCACGGTCGAAAACACCTTTCAATATCTTGGCATCATATGACTCCATGCCGCTACCTACCCATACGTTCACAAAAAGAAAAGAATCCACTAGCTGCATCAAAGCTAGTATGAGCGCACTTAAAGACAGGTAGATGCTTGTTTTGAGCAGTTCTGCCGCGTAAAGAAACCGAATTTCCGCTTGAGGGTTGTATGCATTCGCAAAACCCTTTTTCCAAAAAAATAAAAGAAATAATCCTGAAGCAAGAGCTCCAATCACTGAACCTGACAGTGCCGCTGCACCCGTTTCATAACTGGTGTAGCCTTTTGAAACAAAATAATAAGATAATAGTAAAATGCCAGATACTCTAATTGTCTGCTCGATCAATTGTGAAACAGCTGTTAACTGCATATCGCCGTATCCTTGATAAGTACCTCTTAAGAATGCAGCAAGCGGAATAAACAAAAAGAGGACCGCAATCACTTTTATTGGCAATTGGAGATTGTAGTCTCCCATCCATCCTGCGATAAAAGGTGCTGTAAAAAATAAAAAAACAAATGAAAACACACCTAACGTAAAGGATGTCCATATAGATGTTTTAATAAGATGATCATTGTTGTTTTTCTCTGAAACGATCATTTTTGACAATGCCATCGGAAATCCTGTAAAAGCAATAGCTGCTGCTATGGCGTAAAACGGATACGCTTGTTGAAATACATAAAAGCCGAAATCGCCCGTCATGTTCTGATAGGGAATGCGATATACGACACTTAGTAATTTTACGATGATTGCTGCTGCAGTCAGCAGCAATGCACCTTCCCATACGGAATATTTCTTAGAATTCATAGAATACCTCGATATTGCAAATTGTTTATTTCCCGGGACGACACATGTCGACACGTTTTGTAATTCATCTATCATAATTCAAGGTATTATACCATAGTCAGGCTGTATCGCCCGGCGATATGCGACCTATATTAAGCATTTGAATATAGGTTCTTCTCTAAGATTGTTGCTATGGTTCATTCGCTTCATTAATAAATCGATCGCCTTGAGTGTAAGGTGCGAAACTACTGCTAGGATCATTAAGACTTCCACTACCTCCATATCGCTTTTGCTTTACTTGCAGATGCAGGAGTACCTGTAACCTGTAGCGGAAAAAGGAAGCTTTTTAAGTAGCAACAATGATTACTAAAAGAATTTAATCAAGTGTTAGTTGTTTTTAACTTATTTTATTTCATTTTCTTCATTGACAAGTTGATTGGAGTGTAAGGTGCGAGACTCCTCGAAAATGAAAACCACATTTTCTTCGTGCGATGCGTCGCTGCCGAAGCCTTCCTTGTCCTGCGGGACAGGCTGGCTGGTGAGACACTTAAAAGTGAAACGTTACGAATGTGGCTCACCGCCTGCCCCGCGGAAAGCGAAGCACCTGTAACGGAAATCAACAACTTTCAAAGTCAGCAGGATTTTCTTAAAAATTAAACAACAAAAAAAGAAAGAGCATAATAGCCCTTCCTCCTCTATTGCTCCATCTGCCTCGCTAAAAATCCAGCAGCAGTTTCAGCAAGTTTTTGCTCAAGTTCTGTTAGCTTTTTTCCTTCTTTTCCAACCATCACAACTGCTCCGATCGGATCTCCACCTGCGATGATAGGTGCTATAACATGAGAAGTATTTTCTTTAATCCCATCAATTAGCTCGGCTTCGGCTCCATTGGATTCAACCAGCGTCTTCCGGTCACTCATGGACGACTCCACTACTTTACCGATGCTTTTATTGTGATAATCTTTCTTGGATCCGCCAGCTACCGCAATATATGTATCACGGTCAGCAATTAACACAACATGACCTGTACTGTCTGCAAGGCTTTCTGCGTATTCTTTTGCAAAATCGCCTAACTCATTAATTGGAGAGTATTTCTTTAAAATAACCTCTCCATCTCTGTCTACAAAAATCTCAAGCGGGTCTCCCTCGCGAATCCGAAGTGTTCTGCGGATTTCCTTTGGAATAACTACGCGCCCAAGGTCATCAATACGTCGAACGATACCTGTGGCTTTCATATAGATAATGCCCTCTCTTTCGGATGATGATGATTCACTGATGTAACAACAAAATGGTTCCTTCTCTGAAAGAATGTTCCATTTTCTAGGTTTATTATTTGTTACATCTGCTGTTCTATACACGATTGAGAGGGTTATTATATTTTATGGTGTATTTGTTGTCTTTTCTTTCCTAGCATGCTTCATTTCTTTTAGGAAAAGGTCAATCTGCTTTAACAGTTCCAAATCTTTTAGACGCTTACGGTTAATGACCACTTTCATTAAATTGTTCTGCATACCAAGGTTTACATGTCTGCCGATCTTATTGGCGATCTCAAACATCTTACCGCCATCCACTGAACCAGTCGTTTTTTCATTTAACAGCATGTTAACCGTATCTTGCTTTTGTTCGATCGATTTAACGCCTTCCCGCTTAGCACGGAGCTTAATTCCCGCTACAAGCAGCAGACTTTCTACTTCAACTGGATAATCGCCAAAACGGTCGATAAATTCTTCTTGCAGGTCTGAAATGTCTTTTAAGGACTTCGCTGCACGAACATGTTTGTACATCTCAATCTTTTGCTTTTCGTCACCGATATAGTGCGTCGGAATATACGCATCAACCTCAAGATTAAGGTCAACTTCTTCTTCTACTTCTTTTGGTTTTGTACCTTTTCGTTCTTGAATCGCTTCTTCAAGCATCTGAGAATACAGATCAAAACCTACTGAGTCGATGAATCCATGCTGCTGTGCACCAAGGAGATTACCTGCACCGCGAATGGAGAGATCTCGCATCGCAATCTTAAATCCTGATCCTAACTCTGTAAATTCCTTAATCGCTTGCAGACGTTTTTCAGCAACCTCTGTTAAAACTTTATCCCGCTGATACGTGAAATACGCATAAGCGACACGATTAGAACGACCAACACGTCCTCTAAGCTGATAAAGCTGTGATAGACCCATTTTATCCGCGTCATACACGATAAGCGTATTCACGTTCGGAATGTCTACGCCAGTCTCGATAATTGTTGTTGAGACCAATACATCATAATTTCCCTCTAAAAATTCAAGCATGACGCTTTCAAGTTCGTTCTCAGACATTTGACCATGTGCATAGGCAACACGGCAGTCAGGTACGAGCATGGATATTTGTTCAGCCATTCTTTCAATTGAATCAACACGGTTATATAAGAAATAAACCTGCCCGCCACGGCCCATTTCCCGCTCGATCGCTTCTCGTACGAAAGAGCCGTTGTAATCCATGACGTATGTCTGAACAGGGAATCTATTTTCTGGCGGTGTTTCAATAACCGAAAGATCTCGAACCCCGAGCATCGACATGTGAAGTGTACGTGGAATTGGTGTAGCGGTTAATGTGAGCACATCCACGTTTGATTTCAGCGTTTTAATCTTTTCTTTGTGCGTAACACCAAATCGCTGCTCTTCATCAATAATGAGCAAGCCTAGATCTTTATATTGAACATCTTTTGAAAGCAAACGATGTGTTCCGATCGCAATATCGACCGTACCTGCTTGTAATCCCTTAAGCACTTCGTTTTGTTCTTTTTGGAACGAAAACGGCTTAAGCTGCCAATGGTGATCGGAAACTCTGAAAAGCGTTCACGAAATGTTTCGTAATGCTGCTGTGCAAGGATCGTAGTCGGCACAAGGAAAGCCACTTGCTTTCCATCCATAATCGCCTTAAAAGCTGCACGAATCGCCACTTCGGTTTTTCCGTAACCAACATCTCCACAAAGAAGACGGTCCATTGGACGAATACTTTCCATGTCTTTCTTGATCTCGTCGATCGCTCGCAGCTGATCATCGGTTTCTTGGTATGGGAAACTTCCCTCAAACTCACTCTGTTCTGCTCCATCTTCCGCGAACGCATAACCCCTGCTCGCTTCACGCTCTGCATAAAGCTTAATGAGATCATCCGCTATATCCTGAACAGAAGATTTAACTCTGCTTTTGACTTTCTTCCAGTCGCTTCCGCCTAGCGTATAGATCTTAGGCTCTTTGCCCTCAGACCCTACATACTTCTGTACTTGATCGATCTGCTCTACTGGTACGTAGAGCTTATCGTTTCCGGAATATTTGATATGCAGATAGTCTTTGTGAACACCTTTGATCTCGAGCGTTTCAATTCCTAAGTATTTACCGATCCCGTGATTTACGTGAACGACATAATCGCCTACTTTTAATTCGGAGTAACTCTTAATCCGTTCAGCGTTAGTCATCTTCTGTTTTCTGGCAGGACGTTTTGCTTTCTTCGTAAATACTTCTTCTTCTGTTATGACAACTAGCTTTTGCTTAACCGATTCAAATCCGCTGCCAAGATCTCCGAGTAGGATCTGACTCGTTCTCGGCTGAATATCCTGATCTTTGTCAATGATACCTGCATCCATCTCATAATCGGCAAGCACCCGTTCGAGCCGATGTGCTCGTTCCTTGTTCATCGCAACAAAAACGATCGCAAACCCAAGCTTTTTCCAGCGGTCCATCTCACCTTTCAATACATTCATCTGACCGTGAAAGTTCTGCATGCTCTTACATTCTACATTGAGGATGTTTTGAGGCTGAGTGTGCGGTACGTGTCTTAAGAACAAAGATAGATAAATGATTGGAAACGCCTTTTTGTCACCAAGAAGCTGATTGGTGTCAGGAGATATGGTCAGATCTTGAACAAGCTCTCCATGCTCAAGCAAAGCGGTCTGCCACTCCGCTTCCTCTTTATCGAGCTGCTGGCTCGTTTCCTGAATACGCCCAATCTCATCCATAATGATCAAGCTGTCAGATGATATGTAATTTAAAAGACTTGCAGGCTGGTCATAAAAGAGCGATGCGTACTTATACATGCTTTGAAATTGCTGTTGTTCACGCAATCGGCCCGTTTCATAACTAATATTTTCAACGAGTGTTTCTTTTAAAGCATCATCTTTAATGTTTTTTAAAGTGGATGCTAGCTTAGCATCGATGCGCTCTGCCGCCTTGTTATAGTGTTCTTCAAACAGGATAAGCTCTTCAGCTGGAGCAATAGAAATCTGCTCTACTTTATCTTGTGAACGCTGTGTCTCTGCTTCAAAGTAACGGATAGAGTCGATCTCCGTGTCAAAAAGCTCAATGCGAAGAGGATTCTTTTCCGTCAGTGGGTAAATATCGATAATTCCTCCGCGAACACTAAATTCACCTGGTGTTTGCACCATTGACGTTCGCTCATATCCCATCGCAACAAGCTTATTTAAAATTTGATCCGGGTCGATATCTTTACCCATCTTAAAAGAAAGACCGGATTGTTTCCACACATCTACAGGTGGCAGATATCTTCTTAATCCTGCAACTGGTGTGATAATGACACCTTTAGAAGATTGGCTTAAATAGTTTAGTGCTTCGATTCTTTGGCTTTTCAGCTCAGGACTCGAGATCGCCATCTCAGAGGATATTAAATCATTAACGGGATATAAATAAACTTCATCTTCAGATAAAAGAGAAGTTAGATCTTCATATAGTTTTTGTGCTTGAAATAAATTATGCGTGACAACTAGCTGCGGTTTACCTGTATTCTCATGAAGACTGCTAATGAGCATGGTTCGAGCAGAACCTGACAGACCCGCTACTAATTGTTCTTTAAGTCCTCCGTTTATGCCATCCAAAATGGATTTAAAGTCTTCTCCTGGCTAAAATATTTCTTCAATCCAAGCATTCTTACTCCCCTCTCACAAGAGCTAGTCATTATTTCTATGATCGTAATTATTGGCCATATTTCGAAAAGCTTTCTCTAAAAGATTGTTACTTTAAAGGATTTTTTCTTCTCTGAAAAGTTGATTGAAGTGTAAGATGCGAGACTCCTGCGGGACAGGCGGGCAGGTGAGACACTTATACGTGAAACGTACGAATGTGGCTCACCGCCTGCCCCGCGGAAAGCGAGCATCTGAAACGGAAATCAACTACCCTCATGAACAACAACGGAATACGAAAACAGCCCGTTTTAAACAGAAAAAGGCTTTGGCCCGCGTAGTAGGCTATGGCCAAAGCATTACCTTATTTTATTGAATAAAGGATTTCAAAGTATGATATTCCGGATAGCGTTCTAGCGTATCCTGACAATCCTCACAAGTAGTCGTAACTTCTATATCTCCATTCTCTTTATAGGAGAGTAATTCCTGCCGTTCTTCGCTACTTAATGTTTCAAACCCAAGATGTGCCGCATTCACAGTATGGTGGTCAATCGTGCCAACATGTGTCTTACAATGCCTGCACCGGTAATGAATAGCCATGTACGGTCCCCTTTCGGTTAGCATTATACTAACCATTATGAGCGGAACATGTGTAATCTATTCTTTACCCGTTAAACTTATTCATCACTTTATCGAAAGATGTTTCAATAAAAGCTTCACACGCTTTTACTGATCGGTCGATACCACTTTCAACATCGAGCTCTTCTTCTTTAGAAAAGCGATTTAATACAAAGTCAGGTACAGGCTGCTGATTCGTGGGGCGGCCGATACCGAAGCGAATCCTCTTAAACTCTTGTGTACCAAGATGGGCAATCATCGATCTTATCCCATTGTGTCCGCCAGCACTTCCTTTTGTTCGAAGTCGCAGCTTTCCTGGAATCGTATCAAGATCATCATAAACTACAACCATGTCTTCTAATGGAATTTGAAAATAATCCATAAACGGTCCGATGCACTCACCTGATAAGTTCATATAAGTTAGCGGTTTTAAAAGAAATACTTTTTCTCCGCCAACGATACCCGTTCCGTACAAACCTTTAAATTTGGTTTGCTGCAAGGGAATGTTTAAGGAATCGGAAAGTTTGTCGATCACTTCAAATCCTATATTATGCCGGGTTCCATCAAAACGAGATCCAGGGTTCCCGAGCCCGATAAACAGTTTCACGTTACGTTCACCTAACCTTTAATTGTCTTACGAACATTATACAACAATTAGGATAACAGAAT
Organism: Fictibacillus sp. EA-CB0309; assembly: GCF_055814265.1. Taxonomy (NCBI): domain Bacteria; kingdom Bacillati; phylum Bacillota; class Bacilli; order Caryophanales; family Fictibacillaceae; genus Fictibacillus; species Fictibacillus sp. EA-CB0309. The sequence continues at coordinate 229,321 of NZ_CP169271.1, forward strand.
AAAAACGCAGCGGCTGCTGCGTTTCATATTCATTATTCTATTCGTCTTTCTTCTCTTCTTCCTGACTGTCATCAGCAACAGATTCAGAGGATTCTGGAGCATCTCCTTCTGCATCCGATTCTTCTGTTTCAGGATCTGTTTCTTCATCTTGAAGTTTTGGAGGAGTTACACTCGCAATCACTTCGTCTTCTTCGTGAAGAATTTCGTATTTCTCACCTGTTGGCAAGTCCTTAACGGATAAGGAATCACCTATATTTAAATCTTCTACAGAAGCTTCCAGTTGCTCTGGGAAATCGGCAGGAAGAGCTTTAACGTTTACTGTTGCTAGTACACGCTGCAGAACTCCGCCTTCTTTAACACCAACAGATTCACCTGTTAAAACAACCGGCACCTCTGCTTCTGTTTCTTTATTTAAGTCAATCGCCAGAAAATCTACGTGTGTAACAGAATTTTTTAAAGGATGAACCTGCATATCCTGCACCATAACAGAATAATCTTTTCCATCCACCTTTAGTTTGAGTACACCATTCTTACCTACTTCTCTGTAGGCCTTAATAAATTCAGGCTCATCAACAGATAGAGATACAGCTTTTGTTCCATAACCATAAAGGTTCGCTGGAAAATGTCCTTTGTTTCTTAATTCCGTTAACGTTGAACGTTTGTCAGTATTTCTTTTTCGACTGTTAGATTCGTTGCCATAATGAGATCCACCTTTCCTATTTCGAGTCTCTTTAAAGCATTACCCGAACTGAAAGATTTTAAAACGCGAAGTTAGAAATCGTTTTAGCAAGCACTTCTTAAAGTGAAAAATTTATTTAGCAAAACTTTGATGTTCTTGAAAGTTGTTGATTTCCGCTCCAGGTGCTTCGCTTTCCGCGGGGCAGGCGGTGAGCCACATTCGTACGTTTCACGTATAAGTGTCTCACCTGCCCGCCTGTCCCGCAGGAGTCTCACACCTTACACTCCAATCAACTTATCACTGAAGCAAAAAACGTTAAAGCTACTTTCTATTAAAGAAGAGCTTTTAAAACATCTTAATCAAACAATTTAGATACTGATAATTGCTCGTGTACACGAATAATTGCTTCTCCTAATAATGGAGCAACAGAAAGCTGTGTTACTTTATCAATCTTCTTTTCTTCTGGAAGAACGATTGTGTTTGTAACAACTAGCTCTTTAATTGAAGAGTTTTGGATACGGTCCATCGCAGGTCCAGAAAGAACTGGGTGCGTACAGCATGCATACACTTCTTTCGCACCGTTCTCGATCAGTGCATTTGCTGCTAATGTGATCGTACCAGCCGTATCGATAATATCATCGATCAAGATGGCTGTTTTTCCTTCAATGTTACCAACGATATTCATAACTTCAGATACGTTCGGGCGCGGACGGCGTTTATCAATAATAGCGATTGGTGCTTTTAGTCGATCCGCCATCTTACGTGCTCTTGTAACACCGCCATGGTCTGGCGATACAATTACGATATCATCTAGTTCTTTATTCGCAAAATAATTTGCCAAGATCGGTACACCAAGTAATTGGTCAACTGGGATGTCGAAGAAGCCTTGAATTTGAGTTGCATGAAGATCGATAGCAATTACACGTGTTGCTCCAGCAGTTTCAAGCAAGTTAGCTACAAGTTTAGCTGTGATCGGTTCACGGGCACGAGCTTTACGGTCTTGACGCGCATAGCCATAATAAGGCATTACAACGTTAATTGTTTTTGCAGAAGCACGCTTAAGTGCATCAATCATAATTAATAGTTCCATCAAGTGCTGGTTAACAGGGTCGCTCGTGGATTGAATAACGTATACTTCACAACCGCGAATACTTTCTTCAATATTAATTTGAATTTCCCCGTCGCTAAACTTTGTTACTGAGCTCTCTCCAAGCTCAATCCCAATGTGCTGAGCAATCTCCTTTGATAATTCCTTATTAGAATTTAACGTGAAAACTTTCAATGTAGGATCTACATACGTACTCATTGATGGCTCCATCCTTCCCCACTCTTAAAATTATTGGTTTTGCTTTTCGTTTAACTTTTGAACGTAATTTTCTTTTACCGTTTGACGCGATCTTGCAATGGATAATGAATCAGCAGGTACATCGTTCGTAATTGTCGAACCCGCGGCTACATAAGCATTTTTCCCGACAGTAACAGGAGCAACTAAGTTCGAGTTACAACCGATAAATGCCCCATCTTCTACCTTTGTTAAAAACTTGTTCTTACCATCATAATTCACAGTAATAGATCCGCAGCCTAAGTTTACATCTTTTCCGATCTCAGCATCGCCAATATAGCTTAGATGAGATGCTTTGCTGCCTGTGCTCATTACAGACTTCTTCACTTCAACAAAGTTTCCGATCTTCACTTGGTTTTCTAGAACGGACTTCGGACGGATGTGTGCAAATGGACCGATTGCAGAAGCGTCGCCTATTTCACTGTCATGAATAACAGACTGACGAATCGTGTTTCCATTTCCAATCACGCTGTCTTTAATCTCAGATTGAGGACCGATGATATTTTCTTCACCAATTTTTGTTTGACCTAAAATAACAGTGCCAGGGTAGATAACCGTGTCACTTCCAATTTCAGCATCATCTGAAATATACGTTTGATCTGGGTCGATCAGCGTTACACCGTTTCTCATGTGACGTTCATTGATGCGGTTTTTCATGTAACGTTCTGCTTGCGAAAGTGCTACTCGATCGTTAACACCAAGCGTTTCATTAAAGTCTGGCGTTTGATAAGCTGCTACAACCTCGCCTGCTTTTTTAAGATTTCTATAACATCTGGCAAGTAGTATTCGCCTTGTACGTTGTCGTTGTTTACTTGCTTTAATGCTTCAAATAGCGATTTATTATCAAAACAGTAAGTCCCTGTATTGATCTCAGTCACTTTGCGTTCTTCTTCTGATGCATCCTTGTGCTCAACATTTCTTTCTACTGTCCCTTCACTGTTACGAATAATACGGCCGTAACCTGTAGGATCTTCAGCCTTAGCTGTTAGAATAGTTGCTTTTGCACCAAGTGATTCATGTTCAGCAATCAGCTTTTCCATCGTTTCCGAAGTAATAAGAGGTGTATCACCACAAACAACAAGTGTGATTCCTTCTTCATTTGCTAGCGCGTTTTCAGCCTGCATAACAGCATGTGCTGTACCAAGCTGCTCTTCTTGAAGCACATACTGAATATCGTGGCCTAATTGTTCCTGAACTTTCTCAGCACCATGGCCCACAACAGCCACCATTTGTTTCATTTGAAGAGAGCTGATCTGATCAACAACATGTTGAACCATCGGCTTACCACAAACAGGATGTAATACTTTATATAATTTGGATTTCATCCTTGTTCCTTGACCCGCAGCAAGAATGACCGCATAGCGATTTGTCATAGTGAACCTCCATCCATTTTCCTAAATCTTAATATACCATTACGAATATATCTTAAACGCGTAGTCATTTCAAGAAGTGACGCGGGATTGTCAACGGTTTGATAAATTTTATCGGAAAAACAGAGGGAATTCACGTAATTATGGGATATCTATAGGAAGGTTCTATCTTATGAGGAAAAAAGAGCAAATAAAAAGAACCTAATCATTGTGACCAGGCTCTAAATTCTTATTGAGATATTAAGAAGCCCCTGCTTCTTCTAAAGCAGACTCCATTTCTCCCATACGGTGATATTCTGTTAATACCGCATTTTGGATCTTCTCACGAGTACTTGACGTGATCGGATGTGCGATATCACGGAACTCTCCATCTGGTGTTCGTTTGCTTGGCATAGCTACGAACATTCCATTATTGCCATCAATTACCCTAATATCATGAATAACAAATTCATGATCGATTGTAATGGAGGCAATCGCTTTCATACGGCCTTCTGTATTTACACGGCGTAATCTTACGTCAGTCACTTCCATTCACAAACACCACCTTTTTCCAAAATAAGAACGTAATACTACAATTCTTCAGCATTTTACAAAATCCTTCTTTGAATAATAAAAATTTTTAAAAAATTTGTGACGCCGCTCCTAGCATAGTCTTGTAAGGTCCTTTTTTAGCGATCTTAGTGCATCGCTCAAGTAACTCAAGAAGAAATTTGTTTCGTTTGACATTAGTTACATATGACAGAAGCCAATTTACTCTGGTTAGCTTTTTTATCAATGATCAGCGTAATTTCTATGTGAAGCTAGCATTCTTAAACGAAAATCAACTAAATCTAAGACTAAAATAGGTCGCCGAAAACAGTTCTATTGTAGAATCAGGTGTATTTCAGCTCATTATCGGTGCTCTGAACGGATTTTAATTATACCTGTTGAGGTATTTAAGACCTTAATTCAAGAAATATAAAAAATAATCCTAGAAATTCCGGAGATAATCCCGCGAGTTTTGGCAATAATCCAGCGAGTTTTCCTCATATATCGGCGAGTTTACATATTTCGACAACTATCTTCCAATCCTATACCCTCAAGCTTAAACAATAACTTTTAGCTGACACTTCACATACAACCAACAATTGCTGCTATTCAAAAGGATATTTTCAATTTATTGTTTTACTGTTTTTAGAACAAAGCGAAAAAAATAAGCCCCCAAATAGGGACTTATTTTGTAAGTGCGATTACTTCTATTTCTACTTTCGCATCTTTTGGAAGACGTGCGACTTCTACACAAGATCTTGCTGGCTTATGATCGTTGAAGTATTGGCCATACACTTCATTAATTTCTGCGAACTCGTTCATATCACTAATAAAAACCGTAGCTTTAACGACTTGGTCAAGTGACGATCCCGCTTCTTTAAGGACAGCTTGCAGGTTACGAAATACTTGATGTGTCTGTTCTTTTACATCACCTTCAATCATAACTCCTTCTGTTGTAAGAGGAATTTGTCCTGAACTAAAGAATAATTGGTCGATTACGATACCTTGAGAATATGGACCGATTGCTGCAGGTGCTTCTTCTGTATGAACTTTTTTCATCACGCATTACCTCCATTTAGAAAATAATTGCCTTTTTCAACTTCAATACGGTTTTCTTTTTCATTCACTTGCGCAAGACGTGCGATTGATACATAGTCATCAACAAGACGTTCGGAAACTTCCTGCGCCTCGACTAAAACACCGATCCCTTCGATATGCGCCTGAAACTCTTCAATTAAACTAATCATGCCTTTAATCGTTCCGCCGGCTTTCATAAAGTCATCGATAATAAGTACGCGAGAACCTTGTTTAATGCTTCGTCTAGCAAGCGCCATCGTTTGAATCCGTTTTGTCGAACCCGAAACATAGTTAATACTTACCGTTGATCCTTCCGTTACCCTGCTATTGCTTCTCACAACGACTACAGGAACATTTAAATGCGTTGCTACTGCGTAAGCAAGCGGAATTCCTTTCGTTGCTATCGTCATCACGACATCAATTTTTCGAGAAGAGAAGATGGATGCAAACAGTCTCCCGATCTGATTGACGAGTCTTGGGTTGCCGATAACATCTGTTACGTACAAATAACCACCGGGTAAGATACGGCTCGGGTCTTCAAGAAGCTGAACAAGTTCTTCCACTGTTGTTTCAGCTTCAGCATGATCGATGCCTGGAATATATTTAACGCCGCCCGCTGCGCCAGGAACCGTTTGAACGTGACCTAACCCGTGCTGTTCGAAATGCTCTTTAATGATAGCAAGATCTTCACTTATAGAAGATTTAGCTGATTCGTACCGTTCTACAAAATAAGATAAAGGGATGAGTTGGTGGGGATGATGAAGAAGGTAAGCTGTTAAATCTACCATTCTTCCGCTTCTTTTTAATTTCATATTATCCTCCAAAACCGAATGTTTGAAGATAATATACCATTTTTATACGGATTTTATCAATCATTCCCCTAATAAACGAACCGCATAAACTTCGTGGCAGAAACCTCTTAATCCGTTATAAACTCTTTGAAGCCGAGACTCGTGCTGAAATAAACCAAAAACGGTAGGTCCGCTTCCGCTCATTAATACGGCATCCGCTCCAAGTCTCATCATCTGTTCTTTGATGTGCCTTACTTCTGGATACATCTTTAACGTAACAGATTCTAAAACATTTCCGAGAAGATTACAGATCTGATCGTAGTCTTTCTCTTCAATAGCCTTTACCATCCCTTCAACATCAGGATGTTGTAGTCCTTGAAGTTTTAAGTTCCGATACACCTCTCCGGTAGAAACTCCGATTGGGGGCTTAGCTAGGAGCACCCAGCAAGGAGGAGGAGGGGAGATGTGGTGGATCTTCTCTCCTCTGCCTGTCGCCAATGCGGTTCCTCCATACACACAAAAAGAGACATCTGAACCTATTTTCGCGCCAAGCTCAGCTAGCTCATCAAGTGATAAGCCTAATCCCCAAAGCTCATTGAGTCCTTTTAAAGTAGCAGCTGCGTCACTGCTTCCTCCGGCTAAGCCTGCTGCAACAGGTATGTGCTTAGAAATATGTATATAGACACCCTTTTTGATGTTGAATGTTTTCTTTAATAGGAGAGCTGCCTGAAAGGCTAGATTGCGCTCGTCAAGAGGGACAAATCCGCCTGAACTTTCAATTTTGATTTCGTCTGCTTCTAATAAAGTTAGTTCGATCCGGTCAGCTAAATCTACCGTTGTCATAACCATAGCCACTTCATGAAACCCATCTTCTCTTTTTCGCAAAGCATCGAGAGAAAGGTTAATTTTTGCTGGAGCTTTAATGGATACTTTATTAATTGTCATCATTATCCCTGCCTACCATCTTGCACAATTTTGATATTTTTAATAGTAACACAGTATGAGGATTGAAATATAGAAAAAATCAATCTATAGATATAGAGGAAAACCGGAGACACTAGGGCCTCCGGCTGTTTCATACCGCATATTATCTGTTTCCATTGTTATAGCGCTGTTCAGCGATCTCTAACGCGCGTTTCACCATGTTTCCTGCGTCTTTAGAACGGATACCGCCCCAGCCTTCGCGTTGGACCGTATCATAAAACCCTAGCTCTTTTGCGATCTCTGTTTTTAACCCTTCAGACATCATGCCGTTTTTTCTTCGTCCCATGATGAAAACCCCTTTCATATGCGATACATTATAGTATCTCCAAAAGGGGTTTTATCTTTCGCGTTAATGTGCTGATTATATGTATTTTTGATTTAGACCACAACCAGCAAGGTAAAAAAATAGCAGTAAAGAATTCTTACTGCCCGATTGCTGCTTGTGTATCTTCTAAGAATGTAAGTTCTACTGTTTCTGTGAGTACATCCGCGTAACTATAAGAAACACGTTCAAAAGCGTTGGTGTCCTGATCTAATTTGATAATAAAAACTGCTGGGTATGTTTCTTCCAGTGTTCCAAGTCGTTCGATCGTTTTACGTCGACCGCCATTTGCACGTAAAGAAAGTCTTCTACCCACGTTGGACTCTAAAGAGCGTCTAATGTCCACTATTGTTTTACCCATTTTAGGCTCCACCTCACTTAGACAAATTATAACACAAATCGTGTTTTTTTGTCAAATTAAAATTTTCATTATAGCAAGCAAAGCATTTTCATGTCAATGACTAAATATCCTTTTTCTGCTTTTTTTAGTATGTCAATATACCTGGGGAATATGTATAAAATAAATATTTTTTACAAATAATTCATTAATTTATGCCCTTTTGATATATTTTTTGTAGTTATACAGACTTTTTTACGGCGTTTTCTTCGGTTAGGCCGGATGAGGTATTTTCATGTAAGAAATGATGCATTATCAGGTTGCGCAACTGGTCATTACATATACCTGGTGGGGCATTCAGCTGGTTCAATTCAGAAATTCGTGCACTGAACCCAGAAATTTCGGCCGTTTATCCACGAGTTGGTCTCCAATCCAGAAGTTTTGCGCTTTTATCCACGTGTCTACAACCCTCGACATTTTTGCACCGGCAATGCAACTTATATACCCTACATAGCAGCAACAAAAAAACTCCGAATTTCCGGAGCTTTACTTGTCTATGGCTTTGATTTGATCGGCATTCCCGTTCTGAGGAACCCTCTTGTTTCTACACCGCCTAATCCCTCTTTACCGGTAAGTGTATTCCGTAAAACGTCCATTACGTTCACACGGTCCATAAAGGATGTCAGACTGATCTTTGAAACGATATACACAGGATCTAAGGCATGTATGTTAATTCGGGCAGGTGAGCTTGCAAAATTTGACCCAACTTTTATCAATGATTCAAAATGGGATTGACAGGCTCCCGCAAAGATCATCAAATGGTCAAGATGGGTGTACTTCCTTCTCACTTCTCGAACCGTTCTAATAAAATATTTTGTATGCCGATATGCATTCACATCAGAAACATCGCCTTTTGATTTCATATAGGCATCGTGACCCGTTATAACGAGTATGTCTGGTCTGACTTCATCAACTAATGCAGGAACTTTTTCTGGCATTTCCGTTTCCTTCATATGAATGCCGTACACGGGTACTCCAAGCTTTTTGTATAACTCCAGACATTTATTTAAGTATAAAGGGTCGCCGTCAATATGAAGCACTCTTCCTGGCAGTTCAAAATAAGACTGATCATATTGATAGCCGTTTGTGGATAAGTACTCCTTTTTTGTCGCAGCAAATAATAATCTTGCCTGAATAATTTTAAGGATGACTCCTCTTTTTCTTTTTCCACTTGCCTATGTTCAGACATATGCTTGTCATCAACAACGAATAAGTCATCAACTGGCGCATCTGCCCATAGTCTGAGCTCTTCTCCAGCAAGTTCAGCAATCGTACGATCTTCACTAAATCCTACAACACGAAAAAGAAGATCTCGTTTGTAAGAGTTTCTGCTTACAATTGATCCAATCTCTAGTTTCATTTTACTCCCCTATTTGGAGTAACAAGCTCCATAGCTCCCAATATTCCTTTTATAAGAGTATGTGAAAGCCGGGGAAAAATGAGGTTTATTTTACAAGAGGTAAAAGAGCATCAGCTAGCTTACCAAATTCCTGTATGGATAACGTTTCACCTCTACGCTTTGGATCGATATCAATGGATTCTAAAATCGTTTGCAGCTCTTCCTTCTTATCTTTAGATACAAGCTGGCTCGTCAGGTTGTTCCACAGTGTCTTTCGTCTTTGAGCAAAGGATGACCTTACCACATGAAAGAAGAACTCTTCATCTTTTACTGCTACAGCAGGCTCTTTTCTAAGCGTTAGCTTTATGACGGATGAATCTACGTTAGGAGCTGGAACAAAAACGGTTTTAGGTACTTTGATCATCGTCTCAGCCGTCGCATAATATTGGATGGCAATCGAAAGAGAGTTATAATCTTTCGTGCCAGGTGATGCGGCTAGACGGTCCGCTACCTCTTTTGAATCATACAGACAATACCTCGAATTGGAAGCTTGTCTTGAAGAAGTTTCATAATGATCGGTGTCGTAACGTAATATGGCAAGTTCGCAACAACCATCAGATCCTGTCCTTCTTCAAAGTGTTCTTTTATCACTTCGTGTATATCCGCTTTTAACACATCTGAATGAATGACTTCTACATGCGGATATGGAGCGAGTGTTTCTTCTAATATGGGCAGAAGACGCTGATCAATTTCAAAAGCAACCGCCTTTTTAGAAGACCTCGCGATGAATTCAGTTAACGCTCCGATTCCAGGACCAATTTCAATGACTCCTGATTCCTCTGTCAGATCTGCTGCGTTTACAATATTATTTAAGATGTTGCGATCAATCAGGAAATTTTGTCCTAAACTCTTCTTAAAAGTAAAACCATGCTTTTCCAGTATGGCTTTTGTGGACTGGGAGTGGATATATCTTTTCTCATGTGTTTCTATTCCTCCTCATTGCTATAAAGCGCCTTAAGGGCCTGTTCAAACTCTTCTGGTGTAACTCTGAACATATTTAGACGTTTATGTAATTGCTTAGCGTTCATATAGCCTATGCGCAGCTCTCTTCCAATCACTTCACGTCTATGTTTTGAATCCGGTCCGCCCGTTAGCCCTGCAGCCATCAGGTCCTCCCATAGGATGTTCTCGTTTTCAGTTTCTGCCATTTCCTCTCGAACATGCTCAAGAGCTTCAACAATAGCTTCTCTTGATGCGTGCTCAACGCCTACACCTTTGTCTCCTTTAGCAAGTGCATCGGCCTTTGCCAAATAGGCATGCTTACAGCCAGGTACATACTCTGAAATAATTTCTCGAATTCTTTTCCCTGGAAAATCAGGATCTGTAAAAACAATTATTCCACGTGTCTCGTGCGCTCTTTTTATGCGATTCAATGTATCTATACTAATTTCTGAGCCATTTGTTTCTATTGTATCTGCTAAAACAGATCGTTTGATGGCAAGCGTATCGCTCTTTCCTTCAACAACGATAATTTCTTTTATTTTTTTCATGATTTCCTCCAAAACGGTGAAACCTTTTTAGGCATTGCAACGTCTAATTATTTGAACGAAAAAAACATCTTTTACTAGTATACCCCAGGCGTCAAGAAAGTCTAGGTTTACAAAGGAATGCGCTTAGTATCGATCGTTCTTCTTATCCCGCGCAAATAAAAAAGCACAGGGATTTTTTCCCCATGCTTTCACAATTAATTAATGATACGGATTTTTACTGATTTTCTTCCCCAAGACTCTGCTCGTGATTGAGAAGCAAAGAATACGTCAATCTTGTTACCCTTAATCGCTCCTCCAGTATCTGAAGCAATAGCATAACCATATCCTTCAACATATACTTTTGAGCCAAGCGGAATCACATTAGGATCGACTGCGATAACTTTCGCATTCGGGTTAGTTTTCAAGTTAAACCCTGTAGCTGTAATTCCAGAACACCCTGCACAGTTAGCCGTATAAGCAGTACTTGTAACCGTTATTTCTCTGCCGCCTGAACTGCTTGATGATGGTGCTTTACTACGTGATACAACAGGCTGCGGTTTAGGCTGCGCCTTTGTTCCAATAGCAACAATTTTATCAGAGCTATCTGTTAACGTTTTTTCGCTGATCAGTTTTCTGGAAACTTCTTTGCCGTTTTCCACAACAACCTCAAAGCGTTTTTCACGTTTTCCTTTTTTGCCATCTTGCACGACACGCTCTTTGCCTTTTGTTAGACCACTGTCTTTGCGGTTAACAACAGCAAACGGTGTTTCTTCTTCCACTACATCGGTGACCTTTTCTACTCGGATGACTTCAACCTGCGTCTTACCAGATATTTTAGCTGTTTTAGCAGGTGTTACTCGATCAATTTCACCTAATGATACCTTTTGTTGCTTCAAAAGGTCAGCGACGGTAGTCGAAGTGGTCCAAACTTGCTGAGCTTTTCCGCCAACAACAAGCTTAACCGGGAATGCTGATTCAATTTGGATCTTCCCTTGATCCTTTATGTCAGCAGTAAGATTTGGCTTAATAGAATCGTGCTCATTAAGCGTTAGTTGCTGCTCCTTCACGAATTGTTCAACAGTCTTTGCTGTCGTCCAAATCGTTTTATCCTTGCCATTAACGGTAAGGTTAACTTGCTTCGCTTCTGTATAATCAACCTTCATGTTGTCTGTAACCTTGGCATCAAGACCTGGTTTTACTAAATCATGCTGGTTAGGTTTTATGTTTTGTTCGCTTAACAGTTCTCTAACCGTATTGGCATGTGTCTTCACTTCTGTTTTCTTTCCGTCTTGCATAAGCGTCACTTCAGCTTTCGTAGTTTCATAACCTACGAATCCAGTAGTTACCGCTAAAACGAGAAGAGCAGCGATCGAAAGATAAATTTTCTTTCTTGTGATACTTGAGAACAAAGCTGTAATATTTCTATTCATTCAATTTCCTCCCCTACAAGGACTGCATTATAAATACCTTTTTTCTCTCTGTCAAATCACCCTCCTTTTCGTCATGAATTGACCCAAGCCAATTATGAACGGAAAAGAAGGAAAAAGGGAAGAAAAAACGTTTGACAAATTTCCTTCCCCTTTTGTCAATTCTTGAAAGATTAACGCGATATTTCTCATGCTTTGCTAGTTTCCGACAACATCTCCTATCTGGAAATGTTAAAAATTTGAAATGCATTGTCGGAAGTTTTCTTTATGATGTCTTCAAGCGGAAGATCTTTTAATTCAGAAAGTGTTTCAGCGACATACTTAACATAAGATGGTTCATTTCTTTTCCCTCTTAATGGATGAGGGCTTAAATAAGGACAATCCGTTTCAATTAAAAGCCGGTCCATCGGAATCTCTGTAGCAACTTCCTTAACCTTCTTGGCATTCTTGAACGTTACTGGTCCACCAAAGCTTATGTAGAAATTCATATCCATGCATTGACGGGCTACTTCGATGCTTCCGCTATAGCAGTGCATGATACCGCCAACTTCATGGGCTTCTTCCTCTTTCAGTATGTCAACAACATCTTGCGTCGCTTCACGATTATGAATAACGATCGGAAGCTTCACTTTTTTGCAAGTCGAATCTGGCGTCTGAATACCTCTTTTTGAACATCCGCAGGCGACTTGTCCCAATGGTAATCTAATCCCATCTCGCCAAGAGCGACAACTTTTGGGTGCGCTGCTAGTTCTTCAATCCAAGCCAAATCCTCATCTGTCATATCGATTGCATCTACAGGATGCCAACCTACGCAAGCATAGATAAAATCGTATTCTTCAGCAAGCTGCATGGCAACTTTTATGGTTTCGCGGTCAAAGCCGACCACCACAATATGTGTTACGCCTTCATCTAACGCCCGTTGAATAACAGCCTCGCGATCCTCTTCAAACTGTGTTGCATTCAAATGTGCGTGTGTATCAAACATAGTGTACAATCCCTTCAACTTTACAAATCTTATCACATTTTCCATTCATTCGGGTAACAGTAGCATTACAAGTTAGTTACATTATAGGTATTAAGACCTATTTTCGGCGGTAAAAATCGTGTTTATTCACTGTCTTACGCCCTAAAAAGGCAAAAAGCAGGGATAAACTCCCCGCTTTTTGTTGTTATTTTACTTTTGCACCGTTTGGAAGTGAAGGGTCTACCGTAGCCAATGTTAATTGACCATCAGAAGAACCAGCTAAGATCATTCCTTGCGATAGCTCTCCACGCAATTTAACAGGTTTTAAGTTCGTCACGCAGATCACTTTTTGACCGACCAACTCATCCGGTTTATAGAACTGAGCGATTCCAGAGACTACTTGGCGCTTTTCAAACCCAAGATCCAATTGAAGTTTTAATAATTTATCTGCTTTCTTTACAGGTTCTGCTTCAATAACAGTCGCTACACGTAGATCAACCTTCATAAAATCATCAATCGTGATTTCAGGCTTTTCTTCAGCTGCAGGTACTTCTTCTTTTTTCGGCTCTTCTGCTACCGGTGTTGATGTCCCGCCCATTGAATTCTTAATAAACTCAACCTCTACTTCGGTTTCTAAGCGAGGGAAGATTGGGTCACCTTTTTCCACCGCAGTACCTGCAGGAATCGCACCAAATTCCTTCAGTGTATCCCACTCTGTAATACTCTTGTCTTTCAAACCTAATTGACTCCAGATCTTCGCTGGTGTTTCAGTCATAAACGGCTGAATGAGAACAGAAACGATACGGATCGATTCTGCTAAATGGTACATAACGCTTGCAAGTTCACCTTGTTTAGCTTCATCTTTTGCCAAAACCCAAGGCTGTGTTTCATCAATATACTTGTTCGTACGGCTTACTAATTGCCAAATCGTTGAAAGCGCGATTGAAAACTCAAGCTTTTCCATCGCTTCTTCTGTTTTTCTTACTGTTTCTAACGCAAACTCTTGGAGTGTTCCGTCAAACTCAGTAACTTTCCCTTCATATGAAGGAATCTTTCCATCAAAATATTTTCCGATCATGGCAATCGTACGGTTCAGCAAGTTTCCGAGATCATTTGCAAGATCAGCATTCACTCTGTCAACAAAACTTTCCGGTGTAAACACGCCATCAGAACCAAATGGTACTTCACGAAGCAAGTAGTAGCGAAGCGGATCTAATCCGTAACGATCTATTAAAACGTTAGGGTCCACTACGTTTCCTTTTGACTTAGACATTTTACCGTCTTTCATCAATAACCAGCCATGTGCAATAACTTGCTTTGGTAGTGGAAGACCTAGAGCCATTAACATGATCGGCCAATAGATCGTATGGAAACGTACTATTTCTTTACTCATTAAATGAATATCAGCTGGCCAGTACTTTTGATATTTTTCATCGTTTTCACTGCCATACCCTAGAGCCGTAATATAGTTAGATAATGCGTCGATCCATACATAAATCACATGTTTTGGATTTCCCGGTACTTTTACACCCCAGTCAAAAGAAGTACGTGAAACTGCAAGATCTTCTAAACCAGGCTTGATAAAGTTGTTGATCATTTCGCGTTTTCTTGATTCTGGGAAGATAAACGTAGGGTTTTCTTCATAATAAGCTAACAAACGATCCGCATATTTGCTCATACGGAAGAAGTAGCTTTCTTCTTTAACCTTTTTTACTTCACGTCCGCAGTCAGGACATTTACCATCTTCCAGCTGACGCTCTGTAAAGAAGGACTCACAATCTGTACAATACCAGCCCTCATACTCACTTAAGTAGATGTCATCCTGATCAAGAAGCTGTTGAAAGATCTTTTCGACAGATTTTTTGTGTCGATCATCAGTGGTACGGATGTAATCATCATAAGAGATGTCCATCTTTTTCCAAAGTGCTTTAATATCTTCAACAATGCCGTCTACGTATTTTTGAGGATGAAGACCTTGTTCGTTTGCTTTCTTTTGAATCTTTTCTCCATGCTCATCCGTTCCTGTCAGATACATAACGTCAAAACCTTTTAATCGTTTGTATCGAGCCATTGCATCCCCTGCAGTTGTCGTATACGCATGACCGATATGTAGTTTGCCGCTTGGATAATAAATAGGTGTTGTAATGTAGAATGTTGGTTTCGCCACTCGTGCCGCCTCCTCAAAATAGTTACCTTATAGTAAAGAAAACTTGGCTGACGCCAAATCTTTCACGTCAGCCTTAGTTGCGCTTATACTAATAACCTAAACTTGTACCACGTCGAAAAACATCGTGCTAACAAGTTATACTTTCTAATAGTGGAAAAAAAGCCCCTCGATTTAGGGACTATTTGTTCTTTACATTTAGGAAAAATATTACTGTAACGGAAAATGTATCTTTTTACAAAAAATATAAAAAACTGTTGCATTAGGACATAAAAGTAAAAAAGTAAGCGAAAGATTTCTATGTAAATACTTTCATTATTCTCTTTTCTTCCTTCAAAATATACCTAATGCATGGAAAGTGTGTCAAGGCATACAAGCTAATGGTCGGAAAGGGAAATTTGGATAGTATTTTTTCGTTGTTAGTTTTGTCGAAATTTGACGTTTATTTTATCGGTATTTCCAGTTAATTTTTTTCATCTTTTACACATTCTTGAATTTTTTATGACAATATATGAATATATCTTCCAATTTAGGGTTTTGGAAGTATTATAATATGGGTATAGTCTAGTAAATTCAATGGTAAAAAACGAAAAAATGTTTAAGTCAAAACTATTGACGACAATTGGAAATCTTGGTAAGATGTTCTCGTAGGATTTTGTCGAATTCTGACGATTTAAATAGATAGGGAAATCTTTTTATATATCTGGGAGGAGAGATTTTATTATGAAATCTACAGGAATTGTACGTAAGGTGGACGAACTAGGACGTGTCGTTATTCCGATCGAATTACGCCGTACTTTAGGAATTGCAGAGAAAGATGCTTTAGAGATCTATGTTGATGATGACCGCATCATCCTTAAGAAATACAAGCCAAACATGACTTGTGCAGTAACTGGGGAAGTTTCTGATGACAACTACACGGTTGCAGGCGGAAAGATCATCCTTAGCCGTGAAGGTGCTAAAGAAGTTATGGAAGAACTTCAAAAGCAATTACAAACATCAAAATAAGCACAAAAAACAAGAGCCTTCGATTTAGAGGGCTCTTTTCCTTTGTTCTGGGTTTTTCTGTGTTGCTTTTGGAAGTAGTTGATTTCCGTTTCATGTGCTCGCTTTCCGCGGGGCAGGCGGTGAGCCACATTCGTACGTTTCACTCTTAAGTGTCTCACCCGCCCGCCTGTCCCGCAGGAGTCTCGCACCTTCCACTACAATCAACTTGTCAAAGAAGAGAAAAAATGGTCAAGTAGCAACAACCTTTTAGAAAAGAGCTTTTTAATCTTTTTTCAAGAAGCTCGCTTTCCTCGGCTGGAACAGTTGCGTTTCACCTATCTAGCTCCCTTTAGAGAAGAAACTACAACCCGTGATACTCTTGGTAGACTTCCCGCTTTGGTACGTTACGGTCAGCGGCAGCTAATTTAATTGCTTCCTTTGGTTTTTCGCCTTTGTCAACGTAGTGCTCCACGTGATCGGTCACTGATAAAGATTCCCACCATTGTTCTTGAGCATCCAGTTCAAAATCAGTATTACCGCTGCCTTCCACAACTAAGCAGAATTCTCCCCGTATTTCAGCATCTCCTTGGCTAAAGAATTCCGATACCTCAGACAATGTACCACGCGTAATTTCTTCATATTTTTTTGTTAATTCCCGTATCACTGCAATTTTTCTGCCTTCAAATACTCCGTTCATGGCTTGAAGTGTTTCTTTTAAGCGATGTGGAGCTTCATAAAACAAAAGGGTAGAAGGAAATCGTTTTAAGTTTTCTAGCTCTAACTTCTTTTCTTTTTTCCCTCTCGGCAGAAAACCATAGAAAGTAAAGAGCTCTGTATTCAATCCTGATGCAACAAGTGCGGGAAGTGCTGCGTTAGCGCCAGGCAACGGAATAACGGAAATCCTTTCTTCTACGCATTGAACAACGAGTTCATACCCTGGATCAGAGACACCTGGCATTCCTGCATCTGTTACGAGTGCAATTTGTTTTCCGTCTTTTAACTCTTCTAAAAGCTTCTTGCCGCTTTGCTGTTTATTGTGATCGTGATAACTCGTTAAGGGAGTGCTGATCTCAAAGTGGTTGCAAAGCTTTTTGGTTTGTCTTGTATCTTCTGCTGCGATGATATCCGATTCTTTTAAAATACGAATTGCTCGGTAAGTCATATCTTCTAAGTTACCGATAGGTGTTGGAACTAAGTACAGCATGCCGCCCTCGTTATCATTTGCGTAACTCTTTTGCTGCCACATACGAAACACTTCCCTCTTTTATCATTCTTTCTTTTTCAGCCCGATTGAGTTTCTTAACGGCAAACTCCATCCGCATCGCTTCCTGCTTAGTTGAAAAAGCCTTTTGAAAAACAAGCTTTAGAGGACCTCTTCCCCTCGTATACTTAGCACCTTTACCTTCTTCATGCTTCTGAAGTCGCTTCGTCAAATCATTTGTATACCCTGTATAATAAGTTCCGTCTCCACATTCTAAAATATACAGAAAGTGATTATCTTCCTTCTTCACCATAGAACATCCTCTTTAAGTGATCCGTATATTGGCCGTCTTCACCATACACCGTTATTGGAGGCAAAATGTGCAGATCTGGCTTGCCATTCTTCATTCCTTCTATTAAAAGCATGTTAGCTTCACTGCCCGCTTTCGGATAAATGAGCTGTAATTTCTTTGGTTCGAGCTTGTACTGCCTCATATATGCTAAAATTTCCATCAGTCGGTTTGGTCGATGTACCATTGCCACTTTTCCGCCTTGTTTTACGAGCTGACTACTGACGCGTATGACATCTTCGAGCGAACAATGAATTTCATGACGAGCGATGGCAAGATGTTCATTTTCATTAAAATCATGTTCATGTAGAGATGCAAAGTAAGGAGGATTGCATGTGAGCGCATCGAATGTCCCATATCCGTATGTAGCTGGAGCATCTTTGATATCCGCTAAGTCCATTTGAATCTGTTCTTCCAATCCATTTAACGCAACACTTCTAGTTGCCATGCTGTGCAATCTTTCCTGAATTTCAACTCCAGTAATGTTTGCTTTTGAGCGTTTGCTTAACAAAAGGGCAACCGCACCGTTTCCACTGCAGAGGTCAATGATTCTCCCTTTCTGAATAGGCACCCAAGCAAACCGGCTAAGTAAAACAGCATCAAGTGAAAACGAAAAAACAGAGGGACTTTGTATTATTTTTAAATCTTCATGCACTAAAAAATCAATCCGCTCATCTGGCAGGAGTTGTTTTTCCACAGTAACTCCCCTTTCTTCTATATAAAAGGTTTTTAGTTCTTTTTTATTTTGATTGTTAATGAAGCGCAATTTCCAACTACATCCCTGTTTTTCTTTTTAGAAGGAAGGTTTTCTCTATAGGTTGCTGCTTATAAAGCATTATAATCATTATCTTCATTGAATAGTTGATTGGAGTGCAAGGTGTAAGACTCCTGCGGAACAGGCCGGCAGGTGAGACACTTAAGAGTGAAACGTACGAATGTGGCTCACCGCCTGCCCCGCGGAAAGCGAGCACCTGGAACGGAAATCAACACTTTCAAGATCTACAAAGAAAACTCCAAACTTTAAAGACAGCCATATAAAAAGAAGCCTTCCCATTTGGAAAGGCGTTTATTTCTTATTTAAAAATGAAAGACAAAACAAACAATCTCCCTCTGAACGAACACTGCCATAATGAAGGTTGCAAATGTGGAATCCTTCTTGGTAGAGCCGTGCCAGGTTATCATAGCCTTCACCAATATCAGTAGGCTCTTTTTTGACTTTAGAGGCTGAAGACTTTTTAACAGAATTCCGCTTTTGGTCGGCATTCAGCTTGTTTCGCAGATTATCATTTTCCATCACGAGATGGTGGTTTTCTTCAATTAGTGCAGCCAAATGGGTCTTGAAATCTTCCAGTTGCTGTGACAGCACTGTGATTTGCTCTTCCATCTGTACTACGCGGGAAAATATTGTTTTCTTTTCCACGAATTCCACCTCTTTTACTCTGTTGCCTGACTGATTAATTCCTCTCTCTTACCTGCAAGCTCGTCCAATGTGAACTCGGTTGTTCTTTCCATTGCAGGAATGTTCACTTGAATAATCTTCTCAAGCAAGTTCAAGCCGACAACGCGACCAACACCATGAGGGGTCATAATTTCTTCACCAACATCAGGCATTTCTTCTTTAGCTTCTTCATAATAGTCGTTTTCGTACTTCAAACAGCACATCAAACGGCCGCATAAACCTGAAATTTTAGCAGGATTTAATGAAAGGTTCTGATCTTTTGCCATCTTAATCGATACTGGCTCAAAATCTCCCAGGAATGTAGAGCAGCAAAGCATTCGGCCGCATGGACCAATTCCGCCTAGCATCTTCGCTTCATCCCTAACACCGATCTGCCTGAGTTCAATTCTTGTTCGGAAAATCGAAGCCAGATCTTTTACGAGTTCACGGAAATCAATTCTTCCGTCAGCTGTAAAATAAAAAATAATTTTGTTACGATCAAACGTATATTCGACATCGACAAGCTTCATATCCAGCTTATGTTCGATGATTTTATCCTCACAACTTTGAAACGCTTCCTTAGCAGCTGCTTTATTTTCATCTACAGACAAAATGTCTTTCTGTGTCGCGAGCCGAACGACTTTCTTTAAAGGAAGAACAACATCATTCTCCCCGACTAGTTTCTTATCGATAACTACCTTGCCATATTCTATTCCACGCGCTGTTTCCACAATGACAAACGCGTCTTTTTTCACTTCAAGGTCGCCGGGGTCAAAATAATATACTTTACCCGCCTTTTTAAAGCGGATTCCCACTACCTCATACAAGGTTTTATCCCTCCCGTAATCGTAAAACCAACTGCTCCATCACCATAAGGGGGCTGACGTTGCTCCTGAGTCTAGCTTGAGCAGTCAGTATCGCTTGCAGGGCTTCACCCGTCTTTTTTTGCGAAGTGTGAAGGGCCTGCTGCTCTAATGCTTGAAGCTGATCGAAAAACACAACGTTTTCCGAGTTTGATAAATGTATAGATAAAAGATCTCGATACCAGATCAAAAGTAAATTTAATGCTAAACGCAACTGATCTTTTTCTTTAAAAAACTTAAATACTGATCTTGTAAGATAACAAGACAGTAATCCGGCCGCAGCCGCAAGTCCTCCGTTAATTGTATCACTTTGGCTCTCGCTTGTGCAAACCACTCTTCCCTACAAATTTCGAGTGCTTCTGCATAATCTGATGTCAAGGAAGACGCTAATAGAGCAACCGGCTTCGGTATATCTTCCTGAAGTAATTTTTCTAAGATTCCTTGTGGCGGAAGGGGCGAGAAGGACAACGTCTGAGCTCTAGAACGAATAGTGTCGAGCAAACTATGAACCTGTTCTGTTAAAAGAAGAGCAATTGTATCCGCACCAGGCTCTTCTAAAAACTTTAATAGACTGTTTGCCGCTTGCACCGTCATCTTATCAGCATGTTCAATAATGTATACTTTTTTAGATGACTCCATACCACTATAGGCAAATTCCTTTTGCAATCCCCTGATTTGATCAATCTTAATGTTCTGCCCGTCTGGTGTGATGATATGAACATCAGGATGGTTTCCTGACGAAATCCTCTTACAGTTCGGGCAGCTTTCACATGGATTACCATCCTCCGCATTTCGGCAAAGGAATGTTTTTGCAAGTACGGTTGCGATCGCCATCTTACCGGTTCCATGGGCCCCTTCAAAAATATATGCATGAGCAAGGCGATGTTTTCGTATACTGTTTTTTAATAACTTCACAACACGCGGTTGTGTCTTGCTGCAGTCTTCCCAGCTCACCATATCCTACTCACCTACTACGTATATAGATTAACTAACAAACCTTTTATTTCTCCAATTTTATCGAGCAACGTGATTGACTCTTTTTCCTGGCTCAGTACAGCCTCTGTCAGCAGAATCAGCTGTTCGTCCACTTCTTTACAAGACTAAGTGTTCGTGATCTGCCTTGCTCGTTCCAGCTTTTGTTTTGCTTTAGCTGCATGCCGAAATCAACTGCTTCTTTTACGAAGCGTTGAACTAAGTTTTTATAAAGCTGCAAATCTCGTACCGTTTGTGATTGAAGCAGTCTTTTACTTTGATTTTCTATATCACCTAACAGTCTTGTTAACTGTTCGGAATGTAATTTCTCACTTTGTTTTGACACGGCTTCACCAAAAGAAAGAGACGGCTTTTTCCCGGTCTTTCCATCGTTCTGTTTTGTTTCAAGAACTGGTCTTATATCTTGGCCGATTTTCATAATAACCCCTCAATATATTTAAAATTGCTGAAAGCTTTCAACTGGCAGAACAAACACCGTTGCGCCGCCTACTTCAACTTCTACTGGGTATGGCACATAAGCATCTGCGTTGCCACCCATCGGTGAAACGGGTGCCACCATCTGATTACGGCTTTTGCAGTTCTCCCGAATAATCTCCATCACATCATCGATTTGAGCATCTTCCACACCAATCATAAACGTTGTATTTCCAGCTTTCAAAAATCCGCCTGTTGTCGCGAGCTTTGTGGCGCGGTAATTTTTATCAACAAGCGCATCCTGCAATCTGTTGCTGTCTTTATCTTGAACAACGGCTATAATCATCTTCATGGCAAATGCCTCCTTCTACTTTTCCTTATGATTCGATAAAAGTTTATCTAAATCCTTCGCGATCTCCTCGAACACTGCCTCAGGATTCTGTTCGCCATTAATACGAACGATGCGATCGGCTTGTCTAGAAAAAATGTGAGAAAACCCTTCTCTCACTCGTTCATGATACGTAAGATCTTTTTGTTCGATTCGGTCGAGATTCTCCGTTCCATATCGAGCTTTCATGCGTTCTCTTCCTACTTCTGGTGAAACATCTACAAAATAACTGCGATCCGGTACGAGTCCGCTCGTTGCAATGTTGTTTACTTGAAGCACAGGTTCTTCCCCTACACCAAGCCCAAATCCTTGGTAAGCAAGAGATGCATCAACGAAACGGTCGCACAGCACCACTTTTCCTTCCTTTAGTGCTGGAAGAATCTTTTCGTGAACATGCTGCGCACGGGATGCCGCATAGAGCAGTACCTCAGTAAGATCATGCATTTCTTTATGTTCGGGATCCAAAATAAGTGATCGGATTTTATCGCTGATTCTCGTTCCGCCTGGTTCGCGTGTTTGGATAAAATCGATGTTCTGTTTTTTAATATATTCTGCGACCTTTGCGATCTGTGTTGTTTTTCCAGACCCGTCAGGACCTTCTAATGTTATAAATAAACCTTTCACTGTTAATGCCCCTTATGTTCTATCAAAAACATACATCTGTTTGTGCCCGAATGTTCCTTGGAAACGAGCACCCTTCTTTTTCAATAAAGAATACTGATGAATATGTTCCGACGTAATTTGTTCCCCTTTTACGATCAATGGTATCCCCGGTGGATATGGAATAATGGCTTCAGCTGCAACCAGCCCCTCTGCAGCCTCAATCGAAATGGGCTTTGCTTTAATACATTTCATCTCTCTATAAGAAAGTGCTAATCTGCTGACTGATGAAAAAACAGGTATGGATTCAGCATGTGACTGACTCGCTTCATAGCTTTGAAGTTGATTTGATATTTTTTCGAATACTTTTTTAAGATCTTCAAAGCGCTGAATCGGTCCTAGCGGCAAGACAAACAAAACATTACGATCATCTGCCAGCTCGGTAAATAATCCTTCTTTTTCAAATAGAACCTGCAGCTCATACCCTGATATTTCCCTGTCAGACTGAACCGTAACCTTTAATGGATCAAGTACATAATGATTTGGTGCTGTCTTAACCTCAAGGTGCGGGAGTGAATTGATAAACTTCCTCAGATTTACAGTTTGATTGATGATATTTTCAGACTCGACATCACTTAGATTTTCAAGAAAAAGCCGGCTCAGATCAAGTGAAGCCATAATAAGATAGGACGGGGAGCTCGATTGAACCATCTGTAACGCATAGGATAATCGCTGTAAATCCACTCGCTCACTGTTCACATGTAGATAGGCACCCATCGTTAGAGCAGGAAGGGTTTTGTGCGCAGATTGCACCACCATGTCTGCTCCCTTATGTATCGAGCTTTTCGGCATATCGTTTAGTCCAAAGTGTGCTCCATGCGCCTCATCTACTAGTACAATTCCGCCCACACTATGAATAAGCTCAGCTATATCTGTAATGTCTTGCTGCATACCGTAATAAGTAGGGTTTGTAAGAATGATTCCTTTTACACTGTGATACGTTTCAACAGCTTGTTTAACTGTTTGAAGAGACACGCCTAGTGGATAGCCGCCATCTTCATCGATCTCAGGCTTCAGAAAGACAGGTGTAACTCCTGCTAGTTCCAGTCCGTTCAGCACCGATTTATGACAGTTCCGCTGAACGAGAACGATATCTCCCTCTATAAAGGAAGAAAGGATCATCGCATGATTGCCCGATGTACTTCCACCAACAAGAAAATAACTTTTCTTGACTTGGTAAAATGATGCTAATAACTTTTGTGCTTCTAAAATCGGACCCTCTGGGTGATGCAGATCATCCAATCCTGTTAGTTCTGTTACATCCAGCGGTAAAACAGACTGAAAAAAGGTGCTGCCGTCTTTTCAAACAGAAGTCCGTTTTTATGACCTGGCACATGAAAAGACCATTTATTTGTATGAATATGATTGATTAATGCTTCGTATAGCGGTGCTTGCTTCATCTTGTATTTCCCTTTGTTTTCACACGCATTCCCGTGCCATTTATACTTTTATTCTATCATAGTTTTCAGGTTCTACGAATTTGCTTCAACAAAAAAACAGGCTGTCGATCAGCCTGTTTTTCACGAAGACGCGTTTACTAATTTTAATTTTCTCAATTGCGATAAGTAATGTTTATAATATTCATCATTGGTTTTAGCGGTAAGGATTTTATGTTCACATTCCCGGCAAATAAATTGATGAAGAATGTGTAATCCCCGATCCTTCTTTTCTTCACACACCATACAAATTTCCCCGTACTGTCGTGTCGCTTTCATTCTTCCACCTCCATAATGCCATTGTTGCCAGAATTGTTTATCCATATACGTTTTTTCAGATTATTTTAGGTTCTTTAAAATGTATGAGACTCTGGGCTTTGTTGTGTCTGTCTCTATTCAAATCGGTAAAATAAACCGAGTTCACGTCTTCATGGTTCCTAAATCCCCGATGTATCAGGATTTAAAACTATCTGATGTGCTGAGTAGGAGAGTTTTGATGTGTTTTGAGGTTGATGTGGGTTTAGGATGATGAGGGGTGTGGTTTTTCTTGGTTAGTGTTGTATTCGGGAGTAGAACGTGTTGCGCTCCAAATTAGGTGGATGGTGTCGAAAATCGTTTAAAATTTTTTATCCGTGAAAATAGGGGTCTTATACGTGAATATTTTTTATATTACCGTGAATAAATTCAGGATTACCGTGAAATTGTGGGTGGTTGGGTTGATGAGGAGAGCTGATTAGTGGTTTTGGAAGCGAGATCTTGGGTGTTTTTGGTGAGTTCTTGGCTTGGACATGGTTGTAAGAGTTATTAACGTTGCTTTTGAATGGATTTATGGAGCTTTTTGCTGAAGAATATCACGTGCTGGAAGATGGTTGTGTCCATCTTCTTCCTTTTTTATGGTTGTGAGAGGATTTTTAGGGTTGAAACAGGTCTTTTAAAAATACGAGGCGGGGTATCTCTAACCCATAATTAAGTCTAGATGAACAAAATTCGGTTCGAAATGAGAGCTAATTAAGTCGTAACAGACCTTAATTAAGTCTAAAATCATAAATAAAGGCCATTCGCTAAATCTCGACAACCCAGCTCAGCTCTAACCAAGCTCTATACCCTCCCCTCCACATCCCAATCACCTTTAATCAGAAGTTTGGCGGATGCCAAACCACCTTTTTTCTTCTTTTTCTTTTTAAACACAAAAAAGAAGATGGATCTTCATCCATCTTCCTCATTTGCCTAGCGACGTCCTACTCTAACAGGGGAGACCCCCAACTACCATCGGCGCTGAAGAGCTTAACTTCCGTGTTCGGTATGGGAACGGGTGTGACCTCTTCGCCATCATCACTAGACCTAACCATGACTTTCACCATGATCTAATTAAGTTTGAGAGTATGTTCTCTCAAAACTAGATACGACGTTTCCAAACGTAATGCATTTTAAGGATAAGCCCTCGACCGATTAGTATCTGTCAGCTCCACGTGTCACCACGCTTCCACACCAGACCTATCAACCTCATCATCTCTAAGGGGTCTTACTCACTTAACGTGATGGGAAATCTCATCTTGAGGGGGCTTCATGCTTAGATGCTTTCAGCACTTATCCCGTCCACACGTAGCTACCCAGCTATGCCCCTGGCGGAACAACTGGTACACCAGCGGTGTGTCCATCCCGGTCCTCTCGTACTAAGGACAGCTCCTCTCAAATTTCCTGCGCCCGCGACGGATAGGGACCGAACTGTCTCACGACGTTCTGAACCCAGCTCGCGTACCGCTTTAATGGGCGAACAGCCCAACCCTTGGGACCTACTTCAGCCCCAGGATGCGATGAGCCGACATCGAGGTGCCAAACCTCCCCGTCGATGTGGACTCTTGGGGGAGATAAGCCTGTTATCCCCAGGGTAGCTTTTATCCGTTGAGCGATGGCCCTTCCATGCGGAACCACCGGATCACTAAGCCCGACTTTCGTCCCTGCTCGACTTGTAGGTCTCGCAGTCAAGCTCCCTTGTGCCTTTACACTCTGCGAATGATTTCCAACCATTCTGAGGGAACCTTTGGGCGCCTCCGTTACTGTTTAGGAGGCGACCGCCCCAGTCAAACTGCCCGCCTGACACTGTCTCCGAACCGGATCACGGTTCAAGGTTAGAATTTCAATACAGCCAGGGTAGTATCCCACCGACGCCTCCACCGAAGCTGGCGCTCCGGCTTCTCAGGCTCCTACCTATCCTGTACAAGCTGTACCAAAATCCAATATCAAGCTGCAGTAAAGCTCCATGGGGTCTTTCCGTCCTGTCGCGGGTAACCTGCATCTTCACAGGTACTATAATTTCACCGGGTCTCTCGTTGAGACAGTATCCAAGTCGTTACACCTTTCGTGCGGGTCGGAACTTACCCGACAAGGAATTTCGCTACCTTAGGACCGTTATAGTTACGGCCGCCGTTTACTGGGGCTTCAATTCAGAGCTTCTCCGTAAGGATAACCCCTCCTCTTAACCTTCCAGCACCGGGCAGGTGTCAGCCCCTATACTTCACCTTGCGGTTTCGCAGAGACCTGTGTTTTTGCTAAACAGTCGCTTGGATCTATTCACTGCGGCTCTCTCGGGCGATAAACCCTATCAGAGCACCCCTTCTCCCGAAGTTACGGGGTCATTTTGCCGAGTTCCTTAACGAGAGTTCTCCCGATCATCTTAGGATTCTCTCCTCGCCTACCTGTGTCGGTTTGCGGTACGGGCACCTCTTTCCTCACTAGAGGCTTTTCTTGGCAGTGTAGGATCAGGGACTTCGGTACTAAAATTTCCCTCGCCATCACAGCTCAGCCTTCACGTTGGGCGGATTTGCCTACCCAACAGCCTAACTGCTTAGACGCACTATTCCATCAGTGCGCTCACCCTACCTTACTGCGTCCCCCATTGTTCAAACGGAAAGGAGGTGGTACAGGAATATCAACCTGTTATCCATCGCCTACGCTTTTCAGCCTCGGCTTAGGCCCCGACTAACCCTGAGCGGACGAGCCTTCCTCAGGAAACCTTAGGCTTTCGATGGACAAGATTCTCACTTGTCTTTCGCTACTCATACCGGCATTCTCACTTCAAAGCGCTCCACCAGTCCTTCCGGTCTGACTTCGCTGCACTTCGAACGCTCCCCTACCCCTGTACCATACGGTACAAGCCATAGCTTCGGTGATACGTTTAGCCCCGTTACATTTTCGGCGCAGAGTCACTCGACCAGTGAGCTATTACGCACTCTTTAAATGGTGGCTGCTTCTAAGCCAACATCCTGGTTGTCTGGGCAACTCCACATCCTTTGCCACTTAACGTATACTTTGGGACCTTAGCTGATGGTCTGGGCTGTTTCCCTTTTGACTACGGATCTTATCACTCGCAGTCTGACTCCCGCGGATAATTCTCTGGCATTCGGAGTTTGACTGAATTCGGTAACCCTGTGGGGGCCCCTAGTCCAATCAGTGCTCTACCTCCAGGAATCTTGCCGCGAGGCTAGCCCTAAAGCTATTTCGGGGAGAACCAGCTATCTCCGTGTTCGATTGGCATTTCACCCCTACCCACACCTCATCCCCGCACTTTTCAACGTGCGTGGGTTCGGGCCTCCATTCAGTGTTACCTGAACTTCACCCTGGACATGGGTAGATCACACGGTTTCGGGTCTACGACCACGTACTATGTCGCCCTATTCAGACTCGCTTTCGCTGCGGCTCCGTCTTATCAACTTAACCTTGCACGGGATCGTAACTCGCCGGTTCATTCTACAAAAGGCACGCCGTCACCCGTTAATGGGCTCCGACTACTTGTAGGCACACGGTTTCAGGATCTATTTCACTCCCTTCCGGGGTGCTTTTCACCTTTCCCTCACGGTACTGGTTCACTATCGGTCACTAGGGAGTATTTAGCCTTGGGAGATGGTCCTCCCGGATTCCGACGGGGTTTCACGTGTCCCGCCGTACTCAGGATCCACTCAGGAGAGAACGAAGTTTCAGCTACAGGGCTGTTACCTTCTTTGGCTGGCCTTTCCAGACCGCTTCACCTACTTCGTTCCTTTGTAACTCCATGTAGAGTGTCTCTACAACCCCAGAGGGCAAGCCCTCTGGTTTGGGCTGATTCCGTTTCGCTCGCCGCTACTCAGGAAATCGCATTTGCTTTCTCTTCCTCCGGGTACTTAGATGTTTCAGTTCCCCGGGTCTGCCTTCTCATACCCTATGTATTCAGATATGGATACCATCCCATTACGGATGGTGGGTTCCCCCATTCGGAAATCCCCGGATCAATGCTTACTTACAGCTCCCCGAGGCATATCGGTGTTCGTCCCGTCCTTCTTCGGCTCCTAGTGCCAAGGCATCCACCGTGCGCCCTTTCTAGCTTAACCTTATATGATGTTTACACATCAAAGATTCTTGCTTGGCGCAGATAAATATCTATCTGCCTTGCATATTGTTTGGATGTCGATATCTAGTTTTCAAAGAACATATGAAATCGAGAGATTTAGTTCTCTCAAAACTGAACAAAAGAAGAATAGGTGTACTTACGAAACAGTCGAAGCTGTTTCATAATCTCCATAGAAAGGAGGTGATCCAGCCGCACCTTCCGATACGGCTACCTTGTTACGACTTCACCCCAATCATCTGTCCCACCTTCGGCGGCTGGCTCCCAAAAGGGTTACCCCACCGACTTCGGGTGTTACAAACTCTCGTGGTGTGACGGGCGGTGTGTACAAGGCCCGGGAACGTATTCACCGCGGCATGCTGATCCGCGATTACTAGCAATTCCGGCTTCATGTAGGCGAGTTGCAGCCTACAATCCGAACTGAGAATGACTTTTTGGGATTGGCTTGGCCTCGCGGCTTTGCAACCCTTTGTATCATCCATTGTAGCACGTGTGTAGCCCAGGTCATAAGGGGCATGATGATTTGACGTCATCCCCACCTTCCTCCGGTTTGTCACCGGCAGTCACCTTAGAGTGCCCAACTGAATGCTGGCAACTAAGGTCAAGGGTTGCGCTCGTTGCGGGACTTAACCCAACATCTCACGACACGAGCTGACGACAACCATGCACCACCTGTCACTTTGTCCCCCGAAGGGAAAGCTCTATCTCTAGAGTGGTCAAAGGATGTCAAGACCTGGTAAGGTTCTTCGCGTTGCTTCGAATTAAACCACATGCTCCACTGCTTGTGCGGGCCCCCGTCAATTCCTTTGAGTTTCAACCTTGCGGTCGTACTCCCCAGGCGGAGTGCTTAATGTGTTAACTTCAGCACTGAGGGTGGAACCCCCAACACCTAGCACTCATCGTTTACGGCGTGGACTACCAGGGTATCTAATCCTGTTTGCTCCCCACGCTTTCGCGCCTCAGCGTCAGTTACAGGCCAAAAAGCCGCCTTCGCCACTGGTGTTCCTCCACATCTCTACGCATTTCACCGCTACACGTGGAATTCCACTTTTCTCTCCTGCACTCAAGTCTCCCAGTTTCCAATGACCCTCCACGGTTGAGCCGTGGGCTTTCACATCAGACTTAAGAGACCGCCTGCGCGCGCTTTACGCCCAATAATTCCGGATAACGCTTGCCACCTACGTATTACCGCGGCTGCTGGCACGTAGTTAGCCGTGGCTTTCTGGTTAGGTACCGTCAAGGTACGAGCAGTTACTCTCGTACTTGTTCTTCTCTAACAACAGAGCTTTACGACCCGAAGGCCTTCATCGCTCACGCGGCGTTGCTCGGTCAGGCTTTCGCCCATTGCCGAAGATTCCCTACTGCTGCCTCCCGTAGGAGTCTGGGCCGTGTCTCAGTCCCAGTGTGGCCGATCACCCTCTCAGGTCGGCTACGCATCGTCGCCTTGGTGAGCCGTTACCTCACCAACTAGCTAATGCGCCGCGGGCTCATCTGTAAGTGTCAGCCGAAACCGACTTTCAAAAAAGAAACATGCGTTTCTTCTTATTATCCGGTATTAGCCCCGGTTTCCCGGAGTTATCCCCGTCTTACAGGCAGATTACCCACGTGTTACTCACCCGTCCGCCGCTAAATCAGAGGAGCAAGCTCCTCTTCATTCGCTCGACTTGCATGTATTAGGCACGCCGCCAGCGTTCATCCTGAGCCAGGATCAAACTCTCCATAAAAGTGTTTGTCTTGCTCGATTTTAAAACTGACGGAATTAATTTAATTCCTTACCTATTTCTTTTGTTCAGTTTTCAAAGAACTGTGTGTTTCTAGCTTGCCGCTCGTTTTGGCGACTTTATTAGGATAACATCTTTCAAACAAGAAGTCAACCTGTTTTTAAAATTTGTTTCCCGCCTGCAACAATGTTTCGTCTGTCGCGGCGACAAGACTTAATATATCACGTATTGTATTTTAAGGTCAATAGTTATTTTGAAATTACTTTAAACAAATTAATAAAAGTTTAGAAAGCTTTAAATCGCTCTCTAAACTCTGATTGTAAACCTAGTTTAAAATAAAGAACTCAATAGCTACCAATGATGCTATCCCGGGTAGTCCGGCGATTCCTGAAATCAGCGCTGTAATAGCGTTAATCGGAATGTGTATATCATACGAGTTTCCGATTGCATTTAATAAGAACAACAATAGTGCGCCGATACAAAAACGTGTAACTCCGAATCCGATCCAGCGTATCGGCCGCATTGGAGCGCCTACAAGCAAGAGAACAAAGATGATTGTTCCGAGTATCGCGATCACAGTGATTGGCTCCATTCATCATAACCTCCTATACAAATATCCATATTATTTACTAGACATTGTATGGGAGTTGTCAAAAAAAGACCAGCAGTTATTTTAACCTGCTGGTCGTTACGTTTCTTTTTTGCTTCTTTTAATAAGAAGAAGTATTTAGATTCTTCTAGTTGAAGTTTGAAGATAACTTCTTCCGATGGCTCGACACTGCGCTCCACCATTTCTTTTTGATGCATCCAATTTACTTTAAGTTCATCAAGACTTTGAAGCAGCTGTTGATCTCCGGATCGCTTCAAGCGCCCTTTACGGGAAAAAACATGCAAGCAACCCCTTTGTTAGATTTCTCTTCTTCCTTCAAGCGCTTTAGAAAGCGTTACTTCGTCTGCATATTCCAGGTCTCCGCCTACAGGCAGGCCATGAGCAATACGAGTAATCTTAATACCTGTTGGTTTTAAAAGTCTTGCGATGTACATGGCAGTGGCTTCTCCTTCAATGTTCGGATCCGTTGCCATAATAATTTCTTGAATACCTTCGTCTGTTAACCGTTTTAAAAGTTCAGCGACTTTAATATCCTCTGGTCCCACTCCATCCATTGGAGAGATCGCACCTTGAAGGACGTGGTAGAGACCACGGTACTCTTTCATTTTTTCCATCGCAATAACATCCTTGGAGTCATGAACCACACAGATTGTTGTGCGGTCTCTGCTCGAATCGTCGCAGATCATGCAAGGATCACGGTCAGTAATATGAAAGCAGTTGGAACAATAGATAAGCTGACGTTTCGCGTTAACGAGTGCTCGTCCAAAATCGAGCACATCATCTTCTTTCATTTCCAATACGAAAAATGCCAGGCGAACCGCCGTTTTCGGTCCGATGCCCGGCAATTTCATAAAGCTTTCAATCAGTTTTGAGATCGGTTCAGGATAATGCATAGCATATTCCTAGAACATTCCAGGAATGTTAAGTCCTTTTGTGAATTTGCCCATGTCCTGTGATACCAATTCGTCTACTTTCTTAAGTGCATCATTTGTAGCCGCTAACACAAGGTCTTGAAGCATATCAATATCTTCTGGATCTACAACTTCTTCTTTAATGATAATGTCGATGATTTCTTTGTGACCGTTCGCTTTAACGGTAACCATGCCGCCTCCAGCTGTACCTTCGATCACTTTATCTTTTAATTCCTCTTGAGCTTTTGCCATGTCACGCTGCATTTTTTGCATTTGTTTCATCATATTGTTCATGTTGCCTTTCATCATCGTACAATTCCTCCTTTTTATTCTTCCTCTTCTTTTATCTCAATTAAATCATCGCCAACCAATTTTATCGCCTCTGATATGAGAGGATCTTCTGTTTTTTCTTTCTCTTCAGAAGATGGCTGGCCTTGCTGTTGTTCTTTAATGAAATCAGCTTTTAGTTTCTGCCATTCCGGATCCAGTATAGATAGCATGGACAGGTTCTTTCCTATTGTACTATAAACTGCGCTTTCAACATAGCTTCTGTTGTTCTCTTGAGATGCCATCTGACGGTGAATTTCATGCTGAAAAGCGAGCAGGAAAATTTGATCTGAACACGCTACTGGCTCAGCTCCCGATAGAAGAGCGTACGCACTCACTTTTTCAGAACGAATCTTGTCTAGAATTTCTCCCCACATGCCTTTTAGCTGAACAAGATTTGGTTTTTTCGCTTTCTTCAGCATTTCTTTTACTTGTGTTGAAGATGCTCCGCCTTGGCCTCGGATTACTCTTTTTTCTCTCGGTGCTTCTGATTCTGATGGAGCCGATGATCCATTTGAGACCCATCCGCTTTCTTTCATTTTCTTCAACTCTTGCTCGAGCTGATCAATTCTTTGCATGAGAGGTTCAACAGAAGAATTCCCCGACTGAGCCGAAAACCCTTCTTGTTTTTGATAACAAATCTTGATGAACGTTGTTTCTAAAAAGATCTTAGGATGGTTCGTCCATTTCATCTCTTGCTGCGCGGCGTTCAACTGTCCAATGATGGTATAGATGTTTTCAGCAGCTGTAGCATCCGCCAATTGTGCAAAAGATTCATCTGTAGAAACCCGCTCTAGCAGCTCTTCTAGCTGAGGAGCTGTTTTATATAGAAGCATATCACGGTAATAATAGATAAGATCGCCTAAGAAACGTACAGGATCTTTTCCTTCTTGTAAAAGTTCTGTTGATAACGTCAGCGCTTTTGAAACATCTTTTTCTAAAAATGCTTCTGCCATGTCAGAAAGATGTTTTTGTGAAGCTGAACCTGTTACAGATAATACATCTTCCACTCTTACAACATCATCACTGTAAGAAATTGCTTGATCGAGCAAACTTAAAGCGTCACGCATGCCGCCTTCTGCAGCTCGGGCAAGCAATTGCAGCGCTTCTTCTTCCACTTCTGTACCATTAGCATTCACGATTTGTCTCATGCGCCCGATAATGGACTGTGAGGAAATGCGTTTAAAATCAAATCGCTGACAGCGTGACACGATCGTTGCTGGAATCTTATGCGGCTCAGTGGTTGCCAAAATGAAAATAACGTGACTCGGCGGTTCTTCAAGCGTTTTTAATAAAGCGTTAAATGCTCCAGTTGAAAGCATATGTACTTCATCGATGATGTAGACTTTGTACGTGACAGAAGACGGAGCAAACTTTACTTTGTCCCGGATATCACGAATATCATCTACCCCTGTATTAGAGGCAGCATCGATCTCCAGTACATCTGATATCGTTCCGTTCGTTATTCCTCGGCAAGCATCACATTCATTACATGGTTCCGATACCGGGGCACGCTCACAGTTAACAGCTTTGGCTATAATTTTTGCCGCACTTGTTTTTCCCGTTCCTCGTGGGCCTGAAAACAGGTAGGCATGGGAAAGCTTGTCCTGCATCAGGGCATTTTGAATCGTTTTTGTTATATGTTCCTGCCCGACCATATCTTCAAAGCTCTGTGGCCTCCATACGCGATAGAGCGCTTGATAACTCATCCCTTTGCCTCCCTTTTAGCACTATATTCTTTCTATATTATACTGAAACATTACAAAAAACTCACCCCTGAGACAAGGGTGAGTTGATGTTTTATATATTAGAATGCCGCGCACCTCTCTTTGGAATAGTCAACCTATGCGTACAAACGCAGTTAGCTCAGTCCAGGTTGCCCCACGGCACACGAAGTGGTCCACTTACTGCTGCTTCCTTCCGGACCTGACAGGGTTCATGGGTCTCCGTTGCGCAGGACCCGGACATCAACACCACTTACGTCCGTCAGACCATACGTTGAACTAGCCGAGGAGAGGAATTCAACCTCGCTACAGCGGATTGCGAGTACAGGGCACCGCTACCTCCCCATCTAGCGCGACAAAGTGTATAACATTGTTAGATGCACAATCGAATGTGCAAGAATTAGTATACTATGCCCATTAAAAAAATCAACCGTACAAGCTCTAAAGCTCCTTCTTTCTCTCTTCCTTTTCCTTCCTTTTTCTGTCACGAAGGTTTTTGAAAAAGCGTGAGAGAATCTGTCCGCATTCCTCTTCTTTAACACCTGCAGTCACTTCACATTGGTGATTAAAGCGATCTTCTTGCAAAAGATTCATCAACGTCCCTGCACAGCCTCCTTTAGGATCAGCCGCTCCATAAACGACTCGGCTTACTCTTGAGAGAACAATAGCTCCTGAACACATCGCACAAGGTTCAAGTGTTACGTAAAGTGTCGTTCCTTCTAGTCTCCAGGCATCCGTTTCCTTGCAAGCTTGATCGATCGCTAACAGCTCCGCATGCGCAATCGCTCTTTGTTCCGTTTCACGCAGGTTATGAGCCCTAGCCAATACTCGATCATCTTTTACTAAAACGGCCCCGATTGGAACTTCCCCGATATTAGCTGCTTTTTCCGCTTCTTTTAAAGCAAGATCCATATAATATTTGTCTTTTTCTAAGATCTCCATCATTTCGCTCCAAAGTTTTAGTTGTTAGAGATTATACAGGAGGTTTTGCCAATAATAAAGAAAGGAATGGTTTTAAAAAGCTGAGTCAGGGTTGTTCTTGAAAGTGGTTGATTTCCGTTTCAGGTGCTTCGCTTTCCGCGGGGCAGGCGGTGAGCCACATTCGTACGTTTCACTTTTAAGTGTCTCACCTGACCGCTTGTCCCGCAGGAGTCTCGCACCTTCCACTCCAATCACCCTGTCAATGAAGAGATTGAGAAAAGACCTAATCGCAACAATCTTTTAGAAAACAACCTATAAAAAAGAAAGTGAGGGAAAGGTTTGGCACATCAACAAAAAAATGAGGGGAAAATCCCTGTCGCTTTGCTTATTATTGACGTGATCAATGATTTTAATTTTCCGGAAGCGCCGCTTTTGTTAAAAACTTCTGCGCCGATAGCCGATAAGATTGTTGATTTAAAAAAACGGGCGAAACAAGCAGGTATACCTGTAATCTACGTGAACGATAATTTTGGGCAGTGGCAGTCAGATAAGCAAAGACTCGTGGAGTATTGTGAATCACAAGCTGGAGGAAAGTTTGTTAAAGCATTGCAACCGGACGAAGACGATTATTTTGTTATTAAACCGAAGCACTCGGGATTTTTCTCTACACCTTTATCAACACTATTAAATGATTTAGGTGTACAAACACTGATCCTATGCGGCGTGGCTGGTAACATCTGTGTTCTTTTTACCGCTAATGACGCTTATATGCGAGGTTTCACACTTCATGCACCATCTGATTGCTCAGCCTCTAATATAGAAGAAGATAACGAAAGAGCATTACTGCTTATGGAAAAGACGTTATACGCCGATATCACTCCAAGTGGTGAGTTAGATCTTCAGGCAATCATAGAACAAGCTCAGAACGATAAACAAAAAACAATGTATTAAAAAGCTGTTTTATTGAAGTTTTTAACCGATAATCTATCCACCTTTTCCAAACGTATGCTACAATATTCTTTGTCTGTAATTTTTCGTTTGTTATTTGAAAGGGAGGAAAAGGAAGATGAGTTCAACCCCTTTATCGCAGTTGAAGGGCCGATTGGCGTAGGGAAAACATCACTGGCAAAAGCCATTGCAGAGCACTATAAATTTCAATTATTAAAGGAAATTGTAGAGGAGAATCCTTTTCTCGGAAAATTTTACGACAACATTGATGAGTGGAGTTTTCAAACCGAGATGTTCTTTCTTTGCAACAGGTATAAACAGCTTGAAGAGATTAATGGTCAATATCTCTCAAAACAAATACCTGTCGTTTCTGATTATCATATTTTCAAGAACCGTATTTTTGCCGGTCGTACGCTAAAAGACGGTCATCTTCATAAATACATGCAGTGCTTCGATATTTTAACAGAAGACATGCCCGTTCCAAACATGATCATATACTTAAATGCAAGTCTTGATACACTGTTAGACCGTGTTCGTAAGCGTGGACGTTTTGTAGAACAAAATATGGAGCCCGCTTATTTAGAACAGCTTGCAGCTGATTATGATACATTCATGTCTGCCTTTATGAAAGAACACCCTGAGATTCCAGTGCTGACGTTTAATGGAGACGAATTAGATTTTGTTGCGTATGAAACGGATAAAGAGAAAATCTTTTCCTTAATCGATGCAACTTTGAAAAAAGGAGAAGTTGCACGATGAACAAACTAATTCAATACGGAATTCCAAATGATGCTGTCATTACAGTAGCAGGAATGGTCGGAGCAGGTAAATCGACCTTTACGAATGCACTGGCTGAAAAATTAAAGTTTCGTACATCCATGGAAAAAGTGGATAACAACCCATACTTAGAAAACTTTTATCATGATTTTAAACGATGGAGCTTTCACCTCCAGATTTTCTTTTTAGCTGAACGTTTTAAAGAGCAAAAAAGAATGTTCGATTATGGCGGCGGATTCGTGCAAGACCGTTCTATCTATGAAGACACTGGAATCTTTGCACGCATGCACTTTGATAAAGGAAATATGTCTGAGGTGGATTACGAGACATATACTCACCTTTTTGAAGCAATGGTTATGACACCATACTTCCCGCAGCCAGATTGTCTGATCTATTTAGAAGGTTCTCTTGACGATATTCTAGCTCGTATTCAAAAAAGGGGCCGCAAGATGGAACAAGAAACACCTGTTTCTTATTGGGAAGAAATGTACGACCGCTATGAAAAGTGGATTTCGTCTTTTAATTCTTGCCCCGTGCTTCGCGTGAACATTAACGACTACGACCTTCGAGAAAATCCTGAATCAATTGATCATATCGTTGAAAAAATTGCTCAAAAAATCGAAGCGAAACGAGAAGTTCGCTTATAAGTATGAAAGCCCCGGTACTCAAATATTGAGACCGGGGCTTTTAATTTGTCTTATTTCTTCATCCATTCGGGTTTGCCGAATCCTTTGAACTCTTTATCGATCACTTCTTCAAACTCTTTTGATTCCACCACTTCTTTAATATCTTTTGCAAAAGTGGATTCTACGTCTTTTGTATTCACAACAATGCGGTTACGATACGTATCCGGCATCTTCTCTAATTGAATGGCATCTAGTAAGTCCATTTTTGCAGCAAGAGCAAAGTTACCTGGTACCGCTGCAACATCCGCACTCTGTACAGCACGTGGAAGCTGCGCCGCTTCTAATGGTTTGAATACTAAGTTCTTCGGATTGTCTTGAACATCTTTTTCAGATGCAGTCAGTTGGTTTACTCCTTCTTTGATCGTGATCAGCTTCGCGTCTTCAAGCATGATTAAGGTACGCGCCAAGTTAACTGGATCGTTCGGAATGGCTAACGTACTGCCTTCTTTAATGTCCTCGATCGATTTGAATTTGTCAGAGTATAAACCCATAGGTGCTGTTGGGACAATAATCACTTCTGAAAGCTTTAAGTTCTTTTCTTTAGCGAAGTTTTCCATATAAATTTTGTGCTGAAAAAGGTTGGCGTCCAGATCACCTTTAGAGAGTGCCATGTTCGGCTGAATGTAATCACTGAATTCGATGACCTTAACTTTATACCCCTTTTTCTCGAGGGAAGGCTTGATTGCCTTATTGACCATATCTGTATACGGACCCGCTGTTGCTCCAAGCGTTACTTCCTTGTCTTTAGATGCATCTGATGAAGAAGAGCATCCAGCTAAAGCAAAAGCTAGCAGTGCTGTTAATAGTGTAAGTATGATTTTTTTCATGTTGATCCCCTTTTTCGTTTTGGTATTTACTTGGTGCTTTTGAAAGTAGTTGATTTCCGTTTCAGATGCTCGCTTTCCGCGGGGCAGGCGGTGAGCCACATTCGTACGTTTCACTTTTAAGTGTCTCACCTGCCCGCCTGTCCCGCAGGAGTCTCGCATCTTCCACTTCAATCAACTTATCAATGAAGAATTTAAAAACAGAACTAAAAACAGCATACAATTCTGAGTGTCTCTCAGCCCTATCTTTTATTTACAGCTTTGGCCACACCGTCTCCGATGACTTGCATCAGCTGAACGATCACAATCAATAAGACGACGGTTGTAATCATGATCGTGTTGTCATATCGATAGTACCCAAAGCGAATCGCAAAGTCTCCGATCCCTCCACCGCCGACAATACCTGCCATTGCTGAATAGCCTAATAAGCTGATCGCGGTTACTGTTATGGCTTGAACAATGCCTGGTTTTGCTTCAGGAAGAAGTACTTCCCGAATGATCATCCATGGTGTTGCTCCGACAGCAACGGCGGCTTCTATTACACCTTTATCGATTTCTCGTAAAGAAGTCTCTACGAGTCGGGCAAAGAACGGAATCGCTGCAACAGACAAAGAAACGGATGCTGCAGTAGGTCCAATCGTTGTCCCTGTGATGAGCTGTGTTAGCGGTAACAGAGCAACTAGCAGAATGATGAACGGTACTGAGCGAATCAAGTTGACTACTATCCCTGCCGTTTGTTTTACTAACGCATTTTCAAACAGCAAGCCCTTATCCGTAACGAAAAGGATGATTCCGAGTGGGAGTCCAACGACCAAAGAAACGCCTAATGATATGGCAACCATGTATAACGTTTCAAAAAATGCTTTATTTAAATCTGGCAGAATGTTAACTATCGAATCAAGCAACGTTCTTCACCACCTCAAGATTTTCTATACGACTTTCAATATACGCAATCGCTCGTTTTACTTCTGTTTCATCACCAATCAGTTCCATAATAAAGATTCCGAGGGGTGTTTCTTGGATATATTCAATCTTTCCGTGAAGGATATTTCCTTTTACCTTAAAGTTTTGGAAGAGCTCAGAAACAACGGCTTCTTCTGCGATCGCTCCCTTAAATTGAATCTTAATCACGGTCCCTTTTCTATTTTTCAGCAATGGCTCAGGTAGATCCATTTGTATAACGGAACTGATAAATGTTTTCGTTAATGCTTTTTCAGGGTTTGCAAAGATGTTATACACATCACCCGACTCGATAATCTCGCCATCCTGCATGACAGCCATACGGTGACAAATCTCTTTTACGACTTCCATCTCATGCGTGATGAGTACAATCGTAATGCCTAACTTTTTATTGATCGATTTTAAGAGCGATAGGATGGATTTTGTAGTATTTGGATCAAGTGCTGATGTAGCTTCGTCACAAAGCAATACCTTCGGGTCATTCGCCAAAGCTCTTGCAATACCAACTCGCTGCTTCTGTCCGCCGCTTAACTGAGATGGATATTGACCTTTTTGATTTTCTAATCCAACCATTTTCAACAGCTCTAGCGTTTTACGATTGATCTCATCCCTCGTTTTTCCTGCTGCTTTTAAAGCAAACGCGATATTTTCAAACACAGTTTTTGCACTGATCAGATAAAAGTGCTGAAAAATCATGCCGATCTTAAGCCGCTCTTCTCGCAGCTCCTTTTTCCCTAACGTTGTAATCGATACTCCGTCGATGAGTATGTCACCTGATGTTGGTTTTTCCAATAGATTGAGACAGCGAAGGAGCGAACTTTTCCCGGCACCGCTATAGCCGACAATGCCAAAGATCTCCCCTTTGTCTATGGATAGTGACACGTTTTTTACTCCAACAATTTCTTTTCCTTTTGCTTTATATATTTTGGTTACATCTCTAACCTCGATCATCTGTCTTCCTCCTCAACATATAAAAAAGCCCTCTTCATTCCATGGAAGAGGGCGAATAAGCAAACATCGACTTATCTTCCAGAATGAACATATCATCCTGCAGGAAGTGGCACCGTTCCAAAATGGAGGTTGCCGGACGTCATAGGGCCTGATCCCTCGGTCTCTCTTAATAAGCATTACATATTGAATTAAGTATAGTTGTCATCATACTCCCTGTCTAAAAGTTCTGTCAATACTAAATTTTATCACTTTGAAGTGTTAGCGCTTACAATGCTGTGGTGGAAAGGGAACGTTTTTTTGGCTATTGTTGCTTTTGAAAGTAGTTAATCTCCGCTCCAGGTGCTCGCTTTCCGCGGGGCAGGCGGTGAGCCACATTCGTAACGTTTCACTTTTAAGTGTCTCACCTGCCCTCCTGTCCTAGCCGTAGTCTCGCACCTTGCACTCCAATCAACTGTCAAAGAAGAAAATAAAAATGAGTTTGAAAGCATCCACCTTTTAGAATAGAGCATTTGTAAATGACGGAATTGAGTCTTTTTAGAGATTATTGAGTCTAAATTGATGGAATTGAGTCTTTTGCCAAATTCGACACTCGTTCATCAAAAAACACAACAAAAAAACCACCTGATGCGAGATCAAGTGGTTTGAATATGTATATGGAGGAGGTAGAGGGATTCGAACCCCCGCGGGTCGTTAAACCCCTGTCGGTTTTCAAGACCGATCCCTTCAGCCGGACTTGGGTATACCTCCGTGTGACTGACAAGAACTATATTAACATGGAGACAAATATAGTGTCAACGCTTTTTGAGAAAAAAGTTCAAAAAAAGAGAGGGAATTTCCCTCTCGTTATTTTACTTAATGACTTCCTTATTACCCATGTATGGTCGAAGCACTTCTGGAATCACAACCGTGCCGTCTTCTTGCTGGTAGTTTTCTAAGATTGCAGCGACTGTACGTCCGATCGCTAACCCAGATCCGTTAAGCGTGTGAACGAATTCTGGCTTCCCTTTCGCATCGCGGCGGAAACGAATTTGTGCACGGCGCGCTTGGAAGTCTTCAAAGTTAGAGCAAGAAGAAATCTCGCGGTACTCGCTGTAGCTTGGCAGGTATACTTCAATATCGTACTTTTTAG
Organism: Fictibacillus sp. EA-CB0309; assembly: GCF_055814265.1. Taxonomy (NCBI): domain Bacteria; kingdom Bacillati; phylum Bacillota; class Bacilli; order Caryophanales; family Fictibacillaceae; genus Fictibacillus; species Fictibacillus sp. EA-CB0309. The sequence goes on from NZ_CP169271.1 coordinate 269,833, forward strand.
CAGCTGTGAATCCTAAGTCAGCTGTACACATGCTAAGTACACGGTACGGCAGGTTTAGAAGCTGTAGTACTTTTTCAGCATGTCCTGTAAGCTTTTCAAGCTCGTCATAAGAATCTTCTGGTTTAACGAAGCGAACAAGCTCTACTTTATTGAACTGATGCTGGCGGATTAAGCCGCGTGTGTCGCGTCCTGCAGAACCTGCTTCAGAACGGAAACATGCGCTGTATGCTGCATATGTGATCGGCAGTTCATCAGATGTTAAAATCTCTTCACGGTGCATGTTCGTGACAGGAACTTCAGAAGTCGGGATTAAGAAATAATCTTCTTCGCGGATCTTAAACGCGTCTTCTTCAAACTTTGGCAGCTGTCCTGTACCTGTCATGCTTTGACGATTTACCATGTATGGTGGCAGCACTTCTGTATAACCGTGTTCGTCTTCATGAAGGTCCATCATGAAGTTGATTAACGCTCGCTCTAATCGTGCTCCAAGACCTTTATAGAAAGCGAAACGGCTTCCTGTAACCTTCGCTCCACGTTCAAAATCAACGATGTTCAAGTCAGTAGCGATATCCCAATGCGCTTTTGCTTCAAAAGCAAATTCCGGTACTTCACCCCAGTGACGAACAGGAATGTTATCATCCTCTGTCTCACCAACAGGAACACTTTCATGCGGTATGTTAGGCAGCGTCAGCATGATAGCGTGAAGGTCTTCTTCTACTTTACGAAGTTCATCGTCCATCGTTTTAATCTTATCGCCTACTTCACGCATCTCTGTGATCAGGTGATCCGCGTCTTTTTCTCACGCTTAAATTCTGCTACTTGCTTAGAAACTTCATTACGCTTAGATTTAAGAGCTTCCGTCTCACCGATCAACTCACGTCGACGCTGATCTAACGCCTCGAACTGATCCAATCCAGATAGATCTTCACCTCGAGCAGATAATTTTTCTTTTACTTCTTCAAAATTGGCACGAACAAATTTCAAATCTAACATTTGTATTTCCTCCTTTGGTTAATAAAAATCAAAAAACTCCCGCCCGCTATTTCTAATGTGAATTAGAAATAGGGACGAGAGTTAACCCGCGTTGCCACCCTAGTTGCAATAGATACATCTATTGCCGGCTCATTTACATGTAACGGTTCTTCACCGGAAAAGCTTACTTCATTTCGGCTTCTCACTCGAGGATGGATTCACAAAACGCTTTGATCGGTTTTCACCAGCCACCGACTCTCTAGACAAAGTCATTTTCGCTACTAGTTCCTGTCATTGATTTTTTATGATGATTTTATAGTAATGTACAGCATTTTTATATTTTATGCAACTACTTCTTTAGCGGATTGTACCATTTTTACAAAATATTGATGTAAACGGTAGTCGTCCGTCAGTTCCGGATGAAACGCTGCACATAGGAAATGCCCTTGTTTAGCTGCTACTATTCTGTCGTTGTGTTTAGAAAGAATCTCAACTTCAGGACCGACTTCAACGATAAATGGCGCACGGATGAATACACCCGTAAAATCTTCTCCAACACCATGGATCATCAGATCAGCCTCAAAACTGTCCACCTGACGCCCGAACGCATTGCGCTCAACCGTCATATCGATCAATTCAAGATGTGCTGTGTCTTGTCCTTGAATGCGTTTAGCCATCAAGATCAGCCCTGCACATGTACCGAACACAGGTTTATTTTGTGCAAACTCTTTTAAAGGTTCAAGAAAGTTATATTTATCGATTAAACGTCTCATCGCTGTGCTCTCGCCGCCTGGGATAACCAAGCCATCAAGGCTGCTGAGCTCTTCTACACGTTTTACCGCAACGGCCTCTGCACCGCTTGCTTCAATCGCTGCCACATGCTCTCGTACTGCACCTTGTAAGGCTAATACTCCGATCTTTAGCATGGAATTACCAGCCTCGCTCCTGCATGCGCTCACCTTGAGCTAATGTAGAGATGTCGATACCTTTCATAGCCGTTCCTAGACCTTTAGAGAGTTCAGCGATTAGTTTGTAGTCTTGGTAGTGTGTTGTCGCTTCAACGATCGCACGAGCAAACTTTTCTGGATTCTCAGACTTGAAGATTCCTGATCCTACGAATACGCCGTCAGCGCCAAGTTCCATCATAAGCGCTGCATCTGCAGGTGTTGCAATTCCGCCTGCTGCAAAGTTAACGACAGGCAGCTTGCCCGCTTTTTTAATTTGAAGAAGAACTTCGAATGGTGCACCTAAGTTCTTAGCTTCTGTCATCAACTCATCTTCGCTCATAGCAACTACTTTGCGAATCTGACCTTGGATCATTCTCATGTGGCGAACAGCCTCAACGATGTTACCCGTTCCAGGCTCACCTTTTGTACGAAGCATGGATGCACCTTCAGCGATACGGCGTGATGCCTCTCCAAGATCACGAGCACCGCATACGAATGGAACGGTGTAATCGCTCTTCAATAAGTGGAAAACTTCATCCGCTGGCGTCAATACTTCACTCTCATCGATGTAATCAACACCCATTGCTTCAAGCACGCGTGCCTCCACGATATGCCCGATACGAGCTTTTGCCATTACAGGAATAGAAACAGCATTCAGAACTTCTTCCGTGATTGTAGGATCTGCCATACGAGCTACGCCGCCTGCTGCACGAATATCTGAAGGAACACGCTCAAGTGCCATTACGGCTACAGCTCCTGCAGCTTCAGCAATACGAGCTTGCTCTGCGTTTACAACGTCCATGATGACGCCGCCTTTTTGCATTTCTGCCATTCCTCGTTTAACACGTTCAGTACCTGTTTTTAACATGCTTACTACCCCCTGGTTTATATGTGTTTTTACCGATCATTTCGGTTGTTTTATAATAAAACTAGTATTCTCATCTATTTTATCGCAAATCATAAAAAGCGCAAGCTCTCTATATTTTCTGAAAAAAAGCTCTTCAGCATGCGCTGAAGAGCTTTTAAACCTTTTAAACTATTAAAAAATTAGAACCAGCCTTTAACCATGTCAACGGCTCCAGACCAAAGTCCTCCAAAGAAACCGCCCACACCTCTTAGTGCAAGTACAAACCAGTTTGCTTTTTCAACGGATTGTGTTGTTACCACTTCTGTCTTCCCTTTTGTGTCTCCATCGAGTAAATAGCCGTAGTCTTCTCCACTGCCTGTATACTCAACATTGATATGACCGACTACTTCACCTTTTTTAACAGGAGCTGTCAGTTCGCCATCTTTTGTCATCTTCTTTTTATCCATAACAAATTTAGGCTTGTAGTTTTCTTTCTCTCCTCTTTTGATCACCATTGAAAGAGGTTCTTTCGTAGCAACTTTAACGTCTTTTTCTTTACCCTTTACGACAGTAACCGTTTTGTTGCCTTTTACTTGATAGTTTTTAGGTAAGATTTGCTCTTTTTCGAAGTTTGCAAATCCAAAATCGAATAATTTTTTCGTTTCTTTAAATCGATCTAGACGAGTACCTGTTTTCATAACAACCGAAATTAGGCGAGTATCCCCTTTTTTCACTGTACCTGTAAAACAGTTACCTGCAAGGTCTGTCGATCCTGTTTTTAATCCGTCTACTCCCTCGTAACCACTATTAAGTTCAGGAAGCATCCAGTTCCAGTTTTCCATCTGAATTTCGTCATCTGTACCTTCACGGAATTTCAAACGTGGAACGCTTGCTGTTTCTAACACTTCTGGATGATCTTTAAGCAGGCTATAAGCAAGTATTGCCGTAGCACGTGCACTCATCATGTTTTCATCTGTTTCGCTGCCAGCTGAATGGTTGCCGAACAAATCTTTATTGTTAAGACCTGTAGAGTTAACAAAATTATAATCTTTCATGCCTAGTTCTTTTGCTTTGGCATTCATTTTCTTAACAAATTCACCTTCTGAACCCGCTAAAAGTTCAGCTAATGCGATCGTCGCTCCATTTGCAGAGTAGATCGCCATCGCTTCATATAACTCACGAACCGTATATTTTTCATCTACACGTAAAGGTACGTTAGATAATGTTCGATTTTGAGAAATCTTGTGGGCATATTCAGAAATATTCGTTTTCTGATCCCAAGATATCTTTTTCTTGTCAATTGCTTCTAGCAATAAGTATTCAGTCATCATCTTACTCATACTTGCAGGAGCGAGTAACTTATCAGCATTTTTCTGATATAATATTTTTCCTGTTTCTGCATCCACCAATATAGCACCTTCAGCTTTTACATCTAAAGATGGTGCCGCACTTGCTGAATCTGAAAATCCTAATAAACTCGTTGTAAAAAACGAAAAAATCAGTGTCACCACTAAAAGTTGTTTTATCTTGCTGTTCAAAAAACTGCACCTCCAAACCCATTTACACACAAAAGTTATTGTAACATACACATTTTCAAAAAAATAGACAGAGGTTATACCTCTGTCTTAAAAATGCGTCTTTAGACTGAATAATTTGGTGCTTCTTTAGTAATTTGAACTTGGTGCGGGTGACTCTCCCGAAGACCGGCACCCGTAATTTTTACAAAACGGGAATCATTTTGAAGTTCATCAATTGTTGACGTTCCGCAATAACCCATTCCAGAACGAATACCACCAATAAGCTGATAAACTGTATCTGCAAGTGGTCCTTTGTACGGCACGCGTCCCTCAATGCCTTCTGGAACAAGCTTTTTATTATTTTCCTGGAAATATCGGTCGCTGCTGCCGCGTTCCATCGCACCAACAGAACCCATTCCGCGGTACACTTTAAACTGGCGTCCTTGGAAGATTTCACGCTCTCCAGGGCTCTCTGACACACCTGCAAGCATGCTGCCTAGCATTACAGCATGTCCGCCCGCTGCGATTGCTTTAACGATGTCTCCAGAATATTTAATACCGCCATCTGCAATGATCGGCACTCCATACTTCTTAGCTTCTGTTGCACAGTCATAAACAGCTGTAACTTGAGGTACACCTACACCTGCTACAACACGTGTCGTACAGATCGATCCTGGTCCGATACCGACTTTAACAACACTTGCTCCTGCTTCGATCAGGTCACGAGTCGCTTCTGCTGTCGCAACGTTACCAGCAATTATCGTTAAGTCAGGATAAGCATGTCTTACTTCACGAACTTTTTGAAGTACACCTTCAGAATGCCCGTGCGCAGTATCGATAACAATTGCATCCACGCCTGCATCCACTAGCTTCTCAACACGAAGAAGTGCATCCTTTGTCACACCAACTGCAGCACCTACAAGTAAACGTCCTTGTGAGTCTTTCGCTGAGTTAGGGAACTCGATTACTTTTTCGATATCCTTGATCGTAATTAAGCCTTGAAGGATACCCTCATCATCCACTAATGGAAGCTTTTCAATCTTATATTGCTGAAGTGTTTTCTCAGCTTCTTTTAATGTAGTGCCGACTGGAGCGGTCACTAAGTTTTCTTTTGTCATAACGTCTGAGATTTTAATGGAATAGTCTTGAACGAAACGCAGGTCACGGTTCGTTAGAATACCTACTAGCTTTTTATCTGCATCCACGATAGGTACACCACTGATGCGATATTTGCCCATTAAGTGTTCTGCATCAAATACTTGATGTTCGGGTGTTAGGTAGAACGGGTTTGTAATAACGCCACTTTCAGAACGTTTAACACGATCGATCTGTTCCGCTTGTTCTTCAATAGACATGTTTTTGTGAACGATTCCTAGTCCGCCTTGACGTGCCATAGCGATTGCCATGTTAGCTTCTGTTACCGTGTCCATACCAGCACTGATAATAGGAATGTTCAATTGTACCGAATCAGATAACCTCGTTTTAATCGAAACATCACCAGGCAGAACCGAAGACTTTGCTGGAATTAATAACACATCATCAAATGTTAAACCTTCTTTTGCAAACTTATCTTGCCACATACCATAACCACCCCTTCAAATTTATCATCCTGAAAAATATTATTTGTAGATTATCAACTGGGTAAACTAGTGTCAAGGAATACAAAATATGTTCGATTTTTCAAATAATTTATAAAGAGAGGATTGTGTAACAAATGATGATGCAACATGACACGTGGACTCTGTTTGATATGTTCTTTTCCTCTCAAAAAACTCAGCATTTTCTAAGCAAGCAATACGAAAAACAGAACATGGAAGACAGCAATGGAAAAAGTTTCGATAACACATATGGATTTATTTACTATATTGAACACGGAAAAAAATATTATCAATTAGCAGATCAAGCACCTATGGAATTAAAGCCTGTCCTTCTGTTTTACGGCATGACTCAACTCATGAAGGCAAGTATATTGTGTGCAGATCCTGATTATCCAGATTCGAGTGCCGTATTAGCACACGGACTCTCCACAAGAAAAAGGAAAAAGAGGAGTTATGAATTTCTTTACGATGAAGTGAAAGTACAAAAGACTGGGCTGTTCAATCATTTTTGTGAAAAACTATTTCACATGAAACACGTGGAAGGTGAAAAATTCACGATGATCCAGTTGCTACAAACATTACCTGAACTAGGTCCCCTTTTCAAACAAATGAACGGTAACGTAAATCTCATTAAGTTGCGTAAGGAAAATGAGAAGATATTTTTTCTTCCCACGAAATCGAACGACCATCTACATATGTCAGCAGAAAGATTTCTTGAATATACGAATTCATTGTTCTCATCAAAATTTTCGGTTGATTGGAATGACGACCATTCTGGATTTCTCCTTCAATCAAAGGAAACGTTAAAACCTTTTGATTGCTTTCCGTTATCTTATCACCTTTTTGAGGAAACGTATTACTTGCCTGTGAACAGGGATATGTTACATTCTCCAGAACTAAACGAGTTCATGGTTCACTATGTGATTCTTTACAACTTAAGTATGCTGAGCAGATACGATACTGAATGGTGGAGTGAACTCTTCCATACGTATACTTCAGAAGAATTACCCTATATTAAACAATTCCTAAACATCACCGCTCACAAAATGCCGTATCTTTTTGGGGTAATGCTGCAGTTGAGGAATTAAGTGGTGGTGTTATGTTTGTGCACAAAGTGAATGGGTGCTGAGGATGGAGCTAATGCTCGGATGCGCTAGGATTTGATAGTTATTGGTGTAGGGTATCGAAAATCGGATAAATTTTTTTATATACGTAATTATGGATCTTATCTACGGATATAATCTCCATTACCTCGTATAAAATGAAGATTACCTCGTAATTGTGTGGGGTTGGTGGTTTTGAAGGGCTAGATCAGGGGTGGATTTGGTGAGACTTTGGCTTGGATGGTGGTTGTAAGAGCTGCTAGAGTTGCTTTTGATTGGATTTTTGAAAGCTTTTGCTTAAGAATATAACGTGCTGGAAGATGGATGCAGCCATCTTCTTCCTTTTTTAATAAATTGTGAGACTGTTTTTCTTGGAGTATGTGTATTGCAATGCGGTTTCGAGGACTGGAATAAGCAAATGGCGGATACAGGGCGGGGTATCTCCAAACAATAATTAAGTCGTTTTAAGCCATATTCGATTAAAACAAGAGATAATTAAGTCGGAACGAACCTAAATTAAGTCTAAATGCATAAATAAAGGCCATTCGCTAAATCTCGACAAACAAAACCAACTCTATACCCTCTGGCCTTCCACACCCAGTTACCTTCAATCAGAAGTTTGGCATCCGCCAAACCACCTTTTTTCTCTTCTTTCTGCTGCCATTATCTTTTCCAAACACAAAAAAAGAAGATGGATCTTCATCCATCTTCCTCATTTGCCTAGCGACGTCCTACTCTAACAGGGGAGACCCCCAACTACCATCGGCGCTGAAGAGCTTAACTTCCGTGTTCGGTATGGGAACGGGTGTGACCTCTTCGCCATCATCACTAGACCTATCATGACGTTAACCATGATTTATGAAATTAGAGAGTATGTTCTCTCAAAACTAGATACGACGTTTCCAAACGTTTATGCTTTTTAAGGATAAGCCCTCGACCGATTAGTATCTGTCAGCTCCACGTGTCACCACGCTTCCACACCAGACCTATCAACCTCATCATCTCTAAGGGGTCTTACTCACTTAACGTGATGGGAAATCTCATCTTGAGGGGGCTTCATGCTTAGATGCTTTCAGCACTTATCCCGTCCACACGTAGCTACCCAGCTATGCCCCTGGCGGAACAACTGGTACACCAGCGGTGTGTCCATCCCGGTCCTCTCGTACTAAGGACAGCTCCTCTCAAATTTCCTGCGCCCGCGACGGATAGGGACCGAACTGTCTCACGACGTTCTGAACCCAGCTCGCGTACCGCTTTAATGGGCGAACAGCCCAACCCTTGGGACCTACTTCAGCCCCAGGATGCGATGAGCCGACATCGAGGTGCCAAACCTCCCCGTCGATGTGGACTCTTGGGGGAGATAAGCCTGTTATCCCCAGGGTAGCTTTTATCCGTTGAGCGATGGCCCTTCCATGCGGAACCACCGGATCACTAAGCCCGACTTTCGTCCCTGCTCGACTTGTAGGTCTCGCAGTCAAGCTCCCTTGTGCCTTTACACTCTGCGAATGATTTCCAACCATTCTGAGGGAACCTTTGGGCGCCTCCGTTACTGTTTAGGAGGCGACCGCCCCAGTCAAACTGCCCGCCTGACACTGTCTCCGAACCGGATCACGGTTCAAGGTTAGAATTTCAATACAGCCAGGGTAGTATCCCACCGACGCCTCCACCGAAGCTGGCGCTCCGGCTTCTCAGGCTCCTACCTATCCTGTACAAGCTGTACCAAAATCCAATATCAAGCTGCAGTAAAGCTCCATGGGGTCTTTCCGTCCTGTCGCGGGTAACCTGCATCTTCACAGGTACTATAATTTCACCGGGTCTCTCGTTGAGACAGTATCCAAGTCGTTACACCTTTCGTGCGGGTCGGAACTTACCCGACAAGGAATTTCGCTACCTTAGGACCGTTATAGTTACGGCCGCCGTTTACTGGGGCTTCAATTCAGAGCTTCTCCGTAAGGATAACCCCTCCTCTTAACCTTCCAGCACCGGGCAGGTGTCAGCCCCTATACTTCACCTTGCGGTTTCGCAGAGACCTGTGTTTTTGCTAAACAGTCGCTTGGATCTATTCACTGCGGCTCTCTCGGGCGATAAACCCTATCAGAGCACCCCTTCTCCCGAAGTTACGGGGTCATTTTGCCGAGTTCCTTAACGAGAGTTCTCCCGATCATCTTAGGATTCTCTCCTCGCCTACCTGTGTCGGTTTGCGGTACGGGCACCTCTTTCCTCACTAGAGGCTTTTCTTGGCAGTGTAGGATCAGGGACTTCGGTACTAAAATTTCCCTCGCCATCACAGCTCAGCCTTCACGTTGGGCGGATTTGCCTACCCAACAGCCTAACTGCTTAGACGCACTATTCCATCAGTGCGCTCACCCTACCTTACTGCGTCCCCCCATTGTTCAAACGGAAAGGAGGTGGTACAGGAATATCAACCTGTTATCCATCGCCTACGCTTTTCAGCCTCGGCTTAGGCCCCGACTAACCCTGAGCGGACGAGCCTTCCTCAGGAAACCTTAGGCTTTCGATGGACAAGATTCTCACTTGTCTTTCGCTACTCATACCGGCATTCTCACTTCAAAGCGCTCCACCAGTCCTTCCGGTCTGACTTCGCTGCACTTCGAACGCTCCCCTACCCCTGTACCATACGGTACAAGCCATAGCTTCGGTGATACGTTTAGCCCCGTTACATTTTCGGCGCAGAGTCACTCGACCAGTGAGCTATTACGCACTCTTTAAATGGTGGCTGCTTCTAAGCCAACATCCTGGTTGTCTGGGCAACTCCACATCCTTTGCCACTTAACGTATACTTTGGGACCTTAGCTGATGGTCTGGGCTGTTTCCCTTTTGACTACGGATCTTATCACTCGCAGTCTGACTCCCGCGGATAATTCTCTGGCATTCGGAGTTTGACTGAATTCGGTAACCCTGTGGGGGCCCCTAGTCCAATCAGTGCTCTACCTCCAGGAATCTTGCCGCGAGGCTAGCCCTAAAGCTATTTCGGGGAGAACCAGCTATCTCCGTGTTCGATTGGCATTTCACCCCTACCCACACCTCATCCCCGCACTTTTCAACGTGCGTGGGTTCGGGCCTCCATTCAGTGTTACCTGAACTTCACCCTGGACATGGGTAGATCACACGGTTTCGGGTCTACGACCACGTACTATGTCGCCCTATTCAGACTCGCTTTCGCTGCGGCTCCGTCTTATCAACTTAACCTTGCACGGGATCGTAACTCGCCGGTTCATTCTACAAAAGGCACGCCGTCACCCGTTAATGGGCTCCGACTACTTGTAGGCACACGGTTTCAGGATCTATTTCACTCCCCTTCCGGGGTGCTTTTCACCTTTCCCTCACGGTACTGGTTCACTATCGGTCACTAGGGAGTATTTAGCCTTGGGAGATGGTCCTCCCGGATTCCGACGGGGTTTCACGTGTCCCGCCGTACTCAGGATCCACTCAGGAGAGAACGAAGTTTCAGCTACAGGGCTGTTACCTTCTTTGGCTGGCCTTTCCAGACCGCTTCACCTACTTCGTTCCTTTGTAACTCCATGTAGAGTGTCCTACAACCCCAGAGGGCAAGCCCTCTGGTTTGGGCTGATTCCGTTTCGCTCGCCGCTACTCAGGAAATCGCATTTGCTTTCTCTTCCTCCGGGTACTTAGATGTTTCAGTTCCCCGGGTCTGCCTTCTCATACCCTATGTATTCAGATATGGATACCATCCCATTACGGATGGTGGGTTCCCCCATTCGGAAATCCCCGGATCAATGCTTACTTACAGCTCCCCGAGGCATATCGGTGTTCGTCCCGTCCTTCTTCGGCTCCTAGTGCCAAGGCATCCACCGTGCGCCCTTTCTAGCTTAACCTTATATGATGTTTACACATCAAAGATTCTTGCTTGGCGCAGATAAATATCTATCTGCCTTGCATATTGTTTGGATGTCGATATCTAGTTTTCAAAGAACATATGAAATCGAGAGATTTAGTTCTCTCAAAACTGAACAAAAGAAGAATAGGTGTACTTACGAAACAGTCGAAGCTGTTTCATAATCTCCATAGAAAGGAGGTGATCCAGCCGCACCTTCCGATACGGCTACCTTGTTACGACTTCACCCCAATCATCTGTCCCACCTTCGGCGGCTGGCTCCCAAAAGGGTTACCCCACCGACTTCGGGTGTTACAAACTCTCGTGGTGTGACGGGCGGTGTGTACAAGGCCCGGGAACGTATTCACCGCGGCATGCTGATCCGCGATTACTAGCAATTCCGGCTTCATGTAGGCGAGTTGCAGCCTACAATCCGAACTGAGAATGACTTTTTGGGATTGGCTTGGCCTCGCGGCTTTGCAACCCTTTGTATCATCCATTGTAGCACGTGTGTAGCCCAGGTCATAAGGGGCATGATGATTTGACGTCATCCCCACCTTCCTCCGGTTTGTCACCGGCAGTCACCTTAGAGTGCCCAACTGAATGCTGGCAACTAAGGTCAAGGGTTGCGCTCGTTGCGGGACTTAACCCAACATCTCACGACACGAGCTGACGACAACCATGCACCACCTGTCACTTTGTCCCCCGAAGGGGAAAGCTCTATCTCTAGAGTGGTCAAAGGATGTCAAGACCTGGTAAGGTTCTTCGCGTTGCTTCGAATTAAACCACATGCTCCACTGCTTGTGCGGGCCCCCGTCAATTCCTTTGAGTTTCAACCTTGCGGTCGTACTCCCCAGGCGGAGTGCTTAATGTGTTAACTTCAGCACTGAGGGTGGAACCCCCAACACCTAGCACTCATCGTTTACGGCGTGGACTACCAGGGTATCTAATCCTGTTTGCTCCCCACGCTTTCGCGCCTCAGCGTCAGTTACAGGCCAAAAAGCCGCCTTCGCCACTGGTGTTCCTCCACATCTCTACGCATTTCACCGCTACACGTGGAATTCCACTTTTCTCTCCTGCACTCAAGTCTCCCAGTTTCCAATGACCCTCCACGGTTGAGCCGTGGGCTTTCACATCAGACTTAAGAGACCGCCTGCGCGCGCTTTACGCCCAATAATTCCGGATAACGCTTGCCACCTACGTATTACCGCGGCTGCTGGCACGTAGTTAGCCGTGGCTTTCTGGTTAGGTACCGTCAAGGTACGAGCAGTTACTCTCGTACTTGTTCTTCTCTAACAACAGAGCTTTACGACCCGAAGGCCTTCATCGCTCACGCGGCGTTGCTCGGTCAGGCTTTCGCCCATTGCCGAAGATTCCCTACTGCTGCCTCCCGTAGGAGTCTGGGCCGTGTCTCAGTCCCAGTGTGGCCGATCACCCTCTCAGGTCGGCTACGCATCGTCGCCTTGGTGAGCCGTTACCTCACCAACTAGCTAATGCGCCGCGGGCTCATCTGTAAGTGTCAGCCGAAACCGACTTTCAAAAAAGAAACATGCGTTTCTTCTTATTATCCGGTATTAGCCCCGGTTTCCCGGAGTTATCCCCGTCTTACAGGCAGATTACCCACGTGTTACTCACCCGTCCGCCGCTAAATCAGAGGAGCAAGCTCCTCTTCATTCGCTCGACTTGCATGTATTAGGCACGCCGCCAGCGTTCATCCTGAGCCAGGATCAAACTCTCCATAAAAGTGTTTGTCTTGCTCGATTTTAAAACTGACGGAATTAATTTAATTCCTTACCTATTTCTTTTGTTCAGTTTTCAAAGAACTGTGTGTTTCGTTCGCCGTTTTGTTTTGGCGACTTTAATAATATACCACGCTGAAGCACTAGAGTCAATAACTTTCTTTAACTTTTTTAAAAACATTTCATTGTGAAACATTTAAGCGTGCTAGCAGTTTATGAAGTGCTGTTCTTTAGACAGCTTGATTAGTTTACCACGGTTGCCAACCCGTGGCAATACCCAAAATAAAAAAGCTTCTATCCTATGATAAAAGCTCTTCAATAAAGAGGTCGTTCCTGTTCTTCAGTGCAATGATCTCACCGTTTGAGTCTAGTTTTATCATCGGTCTCGTCGGTTGGCTTTCTTCTATAAATACAATTTCACCGACATCATAGTTTGTTAGTCTAACACGGCTTCCGACAGAGAAAGTGGAAAGTCCCGCTAACAATGCGGAAATGACTTGATGATCAAACTTTCCAAACTGATCCTTCATCATCATCTCAAGCACTTTAAATGGAGATTGCTTGCTTCGGTATGGCCGTTCAGCAGTCATAGCTAAGTACACGTCTGCAACCGCAAGAACTTTACTAAAAGGATGCTGTTTGTTTCCTTGTACTTTTAACGGGTAGCCAGACCCATCTGCTCTTTCGTGATGTTGCAGTACTCCCAGCAGAACACCTTCTTTAATAGATGGAATCTTTTTAAGCATATTGTAACCATGTATCGTATGCTTCTTTACTTCATCAAACTCGAGCGTTGTTAAGGATCCACTCTTTTTTAGTAGAGTAGGCTGAACTTTTGCCATTCCACAATCCGAGAGCACGCCAGCTAAACCGATCTGAATGCAATCGCCGCTTGAAAAATTCAGCTTTTTAGCTAAGAACGTGCTTAAAATACCGACAGAGACCGCATGATGATAAATATAGTCGGCACTAGTAGCGTAGTGATGCAGCAGCAAAATCTCCCGAGGAACGTTCGATCCTTTCTCAAGAACAGGAAGAACACTTTGACGTACTTCAAGCATGTCGACTGGACTGCCAGATTGCCAATTTGTAAAAAGCTGCTTATAGCGCTTTACGGTTTGAAGATACAATCCTGCAAACGTTGTTTCTTCTGGTTTCATGTTAAGTGCTTTTTCTTCGGATTTGCCTGCATCACCTTTAATAGATGAATCTTTTTTTCTATTCGTAAGGGTGGTGCCTGAACCTGATTCATTTAAAACATCTATCTCTTCAATTTGAAAACGAGTCAGCACGCGCAGATGCTCTGAATTCAAAATAGTATTTCTGTTAACGATTGGCTGATTAGTCATGGAGAATACATCCTGAACCATCATCTGACCGATCTTTGCTTGACTCGTTTTAATCTTCATACGTGATGCTCCTTTTATTTGGAAATGCTTACTTTCATTTTACATATAAAAAAGAGGAAAATGTATACTCATTTTCCTCTTTTAAGAAATTACTCGTTATTCTCTTCGTTTTCTGCTGACTCTGCATCCGATGTTCCTTCGGTTTCCTCAGTTGGTGCTTCTGCTTCAACTTCAGTGACGATCGGTTCACCATTTTCATCTAAGATCTCATCTGTTTCTTCTTCACGCTCTACAACAGCTACGGTTGCTACGTGGTTTGAATCGTTCATGGTCATCAGTCTAACACCTTGTGTGTTACGTCCCATTTGAGAGATGCCTGAAATGTTCATTCGAATAATAATCCCTTTAGCAGTAATGATCATTAGATCTTCTTCATCTGTAACAGTCTTTAATGTTACAACTGGACCGTTCTTGTCAGTGATGTTTACGGTTTTAATCCCTTTACCACCACGTGATTGAAGTCGGTATTCACTCATAGGTGTGCGTTTTCCATACCCTCTATCCGTTACAATCAAGATGTCTTGTGTTTCATCCAAGACTTCCATTCCTACAACAGCATCGTCATCACCTAGGGTAATAGCTTTAACACCTGTAGCTGTTCGGCCCATAGATCTAACATCTGTTTCTTGGTAACGAATCGACATACCTTGCTTCGTTCCTACAATGATATCCTTCGTTCCATCTGTTAAACGAACGCCCATCAGCTCATCCTCTTCACGAAGGTTGATCGCAAAAAGTCCGCCTTTACGAATGTTGCTGTACGCTGATAATGGAGAACGTTTCGTGATTCCTTGCTTCGTCATGAAGTTAAGGTAGATTTCATCACTTTCCATATCTTCAACCGGTATTACAGCTGAAATGGTCTCACCTTGTTCAATCTGCAGCAAGTTGATGATCGGTATTCCTTTTGCTGTTCTTCCGTATTCAGGAATCTCGTAGCCTTTTAGCCTATAAGCTTTCCCTTTATTCGTGAAGAATAGAATATAGTTATGCGTATTTGTCGTAAACAACTGCTCGACAAAGTCATCTTCACTCGTGCCCATTCCTTGAATCCCTTTTCCTCCACGGCGCTGTGAACGATAAGTGGAAATAGGAAGACGCTTGATGTAGCCTTTGTTCGTTAATGTTATAACGATGTTTGAACGAGGAATAAGATCTTCGTCTTCGATACTATTAAATCCAACAGAAATGATCGTACGTCTTGGGTTGTCGTACTTCTCTTTGATCTCAATCAGCTCTGTACGAATGATTTCAAGAATTTTCTCTTCATCTGCTAAGATTGCTTTTAATTCAGTAATTAAAGCAACTAGATCGTTGTATTCGTTCTCAATCTTATCCCGCTCTAAACCTGTTAAACGCTGCAATCGCATATCTAAAATGGCTTGAGATTGCTCATAGCTTAATTCAAACTTCTCCATTAAACCTTCACGAGCAATGTCAGTCGTTCTTGAGGAACGGATCAGTGCAATGACTTCATCTAAGTGATCAAGTGCTATACGCAAACCTTCTAAAATATGAGCTCTTGCTTCAGCTTTCTTAAGATCAAATTCCGTACGGCGTCGGATAATAACTTGCTGATGCTTCAGGTAATGATAAAGACATTCTTTTATGTTGAGAACTTTTGGCTGCCCATCAACAAGTGCAAGCATATTGATACCAAAGCTTGTCTGAAGAGCTGTTTGTTTATATAAATTATTTAAAATAACATTTGCATTCGCATCACGGCGTATTTCCATGACGATACGCATACCGTTACGGTCAGACTCATCACGAAGATCCGTGATTCCCTCGATCTTCTTGTCGCGAACAAGCTCTGCAATCTTTTCGATCAAACGAGCTTTATTTACTTGATAAGGAAGTTCCGTTACGATAATCGCTTGTTTTCCGCTAGGCATCTCTTCAATCTCAGCTTTTGCGCGGATAATGATGGAACCTCTTCCAGTTGTGTAAGCTTTACGAATTCCTTCACGCCCTAGGATCTCACCTGCCGTCGGAAAATCTGGGCCTGGAATGATTTCCATCAATTCAGGAATCGTAATATCCGGGTTCTCACTCACTGCTAAAATACCATCAATCACTTCACCTAATTGATGCGGCGGAATGTTCGTTGCCATACCAACCGCGATCCCAGCGGCACCATTTACGAGCAAATTTGGAAAACGGGCAGGTAGTACAACGGGCTCTTGTTCAGATCCATCATAGTTATCTTTGTAACCAATCGTGTCTTTGTTGATGTCTCGCACCATTTCCATGGCGATTTTAGACATACGCGCCTCAGTATAACGCATCGCTGCCGCAGCATCGCCGTCGACCGAACCGAAGTTACCGTGGCCATCAATCAGCATGTGGCGGAAGTTGAAATCCTGTGCCATACGAACCATCGTATCGTATACAGCAGAGTCGCCGTGAGGATGGTACTTACCGATTACTTCACCAACGATACGAGCAGACTTTTTATATGCCTTGTCGGCAGTCATGCCAAGATCATTCATAGCGTAAAGAATACGTCGGTGAACTGGCTTTAATCCATCACGTACATCTGGCAATGCTCGGCTGACAATAACACTCATGGCATAATCCATGAACGATGCACGCATTTCCGTACTAATATTTATTTCTTTAATCCGGGAACGTTCCATTTCAGACATTCGTTTTACCTCCATAACCTCTTCAAAACAGGTTTTTAAAGCCCCTAATTTGAGCTTAAACGAACCGAAACTGGACCTTGTCCAGCTTCAGCAATTTCTAAATTTAAGTTTCAGCACATAAAGGAAGTACTGAAACATTCTTAATTAGATATCCAAATTCTTAACGTACTGCGCATTTTCTTGGATAAAATCACGGCGCGGTTCTACTTTGTCACCCATTAAGATCTCGAATGTTTCATCAGCAGCCATCGCATCCTTCATTTCCACTTGAAGCAATGTACGTGTCTCAGGATCCATTGTCGTTTCCCACAGCTGGGAAGGATTCATCTCACCAAGACCCTTATAACGCTGAAGCTGAGGCTTAGGAACTTGCGGAAGTTCAGCCAACAATTTTTCAAGTTCTTTATCATTGTAGGCATATTCTATACGTTTCCCTTGCTGCACTTTATAAAGTGGCGGCTGAGCAATATAGATATAACCATGTTCAATGATCGGACGCATGTACCGGTAAAAGAAAGTCAAAAGCAGCGTACGGATATGCGCGCCATCGACATCGGCATCCGTCATGATGATAATTTTATGGTAACGAGCTTTTGTAATATCAAATTCTTCAGCGATTCCTGTACCTAGTGCTGTAATGATGGCACGAACCTCATTATTAGAGAGAATCTTGTCCAGTCTAGCTTTCTCAACGTTAATGATCTTACCGCGAAGAGGCAAAATCGCTTGGAAGTGACGGTCACGGCCCTGCTTCGCAGATCCCCCGGCAGAGTCACCCTCAACCACGTAAATTTCAGAAATACTTGCATCTTTCGAAGAACAGTCTGCAAGTTTACCAGGCAGGGAAGATACTTCTAATGCACTCTTACGGCGTGTTAGTTCACGCGCCTTTTTGGCAGCGACACGTGCACGTAGCGCCATCATTCCTTTTTCAACGATCGATTTAGCTACAACCGGATTTTCCAGCATGAAAGATGAGAACGTCTCAGTGAAGATTGACTCTGTTATCTGTCTTGCTTCAGAGTTTCCGAGTTTCGTTTTCGTTTGACCTTCGAACTGTGGATCTGGGTGTTTGATTGAGATAATCGCTGTCAAACCTTCACGCACGTCTTCACCCGTCAGGTTCGTATCGTTATCTTTAAACAAATTATTCTTACGGCCATAATCATTGATCACGCGTGTAAGGGCTGTTTTAAAACCGGACTCATGTGTTCCACCCTCATGCGTATTAATGTTATTAGCAAAAGAATAGATGTTGCTTGCATAGCTGTCGTTGTATTGGAAGGCAATTTCAACAGAGATGCCGTCCTTTTCGCCTTCAACGAAGATTGGTTCTTCATGCAGCACTTCACGTGTACGGTTAATGTGTTCCACGTAAGATTTAATTCCGCCTTCATAGTGGTATTCCTTTGTAACAGGCTCTTCACCGCGTTTGTCTTCTGCGATGATGCGAAGACCACGGTTTAAGTAAGCCAATTCTCGAATACGGTTAGATAAAGTCGGGAAATCATATTCTAATGATTCTGTGAAAATTTCAGGGTCTGGTTTGAAGTGAGTACGAGTACCTGTTTTGTCTGTTTCACCGATTACTTTCAGATCTGCAGTCGGTACACCGCGTTCATAAGATTGATAGTGCAGTTTTCCGTCACGGGAAACCGTAACTTCAAGCATCGTAGAAAGAGCATTAACTACAGATGCACCTACACCGTGCAGTCCTCCTGACACTTTGTATCCGCCGCCGCCAAACTTTCCTCCGGCATGGAGAACCGTCATGATAACTTCCAGTGCTGGTCTTCCCATCTTTTCATGCATACCAACAGGGATACCACGTCCGTTATCTTCTACCGTGATGCTGTTATCTTCTTCGATCGTAATTCGAATCGTGTCACAATATCCCGCTAACGCTTCATCGATCGAGTTGTCCACGATTTCCCATACAAGATGGTGTAATCCACGTACATTTGTGGCACCAATATACATCCCAGGACGTTTACGGACGGCTTCAAGACCCTCTAGTACCTGGATATTACTTTCATCATAATTTTGCTGTTGTTCTAACTGTTGTTCAGTCGTCAATTCGTTCACCTTCATTCCGGTTTAAAAACGCTTTATTTATAAAACCTTTATTTTATATTCCAGCCATTTTCAAGTTCGAGGCGATCAGAGGCTCTCTTTTTTAACGTAGAGGCAGAAAGAGGAGATAAATAGATCGTTTTGTCTGTTATGATTACGGATTTTGCAGCATTCCCGCTAAGATCAGTTAATGTCTGATTGCTTTCATGCTTTTTAAGAAACTCCTTAGCTAATTCAGAAGCCTTTAATGCATTGATATCCAAGATTGCCAGTACATCTTTAGAATGAATAACTTCTTCATCACCTAAATGCAGAAGCAATGTCCTCACCTCATTTCAAACGTTCTATAGAGCCTGAATGAACTTTATATGTTGCGGCCTTCTCCAGTGTTTCGTGATGTATTCCTTCCACACTAGTCGTTGTAACAAAGGTTTGTACTTTCCCTTGAATCGTATTTAAAAGATGAGATTGCCTGAAATCATCTAGTTCAGATAACACATCGTCCAAGAGGAGGATCGGGTATTCTCCGACTTCTGAATGAATCAAATCAATTTCAGCAAGCTTCAAAGAGAGAGCAGTCGTACGCTGCTGCCCTTGAGATCCGAATGTCTGTACGTCTTTTCCGTTAACAGAAAACAGCAAATCATCCCGATGAGGACCGAATAGAGAAGTTCCCCGGTCAATCTCTTTTTCTTTTATTTTACCAAACTTCAGATGAAACGCTTCTATCATTTTCGACAAGTCGAGCTCATCACATACCTCAATAGTCGGTTTGTAATGAATTTTTAAAGTTTCCAAGCCCCTGGATATTCCATGATGGATTGGCTCTGCCCAACTTTGAAGCTTTTCCATGTACTTCATGCGTTTCAGCGTTACTCTGGCCGCTTTATCGATAAGCTGTTCGGTTAAGATCTCAAGCATCGTCATATTTTCCGGACTTTTGTTGCGATACATCTCTCTTAATAAAGAGTTTCGCTGAGACAAAATCTTTTGGTACACAGAAAGGTCATTTAAATAAACAGCGTTAACCTGGCCGATTTCCATGTCAATAAAACGACGACGCACCTGTGGACTGCCTTTTACAAGATTGAGATCCTCAGGTGCAAACATAACCACATTAAGATGTCCGACGTAATCTGTTAATCGTCTCTGTTCAATGCGGCTGATTTTCGCTTTTTTCCTTTTTGTGAGATGACGAGGCTTAAATCAAAAGAACTGTTTCTCTTTTTGATGCTACCCTCTATTTTAGCATATTCTTCGTCCCAAGTTATCAACTCTTTATCTTTTGCCGTTCGATAGGATCTAGCCATGGCCAAAACATAGATGGATTCCATGACGTTTGTTTTCCCTTGGGCATTCTCACCGAGAAAAACATTGACCTTATTCTCAAATACAAGAGACTGTTCTTTATAGTTCCGGTAATTCCTAAGTTGAAGCTTTTCAATATGCAAAGGGATTCCCCCTATTCCGTTGTTACCTTAAACTCTCCTACGTCTGGAATGGACACGACATCACCCGCATATAGTTTCTTACCTCGGCGTGTTTCATGTTCTCCGTTCACAAGAACTTCATGTTCTGCTAAATACCATTTTACCATTCCTCCCGATTGGATGACATCGGTAGTTTTTAAGAGCTGTTGAAGTGTGATGAATTCGGTGTTGATCTTTACGTTTTCCATTTATAAAACCTCCTGGTTGGTTCTGATTGCTTTGAAAGAGATTGATTTCCGCTCCAGGTTGCTCGCTTTCCGCGGGGCAGGCGGTGAGCCGCTTTGCGCCTTTAAGTGTCTCACCTGACCGCTTGTCCCGCAGGAGTCTCGCACCTTGCGCTCCAATCAATTAGTCATAGAAGAGAAGTAAAAAGAAAAATAAATAACAGTAATCAAAATCAAAAACCTATTAGTCCTAGTCTCTCCAAAAAACGAAGGACTTAGAAAGAAAAGAAAGCCACCGGTGATTCCGGCAGCTTTATATTTTAGTAAGTTCTTACAGGTAAGATTAACTGGCGAATCGTGTCATCTGATACAGGCTGGATGAGGAACGGTCTCATAGCACCTGTGAATAGAATGCTGATTTCAGAGCAATCCATCACTTTAAGAGCTTCCATCACGTACTTTGCGTTGAACGAGATCTTCAGCTCTTCCCCTTCAATTTCTTCTGCGATCATGTGTTCAAAAACTTTACCGATCTCAGGAGAGTTTGAAGAAAGCTCGATGGTTTGGTTATCGAGTGTCGCTAATTTGACTACGTTGTTTCTTCCTTCTCTCGCCAATAGAGAGGCACGATCGATCGCTTGTAAAAATTCCTTCGTTTTCAATACGAATGTCGTTTTGCTTTCAGAAGGAATCAACTTCGATGTATCAGGATAGTTGCCGTCTAATAGTCTGGAGAACAACAAGATGTTTTCCGCTTTAAACAGAATCTGATTATTCGTTACAACGATCTGTACTTTTTCAGCAGACTCATCAAGAATCTTTGAAAGTTCGTTCAAGCTCTTACCAGGAATGACTACATTCTGAAAAGAAAGTTCTTCTGCTTGTGAATCGATCGGCATCTTGCGCTCTGCCAGTCGATGGCTATCTGTTGCAATACAGTTCAGCACACCATCAGATAACGTCCAATTCACGCCTGTTAAGATAGGGCGTGTTTCTGAGGCGGACACCGCAAAGACAGTTTGGCGGATCATCGTTTTCAACAGATCACTTTGAATTTCAAAGACTAAGTTCTCTTCAATCTGCGGTAATCTAGGGTATTCTTCTGGATCAAGACCTAACAGACTGAATTCAGAAGCACCAGAACGAAGCGTTGTTTCAAAACGTTCTCCAACTTCAATTTCAACAGAGTCATTCGGCAGCTTTTTAACGATCTCCGAAAAATAACGCGCTGGAAGCACGACACTTCCTTCTTGTTTCACTTCGATATGTACAAGATCGCCTTCTTCAACCGGTATCAGTCGTTCAATAGAAATATCAGAATCACTACCAGTCAGATGTACACCATCATACGTCACTTCCATTTTGATTCCCGTTAAAATCGGAATTGTAGTTCGGGATGATACAGCTTTCATGACATCTTGAACAGCTTCGATCAACTGGTTTAATTGAATCTTAACTTTCATTGTTTTGCCCCCTGATATTTATTAAAATCTTTTAAAAAAATAGTAGTAATAGTACTAGGCGCTGTGAATGTGTGGATAACCCCAGAAAACAAAGATAGAACAGCCTATCCACATGTGGACAGACTGTGCGTAAAGTAACTGTAGTTATTCACAGTATTCAGTGTTGTTTATTTAATTTGATTTAAGCTGATCGTGAATCTCTTGCACTTTCTTTTGCAAAACATGATCGGTAATCAGCAGAGTTGAGATCTTTTCATGAGCGTGAAGAACGGTAGTATGGTCACGCCCTCCAAATTCCTCACCAATTTTAGGTAAAGAGTTATCTGTAAGCTCACGAGATAAATACATTGCGATCTGTCTTGGAAAAGCAACGGATTTTGTTCTCTTTTTAGCCGTAAAATCTTCTAACTTAATGTTATAATGCTTGCCGACTACTTCTTGAATATGATG
The DNA here is from genome assembly GCF_055814265.1 of Fictibacillus sp. EA-CB0309. Lineage (NCBI taxonomy): Bacteria > Bacillati > Bacillota > Bacilli > Caryophanales > Fictibacillaceae > Fictibacillus > Fictibacillus sp. EA-CB0309. The sequence continues at coordinate 292,109 of NZ_CP169271.1, forward strand.
GATCGTCAATGTCCTTGGTTTTGCCGATGGAATGATATCCCTTAATGCCTCTGCTGCTAAATCTGCGTTCATATCTTGATTAATTAAAGAAGAATAAGCAACTACACGAATAAGTGCACCTTCAAGTTCTCTAATGTTCGTATCAATTTGATTTGCGATATAAAGCATAACTTCATTCGGTATATCCAGACCTTCAGCTTTCGCTTTTTTACGCAGAATGGCGATCCGTGTCTCTAAGTCTGGCGGAGTAATATCTGTAATAAGTCCCCATTCAAACCGCGAGCGAAGTCTGTCTTCAAGTGTCGGAATCTCTTTTGGAGGCCGGTCACTCGAGATGACAATCTGCTTGCTTTCTTCATGAAGTGCATTGAATGTATGGAAAAATTCCTCTTGAGTCTGTTCTTTTCCCGCAAGGAATTGAATATCATCTATTAGAAGCACGTCCACACTGCGAAATTTGTTGCGAAATTCAACCGTTTTATTGTCACGAATCGAGTTAATGAATTCGTTCGTGAATTTTTCGGATGATAAATAAACTACCTTAGCCCCAGGATTATGTTCCAATACATAATGGCCGATCGCATGCATTAAGTGAGTTTTCCCAAGACCAACACCACCATAGATAAAAAGCGGGTTGTAAGCTTTAGCCGGTGCTTCCGCAACAGCTAATGAAGCGGCATGGGCAAAACGGTTTCCAGATCCGATAACGAACCGGTCAAATGTATATTTAGGATTCAACATACTTTGAGAAACTTCTTCGTGAGGTTCATTTGCTGCTTTTGGGGCTTTTTTCATTGAAAGTTCCAGATCCAAGTCTACATCTGTCTGATTTTGTGGAATGATGAACTTCACGTCAAGTGCTGCGCCTGTTACGTCCAGCAGCGTTTCAGAAATGATGCCAGCATATCTGGATTCCAGCCAGTCACGGGCAAACTCATTTGGCGCAGTGATCACAAGCGTATCATTTTGTAACGCATGCGCTGTTGTTGATTTTAACCAAGTCTCAAAGCTAGGCTTACTGACTTTTGTCTCAATAGCAGAAAGTGCTTTGGACCATAGGTCGTTGATGTTTTCCAACCAATTTACCCCCTTATCTCTTCGAATCATCCTATTTCAGCAGTTGTTTCCTCTGATGTACAAGATTTGTACACCCAGTGAATACCTATGAATAAAAATAAAAAGTCCACACCTTATGTGAATGATAATTAATATAGTAGATAATAGGATTATGAACAGTTAAAATGCATCTGTGGACAACATTCCTAACAGCTAGAAAAACCTGTCCACAAGTTTATCCACAGCCTGTGAATAACTTAAAATGCAACTCATCTTGTTAACGAGTTAAAACACAACAAGCATATCAAAAATAATCAAGCTTGGCAACGGCTTATTGTTACTTATCCACAACGCCCATACCTTGTGTAGAAAAGTTGTCCACAACACTAGATTTTGTGTAAAACGTGTCGATAATTGGTGTGGATAATGAAAAACGTGTCGAAAAAGATGTCCACAGGCAAGAGGATAAGGATTTTGGAGAACGTTGTAGAATGACTAAAGTTACTTTTGAAGTTTTCTGTTACAAAGCTTGGGTACTGCATTGTTGCTTTTGTTAGTAATTGATTTCCGCTCCAGGTTGCTCGCTTTCCACGGGGCGAACGGTGAGCCTCCTGCCGCTTTGCGCCATTAGGAGTCTCCACCTGACCGCTCGTCCCGTAGGAGTCGGCAACCTTGCGCTACAATCAATTTGCAGGTGATGAAAAAATGCAACAATCTGTAAGAAAATAGCCTCTCTAAAAGATTTTAGTTTTTGTTTTGCCTTTTAGCGAAATGTTGAATGGTGGATGATCTGCCTACTAGCTGAACCTCTCACATGTCAATTTCTTCATCAGCGAGTTGATTGAAGTGGAAGGTGTAAGACTCTCGGCTAGGACAGGCGGGGAGGTGAGACACTTAAGAGTGAAACGTTACGAATGTGGCTCACCGCCTGCCCCGCGGAAAGCGAGCACCTGGAACGGAGATCAACCACTTTCAAGAACAGCGAAGCAGAGAAAACAGCGAAAACAGCATAAAACTAAAATCCAGCTTGACAAAAGAAGGGGTCAGTCATTATAATTTGTTAGACTGTCTTTTATAAAAGATATCCTCAGGGAGGTGTAATATACATGAAACCTACATTCCAACCGAACAACCGTAAGCGTAAGAAGGTACATGGTTTCCGTGCACGTATGGCTACTAAGAACGGTCGTAAAGTTCTAGCTCGCCGTCGTCAAAAGGGAAGAAAAGTGTTATCTGCATAGGCCACTGACATCAGTGGTCTTTTTTTACTTTTTATAGACATTTTTGCTCACTCCAATTCAGTAATAAAACGCTGTTATGTCGATTTTTCGGAGTTAGAGGTTTTATAAGAACAAAATAGGCCGATACTGGGATAAGATTCGAAACGAAAAGACATTGGGGAATGAGATTGGTTAATTGATGGAGTGTTAATGAATGAAGAAAGAACAGCGCCTCAAAAAAATGAAGAATTTCAAGAAGTCTTCAAAAAAGGAAAATCAACGGCTAATCGCCAATTTGTTATATACAGTTTAAAAAAAGAAGATCAGCCTGCGTATCGTATCGGACTTTCTGTAAGTAAAAAAGTAGGAAAAGCCGTTACAAGAAACAGAATAAAGCGATCTGTGAAAGAAATCTTCCATAAATACAGTGAACAGCTGCTTCCAGGCAGGGATTACGTGGTTATCGCAAGAATACCTACTGCTAACATGGACTTTCATGAAATGGAGAAAAGCTTGCTTCACGTATTGAACAGAGCAAACGTACTTAAAAAGAGGGTGTAAGAAATGAGATCCTTATTTATAGGGATTATTCGTTTTTACCAACTATGGATCTCCCCATTGACACCGCCTTCGTGCCGCTTTTATCCGACTTGTTCGCATTACGGTATTGAAGCTTTTAAGCGTCATGGTGTATTTAAAGGAATGTGGCTAACTTTTGTCAGAATTTTAAAGTGCCATCCTTTTCATCCAGGAGGCGTTGACCTCGTGCCAGAAAAAAGAGACAATAAATAATTGAGATAAGATTTATGATTTTAAGGAGGATAAGAGTGTGCGTAAGAAAATAGGTTTACTGATTGCCCTTTTCGCACTCATGGCTGTCCTATCTGGTTGTGGGTCGATGGAGCCCATTACAGAAGACAGAACGGGAATTTGGGACACATATTTTGTATATCCGTTATCATGGTTGATCACATATTTTGCGAACTTAACTGGTGAAAACTACGGATTGTCAATCATCATCGTTACATTGATTATTCGTACTGCGCTTCTTCCATTAATGATTAAGCAAACACGCAGTTCTAAAGCGATGCAGGAAATTCAACCTGAAATTCAAAAGCTTCGTGAAAAGTACAAATCAAAAGATGCAAACACACAGCAAAAATTGCAGCAAGAAACGATGGCACTCTTCCAAAAGAATGGTGTTAATCCGCTTGCAGGGTGTTTACCTTTACTAATCCAGATGCCGATTCTTTTAGGTTTCTATCATGCGATCATGCGTACTGGAGAAATTGCGAATCATAATTTCCTTTGGTTCGATTTAGGAAATCCAGATCCATTTTATATTTTACCGCTAGTTGCAGGTCTAACGACATTCTTACAGCAAAAAATCATGATGGGCGGAATGGATAACCCGAATCCGCAGATGAAGATGCTTCTATACATCATGCCAGTTATGATCGTTGTTTTTGCAATTAATTTCCCAGCTGCATTATCTTTATATTGGGTGATCGGTAACATATTCATGATTGGACAAACATATTTCATTACGACCCCAATGAAAAAGAAAGAAAACCAAGTTGATGGGGGAGCTAAAAAGTGAAAAAGGTACAGGTAACAGGGAAAACGGTTGAAGAAGCAGTAGCAGCAGCACTAGAACAACTTCAGACTTCAAAAGATCAAGTAGACATATCCATTCTTGAAGATTCCAAAAAAGGTTTTTTGGACTTGGCGGTAAGCCTGCAGTAGTTGAAGTAACAGTGAAAGCTGATCCTGTTAAAACCGCGATCGAATACCTTCAGGATGTAACATCCAAAATGGGGGTGCCCGTTACCATTGCACAGCGACAGGAAAATGATCATCTTGTGCTGGATTTATCCGGTGACAAAATTGCGATTTTAATTGGAAAACGCGGACAAACGCTTAATGCGCTTCAGCTTCTAACGAATATGGTTGCAAACTCAGATCCTGCAAGCAAGCATGTCAAAATCGTGCTTGATGCTGAAAATTATCGTACCCGAAGACAAGAATCACTTGAGAGATTAGCTGAACACTCTGCTCAAAAAGTATTTTTCACTAAGAAAAGTTTTGCTTTAGAGCCGATGCCTGCAAATGAGCGCAAAGTGATTCATTTAGCACTGAAAGAAAACAGAGATGTTGAGACCACGTCAGAAGGGGTGGAACCATTCCGTAAAGTCGTGATCCGCCCGACGTCCTCAAGCAAGAGATAAAGAAGCTTCAGAGGTTATTCCTCTGGGGCTTTTTGTTTACTGTAAGCTTATTATGCGATACACTATTTTTTATTGTGGATATTTATGTCCATTTTTGCTAAACCATTATCACAACAACTGATTAAGGCCATACTAAAGGTAATTTATATAGAGCGTAAGAAAGAGGAAAGCCGAGGTGAAACAACAATGGAATTTGATACAATTACGGCGATTTCTACTCCGATGGGAGAGGGAGCAATCGCGATTGTACGATTAAGCGGACCTGAAGCAGTAGCCATTGCGGATAAAGTGTATAAAGGATCAAAACGTCTTTCAGATGTAGATTCACATACCATTCATTACGGAAAGCTGTTTGATCCAAAGATTGAACAGGCGGTGGAAGAAGTGATGATCAGCGTTATGCGCGCTCCGCGAACGTTTACGCGGGAAGACGTTGTTGAAATAAACTGTCATGGAGGATTAGTTTCCGTGAACCGAGTCCTTCAATTGATTTTGCAGCACGGAGCACGCTTGGCAGAACCAGGAGAATTTACAAAACGTGCGTTCTTAAATGGACGAATTGACTTATCTCAAGCAGAAGCGGTAATGGATCTGATTCGAGCTAAGACAGATCGCGCCATGAACGTTGCACTCAACCAGATGGAAGGCCGTTTGTCTTCACTCATAACACGTCTTAGACAAACGTTATTAGAGACGATTGCTCACGTTGAAGTGAACATCGATTACCCTGAATACGATGCAGAAGAAATGACCCATACGCTTTTAAATACCAATTTGTTAACGGTAAAAAAGAAGTTGAATCCATTTTACAAACGGCAAGCCAAGGGAAAATTCTTCGCGAAGGATTATCCACGGCAATCATCGGAAGACCGAACGTAGGGAAATCTTCCTTGATGAACGCACTTGTTCATGAAAATAAAGCGATCGTAACGGATATTGCGGGAACGACGAGGGACGTAATAGAAGAATACGTGAACGTAAGAGGAGTTCCATTGAGACTTGTAGATACTGCAGGGATTCGAGAAACAGAAGACATCGTAGAAAAGATCGGTGTGGAGAAATCTCGAAAAGTACTGAAAGAAGCAGATCTTATTTTGTTAGTCATTAACGGAAACGAAACGCTGTCACAAGAAGATGAGAACTTATTCCGTGCAGCAGCTGGACTTGATAAGATTGTCATCATTAATAAAACCGACCTTGAAATGAAAGCGGATATGAACCGAATCAAAGAACTTGCAGAACATTCACCTCTGATCTCAACATCTTTAGTTAAAGAAGAGGGAATAGATGAATTAGAGCAAGCGATCGCAAACCTGTTTTTTGCAGGCGGAATTGAAGCACAAGACTTAACTTATGTTTCTAACTCGCGGCATATCGCACTTCTGCAGCAGACGATTCATCACATTGACGAAGCACTCGGCGGCATTGAAGCTGATCTTCCGATAGATATGGTACAGATCGATATAACAAGAGCATGGGAGATACTCGGTGAAATAGTGGGTGACACGGTTTCAGAGAGTCTAATCGACCAGTTGTTCTCTCAATTTTGTCTTGGAAAATAAACATAAGGAGGTAGAACAATGGGATATAAAGCAGATACGTTTGATGTCATTGTTGTCGGCGCTGGACATGCTGGTGTTGAAGCTGCACTTGCTTCTGCACGTATGGGCGCCAAAACGTTATGTCTGACACTGAATCTAGACACAGTAGCATACATGCCATGTAATCCTTCAGTAGGTGGTCCTGCTAAAGGGATCGTTGTACGTGAAGTGGATGCGCTAGGCGGTGAAATGGCACGCAACATCGACAAAACACATATTCAAATGCGTATGCTTAATACGGGTAAAGGCCCTGCGGTACGTGCGCTTCGCGCGCAAGCTGATAAATATCTTTATCAGCACGAAATGAAAAAAACAATGGAAAACACCGAAAATCTCACATTGCGTCAAGGAATGGTAGAGCGTCTGATCATTGAGGATGGCGAATGTAAGGGTGTTATTACAAAAACAGGAGCTGAATACGCTGCGAATGCGGTGGTTTTAACGACTGGAACTTATTTAAGAGGGAAGATCATTATTGGTGAGCTTGCTTATGAAAGCGGCCCAAACAATATGGCTCCTTCTATTAACTTATCTTATCATCTGCAAGAACTTGGTTTCGATATGGTTCGCTTTAAGACGGGAACTCCACCTCGTGTTAACAGCAAAACGATTGATTATTCAAAAACAGAGATTCAGCCAGGTGATGATGTAGCGCGAGCTTTCTCTTATGAAACAACCGAGTATATTACAGATCAGCTGCCTTGCTGGCTTACTTACACAGGAGACGCGACACATCAATTGATCAACGGTAATCTTCATCGTTCACCGATGTATTCTGGAATGATCGAAGGAACAGGACCAAGATATTGTCCATCCATTGAAGATAAAATTGTTCGTTTTAACGATAAACCAAGACATCAGATCTTTTTAGAACCTGAAGGCCGCAACACGGAAGAAGTTTACGTTCAAGGTCTTTCAACGAGTCTTCCTGAAGATGTACAAAAGAAAATTCTAGCTACGATACCTGGACTTGAAAAAGCGGAACTGATGCGTGCCGGTTATGCCATTGAATATGATGCGATCGTACCAACACAGCTTTGGCCATCTCTTGAAACGAAGCGTGTGAACGGTCTCTTTACAGCAGGTCAACTGAATGGCACGAGCGGATATGAAGAAGCAGCGGGGCAAGGCCTCATGGCGGGAATAAATGCTGCATTAAAAGTACAGAAAAAAGAGCCTTTAGTGCTGGATCGTTCGGAAGCGTACATCGGAGTACTAATCGATGACCTGATTACGAAAGGTACAAACGAGCCATATCGTCTACTAACATCAAGAGCAGAGTACCGCTTGCTGCTAAGACACGATAACGCTGATCTCAGATTAACGAAAAAAGGTCACGAAATCGGACTGATACCTCAAGATCGTTACGAACGCTTTGAAGAGAAGAAAGCTCAAATTGCGCAGGAAATAGAACGCTTAGAACATGTATCGATTAAGCCGATTGAAGAAGTGCAGCAAATCCTTGCAGAAGCACAATCTACACCGTTAAAAGAACCAATGTCTGCAGCCAATTTGCTAAAGCGTCCTGAAGTAACGTATCCGGTGATTCACAAAATGGCACCTGCAGAAACATCATTACCTGAAACAGTAATGGAGCAAGTTGAGATACAAGTGAAGTATGCGGGTTACATTGATAAACAGCTTGCTCAAGTTGAGAAAATGCGCAAGATGGAAAATAAAAAACTGCCTGTTGATCTGGATTACATGGCGATCAATGGATTGGCTACAGAAGCGAAACAAAAGCTTCACGAAGTTCGGCCTCTTTCTGTCGGGCAGGCATCACGAGTATCAGGGGTAAACCCAGCAGATATTTCTATTCTGTTGATCTACCTTGAACAAGGTAAACTGGCGAAAATTGCCCGTTGAGGGGGAACGCGTAAACCATGAATGTTGAATTGTTTCAATCTTCCTTAAAAGAAAAGGGAGTACAGTTATCAGATAAGCAGCTCTCACAATTCGAGATGTATTATGAGCTGCTCGTTGAGTGGAATGAAAAAATGAATCTAACAGCAATCACCGAAAAAGAAGAAGTATATCTTAAACATTTTTATGATTCTGTGACGGCAGGATTTTATTATGATTTTAATCAAAACATAACGGTTTGTGACGTCGGAGCAGGTGCGGGGTTCCCTGCGATTCCGCTGAAGATCGTTTACCCAGACATCCAGCTGACGGTTGTCGATTCACTCAACAAACGCATTGGATTTTTGCAGCATGTTGTTGATGAATTAGGATTAGAAAACGTATCCTTACATCATGACCGTGCAGAAACATTTGCGCAGCGTCCGGAGTTTAGACAGAATTTCGATCTTGTGATGGCACGAGCCGTTGCTAGACTTTCTGTTCTATCTGAGCTCTGTTTACCTTTAGTGAAAATAGGAGGGCACTTTTTAGGGATGAAAGGTGCCAATCTTCCTGAAGAAGTGAAAGATGGCGAAAAGGCAGTAAAACTTTTAGGCGGAAAAATAAAAGATGTTCATTCTTTTCTATTGCCAATCGAAGAAAGTGAACGCAATATCATTCTGATCGAAAAAGTCAAGGAAACACCAAAGAAATTCCCGAGAAAACCAGGAACGCCAAACAAAACTCCTATTTCATAACATGTATCTGTGTTTCACGTGAAACACAGATGTTACATAAAAGAAAGATTTTTACAGACTTGCAGGATTATAGGACTAGTGAGAAGAATTAGTTAACAGGCACATTACAAAAGGTGGTGTATTCGCATGAAGCATCCTTTTTCACGTTTATTCGGCATCGGCGAAAAGAGCCAGCAAACCTTAGATCCAGAACCAGCTGAAAAAACGACAACGAAGAAGTACTTCAAATTCCGGTTCAACAGATCATACCAAACCGGTTTCAGCCTCGTACGGTTTTTATAGATGAACGAATTGAAGAATTATCACAGACGATAGAAGCTCACGGAATCATTCAGCCTATTGTGGTTCGCGCTATTGGAGAAAATCAATACGAACTGATCGCAGGGGAACGCAGGTGGCGTGCTGTTCAAAAACTTGGGTGGGAAAAGATACCCGCTATACTTAAAGAGATGGACGATTCCCAAACCGCATCGGTAGCTCTTATTGAAAACCTTCAGCGAGAAGAACTTACTGCCATTGAAGAAGCTATGGCTTATGCTAAACTTCTAGAATTGCATGGCCTTACTCAAGAGGGACTAGCACAAAAACTTGGAAAAGGTCAATCCACGATTGCGAACAAGCTTCGTTTATTAAAGCTGCCGCAATCTATTCAAGATGCCCTTTTGCAGAAAAAGATTACAGAGCGTCATGCTAGAGCATTGATTGTATTAAAATCTCCAGAAAAGATGGACGCCGTTCTGCAAGAGATTCTGGAAAAACAATTGAATGTGAAGCAGACTGAAGATCGTGTGAAACGAATGATCGAAGCTGAGACAGCCGAAAAGAAACCTCAATCCAGACGCAAATCGTATAGCAAGGATATGCGTCTCGCCATTAATACGGTTAGGCAATCTGTTGACATGGTCGTACAAAGCGGACTATCCATTGACACAGAAGAAGAGGAACATGAGGAATTTTATCAGTTCACGATTCGTATTCCGAAAAAATAAAATGAAGACCATCAGCCTGGAAGTTAACGCTGGTGGTTTTTTTGTTTTCGAAATCTTTGGCGCCCTTGAAAGTGGTTGATTTCCGTTTCAGATGCTCGCTTTCCGCGGGGCAGGCGGTGAGCCCCTTGCCGCTATGCGCCCTAAAGGGTCTCACCTGACCGCTTGTCCCGCAGGAGTCTCACACCTTACACTCCAATCAACTTGACAATGAAGAGAAGGAACTAAAACCCCAATGCAAAAACTTTTAGAATGAGAGTCTTTTTAGGGATTGATTTCCTGTCTTCTTTAAAATTTCAACTGAAAAAAGAAGAAAAAATAAATTCAGCTAAAAATACTTTTTTCTGTAATTCCATACGTCATTTTATTTCCTTCATGATAGAATAATAGATAATGAATTGTTTTATTAAGTGAGGTAGGTGACAACGTGGCCAAGATCATTGCAGTAGCCAACCAGAAAGGCGGAGTCGGAAAAACGACTACGTCCGTCAACCTTGGTGCATGCTTAGCATATTTCGGTAAAAAGTTTTGCTCGTAGACATAGATCCTCAAGGCAACGCTACAAGTGGTGTAGGTGTGGACAAAGGTGATATCGATCAATGTATCTATAATGTCCTTGTTGAGGATGTGGAAGTAAAAGATGTGATTGTCGAGACCATCTGTGAAGGTTTACATATACTCCCTTCGACGATACAACTCGCTGGAGCTGAAATCGAGTTAGTACCTACGATATCGCGTGAAGTCCGATTGAAAAGAGCGTTAGATCAGGTAAGCTCCGTTTATGATTATATTATTATTGATTGCCCTCCATCATTAGGACTACTTACGATTAATTCTTTAACAGCTTCTGACTCAGTTATCATTCCAGTTCAATGTGAGTATTACGCACTAGAAGGATTAAGCCAGCTATTAAATACGGTCCGACTTGTGCAAAAGCACCTTAATACTGATTTGATGATTGATGGAGTCCTGCTCACGATGCTTGATGCACGTACGAACTTAGGCATTCAAGTTATTGAAGAAGTTAAGAAGTATTTTCAAGATAAAGTGTATGAAACGATCATACCAAGAAACGTTAGACTATCTGAAGCACCGAGTCATGGTAAACCGATTATTATTTACGATCCGAAATCCCGCGGTGCAGATGTATATTTAGAATTTGCGAAGGAAGTGATTGGCATTGGTGAAAGGGTTAGGTAAAGGGCTACATGCTTTCTTTCCTCCAACGGAAGCTGGGGAAGAAGAGCAGATCAAAGATGTCAGCATATCAGAGCTTAGGCCAAATCCGTATCAGCCCCGAAAAGTTTTTGACCAAAAAGCCATTGACGAGCTAAAAGAATCCATTTTAGAACATGGCATTCTTCAGCCGATTGTTGTACGGAAAAGTATTAAAGGCTACGAGATTGTTCTAGGTGAAAGAAGGTTCAGGGCAGCATCTGAGGCAGGGCTAAACACCATCCCTGTGATCGTAAAAGATTATACGGAACAAAAAATGATGGAAGTTGCCTTGATTGAAAACCTTCAGCGAGAAGATTTGAATCCGGTCGAAGAAGCACAGGCTTATCAGAAGTTGATGGAGCACCTGGAAATCACTCAAGAAGAATTAGCTTCTAGAGTTGGAAAGAGCCGTCCGCATATTGCGAACCATATCCGGTTGCTTCAACTTCCAAAACCTGTTTTAGAGCTTTTGTCCAATGGCCTGTTATCGATGGGGCATGGACGAGCATTACTCGGACTTAAGAAAAAAACGAAGATGCAGCTAATCGTCCAGCGGATAATGGATGAAAATTTAAATGTAAGACAGCTTGAAAAGTTGATTTCGGATATTAACAAAAATGTTTCACGTGGAACAAAGAAAAATACAGTACAAACCAATGTGTTTTTTAAAGAAAAAGAATCTTCGCTGCGCGATCGATTCGGAACATCTGTGTCCATTAAAAAGTCGAAGCGAAAAGGGAAGATTGAGATCGAATTCTTTTCACAAGATGATTTAGAGCGTATTTTAGATCTGTTAGAAAAATAGAGAGAAAACCATCGATAAGGTGGTTTTCTTTTTTACAATTTCTTTAAAAGTTTATGACTAACAGTTTATCGCTACTGGTTTAATTTTTAAGTTGATTGGAGTGTAAGGTGCGTGCCTACCACCTGAGAAGCTTCTCGCAAGGCATGCGACGAGGAAGCTCACTACGGAAGCATTAACTTGTAGACGCAGGAGCCAGGATACTTCCTTAAGGCGAGCAGGTGAGACACTTAAGAGTGAAACGTACAAATGTGGCTCATCGCCTGCCCCGCGGAAAGCGAGCATCCTGAAACGGAAATCAACTACTTTCAAGCTTAAATAATAAACAATAAAGAAGTAAGCACCTTGATTCAATCGTAATAGATAATCATCGATGGCCTGCTTAGATAGGAGAACGTTACATGTCACTGTTAGGAACAATAGTAAATGGTATTGCCATTGTAGCGGGGAGCTTTTTAGGCTTGTTCTGGACAAGCATCCCTGATCGATTTAAAAATACAATCTTACAAGCGATGGCTTTAGCTGTCACGATTTTAGGGATTGGTATGGGACTTAAAAGCGAGCAATTTTTGATTGTTATTGCGAGTCTAGCCATTGGCGGTGCGCTTGGTGAGTGGTGGAATTTAGAAGATCGATTGAATGCGATCGGGAAGTGGCTTGAAACGAAGGTAGGGAAGCAAGATAAAGGATCGGTTGCGACGGGTTTTGTAACAGCTACTCTTGTTTTTGTAGTTGGAGCGATGTCCATTGTGGGAGCGCTAGACAGCGGGTTAAGGCAACAGCATGATGTTCTCTATACGAAAGCATTAATCGATGGATTTTGTGCCATTCTTTTTACCTCAACACTTGGTATCGGTGTAATGTTTTCCGCGATTCCGGTCGTCTTATATCAAGGGATTATTGCTTTAATGGCTACACAGATCGATCGATTCGTTCCGCAAGAACTGATGGATGCTCTTATCGTAGAAATAACAGGAACAGGCGGAATCATGATCGTAGCGATCGGTTTAAATTTGCTAGGCATCGCAAAGATTCGCGTGGCGAACCTTCTTCCCGGGTTGCTGGTTGCTACACTGCTTGTTTTTATTGTTGAAAAATGGGAAAACATTCTTTCTTTTTCACAAGGTTTGCTATAAAAAAAGCCGCTTCTATCCAGTAGAAGCGGCTTTTTGTTATTGAATTTTATAAATATCTTGAGAACGCGTATCTGTTCCTGCAATCATGTTTTTTTGTTGGATTTTTTTCGTAAGCAAGCCATATGAAGGGAATCTGCAATTAAGTCGGCCATTTTCATGACGATACTTAACCTCGTATTCTGAAGGACAAAGTATTCCATAAATCCGCTTACGTTTACGATACCTGTAATATGCATATCGCCAACAGGCGGCAGCTGTTTATTCACACCTGCACCTGGTTTTACCGGTCCGTCATTAATAGAGATCATGCCCACATGATTTAACCGGCCCAAACAGGCATCAATTCCAATAACAAAAGCACCTGGATGTTCGGTTTCAATCATTTTTAGCTTCTCCTCTAGATTTACGGCATGAACAGGATCATCAAGTGTACCGTAAACAAAAAACGGAAAAGTATCTTTGTTGTGCAATTTTGTACCTACAAGAGGACCTAATGCATCACCTGTCGATCGGTCGGTACCTATACAGACAACTACGACTGGCTGATGGCTTGTTTCCGGAAGCATAGGTAAAATTTGTTCTGTAATTCGCAGCATCGCTTCCTTATCTTCGTGGTGCAATTTATATTGAATGGGTTTCCCTAATCCCAGCTTCCGTTTGAGGAACATGACATCCTCTCCTTTATAATGGTTCTACTAGTATACGGAAGAATTCCTTTTGTTATACATGGTAGAATAGAATAATCACAGACTTTTGTTTAAAGTCTATACCCGTTTAGGTGGTACTCATAACTCAATAAGTTTTTCATAACCACTTATAATGAATGACATTTGATATTCTAAGGAAAAGCTGATTAAATAATCTCATAATCATTGAGAGGACGGAGACTGAATTGGAAGGTACCGATTTACCAAAAACAGCAGAACAGGCTATAACCTTTTTTTCAGATAAAGAATGGTGGACAGGCCTTGCTACAACAGGATTTAAAATTGTAGGAATCATTATACTGGCCATTATATTTAAATATATTGTAAAAGCGGCGATCGCAAATATCTTTAAAGTACGGTTGAAATCTCCTTTACGTTTAAGCGAAAGAAGGAGAACACCTTATTCCGACTTCTAGATAACGTAGCTTCCTATGTTATCTATTTCGTAGCGATTTTGACCATCTTAACCGAGTTTGGCGTAGACATAAAAGCGATCCTTGCGGGGGCAGGTGTCGTTGGTTTAGCGATCGGTTTCGGTGCTCAAAGTCTTGTAAAGGATATCATCACTGGATTTTTCATCATCTTCGAAAACCAGTTCTCTGTAGGTGATACGGTACGAATTGCAAGTTTTGAAGGCACAGTTGAAGAAATCGGGCTGAGAACAACAAAAATAAAAAGCTGGACAGGAGAATTGCATATCCTGCCGAATTCGTCTATCACGGAAGTTACGAATTTTTCTGTTCATAACAGCATTGCTGTTGTTGACCTAAGCATTGCGTATGAAGAAGATATTGATAAAGCGCAAAATATCATTCAAGAAGTCGTTAAGAACGCAAAACCCAATTACCCTGAGATGGTAAAAGAACCAGAAGTACTAGGTGTTCAAATGTTAGGTGCTTCTGAGGTTGTCATTCGAGTTACCGCCGAGGTACTTCCGATGACGCATTTTAAAATCGCGCGAGAACTTCGTAAAACCCTAAAACATGAACTTGAAAAAGCAGGTATAGAAATTCCTTATCCGAAAATGGTCACGTATCAGAAAGAATCAATGCCAAAAGAACAAAAATAAAGGAGAGCTGATGATGCAGCAAAAAGAATTTCAACTTCACGATGAAGTGGAAATGAAAAAACAGCACCCATGCGGAACAAACCGATGGAAAGTTATTCGTATGGGGGCAGATATTCGAATCAAATGTATGGGTTGTCAGCATAGTGTGATGCTGCCAAGAGCTGAATTTGCTAAGAAAATTAAGAAAGTCTTGTTATCACCAGGGGAGTAATATAAGACTTATTTAATAAAGTTTCACGTGGAACAATGTATTCCATAGGATGTGCCACTTGATTACTACAATGAACATAGAAAAAAGAGTTAAGAATGAGAGCCGGGAAGCACTACCCGGTTCTTCTTGTTTTTTAAGGTGATAAAACCTATAATTGGGAAGGATATTTTTTTAACTGAAAAGTCTCGGGGTTCCGAGCTTTATATAAAACAGAGGAGTGAAATAACAGTGGCTCTTACAACTGGAATCGTTGGTTTGCCGAACGTTGGTAAATCTACATTGTTTAACGCTATTACACAAGCAGGTGCAGAATCAGCTAACTATCCGTTCTGTACGATTGATCCGAATGTTGGAATCGTAGAAGTACCTGATCACCGTCTTCAAAAATTAACAGAATTGGTACAGCCGAAAAAAGTAGTACCTACAACTTTTGAGTTTACGGATATTGCCGGTATCGTAAAAGGTGCAAGCAAGGGTGAAGGACTTGGTAACAAATTCTTATCACACATTCGCCAAACGGACGCGATCTTACAAGTTGTTCGCTGTTTTGATGACGAGAACATCACTCACGTTCACGGAAAAGTAAATCCGATCGATGATATTGAAGTAATCAATCTTGAGCTTATCTTTGCTGACTTAGAGTCTATCGACAAGCGTATTGCGCGCGTTGAAAAGTTAGCAAAGTCAAAAGACAAAGAAGCGGTTGCTGAGTTTGCAGTTCTTTCAAAGATTAAGGAAGCACTTATGCAAGAACTACCTGCTCGTAGTGTTGACTTAACACCTGAAGAGAACAAGATCGTTCATGCGATGCATTTACTGACAATGAAGCCGATTCTATACGTTGCAAACGTAAGCGAAGATGAGCTTTTAGAGGGAACGAACGAGCATGTTGAAGCGGTTAAAGAATATGCAGCTCGTGAAAATGCAGAAGTTATCGTTATCTGTGCAAAAGTAGAAGAAGAGATCGCTGAACTTGATGGCGATGAAAAGATGGCTTTCTTAGGTGAACTAGGAATTGAGGAAGCGGGTCTTGATAAGCTGATTCGTGCATCTTATTCTCTTTTAGGATTAGCAACATACTTTACAGCAGGTGTTCAAGAAGTACGTGCTTGGACGTTCCGTAGAGGCATGAAGGCTCCTGCGTGTGCGGGAATCATCCATACGGATTTTGAAAGAGGATTTATCCGTGCAGAAGTCGTTGCTTATGATGACTTGATGACTGCGGGCAACATGGCAGCTGCTAAAGAAAAAGGAAAAGTTCGTCTAGAAGGTAAAGAATACGAAATGAAAGATGGAGATGTGGTCCATTTCCGTTTTAACGTTTAATCAAATACTGAATTTCGGAGGGAAAGCAATCGCTTTTCCTCTTTTTTATGCATAATTCTAAAGTAAGCTTGTTTTATGCAGCATCTTTTGATATAATTCTTTATTGTGAGTTAATTGTCAACAAATCTTGTTATGATGATTTTCTCCTTGCCCGAAATAAATGTTTTGGGCCGCTTAGACCAAAAGGAGGTGAACGGAATGAAAAAGTACGAAATTATGTACATCGTCCGTCCGAATATCGAAGAGGAAGCTCTTAAGGCAACGAAAGAGCGTGCGAAAAGCATCCTAACTGACAACGGTGCGGAGATCGCGAACGAAAAGGAAATGGGTAAAAAGCGTTTAGCTTACGAAATCAATGACTTCCGCGATGGATATTACACGCTATTGGAAGTTAACGCTCCAAACGAAGCGATTAATGAATTCGACCGTCTTATGAAGATCAACGAAGATGTTCTTCGTTTCATGACAATCGTAGACGAAAGAAATTAATCCTTTAAGGAGTGGTTCTGAATGCTAAATCGAGTAGTACTGGTGGGACGTTTAACAAAAGACCCAGAATTAAAGTACACTCCAAATGGTGTGGCTGTTGCTAACTTCACACTTGCTGTCAATCGACCTTTTTCGAATCAGCAAGGTGAGCGCGAAGCAGATTTCATTAACTGTGTCGTATGGCGTAAGCCCGCTGAAAATGTAGCGAACTTCTTGAAAAAGGGATCGCTTGCAGGAGTGGATGGACGTTTGCAAACTCGTTCTTACGAGAACCAGCAGGGTCAAAGAGTGTATGTTACTGAAGTAATGGCAGAAAGTGTTCAATTCCTTGAACCTAAAAACGCTAATGCTGGCGGCCAGCAATATCAAGGCAGCGGCAATAACTTTGGTGGACCATCAAATGACCGCGGATTTGGGCAGAAAAATCAGAACCGCAGCTATGGAAGTGATAACGGCTTTGGAGGACAGCAACAACAGCAGAATCCAAAACGTAATAACTTCAACGATGACCCGTTTGCAAATGATGGCACGCCAATCGACATCTCTGATGACGATTTGCCATTTTAAACTAACGTAAACTATGAATCGGAATATATAAAATAAATCTAAAGGAGGGGACCAACTATGGCTGGACGTCGTGGTGGACGCCAAAAGCGTCGTAAGGTTTGTTTCTTCACTGTAAACAAAATTACTTACATCGACTACAAGGACACTGATCTTTTAAAGCGTTTCGTTTCTGAGCGCGGTAAGATTCTTCCTCGTCGTGTAACTGGTACATCTGCTAAATATCAACGTCAATTGACTCGTGCGATCAAACGCTCTCGTCACATGGCATTGTTACCATATGTATCTGAATAAGATCGGTTAAAGAGCGCAGCTAGGTTATCCTGGCTGCGTTTTTTTATTACTTGTTTGAGGTGGAGTGTGATTTTTAAGCGTTCGTGGACTGTAGTTTGTCAGATGGATGGGGTATCGGGGTAGGGAATCATAGTCGAAAGTTGTCGACTCGCCGGTATATGTGCAAAACTCGCCGGAATATCATGAAAACTCGCCGTAATAATTCTAGAATTTCTAGGATTATAAGTTAAATATCTAGAATTAATGTTATTAATACCCCACCATGTATAAGATTGGTACACGTGAAAAGCATGAATATTTCATTGCCAAACATATGATTCCTGAAGTTGCCTTAACAATCCCGCGAAATTTAAAGTTTATCCAGCAAATTTCGAACACAATCCCGCGAATTTTACCTATTTATCCGCGAGTTTACAAAAAAGCTCTATAACCGTTATGGTCTTAGCATAATCGGCATCATTTCTACTCATTAAATCACCCTACACACAACAACCTTCCATAATTTGTTTACTTCGCTTCAAGTACGTCTATGCTAGAATTATCGTTTAAGTTGAATTACGGCGGTTATGTCACTACAATTAGAACATATGAAGAATTTTATGAGGTGAATCATGCGCAATACTAGAGTATTGGTGGAAGGTGCCGTTGTCTCGGGCATTTATACGCTTCTTTTTTGATCAGTATGTACATACCGTTATTTAGCTTGGTCTCGTTATTTATTTTGCCGCTTCCGTTTATCATCTACTTGTACCGGCAAGATCTTAAAGCGGGATTACTCTTATGGGCGGTCACGTTTGGTGTTTCATTGGCATTTGCGGGACTTAACGGTATTATTGTCACCCTGTTTGCTGGTTTGACTGGAATCGTGATGGGGGAACTTTATAGAAGAAAAAACCCGCGTTTGCGGTTCTGCTCGGTGCGAGTCTGTCGAACATCGTGAACATGTTAGGAACGCTCGCTATCGCTCAAGTATTCATGGGCATCAATTTTGTAAAAGAATTAGAGACTCAGTTTCAAAGTGCGATAGGCACAGCAGAAGATTTTTATAAATCGGGTGGACAAGATCCTACCCAGATTGAAAGATTTAAAGAGCAGGCAGAATTGATCCCGATGATGCTTCCGACATATATTATTGGAGGAGCTGTCATCCTTGCCTTCTTAACGCATATCGCCGCAAGAATGCTGATGAAAAGAATGCGTTATGATGTGCCATCGTTCCCTCCATTTCGTGAGTGGAACCTGCCAAAATCGTTTTTGTGGTATTATATTATAGCGATTGTTTTAACATTTAGTATGCCTGAAAAGGGTACGTCTTTATATATTGTAACGATAAATTTGTATATGATATTATCGTTTGTACTTATATTACAAGGTTTCACAGTTATTTTTTATTATGCCTGGATAAAGAATTGGAAGAGAAAAAGAATCATATTGTTGATTATACTCTTGTTTTTACTGAACTCTTTCCTGCCGATTCCTCTGGAAGTCGTTAAATTCTTAGGTATAATTGATTTAGGATTTATGATCAAAAAACGGTTGAAACCAAAACAGTAGGAGCTGAAAGTATGCCAAAGTTTTTACTAAAACGGTGGCATGGTTATCCCGTCATCGCCTTATTTGTAACTTCTGTTGTTCTGGTAAGCATCATCACGTATTTTCATTGGATGATCGGAATGGCAGGCTTCGTGCTGCTAGGTGGTTTGTTTTATTATGCCATGAAAGCCGAAGCTAGTTTTCAAGAGGAGCTGGGCGATTATATTTCTACGCTTTCTCACCGCTTAAAGAAGGTGGGAGAAGAAGCGTTGATGGAAATGCCGATCGGGATTATTTTGTATGATGAGGATTTTAAGATCGAATGGGCGAATCCATACATGGGATCCCTAATTGAAGAAGAGTCCTTTATCGGCCATTCTCTAAACCATGTTTCAGAAGAACTGATTCCTTATATCAAGAGTGATGCGAAGGAAGAAGTTATAAAGATCAATACACATAGATTTCAAGTGAACTTTAAAAAAGAAGATAGACTGCTTTACTTTTTTGATGTAACCGAGCAGTTAGATCTTGAGCGTTTGTACGATGAAGAACAAACGGTCATGGCGATTATCTATCTCGATAACTATGAAGAAGTAACACAAGGATTAGATGACCAGTTTCGTTCTACGATCAACTCAAAAGTGACGTCTGTGTTGAATGAATGGGCGAACGTACACGGCATCTTCCTTAAACGAACGTCTTCGGAGCGGTTTTTAGCTGTATTTAACCAGCGCATCCTTTATGAGTTGGAGAAAAATAAGTTTAGCGTACTAGATGAGGTTAGAGAATCAACAGCTAAGCAGAATATTTCCCTTACGCTCAGTATTGGGGTTGCGGCGGGAACATCGTCACTTCCTGAGCTAGGACAGCTGTCTCAATCGAGTCTAGATCTTGCTCTTGGACGCGGAGGCGACCAAGTTGCGATCAAGCAGACGAATGGAAAAGTACGTTTCTATGGAGGAAAAACAAATCCTGTTGAAAAACGTACCCGCGTACGTGCACGAGTTATTTCGCATGCGTTGAGTGAATTGGTGGCAGACAGCGACAAAGTGATCATTATGGGACACAAGAACCCAGACATGGACTCAATCGGATCTGCTATCGGGATATTAAAAGTCGCTCAAGTTAATGGAAAAGATGGTTATATCGTTCTTGACCAATCCGATATCGATGTTGGTGTTCAGCGATTAATGGATGAACTAAGAGAGACAGAATCGATCTGGAAGTATTTCATCTCACCTGAAGAAGCACTGGAGATCGCATCTCGAGACACGCTTTTAGTGGTAGTTGATACACATAAGCCTTCAATGGTCATTGAAGAAAAGCTTTTAACGAAGCTCGACCATGTTGTCGTAATCGACCATCACCGTCGCGGAGAAGATTTCATTAAAGACCCTGTTCTTGTCTACATGGAGCCATATGCGTCTTCAACTGCTGAACTCGTAACCGAACTGTTGGAGTACCAGCCGAAGCGACTGAAGATGCGTATGCTTGAAGCAACAGCGCTTCTTGCTGGTATTATCGTAGATACGAAAAGCTTTACCCTTAGAACGGGTTCTCGTACGTTTGATGCTGCGTCCTATTTAAGAGCGCATGGAGCGGACACGATTCTTGTTCAAAAGTTTTTAAAAGAAGACTTAAATACGTATACACGGCGTTCCAAGTTGATTGAGAGCGCTGAGATCTATAGAAAAGGCATCGTTATTGCCAAAAGTTCTCCTGAGGATGCATACAACCAAGTAGTCATCGCTCAGGCTGCTGATATTTTATTAACGATGAACGGTATTCAAGCGTCCTTTGTTATTTCAAACCGTATTGATGGCAAAGTAAGCATCAGTGCCCGTTCACTTGGGGATATCAACGTGCAGATGATCATGGAAAGATTGGAAGGCGGAGGACATCTTACAAACGCTGCCTGCCAGATTGAAAACAGCACGATTGATGAAGCAGAGAAACACTTAAAGATGATAATAGATGAGTATATTGAAGGGGAGAAGAGGAATGAAAGTAATTTTTCTTCAAGATGTGAAAGGTAAAGGCAAAAAAGGAGAAGTAAAGAACGTTTCTGAAGGTTATGCGCGCAACTTCTTATTTCCTAAAAACTTAGCTTCAGAAGCTACTTCAGGGGCAATGGCTGCACTTCAGGGCCAGCAGAAGAGCGAAGAGAAAAAACAACAAGCTCAACTGGAAGAAGCTGAAGCACTAAAAGCAAAACTTGCTGAGATGACAATCACGATCAAAACCAAAACAGGCGAAGGCGGCCGAGTGTTTGGTTCTGTAACGAGCAAACAGATTGCAGACGGATTGAAAGAACAAGGCATTAAGATCGACAAGCGTAAAATCGAGCTAGCTGATCCGATTAAGGCGCTCGGATACACGAATGTGCCGATCAAAATTCATTCACAAGTAACGGCTACAGTTAAAGTACACGTAACGGAAGAATAAAAAAGCCGGGAGTCCCCGGTTTTTTTGCGGGTCTTTGAAAGAGGTTGATCTACGTTTCAGATGCTCGCTTTCCGCGGGGCAGGCGGTGAGCCACATTCGGACGTTTCACTTTTAAGTGTCTCACCTGCCCACCTGTCCCGCAGGAGTCTCGCACCTTACACTCTGATCAACTGTTCAAAGTAGATAAGGAACAAAATGCTTTTTAAACCAACAATCTTTTTTCTATACCTATAGAATTAATTCAAAAAATAAAGAAAGGAGGACATAGTATGAGTGATTTATTTGCTGACCGCATACCACCGCAAAATATTGAAGCGGAGCAGGCTGTTCTAGGTGCTATCTTTTTAGAGCCCGAAGCTCTTATCACTGCCTCAGAAATCCTGCTGCCTGAAGATTTTTACCGAGCGACTCACCAACGAATCTATCGCGTGATGCTCGACCTGAACGCAAAAGGCGAGCCCGTCGATCTGATTACCGTCACTTCAGAACTGCAGGATAAAAACCAGCTCGATGAAGTAGGAGGATTGTCTTTTTTATCGGAGCTTGCTGATAGTTCGCCGACAGCCGCGAATATCGAGTATTACAGCAAGATTGTTGAAGAAAAGTCCCTTCTGCGCCGTTTGATTCGTACTGCGACTGATATAACAGCAAACAGCTATGCACGTGAAGAAGAAGTAGAGGCCATTCTGAACGAAGCAGAAAAATCGATATTAGAAGTAGCTAACCGTAAAAACACGAGTGCTTTTACGGCAATTAAAGATGTATTGGTGCATGCGTATGACAATATCGAAGCTCTTCATAACCGCAAAGGAGACATTACAGGGATTCCAACGGGCTTTAATGACCTAGATCGGATGACTGCAGGGTTTCAGCGAAATGACTTGATCATCGTTGCAGCCCGTCCTTCTGTAGGTAAAACAGCGTTTGCCTTGAACATTGCTCAAAATGTCGCAACGAAGACAGACGAGAATGTGGCCATATTCAGTCTCGAGATGGGAGCAGAACAGCTCGTCATGCGTATGCTTTGTGCAGAGGGGAACCTGGATGCTCAACGTCTGCGTACCGGGTCTTTGCTGCCTGAAGACTGGCAGAAGCTTACGATGGCTATGGGAAGTCTGTCTGCCGCTGGTATTTACATTGACGATACTCCGGGTATCCGTATTAATGATATCCGTGCGAAATGCCGTCGTCTAAAGCAGGAAAAGGGACTAGGCATGATCTTGATCGATTACTTGCAGCTTATTATGGGGAGCGGGAAATCTGGCGAGAATCGTCAACAGGAGGTTTCTGAGATCTCCCGTTCATTAAAAGCACTTGCTCGTGAGCTTGAAGTGCCTGTAATCGCCCTATCACAGTTATCCCGTGGCGTTGAATCCCGTCAGGACAAGCGTCCGATGATGTCTGATATTCGTGAATCAGGTTCCATCGAGCAGGATGCCGATATCGTAGCCTTCTTATACCGTGATGATTATTACGATAAAGAAACGGAAGCGAAGAATATTATAGAAATCATTATTGCGAAACAGCGTAACGGTCCAACCGGAACGGTAGAGCTTGCTTTCGTAAAAGAATACAACAAATTCGTTAACCTGGACCGGCGGCACGATGAAAGTGCCATACCGCCAGGCGCATAAAAAAAGCAGCTGGATTATTCCGGCTGCTTTTGCATTTCTATAAGTTTTTTTCCGTTAACCAATTTTCGATTCTGCTTTTGACTTTATCTTTTTGAAAGGTCTGCCATTCGTCGAGCAAGTCCAATTTTATAACTTTTTCGGTAAAACGTTCAAAAGGCTCATCTTCATTGAGAGCATGCAATAGCTCACTGTTTTGATGATGATTTTCAAATTCAACCATCCAGCTAAATGATTCTACATTCATCACTTTTGGAATTTCAATGAATCGCTCTGGTTCGTCCGCGTCTAAAAACTCTAGATTTGGAAGGCCGCCCGGCTCGATCGCATCGAGCAGAATAGCTTGTTCGTTTCTGTCTAAATAATATATGTGGTTTGCTTTATTATCCATATAAGCAACCATTAATTTTTCGATAAACAAAGGAATCATACCTCCTAAACAAGGTGAATACTACAGGATACGATAGAGTTTTTGATCTTTTGACTATGGATTTGTAAATATATTACGAACGAAAGTAATAATAAGTGATTTAATGTTCGTGTTTTTAATTGACTTTCCTTAAATATATTGCTAAACTAAGCATGGTTTTTAAGATTAGATGATAAATTCGTCAATCGTTAATTTCATGGAGGTGCAACCATGTCATCAGTAGTAGTAGTGGGAACACAATGGGGAGATGAAGGAAAAGGTAAGATTACCGATTATCTCTCAGAAAAAGCAGAAGTAGTAGCTAGATACCAAGGCGGTAACAACGCTGGTCATACAATCGTTTTTGAAGGTAAGAAGTATAAGCTTCACCTTATTCCATCTGGAATCTTTTATAAAGATAAAATTTGCGTGATCGGTAACGGAATGGTTGTCGATCCGAAAGCTGTTCTTGAAGAACTTGCTTATCTTCACAGCCACGGAGTAAGTACGGACAACCTTCGTATCTCTAACCGTGCGCACGTGATTCTTCCTTATCACCTTCGTCAAGATATCTTAGAGGAAGAAAGCAAGGGAGCGAACAAGATCGGCACAACGAAAAAAGGTATCGGACCTGCTTATATGGATAAAGCAGCTCGTATCGGAATTCGTATCGCTGACCTTTTAGATCGTGAAGAATTTGAAGAAAAACTTGAGCGCAACTTAGCGGAAAAAAATCGTTTATTCGAACGCATCTACGAATCAGAAGGATTCACAAAAGAAGAAATCTTAGATGAGTATTATGAATACGGTCAACAAATTAAAAAATATGTAGTGGATACATCAGTTGTTCTGAACGATGCACTAGACGATGGCCGTCGCGTTCTTTTTGAAGGTGCACAAGGTGTTATGCTTGATATCGACCAAGGAACATATCCTTTCGTAACGTCATCAAACCCAATCGCAGGGGAGTAACAATCGGTTCTGGTGTTGGTCCGTCTAAGATCAACCATGTTGTAGGTGTTTCAAAAGCCTATACAACACGTGTTGGTGATGGTCCTTTCCCAACTGAGCTTCATGATGAGATCGGTAACCAAATTCGTGAAGTTGGCCGTGAGTACGGTACAACGACGGGACGTCCTCGTCGTGTAGGTTGGTTTGACGCAGTGGTTGTGCGTCATGCTCGTCGTGTTTCAGGAATCACGGATCTTTCTTTGAACTCAATCGACGTTTTAACAGGTATTGAAACATTAAAAATCTGTGTAGCGTACAAATACAAAGGTGAACTAACTTATGAATTTCCAGCGAGCCTTAAAGAGCTTGCTCAATGTGAGCCTGTATTTGAAGAAATGCCAGGCTGGACTGAAGATATTACAGGTGTGAAGGATCTTGGAGAGCTTCCGGAAAACGCGCGTCATTATGTAGAGCGTATCTCGCAAGTAACTGGTATTCCACTTTCTATCTTCTCAGTTGGGCCAGACCGTGCACAAACAAACATGGTAAGAGGCGTATTCGCGTAAATATTTTGTTGCCCCTTGGAAACGAGGGGCTTTCTTTTTGGGGTTAAATCGTGCTTTTTTGAGAGGATTTTGAAGGCTTTAGTGAGCATTTTTGAGCATTTGAAAGTTTTTTGAAAAATATATCGAAAACATATTGCCAAAGCATCTATAACGTGATAAAGTAACACTTGTCGTGAAAAAACGACATCGTATTAAACAAGCACGAGCCATTAGCTCAGTCACGAGCGATACATCGTGATTGAACTACGAGTTGTCTCGACGGATAAACTGATTTCTATACTCGCAGAGGAAGAGACAGGGGTCCGACGAAATTTTAGCACGAGCCATTAGCTCAGTCGGTAGAGCATCTGACTTTTAATCAGAGGGTCGAAGGTTCGAGTCCTTCATGGCTCACCACTTTTTTAAAAAAGTGGCCCGTTGGTCAAGCGGTTAAGACACCGCCCTTTCACGGCGGTAACACGGGTTCGAATCCCGTACGGGTCACCATTTCTTTTTAACTTGAATAAAAGCTTTTAAGTGGACTCGTGGTGTAGTGGTTAACATGCCTGCCTGTCACGCAGGAGATCGCCGGTTCGACCCCGGTCGGGTCCGCCACTTTTATTTTGGCTCGATAGCTCAGATGGTAGAGCAGAGGACTGAAAATCCTCGTGTCGGCGGTTCGATTCCGTCTCGAGCCACCATTTTACTTTTAATCCTAAAAATCATGCTGCATGTTCCTTGAAAAAGGGGCATGCTTTTTTTATTTATGTATGTCGTTTTTAGATAAGACTTAGGGTATTCAACGGAATCGTCTTTGTCGAGAATTATCGAATAGCCTTTATTTATTCAATTAGACTTAATTGCTGTCGATTTAGACTTAATTTTTCTCATTTAGACTTAATTACATGGAGTTTAGGCTTAATTATCATCATAAGTACCCCGCTAGGTATGAGTTCTGACGCCTTTGCAACACCGAAACTACGCCCATATGCTATAAAAATAACCTGAAGAGATGAAACATCAGCATCTAGCAGCATCTACATACTCACTTTTGGCACTTTTAATGCTGATTAAGAGGGATAAGTCCTCGGTATTTAGAATATATTGTATCAATTGGGATGAGGAAGGTTGTGATCATACAGATGGAATTTCAATGGGGGCTGTATTTGATCGCGAGTTACCTTGTAGGCGGAATTATGACAGGGTTTCTTGTAGCAAAGCTTTTAAAAGGCGTTGACTTACGATTATTAGGCAGCGGTAATATAGGTGCTCGAAATGCTGGCAGGGTTCTCGGACCATCGGGCTTCGTTCTAACTCTCGCCGGTGACATTATAAAAGCCGCAGCAGTCGTATGGGCAGCCATTCAATTTGAATATCCTCCTCATATTCAGCTGCTTGGATTTCTTGCAGTGATTCTCGGTCATCTTTATCCGATATTCCTGAAGTTTCATGGAGGAAAAGGAGTAGCTTCCTTTATTGGAGGACTGATTGTTTTTCATCTGCCATCAGCGATACTCGTTGGAGCGGCATTTCTATTGTTTTACGCGATTAAAAGAAGTTTAACGGTAGCGGGTCTTTTTGCCTTCTCACTCGCACCATTCTTCTACTGGCTCATTGAAAGACAGTGGCAAGAAACGTTGATCCTTCTGCCGATCAGCTTGCTCGTGGTTTATGTACAAAAAGAGGACATTATTGAACGGATTAAACTAACAGAATAAATGTTAAAAAGAGTATGGAGAGGTCGTCTATACTCTTTTTTTGTGCTGTTTTTCATGTCGATTTTTTACATTTGCATTACAAAATACGTGAAATTCTGACAAATCGAAATGGCTTGTGATAGGATACTAGAGGTGCTTTAGGAGAAGTTTGTCATAGGACAATAGACATAGATGAGATATAGAAGAGGATCTTTAGGGGGAAATAGAAGGTGCAAAATCGAAAAACCACTGAAAGATTTATAAAGAAAATCATTCCGCTATTTATCGCGGTTTTAATGATACTCTCAACAATTACGTTGAATCCATCCATCACAGATGCACATCACGATGATAACCAGTTGATCAAGACCGTTTTTAACGTTTATGTGGATGGAAAGAAGATTGGTACCGTTCGAGAAGAAAGTGTTGTCGAAGAGACGGTCGAAGAGTTATTGCAGCAAGCAAAAGGCAGAAAGAGTGATTTTGCTTTTACCATAAATGAATCCATCGAGTTAAAGCCGGAAAAAATGTTCAGACCTCAGTTTGACAATGAAGCGGCAAAGGAAAATTTAAGAAAGCAACTGACCGTTTCCGTTGAAGCCTATCGATTGGTAGTAGGTGGGCAAACAGTAGCTTACGTTTCAAGTGAAAAAGAAGCGGAAGATACGCTTTTAAAGCTACAACTTGAACATGTTTCAAAAGCAGAGCTTGATGAGATCAACAAAAAGAAAGCTGAAAATAAAGAGCTTGAAGTTCCAGAATTGAGTCCTGGAGAAAGTAAGGTTGTCGATATTGACTTCTCGACACCAGTTTTCATTCAAAAAGCTCAAACGTCAATAAAGGATCTCGTATCTGTTGACGGTGCGATCTCCCTTTTAAAAGAGGGGACAATTAAGAGAAAAGAACACATTGTTCAAAAAGGTGAAACGGTTAAATCGATTACCGAAAAGTATCACTTAACGATGGAGCAATTTTACACGTTAAATACAGAATTGCTGCTCGTTCCTGTTATTCGTACGGGGCAAGCGGTTACTGTTACAGAAAAGAAGCCATACACCGAAGTAATGGTCTATGAAGCGACTCGTGTACAGAACGAAATCCCTTTTCAGGTTGAAAAACAAGAAGACAGCACACTAGAAAAGGGACAGGTGAAAACGGTACAAGAAGGTCAAAAAGGGTTAGAAGACATGACCTATACCGTTAGAAAAGCAGACGATAAAGTTCTTAAAAAAGACATCGTAAACCAAGAGCAAGTGAAAGCACCTGTTACTGAGGTTCAGAAGATCGGTACGAAAGTGATTCCATCTAAAGGGACAGGCACTCTTTCATGGCCGGCAGTTGGTGGATACATCTCGAGCCATAAAGGGTCTCGCTGGGGAAGACAGCATAAAGGGATGGACATTGCACGCCCTTCAGAACGTTCCATCTTGGCTGCAGACAACGGTACGGTTGCTTTTGCGGGCTGGGATGGAGATTACGGCAACAAGATCATCATCAATCATAACAATGGCATGAAAACCATTTATGCTCATTTGAATTCCATTTCTGTATCAACAGGAGATGTGGTACAAAAGGGATCAAAGATTGGTGTTATGGGTTCAACAGGCCAATCGACAGGTGTTCATTTGCATTTTGAAGTATACGAGAACGGTGTACTAAAAAATCCTGCAGATTATTTGTAAAAGCATAATTTTGGTTGCTTTTGAAAGTGGTTGATTTCCGTTTCAGACGCTCGCTTTCCGCGGGGCAGGCGGTGAGCCACATTCGTACGTTTCACTTTTAAGTGTCTCACCTGCCCGCCTGTCCCGCAGGAGTCTCGCATCTTACACTACAATCAACCTGTCAAAGATGACAGTAACAAAATGCACTGTAAAACCTCTTAGGAATATTTTTTCCTGGAGGTTTTTCTTATCTAAAATTAGAAGGTTTTACTAGTAGTATGGAGAAAGTTTCAACTGTGATAAAATAGTAGAGATACCATTAAAACGATATTACAAAACATTCTGCTATATATAAAATAGAGTTTCCGAAGAAGGAGCGTTCCCATGGATAAGAAAATTCTCGTTGTGGATGATGAAAAACCAATTGCAGATATTCTGCAATTTAATCTCGAAAAAGAAGGATTTACGGTAAGCTGCGCTTACGACGGTATTAATGCCCTTGAGAAAGTAGAAAAAGAGAAGCCAGATATGATTCTGCTTGATATCATGCTTCCTTTAAAAGATGGCATGGAAGTATGCCGTGAGATCCGCAAAAAGTATGACATGCCGATTATTATGCTGACAGCAAAAGATTCGGAAATCGATAAAGTACTAGGGTTAGAGTTAGGTGCGGATGACTATGTAACAAAGCCTTTCAGCACGCGCGAACTGATTGCTCGTGTAAAAGCCAACCTTCGCCGTCACCAGCAGGAGTCAGAGCGTGAAGTAGATGAGAACAATGAGATTACAATCGGTTCACTAACGATTCACCCTGATGCTTATATTGTGACAAAGCGTGGTGAAACGATAGAGTTAACACATCGAGAATTTGAACTGCTGCACTATTTAGCTAAACATATCGGGCAGGTGATGACACGTGAGCACTTGCTTCAAACCGTGTGGGGATATGACTACTTTGGTGACGTAAGAACGGTTGATGTTACGGTTCGGCGTCTGCGCGAGAAAGTAGAAGATAACCCGAGTCACCCATTATGGATCATTACTAGACGCGGAGTGGGGTATTACCTAAGAAATCCTGATCAGGAGTAATCATCATGGATAAAGTCAATTTTTTTAAATCAATACACGTTAAGTTTGTATTGATTTATGTTTTGCTCATCTTAATAGCCATGCAAGTGATCAGTGTCTATTTTATAAATAATTTAGAGACTGATCTTCGGCAGAGTTTTTCTAAATCACTGTATGATCGCGTGAATTTATTAGAGTTTAATATTGAGCAGAAGATGAAGGACGTTAAAGGATATAAAGATAGAAAAGCTGAAGATGGAGAGGAAGCTGAAACGCTTGAAGAAGATATTCAAGCGTTAATTGACGAGGAATTTGAAGAAAGAGAAGTTCAAGTCTTAAATAAGGAAGGTATGGTTCTTGCCAGTAATAAGCAACGGCTAAAGGGCCAGATCAGCTTTAACCCCAAGATAAAACTTGCTCTTGAAGGCACAGTTGCTGATGAGATCATGCTCACACCCGAAGGCGAACGAGTAATGGTCCTTGCTAAACCGATTCAGGTGGACAGTGATGGACCTACAATTGGTGCTATCTATCTAGAAGCTTCCATTGAAAGCATCTTTAAACAGATTCAGCGTATTAATAATATTTTAGTAACCGGGACAGTAATTGCACTTATCATTACAGGACTCCTCGGTGTCTTTTTGGCACGTACGATTACACGTCCGATGGCTGATATGAGAAAGCAAGCCCTTGTTATGGCAAGAGGAGATTTTTCTCGAAAAGTTCAGCTGTACGGTGATGATGAAATCGGACAGCTCGCCATGACATTTAACAACCTGACAACAAAGCTTCAAGAAGCTACGGCTATCACGGAAAGTGAACGAAGAAAACTGCGTTCAGTCTTAACGTATATGACAGATGGTGTGATTGCGACCGATCGTGATGGAGCTATTATTCTTATGAACGACCGAGCCGAAGAGATGCTTAATATTTCTAGGCAAAACGCACTCGGAACGTCACTTATGGAATTACTCCGACTAAATACAGATTATTCGTGGGAAGAGCTTTATAACGAGTATGAATCCATGCTGCTTGATTTTAGTACAGATGATCTTCATTACGTAGTTCGTGCTAACTTTTCAACGATTCAAAAAGATGACGGGCCAATCAATGGTCTTATTTGTGTTCTGCATGATGTTACTGAACAAGAACAAATTGATAACGAACGAAGAGAATTTGTATTTAACGTTTCTCATGAGTTACGAACTCCATTGACGACAATGAGAAGCTATCTTGAGGCACTTGCAGACGGTGCATGGCAAGACGATAATATTGCGCCGCGTTTCCTAGAAGTTACTCAAAACGAAACAGAGCGTATGATCAGACTTGTTACAGACTTACTGCAGCTTTCAAAAATGGACAGCAAAGATTACAGATTTAACTTCTTTGAAATTGATTTGGTTCATTTCTTAAATGGTATCATTGATCGTTTTGAAATGTTGGAGAAAGAAAATATCGAGCTATCACGCTCTTTGCCAGATAATAGGATTCTAGTCCAGATGGATACGGATAAGATGACACAAGTGCTTGATAACATCATCTCAAACGCGATGAAATACTCTCCAGAAGGTGGAACCATTACAGCAAAGGCTGCAGTAATTGGCCGCAAAGTTAAAGTGAGCATCTCGGATCAAGGTGTTGGGATACCGAAGAACAACGTATCTAAGATCTTTGATCGATTCTTCAGGGTGGACCGTGCCCGATCCAGAGACATCGGTGGAACAGGGCTTGGCCTTGCGATCGCAAAAGAGATCGTTCTTGCACATGGCGGAGATATTTGGGCAGAAAGTGAATGGGGTCAAGGAACAACGATACATTTTACTCTTCCTTTAAGAAAAGTTAAGGAGGGGCCTAAGCAATGAACTGGTTAAAGTGGATTACACATACAAGAAGAGTTCTGACGTTTTTCCGTGAGAACCGAGAATGGATAAAATCGATCACATTAACATTATTAATTTTATTAAGCCTTGTATTAACATGGAGTCTATGGACGTTTAAACCAAGCTATTCTACGATTGAGGATGCTCGAACCGTAAAAAAACAAACCGTTAAAACACAAGACCAACTCTCCTTTTTAGATGTTGTTCATCCCACTCAAGTCATCTACCATGATGGAAGTGAATTATACGGTGCAGAAGCCAACAATCTAGTAAATAAATTTCATGATGCTCTAAAAGAGACAAGCTTTACGTTTGAAACAAGTTCAAAAAACAATCAAACATTTGACCCTGGCGATGATAGATTGTTAAAAAATACGGATTATGTAGAAGTAATCTATCCAGTAGGCATGACTAGTGATCTCTATAAAGAAGTGTTTTCCTTCGAGTCAGATATAGCAAGCAAGATACAAAATGTAGATAGGATCTACTTATATCAAAACGCTACAGGTGATGTTGAAGGCTACTTAATCTCATATATGCCCAAGAAGAAGCAAAAGATTAAAGCTGTAAATGATGGTGCACTGAAACCTTTACTTAAGGACATGAGTGATTCAATCGCGAAGGGTGACTTGGTTTCGTATATTTCTCATGATCTTACAGAGGAAACGAGTGAAGGTGAGAAACTCATTAAAGACCGTTTTTACTTTCCGATGAAGTCTCTAAAGATTAAAAGCAATGCCTATATCTCGAATGCTATTAATGATGAAACAAAAGAGAAATACAAAAAAGCGCTGTTTAAGGATCCATTATCCGTAAAAAGTGCATCTACTGCTGTGAATGAAGAAACATTTACAGATGGTACGGCTGCAATGGTCATAAAGAAAGAGAAAACCGCTTCACCTATACGAACTTTGCTGGAAACTCGAATGGGAGTCTAAGTCCGATTAATTCGCCTCTTTTCTTATCGGTTGATTATGTGAACACCCACGCAGGTTGGGGCGGAAATCCATACATCTTATCAGAACTTGACAATGAAGAAGCTGGTTTTTGGTTGTTTGTAGACGAATTACCCGTGCTTGATAACGATATGCTTATGCTCCTAAGCTGGAATGAAAGTGAACTTTATCAATATGAAAGGTCAATCGTCGAATTAGATACACAATCAAAATATACACCCGGTGATTTATCTGAAACGATAGAATTAGAATCTGGTTTTGAAGTCAAACAAAAATTAATTGATGCTGAATTGAATGAGAACTATATTCAGGATATTCGAATCGGCTACTCTATTAAAAGACAAAATGAACCACATGTTTATTTCTTGGAACCAAAATGGTTCATTAAGTATGAAAATCAAGGATGGTCATCACTATTTAAGACAGACAGAGAGGAAGGGTTTTAATTGGATTGGAAGAAAACAAAAAGCATTTTTATCCTTACCTTCCTCGTTTTAAATTTGTTTTTAGGCTACCAGCTGTACAAAAAAATGATATCAATAACATTGCACCTCTCTCTCAGCAGCCTTTAGAGGAAGTACTTGCTATCAATGGAATTGATTATAAAGATAAGATCCCAAAGTATAAATCGGATCAAACGCTTATTAGTGCCCAAAGATACACGTTCTCTGATGAAGAAAAGGCTATAAAATCAAAAGATATATCACTAGATAAAGAAAGCAGCACCAACATAACTTTGCATTACACGTTAAAAAAACCACTAGATCTTCCAAAAAAGATACAAATGATCTGGTTGATTCGCTATCA
The DNA here is from genome assembly GCF_055814265.1 of Fictibacillus sp. EA-CB0309. Taxonomy (NCBI): domain Bacteria; kingdom Bacillati; phylum Bacillota; class Bacilli; order Caryophanales; family Fictibacillaceae; genus Fictibacillus; species Fictibacillus sp. EA-CB0309. The sequence continues at coordinate 325,199 of NZ_CP169271.1, forward strand.
AAGTTTTTAGAAGATCATGTTTCTCGAGGGAAAGACTATGCCTTTTTTCAATGGGACAAAAAAACAATATCATTTGGTTTAATCAAATCTACTTAACGAAACCAATCTTTTATAATGCAAGTAACTTCGAAAAACCGAAAGAACCTACACTTGATTTTGAAGCACCAAACGGGATGATTAAATTTTATCTTGATGATAAAGGAAGATTGACAAAGTTTACACAAACCTATCTGAATATTATGCGACAAGGTGCTCCACAAGAAATTATTGAGCCTGACAGAGCTTTAGGCAGGCTCTTTGAAACAGATAAATTAAATAAGGGCGACAAAGTAAAAGACATTCAATTGGGGTACTACAGTCTTGTAGGTGTAGGGGATCTTCAAGTGTACGCTCCTACGTGGTTCATAGAAACAGAGGTCGGACAGTATTTAGTTAATGCAACTGACAGTTCCATTCAGGTTTTATCGGGAGAAGAAGAGTAGAAAGGAACATGCGGTTATGAGTTTAAAATTTAGCGTTCTCGCTAGCGGCAGTTCGGGGAATGCCGTTTACGTTGAAACCGAACAAACACGCCTGCTTGTTGATGCAGGGTTAAGTGCGAAACAGATTCAAATTCTTTTTGAAAAAGCGGCTTGTGGTGAAGTGGGCGATATTGATGGCATTCTCGTCACTCATGAACATAGCGATCACATAAGAGGACTCGGCGTGCTTGCTCGTAAATTTAAACTTCCAATCTACGCGAACAAAAACACGTGGAATGCTATGAACGGGTTAATTGGTGAAGTGGCAACAGAGCAAAAATTCGAGTTTGAGATGGAAAGCGTTAAAACGTTCAACGACCTTGAAGTAGAGTCGTTTGGCGTATCACATGATGCAGCTGAACCGATGTTCTATGTGTTTCATCACAACGGCAGAAAGCTGGCCCTCATGACAGATACAGGCTATGTGAGTGACCGAATGAAAGGGATTATCCGTGATAGCCATTCGCTTGTGATCGAGTCCAATCACGATATCAATATGCTCATGATGGGAAGATATCCTTGGAATATTAAACGACGTATTCTAGGAGATCATGGTCATATTTCAAACGAAGATTGCGGGCATGCTCTTGCAGATGTCATTGGAGATGGAACGAAGCACATTTATCTTGCGCATCTAAGTAAAGACAACAACATGAAAGATATTGCTCGCTTAGCGGTCGAACAAACGTTAAAAACGTATGATATCACGGCTGGTGAACAAATCATTCTTCATGATACAGACGCAAGTCAGCCTACTAAGCTCGCCTTGGTATAAATACTTACTTGTTTAAAGTAAACCGTTTCCGGAAATAACAATAAGTGTGGGAAATTATGAAAAATAACCCAAAATGTCCATAATTTCAGGACTAATTGCTTATACTAGGTTATGAATTCGTACACTTCATTGTTGAAAGGAACGGTGATGAGCAAAATGGGATATTATGATGACGATTATGAATCCTCATCTCGACAAAAAGGAAACCGCGGAGGAAAGTTTCTACCAGCTTTGCTAGGAGCGATTCTAGGTGGTTTGCTTGTTTTATTTACAGTACCTGCACTAGGAGGAGCTGGTCTCTTGCCGGATAATCTGTATCCTCCGAATGAAGAGGAAAACGGCTTAGGCACTGACGAAAATGCGGTTGAGAGAAACGTTGATGTTGATCTTACTACAAATGTAACAGATGCTGTAGATAAAGCTTCTGGTGCCGTGGTGGAGGTCGTTAACATTCAACAGACGGACTTCTGGAGCCAGCAGCCAGCGGGTACAGGATCAGGTGTTATTTATAAAAAAGAAGGCAACAAAGCGTACGTCGTAACAAACCATCACGTTGTTGAAGATGCGAATCAGATTGAAATCACATTAAGCAACGGTTCAAAATTAAAAGGAACGCTTCGCGGTTCAGATCCTCTGATGGATTTGGCTGTTGTTGAAATTGATGGCAGCAAAGTAGACAGTGTCGCTGAATTTGGGGTATCGGGTGACCTTAAACGCGGAGAACCTGCGATTGCAATCGGTAATCCGTTAGGAAACTTCCCTGGCTCTGTTACACAAGGGATCGTATCAAGTGCTGACCGCTCTATTCCCATTGATCTTGATCAAGACGGCAATCCTGATTGGCAAGCAGAAGTTATTCAGACCGATGCAGCCATTAATCCAGGTAACAGCGGTGGAGCGTTAATTAATATTGCGGGTCAGGTGATCGGCATTAACTCTTCTAAGATTGCTCAGAATGAAGTAGAGGGAATTGGATTCGCTATTCCTTCAGATGTAGCAAAACCAATTATCGAAGACCTTGAGAAATATGGTGAGACGAGAAGACCATTCTTGGGTGTTAACATCATTCCGCTTTCTCAAGTGAATACGTATCAGCGTGAACAAACGCTTAAGATTCCAAACAGTGTCAAAGATGGTGTCGTTGTAATGGAAATCACGCCAGCTTCTCCAGCGGCTCGAGCGGGAATGAAGGAAATGGATGTTATTACGGAGATGGGTGGAGAGAAGATTAAGGATCCAGTCGCTCTTCGTAAGTTCCTTTACACGAAAGCTAAAATTGGTGATGAAGTCGATGTAACGTTCTATCGTGATGGTAAGAAACAGACCGTCAAAGTTGAGTTGAGCGGTGGAAGACAAACGCAATAAATGTGATGAACAGGGGGCTTATGGTTTCCCTGTTTTTTTGTTTTGTTAGGCTTCGATGTCTTTGAAAGAGGTTGATTTCCGTTCCAGGCTGCTCGCTTTCCGCGGGGCAGTCGGTGAGCCCTTGCCGCTATGCGCCCTAAAGGGTCTCACCTGACCGCTTGTCCCGCAGGAGTCTCGCACCTTGCACTACAATCAACTTGGCAAAGAAGAGAATGAATAATAAAATCTTAAAGCAACACCCTGTTAGAGAAGAGTTTTTATTTCTACTACTTTGATGCTTTGTACTGATTTTTGGTTCAAGGTGTTTGCTTCTGGTTGTTTCATAAAACTGTTAAGCGGTTTGCATGTTACGAGGAGTGTTTAAAGTTGTTGAAGTTGGCTCCACATGTGGACAACTTTATTTGAAGGAGATTGTTTACACACAGACGTAAGTTCATTAGTGTAAGAAGAAGCATTGTGGATAAGTAAGGAGTGAAGATTTTGATAATTATTTGCTGTAAAGAGCATGCAGAGCTTGCGATTGACATCATTGTGGATGAATTTGAAACACCGCCTGTTGTGGAGTTACTAACAGAAAATAGTGAGTTATCAACAGGTTGTGAATACTGCAGCAACGACGGTACATATAAAGTATCGAACATATGAACGCCTACAATATATGGCCTTAAATGTGCATATGTGGATAAGTTCTGGGGATAACTTATTTGAAAGGAAGTTTTCAACAAGTGAATATATCAATCGTATCGGTAGGAAAGTTAAAAGAAAAATACTTGAAGTTAGGTATTGATGAATACTTAAAAAGACTAGGGCCGTATGCCAAAGTTGAAATTATAGAAGTTCCTGATGAAAAAGCACCTGAAACTTTAAGTGATCAAGAGATGATCATGGTTAAAAATGCTGAAGGTGAAAGGATTTTAGCAAAGATCGGGCAAGATGTGCATGTCATTGCAATGGCGATTGAAGGAAAGGCCGTTTCATCGGAAGACTTGGCTAAAAATTTGGATCAGCTTGCAACCTATGGGAAAAGCAAAGTAGCCTTCGTCATTGGAGGATCGTTGGGGTTAAGTGACGCTGTTATGAAGCGCGCGAATGAGAAGATTTCGTTTGGAAAGATCACTTATCCGCATCAATTGATGAAACTTGTTCTTGTTGAGCAGATTTATCGGGCTTTTCGGATTAATCGGGGAGAACCGTATCATAAGTAAATGATGCATGGCTTTTAATCTACACTGGGTTAACATTTGACAAAACCCAAAATCCATAATAGTATTAAAAACTATTCAGAACTACTTAAATTTAATAGATAGCAAGCTATGATTGCTGTGGGTCGTACTACAGCAGGAGCAGCTTCTGGAGAGACCGCTTGTTAAGCGGCGCCGAAGGGTTCACAATCTCAGGCAAACGGACAGAAGAGTATTGAATTTTGACATTGTTGTGCCTGTTATTTATAGCGCATTGAATGCTTTTTTCATATTCTAATGTACAAGAGATTGGAGAATTTTCCAGTCTCTTTTTTTCGTTTGATTTGCATCTTAGAAGGAGGATTCATACGTGTCACAGCAAGAGTTGAAGAGGGATTTGGCTAACCGTCATGTGCAGCTGATTGCCATTGGCGGAACAATTGGTACGGGGTTATTTTTAGGTTCAGGAAAAGCGATTCAGCTTGCCGGGCCGTCTGTTATATTTGCTTATTTAATCGTTGGGATCGCGTTGTTTTTCATGATGAGAGCGCTAGGGGAACTGCTGCTTTCGAACGCAGGTTATGAGTCGTTTACCGATATTGCAGAGGACTATCTTGGTCCGCGAGCTGCTTTCATCACAGGCTGGACGTATTGGTTCTGCTGGATCATGACAGCAATGGCCGATGTGATTGCTGTCGGTGTTTACGTGCAATATTGGTTTGACATACCGCAGTGGGTTCCGGCGATTGTCAGTTTGCTTCTTTTACTTGGGCTCAACCTTTTAACAGTTAAGCTTTTCGGGGAATTGGAGTTTTGGTTTGCTCTAATCAAGGTGGTTACGATTCTCGCGTTAATTGTAATTGGGGTTGTTTTACTAGTGATAGGTTATCAGACTGATGCGGGAACCGTCTCAATGAACAATCTGTGGAACCATGGAGGTCTGTTTCCCAATGGGATGACCGGATTCTTACTATCGTTCCAGATGGTTGTGTTCGCGTTTGTGGGAGTGGAATTGGTCGGTGTGGCGGCAGCAGAAACGTCTGATCCTAGAAAAAATATTCCGTCTGCGATCAATAAGATTCCACTTCGAATTCTGTTTTTCTACGTTGCCGCATTGATTGTGCTCCTTTGCATCAATCCCTGGACTCAATTAAACGCAGCGGAAAGTCCGTTCGTTAAAACGTTCAGCTTAATAGGGATTCCGCTTGCGGCTGGAATTATTAATTTCGTTGTCCTGACATCCGCGGCATCTGCGTGTAACAGCGGATTGTTTTCGACTAGCCGCATCCTGTTTACGTTGAGCAAGAGTGAACAGGCTCCTCAATCTTTTAAGAAACTGACTAAAAATCATGTGCCTGGAAACGCGCTATGGGTATCTGCTTTTGTCGTTTCAGTAGGAGCGCTCCTGAGCAAACTGGTTCCGGAGCAGGCTTTTGGCATTGTAACCACGATCAGTGCCATTTGTTTTATCTGGGTGTGGAGCGTCATCTTAATTAGTCATATCAAATATTGTAAAAATCGTTCGGATCTGCACAAAAAGTCAGCATTTAAAGCACCTTTTGCTCCGTTCATTAACTATGTGGTTCTAGCGCTATTCGGGCTGATCCTGATTGTGTTGCTCGTTGCAGATGCTACTCGTCCAGCGTTATTGCTGACACCTTTGTGGTTTATTTTATTATTTATACTGTATTCGTCCAAAAATTCAACGAAACGGCTGCGTGAAGTGGACATCGATCTAAAATAGGTTCACGGCCCTTATTTTTAGAGCATAGGATAGCTGTAAATTACGAAAAAATAGGTGATCCGATGAAAGAGCCTTCCGTTGTTTACAGTGAAATTCCTTTTATAGCAAGCTATGAAAACACATTGAGTCAGAATGAATGCCAACAATTGATGGATATGGCTAAAGAAAATCTAAAGCCGTCGACGGTCGTAGGGGCGTCAAACACACGAAAGTCAGATCAAGCGTGGCTTCCTCATCATTTAAATGAAACGGTTCAACAAATAACAGAACGCATTTCGTCCATCGTAGGGCAGCCGCTCAGTCATGCAGAACAATTACAAGTTGTTAGGTATCAAGTTGGAGGGAAATTTGATGCCCATTTCGACACATTTAGTCCTTCCACCCAGTTAGGAAGAACGTATTTATCAAATGGGGGACAACGAATCGTTACAGCACTTCTCTATTTAAACTCTGTAACTGATGGAGGAGGAGAAACGTTTTTTCCAGCTTTAAAATTTGAGGTAGCTCCTTCACAAGGGAATATGCTCGTTTTTGAAAATTGCATCAAGCATACAGATCAGCCACACCCACTTTCCTTTCATGGGTCTCGTCCATTAACAGCAGGAGAAAAGTGGATTGCTACTCTGTGGTTTAGAGAAAAGCCACGACATTAATCGAAAACAATTAAGGCCAGAGATTTTGCTAAATCTCTGGCCTTTTCTAGCTTTTTAAAAATAGTATTTTGAAAATCCATCAACTACTCATTTGTTTGTTTAACATCGAAACGATCAGCGTCCATCACTTTTACCCATGCTGCGATAAAGTCGCGAACGAATTTTTCTTTGTTGTCATTTTGTCCATACACTTCAGCTAAAGCACGAAGTTCTGAGTTTGATCCGAAAACAAGGTCAAAGCGGGATGCTGTACGTTTCACTTCGCCTGTCTTACGGTCGCGGCCTTCATATTGGTTGAAGCCCGTTAATTTCCACTCAATGCCCATATCAAGCAAGTTCACGAAAAAGTCGTTCGTTAACGTGCCTACACGGTCCGTGAATACGCCGTGTTTTGTGCCATCATAGTTTGTCCCAAGAACACGCATACCGCCGAGAAGGACTGTCATTTCAGGTGCAGATAGACCGAGTAGCTGAGCTTTGTCTACGAGCATTTCTTCAGGGCTCGTAGAGTATTCTTTCTTCTGATAGTTGCGGAATCCATCAGATACAGGCTCTAACACATCAAATGTATCGGCATCTGTTTGCTCTTGTGTTGCATCACCGCGTCCAGGTGTAAATGGAACCGTTACATCGAAGCCTGCATCTTTTGCTGCTTTTTCAACGGCTGCGCTTCCTCCGAGAACAATTAAGTCGGCTAGACTTACCTTCGTGTCGAGCTGGTTTTGAATATCTTGATAGATTCCTAGAACTTTCTCCAGCTGTGCAGGTTCGTTTGCTTCCCAATCTTTTTGAGGTGCCAGACGAATGCGTGCACCGTTTGCTCCTCCACGCATATCAGAATTGCGGTATGTGCTTGCTGAAGCCCAAGCGGTTTTTACGAGTTCGCTCACTGTTAATCCTGAATTTAAGATTTTTTCTTTTAGTGCTGCTATATCTGACGGTGATAAATCATAATCAACATTTGGAACAGGATCCTGCCAGATGAGTTCTTCTTCTGGAACCTCTGGACCTAAATATCGAACTTTTGGTCCCATGTCACGGTGAAGCAATTTAAACCAAGCCCGTGCGAAGGCATCAGCAAACTCATCTGGGTTCTCGTAATAACGGCGGGAAATTTTTTCATAGTCTGGATCCCTACGTAATGCCATATCCGCTGTTGTCATCATCGTTTTCACTTTAATAGAAGGATCTTCGGCATCAGGAGCCATATGCTCTTCCGTCATATCGATAGGTGTCCATTGATATGCACCTGCAGGACTTTTTGTTAACTCCCACTCGTAGCCGAACATTAGGTCGAAGTAGCCGTTATCCCACTTAGTTGGGTTTGACGTCCAAGCTCCTTCTACACCACTGGAGATGGTGTCGCGTCCTTTTCCGCTTCCGTGTTTGCTCAGCCAACCGAAGCCTTGTGTCTCAAGGTTTGCCGCTTCCGGATCGTCCCCAACAAGAGAAGGGTCACCTGCGCCGTGCGCTTTTCCAAAAGTATGTCCGCCGGCTATAAGGGCAACCGTTTCTTCGTCATTCATCGCCATGCGACTAAACGTATCACGAATATCACGGGCACTTGCCAGTGGATCGGGTTTTCCGTTCGGCCCTTCTGGATTCACGTAGATCAGACCCATCTGTACGGCTGCTAGTGGCTTTTCTAGCTCACGGTCGCCGGAATAACGGTTGTCCGCTAACCATTCTTTTTCCGTACCCCAATACACGTCTTCTTCTGGGTGCCATATATCTTCACGTCCGCCAGCAAAACCAAATGTTTTTAACCCCATGGATTCAATGGCCACGTTACCTGTTAAAACAAGCAAGTCCGCCCACGAGATCTTATTTCCATACTTTTGTTTGATTGGCCATAAAAGACGGCGTGCTTTATCAAGATTAACGTTATCAGGCCAGCTGTTTAGTGGTGCAAAACGCTGTGATCCTGATGCGCTGCCTCCACGTCCGTCAGCTGTTCGGTATGTACCTGCAGCATGCCAAGACATACGGATGAAGAATGGACCGTAGTGACCGTAGTCAGCTGGCCACCAATCCTGGCTGTCTGTCATCAACTCATGAAGATCTTTTTTCAGCGCATCGTAATCCAGCTTAGAGAATTCTTCGCGATAATTAAAGTCATCTCCCATCGGATTTGATTTTTTGTCATGTTGGCGCAGAACATTTAAATTGAGCTGGTTCGGCCACCATTCTTTATTTGTCGTACCACGAGGAGCTGTCGACGTTGTAATTGCACTATCTTTGTGGTGGGTAACAGGACATTGGCCTGCAGACGTATGCTCTTTTTGATCGGGCTTATTGTTGTTTTCCATTACAATTCTCCTTCCTATTTTGGAACACAAAATTGCAAACATTACAAAGCCATGATGTAAAATTTTAGATTATTATGATAATTATTATTATAGAGGACAGAAATGTGGATTCAAAGCGTAATGCACTTTGAGTATTAATTTCTGGATTTCCAATGAAAAAGGGAAGTACGGAGAAACATCTCATGCATTAATTAAGCAGAAGTTTTGGCTATGGTAAAATCAAGATATCTGTATAAAATAGAGAGGAATTACTCTAATGTCTAACCTACCGAATTGCCCGAAATGCAGCTCAACCTATACATACGAGGATGGAAGTTTTCTTGTTTGCCCAGAATGTGCTCATGAGTGGTCGGCAGATAGCGAAACTACTGATCAAGATGAAAAGGTTGTAAAAGATTCGAACGGCAACATTTTACAAGATGGTGATTCTGTATCCGTCATTAAAGACCTTAAAGTAAAAGGCACATCTTCTGTTATTAAGATTGGAACAAAAGTAAAAGGAATCGTCTAGTTGAAGGCGATCATGATATTGATTGCAAAATTGACGGATTCGGCGCTATGAAGCTTAAATCAGAGTTTGTGAAAAAGATCTAGCTTTATTTCATAAAAAATAACCACCTCAACTCTATGAGGTGGTTATTTTTTATGGCTTGATGATGAATTATTTCAACGATTTTTCCGCTAAGAAAAGTTGGGATTTGGTTAATAAAAAAAGATTAAACATCGAACACTTAGGGTATTTAAAGAAAGTATGTGTGTAAAAATATTAAATACAAACCTTCATGTACTAGCATCAACAGATTTATCACCAAAGGAGAGGAAGAATGAATATACAGTTTGATCAATATAAGCAGTTAGGTATTCGGAAAATGTGGGGAAGTAAAAACCAAACCATTTCTTCCGTCTGCTATGATTCCAGAAACGTAACTCGTAATTCTTCCTTTGTATGTTTAACAGGAGAAAATGTTGACGGTCATTTCTATATGGATAGCGCCATTCAAATGGGTGCAGTAGTGGTGGCTGGTGAAAATGAAATGTTACTAAAAGAGGCAAGCGAAAAATACAGCGGGTTAACTTTTTTGCATGTCCATGATGCCCGTGTATTTATGGCTCGTTTATCCATTCTCTTTAATAAGAATATTCATGAAAAGTTAATAACAGTTGGTATTACAGGGACAAACGGTAAAACAACGGTTGCGGCCTACGTGCGATCGTTGATGAATTTGTGTGGAGTGAAGTCTGGTTCAATCGGAACAACGGGGATGATTACTTCTACAGGGAAATTGAACTTTAGTCAGTCAACACCTACAACACCGGAAGCACCTGATCTTCATCATATATTTCAGGAATTTGTACAAAATGGAGATCAGCTTGCTGCGATGGAAGTTACATCGGTAGGGATTGAACAAAAAAGAACAGAAGGCATCGATTTTGATGTAGCGATTCATACGAATTTGTCTCCGGAACATTTGGAGTTTCATCATACATTTGATAACTATAAAAATGCGAAGTTAAAGTTGTTTAAACAGGCAAAAAAAGCGGTCGTTAATATAGACGATGAAGGCATGTCAGAAGAAATTTTGAAATGCTTTAAAGGTCCTCTTCTTACTTACAGTATGGAAAGTGATAGTGGTGCAGACGTCTTCGCTACCCATATACAGCCGTTATCCGATGGGACGTCATTTACACTGACTGTAAAAGATATAAACTATTCCGTGAAAACTCCTTTATACGGTACTTATAATATAGCTAACCTGCTATCAGCCATCTGTACAGGTATGCATGTGGGTATTTCTATCGATCAGATGCTGCAGGTGCTCCCTGACATAACAGGTCCTGAAGGAAGATTTGAGATCATTCATAAGCAAAACCGAAAAATTATTCTTGATTACGCACATACCCCTGTTGCCTTACAAAATCTGGTGACAGAAGTGAAGAAACTTCCTCACACGCGACTTATTGTCATGGTCATGGGTATTGGTATAAGAGATAAAGAAAAGATGCCAAAAATGGCGGAAACGATTGAAAATCAAGCGGATGAGATTATCGTATCTGTTGATCATCCTGGTTTTCATGATCCACGTGAAATCGTCGGTCATGTGATGAAAGGGTTCAAAAATCCTCATGCAGCTAACATTCACTCTGAACTGACTCGGCACGATGCGGTTGTAAAGGCGCTTTCTTTAAGCAAAGAAGGGGATATTGTTCTTCTAACTAGCGGCTGTATTAACGGTGCACAGATTATTAAAGGTGAGAAGGTACCGCACTCTGATAAAGATATTATTGCAGAGTTCTTCAGAAGTAAAAAGGTTAGAAGAATGATTGCATTCTCTAAGATTAAATGGGCAGCGCACCAAAAGCGAAACATACTTTAAATACATCACATCCACCAACCCCGTTATATGCATAGCGGGGTTTTTACTCGTTTTTATTCAAACGAAAACGTCAAACACTCTGCAACTGCAGTTATCGCGAATAACAAATAAATGAGCCGGGTAATGGTTACTACTTACAAAAAATTACGAAAGCGAAAGGGCTGACAACTTGAATACTCTTCTTCTAGTATCATTATTGGTTAGTTCACTTGTGACAGGGTCAAACTCCAATCAAATGCAAGTCAATATGACAAGCAGTGAAGAACCGAATACATCCGTCAATGCCACCTTAGAAGAGCAGCAAGATGCCATTTTGCAATTTATTAATGTAGATGTGGCGAGAGTATCGAGCTATGAGGTGGAAGCTTTTGATTCGTTAGCGAGAGTGTCTGGTGAAAATTATACAGATGATGAAACCATGTATGTGGAGTTGGTCGAAACCACCATTCCAGCTTATGAAAAAGCATTAGCAGAAGCACAGAACATTGAAGTACAGGGAAAAGAGCTCGAGGAAATGAAAAAACGGCTTGTTGAAGCCACTGGAACGTTTTATGAAGCCTTATTGCTCCAAAAACAAGCTTTAGAACAGCAGAACGAAGAGTTAATGAATGAGTCAAATCAAAAACTAAATCAGTACTTTCAATTAGTTGATGCGTATCATCTTGAAATGGAACTGCTGAGTAAAGAGTACGAAATTCAGTACGAAGACATTAATGGGAATACGGAGAAACCCGATGAAAGTTTTATGTAATCATCCAAAAAGCTGAATCAAACGGTACATAACGTGCCATTTTGATTCAGCTTTTCATTTGTGATCATGTTTTTTAGTCTGAACTTATCCTGCTAAGGTGTTGATATAGCTGCTGTGCGCGAAACGAGAGCACTCTTGAGCGAAAAGAGCACTAGTTGGGGTGAAACTAAAGCTTTACTGAGCGAAACGTCCGGTAGTTGGAGCGAAACGACAGCATCTTTGAGCGAACGTGTAATAAATATAAGAACACGTACCGTAAAATCCAAGCCGCAACACCGCGGAACGCTACATCTATTCTTCAAGCAGCATATTAATAAATTCTCGTGTGGCAAACGTAACATATTTGCCTTTCTTTTTGATGATGGCTAGTTTATAAGGAAGAGTTGGATTAACAATCGGAATGGCTTTTATGGCATCTGAGTCTACCTTCTCTGAGATCGATTGCGGAAAAATAGAAACCCCTAAACCTTCACCGATCATACCGCTAATAAAATCCCATTGTGAGCTTTCATACGAAATTTTCGGGTGAAAACCTGCCTCCATGCACTCTTGAATAACTCGGTCATGCAGAGTAAATCCCTCTTTAAACACAATAAATGATTCTTCACTCAATTCCTTCATCTCTACGGTTTTTTGACTTGCCAGTGGATGAGTAGAATGAACAAATAACAAAAGCTGTTCTTCTATAAAAGATACAACTTCGAATTCTTCATGGTTTGCAGGCAAGACGATGATGGCAAGATCCAAAAGCCCATCATGAACTTCTTGCTGCACCTCGTTTGCCCCGTGTTCTACCATCTGGATTTTAATCTCCGGATAGCGTGTTTTGAATTTCTTAATGATTTTTGGGAAAAATAAGAAACCGATAAGCGGTGGAATTCCTATTTTGATTTTGCCCTTTTTCAAATGCATCAAATCGTATAAATTCGCTGAAAGATTGTCCAAAGAATCGAGTATCATTTTGCTTTGTTCAAAAACAATCTCACCTGCTTCAGTCAGTTCAATTTTTCTGGAAGAACGGTCAATGAGCTCCATTTCAAGCTCATCTTCAAGACTTTTGACCATTTTACTGAGTGCGGGCTGAGACAGATGCAGTACTCCTGAAGCTTTGGTGAAGCTTTTGTACTTTGCGACTGCGTGAAAGTAAGTAAGTTGGCGAATATCCATTTTTGTTAACTCCATATCTATAACTTTTTCTCATACTAGTAATAGTTATAATTCATTTTACTTATTTATTGCACAAGAGTAAAATGTCCTTCGTGCATAGAAACCATTTTTAAAGAAGCGCCAAATGATGAAAGCGCACTCTTTTCATATACAAAAGGAGGAAAGATTTTGATTAGTATCATAATAGGTCTAGCTCTACTTATGTTTTTTGCTTACCTCGGCTGGTCAATCATTTGGGTTGCACCAATCGTAGCGGGAATTGTTGCGTTAATGAGCGGTTTAGACCTTATGGACGCATATACAAATACGTATATGACCGGCTTTGTGGATTTCGCAAAAGCTTGGTTTCCGATCTTCTTATTAGGAGCGGTACTCGGAAAACTAATGGAAGATACGGGAGCTGCAAAATCGGTTGCCATTCAGTTTACAAAGTTCATAGGCGAGAAACGTGCCATACTCGGCGTTTTAGTAGCTTCAGCCGTTCTTACATACGGTGGAGTGAGTCTGTTCGTTGTAGTTTTCGCTATCTACCCGATCGCGCTTGCTTTATTTAAAAAAGCAGATATCTCAAGAAGGCTGATCGCACCAACGATAGTTCTAGGTGCTTTCACGTTTACGATGACTGCCGTACCAGGAACGCCTCAGATTCAAAACTTAATTCCCATGAACACGTTTAAGACAACTCCGATGGCGGGTACCATTATCGGTATTGTCGCAACGCTCATCATGGCAGTAGGCGGTTACTTTTGGCTGAAGTTCAGAGAAAAACGATTAACAGCAGCAGGAGAAAAGTATACAGAGCCAGATAAATCTAAAGAAAATGAAGATGAAGAAGAGGGGAACCTCCCAAACTGGATTCTTTCATTAGTACCATTATTAGTCGTTGTTATTTTACTTAATTTCTTAAAAATAGCTCCGATTCCATCTCTATTGGCTGGAATTCTAGCTATCCTACTTATCAATGTGAAGCAATACAAGACGTTCATTCCATCTATGAACGAAGGAGCTAAAGGCTCTGTTATGGCGATTATCAACACGAGTGCAGCTGTTGGATTTGGTGCTGTCGTAACGAGTGTACCTGACTTTGATAAAATTACAGACATGCTATTAGGGATTTCGAGCAATCCGCTCGTATCCGAATCACTAGTGGTTCAGCTTCTAGCGATGATTACAGGTTCTGCATCAGGCGGTATGGGAATTGCGTTACAAGCGCTTGGCAGCACGTATTATGAGTTATCTCAATCTTCAGGAATGAGTCCGGAAGCGTTTCACAGAATGGCATCCATTGCATCAGGTGCATCCATCCTTCCTCATAATGGAGCATTATTAACCCTTCTTGCGGTAACACAGTTAACGCACAAGGAGACATATAAAGATGTGTTTGTCGTTGCTTTAATCATACCTACAATAGCTGTAATTGTCGGAATCATCATGGCAAGTATGGGTATTATCTAAAATCTTAAGGAGTGAGCAGTGTGGTAGAAAATAAAGTCGTTGTTATTACAGGTTCAGCAAGTGGTATTGGTTTTGAAATTGGAAAAACGTTCGCTGAAAACGGGAGCAAAGTGGTCTTAACCGATCTTAATGCAGAAGGTGTTCAAAAGGCAGCGGAAGAACTTAAAGGTTTAGGTTTTGAAGCAATCGGTCTTAAAGCCGATGTTACAAGTGAAGAAGATATCAAGAACATGATCGAAACAGCTCACAAAGAGTATGGCCGTGTAGATGTTTTAATCAACAACGCAGGTCTTCAGCACGTTTCACCGATTGAAGAATTCCTACAGATAAGTTTGAACTGATGATCAAAATCATGCTAACTGCACCATTCATCGCAACGAAGCACGTGATGCCGATCATGAAGAAACAAGGCTTTGGACGCATTATCAACATTTCTTCCATCAATGGTTTGATTGGATTTGCTGGTAAAGCAGCTTACAACAGTGCAAAGCATGGTGTAATCGGTCTTACAAAGGTTGCAGCACTAGAATCAGCAGCTGAAGGCGTAACGGTTAACGCACTATGCCCAGGATATGTAGATACACCGCTTGTTCGTGGTCAGATGGAAGACTTAGCGAAAACAAGAAACGTATCACTAGACAAAGTACTTGAAGAAGTTATCTATCCGTTGGTTCCGCAAAAGCGTCTTATGGAAGTAAGCGAAATTGCTGACTATGCGATGTTCTTATCAAGCGACAAAGCGAAGAGTGTAACAGGACAAGCAATCGTTATTGATGGCGGTTATACAGCTCAATAATCTTATTTTTGATAAACCTCAGCCATTTGTTAGGCTGGGGTTTTCTTTTAGTGTGATAAGTAATGTTTGGCTAGGTGGGTGTTGTTTGTAGGGGTGAGGGTATTGAGATAGGGGATTGCAGTCGAATGTTGTCGACTCGCCGATATATGAGGAAAACTCGCCGGATTATGGCCGAAACTCGCTGGAATAATTCAAAAATTTCAGGGATTATAACTAAAATTTCCGGAATAATCTTGATGTATACCCCTTATGGTATCAACTGAAATCACCTACGAGCCACAAAAAACATCATTTTCTAGCCTCATTTATTGAACTATGAGTCACAAAAACAAATCGAGTTAGTAAACAAAGAAAAGACCGACTAAAATCATCATTTTTTAGTCGGTTTTGTGCTTTTTTATTCATTTGACGTGTTGTAAGGAAAGAGTGCATCAAAAAGTGGAAACCACCTTTCCCTACAAGCGTCATTGTAATACTCTAAAGTGCTTCCTTAACCACTTTCTTATAATAAAGAACAGATAGCACCCCAAAGATTGAATAGAGGATCGTATACACAACCATGACGATAATCATTGGTGTCCAGAGTTCAGCTCCAAACAGAAACCAACCAGATTGTACGGCGAAATAGCTGTGAAGTAAGCCGACCAATAGTGGAATACCAAAATTAAAGAGCTGCTTATACTGAATGCCTTTCAACAGATCACTCTGCGTATAACCTAACTTTCGCAATATTGTATAATTAGGCTTTTCACTTTCTCCTTCGTCCATCTGTTTGAAGTAGAGGATACACCCTGAGGTTACGAGGAAAGTCAGTCCTAGGAAACCTACGATAAACATCATGAGTCCCATGTTTTTCTTTTGATTCGTGCTAATTTCATGACGAGATTCATTGTATAGCTTTTTGTACGTTTCGGTAGATTTAAACAGTTTATCTGCCTTTTCTAGTTGTTCTTTATTCTTAATGTCGACCCCAATATAGAGGGTGGATTCTTTCTGTACCTTAGGATCAATATCTTTTTTCATTTTCTTAAAAATGGCATCATCAACGATGGCTGTAGGAACACCGCCACCTGTGAAGTACCAAGATACGGGAAATCATTCTCTAAGCCTAAATATTCTTGAGTAATGGTTTCTGTTTTGCCTTTTATTTTAAGAGAGCCAGATTGCTTTAAAGGCATAAATTTTTGAAGCAGGTCGTTATAGCCGGTGAAAACCACTTCATCCGGTGAAAGATCCATGCCATCGACTGATTTTTCGCTAATTAAAGGAAGCGGCATCGCTTTTGGATCGATAGTGAGTTCTTCTAAGCTTCGATCAATAAGCTGTGAGGCGTTTACCGTCACCTGGATTACTTCAATCGATTTTTCCGAATACGGAATATTGTTCTTCTTTAAAGCGGCTTGGAACGTATCTGCTGACTCTCTATCAATGATTGAAAAGTCATGAGGAACGTTATTTTCAGCCGTTTTTTCAGCAGAATAATACGAGATGTATGCAAGGCACAACAAAGCGATCGAAAGCGCTGAAACGGTTGTAATGATCATAAGCAGAAGTGCGTTCGACTTCATGCGGAACATGACGGATGCCAGTGACATCACTTCGTTGATTGATAGGTAGCCGCCTTTTCGCTTTCTTATTAGGTTTAGTAGAAAACTTACAGAGCCTTTATAAAAGAAGTACGTACCTAAAATGACGGCTGCCAATATAAAGATCATTGCTCCAAATAATTGAGGCATCGTTGTAAAATCGCCGCCAAAAAGTTTGGAAGATACGATGTACCCTGTCGTGATAAGAACGAGACCCACGATTCCCATCACCATCTCAAAGCGAGATAGTTTTTTCACTGTAATCTCTGTGGAAGAAGTGACACGGAATAAAGATAGAATGGTCTGCCTCTTGATGAACGTGTAGTTCATGATCATGATCAACAGATAGATTGCCGTAAAAACAAGAACCGTTTGTACTAGCGCTTGTGGTGAAAATCGTAGAGATGCGATCGAATCAACAGCAGTCGTCTTGAACAAAACGAGAATCATTAATTTTGAAAACGAAAACCCTGCAAAGATTCCGATTAAAAGGGACCCAAAGTAGAGGAATAAGTTTTCAATAGAAAGAATGCGAAAGATCTTACCCTTTGTCATCCCGATCAACTGGAACAATCCGATCTCTTTGCTGCGTCGTTTGATAAAGATGTTGTTCGCGTAAAGTAAAAAGACCGATACGATTACGACCAGTAAGATAGAAGCGGCTCGAATTGCGGCTTCACCTTTTACAGAGCCTTCTACAGAATCCATCGATGGGTCATATTGGAGAGTCACAAAAGCAAAGTAAAGGGCAGAACTGAACACTAAAGCAAAAACATATAGGTAATAGTTTCTTAAGTTTTTCTTTAAGTTACGGAAAATGAGTTGATTAATGTTCATGTTGAACACCACCTAAAACACCTTGCGTTTTCATAATATCCTTAAAGAAACTCTGCCGATCTTGTTCTCCTTTCATAAGCTGCGTATAGATCTGTCCGTCTTTTATAAAAACAACGCGGCTGCAATAGCTTGCTGCTACAGGATCATGCGTCACCATAAGAATCGTCGCTTGTCTGTTCTCGTTTAGTTCGCTTAACTTGTTTAAAAGGTCAGACGCAGACTTGGAATCGAGAGCACCGGTCGGTTCATCCGCAAAGATGATGCTTGGCTCATGAATGAATGCGCGAGCCGCAGAAGTTCTCTGCTTTTGTCCACCTGAGATCTCGTTCGGATATTTATCTTTTATTTCAGAAATGCCTAGCTCTGTTGCGACTTGCTCAAATTTCTTTTCAGCTTCCTTTTTCGGTGTTTTTGTTATTGAAAGAGGCAGCAGAATATTTTCTTTAACCGTTAGAGTATCTAGTAGGTTGTAATCTTGAAAGATGAAACCAAGGTGGTTCTTTCTGAACTCTGCCAGCTGTTTTTCTTTCATAGCTGTCATCTCAAATGAGTTGATGTGAATCGTTCCTTCGCTAACTTGATCGATGGAGGATAGGACGTTCAACAATGTCGTTTTACCAGAGCCAGATGCTCCCATAATACTGATGAACTCACCTTTTTCAACGGAAAGATCAATGCCTTTTAGGACGTGCTGTTTATTATTTTTATTTCCATAGCTCTTATGAAGCTTAACTGCTTTCAATATACTCATGATTTAAAACCCCTCTCTGATAGTTTCATTATAGAAAGCATTACAGCTCTTTTCCTTCTGTTCACATAACAAAACAGAAAAGCATGTGACACTTTCGTCACATGCCCATCGTTTGATCAAATTCATTTCTTTTTGGGAAAGCGAGCGTAACGGTTGTTCCTTCATTCCGCTTCGACTCTATAGAAAGTTGGATATGTAAAGAGTCTGCTGCTTTTTTGGCTAAATATAATCCCATGCCAGTCGAAGCTTGATCCTGATGTTCTGTTGTTGACGTGAATCCTTTATCAAAGATACGAGGCATATCCTTTGTGTCAATTCCGCGACCAAAGTCTTGAATCGTTATATAGTTTCTGTCGTTGGAGTTGTAGCTATTAATAATAATTTCTGAAGAATGGCTGTATTTCACGGCATTGGTTAAGATCTGACGAACGATAAAAGCTAGCCACTTGGCATCGCTTAAGACATGAGTGACTTGAAGATCAAAATCAAAGCCAATTCCTTTTTGAATGCACCACGATTGCAGCGTTTTTAGTTCAGAAAAAGTAGCGTCTCAAGCTCCGTCATTTCCATATAAAGATCGTTCTTAATAAAAGGAATCCTTTTTTGATGAAGCTGTTGATCGAGCAGAAGGTGGATGCGAAGCCACTCGTAGGTGAGATCACCTTTTAAAGGAGTATCGTCCATCCGCTGAATCATCAGGTGCATGGCGGTCAGCGGCGTTTTAACCTCGTGAATCCAGGCTAGAAGATCGTCCTTTTCCTGTTCGATCAGTAAACGGTTTTCTGAAGCTGTCCGTTTTAAATGCTTTGTTTGTTCGATAATGCTGTTTTCAACGATTTTCTCAAAAGGTGAAGAAGGTGATGACATATTCGAAAGGTCAAAATCATTTTCCCTTTCCTCAAGCTGGTGGAAGAAGGCTGTTTCCTTTTGATACCGATAGATAAGAAAGATAACAAAGACGATCAGTGAAATGAACACGATATAGCCAACAGCAGAAAGGGGGATTGATGGATCAAGATAGGCAATCATGAGGAAGATCATCTGCTGTAATAAAAACAAACAAATCCAGCTGCTTCGTTCGATTAAAAAGCGTCTAATCATACAGAATCCTCTTCTATTGCACGATAGCCTTGTCCCACTTTGGTCTCAATGAATTGTCCGAGTTCAATTTCCTCTAGCCGTTTTCTTAAGCGGTTTACATTTACGGTAAGAGTATTGTCACTAATGAATTTTTTATCGTCCCATAAGCTGTTGATGAGATTATCACGACTAACAATTTTATTCTTTTGCTCGATCAGTAGTTTAAGAATGAACACTTCATTCTTTGTAAGTTCAACTGAACCTTTTTCGTTCGTTACTACATTTTTTTCATAATCGATTTGAGCGCCGCACCACGTTTTAAGACTAACGGTGTCTGTATTGTAATTATAAACACGACGAAGGATGGCATGAATCTTTGCGATTAATACTTCAAAATGAAACGGTTTTTGGACAAAATCGTCTGCACCGAGCTGCATGGATAGCACCATATCGCTCGGATGATCACGTGAAGACAGAAAGATGATCGGTACATTAGAATGCGATCTAATATTTCGGCACCAATGAAATCCATCAAACTTAGGAAGCTGTATATCAATGATAACAAGATCCGGTTTGATGCCCGTGAATTCCTGCATCACTCGTCCAAAGTCTGAAATCCCATAAACCTCATACGACCATTGGGATAATCGTTCGTTTATCTCGCTGAATAGCGTTAAATCATCTTCAATGAGCAAAATTTTAAACATTATTTATCACCACATCACGATAGTTGTATGTTTTGAGTTTATAGCAAAACCTGGATATTTTCTAGGGGAGGTATTTGTTATGTTATGTGCTTTTGCGTTTGGAAGGGTCTTATTAGAAATGACCATTACCCTAGGATTGCTCGCTCTTTACGTGTATTCATTGTAGTGCAAGAGTTATTTTATTAATGTTTCACATGAAACAATAAAAAAAGAAGGTGACGGGTTCCCACCTTCTACGGTATTTAGCAGATTTTTTTCAACGACTAAACATACTTAACCACGGGCCATTTTTCTTTTCTAAGTGAATTCATTAGCTCAGAACTTGCATTTAAATTTGTTTGCACAATCTCTTTAGGTGTTAATGCCATCCATTGATTCAACGATACATCTTCAAAACGATCACTCTTAAAGATCTCTAAAAACCATAAACTCTTATTTCCTGTATTTTGTACATAATGACCGAATGCAAACGGAACATAACCAACATCACCCGCTCGGACGTCGAAAGTTCTAGCTGTACCATTCCCAGCGAAAGCGGTCATCCGCCCTTGACCGGCTAAATAATATTGCCACTCGTCATTATTCGGATGCCAATGCAGCTCTCTCATACCGCCAGGTTTTATTTCTACTAAAGCAGCAGCAATTCTCTGTGAGATTGGGAAGTTGGTAGAATCTACGATACGAACGGTACCTCCGGGTGTAACGATCGGTTTCTGAGCCATTAAACGGTGAGTGAAGCTTAACGGGACAGTTCCATATGGATCGGGTACGGCTTGTGTTTCAATCGGACCCGGAACGGTAGACTGATAAATATAACGTTGTTCAGTCGGGATGTTAGCAAATGCGCTCTCGGGTATACCGAAGTTTGCTGAAAGAACTTCTTTCGGTGTATGTGCAAACCAATCTGAAATAGAAAATGTACTAAGATCTGAAAAATTTCCATCATCGAATACGAGTAAAAACTCACAGCCTTCTTCAAGTCCTTGAATCGAATGAGGAATGCCAGGAGGGAAGTACCAAAGATCGCCTTCACCAACATCCGCGATAAAATTCCTGCCGTTTTGATCAACCGAAGTAATGCGAGCACGACCTAATATCATATAAGCCCATTCCGCTTCTTGGTGCCAATGCAGTTCCCTCACACCTCCAGGAGTCAAACGCATATTCACACCAGCAAGGGTTTTAGCAATGGGAAGCTCGCGAACGGTAATTTCTCTAGACCAGCCACCATGATTTAACTGCATGTGGGTGTCAGAATAAGAAAATCGTAAGTTCGGAATGGTTCCTGCATCTGTTACAGGAGGGACTAGCATGTCTGGATTTTGTATGTCACGCATAATGTCGCGAGGTCCTAAGTCGGTCGCACCCGCACCATCACTGCGAATCGGCTGAGGAATCTGCATTTGTCTTCGTTGCTGTTGATGTTTAATGTTATTATCCATACGATGAGCTCCTCTCAATAAGAAGGTTCAGACGTCATCTCTGTATTCTTATGGAGAGGACATCTTTAACATGCAGATTTCTTGAGAAGGAGCTTAACAAAGAAAAAACACCTGAAAGCTTCCGCCAGCTTAAAGGTGTTTTGTATGTGTAAAAATATCGTCTTGGTGGCTTTTAATGCGTTTTAATTGTGCAACGATAATGATACTGATGATCACGAGCAAGAACCAGGAGCTGATCTTACCAATATGAACGAGTGACCAAGAAGCTTCCTGATTGGGATACTGCCAGGCTCCAAGAAATGTTGTAATGTTTTCTGCGATCCAGATAAAAAATCCAATCAACAGAAAAGAAAGAAGGATCGGCATTTTATAAACACGTTCGTTGATCGTATAATGAACAACTGTCTTATAAAAGATAGGAAATAAAAGCAAAATCAGAACCCATCTAGCATCGAACAAGTAATGATGGGTAAAAAAGTTTAAATAAATCAGTACACAAATTCCAAAAGAAAAGAGAGGATTCGGCCAACCCTTAATCTGAAGATCTAACCTCCGCCAGCTCTGACAAATATAGCTTGCAACACTAGCATACATAAAACCGCTGTAAAGAGGTACTCCGTAAATTTTAGAATATGCCTCTTCAGGATAGCTCCAAGACCCCATATGAACTTTAAATAATTCTAGAGCCAGACCGATTAAGTGAAAGACACAGATGACTTTTAATTCATCTATCGTTTCAAGTTTCGTTACGATCATCGCAACCTGTGTTAAGAGACAAAGAAGGAGTATGAAATCGTATCGAGGGATGAACGGAATGCTGACGAATTTTGAAAGAGCTAACGCACCAAAGATGATGACTGGAAAGATGCAAGAAAGTGCTTGTAAATAAGTGAATTGAAGAAGCGCCCTCATGAGTAAACCACCTTTTGTGAATTGATTAATATGGAAATATATTGTATCCATAATAACCTATGGTGATCTAAAACTCATCATACAAAAAAATATTGAGTTTATCATGAATCTGTCAGTTGACTTCTTTTATTTAAGCGCTGCATCCGCTAACGAATAGACGATGGCATCATCTGTTGGCGGATTATGAAGACCGGCTCTTACATCTCGGAAGTGCCGCTGAAGCGGATTTTGCACAGAAAGACTTCTAGCACCAACGATTCTCATCGCGAGATCAACAACTCTATTTGCGCTGTTTGTTACAGAGTGCTTAACAGCAGCGAGTTCGGTACCTAGATTATGACGTTGTTCAGGGTGGTTTACCCATTTTTCAGCAACGGCGTGAAGGATCGTTCTTGCTTGAAATAACTCAAGTTCTATCTTGCCAATCTTTCTTCTCACTTCTGGTACTTCTGAGATAGGTCCTGATAAGGTGTTAGGGCTATACTCTGATGCAAATTCAATCGCGTAATTCCGCGCTCCTCTTGCGATGCCTAGGTATACAGCAGGAACTTGAAGATACCAGCCTTTAGGAATAATGTTCTTCCCGTCTTCTATGACAAGAAGATTTTCCTCGGGTACATAAACGTCTTTTAAAAGGAGATCATCACTTTTTGTTCCTCTCATAGAGATGCTGTCCCATGTTTCTTTTACAAAAACCCCTTTTTCCCGATGATTCACTAAGAAAAATCCTTTATGGTTGGTTTCAGAAATGGTAGCAGTAATGACCGAGAAATCAAGGGCTTCTGCCATAGAAGTAAAAGCTTTGCTTCCGTTTATCAGCCATCCGTCTGCTTTCTTAACTGCTGTTGTAGTAGGAATACCCCCTCGAGACGGACTTCCTGTCGCACGCTCTGTTTGTGCCAAATTAATGAGTGCTTTTTGTTCAACAATTTTCCGGCTAAGATCAGCGAACGCGTTTCCATTCCAATGACGATTTTCTGCCGCCTCTAAAAGAGTACCCAAATGCCACCCAAGAGAAAGGGCAGTAGGTGCATCTCCCTCAGCTAAGTGCTCTTGTATAGTTAAGAATTCAACTAGATTTAACCCTTTACCACCATATTCTTGTGGAATGGTAAGAGAAAGAAAGTCATGTTTCTTAAGATCTTGAAAGTTTTCATAAGGAAAAACGCCTTCTCGATCTACAAATTCTGCCCGTTTCTTGAAAACTTCTTTTAGTGCTAGTGCGGTATTTATCGCTTCTTCAAAACTATCTTTTTGGATGGTTTTTCTCAAAGGTATGCTCATGGTTCCCTCCTATAGTTTTTTCAGTAAGTTGTTTATGTCTGGATGGTTCTTAAAAACTTCATTGTCTTGTTGGTTGGAGTGTAAGGTGCGAGACTCCTGCGGGACGAGTGGGCAGGTGAGACACTTACCGGTGCGAAGCGCGAAGTGGCTCACCGCACGCCCCGCGGAAAGCGAAGCAACCTGAAACGGAAACCAACCGCCCACAAAGACTGCAAAGGATAAACAAACAAAAAAGCCCTCTTTCAAAGACGAAAGAGGACGTAGATTCCATGTGCTAACACGCTCTCTCATCTATCAGACATTCAAAAACATCTGCTGGAATTAGCACCTTTCTTTTAATAAAAGCGGTTGCTGCAGGATCGTAGGACCAGTTCCTCCCTGACTCTTGATAAGATACAATATTTAATTATTAGTCACCACTATAGAGGATAAAGCAAACCGCTGTCAACTAAAAACTGATTGTTAAGAAAATTATTTTATTTCTCTAAATTCCATTGACAGGCTATTTGTATTCCTGTATATTTCGTTACTAAATTGAATATCATCGATTTCTTATCGAGAGAGGTGGAGGGACTGGCCCTTTGAAGCCTCGGCAACAACTATTTTTAGTACTGTGCCAATTCCAGCAAGCGCAATGGCTTGAAAGATAAGAGGAGACCTATACGTATGTTTATTTCACGTATTTTTAAACCTCTTCTTAATTTTGAAGAGGTTTTTTTATTTTCTCTTGGGATGGGTACAAAAAAATTCTATGTAACGGAGGAAACAATTTTGAGTAAAGAAATATTGTTTAACGCGTTTGAGATGACAAGTGCTATGCATAATTCTCATGGCCTTTGGAAGCACCCGGAGAACAAGAGACATAGAAACTATAAGGATCTGGATTATTGGATTGAATACGCAAAACTTCTAGAGAAAGGAAAGTTTGATGCTGTGTTTTTTGCAGATGTACTTGGCATATATGACGTGTATAAAAAAGCAAGCATCCTTCGGTCCGTGATGGACTGCAAGTGCCGCTGAATGATCCAGCGCTTCTTATATCTGCAATGGCGAGTGTTACAGAAAATCTATCTTTTGCGGTTACGGTTAGTACTACGTATGAACAGCCTTTTGGCAACGCGAGACGCTTTTCTACTCTTGATCACTTAACAAAAGGCCGGATTGCTTGGAAT
This sequence comes from Fictibacillus sp. EA-CB0309, assembly GCF_055814265.1. Classification (NCBI taxonomy): domain Bacteria; kingdom Bacillati; phylum Bacillota; class Bacilli; order Caryophanales; family Fictibacillaceae; genus Fictibacillus; species Fictibacillus sp. EA-CB0309. The sequence goes on from NZ_CP169271.1 coordinate 350,062, forward strand.
GTGGTCACGTCTTACTTACCGAATGCTGCGAGGAATTTTGGTTTGGAGAATATGATCAAACATGATGAGAGGTACAACATCGCTGATGAATATTTAGAGGTGTCATACAAGCTTTGGGAAAACAGCTGGGAAGATGATGCTTTTATTGAGGACCATGAAACCAATACGCTTGTTGATCCTGAGAAAGTTCATGAGATCAATCACGAAGGACAATATTTCAAAGTTGAAGGACCGCATTTAAGCGAACCATCACTGCAAAGAACGCCAGTCATCTATCAAGCAGGAACATCAGAGCGGGGGCGAGATTTCGCAGCAAAGCATGCAGAGTGCATCTTCGTAGGCGGCCCTACACCACAAAGAATCCGCTATTATGCGGACGACATCCGAGAGCGGGCAAAAAACATGGACGGAACCCAGAAAACATCAAAATCTTTTCATTCTTAAACGTGGTGGTCGGAGTAACAACTGAGGAAGCAGAAGAAAAGTTTAAAGCATATGCAAGCGTTTGGAGTGCCGATGCTGCAAAAGCACAATACGGCGCAAGCGGCTATGATATTGCTGAATATGAAGGGTTAGATCCTGACCTTCCTTTTGGATACAACAAATCAACAGAAGGCGGACATTATAAAGCAGCTATGCTTACAACCGATGCGCCTAAACCGCTCACGGTAGGAGAAGTCTTAAATCGTTTTGAGTCACCGGACAGAGGAAGTTTTATCGTCGGCAACCCAGAAGAAGTAGCAGATGGCATCCAAGCGCAGTTTGAAGAGTCTGGAGTGGATGGGTTCAACCTAAATCATCTTGTAACACCAGGCGATTTAGAATCTTTTGTGGAGTTGGTTGTACCCGTTCTTCAAGAGAGAGGACTTTACAAAAAGATTACAAAAAAGGTACGCTCCGAGAAAAATTATTTTCTCAAGGGGAGCCTCTATTGCCAAAAGACCATCCGGCGGCAAAATTCAGACGAGCTTCTGCGGAAAGTAAATAATTAGAAGAGTGGGGAGAGAGACAAATTGAAGAGATATCCATTAATTTTAATTGTAGCGATCTTGATTAGCGTACTGCTAACGGGTTGTGGTGCATCAGGAGAAGATGAAAAAAGGAAATTACATTAGGTGCCACCGTTCCATACAGTGACATGCTTGAAAAAGGGGTAAAACCTTATCTTGAGAAAAAGGGATACACCGTTGAAGTAAAAGAATTCAATGATTATGTACAACCAAATATTTCATTGAAAAGCGGATCATTGGACGCAAACCTTTTTCAGCATAAAGTTTATATGGACGCATTTGGAGCAGAGAATAATATGAAACTCGCTTCTGTGATTACAGTGCCCACTGCACCGATCGGCATTTACTCAAAGAAATACAAATCATTAGATGAAATAAAGCCTGGAAGCACGGTTACCTTAGCGAATGATCCAACTAACTTAGCGAGAGGATTGACCGTACTAAGAGATAACGGCTTAATTGAGATTGATGGTTCTGCAAATCCTTTAAAAGTATCTGAAAAAGACGTTACAAAAAATCCAAAGAACCTTAAATTTCAACCCGTAGAAGCTGCACAAACACCTCGAACGCTAGACTCGGTAGATTTGGCAGCAGTAAACGGAAACTTTGCCCTCTCTTCAGGACTGGACCTGAAGGATGCCCTTGTTAAAGACAAACTGCCTGAGGAAATCATTAATCGAATCGTTGTGCTAGAAAAAGATAAGAATTCGAAGCTCGCTAAAGATCTTAAAGCTGCAGTAGAATCAGATGACTTTAGAAAAGTCATACAGAGTGAATTTGAAGAGTTTCATAAGCCGGAATGGATGAGTAAATAAATAGATAAAATATCTTGTCCAATAGCCGTTACCAACTCTCTTATATTTTCATAGAATATCCTATGTTGATTTAAGGGGGATTACGATTGAATAACTGCCCGCACTGCGGCCTTTTTCGATACGATTTAAGCGGATGCATCTGCTCAGATCAAGACTATAATAGTGATTGGAATAAAAGATATATAGATGAGATCTTCAACACGAATAATGGTCACACAAGAGCACCTAAAAAGGTGAGAAGACAACAGAATCTATCAGATCTGTAAAAACAAAAGACTTATCTATTCTTTCTAAAATAATATTAGCTGACTCAATGGTATTGTCTAGTACAAATCATGAGTCAGCTTTTTACGTTCAATGAAAAAAGCAGACCTCTTTTAGACGAAGTCTGCTGATTTCTGTCACACTTATGGACGAAGTGACGGTGGAGTATTCAACTTTCTTACATTTGAAGAAGAACGAACACGTGGTAATGAATTAGAGTTAGAAGTGCCAAGTTCCTTTTGGATAACGATACTTGAACCGATTTGTCCTTGTACCTTAAATCCCCAATGCAAAAACACTTTTAGTGCATCGGTGTTGCCTTCGTCCACTGTACCAAAAACAGTCTGGATGCCTTGTTTCAATAAGTGGTTTTCAAAGACTGGAAGAAAGGAGCTGGCTATTCCTTTTCCTTGATGCTTTGTATCTAACACAACATAATCTACAAAAATCATATTTCCAATTCTAAACCGATAACAAACAAAACCCGCAATGCGGTCATTGCTATCACAGACAACCATTACTTCATTGGCCATTTTTAGAATCGTCTCTATTACTTCTCTGCGGACTTGAAAGTTACTAACTACCAGATCAACTAATAAAGGATCGTCTTTACCAGGAACCCGTTTACGAATATACAAATATATTCCCCCTTGTATTACTTTGCGAAGGGAAGATAGTAATGAAAAATAGAAAAAGATATTCTTTTATATTGATGGTGCAAGTGCTGCAACTGCTATTAGATCATAAAAAATCCCCCATGCTTTTACTATATGTGCTTGTCCTTGAAAAGGTTTGGATATCGTCCTATCTCTAGCTAAAAAGGCTATCGAACAAAAGTAAAAAGCAAAAGCCGGGGAGATCCCCGGCTTTCCTAGCATTTTTCTCATTATGCTGGTCTTTTCTTACAAGATTTCTTTCTTTTCTTTGGACCAAAAAGGCTTTGTAATAATCCGTTCACTATAGACACCCCTTCTATAAGCGAACTACAGAGAAGAGGTCAATGATTATTGTTTCTTCTCTATCATATCTTACGCAAGCTTGTCTCAGATGCTTGGACAAATAACGATTTTAGAAAAAATGGATTCCAGAAAAAAACACACTTACAAGTAATAATAGAATTTCGTATATACTTTAAGGATGAGACCTTGCGTACAAAAAAGGGGAATTTCTAGATGACTTATGAGAAAGAACAGCGAAAACATATTTTTAGAGTGTTAGATTATATCGAGCAGCATATACAGGATCCTCTTTCATTAGAAAAAATGGCCAGCATTTCTACATATTCACCTTTTCACTTTCAAAGGATGTTTAAAGCTATTGTTGGTGAAACGCCAGCTGCTTATGTAAAGAGATCTCGATTAGAAAATGCGGCACACTTGTTAATTTATGAACATCATATCCCGGTAACCCAGATTGCTATTATGTGCGGCTTTTCTTCTTTATCGTATTTTACTTACTCTTTCCAATTGTATTTTAAAACTAGCCCGAAGAACTGGAGAGAAGGAGCATATCTTGACCGATTTCCGCGGGAATATCATGATAGCAAGAAATCTAAACAAGTAAGCAACACGTCGAAAGAAAAAGAAAGCACTTCTTCTTATAATGAGTTTAGATGGCTGGATTTAGCGAATATAAGAATAGAAAATTTTCCTAACAGAACGACAATAAAAAGTCACCATATAGGGCCGTATACGAACGGGATTCCTCAGGATTGGGAAGACGTTTATCGATGGTGTGAATCAAGGGATCTTATTCATTCAAACACGATGTTTCTTGGGATTCCAAGAAACAATCCGTACATAACATTGCCAGAAAAATGCCGATACGATTGTCACATTACAATGGATGAGGAGGAAAATGGAATTACTTTAGAAGATGCCAGCGAATTTGCTGGGGGAAAACACGTTGTATATGAGTTTGTAGAGCCTGTAGATTATTCAGAACGAAATTTGTTAATTGAATGTTACTCAGAATTGTATAGCTATTGGCTGCCAAGAAGCGGCTATAAATACTTAAGCAACCCTGTAGAACTCATCGAGATTCAACAGCAGCAAGACACGTTAACACTGCAAAGTAAGATTAAAGCTATTGCACTAGCCATTGAACCAAAATAACGAGGGGCCAATAATGGGTTTGAATGTTACAGGATTAAACATAACAGCTATTGTAGCTGGAGGACTTTTGTATATGATTTATGGAGGTATTTATTATTCTATTTTACTCGGTAAGAAAAAGAAAATGGAGATACGGGTCCATTTAAATATATGTTTTCTGTAGTCGTTGCATTTATCAGTTCATTTATAGTGTCTTTACTTGTACAAGCTGTTGGAGCTGATCGTGCGGCTTCAGGAGTAACGATCGGTTTTATTATTGGATTATTGATTACTATGGTTTATTATAAAAACACACTTTTTGGTCTGATGACAAAGCGCGCGTTTACCATTGCAATTGGAGATCATTTGGTTATCTTTACATTGCTTGGACTGCTGCATGGTTTGATGAATTAAAAGCTATACCGTTTGAATGAATGAAAAAACCACTGACATATTGGAAGTTCCATTACATCAGTGGTTTTATGCATGTTGTATTAACGAACACCTTTCATGAACACTTGAATCTTTGGTGCTAGCATGAATAGGATAAGACTTAGAAGAATGGCTACTCCACCAATTACCCCAAAGTACATCATTTCCGTTTTATCTGTATAGAATTTAACGATTTGTGCGTTAATTGCCTGTGCAGCTGCACTGGATAAGAACCATAGGCTCATTGTTTGTGCAGAGAATGCAGCAGGTGCAAGTTTCGTTGTTGCAGATAGGCCTACAGGTGACAAGAGAAGCTCACCAATTACAACGATAAAATAACTAAGAACAAGCCATAATGGATTTACTAGTGAGTCTTCGCCACCAAAGTATGCAGGCAGAAGAATAACAAGGAATGATAATCCAGCAAATAATAAACTTAACGCAAATTTCTTAGGTACTGACGGTTGACGGTCACCAAGCTTCACCCAGATCCAAGCAAATAATGGCGCTAGAACAATGATGAACAATGGGTTCAATGATTGGAACCAAGCAGGTGAAATGGTGATACCTGCAAATTCAAGGTCTGTACGCTTGTCTGCATATACAGCAAGAATTGTAGAACCTTGTTCTTGGATAGCCCAGAACATAACGGATGCAATAAATAACGGGATATAAGCAATAATTCTTGAACGCTCAGTTGCCGTCGTTTTAGGGCTGCGGTACATAACGATAAAGTAGATTGTCGGAATGGTAATACCGAAAATACCAACAAGGGTAATAAATACGTCTAATGTAAAGATACCAGCAGGGATAGTTGTACCTAGAATAACAGCTAACACTACCACACTAATACCAACGATTAATGATACTTTTTTCTTCTCAGCAGGAGATAATGGGTTAGGAACAATAGTACCTGCAAGACCTAGATTTTTTTCTTAGTTACGACGAATACAATTAGTCCTAATAACATACCAAGTGCAGCAATCCCAAATCCTAAATGGAAGCTCGTTTTTGAAACTTCTCCTACAATTAATGGAGATAGGAAAGCACCTAGGTTAATACCCATATAGAAAATACTGAAACCAGCATCTCGGCGATTATCTTCTGGTGCATACATGTCACCTACAACGCTTGAAACGTTAGGTTTTAGTAAGCCTGTCCCAATAACGATAAAGACCATTGAAATGAATAACATAGTCAGATCGCCTGGTAATGATAAGACAATATGTCCAATCATAATTAAAATACCACCATAGAATAACGCTCTAGATGTACCAAAAACTCTATCTGCTAACCAACCACCAATGACACCAGACATATATACTAGTGAACCATAGATCGACATAATAGCTAATGCAGTGGTTTGGTCAATCCCTAAACCACCTTTGGAAACTTCATAATACATGTAATAAATTAGGATGGCTCTCATTCCATAATAGGAAAAGCGCTCCCAAAACTCTGTGAAGAATAGTGTGAAAAGACCTTTAGGATGTCCAAAGAAGCCTTTTTGAGGTACACTATCCACAATTTTCTGTCTATTGATGTCTGACATAAGACAACCTCCTTTAGTTCATTAAATATAATACTTTGAAATATTTATTATTGTCAAAAGTTTTCGGCTTATCTATTATTACAGGTTCTTATGCATTCGTAAATGGAAATTACACCCTATATAGGCATATTGGCTTATATCTATGCAAAATGAAGTATAAAACGTGTATAAAACAAGCAAAAAAAATTCTAATGTAGTATGCTCAAAAATCTAAAATAATTGTAAGGTGTTGGGAAAATACTTATAACATTGTGATAAGAGGCAGTTTTCAGTAGTATAGAAGAATAAGTTTAAGGTTTTGAAAAGAGGTCTTTTAGATGAACAAAAACTCCATTTATGGATTAACGATTGAACAGCTTACAGCATGGCTTGGCCAGCATGGATATAAACCATTTCGCGCATCACAAGTATGGAACTATCTATATAGAGAGCGGGTAACCACTTTTTCGGAAATGATCGATATCAAAGACGATTGTATTCAACTATTAAACGAAAACTTCACAATTCAAACGCTTCGTGAGCACGTTAAGCAAGAAGCATCAGATGGAACGGTTAAATTTTTATTTAAATTGAATGACGGTAACTTGATCGAAACGGTACTGATGAGACATAAATACGGTTTATCTGTGTGTGTAACGACCCAAGTAGGATGCAATATTGGCTGCAGTTTCTGTGCGAGTGGCTTGTTAACAAAAACACGGGACTTATCGAGTGGCGAGATCGTTGAGCAGATCATGAATGTTCAGCATCATTTAGACGCAGTTGGTGAGGGAGAAAAAGTAAGTCATATCGTAGTAATGGGAATCGGCGAACCATTTGATAACTTTGAGAACATGGTAGACTTCTTGAAAATCATGATCGATCAAAAGGGTCTTGCTATTGGTTCGAGGCATATTACGGTCTCTACTAGTGGAATCGTTAATAAAATGTACGAGTTTGCAGATGTGAACATCCCTGTAAATCTCGCTTTATCCCTTCACGCACCGAACAATGAATTGCGTACAAGAATTATGAAGATCAACCGAGCTTTTCCTGTTGAAAAGCTAATGGATGCGATCAATTATTATATCGAGAAAACAAACCGTCGTATTACGATTGAATATATCCTATTAAAAGATGTTAACGATCATATTGAAGAAGCGTTGGAACTTGCGGCTCTTTTCCAAGATAAAAAGAAGAAAACCTATATAAACCTTATCCCGTACAATCCAGTGGATGAGCATAGTCAGTATCAGCGAAGTGATCAAGAATCGGTTCTGGCGTTTTATGACACGCTTAAGAAAAACGGCATCAACTGTAAAATTCGTCAAGAGCACGGTACAGACATTGATGCTGCGTGCGGCCAGTTAAGAAGCAAGCAGATTAAAAAAGATAAAGATCAATCAATTAGGTCTTAATGGAAGGCTGTTTTCTAAAAGTGTGTGGTGAATGGAAGTGGACAATAAAAATGGCGAAGTAGACAGTAAATGTGTAAAAGTGGACAGTATTTTCTAAAAAGTCGACAGTAAGCACACTTTGAGGTGTTTGCGCGCTACTTATATGCCTGTCTACGGATTAAAACTGTCCCTATGTAGAGGTAGTTTGTTGATGGTGACGGTAATCTGTCTGATTCGAAAATTAATCTGTCCGATTAGCCACAAAATCTGTCCAATCTGCACCATAATCTGTCCATTTCAGCCAATAATCTGTCCAATTATATACTTTCAAAAGCTACAATGAATACGAAAACAGCCTAATGGAAAGAGACCGGTTTTTCAACTGGTCTCTTTTATTGTGTTGACAACTGTAAAACAATTACATATGATGAGGGTAATTCAGTGGAAAGGATGGTGTGTTTGTGAGCGTTGTCGTTCTTAACTAAAACAAATTGGATACAGGTATGCAAAAGAAAAAATGAAACGGTTTGCCCGGTTTATTTGTCATGCTCTTTTGTTGCCACCATTAGTTAAGAACAGCGGTCAGATACAAGCCATCATACTCATTCCTTTGATGCTGCGGACTCTACTTAAGAGCCGATTTTTTTATGCAGTTTTTTAGGGTGAAGTCTATCTATGAGGCAGAAATGACATGTTCATTTCTGTCTTTTTTTATTGGCACGTTCCTGGCCTCTGTTTAGAGGAGGGGATATCAAAAGATTTGAAAGAAAATCACGTGTTTTAAGCTATAAAAAATTTTGGAGGTAGATCCACTTGAATAAACAAACCATTAATATGCTTGAATATAACAAAATTAAAGAAAACCTTAGTTCATACGCAATGAATGCCGCAACGAAAGAAATGATTGAAAAACTTGAACCTTCTTCAGATTTATCAATAATTAAATCGTGGATGCTAGATACGACTGAAGCTAAACTGATTCTGGAAAAAGTGCTAGCGTTCCAATCGCTAATTTAAATGGGTTGGAACAGGTGCTTGAAATACCGAAAAAAGGGTTAAACCTTTCACCAGAGCAGCTCACTTTTATTTACGGCTTGCTCGAAAATGTCACGAGAATGCAGCGTTTTATGAAAGATAAGAATTTCTTAGCACCGGCAGTATCCACCTATGCGTATTCCATGTTTGATTTAAGCGATTTAAAAGATGAAATCTATCGGTGTATTCGAAATGGCAGAGTAGATGATCATGCAAGTAAGGCTTTGTTAAAAGTCAGGAAAAAAATCGCAGTGGTAGAAGAAAGAATTAAATCGAAGTTAGATAACATGATGAAGTCAGCGGTTTATCGCGATATGCTGCAAGATCCAATCGTTTCAATGAGAGATGGACGTTATGTGATTCCAGTAAAAAGTAAATATAAACGAAACATCCCCGGCCAGATTCTCGATAGTTCTTCTAGCGGAGCAACCGTATATATGGAACCAAACGATATACGTAAACTGCAAACAGAAATAAGTATGTTACGAGCAGAAGAAGAGATCGAGATTTCAATGATACTAGGAGTACTGACCGGAATGGTAGCCGGATTTGAGCGAGAGTTACACATCACGATTGAAACGATGGTCCATTATGATTTTATCTTTGCTAAAGCTAAATATAGCAGAGTACTGGATGCTAGAGGTGTGGAAATCAACAAAGATAACGTGATTAGAATCCAAACCGGAAAGCATCCGCTTCTCGGTGAGAAATGCGTCCCGTTACATTTTAATTTGGGTGAGAATTATCAATCCCTTGTCATCACGGGTCCAAACACTGGTGGAAAAACGGTTGCGATCAAAACCGTAGGGTTGTTAACGCTAATGGTACAGTCAGGTCTTCATGTACCTGTGGGAGAAGGTAGCTCTTTTGCAGTATTTAGAGAAATTTTTGTTGATATCGGAGACGGACAGAGCATCGAGCAGTCTTTGAGTACATTTTCTTCGCATATGACAAATATTATCTCGATTTTAAAGAATGCAGGACCTCAGGATCTCGTTATTTTAGATGAACTAGGAGCAGGAACCGATCCATCTGAAGGTATGGGTCTTGCAGTAGCTATACTTGAAAAATTGTACAGCAAAGGAAGCATGATTCTAGCGACCACTCATTATAGTGAGATAAAAGAATTTGCTGCCGTTACACCTGGTTTTGAAAATGGATCAATGGAGTTTGATTTAGAAACACTTCAGCCTATGTATTCTTTAATTATTGGTAAAGCGGGAAAAAGCCAGGCATTCGCGATCGCCTTGAAGTTAGGAATGGAGCAGGAAATTATCCACCGTGCACAAGATGTGACACAAGAAAAAGGTTATCCACATGTGGACAAAGAGTTAGTAACGATGTTATCCACAACTGAAGAATTGGAACGGTTAAGGGACGAAGCAAAATCGAGAGTAAAGAGGCAGAACGTAAAAACACATAAGAATGAAGTACTTCAAGGGGAAGTCTTTCAAATCGGTGACCGTGTGTTTGTTTCAAGTCTAAAAGCAGCAGGGATTATATTCGAGTTGGAGAATAACCTTGGTGAGTATGGGGTAATGGTTGAAAACAAAAAACATTACATCCATAAGAAGCGTTTAAAGCTCCATATTGAAGGTAAAATGCTTTATCCGGAAGACTATGACATGGATATTGTATTCGAGTCTAAAGAAAATCGAAAAAGGATAAGCTGATGAAAAAGCGTCATATTGAGGGGATTTCGATTGAAAGAGAAGAAACTTGAGCGGGGGAGAGACATGGAAAGTAAAATCTCTTATAAAGTGTTAAAGCTCACTGATATAGCGGATGACCTTCTAGACAGCTTTCAACGGTATCAGGAAACGAAAAATGTTTGGTATCTAGAAGAAGATGAATTCAAAACGAAGGATGACTATTTTATAGATGACTGGTCAGATGAAAAGAAGAAGTTAGTGATCGAGGAGTTAAGGTTATGCGTTGCAAACGGTGGAGTTGTAGCAGGTGCCTATAATGAAACAGAATTAGTTGGTTTTGCAAGTGTAGAGAGCGAGCGTTTTGGCTCAAAACATCAGTATGTTGAGCTTCCGTACATTCATGTTTCTAGTGAGGTAAGAGGGTTAGGGATTGGAAAAAAGCTGTTCGAGATATGCTGTAGGGGGTCCAAACGGTTAGGTGCAGAGAAATTATACATCGCTGCACATCCATCTATTGAAACACAAGCCTTTTACGAAGCAGTAGGATGTAAACGCGCTGTTGAAATTAACGTTGATCTATTAAAAAGAGAGCCTTTAGACATTCAGTTAGAGAAAATTTTATAGAAAAGGAAGAGACATCTACTCAAGTGTTAGATGTCTCTTTTTCTGCAGGCAGGATAACAACACGGTCGACTATAGAATTTACAATATCGCGTCCTACATCAATTGCTTTTGAAATCGTATGATCACACGTAATGTTAGTAAGCGTGATATCATCAGCCCGATGCGGTCCGCCGTACGCTTTTACAGCGGGTCCTGTCGATTTAAAATGCTTAATGAAAATCTGATTGAGAATGACATTGCGGGCTCGGTATTGGATGGCGATTACCGGGTTTTGCTTATAGTCATAGGAGGGGTCACCGATGAGCGTTAATCCGTTTATGACTACATGATTATATCCTGATACGACAAGGCCTCGTGGTGTTGAATCTTTGTATAGCTCGGTATAGATAGGAGCGATGCTACAGATATTTGTAGCGGAAATATGCTGTGCTGTTTTTGATTGGGGATCTATGTCCTTATGATGGCCAATATGACGAAAATTGTAGGATCGGTTGTCATTGACCGAAATATGTCCAAAAATGTGCACATTGGTTGCTGCAGAGGCATTGTGATGAGCTTTAATTTCTACCCCGCCAAAACAACGGGTGGTAGAGTTGTTTAAAAGCCACACATTATGTGACCCGTCGTCAATTTCAATTCCATTCGAGTTGGAAAAGCCTTTCTTATGAGACCTTCCGCTAGGATCACACATATGGGAATTGGAGATAAAGATATATTCACTGTGGTGAGTTGTAATCCCATCATCTCCGAATCCATATCCGTTAAGATTATCTAACCAAATGTACTTGCTGCCTCCTCTTGAACGCGTCCCATCCCCTAAATAGGTGTAAACGGTAGAGGATACATCAAAGCAATGCAGTCCTGGGTTAATGGCCTCTAGGTCCATCATCCAGCCATATGTAACATTAGCAAAAGTTACACAGCTCGATCGATTGTTACCTGCACTCGTTTTTTCTTCATCCCCTAATCTTTCAATGTTCCAGTCTAAACTCATTCCTTTTACAGCAATATTTCGATTCCCTTTAAGGTGATTCTTGTTTGTGACAAGCCACTCCGCTTTTGGGGATTGATCATGTAGTTTTAGTGTGGATTTGCCCTTTCCTTCCCCTAAAAGGATCGTCCATGAAGGTAATTTAATGCCTTTCGTCACGTATATTCCCTCTGGAATACGCACGATTACTTTCCCTTTTCCTATAGCTTTTCGAAATGCTTCTGTATTATCTGTTACACCGTCGCCGACTGCGCCATAATCTATTACGTTTACTTCCTCTTTTATTTGTTCATATAAATCTTCGTATTGCTGATCTAAAGTGGATATCCATCTTGGAAAGGCATTTCCTTTTTCATCAAGTTCCCAATCTGTTGTTTGTATATTGTTATAAGGCACTCTTTTAATTAAAAAACTTTTCGTTAAATACCTTATCCATTCAAAATTATAACCCTTTTGTTGTAACCACTTTTTACTCGAATTCTTAAATAGGTTCTCTGATGTGAGTAAATCGACTGGTTGTGATGTGGAATGTTCACGCTGTAACTTTTCAATTAGTTCTTTATTGGACATGGGATTATGTTTTTTATCTAATTGTAGCAAAGTAATGATCACCTCTTTTAATATAGATTAACTATAATTAATGGTTTCCCTATCTCAAATTATGTAATCAGGAGAATGAATAACTGGTAGGGAAGGGGATTTCGAAAAGGCGGATCGTGATGCAAACAAAAAAGTTTACATGTTTACAATGATGTTTGCAATTGTTTGCTTAAATGTTTACAAGTTTACAAACACGTTTGCATGTTGCTGTGCAAGGGGTTGTGAGCATTATCGATTAATGTTTACAACAATGTTTGCAAGTTTACAGAAAATGTTTGCGTGTTTACAAATTTGTTAAAAGAAAAAATAGGCATTGTTTAATTTTAGATAACCCTCTAATCTATTAATATAGCAACAAAATAAAGATGGAAAATAGAAAGGATGTACGCACATGAGTAATTCTAGAATTGCTGCTGTTGATGTAGGTAACGATTCATTAAAAGGAATTTTCGGTACATTAGATCATGAATTAAACATCCCTAACGTAATTGCTAGAGACATTGAAGATCGTCCTGTAATTGGGATTGAGGAGTTAGACAGCAAAGATCCGTTAGAAGGCATACATATTAGAGTACACTCCCTGCCCTAAAAGAAAATAATGTGATTTATCGCGTTGGACAGCTTGCTGCTAAAAGCGACAACTCTACTGAATTAGATCCAGGAAGCAGCAAATCTGAAGAAGATCAAACATTGATCATGCTTTTTGCTGCTCTAGCATTAGACGCAGTAAAAGAAGATAACGCAAAGGCGTTTACTAAAAACAATAATGTGATCGATACGAGCTACATCTTGGGTACTGGTTTGCCTCTTCGTGAAGTGAAAGAAGGGAAAGATGCTGGATACCGTTCTAAACTATTAGGATCTGTTCACCAAGTAGAATTCCTTGTAACACCTAAGTACCAAGGAATTAAAGTGAACTTGAAATTTGAAGAAGTAAAGGTGTATCCGGAAGGTTTTGCAGCGTTCATTAACCTTGTGATGGATAATGATTTGAACATTATTAATAAAGATCTAATCGACAAGCCGATCCTTATTCAAGATATTGGCGGTCTTTCTACAGATATCGCTGTTATTAAGAACAGAAATGTTGATGATGATAAAGCACAAGGATTTAACCTAGGTGTTTCTGAAGCGCTAGAGCAAATTAGAGAAGAAATTCGCTCAAAGCATGGTGTAGAACTCGACAGCCGTCGTGATGTTGTTGATATCATTACGAAAAAGACGAATCGCAACCACATTATGGTTCGCGGCAGCCGTACTAGCGTACATGATATTACAGACCGTATTTTAGTAGATTTGGCGAAAAAGCAATACCGTCTGCTTCGTAACGTTTGGCAGAAGAATTCTCAAACGGAAATCTGCTATTTTGTCGGCGGAGGTTCTGCGGTTCTAAAAGATTACATTAAAACGTTAAACAACAATCTAGATGGCTATAACATCGACTTCTTTGAAGACGAAAAGGAAAGCATTTGGATGATGGCAAATGCGTATTACAAGCTAATCTCTGATCACCTTAGAAGAACAGCGCCAAAAGAGAAAAAGAGCGAGGATAAAGACAAAAAAGCCGTTAAAGCTTAAGTATAAGTAGGGTGATGAAATGGACAAAAAAGCATCCAATGAAATAACGAGAGGGAAAACGATCGCTTTTCGCATTCCCTCTGACACCCCGGATCACGTCTTAAAGCAGCTTCAAAAGCTGAAAGAGACGGAGAGACGCAATTTTTCGAGCAGAATCTCTGAGTTTGTCCTGCAAGGTGTTGGTCAAAGCATTCAAAAGGACAGAGAAACGATTACGATTCCGCTCCCGAAAAATCTTAGTAAGATGCAGCGAGATTGGCTAAAGCATGAACATTCTGAGGCTTTATTAGGCAACATTATGTATCAGTTAATTTCTAATCCTGTACGAACGGCATCACTACTGGCGGCTTTAAACAGCAATTCAACTGATATTGATCAAGCTCTTTATCTGCAGGAAGAACAAACAAATGATGAGGCTTCTTTAGACCGCTATCATGACATTCCTGCTGAGCCTGCTAGCTCAACAAATGATTTTGACGATGATGATTTAAGTCAATTCGATTGGGACAGTGCGAAGCGGGATGAAGATGTAGAAAAAGAAGAATCTCAAAGCCCCGAGCAGGAAATGGAAGATCTGTTAGGTGATTTTCTTGCACATATGAATAAATAACATGAGGCGCAGCTGTTAATCAGCTGCGTTTTTTTGTGGTAACAAAGGGGGTATATGGGGTACCAAAAAAGCCTTTTATTAAAAAACAGTTTGCTTCCATCCGCTGGAGGGAAGGGTCTCTATATGATGTTTAAATACATATAGAGAGGAACAGTTGAATGAGCGATCAGAATAAAGTGAATGGCAACAGCAAGGATGAGCAGCTCGAACAATTTCGTGTAGATGACAAAGGCAAGAAGTTAACGACAAACCAAGGGGTAAAAGTAGCGGAAGATGAATTTTCGTTAAAAGCGGGAGAACGCGGACCAACGCTTATGGAAGATTTTCATTTTCGGGAAAAAATGACTCACTTTGACCATGAACGAATTCCTGAGCGTATTGTGCATGCTCGCGGATTCGCAGCACATGGCGAGTTTGAATTATACGAATCGTTAAGTGAGTATACGAAAGCTGATTTCCTAGGGAATACTTCAAAAAAAACGCCGGTTTTTGTTCGCTTTTCAACGGTAGCTGGTTCACGTGGATCGGCTGAAACTGTGCGTGATGCTCGCGGCTTTGCAACGAAATTTTACACAGAAGAAGGAAATTACGATCTCGTAGGTAACAACATTCCGGTCTTTTTTATTCAAGACGCCATTAAGTTTCCTGACCTTGTTCATGCATTAAAACCAGAGCCTCACAACGAAATGCCGCAAGCAGCAAGTGCTCACGATACGTTTTGGGACTTTGTTGCAAATAACCAAGAATCCGCTCATATGGTCATGTGGGCGATGTCTGACCGTGCGATTCCACGCAGTTTTCGTATGATGGAAGGGTTTGGCGTTCATACATTCAGACTTGTGAATGAAGAGGGAAAGGCTCATTTCGTGAAGTTCCATTGGAAACCTATACTCGGAACTCATTCACTTGTTTGGGATGAAGCACAAAAAATATCTGGTAAAGATCCAGATTTCCATCGCAGAGATCTGTGGGAATCGATTGAAAATGGAGATTACCCGGAATACGAATTAGGCCTTCAAATCATTGCTGAAGAAGATGAATTCAACTTTGATTTCGATATATTGGACCCGACTAAATTGTGGCCAGAAGAAGATGTACCTGTAAAAATTGTCGGCAAGATGACGCTGAATAGAAATGTGGATAATGTGTTTGCTGAGACGGAGCAAGTGGCGTTTCACCCTGGTCATGTTGTACCGGGAATCGATTTTTCGAATGATCCGCTTTTGCAAGGACGATTATTTTCATATACGGATACTCAGTTATCACGCCTTGGAGGACCGAACTTTCACGAACTACCAATCAATCGTCCTGTCTGTCCGTTCCATAATAATCAGCGAGATGGTATTGCGCGACATACGATTAATAGAGGCCAAGTAAGTTATCATAAGAATTCTCTTGCAGCGAATACGCCGTCACCTACTCCTGAAGAGGAAGGTGGCTATGTACATTATCAGGAAAAAGTGGAAGGCAGAAAAATTCAAAGCAGAAGTGAGAGTTTTAAAGATCACTTCTCTCAAGCGACACTGTTTTGGAACAGTATGAGCGATCCGGAAAAACAGCATTTGAAAAATGCTTTTAGTTTTGAGCTTGGTAAAGTGAAAAGTAAATCCGTACAGCAGCAAGTGGTAGACATGTTTGCTAACGTAAGTCTGGAGCTTGCCACAGCGTTTGCGGAAGCGATTGATGCTGTTCCGCCTGAAGGGGAAGATTCTGCTGTAACAAAAGCATCTCCTGCGCTCAGCCAGCTCAATACGAAACAAAGTCCAAAAACAAGAAAAGTAGGTGTCATTATCGGTTCAACTGTCAGTGGTGAGGTTGCAGACATTCTACAGGCTTTAAACAGTAATGGTATTCAAGCAGAGTGTATCAGTGACAAGTTAGGGAAAAGAACTGCAGATAATGGATCTGAGCTTCAGATCATGCATACATTCTTAACCGCTTCGTCTGTCATATTTGATGCGATCTATGTAGTAGGTGGAAGCAGTGATAATGCTATGTTTAAGAAAGAGGCATTACATTTCGTAAACGAAGCCTATTCCCATTACAAGCCTATTGGAGGCACTCATGAGGGACTGCAGTGGTTAAAAGAATCTGAACTGGCAGGTAACCCTGGTGTGGTAAGTGGTGAAGGAAAAGAAGAGTTCGTACCAAGCTTTACAGAAGCTATATCGGTACATCGTCATTGGGATCGTCAATTATAAATATTTTAGAACAGTGGATGCATGTTCACTGTTCTTTTTTTTGTAAAATATTAGTAAGTCCTGTGTGCTTTTTGTATTTTGTCTTCAGTGACAAGTTGATTGGAGTGTAAGGCGTGAGAGTCCTGGGGAGCAGCGTGCCTACTACCTGAAAAACGTCTAGTAAGGCATGTGACGAGGAAGCCGGCTTCGTTAGGATTTACTTGTAGACGCAGGAGCACATATGCTTCCTTGATATCCACCACCCACCAAGGCTCACCGCACGCCCGCCGTAAAGCGAAGCGCCTGAAACGGAGATCAACCACTTTCAAAAGATACAAAGTAAACGAAAAGAGAATGAAATAGGAGGAACGATACAAACTACATATGAATTCAACATAAAAGGAGAGATCATATGTACAGGAAATTAATGAGTTTAATCATGATACTTGCTTTAGCGATCCCGATTGTTTCAGCGACCCATGCTGATGCTAAAACAAAACAGAGGGTGTCAGGTCAGTGCTATAGCCAAAATGCGATTGATTTGTATTCAGAACAAAGAAGACTGTGGAAAGATCACGTGTATTGGACAAGAAGCTATATTGTCAGTGCTCTTTCAGGAGCAGAAGATCAGGATGCGGTTTTAAAGCGACTGCTGCAAAACCAGACTGACATCGGGAATTCCATCAAACCTTATTACGGTGATGCAGCCGGTAACCAGTTAGGTAAACTATTGACGGAACATATTGTGATCGCTGGGCAGTTAGTAGATGCGATCAAAAAGGGCGATAGTGTAAATGCAGGGAAATTGAATAAGGAATGGTATCGTAACGCGGATGATATTGCTAAATTTATGAGTAAAGCAAATCCAAACTGGTCTGAGAAAGAAGTAAAAGATATGCTTTATGTTCATTTGAAGTTCGTAGCAGATGAAGTGGCTGCAAGACTTAAGAAAGACTATGCGGGTGAGATTGTGATTTTTGATAAAGGGAAAAACCACATGATGATGTTTGCGGACGAAATTACAAACGGAATTATGAAGCAATTCCCAGACTCGTTTAGAACTTCATAATAAGAACAAGCCTCCCAAAATGAATTGGGAGGCTTTTTACTAATTTAAAATTTTTGTATCCTTTGATGAATCAACCCGTCAGAAGTGTTGTTCTTACCCCTAACAAAATCCTTCATGTGATAAGACAGGTATGTCCCGTACTTACTGTTTGTTTGAAGCAGAAGTTCATCTACATAATGAGCGCCTTTTGGTATGGAATCTAATAGAAGAGTGGATATACCTCCATAAAGTCCGCAAGCTACCTGAAAGTATGTGGCATTTGTTTTGTATAGAGGATAGATCTCTTCCGTTTTCATCACGTTATAGATAAATTCTTCATGATCATCAAAAACAAGAAGTACACCGACAAGGTCTTCGCCAACAACTTGTCCAACCGCAGGATCGATGAGTTGATGTTCCCAATTCCATAGTTCATCGACTTGAAATAGGTTCTCGCGGATTAGGTTTGTGGTATGTTCATTGACTCTATAAATAAAACTGAACTCTAAATCATATAGTTTTCCAAGTGAAAGGACCTCTTCATGTGGCATTATACAGCCTTGAAACGTTTTCTGCCCTAATCTGACTTTGTATTCTTTTTTATATACATCTTCATACATATATAGCGGCAAATGGTGGGAGACATACATGGGATAGCTTAGTATGGCTTCATCAAGAAAGCACTCAACAGACCATGAGGTATAGATGGCTTCTTTTTTAATAAGGTTTTCGTTAGAAAAAAATGATGTGTCATGCTCTACGATATAGCACCCGATGGGCTTTTTATCTGCATTCTTTTGAATCAATTCATGTGCCATCCATTGCACAACACCCGGATTCATACCTGACCCTATAATCGCCTTCGTATTTAAAAATGAATCTTTCTTCTTCTCAAAACGGTTAAATCGCTCCGCTAATGGGAAACCATACAATGTTTCATCTTCATCAACGGCGGTGTTTTCTAATGCTGAATTTACATACGCGACACCATATTCATTACAGCATGTTAACATCTCAATGGTATCTGCCCAAGAAACATCAATAACCATTGTAGCAGCTGTGCTTTTTAGATGATCTCGAAAGGCTTGTAAGTTATTTAAATCTTGTTGATACAGTGACATTTGATGTATAAGGTTTGGGAACAGGTCTTGGTAATATTGGAGAGTCTTTTGATTCATATCTATTAAATGAAGAGTGGAATTTTTTAAAATTTCATGTAAAGGATCATTTATATCTCGAACAGCTTGATTAAAGATTGATAATATTGCTTTAGCAACACCACCACCACTGCCAAGGATCGTGATTGAAGGCTGGCTTTTGTGTTTATCCATCCTCACACCCCTTCCTGGTGAGTATTACTTTAGTGTATGAATCTTTAGTCGTGCTGGTATAGATTGATGGAAGGGGACAAACACATATTTTGGAACATAAAAAATAACCTGCTCCGTTAAAAAGCAGGTCATGTGTTTTACTTATTCTCTTTTTTATCTTTCTGCTTTTCTTTTTCATCTAGTGTTCCTTGAGTAAACGTATCATTGACCTGCTCGTGAACAGTCTCTAAATCCTTGTCTGTTTCAGATTTATTTTTCTTATTCGGCTCGTAGTTTTTTTCTGCCACTTTTTCTGATTGCTTCTGTTTATCGCCCATGAATGGAATACCTCCTATATATCGATTTAAATAAAGGTCAGCCACAATAAACTGATACCTTACTTTTCCCTATCATAATTCCCTAAAACATGACGAAATAAAAATAAAGCCTCATCCATTTTCAGGACAAGGCTTAGTCATTTAAAAGAAATCAAGGAATGCTGCAGGCTTTTCTGTTATCATTCTCTCAAACTGAATGATGTCTTCTTGTTTCCCTTTCATTTTTCCGTATTGGTATAAAAATGACGGCTTATGTGAGCCAAATAGTGCAGCGGTCAATGTTTGGATATCCATAGAAAGTGTGGCTTCATTGCTTGAGGCAGCTCTTGAAATACCATTTTTCCCTATCGAAAAAGCACCGTTGTTCCACTCCGCTTTTTCATCTGTAATGGATAGTGAAAGCGCGTGATCCACTTGTTTAAAAGGATATTTTCTTAAGAATTCTTCAACATCTACAATGCGTGCCATGAAGTATGGATAGTGCTCTTGATGAATTCGCGGATTATTGATCAGAAAAGGAAGTTGATCATTAGACGGTGCGATGATTTTTACCTTATCGACCATAGAGTCATGCTGGCAGATAAAATTCCATAATGCACGGCGAGCATCTTCGGTTACATATACAAATTCCTGAACATCCAATAACTTATCTGCTGCCTTGCAGCACAAATAACCTTTTGGAACTCCATTTTCATCCCTATAGATAATTCGGTTGTAACCTTCTGTGAACACATGGTTATTCCACCAGTCATCCGATCGAACTAATAGATGATTGTATGTGTGAAACCACTCTTCATAAACAGCATTTAATAAGTTGTTTCCATCCTCATTTGTTAATCTAGAAACCGTTCCAGCAACGTCTTCATAACGGATTAGGTCACTTTTTTCGAGTGTATACTTATTAACGGAAGCCGTTAACTCCCAGCCGAAGCGGCGATAAAATTGAATGTTGAACGGGTGCAGCAAGCTGATGGTCTGTCCCTTTTCTTTCATCGACAGAAGTGCTTGTTGTAAGAGGCGCGTTACAGATCCTTTACGTCTATGCTCTGGCCAAGTAGCAACTCCTGCGATTCCTCCCATAGGAAAGCGCTTGTTATCAATACTAATTTCTAAAGAGAGAATATGGAGTTTAGAGAGTAAATCTTCATTTTCAAACTCTCCCCAAATCTCATGTTTCTTCATCATTTCATAACGTTTCGGCAGATCTTCTTCTTTTACTACGTATTGAAAAGCATATTGTGAAAGTTGCAGTGATTTTTCGTACTCTGTTTCTGACAGTCTTCTTATCTCCATTACGAATGACCTCCCTTTCCATTTTCATTCTACAAGTACTCAATGTTAATTGAAAAGTGATTTACTAATTTTCTGAAAATCAATATTTTGAAAATGATAGTATAGTGATAGTAAGTGAAAAATATTGGATATTTATAAAAACTATCGAAATTATATTCATTTGGAGTTATAATTATAAACTGTTGTGCATAACCACAACTTTAAAGTGAGGATAAGGATGCGAATTCATAAATATATCAGTTTAACGGGTTATTGTTCAAGACGACAGACGAAACGGCTTCTTGAGAGTGGTCGTATTACAATAAACGGTGAGATCTGCCATAAGGATACTTCTGTAAATGAGGGAGACAGCGTTCTAATTGATGGACAGCCGATTCCTCATAAGTCTTCAGCTACTTATCTGGCTTTTAACAAACCTGTTGGAATCACTAGTACATCTAATCCCGAAATTGAAGGGAACATTCTAGAACTAGTCGATCTTCCGGAGCGTGTCTTTGCTGTAGGACGCCTAGATAAAGCTTCTCAGGGATTAATTCTTTTAACCAATGACGGAGAGCTTGCAAACCGAATTTCTCAAGCTGATTATGGCCATGAGAAAGAATATGAAGTTACAGTAGATCAGCCTGTAACAGAGTTGTTTCTTCAAAAAATGGCTCAAGGTGTCCACATACTAAACACGGTGACAAAACCCGCTAAAACCGAGTTTGTCAGCAAATATGTTTTCCGAATTACGCTTACCCAAGGGTTAAACCGGCAAATCAGACGAATGTGCAAAACACTAGGGTATGAAGTGGGGAAATTAGAACGTATACGCATTATGAATATACATCTTCATGCATTAGAAGTCGGGAAGTGGCGGTACTTAAGGGATGAGGAGCTTAGCGAACTAAAGAAGGGTTTAGAACTTTAATAAAAAAGGAAGAAATCACTAGGTTTTTATAAAAAACTAGCATTCTTTACAATATTGCGAAAATTGTAGAAAGGTCATATACTTGGTAATGAAAAGTATATGAAAGCGCTTTACATTAATGAAAGAGAGGCATAACATCATGGGATTACCGAAGCAACAAGTGGATTACCAGACGAAACAAACTAGTTTTTCCAGTTTAATTAAATTCATAGTTCCGTCATTAATTGGGATATTCTTATTTATGATTCCTATCTCATATAACGGGGAAATTACAATTCCTGTAGCAATTTTAGCGGGGATTTTACAAGAGGGAATAGGGGAGTTTATTCCGAAAATCATGACGGCTATTATAGCGATTACGGTTGTAGGATCTCTACTAACATATTTCTTTAAACCAAAAAAATTGTGAGCCAACCGTTTTTAAATACATTGTTCAATGTAAATATCGTTTGGCAATTAATTCGTGTATTAGGACTTATTTTTGCTGTGATGACACTGTTCAAGCTTGGTCCAAAAGCGGTGTGGTCCGAAAACACAGGACAGCTTCTACTTTATGATCTAATTCCGGTATTATTCTCCGTGTTTTTGTTTGCAGGATTATTTTTACCGCTATTATTTAATTTTGGGTTATTAGAACTTTGTGGAGCTTTACTTGTTAAAGTGATGCGTCCTGTGTTCAAATTGCCAGGACGTTCATCGATTGACTGTCTAGCTTCTTGGCTTGGTGATGGTACGATTGGTGTTCTTTTAACGAACAAACAGTACGAAGAAGGCTATTATACGAAGCGTGAAGCGGCTGTAATCGGTACAACGTTCTCTGTCGTATCTATTACTTTTGCGATTGTTGTTCTTGCTCAAGTAGATTTGGCTCATATGATTGTTCCTTATTATTTAACAGTAGTACTTGCTGGGCTAGTATGTGCGATCATTATTCCACGAATTCCGCCGTTATCTAGAAAAGCGGATACGTATTATGAGGGTGCAAAAGAAAACGTGGCGGATGAAGTGATTCCTGAGGGAGAGACACCTTTCAGATTCGGTCTTAAAAAGGCAGTTGACCGCGCTGATCAAAACAAAAAACCAGGACTTTTAGTGAAAGAAGGTATCCAAAACGTACTTGATATGTGGATGGGTGTTGTGCCAATCGTTATGGCGATTGGAACTTCTGCATTGATGGTGGCAGAGTTCACACCGTTCTTTACTTATCTTGGGGCACCTTTTGTACCGATTTTAGAGTTGTTACAAGTTCCATATGCATCAGATGCAGCACAGACGATCGTAATCGGATTTGCGGACATGTTCCTTCCTTCCATCATTGGAGCGGGTATTGAAAGTGAGCTGACTCGATTCGTAATCGCAGCAATGTCAGTAATACAATTGATCTATATGTCTGAAGTGGGCGGATTGCTTTTAGCTTCTAAGATTCCTGTTAACTTTAGAGAATTAGTGATCATCTTCTTCTTGCGTACTTTCATCTCACTTCCGATCGTAGTGGGAATGGCACATCTATTGTTTTAAAAGAAAAGCTGTTCAAAGGGAACGTCCCTCTGAACAGCTTTTTGTATGTTATAGCAGCTCTTGTATATGTTTTTCAATCGTTTCCGGCTTGTCTGTTGGCGCAAATCGTTTAACGACTTTTCCGTCTCGGTCTACTAAAAATTTGGTGAAGTTCCACTTGATTGCTTTAGAGCCTAGAATTCCTGGTGCTTCAGCAGCTAGGTATTTAAATAGAGGATGTGCTTCATCTCCATTTACGTCTACTTTTGCAAACATCGGAAAGTTAACGCCATAATTCAATTCACAGAACTCTATGATTTCGTCGCTCGAACCAGGCTCTTGTGCTCCGAATTGATTACATGGAAAGCCAAGTACAGATAATCCCTGCTCTTTATGAGTTTCATAAATGGATTGAAGACCTTTGTATTGAGGGGTAAAACCGCATTTGCTTGCTGTATTAACGATTAAAAGCACATTTCCTTTGTAAGGATCCAGACTAGTTTTTTCACCTTTGATGGTTTCAACTGAAAAATCATAAACTGACATTTTTTCAAGCTCCTTATTTTACGTATTTTTTATTAGTTTAACGGTAAATGGAACGGCTTTCACTGAAAATGCTCGTAGTGGTAAAATAAGGAGAAAATATAAGGGGGACGGGTAAAATGGACGCAGTGTTTCATGTGGAACATCAAGTTTTTAATTACCGTGTGGCAGCCGTAATGATTGAAGAGAATCGTGTTTTGTTACATCGATCCAAAAAAGAAACAAATTGGTCATTGCCAGGTGGCAGGGTGAAACTTAGCGAAGATGCGAAAACAAGTTTACAGCGTGAAATGAAAGAAGAATTAAATTTACAAGTAACGGTGGAGCGTTTTCTATGGACCGTTGAGAACTTTTTTACTTATGCAGAGAAAGAAATTCATGAGGTTGGTTTATACTTTAAACTAACAGCAGATAACCCATTGCCGTTTCATAATGGTGAAGAATTTACGGTATTAGAAGCAGAAAGACTCGTCTTCAAATGGGTTCCTCTACAAGATTTGAACGAGTATGTGCTGTACCCTGAAGTTGTGAAGAACAAGCTGATAGCGGGTTCCTTCGAGCCGGATTATTTCCTAGTAAGCGGTGACTTACAAAATGTATAAGAAAGAGGATTAACATGCATCCAATCATCAAAAAACTAAATGTAAAAGCGCTAGATCGTCCTGTACTGATTATGAATCAACCTTCTGAATATAAAGAAGTGGTGGATTCCTTTGAAACAGATGTTCATCATGAACCAAAAGAAGAATCGTATCCATTTGTTCAGGTGTTTGTTACAACAAATGAGCAGCTGCAAAAAGATGCGAAATTGGGAGCTGAGAAGGTAGATCATGATGGTCTCCTTTGGCTATGTTACCCGAAAAAGAGCTCAAAAACGTATAAAGGATCTGATTGCTCGCGAGAATCGGTTGCTGCATTATTATCGGACGAAGGATTCGAGCCAGTTAGGCAGGTAGCTATTGATGAAGATTGGTCGGCTCTCAGGTTCAGAAAACCAGAACACATCAAGTCGATGACTCGAAAAAGTGCAGTGACTAAAGAAGGCCAAAAAAGAATAAAGAATTAGGCAGTGGAAGGCTCAAGAGTTTAATAATTCTTGGAGTCTTCCACTTTTTTGATAGAGATATGAAAGTGCGCCTAATTTGTATATGTGGTATGTACATATTCAGGAAGATGTTTATTACAAGAAAACACATAAAATTAATTACAAGGTAATCCATTTTAATTACGAGGTAATGCGAAATATATCCACGTATAAGGTCAATAATTCCGTGTATAAATTTATTTATCCGATTTTCGACAAATTTAATAGAAGTGTTCACCCCATTTATACAAAATGGGGTTGTTTGTAATTGTGTGGGGTCAGACCCCTAAGCCTTAAGTCTTACTTCAAAATACAGCCTCGGCCAGTTTTGAGAAAATGCACAGGGAGGTAAGCTAAAGATACGAAAGGAGGAAGCCAATATGAAAAAATTAGGCTTACTTGTAGTTGGAGGAATTGCAGCGATCGTGCTGATTGCTAACGTAGGTCCGATGGTCGGTCTTGCGATTGGTCTTGCTGTCATGTATTACGCATTTAAGAAAGCGACGGCAGCCGAAACAGGAGGAAAGAAGTTCTGGTGGGGCGCACTATCGGTTGTAGGTCTTTGTGTATCGGTAGCAAACTTACCAGCCATCCTAGGAGCGGTTGCGATTTACGTATTATACGTCGTGTATAAAAAATGGAATCAATCCGCTTCAGTGGAAGACAACGTCGATAACGATCCGTTCACCAACTTTGAAAGAGAATGGTCAAAACTTAAAAACAGCTAAAAAAACGATAAACATATTAAAGGAGCGAATAACTATGAATTTATTTGAACGCATTAAAAACTCGATCTCAGCGGATGTTCATGAACTTTTAGATCAAAAGAAGAAAAGAACCCCCTTTCTCTTTTGAATCAATATTTAAGACAATGTGAGCTAGAAGTGAATAAGGCAAGAAAGCTAGTTGAACGACAGCAGCTTCTAAGAGACCAATTTGTTCTAGAAACTCAAGAAGCAGAGTCGAAAGCAGCTAAACGTGCTCATCAAGCTGATTTGGCACAGCAAGCTAATGAATCAGAGCTTTATCAGTTCGCGATTCAAGAAAAAGAGCAGCATGAAACACGCGCAGCAAAGTTGAAGGAATCCACACTGCAGGCAGAAAAAGACCTATCAGAGCTAGAACAAAAGTATGAGCTCATGAAACATAAGCTTAAAGATATGCAGATTAAGCGTATGGAATTGATGGGACGTGAAAATGTAGCACGAGCGCATCAGAAGATGGACCGCGTTATCGACCCATCAAGCTCCATGAAAAAATCAACGTTCCGCTTTGATGAGCTTGAAAGCTATATGGATCGTCTTGAACAAAAAGTAAACGCAGATTATCATGCGAGTTCGATGGAAGCAAAGCTCGCTAAATTAGAAAAAGAGTGGAAAAAAGAAGAGTCACATACTACCGTTTAATACAGGATATGATACGATAAAAAAGACAACGGGCGCAAAGTACTGCGCCTTTTACGTCGTTTATGACAGAAAGTGAGTGAGTGCAGATGCTGAACATGAAAAAAGTGATTTGATCAGTTGGGGGCTTTTAATCGCCTGTGTATTCGTGTTGTTAGAAGCCACTCTTAATGGAGAGGGGATATTATTCGCTCTTTTATTAGGTGCTGCACTCATGTTTTTTGGACGTAAACGATTGCCGAGACGTTCGGGTAAAATTATGTTCTGGCTCGGTGTATTTATAACTGTCATGAATATTTTAAGCATGTACACATTTAAGTTGCTTTTAGTCGCTATCGTTATTTATGTGATCTATGAATTTTATCAATCCAAACAAAATCCGGTTGTTATCACTCCGCACGTTAAGGAACAGTCTGCTTTCTCACAGCATGAAGATATATATAAGAAAGAGCCGCTTTTGAAAAATATGATCCTTGGCACTCAACAAACCCCAGAGCATGTGTATGAATGGAATGACATTAATATTCAATGTGGTCCTGGAGATTCTATTATTGATTTGAGTCAGACGATTCTCCCAAAAGGGGAAGCGGTCATAATGATCCGCGGTTTTATCGGTAATATAACGATACAGATCCCTTACGAGGTGGAAACGGCTGTCAGTCATTCTGTGTTTGTAGGAAATACAGAAATCTTTGATCAGCCAGAGCCTAAAATGTTTAATCAAACGCTGTTCTTTAGAACAAAAGGTTATGGTGAAGCTGAGAAAAAAGTGAAGATCGTTACTAGTTTATTTGCTGGAAGTTTGGAGGTGAAGCGGGTATGAGTACCGTTTTGCGCCACATGTTTTCCGGTATTGTGTCAGCTTTTTCTGTATCCATCGTTTTGGGGGCAATCGTATACTATTTCTTTCCGATCGATGACTGGAACTTTTTATTAGAGAAGCGATTGCTTGATATTCCAATGGTGTTCGTGCTGCCATTTCTTGTTTTTATAATGGGAGCTTTCTTTGGTTTGAATTCAGGGATTACGTCTCGTAAACAGCTTAATCTCATCAATCGTACGCTAACATCGATCGAGGACGGCAGACAAGTAAACATGAAAGAAGTTTCAAGTCTTGAGTTAAGGGCGATCACAAAACGAATGGAAGGCATTCAGAAGCAATTAGGCGAGAAGATTCGCCAGTCACAAAAGATGGCGACTGAGAAAGCCGTCGATCAAGAAAAGCGAATTCAAGAAATTATTTCCCAAGAAAGAAATCGTTTAGCGAGAGAGCTTCATGATTCTGTATCTCAGCAGCTGTTTGCAGCCAGTATGATCATGTCTGCTGTCAATGAAACGCGTTCAGAAGAAGACACACGTGAATCCAAACAGCTAAAGCTTGTTGAAGAAACGATTCATCAGACACAGCTTGAAATGAGAGCACTTCTATTGCATCTCCGTCCTGCAGCCTTGAATGGCAAGTCGCTGCAAAAAGGGATGGAAGAACTTTTACAAGAGCTGCTGCAAAAAGTACCAATCGAGCTTAAGTGGAGAATTGAAACGATTCCTCTTGATAAAGGGGTAGAGGATCATCTGTTTCGTATTTTACAAGAATCCGTGTCCAATATTCTTAGACATGCACAGGCAAACAAAGCTCAAATATTGCTTGTGCAGCGTGACGATCTTATTATTCTTCGCATTGAAGATGATGGGGTCGGTTTTAAGTTGGATCAGGAAAAAACAGGTTCATACGGACTGCAGAATATGCATGAACGTGCGGCTGAAATCGGCGGTACGCTTAAGATTGTGAGTCTGCCAGGTGAAGGAACACGACTTGAAGTAAAAGTTCCAATTTTATCAGCGGGAGAGGAAAAAGTATGATCAAAGTGTTATTAGTGGATGATCACGAAATGGTGCGTATCG
The DNA here is from genome assembly GCF_055814265.1 of Fictibacillus sp. EA-CB0309. Taxonomy (NCBI): domain Bacteria; kingdom Bacillati; phylum Bacillota; class Bacilli; order Caryophanales; family Fictibacillaceae; genus Fictibacillus; species Fictibacillus sp. EA-CB0309. Next base: position 378,202 of record NZ_CP169271.1, read on the forward strand.
GCGTTTCCGCTTATCTTTCTGCACAACCTGATATTGAAGTGACAGCGGAAGCGGAAAACGGAAGAGTAGCGGTAGAGAAGGCACTAGCGCTTAAACCAGACATCATCTTGATGGACCTTGTGATGGACGAAATGGACGGTATCGAAGCGACACGCGAGATTACAAGTGCTTGGCCGGAAGCGAAAATCATCGTGGTTACAAGTTTTCTTGATGATGAAAAGTGTATCCTGCATTAGAGGCAGGGGCTTCAAGTTATATGTTAAAAACATCGAAAGCAAGCGATATCGCACAAGCCGTTCGGGACACATTCCATGGCAAGTCCGTTCTTGAACCCGAAGTAACGGGGAAGATGATGAGCAAGATGAGACAAAAACAAACGCGCGAGCCACATGAAGAGCTGACTGCGCGCGAAATGGAAATTTTATTATTAATGACAAAAGGGAAGACGAACCAAGAGATCGCAGATGAACTGTTTATTGCTTTAAAAACAGTGAAAGTACACGTGAGCAATATCTTGAGCAAATTGGATGTACAAGATCGAACACAGGCTGTCATCTATGCCTTTAACCATTCGTTGGTTTAATCATTATTGCTCTTGAAAGTGGTTGATTTCCGTTCCAGGCTGCTCGCTTTCCGCGGGGCGACCGGTGAGCCCCTTGCCGCTTTGCGCCCTAAGGGTCTCACCTGACCGCTCGTCCCGCAGGAGTCTCGCATCCTTACACTCCAATCAACTTCTCATTGAAGAGAGTAAAGCAAACGAGATAAAAGTAGCAACCTTTTTAGATAACAGCGTTGGTGTCAGTCTTTCTTTACTCGGCTTTTACAGAGATATGCTGAAACGTTTTAAAGTCGAAAAGTCCTAAATCTGTCAGCTTAATCTCCGGAATAACGGGCAGGGTTAAGAAAGATAAAGTTAAAAACGGATCAAAATCACCGCTAAAACCAATCTCTTTTAGCTTAGCTTTTAAGTTGATAATCTCCTCATTCACTTTTGTAAATGGTTGATCTGACATTAATCCCGAGATTGGCAGGGGAACTGATGCGAGGACTTTTCCGTCTTTAACGATTACATAGCCGCCCTGCATCTTTTGGATCGCATCTATAGCGATAAGCATATCTTCATCATTCGTGCCTGTAACAACGAGGTTATGAGAATCATGGGCTACTGTCGATGCGATCGCACCACTTTTAATTAATAGTCCCTTAACAACGCCAAGACCGATATTTCCAGTTTGTTTGTGGCGTTCGATAACAGCCATTTTTAATAAATCGTCAGAGATGGAAGGTGTAAAGCGGCCGTTTTCTGCTTTTGCGGAAAACACCTTCTTTTTTGTTACAAGTTGGTTTGGAATGACTTCGATGACGTGAATGGAATCTCCGTCATTAATGGAGATAGCGAGTTTTTCAGATTCTATCTCAGGAAGTTTCACCGATTGCATTAAAGCGGCTGTAGGTTTTTCTGTATTAGCACACCCTCCGTCCTTAGCAACTGATTTTCCTCCAACAAAAACTTCAGAAATAGATACCGTATCTAAATCATCCAGCAAAAGAAAGTCTGCTTTATATCCTGGTGAGATGGCACCTTTTTCACGCAGACCGTAACATTCAGCTGCATTAAGAGTGGCTAGTTGAATGGCTTGAAGAGGTGAGATTCCTTCTTTGATCGCAAGCCTTACGTTGTGATCAACGCTTCCTTCAGCAACGAGGTCATCTAGGTGCTTATCGTCTGTACAAAATAAAAAACGTCGTGCGTTGTTTGGCGTTACAGCTTTTATTAGAGCTTTCAGATCTTTGGCAACAGATCCTTCACGAATTAGTACGTACATGCCCCGGCGAATACGATCCAGTGCTTCTTCGGCTGTCGTGCATTCATGATCTGTCGTGATAAGGGATGAACGATACACATTTATTCCGTAAGCGTCCAGGCCAGCAGCATGCCCATCAATCATACCGTTGTGGTTTGCTGCCGAAACAATTTTACTAAGCATATCTCGATCACCATTAAAAACGGCTGGAAAGTCCATTACTTCTGCAAGACCAAGTACACGCGGGTGTTTGTAGAACGGTTCAAGATCTGCTGCTTTCAATACGGCACCTGCATTTTCAAATGGTGTTGCCGGAACAGAAGACGGAAGCATCACACGAACGTCCAGGGAAGCCCCTCTGACTGATTCAACATGAACGAGATGCCTTCAGCTCCTGATACGTTTCCGATCTCGTGCGGGTCTGTGATGACTGTTGTTACTCCATGTGAGAGAAGTACTTTGCTGAACTCAGCAGGTGTCACCATAGAGGACTCGATATGCACATGGCCGTCTATAAAGGCTGGAGATATATATTTACCAGCTGCATCGATTGTTTCTAGACCTTCGTATTCACCAATTCCTGCAAAATAGCCATCTACAATAGCGATGTCAGCTTCCAAGATTTCAAGGTTAAACACATCAATCATTTTTCCATTCTTCACTACCACATCTGCAGGGATTCTTTTTGTGCTTACATCAATTCGTTTCTTTAAATGATCTTGGTTCATAAGCCGATCTCCTTTAGAGAAAAATCTACCACCTAGTATACGAACAACTGTTGTATCTTATTTCATATGAATAAAAAGAAAAACGGTCCCAAGCGGGAGACCGTTTTGTGTTGTTAATTCAGAATGTCGATTACTCGGCCAACTTGACCATCTTCTAAACGTACCTTAATACCATGCGGATGAGTTGGTGAGTTCGTTAAGATATCTTTTACGATACCTTTTGTTTTCTTGCCAGAACGCTGATCGGCTTTTAAGATCACGTTCACAGGGAGTCCAGGGGTGATGTTAGAACGCTTGCGATGCATTTAAACGCCTGTTCTCCGTGCTTGATTGTTCGCTTTTTTTGTTTGTTGATTTTTAAGCTGGTTTGCCACTTTTACAGGGCCTTTACTGAATTTACCGCCTGATTGCTGTGCTTTCTTTTCAGCTAAGCGTTGTTTAGCGATTTCTTGAAAGCTTAACTTCTTTTTCTCCTCAGCCATCTTTGTCACCTCTATTTATTTTCTCTTTTAAATCCTGCTTCTTTTAAATAACCTTCTGCTTCTGCATAGGTTTCGAATGCTGCTTCTAGTGCGTCATCTTCATCAAAGATGAACCACATGCCGTCTTCACCAACAAGACGAATTTTTTCGTGACCGTAGCTGTACCAGTGTTCTTCTTTACGCTCGTCCTCGTCTGTACGATCTTTCTTAGGCTGCTGCCAGCCGTGTTTTTTAGAAAGGAACTCCATGGATTCTTGAATCAGGGCAATCAATTCGTCTTTTTCATAGTCACGAATATTTACATAGCCCTTTTCGTTTTTTACGCTTTGCGGAAGGTGTCCGCCATAGACAAAGCCGTTTCCGTTCGGGTGAAGGTGATACACGACAATTTTCTTGTCTTGTACACTTTCTTCAAAGTGGAAGTTCAAGCGGCCTAAGGAAACCTCATGCATGTCGAGCTCTGGGAAATTTTCTTGAATTAAAGCAATTTTATCTTCAAATGAAAGCATTTTTTATACTCTCCGTTTCTTTGTTGTGATTGGTTGATTATATCACATTGGACGAAGAAAACGAAAAGGTCTCAGGGGAAACTCTGAGGGGAAAAATGGTTAACTGTATAAAAAGGTTGTTTTGAAAGAAGTTGATCTCCGTTTCAGATGCTCGCTTTCCGCGGGGCAGACGGTGAGCCACATTCGGACGTTTCACTCTTAAGTGTCTCACCTGCCCGCCTGTCCCGCAGGAGTCTCGCACCTTCCACTCCTATCAACTTAGCAATGGAGCTAAAATCAGCATCATTCTTTAAGAATACAGAAAGAATACCTTTCATGTTCGTTCGCGCAGTTAGGGAGCAGTTTCACGCGGACAGGTCTGTTTTACGCGCAGGTTTGCTAGGGTTGCGCGCGGGATAACCTCCGTTGCGCACAGAATTGCCCCAGGTACGCGGAGTCACTGCCTATTTTCTTTCCACGTATTCAATCACACTTATAAAAACATCTCCAAAAAGAGAAAAGCTGACACTTTTGTGCCAGCTTCTTCTTAATTATAGTGCGGATGCTTCTTTTTTGATTGATTTTTCTAGTTCAAACCAATAGTCAGCGAGTGTTTCCATCCCTTTGTCGAAGTTTTCGAGGTGGAAATGTTCGTTTGGCGCATGGAAGTTTTCAGTTGAGAGACCGAAGCCCATCAACACGACAGGAATGTTTAGCATTTGGTCAAACGTTGCAACGATTGGAATGGATCCTCCGCCGCGAGTGAACGCAGTCGGCACGCCGTAAACTTTTTCATAGGAACGTGCAGCCGCTTGGATCGCAGGGTGATCAAACGGTGTTACGTAAGGAGCTCCTTTATCGAAAAGAGTGACCTTTACATCAATGCCTGCAGGTTTATGTTTTTCAATGTGCGCCTTTACTTTTTCAATGATTTCATCTGGCTCCTGATTTGGTACGAGTCGACAGCTGATCTTCGCATGAGCTTTTGCAGGGATAACGGTCTTGATTCCTTCACCTTGGAAGCCTCCCCATACACCGTTTAACTCTAAGGTTGGACGGGCCCATGTTCGTTCGATGTGAGAATAGCCTTCTTCACCTGTAAGTTCTGTAACACCAAGCTGTTGTTTAAGTGCATCTTCTGTTAGAGGAAGAGCGCGGAATGCTTCTCTTTCTTCTTCCGTTAATTCTTGAACATTATCATAAAAGCCATCTACTAAAATACGGCCGTTCTCGTCACGGAACGATTGCAGAAGCTCTGTGATGGCATGAAGCGGGTTCTGAACCGCTCCACCATAAAGGCCAGAGTGAAGGTCACTGTTTGGTCCGGTTACATCCACCTGCATCGCACACATTCCGCGCAGTCCGTAGCAGATCGCTGGTTTTCCGCGGTCCAGCATGCCTGTATCTGAAATAACGATTACGTCTGCTGCAAGTAAGTCTTTGTTCTCCTCAATGAACTTCGGAAGACTCGGACTGCCGATCTCTTCTTCTCCTTCAATACAGAACTTGAAATTGAGAGGCAGTGTTCCTTCAGATTCTAGAATCGCTTGTAAAACTTTTACGTGCATGAACGTTTGGCCTTTATCGTCGGATGCACCGCGCGCGTATAGCTTGTTATCACGAATAGTAGCTTCGTATGGAGGGGACTCCCAAAGCTCAACAGGGTCAACAGGCTGAACGTCATAATGCCCATAAACAAGCACTGTCGGTTTGCCTTCTGCTTTTAACCAGTCACCATAAACGACAGGGTGTCCATCTGTTTCATAGATTTCCACGTTATCCATGCCGGCTTTTGTAAGGTTATCTGCGATCCATTCTGCACCTTTTCGAACATCTTCTTTGTGCTCAGGCAATGCACTTACACTTGGGACTGCAAGCCAGTCGGTTAACTCTTTTAAATGCGTGTCACGATTTTCTTTTAAATAGTTCACGATTTTGTCTGTCATATTGAATTCCTCCTTATGTACGTTATGCTCTACTTCCTAGTTTAATGGAGTTTAGCTCGGAAATGAAATATTCTTTATCTTCTTTTTTTGTGATAAGTTGAGCTGCTTCAAACGCGAGCGTGAAGTATTCCTCCATCTTGCTCTCATCACCTTTTACTAGATACCCGCGAGCAACAGCTTCATAGGCGAAGGCTAGATCAAAATCGCCTATCTGGTTTTCTAAGCAAAGAGTTAGAGATTGATTTCCATGTAGAAGTGCAGAATCACTCATCTTTAAAAGTGAGTACACTCTAGAAATCTGCCATTCTCCGCGAGCGAAGTTTAGAGGCTCACCAGCTACACCCCAATGGAAACGGGAAGCATGTGCGGTGTGGATCATTTCCAGGTCTTCTTCATGTGTGCGGTCTTTCTTTTCCATGAGGTCCCATGTTTTATTAAAATTTTCTACAGCTTGTTTTCTGTGCCATTCTGTCAATGTAAACTTGTCCATCCATTTCACACACCTTATGTATTTGTGGTTTACTAAAGGTAAAGCTATCGGTATGAGTATTCTGTAAAAGTGAAGATATCCCTTTATAAAAGTTTAGATAGAAAGAAGTGCATATGGTATGGAGAAAAAAATAGGTTTTATCGGGTTTGGAAAAATGGCACAGGCGATGGCTGGAGGGATGATCAGTTCAGGTTTGATCAGCCCAGATCAGATTATCGCGAGCATGCGAACGGAGAAAACACGCCTGTATGTAGAGAAACAATATGGTATTCACACATTCTCATCAAATAGTGACGTTGCAAAAGCGGCAGACGTGCTGTTCCTTGCTGTTGCACCATATTCATATTTTGAAGTGATTGAAGAGGTAAAAAAGGTAGTAAAGCAGGATGGTATCATCATTACGATTGCAGCGGGCATTACAACGGGAGACGTTGAACAAGCCTTTGGGAAAAAGGTAAAGGTCGTTCGAACGATGCCGAATACACCTTCACTCGTCGGAGCCGGTATGACAGCTGTTTCGGTAAACGATGAAATAACAGAGGAAGAGTTAAAGTCCGTGGAAGAATTGTTAAGCAGTTTTGGAAAAGTGGAGATCATCATAGAATCCCAGATGGACGCGATTCCTGCAATCAGTGGATCGTCACCTGCATACGTGTACATGATGATTGAAGCGATGGCAGACGGAGGAGTCGTACAAGGCTTGTCACGCGATCAATCCTATCGTTTAGCCGCACAAGCTGTTTTAGGAGCAGCGCAGATGGTGCTTGAAACAGGAAAACATCCTGGCGAGTTAAAAGATCAAGTAACGTCTCCAGGTGGAGCAACGATTGCGGCCGTCGCAACGCTCGAGCAAGAACGCTTTCGTGGTGCAGTGTTAGCGGCGATGGAAAGCTGCACAGAAAAAGTAAAGAAATTGGGGAAAAAGTAGATGGGCTTTAAAGAACTAGGCATTCATGATGAATTGATAGATATTTTGCTTCAAAACGGAATCGGTGAACCAACGCCTATTCAAAAGGAAACGATTCCTGTCATCTTAGAAGGTAAAGACGTTGTGGGACAAGCTCAAACAGGTACGGGAAAGACACTTGCTTTCGTGCTTCCTCTTCTGCAAAAAGTTGATGCTGAACGTGATGCGGTTCAAGGGTTGATCGTCGCCCCGACGCGCGAGCTTGCTATTCAGATTACAGCTGAAGTACGTAAACTTACAGAAGCTCTTGGTGAGATTAACGTGCTTGCTGTCTACGGTGGGCAGGACGTGATCGCGCAGATGCACAAGCTAGAGAGCAAGGTACATGTTGTTGTCGCAACACCTGGAAGGCTGCTCGATCATATTCGACGAGAGACGATCGACTTATCTCATGTTTCAACGTTCGTGCTAGATGAGGCGGATCAGATGCTTCATATCGGATTTTTAGATGATATAGAAGACATCATGTATGAGGTGCCAGAGGATCGCCAAACGTTACTTTTTCCGCGACGATGCCTGATGAAGTAAAGAAGCTGGCTGAAACGTATACAAACGATCCTCGTGATATTCACGTGAAAACGAAGCAGATTACGTTAAAAGAAATTCGGCAGCGTATTGTGGAAACGACGGACCGCGGGAAGCAGAATGATCTCGTTCAAACGATTCGTTTGCTGCGACCTTATTTAGCTATCATTTTTTGCCGGACGAAAAGAAGAGCTAGCAAGTTGAATGAGGCGCTTCAAAATATGGGATACAATTCCGATGAACTGCATGGCGACCTTTCACAGGCAAAAAGGGAAGACGTGATGAGGCGTTTTCGTGAAGGAGAGATTCAATTCCTTGTAGCAACAGATGTGGCGGCACGAGGACTTGATGTTGAAGGAGTCACTCACGTATTTAATTACGACATCGCGCTCGATACCGAAAGCTACATTCATCGGATTGGAAGAACGGGGCGTGCTGGCGGAAAAGGATTGGCTGTTACGTTCGTTGCTCAAAAGGACCGCCGATTGCTGCAGATCATTGAGCGAGAAACGGATCAGAAATTAAACGTTTTGAAATTAGAATATTTATAAGTTTATGGGTCATCCTTAAGGGTGACCTGTTTTTTATGGGTACATAATACCAACTATTATTACCTGGTAATAAAAATAGTTGCTTCATAAAACAAACCTTGTTACGATGATAAAGTACGAGAATTCGAAAGAGTCAGATTTAAAGGAGTTGAGCAAATGAAAGATTTACAATCGTTTGGCTGGTACGCTGCAAAAATCGCTCCAAAGCTGCCGAAAGAAGCTTTTAAACCAGTACCTTCAAGATTATGGGGTGGGCTCGTCTACTTATTGATCGCAATCGCCGGTATTTTAGTTATCGGGTTATTGAATAATTTACACCCTTGGTTAGGGATTGGAATCGCTGTTATATTAGGAACATGTTTTGCCGGAATGGGCTTTTTAGGACATGAGATCCTGCACGGAACCGTAATTCGCAAGCCATGGCTGCGTGACTTTTTAGGAGCAGTAGCCTTTTGGCCGTTAAGTGTTGGGCCGAAGCTATGGCGTAAGTGGCACAACACCACACATCACGTTCATACACAGCATGATGGAAAAGATCCAGATGCTTGGCCAACTCTAGAAAACTTGTCACACAAACCATTGTTACAAAAAGTGTACAAGCTCCCAATGTGGATGCGTTCGATCGTAAGCTTTGCTTTTTTATCTGTTTCGTTTACGCTGCACGGACTTTTCATGTTCAAACGATTCATTACTGAATTTAAACCAAGCAAACGACCATCTGTTTGGATTCAGCTGTTATTGCCGTGGGCGATGTGGCTGGGATTACTCGCTTGGCTTGGACCTGTAAAATGGTTCTTTGCGGTATTGATGCCATTATTAATCGCCAACGCCATCGTAATGAGTTATATTTCAACAAATCATCGTTTGAACCCGATGACAGACGTGAACGATCCGTTAGCGAACAGCTTAACGGTTACTGTTCCAAAATGGGTGGACGTGATCCACTTTAATTTCTCTTATCACACGGAGCATCATTTGTTCCCTGGGATGAGTCCGAAATATTATCCGCTCGTAAAAAAGCACATTAAAGAAATGTGGCCGGAGCGCTATCACGAGATGCCGCACTGGAAAGCCCTTGTTGCACTATGGAAGACACCGCACGTGTACTTTAATCAGACTCAGTTTGTAGATCCGGCGCCAGGTAACTTGTATCCATCGCTTGGACATGGGATGAATGAGACTGTGGAAGAGAAGCGGGAACGAAAATCAGTGAGCCGAACCACGAAAAGCATCCATTAATTTGGGTGTTTTTTTGTTTGTGTGAATTGCATGAATTGGGATTGGACAGATTAATTGCTGAATTGGACAAATTATTGGAGAGATTGGACAGATTATGGGGCCAATCGGACAGATTAATTGTGCAATTGGACAGATTACTGCTTCAATCGGACAGATTATTATTTTTGTTGCTCATTTAAGGAGCTTAAATCATATATTCTTCCTTTCGTTGCACCTGTATAGGGCAGTTTCATAGATGTTAAGAGCTTTGATGCCACTGAAATGGAAGAAAGCTTCAAAAAATCACGTGCCTGGTGGTTGGTTATGGTTGGCTGAATAAGAATGGAGTAATCTCTAATTGCGGTTAAGTGGGAATTAGTGCATGAATGTGAACAATGAGGACAAATCCAGGTTCGATACCCTTTTTTCATATCGAAAGCTAAACATTTCGTGCATTGTACACCCTTAATAATCATATCTTTACTAATTTTATACCGTTCAAATAAATTTACATCCCGTGGGGTGTGTTCTTTGATCAATCTTTTGGTGATTTTGTTCATCACATCCCTTGAAACAATCACACGTTGTTTATACTTTTTGTGGAAATCTCGAATTCGGTCTAATAGCTGAACACTATGAATCACTTTCCTCGAAACTCGACTACTCCTATCATCTGTTCTCAATACGGATTGGGAATGAGTCATAACAACCAAAGTTTCAATAGGAGCAGGGGATATTTATTTTTGAGCAGCCAGTTCTCAAGCTGATATTTTTGACGCTCAGCTTGTGCAATGGGATCTTGAAAGGGTTCTTCTATACCGTTTTTGGTGCGTAATAGTTGGTTGAAGGTATGGTCGAAGAATAGGTTTCCGGAGATGTTTTTCACTTCGATGATTAAAAAATACTCGGGATTTATAATAAGCGTGTCAATTTGAAAAAGGTAGAATCAAGGGGGATTCGGAGATCGTGGAGAACGTCGCAATCCTTTTTGTTTGGAAGCAGGTTTAGAAAGTAGTTTATAGAATCTTCACCACGAAATCCGGCCATCATTTTAGCGGTTTCTTTTTCAAGACTCTGTTTAACAAGTCCGTCATCTAACCGGTTCATCAAGACTTGAAGATTATTCATATAGAGCGGGTTCATTCTTACTTTTTTATCATAGCATCACTCCTCAGAATAAATTTCTCCTCTAATAGGAAAAAGTCCTTTAAAATTTCTATAGGATTGTTCTTAAGCCTGATAGAATAGATGCTGAGTGATTTGTTGCAAAAGGAGAATTGACTATGAAAAAAGAATTGAACTGTGAAAGCTGTTTGATGCCAATTAAGGCGAGGGACGAGCTGCGAACCGTGTGGGCATTTTTTAAGTTAAGGCCGTATCATAGATCGTGTTATGAAAATTCATTAAGAGGGGCTGTTCTTTTTGTAGGTAATCAGCCGATAAACGGATTTTCCGGGAATTTTACAGCACTTGCTGCATTTATCTTAGCATGGACTCCTTTGTTCACGGACATTACACCTGCCATAACGATTGTGTGTTCATTGATTGTCCTTTTGCGTCTATATTCATTTTTACGTTTTGAAAAACATCTACCACAATAAAAAAACGTGCTCTCCATCTTTGGAAAGCACGTTTTTCCTATTTATGCTTGCACGCGATAAACGCGAGCTTCGTATGGCTGCAACGTGAAGTTAGTTACATCTTTATGAGCTGCTACTTCTTTATTCGCCAATAGCAAATTCTGAGCGTTCAACGTAAGTGTGGACTCAAAAGCTGCAGCTTGCTTAGAAAGGTTCGTGATCACGACAACCTTTTCTTCTCCTAAAGTACGTGTGTAAGCATAGATTTGCTTGTCTTCTTCAAGAATCAAATCATACGTTCCATACGTGAAGACTTCGTTGTTCTTTTTAAGCGAGATCATCTTTTTGTAGAAGTTTAGAATTGATTTTTCATCTTGTTGCTGCTTCTCCACGTTGATCTCTGTGAAGTTTGGATTTACTTTCATCCAAGGTGTTCCGGTTGTAAATCCAGCGTTCACATCGCTGCTCCACTGCATAGGAGTACGGCTGTTGTCACGGGAAGATGCCCAAATCACAGACATGATATCTTCGTGTGAAACGCCTTCTTCACGCTTGATGCGATAGCGATTTTTGTCAGCTACATCATCATAGTCTTCAATAGAGTCAAACTGTACGTTCGTCATACCGATCTCTTGACCTTGATAGATGAACGGTGTTCCTTGCATCAGGAAGTACATCGCACCAAAGCTCGTTGCACTTTCATACCAAAACTCTTCATCATTACCCCAAGTAGAAACTACACGAGGTTTGTCGTGATTTTCGATGAATAATGCGTTCCAGCCCTCTTTTTCAAGGCCTTTCTGCCAGCGTGTTAACACTTTTTTAAGTTCAACAATATCAACTTCTGGATTTGTTTCAGCATCCCAAAGGCCAAGGTGTTCGAATTGGAAGATCATATCCATCTTTCCGTTTTCTTTTCCTACCCAAAGGTCCGCTTCATCGATCTTAACGCCGTTTGCTTCACCAACCGTCATTACATCATAGTTCGCATACGTGCGGTCTTTGAACTCTTGAAGGAACGTGTGGATGCCTTTTTGGTTCATGTGCATGTCGAATGAAGAAACGTATTTCTCTTTTTCGGGTTCGGCATGTCTGGGAAACCTTCACGCTTTTTAATGTGGCTGATTGCATCAATACGGAAACCATCGATCCCTTTATCAAGCCACCAGTTAACCGTATCATAAAGAGCTTCGCGAACTTCAGGATTTTCCCAGTTTACGTCTGGTTGTTTTGTTGAGAAAACATGCAGGTAATATTGATCTGTCTTTTCGTCATATTGCCAAGCAGATCCTGAGAAGATGCTTTCCCAGTTGTTCGGCTCTTTGCCGTCTTTACCGTCTCTCCAAATGTACCAATCACGTTTTGGATTGTCTTTTGAAGAACGAGACTCGATGAACCATTGGTGCTCGTCACTTGTATGGTTAAGAACAAGGTCGATGATCAGCTTCATATCGCGCTTATGAACTTCTTCCATCAATAAATCAAAGTCTTCCATCGTTCCGAAGTCATCCATGATGTCTTGGTAATCAGAAATGTCATATCCGTTGTCATCGTTTGGAGATTTGTACATCGGGCAGATCCAGATGACGTCGATGCCAAGGTCTTTAATGTAATCCAGACGCTGAATGATTCCTTTTAAATCCCCGATTCCATCTCCATTTGAGTCTTGGAAGCTGCGAGGGTAAATTTGATAGCCAACGGCTTCTTTCCACCAAACTTTTTCCATAATGTTACCTCCATGTTTTCTCTTAAACAACAGGGCAGGGGATACCGTAAAACGGCTCCCCATTGTCTGTTTGTTTTTTAAAAATGTTTCCTTATTCTTTATTGCTTTTTGTGGGAGTTGATCTCCGTTTCAGGTGCTTCGCTTTCCGCGGGGCAGGCGGTGAGCCCCTTGCCGCTTTGCGCCTTAAGGGTCTCACCTGACCGCTTGTCCCGCAGGAGTCTCGCACCTTACACTCCAATCAACGTATCAGAGTAGACTTTTTGTGAAACGAACCCACAAGGAGCAATTCTCTTACAAATACACCGTCACTGCAACACCTGCATGATCAGAGACCACCGGTGTTTCTTTTCCGTTAAAACGTACAAATGATTGCTGAACGTCAACGGGCTTGCTGCTTAAAATATAATCGATCCTGCGGCCAGCTTCGTTGTTGTCCCAGCCTGCAATAGATCCTATGATTGTGAGACCGTCATCTTTCTCTGAAGCCAGTTCATATGTGTCGTAAAGGCCTTTTTCTTTTACATAATCAAAGCCTTCACCACGAACGTTTGCATCGTTGTTTAAGTCACCCATGAGAAAGGAGAGACCTTCTTCAGGAATGTACTGCATCAATCGATCGAATTGACCTTTAAAAGGTTCGATGTCATCTTCCCACCAGCCAAAGTGACCAGAGAAAAATTGAATGTCTTGTCCCTCATAGGAAATTGAAGCTTTTACAATCTTGCGTGTTTTCCAATTGTGCATATCCTGCAAATCAGAAACAAAAAGCTTTCATGAGACGTAATCGGGTGACGGCTTATGATCGCCAATCCTTCTTCGTACGTCACATAGCCATAGTGCGCCATGTCCCATACAAAGTCATAATCTTCAACGCCAAGTTTCTTCATTAGCTCTAAAAGAACGAGGGCATAATTATCTTTTTTGATATTGTCTTTTACGAGAGGAGCGTCGATCGACTGCATGACCTCTTGTAGTGCGATAACATCATAACGCTCACTCGCGATATCGCGAGCAAGCATTTCTAATTTTTCCATCTGGTTCTCTTCTTGCCAAGCATGAACGTTTAACGTTAATAGCTTCATGAATTACATCCCCAAACGATCTTGAATATCAGATTTTAATACGTCAGCTTTTGGTCCGTAAATTGCTTGAACACCTTTATCTTTGATGATCAGACCAAGTGCGCCGTTCTCTTTCCATTCTTTTTCCGTTGCAACACCCGTAGTGTCTTTAACGGTTACACGAAGACGAGTCATACATGCGTCTACGTCTTCAATGTTGTCAGCTCCACCTAAAAGACCGATGATTGCTGAAGCTTGAGAGTTGTCTGTGCCTGTTGCTGCTTCGTTTTTAGCAGGTGCAGCATCACCTTCAGTTGTTTCGATATAGTTACCTGCACGACCTGGAGTAGGCAGGTTGAACTTTTGATCAATACATAGAAGATTGAGAAGTTTAATCCAAAGAATACGATACAAGTTAGAGCAAAATTGATTAAGTCACGCGTTAATCCTGCTTTTACAAGCAATGGTGTACGAGTTAATAATTCGATAAAACCGAATGCGTGAACACGTACGTGGATAAGATCTGCAACCGCGAACGCAAGACCAGTAGTAATTGCGTACACTACGTAAAGCAGTGGTGCAGCAAACATGAACATGAATTCGATCGGTTCAGTAACACCTGTTAAGAATACAGCTAGTGCTGCAGATAAGAACATAGACTTGTATTTTTTACGCTTGTCTTTATCAACGTTCATGTACATCGCAAGTGCGATCGCTACAAGTGATGCTGTTGAAAGAACAACTTGCCCCATTTTAAAACGAGCAGGTACAACATCATTTAAAAGTGCTTGATACGCTTTTGTATCTCCAGCAGCTAAGAAGTTGTTAAGATCATTGATCCAAGCAAGCCAAAGTGGATCTTGTCCAGCTACAGAAGAACCTGCACCTGACCCAGTCATGATCTGATACGTTCCGCCAAGCTCTGTATAGTTGATCGGCACCGTTAACATGTGGTGAAGACCGAATGGCAATAATAGACGCTCTAGTGTACCGAACACGAATGGTGCGATTACTGGAGCTGTGTTACGAGATGTTGCAATCCATTTACCAAAGTCATTTAACAATCCCTGAATAAATGGCCAAACCAATGCAAGAATCAGTGCAGTAACCACTGACCATAAAATAACAGCAAATGGTACAAAACGTTTTCCGTTAAAGAATGCTAATGCATTTGGAAGCTTGTTGTAGTTGTAATATTTGTTGAATAGTATCGCACCTAGGAAACCGGAAATGATACCGACGAAAACACCCATGTTAAGAGCAGGTGCTCCAAGAATTGATGTAAAATAGTCACCAACAATTAATTCACTGCCGAAAAGGGATTTAACTTTCGCACCCTCTTCAAGCATCATACCGCTGTTAACACCGAAGATCGCACCAGTAATACGGTTGATCAGGATAAACGCGATGACAGCCGCAAAGGCACCGCCGGCACGTTCTTTAGCCCAAGATCCCCCAATAGCTACGGCGAATAAAATGTGTAGATTTGTAATAATTGCCCATCCGATGTCTTCCATAACACGAGCAATCGTTTGCACTAAAGTCATGTCGCCACCAAACATAGCAATAACTTTACCTAGTGATATCATCAAACCGGCAGCTGGCATTACCGCTACTACTACAAGAAGCGCTTTACCTAGCTTTTGCCAGAAATCAAATGAAATGAGTTTTCCACGTTGTTTCAAAACGATTTCCTCCTTTAAGTATATATCTTTCGTTGCATTTTTGAAATCGCATTCAGTAGATTGCGAAAAAAATATGAATCGCTTACATATTTGTATATGCATGTCGGTGCAATCGTTTGCATAAGTGATTGTAAAATAAAACGGTTTCATTTACAAGTGATATTTCTTAAAAAATAAATAAAAGTTTTTCCAGTTGTTCTTTTTCGGGCCGGACATGGGAAACTTTGGCCTTGTGAGTGAAACGAAGGTCTTTCTGCGTGAAAAGAGTATGTTTGTGCTCGCAACTTCAGCAATCCTGCGCGTTAAACACACTCGCTCGGCGAAACGAGCCTCTTACTGCGCGAACGTGTAATAAATAAAAGAACACGTTACCGTAAAAACAAGTCTGTTTTCGCAGTCTTTGTTTTTCTTTGCAGCCGTTGTTCACTTCATGTGAATAAAGAACTATGAATATTTACTCATTTATATGCAGGGTTGAAATATAAAGAGGCATAACAAAATGACTGTGGAATATGGAGTATGGAAGAAAATAATAAAAAGATGTTGAATGAATATACATATATAAGTATAATTATTTTCGGATTGAGGAAGGGGAGAAACAAATGACAAAGAAAAAGTGGATGGCTGGTGCCTTGAGTTTAAGCTTACTTGCATCAATGCCTTATGCAGTAATAGCGGAAGCACCTCAAAAACAATGGACGAATGTAAATGCTTATGAAGAGGCTGATGGCAGCCCGTTTAACTCGGAACATTATGATTTTGTAAAATACTCAAAGATTGGTGAGATTCTTCAAAAATTTGATAAAGAAAGCAAGCGCGTGACATTGGAACAAACGGGTACATCTTCTGATGGTTATCCTATGTATGTTGTGACGATCTCAAACCCAGAAGACAAGGGGAAATACGGACATTACAAAAAGCTTCGCAAACAGATGTTCAAAAATCCTCAAAAGGCTCAAGATTGGATTGCTGAGAACCCTGATTTTAAAGTGCCGGTTATGATAAACGGATCCATTCATGGCACGGAATACGTAGGGTCGGATGCCGTTCTTCAACTGATTGATCGTTTTGCCAATGATAATGATGCGGAGACGCAAGAGATTCTTAAAAGTAACATTCTTATCTTTAATGTTGTAGCAAACCCAGATGGCCGTGTTGATGGGACACGCTTTAACGGAAACGGAATCGATTTGAACCGTGATTTCATTACACAGTCTCAAGAAGAAACGAAGCAGACAGTTGACTTAATTACCGAATGGAATCCGATGGTCTTTCTTGATCTTCATGGATATGTGAACAGCTCGGATGGCAAACCTGGCCTTATTGAGCCATGTACACCACCTCATAATCCGAACTATGAGTACGACTTGTTTTCCAAATGGGCTTTAGATCAGGCTGAGGCGATGGAAGCTGAAATTGTCGGCAATAAAGCAAACTATGAATCTGATCATTATAAAAATATGACAGGAACGTATATCCCTCAGCGTGATGACAGTGCTGGGTGGGACGATTATCCACCGATTTTTACACCGATGTATGCGATGTATCACGGGGCATACGGCTATACGCTTGAGGCACCGACAAACAGCTGGGACGGTGTGAGATGGACAAATGACGCGGTTATGGGTGCGTTGAAATTTGCAAGTGATAACAAACAAGGTATGTTAACGGATCAGATTGAGATTTTCGAACGTGGTATCAACTTTGATCATCCGTATCATGAAGAAGGGTTTTTCCCGAATGCCTATGTGCTTCCGGTGAATGAAAAGGATCCGACTGTTACTGAAAAAGCAGTGAACCACCTTCTTGAAAACGATATTTCTGTCGAAAAAGCAACGAAGGCTTTTTCGGCAAATGGACAAACCTATCCGGCAGGAACGTACATCGTTGATATGAGCCAAGCCAAAGCGGGTCTTGCTAACACGATGTTATGGGACGGGGAAGATATCACGAACGATACACCTGCGATGTACGACATTTCAGCATGGAGCCTTCCAGAGCTTTGGGGCTTTGAAGCGATTGAAGTAAAGGAAGAATTTAAAGCAAAAACAGCTCCTGTAAAAGAAGCGGACTATGCAGGTTCTGTAAACGGTAAAGGCCCGTATGTGATTTCAAACAGCTCTGTGCAGGCTGTGAAATTGGTGAATGATTTAGTAAAAGCTGGAGAAAGTGTTTATAAAGGCAATGATGGACAGTTCTATGTAGAGACTTTATCAGCATCCAATAAAACACTTGTAAATAAATTTGGTATCTCGTTAGAAACTGCTAAAATGCCAGCTCAAAAAGAAAAACTATCAACACTTAAAGTCGCAATATTGAAAGATGGCGGCATGAATAAAGCGCAAAGCCACGCTGGTACGAAACTAGCGCTTGACCGTTTAGGCTTTTCTGTAACTGAAGTAACTCCAATAGAAGTTGCGGAAAAAGGACTATCACAGTTTGATGCGTTCCTTTACTCCGGAACGGATGCGATGATGCAATACGAACGGTTAAGTGTTGGCAATAAGCCGTTTGCAGTTGGAACGAAAGAAGCCTATGAAAGATTTAAAGCAAATGTACAAACTTTCATCAATAATGGTGGAAAATATATTTCTGTAGGTGCTGGCGGTGCAAAAGCATCCAGTCAGCTAGGATTAACCTCAGTAAAAGTAAACACAGGCAATGCGAACAGCAACGGGATCGTAAAGGTGAATTATAATAAAGATGAAGTAACATCTGGATACAACACATCTGACCTTGGCTTCGTTTACAGACCGGTATGGTTTACGGAGTTAAGCAATGCGAAACCTGTAGCAACTTTAGCTTCTGGCGACTTCTTTGTTGCTGGTCACTGGAAAGGTAATGAACAAGCTGCAGGACAAGCGGTGATCGTGGAAGAGACGGACAAAGATGTAACGCTGATCGGACTTGAAGCTGGGTTCCGTGATCACACGGATTATTTATTCCGCTTACTATCCAATGCACTTTATCAATAAAGAGCCTTTCTAATTGACAACCAGATAAGCACTGCATTACTTTTATAGGGAAAGTTTACCCTGTTCAATTGAAAAAGACCTGAAGAGCATTGAAATGAATTCGTTTCTAGCTCTTTGGTCTTTCTTTGTATTTAGTCAGAATGTATCTTTTGTTTTTGGGGCTATTTTAGACAGACATCTTTGACAAGTTGATTGTAGTGGAAGGTGCGAGACTCCTGCGGGACAGGCGGGCAGGTGAGACACTTAAGAGTGAAACGTTGCGAATGTGGCTCACCGCCTGCCCCGCGGAAAGCGAGCAACCTGGAACGGAAATCAACCACTTTCAAGAGCAACACGAAAAATGCCCAAATAAAGCTGAAATGTTTTAAAGCGTTCAGACAGGTGTAAATTATAAAAGTAAGCAAACTGAAAGGTGAGTGAAAAGAGATGTTCAATAAATTATTTGGAAAAAAAGAAGTGAAAAAAGAAGAAACGGTTATTGCTCCGTTAACAGGTAAGATTGTAAACATTGAAGAGGTGCCAGATCCGACTTTCGCTCAAAAGATGATGGGCGACGGTATTGCGATAGAGCCGACTGAAGGCGTTGTGGTTTCACCAGTAGATGGAGAAATCGTTCAGTTCTTCCATACAAAGCATGCGATCGGGATTCAATCTGAAGCTGGAGCAGAAATCCTCATTCACGTGGGGCTTGAAACAGTGAGCATGAACGGTGAAGGCTTTGAAGGTCATGTGAATGTAGGAGATAAAGTAAAAGCAGGAGATAAGCTATTAAGCTTTGACCTGGACTTAATCAAAGAAAAAGCAGCTAGCACCGTTACGCCAATCGTTATCACAAATGGTGATGCTATTGAGTCTTTGGACAAGCGTGCGGCTTCTGAAGCAACAAAAGGTGAAACGTCATTATTGCAGATTAAAATGAAATAGTACATGGAATCAGGCTAACCATGCCTGATTTTTTTCCATATTGAAAAGGGGAGGCTATGATGAAAAAAGGAGTTATTTCTTTAGGAGAAGCACTTGTTGATTTTATTCCGACCGATGAAACGAACACGACATACCAGAAAAGTCCTGGCGGTGCGCCTGCCAATGTGGCTGTAGGTGTAGCGCGGTTAGGCTCAGCATCAACGTTCTTAGGAAAAGTAGGGGATGATGTTCTAGGGTCATTCATGATTGATACATTAAAGAGCTATGGTGTGAACGCTTTTCATGTGTACAAAACAGAAGAGGTAAGAACAGGTGCTGTTTTTGTGACATTAGGAGAAAACGGTGAACGTTCCTTTGATTTTTATATCAATCCTAGCGCAGACCGCTTTTTAGAAGAAAAAGATGTTCAGCCTAGCCTGTTTAAAGAACACAAAATCCTTCATTTCGGGTCCATCTCTTTAATCAGTGAGCCATCAAAAAGTGCCACTGAAAAAGCGGTTAGACTCGCTAAGGAAAACGGCATGTGGGTTTCGTATGATCCGAACCTCAGACTATCACTATGGAAGACGCCTGCGCACGCACGGGAGACGATCCTTTCGATGCTGCAGCATGCGGACATCGTTAAAATTTCAGAAGAAGAACTAGAATTCATTACAGGATTAAAAAAGGTTGAGGAAGGCATTAAGGTGCTTCAGCAGTATGATATTCCTCTCTTGTTTATCACTCTCGGTGATGACGGCAGTTACGTGGTAACGAGAGAAGGCGGAGAGTATATCCCTGCTAAACGTGTTTCCGCTGTAGATACAACAGGTGCAGGTGACGCTTTTGTCTCAGGCATTCTTCATTGCTTGAATGAATATACAGGAACGCTCGAAGACCTTACACTTGATGAAGCTAGTGATATGGCGTTATTCGGAAGTGTATCCGGAGCGCTTGCTGTATCAGTAAAAGGTGCGATGACGGCATTGCCGACATTGGATCAAGTGGAGAAAGAGCTTGCACAAAACAAGCAATAAGCGCATATAATAGGAAAATATTTTGACTAATGTTTTCGTTTTTTGGTAATATTATTTTATTATATAAGATGATATGCAGCTGTGAAGGATGAATAGTAACTAGTGAAACACTTCTTTAAGCGAGCTGGGGACGGTGTAAGCCCAGTAGAAGACATTAGTGAAACGGCAATCCGGAGTTGCTTTTGAAAAGAGGATTCGTTTTACATACGGATCAACTAGGGTGGAACCGCGGGAGATACAACTCTCGTCCCTGGGCATAGCGCCTTGGGACGGGAGTTTTTTATTTTTCATAAAAACCAACCCGATCCATAAGGCAAAATCCGAATGGGAGGAATAAAAATGTCAAAAAACATGGAAACCATCACAAATCATGCGAAACATCGCGGTTTTGTATTTCCGGGGTCTGAAATTTACGGAGGTCTTGCGAACACGTGGGATTACGGCCCGCTTGGTGTTGAGCTGAAGAACAACGTAAAAAAGCTTGGTGGAAAAAGTTTGTTCAAGAATCACCTTACAACGTAGGTCTTGATGCAGCGATCCTGATGAACCCTCGTACGTGGGAAGCATCTGGACACATCGGCAACTTCAACGACCCGATGATGGACTGTAAGAACTGTAAAGCCCGTCACCGTGCTGATAAATTGATTGAAGACGCAGCAGATCAAGCTGGTAAAGAAATTATTGTTGACGGTCTTCCTTTTGAAAAGATGGAAGAGCTAGTGAAAGAGTACAACATCGCTTGTCCTGAGTGCGGAAGCCATGACTTCACAAGCATCCGCCAGTTCAACTTGATGTTCAAAACGCACCAAGGTGTTACAGAATCAAGTTCAAACGAAATCTACATGCGTCCAGAAACAGCGCAAGGTATTTTCGTTAACTTTAAAAACGTTCAGCGCACGATGCGTAAAAAGCTGCCGTTCGGTATTGCACAAATCGGTAAGAGTTTCCGTAACGAGATCACGCCAGGTAACTTTACGTTCCGTACACGTGAGTTCGAACAGATGGAGCTTGAGTTCTTCTGTAAGCCAGGAAGCGAGATCGAGTGGTTCAACTATTGGAAAGATACAGCTGAAAATTGGCTGAAGTCTCTAGGTATGACGTCAGAAAACCTTCGTCTTCGCGATCATAACGAAGATGAGCTTTCTCACTATTCAAATGCGACGACTGATTTTGAATACAAGTTCCCGTTCGGCTGGGGCGAACTTTGGGGTGTTGCATCCCGTACAGATTTTGACTTGAAGCGCCACATGGAATTCTCAGGTGAAGACTTCAACTACATCGACCAAGAAACAAACGAGCGTTACATTCCATACTGCATCGAGCCTTCTCTTGGTGCTGACCGTGTAACACTTGCGTTCTTGATTGATGCTTATGAAGATGAGCAGCTTGAAGATGGTACTTCAAGAACGGTTATGCACTTGCATCCTGCACTAGCTCCTTATAAAGCAGCGATCTTGCCACTATCCAAGAAGCTATCTGAAGAAGCAACAGAAGTGTTCAGTTCACTTGCTAAAGACTTCAATGTAGATTACGACGAAACAGGATCTATCGGTAAACGTTACCGTCGTCAAGATGAAGTCGGTACACCGTTCTGTATCACATATGACTTTGATTCTAAAGAAGATGGCATGGTAACGGTACGTGACCGTGACACGATGGAACAAACGCGTGTGAAGATTGCAGATCTTAAGAGCTTTATTGAAGAGAAAGTACAGTTTTAAACTAAGGCTGTTTCTGTGATTCATTGTTGCACTTGTTGTTGGTTGATTTCCGTTCCAGGTGCTTCGCTTTCCGCGGGGCAGGCGGTGAGCCACATTCGTACGTTTCACGTATAAGTGTCTCACCTGACCGCTTGTCCTAGCCGAGAGTCTCACACCTTACACTCCAATCAACTTTCCAATGAAGCTCCAAAGATCAAAAGCTTAATAAAGCACACATTTGCTACTAGCAGTGTGTGCTTCTGTTTTTTCTCATGCGTTTATTCTACAATAGAGTATGAGAGATTAATTCATAGCCTACGGGCTTTTAGTGGAGGTATATACATGAACGAAGGACGTATTCAAAAGGTACAGAACTGGTTAAAGCAAGAGGGGCATACTTTCGCGTTCATTCATACGACGGCGAACGTGTTCTATTTATCAGGTTTATATTCTGATCCACATGAACGTGTGTTAGGAGTTGTAGTGTTGGCAGATGGTGAGCCATTTATGGTTTGTCCTGGAATGGAACGTTCACAAGCGAAAGACGCAGGCTGGACGTATGAGATTGTTGGGTACAGTGATTCTGAAGATCCCTGGGCTAAGGTTCAGGAAGCTTTGGCGAGCCGTGGTGTTACGTCTGCTTCTTCAGTTGCCGTTGAAAAAGAAACTCTTCCATACGCGCGCGGCGAAAAGCTGTTAGGCATGTTTGATGGCGCTGTTTTAGTCGGGGCGGAAGAACTGTTGAACGAGCTTCGTCTCATAAAAGAAGAGAGCGAGCTAAAAACGTTGCGTGAAGCGGCAAGATTAGCGGATTACGGCGTTGAAGTTGGAGTTGCGGCTCTTCGTGAAGGCGTAACAGAGATGGAAGTACTCGCGAAAATTGAATATGAATTGAAGCAAAAAGGGATTAGCGCGATGTCGTTTTCGACGATGGTATTGTTCGGTGAAAAAGCGGGACAGCCTCACGGAAAGCCGGGATTGAGAAAGCTTCAGCATGGCGACTTCGTATTGTTTGATCTAGGTGTTGTCCTTGATGGCTATTGTTCAGACATCACGCGTACTGTAGCGTTTGGCGATCTGGATGAAAAGCGCCGTGAGATTTACGATACTGTGCTTCAAGCGCAGTTAAAGGCTTTGGAAGCGTCTAAGCCGGGAACACGCATTGGTGACCTTGATGTGATTGCGCGCAACCACATTACGGAAGCGGGCTACGGAGATCACTTCCCACATCGTATCGGACACGGTCTTGGAATCGATGTTCACGAGTTCCCGTCCATGAGCGATAACAACGACGGCGTGCTGCGTGAAGGCATGACGTATACGATCGAACCAGGCATCTATATTGATGATATCGGCGGCGTGCGTATCGAAGACGACGTGTATGTAACAGCAGATGGGCACGAAACGTTGACGAGATACCCAAAAGAGCTGCAAATTATTAAGTAAATTAGAGTGAAAATGAGGGATGACTTGTATGAGAGTCATCCTTTCCTATATTTTAAGTTCTTAGAGTACCTCATGATTACAAATATTGCAGTTACTCAATAATAATCCTAGAAATTTCACCAATAATCCGGCGAGATATTAAGATAATACGGCGAGTTTTTCGCAGAATACGGCGAGTTTAACCTATATATCAGCGAGTCTACAAACTCAGACATAATACGACATCCGCAAATGCATGGGTCAAGTGTTCCTGATCTTTACTACTTCTTGTTGCTCTTTTTCGCATCCCACACTCTTTGAATCTCGAAAGTTCCTTCTTCAAAAACAAAGGGAATCTTTCTCTAAACCATTCTTGCATGGAAAGATCCAGTGCTTCATTCATCGAAACCCAAACCAATTCGCCTTCTGGCGGATCCAACAATAGCTCACCTTCAAACGTATTTGTCCAATAGTTAAACACCATGTACCTAACATTCTCTTGCGGGTTCACATACTCATCGATCCCTTTAAAAATAAGGTTAGAAACGGTTAATCCCGTTTCTTCCTTTACTTCTCTAATTGCGCCCTCTACTAAGCTTTCAGGGAAATCGACTTTCCCGCCAGGAGCTAAAAATCCTGGAAAACCACGGCTGTCCGGACGCTTTATCAATAGCACTTTATCTTCGTTTTGAACCATGCACATCGTGTAAAGACGATGCTCTATAGAATTAAGCACTCTTATGTTCCTCCAAAAAGTAGTTTACTTATTTTAACATACAGTATATAATAATGATTGATTAACCAATCATTTGTAAAAGGAGTTATAAAATTGCCTTTATCAGATAAACAGATTAAAGCGATGGAACAGAAGCGCGAGAAAATCCTTCAGCAGGCAATTATATTGTTTGCAGAACAAGGATATGAAAGCACAACGATTGCAAAAGTGGCAAAAGCCGCAGGTGTTAGTTTCGGAAGTGTATTTACGTATTTCGAAAACAAAGACCAGCTTTTTTATCATGCTGTTACTGAGCCTCTAGAAACTAAATATAAAACAGCCATGCTAGATTTTGATCCAGAAGCAGAGGATTTATTGAGTGAAATTAAAAGCATGATAGAGAAACATATTCGTATCTTTATCGAGATGCGTACATATTTGCAGTTGGTTGTTCAAGTGATTGGGCAGCACACTAAATTTCCGGAACCGTTTAAGGTCCTGGACGAATTCAGTCTTGAGTTTATTTTAAAGCTTCAAAAGATTATACGAAATGGACAAAAAAGCGGTGTCTTAGAGAAATCTGATGAGGACTTAACAGCCACATCTTATCTCGGATTTCTATTGGGGATCAGGCTAACCTTTACGGACTATGCGGTGTCACGAATCAGTGAACAGTTAAAAATACCAGCTTTCCAATTGCTATATCCGAAACGCTAAAATGTGTTTCGGTTTGTTTTTACCTAATAAATGATTGATTAATCAATCGTAAAAGGAGAGAGGAAAATGAATTTCTTTTCGTTTCATCGCAACATCCAGTTACGCTTAGTACTTCATTTTTTCACAACGTTTGCTTCTTCGGCTGTAATCCCATTTTTAGCTATCTTTTTTCTAATCAAGTAGGAGAATTTTCGACAGGTTTGATGTATATCGGTGTAATACTATCCGGCATAGCTGGAGCATTAATCGGAGGAAGGCGTTCAGATCAATACGGGAGGAAAAGTACAATCTTGCTAAGTGAGGGTATGATTGGTCTCGGCTATTTCGTTGCTGGAGGATGTAATCTGTTATTTACTCTTTCGCCTTATGTGAACTTTGTGTTATTCATTGCCATTCTATTTTTTACTGGTATGGTAGGACCTGCGTATGGAGCGGTTATTATTGATTCAAGTACGAAGGAAAATAGGAAAGCCATTTATACTGTTTCTTATTGGCTTAGTAATTTGGCAGTTGCGGCAGGAGGTTTAACGGGAGCTATTCTTTTTAAAACATACCCATATGAGCTGTTTTTAGGAATTGCATTGGTTGCCTTTCTCACATTGGCTGCAACATGGCTATGGCTACAATATGTTCAGTTTCCAAAGGCTGTTACTGGAGAAACGACAATAGCAACAAGAAGCTGGCAGGAGAAATATAAAGAAATATTGTTGAATAAAGAATTTATCCTTTTTACGTTGGCGGGATTGTTTCTTATCTCATTAGAAGAGAGTTTAACGACATATATCGGAATAAAACTTGTAAACGATATGAAAGACCCAGTAGCTTTACTTCCTTTCACCTCATATTTTGAAGTGGATGGATTTCAGCTGATCGGTTTACTTAAAGCAGAAAACACAATCTTAGTTGTTATGTTGAGTCTTGTCATAATGGGTATTTTTAAACGCCTCAAAGACCGCGACTTAATGCTCGGAGGTGGATTTGCCTACGCGCTAGGTTTTATTGTCATCAGCCATAGCACGATTCCGATAGTCTTAATCATTGCTATGTTCATTGCTTCAATAGGTGAACTGGCCCATATTCCTGCTAAACAGGCTTATGTGGCATCAATAGTGCCGGACGACTCACGCGGATCTTATATGGCTATATATGGCTTGTCGTTCCATTTGTCCGGAATGATAGCTGCCTTGTTTGTGATGTTAAGTGGTATTCTATCATCAGCTGCGATCACTTTGCTCTTTACCATGATGGGTCTTACTAGTTTAATCATTTATTATGTCTTATTCCAAACAGAGCAACCGGAAAAAAGTAAAGTTCAAACGTCAGCATAACAAAAATGAGCAGAGGATTTCTCTGCTCATTGCAAAATTTATTTTATAGTGGCAGCACATAAAACATCATCAGAAAGTGCATCACACTTCCTGCTAATACAAACAGGTGCCAAACTGCGTGGTGGAACGGAAAGCTACGCCATACATAGAAGATACTGCCTAGTGTGTAGATGATACCGCCGGCTACAAGAAGCTGAATCCCTTCTGGAGGCATGTTTGCTGAGATGTCTTGAAAAGCAAACGTGATCAGCCAGCCCATTGCTACGTACCCCAATGTCGATAACACCACAAACTTTTTCGTGAAAAAGACTTTAAATACAACGCCAGAGATCGCAAGTCCCCATACGACTCCGAATAGTGTCCAGCCAAGTGCGCCGCCAACGACAATCAATACGATCGGCGTGTATGTTCCAGCGATAAACAGATAGATGGCCGCATGGTCCATAATTTCAAATATATCTTTAACCCGTCCTTTAGGAAAAGCGTGTACGAGGGTGGATGCTGTATAAAGAGCCAGCATCGTTCCTCCGAATACCGCGAAGCTAACAATATGAACAGCTGTTCCTTTCCATACTGCAAATACGAGCAGAATAGAAGTAACCGCAACACTCAGAAGGACACCGAGTCCGTGTGTGATCGCATTTGCTATCTCTTCGCGTTTTGAAAATACATGTGTACTCATTTTCGTTCACCTTCCTTTACGTTATGGTAAGTATATCAGAAAAAGGTATCCTTTAACCAATTAAAGACTTTAAGATTTTGTAAAAAAGAAGGAATGTATTCTTCCAGGATTGAAATATGTAAGATTACAGACTTTATAGATAAAGAGAGGGTCATGAAAATGGAGGTAACGCGCTACTCATCCATTCCTGCCTTTTACGATGAAGTGAAGTCTTTCTTATTGAGTCAGGAAGACAGAGCGGGAATCATGCTTGGCAACAGTTTACGGTTTAAAGACAAAGTGTGGGAAGAGGAACAGCCTTTTTTGGCAACTGTGAAAAAAGATGGGGAAATTCTGCTTGCAGCGATGCTCATTCCGCCATATGCATTGCTGCTTCTCGAAAAAGATGAAGCGAAAGGTGTGGCCGCTGTCCCGCATTTAGTTCATTACTTAATAAGAGAAGACTATGCAATTCATAAAATTATGTCACCAAAAGTGGTAGGAAAGACGTTTGCTGAACAGTGGACGAAAGCCCATTCATTAGAAGAAAAAGTGCTGATGGACCTCAGATTGTATACGCTGCAGTCCGTCATACAGCCAGCGGCAGGTCCTGGGAAATTGCGAAAAGCAACCCAAGCTGACTTAACGTTCTTACCACAATGGATTTTAGAGATGACAGAAGAAACAAACCAGCTTATGACATTTGGTGAAGCAGAAGAGTATGCGAAGGCTCGATTGGAAAGTGAATTTCTTTTTATTTGGGAAGAAGATGGCCGCCCTGTCTCCATGGCAGCAAAGACACGGCCGAATATTAAAGGAGTTTCTGTTAATCTCGTTTATACACCACGTGACTTAAGAGGCAGAGGATACGCGAGTGCATGTGTTGCGATGTTAAGCGACTATCTGCTGCAAGAAGGTTTTGAATTTTGCACGTTGTATACCGATCTAGCCAACCCAACTTCTAATAAAATCTATCAAAATATCGGATACCAGCCCGTATGTGATTATATTGAGTTGAAATTTAATCAAAAAAGAACAGAGGCTCCAGCTTAATTACCGGCAGACTCTTTGATGAAGATAATCTCTAATGTATCTTTTTGCACCTGCTAAAGTGCCTTCAGGCAGCTGGTTCGCTGCAAAGTAACGAAAGTCGAACGATTCATCTTCATCGATGGACAATTCACCTGAAACAGAACTAGCCGTATAAACGGCAGTCACAGCATATAATTCATCACCATTTGGCGTTTGCAGATAGTGATCTTTACCTGAATAAACGTGAAGCTGGGTTAAACCGTCTATATCGAGCCCAGTTTCTTCTTTTACCTCACGAACAGCCGTTTCTTCAAAGCTTTCACCAAGTTCCATCAGGCCGCCGGGCAGCCCCAGCCGCCATCTTTACGGTGCTGCAGCAGAATTTCTTCTTTATCGTTCACAATTATAACAACCGACCCTGGTAAGATGAGCGGTGCACTTCCTACATGTTTTCGGAGATCTTCATAATAAGCCATCAAATCGCTCCTTCCTAACCAACATTTTACAGAAAATATGTTAATAATTCATCTAAAAGTGGAACAATGATAAAAGAATGATTGAGGGGAGTTTTGGAATGGAAGCTTTTGCTAGACCTCGTGTAGTTGTGAGTAAATGTCTCGAATTCGACGCATGCCGGTATAACGGTGATGTGATATATAATGATGTGATCAAAAAGTTAATGGACTATGTTGATTTTGTTCCTGTTTGTCCAGAGGTCGAGATCGGACTCGGGACACCACGAGAAACCATCCGTATCGTTAAAAAAGGGGAGGATCACTTTCTTCTTCAGCCCTCCACTCAACGAGATGTAACGAACGAGATGAAGTTGTTCTCAGAAGGTTATTTAGCAGGAATCATTGACACCGATGGATTTATTTTAAAAACACGTTCACCTTCTTGCGGTCTAAAAGAAGTAAAAGTGTATGCTTCTACGGAAAAAGGGCCAGCAATCGGTCATTCGAGCGGATTATTCGGTGGAAAAGTGGCTGAACTCTTTTCACATCTAGCGATTGAAGAAGAAGGCAGGTTAAATAACTTTACGATTCGAGACCGTTTTTATACAAAGCTATTTACACTTGCTGCTTTTCGAAATGTACTTCCACAGGGACTAGAAGCCATTAAGAATTTTCATAACAAAAATCAGTTCCTTTTCATGGCCTATAGCAATCCTACTTTAAAAGTGATGAACCGCATCTTAAAGAACGAGCAGGAAAATGGCGAAGAAAGAACCATTCAACTGTACGCCAAAGCGATGAACAAACTCTTTAACCGTGCTGCAAGAAGTGATTCGAACCGGAAAGTCGCGTATGAAATTTTTAAGCGGTTTGAAAACAGGCTATCGCAAGGAGAAGTCGCTTTTTTGAACAGCTTCTTCAAAAGTACGCAGACAAGAAAGAGCCTTTCTCGAGTGTGGCTACTATTCTGAAGTCACACGCCATTCGATTTGAAGACAGCGAAATTCTCGGACAAACCTTTTTTGCGCCTTATCCTGAGATTTTGCTAGAGATCTCAGATTCAGGTAAGGGACGAGATTATTAGAACAACCCAATAGAGTGCTGGAATGGTAAGAAAAGAAAGAATCGTGCTTAATGCAACGCCTGCAGCGGCGAACGACGCATCTTCACCATATTTTT
This sequence comes from Fictibacillus sp. EA-CB0309, assembly GCF_055814265.1. Lineage (NCBI taxonomy): Bacteria > Bacillati > Bacillota > Bacilli > Caryophanales > Fictibacillaceae > Fictibacillus > Fictibacillus sp. EA-CB0309. The sequence goes on from NZ_CP169271.1 coordinate 407,581, forward strand.
GTGCATACATTGAGATGGTTGGAGCTGAAGGCATTCCTGCGGTTAAAACGGCAACAGCGAACAGTTGAAAAGGCAATGAAAACAGAGCAAAAAGCAATAACAGAAACGGAAAGAAAACCAGCTTATAGAAACTAGCTAGCCATAATACTTTGTTGCTAAAATAGCCCTTCAGTTTTTCGAGTGGCATGCTGCCTAAAAGTACACCGATTAGGAGCATGGAAAGAGGGACAGTAGGTTTTCCTGTCATTTCAAGTGTATGGGATAAGACGGCTGGAAGTGTTCCTGGCAGAATCATTAAAACAAAGCCAACCAATGTGGATGTCACGCCAGCGTTTAAGAACACTCTCCGCCATGGAACGGTTTCCGAGTTCCTGGCGAAGAGATAGATTGCGTACGTCCAGATGACTAATAAATAGACGAAGTTAAAAAGAGTCGCGATGAATACACCTTCTTTTCCAAACAATAAAAAACTGACAGCAATGCCTAGAAAGCCTTGATTTCCGAAAATCATGATGCCTTCTAAGGCATTTTTTTGTTTTTCTTGGGTTCTCAATTTCTTTACCGTCCACCACGAGATGATGGAGGAAACTGTCAAAACAAAGGCAGACATGAATGATAGCCAAGCAAATTGTTTAATATTTTCAAAGGAAAACGGAACATCCATGCCATATAAAATAAGAGCTGGTAAGGTGACATTTAAGATAATAGCGGTAAGCGTCTTTTCACTACCAGGCGGTAAAATCTCTTTCTTACGAAGGATATAACCTACTATCGCAATGCTGTACAATAGTGTTAACTCAGAAATAAAGGGACCAAAATGGTTCATATCTCATTCCCTCCTTACTTAAAAGGGTATGTTTTTATAGTGAATGGGTGAAAGTGAACTTGCTTTTCTAAAAGATGATTGCTTTCGAATTTTTTAACGTCTGCTATGACAAGTTGATTGGAGTGTAAGGTGTGAGACTCAGGCTAGGACAGGCGGGCAGTCCGAAAAGTGGAAGTGGCTCGTTCAGCCCCGACAAGCAAAAGGTGAATGGGCAAGGAAGACGCACTTTGCCTTTTTGACCGTTTAACTTTTGACCTCGAGGGGCTAGCCACCGCCTGCCCCGCGGAAAGCGAGCACCTGAAACGGAAATCAACTACTTTCAATACAAAACAGCTTTGTTCAAAGAAAGAGGTGGTTGTTCATGTTGATTGCAAAAGGGGAAACTCTTTTTAGGCAAGGAGAAGAGGGGCCTTTATTTAAGCTTGAAAAAGGTTTGTTAAAAATCGTTCGTGTTCATGAAGATGGAAGTCAGGTTCTACTTAATTTAATCGTTCCTGGTGAAGTCATTCCGCATCATTCTCTAACGAGTCAAAAAGAGTATAACGGCACCGCCATTGCACTTTTGCCTTGTGAGATCACACAGATTGATCCTAAACAATGGTATCAGTCGTTAGAGGATGATCCTTTAAAGTACAAAGAAGTCGCTCTTTTGTTAGAAACAAAACTAAGGATGATGCAGCAACGAATTAATCAGATGTCTACGTTGACGCCTGAAGGAAAAGTGTTGAAACTCAAAAATTGGTTCGGAAATTATTTTCCCGAAATTCAGATCGAAAAAGTACTGACTCAAGAAGAAATCGGACAGTTTGTTGGGTTGAGAAGAGAGACAGTCAATCGGGCGTTAAAAAAACTGAAGTGAAATGTCAAAGAATTTACATACATATGAACGTAAGATTTTTGCTCCTTTAACAAAAGATACATGTATAAAAGTGAAGGAGTGAAATGGATGAAAAAATTTATACCTTTAGCCCTAGCCTTTTCTGTTTTAACGAGTGGTGTTGTAACGGTTTCTGCGGCAAACCAAGAAAAGGTACAAGTGGAAGCTCAGCATAAAGGTCACCATTTTAGACATATGAAAAATTTTGAGAAGCAGGTTCATAAATCAAATGCTCTTAAAATTGAACGGTTAGAAATTCAGAAGGAAATTCTTCAAAAGAAAGATAAACTTTTTGATCAGCATGTAAAAGCTGGAGAAAAGGGAACACAAGAGAAAAGAACGGGAAACAAAGTAAATTGGCAGGACATGAAAAAAATTCATCATGAATTAAGAGCATTACAAAAGCAAGCGCACGAAACGAAAAAAGCGATGCATGAAGCGATGAAAGCGGATAACGAAAAACTGGCATTAGAAAAAATGAATCAATGGCTAAGCATCAATGAAAAAATCAACAGCAAGCTTAGTGAAAAATCAGCTAAGTTGGATGAGGTCTTGGCGAGATATAATTAAGGTAAAAGCATTGAAGTTTTGGACTTCAATGCTTTTTTGTTGTTAGATTGGAGTAAGCTGAGAATTATTTATTGGAGGGATTGGATGAAGGAGATAGATAAAATGCTATCAGGGGAGATTTATAACACTCGAGATCCTGAACTGATGGAATTAGCTTTCACAGCCAAAAAGCTTATAGAAGCATTTAACACTTCCAACGTTTGCGAGGAAGAAGAGACAAGGGGAATTTTAAAAAAGTTATTAGAAAACATGGGTGAAGGAGTATGGATTGAGAAACCTTTCTTTTGCGACTTTGGGAAGAATATCTCAATAGGTAGCAATACATTTATTAATTATAATTGTGTTTTCTTAGATAATAACAAGATTACGATAGGGGAAAATGTACTTATGGCCCCCAATGTCCAAATTTATACCGCCACCCATCCTATAAAAGCGTCAGAAAGGATTATCACGAATCCTCAAGAAAACGAAGCACCTTATCGAACGTTTACTAAGCCTGTTACAATCGGAAACAATGTTTGGATAGGAGGCAATGCTGTTATCTTGCCCGGTGTTTCTATCGGTAATCATACAGTGATTGGCGCGGGAAGCGTTGTTACGAAATCGATTCCCGATAATTGTGTCGCTGCAGGTAATCCCTGCAAAGTGATTAAACGTGATATCAATTAAAAAATAAAAGTGTTGAAGCAACTTTTTGCCTCAACACTTTTTATGATTTATTTAGATTTATGCAATGGTGGATAATCAGGATAATCTGTAATGATACCATCTACCCCTGCATCTAACAGTGGTTGAACTTCTTCTTGCTTACGAACGGTCCAAGCCATGATTCCCATGTTGCGCTCGTGAACTTCATCTACAATAGAGGAGTTAACAAGAGTTCTGCTTGGATTTACAAATTCCGCATATGTAGCGAATTCGCTTAGTTTGGCTTCGCTTAAGTCTGTTGCACGTGAAGTTAGAACACCTACAGGTACTTGAGGTAAGAGCTTGTCCATTCGTTGCATAGAATCAAACTCAAAGGATTGAATGATAATTTTATCGTGAGCAGGAAGATGCATGTTGCGTTCTTTTAAAGCAGCTGCTACTTTTTCTTCGATACCAGGATAATAATATGTTGCTTTTAATTCAATCAGAATACCAGTTTTTCCACGAAACTCATCAAGAACTTCCTCAAAAGTAGGAACTTTTTCTCCTGCAAATTCCTCTCCGAAGTAGCTTCCAGCGTCTAATTGGCGAATCTCTTGGAGTGTATGATCTTTTACATAACCTGTTCCGTTCGTTGTACGGTCTAGCGTAACATCATGTATAACAACAAGTTCCCCATCTTTTGTTACCTGCACATCAATTTCAATGTAATCAGCTTTCATTTCAACACCTTTATGAAATGCGGCCATCGTATTTTCAGGTGCATATCCTGCAGCACCGCGGTGTGCAACTGTTTGAACTTGATCGGATGGCTCGTACGCTAGAGTTGTCGTCGTAAACATAGAACCGACTATCCCCAGTGATAATATTGATGCAACTGCAGTCTTCTTAACGTTCATGTACTTCATCCCCTCTGTAGATGTGTAATGGTCACCCTGCTCGCCTCATGCAACAAGCAGGACTCACAATCATTATGCTAACAAAGGAAAATGGGGAAAGAATGGTCAGAAGTTCCCGAGTATTTTAAAGAAAAAAGGTCTATATGAGGAGATATCTTAATAAACAGCCCTTCTGTTAAGAGAGCGTGAATGAAGTTTCAGTCATGTAAAGAACATAAAGAAAACCAGGCATGATTAGACGCCTGGTTTTTGAGCTTCTTCTGGGTGATTGAAGCCTCTTGCAATATAGATAAATGGTGTAGAAGCAGCGGATACTACAAACTTAATCACGTAAGTTGTAAAGAAAATCTGCAGCCAAACGTCCCAAGAAAACACGCCAGCAAATGCAATTGTACAAAAGATGAACGTGTCGATCAGCTGACTCACCATTGTGCTTCCGTTGTTTCGAATCCAAAGCTGATCAGGTCGTGAAAACTTTTCTTTTAACTTAGCAAAAAGTTTAACGTCAAGATATTGACTAATCAAGTATGCAGCTAGACTACCGATTACGAGTCGAGGCATAAATCCAAAAATCGCCTCAAGATGCGGCTGGAAAATATCACTTTCATGCGGTTCAAACACCAGCACCATCTGCATGATGATCGTCGTCATAATAAGTGTAAAGAATCCGAACCAAACCGCTTTTTTCGCTTCTTTTTCTCCATACTTTTCGTTGATTAAGTCTGTTGCTAAATAGATGGTGCCGTATATGACGTTTCCAAGAGTCATAACGAGACCGAACATCTCGATCGTTTTAACAACTTGTAAATTCGCTAGAATCGTCGCTGCGGCGATCCAAGCAAATAGACCGGTCTTTCCGAACCACTTATAGCACGTTAGAAATAATATAAAATTAACAAGTGCAAAGCCTACACCAAAATAAAAATTAAACATAAAAATTCCTCCTAGTTTTGATAACGCGGGAGTTTGCGAACCGCGAAACACTATTAACACAACAGTTCCCCATTATAAGTCAGTTTTTGTAATTAATCAATAAATCATAAAGATATATGATTCAAATGTAGTTTATAATACCTTCCGTAGTGTAATACATAGTGTAGATTGATTTTTAAAAGATTGTTGCTTTCAAACCTCACTTTTATTTTCTTCTATGACAGTTGATTGGAGTGTAAGGTGCGAGACTCTAGGCTAGGACAGGCGGGCAGTTCGAAAAGTGAAGTGGCTTGTTCAGCCCCGACAAGCAAAAGGTGAATGGGCTAGCAAGGCGCACTTTGCCTTGTGGTCCATTTAACTTTTGACCTCGAGGGGCTAGCACTGCAACTAGACAATTGAGACACTTAAAAGTGAAACGTACGAATGTGGCTCATCGTCTGCCCCGCGGAAAGCGAGCACCTGGAACGGAAATCAACCACTTCCAATAACAACAAAGTTTTACGAAAACAGCCTTAATTAGAGAAAAAACGGAAATAATGCTTGTATAAGATAAAGCACACTAAGGAGCAGGTGAATGATTACTTTTGATAATGTTTCTAAAGAATATCCTGATGGGACGTCTGCCGTTCGTGATTTGAATTTAACGATACAACCAGGAGAATTTTTCGTAGTTATTGGTCCAAGCGGATGTGGGAAAACGACGATGCTTAAGATGATCAATCGGCTTATTAGTCTTACAAAAGGCACGATCCTCATAGATGACAAGAGAATCAGTGATTACAATATTGATGAGTTACGGTGGAACATCGGGTATGTTCTTCAGCAGATCGCTCTATTTCCACACATGACGATCTTAGAAAATATCAGCATCGTTCCCGAGTTAAAAGGATGGGACAAAGAGAGAATTCGTAAAAGAGTAGACGAGCTTCTCGACATGGTGGGCTTAGATCCTAAAACGTATCGAAATCGCAAGCCTAAGGAACTTTCTGGCGGTCAGCAGCAGCGAGTGGGTGTTGTGCGTGCATTAGCCGCTGATCCCAACATTATTCTTATGGATGAGCCTTTTAGTGCACTCGATCCAATAAGCAGAGAAAAGTTGCAGGAAGACCTTTTTAACTTGCAAAGAAATATTAAGAAGACCATTGTTTTTGTTACTCATGATATGAAAGAAGCTTTGAAGCTTGGAGATCGGATCTGTGTGATGAAAGAAGGCACAGTCGTACAAGTAGGAACGCCTGAAGAACTGCTCGAAAACCCTGCAGATGAGTTTGTAAGAAACTTTGTTGGAGCGGAAAGTGCAAGTTCGGTTGAAAAAATGGATCTGGCAAAGCTTGTTAGACCATTAAACGCAGAAGAAATCGGATTAGATTATCAATTGCATTGCATTTCTGTAAAAACGACCATTAAAGACGCGCTGGATATCCTAACCCGTGATGAAGAAGTGACTGTTGAAGAACATGGTGCGATTATTGGAACAATTAATAGACAGGCTGTTATTCAATATCTTGCAGATCATTTGCAGGAAAGAGGTAGCAGAGATGAATAGTTTTTTGCAAGTCTTTCAAGATAGAAAAGGTGAACTCGCAAGCGCACTAATTGAGCATATCCAGATTTCATTTATAGCTCTTCTGTTTGCCGTTGTTATTTCGATCCCTCTTGGAATCTATTTAACGAAGAAACCAAGAGTAGCAGAACCAATAATCGGAGTGACTGCTGTGCTGCAGACAATTCCGTCACTTGCTCTTTTAGGGCTCTTGATTCCACTGTTTGGGATTGGCAAGGTGCCTGCGATTATCGCCCTTGTTGTTTATGCATTGCTCCCGATTTTAAGAAACACGTATACAGGAATTAAAGAAGTCGATTCCTCATTAATCGAAGCGGCGCGAGCGATGGGAATGAACAGCAGGAAGAGGCTGATGAAGGTAGAGCTTCCTTTAGCTATGCCTGTTATAATGGCGGGAATCCGAACGTCCATGGTCCTGATTATTGGAACAGCTACACTCGCTGCTTTAATCGGTGCAGGTGGATTGGGTGATATCATCTTGCTTGGTATCGACCGCAATAACACGATGCTGATTGTGCTTGGAGCAGTTCCAGCTGCTTTGCTAGCGATATTATTTGATTTTCTGCTGAGAAGGTTCGAGCTTCTTTCGTTTAAACGAGCTCTAACAACGGTCAGTGCATTTTTATTTGCAGCTCTATTAATCATCCTTGTCCCTTTTGCGATGAAAGGTGGACAAGAAGATATCGTGATCGGTGGCAAACTAGGTTCTGAGCCAGAGATTTTGATCAACATGTATAAACTATTAATTGAAGAAGAAACGGATTTGAATGTTGAACTTAAACCGGGACTCGGTAAGACTTCTTTTGTTTTTAATGCGTTAAAATCGGGAAGTATTGACATCTATCCAGAATTTACGGGCACTGCAATCGCCGAGTTTTTAAAGGAAAACGCAACAAGTACAGATAGCGAAAAAGTATATGAACAAGCTCGAAGTGGGATGGAAAGTAAATTTAACATGCAACTATTAAACCCTATGAAATATAACAATACGTATGCGCTTGCTGTACCTGAACAGTGGGCAAAAGAGTACAACTTAAAGACGATTTCAGATTTGAAGAGTGTAAGCCAAAGTATGAACGCAGGCTTCACGCTAGAGTTTTCCGATCGAGAAGATGGTTATAAAGGAATCCAAAAGCTGTACGATATTCAGTTCGCAAATGTGAGAACGATGGAGCCAAAGCTACGATATAGCGCGGTGCAAAAGGGGAAATCGATGTTGTAGATGCCTATTCTACAGACAGCGAACTGCGTCAATATAACCTGAACGTTTTAGAAGATGATAAAAATCTTTTCCCTCCATATCAAGGTGCACCGATGCTCCGTAAAGAAACGTTAGAGAAGCACCCGGAGTTAAAGGAAGTCCTAAACAAACTGGCAGGGAAAATCACAGATGATGAAATGCGCGAGATGAATTATAAGGTGAACGTTGAAGGTATGTCGCCTGAGGAAGTGGCTAAAGAATACTTAGAGAAGGAAGGGCTTCTTTAACCTTTACCTAACAAACATTCTATAATTCGACAAAAATTTCCCGGAAAATAAACCATCCAAGCAGTTATGTTCTGCATGGATGGTTTATTTTTAGAAATCCACCTTAAACGTAAGTGGATCTGCTATCTTCTTTTTCTTATCATTAATAACTTCACTGGATGTAATGGTTATGTTTTTTAGTTTTTCTGGATCGGTTTCATCAATGATAAAGCCGAGGCTTCCGACTTTTTCTTCACCAGGCTGCAGTTCACCGTTCAGTTTTTCTAAATAAAAGTCATCGTTCCACTTTACTGTTTCACCTTGGTCCGTTTTGATCTCGGAAACAGGGTTGAAATGAACTTTTTCTTTTCCGTTATTTTTGATCCTTACATTTACGCGAACGTAAGGAAATTCATCTTTTTCCGTATAGCCATGAAAGAAATCAATCAGATCAACTGATGGAGCGTACTGTAGAACTTTTACTTCAGCGATCGTAAGAGAGATCAGATCTGATTTTTGTTCTTCATTCGGTTTTGCGTACTTCTTTAATGTGACGGTTCCATCAGGGTCTTCTACGGTTTTGTTGATTTCCGTTAGCTCCGTATCATCAGAAGCTTGTGAACTGTCGTTAAATGTAAGTTCTTCTTCATTCTTTGACGGTGTTTCTTGTTTTTGGTCATTCTGCTGTGTTTCATTTTTATTACCTTGTTTTTCTGTATCAGTTGAACAGCCCGAAAAAATGACAGCTGTTAGTGCAAGCAAAATCCAGCGTTTGAAAGGCATAAACTTACCTCCTAAAAGATAAGCACCCCGCATAAAAACGGGATGCTTTTTTGTTAGATTATCCTATTGTGATGAAGATTATTTCTTTGCGGCTGATTTGGTTTTCTCAAGAATTGCGAAGATCTCTTTTGCTGTATCCGTGTTGTCGATCTTTCCAGTGAAATTCTCCATGCCAGGTCCATAAGCATAGACGTTTACATCTTCACCAGTATGCCCGTCTGTTGTCCAGCCTGTTCCTGTACGAAGATCAAAGATTTTTTCGATGGCGTTATCGATTTCTAAAACATCACCGCTTTTTTCTTTTGCATCTTTAACAGATTGAACTTCTTCAGGTGTTAATTCAAGGTCGATATATTTCTTTAATGTTTCTTCTACTGGCGCACCTTTTGCGATTTCTTTTGCGATATAGTCAGGTGTTTTCTTAGCTGCCTTAATATCAGTTGGGTCCCACTTGTATTCACCGTCACGCCCCATTGTCATACCGCCTGTTGAGTGGTCAGCTGTTGTGATAACAAGTGTGTGCTTGTCCTTTTTAGCAAATTCGATAGCAGATTGGAAAGCTTGTTCAAAGTCTTCCATTTCACTCATTCCTGCTACAACATCGTTATCATGACCAGCCCAGTCAATTTGGCTTCCTTCAACCATAAGGAAGAAACCATCATCATTTTTATTTAAACGGTCTAATGCAGAGTTTGTCATCTCTTTTAGGGATGGCTGCTCTTTTGGACGGTCGATTTTTTTGTCTAGCTCTTTTGGAGCAAATAAGCCTAGAACTTGTTCGTTGTCATCTTTAAGCATCTGGTCGCGGCTCGTAACGTAAGAGTATCCATCTTTTTGGAATTCCGTTGTAATGTTGCGGTCTTTACGTTCGAAATAGCTAGTACCACCGCCTAAAAGAACGTCAACCTTATGCTTGCCATTAACCATATCATCGTAATAGTCATCTGCGATTTGGTTGTAATTTTCACGAGATTCATCATGCGCACCGAATGCTGCAGGTGTAGCGTGGTTAATTTGAGATGTTGCAACTAAACCAGTTGATTTCCCGTTTTCTTTAGCTTGTTCCAAAACTGTTTTTACATCTTGTTTTTCCATATCAACTGCGATTGCGCCGTTATAAGTCTTAATTCCTGCAGACATTGAAGTAGCTGCTGCTGCAGAATCCGTTACGCTCTCTTTTTTATCGTGAGAATAAGTGGATTGCATTCCTACTAAATACTTGTCGAACGCAGTGTCTTCCATCATAGGAGTTTTTTTATCATCTTTATATGCACGGTATGCAGTTGTATAAGTAGGCCCCATGCCATCACCGATTAAGAAGATTACATTTCGTATTTCATTTTTATTCTTATCATCAGCTGATGCTTGATTTATAGCTAAACTGCTTACAGCAAGTGTTGATGCCATTGCAACGGATAAGACTTTTTTTGATATAGCCATAATTGCCTCCTGTTGTTTTCGTAGTTGTCTTACAGGAAGAAATTATACTCGCATAACATTTCGGTTAGGTTATGAGAGTGTAAAGATTGTGTAAATAAAAGGGAGCGATGTTTATTTTGGCTGAGAGGAAGGGGCTCTGGGGTCAAAAACTGCAGTGCCATTTGTCGAAAATCGGATAAAAATTTTTATGTACGAATATATTTCATTTAAGTGCGGAATTATGGTGAATTACCTCGTATAAAAACTGAATTACCTCGTACATGGAGTTTAGTGTCTACCTAAAACGTACGAAATCGGATTATGTTCAAATGGAAAAAACAAAAAAGAGGCTAGGACTCAGAATGCCGAGCCAGCCTCTTCAAAATTGTTTCAATTATACGGTTTGAACCGCTTTTTCAAGTGCTACTTCAGCTGAAACGTAGTCGTAGCCAAGATCTGCTGCAACAGCTTCATATGTTACAAATCCGCCAGCTGTGTTAAGACCAGCTTTTAAAGATGGGTTTTGAGCGATTGCTGCTTGAGCACCTTTGTTAGCAATTTGAAGTGCATAAGGAACTGTTACATTCGTAAGTGCGATCGTAGACGTACGAGGCACAGCGCCAGGCATGTTTGCTACTGCATAGTGAACAACACCGTGCTTGTCATATGTTGGGTTGTCGTGCGTTGTGATGCGGTCAACCGTTTCAAAGATACCGCCTTGGTCGATTGCAACGTCAACAACAACAGAGCCTGGAGTCATTGATTTAATCATTTCTTCTGTTACCAATTTTGGTGCTTTTGCTCCTGGAATTAGTACAGCTCCGATTACTAGATCAGATTCAGCAACAGCTTGTGCAATGTTTAATGGATTAGACATTAATGTTTGAATGCTGTTTCCGAAGATATCGTCTAATTGACGAAGACGGTCTGGGCTAAGGTCGATGATCGTAACGTCAGCGCCAAGTCCGATTGCCACTTTAGCTGCGTTTGTACCAACAACACCGCCACCGATGATTGTCACTTTACCGCGGCGAACACCTGGTACGCCTGCAAGAAGAATACCTTTTCCGCCTTTTGGCTTTTCAAGGAACTGCGCACCGATTTGTGCAGACATACGTCCTGCAACTTCACTCATTGGTGTTAATAGAGGAAGCGTACGGTTAAATTCAACAGTTTCATAAGCGATTGCTGTTACACCGCTTTCTGTTAGTGCTTTTGCCAATGCTGGCTCAGCCGCTAAGTGAAGGTATGTAAACAGAATAAGATCTGAACGGAAGTACTTGTATTCGGAAGATAAAGGTTCTTTAACCTTCATAACCATTTCTGCCGCCCATGCGTCTTTCGCTTCTGCAACGATCTCTGCGCCTGCTGCTGCATAATCTTCGTTTGTAAAGCCGCTGCCAACACCTGCATTGTTTTCTACAAGAACGTTGTGGCCTGCTGCTGTTAATGTAATAACACCTGATGGCGTAATCGCTACGCGGTTTTCGTTATTTTTAATTTCTGCTGGAACTCCAATAATCATTTGTGAATCCTCCTATATATAAAATACGTTGAGTGCGTTTTCAATTGTGATTTCAGTATAGTTCGGAGGTAAAAGCTTTTCATTGTTAGGAAACTAGAAAATGAAAAAAGCATTTGTGAATTTTCACAAATGCTCCTGGTTAAATAGCCGGTTCATTTTAAAATCTAGGTACATCATAATTTTTTGATGTGGACTTTTCATATCAATATTCGTAATCTCACTAATACGCTTTAAACGATAGAGCAACGTGTTCATATGAATATGAAGGGATTCTGATGCTTTATTTAAGTTTTCGTCTAATGTTAAATACGTTTCAAGCGTATGATAAAGTTCGGTTTTATGCAGGCGGTCATACTCCTGAAGCGTTCGAATCATCTCGTTGTGATAGCTTTGCTTTTGTTGTTTATCATAAATCGCATCTAAAAACTGGTAGATACCGAGTTCATGATAGCCGTTTAGGTTTAGTGTTTCGCCACCTAGCTTTTCTTGAACAGCTATTACACTGGACGCTTCTTTGTAGCTTTTCTCAACGTGTGAGAATGTTGAAACAAGACTACCGTATGCCGCTTTTATTTCAGAAACAGAAAATCGTTCTTTCATATGTGTAAAAAAGGACTCAACGAATGATTTTGCCAGCTCTAACGGCGGCTCCTTGCCAACAGGTGAGGCGAGGAGAAGCATTTGATTGGCGTCTGCAGCAGACAATAGGACATTGATTTTTTGATTGACCGCCGCCAAGTAAAGGATGTCTTTTTCTAGAGCGGGTGTGACTTCATCTTCTAGCTGCAAAATAAAAACGACCGCAGGAAGTACGGGTAAAATGTTGAGTTCATGCAGCTTTTCCAAGATGCGGTCTTCTTGAGGCAGATTCCCCGTAAGCATCTTCCAAAAAGCTCTTGCCGGTTCTCTTCTTTCTTTTTTGTACCGATCTGCATTTGAAGAAGCTGACTTTTAGCTGAAGCCGCCGCTAGTTTTAACAACTGCATATCATCTGATGTTAATTGCTTTTCAACCTCTAATACCCAAATGTAGCCTAGAACTTCATTGTTTTTTCGGATGGAGACCGCCACACGGTCCCCGAGTCCTACTTTTTGAATGGAACTTACCCGAACGGGGTCATCACTTTCTTGCAGTCTTGGTATCACGCCATCTTTCCAAAGGCTGTTCACCACTTTTTCAGGTACGCGACGCCCAATGATGGTAGCGATGCGCGCTGGATCTGTACCGTCTTCATGTGTACTGTAAGCGAGGAGACGATGGTTCTGATCTTCAATCGTTACAGGGCATGACAAAACATCGCTAATCTTGTCCGCTAAATTTTCGAGACTGCCGAATGTTCCTTTGAAAGGATCAGATTGATAGTTCTTCATACCTTTGTCTCCCGCCATTAGTTTCTCTAGCTTATATTCTACCGAAAAAGGGAAGGGGATTACAGGAGAAAAGCGATTGTTTGTAGAAAAGGTATTACAGTAGATGATTGCAAATGAATAGGGGGCATTATAAATGAAGTTTAGTGAATTTACATATGAACGACCAGATGTTGCAAAGCTTAAAATGGAATTTGGGGAAGCGGTCCAAATCTTTACAGACGCTTCATCAGCTGATGAACAAAATGAAGCGATGAAGAAGGTTGCAGCTCTCCGCAATAGCTTTGAATCAAAAGCAAGACTCGCAAAGATTCGTCACACAATTAATACCGAAGACTCGTTCTATAAAGATGAACAAGCATTTATGGATGAAAACCTTCCTGTCTATCAAGGGATGGTAACGTCTTTTCATGAAGCGCTCGTTCAATCTCCTTTTAAAGATGAGTTAGAAAAGAAGTGGGGCAGCCAGCTGTTTCGTTTAGCAGAATTAAAGGTCAAAACGTATTCTGAAGATGTTTTGGAAGATCTGAAACAAGAAAATAAATTAAGCTCGGAATATGTAAAGGTAATGGCGTCAGCGAAGATCGAGTTTGACGGAAAAGAGCTAAACCTTGCACAGCTTTCTCCATACGTACAATCGGCGGATCGTGAAACAAGAAAAGCCGCGAGTAAAGCAGCGAACGGCTTTTTAAGTTCGAACCAAGAAAAGTTCGATTCGATCTACGACGAGCTTGTTAAATTGCGTACTGGAATCGCTAAAAGTTAGGCTACAATAATTTCACGGAACTTGCTTATGACCGAATGGGCAGAACGGATTACAATGCTGCAGATGTAAAAGTGTTCCGCGAGCAAGTGAAAGAAATTATCGTTCCGCTTTGTACAAAATTGAAGAAAAGCCAGCAAAAACGAATAGGTTTAAATGAGTTCAAGTTTTACGATGAGCCGTTCAGCTTTACAACCGGTAATCCAAAGCCACAAGGTGATGCGGGCTGGATCGTGGATCAGGCAAAACAAGTATTCAGCGGTCTTTCACAAGAAACAGGTGCGTTCTTTACTTATATGGCTGAAGACGAGCTCATGGATTTGGAGAGTAAAAAGGGAAAGCGCCAGGCGGTTATTGCACATATCTTCAAGACTATACGGCACCGTTTATTTTCACGAATTTTAACGGATCTGATAACGATGTGCGCGTACTGCTGCACGAGATCGGCCACGCCTTCCAGATGTATACGAGCAGGGGTTATGAAGTACCAGAGTATCAGTTCCCAACCCTTGAGGCATGTGAGATTCACTCGATGAGTATGGAGTTTCTGACGTATCCATGGATGGAAAAGCTGTTTGGACCGGACACTGAAAAATACTTATACTCTCACTTAACGGGTGCTATTGAATTTATCCCTTATGGTGTTGCAGTCGATGAGTTCCAGCACTTTGTGTACGATAACCCGGCTGCCACGCCGGCTGAACGCCGTGCTAAGTGGAGAGAGCTGGAGAAGGCGTACTTGCCTCATCGTGATTATGATGGATTAGAGTATCTAGAGAACGGTGGTTTCTGGCATAGACAAGGCCACATTTTCCGTTCCCCGTTCTATTATATCGATTACACGCTCGCTCAGATCTGTGCACTTCAATTTTGGAAGCGATCTGTAGAAAATCGTGAAAGCGCATGGGAAGATTATTTCGCTCTTTGCCAAAAAGGAGGAAGTCTGCCTTTTACAAAGCTGGTTGAAGAAGCGGGATTGATTTCGCCTTTTGAAAAGGGATGTGTAGCGTCCGTTGTTGGTGAAGTAGAGAAGTTCCTAGCTACGGTTGACGAGGAACAGTTTGCGAAAGCTTAAATTTTAGAGATTTGAATGAGGGAAGAACCGGCCGTGTGCCGGTTTTTCTTTTGGTTAAGTACTGGGGGTTTTAGGTAGGGGGTATAAGGGCGGCAGAATTTGTCGAGATATATCGACTCGCCGATATATGACCAAAATTCGCGGGATTATAGCCAAAACTCGCCGGATTAGCTGCAAAATTTCAGGGATTATTCCCGAAATTTCTTGAATTATAATCAAGATTACCCCGCCAGGTATAAGTGTGCAGTGGTTTCGGTGACCGAAACTGTACAATATTGAACCTATTTTTGGTAAAGACCTCTATTTTTTGAAGAATTATTGACACTTGTATAGGGAATGCTGTTTTCAGTTGCACATAAGTTTGTGAATAGGTCCTTGAGTGGTAAAATAATAAGGAAATCGTAGAAGTTTTAAAGACTTTTAGTTGAAAAGGAGTAATACAAAAATGGCTGAAACGAAACAGCGTAACTATACACCGCTAATTATCGGATTATCTATCGCGATTAACGTGCTTGTGGCCGTATTGTTCTTCCTGCCTGAATACGAGGGAGAAATTGCTTTTGATGTAACCTTACTGCCGCGTCTGAACGCGATCTTTAACAGCTTTACATTCGTATTTTTACTTGCTGCTCTTTATTTTGTAAAACAAAGAAACATAACCCTTCATAAACGCTTTATTTTTGCTGCATTTACGAGTACAACATTCTTTTTGCTGTCTTATGTGACGTATCATTACTTAACAGAGTCAACGTCTTATGGTGGTGAGGGGCCACTTAAGTACATCTACTTCTTTATTTTAATCACACATATCCTGCTTGCGATTGTGATTGTGCCACTCGCGTTAATAACCGTTACACGAGGTCTTAACATGCAAGTGGAGAAGCACCGTAAAATTGCGCGTTGGACAATGCCATTATGGTTGTATGTAAGCTTAACGGGCGTGCTTGTATACTTGATGATCGCGCCTTACTATTCATAAACAAACAGGGGACTTTTGCTGAAGACGTACAGCAAAAGTCTTTTCTGTATGGAGAGGAAACGACAAAATGAGTTTGTTTTGGATCATACCGGTTGTGCTTTGCGGGTTTGGTATAGCCGTAATCGTTTATGGCATCCGCTATCATAAAGAGGATTATGAGCATAGGAAGCGCTTTGGGACGAACTATAGAGGTGGAAGGGTTTCAGATACGTTTTTTGGCGCGATCGTTGAGTTTATCTTTGTTATTTTTATTAATAGGTTTGTCCGTTTTCTTCCTAAATGGCTTTTAAAAGTTTTCATTTTTATTATCGGTATTGGTTTTATCATGTTTGGTGTATATATCTTTTCAGATATGCCAACGACGACTTAGTAAGCGATACCAACAAGTGACTGAGAGAATTGCGGCTTCTTTATAAGAGTGTAAGTAAAATGAGCGGTGTCACCCGTACTAATTCGGCTGCCGTCTGCAGGCAAAAAATCTTGTTCAACTCGGTATGTTCCAGTTGCTTCACCCTCAGGGAGGTACGTTGGACAAACAATCGTCCAGTGGAGTCCGCTTTCTTGTAACAGACTAAACGCTTTATGATGGTCTTCTGCCGCTCTCGTTAGTTTGCGTTTTGATTCAGAAGACTGGTATCGAAGCAAGTGAGGTTCTGCTCGGCTCTGCAATATACCTGCTGTTCCGATCGTGATGATGCGCGAGATTCTTTGCTTTTTCATCTCTTTAATGATTAGAGGCATACTTTCTGACAGCACGCTTTCTCCATCAGTTGATAGGGTGCTGATTACGATGTCGCAGCCTTTCATCGCGGTTTCGATATGCTCCTGAACTAAAGCATTTCCCTCTACGACGTGAATTTTTTCTAGCAAATTCTCAGGCAGTTTAGCAGGATTACGCACCAATGCATGGATTTTCATTTCATCTGCAGCAGCCAGCTCCGTAACTATACTGCCAACTCTCCCTGTGGCTCCTATGATACATAATTTCATCGCCTTACCTCCGTTCGGTTTCTATTATTTATCATAACATTTTAATATAAAAAATACCCTTGCCCACAATCGGACAAGGGTATTTCCATTAAAGTTAACGAATGGTGATGATATCTGTATATCTGTAATCTTCCTTCTCTCCTCTGTAAGAAAAGGCAACGACTCGGTACTGTCCAGGTGCTGCATTTTGACCTGAAATTTTACCGTTCCAGTCAAAGTAGTTGTATTCTTTAGGAACATTCTCGTACGTGCCGATCACACCAAATGATTGAGTCAATGTGGTGTTATACAGGACAAGCTCTACTTTTTCTGCAGAAGCAGGCAAGTAGGCAGCGAACGAGAAGTTGTTGTTTCCTAAGTCAGTTGCGCTAAAATGCGTGATAGAAGGGAAGTCAGGTTCTTGAACAAATAAAATCGTTGGAACTTCTACCAGCTTGCTTCCGTCACTAATGCGGATCGTACCTTCATGATAGCCAGGAGCAAGTTTGGATGCGTCTACTTGAACATTGAATCTTACGTCTTTAGCGCTGTTTGCGTTAATTTTTACGTTCTTGCTTGTTGTTACTTTTACGCCTTCTAAATCAACGTCAAACGTGTATTGTTTCGTTTTATTGCTTAAGTTTTTAATGGTAAAATGTTCGCCTCGTACTTCCTTGCCTTTCGTTTTCGAGAATACACCGAATGAATGGCTGCCAGGTGATACAAGTGTTTCTGTTTCAATGGCTTCTACCACACGAATGCTTCCCGCTCCTTGCGTGTTATGAGGATAAAGCTCTCCTTTAGCGTTAAAGAGGTCTTCTGCTGTATTCATAAGGGCTGCTTTAATATCGTCAACACCCCAGTCAGGATGTGCTTCGAGTAAAAGGGCTGCCGCACCTGCCACGTGAGGAGACGCCATGCTTGTCCCTTGCTTTGCACCGTAACCATGCGGGTTTGCAGGATCATGAGTCGGTACCGTACTTACGATGTTTACACCAGGTGCTGACACATCAGGCTTAATCATCCACGTATCCATAACAGGCCCGTGAGAAGAGAAGTCTGCCATCAATTCGCCAACAGCACCTGCAAAGTTAATACCAAAGCTTACCGTTACATCACCAGACTTAGCCAGAAGTGCTTGTCCATCAGCTTGATTCAACATGATCGTTGGAACAGCCATTCCAGGAACTAAAGGCATGCTCCCTGCAACGTTATTATATATAATCGCGCCAGCTGCACCAGCTTTTTTCGCTTCTGTCGCTTTATCTACAAATGCAATACCTGCACCACGGCTGATCAATGCAATTTTTCCTTCTAAATCTTTTCCTGCAAAATCAGCGGGGGCACCAAATCCTACATCCACTAATTCATAATCTTTTCCATTTAAAGCAAGCAATGCTTCATCTGAAGGAAACCCTTGAACCGCGGACGAGGCATAAGATGTACCATCAGATGAAGTAGTTGTAGCTGTAAAAACGTTATAAGGCAGCTGAGTAGCCCCTACAGAAATCGCTTCTCTAGATGTTCCCGGTGAACCAACTGTCCAGTTGTTCGGTCCGCTGTTTCCGTTGGAGGTTACCGCTACAACACCATCAGACATAGCTTGATCAAGCGCGATGCTTGTTGCCCAGTCCGGGTTGTTTAACGAGTTTCCGAGTGATAGATTCATAACGTCAGCACCGTCTTCAACCGCTTTTTCGACTCCGGCAATAACGTTTTCAGTTGTTCCGCTTCCACCTGGTCCTAACACGCGGTACGCTAACAGAGCTGCATCAGGTGCCACACCTTTAATGCCGCCATCCGCCGCAACCGTACCCGCTACGTGCGTGCCGTGCGTTGTTTCAGCACCTCTTGGGTCGCCTTTAGGTGTTTCTTGCGGATCGTTGTCTTTATCTACAAAGTCATATCCTTTATAGTCACCGAACGCTTGGTCAAGATCAGGATGTGTGTAATCGACGCCTGTATCAATAACAGCAACCGTTACACCTTCACCTGTGTACCCTGATTCCCACGCTTGGTTTGCCCCGATGAAAGGAGCTGAGTTCATCATCTGAGGGGTTACTTCGTCAAATGACTGGTCACCCATATCATCTCCAGTTGTGTGATATTCCACATCTGGGTAAACGGCTTTAATACCAGATACCGCTAACAAATCAGGGATTTCATTTGCTGGAATTTCTAATGAAAAACCAGAAAAGACATGATCGTATTCGTTGTTGACTTTATATGATTTGGCGCGTGTTGAGATCTCCTTCACCACAGCGTCACGTTTTGATTTAAGGTTTGATTTTGTTTGTTTTTGACCTTTCTTTTTTGCTTCTAGTACAGAAGGTTCTTTTAATTCAACAATTACTTTTGTAACATGGGAAGAGTTTAAATTATACTTCCCGTAAAGCGGTGCAAGTTCTGGCTGTGCATCCTTAGAAGATGGAGCAGCAGACGCACCAGAAAAAGCAGAGAAAATAAACGTACAAGCTAATGTGAAACTAGAAGTCTTGCGCAAAAAGTGTTTCATTAAAGCGTACACCCCTTAATTTTAATGTAAAGGTAATCTTCTACCATCATTTTGAAATACCTTGATAAATTGTTAAAAACAGATATTTAGTCCTTATAATGGAAAAAAGTTCAGTGTCTTTAGTCCTTAAAAATGCTGTGAGCAAAACATGGGGTTAATGATTTAGTACCATGATAAGATAGGAATATTGTTTTAGAGGAAGAAGGTGAACAGATGGCTCAAGAAGAACGTTATGGATCAATTCAGGAAAATCGAATTATTCCGCTATGGAGCTTAACCGTGTGGCTCGTTGTAATGAATACGACGATGTTTAACGTAGCTCTTCCAAGTGTGATTTCACAATTTGATTTAAGTCCTACCGCGGGTTCTTGGATTGTTTCAGGCTATTCGATCGTGTTTGCCTTATCGACCATTACATTCAGCAGGTTGTCTGATTTTATACCGATTGGAAGGTTGTTAATTACGGGCCTTATCATTTTGGGAATCGCTTCAATCGTCGGATATTTTTCCAACAGTTTTGAGTTCGTGCTGATTAGCCGTATGGTTCAAGCGATGGGAGCAGGGGCTGTTCCGGGGCTCGGAATGGTGCTTGCGACTCGTTATATTCCGATTTCGCGGCGAGGACGTGCCATGTCATTAATATCCTCTGCCGCATCACTTGGTTTTGGTTTAGGACCAGTGATCGGTGGCGGAATTACACAGCTGTTTGGCTGGAATTTTCTTTTGTGGTTACAGGGCTAGTGCTGCTGCTTTTACCCGTGTTTAAGATCTACTTGCCTGTTGAAAAGAAAAGCGAAGGCTCGTTTGACTTTATTGGAGCACTATTAACGGGTGGTGGAGTTACTTCGCTGTTGCTCTATCTTTCTTCGTTTTCTTTTTACTTGCTGGCGTTAAGCGTCTTGTTCTTTGTCGTTCTTGTTATGTATTCAAAGAAAAAGGAAGATCCTTTTATTCGTGTAAGTTTATTTAAGAACACGACTTATGTCTCGATCTTAATCGTTGGTCTTATCGCGTTTATGACCCATTTTGCATTTTTGTTTGTGATGCCGGTCATGCTTTCAAATTTGTTTGAAAAAGAACCGGCAACGATTGGCTTTGTTATTTTTCCAGGTGCGATGCTATCGGCGTTTGCCGCTATCTTTGTGGGACGCTGGATTGATAGGTTTGGAAACCTTCCTGTCATGCGCGCAGGACTTGTATCGCTGCTTGTATCAGCGGTTTTATTCTCCCTTTTTGCAACAAAAGCATTTTACATGACGGCAATCTTTTATATGTTTACGAGTATCGGGTTTTCTAGTTTAACGTCTAGTTTAGCAAATGAAAATTCCAGGATTCTAAGTAAAGATGAAGTGGGATCGGGCATGGGTATGCTGCAGCTTGTCCAATTTTTTGGAGGAGCGCTAGGCGTAGCAGTTGCTGGTCTGTTAATTGAAGGACAAAAAACGTTTGCGCTAAATGTGATCTATCAAAATGTGTTTATTTTTTATACGATTCTAGTGGTCGTGTCGATTGTCATCTATCAAGTGAAAATAAAAAGAAATGTGGGCCAGGAAAGTGAATAATTCCTGAGCCCACATTTTAAGTTAATTTAGCATTTTAAAGTCATACGAGTAGATGGATTTGCCTTTAATAGACTGTAAGATGTCGTTCAATCCTTTAATCTTAATATCTTCTATTTTCTTTCCTTTGGTTAAGGAGTAATTCTCTATAAAATATCTTTCTTTTATATTTTCGTCATGCCTTACAACGTATAGGAGATCATCTTTATAGAATAGTTCTTCGTTATGTCTAACTCCGTCCGTGGGTGCGTCTTTCATTGTAAACAAATTACTTACTTTTTGGGTTTTCGTATCAAATGCATATACTTCACCTAAGCCATTCGCGTAATAAAGAACGCCGTTAAATAGATGCGCAGAGTTTTTTATATTGTAAGGAATGTGTGCAATTAAATTATTTTCATTTCTGTACGTGGATATTGTGAATTGGTCCTGAGTTAGAGTCTTTTTGTTGATGCGATAAAGTACGATGTCTTCACTTGTTTCGTTAACAATCTCCCTTAGAATGACATAGTAAAATTGCTCATCACTAAGAACAGGAGAAAAACCGCTTAATTCTAAGTTTTTCGGGTTTTTCAACTTTACGATATCTTGAACTTTGACGTCGTTATTGGATAAAACTACTTTTCTGAAAAAATATTCATTCTTCTCGGTATCATGTGTTAACACGACTACATCATTCTTATCATTACCGGAACTTGAAATGTAATAGGGAATGTTCCCTTTAGTAAATCCATTTTCGTTCCCATACACTACGTTTGAATCATAGCCGCCATCAGCACTTATGCCGGTGTTGAAAATAGTAAAGTATAAATTTTTCTTCTCCAGGTAACCCGTTCTTTCCCCGGTATACTGTGGTTTCTCCATTTTAAATTCTTTAAATGTGTCTCCTATTAAACGGATTTTGTTTTTATCCACCAGTAAGACCTCGTTTTCAGTCGTGGTTAAACTGCCAAGTTCTAAACCGTTCATTTTGAAAGCATCTGCTTGACCATCGTCATTGATAAAAACAGCTAAACTTACTCCTTTATCATCCATGTCTTGATCAGCGGTCGTTGAAAAATACATTACGGCTTGTTTATCTTTTAAAAAGTTACTTTGTTCAATGCTCTCTTTTTCGATGGAAAGGGAAGCATCAATACTCTGGTCAAAGAAGAAGTTATAGACCAAACTCCCTGCTAGAATGATAAGTACGAATGTAATCAAAAGTTTTTTCAATGTGATCACCTTTCAGATAAAAAAGGCAATAAGTCGTAGTGATACGTCCTTATTGCCTTTTTGTATTATATATTCCTGACTAGTTTTGTATCGGGAGCATCCCTGACATCTCTCGGATAAACCCCTAGACCGCCATCGACATCCAAATCTAGATTGCCATTTAGCTTATAAGCTGACCAAATTAATTTCGAGCAGTTTTTATCTCCAATATGTGAAGTCGTTCGGTTGGTTACAAAGTTATACGAATAATCGTCGATTCCTACACGGCTATATGCCCAGTTTGCAGCGTTATCTCGGTTTGTTGTACTTGTCGTAACGGATTTGACTTGTGCATCTCCTTGATCGACTTTTCGTAAAGTCGTGGAGATCGTGCGGACGCCTGTATCAGGCACAGATTCAACAATCGTGCTGCTCGTATAATACATGCCGACATGCCCATGATTCATATAAGCAGTCTGTGAAGCCGTATAATAAAAGTTGCCTTTCGTGCTGGTTCCGACAGAAACCGTTCCTCCGCTGCCGCCCATCGTTCCAAATTCACCGGTTTGCTGTTTTTCGTTTTTACCTTTTGTTTCGTCGTTCTTGAGTTCTGTGTAAATTTGTTTGAGCAGGGCTTCTTCTGTATCACCCGTGTTCTTTGCGATGGATCGAACGGTAGAAAGCAATTCTTTTTGAGTTAGATCAGGCTGCATTTGTAAGATTTCATCTTGATAAGAAAAATTGTGACTTTGAGCAAAAGCACTTGGTACCGAAAAAGCTGCGAGACAGAATGCTAAAACACTAGATACTAGATGTTTTTTCATATTCCAAACCTCCTGCCGTGATACGGGACCCCTTTGTCGACAGGTTTAATTTACCATTTATATACAGATGCGTAAATATGAAAACGTGGAAACAGTATGGATGACTTATGCGAATACTGGAAGATACTTCAAAAGGACTGTCAAGGCAGTAAGAAATAAATGTTTAAACAGGCCAAAAGGAGTTGCAGAATAATAGTAAGATGGGATGCTTTCGGTGAGGGAACTAAATGAGAGGGATAATATGAAACGGTGACTTTATCGTGGTGAATATTGAGCATTTCCGCAGGTGAGAAACATGAAAACAGAGTGGGAAATAAATTGTTGGGGGTCAGTCCCCAACAATTTATTTGAAAATTTTTAAAAACTTTGAAAGTAAATGCCGATACATAAATTGAAATGCCTAAACAGGCGAACTTTTAACAAGTGAAGAGAATAAACGGAAAGGACGAGGGACGAATTCGTGGAAAGAAACAAAGAACTGATTGATTCATTATTGAAACTTCAGCAGCTATTAGACACAGAACCAGACACTGTAGATGCCATACCAGCTTTCACACAATACATCCGCTCTTTTTTACGTATTAAACCAACAGGCCGAACATTACCCACCATTGAGATCATGACGCTCATAAAAAGAAGAAAGCCAAACTTATTTTATATACTTAAACGACATTCCAAAGACGATATGATGATCATGTTAACGCATCTTGATATGGATTATGAGCAAGCACAGATAAAGGTAGAACGTATTTTACAAGGAGAAGTCATCGCATAATAAGCGGTGATTTTTTTATTTTACCTGTTCTTCGTTATAATAAGGAAAAGGAGTGAGGAGATTTGCAAACCGTTGGATTTATTGGAACAGGTGTAATGGGAAAAAGTATGGCTGGCCACTTGATGAATGCAGGTTATCCGGTCCATGTTTATACGAGAACAAAAGAAAAAGCTGATGAATTACTTCAAAAAGGTGCTGTTTGGACGGATACGCCAAAGGAAATCGCAACGAACTGTGATGTGATCATTACGATGGTAGGATACCCAAAGGATGTAGAAGAAGTCTATTTAGGGGCTGACGGGCTGATTGCCCATGCGAAAGAAGGATCTTACTTAATCGATATGACCACTTCAAGTCCACAGCTTGCTCAAAAAATTGAACGTACGGCTGCTGAACGAAATATCTCAGCTCTTGATGCACCCGTATCCGGCGGGGATATTGGAGCAAGAGATGCTAAGCTTTCCATTATGGTTGGCGGAAAAGAAGCTGCATTTAACGACATGAAGCCAATCTTCTCTAAGATGGGAACAAACATCGTGTACCAAGGAAAAGCAGGTGCGGGACAGCATACCAAAATGTGCAATCAGATTGCCATTGCCTCTGGTATGATGGGCGTTTGTGAAGCAATTCTTTATGCAGAAAAAGCAGGGTTGAATCCAGAGACCGTCTTAAAAAGCATTGAATCAGGTGCTGCGGGAAGCTGGAACTTGAGCAATCTGGGTCCAAGAATATTAAAAGGTGATTTTGCACCCGGTTTTTACGTGAAACATTTTATAAAAGATATGACGATTGCTTTAAACTCAGCGGAGGAAATGGGATTATTGACACCGGGGCTTTCCCTCGCGAAGAAGCTGTATGATGAACTTGCAGAAATGGGCGAAGAAAATAGCGGCACCCACGCGCTTTATAAACGTTTAGCGGACCAAGGGTAATATACCTTGGTTCTTTTTTTGCCCTTTACAAAACGAAACACTTACGATTTAATGTAGGTGGTATATTTTATTTTTAAATGTTACATCTCACCAATGTAGCGACCCTATATTTTGTCGAGATTCATAGATTAAAATCTCAAATCTAGATTTACATAATAGCAAGAGAAAAGGAGCGCTGAACGATGAGAGACCTTGCAACAAGAGATTCTGTACGAAAAGAGATGATCGGGCTTTTATTGTTAGCCATATTTATAATCTCGTTTTTATTTATGGAAGAGATCAAAAATGATTCTGTATTTGAAAACCTGCCAAGTTCCATCATGCATGTGAATACGGTGTTTTTAAGTATTTTAATAGAGGCGGTTCCTTTTATTTTATTAGGAGTCTTCGTCTCAGCATTAATTCAAACCTTTGTATCAGAACAACATATTCAAAGACTGATTCCCAAAAACCCCTATGCAGGCATTGGGGCTGTTCTGTTCATGGGTATTATCTTTCCAGTTTGTGAATGTGCGATTATTCCGGTTGTGAGGCGTTTGATTAAAAAAGGCTTGCCGCTTCATTTGGGTGTTGTTTTTCTATTGACCGTTCCGATTGTCAACCCGGTTGTTATTCTCTCCACGTTTTATGCGTTTCGAACCAACATGACTGTAGTTTATGGAAGAATTGGAATGGCTCTTTTAGTAGCTATCGTCATTGGTTTAATCATTTATTGGGTTTTCCGTAATGGAGATCAGTTGAAATCACAAGTTCAGCATGGTGGACATGATCATTCACATGGGTTGTTGATCAGTCGCTGGAAACAAACGGTTTATCATGCGTCCGACGAATTTTTTGACACAGGAAAGTTTCTTATTTTTGGAGCTTTTCTAGCAAGTATGTTCCAAGTATTCATTAACCGAAATGACCTCTTGGCACTTGGCAGTAATGAGTGGTCATCAACAGGATTAATGATGGGACTGGCTTTCTTGTTATCCATTTGTTCTGAAGCAGATGCGTTTATAGCCGCTTCGTTTGGAAGTTCATTTACAGTAGGATCAATTATTGCTTTCTTGGTTTATGGACCAATGCTGGATGTAAAAAACATGCTTATGATGTTCGCTTATTTTAAGACACGTTTTGTATTCGTATTAATGAGTTTGATTACATTAGTAGTATTTGCTGCGGCTATGGTATTTCAATATGTATAGAAAAGGAGGTAAGGTGATATGAAAAAGGAGAACCAAGATTTTCACGCCTATTTAAGGGGAATTATCTTAATCGGTTTTATGCTTCTCTTAATTGGTTTGATCACTTCAGGAAAGCTTAATTACTATGTTGCACCTAAAATGCATATATTTGTTTACTTTGCGATTGCAATCCTTGCCATATTAGGAGTTATGCAGTTTTTTAGAAGATCGGACAGCCAGCATGAAGAGGCTTGCGGATGTGGAGTAGATCATACGCCAAAAGGCAAGCCGCTCAAGCATTTTTTATCTATATGGTTTTTGTAATTCCTCTTCTTACAGGATTTATGATTCCTGAAAAAGCGATGGATAGCTCTGTAGCTGAAAAACGCGGCATTCGCTATGGAACCGGATTGTATGCAAAGCCTGCTCAGCAAACAGAGGACGGGAAAGTGGTACCTACTCAAGAAGTGGATGTTGAAGCTTACTTAGAAGATCCAGAGGGTTATATAAAGAAGATGGAAGAGAACGTAAAGAAGGAAAATCCGATCGAAACGTATGACATAACAGACTATTATAAGAAATTTGGAAAAGAACAATTAAAGAAAGACAAGGTGGTGGTTACATCTGATCATTACCTCGATACGATGACTGTTCTAGATATCTATTTAGACAAGTTTATCGGAAAAGAAATAGAGACTACTGGTTTCGTTTATCGTGAAGACGGAATGGACAAAGATCAAGCAGTCATAGCCCGTTTTTCCATGAATTGCTGTAGTGCTGATGCGGTGGTGTATGGGACCATTGTGGAAGGTGAAGGGGTTTCTAAATTGAAGTCTGATGAGTGGTACACAGTTTCGGGAATAATAGATGAAACAGAGTTAAATAAAGTGCGTCTCCCTTTAGTGAAGGTAGAGTCTGTGAAAAAGATTAAACCTCTTAAAGATCCATATGTGTATCCGAGCACTGAAAGCTTAGGAGCCTATTAGTAACTAAAGTAAAAAGCGGAGGAAAGTTCCTCCGCTTTTTTAATATCAGTAAACGTATGTTCCGACAATAAAAAGTTCAAACAAAACCGTTACACCGATAAAGTAAGATACTTGTGCAAACAATCCCCAGTCTTTGTCTTTAGCTAACTGCATAACGTACAGCGCGACGGCTGAAACCATAACGGGTACAATGAGCGAGCTTCCACTAAAAGTGAGATACTTTGGTGCTAGCGTATAGAACGTACTGTTGAACAGGGATTGAATCACATAAAGCTGGGTAAGGATGAAGAGTGCGATCGACACCCACTTTGCCCACGGTTTTTCTTGTTCAATCACATCAATTCGTACAAAATACAAAATACCTAAGAATAAGACAGGCGGAACCACCCAAATAAATGCGTTTGTCATCGCGATAAACGATACGACGGAAGCAGCAAGTGCATCGAATGACGCGTTATACACATCTTGTTTTTTGATTGATTGGCTCTCTTTTTTATTTCAGGATCTTGGCTTGCGAAGAATACTCTGTAATCACTAACTGATTCTGCTTTCAGCCAAGCAACCGTCTGCTCATCTACATAAACAGGATACACAGAGAAGTTATCTGTTGTACTGATCCGTGATGCTTCCCAATCCTTGTTCTTTAGAATTGCTTTATATATGTTTCCAGCTTCCTTTTTTGCTGAAACGGGTCCGGTAGCAGAAAAGAGAATAACAGGCTGATCGTTTTCAATATTTAGTTGCTGGTAAGTTGGATTCTCCATTTCGTAACCTAATTCAGACTCTATAAAATGAACAGTATTAAAGTTAAGAGCTGTCAATTGATCAAATGGAGCTGCTCCGTAAAATGTCTTAAATGACTTTGTTCCTTGTTTTGATGAATAAAGCGTGTAAAGAAAATGTACTTGTGTTTTTGCTTCTGCAAATCGGAAGTTGTAAATTTTATCCGTAGGTGTCTTGCTGTATTGGATAATAGACTGTGCTTTATATTGGCCATCCTTTTCTTGTAAATAAAAAGCTTCCATCTGAACTTTTTCTCCAACCGTTGCGATAAACGAATTGGATTCAGGGTGTCCTGATAACTCTGAAAGTTTTTCTTTAGCAGAAAAGATGATACGGCTCTTCCCGTTTTCAGGATCATACACATATACCTGATTGCCTTTTGAATAAGCAAATCGGCTCTTCGCATCAGCTAATAATTCTACATCTTTATCTAGAACTGTTTGTTTACCCTCTTCATAGAGGATAAGTTCCCCGTTTGAAACAAATGCAATTTGTTTGCCATTTGTCCAAAAGTTCCCTCTTTCATCAAGAGGCAGATTCTCTGTCTTTTGTGATACCATATTTAGCTTTTCATCCAAAGTGGTCACCTTTAACCCATCCTTAAGATGGGTGTAGATCTGATACTGGTTATCTGCTTTAAATGCGATTGGTTCTGCACTAATTGACTCTGCAGGTGTACTGACTGAACGGCTCCAGTCTTGGTTTGGAAGTTTCGTCTCTTGACCAATATTATTCCAGACAACGGCCCCTATAAGTAATAGAACAATAGCTAAGGGAAGTAGCAAAGCCTTATAATTCGATTGATTTCTCTTCTTTTTCTTTTTTGGTGTTAGCTCGGTGTTCATAGTGGTGAAGCCCCTTTTCTCTATAAAACAACAAAATATAACTATTCGATAATTAGACGTATATTCCTGTAATTTTCATTCGGTTTTTTACAAAAAGTAGATAAAAAGTAGCAAAATAGTTTAAAGCGTGTACATGATAATAGTAATAGAAAATGAGTTTTTCTAATCGGTGTAAGTTTTTGTAGAATAATAACTATTCCCCGAGAAATAATGTCGAAATGAATAAACAACTTTTTAAAGTGGCTAGCCTCATCAGGTGGTATAATTCGGGTTAAATGATTCTAGACGGGAGGGCGATGATTTGGAACAATCCATTCATATTTATGTGACGAGTGATATTCACGGGAACGTTCTCCCATTAACATATGGAAACAATGAGGGTGCTGAAATTGGTTTAACAAAAGCGGCTTCTCTTTTAAAAGAGAAGATGTCAGAACACCAGAACAACGTCTTACTTGATAATGGTGATCTCATTCAAGGGACACCACTAACATATCATTATGCGAAGTTAGGGCGAGACTTTATCAATCCGATGATTCTTCTTTTAAACGAGCTTAAATACGATGCTGCTATTATCGGTAATCATGAATTCAATTATGGATTTCCCTTTCTACAGAAAGCGGTAAATGAATCAAAGTTCCCGTGGTTGTCTGCAAACATTGTGCGGGAAGAATCAGGTGAACCTGTTTTTGGACAGCCATATGTGATCAAAACTTTCGATTGTGGTGTAAAAGTGGCCGTCTTGGGCTTGACGACAAAATATGTTCCTAACTGGGAAAACCCAGAACATATAAAGGGTTGGCATTTCTTGATGTCGTGGAGACAGCAAAGAAATGGGTATCCCAATTAAAGAAAAAGCAGATATTGTAGTTGTTTCTTATCATGGAGGGTTTGAAAGAGATCTTATAACAGGTGAACCGACTGAAACGCTGACGGAAGAGAATCAAGCATATCAACTTTGTATGGAAGTTGAGGGTATAGATGTGCTTTTAACCGGTCATCAGCATCGGCTTTTAAAAGGAGATGTGAATGGAGTTACAATCATTCAGCCTGGAACACAAGGAACTTACCTAGGCCATGTAGAAATAAACGTTAGAAACGATAACCGAACTTGGGAGATTTCCAACAAGAAGTCAGAACTTTTATCCACTAGAGGGTATGAACCGGATCCTGACGTGTTGGAAATGATTCAACCATATGAAACAAGACGCAAAAATGGCTAGACCAGCCAATTGGTCAAGTACAGGGAAATATGCAGATCAAAGATCCGATGCAGACAAGGTTACACGATCATCCATTCATTGAATTTATCAATAAAGTTCAGATGGATGCAGCGGGTACAGATATTTCAAGTACAGCCCTATTTGATGATCGTTCTAAAGGCTTTTCTTCTCAAGTGACGATGCGTGATATTGTTTCAAACTACATCTATCCGAATACGTTAAAAGTGATTGAGATTACCGGAAAAGATATGAGACAAGCTCTAGAAAGATCCGCTTCCTATTTTTCTGTAAAGAAAGATGGAACGCCAATGGTGAACCCTGCGTTTTCTGTTCCAATGCCTCAGCATTACAACTACGACATGTGGGAAGGCATCAAATATACGATCGATCTGTCAAAGCCGATTGGCAGGAGAATTACGAATTTGATGTATAGGGGCAAGCCGGTTCAGGACGATTCAAACTATCAAGTCGTGATGAACAACTACCGTGCTGGCGGGGTGGAGATTATCCCATGTTTAAAGGTAAGCGAGTGGTAAGAGATATACCGATTGATGTCTCAGAACTGATGGCGAATTATATATTAAAAAGAGGTACGATACAGGCAACGTGTGATCAGAACTGGAGAGTAAAGGTACCTACTTCCACAAAAAATAAAGGAAATGGGTGGGGTGGATGAGAAGGCAGAAATGGTTTGTTTATCTAGTTTTAGCAGTCTTTCTTGCTGGTTGTTCTAGTGAGGCTTCAAAAGGTACGTTGAACGATAAGAACTTAACACTGCAAGATCATCCGAAAGGTGCTTATCCAAGATATTATGATCAAGTATCTAAAGAAGAAGCGGAAAAAGCCTTGCCATTTCCATTAGAGGTTCCAGGTAAACTGCCTTTTAAAGCGGTATTATCCACCTATCAAATTTCAGATTGGGGTGAAAAGAGAAATATTCTACTCGACACCGTTTTTTATCCGAAACAAGAAGGGCAGAATGTGTATTTGGCTTACCGAGTCTCAAATTTTCTTTCAAAAACGGACAAGTTAGAGACGAAGGAAAAAGTTAAGCTAAAAGACGGAACAAAAGCGTATTTCTCTGGAAGTCCTGATCTGCCAATGATCGCTTGGGAAAAAGATGGCTTGTTCCATAAGATGGAGTACTTAATAAAAGAAGGAACAGACAGAAAAGCTGAAAAACAGAAGCTTTTAGATGCTGCTAGTTCGGTTTATAAATAACAAAAAGCTGACTCGAAATCGTGAATCACACGGTTGTTTGAGCGGCTTTTTCTATTAATTAAAGAAGATTTTTAATGAAATATGATAATATGATTCAAAGGAGGGGTTTAATTTGCAAAAACTGGCGTTTGAACCTGCATGGGACAGGACTTTAGCCCATCAAGACCGACTAGAGATAGAACGTGTTTTTTCCGGAATAGATCATAATCAAAGAGTGGGACAGCAGGCCGTTGTTATGAAGACAGCCTTTAATCATAAAGAAGAATTTTTAGTGACTGTATTAGTAAGTAACTATTCTGAAGACCCTTTTTCGCTGGAAGGCAAAAAAGTGCTATATAACGAAAGTGGCAAACCCGTAAGCGAGATGAAGTCTCAATATGTACTTGAGATTCCGGCACAAACGAGTATGCCGTGGACGTTTATATTCCCATCAACAGCCTTAATGGTATTGCCATCAAGAGAGTTTGGAGAATTAATCATCATTTAAAGTGGGGGAACGTTTTGAGAACGATTATTTGGTTTGTTTATTTTTGGGCAGTTTTGTTGAAGTTGATACCATCATTAAATCGTGTAAAGAAGCTGCATAAAGCGGGTAATATTCAAGAGCGTGATCAATTAGTAGATAAGAAAGTGAAAGAGTGGTCAACATCGCTTGTGAAGCTGAGCGATTCTAAAATCACAGTGAGCGGTGAGGAGAATATTCCGAAAGACACGGCTGTTCTTTTTGTAAGCAATCACCAAGGTAATTTTGATATTCCGATTTTATTAGGCTATATTCAAAAGCCTAAAGCTTTCATCTCTAAGATAGAAGTAAAGAAGATGCCTTTTATCGGGACATGGATGGAGCACTTGAATTGCTTGTTTATGGATCGTAAAAATGTCAGGCAGTCGGTTAAAGCAATAAATGAAGGAGCAAAATTGCTTAAAAATGGGACATCTCTTGTTATTTTTCCTGAGGGAACAAGAAGTAAAGGGGATGACATGTCTGAGTTTAAAGCAGGCAGTTTTAAGCTGGCTACTAAATCGGGTGTTCCGATTATTCCAGTATCGATTAACGGTTCTTATAAGATCATGGAGCAGCAAGGATTTTGGATTAAACCAGCAGAAGTTCATATCACCGTTTATCCACCGGTCTATCCAGAGGAGTTAGAAGCGAAAGAACTGGCGCAAATTACAGAACGTATTATTAAAGAGGGCGTTAAGAAAGCAGTGTCTTAATAAAAGACTCTGTTAAACAGGATTAAGCCTGTACGAGACGTGTTAAAATTTGGTATTATCGGGATAGAAGGTAATAATTTCTAGGAGGAATACCATGACCGGAACAATTTCAGTCATTATGATTTTCTCAATTCCCATCATCGCCATCGTATTAGGTCATTTTCAATCACAAACAAAGTTAAAGCATAAGATGCTAAAAGATGAGCTAGAGCTTGAACGTTTAAAGCACGATAACTATGTTATTGAGACGCAAAAGATGAGGCTAGAACTTGAACAGATGAAGCTTTTAGATGCCAGTGACAAGAAAGAGTCGGTATAATGGAGGTTAGTTTGCTTTGGGTTGGATTAGGGCTGGCAGCACTTGGTTATTTTATCGGGGATGGATTGAAAAATTTTAAGAATCCAGGTAATAGTTTTTCGGAGTATCCGGTGCTGATTAAAGAAAAAGATTTGCATAATTATGTGGGATTAATGCGTGATGAAGTAGAAGAGCTTCTTCAAAAGTATCCTGATATACCTAAAATAGAAATAAAAGGTACGAGATACTATCAATATCATCATTTTTATGAATGGCTCTCAACAAAAGAAAATTTAAAACAAAAAGCTTGAGGAGTAAAATCCCTCAAGCTTTTTATGTTTATCTGTAATTAATAAACTGAACGTCGATCGGCAGATTTGCTTCTTTAACAAGGGCAATGATCTGCTGAAGATCGTCTCTGCTCTTTGCCGTTACACGAACTTGATCATCTTGAACTTGGCTTTTTACTTTTAATCCAGAGTTTTTGATCAGCGTGTTAATCTTTTTTGCGTTATCTTTATCGATGCCCGTTACAAGTTTAGCGCGCTGGCGTACAGTTCCGCCTGAAGCTTGCTCGATCTTGCTGTAATCCAGGTTCTTTGTTGGTACTCCGCGTTTGATCAGCTTTGTAATAAGAACATCTTTTAGCTGCTCAAGCTTGTACTCATCATCGGAAACTAAAACAAGCTCTTCACTAGATTTATCTAGCGTGATCTCACTTTTACTTCCCTTAAAATCATAACGAGTTGTAATTTCTTTTGTTGCGATATTAATCGCATTGTCGACTTCTGATAAATCTACTTGTGAAACGATATCAAATGAACTTTCTTTAGCCATTTTGTGAAACCTCCTGACGTTTACTTCGTTTATATAGTTACAGTATAAATACATTGCGGTTATGTTTCCAGTTTGTACACATTCTTTTCCGTGAAAACGGGTACAAAAGCAATAATGTATGTTAAAATGAAGGCTGGAAAATTTACAGAATGTTTTAACCACTAGGAGGAGTACTTTGTGCTTCATTACAAAACGTACACACACGAAAAAAATCATCAATGGGTGATTTTTGTCCATGGAGCAGGGGCAGTTCATCCATTTGGTATAAACAGTTAAGAGAATTCAAGCAGCACTTTAATATTTTGCTCGTTGACCTGAGAGGTCATGGCAAGTCACAATCCGATAAATTTTTATTGAAAAAGTATTCGTTTAAAGAAGTCAGCTTGGACGTGCTTGAAGTGATGGATCATCTTAAAATCCAAAAGGCACATTTCGTAGGGATTTCTTTGGGGACGATTTTAATTCAGACAATCGCTGAACTTAACCCTGAACGAGTGGCTACTATGACACTTGGCGGAGCGGTAACGAAGATGAATTTCCGATCGCGGTTTTTAATCGCGATGGGCAACCTTTGTAAGTCATTTATTCCATACATGTGGCTGTACAGCTTGTTTGCTTGGGTCATTATGCCGAAGAAAAGACATGAAGCTTCCCGATCATTATTTATTGGAGAAGCAAAGAAACTTTGTCAGAAAGAATTTAAACGTTGGTTTAAGCTTACGCTAAAAATTAACCCATTTTTACAAAGCTTGCGTAAAAAAGAGATTCCGATTCCAACCCTATATATCATGGGTGAGGAAGATTATATGTTTTTACCGCCAATCCAGGCGTTTATCGACAAGAAAAAGCATTCAAAGCTTTTGACGATCAAGGATTGCGGACATGTATGCAATGTAGATCAGCCAGATATTTTTAACAAAAATTCGATTGAATTTATTAAAAGACAAATTGCTGCTGCACCAAACGCATCATAATAAAAAGGAAGTTCCCGCTTGAGGGACTTCCTTTTTTCATTCCCTTATAAACTTACAGCTCGTGCGATTGTAAATAATCGTGAAGCGGGGTGAAAACCTTTTGTGATCAAGTCTTTGATAATGGTTGCACCGAGCATGCTATAGACCGTTCCGTTCCCACCAAAGCCCAAACAGTAATATTCACCAAGACGGTTTGGATGTTCACCGATATACGGCAAACCATCGTGTGATTCCCCGAAAGTTGCGCACCATGTGTGGGAAATCTTTGGTGATAGATCGGGAAAATGTTCTTTCACTTTTTCAAGGATACGCTCACCGCGTTCTTTAATGATTCCCTCATTTAGCGGTGCTTCTGCTTTATCTTCATCCAAGCCACCGGCAACGATTCTTCCGTCCCTTGTAGTCCTCATATAAAGATAAGGGCGTTTCGTTTCCCAGATCATCCACTCTTTGTACCATGTTTTTAATGAAGGCAGCGGTTCAGTTACGATGGCATACGAACGGTTCAAGTCTGCTCCTAACTGCTGAGCGAGAAAGTCATTTTCATAACCGGTCGCAAAAATAATATATCGCGCTGAAATGGTGCCTTTTTCAGATTCACATGTAAACCCATGAAGAGTTTTGGTTTTGCGGATCAGCGGTGTTTGCTCAAAAATTCTAACTCCTGCGGCAGCCGCATCCTTTAACAAAATTTGAACACATTTGTATGGGTTCACATCTGCATCTCCACTTGTTACGAGAGCAGCAGGTTTTGAAAAAGGAAACCTTGAAGAGATCTCTGACGGCTCTAAATATTCAACGGGAAAATCATACTTCTTTAAAACCTCATATTCACGGACAAGTTTTGAGACGTCTTCATTTGAGCTGGCAAAGTACAGGCTTTTTTGTGGCCGGAGTTCTGGATCTTCTGAGAGTTCAGACGCGACCTTGTTTAAATCTTTCATAGCCGTCTGACAAAGCTGGTAAAAGTAAACGGCATCCTGTTCACCTTGCTGTTCAATCAGTTCATGAAGCATTTTGTCACTGGAGAATTGCAGAAGTCCTGTATTTGCTGAGGAGCTGCCTGAACCAGGATGTCTTCTATCAATTAATACAACATCAAGTTCTTTTTCTTGGCTCAATACATGAGCACAAAGAGCGCCAGCCATGCCACCGCCAACGATCAATACGTCACACGAGATATTTTCTTCAAGCTCTGGATACTGAGTGGTATTTGTATAGGTTTCAGGCCAATATAAATGACCATTGTGTAGATTCATATTTACTCCTCCTCGTCTTCCATTCATTCCCCGGAAAGACGTGAAAGAAACGCATGAAAGGAAATATTTATCAATAAAATGATGAAGAGGGGGAATGTACATGGTTTATTGGATATTTCCAGGCATTTTATTGCTTATTCTTACCGGAATGATCTATCTGATTCCAAGAAGATGGAGTGTTACAGAAACGGCTTTGCTCCAGACTTCTGCCGAACGATTGTATGCTTTTTTACTAACTATAAAAAATTGGACAAAGTGGCAAATGGATAGTAAAGAAGAGGAGATTGCTTTTTTATATGTAGGTCCTGAAAAGGGAGAAGGAGCGTCTATTTACTGGGAAGCTGATGGAGTTCCTGCGAGTATACGAATTTACAGATGTGAACATTTAAAAAATATCCATTATTATATGAAAATAAATTCAGGAGAAACTTTATTACATTTTAAATTTGAATTGGTTTCGTTGGAGGATACGATAAAAGTGATATGGATTTGTGAGGGAACTTCAAAGAATCATCCGCTTGATCGCTTTATTTCTCTGTTTTATAGGTGGGGCGTGCGAAGAGAAATGAAAAAAGCGCTAGAGAAGCTTTCGGAAATTTATGGTTATCAAGAGAAATCGCTGCAAACGGCATAAAGAAAAGAGCTGCTTTAGCCCAATTGGGTTAAGCAGCTCTTCGCTTATTATGGTAAGTTGGTTACTTTACCTTCATCTTTTACAATCAGTAAAATTTTACCCATATCGAGTTTTCTTTCGTACTGATCCGCTTCAACGTCAGATAAGCCAATTTCAGTCATCTTTTTGCGGAGCTCGTCACCTCTGGAATCAAATACGTTGCTGAGGGCTGTGCCGAGTCCTTCTTCTTTTAAGCCGATTGTATTAACATCCGCGTCGTGTGCAAGATCTTTCGTGTCATCTTTTTCGTGGGATAATACATACAGGTTGTCTTCGTGAATCCCTTGCGCCTTCAATTCATTTGCAGCTGCAATCAATTCTTGTTGAGAGTTGAATTCATGTACGATTGGTTTAACCATTTACTATCCTCTCCTTTATACGAAGTTATAGTGTATATTCACGGAATTAGGCACGATTAAACTTCCTTTTTCATTATATCACCGGGAGGAAAGTACTAAATTTAATCGTACATGAAGCATCTGTAGGTACTAACTCCTTTTTTATAGGAATATAACGTTTTTTACACCAATTTTACGAATATCCTCTATCTTTTTACAATTCAAAATATATAATTTTAACTGTTGAGTTTTTTACAAAATGAAATGATAGGGGAGTATTTCAGATGAAAAAACACTTTCAGCCTTAGCGCTGTCATTGGCGTTAACACCTATGGGAACAGCTATCCATGCAGAAGAATATTCAATGGAAAAGCAAAACGGACCATTTCTGGACGTTCAGTTATTGGGTGTGAACGACTTTCATGGCCAGATCGATATTACACGTAATGTGGCAGGTCAGTCTGTAGGACGTGCCGATTATCTAGCAAGCTATATAAAGCAAAAAGAAGCTGAGAATGAGAATACACTTTTAGTTCATGCTGGTGATATGGTAGGAGCGAGTTCGCCAACGTCTGCATTGCTGCAGGATGAGCCGACCGTTGAGATCATGAACGAGATGGGATTTGACGTAGGAACACTAGGAAATCATGAATTTGATGAAGGCGTCGATGAGATGATGCGTCTGATCAATGGCGGAACTCATGCGAAGACAGGTGATTTTGAAGGAGCCAACTTCCCATATGTGGCTGCTAATGTAATAGATAAAGAGACAAAGAAACATATTCTTCCACCATATACGATTAAAAAAGTGAAAGGTGTAAATATTGGATTCATCGGCGTTGTTTTCTCTGATACTCCTGACATTGTAATTCCGAGCGGCACAGCAGGTGTAGAGTTTACGGACGAAGCTGAGGCAATTAATAAAGCAGCCAAGGAACTGAAGAAAAAGGGCGTAAAGGCAATGGTCGTACTTGCTCATAATCCGATAGACCAAGCGAGTACAGGAGAAGTTTCCGGTGAATTAGTAGATATGGCAAACAGTGTGGATGATGAAATTGATGTTATGTTTGGCGCGCACAATCATAGAAACGTAAATGCTGTAGTAGATAATAAGTTACTTGTACAAGCTTATTCGTACGGAACGGCATTTGCAGATGTAGATTTAAAGATTGACCGCCGCACAAAAGACATTGTAGAAAAGAAAGCTGAAGTGGTAACAACGTTCCAAAACGGTGTAACTCCTGATGCAAAGATTACTGAAATCATTAAGCGTGCGGAAGACCAAGTGGCTCCGATTATTAATGAAGTAGTGGGTAACGCAGATAAATTATTATTAGGCACAGAAGCGTATAGCGGCGAATCGGAATTAGGAAATGTCATTGCAGATTCTATGACAGAGCAAACAGGCACGGATTTTGCCTTTATGAATCCGGGTGGAATTCGTGATGTGATCAATCCAGGCGAAGTAACGTGGGGTGAACTCTTCAATGTTCAGCCTTTTGGTAACGACCTAGTGACGATGACATTAACTGGTGCACAGATCAAAGAACTTTTGAATCACAATGGTCAACGGGGCGTGAAAAGATGCTTCAGATTTCTGGATTGAAAGCTACCTTTGATATGTCTAAACCAGTTGGACAAAGAACGGTATCCATGGTTAAAGAAGACGGAACACCGGTTAATGCTGCTGCAGAGTATACTGTTACGGTCAACAACTTTATGGCAGGCGGCGGTGACGGCTACACGGTTTTATTAGAAGGAAAGAATCAAACGATTTCGGTTACAGATCTTGATGCTCTTGTAAACTACTTTAAGAAGCGTGATTCCGTAACAGCTGAGATTGAAGGACGTATCGTGAAGATTAATCAATAATGATGTTGGTGTTTGATTCATTTCTTCTTCTATAAGTTGATTAGAGGGTAAGGTGCGAGACTCTCGGCTAGGACGAGCGGTCAGGTGAGTCCCTTAAAGGCGCAAAGCGGCAAGGGGCTCACCGCCTGCCCCGCGGAAAGCGAAGCACCTGGAACGGAAATCAACTCCTTTCAAAGGTTACTAAAATAACTAAAAAAGAAAAGGCAAAGCGCATCTAAAGTCGCTTTGCCTTTTTTCTATTCGCCTCGGTCTACTAAATCTAATCTGCCTGTCGCCGGGTCGATCACAAGACCGTGCACATTTACACCTTCAGGAAGCAGAGGGTGATTCCTCACGAGAGCAACACTGTTTTTCACTGAATCCTCAACACTGTCAAAGCCTTTGAGCCAGTTTTTCAAATCCAGTCCAGAATATTTTAAAGTGTCGAGTGTTGTGTCTTCAATACCGCGATCTTTCATTTTAGAAATGAATTGATCAGGGTTCACACTGCTCATTCCGCAGTCGTAATGACCGATGACCATCACTTCCTCCGCTTTAAGTTCATAGATCGCAACAAGAATACTTCTCATAATAGAGCCAAATGGGTGGGAGATAACCGCTCCAGCGGATTTTACAACTTTTACATCACCATTCTTAATATTCATCGCACTTGGGAGTAATTCAGTCAGACGTGTGTCCATGCAAGACACAATAACAAGTCCTTTATCAGGAAATTTAGTAGTTTGAAAAGGCTCGTATTCTTTGTTTTCAACAAATTGGTGATTGAATTCTAAGATTTCGTTAAGTACGGACATGATTCTCCTCCTTGTTTCTACAGAAAATAATTAGACAATGAAAAGATATAGAAGTATACGTCTTTTTCTATCATATTCAGCTTAAACTCGCTAACATATTCACTTCTACATTAACTATTATACAAAAAAGAGAGCTCAATCTGCTCTTTTTTGTATATGAAGGGCTTGTTTTGTTGATAGAAACTCTAAAACAAAAGCACATTGTGACAAACATTTTAGTAAAAGGTACGTATAATCGCAAGTAACACCACATAAATTGGTAAGTTCGAAAGGAGGAAGGATCATAGAAGCAACTTGCCAGTAAAGTAGGGTTTAAATAGATCGGAACAAATAATCGAAAATTTGAAAGGGGTAGGGAAATGGAAGTTATGACGTATGTCCTTTGGGTTCTACTGTTAATGGGGTCGGTTATGAAGAATTACATGGTTGCAGTTTCTATGCCGAGAACAGGACAAGTTGTTGTGGCGAATGAATTAGCAGTTAAATCGTTTTCGTATGATGAAGCGAGTGGCAAGATTGCAGTTGATTTTGAACGTGCGATTGCCGGCACATTCAACAAGCAGAATTTCAGTTGGGTAGATACGTCATAAAATATAAAACGTATTTTTGATATGAGCAGCTAATGATGTGAAATAAAAAGACTTTAATGTGAAGGGGGACTTTTATTAAGAGATAAAACCTGTATCTATTTTCGCATTCACTATCATGCTGGCGGCCTGGATCACCGTACGTGTGCTAGTGAATGAGGGTTATCGAGCGGAATTTGGAGCGGAAGAGACAGCTTATTTGAAGCTGTCTTTTTGTACTGTCAAAAATTATAACTTGTTAGCATGATGTTTATCGACGTTGTAACAAGTTTATGTAGATAGTATAAGCGCAACTATGTCTGAAGCGAAAAAGTACGTCTAGTTTTCTTTATGCGTGATTTTATTTATGTGCAGGCGTTTGATAGAATAAGAAAAAAGATAATTGTGGTGAATCCGATGAATATACCAGTAAGTCAGTTTGCGAAGAAAATAGAAAAACATGTAGCAGAAATGAAACAACTGAGTGAGAATTCTCCTAAGCTGCGTGAACACGTGTCAGCAATTCAAACGTTGTGCGAGTTAATGTTGGAGGCGGAAGAAGACAACTCTGTCGGTGTAAAAGAATGGGTACCGTCTCATCCTGTGCAAAAACCGGCAAGCATGATGACCGCGCCACCTGCTAAAACCCATAAAAAATCGATGATGGATTTTGACATGGACTATGATGATGACGATCAAGACGAAAAAGATGGCAGTGGAGACTCTATTTTTGATTTTTAACCGCAGTTTGGTGAAAGACCTGTTCTTTGTAGAGCGGGTTTTTCTTTTTTTGTAGGAGTATGAGTATAGTTGAGGTAGTGTAGATACAGTAATTCCTAAAGTTTTACAAATAATTCCGCGAGAATCAGGCGTAATACCGCGAGATTGAACGAGAATCCCGCGAGTTTTCACCATAAATCCGCGAGTCGGCAAAATCCATATTATCCTGTATGCGCGGGCAAGATATTGGCTGTATGAAACACTCTCACAATAAAAAACACAAAAAAAACAGCGCGTAGTCAGCACTGTTATATCGAAACGTATGTGTTCTGATGTTCCATTCTTTCATCTCTACGTTTTGCAATTTCAATCTTTTCGTTAATCTTTTTATTAGAAAAATAAACGGCAGCGGCTGTTGCGATAAGACTTAGAGCAGCTAAACCAATCATTGTATATATCATCGTAATAATAAGTTCCATTTTGTTGTTCCTCCCTTATTAGTTTCCGTCTTGTTTTTTGTATTCCACTATAAATTTTATTTAAACCTATTTTTTCTATAGGCCAAATGAATCAAAATGAAAATATGAGAATGGAATGATGGTAAAAATTCTTCCTACGTTTTATAATTAATTTACGAACATACGTTCTGTTTTGTTCGATATAAAATGAGGGGTGAATGGAATATGAATGGTGCAAGTGAATGGCTAAACCTTGTCAATCTCCTCGGAAATGTTGGCTTTCCCATCGTCATTGCTGGGTATTTGCTTTTTCAATTTGAAAAGCGGATTCAGAGTCTAGAAGGGATCATTAGAGAACTTCACTCAGAGTTGGTGGAAAAGGAGGAGCTTGAAAGGAAGATCGATCAATATGTCCGCTTGCTGGACAGCGAACGTCAGCCGAAGAAACGTTAACGTTCGCTTTTTTTATCATGGACAACCCGTCCGCCAAAATCTTTACAATCCTGTGGCATTCTTTTGTATC
This sequence comes from Fictibacillus sp. EA-CB0309, assembly GCF_055814265.1. Taxonomy (NCBI): domain Bacteria; kingdom Bacillati; phylum Bacillota; class Bacilli; order Caryophanales; family Fictibacillaceae; genus Fictibacillus; species Fictibacillus sp. EA-CB0309. Next base: position 448,801 of record NZ_CP169271.1, read on the forward strand.
CGCATCTTTCAGTGGTAAGATAAAAGAAAAACAGGAGTGGAACACTATGAAGCTTTTTCTTATACTAGGAGCGATTCACGCTATGCTTGCTGTCATGCTGGGAGCATTCGGGGCACATGCACTTGAGGCCAAATTAACAGCACGTAATATGCTAGGTGTGTACCAAACAGGGGTTCAATACCATATGTATCATGCTCTAGCATTGCTGGCAGTCGGCATTTTACTAGGAAAGTGGCCGGCATCGGCTTTATTAACTGGAGCAGGCTGGTCGTTCTTTATCGGGATTTTATTGTTCTCTGGAAGTCTGTATGCACTCTCAAACACAGGCATGAAGTTTTTCGGGCCAATCACACCGCTTGGTGGCGTTGCGTTTATAGTAGGTTGGATCTTACTGATCATCGCGGTAGTAAAAGCATAATAAAAAGGCGCTCAAATTTGGGCGCCTTGATCTTGATTGTCTGAACCAGACATAAATGAGTTCTATCAACGAGGGCTGTATTGCGAAAGCTGTCCGGTTTGCTGTTGCGTGCCGAACGGATAGCTATAGTTGATCTCTTCATCAAACGTGACATAGTTGACGTAGACCATTAACAGCAAATAACGCTTACCGGTCTGCGGATCACTTAAGATAATATGGTCACGGCCAGCTGCTTCAATGACCCCTTTAAAAACTTTCGCGTTCCATTTTTCATTGTTCTCAAACGTCATATAGACGGTTGCGACTTTCCCTTTGTTCATACGTAAAATATTTTCAATATAAGACTGCTCAAGCGGTAGCTGACCTGGTGCACCTATGTCAGGCAGTGGACCGCCTCCAACGCCGGGGGCTTGCTGGCTTTGGGCCATATCCTGAGGGACACCCATTCCTGCCATACCACCCATTCCTCCCATACTCCCACCCATCATGCCGCCCATTCCATTCATCCCATTCATGCCATTTTGCTGCCGATAATACTCTTGGCTGTACGGATTAAAGTTGTTCATCAACAAACCTCCCTAAAAGGTGTTAAACACATTTGGACAATCGCTTTGTTTAGGCTGATAAAAACAATGCGCCTTGAAGCTTCCTGCACGCGGCTGATTGTACCAAGTCGCGGGACAAGGACCGCTTGGATCAAAAAACCATAACGAATTTCGTGCGGGGTGAAAACGCTGACCGTTAATAACCCTTTTTGCTAACCTTCTCTCATTCTCACGCGCACCTTGATAAAAGTATCCTTTAATGGTCGCTTCAAATCCACCTGGCCTCTGAAACACCATCTGCTGCATCGTTCGGATATTTTTAAAATCAAGGCAGTTGGAGCGAATCCGGTTCACGCCGGTGTTGCCTACAAGCAGCATGCCTTGATCGCCTTCACCTTCCGCCTCAGCACGTATAAGTCGTGCCAGCAGATCAATATCCTTATTGGTCGCTTTAATGACTGCCAATTGCCTTCCCCCTCTATGTGTTGAATCATGGTGTACAAGCAGGGAAACAGAACATTCGATATATGTGTATGAGCTGTTTTGGGAAACTAGACCAATGCGATAAAAGTTTCATGTTTTTGGAGCTTTCCATATAGGAAATGAAGAGTTGGGGTCTTTTTTTAGAATGGGATTCATTCTATGTAGCAGAAGCGGGCATGGAGTGGAAGGTATGTAATTGTGGAAAGTACATAAAATGATGTTGTTTATCCTCAGCGAACACTTTCAGATTTGAATAATAGGATAAAAATTTTATTCACGTTATTTTTGATAATTTCACGTTAAATGGAATAATTTCACGTTAATTAAAAGATATCCACGTTATTTGCAATAATTTCACATTATCCAATTTTTACCACATTCTGCATAAAAAGAAGACTCGCCATTAAACGAGTCAGCTCAATTATTACACCTGCAAATAAGCGGGCACTGCTTCTTTTGTCAGGATGTTTCCAACATAGAAAGATCCGAACTCGCCGTAGCGTGCACTTACTTCGTCAAAGCGCATTTCATATACTAGTTTTTTGAATTGAAGCATGTCGTTTGAGAACAGCGTTACGCCCCATTCCCAATCGTCTAGACCAACTGATCCTGTGATGATCTGCTTCACTTTCCCTGCATACCCACGGCCAATCATGCCGTGAGAGTACATCATCTTCTTGCGCTCTTCCATCGGTAACATGTACCAGTTATCCTCACCATCACGGCGCTTGTCCATCGGATAGAAACATACATGCTTCCACTTTGGCAGCTCAGGGAACAGACGAGCTTTGATCATTGGATCCATCTCGCCGCTTTCGTTTTGCGGGTTGTACGTACTTAGCTCAACAACAGAAACGTAAGAGTATTCTTTTACCGTATATTGTGCAAAAGCTGTTTTATTAAATGCGTTCTCGATCTCGTTTAGTTCTTCCATCGTCGGACGAAGAAGCATCATCATGAAATCAGCTTTTTGCCCCATGATGCTGTAAAGAGCATGACTGCCCACTTTGTTTGCTTCTACGTTCTCCCACTTCTCAAGAAACGTTAAAAATTCATTGATCGCATATTCTCTCTGGTCACCGGAAAGCGTTTTCCAAGCGGCCCAGTCCATCGTACGGAAATCATGAAGGCAATACCAGCCTTCTAGTGTAATCGCTGCTTCACTCATCAATTATTCACTCCTTGCTAGATATAAACACGTCCCTACAAATATACCATAAGTAGGGACGAATCCAAAAAGGAGGAATTAGCTGTATTGGCGAAGCAACTGCTCGATCTTACTTTTAACACCAGCAGGATTTCGAAGCTCAGCGCGTGACAGTGTGAGGCGAACCTTCGTCTCATCCATATCCATTGCTTCTGAAAGCATGCCGAACAATCCTTTTCCTTTTTTATCGATTTCTAGCATTAGCTCGATGCTGTCTGTTTGTGGAACCAAAATCACTTCAAGCTCATCCAGCTTACCCGCATATGCTCCTGAAGTTGGCACATATTCAAACTCTTGTAGAAATGGAAGTCTGCGGCGCATATAACGCGGTGCAGTACCGCAGTATGCTTTTCTTAGGCGGAATCCAAGCTGTTCGATCGCATCAAAGATCGCAGACGTTTCTCCATCAGGCAGAACACGAATTTGATCGTTGTCTGTTGGGTCCACAGCCATCTGAATATCAAGACCCGTTTTGATCCAAACAGGGGTATGACCGAGAGTTAATGGCGCATCATATGGAAGCTTGAGTGAAAACGGAATCTCTTGCTGGCTGCCCGCTTTTACGACAAGGGAGCTCGTGACAGTCGTTTTCTCAATCGCTGCTGTTTCTCGCACTTTTTTATCGTCTATTTCACGATAATATTCTGTCATTACATAGAGGGTAATGTGATCAATGTTTTGGTCGACTTTACCACCTTCGATTTTTATTTTCCCTGTAATGTTTTCACCAGGTGAGTAAGTATCTTTATCTAAAATGGTGTCTACCTTTGCTGATCCAATTCCTACAGAAGCTAACATGCGGTTTACAAATGACATGTGAATTCCTCCTCCAAATTTTTCAATCAATTGTACGGAGAGAAATTAGAAAAGATTCATCTTTGAAAAAATAAATTAACAGCCGTTGAAAAATTCGAAATATAAGAACTTCTTCTATCAAGCGCTTACAACTGTATGGGTAGGTTTAAAAGGTATAAAAAAGGAGTAACCTAATAGGGAGTGCAAAAAAGTAGAGTTTGTTTGGAAAAGAGGAGGCAAAATCATGAGTGATCTTTTTATAGATTTAAAAAACAAAGTTCAATCAGCAAATCCGGTGATCGTTTTTCCTGAAGGAACAGATGAAAGAATTCTAGAAGCGGCTAGCCGTCTAGCTTCTGAAAAAGTATTACAGCCTATTTTAGTAGGAAACCTTGCTGACGTGACTGCGAAAGCACAAGCAGGAGGCTTTTCACTAGATGGTGTGGAAGTGCTGAACCCTGCTGAATACGAAGAGTTCGATGCATTAGTTGATGCACTAGTTGAACGCCGTAAGGGTAAAACAACGGAAGAACAAGCTCGCAAAATCTTATTAGACGAAAACTACTTCGGAACGATGCTTGTTTACACGGGGAAAGCTCACGGACTTGTAAGTGGTGCAGCACATTCTACAGCTGACACCGTTCGTCCGGCGCTTCAAATCATTAAAACAAAAGAAGGCGTGAAGAAAACATCTGGTGCGTTCATCATGGTTCGCGGTGACGAAAAATATGTGTTCGCTGACTGCGCGATCAACATTTCACCTAACAGCCAAGACTTAGCGGAATCTGCGATGGTTTCTGCTGAAACGGCTCGCGTTTTCGGAATTGACCCGAAAGTAGCGCTTCTTTCATTCTCTACAAAAGGATCTGCGGTTTCACCAGAGACGGAAAAAGTGGTAGAAGCATTGGAAGTTCTAAAAGGAATGAACCCAGACTTTCCGTATGACGGAGAGCTTCAGTTCGACGCAGCATTCGTCCCATCTGTTGCAGCGAAAAAAGCACCAGAATCACCAATCAAAGGGGAAGCGAACGTATTTATCTTCCCAAGCCTTGAAACAGGAAACATCGGGTACAAAATGGTTCAACGCCTAGGCGGTTTTGAAGCAATCGGACCAATCCTTCAAGGGTTGAACATGCCTGTTAACGATCTTTCTCGCGGATGTAATGCAGAAGACGTGTATAAATTAGCGTTGATTACAGCGATGCAATCACTGTAAGTTCATAATTTAGGAAAAGCCAGCTCACATGCAGCTGGCTTTTTTGTATGGATTTTGAAGGCTGATCGTCTTCTGTTAAAGATAAAAAATAAGGCTTATCACATAAAAATACCCCTTCATCACATAATTATGATTTTCAGCTCTTATCATGTAAACCTCAAAAAGACACCATCACCTACAGTGACAGTGCCTTCTCGTTCCGATCCCACATTCGTTTTATGTTTTCTGGAAGCAGCTCGCTTTCCTCCACCGACAGCTGACCGCTGTAAAAAAGTTCGCTATTTTTGTGCAGCACACGAAGTAAAGAGGCGTGAACATCAGGCACAGTCACTGGATGTCCAAGCAGTTCCGCTAAACTTGCCATAACATCAGGCTCAATCACCGGATACTGGAACTTTGTCTCCTCACCAGCCAACCCGCGCTTATAAAACTCTCCGATCAACGCCGCACGCTCTGAACCGCTGCCGTCCACGCATAGGTAGATCTGTACAGCGACACCGCCGCGCATACGCCGCTGGGAGATTCCTGCAAACTTTTTCCCGCCGATACTTAGATCATAACTTCCCGGGCAATAAGAACCTACGATCTCATACGCTTCGAACACTGCATCATAAGGCGCAAGCAGCTCTTCAACTAGTGCCGTCATCGTGTCGTACCCTTGATTGATGTCGATTGTGCCTTCTTTTTCAGGAAGGATCAGTGAGATGTTCAACACGCCGCTATCAAGCACCACGGCAAGCCCGCCGGAATTCCTCACAATTACGCGATAACCCCGAGACTCTAGAAAATCAATACCTTCCTTCAGGTGAGGCAGACGTGTATCTTGTATGCCGAGAACGATTGTGTCATGGTGAACCCATGTGCGAGCTGTTGCAGGTGAATTACCGCTTCCGATCGACGTACAAAGTGTATCATCGGTCGCAAAAGACTGCCGCGCATCAAACGACGGGCCGAGTCCAGACTGGTCGATCAGCCTCCAAACCGGCTGACTCAGTAAATGATCGATCATTACAATTTCTCCGCCACAATAATAAAGGATTTTGGAATGCCGCGGTCGAGTTCATCTGGGTGTGGTTCTTCAACGAGCTGTTTGATCCAGAGTCCTGCCGATCCGATCGCTGTAACGATCTCGCCGAGTGTCCATTGGCGGATCTGTACTTGGAACGGTGCACGTTCTTCTGATGTTGCGTACTGCAGCTCAGGCAAGAATTTAGAATACGCCACATCTGTCGTTACGAGTTCTTCGCTAAAATAATCCCCCGAAACTTTATGCTTTCGTACTGATTGGCTTTTGCCTTGAGATTCTATGAGTTTTGTAGAAACAGGGTGGAAGTCTTGCAGAATAAGTGTTCCGCCCTTCTTCAAAAGACCTGCCACTACAGCAAAGTATTCGTTCAGATCAGCAAAATAGTGAAGAATGCCATTTTCCATAAACGCCATATCATAATCTGCGGTCATTTCAGACTCTGGCAAATTCAGAATATCCTCTACCACATAGCGGACATCAACGTTCGCCGCCATAGCCAGTTCACGCGCATATGCCGCGTTCGATTCTGAAATATCAATCACGGTAACATTTCCTCCAAGCAATGAAAGCGCAACTGCTTTACTGCCATGAGAACCTAAGAGATTCACCACTTTTTTGCCCGAGACATCGCCAATGTACTGATCCAATGGCTGAAGCCGGCGTTTTGGATCTTTTGTGATACGTGAAACTGCTTTTTCCGGCGCGCCAAAGCGGTTTATCCAAGCTGTATAAGAGCTGGTGCTCCATGCTTGTCCGTTTCTAATTCTACGTTCTTGATCCATGATTTGTTCCTCCTGCAATCTATATAAAATCTATCATTTCCGTATTAAGCCTTATCTAGTATAACTCAAATCAGAAGGGTAAGAAAATGGTGAATGCCAGGTATCTTTTGCCGATATAAATGAAGACGGGCTAGAAAAAAATAGTGGTTGTTTTCAAAGTTATGAACACGATACAATAGGGTATATTCTATTAAATACAACACGACTTTTTGTACAGAAAATACCTTCTCGACGTGATGATTGAGGAAGGGATTTTTCTTTTTTACGAGAACTCTTACCTATAAATGCTGTAGAGAAGGAGCAGGGAAAAATTCAATGGCTAAACCATTAGGAAAGCTGCACGAAGAGAAAGTGTTTAAAGACCCGGTGCATCGATATATTCATGTGCGTGATGAGCTGATCTGGCGTCTGATCGGCACTCGCGAGTTTCAAAGACTGCGAAGAATTCGGCAGCTTGGAACGACATACTTAACATTTCATGGAGCAGAACATAGCCGTTTTAGCCATTCTCTTGGTGTTTATGAGATTACGAGGCGGATTATTGATATTTTTCAAGAAAAACAAACGTGGGATCCCGAGCAGCGTCTGCTCGTTCTATCCGCGGCCCTTTTACATGATGTCGGACACGGTCCTTTTTCACATTCATTCGAAAAAGTGTTTGGGGTCGATCATGAGGAGTTCAGCAGAGATATTATACTAGGAGATACAGAAGTTCATCATGTCCTTTTACAAATGGGAGATGACTTTCCGAAGCAGGTTGCAGAAGTGATTGCGAAAACTCACAGAGATAAACTGATCGTCAGCTTGATCTCTAGCCAGATTGATGCAGATAGAATGGATTATCTTTTACGAGATGCATATTTTACAGGGGTAAGCTACGGCAACTTTGATATTGAGCGAATTCTCCGTGTAATGCGCCCGACTGAAGAGGGCGTTGTAATTAAATCGAGCGGAATGCATGCGGTTGAAGACTATATTATGAGCCGCTATCAAATGTACTGGCAAGTGTATTTTCATCCTGTAACGCGCAGTGCTGAAGTGATTTTAAGTAAAATTCTTCACCGAGCGAAGGAACTGTATGAAACAGGGTATACATTCAAGAGAGAGCTCTCTCACTTTAAAACGTTGTTTGAAGGCAATGTTTCTCTTCACGATTATATATCGCTTGATGAAGGTGTTATTCATTATTACTTCCAAGGCTGGATGGAAGAAGAGGATGCTATTCTTAGCGATCTATGTCAGCGGTTTATTGATCGGAAATTATTTAAATATACCGAAATGGTCTCGTTTACGGATGGGCATCTGCTGTCGGGCTATTTTACAGAAGCAGGCATCAATCCAAAATATTATTTAGTAGTAGATTCATCTTCAGATCTGCCATACGATTTTTACCGTCCTGGTGAAAAAGAAGAGCGTCTGCCAATCAACCTGTTGAAGCCAAACGGCGATATTCGTGAGCTATCCAGAGAATCCGATGTTGTTGAAGCGATTTCAGGGAAACGCCGTACGGATCATAAGTTGTATTTCCCGCTTGATTTAATTGAAGCGATTGAGGATGAAACGCTTAAAAGTAAAATTAAAGAGATTTTAAATAGATAGAAATTCTTTAAAATTAATGGACATAAGTAGTGAGATTTTTGGGTGCTCACCTTAGAAAGCGATCACCTGGAACGTAAATCATCTGCTTACAAAAGCAATCACGAATACTACAAAAATAAATTAGATAGAACGAAAAAGGATGTTAGGGGGAACGTACTGTGTTTGAGGATCATTTAAAGGTAGTAACCTTGATTCAAGAAGCTGGGGAAGTGGTTGGCCGGAAAAAGCTTCAAAAGATGGTGTATATCGCAAAAAAGCTGAATTTTCCTTTTCAAGAAAAGTATCAATTTCACTTTTATGGCCCATATTCTGAGGAGTTAACGTTAAAAATTGAAGAGCTCTGCAACATGGGATACATACATGAGGTAAAAGAAAAGGTGAGCGGTTATTCGCAGTACCGGTATGCTGTGAATGAAGAGGGACAAAAGCTTCTCTCCACATATGGTGCTGAAATTCAACAGCTAGGGAATTGTGTCCGCTCAATGAATGAGCAGTCATCACGTTTTCTGGAGCTTGTTTCAACTGTTATGTACTTTGAAAAGCTTGAGCAAGATGAGATCAAAGAAAAGGTCCAGACCGTTAAAGCGAAACAAAAGTACACAGAAGAAGAGATGGATGAAGCTTTTGCATATATCAACTCATTAAAAAGCCAAGTGCAATAAAAATAAACCTGTTTGAGGGCGTCAGTTTGTGCAGCCTAAGAACAGGTTTTTTGTTTACCATTTAAATTGAAGCGGATGACCGTAATTGTAAAGGCCATAAAAATAGATAAACCCAATAAACACACAAAAGGGAACGATAATAGCAAGCAGTGTAGTAATAAAACCTTTTACAACACTCTTGTCATATAGGCGAGTTGCGTAATAACCAATTCCAAATCCTAAAAATAATAGCGATAAAATGAAAGCAGCAAGCCAAATCTTCATGCGAGCACCCCTTTTTATCAGCATATCCACCGCATTCTCCGAATAAACGACAGTTTATCTGAAACTTTTTCTTTTTCTTGCGACTAATAAGGTAAAGGAGGGCTTAGTGATGAAAAACATGAAGCTGATTTTAATGGCATGTCTGCTCGTTCTCCTTGCCGCTTGTGGCTCTAAACCTGCGCCAGAAGAGGACAAACAGAACGGAGCACCTCAAGTTGAGAACGAGATACCGGCTGAAAAAGCGGGATTAGAAGCAGAAGTGGCACTTGAAGAGAGCAGTGACGAAGCAAAATTCACGTTAAGTAATTCATCCGATAAAGAAGCTGGAACAGGAACCGTTTATGTGTTAGAAAAATGGACAGATGGTAAATGGGAGAAAGTAAATAACAATCAAATGTTTACCGAGCAGATGATCATGGTGAAAGCAGGAGAAAACTACGATCAAGTCATTGATTTGAAGGATCAAGAGGCAGGGACATATCGAGTGTCAAAAGATTTCTTCTTAGATGAAAAGAAAGAAAAGGTGGCAGTTGTTTTTGATAAGAAATAAGAAAAGACCGGACAGCCCTAAATTGTAAGGGTTGGCCGGTCTTTTTGTGTATGAAAGATAATGTCACATTCATTGAAGTCCTGAAAGGGTTGATTTCCGTTCCAGGCTGCTCGCTTTCCGCGGGGCAGGCGGTGAGCCACATTCGTACGTTTCACTCTTAAGTGTCTCACCTGCCCACCTGTCCCGCAGGAGTCTCGCACCTTTCACTCCAATCAACTTGGCAATGAAGCTGCTTCTCAAACCCTCAAATTCATTCTTTATTAATCTCAGGTGAAAAAATTAGTGAGGTAAAAACGCTAACTGGTAGAAGAACAATACCGCAAAGAGATAGACTAAGAACGGAACTTCGCGGTATTTACCTTTTACCACTTTTAAGATCGGATACGAAATGAATCCTAGTGCGATACCTGTAGCGATAGAAGATGTTAGCGGCATCGTTAATATGATTAAGAACGCCGGGAACGCTTCATCAAGCTCATTCCAGTTGATCTTGCTAAGAGATCCGAGCATCAAGCTTCCAACGATAATAAGTGTTGGAGCAGTGATGGCTGCTAGCCCTGAAATGGCACTTACGAGCGGTGCAAAGAATGCAGCCGCAATAAATAGAATAGCAACGACAACTGACGTTAAACCAGAACGACCGCCTGCCGCAACACCTGAAGAAGATTCGATGTAAGCACTCGTTGGGCTCGTACCAAATGCTGCACCAACTGTAGTTGCAACTGAATCAGCGAGAAGTGCTTGGCGTGCACGAGGCATCTTCTTGCCTTTCATGAGACCAGCTTGTTCAGCGACACCAACCATCGTTCCTGTTGTATCAAAGATGGTTACGAGCAAGAATGAAAATACGACAGCATATAATCCATATTGGAACACATCAGAAAACGCGGTGATTGGATCACCAAAGATAAATAGTTCTGATGGCAGGTTTGGAACAGACATAATTTTGTCTTCGAACTTCAGTTGTTCCGTGTAATAGGCAATAGCACCTGTTGCAATCATTCCGAAGAATAATGCGCCGTTCACGTTTAGTGCCATTAAAATAAGTGTGATGGCAAGTCCAGCAAGTGCCAACAGCACAGTTGGTGAGTGCAGGTCACCGAGACCTACTAAGTTCTCTGGATGAGCGACAATGATTCCAGTAAGACGCATACCGATAAAAGCAATAAATAGTCCAATACCAGCTGTAATTCCGTGCTTTAAGTTTGCTGGAATCGATTCGATCAATTTTTCTCGAAACGGTGTTAACGATAAGATCACAAAAAGGATACCCGCAACGAAAACAGCACCGAACGCAATACGGTAGTCTATGTTGGGGTTGTTTCCAACGACCGAAAACGCGAAATACGCATTAAGCCCCATACCCGGAGCGATGGCGATCGGATAGTTAGCGAGAAGTGCCATCCATAATGTCCCGACAACCGTGGCGATGATCGTTGCCATAAACACCGTGTCAAAAGGAACACCTGCGGAATGTAAAATAATCGGGTTAACTACAACGATGTAAACCATCGTTAAGAAGGTAGTAATACCCGCTAAAATTTCTGTTTTAATGGTTGTACCAAGTTCTTTTAGTTTAAAAAAGGATGAAAGCATGTGTTTGAACCTCCAAAATACGAACTATTTATAAGTACATGTTATATAATATTCGTTTTTAGGGGATTATTCAACAGTTATCTTTAAAGTTTCCATCTGAGAGTTTTTTATGTTTTGTGATACAATACGTGGTAACAATGAATGGTAGAGGAGCTGGAAGCATGAAAGATTTTTTCAATTCCAATGATAACGCCAAAGACGGCGATAAAAAGAAAAAAGGGATGGGCTTTACCATCATTAGCGGTGATTCCACGGATGGACATGGTGGTTATGGTGTAGGAAGTTTGACGCTCGATCACGTAACACCTGTTATCGTAGACGTTGAAGAGTCAATCGCTTATATCGACATGGGAGCGATGCACGCAAGAAGTGATGTGGAAAAGCGCATTAAGTTTACACCGAATCGTGAAGATACACCAAATCCAAGGCTGTATTGGCTCGTTTGGGTAACGATCAACCGTGGTGCTGAAGGTCCCTATTACTTCGGTCTAACGGCTTGCGAGATGCAAGTGGACGTTGAAGCTCGACGAGGCTATAAAAGTTTGCCAGAACACGTGAACCGCATGGATAAATCCATGAAGGGTAAAGTGATCGTCGAAGATATGGATGTAAATGCGCGCCGAGTGCTCGGAAACTTCCTTAAAGAACATGATGAAGAGATGTTTAAACGTTCTAGTGACGAAATTAAGTCATTAGTGGAATAAATATGGCAAAGTTATGAACCTTTTTTGAACATTTTTCAAATAACTTGTGACAAGAAAGCACTTCCATTAGAATGTAGATAGCATTGTACACACAATGTTTCTAGGACAATAAAGTGCCCGGGGCTCCTGTAGTAGAGCTCCGGGCATTTTATTTTGTGCTGGTTACTGGGGGATTGAGCAACGATTTATGTGAGTTAGTTAAATGAGAAAGTAGAAACGTCGCGAAAGCTGTCGACTCGCCGATATGTAGTGAAAACTCGCCGGATAACTCACAAAACTCGCCGTATTAATGTTATTTCTCGCTGAATTATTGTGAGAATTTCAGGAATAACTGGTTTAGTTCAACAAAAAAACCTGCCAGCGTACATCTGACAGGGGCTACATCACAGCATCAAACATCACCAAGAAAAATCCGCTTGAAATAGCCCTTTTTCTCCTGCTTTTGCTCCACTTTTTCTTTTATTTCACTCGATACTCCGTGTTCATCACAAAACTCGATAGGTTCAGTTCCTTTTTCATAATACGAGATGCGCGTTACTGGGCAGCTTTCGGTAGCTAGCTTGCCGTTTTGCGGGTTGATCGTTACCGCTGTTACCCCTTCTGGCTGTTGGAACGATAAGATCTGTTTATTTTTCAATGCACCTTCCATAAAATACGCCCAGATACGCTTCGAATAGCCAGTATCGTTCACATCATGCAATTCTTCGTTGTTATCGTACCCAACCCAAACCCCTGTAACGAGCTGTGGTGCATACCCGACCATCCAGCTGTCGTTTGGTGTGGAGCCCGATTTTCCAGCCATCGGCCGCGTAAGGTAATGGTTGATGCTAGACCCCGTTACACTTGTGTAGTCGTTCAGCTTCTCATCAAACGTTCCTGCCAAGAGATCGGTCATCACAAATGCTTTGTTTTCATCAATGACTTGTTCGCTTTCGTACTTATGCTCATAAAGCACTTCACCTTTAGAGTCGGTGATCTTTGTAATGAAAACAGGTTCTACCTTTTTCCCGCCGTTCGCAAAAACACCGTATGCGTTTGTCAGTTCTAAAACACCGACGGCCTTAGAACCGAGGGCAAGTGAAGGAATGCCGGCAAGTTCACTCTTTATGCCAAACTTCTTAGCTGTTTTCACCAGTTTATCCGGTCCTAAATAAAGGTTCGTTTTTACGGCATAAATATTATCTGAAAGAGCGAGCGCCTGTGCCATCGTTATAAAATCGTTGGCATAGCGGTTCTTAAAGTTCTTCGGTTTATAGTCCCCAACACCGTCTCCCATCGCGAATGTGGTACGCTCTGACTTGATTGGAGTGGATGCGGTATATCCATGCTCAAGTGCGGTGTAATATAAAAACGGCTTGAACGTCGAACCTGGTGCCCGTTTCGCTTGAAGCGCTCGGTTGAACGAACTCTCCTCAAAGTCACGACCGCCAACAAGTGCTTTTACATCACCGCTACGCGGATCCATCGATACTAACGCGGTCTGAATAGAGCTGTTATCGATGATTCGGTTTTCAATCGTATGTTCAGCCACTTCTTGCATGTGTGGATCAAGTGTTGTGTAGATGCGAAGCCCGCCGAACTGTATAGAGTTTGTATTCACGTTCAGTTCCTTTTTTAAAGCACGCATGACAGCGTCCTGAAAATAAGGTGCGACCGTTGCGATTTCTTCGTCTTCCTCACGAACGTATATTAATTTATCGGATGCAGCCCTCTTTACTGCTGCTTTCTTGATCGTACCGTCTTCAGCCATTGAGCTTAAGATGATGCCTTGTCTTTTCTTAGCGTTTTCTTCGTGTAGAATCGGTGAATAGTAGCTAGGACCTTTTGGAATTCCTGCGAGCATGCTGGCTTCACTTAGAGAGAGTTCTTCTGCATTTTTTCCAAAATAATAACGTGAAGCAGACTGGATGCCGTAAGAACCGTGACCATAATAGATCGTGTTCAAATAACCTTCTAAAATCTCATCCTTTGAATAACTCATTTCAAGGCGCAGTGTGTAAAACGCTTCTTGAAACTTTCTGCGCCACGTTTTTTCATGTGTTAGAAAAAGGTTGCGGGCATACTGCTGGGTAATCGTACTCGCTCCTTGAACTTTCGCGCCGGCTTTAATGTCAGCAAGTAGAGCTCCAGCAATCCTCTTCATATCAAATCCGTTATGTTTATAAAAACTTTTATCTTCAATTGAGATGGTGGCATTAATGACATTTTTATCGATTTTTTCAAGCGGAACCCAATATCGATTCTGCCCTCCGTTATTGATTTCACCCATCTTCGAACCGTCAGCGGCGTACATGATGGTTGTTTGCGGAACGAGCAACGCGGGCGGACCCATGAGTTTAGCAAGAAGTAACAATCCGATAAATGATAGCGCAAAGCTCCCTGAGGCAATAATTCCCCATTTTTTAATCCAGCGTATTTTCTGCTGTTTCGTCGCTTCTTTATAAATCTGCCAAAACTTCATAATCCGCCCTCCTTAAAAACTCTCATTTTCTTATCTAGTATGGTGAAAAAAGACGGTCCTTAAACGTGGAATGGGAATGAAATGCTATAATGGCAGTGAGACAGAGGAGGTTCGGAATATGCTTATACAAAACATTCAATATCTGACGGTAAGAGATGATGGGAAATGGATTGTCAACAATGGCGACATCCTTATAAAAGACAATAAAATTGATTCAATAGGAAACGTTGAATGGGATGAAGCAGTTGAGAAGCTTGACGGAAAAGGAATGCTTGCACTGCCCGGCCTCGTAAACGGGCATCAGCATACACCGATGTCGTTGTTGCGTTGTTATAGTGATGATGTGACACTGATGACATGGCTGAATAAAAAGATGCTTCCGCTTGAAATGAAGATGAACGATGAAGATCGTTATTGGGGAGCACTTCTTTCCATGGCGGAAATGATCAAGAGTGGAACAACGTCATACGCCGATATGTACATAGGCATCGATACGATTGGAGAAGCGGCTGTGGAATCTGGGATTCGTTCCGTTATAGCTCGTGGACTTATCGCGATGGATTCAGATTATGAAGGCCGGTTGAAGGAAGCAAGAGATGTTGTTGACCGCTGGCACGGAAAAGGAAACGGCCGGATAACAACGATGATTGCACCGCACTCACCATATATGTGCCCGCCTGATTTTCTGAAAGCAGCAGTCAATCTATCAAAGGAAAAAGATGTTTCTTTGCACATTCATCTGGCTGAGACGAAAGATGAAGAGCGCATGATTTCAGAAAAATATGGGATGAGACCAGTTGAATATTTAGAGCAAGCGGGTGTGTTCGAGCGTCCGGTATTGCTCGCGCATGGTGTTCATTTTAACGATACAGATTATGAGACGTTGAAAACGGTGCAGGGCGGCATCATTCATAACCCTGTGAGCAACGCCAAGCTCGGTTGCGGAATCAGTGATGTGAAGCGTTTGATGGATTCAGGCATAAAAGTAGGGGTAGGAACGGATGGTCCAGCGAGTGCTAGTTCACTGGATCTGTTTTGGGAGATGAAAGCGGCAAGCTGGTTCCAAAAATTGAAGTACGAAGAGGCGGCTGTATTGAGTGCGCATGATGTTTTGACGATGGCGACACAGAACGGAGCCGACATACTTGGGATCGGGGATGATGTCGGATCGTTAACTGTCGGGAAAAAGGCCGATCTCTTATTGATGGACATGAACAAGCTTCATCTGACACCGAGCCATGAACCGGCAAACTTGCTCGTCTATTCTGCAACTGGGCAGGACGTTGATACGGTGATCATCGATGGCAAGATTGTGATGCGCGGCCGTGAGTTGAAGACGATCGATGAAGAAAAAGTGATGGCGAACGCGAAAGAACGAACGAAGAAACTATTAGAACGATTATAGGAAGAAGAGTGTCTTGAAATGAGGCACTTTTTATTCGTGGTTAAATGTCAGAAAATTATGTTAAAATAAAGAAGGTGAAAAAATTTAATAAAGGAGGCCGACACGTCATGATCATTAAATGGATCAAGCATCGATAATGACAAGTGCAGGCCATGATGACTCCGTTGAGTGGTATTGATCTGCGCTTTTACACAAGGCGAAAAAATAAAATCACGGAGGAAACAAAAGATGAAACAACAACTATTACAAACAAATCAGGTGGGTATTCATACAGAAAGCTTCGGTAACCCTAGCAATCCAGCTGTTCTACTTATCATGGGGGCGATGTCTTCGCTCGATTGGTGGGATGAAGAATTTTGTGATCGAATAGCAGCAGAGGGTAGATACGTGATTCGGTATGATCACCGCGATCTCGGTCAATCAGTCGTCTATGAACCTGGAACTTCCAATTATACGATTACGGATTTGGCTGATGATGCGATTGGAATTCTAGATGCTTATTCTATTAAAAAAGCGCACATTATGGGAATGTCTCTAGGAGGAATGATCGGACAGATTATGGCGATTAAACATCCTGAACGTTTACAGAGCTTGACCATTCTTGCGTCTAGTGTCTTCGGATCAGAGCAAGCTGAGCTACCTCAGATGGATCAGAAAATATTAGATTATCATGGGAAAAGTACTTCGATTGATTGGTCTGACCAAGTGGCCTCCATTGCTTATTTAGCAGAGGGGTGGGCAGTGCTTTCAGGATCGAAGCCTTTTGAAAAGAAAAGAATGTACGCCTTAGCAGAAAAAGAATATACGCGCGCCAAACAGATTCAAAGCCGCTTTAATTATATTTTTCTAGGTGGCGGTGAAGAGTATTTAGATCGCATGAGTGAAATTGGGATTCCCACGATAATTCTTCACGGGACGGAAGATCCAGCGCTTCCGTTCGAACACGGCCAAGCGCTTGCGAGAGCGATCCCGCATGCAGAACTTGTTACCCTCGAAGGATCGGGGCATGAGCTGCATACAGAGGATTGGGATACCATTATTGATTCGATCTTAAAAAATAGTAGTAAATAAGAGAAGCAGCCATGAGCGGGTAAACCGTTTGTGGCTTTTTTATTGCAAGCGAAAAAGATCAGTGAGTTGATAGCTATTTGTTAGGAGTAAGGGTATAGAGTTGGATGATGGGAGTCGAATTTTGTCAACTCGCCGTTATATAGGCAAAACTCGCTGGAATAAAGCTAAAACTCGCGGAATAAATTCAACAATTTCAGGAAATATGGCTTCAATTTCTTGAATTAGAGTCGTTAATAACTGGATAGGTATAAGTGTGACTTCCTAAAAAGAGCAGTATTGGCATAATTTTCGTTTCAATTTCGAGTATTTTTAGTTCGCGTAAATAAAATCGAGAAAGCAAACAAAGAAAAGGGTAGCTATTCATAAGTTTTAAGCATGTTTTAACAAAAATCTATTATAAAGAAATCGCCCGTGCATGAGACACGGACGAGTTGGGCGCCAGAAGGGACACACGAGTCGGTAAAGCGAGGCCGGATTTTCTGAGACGAAAAGCCGGTGCTTTTACACGTGTGACAGAGGCCTATTTATTTTTAGACGTAAGGACAGTAACGATAAGCGAGCTGAAAGCGACCGCGAACATCAACGCCTCAAAGATCGTCAGAGGCATCACCCCCTTAACTGTAAGCTGCAAAATCAGCTAGATGTCCAGCTTCAGTTTAAAAAAGGAATGCGCCGACCGTCTGTCCTTCTGAACGCTATCTTCATTATATCACTTAATTAATCAGAATAGTCTGCTAAAAGAAACGGGGTATTTGTCCTATTTTTAATAAAGAAAGATTTGGGAAACATGAATGTGGTGTGGATATGGAGTGGGTATTTGCATTTGACGCACATTCTTACAAAATTTGAATTGGAATCTTAGGTCCTGGAATGCTATAATCATTTTGTTTGTAAAAAGTTGAAACAACGATGCCTGGCATTTCAAAATATATAGTAGGAGTGAGACCAACATGAGTATTTGGTTTACTGAAAAACAAACGGAAAATTTCGGAATTACGATGAAAATTAACAAAACGTACGTATCTGAGCAAACAGAATTTCAAAAGCTAGATATGGTAGAAACAGAAGAGTTCGGAAACATGCTGATCCTTGATGGCATGGTTATGACAACGCAAAAAGACGAATTCGTTTACCACGAGATGGTAGCACACGTACCTCTTTTCACGCACCCTAACCCGAAACACGTTCTAGTTGTAGGTGGAGGAGACGGCGGAGTAATCCGTGAAGTGCTGAAGCACCCATCTGTTGAAAAAGCAGTACTTGTTGAGATCGATGGAAAAGTAATTGAGTATTCTAAACAATACTTGCCTGAAATCGCTGGAGACTTAGAGAACCCGCGCGTTGAAGTAAAAGTAGATGACGGATTCATGCACATCGCAACAAGCGAAAACGAGTACGATGTAATCATGGTTGACTCAACTGAGCCAGTTGGACCAGCTGCTAAGCTTTTTGAAAAAGGTTTCTATGAAGGAATCTCTAAAGCTTTAAAAGATGACGGAATCTTTGTAGCACAAACCGACAATCCATGGTTCACGCCTGAGTTGATCTCTCAAGTGTTCAGTGACGTTAGTGAGATCTTCCCGATCACGCGTCTTTACACAGCGAACATCCCAACTTACCCAAGCGGACTTTGGACGTTCACGATTGGATCTAAGAAACACGATCCATTAGAAGTTCCTGCTGATCGTTTCCACGACATTGAAACAAAATATTGGACACCACAACTTCACACAGCTGCGTTCGCGTTGCCGAAGTTCGTTAGTGACTTGATTAAAAAATAAATATAAAAAATGGGGGCTGTCAAAAGTGAGTTGTACCTTACTTTCGGGACGGCCCCGTATTTTACATAAGGAGTGTAAAAACATGCGTTTTGATGAAGCTTATTCTGGAAATGTATTTATTTTAAGTAAGCCTGATTATAAAACAGCCGATGCCGTTCTTTATGGAATGCCGATGGACTGGACGGTTTCATTCCGACCAGGAAGCCGTTTCGGCCCTGCTCGTATTCGTGAGGCATCTCTTGGTCTTGAAGAGTACAGCCCGTACATGGACAAGCATCTTGAAGAAGTGAACTATTTTGATGCAGGTGATATTCCTTTGCCGTTTGGAAATCCGCAGCGTTCACTAGATATGATTGAAGAGTATGTTTCAACGCTACTCGCTGACAACAAATTTCCGCTTGGAATGGGTGGAGAGCATCTTGTAACTTGGCCAGTTTTTAAAGCGTTAAAGCAAAAATATGATGACTATGTAGTGATTCATATTGATGCACACGCTGACCTTCGCGAGCAATATGAAGGTGAAGTGCTTTCTCACTCTACACCGATCCGTAAAGTGTGTGATCTGATCGGAGCAGAAAACGTTTATTCATTCGGTATCCGTTCTGGTATGCGTGAAGAGTTCGAATTTGCAAAAACGAGCGGCATGCACATGTACAAGTTCGATGTGGCAGAACCTTTAAAAGAAGTTCTTCCAACATTAAAAGGCCGCAATGTATATGTGACGATCGATATCGATGTGCTAGATCCATCTGCAGCTCCAGGAACAGGAACAGCAGAAGCGGGTGGAATCACTTCTAAAGAGCTTCTTGAAGCGATTCAGTTGATCGCGAAAGCGGACATCAACGTGATTGGTGCAGACCTAGTAGAAGTAGCACCAATCTATGACCACTCAGAACAAACACCGATCGCAGCAAGCAAGTTCCTTCGTGAAATTTTGCTAGGCTGGGTAAAATAATTTTGGAAAAACCCTGTTTGAAGGCTGTAGTTTGCAGCCTTCAAACAGGGGTTTTTATTGGTGTGGATGTCGTTCTATGTCGAATGGCCTTTATTTTTTAATTTAGACTTAATTGGTATCGATTTAGACTTAATTTTTTCTGGAGAGACTTAATTGACCTCCATTTAGGCTTAATTTCTCTTCCAAACGACTTAATTGCCATCCTTCGCGTCCTCACAACTCAAACAGCAGAGCCCAACACATAAGAAAACCGGCCTCGAAACCATCGAGACCGGCAATAACTAAGCTAATTCTTCTACTAATTTTTCTTTTTTAACCGATTTAACGAACAAAATAGCTTCCACGACAAAATAAACCATTGATCCGACACATACATACGTCCAGATCTCTTGCAGCTTTGCGATCTGCCACATATCGAGAAGCATGAATAGAGAAGGCAGCGTTAACGTTACCCATGACTGAACAAAAGCGACTCTTCCGATGTACGCTTCGTATGGTTTTTTAAGCGCTGAAGATAAGAAGAACAAAAACCATAGAAACGCCCACATCAGCCAAGTCAAAGCATTAACCACATCGTTCTCTTGAACATAAAAAACGAGTGCATAAACGATCGCCATCATCGCAACCCACAATGAATACCACCCAAGGCCGCTTGAATCAAAGCCTTTTAAAATCGTTACCCCTAAATAGAGGTAGGTGAATCCGAACAAGAAAACGGCTCCGTTATTGAACATGGACCAGTTAGATCCATCAGATATAATGATCAAATAGATCGGAGTGATCACTTGCAATAAACCGACTAATATATTAAAAAACGCGACACTTTTTTCTTCTGCTTTACCTAGCAGCATCAAGCTGTTTAGAAATAAAGCTCCACCTGAAAATAGTAATCCGATAGCACCCATAGTAATTCCCTCATCACTTTTAATTAATATTTTTACAAATCACACAGAAGTCAGACCTCTTACATTAATCAAATATAGTAAATTCCTATGTGTAAAGCAATGGAAACTTAAAGAAAAATAGTAAGTTGGAACTGACTTAAACCGTTTTCCGCTGGATTTGTCGAATTTTGTTATATTGTTCAGACTTTTTTGCTATAGTTACAGTAGAGAATTAGAGGGATAAAGGCGGGATGAATGTAATGACAGCGATTTCAAAAAGTTTGAGGCATGTTCAAAATTTTATAGATCAGCTTTCTGACGCTGTATTACTTGTTGCGTCTAATGAGGAGATAACAGCTGTAAATAAGCACTTTCTGAATCTTACAGAACAAGCAGAATTCACAGCTGCAGGAAAAAATATTGATGAGGTCCTTTTACGCCATGAGAACGGAAGTGAAGGAACACTTCTAGCTGTAAATGGTCTAATAAACGTTACAGTTAGTGAGGGCTTGTTTCCGGTTCATGAAGAATTTTACCGCTATTATATCGTGAAAGAACAGCATGCAGTCGTACATTCTTGTCAGGAACCTCTTTTGAAAACGTTAATGAACATTGTTCCGGATTTTATTGGGATTAAAGACGGGGAAGGCAGATTTATTTTTGCAAACGAGTTTGTAGGTGAACTTTTTGAGATGCCTGGCTTTGATTTCACCGGAAAAAATGATGCTGATTTAGCAGAGATCACACCATTCTTCCGTGATGTATTTCAATATTGTATCGAGACAGATGAACAAGTGTGGCAGGCGAAAGAAATCGTAAGGTGCGAAGAGTTCGTACCTGCACGTGATGGCAGCACACGATTTTTTGACGTATACAAAATTCCTGTTTTTCATCCAGATGGGTCGCGTAAGAACTTGCTTGTATTTGGGCGGGAGATAACGGAAAAGATTGAGTCCCGGATGCTTTTAGAAGAAAGTGAAGCGAGATACAGACTTCTTGCTGAAAACGCGATGGACATGATCACAACGCACAAGGTGGATGGGACGTTTACGTACGTTTCACCTGCGTCTTATGCGTTATTAGGAAAAAACCCGAAGATATTCTTGGAGATACAGGTTACGGGATGCTTCACCCTGATGATGAAGAGATATCAAGAAAAGCACATGACGAATTGATTCAAGGACCTTGCACAAAAACGGTTCCTTTTCGACTTCAGCATAAAGACGGTCATTACATTTGGCTGGAAACGTCGTGTAAAAGTATTACAGATGACACTGGAAAAGTGGTCGAGATCATTGGGGTTACCCGTGACATTTCAGAAAGAAAAAATCAGAAGATATGCTTCGTCAGTCAGACAAGCTTTCCATTGTCGGACAGCTGGCGGCTTCTGTGGCGCATGAAATTAGGAATCCGCTAACTTCCCTTAAAGGGTTTGTTCAGTTTTTACAAGAAAGCAAACAGCTCGACCCATCCAACTATTACAACATTATGGATAAAGAACTTAACAGGATCGATCAGATTATGGGACAGTTGTTATTACTTGCAAAACCACAAGTGAGAACGTATAAAAAGATTTGCTTAAAAGAGATCGTTGAATTTGTTAAATCCCTCCTGCAACCTGAAGCAATCGTTCAAAACATACAGTTCAAAACGGAGATGTCGGAGAGTTTGCCATTGATCCATGCCGAAGAAAACGAACTGAAGCAAGTGTTGATCAATCTTTTGAAAAATGCGATCGATTCGATGGCAAATGGCGGAGAGATTACAATACGTGGAGAAGTGGTAGACGGAAATATTTATGTGTCTGTAAAAGATCAAGGCTGTGGAATTCCGGCAGAGCGTATTCATAAAATGTGTGAGCCTTTTTATACGACAAAAGAAAAAGGCACGGGTCTCGGACTAATGGTCAGTTCAAAAATCATGAAAGAACATAAAGGGAAACTTCATTTTAATAGCATAGAAGGTAAAGGAACGACTGTCTCTATGATCTTACCTCTTTAATTGTTTGAGCTGGCTCTGTCATGGAATCAGCTTATTTTCGTATTGAAAATTTATAACACAGAAGTATTTATCTCTTTTATTTTTACAATATCCAAAATTTACTACATAAAAATGATATACTTGTCTCAAATAAGAAATGCTCTTATTTATAGGAGGGGATATTATGACTGATGAGTACGAAAATGAGATTACGAATTATTATTCGTTAAAGTCTGTTTCCCGCAAAATGTTCGACTTAATTAGCAAACAACTGAATGTCAAAACTACATATGTAACAAGGAAGGGGAAAAGGGCGATTACGGTCCTAAGCTCTTTTAATGAAGAAGAGAAATTATTACAGAGGGTTACAGTGTAGAATATGGAGAAACGTATTGCCGTTTAATCATTATGAACGAAGGCAGTACGATGCATACAAGAAACTTAATGACCGATGCAAGAACACGAGAGTTAGAGGTAACAGGTCAACTGAAAATCAAAGGTTTCTTAGGTGTAACACTAAAAGATTTAAAAGGGAATGTCTTTGGCACTCTTTGCGTGATGGATCGAAAGGAAAGAGAGTTTTCGCAAGATGATGTAAACTATCTTCACTCGATAGCGGGGATACTGTCACACATCATCGAACTCGATGAAACGAAACATCATATGGGATTCTTAAGTGTTCCGATCATCCCGCTGACAGAAGGAGTATCCATTCTTTCCTTGCAAGGCATTGTAGATGAAGTCCGTTCAGAACAAATCATAAGTGATGTTCTTCATAATGCGGCAGAAGGTGAAATTCATTTCTTTATTATTGATTTATCCAAACTTTATGTTCAGGATAACCGTTTTCCAAAAGTGCTGTTTTCTTTGATCAACGCTCTTCATTTGATGGGAGTAGAAACGATCATAACGGGAGTGTCTCCTGCATTTGCTCATGAGCAAGTATATCATTTCGATTTGACGAACGTGAAAACGAAGTATGTAAATAACATTCAATCTGCACTGGATTATATTGGCTATCATTTAGTAGAAAAATAATTTAGGGGGACTGGCTTTCAATTTTGGGGAGTTGGTCTTTTTTGATTTTTTGTCGGTTTTTGTAAACTCGCCGGATTATAACTGTTTCTCGCCGTATTATGTTCCGTATTTCTTGAATTGTTTACAGTTGTAACTCGCCATCTTCATTAAAAGAGGCTTTTCACTAGTTCAGAGTGAAAAGCCACATAATTTACAGGGTTTTTTAGGTTCTCTTTAAAGAATCCTACACATTCTCCGGGTCAGCCACTTTTACAAGCTGTTTCCCAGTGTTTTCACCAGAAAACAGACCTAAGAACGCATCAATCGTTTTCTCGAAGCCGTCCACGATGTTTTCGCTGTAAGAAAGCTTGCCCTCTTTTAGCCATTTCGCAAGTTCGATTGCTCCTTCTTCAAAATGAGCCGCATAATCGCTCACGATAAAGCCTTTCATCAATGCGCTGTTGATTAGCAACTGACTTTGCATGCGTGGACCAACATCCGCTTTTTCAAGATTATAAAGTGCGATTTGTCCACAGACTGGAATGCGTGCGCCTTTGTTGATTAAAGCGAGTACGCTGTCTGAGATCTCGCCGCCAACATTATCAAAATATACATCAACGCCATCCGGGCATGCAGCTTTTAATGCTTTATACACGTTCTCGGTCTTATAATTGATTGCTGCGTCAAAGCCTAATTCATCTTTCAAATAAGAAATTTTTTCATCTGAACCAGCGATTCCGACTACACGCGCACCTTTAATCTTGGCGATCTGGCCAACGATTGTTCCAACTGCACCAGCGGCACCACTTACAACAACAGTTTCACCTTCTTGCGGATTTCCGATATCGAGCAATCCGAAATAGGCGGTTAAACCTGTCATTCCAAGAACACCGAGGTTTGCTGTTAACGGCGCAATAGAAGGATCAAGCTTTCGTACTTCAGCATCGCTCGCGACATTGTATTTTTGCCAGCCAAGGTTTCCGATTACAAAATCACCTTCAGCCAGTTCTCCTGAGCGAGATTCCACAACTTGTCCAACAACGCCTCCAGAGATTGCTTCATTTAATTCAAAAGGAGGTACGTAGGACTTGCGGTCACTCATGCGTCCTCTCATGTAAGGGTCCACAGAAAGATAGATGGTCTTCAGAAGTACCTGATCATTTTCAAGCGCAGGGATCGATGCTTCCTCGTAACGGAAGTCGCTTTTTTGCGGAGTTCCCTTTGGACGATTCACCAATAAGATCTTTTCGTTTTTCATCATAATCCTCCTCAACTAATTTCATCTTCTTCAATGTATAATAAGTCATTACGGTACCTCATTCCAAATCATCCACTCACGAAAACGTGTTTTTAGGCTAATTTTACCTATTAGACCCACGATTTTTTAAAAAGACACCCATAAGGTTGAACGAGAGTAGTGAAATCTTTTATAATAGGTAAGTTAAAGAGGTACACCAAAAAAGGAAGTGTTGTTCGCATGGATCAAGATACGGAATTGTCTGTTGCGCTTACGATAAGTTCAGAAGTTCATTTTAGCGGTGAGAAGGAAAAACATTACACCGAGACAGAAGGTAAGCTTTATAAAAGAGGAGACGTTACTTATCTTCAGTACAAGGAAGAGATAGAAGGTGCAGGTTCTGTCAATAATGTGATTAAGATTACGCACGCTGGAATTCTGATTATCCGCTCAGGCAGTGTATCTATGAAACAGAAATATTTAATCGGCCAGACAACGAAAGGCATGTACGATAGCCCATATGGCCAGCTTTGGATGGAAACGACCACACATGAAATGAATTTCCGATGGAATCAGCAAAATCAGACGGGTGATCTGAAGCTCGCGTACGAGCTGGTTCTGCAGGGTGAACATACAGGAACACATCGAATCAAGATTAATTTTCAGGAGGCAAAAGCATGAATATCCTTGACCAGGTCAAGCATCTGTTAAAAGAAGAGATTGAAGAAGCGGTCGTAAAAGCAGGACTTGCGAAAAAAGAAGAACTGCCGGCAGTCGTTCTTGAAGTGCCGAAAGATAAAGCGAATGGTGACTTCGCTACAAACATGGCGATGCAGTTAGCGCGTATCGCGAAAAAGCACCTCGTATGATCGCTGACGATTTAGTAGCGAATTTTGATAAAAGTAAAGCATCGATTGCAAAGGTTGAGATTGCAGGTCCTGGATTCATCAACTTTTATATGGACAACTCTTACTTAACGGAGCTTGTACCGACTGTTTTAAAAGCAGGCAAGGATTATGGGCGTACTGAGCACGGAAACGGCAAGAAGGTTCAAGTAGAGTTCGTATCTGCGAACCCGACTGGCACCCTTCACTTAGGACATGCCCGTGGTGCGGCTGTTGGTGATACGATCTGCAATATCCTGGATTATGCTGGATATAATGTTTCTCGCGAGTTCTACATCAATGATGCTGGAAATCAAATTAACAACTTAGCTACGTCGATCGAAGCGCGCTACTTCCAAGCATTAGGCAAGGATAAAGATATGCCTGAAGATGGTTATCACGGCGCTGATATTATTCAGTTCGGTAAAGACCTGGCTGAAGAATACGGTGATTCTTGGTTGGAAAAAGAAGAAAGCGAACGCGTTAGCTTTTTCCGTGAATACGGTCTTACTCGTGAATTAGAAAAGCTTAAAGAAGATTTGGCTGAATTCCGCGTGGATTTTGATGTGTGGTTCTCTGAAACTTCTCTTTATAAAAACGGTAAAATTGATGCTGCGCTAGAGAAGTTAAAAGCGAAAGGCGTTGTTTATGAAGAAGAGGAGCAACATGGTTCCGTACAACAGACTACGATGATGACAAGAACCGTGTACTGATTAAGAATGACGGCTCCTACACGTACTTAACACCGGATATCGCGTATCACAACGACAAGTTTGAGCGTGGCTTTGAAAAGCTGATCAACATTTGGGGAGCAGACCACCACGGCTACATTCCTCGTATGAAGGCAGCGATTCAGGCGCTCGGTTATGATAAAGAACAACTGGACGTAATGATTATTCAGCTTGTTTCACTTTTCCAAAATGGAGAAAAAGTTCGTATGAGTAAGCGTACAGGTAAAGCTGTTACGCTTCGTGAACTGATGGAAGAAGTGGGCATCGACGCAACTCGTTATTTCTTCGCGATGCGTTCAAACGATACTCACCTTGATTTTGACATGGATTTAGCCGTTTCTAAATCGAACGAAAATCCTGTGTTTTACGTACAATACGCACACGCGCGCGTATGCAGCATGCTTCGCCAAGGAGAAGAGATGGGTCTTTCTTACGACGGGGACGTAGATTTAAAACAGATTGATTCTGAAAAAGAGTTTGAGCTGTTGAAGAAGATCGGGAATTCCCGGCCGTTATTAATGAAGCGGCTGAAAAACTTCTAACACACCGCGTGACGAACTATGTATTTGAGCTCGCTTCTGCTCTTCATAGCTTCTATAACGCTGAGCGTGTACTGGATCCTGAAAATAAAGAAAAATCAGAAGCTCGTTTTGCTTTAATGAAGGCAACTCAAGTGACGATCGAGAATGCACTGAACATCGTTGGCGTAGAAGCGCCAGAACGTATGTAATAGAGAGATAAAGTAGGGAAAACCTGTCTGCGGACAGGTTTTTTCTTTTTGGGGTGAGGGCTTGGAAGTGGTTTACGAGCGATTCTAGAGGTTTACGAGCGATTCTAGAGATTTAAGAGCGATTCCAGAAGTTTATGAGCGATTCTTGAGATTTACGATCTATTTGAGCAATCTGCCATTCAGCAGAGGTTCGCGAGCTTAGACGAATGACATAAAAGGAATTCCTTACCTTTTCTTGAATTCTAATAATGCACATTATTGCTCAGGAGGTTACACAAATGAACACATCCAACAAAAGCCCTTATTTCATCGGACAGATCGAAGGGTACTCAAAAGAATTTTCTAACTTGATTTCTATGATGGATTACACGAGGGAAACGACGATTTGGGAAGTGCAAAATTTATCCGTAGAAGAACTCGACTTTAGAATCAATGGAACGGGCAATTCGATCGGCATGCTGCTCGCTCATCTTGTAGCGGTGGAGAAAATCTATCAATTTATAACGATTGATGGGAAAGACATGCCTGATGAGGAGATTGATCGTTATGCAGAAACCCTTCAGCCTGCACTCGATTTAGGTGAAGCGGCGACCATTATCAATGGAAATACCGCTGAATTTTATTTAGAAGACTTGAAAAAGACACGAGAGATCACGCTGAAGCATTTTCAAAAACTTTCAGATTCATGGTTATACGAGACAACGCCATGGTGGGATAATGAGCTCGGAAACAACTATTTTAAATGGTTTCATGTTTTCGAAGATGAACTGAGTCATCGCGGCCAGATACGAATCATTAAAAAGCAATATGAACTTGTGAACGCCTCCACCACCCCTCAAGCTTAATTGCAATGAAATAGGGATATTGTAAGGAGATCGTGCCATATTAATAAGAGATAGGTTTGGAAACTCGTTTGAATGAGGGGTACATACATGAAATTGATCTTATTATCATTGATAACAGGCGCCCTCGTAGGCTTTGTTTTTGCCCTGTTAAAATTACCGATTCCAGCGCCGCCTGCATTACCTGGCATCATGGGTATCGTTGGTATCTATTTAGGATATCAAGTGTATATTTGGATGGCAGGAACATTTTTAAAATGAGGATAACATGGCTTTAGCCGGACTGACCTCTGAGTTTCAAATCTACTATGAAAAGTTAGGAACGGGTGCTCCCCTCGTATTTTTACATCCGTCGGGTATGAGTCATCTCGTGTTCAAGTATCAAAAGGAACTATCCCAATACTGCCAAACCATATTTCCAGATGTTCGGGGCCATGGACGTTCATCTGTTAAAGACCCAGAGACGTTTACGATATATGATTTAGCGGATGATGTGGCAAATCTTCTGGACCATCTGTTAATTGACGAGGCGTATATTTGTGGTTATTCTGCAGGAGGCTCGGTCGCACAGGCTTTTGTACAAAAGTATCCGCATCGGACTAAGGGACTTATTTTAAGCGGGGGCTTTTCTCAAGTTTCTACTTTTGCACTTAAAAAGCAGTTCCAAACAGGAATAAGGCTGGCTAAAAATGCACCAGCCCTACTAAAACAGATTCTTGTAAGCACACATTCAAATTCCCTTCAGGATCGAAAAGAGATGCTGTCGTATCATAACCAGTCAGATCCAAAAACGTGGGAACGATTTTATAAAGAAAGCTTTATGTTTCATTGCACAGATCAGTTAAAAGAGTGGCGGTTCCCACTGCTGTTCATTTATGGCGATCAAGCGGAATATATGCACCCTTACAGAAGGATCTATACAAAAAATGTTCACCCTAAGGCAAAGTTCGTCATATTAAACAAAGCTCTGCACCAGCTTCCAATCAAACATTACGAAAGCTTTAATGCGGAGCTAAAAAACTTTATCATTGGGCCTACATAAGGATCGTGCCACCGCTCATCCTTTTAAAGCCGCGTACTTTCTCCAGCTCATCAATCAGCTGAAGGACGGCGCGGTCTTTTTGTTTCGCTTCAATCATGACGTCCAGCTCATCTGTGAAATTAGATATCATCTTAAAAAATGGAAGCACATAGTCGAGGCTCACATAATCGTGGTGACTTCTGTATGCTTTTTCGTCTTTAGGTGATGAGAGGTGAACCTTAGGAGGCCGACCAGTGTTTTTCCAAGTCGCAATAAACCGCGGAAGCAGTTCTTCGAGCGACCCATCGTCATCAGGATTTGCTTTGTAATGGTGGTAATCAAACATGAGCGGAATGCCTTCGTTCTCACAAACCTCAAGTGTCTCTTTTGTAGTAAATGTTTTGTCGTCATTTTCGAGTGTCATTCGGCTTTTTACGTCAGCGGGAAGCATTTTAATATTTTCATAAAATCGTTCTAAAGAGGAGGCTTTGTCCCCATAAGCACCGCCGATATGGATGTTGATATAGCTGCGGTCCTCGATGCCCATTCCTTTAAGAAGGTCATAATGATACTGCATGTCTTTCACCGCGTTAACGGTTACCTCTGGTCGCGGGCTTGTAAACAGTGTGTATTGGTTCGGATGCATGCTCGTTCTAATATTGTACTTTTTAACGAGTTTCTCAATTTCACTGCACTCTTTTTTCGTCTTCTGTAAAAAATCCCAAGCTGCTTCAGGGTGTGTAGCCAAAGGGACGATAGAAGAGGACATCCGATATAACGGAAGTTCGTGCGCGATGCAGTAATGAAGCACACGAAGGGTCCGTTCTAAATTATTTTTCGTGATCGCGAGCAGTTGTGCTTCGCGTTCTTTTTCTTCGCGTTTCTGATACGTTGCGAAGGTCATTGTTTTTGCAGGTGAGGCCTCATATAAGTTGAGAGCCGTTGATACAAAACCAAAAGATGTTAACATGTTTGGCCCCCTGTTGTTTTATTTTTATTGTTTTTTGTAAAAGTTGATGCTGTTAAATTGCTTCGTTGATTGGTTGATTGGAGTGTAAGGTGCGAGACTCCTGCGGGAGAAGCGGTCAGGTGAGACCCTTAAGACGCAAAGCGGCAAGGGGCTCACCGCCTGCCCCGCGGAAAGCGAAGCACCTGGAACGGAAATCAACCACTCTCAAGAGCAACAAAGTTCTAGCTTTATAAAAAAGGCGAAAGGATAAACCCGATCACTTCTTTTAGGCGTACTTTAACAGTTCTCGTCTTTTTGAGCCGTTCGAGCGTCAGTTTCTCAGAACGGGCAAGATCAGACTCAAGCACTTTTTTTACGGCTTGAATAGAATCTTTATCGGTAAAAATACAATTGATCTCGTCGTTATAAAAAAGCTGCGCAGATCAAAGTTTGCGGTACCAATATCGCAGATTGATTCATCGAACATTAATACTTTTGAATGATAAAAACCTTCATGAAATTGATAGATCTCTGCTCCAGCTTCTAAAAGCGGTTTTATGTACCGATAAGACGCTTCTTGTACAAAAGGATGGTCGGGATTCATAGGTACGACTAACTTAACGTTTACACCGCGATCTATTGCAGATAAGAGTTCCTTGTTCATCTTCTTACCCGGAATAAAGTAAGGTGAACCTATAAAGATGCTTTTTTCGGAACGTTTTATTTTTTCATAAAAGAAACGATAGGCCGCATCGCCTTTAGAGGGAAGGAGCATGAATGCCACGTCACGAACATCATCGTGTGGATATGCTAACTGCGTCATCATCTTATCATTCGTCGATCCATTCCAATCATCGATGAATAAACGCTGTAACTCATGTACGACGGCACCTTTTAATTTTAAATGATAATCACGCCAATCCCCAAATCTTGTGACTCTGCCAATATATTCATTTCCCACGTTATATCCGCCGATGTATCCGATCTTGGCATCAATAATGGTAACCTTTCGATGATTTCTGTGGTTGATGCGATATAAAAGGTAAGGAAACTGAGGTTTGTTGCTGTATTCAAAATGAACACCCGCATCTTTTAAGTTTTGAATGGTCTTCTTCTTTACGCCGTGACTTCCCATATAATCGAGAAGAAGCCTAACTTCCACGCCATTCTTTGCTTTTGAGATTAATCTCGTCACCATCTCACTGCCAAGTTCGTCATCACGTAAAATGTAAAATTGTATGTAGATTGACTCTGATGCTTCATCTATATCCTGAAACAGTGAATCGAAAAAATGGGAGCCCGTTGATAGGAGATGCATGCTGCCACTTGTTGTTACAGGAGGTTCTTCCTTTGAAATCGTCTGTTTATGTCCTAAATAAAAATCAATCCACGCTAAAATCCCCACGATTGCAATCGCTAAAACGATCCACATCTTCATCTCCTCCTTCTCCCAAAACTTTTATTTAGTATGCCCTTGCCATTTAAAACGACTAAAAAAATTTTTTGATGAGATGTTGACTGAATGCTCATTCATTTATTTTTTATGATATAATGATGTCAGAAAATTAATTTCATTTAGAATTATTAAAAGAGAAAGAATTAGGGAATAGCAGGAGTGGAAGGGAGAGAAATTGATGAACGGCTTAATGGTAGCAAACTGGCTTGCATTTCTTTTTGTAACCGCTTACGCATTGTTTTTGTTCGTTTATGTGGTGAAAACAAGGTACGAGTTTATCAAGCTCGGCAAAAAAGTGGAGTTCGACCATACGGTACAAGAAAGAATCAAAGCAGTCTTAGTCAACGTATTTGGTCAAAAGAAGCTGTTAAAAGATAAAAAAGCGGAATTATCCACATCATGTTCTTTTATGGATTTATTCTTGTCCAGTTCGGAGCGATCGATTTTATTTGGAAAGGACTCGCACCTGGGTCTCATCTGCCGCTCGGGCCGCTTTATCCAGGGTTCACGTTTTTCCAAGAAATCGTAACGACGATGATTATGATCGCAGTCGTGTGGGCTTTTTACAGAAGATATGTTGAAAAGCTTGTACGTCTGAAGCGAGGCTTTAAGTCAGGATTAGTGCTTCTGTTTATTGGCGGCTTGATGCTCTCGGTACTAGTAGGGAATGGGGCAGAAATCATCTGGCATGATCTCCCTTATGAGTGGACGGCTCCAATTGCATCCGTTATCGCGATGGCTCTTGGTTTCCTAGGTGAAACCGGTGCTGCAGTCGTATTCTTTATCTCTTGGTGGATTCACTTATTGTTCTTATTAACATTCTTAGTGTATGTGCCGCAATCCAAGCACGCTCACTTAATTGCCGGTCCGCTTAACGTTTGGCTTGGCCGCAAAGATAAAGTAGGAAAACTGTCTTCTATTAACTTTGAAGACGAAACACAAGAAGTTTTCGGTGTGAATAAGATTGAAGACTTCAATCAAAAGCAGCTTGTTGATCTCTACGCATGTGTAGAGTGCGGTCGCTGTACGAATGTTTGTCCAGCAACGGGCACAGGTAAGATGCTTTCACCGATGGACATGATCGTTAAGCTTCGTGACCATCTAACGGTAAAAGGGGCAGCTGTTACATCGCGTACACCTTGGATGCCAGCATTTGCGTTCTCGAACACAACAGGCAACCAGATCGCTTTTGAAGCGAGAGGGAAGGGCGCCGAGGAAACAGCTGCTGCAACAGACGGATCATCTGCATTTGCGTATGATGTAGAAATGATCGGTGAAGTTATGACAGAAGAAGAGATCTGGGCTTGTACAACTTGCCGTAACTGTGAAGATCAGTGTCCTGTAATGAACGAACATGTCGATAAGATTATCGACATGCGCCGTTACCTTGTCTTAACAGAAGGTAAGATGGATGCTGAAGCGCAGCGTGCGATTAAGAATATTGAAAAGCAAGGAAACCCTTGGGGAATCTCGAAAAAAGAACGCGAGAACTGGCGTGAACTGAAAGAAGATATCGTGGTTCCGACTGTAAAAGAGAAAGAAAAAGCGGGTGAAGAGTTCGAGTACCTGTTCTGGGTAAGTTCGATGGGTGCTTATGATAACCGTTCACAAAAAATCGCGCTTTCTCTTGCGAAAATCATGAACGAAGCGGGCATCACGTTTGCGATCTTAGGAAACAAAGAGAAGAACTCTGGTGACACGCCTCGTCGTCTTGGAAACGAGTTTTTATTCCAAGAGATGGCGAATGCAAACATCGAACTCTTTGAAAAGCACGATGTTAAGAAAATCATTACGATCGACCCGCATGCATATAACACGTTTAAAAATGAGTATCCTGAGTTTGGTCTAAAAGCGGAAGTCTACCACCATACAGAACTTTTAGCTGAATGGATCAAAGAAGGACGAATTCAGCCTAAATATGAAGTGAATGAAACAATCACGTACCACGATTCTTGTTACCTTGGACGCTATAACGAAGTATACGAGCCGCCTCGCGATATTTTAAAAGCAATTCCTGGCGTAAAAGTGGTCGAGATGGACCGCAACCGTCAAAACGGTATGTGCTGTGGAGCGGGTGGCGGAATGATGTGGATGGAAGAAAAAGCAGGATCGCGTGTAAACGTTGCGCGTACAGAGCAAGCCCTCGCTGTAAATCCAACCATGATCGGAAGCGGATGTCCTTATTGCTTAACGATGTTGAGTGATGGTACGAAAGCGAAAGAAGTAGAAGATACAGTACAAACGTTAGACGTTGTTGAAATCTTAGAAAAATCGATGTTTGGGTCTCAAAAACAAGAGATTCTTCAGTAGTCTGAGCATGTAAATAAGCTGCCCGCGTATGAGCTGGCAGCTTCATGCTTGGGGATTGGTCGACTGAGCGTTCGCTCGGCTCGTCTGCAATAATTTATGTAAGCGTTAACAATAAGTGTTCAGCTTCAACATTTCAAAACAGGAGGTCTTTCACATGACAAAATCAGTAATCGTTAGTGGTGCACGTACACCTGTCGGGAAGTTTGGCGGGGGATTAAGCTCTCTTACGGCATCAGATTTAGGTGGAATCGCCATTAAAGAAGCACTTCAACGAGCAAACGTCGCTCCAGAATCTGTTGATGAAGTCATTTTAGGCTGCGTTCTTCAAGGCGGGCAAGGTCAGATTCCTTCTCGTCAAGCGGCTCAAAAAGCAGGTTTACCTTGGGAGACGAAGACAGAGACGATCAACAAAGTATGTGCTTCAGGTCTTCGAGCAATCACACTAGCAGACCAAATTATCCGTGCGGGTGATGAGGAGATTATCGTTGCTGGCGGAATGGAGTCGATGAGCAACGCACCATACATTTTACCGAAAGCTCGCTGGGGTCTTCGTATGGGTGACAGCTCAGTGAAGGACCTTATGGTGCATGACGGATTAACGTGTACGTTTACAGGAGTTCACATGGGAATCTACGGAAATGACGTGGCAAAAGAGATGGAAATCTCACGTGATCGCCAAGATGAGTGGGCGTACCGCAGTCATAGCCGTGCTGTAGCGTCCATTGATAAGGGTATTTTCGCTGAAGAGATCGTTCCGGTAGAAGTGCCTCAGCGTAAAGGTGATCCGATCGTGGTTTCTCAAGATGAGTCGCCTCGTAAAGATACGTCGGTAGAATCTCTTGCTAAATTAAAACCTGTATTCTCTCAAGACGGGACGATTACAGCAGGGAACGCACCTGGCGTGAACGACGGTGCTGCAGCGGTAGTTGTGATGAGCGAAGAACGTGCTGAAAAAGAAGGAAAAGAAGTGCTCGCAACCATTTTAGGCCACACGGCGATTGCAGTTGAAGCGAAGGATTTCCCGAAGACGCCAGGACTTGTAATCACTGAGCTATTAAAGAAAACAGGAAAATCATTAGAAGAAGTAGATCTTTTTGAAATAAATGAAGCATTCGCGGCTGTTGCGTTAACGAGTGCAGAGCTTGCTGGATTAGATCTTGAAAAAGTGAACGTGAACGGCGGCGCAGTGGCATTAGGTCACCCGATTGGGGCGAGCGGCACGCGCATCGTACTGACGTTAATCCACGAATTAAAAAGACGCGGCGGCGGACTTGGTATTGCATCGATCTGTTCAGGCGGCGGTCAAGGTGACGCGATTTTAGTAGAAGTAAAAGCATAGAGGAGGACGTAACACATGAGCATTCAAAACATTATGGTGATTGGAGCAGGGCAAATGGGTTCAGGGATTGCACAAGTTTGTGCGATGGCTGGCTACTCCGTGGTTTTGCACGATATGAAAGACGAATTCGTACAAAAAGGGATCGGCATCATTCAAATAAACTTAAACCGTTCCGTTGAAAAGGGCCGTATGGATGAGAGTGAAAAAGAAAACATCCTTTCTCGTATAACATCTTCTACTTCTTTAGAGAACGCGTCCAACGCTGACCTTGTGATTGAAGCGGTTGTTGAGAACATGGATGTAAAAACGCAGCTCTTTAAGATGCTTGATCAATATGCGCCAGCACATGCAATTCTAGCTTCAAACACATCATCACTTCCGATTACAGAGATCGCTGCAGCAACCGAGCGTCCTGAAAAAGTGATCGGCATGCATTTCATGAACCCTGTACCGGTTATGAAACTTGTAGAAATCATCCGTGGTCTTCAGACAGCAGATGAGGTGTATGAAACGATCGAGTCTGTATCTAAGAAGCTGCAAAAAGTACCTGTTGAAGTGAACGATTTTCCAGGGTTCATCTCAAACCGAATCCTTATGCCGATGATCAACGAAGCGATTTTCGCGGTGTATGAAGGTGTAGCGACACCAGAAGCAGTGGATGAAATTATGAAACTCGGAATGAATCATCCGATGGGACCGTTAACTCTAGCAGACTTTATCGGACTCGATACATGCCTGTACATCATGGAAACACTGCATGAAGGCTTCGGCGACGATAAGTACCGTCCGTGTCCTTTGCTTAGAAAATACGTGAAGGCAGGCTGGCTAGGAAAGAAATCAGGCAGAGGCTTCTACGAGTACGCCTAGGGGTCTGACCCCACACAAAGACAAAAATTCCATTTTTGTCTTTGTGAGAGAGACACGCATCACAGAGAAAAAGGAAATGGGGAGAGACCATGAACCTCGTGTTTACAGAAGAACAAAAGATGATGCAGAAGATGGTACGGGATTTTGCACAAAAAGAGATAGCACCGGCCATTGAGCATATGGAAGAGACAGAAGAGTTTCCGCGTCATCTGATCACGAAGATGGCTGAACTTGGACTGATGGGCATTCCGATTCCAGAAGAGTATGGCGGAGCGGGAATGGATTTTACGTCGTACATTATCGCGATCAACGAATTATCAAAGGTGAGTGCGACGATCGGTGTGATTTTATCCGTTCATACGAGTGTTGGAACAAATCCAATTCTTTATTTCGGAAATGAAGAACAAAAGAGAAAATACATTCCTAAGTTAGCGAGTGGAGAGTACCTTGGGGCGTTCGGACTTACAGAACCTAGTTCAGGTTCTGATGCAGCAAGTTTAAAAACGAGAGCTGTTAAACAAGGCGATCATTACGTTTTAAATGGCTCGAAGATTTTTATTACAAATGCAGGCGAAGCGGATGTGTATATCGTGTTTGCTTCCACTGCGCCAGACAAAGGCAGCTACGGAATCTCAGCCTTCATCGTAGATAAAGATACACCAGGTTTTTCAGTAGGAAAGAAAGAGAAAAAATGGGGTTGAACGGATCGAACACGTGCGAGATCGTTTTTGAAGATGCACGCGTTCCTGCTGAAAATCTGCTTGGTAAAGAAGGAGAAGGCTTTAAGATTGCGATGAGCAACCTGGATGTGGGCAGGATCGGAATCGCTGCTCAGTCGCTTGGAATTGCCGAAGCGGCATTAGAATATGCGACAAACTATGCAAAGAGAGAAAGCAGTTCGGCAAGCCGATTGGTGCGAATCAAGGGTTAGCATTCAAATTGGCTGATATGGCGACAAACGTTGAAGCCGCAAAACTTTTAACCTATCGTGCGGCAGATTTAAAGACAAACAGCATGTCATGCGGAAAAGAAGCATCGATGGCAAAGCTTTTCGCATCAGAAACGGCGATGAAATCAGCGATCGAAGCGGTGCAAGTGTACGGAGGCTACGGTTATACGAAAGAGTATCCGGTAGAGCGATTGTTCCGAGACGCGAAGGTGTGTCAGATCTATGAGGGAACAAGTGAAATTCAGCGAATGGTGCTCAGCAAACATTTACTAGGATAAGAGGGAGAGATAGAGATGCAATTTATGTTATCTGAAGAACATGAAATGATCCGCAAAATGGTGCGTGATTTTGCACGAAACGAAGTAGAACCAACAGCAGCAGAACGTGACGAAGAGGAGCGCTTTGACCGCGCAATTTTCGACCAAATGGGAGAGCTTGGACTTTGCGGTATTCCTTGGCCAGAAGAGTACGGCGGGATTGGTGGAGACTATCTTGGTTATGTGATCGCAGTAGAAGAACTATCACGCGTCTGTGCGTCAGTCGGTGTAACACTTTCTGCTCACACGTCACTTGCAGGATGGCCCATCTTTAAGTTCGGTAACGAAGAGCAAAAGCAAAAGTTCCTTCGTCCGATGGCAGAAGGAAAGAAGATCGGAGCATACGGTTTAACAGAGCCAGGTTCTGGGTCTGATGCAGGGAATATGAAAACAACGGCTAAAAAAGACGGCGACCATTACATCATCAATGGTTCTAAAATTTTCATCACAAATGCTGGAGACGCTGAGATCTATGTCGTGTTTGCACGCACAGATATTGAAGCAGGAACGAGAGGAGTTTCCGCTTTCATAGTAGAAAAAGGGACACCAGGCTTTTCTTTTGGGAAAAAGAAAAGAAACTCGGAATTCGTTCATCTCCAACACTAGAGATCATTTTCGAAGACTGCCGAGTGCCAGCTGAAAACTTGCTTGGCAAAGAAGGAGAAGGCTTTAAAATTGCGATGATGACACTTGACGGCGGGCGTAACGGAATTGCTGCTCAAGCCGTTGGGATCGCACAAGGCGCACTGGATGCTTCCGTCAATTACGCAAAAGAGCGCAAGCAGTTCGGTAAGCCGATCGGTGTAAACCAAGGAATCGGATTTAAACTCGCTGATATGGCTACAAAAGTTGAAGCAGCAAGACTTTTAACCTATCAAGCTGCATGGAGAGAATCAGAAGGTCTTCCATATGGTAAGGAATCCGCGATGTCGAAGCTTTTCGCAGGAGACATTGCGATGGAAGTGACAACAGATGCGGTTCAAGTATTCGGCGGATACGGCTACACGAAAGAATATCCAGTTGAACGTTATATGCGTGATGCGAAAATTACGCAGATCTATGAAGGTACACAAGAAATTCAGCGTCTCGTTATTTCTAAGATGCTTTTGAAGGATTGATTTGTGAGTTTGTGAGAGGTTGATCTGTGCTCTAGGCGCTTCGCTTTCCGCGGGGCAGGCGGTGAGCCACATTCGTACGTTTTACTCTTAAGTGTCTCACCTGACCGCTTGTCCTAGCCGAGAGTCTCACGCCTTACGCTCCAATCAACTTCATCAATGGAGAACAAAACAAAAGTACAAACCTCTTAGAGATTAACCTTCACAAATAACAATTACAGAAACTAGTTTTAGGAGGAAACCATGCATCCATTAGCACAGCGCATCCAGCAAAAAGATGAACGTGCTCTCGCGAAAGCGATCACACTTGCCGAGAACAACGGTGAAGACAAACTCGAGCTTTTAAAGAGCATCTATCCTCAGCAAAAAGGGGCCCACTGGATCGGTATCACCGGTTCACCTGGTGCTGGGAAAAGCTCGCTCGTTAACCGTCTTATCTCTTTTTTGCGTAAAAAGGAGATGACCGTTGCGGTTGTTGCCGTTGATCCGACGAGTCCTTTTAGCGGTGGCTCTATACTAGGAGATCGAGTCAGGATGGCTGACCATTTTACCGATCCGGGTGTGTTTATCCGAAGCATGGGGACGCGCGGAAGTCTTGGCGGACTCTCTCGTTCTACGAAAGAAACGGTAAGGCTGATGGATGCGTATGGTTTTGATGTGATTTTAATAGAGACAGTAGGAGTGGGGCAGTCAGAACTCGACATTATGAAGCTAGCGGATTCGGTTGCGGTTGTGTTAAACCCGGGCAGCGGGGATGTTGTTCAAGTCTTTAAGGCGGGAATCATGGAAATCGCTGATCTGTTTGTTGTGAACAAAGCAGATATGCCAGGGGTTCCGAAGCTGCTCGCAGAGATTGAAGCGATGCTCGATCTAGTGAAACATGACAGTCCTTATCGCCCTCCAGTCGTTCAGACGGTTTCTACTGAAAATAAAGGATTGCAGAAGTTGTGGGATGCTCTTTGTGAGCACCGTAACTATTTAGATAAAAGCGGTGAAGGAAAAGAACGGAAGCTTTCAAACCTTAAGCGTGAGGTAATGGAAGTGGTTCAGCATGAAATTTATCAGCAAGTGTGGACACACGAACAGAAAAACGGGTTCTCCTGGCTGGCCGACTTAGAATCAGGTAACACAGACCCTTATACAGCTGCAGAACAAATTTTAAAAGAACGTTTGCAGCCGGCTGACGGGAAACAGAAATGAGGGAGGCCAATTGGGTAAGAAAGAAGTGCCGTCGCTCGTAAAAGATGAAAAATTAATTCAAAGGCGACGGGAAGAAATGGTGAAAGCGGCGGTGTCTCTCTTTAAAGAGAATGGATTCCACCGCACGACTACCCGTGAGATCGCAAAAGCTTCAGGCTTTAGCATTGGCACACTTTACGAGTACATCCGTTCAAAAGAAGATATTCTGTATCTTGTTTGCGACAGCATCTATGATGGCGTAAAGCTGAGGCTGCAGCAGGACATAAACGGTGAAGATAGCGGAATAAAAGGTGTTGAACGTGCGATCACAGCTTATTTCAAAGTGATGGACGATATGCAGGATGAAGTGCTCGTCATGTATCAGGAAGCAAAGTCACTTTCTCATGAAGCACTTCCTTATGTGTTGAAAAAAGAGCTGGAGATGACGGCGATCTTTGAAGAACTGCTTTTTAAAGTGGTAAAGCAAGGCGAACTGGATTTATGCGAAAAAGAGATTCAGGCAGCAGCTCACAATATTTTAATCATAGGTCAGATGTGGACGTTCAGACGCTGGGCGCTGCAGAAGATGTATACCTTGGAAGAATATACGCAATTACAGCTTCAACAATTGCTTTATGGCATAAAAGGAGCGTAAGAAAGGATGAATAAAATGACTCAGACCGACATTTACCGGCCGAAAAATCCGGTTCGATTTGTAACCGCTTCCAGTCTTTTCGATGGTCATGATGCTTCCATTAACATTATGAGAAGAATTATACAGTCGAATGGATGTGAAGTGATCCATCTTGGTCATAACCGTTCTGTGGATGAAGTGGTGAGTGCCGCGATCCAAGAGGACGTTCAAGGAATCGCGATTTCTTCTTATCAAGGCGGACACGTTGAATATTTTAAATACATGATCGATCTATTAAAAGAGCGCGGAGCAGGGCATATCAAGGTCTTTGGCGGAGGCGGAGGCGTTATTATCCCGCCTGAAATCAAAGAGCTTCATGCTTATGGTGTTACACGTATTTTCTCACCTGAAGATGGAAGATTGCTAGGACTTCAAGGCATGATCAACTTCATGGTAGAAGAATGTGATTTCCCGACGGTAACCTCTTTAACAGATGAGATTGAAAAAGTGAAAGAAAAAGACGTACGCTCTGTTTCTCGTTTGATCACGTTAGCGGAGAACGCAAAGCAAGCCTCAGAAGAGATCGCGGCAACCGCTGAACAGACGTTGAATGAGTTGAAAAGTCTGCAGAAACAAGTGCCTGTTCTTGGCATCACCGGTACAGGAGGAGCAGGAAAAAGCTCACTGACAGATGAACTTGTACGCCGATTCTTAAACGAGTGTGAAGACAAGACGATCGCAATCATCTCGATCGATCCGACCAAACAAAAGACAGGCGGGGCGCTCTTAGGTGACCGAATCCGTATGAACGCTATCTATCATCCTCGTGTTTATATGCGTTCACTTGCAACGCGCGGATCTCGTTCTGAGCTGTCCGATGCGATTAAGGATGCGATTGCAGTAACGAAAGCAGCTGGATTCGATCTGATTGTTGTAGAGACGAGCGGGATCGGCCAAGGGGATGCTGGAATCTCAGAAATCTCCGATGCTTCCCTATATGTCATGACGAGCGAGTTTGGTGCACCTTCACAATTAGAAAAAATCGATATGATTGATTACGCAGACATTATCGCAATCAATAAGTTTGAGCGTAAAGGGTCTGAAGATGCGCTTCGTGATGTGAAAAAGCAATATCAGCGCTCTCGCAACTGGTTTGATAAAGATCTAGATGACATGCCGGTTTACGGTACGATCGCAAGTCAGTTTAACGACGCGGGCACGAACGTACTCTTTTATCACTTGATGAAGGTGATCGAAGAAAAGTCAGGTATGGATTGGGGCATTCAACCTGCAGCAGAAGCGATGACCGCGAAAAAGAACGTCATCATTCCAGGCGAACGTGCTCAATATTTAAACGAAATCGCACAGACTGTCCGCAAGTATCATGAAACGGTGGACGAACAGGCGAAACTTGCGCGCAAGTCGTTCCAGATTCAAGGTACGCTTGAAACGGTAAGAGAATATGACGCAGCGGGTGAAGAAGTAGAGGCGAGTTTAAACAAAGCGCTTGAAAAAGTAGAAGAAAAACTTTTACCGACGACTTCAAAAATGCTGAAACAGTGGCCAGAGCTAAAAGAAATGTACAGCAAAAAAGAGTTCGTAACGAAGATTCGCGATAAAGAGATCGTGACCGAGCTTACGACGAAAAGTCTTTCGGGCCTTGATATTCCAAAGGTTGCTCTTCCGAAGTTCGAAGACTGGGGAGACATCGTAAAGTGGATCATGAAAGAAAACGTTCCAGGTTCGTTCCCTTATACTGCAGGAGTATTTCCTTTTAAACGTAAAGGAGAAGATCCGAAGCGCCAGTTCGCTGGAGAAGGAACACCTGAAAGAACGAATCGCCGTTTTCACTATCTATCAAAAGATGATGACGCAAAGCGCTTGAGTACAGCGTTTGACTCGGTAACGCTTTACGGAGAAGACCCGGATCACCGACCGGACATCTACGGAAAAGTCGGAGAGAGCGGTGTAAGCATCTGTACGCTCAACGACATGAAGAAGCTATATGACGGCTTTGATCTAATTGCTCCTTCCACGTCTGTTTCCATGACGATCAACGGACCGGCACCGATTATTTTAGCGATGTTCATGAACACAGCGATCGATCAGCAAGTGAAGATTTTTGCTGAAGGAAATGGCAGACAGCCAAATGAAGCGGAGTATGGCGAGATTAAGGCGAAGACGCTTGCATCTGTCCGCGGAACGGTTCAAGCTGATATTTTAAAAGAAGATCAAGGACAGAACACGTGTATCTTCTCTACGGAATTCGCGCTTCGCATGATGGGTGATATTCAGCAATACTTTATCGACCACCAAGTTCGCAACTATTATTCGGTTTCGATTTCTGGTTATCATATTGCAGAAGCTGGTGCGAATCCGATCACGCAGCTCGCGTTTACACTCGCAAACGGCTTTACGTATGTGGAATATTACTTGAGCCGCGGAATGGATATTAACGCATTTGCGCCTAATCTATCGTTCTTCTTCTCAAACGGTCTTGATCCGGAATATAGCGTAATCGGCCGCGTGGCTCGACGAATTTGGGCTACGGTTATGCGCGATAAATACAAAGCGAACGAACGCAGTCAGAAGCTGAAATATCATATCCAAACATCTGGACGTTCACTTCACGCACAAGAGATTGATTTTAACGATATTCGTACGACGCTTCAGGCTTTGATGGCACTCTATGATAACTGTAACTCGCTTCACACGAACTCCTATGACGAAGCGATCACAACGCCAACAGAAGAATCCGTTCGCCGCGCGATGGCAATTCAGATGATCATTACAAAAGAGCTTGGTTTGGCTCGTAACGAGAACTCGCTGCAAGGATCGTTTATCATTGAAGAATTAACTGATTTAGTAGAAGAGATGGTTCTGCAAGAGTTCGAGCGTATGAATACAAGAGGCGGCGTGCTTGGTGCGATGGAAACACAGTATCAGCGCGGAAAGATTCAGGAAGAGTCCATGTATTATGAAATGAAAAAGCATGATGGCTCCCTTCCGATTATCGGCGTGAATACTTACTTAAACCCGAACCCGCCATCAGAAGAAGAGTTCAACATGCAGCTTGCTCGTGCGACGAAGGATGAAAAGGAACAGCAGATTCAGAATCTGAATGCGTTCCAAGAGTCAAGCAAAGATCAAGCGAGTGAAGCTCTGAAACGTCTCAAAAATGTTGCCTTATCCGGCGGAAACATATTCGACGAGCTCATGCATACCGTGAAATTTGCAAGTCTCGGTCAGATTACGAGCGCGCTTTATGAAGTAGGCGGAAAGTATAGAAGAAACATGTAGTGTGAGAAAGGAGAGAGCCGCCAGTTTTAGCGGTTCTCTTTTCTTTGGGAGAGTTTTAAGAGAGTTAATTTCTGCTCTTTGTTCTATTTATAACATTCATGAAAGGTTAGAATAACTCCCATAGAACTTGAAATTTAGTTCGTTTAGAAGGTTTTTGTTTTTAGTTTTCTTATATTCCTCCTATGCAAGTTGATTGGAGCGCAAGGTGCGAGACAAGCGGTCAGGTGAGACACTTAAGGGCGCGAAGCGGCAAGTGGCTCACCGCCTGCCCCGCGGAAAGCGAGCAACCTGGAGCGGAAATCAACCACTTTCAAAAGCAGCGAAGTATAATCCAACACACTTCATAAAACCTTTTATGGAAAAAAGATAGATTACTACTGGCATATCCGTATGGGATTTGTTTATAATGAAGAGTATGATTCTTCTAGAGAATGAGCACAATGTGTTGATATAAATGAGTGTGGAGAAGGAAAGGAAGTGCAGATGTGGCTATGTTGAACACGTATACGAAGGAACAAGTCGTTGAAATGTCTATGGTCGAAATCGCATTTGAAATTTTGCAGAATGCTAAGCAGCCTGTTCAATTCTACGATTTAGTAAAACAGATCGCTGAAATCAAAGGTTTGTCTAAAACTGCAGTTGAAAACCGAATTGCGTATTTTTACACAGATATGAACATTGATGGACGTTTCGTTT
The DNA here is from genome assembly GCF_055814265.1 of Fictibacillus sp. EA-CB0309. Taxonomy (NCBI): domain Bacteria; kingdom Bacillati; phylum Bacillota; class Bacilli; order Caryophanales; family Fictibacillaceae; genus Fictibacillus; species Fictibacillus sp. EA-CB0309. The sequence goes on from NZ_CP169271.1 coordinate 492,759, forward strand.
CATTAGGAGATAACAAATGGGGACTTAAAACTTGGTACCCAGTAGAAAGCTCTGAAGAAGAACTAGGTGCAACGAACAAACCAACAAAACGTAAAAAAGCTTCTGAAGATGATTATGACTTTGAAGAGGACTTTGATGATGAAGACTTCGATGAGTTAGAAGTTGAAGATGAGTTCGTTGAAGACGACGATCTTGCTGATGACGATGACGATGATGATGACGATGAAGAAGAATTAGACTTCGATGAAGAAGATGAAGACTTTGAAGAAGAGGAAGACGAAGATCTTGAAGAGGAAGACGAAGATCTGTAAGTCGGAGTTTTCGGTATGAGTTGCTTGAAACCAGCGCTATTTTTGTGCTGGTTTTTTGTTTAGGTTGTTTTTAGAAAACTTAGTTGCTATTTTAAGCATGTTTTCACATCAAGATGTTGCGGGTTTTCGAATTAATCCGGATAGCTCCAAGCGGAATCCGGCGAGTTTACAGTAACTACAAAGTGTAAAATTTCCATGTGCAGATCATCTTGACATGTGCTCTGGACTCCGGTAATATTCTTTTTGGGCTATTCCTGTATCTTTTATTTAAAAGATTAATTTTATATGATATCAAAGCAAAAGTGCCCCCTAACCATAGGGGAAGTGTCTTTTGCTTTTTATTTTTTATGGATTGGACTGTGTAAAGTACTTATCACAAACCTCTCCCGATAGTAGAAAAAGCTTTAAACGCACATACTTATTTTAGAAAATTTAGGGGGATTGAACACATGACAAAATATATTTTTGTTACAGGCGGGGTTGTTTCTTCTTTAGGAAAAGGGATTACTGCTGCATCATTAGGCCGTTTATTAAAAAACCGCGGAGTTAAAGTGACAACGCAAAAATTCGATCCTTACATCAACGTGGATCCAGGGACGATGAGCCCTTATCAGCACGGTGAAGTTTTCGTAACAGATGACGGTGCTGAAACGGATTTAGACTTAGGTCACTATGAGCGTTTTATCGATATTAACTTAAACAAATACAGCTCAGTTACGACTGGGAAAATTTATTCTACCGTTCTTAGAAAAGAGCGTCGCGGTGAGTATCTTGGCGGAACTGTTCAGGTTATCCCGCACATTACAAACGAAATCAAAGAGCGTGTTTTCCGTGCTGGTCGCGAAACAAATGCAGATGTTGTAATTACAGAGATTGGCGGAACAGTTGGGGACATCGAGAGCTTGCCGTTCCTAGAAGCGATTCGTCAGATTAAAAGTGATGTAGGTTCTGAAAATGTGATGTACATCCACTGTACATTGATTCCTTACATTCGCGCTGCTGGCGAGCTGAAAACGAAACCGACACAGCACAGTGTAAAAGAGCTTCGCAGCCTTGGTATCCAGCCGAACATCATCGTGGTTCGTACAGAAATGCCGGTTCCTCAGGAAATGAAAGACAAGATCGGTCTATTCTGCGACATCGATCCGAAAGCGGTAATCGAAGCAAGAGATGCAGACACGCTTTACCAAGTGCCGATCGATCTTCAAGAACAAAAGATGGACGAGCTTGTTTGCAAACATCTGAAACTTGAAACACACGAACCAGATATGGCTGAGTGGAAAGAATTGATCAACCGAGTGACAAACCTGAAAGGAAAAGCGAAGATCGCATTAGTCGGAAAATATGTGGCACTTCAAGATGCATATATTTCAGTTGTTGAGGCACTTCGTCATGCTGGTTATCACTTTGATACAGATATCGAGATCGACTGGATCAATTCCGAGATGGTTACAGCTGAAAACGTGAACGAACTTCTGAAAGATGCGGATGGTATCTTAGTTCCTGGCGGATTCGGCGACAGAGGGGTAGAAGGAAAGATTTTAGCTACTCAATTTGCGCGTGAAAACAAAGTACCTTTCTTAGGGATCTGTCTAGGAATGCAACTGGCTTCAGTAGAGTTTGCCCGCAACGTTCTTGGACTAGAAGGAGCTCACTCTGCAGAATTAATGCCTGAAACGCCATTCCCAGTAATCGATTTGCTTCCTGAACAAAAGGACATCGAAGACCTTGGCGGAACGCTTCGTCTTGGATTGTATCCTTGTAAAATTCAAGAAGACACAAAAGCGTTCGCGGCTTATAACGATGAGGTTGTGTACGAAAGACACCGTCACCGTTACGAGTTCAACAATGAGTATCGTGATCAGATGGAAAAAGCAGGCTTTATCTTCTCAGGAACATCTCCTGATGGACGCCTTGTAGAAATCATCGAATTAGAAGATCACCCGTGGTTTGTTGCGTCACAGTTCCACCCGGAATTCACTTCGCGACCAACACGCCCGCAAGCATTATTCCGCGACTTTATCGGTGCGGTAACGCAGTTGAAAAACTAAGAATTTATAGACCGGCAGCTACCTATTCAGAGGGAGCTGCCGGTTTTTTATGAATGTGTTTGTGTTGGCGGGGGTATTTGTTCCTTGGAAATTGTCGAAATAGACCGACTCGCCGATATATGGGAAAAACTCGCCGGAATAATGGTAAAACTCGCGGAAATAACTTCATAATTCGCGGGATTATGGCTGATATTTCTCGAATTAATGGCTTAATTACCCAGGTGGGTATACATCAAAATTGGTTTTTGTCCCAAAAACTCCATCAATTTTATTCAAAAAACAAGAAAAAGCTTGGCACACAGCCAAGCTCATCCTTATTCTTCATCATATTCTTCTAAAATCTCTTCTGTTGTTAAGAAAAGTGCGTAATACACGAATAAAGCGGTCAATCCAGAGGGAAAACCTAGTCGCGTGCCATCATCTAGCGGCACTAGTCCGCGAACGGCCTTCGTATCGATCACGATATCGGCCAAATCATCCAGTTTCACGTCCATCTCGGCATCTTTTCGTCGTCCGCCGATCAAAATGAGGTTGCAATCCGTCGTTTTACGAACTTCTGAACAAAGTGCTACAGCTTCTTCGTCATCTAAAAAGCGGGAAGCCACGACAACACTATCGACTTGCATCAGCTCAGACACCTTTTTATTTGAAAAATTAGCCCCACCTCGAAACGTATTCTCCCCAAATAAAGCTTCACTCACAACAGCTTCCATCTCGCCAAACCCTTTAAAATAAACAGTTCCTTCAGAAAGTATGGACTGCGCCAGCAGACGGGAAGCTTCTTCGATCGATTGCTCTTCTTTATCGGAAATGGATTTTAGCAATCCTGCTACTTGTGTTGAAAATATTTTTAACATGAAATGACTCCTAACTTTTTTCAAATCATCGTGAATTTGTTACTTTATTTAGTATACTGAATTTAACAATACAATTCATGGATATCAGCAGGAAATTGATCTGACTATCTAGAATGATATACAGACAATTGGTTTTGTAAAGAAACTCAGATGAGGTGAGCAATAATGAGCGGAAAAATATTAATTGTAGACGATCAGTATGGTATTAGAATTCTTTTGAACGAAATTTTTCAAAAAGAAGGTTATAAGACGTATCAGGCAGCAAACGGTGTACAAGCTCTTTCTATTGTAGAGAAGGACCGCCCTGATCTTGTCATTTTAGATATGAAAATCCCTGGAATGGATGGCTTGGAAATTCTTCGCCGTGTCAAAAAACACGATGAAACGATTCAGGTAATTATTATGACAGCTTACGGTGAATTGGACATGATTCACGAGGCCATGAAACTCGGAGCGATTACTCATTTTGCAAAACCGTTCGACATTGATGAGATTCGCGCAGCGGTCAGGAAAGAACTTCCATTAAATACTCCATCCTCATAAAAATCTTTTAAATGCAGGCGTGTCGCTGATGATAGCGTTTACACCCCGAAAACGTTGATGTGTTGCGGTTTTCAGGCGATATTGGTATGCTATACTAGAATGAAATATGAGCATTATGAAATGTTTAGCAAGACGCCATGAAAGGTAAACTATAATGGCTTCTTTTTGCTGTGTATGCACATTTCAGCACTATACAATACAAAAATGTAGTTGGTCTGCTCGTGCCAATATCCAAAGGAGGACATATATTATGCCTTTAGTTTCAATGAAAGAAATGCTTGAAAAAGCAAAAGCGGAAAATTATGCAGTTGGTCAATTCAACTTGAACAACCTTGAGTTCACTCAAGCGATCCTTAAAGCTGCACAAGAAGAGAAATCTCCAGTAATTCTTGGTGTTTCTGAAGGTGCTGCTCGTTATATGGGCGGATTCAAGCTTGTCGTTGCTATGGTTAAAGCGCTTATGGAAGAGTACAAAGTAACTGTACCTGTAGCGATTCACCTTGACCACGGTTCTAGCTACCAAAAGTGTGCTGAAGCGATTCATGCAGGTTTCACATCTGTAATGATCGACGGATCTCACCACCCGCTAGAAGAGAATATCGCTCTTACTAAAAAAGTAGTTGAGCTTGCTCACTTCCACGGTGTTTCTGTTGAAGCAGAACTTGGCCGTATTGGTGGACAAGAAGACGATCTAGTTGTTGAAGATGCAGATGCAGCTTACGCTATCCCGTCTGAGTGTGATCAACTTGTTCGTGAAACTGGTGTTGACTGTTTCGCGCCTGCACTAGGATCTGTTCACGGACCTTACAAAGGTGAGCCGAACTTAGGATTCGACCGCATGAAAGAAGTTATGGAACTAACTGGTGTACCTCTTGTACTTCATGGTGGTACTGGTATCCCAACAAAAGATATCCAAAAGCAATTTCTTTAGGAACTGCTAAAATCAACGTAAACACTGAAAACCAAATTGCTTCTCACAAAGCAGTTAAAGAATACATCGGATCTAACCCGGACAAGTATGATCCTCGTAGCTATTTAACTGCAGCTCGTGATGCGATCCAAGCTACTGTAGCTGGAAAAATGCGTGAGTTTGGTTCTTCAAACAAAGCGTAAATTTTCTTAGTTAATAAATCCTAATATGAACCTTTCTTTGAAACCGCCTATACATCATAGGCGGTTTCATTTACACTATAAGAGTGTGAAACTTGGCAAGCTTTTCAGCCGTCTAATGAAGTGATTTCTTAAAATTTGTAAGCGTAATCTCTTCGTGTATGAAGACGCACATGTTATAAAAGAATATAAAAGATAGAAAAACTCAACAAACAGGAGTGATTATTTTTGAAATTCTTTATCGATACTGCCAACATTGATGATATTAAAGAAGCCTATGACCTGGGCATTTTATCTGGAGTAACAACAAACCCGTCTTTAGTTGCTAAAGAAAAAGGCGTTGATTTTCACGAGCGTTTAAAGGAAATCACAAGTCTAGTACCGGGTTCTGTTAGTGCTGAGGTGATCGGAACTTCTTATGAAGAAATGGTTACAGAAGGCCGTGAGTTAGCGAAGATCGCACCAAACATCACAGTAAAAGTTCCAATGACGCTGGATGGACTTAAAGCAGTTAAGACGTTTTCTGATGAAAACATTAAAACAAACGTAACGCTTATTTTTAATGCGAACCAAGCATTGCTTGCTGCCCGTGCTGGTGCAACATATGTTTCACCGTTCTTAGGCCGCTTAGATGATATCGGTCAAGATGGGCTTGAACTAATCTCACAAGTGGCGCAAATTTTTGCGATCCATGAAATTCCAACTGAGATTATTGCAGCATCCATCCGCCACCCTGTTCACGTAACAGAAGCAGCATTACGAGGAGCGCACATCGCAACGATTCCGCCAAACGTAATCAAAGGACTAGTGAAGCATCCATTGACTGATCAAGGGATTGAAAAATTCCTAGCTGACTGGGACGCTGCGAATAAAAAGTAATTTTCTTTCCCTAATAAAAGTTTTTGATTTTAATTTTGTATTATCTTCACTGACTAGTTGATTGAAGTGGAAGGTGCGAGACTCCTGCGGGACAGGTGGGCAGGTGAGACACTTAAGAGTGAAACGTACGAATGTGGCTCACCGCCTGCCCCGCGGAAAGCGAGCACCTGTAACGGAAATCATCCACTTCAAAAGCAACAAAGAAGTGCACAATTTTTTATACATGAAAAGAAAATTTTGGTAAATAATAAAACTATTGAAACTGGTAATGCAATCACAACTTTTGTGACTCTTACTGAAAGGAGTTTACCATGGAAAAACTGATGATTGAAGGGGCTATCCTCTCGAAGGAACGGTCCATATAAGCGGAGCAAAGAATAGTGCGGTGGCATTAATTCCCGCTACGATACTAGCAGAATCTACCGTTACCATTGATGGTTTACCTAACATATCAGACGTTCGTATTCTGCGTGATCTGTTAGAGGAAATCGGAGGGAAGCTTACCTGGATGAGAATCAGACTCTAACGGTTAACCCTGAAAAAATGATTGCGATGCCGCTGCCAAACGGAAAAGTGAAAAAGCTTCGTGCCTCTTACTACTTGATGGGTGCGATGCTCGGCCGTTTTAAAAAAGCTGTAATCGGGTTGCCTGGAGGATGTAACTTAGGTCCTCGCCCGATCGATCAGCACATTAAAGGTTTTGAAGCACTCGGCGCAAAAGTAACGAACGAGCAAGGTGCAATCTATCTTCGTGCGGACGAGCTTGTTGGAGCACGAATCTACTTGGACGTTGTAAGTGTTGGAGCGACCATCAATATTATGCTTGCAGCAGTAAGAGCAAAAGGGCAAACGATCATTGAGAACGCGGCTAAAGAACCTGAAATCATTGATGTTGCCACGCTTTTAACCAGCATGGGTGCAAAGATTAAGGGGCAGGAACAGACGTCATTCGTATCGACGGTGTTGATAAGATGCACGGCTGCCGTCATTCGATTATTCCTGACCGTATCGAAGCAGGAACGTACATGATCTTAGCAGCTTCAATGGGTCAGCAAGTATTACTTGATAATGTTATTCCTTTACACTTAGAGTCTCTCATTGCCAAATTAAGAGAAATGGGTGTCTTCATCGAAACAAAAGATGATCAAGTGCTCGTTTATCGCGGAAAAGACCCTTTAAAGAGCGTTGACATTAAGACACTCGTATACCCAGGGTTTCCGACGGATCTTCAGCAGCCGTTCACTTCGCTTTTAACAAGCTCAGAAGGAACAAGCATTGTAACCGATACGATCTACAGTGCGCGATTTAAACACATCGACGAACTTCGCCGTATGGGAGCGAATGTGAAAGTTGAAGGACGTTCTGCTATAATAAATGGGCCAGCAAAGCTTGAAGGCGCAAAAGTAAAAGCTTCTGACCTTCGTGCAGGAGCAGCGCTTGTTGTTGCCGGGCTAATGGCAGAAGGCGTAACCGAGATCTCTGGCCTGGAGCATATTGACCGCGGCTATGAATCTTTAGTAGACAAGTTAAAAGGACTTGGTGCTAAAGTGTGGCGCGAGAGCATGGGTGCCGAAGAGATGGAAGAGCTTAAGAATTCATAAACAAAAACGAGAAATCACCTTTACCCGGTGATTTTTCTTCAGGATAAAAATGTAAGCGTTTTTAAACTTGGGGAGGGAACACACATGGAGAGAAGTTTATCAATGGAGCTAGTTCGTGTAACCGAAGCGGCAGCTCTTGCATCAGCACGCTGGATGGGTCGAGGAAAGAAAGAAGAAGCGGATGATGCAGCGACAACCGCTATGCGAAATGTTTTTGATACGGTTCCGATGAAAGGAACGGTTGTGATTGGTGAAGGCGAAATGGATGAAGCGCCTATGCTTTATATCGGTGAAAAGCTTGGGACAGGCTATGGTCCGCGAGTAGACGTGGCAGTCGATCCGTTAGAGGGTACAAATATCGTAGCTTCAGGTACATGGAACGCACTTGCTGTTTTAGCGATTGCTGACCATGGCAACCTGCTGCACGCGCCAGATATGTACATGGACAAGATTGCAGTTGGACGTGAGAGCGTTGGAAAAGTTGATATCAATGCACCCGTTATTGATAACTTAAAAGCGGTAGCAGAAGCGAAGAACAAAAACATCGAGGACTTAGTAGCGGTTATTTTAGATCGCCCTCGTCATCAGCAGATTATCCAAGACATCCGTGAAGCGGGTGCCCGTATTAAGCTGATTTCAGACGGTGACGTAGCAGCAGCGATCAATACAGCGTTTGATGATACTGGTGTTGATATCTTATTCGGTTCAGGCGGAGCTCCAGAGGGAGTAATTGCAGCCGTAGCATTAAAATGCCTAGGCGGAGAGCTTCAAGGAAAGCTTCTTCCTCAAAACGACGAAGAATTAGAACGCTGCAAACGTATGGGTATTGATGATGTGAACCGCGTCTTGTACATGGACGACTTAGTAAAAGGCGACGATGCAATTTTGCGGCAACAGGTGTAACAGACGGTGAACTGTTAAAAGGTGTTCGTTTTGACGGATCAACAGGAACAACACAATCTGTAGTTATGCGTGCAAAATCAGGAACGGTAAGATTTATCGATGGAAGACATAGTTTGAAGAAAAAACCAGACCTTGTGATCAAACCATAAGTAACGAGTGAGGCCGGACAATGCGTCCGGTCTTTCCGTTACAATTACATGAATTCATCTCAAATACAGTTGCAAAAGGTTGAGATGTATTGTAAATTCACGTTAGATGGGCTTGTTTACTCGAGTTTCTGCGGCTTGATTAAAGACCGAATTTGTGGTTAAAATAAGAAGTATGATTCATTTTGTTCGTAACATTTTCTTCATACCCACTAAACCCTTACTTTCAAAAGGAACTCCTTCCATTACCAAAACCTAATTTTACAAAACCAAACCAACACAAAAAATCCCATTTCAAAAAACATAAATAAAGTTAGTTATTAATAGAAAAGCGTGGTGTCACTATGGGGATAGATTTAGCAACATTAGAGACAAAGAAGTTAAAAGAGCTTTATGAGCTTGCCAAACAATTTAATATTCAATATTACGGTAAATTAACAAAACGTGAATTAATGTTTTCAATTTTAAAGGCACAGGCAGAACTTGATGGTTATTCATTCATGGAAGGGGTATTGGAGATCATTCCGAACGAAGGATTCGGCTTCTTGCGTCCGATCAACTATTCACCGAGTTCTCAAGATATCTACATTTCTGCATCACAGATCCGCAGATTTGATCTAAGAAACGGAGATAAAGTTTCAGGGAAAGTTCGTCCGCCGAAAGAAAACGAGCGTTATTACGGACTTTTACAGGTTAACGCGGTTAATGGTGAAGATCCTGAAACGGCAAAAGAACGCGTGCATTTCCCTGCACTAACAGCTCTTTATCCGGAAAAGAAAATGGTCATGGAGACAACGGGCAACAATATTTCAACACGAATCATCGATATGATGGCTCCTGTTGGATTTGGTCAGCGTGGTTTGATCGTCGCTCCTCCAAAAGCAGGTAAGACGAGCTTGCTGAAGGAAATCGCACACAGTGTAACGACGAACAACCCGCAAGTGGAACTGATCGTTTTACTTATCGATGAGCGTCCTGAGGAAGTAACGGATATCGAGCGTTCTGTAAAAGGAGACGTTGTAAGTTCCACGTTTGATGAAGTACCAGAAAATCATATTAAAGTAGCAGAGCTTGTGTTAGAACGTGCGATGCGACTCGTTGAGCATAAAAAAGATGTTGTGATCTTGTTGGATAGCATTACGCGTCTAGCTCGTGCATACAACTTGGTGATTCCGCCAAGCGGCCGTACACTATCTGGTGGTATCGACCCGGCAGCGTTCCACCGTCCGAAGCGTTTCTTCGGTGCTGCTCGTAACATCGAAGAAGGTGGTAGCTTAACGATTTTAGCGACTGCTCTTGTTGATACAGGTTCCCGTATGGATGATGTCATCTACGAGGAGTTCAAAGGAACAGGAAACATGGAGCTTCACTTAGACCGCAAGCTGGCTGAGCGCCGTATTTTCCCTGCGATCGACATTCGCCGTTCTGGAACGAGAAAAGAAGAGATGCTTATCGCAAAAGATCATCTTGAGGCACTTTGGTCGATTCGTAAGACGATGGATGACTCGTTCGATTTCGTAGATAAGTTTATGAAGCGCATGCGCAAAACAGAAAACAACGAAGAGTTTTTCGAGCTGTTTGAGAGTGAAAAAAGGGAACGCCAAAAAGAGCTAAACCCGTAACCAACTAACGAAAAAGTATGGTTGCAAATGGGTTTTGTCCCTGTTATACTATTTTTATGTGTTTATAACTCTGTCTCCGCATAGGAAACAGGGCAGAAGGAGTGGAATTAGAATGAAACAAGGAATTCATCCGAATTATAAAAAGGTTATCTTTGTTGACGCTCAAAGCGGATTTAGCTTCCTTTCAGGTTCAACTTTGTCTTCAAGCGAGACAATGAAATGGGAAGACGGTAACGAATATCCAGTAATTAAAGTGGATGTTAGTTCTGACACTCACCCGTTCTACACAGGACGTCAGAAGTTCTCTGATGTTGGTGGACGTGTTGACCGCTTTAAGAAGAAATACAACCTTAAGTAATTTGTTGCAAGTAAAAGGGCAGGAGTCTTTCTTGCCCTTTTTTCTTTTATATAAACAAACATTTTCAGACTCGGTAACTGTATTGATGGACCGGGTTTTTTATACGCCTTAAAAGGAGTAAAGCACTCCTATACCGAACGATTAAGTATGAGAAAACAGAAGCAAAATCGTACATACTAAGGGAAAGATTGTTGCGAAAGGGGAGCAGGCCATGTATGTAATGAAACAAAATGGCTGGATCGAATTGATTTGCGGCAGCATGTTCTCTGGAAAGTCAGAAGAACTCATTCGCCGTGTAAGAAGGGCAACGTATGCCAAGCAAAAAGTACAGGTGTTTAAGCCGCTGATTGATAACCGCTACAGCGAGGAGTCAGTTGTATCTCATAACGGGACAGCTGTAATGGCTGAGCCTGTTGGACGATCTGTTGAGATTTTAAAAAATGTTTTACCTGAAACAGAAGTAGTTGCGATCGATGAAGTGCAATTCTTTGATGAAGATATCATTCCGGTTGCTCAAGAGCTTGCGGATCAAGGACTGCGCGTCATTGTTGCTGGACTTGACCAAGACTTTAAAGGCGAGCCGTTTGGACCTGTTCCAAAGATGATGGCCCTTGCTGAACATGTGACAAAGCTTCAGGCGATCTGCATGGTTTGTGGCTCTCCTGCTAGCCGTACACAGCGTTTAATCGACGGCAGACCCGCTTCTTACGATGATCCCGTGATCTTAGTAGGCGCATCCGAGTCATACGAACCGCGCTGCCGCCATTGTCACGAAGTACCAGGAAAGAAAAGAAACCTCCTTTCAGGCGCAGAGAGCTTAGAAGGTCGGTTGAAATAATTGATTAAGTCTGAAAGCTATGTGCTTTTGGGCTTTTTTGGTTGGTTGAAATAAAAAGGCGTGTCGAGTTTTGCTGTATTTTGTCAACTCGCTTATATAACGTTAAAATTCGCCGTATTATGGCTAAAACTCGCCGTATTACTTCAAATTCTCGCCGGATTATCCATCTATTTTCTTGAATTAACTTGTGCACACTACCTTTAACTTCAAAAAGGTCCAGTTTCACCTAGCGAAACTGCTCACCAAACAACATAAACACCTCCCAATCAGGAAATCCTAACGATATGGGAGGTGTTTATAGTGAAAAAGGCAATTTATGCACCGCTTTTTGCGCTATTGGTAACAACAGCATGTTCACCTATGCAGTCTTTTAAAGAAGAAGGCGCAAAAATTGAGCCTGCAGCTCATGAAGATAAACGGGATGTTCGGGATAACCTGTTTGGTCATGGAATTATAAATTACCACCTAACGAAAAATGAGCCACGTAACAGTTATAGTTTTGACACGAACATGAATCCAAGTGATTATCGGACAATGAATTCAACACGTTTCGATTTGTCTGATGATCAGGATATGATTCGTCAAGCTGTTGTGGATGCGTCTGGTATTAACCCGCAAATGGTAACCATTAACGGGAATTATGCTCACATTCATGTCAATGTGCCGCATGATATGTCCAAAAAGGAACGTGCTGCAACACATCGTAAAATTATGAATGCCGTTGAACGTGCAGTTCCTCGATATAATTTCTCTCTAAAAATAGACCATTAGTGGGAAATAAAACGGGAAATGGGGTCAGACCCCATTTCCCATTTTATTTCCCAAGTCTTCTCGCGGCCTGCTGAATCGGATCCCATGAACCGTTGTAAGGCGGGGCGTATGATAAATCTAAATCCGCCAGCTCCTCGACGTCCATCTCATGATAGAGAGCTGTCGCTAAAACATCGATTCGTTTATCCACGCCTTCTTCTCCGATAATTTGACCACCTAATAGCTTCTTCGTTTCTTTATGATAGGTTAATTTTACTTCTAATTTTTTTGGATCAGGATAATATCCAGCATGACTTTTCGTTGTAATCTTAATCTCATCAAATGGAATGTTGAGTTTTTCTGCTTCTTTGTTCGATAATCCTGTTTTTCCGAGTGTTAAGTCCATAAATTGAATAATGGAGGATCCTACAATTCCTTTAAAATGCTTCTCAACACCGGCCATGTTCAGTCCTGCGATCCGGCCTTGCTTATTAGCGGTCGTTCCAAGCGGGATATGGTCATTGAGTTTTTTTACACGGTGATAATGGGTTGCGCAATCACCAGCCGCATAAACGCCATCCACATTCGTTTCCATACGCTCATTCACAACGATAACTCCCTGCTCGTTTAGAGCCACATTCGTATTTTTCAAAAAGTCTGTGTTCGGTGTCACACCTACAGAAACAATCACTAGGTCTGTTGGATAATCTTTTTTGGCTGTTTTCACAAATTGGACGTGATCATCGCCTTTAAAACCGAGCACTTCTTCCTCTAAGCAAAGTTCGATGCCATGTTTCTCAGCTTCTTCATGAATGAATGGAGCGAAATCTTCATCAAAGATACTGCCAAGCTGATTGCTGCGCTGGATGATTCGTACACTTTTACCGAGTCTGAGCACGTTTTCGGCCATTTCGAGACCGATGTAGCCGCCACCGATAATCGTCACGTTTTGCACATCTTTTAATCCAGCCATTAGTTCCTCAGCGTCAGGAATCGTTTTGAGCGGATAGATGCCTTTTAGATGAACCCCCATCCATTGTTTCGGGATAATCGGCCGCACACCTGTGGCAACCAATAGCTTATCATATTCCACTTCGAACGGTTTCCCTGTTTTCGTATGTATGCCAGAGACCGTTTTGGATACCGTGTTCACCGCATTTACTTCGTGAAACGTACGTGCGTCCATTCCGTATTTTTCACGGAACGTCTCAATACTGCGAGCGATAAGTTTTTCGGTAGAAGGGATGAGCCCGCCTACGACATAAGGAAGTCCGCATTGTCCATAGGAGTAGATCCCGCCTTTTTCAAGAACGGTTATATCTGCGTTTTCTGTGTTCCTGACAATCTGCATCGCGGCACTCATGCCAGCTGCGTCTCCTCCAATAATGCAATATTTCATCTGATCAGCTCCTTACATCTCTCTAACAATATAGTATTCCCATTGTCTTAAAAAAGTAACTTTACGTGTATGATGACACAACTCTCTCGCTTTTGACCAACAAGAAGTATGGACTTAAAACGAACTATGATAGTAGAAAGAGGTGGTGGACTGTGCTAGAAATTAAATCGAACGGAACGGACTGGAATGCACCGGTTCAACCGATTCATACACTGTTAAAAAAATTGGAACAAAAACCATTAGACCCTGTTTATGAAGGTATGGGGAATTTTATTATTAAATATAAACATGAGCATCAGACGGATAATCCCCGTTATGTAGGGTGTACACACTTTCTTGGTCATTTTGCGACGATTCCTTATGTGTTCAATGTGATTACGAATGAAAAAGTAGTCATAGAGGAGTTAACGAAAGCGATTCGAATGAACCAAGAGCGTATCGATTATGAGCAATTACGTCGGAATATTTTTTCCTATTAATTTCCTTTTGTCCTGTGCTATGCTTTTTGTGAGGTGAGGGGAATGAAGGGAAAAGTAGCTTCGTTAAACATAAAGCTTCCTGAACAAGTAGCGACATCGAGCAAGACTTTTTTCACAGCGTACAATAAAATTCCGCAGCAACAGCCGGTCTTTTTACATAAAACGCATTTTGAGGGAGACGGTGTTGGAGATAGAGTTCATCATGGGGGACTGGATCAAGCAGTTTGTGTGTATCCGTTCGAGCATTATGAAAAGTGGAACGCTGAGCTAAAGCTGGAAAACCCGCTTACGATTCCAGCATTCGGAGAAAACATTACACCTATAGGGTTTACAGAAGACGATGTGTGTATTGGTGATGTTTTTCAAATGGGCAGAGCAGTCGTGCAAATTACACAGCCTCGCCAACCATGTAATACATTAGCATCCATTCTTTGCCGTCCTGATATGATCAAAAAGGTTGTAAACACAGGCCGTACCGGATATTACCTTCGTGTTTTACAAGAAGGAATAGTTACAGCATGTGATGAGATGGTGCGAATCGAAAAACACTCCGCTGGGATTTCTGTAACAGAAACCAATCAGATCAAGTATGGATTTGAAAAAGACCCCGAAAAAATTCAGCGTTTGATTGAAGTGAAAGAATTGGCTGAATCGATGAGACAATCTTTATTAAAAAGAACTTAAAACTTTTATTATAACACCTTGTCTAAAAGGAATCATTTGGGAAAATGGTTCTTTTTTTAGGTGCTTTATTTCATTGTATAGAACATCATTTTCCCAATTTTTGATATCGTCATTCATGGTACAATTAATCGGTAATAGTCAAACAATTCTGAATTATACATAGCGGGCCCGGGACCTGACCACCAAGAGCACATGGTTTGATTGTTATAAAATCATGATTGGGGGAAAAGAAATGAAAAAAACTGTATTACGCACGTTTAGTGCTATTCTCAGTTTGTTGTTTGTCCTATCCTTATTGGTAGGAAATCTCCATTTCTCTGCATCAGCAGCAACGGTTGAAAAAGGACCGAAAAACTTCCTCGTTGGTTTTAAATCAGATATTCAAACAGCTCAAGTAAATAACATCAAAAAAATGGGTGGACAGGTTAAGCATCAGTATAAGTTTATGGATACGATGCTTGTTTCAATGCCAGAAGCGGCAGCTGAAGCTTTAAAGAAGAACCCGAATGTTTCTTATGTAGAAGAAGACAGAATCGCGTATAAAACGGCTCAATCTACGCCTTGGGGAATTACACATATTAAAGCAAATCAAGTTCATGCGACTGGAAACACAGGATCAGGTGTTAAAGTAGCGATTTTAGATACGGGAATTGATGCAAGTCATCAAGATTTAAACGTACGTGGCGGTGCTAGCTTTGTACCAAGTGAGCCAAATGCATTAGCTGATGGTGATGGCCATGGCACACACGTTGCAGGTACAGTAGCAGCACTTAATAACACGACAGGTGTTCTTGGTGTAGCTTATTCAGCTGACCTATATGCGGTAAAAGTTTTAGACAGTACTGGAAGCGGAACATACAGCGGCATCATTCAAGGAATTGAGTGGGCTGTTGCTAACAATATGGATGTGATCAACATGAGCTTAGGTGGTAGCTCTGGTTCAACAGCGCTTCAGCAAGCTTGTGATAATGCATATAACTCTGGTGTGCTGGTGGTAGCCGCAGCCGGAAACTCAGGAACAAAGGGAAGAGAAACACGATCGGCTATCCTGCGAAGTATGCTTCAGTAATGGCTGTTGGAGCGGTTGACTCTAACAATGCGCGCGCTTCGTTTTCGAGCGTTGGTACTGAACTTGAAGTGATGGCACCGGGTGTTAGTATTTTAAGTTCTGTGCCAGGCAACCAGTATGCGAGCTACAACGGGACGTCAATGGCTTCACCACACGTGGCTGGGGCGGCGGCACTTATTATGGCTGGCAACCCTGGACTAACAAACGTTCAAGTTCGCCAAAAGCTCGTCAATACAGCGAAACCGCTTGGTGACTCTTTCTATTATGGAAAAGGTGTCATTGATGTGTATGCGGCAACTCGTTAACTAAAATAGAGCTGACACTTCCCCAGATCCAAGGGAATGTGTTGGCTTTTTTGTACTATCAGAAACTATAACTTGTTTCCAAGATGATTTTCGACGTAGCAACAAGTTTAAGACGATAGTATAAGTTCAACTAAATCTGACTTGAAAGGCTTGGCGTCAGCCAAGTTTTCTTTATTGGTTTCCATTACTTTTTGCTTTTGACTGTAAGGAGTCTCTATACTATAATTATACTGTTATGCATATAAAACAGAGGTGAAAAACCATGTTAGAACGTTTAGAGACGATTGAAGCAAGATATGACAAGTTAAATGAATTACTCAGTGACCCTGAGGTTATAAATGATACGAACAAGCTGCGCGATTATTCAAAAGAGCAATCTTCCCTTCAAGAAACGGTAGCGGTTTATCGTGAGTTTAAAGAAGCGAAAGAGCAATTGGATGAAGCTAAAATGATGCTCGAAGATAAGCTTGATGCTGAAATGACTGCGATGGTAAAAGAAGAGATCTCTGGTCTTAACCAACAGATCGAAGAGTTTACCGCTCAGTTAAAGATTCTATTGCTTCCAAAAGATCCGAACGACGACAAGAACGTTATCGTCGAGGTTCGTGGTGCAGCAGGTGGAGACGAGGCAGCTCTTTTTGCAGGCGACCTTTACCGTATGTACACACGCTATGCAGAGATGCAAGGATGGAAGTCCGAAGTAATCGAAGCTTCATACACAGAACTTGGCGGATACAAAGAGATCATCTTTATGATCAATGGTGCTGGGGCTTATTCGAAGCTTAAATATGAAAACGGCGCACACCGTGTTCAGCGTGTCCCTTCAACAGAATCAGGCGGACGTATCCATACGTCTACAGCGACGGTTGCTGTACTTCCAGAGGCTGAGGAAGTTGAAGTTGAGATTCACGAAAAAGACGTTCGTGTTGATACGTTTACATCTTCTGGTCCTGGGGGTCAGTCTGTAAACACGACTCAATCAGCGGTTCGTTTAACACATGTTCCTACAGGTACGGTTGTATCGTGTCAGGATGAGAAATCACAGATCAAGAACAAAGAAAAAGCGATGAAGGTTCTTCGTGCGCGTGTTTATGATAAGATTCAACGAGAAATACAAAAAGAGTACGATGAGACACGTAAGAGTGCGGTAGGATCAGGTGACCGTTCAGAGCGTATTCGTACGTACAACTTCCCGCAAAACCGTGTTACCGATCACCGTATCGGCTTAACGATTCAAAAGCTTGATCAGATCCTTCTTGGTAAGATGGATGAGTTCGTTGAAGCACTCATTACAGAAGACCAAACAAGCAAGATGAAAGCTCAGGCGGACGCGTAAAATGAGTACAAAAGTTCATGAAGCCCTCGCGTGGGCTTCTTCTTTTTTAGCTGAAAACGGACGTGAAGGGTTTGCGGCAGAAATTTTGATGAGGCATGTATTGGGCGATGTGAACCGGACGGAAATGCTGATGCGACTACACGATGTGATGGATGAAGATGTTCATGCTGAACTTAAGACTGCAGTCGAGCGCCATGTTGAAGGGGAACCCGTTCAGTACATTACGGGCAAGGAAGAGTTCTATGGCCGAACGTTTTCTGTGAACGAAGAAGTATTGATTCCACGCCCTGAAACGGAAGAATTGGTCGAGCATATGCTGACGCTAATATCTGAACATTTTGATGATGATGAGCCCGTATCTGTTGCAGATATTGGTACAGGAAGCGGTGCGATCTCGATATCCTTAGCGCTTGAAAACGAGCGATTGGACGTGTATACGGTTGATATTGCTCAGGAGTCAATAGAGGTAGCGAAGGGGAATGCCGACCGGCTCGGTGCAAAAGTTACTTTCCTGCACGGCGACCTGCTGCAGCCTTTTATTGAACGAGGCAAGAAACTGGATGTAGTCGTTTCAAACCCACCTTATATTCCGGATCATGAGATAGCAGTCCTCGAAACCATCGTAAAAGATCGAGAGCCGATGAGAGCATTAAGCGGCGGGGAAGACGGCTATGTGTTTTACAGAAGGTTTATGGAGGAGCTTCCGCTCGTTCTGAAAGAAAAGGCGATTGTTGGCTTTGAAGTTGGAGCAGGGCAGGGTGAGACGGTTGCGGATATGCTGCGTGAAACCTTCCCTAGTGCTGAAGTTTATGTAAAAGAAGATATCAGCGGCAAAGATCGTATGGTTTTTGCGCTGCTTGGGAAATAATGTGGGAAATGGGGTCTGACCCCGGGTCAGACCCCAAACAATTTACACACAATTCAAATCAAAAAAGAAGAGGCCGACTCGGCCTCTTCTTTTTTTCGATTTTTATTACTTCCTCATCTTATTCCTTCACCATCAACTTAAGCGGTGCGGCAATCTTCTTTTCTACTTTCTTTCCAGCTAGTACGTCTGACGCTGCTTTTACAGCGAGTTCACCGATCAGCACAGGCTGTTGAGCGACCGTTGCTGCTAGTTTGCCTTCTTTTACAGCATTCACCGCATCATCATTTCCGTCAAACCCAACGACTAACACATCGCGACCTGAGCTGTTGATCGCTTGCAAAGCACCTAGTGCCATCTCATCGTTATGAGCGAAGACTGCTTTGATGTCTGGATTTCCTTGAAGGACGTTCTCCATAACGTTTAATCCTTTTGTTCGGTCAAAGTCAGCTGATTGTTTGGCAGCGACATCTAGCTTCTGATCTGCCACGTTATGAAATCCTTTTCCGCGTTCACGCGTCGCGGATGCTCCTGGTACACCTTCTAACTCAGCGACTTTTGCCCCTTCACCAAGCTGCTTCACTATAAAATCACCTGCAATTTGGCCGCCTTTTACGTTATCAGAGGCAACGAGTGTTGCTACATCTCCTTTATCCGTTGAACGGTCGAGCGTAACAACCGGAACGCCGATGTTGTTTGCTGATTGAACAGCAGTTGAGATTGCTGCTGAATCTGTAGGGTTGATTAATAGGGCATCAATTCCTTGCTGTAATAGATCTTCAACATCGTTTACTTGTTTAGCAGAGTCATTTTGTGCATCCACGACAACCACTTCAGCACCTTGTTTTTTCGCTTCATCGATAACACCATTTTTCATTGAAACGAAGAACGGATTGTTAAGCGTCGAAACGGATAAACCGATCTTAATCTTTTCTCCGTCTCCTTTTTTGGCTGGCTTCGCCCATGAAGGGGGCTCTAAAGAACAAGCACCTAATAAGAAAACGGACAGAGACATCATAATTAATAAAGCTTTTTTCATCTTTTGAACCCTCCTATGCTGCTTTTTTACGATCAATTAATACGGCGATCAGGATAACGACACCTTTTACGACCATTTGGAAGAATGAAGATACGCCTAGCAAGTTCAGACCGTTGTTCAGCGTTCCAATAATCAAGGCACCAATCAATGTTCCGACAATCAAACCGCGTCCGCCTGATAGGCTTGTCCCGCCTAGAACGACCGCAGCGATCGCATCTAACTCATAAGACGTTCCGGCAGTTGGCTGTGCAGAGTTCAAACGAGATGTTAAAATCGCACCGGCTAATGCCGCAAGAAGTCCAGCTAGAGAATAGATCATCACTTTTACTTTTGTAACTTTAATACCTGAAATGATAGCCGCTTTCTCGTTTCCGCCGATCGCGTATGTTTTACGTCCGAACGGTGTTTTGTGAAGGATCACCCAAAATAATGCGAAAGAAAGAATCATCGTGATCGCTGGGACTGGAATACCTAAGAAATAACCTCGTCCGAACAGTTGGAATAAATAGTTCTCACCAAGACCTGTAATTGGGTTGCCGTCTGTATAAACTAAAGTTAATCCACGGAAAATCGTCATAGTTGCAAGTGTTGCGATAAAAGGAGCCATTTTACCTTTTGTGATCAACAGACCGTTAATTGCGCCCATCACAGCTCCAAGCAAACATCCAATCAAGATGGCGAGCATCGGATCCATTCCGGATACGATCATACCAGCCATTAACGCACTGGAAAGCGCTAGAATCGCACCGACGGATAAGTCGATACCGCCTGTTAAAATAACGAATGTCATACCGAACGCAATAAGTGCATTAATCGCCACTTGGCGAAGCAAGTTTAATAAGTTTAGTGGTTCTAGGAAACTTGGATTCAGGACCGATACAATAACGACAAGGATGATTAAGCCTAAGAATGGTCCAAGCTTCTGCGTGATATT
Source organism: Fictibacillus sp. EA-CB0309 (assembly GCF_055814265.1). NCBI lineage: Bacteria > Bacillati > Bacillota > Bacilli > Caryophanales > Fictibacillaceae > Fictibacillus > Fictibacillus sp. EA-CB0309. Next base: position 512,838 of record NZ_CP169271.1, read on the forward strand.
ATCTACATGATTCACTTTTGCGGGTGTTGTTTTCATATTACTGTCCTCCCGTTGCATATGTCATAATCTTTTCTTGCGTGGCTTCATTCTTAGGAAGCTCACCATTGACTTTGCCTTCGTGAACGACCAGGATACGGTCGCTCATACCAAGAACTTCTGGCAGTTCGGACGAAACCATGATAATGGCTACACCGCGATCGGTAAGCTCATTCATCAGTTGATAGATTTCACGTTTTGCACCAACATCAACACCTCTTGTCGGTTCGTCCAAAATTAATACCCTTGGTCCGATCCCAACCCATTTGGCGATAACGACTTTTTGCTGGTTACCACCTGATAAGTTTTTCGCGGAGGTTTCACCAGATTCGGTTTTAATCCGCAGACGTTTGATCAGCATTTCTACAAAGTCTGTTTCTGTTTTATAATCGATGACTCCATTTTTCGAAAAACTGGTTAAGTTCGGCAGCGCCATATTTTCACGAATGGAGAAATCCAGAACCAGTCCTTCATTTTTCCGGTCTTCTGTAATAAAACCGATTCCGCGTTTCACCGCCTCAAACGGGCTTTTGATCGACACTTTCTGACCGTTGATCCAAATCTCTCCGGAGTCCAGCTTATCGAGGCCGAACAACGCTCGCATGATCTCTGTTCGACCAGCTCCCATCAGTCCGGCAACTCCAACAATTTCACCAGATTTTACCGAAAAATTCACATCATCAAAAACACCTTGTCTCGTGGCATTCTTAACTTCTAAAACGGTCTGACCAATGTTCGGATTGCGCTCTGGATAACGATCTGTCAGTTCACGGCCTACCATTTTACGAACGACTTCATCAAAGTTGGTTTCTGAGACCGTTTTCGTATCTACCGTTTTACCGTCGCGCATCACCGTGATGCGGTCACAAATTGCGAAGATCTCTTCCATTCGGTGAGAGATATAAACAATCGACACGCCTTCTTTCCGAAGTGCGTTGATCACGTTAAATAACTTTTCTATCTCACGCTCTGTAAGGGCTGCAGTAGGCTCGTCCATAATGATCACTTTTGCATTTGTCATGAGAGCTTTTGCGATTTCAATCATTTGCTGCTCACCGACTGAGCAGAGACCGGCTTCTTTATCGAGCGGGATCGTTACCGCCAGCTTTTCAAATTGCTTTTTTGCCAGCGCTTTCATTTCTTTTGATTTTAAAAGGCCGAACGGTGATCGTAATTCTTTTCCGATAAAAAGGTTATCGAGCACCGTCATGTCAGGCCATACGTTCAGCTCTTGGTGAATAAACGCAATCCCTTGCTGTTCAGCTTTCTTCGGATTATCAAAATAGCGTTCTTCGCCATCAATTACTATTGTTCCAGAATCCCGTTTGTGAAGGCCGGTCAGAATGTTCATCATCGTTGATTTTCCTGCGCCGTTTTCCCCCATTAAGGCATGAACTTCGCCTTCTTGCAGATCAAAGTGAACACCGGTTAATACTTGGTTGGCACCAAATGCCTTATAGATATCTTTCATTTGAATATGCATGACAATCACCTCTTTCTAGAAGATTACACCTGCTTGTAAAATACAGTTTGCGTACGGTGTGACTTCACCTGTGCGAATCACCACTTTTGCATGCTTTGTTTTTTCTTTGAAATCTTCATGCGATATAAAATCAATCTCTGTATTTGAAAAAGTTTTCTTCATGAATTCTTGAGTTTTTTCGTTGTTTTTTTGAATTTCATTCGCTAAAATCACTTTTTCAACAACCATATCGTTATTTACAGCTTGAACGACATCTGCAAAACTCGGGACACCGAGCGTTAAAGCAAGATCGATTCGAGGCACATCACTTGGAATCGGAAGTCCAGCATCAGCAATCACGATAAGATCGGTATGACCAAGGTCACTTAACACTTTTGAGATATGACTGTTTAACATTCCGTGTCGTTTCATAATGTTTCCTCCACTTCTTTTCGAAGCGGCATTCCGCCTTGTGCGCCAAACTTCGTGACCGATAGGGAAGCCGCTCGGTTAGCGAATCGAAGGCTGTCGCTGATGCTTTTGCCCTCCGCTAAAGCCACAGCTAGTGCGGCGTTAAATGTATCACCTGCACCTGTAGTGTCGACAGCTTCAACTGAATAAGAGGGAACGAGCACCTCTTTTTCACCATCATGATATCGAACCCCATCTTTACCCTCTGTAATAAAAACTTTGTTTGGATATTGCTTTAATGCCTCTTCTGTCGATAAACCATTAAACAATATCGCCGCTTCATGTTCATTTGGTGTGATGTAGCTCGCTTTGTCTATCACATTTTGTGAAAGCGGGCGAGCAGGTGCAGGGTTCAGCAGCAATGAAACACCTTGTTCTGTACAAATTTCACTAACGTATTCAACCGTTTCTTCTGGAATCTCTTGCTGAATGAGCACCATATCCGCTTGTTGTATAAGGTCCAGTGACTCTTTCACATAGTGGGGTGTCACAAGATCATTTGCGCCTTTTACAACCACGATGCTGTTGTCACCTTCAGCTAAGATGATATGAGCCGTACCGCTCTCTGTTTCTGTAACCGGTTCCACACTGGTTACATCAACACCGTTTTGTTTGAAGTTCTCTAAGATGCTAGCTCCATAATGATCATCGCCTACACATCCGATCATGGATACGGCTGCGCCTAGACGAGCGGCTGCGACCGCCTGGTTCGCTCCTTTTCCTCCGGGTACGGTTTTAAATGATGATCCTAAAACCGTTTCTCCCGCTCCAGGTCGCTTATCCGATGTAACGACTAAATCCATTGAAGAACTCCCAATGACCACAATTTTAACCATTTGTATCAACCTTTCTTGTTGTGTTTCGATCTATAAACGTAACAGGCATCTGAATATGCTGTTGTTCAATTTTTTCTTTGTTGATGATTTTCACTAGCAGTTGTGCCGCTTCTTTTCCCATTTCATAAGCTGGCTGGCGAATGGTGGATAGGGAAGGGAACAACAAGCTGCTTTGCGGAATATCGTCAAAACCGATAATCTGCAGGTCCTCTGGAATCGTTCTTCCGAGTCGAAGCGCTTCATGTAAAACGGCTGTTGCCACAATATCATTGCTCGCTAGCACACCATCTGTATCAGGGTACGTCGCAAACAGTTCCTTTGCCCATTTCTCTGCGTCTTCAAAAGCAAACGAAGTCGTAGTTATCACATGAAAATCAACGGTTGACTGACTTAACGCTTCTAACGCCCCTTGAAAACGGTCTTGAGCAGGTTGGATGTGCGCCGGACCTTTTAAGAGCGTGATCCGCTTGCTTCCTCTTTTACGATTTCTTCTGCTGCTATTCTGCCGCCTTCTTTGCCGTCCGCATAAACCGACGGATAATCATTCGATGTACGGTCTAGAAAGACAACAGGAATAGAAAGGTCTTTATAATTATTTTTCGTTTTATTATTCGTTGCTGAAATGATTCCGACCACATTGTTTTGGATAAATGTGTTCAAGTAATCCATCTCTTTTTCGGCGTTTTCATCACTGTTTCCAAACAATAAACGGTATCCGCCTTTTTGCATTTCGTCTTCAACACCTCTTGCAAGCTGTGGGAAGAACGGGTTCGTTATGTCTGGCAGCAGTAAACCGATCAGCTTTGATTTCTTTTTAAAAAGGGAACGGGCTACTTCATTAGGGCTGTACTTTAACTCTGCAACGGCAGCCATCACTTTTTTGCGTGTATCGTCATGTACATAACCTGTTTCATTCAGCACACGTGATACGGTCGCAACAGATACGCCCGACTTCTTTGCTACATCACGAATGGTAACCAATTTTTCGCCTCCTCCCAAATATGTAACCGTTTACACATTTAAGTTAACATGAATGAAAGTGTTATGCAAGTTGGTAAATGTTTCTTGTGATTTATGCTTGAAAGTGGTTGATTTCCGCTCCAGGTTGCTCGCTTTCCGCGGGCAGGCGGTGAGCCCCTTGCCGCTTTGCGCCCTTAAGGGTCTCACCTGACCGCTTGTCCCGCAGGAGTCTCGCACCTTGCGCTCCAATCAACTTGTCAATGATGACAAAAAAATAATCCAAAAGCTAACATTATTTAAATTAAAGTAACGAATCGTGAGGAGATTTTCTTTTGTCGAATCAGACAGAACGAATTTTACTAGATTACTAGTATGAAATTTTTGCGTGGTGTCCAAACTGTGGTTAGATACGACGGGGGAGGAAAAAACGATGAAAAAACGCAATCATTTCTTTATTCTTGTTCTTATTTCTTTAGCGGTGATGTTCCTATTTTTTGAAACTCAAACAAAAGTGGCAAACGCAACAATGAATGCCTCTGTTAAGATACCAGATGAGTCGATCAGACTTCGCATACTAGCAAACAGCAACACGGATGCTGATCAAAAGCTTAAGCGCGAGATTCGAGACGAAGTGAACGCGCAGATCACAACTTGGGTAGGCGAGCTATCCACCATTTCAGAAGCACGCGAGATCATTCGTAAACAGCTGCCAGCGATTGAAAAAATCGTTCAAACTAAGCTGGATGAAGCAGGACTGGAAAAGACGTTTTCGGTGGAACTAAACAAGGTCGCTTTTCCTACTAAAATGTATGGCGAGTTCATCTATCCGGCAGGTCAATATGAAGCAGTATTAATCACACTTGGAGAAGGCGAAGGGAAGAACTGGTGGTGTGTTCTTTTTCCTCCATTATGTTTCTTAGATTTTGAAAATGGTGATGCTGTAAAAGAAAACAAAAACAGTAAAGCGGATGTTACGGAAACAGCTTCAGCAGAAGAAACGGATCAAACGGACGAAATCCAGACTAAATTCTTTGTAGTAGAACTATTTCATAGCCTTGTTAGCGCAGTGGGCTCCTTATTCTCTTAAATGTGCATAAGTTCCTCCCTATTTTCATAGATTATAGAAAATGAAGAGGGTAACCGGATGGTGGTTAGCCTTCTTTTTTAATAATGATTCATAACATATGCGTGAAAAACAGCCAAACGAGGCTGAAATCATATAAGGAATAGGGGAGTAGAATTATGACCATTATTTTAAGGCAGGCTATGCAACACGAGGCGAAAGACTTGTTGCAGCTCGTTGGAAAAGCTGGACTTCAGTCAGAAGGAATTAAAGACAGCATTGAAAACTATCTCGTTGTTGTGAATGATGCAGGCGAAACCATTGGGACAGTAGGATTAGAACGGATAGGCAAAGATGGTTTGCTGCGATCTTTCGTGCTGAAACAGAAATATTCGTCTGAAACGCTTCTCCTTAAACTCATTGATAAAATTTTGGTATACTCAAAAGATAAAGGAGTCGAAACTCTTTATTTACTTACAAAAGCCGTGCACATGTTTGAAGCACTTTCTTTTAAAATCATTCCGAAAGATAAAGTGCCTCCTCACATCGAAAGTGCGGATCATGTTAAAAATAATGCATCATCAGGAGCAGAACTTTTAGCGTACGCATTGGATTCTTAGACGTTTGTCAACAAGTTGTCCACAATTTACGACAAATTGTGTATAACTCTGTGGATATAAAAGTTTTGCAGTTCACCTTTTAATGATAAGGTTGGCCTGAGTAGTAGAAAGGATTTAACTCATGAAATCATTCCAAACGGAACGCTGGGCTGTGGATAAAACAGAACAATCACTAACAACTCATCCACATGTTATTCAAGCTTCCTTGTGGATAAATAAGAATGAAGTGATAGCTATACCAACTGAAACGGTTTACGGCCTTGCTGGAAATGCGAGAAGCGATGAGGCGATCTCACGCATTTTTGAAGCGAAAGGAAGACCGAGTGATAATCCGCTCATCGTCCATATTTCGGATCGATCGCAATTAAAGGGGCTTGTTTCTTCTATACCTGCCGCAGCTGAAAAACTAATGGACAGGTTTTGGCCAGGCCCATTAACGATCGTGCTGCCAAAAGGAGAAGAAGTAAGCGAAAAGGTCACAGCTGGGTTATCCACAGTTGCAGTCCGTATGCCTGACCACGAGATTGCTCTTGCGGTGATTGAAGCTTCAGGTGTTCCGCTTGCTGCACCTAGTGCCAACCTATCTGGTAAACCGAGCCCAACAACTGCGGATCACGTTTATGAAGATCTAAAGGGAAGAATTCCTGGAATTGTGGATGGAGGGTCAACAGGGGTTGGCGTTGAATCCACAGTTGTAGAGTGCACGAATGATCTCGTTACGATCTTAAGACCTGGTGGAATCACGTTAGAAGAGCTAGAGAAAGTAGCTGGAGTGGGCCATGTCGTTGTTGATCCTGGTCTGGAGAACGAGCAGTATGCACCAAAGTCACCAGGTATGAAATATACACACTATGCACCGGATGCACCGTTCGTTCTTGTGGATGGAAGTCCTGAGTTCTTGCAGCAGCTTGTGGATAAAGAGCGGACCGCGGGACGGAAAATTGGAATTCTTACGACCGTAGAAAGAATGGATTTTTATAAAGCAGACAGTGTCATTCCAGCGGGGAAGCGGTCTAACCCAGAAACAGTGGCACAGCATCTATATGAAGCATTAAGAGCATTTAATGAAGCAGGAGTTGACCAGATTTTTGGGGAAGTTTTTCCGAAAACGGGAGTCGGCGTTGCAATTATGAATCGTCTCGAAAAATCGGCTGGTGGACATATAGTAAAAGAATAGATAGAAGGGACCTGATCCAATGTATATGCATGGAGAAGGTCCTTTTTATGTAAATTTACTTCTTTTCTGCGAACTAACCGCCAAGAATCCTCACATCTGTCAAATTCCGGGGTCTTGTCAGGCGGTTTTTCTGCAGCTGCTAGGCCAGGATGTTGCTATTTACGAGGTAATTCATTTTATTTACGAGGTAATCCAAAATATATACGTGTATAGCACTCATAAATCCGTAGATAAAATTATTTATCCGATTTTCGACAAATTTCGCTACCTTATCTCATAAAAAAAGCCTGCGTCATTTAAGACACAGGCTTGTTTGTATGGATCGGAAGCAAGATTGAAAAGGTTGTGCCCTCGTCAATCTTGCTGTCGATTAGAATTTTACCGTGATGGTTTTCTACGATCTTATAACAGATCATGAGGCCGAGGCCGGTTCCTTTTTCTTTTGTGGTATAAAAAGGTTCGCCAAGCGTCGGCAGGCGTTCTTCTGGAATGCCGCACCCATGATCGATAAAGGAAGCCATCACATTATTGCCTTGTTTTTGAAGATGAATATGTACGGAACCACCCGTAGGCATCGCTTCAATCGCATTTTTCAGCATGTTCACAAACACTTGCTTAATCTGATTATCGACACACCAAATCTCAGGCAGATCGGGTTCGCTCTCAAAATAGATCTGAACATTTGTTAATATGGCTTGCGTATCAAGAATTGAGATAACGTGTTTTAACAACTGACGGAGATCCGTTTGAGTAAAGTTCATCGCTTGGGGTTTCGCGAGTAGCATGAACTCCCCAACAATGCTGTTGATTCGGTCGATCTCGGAAAGCATGATCTCATAATAATCTTCGTTTTCAGAAGCCCTCGACTGAAGAAGCTGTAAAAAACCGCGAATCGAAGTGAGCGGGTTGCGGATCTCATGCGCAACTCCAGCGGCAAGCTGTCCAAGTACAGACAATTTATCAGACTTTCTGAGCATCTCTTCTGTCTTTTTGCGTTCGGTCAGATCACGTGCGACAACAACGCAAGAATCGGGCTGATCGGTATCGTTCGCGATCGGCGTTGCATTGGCCTCAAGGGTGACCCAGTGCCCGTGGGCATGTTTGCAACGTACTTCAAACTTCACCGGCTTTTGTGTTTGAACCATTTCATTGATGGCCATTCTTACTTTTGGTCTGTCATCGGAATGGAAAAAGCCTTGAATCTTTTTGCCATCGTATAGGGACGGATCAAAGCCTAGTAGCAGGCGGTTAGAAGGGAGACGTATTTTACGTTTCCTTCTAAATCTACAACACCTACTAAATCCGTCGTATTCTCTGCGATGATCCGGTACTTTTCTTCGCTTTCTTTTAATGCTTTTTCCTTTAATTTTTTTCCGTTATATCACGTGAGATGGCAGAAAGAGCGACGACTTCACCGTTTTCGCCATAAATCGGGCTTAAGGAAAGGCTTACATTTAAACGTTTGCCGCATTTCGTTAAGCGAATCGTCTCAACACCTTTGACATAGCCGCCATGTTTAACAATCGTCATCAGTCTCTCTGATTCAGCTGCTTTATCTGCAGGGACAACAGGCAGTATGTGTGAAGTCAGGTTGCTGAGTTCGTCTTGTGACCATCCATAATTGAATTCAAACGCTGGATTCACTTTTACAGAGTAATTCGTTAGATGAACGACTGAAATCGCATCACTAGAATGATAGATGACCGATTCAAGCAAGTCCTTTGTTTCTCGCAGTTCTTTTACTGCTTCTCGTCTTGCGGTTACGTCTTTTGCGATCCCGAACACACCAAGCACTTTGTTTAACACGATGATCGGGGTGAGCGTGAACGTGATCTGGCGGATGCTGCCGTTCTTTTGCCTAATCCGTGTTTCATGCATTTTTGACTTACCTTTTAAAGCGTCGTTAAATTGATCGATCGCAATCGCTTTTCGGTCAGGCATCATGAACGGATCAAAGGTCATGTTTAGCAGTTCGGTTTCACTGTATCCGGTAAGAATAGTACATGCTTTGTTAACGGTCGTAAACTTACCGTCCATATCCAGAGAAAATAAGGCATCGATGTTGTGATCCATCAAGGAACGGAAGCGTTGTTCGCTTTCAGCCAGCTGTGTTTCGATGGATACCCGTTCGCTCAAATCCACACAGAACCCATACACTTCGGTAACAGCACCATCTTTATTATAAATAGGGCTAATCGCAGCCAAAAAGGAATGCCGTTCAACGCTGCTTCGTACGTAAGACTTTCTCCGTTCAGTGCTCTTTCGTACATTTCCTTTTTAAAAGCGACCATTTCTTCCGGAAAGATTTCTTCTATTCTCTTTTGTAATACGTTTTCCCGCTTGAGACCAAACAAGTCAAAAAGTTCGCCTTCGCTCTCGGTCATAATAAGATCTTCATTCTGCTTCATACATCGAAAAGTCATGCTTTTTTGCCGAGATAAACCGGTCTGAAAGGGAGACGACCGCCACATGTCTTTTCCTTTTTCCGTTATGGCCGATGCGTTATGGACCATCCTTGTTCCTCTCCTTTACGTACAGAGTTATATCCTTTTATATACGATATAAATCCCATTATCCCTTCCTCTATAGCGGTAAAGAGTTCATTTTTTCAGGCCTTCAACGGCTTGTATGTTTTTTAGTCTTTTTAAAAGTAGACATGCATAGGTTGGAAGTATGATGGTTAAAGGAGTGGGAACTAGTTGGCAACGATGGGAGAATGGATGACGCTTTTGTTTATGTCTGTTGCGCTAGGTATGGACGCTTTTTCAATTGGCCTGGGCATGGGAATGTTATCACTTCGATTAAAGCAGATTATGAAAATAGGGATTACGATCGGGCTTTTCCATATGCTGATGCCGCTTGCCGGAATGACGATCGGAAAACAAATCTCTCTCCACTTTGGTGATATTGCGGCGATCATTGGCGGAGTTTTGCTCGTCATACTCGGTGTAACGATGATTCGTTCTTCATTTTCAAGTGATGACGAACCGTTCGTACAGCCGATCGGTATCGGTTTATTGGTCTTTGCGCTTAGTGCGTCCTTAGACAGCTTTTCTGTAGGATTGTCATTAGGAATCTATGGTGCAAAAACATGGCTCACCATTCTAATGTTCGGTATGATGAGCATGCTCTTAACATGGGCTGGATTGATTATGGGAAAGAAAGTGCAAAAGTGGCTCGGTTCGTATGGTGAAGCCTTTGGCGGATGTATCCTGCTCGCTTTTGGTGTGAAGATACTGTTTCCGTTTTAATAAAACCCTTATAAACGGTCTCTCTTTTTTTATCAATAAACCGATGATATACTTAATAGAATAACGTTATCCCAGATAAAAATGGGGAAAGATAGAATATGAGGTGAATCCACCATGAATGTGTTATTTATTTGTACAGGCAATACTTGCCGCAGCCCGATGGCAGAGGCGATTTTACGTGAAAAAGGAAAAGGCAAATTCAACGTTAAGTCTGCAGGCGTATTCGCTGGGAACGGTGCGGTGATGAGCTCAAATGCTTCACACGCCCTTTCAGAGAGAAAGATCAAAGAAAGCCACCAGTCACAAGGCGTATCCGATTATCTGATCGAATGGGCGGACCTCATATTGACGATGACAGAAAGCCACAAACACGCTCTTGTCGGACGATGGCCGGATGCAGTGAATAAGACCTACACATTAAAAGAATATGTTCTCGATGAGGAAGATCAAAAGAGAATTGAAGAAATTTATGAGCTATACACAGAAATCGAGATGCTGAAGCTACAATATATGTCCAAGGATTCTGCGGATGAAGAAGTAAGGCAGGCATTTGAGAGAGAAGTAAGGCCACTCGTTGAAAGGCGAATGAAACTGGAGAGTGCTGTTCCATCTCTAGACATTACCGATCCGTTCGGCGGACCTCTTCACCTTTATCAGGAAACGAGAGATGAGATTGAAGCACTTATTGAAAAATTAATGAAAAAAGACGATAGCAAGAAGTAGTAAGACATAATTAAGTAAGGCTGTCCTAAATTGCCGTGAAGTGACATTGTACAGGCGATAAGGACAGAATATAATGGAAAAAAGTATGAGAGAGCAGGTGCACACAACATGAAAGTAGCAATTGGATCAGATCACGCCGGAGTTGAATTAAGAAAAGAAATCATCGCCATGATAGAAGAGCTGGGCATGGAAGTAGAAGATGTTGGCTGTGAATGCGATACTTCTGTAGATTACCCAGACTATGCTATCCCTGTAGCTGAAAAAGTAGCCAACGGTGAAGCGGATCGCGGAATCTTAATCTGCGGTACGGGTATCGGAATGAGTATTGCGGCAAACAAAGTAAAAGGAATCCGCTGCGCGCTTGTTCATGATCTGTTCAGTGCAAAAGCAACAAGACAGCATAACGACAGCAATGTGCTTGCCATGGGTGAACGTGTCATCGGGCCAGGTCTCGCTTTGGAAATTGCAAAAGTATGGCTAACGACAGAATATGAAGGCGGACGCCACGGTCGCCGTGTAGATAAAATCTCTCAATACGAAGGCCAATAGCATTACAGCTATTAACCTATAAAATGAAGGGAAGACCATCTAATGAGCGATGAGCTCCAACAAATTCAAGACCAAGTCCTGAATGTTTTGCAAGATCTGCAAAAGCATGCACAATTAAGACCGTCTCAATTATTAGTAGTAGGCGCAAGCACAAGCGAAGTAATTGGTGAACGAATTGGCACATCAGGCACGATGGATACAGCGGGTGCACTTTACCGAGGTATCGTAGCGTTTCAAGAGGAAACAGGAGTTGCACTTGCCGTGCAGTGCTGTGAGCACTTGAATCGTGCGCTTGTTATGGAGCGTGAAGAAGCAGAAAAACGAGGTTATGAAGAAGTCCGGGTCGTTCCGGCGCGATCTGCCGGCGGTGCATTGGCAACACATGCCTTCCACCACATGAACGAACCCGTGATCGTTGAATATATAAAAGCCGACGCAGGCATCGACATCGGTGACACCTTTATCGGGATGCACCTAAAGCATGTTGCCGTGCCCGTTCGCAGTGAAGTAAAGAAAGTTGGCGCTGCGCATGTAACGTTAGCGAAAACACGTCCGAAACTGATAGGCGGCGAACGCGCAGTGTATCCAAGCAAGGAAGACATACGGTGTTTTTAGTAAGTGGAAAGCCCTCTTGGTGAGGGCTTTTTGTTTTTGTGAGGGTAGCTGGGTGCATTGTGTATGTGCGGCGCGCGAATTTTGTTGAGTTCTGGACTCGCGGATATATAGCAAAAACTCGCGGGAATAATAGTAAATCTAGCAGGAATAATATGGAAACTCGCGGGAATAATCCCAAATCTCACGGGAATATTGCTAGTTTATCCTTTTTTGAGACCGAAAAAAAGCTTGGCACCCGCCAAGCTCCCTAATTATGTTCGATCTCGTAGTGAATCCACTCTGAATTGATATTTTTCCCACCCATTTTCTTATAAAGAGCTTGTGCAGACGTATTATCGATGGCGGTTTGCCACGACATGTACGCATAGCCTTCACTTTTCGTATATTCAAGCACATACAGAAACAACTTTTCTCCTAATCCTGCGCCACGAAACTCAGAATCTACAAATAGATCGTTCAAAATCGCGATTTTTTGCACACGCGTCGTGCTGAATGAAAAGTAAAGTGTCGCGAATGCAGCTAATCGGCCATCCTCGGTTTCCGCGACAAATTGCGTTCCTGCTTCATCCGAATCCAACAAGTGTTTAATATGATCCTGTAGTTTTGTTCCCTCAGGTGTTTTTCCATTATAAAAGTCAACGATATAACGAAGCATTAATCCCTTTAACTGCTCTACATCCTTTAAAACGACTGGACGAATAGTAAAAGTTGTCATGATCTGCATCCCCTTTATCCCGCTTCCATAACGAAAGAAGCGTTCCTTTTACATCTATATTAAGTGATTCTTAGTGCACTGAATAGTATGATGAGTAGGACTATGCAGAATCATTGTGATTGATCGGGAAGGGCATACTAATGCTGCTTCCTTTTTGAACGTGAAAGGAGAGGTTGTTTTGAGAAATTATGCGATCGGCATTGATATAGGAACAACGAGCACAAAGGTCGTCCTTTTTGATGAAAAAGGTGGGGCTATTGCTCATCATGCAAAAAGTTATCAGCTGCTATCTGAAGAGCCGGGAGCAGCGGAACAAAATCCGAATGAAATTTATGAAGCGGTTGTTTATTGCTTAAGAGAAACGGTACGAAAAAGCGGGGACCTTGCTGAACGAATCGGCATTATTTCGTTTAGTACAGCGATGCATTCATTGATTGCCATAGATCATGAAGGAAATCACCTAACAAACAGCATCATTTGGGCTGATACGCGCAGTGAACCGTATGCAGCTTCTTTTAAGTCGAGTGAAGGTGCTACTAATTTTTATAAACGGACAGGTGTTCCATTGCATCCCATGACACCATTTTTTAAATTGCAGTGGCTAAAAAACGAATTCCCTGAAATTTTTCAGAAAGCAGAAAAGTTTGTGGGAATAAAAGAATACATACTATATCGCTGGTTTGGTGAGTGGGTAACGGATTATGCATCAGCGGCGGCGATGGGTCTTTGGAACATGAATACTAGAACATGGGATGAAGAAGCACTGAGGTTGGCGGACATCACATCAGAGGAGCTGCCAATTATCCAGCCGACTACATATTATTGGGACAAACTCTCTGAAGTCCTTGCACAAAAAACAGGTCTCGATCCCTCGGTAAAAGTAGTACTCGGAGCAACAGATGGCCCGTTATCGAATCTCGGAGTTGGGGCGATCTCACCAGGAGATGTAGCGGTAACAATCGGGACAAGCGGAGCAATCAGAACCACTTCAACTTCACCTGTACTAGATACAGAAGGCCGAACGTTCTGCTATCCGCTAACTGAAAATCTTTGGGTTTCCGGCGGTCCCGTAAACAACGGCGGGATTGCCTATCAATGGATTCATGACATTCTGCAAAAAGACGGAGAAAGTGCATATGAACAGCTCTCGAAGGATGCGGAAGACATTCAGCCAGGAGCAGAGGGACTTCTTTTTCTACCTTATCTAACCGGTGAACGAGCACCATTATGGGATGCTCAAGCAAAGGCGTCTTTTATCGGTCTCACGCTGCGTCATACTCGGAATCATATGGTGCGGTCGGTGCTAGAAGGAACGATCCTAAACCTTTACAGTGTCTATGCCCTGATTAAAGATCACGTTGCGGGTAAAGATGTTAAGATTTTCGCAACAGGCGGTTTTACGAACTCACCTCTATGGAAACAGATTTTAGCGGACGTTTTTCAAACCGAAGTGAGTATTCCTGAACATACGGAAAGTTCCTGTCTTGGTGCGGTTTTATTAGGAAGATATGCGATTGGGGAAACAGAGACATTACAAGAGGTGCCTTCTGAAACGAAACAGTACGAAAAAATCATGCCGAATAAGGCCCATCAGCAGATCTATCAAGAATTGTTTAACCTCTATCAATCCCTATCAAATGTGATGCAGTCACAGTATAAAGCGTTGCATGATTTTCAAAATAAACATAAAAAAGAGAGCGGAGAATAATCCGCTCTCGGCTTTAGTTGATATATGTAGCATTGATTAACGGAAGTCCTGACTTAGCGTCCTTGCCATTTTTCACGTTTCCATAAACCGTGATTTCTGAACCTTCTTTAAAACTGCTATCCATTGTAAAGTTCATTACTTTAAACGTTTTGTCGCCAACTTTCATCTCAAAGCTGCCGCCCATCCCTTTTTCTTCATAAGCACTTACAGTTCCAGTGGCTTTAACAATTTTTTCTTCATACACTTTAGGATCTGATTCAAGCGCTTTTGGATCTAACGCAACCGCGTTTTTCTCCATATTTTTAATGATTTCAGCTTGTTGACCAGCTAGATCATCATTCGTGTTTTGGTCTTCATTTGCTCTTTTCTCTGTTTTTTCTTTTGCTTCAGGCTTTGCTTTTTCTTCGCTGCAGCCAGCTAATGCTAGTACTAAAACAAGGAGACTCGCTCCAAACCACTTTTTCATCATGCTAAAAAACACCCCTTATATATAACTCTATCTCTATTATGTATCATCATACCATGTTCATTCCTATTAAATAAAATGAATTTTCACACTTGTGCATTTCCTCTTACAAGTCAAAGCATTAACGTGTAAGATAGAGGGGTATGTTACAATCATAATAATTTTTCACATAAGGTAAGGGGAAGCGAAATTGAACCATTTGAAAACAGCTGATCAAGAAGTCTACCAATCCATTATGGATGAATTGCACCGCCAGCGTACGAAAATCGAATTGATTGCTTCTGAAAACTTTGTAAGCCAAGCCGTAATGGAAGCTCAAGGCTCCGTTCTAACGAATAAATACGCTGAAGGCTACCCGTCTAAACGCTATTATGGCGGATGTGAACACGTGGATGTTGTTGAGAATTTAGCAAGAGACCGCGCGAAGAAAATTTTTGGAGCGGAACATGCTAACGTTCAACCTCACTCAGGTGCACAAGCAAACATGGCTGTCTACTTTACGATTCTAGAGCAAGGTGACACTGTACTTGGAATGAACCTTTCTCATGGCGGTCACTTAACACACGGAAGTGCCGTAAACTTCTCAGGAATTCAATACAACTTTGTTGAATATGGTGTTGATGCAGAGAAGAACGTGATCGATTATGAAGATGTTCGTCAAAAAGCACTTGAACACCGTCCGAAGCTGATTGTAGCGGGAGCGAGCGCGTATCCGCGTGCGATTGATTTTGCAAAATTCCGCGAGATCGCTGATGAAGTTGAAGCTTACCTTATGGTGGATATGGCCCACATCGCAGGACTTGTAGCGGCTGGCCTTCACCAAAATCCAGTTCCTTATGCAGATTTTGTAACGACAACAACACACAAAACACTTCGCGGTCCTCGCGGAGGAATGATTTTATGTAAAGAAGAATTCGCGAAAAAATTGATAAATCTATCTTCCCGGGCATCCAAGGCGGTCCTTTGATGCACGTGATCGCAGCAAAAGCGGTTGCTTTCGGTGAAGTGTTAACAGACGAGTTCAAGAGCTATGCAGAGCAGATCGTAAAAAATGCGAAGCGTCTAGCAGACTCTCTGAAAAAAGAAGGCATCACACTTGTTTCTGACGGCACAGACAATCACTTGATCCTGATCAACGTGAGCGAGCTTGCGCTAACAGGAAAAGTGGCTGAAAAAGCATTAGATGATATTGGAATCACTGTGAACAAGAACACGATTCCATTTGATAAAGAAAGCCCGTTTGTAACGAGCGGTATCCGTATCGGAACAGCAGCGGTAACATCACGCGGCTTTGTTGAAGAAGATATGGACGAGATTGCAGCAATCATGGCTTCTGTACTGAAAAACATCGAAGACGAAACGGCGTTGAAAGATGCAGAAGCACGCGTTGAAAAGCTAGCAGGGAAATATAAGTTATACGAATAAAATAGAGATAAAAAAACCAGTTTCTAAGCAGAAACTGGTTTTCTTTGTGTTGACTCTGAATGAGTTTTATTTTTGCGTTTAGAAGGAACTGGAATGATATATTGATGCTTTGGAAGTTGTTGAATGAGCTTAACGATCAACATGGTTACAATTAGAACGGCTATAAACATAATCGGCATAATTTCTGTTTCCCAAAATTTTGGTGGCAGTGTTTTTTGAAGTGCGATAAGTGTAAAAGGATGTACTAAATAAATCCCCATGGATAGTTTACCAACAGATTCTAACCATTTCTTAATCCAGCTTATTTTACTTAAATAAGAGTACAGTCCTATAGTAGCAAGGCTTAATAAAGGTAAGTTGATCAGATTTGTTACTCGAATCGAAGAGACTGATCCCATCATTTTGTATTCAATTACTGCCCCAATATAAATTGGCACAACAAGTAATCCAAGAAGTAAGACATGTTTTTTTGCCCAATTAGAGATTGGTTTCCAATAATAAGCTAAGAAACCTCCAAATATAAAGAAGTAAATCCAATGTAAAACAAAGACTTTATGCATCATTAATTTCTCTAGCATTCCCGTGATCATAGGAAGCTCTTCGACACTTATAAAGTACGAACTAATGGCAGCTGAAATGAGAAGTCCGATCCACCAGCCAATGCCGTTTTTTATAAAACGCAGAATAGGAAACAACAAATAAAACTGAACCACGATTGCCATGAAGTATAGATGGTAATAAGAGCCACCCATTAAAAATTTATATAGAAAAAGTTTTGCGTCAGCAGAGCAAAGGCTCATCTTTCATAAAAACGGTAATGAATTGATAGAAAATACTCCAAATAAAAAAGGGCAAAATGATTTTTGTGGTACGGGACATTAAGAATTTTTTAAAATTAAAACCGGCTTTATTTACTTGGTTGAAAAGCAAGAAACCACTGATAATAGCAAATGTAGGTGTGCCAAATCGGCCAACTTGGTTAAAAAAATAAGTGAAACCATTAAAAACATTGCCAGCTTCATCATAATAAGTTGCAGACACATGAACTAAAAGTACACCGATACAAGCAAAGGCTCTTAAAAAGTGAATTTCATTGAAATATTCTTTGGTATTCGTTTTTGTATTCACTTTTTTACATCCTTCCTATACAGAAAATATTTAATCCGTTTAATCATTTACACGTCTATACCATTCGAGCACACTATTATAAAGACTAGGGTTATGTGTCTTGTAATATTTGGGATTTCCCGAATCTGAAATAGAAAGATCATTTGATAGTATCTTAGAGATCGAACTTCAGCGTTCTTTTTTAATGCTTCGACAAAAAAACAAAAACTTTTTTTAAAAAAAGTGATCCAAATATAAACTCTCTCCGTTAGCTAAGTGTAAAAAACAAAAAAGGAGAGATTCCAAATGAAAATGAAAAAAGCGTTTTTAGCTGTACCGTTAAGTGTTTCTCTATTAATCCCTACATTCAGCGTGGCAAATGCACATGGCCACGAAAGCCACAGCAAAGGTCACATGTCAGCAGAAGTTACAAACCCGGCGATCGATCTTCGTGCTTCACTTGATACTCTTCTTTCTGAACATGCATTTTTGGCAGTAGTTGCCATGCAAAAAGGAATTGATGGAAAAGAAGACTTTGAAGCAGCAGCTGGACAGCTGAACCAAAATACAGAGGCACTGTCAAAAGCCGTTGGATCTGTTTATGGTGAAGAAGCAGGAGCACAGTTTAAAGAAATCTGGAGCAGCCACATCGGCTATTTCGTAGATTATGTAACAGCAACAGCGGAAAATAACGAAGAAGGAAGAAAGCAAGCACTTGCGGAATTGGACAAATACCGCGTAACGCAAGCGGATTTCCTGGATAAAGCAACAGAAGGCAGATTAAAAGCGAAAGATCTTGAAGAAGGATTGAAAGTTCACGTTGATCAACTGGTCTGGGCATTTGAAAGCTACAGAACAGGTGACTATGACAAAGCTTACGATAACATTTCAGAAGCCATGCACCACATGTTCATGACAGGTAAAGGTTTATCTTGGGCGATTACGGATCAGTTCCCTGACAAATTCGAAAACAAATCAGTCGATACACCAGCAGCTGATCTTCGCGCAGACTTGAACAGCGTATTCTCAGCACACGCAGCATTAGCAGCATTAACGATGCAAAAAGGAATCGATGGTGCGAAAGATTTTGAAGCGGCAGCAGCAGAGCTTAATGAAAACACAGATGACATCACTGCAGCTGTAGAATCTGTATACGGTGCTGAAGGCGCAGCTCAATTTAAGGAAATTTGGAGCAGCCACATCGGATACTTCGTGAATTATGTAACGGCAACAGCTGAAAACAATGAGGAAGGCAAGAAACAAGCGATGGCTGAACTGGACAAGTACCGTGCTGAACAAGCTAAATTCCTAGACACGGCAACTGAAGGACGTTTAAAAGCAGCTGACTTAGAAGAAGGCTTAAAAGTACACATCGACCAATTACTAGCAGCGTTTAACAGCTACACAGGAAAAGATTATCCTGCAGCATATAAGAACATTTCTGAAGCATATGCTCACATGTTCGGTGTAGGACAAGCGATGTCTGGTGCGATCGTTGATCAATTCCCAGAGAAGTTTGCTGGCCAAAAGCCATCCGAAATGCCTAAAACAGGTATGGGCGGCATGAGCCAAACAGCAAATGACGCTGTACTTTGGAGCTTGTTCGGGTTAATCCTAGCTTCTGCTACAACAGCTATGATTCTTCGCAAAAAAACAACAAACAACTAAAAGAGTAAAGAATGGAGGACGAATCTGTCCTCCATCTTTTCTATCTACTAGAGATGGAAAGGAAGGTTTTTATGAAAAAATTACTTGCAGGTATATTGCTAGCTGGACTGATCGCAAGCGGCTGTTCGAATTCAGAAGAGAAAGGGAAAAGTGAGAGTTCTAATAAACCTGTCGAATCTGTGAAAAAGCAAGAGCAGCAGGAAGAAGTGGCGTCCTCATCAACTGAGTTGACACCGCCTGAAGGATTAAAGTTAAAGGCAGATACAGAGGGAATTACACCTTCTACGATAGAAATTCCAGCATTGGATATCAACACCGACATTGAAAAAGTCGGTACGTTGAAAAATGGTCAGATGGGTGTTCCTAAAGGAATGGATACCGTTGGCTGGTTTGGTGACGGGGCGAAACCCGGTTCGCCAGGAAACGCTGTAATGGCAGGGCATGTTGACAGCAAGACAGGTCCGGCTGTGTTTTATAAACTAGAAGACCTTGAAAAAGGCGATGTAGTAATCGTTAAAGACAAAGACGGCAAAACACTAACGTATGAAGTAACTGGAAAAGAAAAATACGACAGAAAAAATGCGCCTGTCGATAAAATATTCGACTATTCGTATGGCAGCAAGCTGAACTTAATCACGTGTACCGGTAACTTTAATCGTGAAGAAGGCACACATGAAGAGAGATTGGTTGTTTATACAGAGTTGAAAACGGGTGAGTAAGGATGAAAATAACATAGGTTTTATTTAATGAAAAGCATCCATTCATGTGGGTGTTTTTTGTTGTGCGGGAGAACTAAGTGGACAGTATTTTTGCAGAAGTGGACAGTAAAATCAGAAAAGTGGACAGTAAACTTTAATTAGGGCTCAACCATCCCACGAGGGTAGCAAGCATATAGAAAGTTTTTCAGGATTTCACCTCTGAATTCAGGGAATAGTAGTAGAAGAGTTTATATGTAAAATTTGGAGTTCAAATTCCTTCTTATTAGCCGCTAGTTTTCCTTGAAGTGCATGACTTTTTTCTGTACAATGCTAGAGATGCTTTTTGAACGACAATAAAAGATACATAAGGAGAGGTGCTTAAACATGAGCAATGTATATGTCCTTGATCATCCGTTAATTCAGCATAAACTAACATACATCCGTGATGAGAGAACGGGTACAAAAGAATTTCGCGAGCTTGTTGATGAAGTAGCGGGGCTTATGGCTTTTGAAATTACACGTGATCTTCCATTGCAAGAAGTAACGGTGAAAACGCCGGTTGCTGAAGCGACAATGAAAACAATCGCTGGGAAAAAATTAGGGCTAGTACCGATCCTTCGTGCAGGACTTGGAATGGTAGACGGAATCCTTAAACTGATTCCAGCGGCAAAAGTTGGACATGTTGGCCTTTACCGTGATCCTGAAACACTAACACCGATTGAATATTACGTGAAGCTTCCTTCTGATGTGGAAGAGCGTGATTTCATCGTAATCGATCCAATGCTTGCTACAGGCGGATCTGCAGCAGCAGCCATTGAATCGATTAAGAAGCGCGGCGCAAAAAACATTAAGCTTATGTGCTTAGTGGCAGCTCCAGAAGGTGTTAAAGTGATTCAAGAAGAGCACCCTGACGTTGATATTTTCTTAGCAGCACTTGATGAAAAATTGAACGATCACGGATACATCGTTCCAGGTCTAGGCGACGCTGGAGACCGTTTATTCGGAACAAAATAAGATGAAATAAGATGAAAAGATGAAACTGACTCGATCGCGGGTGAAAAACCCTCTGTCGGGCCAGTTTTTTTGTTAATAACAGAGCTTAAATCTTCGCTGTGAGCGAAACTCCGGTGATTCTGAGTGAAAACTCTACTCAACTGAGCGAAACTGAGGCCAGACTGAGCGAAAACCCTACTCAACTGAGCGAAACTCATGGTCTTGTGCGCGAACGTGTAATAAATTAAAGAACACGTACCGTGAAATCGCAAAAAAGAAGGCTGACAAGCGTCAGCCATCCCAGAAAGTTTATCTAATTCATTTCCTCAAACTTCATATCCATCAGCTTGTTGTCATCATGCATCACGCCAACTTTGACTAAACGCTCCTTATCACCCTGGTACACGGTAAAATCAAAAAAATCTGTAATCGTGCCGTCCGGACTAACGCGTCGTGTATCGTACTGATAGTCGCTCACTTTGCTGTTCGCATACTTTTTCTCGTCTCAGCCAAAGCGATCTTACCCCATTTTGCGTAATCTTTTTGTGTCATTGACGAATCCATATCCGTCGGGGTCTGGTCATTGTATTGAACATTTAATGGCTTCGTACGTTCGTTCTCCACATTATTTCTCATATTTGTAGACTCTTCAGTTGGCTTCTTATCATTGTTCATGCATCCACCAGCAACCAAAACAGCGATCAACGCAAAGAAAAAGATCCATTTTTGTTTCATGTCGAACATGCTCCTTCACATATAATTAATGTAAGTATTTATCAAATGCAGTTAATTATTCAGGATAATGGAAATAGTAGGAAGAGATAGTAAACAAAGTGAATAATAAACCATTAAAACAAGCCACAAAATTTCCACAATTTATTTAATAAACCGTCCCGGAAGTCGTTGACATAGAAATGTCACTATTGTATTCTTACAAAGGGAATATGGTAAGGTTTACATTCTTGTTATTTCAAGGTTTTTCAAGAAAAAATTACCAGGTTTCCACAAGGAAGGAGTCCATACGATATGAGCAATGGGAAACGCCCTTATAAAGCGATGGCTTTAATGTCTGGCATTCTTTCTCAGCTTGTTGGCTGTATTTTGGTTGGACTTTTTGGAGGGAAATGGCTGGACGAGAAAGTCGGCAATGAATTTCCAATCTTCCTTATCATCGGGTTGTTTCTAGGTCTTGGAACAGGTGTTTACGGGATGATCCGCTTAATATCGAAGTTTTCAGGGGACGGGCAATGATGAATGAGTACAAATCGGTGTTTTTCAAATACATAAAGTACACATTGTATCTTCTCTCTCTTATTTTCGTCGGTTATGCTGTCACTCCTTACAAAGCTATCTTTTTAGGACTGGCTCTAGGAACTGTGTTTAGTCTCTACAATCTTTGGAGCATGTACTCGAAGATCGAACGAATGGGACAAGCAGTCATTCAGCAGAAAAGAGTGAAAACGCTCGGTTCACTTTCAAGACTCCTCTTTGCAGGGTTAGCGGTGCTCATCGCGATGAAATACCCGGAACATTTTCATTTATTAAGTGTGGTAGTGGGATTGATGGCAGTCTACATTATCATGTTAATAGATTCACTAACTCAAGTTACACGTACTCCAAAGGAAAAGAGGTGAACATAGGTGGAACATGGTGCAGTTACAGCTGATTTTCTAGGTTTGACTTTTAATCTGTCAAACGTACTAATGATCACAGTTTCATCCGTTATTGTTTTCCTTATTGCGGTACTCGCTACTCGAACCCTGTCAATGCGACCAGGAGGAATGCAAAACTTCCTTGAATGGGTAGTCGATTTCGTAAAAGGAATCATCAACAGCACAATGGATTGGCATACGGGCGGACGCTTTTTAGCTTTAGGACTTACATTAATCATGTATATTTTCGTTGCCAACATGCTGGGATTACCTTTTGCAGTAGTAGTCGACCATAATCTATGGTGGAAATCCCTACTGCAGACCCGACCATTACATTGACTCTAGCAGTTATGGTAGTGGCGCTTTCACACTACTACGGTGTGAGAATGAAAGGGTTCAAGGAATATGGAGCTGAATTCTTCAAGCCAATGAAGTTCTTGTTCCCACTAAAGATTATTGAAGAGTTTGCGAACACTTTAACGCTAGGTCTTCGTCTTTACGGAAACATTTTCGCTGGTGAGATGCTTTTAGGTCTATTAGTAGGTTTAACAAAGATGGGTATTTTTGCTGGCGTACTAGGAATCTTCCCATTAATCGTGTGGCAAGGCTTCTCAGTATTCGTTGGTGCAATCCAAGCATTTATCTTCACAATGCTAACAATGGTTTACTTGGCTCATAAAGTAAGTCACGATCACTAA
This sequence comes from Fictibacillus sp. EA-CB0309, assembly GCF_055814265.1. Taxonomy (NCBI): domain Bacteria; kingdom Bacillati; phylum Bacillota; class Bacilli; order Caryophanales; family Fictibacillaceae; genus Fictibacillus; species Fictibacillus sp. EA-CB0309. The sequence continues at coordinate 535,731 of NZ_CP169271.1, forward strand.
TCTTCAGGAAATATCAAGCTTCTATAAATAGGAGCCCATTTTCATAAAAACTTTAAGGGAATTCAGAAGGGAGAAATTTTATCATGAATCTTATTGCAGCTGCAATCGCGGTAGGTCTAGCGGCACTTGGTGCTGGTATTGGTAACGGTTTAATCGTAGGACGTACAGTTGAGGGGATCGCTCGTCAACCAGAACTACGTGGTACTCTTCAAACAACAATGTTCATCGGGGTTGCGTTAGTTGAGGCACTTCCAATCATCGGTGTTGTTATCGCGTTCATCGCGCTTGGTTCTTAATAAGCATAACAACCACTGTTTATTACGATTTCTATAATGGCGAAGCAAGTTTCCTTATTGGGACTACCCTTCGCCATTCCTTATGTATGATTGATTGAAGGGAGGAAATGGTGTGCAAAACTTAATTCTAGGTGCTGCTGCAGGTGGAGGCCTGAACACAGGTGATATTCTTTACCAGCTGGCTGCATTTTTAATCCTACTAGTATTATTGCGTAAATACGCATGGGGCCCATTAATGGGAATCATGAAAGAGCGCCAATCACATATCAACAGCGAAATTGATGCGGCTGAAAAATCCCGTCAAGAAGCTAAAAGCTATCTTGAGACTCAAGTTGAAGAGTTAAAGAAAGCGAAAGAAGAAGCAAAAGCTATTATCGATAATGCGAAAAAGCAAGGCGAAGCACAAGGTGAAGCGATCATTAAAGCATCTCGTGACGAAGCTGAGCGTGTGAAAGAAGCTGCATTGGCTGAGATCGCTTCTGAGAAAGAAAAAGCAGTTGCAACACTTCGTCAAGAAGTTGCTACTCTATCCGTTAAGATCGCTTCTAAAGTTATTGCAAAAGAACTTGATGAAAGCTCTCAGGAGAAGCTCATTAACGAATACCTTCAAGAGGTAGGCGAGTCTCGATGAGCAAAGATCAAGCAATCGTAGCAAAACGTTATGCATTAGCACTATTTGAAGTAGTTGGTGTTACGAAACTTGAAGATACAGTTTCAGAATTGCGCCTTGTGAAAAACGTACTGGAGATCAACAAAGATCTTCAAAAAGTTTTATCACATCCAAAAGTATCAAAAGATCAGAAGAAAGAATTGATCAAAGAGAGCGTTGGAGCTGACCTTTCTACTGCTGTAATGAACACGATTTATCTGATGGTAGACCGCAACCGTTACACATACATCACAGAGATGGCAGCGCAGTTCATTGAATTAGCAAATGAGGCACAAGGCATTGCCGACGCAAATGTATACTCTGTACGTCCTTTATCAGACTCAGAGATACAGAAGTTGGAGCAAACGTTTGCTGCCCGAGTCGGCAAAAGAGCGTTGCGCATTAATAATATTGTAGATTCTTCTCTTGTTGGAGGAATTAAGATCCGCATTGGCAACCGTATTTTTGACGGAAGCATCAGCGGAAAGTTGAATCGAATGGAACGTCAATTAGCTTCTAACGGAAGCTGAGAGGATAGGGTGAAATTCATGAGCATTAAAGCTGAAGAAATCAGTGCTTTAATAAAAAAACAGATTGAAAACTATCAATCTGAGATCGAAGTTAATGATGTGGGTACAGTTATCCAGGTCGGTGACGGTATTGCCCGTGCCCATGGATTAGATAACGTTATGGCTGGTGAGCTAGTTGAATTTTCTAACGGTGTAATGGGTATGGCCCAAAACCTTGAAGAAAACAACGTAGGTATCATCATTCTTGGGCCTTACCAAGAAATTCGTGAAGGTGACGAAGTAAAACGTACAGGACGCATCATGGAAGTTCCTGTAGGCGAAGAACTTCTTGGTCGTGTAGTTAACCCTCTTGGACAGCCTATCGATGGCAAAGGTCCAATTGCTACTACAAAGACTCGCCCAATCGAGCAAAAAGCTCCAGGAGTTATGGCTCGTAAATCAGTACATGAGCCGCTTCAAACGGGTATTAAAGCGATTGACGCACTAGTGCCAATCGGACGCGGACAACGTGAGCTTATCATCGGTGACCGTCAAACAGGTAAAACAGCTGTAGCGATCGATACGATCCTTAACCAAAAGGATCAAGATATGATCTGTATCTATGTAGCGATCGGACAAAAAGAATCAACAGTTGCGGGCGTTGTAGAAACACTTCGTACACACGGAGCGCTTGATTACACAATCGTTGTATCAGCATCTGCTTCTCAACCTGCACCAATGTTGTTCCTTGCTCCTTATGCTGGGGTATCTATGGCTGAAGAGTTCATGTGGGCTGGCAAGCACGTATTGATCATTTATGATGATCTTTCTAAGCAAGCTGCTGCATACCGTGAGCTTTCCTTGCTACTTCGTCGTCCTCCAGGCCGTGAAGCTTATCCAGGGGACGTATTCTACCTTCACTCACGTCTATTAGAGCGTGCAGCGAAGTTGAATGACGACTTAGGTGGCGGATCCATCACAGCGCTTCCGTTCATCGAAACGCAAGCATCTGACGTATCTGCTTATATTCCAACAAACGTTATCTCTATCACAGACGGACAGATTTTCTTACAATCTGACTTGTTCTTCTCCGGTGTTCGTCCGGCGATCAACGCAGGTATCTCCGTTTCTCGTGTAGGGGGAGCTGCTCAGATCAAAGCGATGAGTAAAGTATCCGGTACACTTCGTCTGGATCTTGCTTCATACCGTGAACTAGAAGCATTCGCTCAGTTCGGATCTGACCTTGATAAAGCCACTCAAGCAAAACTAAACCGTGGTGCACGTACAGTTGAAGTACTGAAACAAGGACTTCACAAGCCACTAAAAGTTGAGCACCAAGTTGCGATCCTTTATGCATTGACTCGTGGTTACATTGATGATGTAGCTGTTGAAGATGTAAACCGCTTTGAAGAAGCGCTTTACGCTCACATGGAAGCAAACTCTAAAGACGTTCTTGATGCGATCAAAACGACTGGTAAACTTCCTGAAGGCGACAGCCTAGACGAAGCGATCAAAGCATTCAAAAAGACATTCGCGTAAGATTTTAAATAGACTTTAAAGCAGCGGTACGGCGGTTAGCCGTGCCCTGCAACCAGCTTACAACAAAGGTTTGTTTTAAAACGTGGATTGCCTATGTTTTAAAACTTTCACTAAAAGGTGGTGAAAATGAATGGCATTAAAAGATATTAAAGCACGTATAGACTCCACTAAAAAGACGATGCAGATCACAAAAGCGATGGAGATGGTTTCAGCTGCAAAGCTAAACCGTGCTGAGCAAAATGCGAAATCTTTCGGCCCTTACGTGGACAAGATCCAAGAAGTGGTTGGAAGCATTGCATCTGGAAGCAACGCGAAACACTCTATGCTTTTAACACGACCAGTGAAAAAGACGGGTTACTTCGTCGTTACAGCTGACCGTGGATTGGCAGGTGCTTATAACTCAAATATTTTGCGTCACGTTTACCGTACGATTCAAGAGCGTCACAAGTCACCAGATGAGTACGCATTGATCGTAATCGGTAAAGTCGGTGTGAACTTTTTCAAAAGCCGTAAGATGTCTATCTTGGACAGCATCACAGGCGTGGCAGACCAGCCATCCTTTGCTGAAATCAAGGCGATCGCATCAAAGGCAGTAGGTCTTTATGCGGACGGGACATTTGATGAGCTTTACATGTATTACAACCATTTTGTAAGTGCCATTCAGAGCGATCTGACGGAGAAGAAGCTTCTTCCGTTAACTGATATCGCTGCAACAAAATCAAAATCTTCTTATGAGTATGAACCATCAGAGGACGAGATCCTTGAAGTGCTTCTTCCTCAATATGCAGAGAGCTTGATTTATGGTGCTTTACTTGATGCGAAAGCAGCCGAGCATGCTTCTCGTATGACTGCGATGAGAAATGCAACGGATAACGCTAATGAACTGATCGGCCAATTGAACCTCTCATACAACCGTGAGCGTCAAGCAGCCATCACTCAGGAAATTACGGAAATCGTCGGCGGTGTAGCAGCTCTAGAATAGACTTTTTTAAGAAAGTGATTTTAGCAGCTAATGTGCAAAGTAAGATAGGAGGGAAACCGATGAATAAAGGCTATATTACTCAAATTCTTGGACCGGTCGTTGACGTTAAGTTCGAAGGCCAGCTTCCAGAATTGCTTAACGCTTTAACAGTTAGCGCTGAGGGTGTTGACTTAACACTAGAAGTAGCACTTCACCTTGGTGATAACATGGTTCGTACAATCGCAATGGATTCAACGGATGGTCTTGTTCGTGGAATGGAAATCGCTGACTCAGGTAAGCCGATCTCTGTACCAGTAGGTGAAGCAACACTTGGACGTGTATTTAACGTAACAGGTGATCACATTGACCTTGGTGAGGCAGTACCGGCAGATGTTCGCCGTGACCCGATTCACCGTTCAGCACCTTCTTTTGAAGAATTAACAACTAAAACTGAGATCCTTGAAACAGGGATCAAGGTAGTTGACCTTATCGCTCCATACGTAAAAGGTGGAAAAATCGGTCTTTTCGGTGGTGCGGGTGTAGGTAAAACAGTACTTATCCAGGAGCTTATCAACAACATCGCACAAGAACACGGTGGTATCTCCGTATTCGCAGGTGTTGGTGAGCGTACTCGTGAAGGAAATGACCTTTTCCACGAGATGAGTGACTCTGGTGTTATCAAGAAAACGGCAATGGTATTCGGACAAATGAACGAGCCGCCTGGAGCACGTGCACGTATCGCTCTTTCCGGTTTAACAATGGCTGAATTCTTCCGTGACGAGCAAGGACAAGACGTTCTTTTCTTCGTAGATAACATCTTCCGTTTCACGCAAGCAGGTTCGGAAGTATCTGCCCTTCTTGGCCGTATGCCATCAGCGGTAGGTTACCAGCCAACTCTTGCAACTGAGATGGGTCAATTACAAGAGCGTATCACATCTACGAAAAAAGGTTCTGTAACATCTATCCAAGCAATCTATGTACCTGCCGATGACTATACGGATCCGGCTCCAGCTACAGCGTTTGCTCACTTAGATGCAACAACAAACCTTGAGCGTAAACTAACAGCTATGGGTATCTATCCAGCGGTAGATCCATTGGCTTCAACTTCTCGTGCACTTTCTCCTGAGATCGTTGGAGAAGAGCATTACGAAGTAGCTCGTAAAGTACAGGCGACTTTACAGCGTTATAAAGAACTTCAAGATATCATCGCAATCCTAGGTATGGACGAGCTTTCTGAAGACGATAAGCTAGTTGTACACCGTGCGCGTCGTATCCAGTTCTTCTTATCTCAAAACTTCCACGTTGCAGAACAATTTACAGGACAAAAAGGTTCATACGTTCCTGTTAAAGAAACAGTTCGTGGATTCAAAGAAATCCTTGAAGGAAAATACGATGATCTTCCGGAATCAGCGTTCCATCTCGTAGGCTCTATTGAGGATGCTATTGAAAAAGCAAAAACTTTGGCCTAATGCCTGAAAGGGGTAAGATTGGATGAAAACCATTCAAGTCAGCGTAGTAACCCCTGATGGTCCTGTGTTTGAAGGAAATGCGAAAATGGTCAGCGCGAAAGCAAAAAGTGGGGAGCTTGGAATTCTTCCAGGCCATATCCCTCTTGTAGCTCCTTTAACGATCAGCGCCGTGCGTGTTCACGACGTTGATGGGAAAACACAATATGTGGCCGTTAGCGGTGGATTTATTGAAGTGCGACCTGAAAAAGTCACGATCTTAGCAGAAGCTGCTGAAATCGCTGGGCAAATCGAAGTGGATCGTGCACGTGCATCAAAAGAACGTGCCGAGAAGCGTCTTGCAGGCAACAAACAAGACAACTTAGATGCAACGCGTGCGGAGTTGGCACTTAAACGTGCGATTAACCGTATCGACGTAGCAACAAAGCGATAATTTTCAAGCCTTCCAGCTCTCCTTTTGGAGAGTTGGGGGGCTTTTTTGTTGTGGTTACGGGGTTTTAGAGCTGTGACGTAGGGGTTGAAGAATGAGCTGCCTGTTGTCTGTGTATGGTGGGGGTATAGGTGTGGTCGAGACATGTCGGAATTTATCGACTCGCCGATATATGGCAAAAACTCGCCGGATTATCATTAAAACTCGTGGGAATAACCCCGAAACTCGCGGGAATATTGCACAAATTTCCAGAATTAATTTGTTAAATACCTATGTGGGTATAGGCATAGTCCAGTTTCGGGAACCGAAACTATACGTATTTTAACTTCAAGTAGACTAAAATCGACTCCTCCTAAGTAAAAAACCAAAGACATAAATGCTTTTTCGCTAGATCCTAAATAAAAGATTGTGCTTTTGTTCTTTTTTATTATTTTTTGTACCTCCTCCTCATTGAAAAGTTGATTGGAGTGCAAGGTGAGAGACTACGGCTAGGACAAACAGAACCAAAAACCCGAAAACCCCTCTGCCTTGTCTAAAACAAGATCAGGGGGCTCTCTAAAACAACATCACGGTCTAATGGAGGAGGTTGAAGACACGTTGATCCGTTTTATTTAGTTTCTTCCAAATGCCGGCGGAGCACCAGGTACCCTTCGTAACCACAGCTGGTCACCATTTTCATCAGGAATAGCGTTCATTTCCATAACCTCTTCTCCTTCAGCTACTTCATCACCAAATGGGTTAAGAAAGCTGCCGACAGGAGATAGTAGAGGTTTTTTCTCTTTTTTATCAATCAGATCACCTCCTCATGTAAGGAAGTGTGGAAAATATAGCTTCCCAAAAAGCTATACACTATTAAATGCTCGTCCCGCAGAGCTTGTATGTGTTATTATCACTTAATATGTAAAAAAAGGCGGATTTCCCAAAATGCAATAAAATACAAAAAATGGTGAATGATAAGGAAAGATGAGGAGTGTGCACGATGAGTTTTCATGGGCAACAAGTATTGCCGGCAGCTAGGAAGATGAAGGATTTTGAAAAGCTGCTGAAAAGCAAATATACATACATCGTTTGTTTGGATACACATATCAGTCAGCTGAAATTTATGATCTCTATGGCAAACGAAAGAAACAAGAAGGTGCTTGTTCACCTCGATCTTATCAACGGTTTAAAAGCAAATGAATACGCGGTTGATTTTTTAGCGCAGGAAATGAAACCGGCAGGAATTATCTCCACGCGTTCCAACTGCATCATTCGCGCCAAAAAGAAGAACATGATTGCCGTTCAGCGTTTATTTTTATTGGACTCTTTAGCCCTTGAAACGAGTTACAAAGTCATCGAACGTGCACAACCAGACTATTTAGAGGTTTTGCCAGGCATCATGCCGGAAATAATAAAAGAAGTGAGCCAGCATGCAGGTATACCGGTTATTGCAGGTGGTTTGATTCGTACAAAAATGAATGTAAAAGAAGCTCTTAAAGCAGGTGCAGAAGCAGTAACAACTTCAAACCCAGAATTGTGGATATAATGTTCTTGTGAAATAACGTTTGACAACGTTTACATCCTTGCTATAATAGAGACAAGTTCATAAACGTGACGGAGAACATGGAGATCCACAAGGGTTACTTATAGCAAAACTATAGGTATCTTTTGCTGGGTCTTTTTTTGTTCGAATTCCGCACATTAACAGCGCTTGTCAAAGCACAAAGGAGGAATTACGATGTCAACATTCATGGCAGAACTTATAGGTACCATGATTTTAATCATATTTGGCGGTGGCGTTGTTGCAAACGTTTCCCTAAATAAATCGAAAGCTCAAGGGGGCGGATGGATCGTTGTTGCACTTGCTTGGGGACTAGCCGTTGCAATGGCGGTTTACGCTGTAGGAAGTTTTAGCGGCGCACACCTTAACCCGGCAGTAACACTTGGTCTCGCATCAATCGGTGAATTTGCTTGGGCAGATGTGCCAGCATATATCATTGCTCAAGTACTCGGTGGAATGCTTGGTGGGATGGTTGTTTATTTTCACTTCCTGCCACACTGGAAAGCGACAGATGACCCAGCGGTTAAGCTAGGCGTCTTCTCAACAGACCCAGCAATTCCGCACACGTTTTCGAATCTTTTATCAGAATTTATTGGAACAGCGGTTTTACTAGTAGGATTATTGTCAATCGGAGCGAATAAATTTTCAGATGGTTTAAATCCTTTGATCGTTGGATTTCTAATCGTGGCAATCGGATTATCCCTTGGTGGACCTACAGGATACGCGATCAACCCAGCTCGTGATCTTGGCCCAAGAATTGCACACTTTATCTTGCCGATACCCGGTAAAGGCGGATCCAACTGGACGTATTCCTGGATTCCGATCGTAGGACCAGTACTTGGCGGTGTTTTCGGTTCATTATTTTATCAGGCGGTCTTTACTGGAAAAGTAACAACGCTTTTCTGGATCTGGACAGCGGTATCACTGGCAATTTTCGTAATCACATTTTTCTTAGGAAGCAAAGGCACACATGCACTGCCTCACGGAGATGAAATAGAAAACTAAACAACATACTTTTGGGAGGGTTTATTTATGGAAAAGAAATATATCATTGCACTCGATCAAGGAACAACAAGCTCAAGAGCGATTCTTTTTAATAAAGCAGGAGAGGTCGTTGAAATCTCACAAAAAGAATTCAAGCAGCACTTTCCAAAGCCAGGCTGGGTAGAACATGATGCACAAGAAATCTGGGGAACCATCTTAGCGGTTGTGGCGGAAGTTCTTTCAAAAACAGATACAGATCCAGGTGAGATCGCTTCGATCGGTATCACGAATCAGCGTGAGACAACGGTTGTTTGGGACAAGAACACAGGAAAACCAGTTCACAACGCGATTGTTTGGCAATCCCGTCAAACAGCAGAGATCTGTGATGAGCTGAAGAATCAAGGATTGAACGACAAGTTCCGTGATAAAACAGGACTATTAATCGACGCTTACTTCTCTGGAACAAAAGTAAAATGGATCCTCGATAACGTTGAGGGAGCAAGAGGAAAAGCGGAAAACGGTGACCTTTTATTCGGAACGATCGATACGTGGCTCGTTTGGAAGCTCACAGGCGGCAAGGCTCACGTAACCGATTATTCCAACGCATCACGCACGCTCATGTATAACATATACGATCTAAAATGGGACGACGAACTGCTTGAAATTTTAGGGGTTCCAAAATCGATGCTTCCAGAAGTGAAGTCGTCTTCAGAAGTATATGGCGAAACAATCGATTATCACTTTTTTGGTAAAAACATTCCGATCGCAGGTATCGCGGGTGATCAGCAGGCCGCGCTTTTCGGACAAGCGTGCTTTGAAAAAGGAATGGCCAAAAATACGTACGGAACGGGCTGCTTCATGCTAATGAACACAGGTGAAAAAGCGGTTAAATCAGAGCATGGACTATTAACGACCATCGCATGGGGAGTGGATGGGAAAGTAGAATACGCCCTAGAAGGAAGTATTTTTGTAGCGGGTTCAGCGATTCAATGGCTGCGCGACGGACTTCGTATGTTAAAAGATGCAGCAGACAGTGAAGCTTATGCAGAGCGCGTTGCTTCAACAGATGGCGTATATGTTGTCCCTGCATTTGTTGGCCTCGGCACACCTTACTGGGATTCAGAAGCACGTGGTGCGATCTTCGGACTGACGCGCGGTACTGAAAAAGAACATTTTATCCGTGCGACACTCGAGTCGCTAGCTTATCAAACTGCAGACGTACTAACTGCGATGGAAGCAGACTCTGGGATCGAACTGAAGAAACTGCGTGTAGATGGCGGAGCAGTTAAGAACAATTTCTTGATGCAGTTCCAGAGCGACATTCTAAATGTTCCTGTTGAGCGTCCAGAAATCAATGAAACGACAGCGCTTGGAGCCGCTTATCTTGCAGGACTTGCTGTAGGTTTCTGGGGAGATCGCCAAGAAATTGCAGATAAGTGGAAAGTGGACAAAGACTTTGACGTAAACATGAAAGAAGAAGAGCGTAAAGAGCTTTATGACGGCTGGAAAAAAGCGGTTGAAGCAACGATTGCGTATAAACCGAAAGCATAACCCTTTCAAAATCTTGAAAACTGCGTTATACTAAACCCAAGTTGATATTGAACCGGTTGGAGATTAGGAGAGACCACAAAACCTCGTACAGAAGATGCGAGGTTCTTGTGGTCTTTTTTTGCGCGCTAAAACACGATAATGTTGAAAAACGCGTGTTGCAGCCGCCATTTCCGGGAAAATTACCCGTATTATAAGATGTCCATCGGTTCTGTACAGAAGGAGTGAAGAGAAAATGACAGCATCATTTTCAACATATAATAGAGAAGCAATTATCGGTGATATGAAAAATCAAAAGCTTGATTTGCTCGTAATCGGAGGCGGAGTAACGGGAGCGGGGATCCTTTTAGACGCGCAAACGCGCGGAATGAAAGTAGGCCTTGTAGAGATGCAAGACTTTGCTGCTGGAACGTCCAGCCGATCCACAAAACTCGTTCACGGCGGTCTTCGTTATTTAAAGCAGTTTGAAGTGAAGCTCGTTGCTGAGGTTGGTAAAGAACGTGCAATCGTGTACGAGAACGCTCCACACGTAACGACACCAGAATGGATGCTTCTTCCGTTTTATAAAGGCGGTACGTTCGGCAAATTTTCTACGTCGATCGGTTTAAAAGTATACGATTTCTTAGCTGGCGTTAAACGAAGAGAACGCAGAAAGATGTTTTCAGCAGAAGAGACATTGCGCCGTGAACCTCTTTTGAAAAAGAAAGACTTACTTGGCGGAGGCTATTATGTTGAGTACAAAACAGATGACGCTCGTCTGACGCTTGAAATTATGAAAGAAGCTGTTGAGCGCGGTGCATCAGCTGTAAACTACGCGAAGGTAACTAGCTTTATCTACAACGGAAAAAGAGCAGTCGGCGTAAAAGTAGAAGATCAGCTGACAGGTGAAGTTCATGAAATTTATGCGAAGAAAATCGTTAACGCAACTGGCCCTTGGGTAGATGAACTACGCGAAGAAGACCGTTCTAAAACAGGAAAAGAAATTCATCATACAAAAGGAATCCACCTTGTAATTGACGGATCAAAGTTCCCGCTAAAGCAAGCGGTTTACTATGACACGGAAGATGGCCGTATGGTATTTGCCATTCCGCGTGCAGGCAAAACGTATGTTGGTACAACAGATACGGATTATAAGGGAGACCTTGCAAACCCTGGCATGACAGAGGAAGATTTAGAGTATGTACTGAAAACCATTAGCTTCATGTTCCCTGATGTGAAAATTACACGCGATGATGTAGAGTCGTCATGGTCAGGATTACGTCCATTGATTCATGAACCGAAAAAGGGTCCTTCTGAAATTTCTCGTAAAGATGAAGTGTTCCACTCACCATCAGGATTGTTGACGATCGCAGGCGGTAAGCTTACGGGTTACCGTAAAATGGCTGAAAAAGTAGTAGATATTGTTCGCGATCAGCTTGGAGAAGAAGAAGGCGCGAAGTTCCCGAGTTGCCGTACACAGCATATGGAGCTATCCGGCGGTAAGATGGGTGGAAGCGAAAACTTTGCGGATTTCCTGCGTACGAAAGTGCAAGAAGGGTTAGCTCTAGGCTTGGAAGAGAATAAAGCCCGTGAGCTCGTTCAGCGCTATGGTACGAACATTGATATGGTTTATGGATTCATGAAAGAACGCGGTGAAGAAGCGAAGAGCTATAATTTGCCGAAGAGTCTATATGCTTCATTACTTTACGCGTTAGAGTATGAGATGGCTTCTACTCCATCAGACTTTTTGATCCGCCGTACTTCCGCTTTATACTTTGATATCGATACCGTTTATAAGTGGAAAGACAGCGTGATTAACTGCATGGCAGATAAATTGAGCTGGGATGCAGAGCAAAAACGTGATCACGCAGAACAATTTGAAGAGCAATTGAGATTGTCTGTAGAGGCGATCTAATAGGTTTTTTGTAGGGAAGGCATTCCGTTTCGTTGAGCGGGATGTCTTTTTTGTGGGGTGGGGGTATTTGATTGGGTGAGTTTGTCGAAATTTGTAAACTCGCCGATATATGGCAAAAACTCGCCGGATTAATGGTAAATCTCGCAGGAATAAGTTATAAAGTCGCGGGATTAATGTGCTTTTTCTTGCATTATCTTTTGAAATACCCCTTGAGGTATAGGTGGAGAACAGTTTTGTTCACCGAAACTGCTCCTATTTAACCTATAACAAAGGATGCTCCCAATAATCTGCGGAAGCATCCTTAATTTTTAATAAAAGTTGAACGTAATAAGTAGTCTGAAGGGTATTTTTGCAGCAAATACTGCAAAAAAAGATCGATCTCATATGGAACTTCATCAAGATAATCATTATTTGATCCTCTTAACGTTTCCACTAACTCAATAAAGTGTTTTTTATCGGATTCATCCGCTGATTTCTTAAAATAACCCCAAACATGCTCAAGCGTGTTGCATAAAGCGCGCCGTTCAAAAGGCTTATCCTTCAAGTCGGCGATCATCATCATAATTTCTTTGTAATCGGCGTCAGATTGAGCATCTCTCATCAAACCCTGAACCTCTTTGTAAAAGTTATAGCCCTTTGCCATCACCGTGTACTTTTCACTGGCCCATAGCAATTCGGTTTCTATTTTCAAATGAGCTCACATCCTTTGCATACCGACATTTTATTAAAGATAAATGTACAGAGCAAGTGCAATAATGGAGATGAGTATGACAACTGCATAGATGGCAGTTAATCGAACCAAGTTTTGTTTTGTTGAGCTGCCGTATTTTTCGTCTTGCGTTCTAGAGATCATAATCGTACCGACTAAGCCGGCGATTGAGATCACAACAATCAAGAAATAAGCGATCCACCATATATCCATTTTAAATCTCCCCTTTCCTCTATAATACTGCTAACTTTCTGTCGCACACATGCAAAAAATTTACAGGATTATGAACATTTCTATAGAAAAATAAGAAGGAGACATTTATATAGTGAAGATCCCATATGTGAAGAAGCACATCGACACAAAATATGGAATTTGCTATAATTAAAGCGGTTACAGAATTTAAAAAATTCTGAAGATTAGGGGTAGTCAGAATGGATTTTTATCATCTGTATCAAAACAATTACCTCATTGTGGCTGTATTTTTATTTTTAGGGATTCTGTTGCCGGTGGTCGCATTGACTGCAGGCCGTTTGCTGCGTCCTTATAAACCATCAGCAGAGAAATACACCACGTACGAAAGCGGAATCGAACCTTTTCATCAAAGCTGGGTTCAATACAATGTCCGCTATTATTTGTTTGCGCTTATGTTTGTTATTTTTGATGTTGAAACCGTATTTCTATATCCGTGGGCCGTTGCCTATGAAGAGCTAGGTGTGTTTGCCCTGATTGAGATGGGAATTTTCGTCGTTCTTTTAACGTTAGGTCTTGTATACGCTTGGAAAAAGAAGGTGCTTAAATGGACATAAAGTGGGAGCTTACGGCTGAAGAACGCGCCGAACTAGATCGCAACGTATTCATGGTAACACTCGAACAAGTAAAAGCTTGGGCCAGAAGTAATTCGCTATGGCCGTTAACTTTTGGGCTCGCTTGCTGCGCCATCGAAATGATGGGTACAGGATCGTCACATTATGACTTAGATCGTTTCGGGAGCATCTTTCGGACGTCACCGCGTCAATCCGATGTGATGATCGTTTCTGGAACGGTAACGAAAAAGATGGCTCCTGTATTAAAAAGATTGTATGAGCAGATGCCTGAACCGAAATGGGTCATTGCGATGGGTTCTTGCGCAACAGCTGGCGGACCATACATCAAATCCTATGCGGTCGTAAAAGGTGTCGATCAAATCGTGCCTGTGGATGTATACATACCGGGATGTCCACCGAATCCAGCAGCACTCATTTATGGCATCAACAAGCTTCAGGAAAAAATTCGTTATGAAGCGAAGACCGGCAAGAAGGTGATGAGCGAATGACAGATAAGCAAAATGAATCCAATGAAGGATTATCGATAGAAGAACAAAAGAAGAAAGCAGCCGCTGAAGCGAAGGCAAAAGCCCTGGAGCTCGCGAAGCAGCGTCAGGCTGAAAAAGCGAAAGCAGCGGAAACAGCCGAACCGCCAGCCACTGATCCAGAGTTAACAAAAGAAGAGCTAAAAAGAAAGCGGCCGCTGAAGCGAAAGCAAAAGCGCTCGAGCTCGCAAAACAGCGTCAGGCTGAAAAAGCGAAAGCAGCGGAAACAGCCGAGCCACCATCAGCCGAACCAGAGTTAACAAAAGAAGAACTTAAAAAGAAAGCGGCCGCTGAAGCGAAAGCAAAAGCGCTCGAGCTTGCAAAACAACGTCAGGCTGAAAAAGCGAAAGCTTCAGAAACAGCCGATCCGCCAGCAATCGAACCTGAGTTAACAAAAGAAGAACTTAAAAAGAAAGCAGCTGCTGAAGCGAAAGCAAAAGCGCTCGAGCTTGCTAAGCAGCGTCAGGCTGAAAAAGCGAAAGCAGAGGAAGCGACGCCAGCCACGGATGATTCAACAGATGACCTTGCTAAACAAAAAGCACTCGCAGCCGCGAAAGCGAAGGCCGCAGCAGCAGCCAAGGCGAAAGCCGCCGCTGCCGCAAAAGCAAAACTAGCAAGAGAAGCGGGTGGCGACACATTAACAGAACCCGCAACCGATGACGAAAAAGCGAAAGCAGCGGCAAAAGCAAAGGCCGCAGCAGCCGCTAAGGCAAAAGCCGCCGCCGCTGCCAAAGCAAAAGCTTTACGAGAAGCAGGTGGCGACGCACCGGTTGAAACACCCGCCGGCGATGATGAAAAAGCAAAAGCAATTGCAGCCGCTAAAGCAAAAGCCGCTGCCGCTGCAAAAGCACGTGCCGCCGCAAATGCAAAGGGGCCGCAGCCGAACCGGCAGCAGAAGAAAAGCCATCACCAAACCAACCAATCCTCGATACCTACATAAAAGTCATCAAAGAACATCTAGGAGAAGATGTACTAGAAGATTCCTATATTAATAGGCTGTCTAAAGACGTGCCTACCTTAGTTGCGAAACCCGATACCTATTACAAAATCGCTGAGTTTTTAAAACATAACGATCAGCTTCGTTTTGACTATCTGTCCGAAATGCATGGCACAGATTTCGAGACGCACTTTGAAGTATATAACCACCTGTATTCGTACAATCACCGCCAGTCGGTCGCACTTAAAGTGAAGATTGACAGAACAAGTGCTACTACCCACTCTATTACCCCGTTATGGGAAGGAGCAAACTGGCCAGAGCGTGAAACGTATGACCTTTTAGGCATTCACTTTGAAGGTCATCCGAACTTAACACGCATCATGCTTCCAGATGACTGGGTAGGATATCCGCTCCGAAAAGATTACGAACCGCATGACGTGGAGGTGTAGACATTGATCAGAACAGAAGAGATGCTCCTCAACGTTGGACCTCAGCATCCAAGTACACACGGTGTGTTCCGGATCGTGCTGAAAATTGACGGAGAAACCATCATTGAAGCAACCCCCGTTATCGGCTACCTGCACAGGGGTACGGAGAAGCTTGCAGAAAACCTTCAGTATACACAGATCATTCCGTACACTGACCGAATGGATTACCTAGCAGCCATGACGAACAACTATGTCATCTGTCACGCGGTCGAAACAATGATGAGCCTTGAGATTCCTGAACGAGCGGAGTATTTGCGCGTAATCGTGATGGAGCTTGGCCGAATCGCAAGCCATCTCGTATGGTTCGGTACCTATCTATTGGATATCGGGGCGATGAGTCCTTTCCTATACGCGTTTCGTGAACGTGAAGCCATCATCAACATGCTGAACGAAATTTGCGGCGCACGTCTTACATTCAACTATATGCGCGTTGGCGGTGTGAAGTGGGATGCGCCAGATGGCTGGATCGAGAAGGTCCGAGATTTTGTTCCGTATATGAGAGAAGAACTTGCCGGCTATCACGATCTTGTGACAGGCAACGAAATCTTCCTGAACCGTGTAAAAGGAATCGGATATTACACGAAAGAAGAAGCACTGAACTTTAGTTTGAGCGGTGCCAACTTAAGATGCACGGGTACGAATTGGGATCTTAGAAAAGATGAGCCCTATTCGATCTATGACCGTTTCGACTTTGATGTTCCGGTCTTTCATACGGGCGATGCATGGGCGCGTTATCAGTGCCGCATGCAGGAAATTGAAGAATCATTAAAAATTTTAGAACAAGCGGTTGAGCAGTTTCCGGCAGAAGGTCCTGTGATGGCGAAAGTGCCAAAAATCATTAAGCCTCCTAAAGGAGAAGCTTTTGTCCGGATCGAGTCTCCACGCGGAGAAATCGGCTGTTATATTGCGTCAGAAGGAAAGAAAGAACCTTACCGCCTGAAGTTCCGCAGACCATCTTTTTATAACCTTCAGATCCTGCCAAAACTTTTAGTCGGTGAAAACATCTCCAACTTGATTACCATCTTAGGCGGTATTGATATCGTTCTCGGGGAGGTTGATGGCTGATGGAGGATCTTTTATACGCACAGCCTGGCTGGACGCATGTAGTGATTTTCTTTGCACTAGGTGCGGCATTGCTTGTAACGGTTCTTGGATTCGTAACATACGCGATCCTAGCTGAGCGTAAAGTACTCGGATTCATGCAGATGCGTACGGGGCCGAACCGGGTTGGAGGTCGCTTTGGTCTTCTTCAGACCGTAGCTGACGTTTTTAAACTTTTAATAAAAGAAGATACCATCCCGAAGCTTGCTGACCGTCCCTTGTTTATATTGGCACCGGTTATCGCGTTTGCGCCAGCTTTCATGGTGCTCGCGACGATTCCTTTCTCGGAGAACATGCAGTTCGCGGACCTTGGTGTGGGCCTGCTCTATTACGTAGCCGTTTCAGGTATCTCAACAATCGGAATCTTGATGGGTGGCTGGGCGTCTAACAATAAATACTCGCTTCTCGGCGGCATGCGTGCTGCAGCACAGATGATTTCATACGAGATTCCGCTCGTCATCTCCGTTATCGGAGTAATCCTGTTTGCCGGAAGCCTGAACTTAAACGACATCGTAAGAGGACAAGAAAACATCGCATACATTTTTTTAACACCGATCGGATTTTTCGTATTTTTGATCTCCTCGATCGCCGAGTTAAATCGTACGCCGTTTGACTTGCCGGAAGCCGAGTCAGAGCTCGTAGCCGGTTATCACGTGGAGTACTCAGGATTTCGCTGGGCGTTCTTCATGCTCACAGAGTATGTGTACCTGTTTGCAATGGCGTCCCTAACAACTGTCCTGTTTCTAGGAGGCTGGAACTCGATTCCGTTCTTAGATTTCATTCCGGGTATGTTGTGGTTCGGAGTCAAATTTAGCATCGTCGTATTTTTCATGATCTGGATTCGCGGAACACTCCCAAGACTCCGTGCCGATCAGCTGATGGGCTTCGCATGGAAAGTTCTACTGCCGCTAGCATTGCTAAACATTTTCGTCAGTGCAGCAGTCAAAGAACTGTTCTTATAGATTAATCTTGTTCATTGCCTTACTTTTTGCAGGTGGTTATAACAATCAAGTTTTTTGATGTAGCTTCATTGACTAGTTGATTGGAGCGCAAGGTGCGAGACTCCTGGGGGATTAGCGGGACAGGTGAGACACCTATGGTGCGAAGCACGAGGTGGCTCACCGCACGCCCCCGGAAAGCGAGCATCCTGGAGCGGAGATCAACACTTTCAAAAATGCTACACAGTGTCAGCCCACATAAGGTTAAAGTCCAACCCTGCTAATACAAAGAAAGACCAACGCATAAGGAGCGTGATCTCAGGATGAAAGGTCTTGTGAAAGGTTTAAGCTATACCGTCAAAAACCTGACAAAGCAAAACGTCACGACAAGTTATCCGGACGTGCCAATCCAGATGCCTGACCGTTTCCGCGGCATCCAAAAGTTTTATCCAGAAAAGTGTATCGTGTGCAACCAATGCGCGCAGATCTGCCCGACCGACTGCATCCAGTTAACGGGTAAGCCACATCCGGATCCTGCGAAAAAAGGGAAGATCATCGATACGTACGACATCAATTTTGAAATCTGTATTTTGTGCGATTTGTGTACAGAAGTTTGTCCGACTGAAGCAATCGTCATGACCAATCAGTTTGAGCTTGCAGAATACAGCCGGGATGAACTTTTTAAAAACCTCGAGTGGCTCGATGAAAACGATGAGAATGTCAGAAAGGAGAACAAAGCATGACCGGTGAAATGATCGCTTTTTCTTTCTCGCACTAACAGCCATTGCCGGCGGCGTTCTTCTCATTAACCTGACAAATGTCGTACACATGGTTGTTGCTCTTATATTTACGTTCATTGCCATTGCAGGGATCTACATCACATTATCGGCTGAGTTCGTTGCCGTCGTGCAAGTGCTCATTTATTCAGGTGCCATTACGATTATCATGCTGTTTGGAATCATGCTGACACGGCACCAGGAAAAAGAAAAACCGTTGCCTCGTTTAAAGTTCATCTTAACAGGGCTTGCGATTGGGCTTTTCTTTCTGATCATGTACGGCAAGATTAAAGACCTTGATTTTGGACAGCAGAACGCAGAGCTTCATATCGATAACACGAAAAAAATCGGGATTGAACTCTATTCCCATTATGTGATTCCGTTTGAGCTAACATCCGTGCTGCTGCTTGTTGCATTGATTGGCTCGATCATTCTTGCCAAGCGGGATGACGATGAAAAGGAGGCAAAAAAATGAGCTCTGTCCCTTTAGCAGCTTACTTAATGCTTGCCTTGATTCTTTTTTGCATCGGACTATTCGGTGCACTAACGAAGCGAAACGCGGTTATTGTACTCATTTCAATCGAATTGATGCTGAATGCCGTAAATATAAACTTGGTTGCTTTTGCTAAATACTCAATCAACCCAGGGCTGACTGGTCAGATTTTCTCGCTGTTCACCATAACGGTTGCAGCAGCAGAAGCGGCAGTTGGACTTGCGATTCTCATTGCACTATACCGAAACAGACAGACGGTAAATGTGGATGAGATGGATACGATGAAGCGATAAGGAAGGAGATGGACGATCATGTTGCAGAGTAGTTGGCTTATACCGTTGTTCCCGCTTTTATCCTTCATTTTATTGCTCATTTTTAGAAAATCAAGAAGTGAAAGCACGGCTTGGATCGGAGTGCTGTTAACTGGAATTTCGCTCGTGATGTCTCTTGGGGTTTGGCTCGCAGTATGGCAAGGTGACGGGATTAAGGTTGAGGGCACTTGGTTTCAAATCGGTGAACGTGCCATCACAATGGGCTATGAAGTAAATCCTCTGAATGCGCTCATGCTTGTGATCGTTTCACTTGTTAGTTTTCTAGTGCACTTGTACTCAAAGGGGTACATGCATGGTGATGAACGGTTCCCGGTATTCTTTGCGTATTTAGGATTGTTCTCGTTCGCGATGCTCGGACTCGTTCTTTCTCCGAATCTATTACAGCTCTATATGTTTTGGGAGCTGGTAGGGCTAGGTTCATTTCTATTAATCGGGTTCTATTATTTTAAGCCAGAAGCGAAAGCCGCTGCGAAAAAGCCTTCGTAATGACCCGTATCGGGGACGTTGGTCTCTTTATCGGAATGGTTTTGCTATTTTGGCAGGTTGGTAGTTTTGAATATGACCAGATTTTTGCTTCCGTTCGAAATGGTGATCTATCTTCTGGGATGCTGACGCTCACAGCACTTTGTATCTTTGTTGGAGCGATCGGTAAATCAGGTCAGCTACCACTTCACACATGGCTGCCTGACGCAATGGAAGGTCCGACACCTGTTTCAGCACTTATCCATGCGGCAACGATGGTAGCGGCTGGGGTTTATTTGGTTGCTGCGATGTATCCACTCTTCCAAGCATCAGAAACAGCGTTAACGGTTGTGGCTGTTGTAGGCGGAGTAACTGCAATTTTTGCGGCTACGATCGGCCTCATGCAAAAAGACATCAAACGCGTTTTAGCGTATTCAACCGTCAGTCAGTTAGGGTACATGATGCTCGCGCTTGGTGCATCAGGCTATGTGGCAGGCATCTTCCACTTAACGACACATGCTTTCTTCAAAGCGCTGATGTTCTTAGCTGCCGGTAGTGTCATTCATGCTGTACATACACAAAACATTGAAGAGATGGGCGGGCTTTGGAAAAAGCTTCGTGTCACAGGACCGCTTTTTTTAATCGGTGCACTCGCTATATCAGGTGTTCCGCTTCTATCCGGATTCTTTTCAAAAGACGAAATTCTGGCCAGTACGTATGCAGATGGCCGGTATGGACTATTCTGGCTAGCTGTTGTTGCTGCGTTCATGACCGCTTTTTACATGTTCCGTTTGTTTTTCCTCGTGTTTACAGGAAAACCGCGCGGCAATCAGAGTGGCGTTCATGAATCACCTAGCGTGATGACACTTCCGATGATCGTCCTAGGCGTTTTGGCAGTTGTTGCGGGTTACTTGAACACAACATGGTTCGGCACGTTTTTATCCGATTACTTGGCACAAGGTCCTGTTGAACTGCCCCATGGCGAGCATCACGGTCCAGGGTGGATTCCAACCGTCGCGACAGTCGCTTCGCTTTTAGGAATTGTTCTAGCTTATCTAATCTATCAAAAAGGTGCATTATCTCGAGATTGGATGACACGCTCATTGCCAGGACTCAGCAACGTGATCTACAACAAGTGGTACGTGGATGAAGGATATGACGCCACATTTGTAAAAGGAACGAAGGGCTTAAGCAAGCTTGGCGTTTTATTTGATAAATATGTAGTAGACGGACTCGTTGCCGCAGTGGTGAGCGGAGTACAAGGTCTGAGTAAGGTCGGTTCAAGACTGCAAAACGGGCAGGTTCAGTCATATGGAACGTTTGCCGTCTTTGGCATTGTCATTTTATTGCTGATCGTCGCATTAACAGGGGGTACTTTTCATGAACACATGGCTTCTATCCATCTTGGTTTTTTCCCCATTGTTAGGCGTACTTGTTCTTATGTTTACTCCTTCTCATGATGAGAAATCGATTAAATGGATTGGGATTTTAGGGACGCTATTCCCACTCGGCACAGCACTCGTAACGTTGTCTGCTTTTAATATATTAGGTGAGGGTCTTCAGCTAACCGAGAAATTCCAATGGGTATCTTACGAAGTCTTTCAGTCAAAAGGGGATGTAAGCTATCCGATTTTTTATGAAGTTGGTGTAAACGGCCTATCGATGGTGCTGATTCTATTAACGGCAGTTGTGAGTGTGCTCGCCGCCATCGCGTCGTTTTCTATAAAAAAGGACTGGAAAAGTTACTTCATTTTGTTCTTTTTGCTTGAGATCGGAATGCTCGGTGTATTCGCCGCACAAAATCTATTTTTGTTCTTCATTTTCTTTGAGATCACGCTTATTCCGATGTTTTTCTTAATCGGACGCTGGGGTTATCTAGAAAAAGAAAAAGCAGCGTACAGCTTTTTGATCTATAACGGAGTCGGTTCAGCCATTCTCCTTATCGCGTTTGTAGCCTTGTTTATGAAGACCGGAACGATGAACTTTGAGCAGCTTGCTTACACGTTCTCGCTTCCGCAATCTGAGTTGAACCAGCTGAATATAACGAAGAATTTTAAGATGGGTATGCTGATCGCGCTTCTAGTTGCGTTTGCGGTTAAGTTGCCGGTCGCACCACTGCATTCATGGATGGTTCGCGTCCACGTTCAAGCGCCGCCGCCGATCGTTATGATCCACTCAGGGATTCTTTTAAAAATCGGAGCATACGGTTTGATCGTGTTTGGCGCAGGACTTTTTCCGGATCAGTTCAAGTCTCTCGCGTTTATCATCGGATTGTTCGGTGTGATCAACCTGCTTTACGGAGCTTTTTTAGCATTAACACAGACTGACATGAAACGAGTGTTAGCTTATTCATCTGTCTCTCATATGGGAATCGTGCTCATCGGACTTGCGGCGGTGAACGAAGCAGGGATGACCGGCGCCGTATTCCAAGTGGTCTCTCACGGGTTGATCTCCGCGTTGTTGTTTTTCTTAGTAGGTGTTCTTTATGAACGAGCAGGCTCTTCTGAATTGAAAGATTTTGGAGGAGTGGCTAAAAAAATGCCGATCTTCGCGGGTGTCTTGCTCGCCGGAGGTCTCGCTTCACTAGGTCTGCCGGGGATGTCAGGTTTCATAAGCGAATTTATGGCGTTTTTAGGATTGTTTGAGAAAATGCCTGTGTTAGCCGCTGTAGGAACGCTAGGGCTGATTTTAACAGCAGTCTATGTGCTGCGAGCGGTCTTAGCCATCACGTTTGGTGCTGAAAAAGAACTATCAAATGCATATGATCTCTCTTCAACAGAACGGATTCCGGCGTTTATCTTGCTTGCAGCGATTTTGTTTATCGGAATCTATCCTGCTTGGTTAAGTGATATGCTCCGTCCAACATTAGATGTCATTCTGCTAGGGTTAGGGGCTAAGTCATGGATTTAGATACATTATTTTCTTTTGAGTGGGGCATTATGGCTCCAGAATTTATTATTCTTGGCGTCGCAACATTACTTTCAATCATCGATCTTTTTATGAAAAGAGAATCCAGCCGAAAACTTCTGGCTTGGCTTGCTGGAGCGGGAGTTTTGGCTGCACTCGTCGCGATCTTCATGCAGCTCGATCAAGATGTTACATCGATTCTTTATGATACGTATAGACTGGACTCGTTTTCAAAAGCCTTTAAGATTCTGCTTTTATTAGGAACGCTGTTGGTAATCGTATTAGCGTCCAATTATAAAAAAGAAGATTTGGAAGAAAACCGTGGAGAGTTCTATTACTTACTGCTAGCCGCACTATTAGGAGCCATGATGATGGCTTCAAGTGCAGATTTAATCACGCTTTTCGTTGGACTGGAGCTTCTTTCTCTATCCTCTTATATTATGGCTGGGCTGGAGAGACGAAATAAGAAAAGCAACGAATCAGCGTTCAAGTATGTCGTTTCAGGCGGAATAGCAACAGCCATTACTTTATTTGGGATGAGTTATATATTCGGCCTGACAGGCGAAACCAACCTTTTTAAGATTGCTGAGAACATGGGGAACGTTGAACTATTAAAGCACAGCTTTTTGATTGTCTTTGCATTCATTATCACGTTTGCGGGACTAACGTTTAAAATCGCAGCTGCTCCACTTCACATGTGGGCACCGGATGTTTACGAAGGCGCACCTGTTCCGGTTACGGCATTTTTGAGTGTCGTATCCAAAACAGCAGGCTTTGTGATTTTACTGCGTGTGATCATCATCACCTTTATTGCGGCACCTGGTATTGATAGTGAACCGCTTCTGCTGCAAGTTCAGCCGTACGTTATGCTATTAGCTGCCGCAACCATGATCATCGGTAATGTTACCGCGCTCCGTCAACGAAACATTAAGCGGATGTTTGCCTATTCGTCTATCGCACAAGCGGGTTACATTTTAGTGCCATTCGTTTCCAATTCGTCATTGCTGTTTGAGCTGATCTGGTTCTATCTGCTGGCATATCTGTTCATGAATATAGGCGCGTTTACCGTAATTCAGCTGTTAACGAGTCAAGAAGGTTCGAACGATATCAGTGTATTTCGCGGATTGTTTAAGCGTTCACCATGGCTTGCCGTTCCGATGACTTTTTTCATATTATCACTGGCTGGAATTCCTGTAACTGCTGGATTTATAGGGAAGTTTGGAATCTTTATGGGAGCGCTCGGATTGGAACCAGCCCATTATTGGCTTGCGGCTGTGATGATGGCGACGACCCTCGTATCTTATGTGTATTACTTTAATATCATTGCGATCATGTTTTTCCGTGATGAAGAAGGAGCGAAGGTATCGGTTCCGGGAGGCATGGCCGCCGTGTTGGCGTTCTGTACCGCATCCATCCTGATCTTAGGTGTCATGCCAGATCTCGCACTGGATTTCTTCTACGGGAACTTTGACGTGAACGAATTCTTTATGCAGATTGAAACAGAAGTTCATACGCATGATCATTGATTTTGAGTAATTTAAAAAGCTAGCTCATTGGGGTCTCTGCTAAGAAGACCTCAATGAGCTTTTTTGATGAAAATCAGCTAACGTGAAATTATTTAAATTAACGTGAATATATGGTGTTTTAACGTGAAATTATTGTAACTAACGTGAATATATCATTATTAACGTGAATATGATTTGTCTTCTCTTTATCTGATACGTTTCATGTCCGTTCCAGCTGGATAAAAATTAAATTTTCTCTCTGAAAAATACATCTCCTCACACTTCCACTCAAATTCAAAAATCCCCTTCAAAAATGAGTCAAAACTACCGTAACTTCTTATCATTTCTGTCGTCTAAATATAATGAAACGACTGTCTAAACTTTTTTACAGATAATAGTCGTTACAACTTTTTGAACTTCTTGTAAGAAAGGGCTTTCAAAACAGTTAAGTAGGGAAAAAGTATCTATCTAAAATAACGCGAAAGAATTATGCTTAAGATGTCGAAATATGTAATGAGGAGGTCAGACGTTTTTATGATTCCAATCGGACAACAAGCTTTGTTACATATCATCGTACATCTATTGTTTCTCGTTATTGCTTGGTGGGCATTGCAGGCGATCCACTTTGATAAATGGATCAAAAAGGGTAAGGTCATGCAGGCTAGAGTTTTATACATACTGCTAGTGATCAGTCTTGCGAGTATAGCGAGTGATTTTTTCTGAAGTATCTACAGTATTCCACCAATCTTAGTCAGTTATTTGGATGATTCATTGCAGCTTTACCAATAACGGAATTGTCGGAATATGACTACAACTTCCACGGATATCCTCTGTCTCTTTGGCAACAATGAGAAATAGAGAGGATGTGGTGGGGAATGAAAAAATGGACAATGACGATTACAGCGATTTTGCTTTTAGTTATGATTACTTCTGGATATGCAAAAACAGACGAAAAAACAAATGAAGTTACACATATAATAGACGTTTTAAAGGACGAGGGGTAAAACCTGACAAATGGACCATGTATTTTCGAGGTCAAATAGGTTTTACATCTAAAGGACTAGGGTATTTAAAACAAGCAGAAGAGCTTAAACGTAATTATCCTGAATTTGACTGGGCGGTAACGGAAGATGAGGCCGGACATTATAAAATGACCGGATTGTTTGAGCGTAATGACATCGGGGTTTCAGAGAAAATGACCATCATTACATACCCCCAAAAAGATCAATCTGCATCGTATTTTATTTATGCGGTTGAAGGACTTGTAAATACAAATCAAAACTGGAAAGAAATCCAGAACCTGTTTGATAGCCGTGTTGAACAATCAGTAGGAGGAAATCCCAAAATTTTCTCTTGTGTTACCGGTACATACGGTGATAGAATGGTGGTTGATTTGTATTCGCAAGCAAATGAATTGGTACGCGCCTTTTCTGGTGTTTCTGTAGAGGAACTAAAAGAAGAGACGTTTGTGTCGCTTTCTGCATATACTAAGCAGTGGGAACAAGCGATTTATACCGGTCATCAACATAAAATGAATCTTCAGGTTGCACTGCGAACTGAAGGATTGGGCAGTGAAACTACTGTCACAATTGGCACACCAATAATTACGTCTGAATATTAATATACAAATTGGACGCGGAGGGGAATATCGTTGGAAAAAATCATTGTCCGTGGTGGTAGGCGGTTAGAAGGCTCTGTACGAGTTGAAGGAGCTAAGAATGCCGTACTTCCTGTCATCGCAGCATCCATTTTAGCGAGTCAAGGCAAGAGCACGATTAAAGATGTGCCAGCCCTTGCTGATGTGTTTACGATTAACGAAGTATTACGTTATTTAAATATTGACGTAGCATTTGAAAACGGAGAAATTTCTGTCGATGCTACAAACGAATTAAAAACAGAAGCACCATTTGAGTATGTCCGCAAAATGAGAGCATCATTCCTAGTTATGGGACCGTTGCTTGCTCGTGTTGGACTATCTCGTATCGCACTTCCTGGAGGCTGCGCAATTGGATCACGTCCAATCGATCAGCATTTAAAAGGATTTGAAGCGATGGGAGCTACGGTTAAAATCGGGAACGGTTTTATCGAAGCAAAAATTGATGGCCGCTTGCAAGGTGCAAAGATTTATTTAGACTTCCCAAGTGTAGGGGCTACTGAGAACATCATGATGGCTGCAACACTTGCTGAAGGTACAACAATCATCGAAAACGCTGCAAAAGAACCAGAAATCGTATGTCTAGCTAACTACTTGAATGCGATGGGTGCAACAGTTATCGGTGCAGGTACAGGTACAATCCGTATCGTCGGTGCTGAAGAACTTACGGGTGCTGAGCATACTGTAGTTCCAGACCGTATCGAAGCAGGAACGTACATGGTAGCAGCAGCTATCACAGAAGGCGACGTATTGATCGAGAATGCAATCGCTGAACACCTACGTCCTTTAATCGCAAAAATGGAAGAGATGGGTGTACAAATTCAAGAAGAAGGAAACGGACTTCGTGTTCGCGGACCTCGTGAATTAAAACCTGTTGATATTAAAACAATGCCACATCCAGGATTCCCGACTGATCTTCAGTCGCAAATGATGGCGCTATTGCTTCGTGCAAACGGAACAAGCGTAATCACGGAAACTGTATTCGAAAACCGCTTCATGCACGTGGAAGAATTCCGCCGTATGAATGGTGATATTAAAATTGAAGGCCGTTCTTCTGTAATCAACGGACCTGTAAATCTGCAAGGTGCTGAGGTTGCTTCAACTGACCTACGCGCAGGTGCAGCTTTGGTACTTGCTGGGCTTGTCGCAGATGGTTACACACGTGTAACTGAACTCAAGCACATCGACCGTGGATACGTTGATTTTACTGGAAAACTGGCTGCATTAGGTGCTGACATCGAGCGTGTGAACGAAGATGTGAAATCAACACCTGCAAAAGAAGAGCAATCATTAAAAAGTAATTTAGCTTAATTTATACCAGTGAGGCTGACTCTAAGGTGCTTAATGTACCTATGGAGTCAGCTTTTTTATTTTTCGATTGTAAGTAGTTGATTTCCGCTCCAGTTTGCTCGCTTTCCGCGGGGCAGGCGGTGAGCCACATTCGTACGTTTCACTCTTAAGTGTCTCACCTGCCCACCCGCAGGACAAGGAACGCTTCGTCAGCGAAACATCGCACGAAGAAAATTTGAAGTTCAATTTTCGAGGAGTCTCGCATCCTTCCGCTCCAATCAACTTGGCAGTGAAGAGAATGAACAGTACGATTTTAAAGCAACAACCTTTTAGAAAAGAGCCTCTCAATGAGATCGTTCTTTAGATTAACAATGATTACACCAAATTGCGTGGAAAGAAGGCAAACCCTGCGTGAAAGAATTAACCGTATCATTCGCATCTTTGTGCCGGGAAAAGACTACAAAAAGTTTTAAGCCAAAATTGTTTATACCGCATGCTGTTCGGGAAATCTAAAGCTATAACTAAACATATCTATTTTTCTCGGAAAGGATGTCGAACTCATGCTTTGGACCATTATCGGAATATTAGTCGTACTCTGGTTATTAGGTGTAATCTTTAAAGTAGCAGGCGGTATTATTCATATCTTACTCGTCATCGCTTTGATCGTCTTCGTTTTAAATTTTATTAAAGGCAGGAAAATGAAATAGCTGTAGAAAAGCTGGCACAAGTAGCCGGCTTTTTTCATTGTCTAATTTTTGGAGTAATGGAGTCGCTTAATCGGTTATTTCCGGACTACCTTAGAATTATTGAGTCCATACAACAAAAAAACATATCTTTCGAGTGTGAAAATATAACATTTAATCAAATTTATAGTAAAAAACACCCATTTTATTGAAAATTAGCTTTCAACTAGTACCTTATAATCAAAATTTTTAAAATAGTTTGAAAATAAAATAAAAGGTGCTAATATAAATCCACTGGCTTTAAAATTTGAAAAAGCAAAGGGGATTGGAAAGGGATGAAAAAGCAGTTATCGGTATGGGGTTTGGCACTCGGTCTTGCGGTGAGTCCATTAGCGGCAGGACAAGCTTCAGCAGAAGCACCAGTTAATGTTTTATCAACAAAGCAGTTCAATAGTTTAACGGGTACACCATCTTTTGTATCAGGTAAATTAACGGAGGCATCTTCAAAATCTGCAAAAGAAGTTGTCATGTCTTACCTGCAAAAAGAATCAAATACATTTAAATTAGGCAGTCAAAAAGCGGAAGAGGCGTTCACGGTTAAGTCTGTGACAAAAGACGAGTTAGGCAGACAGTTGGTTCGCCTTCAGCAAACATATAAAGGAGTTCCTGTTTGGGGATCCACACAAGTGGCTCACGTAAACGATAAAGGAGAGCTCGTTGTTTTCTCTGGAACAGTGGTTCCGAATCTGCAGGACAAGCCAGGATTAGGCTTCGGCAAAAAAATCTCGGCATCTAAGGCAGTAGAGGAAGCCGTTAAAGATTTAGGCTTCACACCTGAATATGAAGAAGCAGATCCAACTTCTGATTTAGTTGTTTATACAGAAGGAAATCAAGCTACATATGCTTACTTAGTAAACCTTAACTTCTTATCTCCTGAGCCAGGGAACTACAACTATTTTGTAGATGCTGTAACAGGTAAGATTCTTAACTCTTACAATGACCTAGACGAGGCACATGGCGATACGAAAGCACCTCCAACTGGCGGCGGTGGATCACTTGTTGGAACAAATGCTGTCG
This sequence comes from Fictibacillus sp. EA-CB0309, assembly GCF_055814265.1. Classification (NCBI taxonomy): domain Bacteria; kingdom Bacillati; phylum Bacillota; class Bacilli; order Caryophanales; family Fictibacillaceae; genus Fictibacillus; species Fictibacillus sp. EA-CB0309. The sequence continues at coordinate 564,247 of NZ_CP169271.1, forward strand.
GATCAGGTACGGGTGTCCTTGGTGACTCGAAAACCCTGAATACATTACTATCAAACGGAACGTACTATCTGCAAGATAATACAAGAGGTGGCGGCGTATTTACATACGATGCTCAAAATCGCCAGCAGCTTCCAGGCAAGCTATGGGCTGATGCGGATAATCAGTTCAACGCAACGTATGACCGTGCAGCTGTAGATGCTCACTATTATGCAGGTGCAACTTATGATTATTATAAAGAAGTCTTCAACCGCAACTCTTATGACAATAAGGGAGCTGCGTTAAAATCAACGGTACACTATGGCCGCAACTACAACAATGCATTCTGGAACGGCCAGCAGATGGTTTACGGTGATGGCGATGGAACAACTTTCGTCTCCTTATCCGGTGGTCTGGATGTTGTAGCACATGAATTAACGCACGCTGTAACAGACTTTTCATCTGATCTGATCTATCAAAACGAATCTGGTGCGTTAAACGAAGCAATGTCCGATATTTTCGGTACGTTAGTTGAGCACCATGAAAATAACAATCCGGATTATGAGATCGGCGAAGACATCTACACGCCAGGAACGCCAAATGATGCACTGCGTTCGATGAGTGATCCAACAAAGTATAATGACCCTGACCACTATTCTGTTCGCTACACAGGAACAGGGGACAATGGTGGGGTTCACATCAACAGCGGTATCATCAACAAAGCGGCTTACTTGCTGGCAGTTGGTGGAACGCATTACGGTGTAACGGTTCCTGCAATCGGCAACCAAAAAGTAGGAGCGATCTATTACAGAGCGAATACGGTTTACTTAACGGCTTCTTCTAACTTCAGCCAGGCAAGAGCAGCGCTTGTTCAATCGGCATCTGACCTTTATGGCGCAACATCAGCTGAAGTAGCAGCAGTTAAAAAATCATACGACGCAATTGGCGTAAACTAAATCATAATGAAGAAACCCTGATCTTTGAAAGTGGAGATCAGGGTTTTTTGCTGTATTCCTCTCTACAACCCATTCACCGCCATTTTTCCAAGCGGACCGTTCTCATCAATGATGTTTTGCAGGTCAAAAACAGAGATCGGAAACATTGGAAAACCGTACGCATATGCGGTTAATTCATAAAGCTGAAAATAAATCACGAGTGATTTGTCTGCGATATAAAAGTCTTGATCGGGCGAGATGCTTTTAAACGGCTCGAGCGTATCGATCTGCCGTGACTTAATCTGTGCTTTTATGATGCGGTTCAACACTTCCACATAGTTGCTGCCAGGTTTAAATAGATCTCTCAACTGATAAGTTCTGCCCGTAGTGAGGTCCCACGTCTGTGATTTAATATACGTCATGCCATGAGCGGCCATGGGTGTGTAAGCATAATTTAAGAAACCAATGCTTAAAATGTTTTGCTGGTTTGTTTTTACAGCAAACTCTCCATACATGCCCGGACGTGCCTGGGGATTTTGCATTTGCTGAAGCTCTTGATTGATCTGGATGATCTGCTGATTTACTTGCTGCTGAATACGAGGGTTGATGCGCCCTTCTATCTGCGGATAATAAATCTTTATGTTGCCAGGTGCATACGTAAGCGTTCGAACCAAAACAGGCGGCTGAAAACTGTCCATGCTGTTCACCCTTTCACACTGGTCATCTCTCCATTTTATGCGGAGAACGGCCTGTATCAGTCCCTGAACCAAAACTTGTAAAACAGGAATAAGTGAGCACATTTCAATTGTAAAAATGCTAGTTTCGAGTTCTAAAGACCCGCCTTTTTGTATAAGTTGTATGGTAGAAAACAATATAGGAGGGCATTGGAACGTGAATGTAAATATCAAGCCGCTGATCTGGATTCTAGCTATTTTTGTCGCTATCATCGTCCTGCTTCCCACGATACTCGTACTACCATTTTCGTCAGCACCTCCTGAATGGAAGGAAGAGAAAGCAGTGCGGCCATCTGAGAGAATGCTAGCTTTGGAAATTCCTCACTCAGATATCGTCGTCCCTGTTTTCAGAACGTCCATGGATACGGTTGAGAACATCCCTTTAGAAGAGTATGTGGCAGGTGTGGTCGCTTCTGAAATGCCGGCAGACTTTGAACTTGAAGCACTGAAAGCACAAGCATTAACCGCAAGAACGTTTATCGTAAAAGCACTATTAAACCGAGGGAAAGATGATAGTTTGCCAGAAGGAGCCGTTGTGTCAGACACCGTTATGCATCAAGTGTATAAAGGCAACAAAGAGCTAGAAACGCTTTGGGGAGATGATTTTGACAAAAAAATTGAAAAAATCATTAAAGCAGTCTCAGAAACAAAAGGACAGATCTTAACGTATGAAGGTGATCCGATTCAAGCAAGTTTCTTCTCCACGAGCAATGGATTTACGGTTAATTCTGAAGACTATTGGAAAAACGAATACCCGTATTTAAGAAGTGTAGAAAGTCCGTGGGATAAAGAAGAATCGCCAAAGTACACAGAGACTATTCAGCTCCCTGTCAGTACGGTAGAACAAAAGCTCGGCGTGTCACTTTCAAAGAACGGTAAGATTGGAAAAGTCGTCGCAACGACGAGCGGGAAACGAATCGGTACGTTCGCAATCGGAAAGAAAAAGTTTACCGGAAAAGAAGTGCGAGAAAAGCTGGAGCTGAGATCAACGGATTTTCAGATGGAGAAAAAGGGTAAGCAGGTCAGCATTACGACCCGTGGATACGGACATGGAGTAGGACTGAGCCAGTACGGGGCGAACGGAATGGCGAAAGAAGGCAAGAACTATAAGGAGATCGTTAATCATTATTACAAAGGAATTGAGATCACCGATTATAAGCCGATTGCTGATAAAGGGCTAGCCTATCAGCCGCAATAAATTGTGTGAAATTGTGTGAAATTGTGTGGAAATTGTAGGGGTCTGTCCGGGGACAGACCCCTACAATTTCATTCAACTAAATTCAACTACTAAATTTAACTTAGTTTAACCGCATTGTGCGATCAAGCATGATGCGGTTTTTTTATAATGTCGAAAAGAAATTTTATAAAAAATAGAGTGCTAAAGTATATATTTTCAGAATTCTGTTCAAACTTGTTGCTGAGGTGATGAAAAATGAAAGAAGAAGAAAAACAAACCAAAAAAACAATACCGATGAAAGGTAAGAACGCTATGAAAAAACGTTGGGTTTATCCGGCAGTATATCTTAGTTTTGCAGCAGTCATTTTAACATCTGTTCTATGGTATCAAAACGATGCGAAAAACACGGAGAATAACAATACTCCAGACAGCGCGTTGGAAGACAATGGAGCAGCAGTACCAGTATCACTTACAAAAGAACAATTCCAAATGCCAGTTGCTGACCCTGAAGCCATTGAAGTAGTAAAAGATTTCTTTAGTTCAGATGCTACAGCTCAAGAGCAAGAAGCAGCACTCGTATTCTATAACAATATTTACTACCAAAACCGCGGAATCGACTTAGCGACGGCTGACAACAAAGCATTTGACGTAACAGCAGCATTAAGCGGTAACGTTGTAAAAGTGGCAAAAGATCCAGCACTAGGATTCGTAGTAGAAGTAGAGCATGACAAAGGTGTTGTAACCCATTACTCATCACTTGCTTCTGTATCTGTTAAGCAAGGCGACCAAGTGAAACAAGGTACAGTTTTAGGACAAGCTGGTGAGAATGCATACGATAAAGATGCTAAGATTCACGCGCACTTCGAAGTTCGTAAAGACGGAGAAGCAGTAGACCCGGTAATGGCTTGGGATCAATCTGTTGCACAGCTTGCATCTGCAGTTGATGATTCTCGTAAAGAGATGAAAAAAGCAGAAGAGCAAAAAGCTGCGGAAGAGCAGAAAAAAGCTGAAGAGCAAAAGCCTGGTAAAGAAGAAGAAAAGCCAGCACCAAAAGCCGACGATAAAGGCGGCAAAGACACGAAAGATTCAAAAGACACGAAAGACACTAAAGATGGCAAAGATGCCAACGGTGAGCAAGAATCATCATCTCAATCAGCAGAAGACACTGGCGCACAAGCCGACGACTCTGGTGCTAACGAATAATTTTCACAAAAAAGCTGTTTCGGATAAAACCGAGGCAGCTTTTTTCAATGTTTGTTTAATTGCTGCTCAATATGCAGGTGAAAATCTTCCTAATAACTGAAAAATTGGGTTTGTGAGCGAAAAGAGGGTCCCATTGAGCGAAACGACGCATACATTGAGCGAAACTCACTATAGTCTGAGCGAAAAGAGACCTTGATTGAGCGAACGTGTAACAGATAAAAGAACACGTACCGTAAACATGAACAACGATTTAAAAAAACTTAAGTGGTTTAATTTTCCATGTGTTTACGCAGGTTTTTTCAAGAAAATGGACATTTCCCCTTGTCCCAGTTGAGATTTAGGCATATAACGAAAACTTGGTTAATAAGATGTTACAAAACCTACAATAATTCAATTGAGGGTGAGCGGTGAGAAATCGTACTATGGCTGCGGTGGAAAAAGGGGAATGGAAGCAACACTTATAAGCCGAAGATGACAACGAAACTTGTCACGTAGCTTGTTCATAGAAGTCTCTATCGCATCTCTCACATCCATTTTAGGGAGGCGAGTGGTGTGCACGATTACATCAAAGAGCGAACCATCAAGATAGGACGGTATATCGTGGAGACAAGAAAAACAGTCCGCATGATCGCAAAAGAATTCGGGGTTTCCAAAAGCACGGTGCATAAAGATCTCACCGAGCGGCTGCCTGAAATTAATCCCGATCTTGCAAATAACGTAAAAGAAATCCTCGAATACCATAAGTCCATCCGCCACTTGAGAGGTGGGGAGGCGACACGTGTGAAGTACAAAAAAGGCACAGAGGAAGTTGTTCAGTAAGTCTGCGATTGATAGGGATGCAATATGACACTTAAAAACATTATGTGCCGTATAGGTCTGACGCCCAATAATTAATTTTTGACAATATTTAACCTTGTTCGACAAACTTGTGATATAATGATAAATTGGATAGAACTTCGATTTTTTACTAAAAATGTCATTATATTGTATGGATGTTAACAGGGAGGATATAACATGTTTTCAAGGGACGTTGGAATTGACCTTGGTACCGCTAATGTACTGATTTATGTAAAAGGAAAAGGAATTGTGCTTGATGAGCCATCTGTTGTTGCAATCGACACGAATACCGGAAAAGCACTCGCTGTAGGGGAAGAAGCCCGCCGTATGGTAGGCCGTACACCAGGAAACATCGTGGCGATCCGTCCGCTAAAAGACGGAGTTATCGCTGACTTTGAAGTAACCGAGCAAATGCTGAAACACTTTATTAATAAAATCAAAGTGAAAGGCGTGTTTGCGAAACCTAGAATCTTGATCTGTACGCCAACGAATATTACGTCTGTTGAACAAAAAGCCATTAGAGAAGCTGCGCAAAAGTGCGGTGCTAAGCAAATTTTTCTTGAAGAAGAGCCGAAAGTGGCTGCAATTGGGGCGGGGATGGATATCTTCCAGCCGAGCGGCAATATGGTTGTTGACATCGGTGGTGGCACAACTGACATTGCGGTCTTGAGTATGGGCGATATTGTCACCTCCTCTTCTATTAAAATGGCTGGGGACAAGTTCGATACAGAAATTCTCCAATACATAAAGAAAGAGTACAAGCTGTTGATCGGGGAACGTACCGCTGAAAACATTAAATTGAACGTCGCGACGGTTTACGAGCGTGACGAAGAATTAGAGATCCGCGGCCGTGATATGGTATCAGGACTTCCGCGTACGATTACAGTAGGTTCTAAAGAGATTCAAAGGGCGTTGATGGAGCCAGTGATGGTGATCGTGCAAGCGGCGAAGAGCGTGTTAGAGAAGACTCCGCCGGAATTATCCGCAGATATCATCGACCGTGGAATCATGCTGACAGGTGGAGGAGCACTTCTTCACGGAATCGACAGATTGTTTGCTGATGAGTTAAAAGTGCCCGTGCTGATTGCAGAAGAACCGATGAGAGCCGTAGCTAACGGAACCGGACTAATGCTTGAGCATATGGATAAAATCGCGAAACGAAAAGTGTTTTAATGAGAAAAAGCCATCCTGCTGGGTGGCTTTTTTAGTACTCATTTATTTATCGAAAATCCTCACGCCGTTGGGGTCAACGACGTTCGACGATGATAATCCTGTGATATTCGCTTCTTTTATAGTTACTTCACCACCGACCTCCGAGGAAATCTCTTTTACGGGTTTACGAAGCAGAATAGCCAGATCGTCTTCTAATCCTTTCTTTTTCGTTGCCACAATCATTTTCTTTATGTGAGTATCGTCCGTCATCGAATCAATAACATCAGTATTCATTTGGAGCTCGATTTTAAAAGCATAAGGAGTTGAAATAAAGGTTCTCCGCTCTCCTCTTTTCACTTCCCAGGTCATCTTTTCTGCACGCTCGCAAATTTCATGATGCTCGTTTTCTGTAACCGAAAAACCAATATGATCAAACATGATTCTCTTTCCATAACCGAACGTAATATTTACTGCTCCTTTTCTTGCTTCAATAATACGAAACAAAATATTTTTCTCGCGGAAATCATTCCACGTTAATGGAGGATCAAACGCTTGGAACTCCCGGAATATTTTCCTACCCGTTGAGAAATACGAAATCCATGCTGTACATAAAAATTCTCTGTTTCTTCAACATTAGGGGTCCAAAAATGATAATGAAAAAGCATAAAAGCCACCTCTTTTGTAATAACCGAATAACTAATACTTTTCGGCACAACCATACAAATACCTCTTCATACGTTTTATGGTACAAATTCCTCATTTGAAAAAGGATTCCGTCAATTTTCGCAGAATTCTATTAAGAAATGTAAAAAACTGTCGATAAGACGGATGAGACATATTGTGTCCAGATTACAAGTGCAGGAGGAATACTCCGTGTTAAGAGGCTTTTATAATGCTGCAGCCGGTATGCTGGCACAGCAGCGCAAACAAGAAATTTTAACGAACAATATGGCGAATGCCAATACACCAGGATATAAAGCAGACAATGCGAGTCTGCGCACGTTCCCGACGATGCTGCTCCAGCATATGGGTCAGACCGAATTAAACGGGAAAAAATACCGAATAACTACTCGCTCGGTAAAGATGTCCCGTTATCAACGGGAGTCTATGTGCAAGAGACGACACCAAACTTCCTGCAAGGTGATATGCGGGAAACGGGAATCAAAACCGACGTTGCACTTTTACAAGGTCAAGTTCCTGCTGACCCGCAAAGTGGAGCTCCCGGCGGACTCTTTTTCCGATTGAATGTGAATGGCGAAGAGCGTTTTACACGAAATGGCCATTTTTCGGTAGATGCGGAAGGAAGCCTTGTGACACCTGAAGGCTATTTTGTGCTAGGAACGGATGGGAATCCAATTACGGTAACGACCGACAATTTTACAGTGAACAAAGACGGTACAGTCATTGATAATGGAGTGGTTGCGGGTCAGATTGATGTTGCTTATGTAGAGAACCCGAACAATCTTGTAAAAGAGGGATCAGGCTTGTTCAGGCTTAATGGTGAAGCGGACAGTGCCATCGGAAACCCGAACATTACTTACAATCTGCAGCAAGGATTTGTGGAGCGCTCTAACGTGAACACAGAACAGACGATGACTGAGATGCTGACGGCATACCGCGCATTTGAGGCCAATCAAAAAGTACTTCAAGCGTATGACCGAACGATGGAAAAAGCAGCAAACGATATTGGCAGGATCGGCTAGGGGGACCAAGTATGAATCAGTCTATGATTTCAGCAGCAGTTACGATGGGACAGCTTCAGCATAAGCTGGATACCATTTCGAACAATATGGCGAACAGCACGACGAACGGTTATAAAAGACGTGAAGCGCAGTTTTCTGATATTCTTTTTCAGCAGATTAGAAGTGAAGCACTTGAACCGACAGAAGACGGCCGGTTAACGCCGAACGGGATTCGACTCGGAAGCGGAGCGCGTGTTTCGTCCACGGCAGTAAGTATGGAAACGGGCACGTTGCAGCAGACAGGACGTGCGCTCGATGTAGCACTTACACAGCCTAACCTGTACTTTCAGATTGCTGGAGTCGACAATAACGGAAATGGGACTCTGCAATTTACAAGGGACGGCGCGTTTTATTTATCACCGTCGGCCGGTAACCCTAATGAAATGGAACTCGTGACATCAGATGGCAATAAAGTGATGGGCGTTGATGGACCGATCACCATCCCAGCTGACCATAACAAAATTACCATTGGACAAAACGGCCAAGTTTCGGTAACGTTAAATAATGGAGCGGTTGTTGAATCAGGACAACTGGCGATTGTAAATATGATTCGGCCGCAGCAGATGTTATCTGTTGGGCAGAACTTACAAGCGCCGCAAAACATACCGTTAAATCAACTTATAGAGGAAGTAAATGCTGGAGCAGGTAATTTCGTTCAGCAAGGTGTACTCGAATCCTCGAATGTTAACATTTCCAATGAGATGACGGAACTGATTCAAACACAACGTTCATATCAATTTAATGCGCGTTCTCTTACAATTGCTGACCAGATGATGGGGTTAGTAAACGGGCTTCGCTAAATGAGGTAGGTTTGTATGACGAATAAGATGCAAGAGTTGAATAATAACGAAAAACCAAAAACACAGCGTTACAATGAGAAAGAGAAATCTCTTAAAGAAGAGAAGAAACAGTGGTATCACCGCCGAACGAAAAGAAGCTTCCCAATCTGGCTTCGTCTTCTTCTGCTTGTATGCGGAATCATTGTGTGCTTTGCTGTGGGTACGATGGTAGGCTATGGCGTAATTGGTGACGGTAAGCCGATGAACGTGTTTGAAAAAGAAACATGGACACATATCATCGACCTTGTACAAAAAGAAATGTAAAGATATAATAAAAAAACAATGGCAGAACTGTTGCGTCATTGTTTTTCTTTTGAGATAAAATTAGTACCAGGTAACAATACCAAGTATAATAAAAATAGATGTTCATGATGATGAAAAGAAAGGTGATGTTTTCGTATGTTAACGATTGAAGAAATCAAAGAAATTATCCCGCACCGTTACCCGTTTTTATTGATTGACCGCATTCTAGAAGTGGATGAAGGTCAGCGCGCTGTCGGTATCAAAAATGTAACAGCAAACGAAGAATTCTTTAACGGCCACTTCCCGGACTACCCAGTGATGCCAGGTGTATTAATCGTTGAAGCACTTGCTCAAGTAGGAGCAGTGGCAATGCTGAAAAAGGAAGAAAACCGCGGTAAGCTTGCCTTCTTTGCAGGAATCGATAACTGCCGTTTCAAAAAGCAAGTCGTACCCGGCGATCAGCTTCTCCTGGAAGTAGAGATGACACGCGTGCGTGGTTCGATCGGTAAGGGCAAGGGAATTGCAACGGTTGACGGCCAGGTAGCCTGCGAAGTCGAAATCACCTTCGCTCTAGGCAAATAGGGGTCTGACCCCACACAATTATCATAAAAGCTTGAAATGGAGCAAACACCTTAACGGAATGCTCCATTTCAAGCTTTTTTTATGTTATTTTAAATAGAGAACATTGAAAATAAGAGAGTGGAGGAGAAATGTAAATGGATAAAATCTATAAAATTATTCTATTTGATCTAGACGGTACACTATCTGACCCGAAAATAGGAATCACTAAATCTGTTCAATTTGCTTTAGAAAGAATGGGCATCAAAGAAGAGAACCTAGATCACTTAGAATCTTTTATCGGGCCACCGCTTCAACAATCTTTCGCAGACTACTACTACTTCAATGAAACACAAACTCAAACAGCCATCACGCATTATCGTGAACGATTCAGCGATGTGGGGATGTATGAGAACACACTTTATAAACAGATTCCTGAGCTTTTACAGGAATTGAAGGAAAGCGGCTTTACGTTAGTTGTTGCTACTTCAAAGCCAACTGTCTTTGCTGAAAAAATCTTGCACTATTTTGATATCCATCACTTCTTTGATCTAATCGTCGGAAGTAACCTCGACGGAACACGAACCGCTAAAACGGAGATCATCCAGCACATACTCGATCAATACAGCGATAACCCAAAAGAAGATTTCATCATGATCGGTGACAGAAAGCACGATATCATTGGAGCGCATAACACCGGGATTGATTCAGTAGGAGTTACGTACGGTTATGGTTCGTTAGACGAGATTACAACAGCAGCGCCTACTTTTATCGCTGAAAATGTCCTTGAATTACGGAATAACTTATTAAAGTACACTTCGATTAAAGCGTAATTACTGGACTCGGTAAAATTTATTAGAAAAGTGTATGTCTGAAATGAACATTTTAAAAAATGTATGAAGAAGACGAACACCTAATAATAATTACGAGGTAATTCATTTTATTTCCGCAATAAACGTCTATAATTCCGGGTATAAGCTAAATAATTCCGTGTATAAAATTATTTATCCGATTTTCGACAAATTCGTCATCTTCATCATCTCCATCGACCTCAACCAAACCATAGAACTATCCATAAAAAATAAACCTGGAACTCACTCCAGGTTTTTATTTCGCTCTCGCCACAATCCCGTTATGCACTTTGATATACCCGTGCTTTAAAATATCAAGTCCGTTTTCATGCAGATAAAGCCCCATCTGATCAAGCGTCATCAACTCTCTGTACGTATGATTCATCACATCAGCCATGATCTCGTAATACAACTTCGAACGCAGCTGCGCACGCGGTGTGGTCATCACGATATAGCCGCTTGGCTTCAAAAATTTACGATGCCACTCTACCACTTCAGACTTCATGGAATCTGGAAAGTGCTCTAATAAACCAACGCTCAGCACAATATCAAACTCCCTGCCATACGGAAGGTTACGAATATCGTCCACCACATACGAGATGTTGAAGTCATTTTTATAATAGACTTTATCTCCGCCAGTTCTTGGATTCTCCCCTAAAAATGGGTAAGCCTCCGGGAACTCCGCAAACCTTGCATCGCGACAGAAAGGATCATAATCGACCATCACTACTTCGCCGCCAGGATACATCGCAGACAGCTGCATCGCTTCATAGCCTTCAGCTGCACCTAAAAAAGAATACGAGGTTTACTCACATTAAGCCCTTCAAAAAGAGCTCTCTTCCCTCGAGGATCCCATATGCCATCTTGAATACGATGCACATAATTCCATAAATGAATGCGCAAATAATCTCCCAGTGCGACTTTTACCTCTGAAGGCTTAAAGCTTTTTAAACTATGAAAAAATGCAGTTTTCTTATCGTGAATATCAGCTGGTACATCCTTCGAAAACCACTCGTGAAACGACTGGTTGAACATCGTCCATGATGTATGGACCGGAAGTGCTTCGCCGTGCTTATGCTCCCACTCCGTTTTTTCTTTTGCAAAAGAAGTCACCTCATACGGCTTGCCGACATCTTTCCAAGACACGGTAGACCAATCATTCACCGTATTAACTTTTACAAACTTCTCATATTCTTGTTTGTTATATTGGCGCAAATCCATGCGATAAGACGGTCTCATTTCGGTTTGACCTAAATTTACCGGGCGCTGAACAACAGTTTCAAGCATATTTGTCCTCCTGTAAAAAGGATTTTTTATATGTATTCAAAGAAATAATGTAAAATCCTCTAAAACCCTAACTTTTTACTTCAGCATGATAAAATAGAAGAAAAGAAGAGAGAGGGAATGAGCGTGAAAATTATTTTTATTGGCGACAGCATTACCGCTTCAAATAAAAACACAGATACTGAACGACTCGGAAATGGATATGTTCGAATGATTAAAGAAGCCCTTCCAAAGGACGTAAATGTTATCAATAAAGGTATAAACGGACATCGTGTTACTGATCTTGCTTTTCGTTGGCAGCGGGATGTTCTTGATTTGGAGCCTGACCTTTTATCGGTTTCGATCGGGATCAACGATGTTTGGAGACAGCTTGATAGTCCCGGTATCGCACAAGTCGATGTATTGAAATTTGAAGAGGTGTACCGTGAGCTATTATCGCAAGTTCCTTCTGCTACCAAACTCGTACTCATGGAACCCACGATCATAAAAGAAAACCCGCAATCTCAAGGAAATCAGATGCTCATTTCGTATGTAGAAGTGGTTCGAAAACTAGCAGTGGAATTTGATGCCGTGCTTGTTCCAACGCACGATGTCTTCATCAATCATCTTACAAAAAAGCCCGATGTTTCCGTAACAACAGACGGCGTACATATGAGGAAAAAAGGCAATGAACTACTAGCAAAATGCTGGCTAGAAGCAACAGAGTCACTCATCAACGAATAAAAATGAACCGAGGTTATGGATATGGCAAACTCGATACTCGCTTTTTTGAAGAAAAACATAGAGAAGTTCTGGACGCATTCTATCTGCCTGAAGATCAGGAGAAGTTTACGGCAATGCCAAGTGACGCTTTACAAAAGTGTGAAGAAGATCAGGAAAGGAATCCAGTTGTAATTGAAGCATTCGGCAAAACAGTCGGCTTTTTCGTTTTACATACGGGCGAGAACATTCGAGATTTTACCGCAAACCCAAATGCAATGGTGATTCGCGCGTTATCCATCAATCACCCTGAGCAAGGAAAAGGGTATGCGAAGGATGCGATGCTGCAGCTACCTAAGTTCGTCGCAGCGAACTTTCCTGAGGTGGACGAACTCATCCTAGCGGTGAACTTTAAGAATGAACCGGCTAAAAAGCTCTACGAAAAAGCAGGATTTGTAGATCGCGGTCAAGTCAAACAGGGTCCTGTGGGTCCTCAATATGTGCTCCATTATGATCTATAATTATTAAGCTAATATAAAGGTGATTTTAGAATTGTAAAGTGTTGGTTATGACTTGGTAAATTGCGTCTTTTCGGGTTTTTTTCATGATATATTCTGAACAGGGACAAAGAAATCCCATACTCATGCAAAAAATCAAAATGAATATCCGAAGGGAGCAATTTTGAAATGAGCAAAACGTTTATGGCTAAAATCGGAGCATCTCTTTTGGCAATTTTCTTGATCACTGCATGTAACAACGCGGAAGACACGAACACTGAGGAACAAACAAACACAGAAGAAACTGACACACAAGACGAAGAAACTTCTACAGATGAGGAATCAACGGAAGAGTCAGCTGAATAAGATAGAGTATGTGCCGGGCCTCTACCTACCAGAGAGGACCCGGTTTTTATTTTTTGGGTAACTGAGGTTGCTGTAATGGAATCTTGTGTTATTGAAACTCTAACGTGTGTTTACGTAAAAAAACCTGCCGAACATTTCGGCAGGGAGTATTATTATTCTTTATTTTTACCTTTATCCTCTTTATCCTTTTCTTTTTCACTTTCTTCACGGTCATTTTTACGGTCATCATTGCCTTTTTCTTCTTTATGATTATCTTTTTTTCCGCGATCTTCATTCTTAGCTTCTTCTTTTTTAGGTTGCTCTTTCTTTGGTTCTTCTTTCTTTGGCTGTTCCTTTAAAGGAGGAGTCTCTTTCTTCACATTATCTTTTTTAGGTTGTTCTTTCGCTGGCTTAGTCTGTTCTTTCTTCGGCTGTTCTTTTTTTGGTGCGGGAACAACAGGCGGCTGCTTAGTTTGCTTTTCTTTTACAGGTACGGCAGTTACTGAGGGATGGTCTTCAACAGCTTCTGTTGTGTCATCAGCCGGTCCATCCACTACAGGATCTGCCGCGACAGGCTCCTCAGCTTCTTGCTCTTCCGTTTCAGTTGAAGGATCTTCATCCTCAGTGGACTCATCCTCCTCTTGTTTCTGTTTCTTCTCAAGTTTTGCTATTTTCTTTTCAAGCTTTCCAAACGCTTTTGCAATATTTTTCGAAAGTGCTTCTTGCGCTTTTGGATTATCAATCTTTTCAAGAGCTGTCATTAACGCAACGATGTTTTGGAATAACTTTTTCTCAAGCTCAGTAGCAGTGTCTTCTTCCTCTGCAGCTTCTTCCTCACCGGTTGTTACGTCTTCTGTTCCTTCTTCATCAGAGTCCTCGGCTGGTACCTCTCCGGTAATTTCCTCAGCTGTATCTTCTTCAGAAGCTCCTTCCTCTATTTCAACAGCTTTTGCTTGCTGAGCAATCGCTTCTTCTAAAAGCTTTGTTGCGCCTTCAACATCCCCTTCTTGTAAAAGGACATTTGCCTCCTTAATACGTTCAGCAGCAAAATCAGCTAAAAGTCTTGCTTCTTTATAGTCATCTGTCGTTACAGCAAGCTGCATTTTCTCCATCATGATTTTTATAAAATAAAAGAAATTTCCAGGTACTAGTTCTGGTGCTTCTTCTTGCGTAGGCACTTCTCTGTCACCGAATCGTCTGATGCACTTTCATCTGTCGTTTCTGGTGGTGTCGTCTCAGTTACTTCCTCTGTCTGCGTGTCATCAGCGGGCTCCTCCACAGGTGTTCCAGCTCCCGTGTTTGCAAAAACGGACGGGCCAAACCCAGTTGTTGCAAGTCCTAACGCTAAAAATGAACTTAAAATCTTCTTCACTTTCATTCTCCCTTTCTTATTTAAAGAATTGGAAAACAATAAAAAGACACACTCATGCCGTTTGGCGGAGTGTGCTCCGAAAAACGGCAGCTGGCTGGCATTACACGATGTGTGTAGAAGCCCCTTTAGCTTTGCGTCGCTATGTTTCCATAGGTTTGCCTTTTTCCTTTTATGTTTCCGGTATTCGTAATGCATGCTTTATATCGGCTAGAAGAGTGAGTTATAAAGATTCTATTGGGAAATAAGAAAAAATACCTATTTATAAACAGTTTTATCAGCCGAATGACTTATTTTCCAATAAAAGAAAACATGACATAATAAAGGAAATGAAAGCGTTGTCTTAAACATATTTGTGCAAACGCTTTCACTAATTTGCACACCATTAAAAGGGGGAAATGAAGTGAGGAAAACGAAATCACGCTATGCGGTTTCATGGCTATTACTTTTTACAATGATTTTGCAAACGTTTGCATCTACATTGCTTATACAACCAGCTTCAACAAAAGCGCAAGAGCGCACAGTTACACTTGTTGGAGATCTTCAAAATGAACTAGGAGGAGCAGCTGACTGGAACCCAGCAGACACAGCCACGAAAATGGAACTTCAACCAAACGGAAAGTACAAGCTCACTGGAAAACTTCCTGCTGGTAACTATGAGTACAAAATTGCGATCAACGGCTCATGGGACGAGAACTATGGAGTCGACGGAAAACAGGGCGGCGACAACTACAAACTGACTGTCGACGCTGAAAAAGAATTCACGTTTGTGTACGATGACACGACGCACAAAGTTACGATTCCAGAACCACTTCCGGCCGAACAAACACCACGAATCGTTGGTGACATTCAGCCTGATATTGGTGCGGGTGGCGAGTGGGCGCCTGGAGAATCAACAGCCCTTTTACAAGACGAAGACGGTGACAACATCTACACGTTCACTGCACAAGTACCAAAAGGGAAGCATGCTTTTAAGATCGTGCTCGGTAACAACTGGGACGCAGCTGCATACCCAGCGAGCGACTTCAAACTGAACGTTATTAAAGACGCTGAAATCACGTTCTTTTACAACCACGACACAAAAGAAGTGTACACAAACTATGACGCTGGATTGCCGGATGGCAGCGTGAACGCGGGCAAGCTTTTCCATGACACTTGGAACGAAGCATTCCGTGCGCCGTTTGGAGCGATCAAAGCAGGACAAGACGTAACACTGCGCCTTCAAACGAAAAAAGGCGACCTGACTGGAGCAAAACTTTACCTTCGCAACTATAACTCTGGCTCTACGACTGTAAAAGATATGGAGAATGCGGGCTGGACAACTGTTAATGGTGAAGAGATCGAGCTTTGGGAAGCGACTGTAACTCCTGAGGAAAAAGGCGTTTACGGATACAAATTTACTGCGCGCGATGGAGATGCGGTAAAAGAGTACGGTGAAGATACAGGAGAAGGCGGAAAAGGAGCAGCATCTGATACGAACGCTGGACTTTTCCAAATGACCGTTTACGATCCGTCTTATAAAACACCTGACTGGATGAAAGAATCTGTCGTTTATCAGATTTTCCCGGACCGTTTTTATAACGGAAACAAGAAAAATGATACAGCCAAAACAACAGCACGTGGAACAGAACCGATCGAGCACCAAGATTGGAGTGAGCTGCCAGATAACCCGCGCCAAGCTGAAACAGAAGGGTACACAGGCGACGAAATCTGGTCGAACGATTTCTTTGGCGGTGACATTGCCGGCATTCAGAAGAAACTAGACTACATCGAGTCACTTGGCGTAAATACGCTTTA
Source organism: Fictibacillus sp. EA-CB0309 (assembly GCF_055814265.1). Classification (NCBI taxonomy): domain Bacteria; kingdom Bacillati; phylum Bacillota; class Bacilli; order Caryophanales; family Fictibacillaceae; genus Fictibacillus; species Fictibacillus sp. EA-CB0309. The sequence continues at coordinate 580,485 of NZ_CP169271.1, forward strand.
CCTAAACCCGGTCGCACATGCTGCATCCAACCACAAATACGATGCGACTGACTACAAAGCGATGGACCCGATGTTTGGAACACCTGAAGAATTTAAAGCCTTCACAAAAGAATTGAAAAAACGCAAGATGCATTTGATTCTAGATGGCGTGTTCAACCATGTTGGAGACGACTCGATCTATTTTGACCGATACGGTAAATACGACACGGTCGGTGCTTACGAATATTGGGCAAGCATCTATGATCTGATGAGCACCCAAGGCTTAACAGAAGAAGAAGCGAAAAAACAAACGGAAGCGAAATTCACTGAAGAAGGCCAAAAGTTCAGCACATATGGCTTCCACAACTGGTTTAACATCGAGAACGAAAAAGTGAACGGTGTGTACAAATACCAAGCATGGTGGGGCTTTGACTCACTACCTGAGATCAAATCAATTCCAGGTGAAGCTGTGGACTATGATTCAGAACTAAACAACAAACCGTTCGCAGATTACATCATGTATGACGAAGATTCTGCGGCGAAATCCTGGCTTGACCGCGGTGCATCAGGCTGGCGTCTGGATGTTGCGAACGAAGTAGATACCGAGTTTTGGAGAGAGTTCCGAAATGAGTTAAAAGAAGGCAAGAAAGAAGATCCGCTTATCTTAGGTGAAATTTGGGATGATGCGTCTGAATACTTCCTTGGCGATCTTTATGACTCTGTTATGAACTACCGATTCCGCGGTGCGATGATCGATTACCTAAAGAACGGTAACGCGGAAGGCGCAGAAAATCAGCTGAACGCTGTATTTGAAGATTATCCGCAAGAAGCATTCTACGCACTAATGAACTTGATGGGATCACATGACACGCCACGTGTGGCATTTATCCTTGGAAACGGAACAGATTCCTACGAGCGTGCTGAACTTGATCCTAAATACGATCATGAGTTAGGTGTGAAACGTCTGAAGCTTGCAGCTATCTTACAGATGGGCTATGCAGGCGCACCGACGGTTTATTACGGAGATGAAGCGGGAGTTACGGGCTCTAAAGATCCAGATGACCGCAGAACATATCCGTGGGGCTCTGAAGATAAAGACTTAGTGAAACACTATCAAAATATCGGAAAAGTACGTGCAGACTATCATGATCTGTTCAGCTATGGCGAGTTGAACCATCTATTCGCTGAAAAAGACGTGTTAGCGTATACACGTACTGATAAAAAGAACGCGGCACTTGTGATCACAAACCGCGGCAATGAAAACAAGACAGTTGAACTTGATGTAAAGAAGCTGATCGTAAACAATGTGAAGCTGACAGATCAACTGGATAAGAAGTACAAAACATCCGTAAAAGATGGCAAACTGACGGTAACGGTTCCGGCAATGACGGGACGCATGCTCGTTTCGGATAAAGGTCAGAACTTGAAGACACCAGAAGCTGTAACGAACGTGAAAGCAGAAGAAGGAAGCCACTCTGTATCCCTATCTTGGGAAGGTGACGCTAGAAGTTACGCAGTCTACCAAACGACAATCTCTGGTGCTTTTTATGAAAAGATAGCTGAAACAAAAGGCAACTCTATCAAGATTGACGACCTGGATAACGGACGCAAATACTATTTCGCTGTTGTCGCAATCGACAAGAATAACAATGAATCTGTAAAAACAGAATCAAAAGCGGCAATCCCGCACGTTGCGTTAAAAGACGGAAACTATGAAATTGCTGGAGTAACAGCACTAGAGAACGGTGTAATCGACCTTTCTAAATCACAAAACGTTTCAGCTGATATTTTTATAAAAGGTGAAACAGAAAGTGACTTGGCAGAAGGTCTGCAAGCTGAACTTCAAGTGAAGGAGCCAGGAAAAGACACTTGGACATCTCACAAAGCAAGCTACACAGCTCAAAACGGAGAATTTAACACATTCAGCTCATCATTCCTGCCGTTTAAAGAAGGAACGTACGAATACCGTTATGCGTTCTCTACTGATCTCGGCAGTACATGGGTAACGAGTGAAACAAAATCCGTAACGTTCACAAAAGGTGATGACACAACAGCTCCAGCTGATTCTGTAACACTAGAGGAGCCAGCGCAAGAGTCTGGACAAGTGAATCTGAATTGGTCGGTTGAAGGTGCGAACGAACCATATTTGTTCACGATCGTACGTGACGGAGAGGTTATCGACCGAGTTCTAGACACAAACGCAACAACCTACAAAGATATCAACGTGACGAACGGAAAAACGTATTCGTATGAAGTGCACATCTACGATAAAGCAGGTAACAGCGTGAAGTCGAACGCGGTAAGTGTAACACCTGACCTTGTTATGGTAAAAGTAACGCTGAAAGTGAACGCGCCGGAGTATACTCCACAAGGAGTAGATCTGACGGTTCCAGGAAGCAAGAACGGCTGGAATACAGGTGCGTGGAAGATGACGCGCGGCGGTGCTGTAACAAACGATTACGAGTACACGTTTGAAGCTCAAGAAGGCGAAGTGGTTACGTACAAATACGTGAAGAACAGCTCATGGGATCAAGAAGGGCTAGCTGACCACACGCCGGGCAACCCAAATGACGATGATGTAAGTTATTACGGTTATGGTGCAGCAGGAACAGACTTAAGTTTTGTTGTTACGAACCAAGGCGGCAATAAGATGACGGTACAAGACAAGATCGTACGCTGGATCGACATGCCGGTAGTTGTAACGTCACATAGTGATGGCCAAACCCTATCATCTGATACCATCACGCTAAAAGGTACAGCCATTAAAGAAGGCGTGATGACGATCAACGGTGAGCCTGTAACAATCAACGATGACATGACGTTCTCGCACACAGTGAATCTGAATGCAGGGGAGAACAAACTGAACATTCATATCGAACCGTCGGAAGAGAACAAATCCACCGTCTTCAAGAATGATGGCGGTGCGATTGCCAAGAACACGAAAGATATTGTGATGACGATTATTAAAAACTAGTTAGGTAGGGTGCTGCTTCTGTAATGGAGCAGCATTTTTTTTTGAATTAGCCAAGCTCAATTAATTCAAATGACTTTTATAGCTTCAAGTCCATTAGACTGTCAGAGCTTGAACAAAAACCCAAATAATAAATAAAAAATAATCCTTATTCCTTAGTTAATTTACCTTAATATTAACCTTTTGATAATGAACGTTATTTCATTCAGGTATATTGACCTAACTAAATAACCCAATAGTTAATTCCAAGAAAATTACTTAAACTTTAGTTATATTTGGACTTTTAAAATTACTAGGGAAAGTGGGATTAATGTGCAGATTCAATCAATCTTAAAAAAAGTGTTAATAGTAACGTTTATGTCCAGTTTGTTATTATCACCTTTTGATTCAGTGAACTTAGCGACAGCAAAAGAATCCGATGCTGCAAAAATTCTTTCGTCATTGGATGATAGACAGAAAGCGACCCTTCATATGTTAGAAACGTCTGAACAAAAAGGATTACAACTAGATTCTACGGTAAATCTTAATGATGATCACGTAACGAATGTGATCGTTGAGTTCCATCAACAGCCAGTAAAAACAGAAGTCTTGCTAGAGAAGGAAAAAGGCAGAACAATCTCACTAAATGAAGCAAATAAGAAGGTCAATGCTGCACACGAGCAATTTAAAAAGGATATCGGAATTATCTTCAAGCAACATAAAAAAGAGAAAGAAATGGTAATTAAAGACTCGTATAAGAATGCTTTTAACGGTGTATCAATGTCCATTCCAGCAAACGAGATAGAAAATTTATTAAAATCAGAAGTTGTCAAAACGGTTTGGAGCGACCAAGAAGTGAAGCTAGAGCTTCCAAAAATCAAGGAAGAGACTCCCAAGTTTACCCAACTGCCTAAGAATCTCAACATGCTGCATACAAATGGGATGACTGGAGAAGGAGTTAAGGTAGGCGTCATCGATACTGGGATCGACTATAACCATCCTGACCTTAAAGAAGCGTATAGGGGTGGGTATGATTTTGTAAATGATGATAACGATCCGATGGAGGCTACATATCAAGACTGGAAGACCTCGAGGCAGCCTGAGTTCTCTCAGAACGGTAATGCGTACTATACGATTCATGGGACTCACGTTGCCGGTATTATTGTTGGAAACGGAAAAAATGAAAGTGAATACGCAACGACAGGGGTTGCACCAAAAGCAGAGCTCTACGGATACAGAGTACTTGGACCTTATGGATCGGGGGTCTCAAGTGACATCATTGCAGCTATTGATCAAGCTGTTACCGATGAAATGGATATTATCAACCTATCATTAGGTAATTCTGTTAACGATCCCTCGTACCCTACCTCTATAGCTGTAAACCATGCTGTTCTAGCGGGTGTTACCGCAGTGGTCGCAGCTGGTAACAGTGGAAGTAACATGAAGACGTTAGGATCGCCTGGTACTTCAACACTCGCACTTACGGTAGGGGCTAATAACGAGTCAATTACTGTACCTACTTATAAAGGGAGTGTAGAAGGTATAAACGCTCCAATTAGTCTACGTCTTCTCGCAAAAAATATTACCGACCAGCTGTCTAGCCTTGAGAACCTGTCTTTATCCCTTGTGGACGTTGGACTAGGGCAGACAACGGATTATAACGGTAAAGATGTGAGAGGAAAGGCGGTCTTAATCGAGAGAGGAATTACATCGTTTGATGCCAAAATCAAACTAGCAAAAAATAAAGGGGCTATAGCCGTCTTCTTATATAATAACAGTGAAAGTGAAGGGCACATTCCTTATTATATTGGCGAGACTGCACATTATGTTCCTACTTTCTCGTTAACTAAAAGTGATGGTGCAGCATTAAAAGACAAATTAAAAAATGGAAATATATCCATTACGTTAAAAGAACCAGGGGAGCATATTATTGAGGGCGGTTATCTTGCCGATTTCAGCTCACGTGGACCGTCAAGAATCCTACACGAGATCAAACCAGAAATAACAGCTCCAGGTGAAGGAATACGGTCAACCGTTCCAACTTACGCTCATGGAGAGTCGTATCTAGGAAACTATAAATATGCTTACCAACGCCTCTCTGGCACGTCCATGGCTTCTCCATATGTTGCAGGAGTGGCAGCTTTACTGTTGCAGCAGAATCCAGCTATGCTGCCTGACGAGATAAAGTCCATCCTGATGAATACAGCTGATCCTCTTAACAAATCCTACAGTGTGTTCGAAGCGGGAAGCGGAAAGGTGGATGCAGTGGAAGCTATAGAGTCTGAAATGGAAATCATGGTGGATAATCCGACTTTTACTTATGTCGACGGTGTTGAAAATAAGCTGCAGTCAAAATCAGGTGCTCTTAATTTTGGAAGTGAACTAAAAACGGGTAAGAATCTCTCTGAAACCCGAGGAGTAACACTAACGAATCTAGGGAAAAAGCCTAAGAATTTAGAAGTGAGTGTGGACTTTCAGGTAGGTGAAAGGGGCTCTAAAGACCCTGTGCCAAACGGTGTATCGCTGACTGTTGAAAAACATATTACGGTTCCCGGCAACCAACAACGTTTGTTGGATGTATCCATTAACGTTCCAGGAACAGCTGAACCGGGAACGTATGAGGGCTTTGTAAAAATACAAAACAAACAGGTTAAAGAAGAGACCTATCAAATTCCGTTTGCATTTGTAATCACTGAAGAAGGATTCTACGAAATGAAGACAGACCCTAAAGTTTTATCTTCTAACTATGGAATCTATTATCCTTTCGTCCCCTATGAGACTGGCGTTTCATTTAGTTCTAAATCTATCATGGAGACCATTGATTTTGTTCTTCTAGATGGAAAGACAGATAAGGAAATTGGATTCCTAGGCAGATTGAACACATCTTCATTACTAGAAGACACAGAGTATTATGTAAATGGTGTATTTAAACGTTCCTATTATCTATTCACAGGAGATCCTAATTCTCCTATTTCATCAACAAGGGTACCCGTCCCTTATGGACCTTCTCACTATAAAGTAAAGATGATTGGGACCAATAAAGAGGGAAGAACTTTTACCCAGACTGATCACACGATGATTGATATTACAGGTCCAGCGTTCAATACAGATCTAACAGAGGGTATTATTGAATATGCACCTGGTACTAGTCATTATCCTGTAAATGGAAGCGTTATTGATAAAAACTACTTAGATTATCAAGAACAGGGTATTGCCGGAATCGATCACTCTAAAAATTTTGTGATGGAAAAGAACAATAGCAATGTGTTCACTTCAGGTTTTCAAACAGACGCTAATGGAAACTTCTCTTACAACATTCCGATTAGCAAAACGGTAAAGAGTACGAATGTAGAGCTAACGGGATTCAACTCTGCAGGAATTGGAAGGGAATCAAAATACTTTACCTTTATTGAGCAAGGACACCCGTATGTCGTTGGAAAACGAAAGGATAAGCGTTTGAAGATGGGAGAAGAAACAACAATCACTCTTATTGCCAACAACCTTGATAATACTAAGGAATTAACAACGAGCTTTGCTTTTAACAAAAACTTGTTAGAAATTGTGAGTGTCAAGCCTCATGAATCGCTGGAACAGCTCGGAAAAGATAATATTGAGTTTACGGCACAGTCTATGCCTTCAGGCTCTACTGACATGAAACTAAGCGTTAACCTTAAAGTTTCAAATCAAGCCCTCTCAGGGGACAAGCCATTTGCGGAAGTTGTAGTCAGAGCTAAAGACATGACATACGATCAGATTGTACCGTTAAAGAATCCAACGTCTTTATTCAAAGATGAAAACGGAGATACTAAATCATTGACTTCTGTGTTCTATCCAATCTGGCTTGTACCAACATTCTCAAAGATTACGGGTACTGTCTCGTCACCTTCTTCTTTACAATCGGATACGAACAGTAACTGGAGAAGGGATATCGATACATCACAGCTTGGTGCGGTCGTAACGGTCAAAGATAAAGCTGGCAACAACTATAGTCGTTCATTGGAAAAATATGCAAGGATCAACGTGGATAAGCTCCCAGTGACACTCGAACAATTTGAAGTGAGAGTCGATATACCAGGTCATTTTACAGTACTCAACTCGTTCTACGTTGGTTATCAGGATGACGATGGTGAGCTGGTCGGACACTGGAATCCTGAAGTAAATGTGGGTAAAGCAACACCAGGGGATGTCACAAAAGATAATGTGATTGATATTCTGGATGCAATACAGCTTGAAAGGAATTGGGGGACAAACGAAAGAAGCGCTGATATTAACTTCGATAAGATTGTTGATGCTAAAGATATGAAATATATTCAAGATCATTACTTAAAGCAAAACCCTGATTTTAATGATACTACTGAACCTAAAACCGTGCACGAGGGAAGAAATCTAGAAGATATTCTTGAAGGGTTAGGGTTAAATTAAGAGAGACAATTCTTTTTATTAGACTCTAAGAGGAGTCTTATAAAGCATTCTAAAAATTTGAACTCCATTTCTAGGAGGGTACAGTTCTATTTATAGAAAAGTACCCTTTTTTTATGTTTCACTATGATTGCGGAATAAGGATAGTAAATCAGTTTGCACATATCACTCTCGATACCTCTCCAAAATCCTCTCCGTCACACCCCGCATATCCCCATTACCTCTTTTAGCATCCGCATACTGCTCATAATCTTCAGCGGAAACCTCCAGCAAAAAGCTTTTTGGGAAGATATAAGGCTTTCCTTTGTCCTGCTCGTCTAAGTTGTTCATCACTTCAAGCTCATCGTCGTTTTCTTCGTTTGTCTCAGGATCGAAGCTAAACAGCTTGCCGTACTCTTCTTCTACACTTTTATTCACATTCATAAAGTATCGCATGATAACACTCCTATTTATGGTTATGTAAATGGTATTCCCTAGACGCCTGAAAAACAGACATGTTTCCGTGTGAAAAAGGGGATTAAAAAATCATAACAGTTGTACAAGCACGACTCGTCATAATTCGTACTTTGTCCCGATATGATGTATAGAGAGCCTGAACCGGCAGGCTTATCAACGGTTGAGGGAGTTGAATGAAATGAAAAAAGCTGCAGATTCCTGGTCTCATTCTTTGAAATTTCTTTTTTCAGTGCAGTCGGCATTTTCATGTTCTTCGTTCCAATCACGGTAAAAGGGAAGTCGTCCATTCCGCTCGATCACCTCGTCACGTGGGTGAGAGAAACAGCGGGTGAGGCCGTACCGATTTACGCTCTACTCGTCATTCTTCTCGGTGCGGTCTATCCGTTCTATACAAAAACGTGGAACAAAGACCGAGTCACAACCACCTTTTCACTTTTAAAAGTAGTCGGTCTAATCGCGGCAGTGCTTCTATATTTTGAATGGGGTCCGAGCTGGTTGAGCGATCCGAACATGGGGCCGTTTTTATTCGAAAAACTGGTTATTCCAGTAGGGTTGCTTGTTCCGATTGGGGCAGTATTCTTAGCCTTTATTGTCGGTTATGGACTGATGGAATTTATCGGAGTGCTTGTGCAAAAAATCATGCGACCGATTTGGAAGACGCCAGGCCGATCCGCGGTTGATGCGGTTGCTTCGTTTGTTGGAAGTTATTCGATCGGACTTTTGATCACGAACCGCGTGTTTAAAGAAGGGAAGTATACGGTAAAAGAAGCAGCGATCATTGCAACAGGCTTCTCAACCGTATCCGCCACGTTCATGATTGTTGTGGCGAACACGCTAGGGCTGATGGAGATGTGGAACACGTACTTCTGGACGACGCTCGTTGTGACGTTCTTAGTAACGGCGATCACGGTTCGATTGCGTCCATTAAGCAGAATGGATGATTCGTATGTTGGCGGGGAGGGACAGCCAGAGGAAGTTGTAAGCGAGAAATATCTGCAAACCGCGTGGAGAAGCGCGATGGATTCATCACAGAACGCTCCAGCATTTTTGAACAATATCTGGTCTAACTTAAAAGATGGTTTTGTCATGGCGATGAGCATTCTGCCTTCCATTATGAGCGTCGGGCTTATCGGACTGCTACTCGCAGAATACACGCCTGTTTTTGACTGGATCGGCTATGTGTTTTATCCGATTACATGGGCGTTGCAGCTTCCAGATGCCATGCTTGCGGCAAAAGCAGCATCAATCGGTGTAGCTGAAATGTTCCTCCCAGCACTATTAGTAACAGAAGCGGCACTCGTAACAAAATTCGTAATCGGCGTCGTGTCCGTTGCATCCATCCTGTTCTTTTCAGCAAGCATTCCATGTGTGTTATCAACGGAAATTCCAATCAGTGTGCCTCAGCTCATATGGATTTGGTTCCAACGCACGGTTTTGGCATTGATTTTGGCCACTCCAATCGCGTATTTGTTGTTGTAAATTGAATAAAAGTCAAAAAAGATGCTGCCGAAGGTTTGGTAGCGTCTTTTTTGTCGTAAAAAACTTATTTATTCAGACGGAAGATATATAGTTTGACTCGTTTGTCGTTCATTGCGCGTAAAAGTGCGCGAAACTCCCTTCATCTCGCGCGGAAAATAGTTCAGACTGCGTGGAAGTGGTGCTGACCTGCGTGGAAAACTAGTTTTACTGCGCGAACGTGTAATAAATATAAGGACACGTACCGTAAAAAAACAAAAGACGCTAACTACAGACCGAAAACGTACGAACCACACAGTACATACCGATGACCGATGATCCAGTGATCCACTATGTTTGTTGGTGCTGCGCAAGCCACTTACGCAACTAAGCAGTTTAACTACATCTTTTTTACACTTGTTGTTATTAATCTTGTTTAACGATAAAATAGATGTATTGAACTAATAAAATAGTTATTCACCACTAGGGGTGCCTTTGTAAGGCTGAGATTAAAGTGTACTTTAAGACCCTTGGAACCTGATTTGGTTAGAACCAGCGTAGGGAAGTGGTGTGTTGAACAGAATCTCGCTAAACGAATGCTGAATTTTGTAAAACCACCTCTTTTCTAAACAAAGGAGGTGGTTTTTTGTTGTGAAAAAAGAACTTCATGTGATTTCTACAGGTAAGCAGTCAGAAGAGAAGCTCATGGATATTCTTTACAACATCTATCCGTACATCACAGCTTTTCATATCCGTGAAAAAGAAAGAACAGCCAGAGAGCTCTCGACCCTGATCACAAAGCTTCTGGAGATTGGTGTGCCGCGAACCAAGCTAGTCGTCAATGATAGAGCAGATGTCGCGGAATGTTTCGGTACAAGAGGTGTTCAACTTCCCTATCATGGATTAGACGTGAAGCATGTTAAACGTTCATTTCCGAAACTCACCATCGGCTGTTCGGTTCATTCGATGGAAGAGGCACACTATGCTGAAAAAAACGGTGCTCATTTTCTGTTGTATGGCCATATTTATTCTACAACATCCAAGGAAGGAAAAATGCCGCAGGGACTCCAAGGACTAAAAAAGTAACAAGCAATACCTCTCTTCCCGTAATCGCTATAGGCGGCATTCAGCCAATAAATGTTCGAGAGGTTATCCAAGCGGGGGCTGCCGGCATCGCGGTAATGTCTGGCATCATAGAATCAGATTCACCGCTTGAAGCTGTTAAAGAATATCAGCAACAACTGGAGGTGTGCTAATGCGCTCAACGTATGATGCGGTCATTATCGGAGGAGGGGTCATCGGCTGTTCGATCGCCCTACCAGCTATCCAAAAGAAAAAGAAAGTTCTTCTGCTAGAAAAAGGGAGAGTGGGAGAAAAAGCATCCTCTGCAGCAGCTGGCATGCTTGGAGCACAAATGGAGTTTGGTGTAGACCATCCTTTCTACCCGCTTGCCAAAACCAGCCGTGAGATGTTTCGGACTCTCTCTCAAGAGCTGTACGAGATAAGTGGCATGGACATTGAACTAATCGAAAAAGGAATCTATGAACTGGCCTTTACAGAAGAGGAGGTTTTTCAACTTCAAAGAAGAGGAGAAACGGAATATCTTTATGGGGAAAACATTCGTTGGCTTTCTTCTGCAGAACTGCAAGATAGAGAACCAGCGTTGTCAAACTCTGTACGTGGAGCACTTTTTTTCCGAATGATGGTCAAGTCTCGCCTGTAAAACTTACAGAAGCTTATCTAAAAGCCGCAAAGATAATGGGTACAGAAGTCAGAGAACAAACGGAAGTCATCAAGCTGGTACAGAATAAAAAGCGGATAACTGGTGTTGAAACGAATACAGAAACGATTCATGCCGAACATGTAATTTTAGCAGGCGGGGTATGGAGCTCTAAATTGGATTCTGCCCTTCAGATGGTGCCGGTAAAAGGAGAATGTGTTTCCTTTAAGGCGGATAACCCCTTCTGACCGGGACCGTTAAATATAAAGAATGTTATCTTGTACCGAAACGACACAACCGGATTGTGATCGGTGCGACCAGTATTTTCGGTACGTTCGATGAAAAGGTGACGTTTACTGGTATGTTTCAGCTGATGGAGAGAGCGAGGCAGATTGTACCCGGTATTCGAGAATCTGTTTTTGAAAAAGCATGGACAGGTATCCGTCCTCAAACACAATCCGGAAAACCCTATATCGGTCCACATCCTGAATGGGAAGGGATGTTTCTTGCAGCTGGACATTACCGCAACGGCATCCTGCTGTCTCCTGTAACAGGAAAGATGATTGCCGACCAAATTGAAAGCGAGGTGCGTATTAGTGAAGCTTATGATCAACGGAGAAGAGATACAGGTGCCGGATTCGCTGCAGTCGATCACTGAACTGCTGGAACACTTAAAATTGGACGACCAGATCGTGATAGCTGAAGTGAATCAAGATATTATCTCGAATGAAAAACAAAGTGAGACTCAAATAAAAGAAAACGACAAAATCGAACTAGTGCGTTTTGTCGGTGGAGGGTGATTTCATGCTAAACATTGGACCTTATTCATTTTCATCAAGACTTCTCTTAGGCACAGGCAAATACCCTGATTTTGAAACACAGAAAAAAGCGATAGACGCCTCCGAATCTGAAATTTTAACGTTTGCTGTTAGGAGAATGAACATATTTGAGGCGAGCCAGCCTAACTTTTTAGAAATGCTGGATCTGAAAAAATATACACTGTTACCTAATACGGCTGGAGCAAAAACGGCAGAAGAAGCCGTACGGATCGCAAAACTAGCAAAAGCATCCGGATTATGTGATATGGTAAAGGTAGAAGTCATCGGCTGTGACAAGACGCTGCTGCCAGATCCAGTAGAAACGTTAAAAGCGACAGAAGAACTGTTAAAAGAAGGCTTCATCGTCCTGCCATATACGTCAGATGATGTGGTTTTGGCAAGGAGAATAGAAGAACTAGGTGCACATGCCATCATGCCAGCAGCCTCTCCTATCGGTTCGGGTCAAGGGATCATTAATCCGCTTTATTTAAAATTCATTATTGAGCAAACAACAGTACCGGTCATTGTAGATGCTGGAATCGGTTCGCCAAGTGATGCCATGATTGCCATGGAGTTAGGGGCGGATGGTGTGTTGTTGAACACAGCAGTAGCGGGTGCAATAGATCCAGTGAAGATGGCACGGGCGATGAAGATGGCTGTAGAAGCTGGTCAGTTAGGGTTTGAAGCAGGCAGGATTCCAAGAAAAGAAACCGCAACAGCCAGCAGTCCTTTAGAAGGGTTGAGTGTGAAGTGAATGAACGATATTCAAGGCAGGAATTATTTAGCCCGATTGGTAAAGAGGGGCAAGCGAAAATAAGGCAAAAGAGCGTACTGATTGTTGGAGCAGGAGCGCTTGGCGCAGCAAGTGCGGAATCGCTCACACGAGCTGGCGTTAAACGCATCGTACTCGTTGACCGTGATTACGTCGATTGGACAAACCTGCAGCGCCAGCAGCTGTATGCAGAAGAAGATGCAAAACTGCAGCTTCCAAAAGTGATTGCCGCTAAAAACCGACTAGCCAATATCAATTCCGAGGTAGAGATCGAGTCACATGTTATGGATATGGGCATTGAGGAAGCGGAAGAGCTGATCTCAGGAATCGACCTCATTATTGATGCGACGGACAATTTTGAAACGCGATTACTTATTAACGATTTAGCTCAGAAATACGAGGTGCCTTGGATCTATGGGGCTTGCGTCGGGAGCTACGGCATCTCCTACACCATTATTCCAGGAGAAGGGCCGTGCTTGAATTGCCTTTTAGATAAGATTCCTGCAAACGGCCAAACGTGTGATACGGCTGGAATTATCGCACCAGCAGTTCAAATGGTGACAGCTTATCAAACGGCTGAAGCTCTAAAAATATTGGTCGAGGACTTTGAAGCTGTTAAGAATAAAATCGTGACCTTCGACCTTTGGACCAACCAGCATGTTCAATTAGGAATGGGTAAGGCAAAGAAACAAGACTGCCCGTCTTGCGGAACTCATCCGACTTATCCGTATCTTCAAAAAAATTCCGAAATGAAGACAGCCGTTTTATGTGGACGGGATACTGTACAGATTCGCCCATCCTCCAACCGAGAAATTGATTTAGAGCAGATGGAAAAAAGCATAGTTTCACACAGGAAAGTTCGCCGAAATCCGTATTTGCTGGAGATCCAAAGCGACAATTACAGATTAGTTCTTTTTAAAGACGGACGTGCGCTCGTGCATGGAACAAAGAGTACAGCAGAAGCAAAGTCCATCTATCATAAGTTTATAGGATAAAGAAAAAGATGCTGCTTGAAGTTAAGCGGCATCTTTTTTGCGTAATCTTCTGTTCCGAATCTCTTCAACCGCACCAGAACCCAACAGAACGCCGGTGATAATGAGAAAAAATCCGAGTATATGCTGAAAAAGTATTTTTTCACCTAAAAACAAAACAGCCCCAACTAAAGCAAAAAACGGATTCAAGTTAATAAAGATGGACGCTTCCGAAGCTCCAATTTTACCGATCGCTTCGTTATAAAGCATGTGCCCCATCGCTGTTGCGATACAGGCAGAAGCGAAATAGATCAGCCATAGTGATAACGTTGAATTCTCAACGACTCCTGCAAATCCTTGTGGCTCCTCAATCAAACCAATCACAATCAAGAACAGCGAGCCAATCACCATCATGTAACCGGTCATCAAGCGGGGATCCAACGTGTGTGCGACCCTTTTTATCAAAATAAAACTAACGGCTTGCGTAAGAACAGATAAAAGGATGTACCCGTCACCGAACGAGATGCCCGTCACTTGGCTGCCTTCTAAGACGATGAAGGCTACACCAGAAAATCCCAGTAAAAGTCCGACCGTCTTCAGCAGTGTTAATGGTGTACCTAAGAACGAGATGGCAAGGATGGTCGTCAGAAGCGGCGACATTCCCATGATTAAACCGCCATTTGTAGCTGTTGTTTCGGTTAAGCCGATCGATAGAAAATAATGATGCGCCACAACATTAAAGATTGAGGCGAGAAAAACATACCAAAACTCTTTTTTCGTTAGCATTCGAACTTTTTTAATAAGGGAGAGAAGCAGAAATACCGTTAAGCCAGCGGTTAAAACACGAATCCCTGTGATCGTAACGGGCATGAAGTTGGTAACGAGAATCTTCGTTGCCGTTACATTTAAGCCCCACACCACCATCACAGAAAATAAAATGATATACGTCCGATACGGTTTCATCACGTCATCTTCTTTCTTCAGCATTTACTTCATGAAGTAAAGTATTAAAATGATTTTAGTTTCCATTGTACAGCATTGTGAATGAATTTACAGGAAAAAAGCTTACAAATTTTAGATTGAGGCGAAATGACCATATCTACTTTAAAAGGTAGTCTGATATAGTGGGAGAAAATGATTTTGAGGCTGTTGATAAAAGGTGAGATTGGTTTGCTTGGCGACTTATTTTTTGTCCGGTTTGTCGAATGGCCTTTATTTTTCTATTTAGACTTAATTGGTAGCCGTTTAGACTTAATTTCTTCTAAAAAAGACCTAATTGAAGCCCAAAAAGACTTAATTACAAAAAAAGGTGTGATCATCACATGAAAAAAGTGAACCCATATGTACTTCTAGTTGTTGCAACCTTGATCTGGGGAGGCAATTTCGTGATTGGACGTGCAATTACGAGCAGTTTACCGCCTGTTACACTCTCTTTTTTGCGATGGTGCACAGCATTCATCATATTCCTCCCATTTGCCTGGCCATTTCTGCGTAAAGAGTGGCAGGTGGTGAAAAAGCAGTGGCGAATTGTACTATTCATGGCACTGACTGGCATCACGGGCTTTAACACACTTCTTTACATCGCACTTCATTACACGACTTCCATCAACGCATCACTCGTTAACACATCGACACCGATTATTATCTTTATGCTATCTTTCTTTTGGTTAGGTGAGCGGCTAAATGCTAAACAAGTTACAGGTGCCATTCTTTCAATAGTAGGACTTCTCTTTATAATTTCAAAAGGCTCAGTTGGTGTGTTGCTGAAGTTTTCCTTTAACATAGGGGACCTGATCGTAATCGCAGCAGTCATTTGCTGGAGCATTTATTCTTTACTTATAAAAAGATATGCTGGAAAACTTCCGACATACAGTACGTTCACCGTTTCGATGGTTCTCGGCATCATAATCTTGCTTCCGTTTTTTATAAAAGAAGCACAAGACACAGAGATCGTCTGGTCGACCGGTTCCGTACTAACGATTTTATACACAGGAATCTTTGCGTCCATCGTTGCGTTTATGTCTTGGAACACCGCGGTAGAGCGCGTAGGACCGAGTAAAGCAGGCATTTTTCTGAACTTGATTCCGGTGTTTGCTGCCACTTTTGCCGTTCTGTTTATAGACGAAACGCTCGCTTATTATCAAGCGGCAGGCGGAGCACTAGTCATACTAGGTGTTTATATATCAACACGTGTAACAAAAGAGAAAAACGAAAGGTTACAGTAGATAGAAGCCTTCAGCATAAAAGTAAATAATTTACAAAAACATTGAAACTATCCACTGCTTTCACTCGTATAGATAATTGGAAAAAAGAGAGAGTTGAGATAGGAGGAGTTGGAAATTTCATGACAACACATACGCTTGAACTACAAAACTTAACGAAAAAGATCAAAGGCAAGACCATTGTGGATGATTTGTCGTTTTCGGTTAGAGAAGGAGAAATCTTTGGCCTGCTCGGTCCGAATGGTGCCGGGAAAACGACGACGATCCGAATGATTGTGGGGCTCATCTCAATAACAGATGGTGATGTTCTGATCAACGGTGACAACATTCGTGGAAACTATGAAAAAGCGATGGAACGCGTTGGTGCAATTGTGGAAAATCCTCAGTTGTACGATTATCTGTCAGGCTATAAAAATTTGATGCAATACGCGCGAATCATGCCTGATGTGACGAAAGAAAGAATCGATGAGGTCATTGAACTTGTTGATCTGAAGTATGCCATCCATGACAAAGTAAAGACATACTCGCTTGGTATGAGACAGCGACTGGGAGTTGCGCAGGCCCTTTTACATAAGCCAAACGTGTTGATTCTAGATGAGCCGACGAACGGACTTGATCCACAAGGTATTTATGATCTAAGAAACTATTTGCGCCTTCTCGCAAACAACGGCACATCTGTCGTCGTCTCATCTCACATGCTTGCTGAGATGCAGATGATGTGTGACCGCGTTGCCATTATTCAGCACGGAAAACTTGTGCGAATTGACGAAATCACGAACCAAGAAGATGAAGCAGACGTAAAAGTTCACTTTCAAATCGAGGGAGATCTTTCCCAGGCCAAACATGTTTTATTGGAGATTTCCGAAGAACTTGTGGTTATGGAATCCGGCAATGAACTTATTGTGCAAACATCAGACGTGCGATTCATTGCAGAGCTGAACAAACAGCTTGTACTAGCCGGTGTTCTCGTTGTAGGAATACAGCGTAAAACGAAGACGTTAGAAGAGAGATTCTTAGAAATGACAAAGAGAGGGGCGATGTAAGTGAAATGGCTGTCCCTGTTAACGAATGAGTGGATTAAAATTTTTAGCCGTGTGAGAACATGGATTTTCCTTGCGCTTCCGATCATCATTATTATCGGTGTTGCCGTCTATGATAAAGTGACGACGGATGAAGAAGTGAATAACAATTGGAAGCAAGAACTGACACAAACGATCAATGACGATACAAAGGCACTAGAAGAAGCAAAGAAAAACGGTGATGATGAGTTTTATATCGAGATGCTTGAAACAAATATAAAGCAAAACGAGTACTCCATAGCTAACGACATCTCCCCATATGAAACGACAACGTGGCAGTTTATGAAAGACATGGCGCCGATTTCATCTCTAATCGGGCTGTTTGTTATTGTCGTTGCAAGTGATATCGTATCCAGTGAATTTTCAAAAGGAACGATTAAGATGTTGCTTATACGTCCTTATAGCAGATGGAAGATTCTTTTATCGAAGTTCCTTGCAACATTAGGGTTTGCCTTTGTGATGTGGCTGGCTGTTATTGCCGCAACGTGGTTAGTCGGTGGTCTCGCGTATGGATTTGGAGGAATGGATCAATCGTATCTAATTGTAACCGAAGATCAAAGAGTAAAAGAAAGACTGATTGTTGAGTATGTCTTTGCTAACATCGGTGTAGAGTTTATCGAATTGACGGCACTAGTAGCGCTATCGTTCATGATTTCCACCCTGTTCATGAGTAACTCGGTCGCGATTGGGGTTGCCATGTTCACGATGTTCGCTGGTAACACGATAGTAATGCTGCTTGCAACAAAAGATTGGATCATCTACACACTGTTCGCAAACATGGATCTTAGCGTGCTAATTGACGGGCAAAATCAGCTGATTAAAGATTTAACGTTGCCGTTCTCGATTAGTGTTCTCGCGGTATATACAGCAGTGATGCTTGCGATTACGTTTACGGTTTTCCAAAAGCGTGACGTAAAAGCATAAGCCATCTTCTTCTTCCGATATATTAGCAGTGGGTTTCGCATAAGAAAACCACTGCTTTTTGTATATAATTTTTTGCGTAAAGGGTGTGCAAAATTGAACTCAGACCTGTGGGAAAAAGAACTAGATTTTCATTACAAAGGTGATGTGGATTTAGATGTGTTAAAACTGTTAGAGAACGAATTGAAACTAGAGCTACCAAAATCCTATATCGATTTGATGACACAAAGGAATGGTTTTTACTTAAAAAACAATATTACCCTACGACTACACCGAACAGCTGGGCTAACAATTCTGTACATATTGGTTTTTTATATGGTATAGGAGAAAATCCTGGCTTGTTAGATAACAGTTACTTGAGAAAAGAATGGGGTATACGAAGCAAGAAGCTGCTTATTATTTCAGACGAACCACCGATATTTATCTGTTTAGATTATAGAAAAAGAAAAAATCCTTCTGTTGTTTTTATAGATGTTGACCAAAACCAGGAAATACAATTAGCAAATAATTTTGATGAATTTATTAATGGACTTGTTGATGGGGTTGAAGAAGATGATAAAAATTTATATGTGAATGCATTATCAGAACAACGGATTAAAGATTACTATCCAAAGATTGATAGTGTAATAGCAAAGGGAAAACTAAAAGAGATAGACCGTTTATTAACGGAGATCCTTTCAACAAATACAGAATTAATTAGATATTTAGTAGAAAAAATGAGACATCATGAAATTCCAAAAGTACAATTTTACTTAATGTTATTTTTATCTGAATGTGCAGAAGGGAACAACAAGGGAACTATAGAAGATGAGTATTTATTAAAAGTTTTAAATGAAATTTCTACTAGTAAAAATAAAGACGCAAAACATCTAGCGCTATATAGTTTGGATCGACTGAGTAAGAGGCTAAATGTATAAAATGCTTAAACAACAATATAGTCAAGATTAACCAAAGATTAGTTGAGATTCCCATGTTAAACTATAGAAAGCAAATAGATATCAATGAAAAAGGTGAATAGAACATTGGAAACTCAAACAAAACAAAAAGAAGATGTAAAGGGAATAGGGGGCTGGCTGCTGTTAGTAGCGGTGGGACTCATCTTAGCTATTCCGTATAAGCTAAACGCTATTTTAATTGGACTCCAAGCCATAAAAGGCTATGCGCTGAATTCTTTATTATTGAAGTACATCATTTACGGAGAATTGGTCTTTAACATAGGTTTACTGCTGTTTAATGTCTATCTTCTTTATTTATTTTTTACAAAGAAAAAAGTTTTCGTAAAATCATGGCTGTTTCTGCTGCAGATTACGTTATATTTTGCCATCGTGTTAGATGTATTGCTTCTCTTCGTAGACGAAGTGGATACAGGGACGGCATTTGTAAACTCGGCTTCTGCTGCATTAGCCTTTGTCATCTGGTCAGCGTATGCCAAAAAATCGTGGCGCGTCCACAACACATTTGTAAACTAATCTAAAAAGGACAGGGGCTATTTGCTCCTGTCCTTCGTCTATTTATCTCCTATCCAACAACTCTATTTCTATGCTTTCTGTGACTGAAACTGATCTTCTTCTGTCGATCCTTTAAGAGCGGTTGTTGAAGCTGTGCCGCCTGAAACAAGCTGTGTTACTTCGTCAAAGTAGCCTGTTCCTACTTCGCGCTGGTGACGTGTTGCCGTATAGCCATCGATCTCACTATCAAACTCTCTTTGCTGAAGCTCAGAATAAGCACCCATGCCTCTTGCTTTGTAGCCTTTTGCAAGCTCGAACATGCTGTGGTTCAGTGCATGGAAGCCTGCAAGCGTAACGAATTGGAACTTGTAGCCCATTGCCGCAAGCTGCTGCTGGAACGTCTCAATTGTTGCGTCATCCAGCTTCTTTTTCCAGTTGAAAGAAGGAGAACAGTTGTATGCTAATAGTTTGCCAGGGAACTGCTCGTGGATCGCATCGGCAAAACGCTGCGCTTGCTCTAAGTTTGGTTCACTCGTTTCACACCAGATCAGATCCGCATATGGTGCATACGCAAGACCGCGTGCAATCGCTTGATCCAGTCCTGCATTCGTACGGTAGAAGCCTTCAGCCGTTCGATCACCTGTAATGAATGCACGGTCAACAGGATCGATGTCACTCGTAATCAAGTCTGCAGCGTCAGCATCTGTACGTGCGATCAATATTGTTGGCGTACCCATTACGTCAGCAGCCAAACGTGCTGAAATTAAGTTGCGCACGGCCGTTTGAGTCGGCAGCAATACTTTCCCGCCAAGGTGACCGCACTTTTTCTCAGAAGATAACTGATCTTCAAAGTGAACAGCAGATGCTCCAGATTCAATCATACCTTTCATTAGTTCGAACACGTTCAATTGTCCGCCAAAACCAGCTTCTGCATCGGCAACGATTGGGAGGAAGTAATCGACTTCATTTCCGCCTTCCATATGCTGAATCTGATCAGCGCGCTGAAGAGCAGAGTTAATGCGTTTTACCACGTGTGGCACCGAGTTTGCTGGGTACAAACTTTGGTCAGGATACATGTTTCCAGATAGGTTTGCATCTGCTGCGACCTGCCAACCGCTTAAGTACACGGCTTTCAGACCTGCCTTTGCTTGCTGAACAGCCTGATTACCCGTTAAAGCTCCTAAAGCGTTTACATATGTTTCGTTTTGAAGTAGATCCCAGAATTTTTCGGCACCCTTTTTTGCAAGGGTATGCTCGATATCGATGGATCCGCGCAAGCGAATAACCTCTTCTGCTGTATATGGACGCTGAACTCCTGACCAGCGCTCTTCGTTTTGCCACATTTCCTGTAATTTCTCCACACGTGATTGATTCATTTAACTCTCTCCTTAAGTTTTCATAGTATTTTGAAACGGTGTTTTCATTAAAGTTGCTTAAATAGCGCTTTTTAAAACCTACAACACCTCATAACCTCGGTTGGTTAAGAAATCTTGAAAATCATCATCGCGAATTAATTCATCAAACAACCCGACAGCCTCCATAAAGCGGCCTGAATTGAATGGTTCCTCATTCATTTGCTGTCTTAATTTTTGAACTTCCTGAAGCTTTAGTTCCTCTACCAGCTCGAATGTAACTTTGCGGCCGTCGTTTAAAATACCTTTAGGATGTCGGATCCATTGCCACACTTGGGCTCTTGAGATTTCTGCAGTTGCCGCATCTTCCATGAGATGGTTGATCGGTGCAGCACCTTTTCCTCTAAGCCATGATGCGATGTATTGAATGCCGACACTAATGTTGACGCGCAAACCTTCTTCTGTAATTTCGCCCTCTGGTACAGCCACTAAATCGTCAGCCGTCACGACAACGTCTTCACGTTTCCGGTCGATCTGGTTCGGCTCTGGCATGATTCGGTCAAACACTTCCATCGCGACAGGTACAAGTCCCGGGTGGGCAACCCATGTCCCGTCATGACCATCAGAAGCTTCGCGCTCCTTATCAGCACGTACTTTTTCAAAAGCAGCCGCGTTTGCCGCCTCATCATTTTTAATCGGAATCTGTGCAGCCATCCCGCCGATTGCAGGGGCATTCCGTTTGTGACACGTCTTAATCGCTAAGAGAGAGTAAGATCTCATGAATGGTACAGTCATCGTAACAAGCGATCGGTCAGGCAGGATCACTTGAGGCTGATTACGGAATTTTTTAATATAGCTGAAAATATAATCCCAGCGTCCGCAGTTCACGCCTGCAGAGTGTTCACGCAGTTCATATAAAATTTCATCTATCTCAAAAGCGGCGACAATTGTTTCAATTAGTACAGTTGCTTTAATTGTTCCCCTCGGAATTCCGAGCTGCTGCTGCGCGTAGATGAACACATCGTTCCAAAGCCGCGCTTCTTTATGACTTTCCATTTTTGGAAGGTAAAAATAAGGACCAGAACCCTTTTCAATAAGTGTTTTCGCGTTGTGATAAAAATAAAGTCCAAAATCTACTAAACTCCCAGACATGAGTTCGTTATCTACCACTATATGTTTTTCTTCTAGATGCCAGCCGCGAGAACGCACGATTAACGTGGCGATGTCCTTATTCAATGTATATTTTTTGCCGTTCGGATTTTCAAAAGAAATGGTACCATTAACGGCATCCTTCAGATTGATTTGACCCTCAATCGTGTTTTCCCAAGTAGGAGAGTTGGAATCTTCAAGATCGGCCATAAATAGTTTGGCGCCAGAGTTAAGCGCGTTGATCACCATTTTCCGGTCAACAGGTCCTGTAATTTCCACTCGGCGGTCTTGAAGATCTTGAGGAAGAGGCGAGATGGTCCAATCACCGTTTCGGATATGTTCGGTTTCAGGTAAAAAGGTGGGAAGAATCCCGGAATCAATTTCTTGTTGTTTAACTTTACGTTGTTCTAAAAGTTCTTTTCGGATGGTATTGAATTGAAGGTGCAGTGACTTTAAGAAAAGAATGGCACCTGGTGTTAATATCTTTTCATACGCTGGGGTTATATCGCCTAACACTTGAAGATTAGAGGTTTCAATGGTCACTTATTCCACAGTCCTTTCTAAATATGTTATTAAACAGGTGCTTATGTTTATTATTGTTATATAACAGTAGAAGTAAAAAAATATTTACCTCTCGTGTTTGCCCATGCAACGCTCGCACTCATAAAGGTATGATTCGTGCTGCTCCTCGATCACACATCCACATTCTGTACACGTTTTTTCTGGCATGTTGCGGTGAAGCTCCAAGTAATTTTTCATTTTAAGTTCCTCCTGTTTTGTTTTTGATTTGATTATAATGCATTGTATTATAACAGATTAATTTTTGCAACACCTGTTTTATAACATTTTTCGATTTTTGGTGAAATTGAGTCATCTGTCCTGCTGTTTTTCCTTGATATATCAGCGTTTGTCCTAATTGAAAGTTTTTTTGAAGCTGTTGTAATACAGAGAGGGAATTGTTTTAAAACAAAAAGGATCCATTTGTCGTATATCGATTAAAATCTCAATTTACCTCGTATAAAAAATAATTGTCTTGGAATGATTGTCCTCCCTATACTTTTTCTGTTAAAAAGACAGGTAAAAAGCCTAGTGTGAACATGCCCAAAGTAGGAAACATTATACCTGATACTAGAAAAAATAGGTTATAGGAGGGATGCACATGTTT
Source organism: Fictibacillus sp. EA-CB0309 (assembly GCF_055814265.1). NCBI lineage: Bacteria > Bacillati > Bacillota > Bacilli > Caryophanales > Fictibacillaceae > Fictibacillus > Fictibacillus sp. EA-CB0309. Next base: position 603,361 of record NZ_CP169271.1, read on the forward strand.
GGTTTTGAAGATGTTTGGAAGTTTTTCTTTTCATTTTTTCTCGTTTTACCGATTGTTACCTTTATACACGAAGCAGGTCATCTCTTTTTCGGAAAAATGACGGGTGGCAAAGTCCGCATTCATATAGGAAGTGGAAACAGACTGTTTAAGATCGGTCCCTGTAACATTCGGAAATTGTATTTTTGGGACGGTTGGTGTGAATATGAAAATTTGAATAACCACACAAGAAGACACTTAATCCTCGTTTATTTAGGAGGTCCGTTATTCACCATACTAAGTATGCTGATCGTGAACATCCTGATTTACATGAAAATATTTGAACCAGGCATCTTTACGTACCAATTTGTGTACTTTTCCTTCTATTTTGTATTTTTCTCTCTGATTCCGATCGAGCAAAATGGGTATCCGACAGACGGGAAAGCGGCATGGGATGTGCTTAAACAGAAGACGTTAAAAAACAACCCACTGAGTTAAAAGATAGAAGACATAACGTTTGGACGAAAGCGGTCCAGACGTTTTTTTGTTTTAAGACGTTGAGACAGTTACGCGTCTCACCCTTATGGTAAGATAATGTAAAATTGATGTTGGCATGTTGGACAAAACAAATGAATATTTTTTAGGGGAAACGGGGGATTTAGGATGAAACCGATATGGCTTGGTATTGCGGCTGCCTTTTTCTTTGGGGTGACCTTCATATTGAATCGTTCGATGGATTTATCAGGCGGAAGCTGGCATTGGAGTGCGGCCCTTCGCTTTTTTTACATGGTGCCGCTTTTGTGGCTGATCGTTTGGATACGTGGAAACGTGCGTCCTGTTTTTCAAGAGTTAAGAGCTCAATTTGGCACGTGGTTTTTATGGAGTTCAGTTGGCTTTGTTCTCTTTTATGCGCCGATTACGTATGCTGCAGGATTTGGAGAAGCATGGCTCGTGGCAGCAACATGGCAGATTACGATTGTTGCAGGTTCTCTTCTCGTGCCGTTCTTTTATGAAGGAGAAGGGAAGAATAAAGCAGGTGCGTCCCGGCAAAAGATACCGTTTAAAGGGCTAGGCTTTTCTGTCATCATTTTAGGAGGAGTCGCGCTCGTTCAAGTGCAGGAAGCGAGTGGGGTGAATGGCTCTGCGTGGTTAAATGTTGTGCTGCCTGTCTTGGTTGCAGCAATTGCGTATCCGCTAGGCAACCGAAAAATGATGGTTGTTACGAACAAGCGTCTTGATGCTTTTCAGCGTGCGTTTGGCATGACGATCACTTCACTGCCGTGGTGGATCGTTCTGGCTGTAATCGGCTGGGTTGAAAGTGGACCACCGACGAATGATCAGCTGTGGCAGACCTTTTTAGTCGCGATTTCATCAGGCGTCATCGCAACCGTACTCTTTTTTCAGGCAACCGATCTTTGTGCGAATAACCCTGTAAAACTAGCAGGCGTTGAAGCAACGCAATCAGCGGAAATTATTTTTGTGCTGGCCGGTGAGATGTGGTTGTTATCGATTGCGAGTCCAACTTTCCTTTCTTTAATGGGCGTTTTCGTCATCATGCTCGGCATGTTTTTACACAGTTATTACGGAAAAACAGAAGTGGTTCAAAAAAATCTATGAAACTTGCAAAATGATGAATAAAAAAATGTGAGCTGGGAATAGTAGTACTACCCCCTTTTTATATAGTAATTTGGAACAGCCGTTGCCCGTAGCAGCGGTTGTTTTTTGTGCAAAAAGGAATCCGTCATATCTGTGCATAATAAGTCGGGTAGGCCACATGAGTTCCTGTTATTGTTTTGTTGAAAGGAGGCGTTCATATGGATTCGCTTCAAAGAATGAATGACGCGTTGAACTTTATCGAGGAAAATTTGGCAGACGAAATTGATTTTAAGGAAGTAGCGAGACGTGCATATTGCTCTGAATATCATTTTAAAAGAATGTTTTCATTCCTAGCTGGTGTTCCACTATCAGAATATATCCGCCGCAGACGTCTGACTCTTGCAGCATTTGAACTTGCGAATGGTGAAACAAAGGTCATTGATATCGCTGTAAAATATGGCTACCGTTCACCGGATGCTTTTACAAAAGCGTTTCAACTTTTGCACGGTGTAACACCATCAGAAGCTCGAAGGAACGGTCATTCTTTAAAAGCATTTCCACGCATGTCCTTTCAACTATCGATAAAAGGAGGAAATGAAATGAACTATCGCATCGTTGAAAAAGAGGCGTTCCGCATTGTGGGAATGAAGAAAAGAGTTCCTTTAATTTTTGAGGGAGTAAATCCGGAGATCGCAGCTATGTGGCAAAGTCTAGACCTGGACACCATTAACGAGCTTAAATCGTTATCAAATATAGAGCCAAAAGGGCTAATCAGTGCCTCAACGAACTTTTCAGAGAGGATGGCTGAGAACAGTGAACTTGATCACTATATTGGGGCAGCTACGACTAATGAATGTCCTGGTCACTTGGCTAATCTAGAGGTTGTCGCATCTTCTTGGGCCGTTTTTGAAGCAGTAGGACCCTTTCCTGAAACGCTGCAAAATGTATGGGGTCGCATCTATGCAGAATGGTTTCCGTCATCGTCTTACGAACAAACAGAAGGACCGGAAATGTTATGGAACGCGGATAAAGATACCTCATCGCCAACGTTTAGAAGTGAAATTTGGATTCCGGTAAAAAGAAGTAAAAAAGGAGCATCGGCTGGAAGAGGCCGATGCTTTTTCGCGGTTTTAAGCGATATCTTTCACTTTTTCCTTCTTATATCTCCACCCATACAATAGTGCGCTCATAGAAAGGATTGTTACGAATGAGATCGGCACGAGATGCTGAGGCAAATGAACGTCAGTGATGTACTGTACAAGATAGCTTGTTCCCATCCCAAACAGGATAAATGAGAGAGGAACATGCAAGCCGACACTCGTCATATAGTTCGGCGCGATTCTTGAGATACAAGCTGCGATCAAAACTAATGCTATTCCCAAAAGATAGATGAAAATTACCGTAAGAACGATATATTGAAAGAACGTGATGTCATACCAAGAAACAAAATTATTGTAAATCGAGTTAATGGTTAGCGGGAAGAACATACTCGTGTCATTGCCAGCATAGAAAACGAAAAAACAGCCGAGTTGAATCGTAATAACGAGTAAGGAAGCTATTAATCCCGCTAAGAGTTTCTTCGTAAAAAGCGTACGCCCAACTTTGGATGTGTACTGCAGAAAAACAGCGTGATTGCGGTTGTCCGAAATGTATAACGGCATGATTACTAACATGATGCTAAGGAAGATCAAAATCGCTACATTTTTGATCAGTGTATTGTAGTTTTCAAACACTAAATAAGTAAAAACAGCGGTTGTTGCTCCTTTTTCCACCAATTCTTGAATACGAGCTTCTTGTTTATCGTTTAGCTCACCGGGTCCGTATTGGCTAAAACGCTCAGGATATTCGTACGTTTCAATCATTCTTTCTCTCGCTTGAATCTCCCAAAATACGTCCACATAATCCTCAAACACCACTTTGTGATAAAGAGCTGCTAGCTTTTCGTTTTCAAGATCCATACTGCGAAATTTTTTGTATGAGTCTATACCCGCAGCCACCAGTTCATCTTGTGACTTTACATACTCTGTCGCTTCATCAATTCGTTGCTGATAAATATTTTTAAAATCTTCAAATTCATCCTCATCCATCGTTTCTCCATAGTCATTCAGCATTTTTTGAGTAGCAAGGAACGTATCAAGTAAGGGCCTGCCGTTCGGAAAATGTTTAAAATCGAACATGATAAACTGCTGGTACATGATAAAGCTGACCAACAGGAGCAGTATAATGGCTTTTACCGTAAACAGCTTCTTTAATTCCTCGAATAAAATTCTCATGAGTTCGCGTCCTATCTATAAGTTTTCTCGTGTGAAACGGCTGATACAGAACCAAGATAGAAGTATTAAAGCGACCGACCAAGCAGACACCGTAATGACTTCATAATATTTATACGTTGTAAATACACCGCTTTCCATCCACCATTTTTTCACGTTCATCACGAGCATAAAGGGTGAATAGTGCGTGTAAATAAGCATCACGCTATCTTTTGATATTTTACTTGGCACGAGAAGACCTGCCCCAAAAATGACGCCGAATACCGTAAACACTATATAACTATTTCTGATCCACATCGAGAGACAAAACGTGATCAGAGCGAACATGAATTGGCAAATAATCAACAAGGTACAAGATAACAGCAAGTACTGCCAAAAAGTTAAGTTCCACCAACTGATCAATGGAATGTTGTTTAGTTCAATTAAAAAGCCTGTGCTGATCGGAACGCTCCAAAGACTTGAATAATCAAATACCATAAAATAAACGATTAATGTCGCGGCTAACAAAATGAATGTGGCAAGGATTGAAGAAAGTAGAGCTACAACCAGCTTATCCCACACTAATTTTCTTCCTCGTTTTGTTGAATACGCCACCAATGACGTTTTTTGCTCGAATTCATAATTGACGATGAACCCCGTGAACAGGACGACCAAAATCATCGCCTGAAAGATGACGAACCCAAACATAGTCTTAAAAAGGAAAGAATGTGTACCAAAGATCTTTCCGTGAAAAAAGAGGTGTAAATGCTCTTTATTTTGGATTAACTTCTCCACTCGTGGCTTTAACGAGGCATAATGAGCGCGAACGGTTTCAGCTGCAGAACCGCTTAATCCGTAAAGGCGGATTCCTTCTTCAGCGTTGTCCATGACATCCAAGTTTTTGTACTTCATTTCGATCTCTTTAATCGTCGTAACATACGTTTCTTTTAACGCTAAGGCATTTATCGTTTTCAGTTCTTTTTCGCTATACTTTTTAGCGTCCAGCAAAGCATAAAAGTGCTCTGGTTTGTAAAAGTCTGTTGCTTGCTTATACGTATCGCCTGTCTTACTTTCTGCAAGCTGATTCCACGCTTTTAACTCTTTTTCATAGGACGATTGCAAACCACTCCGGCCTTCTATATCCATCAATGTACCGTTTTCTTTTACAATGGGTTGAAGCCGATTCATATCTTCACGTATCGGTGATTGCTGATAGATCAGAAAAAAATTAAACAAAATGAACAGGATAAAAAGACCTAATATGATGGGTGAGGTGACGATCTTTTTGAATTCGAGCCGCTTAATCATAAAAACCGTCCTGAGCCGGTACTTCATCTTGATAGATGTACAAAAATACATCTTCTAAGTTCGGATGAACAGATCTCCATTCAGGTTTCGCGGTGTCTGTTGTCAAAAACCGCATGTGCATACTGCCTGCTTCTTGTTTTTCAGAGAGAGTGAGGTATGTGGAGCGAAATTTTTCAGTGTTCTCGTAATCAACTTCGGTCTCATAAACCAAGCCCTCAATTTTGCGGCAGATGTTAGAAACGCTATCTTTGTATAACACTTCTTGATTTTTTATCATGATGATTTCGTTTGCGATCGACTCCACATCAGACACAATGTGCGTGGATAAAATCACGATTCGGTCCCGTGCGAGGTTCGTCAGCAGATTGCGAAAACGAACTCTTTCTTTTGGATCAAGTCCAGCTGTTGGTTCGTCTAAAATAAGAATCTTAGGATCGTTTAACATGGCTTGCGCGATCCCAACACGCTGAATCATGCCGCCCGAGAACTTCTTCATCTTTTTACTCGCCACATGATCGAGTGCTACCGTTTTAAGCAGCTCTTCCACGCGCACGACAGCTGTTTTTCTGTCTATCCCTTTTAGCGCAGCCAGATATAGAAGGTAAGCAGTCGGGCTATAATTTTTGTAATAACCAAACTCTTGCGGCAGATATCCAATGATATCTCGGTACTTCTCATCCATCTTGATAATATCTGTTCCACCGTAAGAAATCGTGCCGCTAGTCGGAAACAATAGAGTCGTTAGCATCTTAATGAGCGTTGTTTTCCCAGCTCCGTTTGGTGCTAATAAACCGTACACACCGTTATGAAACTCTAAATTTATATTTTTTAGTGCATTGAACTTCCCAAAATTTTTCGTGACCTCTTCTACTACTAACATCTATAGAACTCCTTCTGCATGACGAAATGCGATTAGTTTTTTTAATGAGTTAACATAGAGTGCAAGACTTGCGGCACATACCACTATGTACACATAGGCCGGTACATGACTTAGAAAAGCAGAATATCCATCTTGGCTAAGAAATGCTGGGATGAAGTTTATTAACAGCCAACCCGCCATCAAAGCATATGTGGAATATCTTCCTTTTACATGCTGCAAAACATAGAGATAAAGAACGGAAAATATGCTCAATGAGCTACATGATAAGAGCAAGGCTTGAAGTACGCTGATAGATTGAAAGAGTAGGGATACAACAAGTATTAGAAAACTATTGAGAATGAGTGTAATTAAGCTGAAAATTAGCATTCGAAAGGCTGCCAGCTGAAATACGTGATATTTACAGGTCATCTCAACAGAAAACGTGTTTTTTGTTAACGCATTTACTAAGAAAAGCGAAGCAACGGTAAAATAAAGAACAGGTGACAAGGTAAATATAAATGAGTAAATGTCATCCGTTTTTACAGATGAATCTAGCGAGAATATTCCGTATATCAACACACAAAGTGCTAAAGAAACGACGAATAGAATCTCAGTCGCATCACGAAACAGGTAACGGAAACCGAGCTGCTGATACATTTCTCTTAAGGATTGCTGAAAAGATTTTGGTTTAGTAAGCCCAGCTGAAACAATGTGTTGAATGTGGTTTTTTATTTCGTGATCCTCAGGGAAATCAACGTGAAACTTGTGCTTGTCCATCTACTCATCCTCCATTCGCTGTTTGAGTTTTTTTATTGCAGAATAATACTTGGTCTTAATGGATGATTCAGGAATATCTAGTGTGCTGGCGATTTCCGAAAACGTATACTCGGCGAATAATTTGAGGCGCAGAATTTGCTGATCTCTTACATGAAAAGCGTTTAACATTTCGGTCACTCTTTCGATGTCTTCTTTATATTCCAGCTCAATCGTAAAATCTGAAGATGCAGCTACTTCAACAAATTCCATAGTGTCTGTGGACTGAGCATATGTATAGTGGCGAGATCTAAAATAATCAACCACTTTATACGTTGCGATTCGGTACAGCCAGGTTTTAAAGGATGCTTTTTTGTCATCGTATTGCGTAATGGACTGCAGCATGCTGATAAAGATTTCTTGCGTTAAGTCCATTGACAGTTCTTTGTTCAGTGTCTGCTTGTAAACGTAGGCATAAATAGACGGATAATAAACTGCAATCAGTTCGTTCGCAGCGTTTTCATCTGATTTTTTCTGGATTAGCTTGATCCATTTTTTCTGTTGCAACAGTTTCATCATGATTTTTTCTTCACTTCCAGACTGCAAAAAGGTGTCTTACTCATACATTCGTAAAGAAGAGATAAATAGTTTTACTTTTTATAAAATTTTTTCCAATTTCTATTATAGACTTAATAAATCATCAATAAGTAGGTTTACTGTGGGACTAAAAAGGTTGTCTAACTCATATGTTTTTAAGGAACGAATTAATAGATTTTGTTTTAGGATAAAGCATGAAAATTTATCAAGAAGGATAATGTTGGTTTTTGTGTAATTCCTAAGTTCAACAATCCTTATACGTTAATAGAAAGTTGGGTGATTTTACATGCTAATGGATACTGATAACTTGTTATATGTAGCATTGATTGTGTTATTGCTTTTTGTTGGTGTTGCCATTGCAGCTGCAAAGTCGAAAACAGCTCCTGTTGAGGAAGGTGGAGAACACATGTTTAGAAATTTGTATATTTATTTGGTGTTATTTACAACGCTTTTGTTAACACTTGGAGGAGGCATTAGTGTATTTATGGGCGTAGCTGATCTGGTTAGCCCAAACACGTATCATGCTAGTTTTACAGAATATAAGCTTGGTCAAGCTGAGTCAGTATTTGATGAAAATGGAAATCCAATGCCTAGTAAAACGACGGAAGAAGAGTTGCGGAGAGAGTATAAATTGATGTTAGAAGATGAAAAAGCACAGATTAAAAGAAACGCAACGAACAAAATTGTTAAAAGTTCAGGATTTATACTAATTCCACTACCGGTCTTTCTTTATTTCAATCGCCAATTGCGTAAAAAAGAAGCAAAATAAACAGAACAAAACGAGCGAATACTTTCCGCTCGTTTTTTATGTGCTAAACAATTCTATTGCTCCACAATCTCCTTCAGCTTGCTCTGCCACTTGTCGTCATCCAATATGATCTGAAACGAGATTCGGCGGTTTTTTTGAAGAGCTTGAGCTGAGTTTCCTTCTGCAATCGGTTTATACTCGCTGTAGCCTGTTGCCGCCAAGTATTGCGCGTACTCCTTTCTCGCCAGTTTCGGATTTGCTTTTCCAAGATAATCGACGACCGCCACCGCACGCTGGGTGGAGAGGGACCAGTTGTCATACGGAACAGAATCGGTGTGACCTTCTATCAAAATGATGTACAGGTACTGACTCATGTCTTTTTCCTCGATAATCGCGGCGAGTGCATCAGCGAGGGGTCAAGAACTTGTTTTCCTTTTGCAGAAATCTCTGCACTCCCGGTATCAAAAAGAATATTTCCTTCTACAGAGATCGTGTTGTTCGGACCCCTGATGATCTTATCTTTTCCAACGTTTTCTTCGAGCTGTTTTTGGATGAGGTCTGAGATGTGCTTTTTCACCTCAGCCACCTGACCAAGTTCGCGCTTGATCTGTGCCTGGTCATAGGCGTTGTAGATGCTCTGTACGTAGGCTAGTATGGCGATAAAGACCATAACGAGCACCATCATCGCCATCATATCGGTAAAACTCGGCCAGAAGATCTCTTTGGTTTCTTGGCTCTCGTCGTTGTAGTAGGATTTGCGCGCCTTCATACCGGTCACCGTCTCCTAAAATTCGGGTTGGAGATCTCAGGCATCCGCTCGTCATCCACGTATTCGGCTGCGCGAGGATTGCGCGTTTCATAGACCACCTGGTTGGATTGGTTCATAGCGGCTTGGTAGATGCGCTGCATGAGGTGGTACATGTCTGAGAGCGTCCGGTTATTGTCTGTGATGCTTCGAGTTAGACTATGATGAAGGTTTTCAAGCGTGCGTGCGAGTTCACGCATATCGTCATCGCGGCTGTTCTGGTTTTGTGAGTTGTTAAGGATGGAAGCGAGCTGACGGCTCTGGCTATCCATGACGTTCCGGACTTGGTCGGTAAAATCACGTTTGATGTGTTCAACGGCGGAATAAAAGCCTTTTTCAAGCTGACCGACGCTTGAAGCGAAGTCCGCTGCTGCACGGCCGTACTCGCCTTGTTTTTCAGAGTATCGGTAATGCCACTCATCTTGCTTTTGTGCAAGTCGGTTTTCGAGCGCATCATGCTGGTTTTGGTAATGCTGAAGCTGCTCTTGCATGCCGCGAAGCATGGATTGCGCGTGTTCTTCCGATCTGCGCTGCGCTTCTTGCAGCATTTTATCAGAGCGCTGGATAAGCTGGTCGAATTTTTGCTGACCTTGTGTGTGCCGGTCGTTGCTTGTTTTTAGCTGCTGTTCGAAAGAAGATATGTTTTTGGCGAGTGCGTTGATGCTCGTGTCGACGGTTTTTGTATCGTACCCAGTTCTTTCGTTGTTTCGTTAAAACGCTGACCGAACTGATCGAGCTGTGTGGTGGAGGCCGCGAACCGTTCGGAGTGCTCACGTTGTGCTTCAAAAATACCGTTCACGTCTTCCATCGCTTTTTGAAGGCCAGCTGTAAAATTAACCATTTGAGATGCGAACTCGCCTAGTGTTTTATCGAAGGATGATTCAACACGGGACGCTAGACGGTCAAGCAGGCGTTCAACCGAATCTTGAGGCTTGTCGTTGATCAGCTCGCTGTTGATGTTGTGATCGAGATATACTTCACAATCGGCTAAAAGTTTGTTCTGCATGTAGGAAAGGGAAGTGCCTTGTGAGAAAAAACCTGACTGAATCAGGTTTAGGAAGAGAGCTGCACCAATCCCTGCGATACTTGTAAAAAAGGCAACGCTCATTCCTTCAAACGGTGCTGTGAGTGATGAGATGATTGAGTTTAGTGTGAGGTTGGAGTCCGCTGGCTGAGTGCCGAGTGTCATGAGCGTGTCTTGCATTGATACAAGAGAGAGCGTTAGTCCGATGAAGGTTCCGAGGACACCCAGAATGATGGTGAAGGACGGAAGCTGGTTGAGTAATTTTTGTATATTTCCGACCGGTACTCTAAAAATACCGAGCAGTGGAATGCGTTCGTTGTAAAGGTGCTTTTCGATAAGCGCTTGAGTGTTTAGTTGAGGCACACCAGCGAGATGAAATTGCTTGTAGTCTGATGTGACGCGTTGCAACCAATGCGAGTAAGGCTGCTGATCTTTATTCGTCTCGATCTGCTGCAACTCCTTGCTCCATTTGCGAAAGTGGTAAGCGGTTTGGGTATACCCTACGATACCCATAAATACGAGAAACCCAATGACCCCGACGACGATTACAGTAAGTTGATCCATCATGCCACCCCTTAGATGTCTTGTCTGATTGTCCTTACTGATAGTTATGTCCTAGGAGCGGGAAATATTTAGGGAAATGGGGTCTGGCCCCAAACAAATACAAAAACCCCTGTATTGTCCATCTCATATGGACAATACAGGGGTTTGTTCAACCGCTTAATTATTCTTCTCAGTACTAACTAAGCACAACCTGAAAGCGGCGCAGTCTCTAGAAGCCAATTACGCCTCTTTTTGCTGTCTCACTAAGTTTTCGTAAAATGCAGCATATGACGCACTCATATACGGTGCAAGCCAAAGAAATCCGATTCCTAGTGTTAATATACATAGAATTCCCCAGCCTATGAAGCTTAACTGCAGCACGAAAAATTGCCACTTGTGGCCATTCATCAGCTTACGGCTTTTGGTAATAGCAGCATTGATGCCGATTCTTGGATTATCCCTTAACACAAAATACGTTTGTGAATAGGAAAATGCCTTAATGATACCGGGAATCACTAGAAGAAGTGTCCATAAAAACATGTACACCATCATCACCAAGTACGTTCCTAGAATTCTCACGTACATGCTGATCTCCGAAAAAGCTTGAAGAAGACTAGAAAACTTAATTTTTTCACCAGTGCGGATTACTGATAAAAAAGTCCATAAATATCCGATATATAATGGCAGTAAGACGAGAGTGATGATAAACGTACTCGCTGCCGGTCCATCGACATTTTCAGGCTTGTTCACCCAAGCTTTAAAGCCTCCGCTTAAATTAATTTCTATGATTAATGGGATCAAATAATAAACCGAAGCGAATAGCAGTGTAAATAATGCCGCTGTGCCCCATTGTCCTTTTAGGTGCTGCCGTGCTTGCATTTTGATTTCTTTATTTTTCATGATGTACTCACCTTTCTAGGTCTGTCCTCTTATTATAATACGTAACGGTAAAGAGAAAGATGTTTTTTTGATGAGCATTAATAGTAAAATAGAGGGAAACTACGTTGGTAGAAGGGAGAGTTACTTATGGAGAATTTGGAAGAAAATAAGGCTTTTCTTCTTTTTGACGGAGTATGTAATCTTTGCAATGGAAGTGTGCAATTTATTCTAAAACATGAGAAAAGCAGTGTATTAAAGTTTGCAGCCATACAATCAGAAGCTGGACAAAAGTTGCTCTCTCAATACAACATAGACCCAGAGTATACCAATTCCGTAATTTTAATAAAAGAAGGAAAAGTCTATACAGAATCAGATGCAGTGTTTAAGATCTCCCAGTTCTTGAAATTCCCTTTCAGATTAGGAAGGTTTTTAGTTGTTGTACCACAGCCTATTCGGAATTTCATTTATAGAAAAGTAGCGAAAAATCGGTATCGGTGGTTTGGCAAAAAGGACAGCTGTATGATTCCAACGCCCGACCTGAGAAATAGATTCTTACAATAGTTTTTACGACCAAACTTCATAAGACAACACATTGCCTAATAGGATAAAACAAAAGCCTAAAAGGGGATTCGTGCAATGGGACAAAAAGTTTTGTTCTTTGGTGACGCAGGAATTGATGATGCAGTCGCCTTAACATATGCCTATTTAAGCGAGGAAATAGATATTGTAGCGGTTGTTGCGGACTATGGGAACGTAGCCAGAGAGCAGACGATTGCAAATGTAAGTTATCTGGCAAAAACATTTAACTATCCAAGTGATGTCAAAATTATCGGTGGTGCAGAAGTTCCTATGACAGGAGAACAGCCTACATTTTATCCGGATGTACATGGCGTGTACGGTCTAGGGCCGATTATACCCGGTACGTATGATGGATTCATCGAAAACTTCTTCGAGATCGTGAACATTATTGAGCAGTATCAAGATGATCTCGTTATCGTAAATGCAGGAAGGCTGACTTCGCTAGCTACAATGTTTATCTTGTTCCAATCGCTTATGAAGAAAGTAAAAGCGTATTATATTATGGGCGGAGCGTTTTGGGTGCCTGGAAATGTTACGGCTGTGTCTGAAGCGAACTTCCATGGAGACCCAGTCGCAGTAAGAATCGTTCTAACCTACGCGGATAACGTAACGATCATCCCGTTAAACGTAACGGACAGAGCGCTTGTTACCCCAGAAATGGTCAACTACATTGATTACAAAGGAAAAGCACCGATCATCAAACCGGTGCTGGATTTTTATTATAATTTTTATAAAAGCAGAAATCCCGAGATCCAAGGAAGTCCTGTCCATGATGCAATCACTTTACTAGCTTGCATAAGAGAAGACATGTTCACGTTTAGGACGCTTCCAGTACATATTGTGCTGCAAGACGGAAACACAGCAAGAGGTCAGAGTATTGCAGATGTCAGGCCGTATGTGCAGTTTAATGAAAGTGACAAAAAACATCGAATCGCGTTTGATTTCGATTACAACTATTTTTTTAGAGATTTTATGAGCGTGATGACGGGAGAAACGTTTAGTTAATTATATAATAAAAAACCGGTGATTCTGCTAGCGTAAGAACCCCGGTTTAATTTATGTGATTAAGCGCAATCTTTAATTTGATCTAGTTTGTTTAATTTCTCATCTAGTATCTGACTTAGCTGAACAAGAAGCGGATCTGCAAGACTATTAACCTTTTTACTTACCTCATACATGGTCGTTCGAATGGCGTCTATCTCTGTAGTTAAGACAAGAGCATTGCTTCGGCTCATGGTCCATTCCCCCTCTAATATAATAACCACTTCTGCACCATTAATGTCGGTAAATCTTGTAAATATTATATACCATATTTTGTGTCTAGTCTATTATTTTTTTACACATATAGGGGGACAGACCCTATACAATTACACATTCGCCGTTTTTGTCTTCCTCAAAAGACAAAAACGGCTCTTTTTTAGTAAAAATTTGTTGCATTCTGTCGATATACTTTTTGCTGCCTAGAAAAAGTGAATGTTGGAGGAAAAAATGATTAAAAAAAGTCTACAAAGGCAAATCCTTGTGCCTTTTATATTGCTCATTATGATGACTGGTTTAATAGTGAGCGGAGTAAGTTATATGTTCAGTATGAAAACAACCGTTGATAATTCATCTGAAGATACATCAGACCGTATGCACGATCTAAACGAGTCATTGAATCGCTTTTTACAAGATAATGCCGATTTTGTTTCAGCTTATGCAGATTCGGCGACGATTAAACTACATGAAAAAGGCGATAGTACTGATTACATTATTTCAAAGTTTGAAGACTACCATCTAGCAAACGAAGCCATTATGAATAGCTATTATATTTCGGATACAAAGGAAGTTGTCATGTATCCAATACCTTCAACAATTGTTGAAGACCTGACTTTAACTCCTTGGTATCAACAAGCGGCTAAAAATCCTAATGAAGTCTTCTGGACAGATCCTTTTATCGATCAAGCAACGGATCGGCCTGTTGTAAAAGCTGTAAAAGCAGTTGAGTACAGTGGCAAAGTCGTTGGTGTTACTGCCATTGATATTGCCGTTAATGATATTTTGACACTCATGCAAAATGTGAAGATCGGTTCAACAGGTTATGCTCTTCTACTCGATAATTCCGGAAACTATATGGTGCATCCTGATGCAAAGATGCTAGGGAAGAGCGCAACAAAAGAATCATTTTATAAAAAAATCACGGATAAGACGGGTATTGTAACCACAAATATCAACGGTGAAGAGAGAGTTGTGAGCTACTCAAAGAATGAAACGACTGGTTGGAAACTAGCGGGAACTGTAGCGGTAAGTGAGTTTGAACAAAAAGCGTCTGTCATTCTATTACCCATTGGAATTGCTTTGCTGGTAACCCTTTTAGTGGCTGCTGTGATCTCCTTGTTCGTTTCAAGAAGGATCACGGTACCTGTTAAACAATTAAAAAATGCGATGCATGAAATAAAAATGGAAACCTGCAGACCAGCGTCTCCATACAAAGAAAAGACGAAATTGGAGAACTAGCTGCGAGTTTTGATGAGATGTCTAGCCAAATGCGTACGTTAATCGCGGAAATGGCTCAGATTACCGATCATGTTACAGATGCATCCCAAACCGTAGTAGCGAGTGCAGAAGAAAATTCAGCATCTGCACAGGAAGTTTCAACGACGATGCAGCAAATCGCAGCGGGGTCATCCCATCAAGCAGAATTGATGGATGAAAATGCAAAATCAGCTAATGTGCTAGCTGAGCGTATCAGTCAAGTTCAAGCGCATGGGGAAACAATCGAAAAGGCAACACAGCAAATGAATGAAGAATCGCTGACAGGTGTAAAAAAGGTAAGCATCCTGAAAGAAAAATCATTAATGACAACCGAAATGACGAAAGAAATGATCACTTCAATAAAAAAATTAGATGAAACATCAGGCAGCGTTCAAAAGATTGTATTGACGATTAGTGATATCGCGAACCAGACGAATTTACTGGCATTAAACGCAGCAATCGAAGCGGCAAGAGCAGGAGAGTCTGGGAGAGGTTTTGCGGTTGTGGCTGATGAAGTTCGAAAACTAGCAGAGCAGACCGAGAATTCTTTAAAAGATATTAGCTCTCTGATTACCGACATGCAGCAGGTAACGGAAAATACCGTCGGACAAGTTCAAGAAGCGGCAGCCCTTGTTCTTTCTCAAAGTGAAGCAGTTGAAGAAACTGAACAAACCTTTACCGCTATTTCTAAGGCTGTTCGAGGTAACGCAGAAGCATTAAAAGACGTGATACAGTCTGTTGAAGAGATGACAAAGCAAAAAGATGTCCTGTTGGAGAACGCTTCGCATATTTTAGCGATTACGCAAGAAACAGCGGCTGGAACCGAAGAGGTTTCTGCATCAGCAGAGGAGCAATCAGCCTCTATGGAACAACTGAATCATCTAGCAGATCAGCTTGAGCAGTATGCAGAGCAAATGCGTACGCACGTTCAGAGGTTTAATTTCTAGAGGGGGACAGACCCCATACAATTACACATTCGCCGGTTTTGTCTTTTTCCAGAAGACAAAACCGGCTTTTTCTTTGATATGGATGAATTTTTAACATCATTAGTGTGTAATATTACAAGAAATTTAGGTTTCTACTACCGGTGAGGTTCTGCTTTCTACATATTCTCGGTATTGAGGTTTTGAATCTTGAAAAAGTCCAAGTATGGTTGAGGTGTCTACGAAAGGGCATACCGATTGGGTGACATAATATCGATAACTACTCCAAGGGTATTCGAGAGGAAACATTACAAGATCGGCGGCTACAGGGTTTAAGTGAATGTAACGACTCGTATCTAGCAGGTACGAACGATCTTCAATCAGTTCTGCTCCGTAGCGGCCTTGAAACACATGGCCAGTTAGCTCGTATTTTTTGTTGAAATACATGGCATACGTTTCATTTAGTTCTTTCATAAATTCTCCAGGTGGGGACTTGCTGCACAAAATTTGAAGGTGCGTGTGGTTTGTCAAGAGGCAATAAGAGAAGAGCCCGACAGCGTGCTTTTTAACACAGTGACTTAGGATCTTTAAGTAGCAGTGGAAATCCAGGTGGGAATAAAAAGAGGTTCCCTGCGGTTTCCGCGGGTAGTCACGTGATAAACAGCATCAGGATACCAAATGCGACGTGTTCTGGGAATGATTTTCACCTCCTTTCAGTTGTACTTCTATTATACTTCCTTGTAACTAGATGTGGGAAATAGGGACTGACCCCAAACAATTTATTTCCCTCATCATTATTGAGTAAAACCTCTTAAGCAATCTGGAATGCAATCGGTTCTAATCTTCTCTTTTCGCAAAGTTGTACTTTTTTCGTAACGGTTCCACATAAATTTTGTCGAAAGTGCAACATTCATAGCACTTCTTATCAAATTTCCCCGGAAATTTTTCTTCAAAAAAACCTAATAAGTGAATAAGCGACCTCTATCTACACAAAATAACCCCGTATTTTTATTTAACGGAGGTATAAAATTGAATCCAAATCAACCAAACACGAATCAAAATCAACAACCACCAAATGCTAATCCAGAATTCTTGCATCAGAATATGCAGACAGGTCAGATTCCAGCTCATCTAAATCACGGTGGGCATGAGATGTTTGATGTCCATGAAATGCTGAGTGGCATTGTATCAACATTGAATCTATACACGATGTGCAGTGGACACGTGCAAGATCAGGAATTAAAAACAATGCTGAATCGTCATTATCAGCATATTTCAAAGGAGTATAATGCATGTGTACAGGCTTTTCAAACAGGGAAAAATCCTGCTATGGAAACAAAATCTTATAAGATGCAGCAAGATAATGACTTTGTGTACGGATTAAAACCAGCGCAGCCGAAAAAACCGATTCAAAGCGTTTCTGAATTAAATGATGAGTCAGTCTCTAGCCTTATACTAGGAACATTGAAATCCAATGCATCATTAAGAGGAATGGCAACCTTAGAACTTACAAATCCGGTATTGCGACGTGTTTTAGCAGATGGAATTCCGAACTGGATTGAGATGGCTTACGAGCTTTCGATCTGGCAAAACAAGCATCATTATTATCAAGTGCCACAGCTCAACCAACAAGATATGACCAGCATGCTGAACGCATACGCACCGTCACCACAGACACAACCGCCACTTCAGTAATTTCTACAAACATTGAAACGAGTACCTGAAAAAAGGGTACTCGTTTTATATTGTCTTTTAACCTCACGTAAACAGGGATATCATGAGTAGGAATAGAAGAATTCTTAAGGTCGAAACAACTCGACAAGGTGATATGAATTTGCCATAGTAATGAGTGGACTTATATTTTGTATTGAAACTCCAGGGGTTAAAAGATGAAAAAGGGTATCGACTGGCGATACAGAGTCTCAAATAAAGAAGCCATCATGGGTACTGTGCTCGCTATTTTAAACTTTATCTGGTGGTATGCGTTTGCTTACGGTTTAGGCGGACGTCCTGTTAAAGAATACACTTACATACTCGGATTTCCGGCTTGGTTTTTTTACAGCTGTATTGTAGGATTTTTTGTTTTTACCGTTTTGGTATGGATCATGGTGAAATTCTTTTACACAGAAGTTCCATTTGAAACGGATGAGACAGACACTAAAAGGGATGGTGAAGCACGATGAACTGGGATGTGATCCTTCCTTTAGGCGTCTTTTTGATACTTGTTTTTTAGTTGGTATTTACACCTCTCGTCATATTAAAAGCGGACCGTCTTTTTTACAAGATTACTTTTTAGCAGGCAGAGAGCTTGGTGGTTTTGTTCTTGCTATGACGATGGTTGCCACATACGGAAGTGCCTCAAGTTTTATTGGAGGACCAGGAGCTGCTTATCAATTGGGACTGGGTTGGGTACTGCTCGCTATGGCCCAGCTTGTGACAGGTTATTTTACACTCGCTGTCCTCGGAAAAAAGTTTGCGATTGTCGCACGTAAGATTAATGCTGTTACACTTATTGATTTCCTCAAAGCACGTTATGAAAGCAAGTGGGTTGTGATTTTGTCAGCATTAAGTATTGTCATCTTTTTGTTTTCAGCGATGGCTGCTCAATGGGTCGGTGGAGGACGGTTAATTGAATCGTTTACCGGACTATCGTATACGACAGCACTATTTATCTTTTCGGGATCTGTCTTGGTATATGTGATTGCGGGTGGCTTTCGTGCTGTTGTAATCACGGATGCGATACAAGGTGTGGTTATGGTGATTGGAACTGTAATCATACTAGCCGGAACGATAATAGCTGGTGGTGGAATTGAGAACATTATGGGTGAGTTAAGAGCAGAAAATCCAAATCTCATTACACCGTTTGGTTCCGATCAATCTCTTACACCTCTTTATGTTTCGTCATTTTGGATTCTAGTTGGTGTAGGTGTTGTAGGATTGCCACAGATTTCGGTAAGGGCGATGAGTTACCGAAACGCAAAAGCCATGCATAGAGCGATGATTATCGGAACGTTTGTTGTAGGGTTCATCATGTTAGGCATGCACTTAGCGGGTGTTTTTGGAAGAGTGGTCCTTCCGGGGATCGAGGTGCCGGATAAAGTAATGCCTTTATTGGCACTCGAGGTACTGCCGGGGTGGTTAGCTGGAATCGTCTTAGCTGCGCCCCTTGCTGCCGTTATGTCAACGGTTGACTCGGTGCTTCTGCTTGTTAGTTCAGCTATTATAAAGGATGTTTATATCAATTACATCAAGCCAGATGCAGAAGAGCAATTTGTAAAAAAATTAAGCTTTGGAATCACAGCTGTAGTGGGCTTGAGTGTGTTCGCGATGGCTATTCATCCGCCCGACTTGCTGATTTGGCTCAATCTATTTGCATTTGGCGGGTTAGAAGCAGCCTTCATTTGGCCAATTGTAATGGGGCTGTATTGGAAAAGAGGAAATGCAAATGGAGCCATCGCATCTTTAGTTGTTGGTGTAGGAACGTACATGTATCTGCATCTTAACTATCCAAACCTATGGGGCATGCATACGGTTGTGCTGCCGATCGTGCTATCCTTTTTTGCCTACATTGTGGGGAGTTTCACAAAGGGGACAGACCCCAGACAAATACATTTTAGACGACATTGTCCACTCGAGGTGGACAATGTCGTCTTTCTTTTCTATTATTTCAAAATAAAATCTTAAAATAAAATCCTACTAAAATGAAAATTTAGTAATAAATTACTAAATACCCATTTACAGTGAATTGAGCGGATGGTAATTTAGTATCAGAATATAATTAGATAGTGTGGAGCTGTGAAGGTTGTTCTGTATATGGGCGCTTGGAATAACTGAAGCTAGTAGCGCAACCGACCGCTTTCTTTATGCGTTCTATATATAAAGGAAGGGGTATTTTGTTATGGAAATCTCTCGAAAAGAAAAATTCAGTGCAAAGAAAAAGTCGACGAAGAAATGGCCGAAAATTGTTTTAGCCTCAACGTTGGCATTAGGTATAGGTTCAACATCTGCATTTGCAGCGAATAATAATCTTGCTGACTATCTCTACAAGCAGATCGTTTCGTTCACATACAAATCAGATATCGATAAAGCTCTTCAGGATGAAGAAAAATCCCTATTGAAAGATTTGAGCGCGAACATCGCTTCTATCTTTACAGGTGCGAAACAAGAGCTGGAAGATGAGAAACAAAAAATCATTACAACCAAAAAGACAGAAATACAGACTCACTACAACCAAGAGATGGCTGAAGTTACAAAGAGAAAAGAAGAAGCTTTGACAAAAAAGAAACAAGATATGAATGCTGAAGCTGCCACCACAACAGCTGACATAAAAGTGAACATCACAAAAGAGATTGAAAAAGAATTAGAGAAAAACCAAAACACAAAATAATTTATCCAAGAGCGGAATCTTCATCTCCGCTCTTTTTCTTTTTCTGATATCCTAGAATATAGAAAATCTACAAACGGAGACCACTCTATGAAAAAATTATTTTTAGCACTTAGCATTATCTTTTTCGTTTACGCAACGGCTATGCTCATCCAAACGACCAACATGGATATGGGTCTTGCAGTTTTCTTCTTTTTGGGTGCACTTTTTTTCGTCATCTACTATCGACATAATACGGCTATGAAACTTTTTCAAACCTACCGAAAAACAACCGCAACAATCGTGGTCCTATGCTTCCTTTTTGCTGCAACGCTAGAAACTCTTATTCTTACATCCGCTAATACTGATCCAGAGAAGGTTTCTGGAAAGATAGACTCCATCCTTGTTCTTGGTGGCGGTACGAAGAACAATCGACCTGGAGCTGTTTTGAAAGGAAGATTGGATCAAGCGCTTGCTTATGCAGAGAACCATCCGGATGTGACGTTTATCTTAAGCGGCGGGCTTGGGTTTGGGAAAACGACGAGTGAGGGCACCATTATGAAAAACTACTTAGTGGAGAATGGAATTGAGCCTGACCGCATACAAATTGAAGAAAAAGCGACCAGTACGTACGAAAATCTTTTATATACGAAAAAATGATTTCTTCTGATGATCAATTGCTGATCGTAACGAGTGATTTTCACCTTTTCCGAACAAAGATGATTGCAAAACGTGTTGGAATTGAGGCAGAGGGACTAGGCTCACCGCTCAGAATCTCGTCAGTCCCTCAAGCTCACGTGCGAGAATATATGGCGATTATAAAGAGCTATTTTACCGACCGCTAAAGGATTGAGGCCACCATGGATAAAAGTAAGTATCATTGCTGTGCGACATGTATCAATTTCAAGCCGGAAAAAACGACCCAAGGCATGCGCTATCACTGCGTACGCCTTGGTTATGAAACAAAACCACAATACCAGTTCAATTGCTGGGAGCCGAAACCTCATGTAGTGGAGCTAATGAAGAAAGAAAAATAAATTTTACCGATACAAGGCTTTCTAGAGGAAACCAAAAACTTCATCATATGAATTGAGAGCTGATTCCTTTTAATCAGCTTCTTTTTATGAAGTGATTGGCAACGTCTTGATAATAACAAATCAGTTTGCATAAACACGCCACTTGCACTGAAAAAGCTTACAATGTTACATTGTGTAAGGCTTTACACAGCAAATTAGTGGAAATACTGTTGATAGATGATGTGATCTTGAGCGAGATCATCGAAATAGAAAGGATTTTTGATATGAATCTTCAAATCCCGATTGAAATAAAAGAAAAGCTACAGCGAGACGCAGCAAAACGATTAGAAAACTTAACAGATGTATATAAAGAGTTAATTGGTGAGCCAGGGTACACAGCGCCTGACGCTTCACTTATAGAAGATGCTGTGATTGCACTTGCTTTAGGAAAAAATGTCCTGCTGAAGGGACCGACAGGGTCAGGTAAAACAAAGCTTGCCGAGCTTCTTTCAAACGTGTTCGGGCAGCCGTTACACCAAGTAAATGCTTCCGTTGATCTTGATGCAGAAGCTCTTCTTGGTCATAAAACATTAAGCTACAACGAGGGAAAGCAAGAGATCGAGTTCATTCCAGGTCCTGTAACGAAGGCGGCAACGAACGGACATTTCTTGTACATCGATGAAATCAACATCGCAAAACCTGAAACATTGCCAATTCTAAACGGAATGCTCGACTACCGACGTACGATCGCAAACCCGTTTACTGGTGAAGTGGTAAAAGCTCAACCTGGATTCAATGTCATTGCCGCGATCAACGAAGGATACATCGGAACGGTGCCTTTGAATGAAGCGTTGAAAAATCGTTTTGTGGTGATCGAGGTGCCTTACATTCAAGGCGATACGTTAAAAGAAATGTTGAAAAATCAGTCTCAGCAAAAAGACGAAGATGTTCTTTCGAAGTTTGTCCAGCTTTCGTCTGACCTCATCGGTCAGGCGAAAGCCGGCCATCTGTCCGAGGACGCCGCATCCATCCGCGCACTGCTGGATGCGGCCGACCTCTCCGTCTACTTGCCGGCGAAGCGCGCCATCCAGCGCGCAATCGCCGACAAACTCGAAGATGCCCGCGAACGCGCCCTCGTTTCCAACGTGGCCGCGACGCTGTTTGCGTAAGCTGGGAAATGGGGTCTGTCCCCACACAATTTATTTCCCACGACGATTTTGGAGGTTTTCCCTAGATGAAATTCCTAGTATTTGCGGATACAAAGATCGATTCTTTTGTTCACATGCAACTGATCGACCTTTCACGCTCACTCTCAAAAGTGGATAAAATGGACGTTTCGTTCTCGTACCACTCGTACTTGGAACGAAACAGCGGCGTCACTCACGTCAGCCAGTTCTGGAACCCATACCCGCGGGATATTCAGCTCGAAGGCTGGAAATCTGACGTGTATTTGCGCAGCTATGGAACGCAGTTTCATACGGACGACAACATCATTTGGAATGCGCTAACCCAACTAAAAACACATCCGCACCGGGAATTTCTCAAACAGGTCCTTCTTTTCGCGGAAGACTTCCGATTGGAACAGATCTGTACAAACGACCGGCCAGGGATGATGCATGCCTTCAAGCTGCGCAAAGAAACGTTTCAGGTGCACTATAACCGCGAGTACCGAAAACATATTCAGCAAAAGCGTGAACTTGACGCGCTTTTTTGCCATATCATTCTTTTGGCTAATAAACGTTTTGTCGCGGTACCGACAGAAACACAAACCTTATACCAACAGCTGCGACCTTTGCTCACAAACCTAACAATAGCTCAATCAACACAAGACATTGCGGAGATCATCTTCCAAATGGCTGAAATCACAAAATCTCACACTGAACTAAAAGACATGAAAACAGCTTACCGAAGTTTCGCCGATCAGCCGAAGCTCACAGAAAGTACCGAAGAAAACCAACAGCAATTCGACGACTTAACACGAAACAACGAAACCAAAACAAAAAAATCGATCACCAAAGATGATGATTCAGAAAAAGATGAAGACGAGAAAGAAAAGGAATCACATTCTTCCTGGCATGATGAAACTTCTGACCCGCAAGATTCATTTTTACAAATGGATTTGGATCAAGGGACGAACACGGATTTGTTAGGAGAAGGTGCGAGAGAAGCGGAAAGTGGAGATGCGGTGTTCGGATCAGTCCAAACGAGCGCGCAAAGAACGGACAACAACGACTTCAACACCCAAAACGAACATGAAGCAGAAACAGACAACAACCAATCTGGTTCAGATTCTGCCAATCACTTCCCATACGGCGAAGTTAACAAAAACGTAACCGAGCATTTCGTTCCAGCAAAACCGGCGTCACCAGACGAAGTCGCTCAATACGAAACCTACAACCAAGAAATCGCGCCATTCGTCTCACAGCTCAAGCAAAACTTCCTAAAAACAATGGAGCACAAGCGAACAGCACCGAGAGATGATCTGCACTTCGGGAGACTAGGGAAGAAGCTTACAAGACTTGCGACCGATAAGAACCCAAGACTTTTCCGAAAAAGCAAGAGTCTCAGCATGAACTCGACACAACGTTCACGCTGCTCGTAGACTGTTCAGCGTCCATGTTTAACAAGATGGAAGAGACGCAAAAAGGGATTGTTCTTTTTCACGAAACATTAAAAGCACTCAGAATCCCTCATTCCGTTGTCGGTTTTTGGGAAGATGCAGCTGATGCTACATCCAACGACCAACCCAACTACTTTCATGAAGTGATTTCTTACAGAAATTCGCTTCATCAGTCAGGATCATCGATCATACAGCTCGAGCCGCAAGAAGACAATCGTGATGGCTACGCGATCCGCCGTATGGGTGAGGAGCTCGCAAAACGGCCAGAGCAGCAAAAGGTCCTGCTCGTTTTCTCAGACGGTGAGCCAGCCGCCTTCGATTACGAATCGCACGGTGTACTTGATACGCACGAAGCGGTTACTCGAACGCGCAAACTCGGAATCGAAACGATCGGCATGTTCATCGCGAACGGAGAAATAACGGAGGAAGAAGAGAAGCTAATGCAGAACATTTACGGACCGCAAAACGTAGTCGTGCCAAGCGCGGCTGAACTTGTTGACTACCTCATGCCCGTATTGCGCAAACTGCTTTTCAAATCTTTATAAAAACGCCAAAACGCCCAGGACAACAGATCCCAGGCGTTTTTTTATGTATGTATTAATACTCCAGCAGCTTCAGCCAAGCGAAAATCACGCCAACAAACCCCGTGTAGCTAAAGATCCTGACAGACCATTCTGGTAAGGCTGTTCGAAGCAGGCTTGAGAATATGCCGACCACTATAAAAGCAGCAAGCAAAATATAAATTGAAATGATATCAAACGGAATACGCAAAGACAGCCAGTGTTCCATCGCCAAACCCCCTAGTATGGATAATATCGGTCAAAATGCCTATACATTAAGAAAGAAAATCCTTGAAAACAAAAATTCGTACCCAAAATCCAGCATTCTAAGGAGTTAACATCGGGCACCGGAACTAGGGCAAACGCATATTGTATTGTAGATATCAGGGTGTAAGGAGTGAAGAGTTTGAACCAGCGTGTAGTAGACGTTATTTTAGCAGAAGCAGAAGAACAATACTTAGCGAACAATAAAGACGGTGCAACGTTTGCAGCCGAACTCGCCTTGCTCGCATCAACGCTCGTAACTGCCGGGGACTTCCTGGCAACATTCAGCGCTGCCATCGCACTCAAACAAATCTACATCGATCAAGCACAAGCTCAAAAAGACCAGCAAGAACAAGAAGCGCAGATGAAAGACATCCAAGATCAGCTGACTGCACTCAAAAACGAAATCAAAATGCTTAGGGGAAAAAGGTAAAAGCACTTTTCCCCTTAACTATTTTCCCGAAGGATCAATCATACTCTTTCTTCTTCCACTCATCCTCAGGCATCTCAAACTCATCGCTCGAGAAACGCTCCTCCTTAAACGGATCACCGTACATATGAAAGCCATTCTGCTCCCAAAAACCAGGCTGATCTTCCGCTAAAAACTCAAACTTTCGGATCCACTTTGCGCTTTTCCAAAAATAAAGATGAGGAACCACAAGGCGAAGCGGGAATCCGTGCTTGTCTGTTAGCGGTTTGCCGTCAAATGAGTGTGCGAGCAGCACGTCATCATGCAGCAGATCTTCAAGCGGTACATTCGTTGTATAATCATAATCCGCGTGGACCATTACGTACTTCGCTTTTGGATCCACATCAATGTGCTTCAGAAAATCTGTAAACTTGACGCCTTCAAACGCATTGTCGAATCTCGACCATCTTGTTACACAATGAATGTCGCGTACGACCGTGGTTTGTGGCATCTTCATGATGTCTTCAAAAGTAAATTCGACATGTTTCCCAACGAGTCCTTCTACAGAGAACGACCATTTTTTCATGTCATAAACAGGCACGTCACCTTCGTGTAAAATTGGAAACCGCTCCGTAACCACTTGTCCAGGCGGCAGCCTGCCTTCAAGCTTTTCATCAACTTCTGGAACGCGCATCTTCTTAATGCGATCCGCTTTATTAAGACTCATAAATCTCAGCATCCTCTCTAACAAACTAAAAAACGCCCTCTTTTAAATAAAAAGAGGACGAATGATTCCGTACACATCCTCTTATCTTTCAGTTTAAAAACTGTTAGATGTAGCACCGTGCCTAAAGAATAGGTGGTTGCCGGGCTTCATAGGGCTAATTCCCTCCGCCTGCTCGAAATAAGAGACCGAATAAATCGGCTAAAACGTATTAAAGTTACACTTATTATGACATAGGAGCATAAAAAATCAATGACATTTCCTTGGATATTCCAAGATACAACACAACGATTCCGAAAATGGCGGTGCTGATCAAGAAGAAGTAAACGATTTTTTCTTCCGCTTCCTTTTCGCTCTGTCTTTTTTCCGCTTCAGTCGATTCGCCCTTACCAGAACCTTGCGACGTTCTTTTCTTTTGTTTACCAAAACCAAACATAGGATTACCCTCCGCTCTTCACACGTTTCCTGTTAACAGTTTTTCATGTAAAAGCGAATTTTAAACAAAAAACCCCTAGAAGTCTTATTAAAAAAGACTCCTAGAGGCTATGAAACCACTTCTCACATATTATTGCTGAACGGCTTTTGCTGCATTCACTCGGCCGTTTTGGAACAGCGTGCCCGTGCCTGTTACAGGATCAGCTGTATCTTCAAGTGCTGCACGAATTTGTGAAGCGTTCTTACCTTGAGCAGCCAGAAGTCCAGCTACACCTGCAACAACGGGTGATGCCATGGACGTTCCTGAGAAACTCGCATACTGGTTGTTTGGTGTTGTCGAATAGATATCCACGCCAGGTGCCGCAATATCAACCCACGTACCAAAGTTAGAGAAAGAAGCTTTTTGATCGTTTTGATCCGTAGCGGCAACCGCGATCGCGTTCGAATAGTAAGCAGGATAGCTAGGAAGTAAGACCCCAGAGTTACCAGCAGCAGCGATTACGAGCGATCCTTTGCTAGATGCATAGTTCACCGCATCTTCAAGAGTTTGCGTACCAACAGATCCACCGAGACTTAAGTTGATAACTTGCGCGCCTTGATCAGCCGCATAACGGATACCTTGTGCTACATCATCCAGTGAACCACTGCCTTCTGCGTCTAACACGCGAACAGCTAGAATTGAAGCTTTAGGAGCCAGCCCTGCGATACCAACACCGTTATTCGTGTTCGCAGCTGCGATACCTGCAACGTGAGTACCATGTTCGTTCTCATCGATCGGATCGTTGTCATCATCAACGAAGTCAGCACCCTTTATTACTTTTCCAGCTAGATCCGGGTGATTGTAGTCAACGCCGGTATCGATTACAGCGATTTTTACAGATGACGAACTTTGCGTTGTGTCCCAAGCTTGCTCGGCACCAACTTTTTGAGGAGCGTATTGTTGCTTATATGCAGGGTCGTTCGGAACATAACTCGCATGGAACGTAGCGTTCGGCTCAGCGTATTCCACGGATTCTAAACTCTCATATTTCTTTACTGCATCTGCCACATTGCCATCGACTTTTACAACGGTAAAGTCTTTCGTCACATCCACAACTTTACCACCAAACTTTGAAACACTATTTTCAACAGAGCTTGCAGCTGAAACAGAATCCTTGAAGTGTACGATAATTTCCTGTGATGCAGCTTCCTGTTTAGCTGAAGGTGTAAAAGAAGCTTCCTTCACTCCTGACTCAGCAGCTGAAGCTGGAAGAGCCAAAGAGACGACTAGTGGTACAGATGCGGCAAATGCCACGAAACGCTTTAACATAAAAATCACTCCTCAGATGTATTTACCAAGCAGACTTGGCTTTGGTTGGTAAGGAATTCAACAGCATTTTACAAAACCCTTTATTGTTATCCGAAAATAATGATAACTTACTACAATGCTGTCGAAGGTGAGACTTTTTATCTATGGTTAAAGCGTAACATGTGAAACTATTTTATTATCTTAAGATAGAGTTACGATAGTAAACATTACATAACAAAACTGTAAAGGAAACATAAAGACGTGAGCTGAAACAGAATGATGTAAACTTTTGGAGAAGCCATGTAAGCTAAAAATGAATAATGAAATTTGAGGAGGAGGATAAAAAATGGCACGTTTACCCGAAGTGAATGTTGAGGGAACACCGTTTAAAAAAGCACTTGCCAATGCGCCAGAATTCTTGATGCTTTTCAGCAAATGGACAAGGCACTGAACAACATCCTAGAGCCAGAACTCATGGAAATGCTCCGCTTGCGAGCGGCCTCAAACAACGGCTGCGATTACTGACAAAGCATGGACTACGGGACTCTGGACGAGTCCGCTCGACAAACAGCGATGAAACAAGGAAACGCTGAACTGTCAGACCGCCAGCGGCTAGCTTTAGAACTCGCCGACCACATCATGGCGTATCACGGCCAGCTGCCAGATGAACTTTACAACCGGTTAACACAACATTTTACCCGCGAAGAAATCATTGCGCTCTTTTTCCAGATCGGAAGTAAAAACGGAGCAAACTGGTTTATTATCGCGATGGGAATTTAAAATAAATAAGTAATTAGAAAACGTCCAGATCAGCTTCATCTGGACGTTTTTATGTATTATCTATGTTGATCCACAAGAATAGGGTTGCCATCAGGATCCTCTATTGTAAAACTAGCCGGTCCTGCGCTCGTTTCGTCAGCTTCCGTCAGCAATTTTATTCCTTCTTCCTTAAGGTGTTTTTGAAGGTCTCGGATATCCGTAAAGTGATCGAGGTTTTTGGCATCTTGATCCCAACCCGGATTAAAAGTGAGAATGTTCTTTTCAAACATGCCTTGAAACAGACCAATAATGGTACTTTGATTCTTCATGATCAGCCAGTTTTGAGTAATGTCCCCGCCTAATGCTTCAAATCCTAAGTTTTCATAAAATGCTTTTGACTTGTGAATATCTTTTACACTTAAACTTACAGAGAATGCGCCTAGTTTCATAAGTCCTCCTCAGGAAAAATAAGATACCTCAACTATAATTGTGAATTTCCGCAAACACAATATGGACGAAACTTTAACTGGAAAAAAACGTATTAGTGAAGTAGAGGAGGTTGTAAACGATGTATGAAAGTCGACCAAAATTTAAAATTCCTAAGACATTACTTGAAAACTTTTTAGACATAGCTACGATTTCTCTCTTTATTGCGGCTGTAGGAAGCTTAATGATGCAATGGTCTTCCATTCCAGACACCGTGCCGACTCATTATAACGCAGCGGGTGAACCAGACGGCTGGGGAAGTAAAAACAATCTTTGGATTCTGTTCGTCATTGGATTAATGACATGGATTTTACTTACCATCGTAGAAAAATTTCCGCACATCTACAATTATTTCAATCTCACCGAGGAAAACGCAGAGCGACAGTACAAAAACGCACGCCTTATGCTAAATATCATTAAAAATGAAATGCTATTGTTCTTCGTTTATATGAGCTGGGTGAGTGCAGGAGTGGCAAAAGGGGTTCAAGAGGGACTAGGCGTGTGGATTTTACCGATCTTTATCATCGGAATCACCGCAACAATTGCTCTTTTCATTGTTAGATCCATAAAATTGAAGTGAAGTAAGGGGGATGAACTCAATTTTATTGAGGGAATGCCTCTTTTTTATTATGTAGAGGAAATGGTGTCTTTATGAAATGGACATATTGTAGTAATGTCCATTTCAAGCGGTAGCGCAAAATTTTATACGAGGTAATTAAGAATATATCAGTATATAAGCTCCATAATTACGAGGTAAATCTTGATAATTCCGTGTATAAATTTTTTATCCGATTTTCGACAAAAACCACACGACAGCGACACAAAAATGACCCACAAAGGTCAAATTCCACCTTCATGAGCCACTCACATTGCTATCCATTTAATTTTTACTGATCCTGATGATTACGAGCACGTGCTTCATCAGGACTTTCCATCTTAGCAGCGCCTGAATACTTCAAGTCTTGGTCACGGTCAGATTCAACGCGTCCAGACTCTCTCAATTTCTTCTCTTGTCTGTCTTTTCCCATTCTAATAACCTCCAATCTAAACTCATTTTTCTTAGTATGGTAACTACATCCGACTTTTATGTAAAATGACTGCTTTATACCTGAACTGCCCACCCGAACGTTTATCTTTTATAGAAAAGGGAATCCCCTTACTACGAAAAAAATTATTTGAGGGAGGACTCAAAATGGCACAAAGTGTAAACACTAGAAACGGATACGAAAGCGGCTTATACCAAGAAAATACGTATGGAACGGTACAAACGGAACAAATCGCAAACCCGCAAAACAGCAAGCTTTTAAAAGGAATTATAATCGGCGGGATCATTGGCGGAGCATTAGCCTTAATCGATTACAATACGCGCACAAAAGTGAGAAACACAGCAGTAGGATTGAAGGACAGCTCCAGTAAGGTACTAACAGAGGTAAGAGAAAACCCGACAGAAGTGAAGGATCAGATGATCACCCAGTTCAAAACAGCAACGAACACGCTGAAAGATGCGATTAATGATGCGCAAGTGCTGTATCAGCGCCTCAATAAAGACGTGTTCGGAAACATCAACACGTTAAAAGAAATCTCAAGCGATGTTCTCTCCACTGCAAAAGAAACAAAAGGGGAGCTCGGGAGCATCAGCACAAAACTAAAAGAAGCGGGAACCGAACTAACGGAGAATCCGATCGGAAAGGATAATCTGCAAGATTATTCTTCTGCATCGAATCAAACAGGTTATACCACTGAAAACGATCAAAATGTGGTTTCAGTAGGTGTCACTTCTCAAAATAACCGAAAAAATTTATAAGGAAAGAAAAAACAGCGCTCTGCCGTTAAAGCAGAGGGCTGTTTTCATGTATATATGGATTTAGCTGTTTACCACTTGTCGAATATCATTGAGTCGAACAACTTGCTTTGCATCTTCAAAATGCTCGGTATAATTTTCTGTTACGGAAAAGTCCACAACAGCGGTGTTGGTCAACAATGAAGTAATTTCTCCTTTTAAGCCGTCGAACGTTTCAATAATGTCACCGATTTTAAATTCCATGCCTTTTCCTCCAACTGTTTTTATGTTTGTACTATTTTACCATAATTGTGACTATATTTCCTTTTATTTATAAAAAATTCTATTTGTTAAGCATTATATCGAAAACACAAAATCATTACCATTAAAGCGCTTTAATTAAACGCTTCCAAAATCATGTAATATAGCCAATAATTCAACCGATATATAAGTTATCCAGAGGTTATCCACATTAAGCGCTTTAAAAATTCCTCGTCAAATGTAACTATCCACTTATTTATCCACATTATCAACATTATCCACAGGTAAAGCAAAACCGCCTCCTAAACCAATGGGTCTGAAGACGGTTTTTTACGGTCGCTATTTACTCGTTAAAACTTAAAGGTTGATCTCGCTCACTTCACGGTCAACGATACGCGCACCTTTTTTGCTCGTATAGTTACCGCCAGATGAAGTGAAAATGTTTTGGGCGATTACCGTGTCCATCGCTGCGTTTACAGCTGCAGGATCAACCGGTTCGATCGGTGCATCCAGGCGGATGGTTACCGTTTTGTTTTCTTGGTTTAAAAACTGCAATTCAAGCACTTTGGCCATTGAAATCCCTCCTTTCCTCTATATTTTCCTCGCGACTACTTCTTAAGAGTGAATCGCGAAGGAATCATTACGCTTAATCATCACAAGTGGATAAACTTGAAGCCCTGTTAACGCGTTTGCTACTGCTAACAGTTGGTCAGGGGTTGCGGAAGTCTTCACGTTAGCGAAGTTTTTGTACTTCACCACCGGTTTAAAGTCTGCATCCAAACCTCCGTCAAGCTCTAAACGCATCGCGGAATCAATCAAAGCTGCTGTTGCCATGTGCCTCACCTCCTTTCACATCATAAATTCCAGAAAGAAGTGGAAAGGAGCCATGAGGATATAAATTATTTAAGAAGGTCTTTTGTTAAGGCTTTGTTTTAAAGAAGTCTCTTTTAAAAAGAGCGTTGCTTTTAAGAATTGAGTTCTTTCACTTCATTGTTAAGTTGATTGAAGTGTAAGATGCGAGACTCCTCGAAAATGAAATTCGCATTTTCTTCGTGCGATGTGTCGCTGCCGAAGCCTTCCTTGTCCTGCGGGACAGGCGGGCAGGTGAGACACTTAAAAGTGAAACGCCCAAGTGTGGCTCACCGCCTGCCCCGCGGAAAGTGAAGCATCTGAAACGGAAATCAACTACTTACAACATCAGTGAATAACTACAGCACTTATTCACAATCCCCTCTGATTTACTCAAAAACACCACCTGATTTTTACGAAATTAAGCATTTCACACAAAAAATATATCGATTTTCGTAATTTGACACCCATTCTGTGGATAACTTTTCAAAAGTTTCCTGCAACTTTTGTCTTTTTGCATCTTTTTTGAGTCAACTTTTAAAGAGTGACACTTTGTTTTCCAAAACCACTCCAATCTATAGTGAGGGTACCGCGGAATTCCCAGAATGTGCGCACATTCCACAAGGATGTATTCCCATGAAAAACATGCCCTTTGAAGAAGTAGCTGCCATGTTTGACCCTCTTATCAAGTCACAGATCAAGCGGTATCACCTTACCGCACTTTTTGATCAATACTATCAAGCTGGTTTACTCGGACTCTGGAAAGCTTACAAAACGTATGACCCTGAAAAAGGGCAGTTCTCTTCGTATGCGTTCCTTCTTGTTCGAGGACGTATTTTACAAGAATTAAGAAAAGAAGTGACGCGGCTTGAAAGAGAGGTAAGCCACGATCCGCATGAGTCGCTCACGTTTCAGCATCTGACTCATCAAGACAGCATCCCATATCTAGAGGACGAAACGCTGAATCTATACTTGATGCATCTTACCGAAAATCAGCAGCGGTGGGTCATTCAGCGCGTTTTCCATATGAAAAGTGAGTCTGAAATTGCGGAACAGTTTAACGTCACGATCTACGCGGTGAAATCTTGGAGAAAGGCGGCTATTAAGAAGCTTCGTACAGTTTTAAATACCCAATAAAATCAAACTTTCTTACTATGTGATTTGATGGATATAATTCTAGAATTAGGGTATAGTAGAAAACTGTGGGCGAAAAATTCCTTTTTACCCATAAAAGCCACTAGAGAAAGAAGCTACTATTTTTTTAGAATAACAGTGTAATAAGTTGGTAGGACAAAGCTTATATATTTATTAAGAGGGGGACAACCAAACGATGGAAACACAAGTTAATCAGAGTACTGGAAACAAGAAACGACCGTTGATTATTGGGCTTGCGATTATTGCAGTGCTTGCGATCGGAGCTACGGCTTATGCCATGTTCATTGACCTATCTCCGCGTGAATTGTACTTAAAGTCGGAACTAAACACATTTAAAGCCCTAAACGAATCTTTTGAAGACAGCTTTGGAGATGCGCTGGCTCTTTCAGAAAAGCAAATGGACGAAGCCTATAAGTCCGAAGCGCGTGTAGGTGTAGAGATGGATCCGTCCATGTTTGGAGCAGGAGGAATGGAAGCGGCGATGATCGGCTCCATTTTATCAAACAGCGAAATTAAAATGACGACACAGCATGACCCTAAAAAAGAAGAAGGTTCTGCAGATGTTGCGTTAACGATAAACAACGCAGACCTTGTAAAAGCTGAGTTTTATCAAAACAACAAGCAGACGGCGCTAAGTGTTCCTGCTGCTTACGACAAGCACGTATACTTCCCAAACAGTCAGTTTGGCGACGTAATGCGTAAGTTCGATCCTGCGTACCAAGGCATGGAGAAGCTAGAAAACTTCTTTAAAGCAATCGATGGCGACGTGAGTGAAGAAGCACGTGACGAAGCGTTCCAAGAGTTTGCGAAAGTGTATGCGGACAGCGTTAAAGACGAAAACGTAACGATGAAGGACGATGTTGATTTTAAAGGGGAGAAGCTTCGCGAACTAACAGTTTCTCTATCTGAAAAAGAAACAAAAACAATGCTAGTGAACTTTATCGAAAAGGTTGAAGAAGATGACGAGATCTTAGATGCAATCGCTGAACAGTCAGCATTGCAAGGCGGACTTCAAACAGGCATGATGGCTCCGACAGGCAGCATGAGCAAAGAAGACGCGAAGAAAGAACTGAAGAAAGTTTTAGCAGATGCAAAAAAGCAATCAATGATGATCTGCAAATCCCTGGCGGCATGAAGCAAGTTGTAATCATTGATGGAGATGATAAAGTGGTAAGCCGTGACCTTTCTATGAAAATCGGTGCTAACGGCGAAGAAGCTGTTCCGATGAACTACAAATCTGAAAGCTGGACGAAGGGCGACGTAACGAACTCTTCTTGGGTTCTTAATGCAGGTCCTGAAGGCGAAACGTTGCTCGTAGATGTGAAAATGGAGAGCGAACCTAAAGGCAAAGACGGCAAGAAGCGCGATATTAAAGCGAAGTTCGAAATGACGGAAAACGGTACAACAGAAGGTATCGGATTCCAAATTAAAGGTGAAGGCACAGATAAGAAATCCAAGTGGACGGCTAACCTTGTCCCAGCTGGTGATGCGCCGATGGAACTTCCAGACATGACGGTTGAGATCGAGCACACAGGCGACCAAAACCTTGATAAAGATTATGCGAACCACGATTACAAAGTAACGTTGACTGGCAACGATGCAACAATGGGTGACATCAACGTTGGACTAAACATCAAAACAAAAACAACGTTCGGTGATAAGCTGAAGTTCCCTGAGTTATCAGAAGGAAAAGCAGTGAACGTAGCTGAGATGAGCGATGCTGAAATGATGGGCATGATGTCCGAGATTCAGCGCAACATCGAGCAGTTTGTAGGCGAAAACGCTTCAATGTTCCAAGGATTCTAAACGAGATTTATAATAAGAAGGACAGAGATAACTTCAAACAAAGTTGATCTTTGTCCTTTTTTTAAACTCATGAGGGGTATAAAGTGGAAGTGGGCTGCGCGTAATTTGTCGAGGATTGTAGACTCGTGGATAAACTGCCAAAACTTTTGGATTGAGAGGCAAAACTTTTGGATTCAGCACATCAATTTTTGGATTGGTGCAGCCAAATACCCCGCTATGTATATGTTCTGACCAGTTTCGGGTACCGAAACTCTACAAATTTTAAGCGAAAGGAACGACACTATGAGGCAAACGCTACTCATTGCCCATCTAACGGTAAAATGCTGGCTAAAGCAGCCGTTTCCCCTGTTTGCCATGATGCTGTTTCCGATCCTTTTGCTCGGAATCACGTATCTTGGATTGAAACCGCTGCTCCAAGACAAGCAGTGGGTCGAACCTTTTGCCGTCGCGATTGTGGATGAAGATAACACCTTTGAAACAAAACTGCTGATGAAGCAGTATGAAGAATCTGAAGAACTGCAAAACGTGCTTACCTTTGAAAAAACAGATGCCACGACTGCAAGTGAGCGGTTAGCTGCCAGCGAGATCGCTGGAATGGTCATCGTGCCGGACGGTTTCACGAAGGGCATCCGCCGCGGTAAGAACATTCCCGTTACGGTGATTGGTAACCCAGAGCGTCCGTATCAAGCTGAACTTCTGCAGCAAGTGATGGTGTCTAACGCAAACTTGATTTCCTCTGCCCAAAGCGGGGCAAACGCAGCTTTTCACTATTTGCGGAAGATGGGCTTAAGTTCTGAGGAATTTGCGTCGTACCGCGACACCATTATTACCGATTTCACGTTGCAGGCATTAAACCGGAACAAAATTTATGAAACTGAAACACTAAGCGCGTTTGGCGGCATCATATCGGTTGAATTTTACAGTTTATCAGGCGTGTTATCTCTGCTCTTAGTCGGTGGACTGTTCGGGATGAGCTTAACAGCAAGAAGTGAACATACAGCTTTGCGCGAAAGACTAACGCTTCAAGGCGTAAGGTCTGGGGTTTTCTTTTTTAGCAATATCTTGTCCGTTTTCCTACTGCTCGTCATTCAAAGTATGATTCTAATATCCCTTTTTTACAGCGTCACCAAAACGTGGAGCCTCGCCGCGACGATTATCATCTTTGCTTACTGTTTAGCGGTATCCTCCATATTTGCACTCGTTCAGGAGCTATTTCAGCGAAACGGTGCAAAGTGGGGTACGGGCATCGTACTTGTGGTGAGCATGGCCGCAACGAGCGGAAGTATTTTACCGCTTTCGTATCTGCCGGAAGTATGGCGCAGTGTGAGCTTTCTTAATGTGATTCACCACTCGCATAGCGGTTTGGTCGAGACGCTCTTTGGTGGCAGTGATTCTTGGGTGCCGGCCATCGTGTTACTCAGTTTTTCCGTTGCAATTTCGGTGGTAGGATTACTACTTATTACAATAAAGAAGAGGTTGCCATGGTCTGGACAATTGCCGTTACACGTATAAAATTATTGCTTCAAAGTCCGTGGAGCTGGATCGGCTTGATTATTCCCGTCCTTTTGCTTGGTTTTTTAAGTATGTCTGTTGAAAAGACCGCGAACGCAACGAAAATCCCTGTTGTGATCGTGGACGAGGATGCAACAGAGTACTCCAAAACCGTCATTGAGAGAGTGAGTAAAAATCCGGCTATCGCTGTAAGTACGGTTACCGAAGATGAAGCGCGTAATCAGATCGAGACGCAAAAAGCGGCAATCGGTTTTCTCATATCAAAAGGATTTATGGAACAAATCAAGAAAAATGATGATGATGGCTTGGTCACGATGTGGCTCTCAACCGGTACGATCTCACATGGCTTAGTGCGCGAAATATTTGCAAGTGAAGTTAAGCGTCTGTCGAGTAATTCGTATGGCGCGAACACCGTATTAAAAACATACGGAAAAAGCGAGAATTTAAATGCGGCAGAACAAGCATCCGTCTGGAAGGACGCTTGGGCGTATAGCGACAAACATTGGGAGCCAAAACCGCTCATGACCGTTGACTACAAAGTCGGTGTCACAAGTGAAAAAGCCGAAGTAGCAGAGAGTGGAGCGGCTTCGATCTATATCCCCGGAATGCTCGTCCTGTTGATGTTGTTCAGTTTTTTGTGGAACAGTTGGCCAATCAAAGACCGTGATTCAGGTATGCGCTCAAGGGTGCCGTATTCGGTGGGACGATTTTCAGTGTATTGGATTGGGAATGCCTTTGGGGTGCTGATTTTGCAGCTAGTGTTACTGCTTCTGTTATGTGGTTTCGGATGGTGGAGGGGTGAACTCGAGGTAAACGGAGTGGTGATTTTGGCACTCGTTGGATACGTGCTATTTTTAAACGCGCTATCCCTAATCTTCGCTTATTTCGTTCGCAGCAACCGCACATGGCAGGCGATCACACTCTTTGTTGTGCTCGCCACATCGCTATTAAGCGGCACCTTTTTTCGAGTGACGAACTTTCGAGCTTTTTAAACAGCGCCGCACAATGGACACCGCAATATTGGGTCGTTTCATCACTACATCAGGAAACACTTTTGATTCCATTCGTTTTCATTGGAATCAGCATCATCTTATACGGACTTTCAACAATAAAGGCAGGTGACAACGCTTGATCGCAGCAGAAAATCTTACAAAGAAGTTTGGCAGAAAAGAAGTTTTAAAGGAAATGAACTTCTTTATTCAAAAAGGAGAAACCGTCGGCGTTGTTGGCCCGAACGGTGCAGGAAAGTCTACGTTGCTCAGAATCATCGCAACCATCATGAACGCTTCGAGTGGAACCGTTGTGGTCGATGGATTGGACGTTAAAAAAGAGAAAAAGGTAATCCGTCAGAAGATTGGTTACGTGCCGCAAGAAATTGCTGTGTATCATGAGTTAACAGCTCGAGAGAATTTAAGGTTTTTTGGAAAGTTAGCGAAACATTCATCTGAAGAGAGATGGATGAAACGATGTGAAGAGTGGCGGCTTGCTGAGCATCTTGATAAAAAAGTGAAGCATCTGTCCGGCGGAAATCAGCGAAAGCTTAACATCTTAATCGCGATGCTGCATGATCCGGATATTCTGATTCTCGACGAACCCACAGTAGGCATCGATATTTCTGCAAAACAGGAAATCGTGAATGATTTGCGTGAACTTGGAAGAGAAGGGAAGACCATTCTGTATTCTAGCCACGACGCACAAGAACTGGAGACATTATGTACCTCCTTTTTGATTTTAAAAGAAGGAGAGCTGCTGTTTTATGGATCCAAACAAAAAGTAAGGCAGTTTGGCTCGGTTGCACAGTCTAAGAATTTTGCGGAGACGCTTGGGGAAATAGTGGGGTAAAGCCTGCCAATATGGTGGGCTTTTTTTAGTTATCCTGAATATTCCAATGTATTGCCGATAGTGATATACTTTATGTGAAGTATTTCACAAGTGAAAAAGGAGATTCTGTATGGATGATAACCTTTTAAGAAAAGTAAAATCTGCTTTCTATTCATCTTTATTAATGCCAGTAATCATGTGTATTGTCTTTATTGGATCATACGAAGTTCTTGCTGATTTTATAATTCTTTTGATTGTATTCTTCTGTTCGTTGATAGGAATTTTTTTACGGCATACCCGTTTCAATCTTGTGTGACAAGTTAACACGTAAGTTTTCGAAATACCGATTCTTGATGTCGACCTTTCTGCATATTTTCTTTGCCTTTATTACCATTATTTTAATAAAAGGTCTAAACATTTATGCAATCTCTTGTGCCTTTTTTTCCTTCTGTGTGAAGTATGGCAAAAGAGAAACGAGTCATTAATAGAAGTAAAACAAATAGTAGTGAACGGAATCTCTGTTGTTGTCATTGTCGTTCTTGCTGTTTCCTCCTCTTTTCTACTATTCCACTTGACCGAAAAGAGCACGAAAGAATATTATTTGATTCCTGCTGGTTACGTTGGTGAAGTGACCGTAATATACAATATGAAAGATGAACCAAAGCCTAAGAAAATAGGGGATTATAATTTGATTAACATAAATGAATCAGGTTATGGACTCACTTCATTGCCTCCTACCAAAGGTATCATTGATAATAAATACTATTATATCGATAAAGTGGGTCATAAAGAAAAAATCAAAGAAAAATGTATACACATAGGAAGCTCTGGATCAACTTCAGGAGAAGACTATGAATTCTTTTTTCTTCGTTTACCGTTACGAATACCGGCTGCACAGAGCAGTTTTCTAATTATGGAAGCAACTATTTAGAAGATCATAGCTTGGATATCGATGAGATTTTACAACGCGAAGGTCTTGTTGATTTTGGGTGGTAAAGGTAAGGCAGAAGAACATATAATAAACTTTATTTCAGAATAATAGTAAATTCGACAAAAAGTGCAAGTGGACGATATTCCTATTTTCCGTAACCGAAGCGTAAAACACAACCTCATTTTTATATAGTAGGATAATAATAGATTACTTGGAAAATTAAAGGGGTTAGGGATAAATAATGAAAAAATGGATAGCAACATCAGTTTTAGGAGCAACTTTATTATTGTCGCCACTACAGGCATTTGCAAATATTGGAGATCAAACACTTCGTCCAACAATGACTCATTCAGATGTAAAAACATTACAATCAATATTGCGCGATAAAGGTTACTTTACATATAGTGGTTCTTATACATCGTATTATGGATCCTACACAAAGAGTGCTGTAATTAGTTTTCAACGTGCAAAGGGCTTAACAGCTGACGGAATCGCTGGCCGCAACACGTTTAACAAACTAGGAGTCTACAATGTTAACAACTCATATCTAGTAGAATATGCAAAACGTTTTGTAGGCACACCTTATGTATGGGGTGGGACAAGCCCGTCAGGTTTTGACTGTTCTGGATACATCAACTATGTATTTAAAAACTCGCACAATATTTACTTGCCTCGTACAGTAAAAGACATGTGGGCAAATACAGGGTATAGAGTTTCTACTCAAGCTGTAGGAGATCTTGTATTCTTTGAAACTTACGAGCCAGGTGCATCACATATGGGGATCTATATTGGAAACGGGAAGTTTATACACGCTGGATCATCAACAGGCGTAACGATTGCTGATATGAATAATACGTACTGGAAGCCACGTTATATTGGTACAAAACGCTTATAATAAAAAAAGAGGATGCCCCTTTAGGTCACTCCTCTTTTTTTATGTCTATGATATGAATTAATAAACCAAATCTCTCTTTTTACTTCTATTATTTAGAACAGTTTTCCTTTTACCCTCAGTTATCGTTTGATCCGAATGATAACTTAACTCTGAAAAGAAACAAAAGCGAGTAGCAGGATGAGGATGTGACAACTGATTTAAATCAAGACCTGTTGCGCGGTATACCTCTTCTATACAATCTAAAGCGACACTTTCTAATCCTTGATTGATAACTTCTTGCATATCTTCGAAGTCTGTCATTCGAGATATGGATGTCCCCATGCGGTAATATGTAAATTTCACTCCAACTTGATTATTCATTAAAAATACCTCCGTTTTAAAAGTAAGTTAAAATAATGATTACTACAGCTAGCCATGCATTTTGGTAGATATTTTATAAAATATGGGTATGGTATTATTTAAACTAATATTATACAAAAAATAAAAATATTACTAATAGTATTTTTCAATGATTTATAATTTTGTAGTTGCCCATATATTTATCGGCTGAATTACAACACTTTTTACTAAAAACTTGGATATTTTTAATTTTTTTCTGTGCAATTGTTTTTAGATAAAAATATATCAAAGGAATTTTGGGGAACAAAAAGTAATTGAATTTCCACTTGAGTGAGCTATTACTGCACCCTTTTTCAAAAATATGTTTTCTTAACTTTAAGGCTTATTCTTAAATTAAAGATAGTAGCCCGACTTGGGCTACTATCTAAGGCTTTCATCCTAGAACAAGATTCTTGCCCAAGGATCGCAGCAGCAATGATGCTTCTTCTTTTTAACTTTCTTGCACTTCAAGACATGAGAGCTTGAAGAAGAAGAAGAGGATGAAGATGAAGAAGATTCACACTTGTGATCGTGCTTTTTCTCTTCTTTCTTCCACTTCTTTTCTTCCTTATGCTTGCAGTGGTCGAAGTTACCGCATTTGTAACACATTAAAAATTCACCTCGCAAATTGATACCGATTTCCATTTTGGCTTCGGTTTCTGTATATCATATGTACGTGAAGACAAGTTGCTTAGACGAATGTTGGGGTTTGAAAGAAATTGGGGTCTGGCCCCAAACAAATACAAAAACTTCAATTATGTTCTTTCCACAAATACACAGAGCTATCACCAAAAAAACCACAAAAAAAGCCACGCCGTAGCAATCACGGCGTGGCTTTACCTATATTTATGGGGTGTTGGGATATTGGATAAACATTCCTTCTTTTGCAAATGCAAAATGAATGGCGTGTTTCAGGTTTCTGAAATATGTACTTTCTCCAATGGAGTATTGATGTTTTGTTACTTCTATACTCAACTCTGGTGAGATACCCACTAACAACGTCTCCATACCGAACAATCGGGCAGAGGATACGAGCTTATTCAGCATATCCACCATCTCTGAATCTATCGATTTTATACCGGTTAAATCCAGAATCACAAATTTAGCACGATGCTGCGGTAGAGAAGTAAGAGTATGTTCAAGCATATCTTTGGAACGCAATTCATTATATTTACCGATCAGAGGAATTACCACAATGTTATCGGTTACTGGAATAATAGGCGAAGAAATCTCGCGGATTAGATCAGTTAACTCTCGTGTGCGATTTTCAACCATCGCCTCGAGTTTTACAATTTCATTTTGTTCTTCACGCTGAACGAGTTCGCGAATATTATCTTTTGGCGTAATAGTTGACTCTGTAATTCGCATTTTTAGAAAATCAGAGGGAAGATCATGCTCGATCACTTCGAACCACATGTTTGTATCTAACAGACCTGTAAATACACCAGCCC
Organism: Fictibacillus sp. EA-CB0309; assembly: GCF_055814265.1. NCBI lineage: Bacteria > Bacillati > Bacillota > Bacilli > Caryophanales > Fictibacillaceae > Fictibacillus > Fictibacillus sp. EA-CB0309. The sequence continues at coordinate 644,477 of NZ_CP169271.1, forward strand.
AATGTCCAGGTAAGAAGCGGCCCATCCGATTGCTGTTTTGCGCCTTCTTCACTTTTGTTTCCCAACCATTAGAGATGGTAATAACAGCTTCTTTCTTTTCCAGATCTACATCAATAAACGTTTTTCCCCAACCAGCATTTGCATATATGTTCGGTAGAGCTTCAATAGACTGTTCTATGTTACCGATTGAGTTTTTATAAAAATCGCTTACGACGAGTCCTGTACGATATCCAGCCGTTTCAAAAACAAGGTCAGCCGTTCCTTCTCCTGTAATCTCTTCAATTGAATCCAGAAATACCTTAAACGCTGAATCGGTCCAAAACATCATGACGTCTGCGCCTTCAAATTGAAAGATACCTTTTGCTGTGTCCCAATGAAAAGATGAACCATTAACATCAATACTTGTTTGAGATTCTAATAATTCATTCGGCGTATGATTCATAGACAAATCCTCCATAGGCTAAAAAATAATAGACACCCAATTCATTTACCCTATTTAAATAATCATGAAACATATATTTTTCGACAAAGGGGTCTGACCCCAAACAAAGACAAATCTCTCTTTTGTCCATCCTACGAAGACAACCGATTAAATACATTAATACACGTAAAAACCACCCGATCATCTCGGGTGGTTAGTTTTGCTTGTTTTTCCATTTATTAAATTCTAAGAACTCTTTAAACTGCTCTTTGCTTACACCAGATCCCATGGCTTCTTTTACAAGATCCGCCCATTCTTGGTCTAAGTTTTTAGTGTCAACTTCAGGTTTTATCAAGTGGTCAACTGAAATATTCAAAACATCTGCAATCTTTTCCAGGAGCTGAATAGAAGGATTTTGTTGAATATTTCGTTCAAGTGCACTTATATATGATTTTGCTACCCCGCTTTATCAGCTAAAGCTGTAATGGAGAGCCCTTTTTCAGTGCGGTATTTTTTTACGCGTTCACCAATCATCATTTGCAATCCCCATTTAAGTAGTAATTTGCCTTTATTATATCTTTCTACATTAGGGAAGTAAATAAATTCTGTGACCTGTTTACTACTTAATTTCCTTGTAACTGATATTCATCCAAAGCTAATTGGGGATTCTTTAAAAAACTCATAATTTCTTCTTTAGTGAAACCCTGATCTCTCGCTTCTTTCATTAATTCAATCCACTCGTGATCTAACGCTAAAGTATTCTCCACTAAAAAATCCCTCCAGAAAGTATGTATTGTCCAGGTAACCCGGCGATCATAGCTAAATAGCTTTAGATCCGTGGCTTTGCGCCCATTTCTTTCGAATATGTTTGCCCTTGACTGAAGGATCATTAGGTATAAGTCCCTAACACTAATTGATTATATACAAGCCAATAAGAAAATGTTGTCAGAAAATGACTGTAATAAAAATGTAATATTAGAAAAGCATTTCTACCCCTACAAAAATGTTTTAGAGGATTGGAAAGGGATATGTGGAAGTTTTACATATAAAAAAACTGCTAACAATAAATTTTTTTGAAAGGATGAAGAAGTTTGTCTAATAAATTACCACTAAGTTTGTCGAATCACCTATGTTTACCTGTGATCAACGCCCCAATGTTTTTAGTTTCAAGTCCTGATATGGTTATTGAAAGCTGTAAGAACGGAATTATAGGCACGTTTCCATTATTAAATGCACGTACCTCTGAGCTATTAGAAAACTGGATGAAGCATATTTCAGAAGAACTCCACAAATCACAAACAGAAAATCCAACTGCTAAAATAGCACCTTGGGGAGTAAACTTAATCGTTCACCGTACCAATAAACGATTTGAAGAAGACTTAGAGCTCATTAAAAAGTATGAGCCACCTGTCGTTATTACGTCATTAGGGAATCCGAGTGATGTAGCTAAAATTGTTCACGAATATGGTGGTCTTGTGTTTTCAGACGTAATCTCCCTAGATCACGCTCGAAAAGCAGCAAAAACAGGCATCGACGGGTTGATCTTAGTCTGTAGCGGTGCTGGAGGCCATGGTGGTACATTAAATCCGTTTGCATTCTTAAAAGCCGTAAAAGAATTCTGGGATGGTATAACGATTCTAGCAGGAGCCATTTCTACTGGTGAAGAGATACTTGCAGGGAAAATTCTTGGAGCGGATCTCGTATATATGGGCACCCGTTTTATTGCGACACAAGAATCATCCGCCAGTGAAGAGTACCGTCAGATGTTAATTGACTCAACAATTGAGGATCTTGTTTATACAGACGCGATAAGCGGAATAAAAGGTAATTACCTGCTCCCATCATTACAAAAAGCAGGATTTGATATAGAAAACTTGATGAAAAAGGATTCTGTAGACCTTTCATTCTCAGAGTCTAAAGCAAAAGCATGGAAAGATATCTGGTCGGCTGGACAGGGAGTAGGAAGCGTTAAGAAAATTTCTACAATAAAAGAAGTTGTTGATGAACTAAAAGCTGAATATCAAAAAGCATTAACTACAAAAGAAGCGATTAGCACAATTAAGTAAAGGTTCTTTACAACTGAATCCCCCAAATCCACTGTTTATAAACGTGGATTTGGGGGATTTTTATATTGTATTTCTGAGGTGAACAAAATTAATGAATTTGTATTTGTATGGGGTCAGACCCCTTGTGAAGAAACTAGCAAATCACAAAAGCAAAGGAAAAAGAGGAGTACACACAAACAGGGCGAAAGTATAAGTAATATCTTTATGTAAATAAAACATGTAAACTAGACGAAATATCAATAGAAACAATAAATAATTAAATACTAAACGGAGGTGTTACCATGAATTTATTCTCATCCATTACCGAAGAAAGTTTTGACTACTTAATACGTGATTATGGATTTTCTGAACCGGTCGATACAGATGGGAGTTGGAAGACAACCTTCTTATATGCCAATGACCAACTTGAAATTGAAATAGAACTGAATTATCGGGATATGGATACGTTTGTATTCATGAGAAGGTTAGAACGTAAGGCAGAAGAGTGCTCAGATCGCATGCAGTTAGAAGAAATTATTAATGTAGAGCCAGTAAAAAGTAACGGAGATCAAACAACGATTGAACAGTTTGAAGAGGGAATCATCAAAAAGGCTGCATTATTAAAAAGCAACCTGGATCAGATCATCAATAAAACAGAGATAATATTCTCTTAAGTAGTGAAAGAGATAACGCCAAAAACATGGGGTTATCTCTTTTTTTAGTTATGAAAAACTGGTCATAAGAGTAACAATTGCGATATACCCAATAAACATTAGGAATGCTAAAAACACACCCATACGGCTTGTTCCTCCACGTTTGCGAATTTCGTGCATTTTTTCTTTTTCTCCTAAAGACAGTTGATTAATCTCGTTTATTTGTTTTTGGGCATGTCTTTTATAAAGGAGATTGCCACCAACTCCTAATGAGCCTGATAATGCGAATCCTAATGATCTGTCGATCGTAGAGCCTTCTATACCGAGTAATAAAACGATAATATCAATTGCTAGAAAAGCTAAAATAATAAAAAGTATGGGCTTAAACATCTTTCTGTAGCCGAGCCATAAAAATGTGAGGAAAAAAGCAGCCCAGTTCCAGCTGTTGTCTTTTTGCCATTTTTTCAAGTAAAATTCCTTTTTCTTTTCCCCTACAAATTCTTCAAGCTCCTCACTTACCCCTACATTACTCGTTAATGATTTAGAATCTGTATACCCTGTTTGAAAGTCCAATTTACATCTCCTTTCATTTTTCACGATAAAATCTACTAAATCACAAGTAATATTCCATAATATAGAAAATGATAAACTTGTTTTCGATAGAATTCTTTTAATTTCAACTGTACCAGATGATTCTTTTTCAGTTGTTGAACTCTAAAATTCTTTTAAAGCATTATATTTTTCCTGAGCAGAAGGTTTGTTCTTTATAGTCCAATATGAAAACACGAAACACCAGTTGTCTCTTATAGCAGTTTCTCTTACTGTTTGTTAAACCCCTTAAGTGAAAAGATAGAGTATGTTCTTAAAAATGAATAGAAACGTGTTCAAAAACCTTGCATTTAAGTTCAGTCCATTCTATAATCATAAAAAATGTTCTTTTTAATGAACAAAACGACTAGTATAAAAAACGACGGTAGGTGATTTCTTGAAGATATTATTTGTTTCACCTAGACTGCCTTATCCTCCAAAAAAGGGAGATCAATTGAGGGCTTATAACCAAATAAAGGGCTTAAAGTCTTTTGGTCACGAAGTTCATCTAATTTCCTTTGGCACTGAACCAACCATTCCTTATCCACTTCAGCAACTGTGCAGCGAGGTTTCTGTAGTGCCTTTTAGCAAGATGGAAGCTTTGAAGAATATGGTGATTGGATTGTTTAAGGACTGGCCTTTACAAACATCCCTCTACTATTCTCATGAACTTCTTCATGCCATAGAACAGGCTGTATCAAAGAATGATTATCACATTGTTCATCATCAACTCGTTCGTTTACTTCCTTATCAATCTTCTATTAAACATCTACCTAACGTAATTGATTTTGTCGATTCTATTTCTCTCAATCTTAATCGGTCAGCTCACATGAAAAAATCGCTGCTGAATCCTTTCATACACTGGGAAGCAAAAAACATACATAGAATGGAACAGTTAGCATGCTCTCGTTATGATGGAGGCATTTTTATCTCCGAAATCGATAAGAAGAACGTATCTTTGAACCACAGTACATTAACTACGATAGCAAATGGAGTAGACCTCGAGTATTTTACTTATCAGCATCAATTAACAAGCGAGAATAACTTAGTTTTTGTAGGTAATATGAGTTACGCTCCAAACCGGGAAGGGGTTAAATATTTTATCAAGCATATTTACCCTCTAATAAAAAGGAAGCGAGAAGATTTTACTTTTTATATAGTAGGTCGTAATCCAACTAAAGATCTTTTACGTCTTTGTGAAAAATATGAAAATATTATTGTAACTGGGGAAGTTGACGATGTTCGAAAATATCTTTGGAATGCTAAGCTTTTCGTTTGCCCACTTAAATCAGGTGCAGGGCTGCAGAACAAAGTGTTAGAAGCGATGGGATGCGGAATACCTGTCATTACCACTTCAATTGTTAACGATCCAATTCGGGCAAAAGACGGACGAGACATTGTTGTCCGTGATCGAGACGATGATATGGCTGAAACCATCGTTGAGTTACTTTCTGATTTCACCCAGCTGGAAAAGATACGTAAAGAAGCAAGAACATTTGTGGAAGAAAACTATCAATGGAAACGGTTGAATGAACAGTTGATAGAGTTCTATAAAAACACAATAAAAGGCAGCCGAAAACGAACCGATCTTGCAAAATTTGAAACGAAAGCTGGTGTGATTGGATGAAGCTGGTACTTTTGTCAGGAGGATCAGGAAAACGTTTATGGCCACTATCAAATGATGCACGTTCGAAGCAGTTTTTAAAAGTCTTAAAAGATGAGAATGGTATAAGCCAATCCATGATTCAGCGTGTTTGGAATCAATTAAAGAAAGCGAACCTAGAAGATTCTACACTTATCTCGACAAGCATTTCACAAATGGATATGATCATGAATCAGTTAGATCTTGTTAATAAAATCATAGTTGAGCCTGAACGGAGAGACACCTTTCCAGCTGTTTGTCTGGCAGCTTCTTATCTATATTCACAAAAGCTGACGGATCCGAATGAAGTAATGGTTGTCTTGCCTGTAGATCCTTATGTAGAGCAACAATTCTTCTCTAAAGTGAAGGAACTTGAAGAGACTCTTACACGATCAGGAGCAAACATTGCCTTAATGGGTGTGGAGCCAACCTTTCCGTCTGAAAAATACGGCTATATTATACCGAAAAAGACAAACAATACCCTTTGGAATGAAGTGATGTATTTTAAAGAGAAACCATCAAAGAACTTGGCTGAGGAATTTATAGAGCTTGGAGGTCTGTGGAACTGTGGGATATTTGCTTTTAGATTGAACTATATGATCTCTATATTGAATAACATGGGGTTGCCTACCAACTATGAAGATTTGCTGGCAAAGTATTCTCATATTCCTAAAGACAGTATGGATTACGCGGTTATAGAAAAAGAAGAGAATGTGGTTATGCTAAAGTACAAAGGGGATTGGAAGGATATTGGCACATGGAATACATTAACAGATGTAATGAACACAAATCAGTTAGGGAACGGAGTAATAAGTGAGGATTCAATAAATACTCATTTGATTAATGAACTTCATATACCCATTACTGTGATTGGAGGCTCAAACCTGGTTGTAGCAGCAAGCCCTGATGGAATATTAGTCTCTGATAAAGAAAAAAGTCCGTTGATTAAACAAATGTTACAAGGTGATGAGCAAAAACCGATGTATGAAGAACGAAGGTGGGGCTGGTATAAAACATTGGAACATATCAAACTGGATCAACAGAAAGAAGTGTTAACAAGAAGAATTGTCATAAACAAGGACAAGAACTTAAGTTACCACATGCATGTTCATAGACATGAAGTATGGACAGTCATTAAGGGAGAAGGAGAGTTTGTACTGAACGGAGTCATCAAGAAAGTAACAGCAGGAGACATACTTGAAATACCTCCAAAAGCTACACACAGCATAAAGGCGGTAAAAGATCTGGAAATCATTGAAATTCAGACAGGTTCGAAATTAATAGAAGATGACAAACTGTGTGTATCTATGGACTGGGAAGATCTCGTTCGTCAATATATTAAAACAACAATTGTGATTTAACCCAAAACGAAGTTGCACATAAGCATGTAACGTCATATCTTATAGTATCTATTAAGCTTGTCTTATCTTTGGAAGAGGCATGATTTAATAGAGTGACAAGCAGTAAAGCTTGTTAGGAAAGGTATGATAGTCATGACAATCCTAGCGGATAACTTTAAAGGTGCGAATGATACAGCAACTGTTCAGGCGGCCATTGATTATGCTTTTGCTAATAAAGGTTCAAAAACGGTTCTTCTCTCAGAGCGAGATTATACCATTACGAGTAAGATCGTCATTAAGGAAGGCATCCAATTGCTGTTTGGTTACGCTTCACGCTTTGTGATTTATGGTAATTTCCGAGTATTGGAACTACAAAAAAATGCTTCCTTAGAAGGTGCGTATATTGCGATTGATGATGTCAACTTCAATTCGCAGGTCATCTGCCTTGACGGAAAATACAAGTATTACAACACGTGGAATAAAACCAAGATAAAAGATATTAATATTGTAAACTGGAGCGGCAGTTACAAAGGAACTGGATTGCACCTTTATTCGAACGGAACAGGTCACGAGATTTCATTTGTTAATTTTGAAAACATAAACATTGCGGGATTAAATACAGCTATTCGACTACAGAGTGTTAAACCAGCTTCAGGGTACAGCTGGATCAATGCAAATCGTTTTACCGATGTGTCTATTGATGATTGTGTGCAAGGAATCGTTTTTATCTCAAGTGAAAGTATTCCTAATGAATGCAGCGGGAATTTCTTTATGAACATACAAATACAGCCATCTGCTAAAACAGTTAAATTATTGACCATATCAGGACAGTACAATGAATTTCATGGTATGGCATGGGATCTATCACAAGTAAAAAATAATACGCTAGTAGAGTTCACTTCCCAAAGCTCCTATAACCAAATAAGCATTAGAAGCATCCCAGCATCTCGCATCGTAGATAACGGAAGGTTCAATGTAAAGTGAATAGTTAGAAACTCCAATCACTTGGAGTTTTTTAATTGGGGGTTTTACATGTTTAAAAAAATAGCAGCCGCATGTTTGATCTCAGCTCTCTTGGCAGCTGCACTAACGTTAGTCGCTCAAAAGATGTTCAATCAGTCGATGAGTTTGGAGAGCCATGGGGAAGATGCGAAAGATGATACTAAAGTTATTCAACATGCGATTAATGAAAGTTACAAAAATAAAGGGGGAATGGTTAAGTTACCAGGCAACAAACAGTATGTAATCCGATCAGGCTTAATCATAAGAGAAGGGGTAACCTTAGAGCTCGGACAAAATACTAAAATTCTAGTCGATGGGGACTTTAGAGCAATCCAACTAGAAAAAAATGCTTCGATCGTAAATGGGATACTAGAAGTCGTCAATCCTAGTTTTAAGTCAGAAGTGATTTATTTAGATGGAGAGCACCAATTCTGGTCCTGGGAACGAACTACTGTTCACAATCTATCCATCATCAATTCAAGCGGTTCACATAAAGGAACAGCAATTTCTCTTTATGCAAAAGGAAAAGAAAATTTTATAAGCTTTGTAAATTTTACAGACAATAAAGCAGCTGGTTTTAATACGGGAATTAAAATGACGGTTGATCATGAGGGGAAAAAAGAAGGGCAGAGTTGGATTAACGGAAATCGTTTTGTAAACCTGACATTAGATGATTGCGTAAATTTTATTGTCATCGACTCATCTGTAACGATCCCGAATGAAAGTTCAGGCAACCAGTTTACGGGGTTACAGATTCAGCTATCTAAAATATCCAAAACTATCATAAAGGTAAGCGGATCATACAATACGTTTCAAGGAATGGTTTGGGATCAGCACCTGTTAGGAAATCAAAATCGTGTTGTCCACTTTACTCAAGAATCTGCAAATAACAAGTTGGATATGAATATTGATGTTTTTTCTATTTTGGATGAAGGAGTTAAAAATCGTAATGAAGAATAGTGAATTAAGATTGTTCTTAAAAATGAACAACGAGCGTTCATTTTATAAGATAAAAGCTAACAACCCTTTTAAAAATAACATTAACTCTTTTTTTGACTAATCAGTTCATTATTTAGAACAAAATTTTGAGGAGGTTAATGATGGAACAGGGAATAGATTTGAAAAAATTTCTTCAAATTTTAAAAAATAGAGCCATTACGATAATCGTAACCACCTTGTTTATTACGGCTATAGCCGTAATAGCCACGATCTATTTTGTAAAGCCTTCCTATGAAGCAACAGAATATATCATTGTGGGTAAAGAGCAAAACGAAAACAGCTATACAGAAAACCAGGAACTCATCCGAATACTGGCATCCGCTGTTGATTTAATAAAAAGCCCCATTGTCCTTAATGCTGTAAAGGCTGAACTAGACAATCAAGACAGTCTTAAAGAGCTAGAGGAAAAAATATCCGTACAAAACAATAAAGATTCTCAAATTATTCACATCGTGATCAAAGAATCAGATCCTGAACGCTCAAAACAAATAGCATATGTTGTTGGAAATGTTTCTGTTCAAAAATTAAATGATTTATTAAATGTAAAAAATCTAAAAATAGTCAGCAAGTCAGAATCGGATATTTCAGTTAAACAAGTTGGCGATCCTCTATTCAACATTGCAATCGGATTATTTGTAGGTTTATTTCTCGGAATAGGTATAGGGGTGCTAAAAGAGCATTTAGATCAATCCGTTCAGGATGCTACTGAGCTAGAACGAATGCTCGGACTACCTGTTTTAGGAAACGTACATGTAAAAAGAAAAGAAAAAAGGTTGATACAGTATCAATCATTACAAAGAGGTGAAATCAGTGTTAAGTTCTAAAAAAATTCAGTATCAAAATTTAGTCAAAGATCAGAGGAAGTTAGGATGTTAAGAAGCAACATTGAAAAACAAATGGAAGATACTGAATCTAAAGCTTTGATGATAACCTCACCTAAAGGCTCATCGCATCACATCTGTATCTCGTCACAATTAGCAATTTCTTTTGCAGAACAAGGAAAAAAGTCTTACTCGTAGACGCTAATCTAAGGACTCCAACCCTGCATACGTATTTTAATACGCCTAATACAAAAGGTTTTTCGGATGTGCTTTTACATGGAGATAATGTATTCTTACACGCTCGTAATGATTATCTAAAGGGGCTATCCATTCTTACTGCAGGTAACTTATACAATACACCTTTTGACTTTTGGATCAACCAGAAGATTCACCATGTCGTAACGAACTGGAAAGAGCGATTTGATTTGGTCTTGTTTCATGCTCCAAGCTATTTAGAGATCTCCGATGCTCAAGTATTAGCCAATCAGTGTGATGGAGTTCTGTTAGTCGTTCAGAAAGGGAGAACAAAAATAGAAGACGTTGCAACTGCTAAACAGCAGATTAACCGATCCAAAAAACCCATACTTGGGGTGATCTATCAAACGGGATAGAAAGGTGTTTGTACATGAAAGAAGTTAAAGCCAATTCCATTTCCAAAAATATCTTTCACCTTTTTTATAGTACGGCAGGTGCGAGTTTCCTTAATGCTTTTGTTCTTATCTACTTAGCCTCTTATCTGGAAGCCTATCATTATGGGATGTTTAGCGTTGCATTGGCGTCAGCCATGGTAATGGGGTATTTCACGGATGCAGGTCTAACAGAGATTGCAATAAGAGAGGGTTCAAAAAAGATGCTGGACTAAGCGCCATATTAGCTTCTTATATAAAAGTGAGAGCACTTCTCCTTTTTGTTACTTTAGCAGCTGGAGCGAGTTACATTACCTTTTTTTATGCTGAAAATGAAGAACTCACAAGAATTGGTTTTTACTTATCAATCCCTATGGTTACGGGTCTAGCCTTACAAGGAATCGGCACCATGTTCTTTCAGCTGATTCAGAAAATGCAATACATCGGTTTTATTAAGATGTTTACCTCTTTGCTCCTGATTTGTACGCTTGCCATAAGTATCTTATTTTCCCTTTCACCAGTCATTGTTTGTCTGATGTATGGCCTTTCCTATTGTGTGGCTGGTATTTTTTCAATCTTGTTAGTTACAAGTCATATTTCTATTCGCTTGAATGTTCCTTTTTTGCCTGGTTTCTTAAAAAATTTTACTTCTTTTATGTTTAGCGGGTTGTTATTTATCCTAAGCCCTCAATTAGGTCCGATTATTCTAGAAAAAACATTAACGCTAAAAGAAGTTGGATTGTTTGCGGTAGCATATCGCATCCCACAAGCATTACAGCAGTTGCCACTAATTGCTGCTGGTGCTTTCAGACCTGTAATGTTTAATCACTTTCATAACCAAAAGATAGAGCAGCATGTAACGTTAAATGTAACACTCATTAAGTTGATGGCGATTTTGGGAATGATTATTACAATTCCTCTCTACTATCTAGCGGATGAATTCATTCTTCAATTATTTGGTGAGAGCTGGATTCCTTCTTCAGAAGCTTTAAAGATCTTATCACTGCTTATATTAATACAAGCCGTAGGGATTGGATTAGCTGATGGGCTTACAACGAGGGGTTGCAGACGTATCGAACGGGTGTGCAACTATTTTCAGTACTTGTGGGTATTGTTGTTTATATCCTGTTCAGCAGTATGTATGGAGTGACGGGTGGGGCGTATGCAGGTCTTTCAGTAGAAATCATCGCTCTTATTGGATATTGTATTTTTCTTCCACAAAGAAAAACAATCGCTTTTCATTCCTTTGTGCCATATTTACTTTACTTTGGTTTGTTTCTGACTTTTTGTTCCTTAATCATGATCAATCATCCTTATATGGCTGCATTTACCCATCTATTAGGTGTTGCCGTTCTATTATTTTTGGATAAAGAAATGAAGGGAAAGTTAATCGTGCTGTTCCGTCAGTTGAGCTCGAAAATCAAGATGAAGGAGAGGGTGGAAGATGTCATCGATAAGTAAACAAGAAGGCTTTCGCCTACGTTTATTTTTACTTTTTCTCCTCGTCTTTTTAGGAAAGTATAGTCTGGATGTTGGGTTTGCATTAAAGCCGTATATGATGTTTTTAGTTCTTTTTTATCTGATACATCTATCGAGACTACATTTTTACAAACTTCAATTATTTGAGTGCAGTATGCTTTTGTTCTATTTGGTTTATTGCCTGTCTGGCATATTCGCGTTATACAGCACGGTGAGTTTGCGGATTATATGTGGAATTACTCTTTACTTATGCTGCTATTTTTTAATGAAGAGTTTGATCAGTTCTTCCCCAGAAATTCATATTGAACGTTCACTGTCGTACGCAGGTATTGTATTTAATATAGGAAGTTTATTTTTATATTTTCTGGGGCTGAAAAAGTTAAACTTCGTTTTACAAGGTGATGGTGTCTATTCACTAGGAGTTTTCATGGATCGTGAATACCCTCGACTGATAGGCTTAGTCGCAGACCCGAATTATCTGGTATTCAATAATACTCTTTTTTCACTTACTTCTTATGCAACCTCAACACACTGCGAAACCGAATCGGATTAATCTTATGCATTTTAACGAGTTTACTTTCTTTTTCTAGAGGAGGAATAGTAGCATTTATTGTTATTTTCTTTTTATATGTTTTCATCGTAAATCATCCCATGAAACAACTTAAACTTTTAACGGGTGCATTTCTTTCCATTGTTGTTTCTTTATATGTAGCTATTACCATATTTCAATTCAACATTTATGGTGTAATCCAGTCTCGCATACAAGACTTTTCCAATGATGGAGGCAGTGGAAGATTCGAGTTATGGGACAGAGCCTGGCGTTATTTTGCAGAGAGTCCATGGGTGGGAGTAGGGGCATCGAACTTTCTTCCGTACAATCAATTTCAATTCGGTGATTCATTACAAGTGCATAATACTCTTTTAGAAATACTATCAGAAACAGGCGTTGTCGGAACGTTTTGTTTTTTACTCTTTCTGTTACTTACGATTTATCAGTTGTTTCAACATAGAGTCTATCGCAAGAAACCCTACTTATTTTTAGCCTTTTTTGGCTTTCTTTTGCAGATGATATCGCTATCCGTAATTATAAATGACTTGTTCTTTATGTATTTAGCTGTTCTTTCCGTATATTTTCACCAAGAAGATCAAGTGGTGTTAAAACGGAAAGAGATTCATTTAATAGAAAAATACTCGCGAGGAGGTGTCAGTCTGTGAATGTTCTTTTAATGACAGATAAGCTAACAACAGGTGGAGCCGAGATTTATTTTTGCAAACTGGAAAACAATCTTCCCCACGAAAAAGTGAAGGTGTATACGGCTGCAGGAGGAGGGGAGCTCTACAAACAAATTAAACACAAAGATCGATATCTAGAGCTAAGTAAATCAAATCATCTATTAAACTTCTGGAGAATAAGGAAACTTATTTGCAGCAAAGAAATGGATATTATCCATGCTAACAGCTTAAGAGTAGTATTATTGCTTATTTTAATTAGATTGACGATCTCTCACTCTTTTCAGTGTATTTACACAAAACATAATGTAACCCTATTAGAGAAACAGGTTCCTGACCTTTTTGTTTTTTTGTTAAATAAATTTGTTACTAAAATAATCACTGTAAGTAACTTTGAAAGAAACAACTTGATCGAATTAGGAGTTCACCCACAAAACATAGCGACAATCCATAATGGAGTAGACTTAAAACAATTTCAATATCAAGATAAACGACCGGAACAGATATTTAAGGTCGGAATTTTAGCAAGAATTTCTGAAGAAAAAAATCATGCTCTTTTTTTAGAGATTGCAAATCGATTAAGTCATCATACGAATATTGAATTTTACGTAGCGGGTGATGGGCCTGACTTTCAAAAAGTGAAGGATCAAATAAAAAACTCAAATTTAGAGCATAAAGTTAAATTGTTAGGAAATCTAGAAAAGCCTGAGAATTTTATAAAAGAGATGGACGTCCTATTACTAACGTCAAAGAGAGAAGTCTTTCCGATGGTAGTAATAGAAGCGATGGCTGTAGGTACACCCATGATTACCATCGATCAGGGTGGGATTAGGGAGGCTATTATTAACAACGAGACTGGGATACTGATTCCATCACATTCAGTAGATATGTTCTGTACGAAAATAATAGAACTTCAAGAGAACAAATACTTTCGCTTAGCGCTCACACGAAAGGCAAGATACAAAGTGATGCGGGAATTCTCATTAAATCATATGATATCAAAAACGTACGAGGAATACGAAAGGTATAATTTTTTTAAATCAGTATTCTTTATTAAGAACAATTACGATTGTTTATAGAACAAAAGAGAGATGGAGAGGTGTTATATCGTGCTCAGGAACTATAAAGGCCGTTTCTATTTCCTTACGATGGGAGTAATAGATGCCTTACTAATCTATGTTAGCTATCTATTTACGATCTATCTGTTTAACCTATTTACCACGGAACCATTGCTAGAGCCATTGGATAAAATGGTTGTAGTCATTTCAATATGTTCTATTGCATCCTTTTTTTATTCGATTGTTATACCTTTTTTAAGCGGAAAAACTTTAATAAGGTGCTACTAAACCTTGTATTAGCGTTATTAATCATTAACTTACCTCTGCTTTTTATCATTGGATTTAAAATAATTATAGTGGCTTTCATCACACAAGCATTTTGTGTAGGTTTCTTTCGGTACATCATTTGGCGCATGACCCAAAAAAGTTTTGGTCAAAAAAAGGTCTTGGTAATTACAGATGAGACAGAAGAACGAACGAGAATAATCAACAAAGTTTTACGTCACACACCGGGGTGGTTTGTTTTATCGGGAATTCTATCATCAAAAACATATCATGAAGAACTTAAAAACTTTGATAGTGTCATGATCGGTCCTTCTATTCAAGAAAGATGTAAAAAGGAGATCATTCATTTTTGTACAGCTGCAGAAAAAGAAGTTTTACTTATCCCAGATTTTTATGACCTATTGGTTACAACGAGCGATATCCAACAAATCGATGATATGATGGTTTATTCCATTCAGCCCACTAACCGTTTAAAAAGTAATGATTGGTTGAAGAGAGTGTTGGATGTGATCGGTTCATCTATTCTTCTTCTGATAAGCAGTCCATTTATGCTATTGTTCTTCATTTTGATTCCGTTAACTTCTAAAGGACCTGCTCTGTACGCCCAAGAAAGAATTGGATTAAACGGAAAGCCATACTTTATATATAAATTTAGAAGCATGATAACAAATGCAGAAAGTCAAACAGGTCCTACTCTGGCTACAGAAAGTGATCCAAGGATAACAGCTATAGGAAAATGGATAAGAGCAACGAGGATTGACGAATTGCCTCAACTATTTAATGTTATTAAAGGTGATATGAGTTTGGTGGGGCCAAGACCTGAACGGGATTATTTTATTCAGCAATTCAATAAGGATATTCCTTATTATAATCAGCGCTTAGCCGTTCGGCCGGGAATTACAGGTCTTGCACAAGTATTAGCAAATTATACAACATCAGTTGAAGATAAACTTCACTATGATTTGATGTACATTCGCGATAATTCTATCTTTTTGGATGTCAAAATTCTGTTTCAGACCATAAGAGTGGTATTACAAAGGGATCAAGCTCAAGGTGTTCCGCTCAACACATTTATGTCTTCAAAAGATTTAGTCATTCATACACTTAAAGTAAATAGGCAGCACAAAGCACACTAGGTTAATAGAAAACCAAAGGGGGACGTCATATTACGAATAAAGCATTAGGACAACACATTAAGGATCTCCGTTTATCAAAAAAAATAAGTATGACGAACCTTGCTTTAATGGCTGGAATCTCAAAAGGTCATTTAAGCAATATTGAGAATCGTGGTTCAAGTCCATCTGTTCAGGTGATTAAAAAACTTGCCCACGCACTTGAAATCCCTGTTGGATCCATTATCCCCAATTACGAGGATCAACTTGATCTGGAATGGACAGACCTCATAATGCAAGCGAAGAATATAGGGATTAGTAAAGAAGAAATCAGAGCTTTTTTGCCTATGAGAGTTGGAAGATTCAATTAAAAAAGAAGTTTGATGCACACAAAATCTCCCATAGAACACTTAGGGGTTCCAATTTTCTAAAAAATATAGTAAAATAATTTGAAAATTAGGTTTCGTTTTATCAGAATTGGGGAAGGAGAGTATATTTGGGGATGAAACATATTACATCAGGGTTTGGATTTGCGTTTATCTTCTTAGCCGGACTATTTGCTTTGGGACTGTATCAAACAGTGATGGTATGGGGAAATATTAATTTGTTCTTTGAACGAATTATGGGACTTACTTCAACTTCATTTATTTCTTCCATACTTCTATTCTGGTCCATTACAAGTGCTTTCTGGATTCTTAGCTTAAAAGTGCTAGATCTCGCACATAAGACAGAATTGTTCAATACGAAGAATGCGATCTTCGGTATGTTGTTTTTGTTCTTTGCGGTTCCATTCGGTATCTGTGTGCAAGTGTATCACGCTTTAAATATGAATTCAGGTGTAACAACCATCACTACGGCATTATTCATCATGACGATTGTCTCTTTTATCATTGGATTTGTATTTAAATTTAGACGAACAGCGAGATAAAAAATACCCTAAGCCCTAAGAGGCTTAGGGTATTTTTGGTTTTTTAGGAAGATATAAAAAAATAGACCTGTGAATCGTTGTTCTTAAGGTGTTCAAAAATTGTCCCCCAACGCTAACAAGCGTGAATGTGCTGCGGATTTATGCCAAAAGATATATAAATACCACCAAAATTTCGTGTTAACTCATAAGATTTTCTGGTTTTAATAGTTGGCACATCTTTTTGTCATGCATAGAAACCCATTTTGATACAGAAAACTTCCTAAATAGTCTATGGTGCGTGAAAATCGCCGAGATCTGCGCGCAAATCGTTCGTTTGTGCGTGGGAATAAATCTCAGCTGCGCGTAAACCTCATCCAACTGCGCGTAAATGAAGGGTAGCTGCGCGAACGTGTAATAAATAAAAGAACACGTACCGTAACCACACAAACAGTGCTGAAAATGCGACCAGGAAAACAGGGGAAGCATAGGACTAGAACGCTACATTAAGTTTCGTATAAGAAAATTTAACAACATTTAAACGAGTAAAAATGGAAAAAGAAGATGGCCAACAGCATTCTTTTTTTCTTTTTTACTTAAAGTTTGAATATTAGTGGAATAAGAACAAGCGATATGAATTGACATATACAATAAAAAGCTTGCAGTTTTGACTGCAAGCCGGAACACAGTTATTCATAAATCATAAATCCGTCATCTGAACGCACAGTAACTTCACGCTCGAAGTCGGATCCTTTAACATGAAAGACAAATGCATTAACATTATTTATTTGTATTTCTCTTATAAAGGTTGCGCTCTGCGTTTCAGTTACTAGGAGCTGATGAGCTTCTTCTTTAGTCAATTTTAAGTTAGTTCCTTCTAATGAAGTGTGTGTCCAGTGATCCATCTTCCATTGTTCCCCTTCTCTAACAAGTGTGAATGTCCATTGATCGCCTACGTTAACCTCGCCTGTAGGTTCCAATCCACCTATTAAAATTTGGTCTTCTGTAACCGACTTTATGTTAAAGCGAACGACGGGATGAATTCTTGGTAGAAAACCAATATCACATTGACAATAATAGTTAGGAAGTAAATCTCTTAGTATGTTTTCGGAAAAATTTTGAGTAACATAAGGCTCGAAATCTGGCCCAGCCACCTCGTAAGTTGCAGGGTTTTTGGCATTCCAATTATTCTTCTCACCAGATACGGCGAATGTTCTAGAAATATCAGCTAAATTTTTTGTGAATATTTGTTTAGCTTCATCCAAAGTTACTTTTTCCATTTTTGAAGGAACCGGTGCCTGTTCTTCCTTTTTTCTTCAGTTCCCTTGTTCTCTCCCTCTTTCTCTTGATCTGAATTCTGTTCTTTCTCATCAACAATTGGATTGGAATTAGGGTCTTTCTTTTCATCCATTAAATAATCAACAGAACTAATGATAAATGAACTTATGGTTTTGGTGCCGTTCATGGCTTCAATCTGTATGGAACTCATCAGGTCTTCTTTGGTGACTTCCTCTTTGAGCAGAAACTCTTTTGATAAGGTTTCGCTTTCATCCATTCCTATAGGCTTGAAGGTTTCAGGTTTAATTATTTCAGATCTAGTACCTGCCGCATCCACTAAATGATCATTTAAAAAAGATATACGGTACGATAGCGAATTCTTTATTACGTCCTTTGACTCATTTTTTATGGTGAATGTAACCGTTAATCGCTTTTCACCAGAATATTTTGCTAAGCCACTCCCAGATACCTGCTGCGTAATAACAGGAGCTACAGGCGCTGGCGCTTCTTCATTAATCTGAACCTCAGGAGTGGACATGAATTGTTTGTCAAAATAATAATACGATGAAAAGATGATTCCTGAGAAAAGGGCTGCGGTGAGTAGTTTTGGGATGAATACATGTGGAGTCTTTTTTGAAATTGGATTTGATAATTGTTTAATTTGAGAACGTATTTGGTGTTCGTCCTTTTCTGTAAAAACTTTTGTTCTCGAAATCTCTTGATCCATACTGATAGAAAGCCTTTTTAGTTTATCCTCCATCATCTTTCACCTCCAAGTTTCACATATTTTTCATGAAGCAATTTTCGCGCGCGACTTAGCCGTGTTTTTACCGTAGCTTCATTCAAAGAAAGAAATTCACTTGTCTCGCGAATTGAAAATTCTTTATAGTAGTGTAATAAAATGACTTCTCTATACTTAAGTGATAATTGTAGTACAGCCTGATACAATATTCGGTCTTCCGAATTAGAAATAACGTGGACTTCCACAGCGTTTTTCTCACTGGAGGTTTCGCCTGTGAATTTATCTGCCAATTGTAACTTACGATATTGCCAACTTTTTAAGTAATCTTTTGATTTATTAATTGCAATGGAATAGATCCAACTGCGTATGGCTGCATTCCCTTGAAAGGAATCTAATTTTGTATAAATTGTAATAAAAACGTCCTGTGTAATATCTTCTGCTTGTGGCCAATTTTTTACAAATGTATATACAAGGCGTTTGATTTCTTCTCCATATTCTTTCATTAAGCAGATAAGAGCTTCTTCATGGCTGAGCGCAGTAATTGAAAAGTCTGTGCTCAAATCCCCTTTTTCCACATTACATGACCTCCTCGTTGTTCTGATGGTAAGACGATACAGATATGGTAAAGGTTTCAACAATAGTTTAATACATTTTATTTTGGATTCGAAAATTTTTTTGTTACACCAAGGACGAATTGGTCTGTGAAGTGACGGTAAACTAGCGTGATAGTGAGGAACTGGCTTCTTAGCGAGGTGTTAGATCTTTTTTATAGATTATTTTTGTTGTGAGAGTGAAATGATGATGATTGATTTAATATGGCTGGAGAGGTAGTTTTAGTACTTCTATTTAGCTATTTTGTAGCATGATTTTATGTCATTTATGTGTGACTTGATGGTAACTGCGCGAAAATAGCAACATCCTGCGCGCAACTGGGCTCGATGTGCGCGCAACTTAGGTGCAACCGAGTGTAAAATTAACTCAACTGCGTGAAAAACATGTAATCGTGCGCGGATGTGTAATAATTATAAGAACACGTACCGTAAAATATATTAGCTCTTAAATAATAGCCCTTCCTTCAAAGAGAAGGAGGGCTACACTAAAAACACATGTATCAACCATTCACAACCTGCCGCGCCATTAATATAAATCAAACCCCTGTATAGACGGATCAGCAAGGACTGACCATAGAACCACTATCTATAGAACAGTTCTATCTCTTATACCATACTCTTAATAATGATGTTCTGAACAATCAGGAGCACTCCATTCACTGACCAGTAAAAAGGCAGAATGGAAGGGCTGCTAATAGACACTAGAAAGATAACAATGGGGGATATAAGCATCATCCATTTCATATTACTCGGACTACTCGAACTGGTAATATTGGGACTACTCTTCCCCTGAAAATAGTAGATAAACCCAGCTACTAAAGCTAAAACGATACTTGTCTCTGTAAAATTAAACATTAAAAAGGAATGATTTGAAACATTAGCTATCTCGATAACCGCCCAATACATTCCCATCACAATTGGCAACTGGATAAGCATAGGAAGGCACCCTGTAGAAAAAGGATTAATCTTATACTTCCCATAAAGTTGAACCATTTCCTCTTGCTGTTTTTTAATTTCTTCAGGTTTTTTTCGATTCTTATATTTCTCTTTTAACCCTTCTAATTCTGGCTTAATCAGCTCTAGTTTCTGGTTTGTTTCTTTTTGCTGTTTAGCTTGCTTAATAAACAGCGGCAAGAGTATGATTCGTAAACCCAATGTGATGGTGATTACAGCTAATCCGTAACTGCCATTAAATAAATCTGCAACAACATGTAACATCTGACTGAAAGGATATACAATAAACTCAATAATACTCAACATCTAGTCTCCTCCTCTATTTTATTCGTTAGAGAAGGAGCGAACAATCCTCCAGATCTTTGTTCGATGAGTATTTAATCTTAAGCTTTTGAAAGGTGAAAATGAAAATTCTTATATGTAAAACACGGCTATGTAGATTTATAACAATATTAGTAGCTACCTTAATACATTGAAATGAACACAAAGTTTCCTTGCCAACAAAAGAAGTAACAGAAGGCAGCTGATAAATGGTTATGAAAAGTAAGAGAAGTGTAGAGATAAAAAGATACTGTTCAATGAATAAAGTAAAATCAGTCATGTTTATCTCTCCCTTCGATTTTTAATTATTACGTGTATACATTAAAAAAGTTCCAAAAAAAGACAGCCAATAGTAGCTGCCTGATCATTATGTTTTAGAAATAAATAAATATTGATATCTGTTAAAAGCCTTGCCATTCACGACAATAAGTTTTTCATTATAATCATCAATATAGCCAGCGTCCACGGTTACCTTCTCCTTCACACAAACAACGTCTACCTTAACCATTAAATAACGATGATAATTAAAATCATGATCATTATGGATTGAACTTCCGGTTGGAATGATATACATGGACCGTGCTCCTTTTTGACTGATGATAATCCAATCATAATATGGTAAATATTAACTGTAAAGAAATATTTTACGCATTTTAAAACTGATCTCCTGCATCCTTGTACCTAATACGTATACTAAGTTTACCTTCATCTGTTTCGGAAATACTGAGCAGTTGATTGGTATTTTTGTCATAATACCAATCGATGCCCGTTTCACTTTTATGATAGGGTTCACCTAAATCGTAAATATATTGTAATAAAGCATCAGATTTAACAATGGATATACCAATATAATTCACAGTTCCATTTTTTTCTTGAAAATTAGGATCATTGTAACCATTCCTAATTGAAAAATAGGTGAATTACTATCATGCTATTGATTTTAAAAGTTAAAGCTTCCTAAGGGATTTCATTTTAGTATCGGTTTGTTAATTAGCACAAACTTAAAAAAAGGACCACATAAGCTCCATGTTGTTTACAATTAAGTTCTCTTTGCATAAATAATATATCTTTCAGGTGCGTTTCCTATATACGAAAAAGGATAACAAGTAGTCAAAACCAGAATTTCTTCAGGATAGGTTGATTGGATAACCGTCCGATCGTTGGCATCTACAATTTTTGTTTTAAATATTTCGTAGGTGTAAACCCCAGAAGAGAGTTTAATGGTTAATTTATCTCCGTTACTTACCTTTCCTAAATTTCTAAATACAGTATCCCGATGCCCAGATAAGAGAATTTGATCTTTTTCACCTGGAAGTGATGAGCCAGAATAATGGCCAACACCTCTCTCCAGTTCATCCGGATCGGTACCCTCAATAATTGCAAGCGCAGCATCTATTGTAGGTATCGAGAGTAATCCAATAACTTCCCCTTTATTCAGTTTAGTATTTATAGACTTTTTGTTAGTAGTTGGTGATGAAGAGGATTTTATAACTTCCTGTGCTTTCCTTAAACTGCTATCTTGCTGCTCTTTTAAAGATGTAAATTGTAATAGTCCATAAACCAATAATAGAAATCCACTGATTAAGATAATCCATGATATTAATCTGCGCACAGTATCACCTCCTGTATTAAATATTTAGTTGATATATGTTCTTAATAATGAAAATTAAACAATTCATCTAAGTCCATTATAATGAACATAAAGTTCTGTAAAAAATACAATTTTTTAAGTATTTGGAAGAAATTGAGTGATTTATTTAGAAAAATGTTCTTTTTATAGAACAAACGGCTTATTTTACACCTTTTTGAATTAGGTAATATGTATTATACTCACATTATAAGTTCTTAATAAAGAACAAAGCGAATTATTTAATTACAAACCCTTTTAAGAACTTGAACATAAGGGGCGTGAAACCAGTAATGAATACATTTCCAAGTCGGCGGACAAAGCATAAAAGATTAACCAGAAGAAATAAGAATAAATTCTGGTTAATTACAAACATATGGATGTTTTATTTAATTGTTATTTCAGTTCTTTATTTACCTAATTCAAGTACATATTCAAAATTTAATGACACAGAGAAGATAGCGAACACAATAGCCACTTTAGAAGATTTTTGTTCGGATAAGGAGTATGAAAAGAAAAATAAAGAAGCTTGCAAGAAGAAGGATGACTCTGGCTTAGGTAATGGACCAAATGAGGGAGACGATGGAGAGTCTGGGGATCCTGATAACCCTGGAAAAGGGAACGAAGACAAAAAAGATTGTCTTCCTGATGAATGTGTAGATGATCATCCTAACAATGGCAATCAAGGTGGTAACTCTAATGGGGATAAAAGTAAGAGTGTGAACGAAGAAAAGAAAAATGAAACAAATAAAGAAAAAGAAGAAACAACTGATAAAACTGAACCAACAGAGGAACCAGTTGTTTCAGACTCTGAAGGACCTAAGGAAACCGAGGAAAAGAGCCCAGAAAAAAGGAACCTACTATTAAGAATAATGAAGAATCAACAGAATCAAAAACGATTGAGGAAAATCAAAAAACTACAACAGAATAAATCTTTCACAATAAAAGTAAAAGGTGGTTTTTATGAAAATAACAATAAAAATTTTAAATGGATTGATAACTACTGTTTTAGCCATTACATTACTTAGCATGATTTTTATAGTGATTTCATCTAAAGCATCTGGTGGAGAACCTAGTTTCTTTGGATATCAAATAAAGACAGTTTTATCAGGGTCAATGGAACCAACTTTTAAAACAGGTTCAGTTATTGCGGTAAAACCTTTAGAAAATGCTATGAATCTAAAAAAACAGATGTTATCACGTATTTAAAACAAGATCAATCAATTGTGACTCATAGAATTGTAGAGGTTATTAAAAACGGTGATCAAGTTATGTATCAAACAAAAGGGGATAACAACAAGGCCGTCGATACACAACTTGTTCTCGCACAAAATGTGATGGGTAAGTATTCAAACTTTACAATTCCTTACCTTGGTTATTTCATAGACTTCGCTAAATCCAATAAAGGTACTGCATTGTTGTTAATCATTCCAGGTGTCTTGCTACTCATTTATTCTGCAATCTCCATCTTAAAAGCGTTAAAAGAGCTCGATAAAATAAATAAGAATTCAAGTGTAGAAAAAGCGGTATAAAAATGATTGTATCCCTGACAAAGGGTTCAATATAAAAATTACATACCTCGTAACCGAGGGAGAAGAGGGGAAAAAATGAGTATTAAAAAACAGTTAGGTATGGGAGTAGTAACAGCAGCACTAGGATTAACATTAGTAGGTGGGGGAACTTGGGCAGCATTTAACGATACAGCAGTTACAAATAATCATTTTGCAGCAGGAACATTAGATTTGGAAGTTGGAAAAAGTGGCTCTAAACCGATTACTTTTGATCTTTCGAACATGAAGCCTAAAGATAATGTTCAAAGAATTTTCAAATTAAACAATAAGGGAAGTTTAGCTATTAAAGAAGTTTTATTAAATACTACTGCAAGTAATTTTGATGGTAAAACTGATTCAACTCAGAGTGAGTATTTATCACAATTTGTAATCAACTTTGCTGCAGTTGATGGTGAATCTACTAAGTGGGAACCAAGAAATCAAATTGTTAAAGCAGGGGAAGAACTAACTTTGGCAGATCTTGTAGCTGGTCCATCTGCGTACAAATCAAAAATTAACGCAGCTTTTTTAGCTACTGATGGATCTGATCGAATTAACTTAGCACCTCTAACTGTAGCAGACAAAGATAGACGTGGCATTCCTGTGAATCCTACAGATTCAGATGATGTATTTATCCAAATTACATTTAAAAATGACGAAAATAAAAATGATAAAGGAGAGTATTTCCAAAATAAATTCCAAGGTGATAAAATTGATTTCTTCTTTAACCTGGAAGCTACTCAATGGGATGGAGTACATGTAGATTCTCATAATGGCAATGGTGCAATCAACAACGATGTTCAAGGGTCTGCAGATGGAGCTACAATGCCAAATCCTGTTACAGAAGGTTCTTCAAAGCACACTGAAGAAGTCAACGACTAATTTATTATAGTTATTAGGAAAGAAAAGGTGGGGGATCCCACCTTTTATTAATATAAATACTATTATTTTTTGAGAGGTTCAAAATGAAACTATTAAAATTACTTCTCACTTCTTTATCAATTTTATTATTACTACCAACGTTGGTTCATGCTCAACCAAACGAATCACTTAATATCAATACAAGTCCCAGCAGTTTTTTATTTAATCTTACGAACATGAAACCTGGTGACTGGGCAACTAGGAAGCTTACTATTCAGAATAGAGGGGCAGAAGATTTTAAATATAATATTCAAGCGATATTTAAAGGCGGTTCTAAAAAGTTATATAACGAATTTTTGCTTAAAGTGTGGGATTCAAAAGGTGTTTTACATACCGGCAAACTAAAAGATTTTAAGAGTCTGCCTGCAAGGTATTTAAATTCGAAACATCAAGAAGATCTTATGTTTGAAGTTAAATTCCCTAGTGAACTTGGTAATGAATTTCAAGGATTAGCCTTCGACGTGGAATTTAAGTTTATTGTTGAAGATAAGGTTACAGAACCAAACGAACCGTCCGAACCAGATGACAATGGGCCGATCAATCCTCAGCCTGGAGATGACGACACTATATCTCCTGAGCGTCCAATTCCTTCAGATGGTTTGAATTCCCCCCAGTTGAGGGTCATATTCTTCCTGAAACATCCACAAACACATATAATTATTTGTTTAGTGGAATCGTACTTTTACTTTTAGGAGCAACCACACTATATAAGCAAAGAAGAAAAACTATAGATTTATAAAAACAGTATGTAAATGAAAAGGAAGCTGGTGATGTTAAACAAAATTGGGATTGAAATTAAAAGACGAAGATTATATAAAAATTTAAGTATTACTAAGCTTTCTGAGTTGGCAGGCATCTCAAAAAGCTACCTAAGCAGCATCGAAAATCATGAGACAAATCCATCTGCGCATATGATTCAAAAGATAGCGAAAGCGTTAGAGGTTCCTGTGGAGCAGTTGTTAGATATTCAAGTTGAAATTCTCGATCAAGAATGGGTTGAGCTTTTGGCTCAAGCTAAAGAACTAGGTCTAGAAAAAGAAGAAATTCGCGAATTCTTGGCTTATGAAGCGTGGAAACGTTCCATCAAGAGGGAGTGTAACGGTGATTCGGTTAGGAAATGGTTTGTACATCTGTCATCTTAATGGGCACCTATTAAAAATAGTATATAAAGGGAATAACGAATGCGAGATATATTTAGGTGATGATTATCAGGGTAGAGCTTCTTTTGATTATGTAAAGAAAAAGTTAAACATGATGGAAAAACGGTGGAACACATCTAAGATCAGCCACTATCAATATAAGGAATTAAAAACCACATATGATCAAAGTGTATAAACAAGCCAAGACCTTAATTAGGTGTTGGTTTTTTTATTTTTTAAAT
This sequence comes from Fictibacillus sp. EA-CB0309, assembly GCF_055814265.1. NCBI lineage: Bacteria > Bacillati > Bacillota > Bacilli > Caryophanales > Fictibacillaceae > Fictibacillus > Fictibacillus sp. EA-CB0309. The sequence continues at coordinate 670,067 of NZ_CP169271.1, forward strand.
TATAAAAAAACTAGACCTGCGGATAGTTGTTCTTAAGGTAACCACACCATTTTTGTTATAACAAGCTCACAAGTGTGATTGTGCCCTCAAAAATTCGGTTTAACAATAAAGAATTATTGTATCTATAGCTGCTTAACCCTACTAACATGCATAGAAGCCCTTTTCGATACCAGAAACTGCTTAAATTATTCTTGGGTGCGTGAAAATCACCGAGATGTGCGCGCAAATCAAACGTTTTTGCGTGGAACTGAAGCATAACCGCGTGTAAACGGCATTGGACTGCGCGTAAATGGAGAATATCTGCGCGAACGTGTAACAAATAAAAGAACACGTACCGTAAACACATAGACAGCGCTAAAGAAAAATGCGTCGAGGAAAAGAAGAAAGAAGAAGTATTTCATAAACAGAGTGAAACCCATAATCCGTCTGTTTCGTCTAATGAATAACCAAAATAAAGGAGAGGATTAGTTGATGAAACGACTTCTGATCGCAGTATCGTTATTCTCAATGATTATGATGGGTAGTGTAGTGACTGATTCCGTTGCAAAGGATTCTATTACAGTAAAAGCATCTGAAAAGCAAGTCAGTTTAGAAGATGTAAAAGGGAAGTTGAAAATTGGACAGTCTAAAAAAGAAGTAAAAAGCATATTGGGTGGATCGTACTCGAAAGTTAGAGGAGCTATGGATAACAGCTACATGTGGAGATACAATATTAATACCATCCAAGGATATAAATTTAAAACCGATACAGATGAAGTGGATCTAAACGGTCTGCAAAGTAAAGAGGTAGAGCTTATTGTATTCATCAAATGGAATGAAGAAAGTAAGACAGTATCATCTTTGACCGTTTACTATGTGGATGAAATCGATGGAAGGATTCACGAATATCGATTGTTACCAGATGGTACTACAAGGGATACCGTCATTTATTAAAAAAGTTTATTAACAAGTTTTTAGGTCAAAGAAGCCTCTCAAAGTCCCAGAATTAAAACAAACTGGCTAATTAGGCCAGTTTGTTTCTTAATCTATCCATTTACAACCTTACCGCCATTAATATGAATCATCTGCCCCGACACATAAGAAGAATCTTCACTTGCTAAATACACATATGCTGGTGCAAGTTCTTCTGGCTGACCTGGACGACCCATCGGTGTATCCTTTCCGAACTGTTCTACTTTATCTGCTGTAAATGTCGATGGAATGAGCGGTGTCCAGATTGGACCTGGCGCCACGCCATTTACACGGATTCCTTTTTTACAAGGTTATTGGATAACGACCGAGTAAACGACACGATCGCACCTTTCGTTGAAGCATAATCAATCAACTCTGGATGTCCTTGATAAGCTGTGATCGATGCTGTGTTAATAATCGTGCTTCCTTGTTTTAAGTGAGGTAGTGCAGCTTTCGTTAAATGGAACATGCTGAAGATGTTGGTGCGGAATGTTTTTTCGAGCTGCTGGGCTGTAATGTCCTCAAAGTTTTGCTGTGGATGCTGTTCGGCCGCGTTATTTACAAGTACATCAAGTCCACCAAACGAGCCGACTACATCACGAACTGCTTGATCGCAAAACGATTCGTCACCAATATCTCCTCGAATCAATAAGCACTTTACGCCTTCTTCTTCCACTTGTTTCTTCGTTTCCTCCGCGTCCTGGGATTCTTCTAAATAGATGATTGCCACATTTGCGCCTTCTTTTGCATACGCAATAGCTACGGCTTTACCAATTCCGCTATCTCCACCCGTGATTAATGTGGATTTACCTTTTAACTTTCCGCTCCCTTTGTATGTAGGGCTCTCGGACTGTGGTTTTGGTGTCATTTCAGATTCTACACCAGGCTGCTGATTTTGATGTTGTGCAGGTTGACCTTTAGGATGATTTTGATCAGACATAAATTCATGCACTCCTTTTTTAATGTTTTCTCTTCTAAAACTACCTTTCCCAACTCTCAACTGAATAAACATTTAGAGTGCAAAATTAAGTCCATAAGGGGTAAAAAACAACTTGCTCCGTATGAATTCTTAACAATTGCATATGAATTGTAAAAACGATGTAAAAAATTATGAATCGGGAAGAACTATGTAAACGAGTAAGGTATGATGAAGGAGATAAGGCTAAATACATGTGAAATTCTATATAAAGGAGTTCACCAAATGAGAGTAAAAAAGGCGATTATTCCTGCCGCAGGACTGGGCACTCGGTTTCTGCCAGCGACAAAAGCTATGCCGAAAGAGATGCTTCCGATCGTGGATAAACCGACGATTCAATATATTGTTGAAGAAGCGGTTTCTTCCGGAATTGAGGACATCATTATCGTTACAGGTAAAGGAAAAAGAGCGATCGAGGATCATTTTGACTTTTCATATGAATTAGAGCAGAACTTGTTTCAAAAAGGAAAACTTGAGCTGCTTGAAGAAGTGCAAAAACCATCTAAGCTCGTGGATATTCATTATATTCGACAGAAGGAACCAAAGGGGCTTGGCCATGCCATTTGGTGTGCACGGAAGTTTATCGGAAATGAGCCTTTTGCAGTCCTGCTTGGTGATGATATCGTAACATCCGATACGCCTTGCTTGGAACAGCTTATTCATCAATACAACGAGTATCAATCTTCTATCATTGGTGTTCAGCAAGTGCCAGAAGAAGAAGTTTCTCGATACGGAATTGTTGATGGCAAACAGTTAAACGACCGTTTATATTCGGTGAGCCATTTGGTCGAAAAGCCGAAACAACAAGAATCACCATCCAATGTTGCCATTATGGGACGCTATATTTTAACTCCTCAAATTTTTGAAATCTTAGAGAATCAAACACCTGGTGCAGGCGGCGAAATCCAGCTAACAGATGCCATTGCCGAACTTAATATATCTGAAGACGTGTATGCGTACGATTTTGAAGGTGTTCGATATGATGTTGGGGAAAAGTTGGGTTTCATTAAGACGACAATCGAATTCGCTCTCCAACGAGACGATTTGAGATATGACTTGCTAGACTACTTATCACACCTGCTTAAACACTCGGATTTGCCAACAAAATAAGATAAATTTCTGAAGATGGTTCCCAAGCGGAGCCATCTTTTTCATATAAAATTAGTTTTACGGTACGTGTTCTTTTATCTGTTACACATTCGCGCACTTACTCGCTGTTTGCGCGCAGGTTCCCGCCTTTTACGCGCAGCTTTCCGCTTTACGCGCGCACATTTTCATATTTTACGCGCACATACCGACGCAATCCGCGCACGCGCCCCTAATCTGCCGCATAATGGCGGCCTCTACTCATCAAAACATCAGGAATAACATTAAAAATGATCCTACAAAATCAGATTCTACCTTTATCCGGTGTTTTTTATTAAAAATCAGTGCAATCAACAGGTTTTTTCTGTATTTGCTTGCTATATAAACAATCACAAAATAGCAGCTAAAAAATATTTAATTATTTTTTTATCATGATGGCTCTTTTTCTCTTTCTCAAGACATTTATAGATGAGTCAATAAAAGGGAGGAACAGAAAAATGAGAGCGGGTAACATCTATCAATTTAAAAACTTAAGTAAATTCCAAAATGTGACAGAGTTTAACGAACAGGTATATATGTTTTTTCAACAGTACCCAGATTTGCTCACCCGATCGGAGTACATCGCGTTTGAGGTGTTATGTCAATATAGTGTAGTCGTACCAGGCGTGGCAAATGCGAAGATTGCTACACTTGTCTCTGCGTGCTCAAAAAAACAGGGAGGGATCTCGCGCGCGACATTTGTCCGCATGCTAAGAAAAGTGAAAACAGCAGGATTCTTACATGTATATAAAACGTATCGATCAAATGGAGGATTTGCTCATAATGTCTTTGTGTTTCAGCCAATTGATGTATCGCTGAAAACACAACTGACGTATCGGCATGCTAACGAAACTCCTTCAGAGAGTAGGGGAGAAACATCAAAATCAGCACCTGAAACTAAGAATCTCTACTTAAATCTAGAAAATAAAGATCTAAACATACGTCAGGAAAAGAACGTCATTATCACATCACAATTTCCGGCTGCATCGGCGACTTCTCAACTTCACGATCTCGACTACACCTTCGTTCCTGATAACGTCCCAAAACCATTCATCCAATCAGTAAAACCATTCTTTGACCGAGCAGAAGAGATCTATACGTTCTGGCACAAAGCATTAATCGCATATAAAAAGTTTAATTTTCGTACACCGATCGAACAGTTAACATCGTTAGTCGTTGAAGCATTCAAAACCACTGTATTTCTTTATAAAAAACGCAAAATCAAAACGAGTTTCACACAGTACTTCTATGGAACATTGAGTGGAATGTTCAGTACGGAGAAGAGGAGAGAGCAAGCAGCCTATCAAACCACGCCTCGCTATAAGTGGTTAGAGGAATAAAAAAGACTGGCTCAAAGAAATCTTTGAACCAGTCTTGATAACTGTAACTATTGTTTAGCTTTATCAACAATACGGCCCTCAACCACAGGGTTAACTGTTTTTAACTCAGCTACATAATCACGAAGGTTTTCCCAGTCTGAAGCACCGAGGTCTGTAACGCGGCCTTGCTCGTACGCTGTTTTAAATACTGTAAATCCATCTCCACCCTTAGCGGTGAATGCGTTTGTAGCAATTACATATTCTTGAGATGGGTTAATTGTAGTAAAAGTGCCATCTGCGTTCTTCACTTCCATTGTTACAACTCGGCTGCCAGCTGGTTGTGTGCTGTCATACGTAAATTTCATGCCTGAAACGTGAAGGAAACCACCACTTTCTCTTGGTGCTTGGCTTACACTGTGCTCTAATGCCGTCTTAATCTCTGCACCAGTTAACTTCATCGTTGCAAGTGTGTTTCCGAATGGAAGAGTCGTTAGTACATCACCGTACGTAATCTCACCTTGATCAATCGTTGCACGAATTCCGCCGCCGTTTTGGAAGGCCATAACGACATTTGGATTATAATCCTTAGCTTTATCAAGCATAGCGTCTGTAATTAGGTTGCCTAGTGGAAGTTCGCTATTTCTTACACTCGTTCCAGTTCCGCTAGTACGTGGCGCTAACAATGCCTGTTCAGCTACACCGCCAGTTGGCGTGTTTTTAATCTCATCTATTTTACTTGAGTACTTTTTCAAGAGTTCAGCAGCTTCAGGATCTTCTGATTTCCCTTTAATCTCAATCAACTTTCCAGCTTGACCAACAACTTTTCCTTTTTTATCAAATTGAACATCTAACGTTCCTAAGAAATCGTTATATTGATAGGCTTGTACGATAACCGTAGAGTCCTTTTGTTCGCCATTTTCATCTGCTGAAACGACAACAGGAGCATTTAATTGTGTATGACTGTGGCCGCCAACAATTACATCAATGCCATCTACATATTTTGCTAGTTCAAGGTCATTGTCGTACTCGGGATTGTCATCAAAACCAAGGTGAGTAATTGCAACGATTTTATTTACGTCACGCTCTTCTAATTCTTTTACTGCTTTTTGCGCTTCTTCAATATAATTTTGGAATTCTACAGATTCAGGACTAGAAATATCAGCCGTTTCCGCTGTTGTTAATCCAATAAAACCAACTTTTTCACCGTTCACTCTCTTAATAACGGAAGGGTAGATCTTGCTGTCTTTAGGATTGCTTGCGTATTGTTCTTTATATAGAGGGCTTAATTTTGCATCCTTAGAAAAATCAACATTCGTACTTACGAATGGAAAGTCAGCGTTCTTAACAAAATCGGCTAATGCTTGATGACCTTCAGGGCTTGAACCGAGATCAAATTCGTGGTTACCGAATGTCATAAGATCATAGTCTAAAAGGTTCATAAACTCTAGGTCTGCTTGTCCTTTAAATTGGTTAAAGTATAGCGATCCTGAGAATACATCACCTGCATCGAGCAACAACGCATCCGGCTTAGCTGCACGGACTTCTTTTACGGCTGTTACTTTTTGGCAACATTATCTAAACGAGCATGAGAGTCGTTTGTATGCATGATAGACAGGTTGAAAGTTCTGTCTTTGGAAGGTTTTCCTTTTGCATCTACAGAACCAGGCATTGCTAGTGGAGAAGCGATTACCCCAACAGCAAGGGAACTAACTAGTAATCTTTTAAACGATTGCTTAATTGACATTTCATCACGTTCCTTTCAAAATTTGTCATACCATACTAATTTATCATTTATAATAGGGAGCGCTAGTCGAAATTTGTCGAGTATCGTAAAAAACTTTTAAATTTTAAGTAAATAGTTGGTTGTGTTTTAAACGTACACAACGAAAAGACGACAAAATAAAAAAGCCTACGCATCCGTATGGCTTTTTTACTTCCATTTCTTCATCTTTTCTTTAAGATAGTCTCGTACTTCTTCAGCTTCCGTTCGATCTACACTTTGAAAATCACCGTCATGTTTTACGATGAAAAAAGCGTCCTTAGGCTTTTTCTTTCCATATGTAAGCTCATATCCGTTATCAACATTGCAGACAATTTTAAATGGCGATCGGTAAAAGGGCTGCATATCTAAAGGGCCGCTTACGATGTCTTCAAATACTCTTAAGTTATTATCAATCGATACAATCGAAGGGCGTTTGGATGGTTCAACCATTAAAACAGAAATTGTAGACACTGATATTCCTCCTCGTTCATCCTACTATTATCATAGTATCATACACCTTGTTAATTGGTAATAGGTGTAAATTAAGTGATTTTGTCGAAATATTACAAATAATGTTGTTTTTTCAAGAAACTGTTCTATATTCTAGCAATGCTTGTAAATAAACAAAATACGGTTAATTATACTAGTAAATTATTATTCTTCAAGAAGTATAACAAAAAACCAGACCTTTACAAGGTCTGGTTACAATTACCTATTATTTCAAATATTCTTTCAACAGATTCTGAACACGTTCTTTCTCTGCGTCATCCACGATTCCGTAGTAAGTGCCGCCGATCATTTTACCTGAGCTCTTAATTTCTGTTGATTCCATCTTGTGGCGTGCGTTTTTATAATTCTTTTGAATATCTTTCATCTCGCTGAACGTCATATTCGTTTTTGTATTTTCACTCATGATATCAAGTATGTTATCAAACTTACTTATAGAGGAAACACGTGCACCTTTGTCAATGATCGACGTTATGACCTGACGCTGACGGTCATTTCTTCCTAAATCCCTTTTGTATCTTCGTATCTCATTCTGGAATAGGCAAGAGCTTTCTTGCCATTTAATTCTTGTGGACCTGCAGGGAATGAGTAGCCTTCATAATTAAATGCTTTTGGGTTATTAACGTTAACACCACCGACAGCATCTACTACATCCCGAAAGGATTCCATATTTACTTTTACATAATAATCAATAGATGTATCAAGGAAATTTTCTACCGTATCCATGGCCATTTGTGTTCCGCCAAATGCATAGGCGTGATTAATTTTATCGTCAAATCCTTTACCAATAATTTCAGTGCGTGTATCACGCGGAATGCTAAACATTAACATCTTATCGTCTTTTGGATCGACCGCCACAATAATGATTGTGTCAGATCTCCCAGCGTCTCCAGCTCTTTCGTCAACACCTAATAATAGGATAGAAATGGGTTTTAAATCTTCCTGATTTCCTGTAACCGTAGGCTTTGGTTTATCGGTTTCTACTTTTTCGTGCATGTCTGATACCGCATCCTTCGCCGTGTCATACAAGTAATAGCCATAACCTCCGACACCGACTACAGCTATCCCTGCAATGATGCTCAATATGATTAGAAATTTCTTCATATAAACAATCTCTTCTTTCTCCAAATAATAGGTTTCCTTTATTTGGAGTATATCAGATGAAAACATACTTGAATATTCTAAAATTACTATAAAATTAGATTCCGGAAAAACTATGTTACGATAATGTAAAGAAAAGACCATAATTTTCAAATATTTATAAAAAACCACCTTTATTGGCAAATAAATATGCTATAATACAACGAAATTACAAAACTATCAATAGTACCGGAGGCATTCATGGAAGAAACGATTTCCTTAAAAGATATTGCCGTTACTTTAAAGAAACGGTTCGCTTTAATTGCGCTTATTGCTGCAATCGCAGTAGCTGTAAGTGGTGTGATCTCTTACTTTTTCCTCACACCGGTTTATCAGGCATCTACGCAGATTCTGGTTAACCAAAAAACAGAGCAAACAGTACTTGATCCAAATCAAGTTCGGACAAATGTTGAAGTTATTAACACATACAGCGTAATCATAAAAAGTCCAAAAATTTTAAATGAAGTTGTACAAAAACTGGACTCCAATTACACAACAGACTCACTGGTTGAAGCGATTACAGTCAACAGTGAACAAAACGCACAAGTTTTTAACTTAACAGTACAGAACGAAGACCCCGCTAAAGCAGTGAAGATTGCCAATACCATCGCAGAGACATTCCGTGCAAAAATTCCTGAAATTATGAACGTAGATAACGTAGAAATTCTTTCGCCAGCTGTTTTAAAAGACAATCAAGCTCCAATCAAACCGAAACCGCTCTTGAACATTGCCATCGCATTAGTCGTTGGGTTAATGGCAGGTGTAGGAATTGCCTTTTTACTCGAATACTTAAATAACACGATTAAGACAGAAGAAGATATTCAGAAGATTTTAAATTTACCTGTACTTGGATCCATTCCAAAAATCTCAATCGATGATGAAAAATCACCTATTTCTAAAAAAGCAAAAAAACGCATGGGAAGTGAAACGCTTGAGTCGTAAATTTAGAAAGACCATTCAAGATCTAACCCAAAGAAGTTTGATTACACATAATAACCCGAAGTCACCGATTTCTGAACAGTATCGTACAATTCGTACCAACATTCAATTTGCATCTGTCGATCAAGAAATGAAAACGTTGATGGTAACATCCGCTGGACCAGGGGAAGGGAAATCAACGACGGCTGCTAACTTAGCGGTTGTTTTAGCTCAGCAAGGAAAACGGGTTCTTCTCATTGACGCTGATCTTAGAAAGCCTACGGTACATTACACATTTAAAATCAGTAACATATACGGCGTAACCAATGTATTAACTCGACAAACGACATTAAAAGATACGGTAGTCGCTACAAAAATTCCTGATGTGGATGTTTTGCCGAGCGGACCAATACCTCCTAATCCTTCTGAATTAATTGATTCTAAATCAATGGATAGCTTAATTGAGGAAGCACGTGCCCTATACGATTACATTTTGTTCGACACGCCACCGATCATGGCTGTTACAGATGGACAATTGCTGTCTAACAAAGTGGATGGAGTCATACTCGTTGTTTCAAGTGGGAAAACAGAGGTTGAAGCAGCGGTTAAGACAAAAGACTTGCTTATGCATGCGAAAGCGAAGGTAATAGGAGCCGTTTTAAACGAAAAAGAGATACGAAACGACAATTATTATTACTATTACGGTACGAATTAACACATTATTTGCACAATTCGACAAAAAAACACCGTTGTAATAATTACCAGCTATGCTAATATAGCGTTAGGTTTCCAAATGTAAGCAAATAGAACTAGTTCACAAAGGTACTAGTTCTATAGACCTTCTTAAGGTGGAGAAAGCTTCTTATGATTGATATACATAGTCATATTTTACCAGGTGTTGATGATGGAGCTCAGAATCTTGAAGATGCGATTGGAATGGCTGAAGCAGCAGTGAAAGAGGGGATTACCCATCTATACGCAACTCCGCACCATCGAAATGGAAGATACGAGAATAACAAGGACTCAATAATTCATGAAGTTGATATTTTTAATCAAGAATTAAATAAACGTCATATATCGCTTCATGTCTTACCTGGACAAGAAATTCGTTTATACAAAGAACTAGTGGAAGATCTTGATCAGGGTACCTTAATACCATTACACCATGAGTTGAAATATTTACTGATTGAATTTCCTTCTAATCATATTCCTTTATATGCCGCAGATGTTCTCTACGAATTGAATCTTAGAAACTATCAGCCAATCATTGTTCACCCAGAGCGAAACAGCGAGATTATTCAAAATCCAGATTTGCTAGTTGACTTTATAATGGCTGGAGCACTCACACAACTAACTGCGAATTCAGTAATCGGTCACTTTGGAAAAAACATCATGAAATTTTCACATGAATTGTTAAAAAACAACATGGCGCACTTGATTGCGTCCGATGCGCATAACGTAACAAGCCGTGGGTTTTCTTTAGCCCAAGCTTATGAAACCATACAAAAACAGTATGGTGTGGATATGAGATATTACCTGCAGGAAAACGCTGAACTTGTCCTTAAAGGTGAAAGTATCTTAATCGAACAGCCAACACTTATTAAGAAAAAGAAATTTTTAGGTATCTTTTAGAGGAGGACAACCTTACCAATGAAAAAAGTAAAAAAAGCAATCATACCTGCAGCGGGATTAGGGACCCGTTTTCTGCCGGCAACAAAAGCCATGCCTAAAGAGATGCTGCCAATTGTGGACAAACCAACGATTCAGTACATCGTTGAAGAAGCCATAGAATCGGGCATCGAAGACATCATTATCGTGACAGGTAAAGGGAAACGAGCTATCGAAGATCATTTCGACCACGCCTTCGAACTCGAACAGAACCTGTTTGAAAAAGGGAAACTAGAGCTATTAGAAAAAGTTAGACACTCTTCAAAAATAGCTGATATACATTATATTCGTCAGAAAGAGCCAAAAGGTTTAGGTCATGCCGTAAATTGTGCGAAAAAATTTATTGGAGACGAGCCTTTTGCCGTATTACTAGGAGATGACATCGTCCAAGCGGAAAAGCCTTGCTTGAAACAGCTTATAGAACAATATGAAGAAACAGGCTCTTCTATCATTGGTGTACAAGAGGTGCCCCAAGATCAGACAAGCCGTTACGGCATCATCGATCCGATGAGCCAAACAGGAAATCTGTATGGTGTTCAAAACTTTGTAGAAAAACCGATGCCCGGTACAGCGCCATCTAATCTTGCCATTATGGGCCGTTATATCCTAACACCGGAAATCTTTCAATTTCTAGATGCACAAGAAAAGGGTGCTGGCGGAGAGATTCAACTCACCGATGCCATTCAAAAGTTAAATACTTTGCGGCGAGTTTTCGCATATAACTTCGAAGGCAGACGTTATGATGTTGGGGAAAAGTTAGGGTTTATCACAACAACACTAGAGTTTGCTCTGAAAGATAAAGAGATTAGTCACCAGCTGTTACCAGAGCTAGAAAGACTATTAGAACGGATGAAAGTAACCCTTTAGGCTTTATTGTTAAATAAAGTAGAAGGTTTGTTAATTAAAAGTTAATACCTGTTTAGGGTATTATTTTGCTCAAAAAATACAATGTAAAGAAGGGATTTAAACTTGAGCTATCAAAAGCGAGTATCGATGCTGATTCTACTGGATTCGTTAATTGTACTAACGTCAATTTATGTAGGTTATTACACGCTTCATCCATACTTTGATATTTTTAACTTTCCAATGCTTGTCATTAGCTCTATTGCACTTCTTGCTAGTCATCATTTATTTGCATTTAAATACCGCTTGTATCATAGAGCCTGGGAATATGCGAGTGTAGGTGAAATGCTTGGAATCGTTCGTGCCGTTACGTTATCGATTCTTGCGGCAGGAGTAATCCAACTAATTGTGAGTGGTAATGTATATGTAAGAGTGCTTGGAATCACATGGATGCTGCATATCATTTTGATTGGGGGATCACGCTTCTCCTGGAGAATGTTTAGAGATAATTACATAAGCTCACAGATTGAAAAGAAAAGAGCCTTAATAATTGGTGCGGGTTCTGCAGGTTCTATGCTTGTTCGTCAATTGAAAAAGAGCAATGATACTGATCTTTATCCAGTTGCTTTTGTAGATGACGATCCTAAAAAACAAAGACTTCAGATTTATGGTGTACCCGTTAGTGGCAAAACCAATGATATTCCGAAGCTAGTGGAAGAACTTAACGTTGAAAAGATCATCATCGCGATTCCTTCCTTAAGTAAGAAAGAAATCCAAAAGATCTATCAAGAATGCAGTAAAACCACAGCAACTACCAAGATTATGCCGATGATTGAAGACATTGTGTCGGGTAAAGTATCCGTTAATCAATTTCGTGAAGTGCAAGTAGAGGATCTACTAGGCAGAGATCCTGTACAGCTTGATACTGACAGTATATCGAAGACAGTGACAGGTAACACGATACTCGTAACAGGTGCTGGTGGATCCATAGGATCTGAAATTTGCCGCCAGGTGAGTAAGTTCAAACCGAAAAAACTTCTATTATTAGGTCATGGTGAAAACTCGATCTATCAAATCGATATGGAACTTCGAAATAAGCATGGTAAAGATTTAGAAATTATTCCTATTATTGCAGATATTCAAGATCGAGATCGTATCTTTGAAGTGATGAGTGTATATACACCAGACGTAGTTTATCATGCAGCGGCACATAAACATGTTCCGTTAATGGAGTACAATCCGAAAGAAGCTGTAAAGAACAATGTAATCGGTACGAAAAACGTAGCTGAAGCAGCAGATATGTTTGGGGTAACGACTTTCGTACTTGTTTCATCTGATAAAGCTGTTAATCCTACAAACGTGATGGGATCGACAAAACGAATAGCAGAGATGGTTATTCAAAAATTGGACAAGGAAAGCCAAACGAACTTTGTCGCTGTTCGATTTGGAAACGTGCTAGGAAGTCGTGGATCCGTAATTCCACTCTTTAAAAATCAGATTCAAGCAGGTGGACCAGTTACCGTTACTCATCCAGATATGACTCGTTACTTCATGACAATTCCAGAAGCATCACGACTCGTTATGCAAGCGGGTGCGTTGGCAAGAGGCGGGGAAATCTTTGTTCTCGATATGGGAGAACCCGTTAAGATTGTAGACCTTGCTAAGAACCTTATCCGGCTATCAGGTTATAACCTTGATGAAATTGGGATTAAGTATGCTGGTATCCGACCTGGTGAGAAGATGTATGAAGAGCTTCTTGGAGAGAATGAAGTTCATAAGAAAGAGGTTTTTCCTAAGATTTTTATTGGGAAGACTGTGGAGTTTGATTATGATAGAGTGTCTAATCTAGTTGAAAATCATCAATCTTTTGCCGCTCATTATTTATCGGATTATGTTTTAGAACTAGCGAATAAGAATGAACAAATGTTAGTGAAAAATGTTAACTAAGAGCTAATGTGAAGTAAAAAAAGATAAAGGGGTCCCTTTTTATAAGGGCCCTGCTTGTATGTTAAAAGGTAAGAGGAAAGTGGCTGCGAGCTAAGAATAAATGCTGAAAATCTTGAGGTATGTAGTAAGAGTTATTTGAATGAATGGTATATATAATAGGTAGAAACTCGGTTTTGTAATTAAGTGTCGTGTTTGATTATTAAATATAAATGCATTATTAGTGGTTTAGTAGTTGGTTGGAAACAAAGAGTTCTAACCAAGTCCTAATCTACTAAAGCATTAACTTAACATAGGAAGGAAGACTTGAAGATGGCAACTACAAAAGTAAACGAAAGAATATTCCTCTCTTCACCACATATGAGTGATGAAGGTTATGAATTGCAATACGTACAGGAAGCATTTGATACAAACTGGATTGCTCCTCTTGGAGAAAACGTAAATGGATTTGAAAGAGAGCTGGCAAAAAAGGTTGGTTCTAAAGCTGCAGCAGCACTTTCCTCTGGCACGGCTGCTATTCATTTAGCTCTTAAAGCAGCAGGAGTTGGAGAAGGGGATATTGTATTCTGTCCAACACTCACTTTCTCTGCTACTGCTAATCCAATCATCTATCAAAATGCTATTCCTGTTTTTATAGATAGTGATTATGAAACTTGGAATATGAGTCCGAAAGCATTGGAAGAAGCATTTCAGAAGTATCCAGAGGTAAAAGCAGTTATAGTTGTTCACTTATATGGTTTATCCGCTGATATGGATAAAATCCTGGAGATTTGTAAGAATCATAACGTAGCCGTTATTGAAGATGCTGCTGAGTCTCTGGGTACTTACTATAAAGGTAAGCATACTGGAACTTTCGGTGATTATGGCATCTTCTCTTTTAATGGAAACAAGATTATCACAACTTCTGGTGGTGGAATGCTTGTTTCTAATAATGAAGAAAGAATTTCTAAGGTAAGATTCTGGGCTACCCAATCAAGAGATCAAGCAAGGCATTATCAACATAGCGAATTAGGATTTAATTACCGAATGAGTAATGTTGTTGCTGGGATTGGTAGAGGTCAACTAAAGGTTTTAGATCAGAGAGTAGCGAAGAAAAATTATATCTTAGAATTTTATAAGAGGGAACTTTGTGGACTAGAAGGTGTTGAGTTTATGCCAAGTAATGAGTGGGATGAACCAAATTACTGGCTAAGTTCGATTACGTTGACTGGTAAGGTAAGACCAATTGATATATTTAATGCATTGGAAGCAGAGAATGTTGAGTCAAGGCCGGTTTGGAAACCGATGCATCTGCAGCCGTTCTTTGAAAAATATGATTTTGTTGGTGAAGGTATATCTGAAAAGTTGTTTGAGGATGGGGTTTGTTTGCCTTCTGATACGAAGATGACGGATGGGGATTTAGAAAGAGTTGTGGAGATTATTAAAGGGTTGTGGATTAAATAATGAAGAATTCCCAAGGTGGTATTTATAGAAGATTTATAAAAAGGCCGATGGATTTCATTCTTTCTTTAATTGCTATTATCATTCTTACTATTATTCCAGTTTTCCCTATAGTGGCAATCCTTGTGAGAATTAAGTTAGGCAGTCCAGTCCTTTTTAAACAAGAAAGACCAGGGCTTAATGAAAAGATCTTTATGATGTATAAGTTTCGAACGATGACGGATGAAAGAGATCATAATGGTGAATTTCTGCCAGACAGTGTTAGGCTAACGAAGTTTGGAAGGTTCCTGCGTTCTACGTCACTCGATGAACTTCCGGAGCTTTTTAATATCTTAAAGGGAGATATGTCCATTGTAGGACCTAGGCCATTATTGGTACAGTATTTGCCTCTTTATAATGAACGTCAAAAACGGCGTCATGAGGTTAGACCGGGGTTATCTGGTCTGGCTCAGGTAAGTGGTAGGAATGCTATTGGTTGGGAAGATAAGTTTGTTCTTGATGTACATTATGTGAATCATGTGAGTTTTTTAGGTGATTTAAAAATTATATTTTCTACTTTAAAGAAGGTTTTTGTAAGAGAAGGTATCAACTCAGAGACGGCAGCAACTATGGAACCATTTAAAGGATCTGAAAAGGAAAAATTAGAACTATGAAAAGTAATTTACTAATTATCGGTGCTAGTGGACATGGTAAGGTTGTTGCTGACATTGCATTAAAAATGAACAAATGGGATAGTATTGCTTTCTTGGATGATAACTCAAATATAAAATCAACAATGGGAATAAAAGTAGTAGGTAAAACGTCTGATGCATTTAAGTACTTACAGAATAGCGATATTTTTGTAGGTATTGGCAATAATTTCATAAGAAGAAGACTTCAGCAAAAATTAGAAGCTGAAGGTGCAAATTTACCTATTCTTATTCATCCAAGTGCTGTTATTGGAGAACAAGTTTCATTGAGTTCTGGAACGGTAATAATGGCAGGAGCTGTTATTAACTGCTGCACAACAATAGGAAAAGGATGTATCGTAAATACAGCTGCTTCAATAGACCATGACAACGTTATTGAAGATTATGTTCACATTTCACCTGGCGTTCATTTAGCTGGGTCGGTAAAAATAAGGCGTGGTTCGTGGCTAGGTATTGGTAGTATAGTAAGTAATAATGTAGTAATTGAACGAAAATGTAAGATTGGTGCAGGAGCCGTGATACTCAATGATTTAACTGAGAGTGGTACTTATGTAGGTGTGCCAGGCAGGAAATTATGATTGAATTTAATGGACCATCTTTATATGGATAAAACCGACCGACATATCAACTAGGAGATTTGATTGTGAAAATATTAATTTTAGCAAATAATGATGTTGGATTATATAAATTCAGAAATGAGCTAATACAAGAGTTAATTTCACCTGGAAGCTATTTAGATAAAGAGATTGAAAGTATGAGTGTGACTAAAGAAAAAAATGAAGTTTTCATTTCTTTACCAAATGGTGAACTGGTGCATCCTTTATTAGTAAAGGGATGTAAATTTCTAGATACACCTGTGGACAGAAGAGGGATTAATGTTCTTAAAGACCTGAAACTAATTATTAATTATTTCAAATTAGTTAGTCAAATTAAGCCTGATTTAGTAATTACTTATACGATTAAACCAAACATATACGGTGGTTTAGTATGTAGATTTAGAAAAATACAATATGCAATAAATATAACTGGTTTGGGTACAACTTTTCAATCTGATAATTTTATTAAAAGTTTAGTAACACGTTTATATAAAATTGCTATTAAAAAAGCCAAAGTTGTTTTCTTTGAGAACGATGAGAATAGAGAAACATTTATTAAAAATAAGATCATTGAAAAAAGCAAACCTTTAAATTAAATGGAGCAGGTGTAAACTTGGTGGATTATCCATTTACTGATTATCCAACTGATGAAGAAGGACTTCATTTTTTATTTATCGGTAGAGTAATGAAAGAAAAAGGAATTGATGAACTTTTTGAAGTAGCAAAAGAGATTAAGAAAAAATATAAGAATGTGGTATTTAATATTGTAGGTCCATACGAAGATGATTATAAAGAAAAAGTGGAAAAGTTACATAACGATCGTATTATAAAATATCATGGGTTTCAAACAGATATAAAACCTTTTGTGAGAGAAAGTCATTGCTTTATATTACCATCCTATCATGAAGGCATGGCGAATACCTTGTTAGAAGCCGGTGCTATGGGAAGACCTCTAATTACAACTAACATCTCAGGCTGTAAAGAGGCAGTTATTGATAAAATTAATGGTTTTTTAGTTAAAGTAAGTGATACATCAGACTTATATAACAAGGTTGTAGAATTTATTGATCTAGATTTTTTTAATAAGAAAGAAATGGGATTAGAGTCTCATCAGCACATTTCAAATAAATTCGATAAAAAAAGGTTGTATATAACACAGTCAAAAGAGTATTTGGATGATTTTGTTAATCCTGACTTTCGAAAGTAATCTAAGAAAGGATAAATAGTATGGAGAATATAATAAGAGTTTTACATGTTTTTAATTCGATGAATAGGGGCGGAGCAGAATCAATGATTATGAATTTATATCGCCAGATTGATAGGAGTAAAATTCAGTTTGATTTTGTTGTTCATACAAAAGAAGAGTGCGCATTTAATCGCGAAATTGAAAGACTAGGCGGTAGAATTTATTATCTTCCGCGCTTTAAGGGGTATAATTTAATAGATTTCATAAAAAAGTGGAAAACTTTTTTTGACAATCATAAAGAATACAATATAATTCATGGCCATATTGGCAGTAGTGCTGCATTGTATCTTTATTTAGCAAAAAAATGGATTATATACAATTGCTCATAGTCATAGTACAAAACAATTTACTCTAAATATTAATTCTATAAAGGAAATGATGTTTCACTTTATTTCGTATTTTACTAGATATGTAGCAGACTATTTTTTTGGATGTTCAATGCTAGCGGGGAGAAGTCGCTACGGCCAGAAAATTGTAGAATCAAAAAAATTCACAGTATTAAATAATGCTATTAAAATTAAGGATTATATTTTTGATGAAGATATACGAAAAAAATATAGATTCAAGTTCAATTTGGAAGATCAATTTGTAATTATTCATGTTGGTAGATTTGACATCGCTAAGAATCAGACATTTCTAATAGATGTTTTTAAAGAATACTATAAATTAGATAAAAATGCTATTTTAGTTTTAGTGGGAGATGGCCCCTTAAAGAAAGAGATGGAAATAAAAGTAGAAAAATACGGGTTGATAAATAATGTTATTTTTACTGGAATTCGAGATGACGTTAATCATTTATTACAAATGAGTGATATGTTTGTATTTCCATCAATATATGAAGGGTTACCTGTTACTTTAGTTGAAGCACAAGCTACAGGATTGAAATGTTTAGTTTCAGATAATGTTACAGAAGAAGTTAAATTAACAGAATTAATTGAGTTTATATCATTAAATGAGTCTAAAGAAAACTGGGTGAGAAGGATAAATGAGTCCACCAATTATAAACGTGCCGATTTAAGTAAGGATTTAACAATGGGGGCTATAATATAGAAGAAACTGCAAATTATTTAGAGGAGTTTTATATAAATGGATATAAACAATGCTATTAAAGATTTAATTCGTACAATTATTGGGGAAGTACCCACTAAAAAATTATTAAGACGAGGATTAAAGGTAGGGAGAATTTTTCCAGGCAACAAGGGTGTTTTATTGACCCTACACATTGTTGGTTAATTTCTATAGGGAATAATGTAACTTTTTCCTTACGTGTTACTGTTTTAGCCCATGATGCAAGTACTAAACTTATTACTAATTACACGAAAATAGGGCGTGTATCTATTGGAGATAATGTATTTGTAGGAGCTAATGCTACAATCTTGCCTAATGTAATTATAGGAAATAATGTTATTATTGGTGCTAATAGTGTTGTTACAAAAAATATTCCTAGTAACTGTATAGTTGCAGGAAATCCTGCAAGGATTATTAGGACGGTTGAGGAATCTACTGAAAAATTGAATGTACTTTTCAATAATTCTACTAAATTCTCTAAAGAATATACAATAAATGGTAATTTAACCAAAATGAAGAAGAAAGAAATGTTGGAGCACTTAGCTAATGGGAAATGTGGATTCATTGAATAAGGAGCAAGGTGAAAATGAAAATAAAGATCAGCGAAAACTGGATCATAAATATAAATAGCTTTATACAAGCGCTAATGATATCAACAAGTTTTTTAGCTGCTTTTTTATCTTTGCGATTTAATTTTAATAGTGGGTTTATACTTATCAGTACCGCAGTTATACTTATTATTCTATTATTAGAAACAATGATTACAAACAGAGTCCATATCCCCAAAAGGTTTATTTGGTTTGTTGGTCATATTCTATTGTTAGTTGTCTTCACATTTCTTTTAAATGGCGATAAGACAAGTATCAATCTGATTTATATTTTTTACTATTGCATTCTAGCATACTATGTAATGAGTTTGAAAAATAATATTGTCGTGTTATTAAAATCTATGATTTACATCTCTGTGATTTCTATATTTGCCTATGGGATTATCTTTGAAGATATGGATTTAGGTAGAGCATATAGTATGTTACCGGGTATGTTGGCAGTTTTAATATTCTTGAAATTTTATAGACATAAATTAAATGTGATCTTATTGGTATGTTGCTTAATCGATTTAATAATCTTGTTAAAATTAATTATGACTGCCAACCGTGGTGTGATAATAGCAATTGCATTTACAGTTCTTGTTGCCATATTAAATAGTTTTGATAAGAATGGCATTATAAATAAATTAAGTACACTCAAAATAATATTATATTTAATGATTGGTGTTTTCACTTATGTAATTATTATTTATTTTGAGCAAGTTCTTGAAAACTTATTAGTAATATGTAGGATGTTGAATATAGAAGCCTATTTTCTGGAGAAATTTAAAATTTATTTAGAATTGGGCGACGTTACTAACGGACGCACGGATATCTATAAAGAAGCTATAAATGGGTTCGCTCAAAGTCCAATTGTAGGAAATGGTATTGGTGTTTTTCAATATAATGAGAATACTAATACAAGTTATTATCCCCATAATTTTGTATTACAGTTATTACATGACGGTGGCCTTTTGTTAGGTCTGTCTTTTATTTATAAAGCAATAAAGCTTACATTTGCAAGTTTCATGGGGAAAATTGAAGAAAAAGATGATTTTTGTCTTGTAGTATTTATAGTTTGCGCTTCAATACCTCAAGTTAGTTTTTCAAGTGATATTTGGATGGTACCATCTTTTTGGATGGTAATTGCAGTTTTTGATAAATTGTACAAGAAAAAGACAGTTCTTAAATCGTTTTAAAAGTCTGTTGGGATTTGGAAATCGAATGATTTAGCTATCCTGATAAGGAGGTCTAGGATTGGAAAAAGTAGCCGTAATCATTCCATCTTATGGTGGTGGAGAATTCTTAGATAGAACTCTGAAGAGTGTTATCGAGCAAGATTATGAAAATTTTGAAGTGGTAGTAGTAGATGATAATGGAGAAGGCTCAAAAAATCAATTGCTTACACAAAATGTTATTGAAAAATATTTAGAGAATCCACGTTTTCGTTATTTGGTACATAAGCATAACATAAATGGTTCAGCTGCAAGAAATACTGGAGCAAAGAGTACTGATGCAAATTATTTAGTATTTTTAGATGATGATGATGTTATGTGTAATGGAACCCTAAGATCACAATATAATATTTTAAATTCATTAGATGATTCATGGGGAATGATATATTGTTCTTCTAAAGAATATTATAAAAATCAATTATTTGCAGTTTATAACTCAAAGAAACAAGGTCAGTTATTATATACAGCCCTTACTCACAAAATACATGCTGCTACTAGTACATGGATGGTGAGAAGGGCTGCATATGAAAAATTAAATGGGTTTGATGAAAGTTTTAAGAGACATCAAGATTACGAGTTTATTGCTAGAATGGCTTATAATTTTAAAATAGCATCTAATCCGTATTTTGGGATAATTAAAAACTGGTCTAGTGTGACAAGTTCCTCAGACATACAGCAAATTCGAAATCATTACCTATCAAAAATGGAAAGTATTATTAAGACTTTTAGTAAAAGCAAACAGAAAAAAATCAAACTCATAAATCAATTAGATATTTCTATGGATTTATTAAAAAAAGAAATTTTAAAGGTTTTTTCCTCCGTTATAATGAATTAAACGGGGGTGTTAAGAGTGCCTTTGTGATTTTTGGTTTTTTTGGGAAGTGTTTAAAAGGAAAATAGGTTTATTTTTGTGGATTATACGTGATGGAAAAAATAATATAAAAAATTAAAAACGCATTGTAGAGGTGATAAAAAAATGCTAATAAATTTAATAAAGAGAATAATTTTCCCTAACACATATTCTTCGGAGGCATATGTTGAATTCTTAAGAAAAAAAGGATGTAAAATAGGGAGAAATTGCATGATTTGGAGTCCTAATCAAACAGATATTGATGCTTCAAGGTCTTGTTTGCTGGAAATTGGAGATAATGTGAAAATAACTAAAGGTGTAACTATATTATGCCATGATTATAGCAGATCTGTATTAAGATTGAAATTCGGAGAAAATTTAGGTGAAGCAAGGAAAACTCTGATAGGGAATAATGTTTTTATTGGTATGAATAGTGTAATATTGATGGGTTCTAGTATTGGAAATAATACTATAATTGGTGCTGGATCAATAGTATCAGGAACATATCCGGATGATGTTGTTATAGCTGGTAATCCCGCGAGAGTAATTTGTAAATTGGATGAATACTACGAAAAAGAAAGGTTAATAGTATAAAAGAAGCAAAAAATTATGCGAATTTTTTTATGCACAAAATAAAAGATATCCTACTATTGAAGAAATGGGGAATGCTTTTTCTTGGCAGTATTTACCGAGAAATTCTGGTACTTTAGAAAAATATGATCAATTCTTTAAATTGAATGGTGATGATTATGAAAATGTTATAGAAAGTTTTATGAATTCAATACCATTATATGAGTCGTACGAAACTTTTATTTCTCACTGCAAAGAAGAAAGAGAATTATGATAAGGCTTATTAAATATGCCTAGTGTTAAAAAGAATATATTATATAGTTTAATTTATCAAATATTACAAATAATATTACCGTTGGCTACTATTCCATATATTGCTAGAGTTTTAAATCCTGATAATGTAGGTATTTACACATATACATACTCAATAGCAAATTACTTTATGCTCTTTGCTATGTTGGGAGTAACTAACTACGGTAGTAGATGTATTGCAAAAGCAAGAGATAATGAAGATGAAAAAGAAAAAACATTCTGGAGCATATATTATGCTCAGTTTACGACAGCGTTTATTGCAACTTCATTATATATAAGTTATCTCTTGTATTCAAATTATGATTATAAATTAGTAGCTTTGATGCAAATAATATATGTAGTTTCTGGCTTGTTTGATGTTAATTGGTTTTACTGGGGAATAGAAAATTTCAAAGTTACTGTTATTAGAAACAGTATTATTAAGGTAGCAACGGTTATATGTATATTTTTATTTGTAAATTCAGAAGATGATATATATATATATACATTAATAATGTCATGTGGTGCTTTTTTGGACAAACGGTTACATGGTTTTTTCTGAAAAAGCATTTGAAGTTTCAAATGCCAAAATATAAAGAATGTATAGTTCATTTTAAGCCTCTGTTAATACTGTTCGTTCCAGTAATAGCCATTAGCTTATATAAAACTATGGATAAGATAATGATTGGTATATTAAGTGATTATGCTGAAGTAGCTTATTTCTCATATAGCGAGAGTATTATCGCTATACCCGCAGTGCTGACAACTGCTCTAGGTGCTGTAACCTTACCTAGGATTACAAATCTTATTGCTAACAATAATAAACAAGATGGAGTTAAATATACGGAATATTCCTTGCAATTAGCGATGTTTCTATCATGCGCTATGGGGTTTGGAATGGGGGCTGTTTCAGATTTTTTTGTACCGATATTCTTCGGAAGTGATTTTTCAAGAAGCGCAATAATTATGAAGGCACTATTTCCCACTGTAATATTTACTGCATGGGCAAGTATAATTAGAACACAATATTTAATACCAAATTCGAAAGATTCAGCATATATAGTCTCTACTTTTATTGGAGCTATAGTAAACTTCTCTGTAAACTTAATTTTGATTCCAAAGTATGGGGGACTAGGAGCTGTTGGGGGTACTTTGTTAGCAGAAGGTTCAGTAGCGGTATACCAAAACTGGGTTGCTAATAAAGATCTTAATATAACTAAATATATTAAAGATAATTTAATATACTTACTCGCTGGATCAGTTATGTATATATTTGTACAATTATTTAAAGGTTATTTAGAAATTTCTGTATTAAATTTAATTGTAATAATATGTTTTGGAGGTATTATATATTCTAGTATATGCGTTTTTTATCATTATAGTAGAAAAACTGAGATATATACAATAATAAGACAATTGAGAAGATAAAACAAATACTAAATGAAAAGTCAACTTTAGTTGCTTGACTCACTATTTAACTATGGTGAGCTTTTTTTGTCTATTATTTCAAATATTTTCGGATAGATTTCTAGGATTCAATTGAATTGTAAGTACAGGAAAGGATATTAAGCAATTAATGTAATTATTCTCGTCCTGCTAAACGTTCTGTATTTTATACTTGGAAATTAGGGTTTTTCCCAATTTTTGAGGGCTAGCTTTATCCATTGTAATTTCTACACTTTCTACTTTTGACCTGATAGTAAATGTGAAGGATTTAAACTCATCATACCTTGAATTTGAATACGTATACTTGGCATGTTGATTATTGAATGTGTTATTCCAAGTTTACGTAAAAAAATTTAAACCTCATAAATAGGCATTAATTAGGGGGTGACCGAAACTTTTTACCTAATGGAGCGTATAAAATAAATACAAGCTAGTAACATGTATACTTCAAAAGATAGAAGGTTTTTTTATGACACGAAAGAAGAAAATAGCGAAGGTCTTTTTCTGGGGTATCTTATTATCCCTTCCCATATGGTTGATTGTCACCTTAGTCATCGTTACCATTTGGATCATATTTTAATGGAAGCACGGGGCGGTTCTCGCACTTCCTTTAACCAATATTCTTCCTCTATATTAGTTCATCCAAAGGGTTTCTGATTGGTCTAGACCAATCAGCATGTGCAAAAAGTATCTTTTAAATAAGACAGCAAGAATGCAAAGTAACACCACTGACTACATTAGCAGTGGTGTTTTCGTTTTAATAACTGCGCTAGAGGGTTAGGCTATGGAGTTTTATAGATGTGCAGACAGAATAAATAGGACGGTGCTTAAACAAATGTCTCACGTTGTGTGCTCTAAAATCATAAATATGATATGTAGGTTAAAAAAATATTAAATACGGAGGCAGATAAATGGGTGAATTAATTCCTTTTCCACTTCCAAACGGTAAATTAAACGCAGAAGAAACGTTAGAATACTATGAGCTAAAAGCTGCTCTTGAAGAAGCTACAACTTTTCGAGGATATCGCATTTAAAAAAGAAAAGTAAAATCATTTATTAAAAAGGTGGAAGATAGAACTATCAGTGAAGATTAGTCTTTGGATGAGAAATCACCTTTTTGTATAGATAATGAGTGATTTGTTAATGATTTCTAGTAATAGTTAGCAAATCTATTTATTATAAGGAGTTTTACATATGGGTGATGAAGGGAATTTCTTCAAGGGCTTGTTCTGGGGAACGATGTTCAGCATTCCACTCTGGATGGCGATCTTCGGCTGGATTCATTTAATTGTTTAAAGTAAAGTAAAACACCCATATCCAAGTGAATCATTAAGTTTGGTTTAATATGGTAAAATTAATTGAATGCAATGTTTTATATAAAATGAGCTGCCTCTAGGTAAGCTCATTTTTTAGGCATTTCTTTAAGAGGTTATTACTTAATACATAACTATAATTTTTTAAAAAATATTGAACCTTTTAGCAAAAACAAGACAATAACATACGAATGACCAACGATTAGGAGGACCTTCATGGAAACAATAATACCACCAGAAGTTATAGATCGTTTAAAAGAAGGGGATTTAACAGCTTTTGACGAGATGTATGCAGCTACTATTCACAAAGTATATAGAACGGTTTATGTCCTTGCGTCCAATAAGCAAGAAGTCGACGAAATCGTAAATGAAATATACTTTCAAGTCTGGAAGTCCATTTCAAATTATAATGCATCCTCTCCATTTTTATTTTGGCTGAACGGTTTAGTTTTTCGTCAATTGAAGAATTGGAAACTGAAGGCATGGAAGCGTATAGAATTGATCCGCCAAATAAAAAAGGTCAGTCTAAAAGAGTCGTTTATAGATGATGATCTGTTGAAAAACCAAAATCAAGAAGAGATTTTGTCTATGTTAAACACCATGCCCTACAAATTAAAAGAAGTCTTGTTACTAGTGTACTATTATGATTATTCTCAAAAGGAGATTGCTAGTCTATTACGTATACCAATTGGAACGGTAAAGTCTAGACACCATACGGCTATTAAGTATTTACAAAGAAAAAATGGTACATCGAACATAGGAGAGGCAGGGATTAATAATGCTAAATGAAGATAACAAATTAAACAAGCGCTTATCTGAAAGCTTAGACCACATTAATCCACCATCTTCTTTACATAATGAAATTAGGCAACGGCTTATAAGAGATGAAGGCTCAAGCAAATTGTGGCGGAAATTAAAAATAAATATGGTTGCTGCCTGTACGGTTTCAATATTATTAATACTAGTATTGGGAGGTGGATTTGTTTCTCCACGCCTTGGAACTGTATTACAAAAGATTCCGATTGTTGGGTATATCTATACAGATTATCAATCCGATATTGGACTGCAAAAAGCTGAAGAAGTCGGTCTAACAGAAGACTTTCAAAAGACTATAATCTCAGAAGATGTTGAGGTAACACTGACGAAAATTTATTACGATGGTGTTAACCTCTCAGTTGGATATAAAGTAATAAATCATACTTCAAAAGAGTGGCCAGATCCTCCTAAGATGAGCGCTGGGACCTCACCTTTCTTACTCCTAAAAGGTTCAAATGAATTTAGAATAAATGGAACGAATATGTTAGGAGGGATGAGTGATGAATCTAAGGAAGTACGCCCTGGTGAGTATGAAGGGGTTTTACAATTTCACCCCAATAAGTTCCCTAAAGAAGACAAATTTATTTTAGAATGTCTCTTTACAGAAATTCAAGGAGTAAAGGGAGAATGGAATTTTAAAATACCTGTTACTAAAGAGAAGGTAAAAGGAATTGTACATTCTTTTGAGCCCAATCATAAAGTGGAAGGACTGGGCGGTGAGATTATCGTGAGTAAAGTAGATTTTACCCCGACAGCCATTGGGCTTGAAACAGAGATGATCAGAAAAATAACTGAAGAGAATAAAGATGATTCCTATTTATTTAGTATAGTTGAAGTAGGCGCAGATAATGGGGTGACTGCAGACGCAGAAAAGCTGGAAAATGGTAAAATACGTATAACCACTCGCTCTACTTTTCCGCCGCTAAAAGAAG
Source organism: Fictibacillus sp. EA-CB0309 (assembly GCF_055814265.1). Classification (NCBI taxonomy): domain Bacteria; kingdom Bacillati; phylum Bacillota; class Bacilli; order Caryophanales; family Fictibacillaceae; genus Fictibacillus; species Fictibacillus sp. EA-CB0309. The sequence goes on from NZ_CP169271.1 coordinate 696,299, forward strand.
TTCCAGAATACATCACGGTCAAGGCATATAATCCATCTGACCTTTCAGAAAGTGTACAGTTCAAGGTGCCGCTTAATAAAGAATAAGATTAAAGCCTGTCTCGGGATGAGATAGGCTTTTTTTATTGTTTAGGAAACTATAAAAAATAAGACCTGTGAATCGTTCTTAGGATGAACACACCATTTTGTGCCAACGAGCTCACAGGTGGGATTGTGCTGAGGAGATATAGCAATATCTAACGTAATACCTCAAAATTTTCGGGTTAACACTAAAGATTTATCGTATTTATAGCTGGTATAGCCTGCTGACATGCGTAGAAGCCCTTTTCGAATACCGCAAACTGCTTATACTGTTCTGTGGTGCGTGAAAATAGCCAAGATGTGCGCGCAAATCAATTGTTTGTGCGTGGAACAGAAGCTCAACCGCGTGAAAACTACCTTTAACTGCGCGTAAATGGAGAATATCTGCGCGAACGTGTAACAAATAAAAGAACACGTACCGTAATCACATTAAAAATGCGACGAGGAAAAGAAGAAGAGCTGGTCACAAATAGACAGAAAACAGTTCTTTAATACAACGCATGCTTTTTTTAATCATTATAAAGGATAACTTTTGAATCGGGTCCATTAATGGGTATTTAGAACTAATGGGTAAAGGGTACTATTACCCTATTAATGTGTGAATCTATATTGTCGATAATAATGCAGAATATGTCTAAATATGTCTAACGGTGGTGCAGAAGTGCATAAAGCAAAATTACACATTCACAAACTGTTATTTAATTATAACCTGATCCGCTATAAAAGTTGTATAGATGTAAAACGAGGAGAGAAATACTTTGATAGGGTAGATTACCATGAGAGACAGATTCAATTACTTTCTAACAAATTAAATAAACTTTATAAAAATTGATCAAAGGCAGCCTATTCGGTTGTCTTTTTTTTGTCTAAAAAACACTAGAAAATATAGCCAAGAAATAAATATACGTTTAAGCTCCGTTCGTAAAAGCCAGTGATAGTAGATTCCAACTACTTGATAATCATCATCACACTTTGAAAGTGAATTATCTAAAAATGATTATTATTTTCTGTAATTATACGATAGGATTAAAATGGAAGAAAAAACAGGAAGGTGAAAATTTTGAGCGGGATAGTTACGAGGATAATATCAGCTATAGCATCTATGGGTGTTCTTTTAGTTTATTTAATCTCTAGCATTTTAAAGAATGGTAATGTTGGAGAAATTATAGCTACAGCATTTTGGCTTGGGATAGTAGGATTTATGATTACGCTTGTCTATGGAAGTATTATTTCTATATTTATTGAGTGGTTATTAAAATCCATAAAAATTGATCATACATATCTCTATTATATTTTGTTCATTGTGTTACACGCTTTGGCAGGCTCAATAACCCACATGATTTTTCCTTTCTTCGGGAACATCGTCGCAGTATTTTGCGCTGTTTTTTATTTATTGCTTAAGAACAATAAGACAAAAGAAGTTTTGTACATCTTAACAGTAATGGTTGTTTTTATAAGCAATGGGATATGGTTAGAATCAAAATTTGATAACAGCAGTAATCTTAGCTTTAGTTATTTATGGAGCTTATACGCAGCACTCATTATAAAAGCAGTAATTATTTTAATAGTCGGGATGAGATTATTAAAAACGGAGACATGGATTAAATTCATCATTATTGGTGTTTCAATAGCAGTAGTTACGTTGCCTTCCATTTTTATAATAACCACGATTCAAAAACAAGTGCAGCTTAATTTTGAACAAGATAAAGAATTAGCGCAATTATATAAAGAAATAAAGAAAGAGAAGTCAGAGTTTCTGTTTGATCCTGTTCGTTCATTTGAAAATGGATATACGCTAGACCTAACAATCATGAAAGAAGATGATCAGCCTTCACCTAAAAAAGTACTAGAATTTGTAGAATGGTTGCCCAAAAGAGAAGAAGGGTATTACCTTAAAATCTATTACGAGGAAGAATATCTGTATCTCACTCTTGATTCAATGAATACCATTACAGAGTGTGATAATCCAAATGCTGCTAAGAGTATGTGTACTAAACTAGCAGAGTAAGTCTCTAGTAAAGATGGGCTGTAAATTTTTTAAATTGTAGTAAAAAAATACTAGTAAACTATACCTATAATTAAGAAAATGATGTAAAATATACTAGATTCGTACAATTGTTGAGAGGATGTTATATTTGAAATTATTTTCTAGGTTTACTTTTACACTTAGTATTTTGTTAGTAGCCGTCGTTTTATTTGCACCAAATAACCCAGTTCATGCGGCCATAAGCGATGCAGCGCAGATTGAATTGAATAAAAGCCTTTTTGGAAACATTACAAACAATGAAGAGGATTATTATAAATTTACTCTGCCTAGCGATGGGAATGTTTCATTAGAAGTTAAACAACAGTCGGGTAAAACCTGGTTTGCACAAATCCAAGATAGCTCAGGAAAAATATATGAAAATCTTTATACTGACGATAGCGAGTTAGTAAATGGCTATGCTGTAACCCAAGTTGGTTTACCAAAAGGCACATATTATTTAAAGATTGAAGACTATTATAGTAATAACGGGCAGTATGAGTTTAAGGTGAATTTTTTAGCGAGTAAATTCTTTGAAAAAGAGTTTAATGACAGTATTACATATGCCAACCAAATGAATCTTAACCAAAATTATAAAGGTAGCATGAAAGATTCTGCGGATGACGATTTTTATAAAATTTACCTCCCAACGGCAGGGAATGTAACTTTATACGTCAAACAAAAATCAAATGTTCGATGGTACGCACATATTCAGAATAGTAAAGGGAGATTTACGAAAGTCTTTATACAGACGAAAGTGAATTGGTTGAAGGGTATGCAAAAGTTCAAGTAGGTCTTCCAAAAGGAAACTATTATATACAAATTAGTGATTCCTATGATTCTGATAATGTTCCTTATGAAATAAAAACGGTTCTTACTAAAAGCACCAATTACGAAAAAGAATTCAATAACAGCCTTACTACAGCAAATGCAATGAACGTAAATCAAACTTACAAAGGCAGCCTTTCAAATTCTTCAGATACTGATGTTTATAAGGTTACACTGCCATCTGATGGTAACGTAACACTTTCAATGAAACAAAAAGCTGGCGTAAGTTGGTATGCTCATATTCAAGATAGTAAAGGGAAGGTATACGAAAACCTTTACACGGACTATAGTGAGCTTGTTGAAGGACATGCCAAAACACAAATTGGTCTTCCAAAAGGTACTTATTATATAAAAGTAAGTGATTCTTATGATGCTCATGATCTGCCTTATGAAATCAAAGCCAGTTTTTCTGCCAGTACGGTTTATGAAAAAGAGTTCAATGATAACCTAACTTCTGCAAATGCCATGAAATTGAATAAGTTCTTTTATGGAAGATTATCTAATTCAAGTGATAAGGACATCTTTAAATTTACAGTTCCAACAGATGGAAATGTTTCGTTATATATTAAGCAATCAGCTGATGCATCATGGCGTGGTCATATTCAAAATGGCACAGGTGATGAGTACACTTATTTGTATACAGACTCTGATGATTTAGTTTCAGGTTATGTGTCTACTAAATTATGGCTTAAAAAAGGAACATATTATTTCGTCATGCAAGATTCCTACAACTCATATGACAGACCTTATGAATTTAAGGTTTCTATGAAATCTAATCCGTTATCAGCTTCCAAAATCAAAGTGTACAATAATAAAGGAAAATCTGATTCTGTGTCTGTAAGCGGAGTAGCAAAGGGCGATGTGGTTAAGATCTATAATGCAAGTTCTAAAGGTACAGTGCTTGTAACAAAAGAATCTACAGGTTCTTCGGTTTCTTTATCCATTAAACAGCTTGGACAAAAGAGCGGGAAGATCTATGTTACGGTTACAAAACCAGGCTTAGCAGAAAGTGATCGTGTAGCTGTATCTTTTGCAGCTGAAAAAAAATAGTAGGAAAAGATGGGGTGCTTCGGCATTCTGTCTTTTTTTGTGTTTTTAGGATGAACACGTTATTATAGTGCCGCCCAGTTGACGGATTGTGCAACGGTAATATAGCAAAATCTAACGTCAATACCTTTAAAATTGTGGGTTAACACTAAAGGTTTATGTATTCCTAAGTTAATATACCTTTACTGACATGCGTAGAAGTCCCTTTTGATACCGAAAACTGCCTATATTTTTGGGTGGTGCGTGTAAAACGCCGAGATGTGCGCGCAAATGGTTGATTTGTGCGTGCAACTGAGGCTCAACTGCGCGTAAACTGCATTCAACTGCGCGTAAATGAAGAGTAGCTGCGCGAATGAGAAATTAATAAAAGAACACGTACCGTAACCGCACAAACAGCGCTACAGACCAATAAAACAAGAGAGCTGGTACACCAATAGACAGAAAACAACCCCGACTGGTTTGGGGTGAGTATAGCTGCCATTGCACCTATTTTTGTTTTGTAATTTATTAGTCTATATACCTATCTTTCTGATATACTATTATTTGTAAATATTAGGATAAGTTGGTGTTGTATGAAAAAGTGGTTAATAAAGTTGTTTGTGGTTATGCTAATTCTCAGCTCTGTACAGTTTACTAGTAAAAATGTAGCTTTCGCAGCTGATCCATTAGTAACTGTTTCATTAAAACAGGATATCCAGAATGTCTCAACTCTTCAATTTTCATTAAAAGGTACGTATAAAGAAACGATTAGTGGAAGATCGTTAACTGCCGGGAAAAAATACACCGTCAAAATGGCAAGTGACGAACTTCTGTTATATGACGGAAGTACCCTGATTACAAAAGGGAAAGAGTTATCTGTTGTTCCAACGGAAGTGAAAATTAGTCATCTCATCACTTTATATGGAAGTACCGAAAGATCGTATTTAGGCACGATGGAGTTTACGATTGAGAAATCTAAATACATAAGACCATTAAACACCTTGCCAGTGGAGGAGTATGTAAAAGGTGTTGTTCCAGGGGAAATGAATTCCTCATATCATATTCATGCATTGCGTGCACAGGCAATAGCTGCAAGAACATATGTGATGTTCGCGTTAAGTAAGAACATAAATAATAAAGAAATAGATGATACACCATCATTTCAGCGCTATGCAGGGTATTCTATGCAATATAACGATTCTATTAAAGCTGCGTATGAAACAAGAGGGAAAGTTCTTACTTATAACGGTGCGTTTATAGAAGCTCTTTATTCATCATCAAACGGAGGTTTTACAGAAACCAATGTTGGAGCATGGCCAGGAAAACAGGAGAAATTACCTTACTTTACAGCCAAAGCAGACTCATATGATCCAAAAGAGGTTTGGGATTCAGTTCCAACCTTTGATAAAAAACAAATCTCTTTAACGGGATTAGATTTAAAAATCCGGACCAGTGGTGGGATTCTGTAAACGAAAAGAATCCTAAGTTGGCTGAACCCATAATTATAAATATGAAGGCAACAAATGTTAAGGTGCTCGACGTTACTTCATTTGATCTAACAAGTGAAAGAACAGAAGGAAATCGAATTAAACAAGCTGATTTTGGTATCGTTTATATCATGAAAGATTCTTCTGGAAAAGTCGTGTTAGACGAAAATGGTGAAGTGAAACGTTTTACAGGAAAAGCGTCCATTACCGCAGCTCAACTTAAAGCTGCTCTTAATTTAAAAAGTACGTATGTTACAGCAGCCAAGGCTTCAACAACGGCTTTCCGTATGTCAGGATTAGGTTTTGGCCATGGGGTAGGTATGAGTCAAAGAGGCGCGCAAGCAAGAGCCATAAAGGGAATGGGATTTCGAGAAATATTAGCTTTTTATTATCCGGGAACGGTTATCACAAATGATAAAACCAGTAACATACCGACAGGACTTACTCAGGTGATGGGGTCCATTAATTATGAGGGGACAAATATCCGAAGAAATCCTTATAAAACACTAACGAACTCGATTACTACACTTAAATTTGGGGAAGTTGTAACCATATTAGGAAAGTCTAAGGATTGGTTTAAAGTAAAAGTCGGTAATACGATTGGATATGTACAAGAAAAAAATGTGGATGTTCACCAAACCATCACTTATAAGAACGGGACTACACCTATAACTTCAGGGAAAATAAAGGATTTAGGTGCACCAATCATAAGGGTAAATAACATCCTTTATGTACCGTTAGAACAATTATCGAAACGATATGGATGGACGTTCAGTCAACCAACATCCAGCAGCTTTTCTGTTATTGTTGGGAAGAAGAAAATTACCGCTTCTACTAGTCACAACACAGTGATTATTAATGGGACTTCCAAGAGGTTAACGGTTAGGGCAAAAATGGAGGATGCTGGGGTCTATGTCCCAGTAACATTCCTAACTGAAACAGGAATTGCCGCTTACCACGATGAAAAAGCTGAGAATGTATTATGGATTAATAAATAACAAAGAAGCTCTGCAGAGTAAGATCTGCAGAGTTTTTTTGTGGTTATAATTTCAGGAAATAAGCATACGATAACAATTGGGCAGAAACTTGAATGTATAAAGAGGACCAAAATATGGAGCATTAATATTACAAACTTAAGTACTATTGGTATGGAAATAAATAAAATATTTTACATATTTTACTGTTATTTTGATATAATTGTCTCGATTAAACCTAGATTCATAGGATATAAGAAATTTTTTTACATAGGAGAGTTCATATGAAGAAAAAATGGGTAAAGTATTTTCTTTTGTTTTGCCTCGTATTGTCTCAATTTCCAGGTACCACAGTATGGGGAGCTGTAGATGTTACTAAGCCAGTTTTTGAGAGTATTAGTGTAGACAAAACGGATGTGTCAGTAGGGGATACGGTAAACTTTACGATAAAAGCCACTGATAGTGAGTCTGGTTTAAAAAGTAATGGATATTTATATTACAAAACTCCGATTACAGGTAAATATGAAAGAGTAATTGTTAATTATGATTTCAATACAGGCAGCTATAAAGGTTCATTAACAATGACTGATGCCATGGAGTCAGGAGAGTGGAAAGTTGCTTGGATTACACTATACGATCAAGCTGAAAATGAAACAACAAAATATGGACCATTACAGGCGAGCAATTTCACATTATCAGGAACAAAGCCTGATGTAAATAAGCCAGTTTTTGAGAGTATTTCTATAGATAAGACAGAAGTTACATTAGGAGATACGGTTAATTTTATAATAAAAGCCACTGATAGTGAGTCTGGCTTAAAAAGTAATGGATATTTATATTACAAAACCCCAATTACCGGTAAATATGAAAGGGTAATTGTTAATTATGATTCCAATACAGGCAGTTATAAAGGATCATTAACAATGACTGATACAATGGAGTCAGGAGAGTGGAAAGTTGCTTGGATCACAATTTACGACCTTTTGGATAATGAAACAACAAAATATGGACCAATTGTGGGAAGCAACTTTGTATTGTCAGGAACAAATCCAGATGTAAATAAACCTATTTTTGAAAGTATGACCATTGATAAGTCCGATGTAAAAGTAGGCGATGTAATTAATTTTTCGATTAAGGCTAAGGATAATGAATCTGGTTTAAAGAATAATGGATATTTATACTACAAAACCCCAATTACCGGTAAATATGAAAGGGTAATTGTTAATTATGATTCCAATACAGGCAGTTATAAAGGTTTGTTGACAATGACGGATACAATGGAGCCAGGAGAGTGGAAAGTTGCTTGGATTACCATATACGACCAAACAGATAATGAAACAACAAAATATGGTCCAATTACCGGAAGTAATTTCACATTAAGAGATTACACTCAAGATGTAACCAATCCTTTGTTTAACAACATCAGTGTCGACAAAAACGTATCTGAAATTAATAATTCAATCGGCATAACAGTCGATGCTTCCGATGACACGTTGGTTAAGAATGTTGTCGTTAATTATGTGAAACCGATCTCGGGTGAAACTGAATCTATTTCCTTATACAAAGGTTCCAATGGATTATTTAGAAGTAATTATTACTTAAATAATGATGCTGAGTTTGGAAATTGGATCGTTTCTTCTATTGAACTAACAGATCTGAACAACAACAAAGTAACGGTAACTGAGGGATTGCAAGCTGGTAATTTTACTGTATTAAAGCCGATTCAATCACTGGGGCATAAATATGTGCTTAACAATGAAACATGGTCAAATCAAACAATCAACGGCGATGTATATATCGGGCCAAACGCCATCTTAACGGTGAATCAAAACGTCACGATTAACGGGAATATCTATGTTCTCGGAGCATTAAGAACATATGGTGGTTTGACTGTAAAAGGTTCAATCCGTGCCAAAACATTTTACTGGGGCTATCGCTCTTATTTATTTAATGGAGATGTCACACTGAGCGGCAGTAATTCAATTTTCACGATGAGTGCATCCAACTATCCGTTACAAGCAGTTCCGGTTGAAGTGTATGATACACCTTTAATAAAAGAAGATGGGAAAGTTAATATACAGGGAGCAACATTACCAGTAGTTGACGTGTATTTAGATAATCAAAAGATCCAGGTAAATAACAATGGTACGTTTAGGCTTTCTGATTATTTAATCGGCGATCGAAAAGAAATCACGTTTACTACTGTCGATGTGTTTGGTTACACAACAACAAAAAATTACAAAGTGTATACCAATGATATCCCCGTTGTTTCAATTGATAAGCCTGACGGAATTTATTTAGGTTCTCAGTCCCTTGCACTCTCACTCTCAAAGGATGGAACGATCTACTATAGCTTAGATGGAAGTGAACCAACGAAGAATAGTTCTATTTATAGTAAGCCTATTCAATTAAACGGTTCGGCTGTAGTAAAGTACATGGCTGAAGATGAGATAGGGAATAAATCCGAAGTTTATACAAAGAATTTTAAGCTGTTTTTTATCGATGATGTGACGAATAAAACTAATGTTGTTAAAGGGAAAGGCGAATCAGGATTGACCCTTACTTTTACAAGTAATGAACAAACGTATACAACAACCATTGATGCTGCAGGAAATTTTGAATTAGAAATCCCTAACGTGAAGAATGAGAAAGAGATTTCGGTTGCAGTGAATGATCAAGATGGGACAGTGAGCAGTCTCTATAAGATTCAAGTAAAAGACGTAATTGCACCTATTATTAATGGAGTAGAGCAAGATGGAATTTACAAGACTGACAAAACCATTACATTTAATGAAGGAAATGCAAAACTAAACGGTGTTTTAATTCAGTCAGGATTCATCGTGAAAACTGAAGGTGTTCATACTCTTGAGGTAACAGATGAAGCAGGCAACAAAACGATTGTCCGTTTTACTATTGATAAAGCGGCTCCTGTTGTAACTGGTATAACAGACAATACACTATACAATAAAGATGTTGTCATTTCTTTTAATGAAGGGACGGCAACGTTAAATGGGGCTCCTTTTGCAAGTGGTACTTCCGTTCAAGCGGATGGAACGTATACACTTGAGGTAATAGATGCAGCTGGTAATAAGACAGTCAAGCATTTTACTATCGACAAGAAAGCTCCTCAAATAAGCGGTGTCGTTAATAATGGCTTTTACAACAAGGAAGTTACGATTGCTTTTAATGAAGGAAAAGCAGAACTTAATGATGCATCGTTTGTAAGTGGAACGATTGTTGATGGAGAAGGCACTTACTCATTAGTGGTAACGGATGAGGCAGGAAATAAGGTGCAATTGAAGTTTACCATTGATAAAACAGCCCCATTAGCTCCAGTGGTAAATACCGTATCTGATCGATCCACGACTGTTAGTGGAAAATCAGAGCCAGGGGCAACTGTAACGCTTAAAGTCGGATCAGTGATACTTGGAAAAATAACAGCTTCAAATACGGGTTACTTTGCAATAGCTATTCCGAAGCAAAAAGCAGGTACAAGGCTGATTGTATCAGCAACGGATAAAGCGAAGAACGCGAGTGTGGGGAACACTGTTATTGTTATCGATAAGACGGCTCCTACGCTTTCTGCTGTAAACATCGTTGACGATAACGACCTTAAAGTTACAGGTAAAGCTGAACCCTACTCAACAGTAACAATTAAAGTGGGCACTAAAGTAATCGGAACAGCAACAACGTATAGTTCTGGCGTGTTCTCTGTACCGATCGCTAAACAAAAAGCGGGAACGAATCTCTCAGTAACAGCAACTGATAAAGCAAAAAATACAAGTGCTGCCAAAACGGTTAAAGTATTAGATAAGACACCACCTTCTGCTCCAATTGTAAACAGAGTCGATAGCAACGATCTAAAGGTAACAGGAAAAGCAGAAGCAGGATCGACGGTTATCGTAAAAGCGGGAACCAAAACATTAGGCACAGCAAAGGCTTACAGTACTGGCATGTTTTCAGTTAAAATGGCTATGCAAAAAACAGGAACAAAATTAACGATTACAGCTGTAGACGTTTCTAAAAACACGAGTAAAGGAACTGTGGCAACAGTAGTAAAATAATACGGCAAGAAAAACCTGTAGAGACAGATGTCCCTGCAGGTTTTTTATAAAAAGTTCTTTTAGTGGGTGGGAACGTTTGATAAACTTATAGGTAATAAATGTAAAATACATTAAGGAGTTTACCAATGCATAGCGGATTAACTTTTTTGAAACGATCATGTGTATTTATCTTATTAATATGTTTCATTTCCATGCCTGTTGTTCAACATGCAAGTGCAGCAACGGACCCTATCCTTACATACATAAAAAAGCAAAAGGGTACGATTTCCTATCAATATGTGAATCTGAAAACAGGTAGGAAGGTGGGGTATAAAGCGACAAATCAATATCGCGCAGCAAGTACGATCAAGCTTCCTTTAGTTCTTTATGTGTATGAATTAGCCAGTCAAAATAAATTGAATCTCAATGAGAAGCTGACGTATAAAAGCTATCATTATAACGGTGGCAGTGGCGTCATCCAGAATCATAGAGTCGGATCGAAGTACACGATTCGCAAACTCGCGGAGTATGCCTTCGTACATAGTGACAACATTGCCTTCGTTATGCTCCGTGAAAAAGTAGGAAAGCAAAATTTTATTAATTACACCAAAAAACTGGGGTCTAAAGGGGCATATCCAGGCGGTCAAAACCTGACGTCCGCTTCCGATCTAACCCTATATGCAAGCAGACTTTATGCGTTTGCCGAGAAAAATGAACTAGGGAAAGAATTGGTTTCGTATCTAACTCGCGCTGTGTATCGATCAACGATTCCAAAGGGAATACCAAATGTGAAAGTGGCGAACAAAGCAGGCTTAATTCCTATGAATCTCGTATACAACGACGTAGCGATTGTTTATGAAAAAATGAACCCTATGTCTTAGCGATCATGACAAACGGAATTTCTTATGAAAAGTCGCAAAAAATAATAGCTGAGCTCTCAGGAGTTATTCATAGAGAGCATTTGAAACGGGTTAAATCTACTCCTTTAAAAGCGGCCAGCATAAAGGTGGTTAATAACAAAGGGACAGCGGACCTTATTACAATTACTAGCCTATCAAAAGGGGATGTAGTGAAGGTTTTTAATGCGAATTCTGGTGGCAAGCTGCTCACTTCAAAACAAGCATCGGGCTCTTCCGTCACGTTATCATATAACCAGTTAGGAGTGAAAAAGGTAACATTTTCGTATCCGTAGTGAAGTCTGGTTACGCCGAAAGTAAGAGAGTTTCAGCAGCCTATTCTGGCGAACCATCAGAACCTCTTCGTGCATCCGATGTGAAAATTATCAATAATAAAAACAAAGCAGATGCGATCTTCATCTCGAACATAAGGATTGGAGATTTCATTAGAGTATATAACGCATCTAAAGGTGGAAAACGCATTGCTTATTCAGGTCCTGTAAAGAGTTCAAGCATAACGATTTATCCGAAGCAATTAGGAACAAGTGCAGGATTTGTTTATATCTCAGTCACCCATACTGATAGGGCGGAAAGCGGCAGGACAGCGATTCGTTATGGTGAAGAAAAATAGTGATATCAACAAGACAGAGTTGAGTGCGCTCTGTCTTTTTTGATTATTAAAGAACGTTAAGAGTTTATTAGTTTTATGTAAATTTAAGAATAAAACCTCTTCTTTTTAGTATGATGAGTTATTATGTGAATCTGAAATGTTGAAGAGGTTCTTTATGACTAAATCTAGCTTGAGGAAGTACTATTTTGAAATAAGCCTTTTTCTCAGTTTAGTTGTCCCGCCAGTAGGAATTTTACTTTTGTTGTTTACGGGTTGGTTTCACTTGCACCAAGTTTGGAGAAAAGGGCAGCGAATTAAGGTAACGCCAGGGCTTTTTTGCTTAATTGTATGTTCATTTCAACCATATGTGCAGCGATCGCAATGAACAATTATTCCTTCTTCTTGGTTTCCGCACTTATTCTGGCTTATATGGGCATGTATATCAAAATGTTAAACAACCGTTTAAAAATGTTAGCTGCATTTAAATGGGCAACGATTTTTTGTGGTATCTATTTTTATTGTCTTTATCCTTTTCAGAAGTTGTTAATGGAAATGCCGGTATTTAGTTATATGACGGGAACAGTACTAATTGGAGCGGCTGGTATCGATCTGCAAACTTATACGAGACTGATTGGGTCGACGTACAATCCCAATTTTTCAGTCGCGATCTTGCTATTGGGTTTGTCATTTCTGTTGGCTGAATGTTTAAAAAGCCTTAAGGAATCCGCGTCCTTTTATAAATTAGCCATGCAATTGACGGCTGTCTGTGTGTTCGTACATGCAATTTTTTTAACGGGCTCCAAAGCTGGTTTTGTTAGTATGCTTATCATTTTCATTAGCTTTTTAATTAGATGGAACAAGTGGATTTCTATTGTTTTTAGTATTTTAATGGCAGTGAACATTTCTTTAATTACGGATTGGATGCCAAGAAGTGAGCAGCTGATCGAATCTGCAGCATTAAGAAAAGAGATTTGGAAGAATTCTTTTACCATTTGGCAGGAACATTCGTTATTTGGTACAACTCCTATAGGTTTTTACAAGGAGTATTCTTCTCTTTTTCATGAACACGTGCCTCATGCGCACAACATGATCTTAGGAGTATTTACGGAGTACGGTGCTTTAGGAGGAATAGCTCTTCTTTTTGTTATTTTTATCAACGGTTATAAGGTGATTTATCTTTACTTCTCTCAGTCAAAGAATAAGATCCACCTGAATGTGTTTTTGTTTTCCGTACCTGTAATCCTTTTGACAGGTGTTTTCGATTATGTATTGTTTTCCCGCAGGTCGCCTTTTTGGCAATCATACTTCTAGCATCTTGGGAAAAGTATACGGCAAAGGTAACGCTAGTGAATCCGCGGTTGGGTGAGCTTGCTATAGGAATGATGAAGAAACACTCTTTTAGAGCTTCTAAAAATAAGAAACCACTAAGAAGATGAAACCCCTCATAATTTGTGAGGGGTTTGCTGTTTATTTTTTCTCCTCCAACTTCACATCATTTTCCTTTGCCAACTTTTCAACATCTGTCTTGTATTCACGCATCATTTTGCGCGCAGTATTCAGTTTCTCGTTCGCTTCATTAATTAAGGTGCTGTCCTGGTTTTCAATGGCCGTCACGATCTGTAGAAAAGCACTTGCTTGGATATTGGCCGCCTCAATATAATCTTCGTGAATTTTTCGCAGCTCATCTGTTTCAATTTCCACGGCTTCCAGGTCACTAATAAACGCGTTGTACTCGGGTATGATCTCTAATTTCAGCGCATCGTACAGGGTGTAATCATCAGTATAGTTCATGCCGGTCACATCTGCATATTTTTCTACAATCTTAGTCTCGTCATCACCCAGTTTTGGCATCTGTTCGTTTACATAGTTTAGCAGGTCATCCTGAACGGGATCACCGCACCCTGACAGGATCAAAATGAACATGAGAATACTCGCTAACACGCATTTTTTCATTAATTTCATCAGCCACCTCCCTCAACCACTGTATTCATGGTAAAAATTGTCCTATGACTGGGGTTTTTTGATGTGATTTTCGTAGGCGGAAGGGGTGGTGCGCGCAAAATTAATATAGCTGCGCGTGAAAGTGCGGCAGCTGCGCGTGAACAAGGGGAAGGCGCGTGGAAGTGAGGGAGAACCGCCCGTAAAACGCTGTGCACTGCGCGAATGTGTGTAACAGATATAAGAACACGTACAGTAAAAGAAAGAAGTTCACAGCCCTCACTGTTTTTTCTTATTTCAAAAGTAGATATACGCTGGAAAATCCTCATGGCATGTTCCAAGTGTACGCCATCTCTTCTACAGTTAGGCACCGGTTCTATAACCACGGAAAAGGAAAAATATGTGATACTCATGTCTTAACTGCATTCCGAACTGAGTTCAGTTAATTTTAAATATAGTGGACGTAAAAAGTTTTAGTTAAAATTTTAGTAAAAACAATTGACTGGAAATTATCTGTGGTTTACTATTTTATTGAAGGCGCTTTCATACTGGTGCTTAAATAAGAGGGTAAGTGAAAGGGGAAACGATTCATGAAAATTACAAAGTATTTAGCTTTAGTAGTTTCAGTTTTTCTGTTGCTAGCAGGTTGTTCAAGTGGCTCATCTTCTTCTGATTCTAAGAAGACCAAGGATGGGAAGATTAAGATTTCCTTTATCAATGGCTTTACCGGTGGCGATGGTGCTTATATGAAAAAGATCACTGAAGCGTTTAATGCTTCACAAGACAAATATGTGGTGACTGAATTACAAGAAAAAGACCACTATACGAAGTTTAAATCCGGAGATTATGATTTAGTTGTTATTCACGGGAACAATCTTGAAACATACAAACAAGATGGACTTATTCAGGATATTGGTCCGGTCATTGAAAAGGCTGGAATTAAGGAGTCAGATTTCCATCAAGCTGGATTGGATATTGCTAAGCTGGAAGGTGGAATGTATGCTGTTCCTCTAGATATTCACCCGTTAACCATGTTTTATAATAAAGATTTAACAGCTGAAGCTCCAAAAACATACGAAGACTTAAAAGCTCTTAATACAAAGCTTCAAGCAGAAAATAAAGATACTTATGCGCTAGGTGTTCCTTCAAGTGGTTTAGTTGAATTCTACATGCTTATGATCGCAGCGCAAAATGGCATTGAATTAAAAGATGGTGAAAAACTAAACTTTGCTCAAGAGGAATACGCGGATGCGTTAATGCAGTTCCATGATATGGTTTGGGAAGATAAAGTTTCTCCAGCCAAGCTGGGCCTTGATGGTGAATTCCAAACATTCATGAAGGAAGCGAAAGAAGGTAAGGCGTACCAAACAGCAGTAGCTCTTACTGGACCATGGTTCTATGGAGCAGCAAAAGAAAAGTACGGAGATAAGCTAGGGGTCGCTCCAATTCCTCAGATTGGTTCGCAGCTCGCGTCTTATGGTAATGCACATACGATCGCCCTTTCAGCGAAAGTAAAAGATGATCAAGTAAAAGAAGGTATTGCGGAATATTTGAAATTCATGTTCACACCTGAAAACCTTTTAAATTGGGCAGAAGGCGGACAAGCTCCGGTACACTTAGCAACACTTGAGAAAATCGAAGCAGAACAAGAAAAGTATCAGATCGCTTATCAAAACTCTAAGCAGTTTGAAAACTATGTAAATCCTCCGCAAGTTTATCAATTTGGAGAGCAGATGCGTTACATGAATGAGACAGTTTTTAGTAAATTAGTTACGACGAAAGATTTTACTAAAAAAGATCTAATGAAAGAGTTAGAAAAAGCGACAAAAACGGCAGAACAAATTGCTTCTACTGCGCCGAAAAAATAATCAAGAAAAATAGCATGAAATCAAATAAAGAGTGGCAGCGCCTTTACGGGTGTATTCCACTCTTTATTTATCATAATCAGGAACGAATGAAACATAAGTGAAAGGACAAGTGTTCTTTCGGATGGAGGGCAAAATGTATAAAGGAGCTTCCCATAAAATCTGGTCAGTGTCCATGGTATCCCCATTTGTTATTTTATTTTTAGTGTTTTGGGTGCTTCCGCTTGTACTAGGTATTTGGATCAGTCTTCACAATTGGAATATTTCTTCTGGGAACTTAGGATTCATCGGAATAGAAAATTATAAGTCGATCCTTACTCCTGGCACCCTTTACTATGATCTTTTTATGAATGGTTTAAAAAACACGCTGTACTTTGTTGTGATCAGTGTTCCACCACTGGTATTAATTAGTCTGGCACTCGCTTTGATCATTGACAATCTGCCAGGAAAATTCAAACCTTTGTACCGAACCATTTTCTTTATCTCTTATTCCATTTCTGTAACAGCCGTATCTGCTATCTTTTTATGGCTCTTTAACGGTAATGGCGGTTATATCAATCAAGTACTAGAGTCCGTAGGGATCATAAGGGAGCCGATCAACTGGCTCGGCGAACAGCCGTATGCCTGGATTACCATTCTGATTGCTACAGTGTGGTGGACGATAGGCTTTAATATGATGTTATTTATAAATGCATTGGATGAGGTGGATGCTTCGCTTTATGAAGCAGCAGATTTGGATGGTGCAGGAGCGTTTTCGAAGTTCATCTCTGTAACTTGGCCGCAAATAAAGAATGTTGCTTTTTTATCCTTATTATGACGGTGATTGCTTCCTTTAACCTTTATGGACAAACCAAACTAATTACTGCCGGCGGACCGGAACAGTCTACAAACTCACTAATTATGAATATTCAAACCTCTGTATTTGGAATGAATCAGCTTGGGATTGGCTCTGCAATGGCCATAATCATGGGGGTTATCATGATGACTATCATTGGTTTCCAATACTGGATTTCGTACCGAAACAAAGAGTAAAGGAAGTGAAAAGATGAAAAGATCAACACGAAAAAGCTTGCCGATCTTAATCGTGGCCACATTTATTGCGTTTTTGTTCCTATTGCCTTTGATCTGGATGCTGTTTACATCATTTAAAACGCTAAGTGAATCGATGGCGAGTGCAAGTATCTTGCCATCTGCCTGGACATTAGAAAATTATATGGGCATCTTCTCGTCTGTTACGGAAGCACCCATAGTAAGATGGTTGTTTAATACGGCCTTAATCACTGCAGTTGGTACAGTGCTCGTCGTATTTGTTGATATTTTAGCAGCGTACTCCCTTGCTAGATTGAATGTGCCAGGTAAGAAAGTGATCTTAGGAATGGTTTTTGCTGCTCTTGCTATTCCTGGAATCGTTACGTTGTTCCCGGCATTTTACATGTTTAAAACAGCAGGTTTGTTAGATTCATATATTCCGTTAATCTTACCGTATACAGCAAGTACCATGGGTGTGTTTTTAATCTACAACTTCTTAATCTCGTTCCCGAAGGATCTAGAAGAAGCGGCCTATATAGATGGAGCTACACAATGGCAGATCCTCTATCATGTTATCTTTCCGACGATTAAGCCTGTTGCGATGACGCTTGGTGTTATCACATTCTTAGGGATTTACAATGACTTCCTATGGCCTTCGCTCGTTACCAATTCAAATGATATGAAGACCATCACACTAGGTATTGCAACATTGATACAAGGCGCAAACTTCGTAAATCCAGCGAAAATGATGGCTTCAACGGTAATCGCTACAATACCTGCGATCATTGTCTTCTTAATCGCGAACAAATATATTGTTAAAAGTGTCACCAATACAGGTATTAAGTAAAAATCGTATAGGATCGAACAACAGTTTATTAATGCTGACAAAACAAATATAATAATGGGTGAGTATTATGGAAATAGGATTTCGTACGATAAAAACAGTAAAAACAGATGACATTCATATGAGAGATCCTTTTGTTTTCACTTGTACAAAGGAAAACAAGTACTATTTGTTTGGTACCACGTTTGCAGATGGCTGCGGAGACAAGGATCCGATTTTTGAAGTGTATCACAGTGAAAATCTGATGGATTGGGAAGGTCCATATGTTGCCTTTCAGCCTCCAAAAGGATTTTGGGGTGTACGGCATTATTGGGCTCCTGAAGTGTTTGAAATCGATAGCCGCTATTATATGTTTGCCTCTTTTAAAGGAGGTATTGGTGAACATCGAGGTACAGGGGTTTTAGTTTCCGATCATCCGGCAGGGCCTTATGTGCCGCATAGTGATGGACCGGTTACGCCAGCTGATGCTGAATGCCTTGACGGAACGTATTATGAAGATGGTAGTGGACAAAAGTGGATCTTTTATTGTCACGAATGGACGGAACTTTATGAAGGCAGGATAAAAGCTTTGCGTCTAAGTGATGATTTGAAGACCTCATATGGTGAACCGATTGAAATACTAAATGCAGCAAAGATGCCATGGATCCGCCATTTCGGAGATCCTCGCATTGAGAAGACAGGCTATCTAACGGATGCTCCATTCTTGTACCGTGCACAAAACGGAGAACTCGTCATGCTTTGGTCTAGTTATTCCGTTCCGAATTTTGGGGATGCTGGTCTTGGCGGTTATACGGTAGCAGTGGCTCGGTCAAGTGACGGGCGTGTAGAAGGGAAATGGACACACGATTCAAGCCTCCTTTTAGACCGGAACGCGGGCCATTCAAGTCTGTTCCGGGATCTTGCAGGTCAGCTTTATATTTGTACGCATTATCCTGACACACCTCATGGCAGTGAACGTCCTCTTTTTATTAATGTAAAAGAAATTGAGAGTGGTATTAAGATGCTGGATGATGAGAAATAAACTTTTTATGAATTTGAGAAGAGGTTAAAACGATGGCAACGATAAAAGATATCGCTGAACGAGTCGGGGTTTCCATTGCCACCGTATCGAGAGTACTAAATTACGATTCTAAGCTTTCTGTAGGTGATGAGACAAAACAGAAGATTTTTGAAGTTGCAGAAGAATTGTCGTATCGGAAAAAAACGACAAGAAGAACCGCGGCTTACAAAATCGCAATCATTCATTGGTACACGGAAAAACAAGAGCTTGATGACCTTTACTATATGTCGATCAGACTTGGTATCGAAAATCGCTGTGAAGCTCTTGGTATACAAGTAGCAAAGATGTATAAAGGCAGCGTCCAGCAGGATGAAGAGATCAACGGAATTATCGCGATAGGTAAATATAATAAAAGGCAAGCGGAAGAGCTTCGGCAGCAGACAGAAAACATTGTTTTTGTAGACAGTTCGCCAGACGATGATCAGTACGACTCTGTTCTTAGTGATTTTTACAAAGCGACTGAAAATGTTCTTCAGCGATTCATAGAAAATGGCCATACCAATATCGGGTATATCGGCGGCAGAGAGATCTATGAAGATCAAACGGAAGAAATTGAAGACCCGCGCAGAATATGCTTTGAAAAGTATCTTTCTCAACGAGGGCTGTACGATGAAACGAAAGTGTATATGGGGAAATTCTCAGTTGAAGATGGCTATGCCTTAACAAAACAAGCGATCGCTGATCACGGAGACAACCTTCCAACGGCATTCTTTGCTGCGAATGATTCAATAGCGATCGGTTCTTTAAGAGCTCTTCATGAAGCAGGTATTTCTGTTCCAAACCAAGTGAATCTTATAGGGGTTAATGATATTAGTGTATCTAAATACATTTATCCACCTTTAAGTACGGTTAAAATATTTACTGAGGTGATGGGTGAAACAGCCGTTGATTTGCTTGTTGAAAGGCTCGCTGATCGTCACATTGCCAAAAAAGTAGTCATAGCTACAAAACTTGAAATTCGGGGTTCTAGTACGTAGGAAAACACACAGTGGAATGTGTGTTTTTTTAATTGTTTAGTTTGCTAAACCAGTGGGTTACTATTCTTACGAAGTTTGGAGGTGCATTATGCTTGTTTTATAGAGTGAAAAGCGTAATTATGCTGCGATTTCTTCAAAATTTTGTGTTACCTCACTTTTTGTCATGTATAGGAGCTAATTTTGATCTAGAGAACTTCCTAAATCGTGTGTGGTGCGCGCGATTAGCCGTTTTGTGCGCGGGAATCGTTCATTTGCGCGTGTGAATGAAAAGAAGCTGCGCGTAAACTTCACTTAAGTGCGCGTAAATGAAGGATGGTCGCGCGAATTTGTAATAAATATAAGAACACGTACCATAACAACACAAACAAACTAACAAACAAACAAGGGTATAGGATTGCCGTCATCTCACCCTCACTTATCACCCCTCTCAGTTAAAATAAGCGGACCGTTCAAACACGGCCCGCTAGGTTTTTATTTCGTATCAATTGAAGGAGGGGTTTGTTTGCCTTCACCTGGAACAAGGTCGTTTACCGTTGGCCATCCGTCTTTCCAAACCATTGGATCAACCATAAGAGGACGTCTTGTTGCTCCGCTATCTAACTTAGGCTTATTTTTATCGATAGCATGATAGATGATCCAGTCCTTACCCTTATCATCAGAAATAATGGCATTGTGCCCAGGACCAACAAAATTCTTACCTTTTGATATAACGAGTGTTCCTTCAGAGGCAAGAATGTCTACACCTTTTTTGTCCAAATAAGGTCCTTTGATTGATTCAGAACGAGCGACAGATACCCTGTACGTACTAGCATCCCCTTCGCAGCACGATCCAAGTGAGCCGAAAAAGTAATAATAATTGTTCCGTTTAATAATATAAGGCGCTTCATAGGCATTACCCGCTACATGAAAAGGCTCGCCATTAGTTTTCATGCCATCTTCTGATAATTCAACTCCGTAAATACCATGAAAGCTTCCCCAAAATAAATAGGGAATTCCGTTATCTTCCATAAAGTAAGGATCAATGGAATTTTCTACACCAATTTCGCTGCTTCGGAAAACTTGTCCGTGGTCTTGGAAAGGACCTTCAGGAGAATCGCTGGTAGCAACACCTATTCCAGGATCGTAATCTCCCCAAGTGGATAAAGAATAATAGAGATAGTATTTATCCCTATAGTGTTGAATGTCAGGTGCCCATAGCCCCCTTGTTTCCATGTTGGACGGTCTTTGTCTGTGAATGCATTCCCGATGTATTTCCAATCTTTTAAATTTGAAGACTTAATGATTGGTATGTACTTACTTCCTTCACCGTCACCCCAATCGTCCTCAGTACCATAAGCGTAAAAGCTTCCGTCTTTCGCTCTAATAATGGAAGGATCTGCAATTACAGGTTCAAATACTGGATTTTTAAAATAATCTTTGCTGGTTTCGGGGTTCTCTGTGTTGGAGCAGGCAGTAGTAAGAAAAAAGGTGGCTGTAGCGATGGGGAGAATCATTTTTCCTAGCTTCAATCGTACCATCCTTTCTATTTATATATGATATAAAACGCTTACATTATCATTTTATAGGAAAGAAAATAAGCATTCAATGATTTTAGTTAAATATTTAGTTAAAATTTTAGTAAAAATATTGACGCTGTTTTACCCATCTACTACAATGAGTGTAAAGCGCTTTCAATATGTAGCAATGACAACTCCTCGATAAAGAAACGTAATAGATGAACCACTATAAAGGAGAGATATATATGATGCATCGTCAAGAATATCCGAGACCGCAGCTGGTACGTAAAGAGTGGCAGAATTTGAACGGAACATGGGATTTTACATTTGATGACCGAAACGAAGGAACTAAACAGAAATGGTACTTAAAAAATTCTAAAGCATTTGATAAAGAAATAAATGTGCCTTTTGCTTATCAGACAAAATTAAGTGGCATTTCAGATCCGGCCTTTCATGACGTCGTGTGGTATAAGCGAGAATTTTCTGTACCTGACAATTGGAGGGATCAAAGAGTTATCCTTCACTTTGGGGCTGTTGATTATCGTACATGGGTTTATGTAAATGAGAAATATGTAGGCTTTCATGAAGGTGGAAACACTAGTTTTTCTTTTGATGTAACAGACCAGCTTACGGACGGTACACAGACGATCGTGGTGAAAGTAGAAGATCCTTCAACAGATGAAACGATACCTCGCGGAAAACAATATTGGATAGAAGAGTCAGATGGTATTTGGTACACGCGTACAACAGGAATCTGGCAGACCGTCTGGTTAGAAGCTGTTAATCCTCTGCATCTATCCAAACTTCGGTTTACTCCTGATGTAGATCAAGGGAGATTAAAGTAGAGTTTGAAATCAATGGACACTTAGACGATATTGACGTGCAATTTGAAATCCAGTTTAAAGGAGAACGAATTGTAAAGGATAACGTCTCCATTCATGAACCTTATAACAGAAGGACATTTGATCTATATAATCATAAAATTTTTCGAACAGGATTCCATCATGACGGATGGAATTGGACACCTGAAAATCCAAACCTGTTTGATGTGAAAATTAAAGTTTTAAAAAATAATGAGGTTATCGACGAGATTGAATCTTATTTTGGAATGAGAAAGGTACATGCCGAAAATGGAATGATTTATCTCAATAACCGTCCCTATTACCAAAAGCTTGTACTTGATCAAGGATATTGGCCTGAAGGACTGTTAACCGCACCTTCTGATGAAGACTTAGTAAAAGACATTGAGCTATCAAAGAAATTAGGATTCAACGGCTGCCGAAAGCATCAAAAGGTGGAAGATCCTCGTTTTCTTTATTGGGCAGATCAGCTTGGCTTCCTTGTTTGGGGTGAATGTGCAGCATCACCATCATACAGTGAAAATGCCGCTGCGCGACTTACTAAAGAATGGATTGAAATTATTGAAAGGGATTATAACCACCCTTCAATAGTGGCTTGGGTACCTCTTAATGAAAGTTGGGGAATTCCAAATGTTCGTGACAATCACCAGCAACAACATCATTCACTAGCGATGTATCATCTGATTCATTCTCTGGATACTACAAGACTTGTTGTATCAAATGATGGGTGGGAGCTTACAAAAACAGATATTTGTGCCGTACACAACTATAATCATGGAAATAAAAATGAAACCGCAAAATATGAAAAATATAAAGAAGACATTGCGACAATCGACGGGGTGCTATCTTCTAAACCTGCTCGTCGTTCTATATATGCGAATGGTTTTGAACATAAAGGCGAACCCATTTTGCTTACAGAATTCGGCGGAATTGGCTTTAAAGTAGGAGAGGATTCAGGGTGGGGCTATACATCTGTAAACAACGCTGAAGATTTCATTGCTGATTATGAGCGTATCATGCAGGCGGTATACAGTTCTAAAGCTTTATTTGGTTATTGCTACACTCAATTGACAGATGTTGAACAAGAAATCAATGGTTTGTTGACGTATGACCGTAAACCAAAGTGTGAATTGGAACAAATAAAAAAGATTAATGATATGTGGCATCCAGGGGTTATCTAAGGGAAAGTGAACTAGATTGCTGAAGGCATGGTCTTCATTCCCCGTCACTCTGATATAACTTGAGAGGAACGATACGATGAATTTACAGCGATTAACCGATACATTTTATGAAATTTTCCCTGTAGATGGACATGGAGATGTTAGGCTTTTCTTTTCACCTGGTCGAATTAATTTAATTGGAGAACACACGGATTATAACGGTGGTCATGTATTTCCAAGTGCCATTACATACGGTACATATGGAATTGCTCGAAAACGAGATGATGAAGTGATCAAGTTGTTTTCCATGAATTTTCCAAATGAAGGTGTCATTGAGTTTACATTGGATGAACTAGATTATCGAAAAGAGCATGGATGGGCGAACTACGCAAAGGGAGTTATTCGTTATATAACAGAGAAGTACGGTTCACTGCCGAGTGGATTGAATATCGTAATCAATGGAAACATTCCTAATGGTGCAGGACTATCTTCATCAGCTTCCCTCGAGATGCTGATTGGGGTTATGATCAGTGAAATGTTTAATCTTCATCTGGATCGCTTAGAACTAATTAAGCTTGGCAAAAGGGTTGAGAACGAATTTATTGGTGTTAACAGTGGAATTATGGATCAGTTTGCTGTTGGAATGGGGAAAGCGGACTACGGTATCCTGCTAGATTGCAACACCTTAAAATATGAATACGCTCCTCTTCCGCTAGATGGATATCGCATCGTTATCATGAATACGAACAAACGCAGGGAATTAGCTGATTCTAAATATAACGAAAGACGAAGCGAATGTGAAACGGCTTTAAGTCGTTTGAAAAAAGTGCTCGCTATTGAGGAATTAGGAGATCTTTCAGAAGCAGAATTTGAAGCAAATAAAGAGATTATTCGTGACGAGATATTAATGAAGCGTGCGCGACATGCTGTATATGAAAACCAGCGAACATTAAAAGCTCTTAAGGCATTGCGTGGTGGAGAACTAAAAGTTTTCGGGAAATTGATGAACGATTCTCATCATAGTTTAAGAGATGATTATGAAGTTACAGGTGTAGAACTTGATACGTTGGTCGAGGCTGCCTGGAAGCAAGAGGGATTACTGGGTGCACGAATGACGGGAGCAGGTTTTGGTGGATGTGCTATTGCCATTATTGAAAGTGACAGAGTGGATGAATTTATTGTAAAAGTTGGACGTGAATATCAAGATAAGATAGGATACGAAGCTGACTTTTACGTTGCAAGCATAGGTGATGGAGCAAAAGAGATTACCAGGGAGGTCGTATAATGAGTATTCTTGTTCTCGGTGGTGCTGGCTACATTGGATCGCATGCGGTATACGAGTTGATCGAAAGGGATTATAAAGTGGTTGTTGTAGACAATCTTCAAACGGGCCATAAACAGTCCCTGCATCCTGATGCGACTTTTTATGAAGGTGACATCCGCGATCAAGAATTTCTTAGGACTGTTTTTTTAAAGAGAAAATTACCGGTGTCCTTCACTTTGCTGCCAATTCCCTTGTTGGAGAATCAATGGATAAACCCTTATTGTACTTTGATAATAATGTATACGGCACTCAAGTGTTGCTTGAAGTTATGAGGGAGTATGGCGTAAAACATATTGTTTTCTCTTCCTCAGCTGCGACATATGGTGATCAAGAAGTGATGCCAATTACGGAAAATCTGCCAACGAATCCTACGAGTGCTTACGGTGATACCAAGTTAATCATGGAAAAACTAATGAAATGGTGTGATATCGCTTATGGAATGAAATATGTTTCCCTGCGTTATTTTAACGTTGCGGGAGCGCGTTCAACTGGAGAAATTGGAGAAGACCACCAGCCAGAGACGCACTTGATTCCACTCGTACTTCAGGTCGCACTTGGAAAACGAGAGTTCATATCCATTTTCGGGGATGACTATGATACAGAAGATGGTACATGTATCCGCGATTATATTCATGTTGAAGATTTGATCGATGCTCATATCTTGGCTCTTCAGTATCTTCAAAACGGTGGAGAAAGTAATATTTTTAACCTAGGTAGCAGTCAGGGGTACTCGGTTCAACAAATTATTGAGACGGCTAGAAAAGTAACAGGTCACACCATTCCTGAAAAAGTGACACCGAGAAGAGCAGGAGATCCAGCGAGCTTGGTAGCGTCTTCTGCAAAAGCTATGGAAAAACTTGGTTGGGAGCCGAAACGTACAGAAATTAATCAAATCATTGAAGACGCATGGAAATGGCACCAATCACATCCTCAAGGTTATGACCAGTAGGAGGCATTGGATGGAAATCTATTCAGTTATACAAAGTATAATTCATAAAGCAATAGCTTTAGATTTAATCGATCAACGAGACGAAGTATATGTTCGTAACCAGATGATTGCACTTCTTGAGCTTGATCATTTTGTAAAAGAAGAGAGTGAATGGACAGACGAAAGCATTCCAAATCTTTTAGAGCAACTTGAGATTTATGCTGTGGAAAAGGGAATCATAAGAGACTTGTTGGATGAAAAAGAAATATTCTCTAGTAAGATAATGAATGTTTTTATGCCTCGTCCTTCGGATCTGAACAAAATGTTCATAGAAAAGTATAAAGAAGATCCAAAAGCAGCAACGTCATTCTTTTATGAGCTAAGTCAAAACAGCAACTATATTCAAACGAAAAGAATTGCCAAGAATATTAATTATAAAACGAAAACGACATACGGTGAGCTGGATATTACTATTAATTTATCTAAACCGGAAAAAGATCCAAAACAAATCGCAATGGAAAAGGAAATCAAATTCTCAAACTCCGATTATCCGAAATGTCTGCTATGCATGGAAAACGAAGGGTACGAAGGAAGAATCGGTTATCCTGCGCGTTCAAATCATAGGTTGATACCTATAAATCTTAAGGACGAGGAATGGTTTCTTCAATACTCACCTTACGTCTATTACAATGAGCATTGTATTTTATTCTCTAGTGAACATCGTGACATGAAAATCAGTCGAGATACGTTCAAACGCCTATTATCGTTTGTTGATCAGTTCCCGCATTATTTTGCAGGATCGAATGCAGACCTTCCGATTGTGGGAGGGTCCATCTTAAGTCACGACCATTATCAAGGCGGAAATTACGAATTTGCGATGGCAAAAGCCGAAGATGACTACTCGTTTTCACTGGATGCATTTCCAGAGTTAACAGCCACAACGATTAAGTGGCCGATGTCTGTTATTCGTTTAAGAGGAAGAGATATAAATGAGCTTGCAGATGCCTCGAAACTCATTTTGAATAAATGGATTTCACATAACGATCCAAGTGTAGGTATTGTTTCATCAACGGGAGATGCAAGGCATAACACCATTACTCCGATTGCACGTTTTAGAAACGGTGAATTTGAGATGGATCTTGTATTAAGAAATAATCGAACGAGTGATCAGCATCCCCTTGGTATTTTTCATCCCCATGAAGAAGTGCACCATATCAAAAAGGAAAACATAGGTCTCATTGAAGTAATGGGTCTTGCTGTATTACCGGCCAGGCTGAAAGTTGAATTGGAAAATGTAAAAAACTATTTATTAGGATTTCAAAATGAAGTGAGCGAATATCATCTGCCATGGGCAAATGATATGAAGGCTCGTTATAAGGGAGAGATAAACGAGAGTTCCGTTGAAGAAATCCTACAAAAAGAAGTAGGATATAAATTTCTTCAGGTTCTTGAGGACGCAGGTGTTTATAAGCGGGACGCTAAAGGGCGAAAAGCTTTTCAGCAGTTCTTACATTCCTTAAATTAGTAACTATACAGGAAAATCGGGCATTCGTTAGTGAACTGGCGAATGCCAATCTTCTAGTAAGGAGAATGTTGTGATGGAGGTCATTCAGAAGAAATTTGGAGAAATCAACGGCCAAACTGTAACATCCACTACTCTAGTAAACAAGCAAGGGATGGAGGTTACAAGCATCGATTACGGCTGCATTATTACAAAGATGGATGTGCCAGATAAAAATGGTCATTTGGAAAATGTAGTCCTCGGCTTTGACTCTATTGAAGAATATGAGAAGTATTCGCCTTATTTTGGAGCGGTAGTTGGACGATTTGCTGGCAGAATAAAAGGTGGTACGTTTAACTTGGATGGACAAACGTACCAGCTTGAAAAAAACAATATGGGAAATCATTTACATGGTGGCATACAAGGCTTTGACAAGGTCGTATGGAACACAGAAATAAAGACTGGTGGTCATGAGAATAGTGTGGTTTACACGTACGTAAGTCCTGACGGAGAAGAAGGATATCCGGGTAATGTAGAAATACAAGTAACGTATAGCTTATCGGATACAAATGAATTCACTATTACTTATGAAGCGATTTCAGATAAAAAAACACTACTAAATGTAACAAACCACTCTTATTTTAACTTGTCAGGAAACTTAAAGAGGGATGTTCTGAATCACGAATTATCATTGAAGAGCGAATCATTTCTTAAACTTGATAATGAACTGATTCCTACAGGTGAAATTCTACCGGTAGGAGGGACGCCATTTGATTTCAGGGAAGGTAAATTTATTAAAAGCGGAGTAGATTCCCACCATGCTCAAAATATACTAGCGGGGAAAGGGTATGATCACCCGTTCTTATTATCTGACAATCAAAACAAAGAGATTGTTTTGAAAGACGAAGAGAGTGGCAGAGTGCTTTCTGTTGAAACCGATCAGCCGGCTGTCGTCTTATACACTGGAACGCAGTTATCTTCAGATTTTGAAATACGTGGTGTAAAGTCCCGTAAATACCTTGGTCTCTGCTTAGAAACTCAGGGTCTTCCGGACAGTATTCACCATCCTCATTTTCCATCCAACATTCTTGAAAAAGGTGAGGTTTTCCGTTCAAAGACAAAATATACATTTAGTGTGATGTGATACAAGAAAACATCGGACCGTCCAAGGTCTTTTCGTTTCATCTCGTAAAATCATAAAGAGGCTGACGAAATCGTCATGCCTCTTTTTTATATTGCAAGAGTTGTCATCCTGAACGGAATCCCGCACCCTGAAAGGATCAAAATGAACATGAGAATACTCGCTAACACGCATTTTTTCATTAAATTCATCAACCACCTCCCTCAACCACTGTATTCATGGTGAAAATTGTCCTATGACTGGGGTTTTTGATGTGCTTTTTCGTAGGTGGGAGGGGGTGGTGCGCACAAAATTAATATAGCTGCGCGTGAAAGTGCGGCAGCTGCGCGTGAACAAGGGAATGGCGCGTGGAAGTGAGGGAGAACCGCGCGTAAAACGCTGTGCACTGCGCGAATGTGTAACAGATATAAGAACACGTACCGGAAAATCGTTAATCCAGCTCGTTTAAATGAAAAATATGGTGAAGGCCATTACTCGATGTAGGGAGATTACTCTTATTCAATAAATGCCTAACCATGTGGCGAGAGGGAATCTGAAGGAAGTCGCAACATTCGCGGATGGTAATGAAAGTTTTATAGAGGGTGGCGTATTCTTTCAATGCTTGTAGGTGAGAATCCTTATTTTCATGGCCGCATCGCACACAAAACCATTGTCCTTTTTGCCACACCATTGGTAGTGCCATACATTTTGGACAGGCTACACCTTTTTGTATATCGTGGTCCACTAAAGAAAACTGTTTGAACAGATCGGGAGTCTTGGAGCTGTGTTGTTTTAGTAAAGTCCTCGATAGTTTTTTAATTTCTTTTCTCGTAATTTTCTCTTCTTTATATCTGTTTTGATACCCGTGAAACCTGGCCAAAAGATTTGTACTGTGCGTGACTGTCTTTCTAGCTGGAGTGTTTTGAGGAATCATTTTTATACAAGTCTGAGGGTTGCTTATGATGACGAGTGACTCAATGGGGATAGCGGGAAACCGATGCTGTTTCAACCATTCTTTTAATAGAAAAGTTTGGCGGTAGAGTTGCGAGATCGGGTCTGGAAATGTTTCTTCTTTGTCTTTAGAAATACGATTTAGTTGATAAAATTCTTGATCAAAGATTAATGTTCCGGACATGTTTTTCACTTCAATGATAAGAAAGAATTTTGTTGTTAAGATGAGGATATCGATCTGAAAGTGGTTGGATCCATAGGGAATGCGGAGGTCGTGGAAGATAAACGTGTCGTCATCTGGCAGTAAGTTCAAGTGGAAGTCCATCGATTTTTCGCCTTGGTAACCAGCGATACTTCGGGCAAGTTCATTCTCCATTTCTTTTCGAAAAAGGAATTCGGGATAAGAACGGTGTAACATGATACGTAATTGCCTAATTTTAATAGATTCTGTTGCTTCTTTTAATAACATTGCATCACTCCTTATATGATTTACCCTAAAGTTCTTTGTTTTTCGACGATATCCTGCTTCTGAAGAGGATTTTTTTATTGTTTGTGAGTGGGTGCGCGTAAACGGAGGGAAAGTGCGCGCAATTAATGGGATCGCGCGTGAAATTTTGCCCGATGCTCGTGAGATTCTAACTCAACTGCGCGTAAACACCGCAATCCTGCGCGAATGTGTAACAGATATAAGAACACGTACCGTAAATCCTTGAAAGTGCTGGACCTCCACACCATCAGCATCCCAACAAATTAACACAAAAAAAGGAGCCAGATAGACTCCCTTTTCTTATTGAGCTTTATATTCTTTTACCCATCCCTTACCTTCTGGGGATTCAATGTAATACCAAATATCTTTCCATTTTTTTGTTACCCGGACTTTACC
Organism: Fictibacillus sp. EA-CB0309; assembly: GCF_055814265.1. Lineage (NCBI taxonomy): Bacteria > Bacillati > Bacillota > Bacilli > Caryophanales > Fictibacillaceae > Fictibacillus > Fictibacillus sp. EA-CB0309. The sequence goes on from NZ_CP169271.1 coordinate 726,202, forward strand.
TTTTTGAAGAACAGTATCTGTTTTCCTTACTTCTATCGGATACGTGTATAGATTTTTTGCGTTAGATAACTGTATGTCTTTGTTAATGGCAACCGGTTTATAGTTCTGAATCATATTCTTCTGTTTAATCCATTTTACCCCATATGAAGTCTGGATCGCATACCAGTTTTTATAGGACTTTACGGCTTTAACTTCACCAGCATTAATCGTTTTTGAAGTAGCCTTGTTTTCTAGCGGAAAGTTATAAAGTTTTAGTGGTTCAGTTAACAATAGATTAACGGGATTCTTTGAAAAATCTGTAATAGCACCTACTACAAAATCTCCTTTTGGAACCCATTTTTTTCCGTGAATAGTATTTAGTCTAAAAAAGTTGCTGTTTTCTGCTATAACCGTTGCAGGCTGTGCGTTAAAACGCAATGTTGTTTTATACTTTGACCCTGGTCGGTCGTATAGATAGGTGTTGTCAAACTTCGTAATTAGGTAGTTTGTTTTCTTTAATTTAGCTTCCCAAAGTTTTCTGCCCTCGTCAGCAAGATAAAGACCTGCTTTTTTGTTGCGTCTCCACTCTTCAGGGATGACAGATAAAGGAGGATTCGTTTCGTTCACAGCATAACTTAGTTCTGGTGTAAAAGCAGGACGTTGGAATTCAGTAATGAACCAATCCTTATATCCACCTCCACCGCCTGAGCTAGGTTTAACGAGTGAATACCCAGTCATAGAAGAGAAGGCTTTTGCCAGAGTGTAGTCTCTTTTGTAATTTGCCTTTGTGTTGTTGTAATGCCAATAAAGAATGCGCCCTGCTGAGTGGTAGGAAACCGTTATTTCAGGGTCCACATAGTATGTAAAATCATATAATAACTTGTTTTCAATCGTTTGCAGCGGTTTTGTTCCTTTATAATTTTTGAAGGAAGGCCTGCTAGGGTTATTTCTGAGCTTGCTCCATCCTGCAGGGTACTGACGGTTTGGATCGATTCCTTGTGCATTTGCTTTCCAACGCTTAAAGTTTTTGCTACCATTATTCATCTTGATTAAGTTAGCTCTTACACTTGATGGAAACGCTTTTGCTCCAAACTGTTGGAGGGTAACTCCATCTGGATTAACCATGGGAACAAACCAAATAGACACGTTGTTTAATAGATTAAAAACATTGTAGCCATCAAAGTTAGATTTGTTCTTATAAGCATTTGCATACTGATCTATCATTTCCATTGTAATATTTGTAGAGATCCATTCGCGTCCGTGATGAGCGCCATTGTAAAAAACGGTAGCGTCTCCTTTACCTAGCTTAACGGCCCAGATATCTCGGCCATATATGGTTTTGCCTAATGATTTATAAGTAATGAGTCCAGGGTAATGGAAGGCAAGCTCCTTAATATCTTTGGTGATGCTGGTATATGTAGCGGTTTGAGTTAAGTTCACATAATCTGCTGCATTGGCAGGAGAAACCATGAACGGAAAAGTCAATCCGGTACATAAGAGGAGTGCCAGTAATTTATTTTTCATAAAACCCTCCAAAAGTAATAGTATATTTGCAATAATTAGTATAATATGAAATATTTGGATAAAGGGAGTTATTTTTGTGAAATTAAAAAGATTAGTAGTATGTGTTTTCTCCTTGTTGTTGATTATTGGGATTTTATCAGAGCGAGTCAGCTCAACAAAACGGATGCCCTACGAAAAGCAATTATTATCACACGCTATTAAAAAGAAAAAATCCAAACAAGTAATCATTGTTAAAGCAGACAGAAATAATTCATTTAAAGCGACACTTGCAGCTTATGAATATAAGAATGGCAGCTGGAAACGCGTATATACATTTCCTGCAGTCATAGGTAAAAATGGAATCTCCTCGAAAAAAGAGAGGGCGATGGAAAATCCCCAGCCGGCATGTATTTTATAGGGCAAGGGTTCGGTACAGTAAATAAGCCAAAAGGAATAAAAATGTCATATAAAAAAACTACCTCTTATGATTATTGGATCGATGACGTAAAGTCTAAAGACTATAATACATGGAAGGTTTACAAAGGGAATCCACTTTCTAAGTGGAAATCATTTGAACGGTTGAAGCAACCATTATATAAGTACGCAGCTGTTATTCGCTACAACGAAGATCAAGTTGCTGGAAAAGGAAGTGCTATTTTTCTGCACGTGTGGCGAAATGGTTCGAGTCCAACAGCAGGTTGTACTGCTCTTCAGGAAGGTAATGTATTGCGTTTAATGAAGTGGGTAGATTCGGACAAACGTCCATTAATCATTCAAGGAACGGAAGCCGATCTGAAAAAAATGGCTCAATAAAAGAATAAGTTATAAAAAAACCAATTCATAAAAGCGAATTGGTTTTTCTATTTTAATTATAACTGATAGCTTGTTTACCCATCTGTTCCCAACCAGCTATAAAATGTTTCATATTTAATTTTCGGTTTTTTTGTTTAGATAAAGGATTATTGACGTAGACATACTGACCTTCATATCCAGTTAAAAGCACGGAATGTTCACGATATGTAATTTTTATTGGCCCTTGAGGCGTGTAATAGTATTGAAAAGAAGACTCTGGTAACCTAGAGAACTGAGAATTAACAATGACCCAAACTGGCTTTCTTTGATCAAGTTGTTTTTTTACTTCATTAAACGATTTTCCAGTAAGATTTACGACTCTTTTACCTAAATACTTTCTTGCTAAATCCTCAATAGGCTTATGGTAGACACCGTACCCCGATTTTTTAAATGTGTACATATCACCGACAAAACCCACATGCGGATTACCAAAATAGACCTTCCCGTTTTTTTCTTGTATGGGGTAGGATCTTTTTTTACTTCTTTCGCGAGCGTCATCTTACTTACTCGCTTCCCAGCCTGGTTAAGCATCATCGCAAGACTTGTAACTTCGCATCCACGTGCCAGTTCTGGCATTTGCAAAATAAGTGGTGCACGAATTGGTTTATAGGCTGGGATTTTTGAACTCACATATTTGTTATTTACCCAACCATATTTCTTATTAGGAAGCTGTACATAATACCACAATTCTTTTTTCTATTGTAGTCATATTTCGATGCGGTGACTTTTGTTCTAAAAATACTTGTAGCTATGATCTTGTGTTCCGCACCTAATCCACTGCGAATGTTTGCTGAATCTGCATGAATATAAAGCACCTTATTTGTGGAAGTAGCACTAGCAGAAGCTGTTGGTGTCATACCATCCGTGAAGACTGTTAAAATTAAACAAACTAATAAAAGCCTTAGTAGATTTTTCATTGAACCCCCCATCCTTTATTTACCATTATATTGAATTATGTCTTAGTTGCCAAACAAAAAAATGAAACGAAAGAGCTCCACCTTTCACGCATTGTACGCGGTGTATTATTTGTATAGTTCATGCCAGTTCATTTGCCTAATTTTCCTGAAATCTCTGCCTCCGCATCCGTCCTTTCACGTAATTTAGTAGAACATCCTGAACGGGAGCTCTCCACACTGAAATGACTAAAATAAATACTCGCTAACACGTATTTTTTCATTAAATATATCAGCTACCTTCATTTAAGACTGTATTCATTCGCTGATATTGCCATTAACCGGGGTTTATGATGCGGATTTCACCAGGCGAAAATGTGTACTGCGCGAAAAAAGCCGCAGCTGCGCGTAAAATTAATATACTTGCGCGGAAACAAGGGTAAAGAGCGTGAAAGTAGAGGGAAACTGCGCGGAAACGGCTACAAACTGCGCGAACGTGTAACAGATATAAGAACACGTACCGTAAAACCATACAAAAAAGACCGACCCTATGAGCCAGCCTCGTCTTAAGTTATTGTTCCGCGATCCACCTGTTCGTTCAGAATGTTCATGTTTTGCTTAACCGCCTCCGAAACTTCACATAGTGCTTCAATCGCCATTCCTTCTTCCTGATCCGATAATTGGAACACGATGTCTTTAAATAGACGATCCATATCTTCTAAAATACTCATCGCGGCAAGATTGTACAAATACACATTATAAAAGTTGGACTGGCTGAAGAGTGCAGAGTAGAGATATGGCTTAAAGTTCTCTAACAATTGCGGAAAGTAGGCGATTAGATTACCTATTCCACGGCGAAGTCCTTCTACCGTATCCGCGAGTTCATCGATTGGTTCGAGTGCGGCATGTACTTTATCGCGAATTTTATCATCATAATCAGAGAAAAAGCCGAGAAGCATACCTGGCACAGTTCTGTTTAAGGCAACGTGAAGTGCACCTTTTATAATTGCAGAAATACTCTCTAACGTACTTTCCAGCTGGATGGTGATAAGCTCAAGTCCTGCTAAAAGAGGCAATAATAAACCATGAGTAATGTTTTTTACTCTTTCGTATGCGAGGTCTAGTTGAATTTCTAGTATTTTCATTCCCATTTTGAGATAAGGCGACTCCTCCATAAGATAGGTACGAGTCGGATCTACGGTAGGTGCTCCTAATGAAGCTGTAGCTTTATTGTTAATGGCATTTGCCAGCAGCGTATCCCGATTCTTAAAATCTACTGCGACATATGTTACTTGGCTTTGATAGTCTGTAAGATGTTTTCCGATTAAAGTGTTGTTTTTACCAATAATTTCGAAATGTGCCTGCAACTCACCAACAACGGCATCCATAAAATGATCCGTTCCGCCTTCGAACAATTTAGGTATTGTGTTGGCGACAAAATTAGGAAGAAAGTGAGAGAGTTCATCGACGTCAGATCGTATCGTAAGCAAGAAATTCCTAGCGTCATTAAAGAGAGTCTCTGTTTCAATGTTTTGTCGGAAGACGTGCTCTATAATCTGAGCGGGTGGTGAATTGAGTACAGCATTTAAGGCTTTGGCACTCGATTCAGCCGTGTCTAACAAAGAGATCATACCGTCAATCGCGGATTTTATAATGTAGCCGGAAGTTGTAATGCCCGCAAAAAGTGGACTTGCAGCTCCTTCTTCAAACAATCTCCTGAACGTTTCCTGTAAGTTCGAAAGTCTCTCGTAATAGCGGCTGCCTTCATCTTGCACGATAGCATTAGAATTCTTTAAATATGTTTCAACCAAATTGACTCTTTGTATCACATGACTTTTTAGTGAACTTGCCAGTACATGCATGTTGTCTTGGTTAATTTTTATTCGATCGGATTGCCCTCCGTAAAGGGGTTGTCCTGTCCATATACTTGAAACCACAAAAGCGTCAGCATCAATATAAATTTTCCCATAGCCTGGTCGGCCAGGTTGACCAATAAAATAATACTGCTTGCCGTTTTCCTCTCCAATATAACCTGTGTGGTTTGTTAAAAATTTTGAAAACTCCGGTATGCCGCTGTTAATCGTATACTGATTCCCGGGAATACGATGACCGAGCCCCAGTGCTGTTTCAATTTTTGTTAATCCATCATATTGAGAGAAGTAGTTTGTTATATTGGTATACTTTTTATCGTAGTCAACGAGTCCTTCTGGAAGCAGGGCAGGGTTGAGCGTAACGGTTTTCACATCGGGATGCTCAATACCGACTGCATTGGCGTTCCCGCCGCCAAGCGAGTTGCCGCACACGTAAGAGACAGGACCGAATTTCTTATTAATATCATCAAAATATTGACGGGCAGCGGTCACTTGAGCAGGTGTCATGTCACTCAATAGCTGTGCATCAGTTAAGAGATCTTGGTGTGTCGAGGGATTTGTTCCTGTATAGGCAATGATAATTTCTTTTGTTTCATTAGATTGAAAAACAACTGCATCGAGCCCTGTTATTTTGTCCTCATGTATATCCATTACAACATATTTATTTCCGTTTACATTAACCTTTTGTCTAAGTTTATATGTCATATAGGCATTATAACCGGCGATTTCTACCAAATCTTGATCACTTACCACTTGAACATCTTTTTTCACATGAATCATTGGTCGCCTCCTATGGTTTCTTTATCTCATTAGGAAATGCCCGTTCAATTGTGTTGTCTTTCGTTCCGTTTGCTGATTCTGCAAGGATAGTATTGTCGTTTAGATACACACTGTAACTACCCGGAGATAGAGTATCCATGTTCTCAAGATCTGACACAATGGTATCAAGTATTTTCTGATCTGGTTTTTGATTTTTTCTTTCATGAATAATTGAAACGTAATGAGATACCCATCAGGATCTATGTTCAGAGACTTCGCTTTGTTCTTCCATTCTTCTTTTGTTGTTTTAGGATTTTGAATGTATTCTTTATAGAATGTGTCATATGCTTCATCTAGTATGGTTATATAATAGTAAGGTGTAGTGAAACCGGTAGAATAAGTGTTTTGGATTGCTTCATCAGTCACCCCGACAACAGAATGTTCGGATACAAATTTTTCTAAGTAGTTATCTAATTCTTTTAGCTCTTTATCATAAATCATGGCATAAATTCCACTCATTATTGAACCTTCTACTTGTCCTTCCTGCGTCCAAATGCCGTCCATTATTACTTTTTCTTGACCGTTTATTGGAACAATGGCATACGTGTAAAAGTGAGGCTCGCCTATTGACTCAACAAAAACAGTCGCTCCATCCTTGTTTCCAACAATGTTATGTACCTTTACTTCTGTTTTGTATGTATCCAGAAAAAATTGTTTCATCGCTTTATCAATTTTGTCACGATCGGCTTCTGCGATTTTATCGTTTTTCTCTCCACTAGGTAGATCAAAACCTTGACCTGTATAATCTTGCACACTCACTAAATTGTTAGATTTTCCACTCACTGTTCCATTACCTCCTTTGTCTGGATCATCGTTATTCAGGCACCCACTCATAAGAAGAACGGTGCCAATTAATGTTATGGTTAACTTTTTACTAAATAACATATGGATAGAGCCTCCTTATTCATTAATTCCTTGAAGTTAAATGTAAGTCTTTTACATTCTACTGGTATGAACGGCTATGTACCACTTGAAATATACCCAAAAAAAGTAAAAAGAGAACCTGTTTATTGGAAATTTGTAAGAAAATAGTCCTTGAGATGATTTTTTGTTTAATAGGGCTGTTTTTATTGAAGACTTAGCAGTGTTACCGTTCAGAATGGTGTGTTATTTTTTTGGGGTGCGCGGAAATAAAGGAGGGCTGAGCGCAATTGGTGTGATCGTGCGTGAAAAATGAATGAATGCGCGTGGAAATTTGACTCAACTGCGCGTAAACACCTTAATCCTGCGCGAACGTGTAACAAATATAAGAACACGTACCGTAAAACGCGCAGTCAACAGATGAATATGATTACGAGGACTGGCGGAAGGGCCATAATTGTTTTAAGATACATGTAGTATGCTAGGTCGATTGGAGGCCGTTCAGGAGGAACCATGTTACAAAAATTCGGTTTTTCACAATATGAAAGTCAGGTGTTCGAGGTCCTCGCATCAAGTGAGGAACCGATGGACGCAACGAACATTGTTAAATATTCAGGTGTTCCTAAATCTAAAATTTATGAAGTGCTTTCGCGCATGATTGAAAAAGGGATGGTCCTGGATTCAGTGTCGGAAAAGAAGAAGCTGTATACGGCTCTGCCATTATCGATCGTGATTGAAAAGCTTACGAATGAGTTTCAGGAAAACGTGGAGCAGCTGAAAAAAATACGTCGAAGAGAAAATTTTATGATGAACACGTTTGGAGCCTGAAGGTGGATTCGTCCATTCGCGCGCAGACGAAGCAGCTGGTGCAATCCGCGGAGAAATCGATTCGAGTTTCTGGCTGGCAGGACGATATTCAGGAGATCCTCTCTCTGCTTCAAGAAAAAGAAAAGCAGGGAGTAGATGTGGAGGTCCTAGTAGTAGGTGAGCTGGAGTCAACGCTATCGCATGTACATACACTGATCCCGGCACAAGAGCACCATTCGTTGGAACGGTTTCGATTAGTGGTGGTAGATGAGGAAGAAGTCATTTTTGCAGGGATGGAAGGGCAAAGCTGGCAGGCGATGAAAACGAAATCCCGTCCGTTCATTAAAGTCTTCATTGAATTCTTTTATCACGATGTGGCGCTTGCCAAAATTACGGAGAAGCATTCAGATTTAATGATGAATGATGAAGAGATTAAAAGTGTTTTAATGAAATTAAGGTATTAAAAAAGGAGGCCACTGCGAGCCTCCTTTTTATATGCTTATTGTTCTGAACTAACTACTTCCAACGCCATCTCAATCATGTCATTGAAAGTCGTTTGGCGTTCTTCCGCTGTTGTTTCTTCACCTGTGAAGATGTGGTCACTTACAGTCAGGATTGATAGTGCGTTCACACCGTACTTCGCTGCAATTGTGTAAAGTGCTGTTGTTTCCATTTCAACCGCTAATACGCCGTTATCCGCAAGCTTTTTCACGATATCCATGCTGTCGCGGTAGAATAGGTCAGCCGTCAACACGTTACCTGCCTTGATTTTCAAGCCTTTTGCTGTTCCAGCTTCATATGCTTTCCTTAAAAGGTCGAAGTTGGCGCATGGTGCGAAGTCGATGTTAGGAAACGCCAAGTGGTTCATGCGTGAATCCGTTGATGCTGTCATCGCAAGGATTACGTCACGAACTTTTACGTCTTGTTGAATCGCGCCACATGTACCAACGCGGATTAAGTTTTTCACGCCATATTCACGGATCAACTCGTTTGTGTAGATTCCGATTGATGGAATCCCCATGCCTGTCCCTTGAACCGACACGCGCTTTCCTTTGTATATTCCTGTGAATCCAAGCATGCCGCGAACTTCGTTGTAGCATGTTACATCTTCTAAAAATGTTTCTGCGATATATTTTGCTCGAAGCGGATCTCCTGGTAATAGGATGCTTTCTGCGATTTCACCTTGTTTTGCGCCGATATGAATACTCATTTGTTCACCATTACAACATGTTGATTGTAATGGTTTCACCTCCTAGAAAAATAATTTCATCTACCATTATCATGCCATAGTTTTTGCAACCTAGCTAATTGTATGTGCGCGGACTTTAGAACTCTTCTTTTTACCCATAGAAATGACAGCTGTCCCTAAAGCCAGTATCACCAACAATCCGCCGACCGTTGCATTCATCTCGACAGATGCGTTCTCAATCACGATTCCGCCAATCATGGATCCGAAGGCAATTCCGAAGTGAAGCGCGGAGTTGTTCAGACTTTGCTGGATATCGGATGTTTCAGGAGACGACTCGATTAAGTAACTCTGCATCGCAGGCGTGATTGCCCAGCTGAGCATGCTCCAAATGATCATCACCATTAAAAATAGCGGAAAAGCAAAAGTTGTATATGGAATCATAAAGATTGAGATACCAAAGATTATTATAACGCCTAAGATTGTAGGCTTCGTGCCAAATCGGTCAGCGAGCATACCGCCGATCCCGCCGCCAAGTACAGCCGCAACACCAAAGATTAAGTACACGATGCTGACCCATGTTCCGTTAAGTCCAAGCGTCATTTTTAAAAATGGCGTGAGATAACCGTATAGTGTTAAGTGGCCGGCTAAGAAAAGAAACGACGTAATTTGAGCAAATAAGATGCGTCGGTTTTTTAATGTTTTTAGCTGCTGCCTGATTGGGATCGCAGGCTTTGGAGCGAGTCGTCCCATAAATAAATACACACCGAGTATGGATAAAACGGTAAGTGCTGTGATTAAGAGGAATGGAGCGCGCCAGCCGAAAGCGTTTCCTAACATTAAACCGATAGGAATCCCGAGTACAAGGGAAGCACTGATCCCCATAAACACCACACCTATCGCGCGAGCACGATATTTCTCTTCTACAATATTGGATGCCATCGTTACGCATAGGACAACGAGTAACGATCCACTTGCAGCTGATAAAATTCGAGCAACCAGTAACATAGAATACGTTGGACTTACGATAACCAGTGCGTTTCCTATCAAAAATACCAATAACGAGATAAGGGTTAATCTTTTTCTCTCTATGTGAGCCGTCATCGTCAGCAAAATGGGAGCTGCAATCGCAAACACGAGCGAGAAAATCGTGATGAGAAATCCAGCTTTACCTAGACTTACACCGAGATCCTCTGCAATAAGATCTAGAATTCCACCTATAATTAACTCAACCATTCCCACAACAAACGAAACGATCGTTAATAAGTAAACACGTTTATTCACATCAATCTACCTTCTTTTTAATAAAAGTTACCCCTGTAATGGTAACTTATTTAGAATCTTATATCAATCATAAATTTTAACCACACAACTATAAGAAAAAGCGTTTAGTTATTGGATAATAAAGGAAATAAACTAGAGGTGATACATGTTAAAGAAAATACAATAAAAAGAGAGGGCCACGGTAGATGGGGAGTAAAGTGTACGAGGCGTCAACCTTGAAAGCTGCAACCAGAGAACGAGCCCAACAGTATGTTAGGTTAAAGGAACAATTTGAGACATTGAAAAAAGAGTTTAGAAAAATCGTGGATAATACTGAGTTTCAAGGTCATGGAGCAGAAGCCATTAAAGGATTTTACCTAGGTCAGATTGATGTGGTGGACGCTTGGATTCTATTTATTGATATGAATGTGGAATTTTTTAATAGGATACCTGGAGATATGAAGGGTGTAGATCTTTCTGAAGATACGGTCGTGCAGGTACCGTTTTTAGAGGATAGTGTTGAACAAGCTGGGAGAATGGCAAAGGAAATGGTCGCTGATCAACAGGATGCTCTCCGGCATATTTTTAACGGAATTAATGACTTAGTCCCTCTGACGGTTTTCTCTAAAGATGCATTCGACAACCATATGGATCAAGCTGAAAAGAAACGGGTACAAACGGTCGATAAAGTAAATGAACTGGACAATAGGTTATCACAAGAGTATGTAAGTTCTCGAACTCAAGAGCAGCACATTTTCGCCCTTTTTCTCAGTTGATGGAGGCAACTCGCCAAGGAGAGAACATCTCACCTCTTTATTTTAACGCAGAAGCTTATCACTCAGGTAAAGCCTACCAAGTTTATGCCGAAACCATAGGGATTGCAACTTCATCTGTGAAGCAAGGGGAGAACGGACAAGCACCACAAATTGAAATTAAAAACAATGAAGTGCAAAACCCCGGAGATGTGGCTGTTGTCAAAACCGTTGAAGTCTTTGATGAGATCGAAGGCAAAACGAACGGAACGTATTACTTATACGAAAATGGCCAAATTATTTGGAAACATCCCACTCAAACGGGTAAAGTTGTTTATAAAGAAGTGGATGAAGTACCAGAAAGCAGAGTTGGTGGGGTAGAAGAACTTGATTCGGCTTTTGATGGAACAGGGCTTGCATTCTTGGGTTGGCTGCATCCGAAAGATGTATTAAAGAAATCCGTGAAATTGGTCATAAAAAAAGGCGGAAAAACAACCGTCAAGAAGCTCTCCAAAAAAGAAATTAAAAAAGTGTCAGCCAAACGCTTTGTGTATGACGAGAAGACAGGTACGTGGGTAGATAAGAGTGGAAAGCCGTTGGTAGAAAGTACTAATAAATCTTTAAAGGGTAATAAAAGTGTAAACAAAGACATTAAAGAAATAGACTATGGAAAGCACTATAAAAAAGGTAAATACGGTAGAAGAGAGCTAGCTCCGCAGGTAAGATACGTAACTGAAGACGGATATAAATATAGGACAGATGATTTAGGAAGAATAGTAGATGTAGAAGCCGATAAGTTAATTCTTAAGGATGGGAAAAGAAACGAAAGTATGCAAAGAGTAGCGGGTAGGCAAGATAGATTACGTGACGATGACGGTGGTCACATAATAGGTAGTCAGTTCCATGGCTCAGGAGATATTGATAATCTCGTAGCTCAGAATAGCCAAATTAATCGCTCTGGTGGCGAGTGGTATAAAATGGAAACACAATGGGCGAATGCTTTGAAAGAAATTCCACCGAAAAAAGTTTCTGTAAAGATTGAACCGGTATATTCGGGTAATTCACTTAGACCTAATTATTTTGAAGTCATATATAAAATTGAAGGGAAAAGACCAGTTAAAAAAACAATCAAAAATCAATCAGGAGGTTAATTACCTTGAGTATGGAAACAAAAATGAACCAAATATATAGAGAAATAGCTGAAACAGTTAATGAAATGATTCCGGAAGAATGGAATAAATTTTATTTTTATGCCCAAGTATCAAAAGATGGGGGAGGAACTTACTTTTTCTATAATACACCTGACGATACACAAAATTATAAATACAGCTTAGAAATCCCTATTGAATATGATATTGATGATGAACAGTTTAAGTTAAAGGATAGGGTCTTATTTGAGTTAAGTGAAAAATTAAGAAAAGTTTTTATAGATAATCAGCAAGAACCTTGGTACTCATTTACGTTATCTCTAGAGAATAATGGAAAATTTAAGATGCATTACGATTATACGAATTGGTTCAATACTGATTTTAGCTTTGATGACCAGTTAGTAATTTGGGAGTACAAATATTTAGGGAATACACCAACTGACAATGAAAATAAAAAGATAATTGATAGGTATCAAGAGGAGTTTCCGAACAATCCTATATAATTAAGTTTGCAAGCCAAAAAGAGATCTGCAAAGCTAAAGGGTACTTGTACCTCACGAAGTCTGATGATTTTAAAGAGTTATACCCTAATAGACAACTTCCTTCTTTTAGTAGGTTTATTCCACTTGGTACAATTGAAATAGAAGGAGAAAACTTCAAAAATTGGTCAGGACATCATTTCTGTTTATCATCAAAAGGTGATAACTCCAAAGGCACTAGATTGTTTTGAGGAATTTTCAACGGATAACTGTGATATTAAAACTTTAACACAACTATAAGAGTTAGTTTCGTAATCATAAGTTCTACAAATGAACTTTGAATATTCTTGAATAAGTATGGTTGAGCAGGAGATTTGGAGAGGATATTCTAAGATTCGGTAAATCAAATATCTCTTTCTAGCCAATGTTCAACAGTAGAACCATGGGCAAGAAAGTTTGATAACAAAATTTATATAAAATATTAGTAAAGAGGTCAGTTTTCATGGATCGTAAAGAAATAAGTTTAGTTGAAGAGCTACTTTATCATACAGAAAATGCAGATACAATTAAACAGGTAAGTAACATAGATAAGCCTTTAATTCTCCACGTTATTGCAGCGAATTATAATTGGAATAGCGGTTTTGATGTACCTAACGCACTTCTTGAAAACAAGAACTGCGATTTAGGTACGGGATTATTAATGTTTTATTATGCAGATGGATATCGTTTGTTAGAATCTCCAGAGGAAGTTTCAAATTCTACATTAGAAGAATGGAAGAATTTTATATTTAAGTTGTATAACAAAGTTTTAAATTTAGAATTTAAATCCCAAGATATTTCTTTTACCCCCGAATTAACTAGAATTCAAAAATTTAAGTTACAAAAGAATAATCCAAATCTTCCTGATATCTTTATTAGCAAATCACCTGGTAATTCTTTCGATATTCCTAAAATATAAATAGCACGATTAAAAACCTTGATTGAATAAGTCTTTCAAGGTTTTTTAATAGTATAAGGGTAATTAGTAGAGTACTTCTCTAAGTTAGATGACCTACCAGGGACATGGCGAAAATGAAATAGGAAGGATGATAATTAATGGAATTATTTTTTTAGAACCTGAAGTTTCTGGTGGTCACGGTGAAAAAACAGTTTATGGAACTGAACAGGACATAGCGAAAAAGGGTGTAAATGGAAAGGTGGAGTTCTTACATTATGAGTTTGAAGGGTGGTTAGGTGATGACATTCTAGAGTCAACACCAGCTTTTATAGTGTCGAATACATTAGAAGCTGCACTTGAAAAAGTGAATTTGAAGACTACGAATTAGAAAAATGCTTAATTACAACATCTGATGAATTTAAAGAGTTATACCCAGATAGAGAACTCCCTGCTTTTAGTAGGTTTATTCCACTTGGTACAATTGAAGTAGAAGGAGAAAACTTCAAAAATTGGTCAGGGCATCATTTCTGTTTATCATCAAAAGGGGAGTTAATCGTAACTCAAAAGGCACTAGATTTTTTAAAAAGATTTTCAATGGATAACTGTGATATTACAGAGCTAACACAGCTATAAGAGGTAGTTTCTAAGAGATCATGTAAGACTTTTGTGAAAGAGACGGAATAGGTAGTTATATTTTTTATGGAACCTTGACCTTGATTGGCATAGCCTTTCAAGTTTTTTTAAATAGAACTATGAGTAATTAAAAGTAGAAAATTTACCAGGGACAAGATGATCTTCAACTAAAGAGTAATAGAATCAATTAAAATTTGGTTATGAAACAAACCTGCTTATCATGAAAGAAATTTATTGGAATAAGTGTACAATAAACGTAAAACACCCAACATTCCGCCTTCCCCGAAGTAATTGTAAGATTTATAATAGAGACACATAGACAGAAAAAGGGGACATGGGGAGTATGACAGACATACTATGGACGATTTATTTAGGAATTCTCGGCGCGTTTGCAATCGGTTACCTCATAAAAGGCGGCTACAAAACGCACTCCGCAAAACTAGACTTTGTGATCTCAATTATCACGTGGATCGGGTTGTTTGGTTATGTAACAAGCAACGAACTGTTCACGCCTCTCGTGTGGAAGTTTGTTTTCTTCGGTGGGCTCATGTGGGATTTAGCATATGGCTTGAAGAAGTTTAATGAAGATGCGAATGAGATCCCAAGAGCAGCTCGGCCTGTTGTGTTTGGGTTAACAGCTATCATTATGATTGGTCCGCTGTATTATGGACTGTTTCAATATGCGTTTTAAAAAAGAGAGGAGTGATCGCGATGATCACTCCTCCTCTTTCATATTATTTACCTTTACCAGGCCCGACCTTATGAACCACGGTTGAGATCTTACTGTTATCTGTTTCAGAGGTAGTCGTAAACGTAAGCTCAGTTGGTTTCGGACCACTCTTCGCATCCGGAATCTTCACATAAACAGGAACTTGTACGGTTTCTCCAGCTTCCACTTCAATCACATTGTTTTCTAACTGAAGCTCCCAGCCGGCTTTTGTACTCGCGTTAAGTCTGAAAAGATCTGTTGCTTCCCCTGTATTCGTTACATTGAAGTTGTACACGGCTACTCGGCCAGGTACAGCAAATTCCTCTGAACCTCTCACTGTCTGAACGCCGCGCTCGTAAGGACCAGCTCCGTCCATATGCCTCACAGCCACTCGGTAACTAAGCGCACCTTGTTTATCTACTTTTTCTTCAACACATAAAAATGAAGGCGGTTGTGTTCGTCTTTATATTCACTCACAACACCATCCGCTGTTCCTGCTTTAAAGAGGGAGTCGGCAAGCTGCTGGAAATCTCCTTTTGACATCATCGCGTCCGTTCCGTCTGGTCGCTTGAAATCCACTTGATTGATGTCTTCTTGATGAGAGTCGATGACCCAGATGTTCGGTGCTGATTCGGTGTTTTTCGTTTTTGCGAGCAGTACGCCAGCATCCGGCGCAAAGGAATCGTAGCCTACACGATCAACCACTTCAATCGTATAGTTGTTGTACCATTTTGCTCCGCGCTGCATGTCAGCACGCCAGTCATCTTTTAACGTGTTAGCCGGTGTCAGGTCTTCCATAGCAATTTGGATACCGTGCAGTCCTGTTCGGCCAAATTCTTCGCCGGTTGGTACTTCACGCGCTAGAATATCCGCAAAAACAGGACCAGTTTCGGCAAGCTCGTCTCGATTCAGACTCAAATACTGATCTTCATTTAAGAAGCCTTGTTTGATTTTATTACGCAGCATGTGATGGGATGGAGCGGATGCGCCAAGTGGAGATGGCACCATCCATCTCGTATGCGGTCCGCCTGGGCCGTTGAAGCTGCCGCGGCTCATTAATTCCCACGGACCTGAATACGTCCGAGAAACAGGGTTCGCATAAGGGTTGTTGTAGTTGTCACCGAGTTTCATGATGTGGCCGAACTCATGAGCGAACGTGCCCATCCCATCATTCTCCCCTTGAATGGATGTTCCGCCACCTGCGCTAGACCAAATACTTTTAGCCGCATACCAAGACGTCCAGGGTACATAGCGGGTTACGGCTGAATTCGGCATCCCCGCATATGGCGGTCCAAACGGTTTCGTTACAGATTCAGGTGTTTGGAACATCATTTCACCTAACTCCTGCCACACACCCGATTCGTCATAGCCGGCATGCACGATAAATCGGAAATCGTATTGTTCTCCCGATGCATCGATATCCGCTTGTGCTTTTTGAATGGCTTCGGATCGAAGGTTTTTACCTGTAAAACCTGCAGGCATATTCTGCATCTGATTAAATTCGTTGAGCCCATATTGAAATTCGTTGTGATCCATGCGGTACGTTCCAAAAGCATCAAGCTCAACTGCCCACTTGCCATAAGAATTCTCTCGCCAATATTCATCGATTGTTCTGTAGTTGTTGAGGGCTTGAGGTTTGTTTAAGAAGTCTAGCCAAAACTGCCCCATCTGATCTCGAGAGATGTTACCGGTGTTGATAGGATTGCCGGCAATTTCGGAGCCTTCTGGCTGACTGAGGATAAATTCACGATCTGGGAAATCTACAATGATGAGTGCGCCTTTAATGACGCGTTCTGGCTGAACATCTGAATTCCGCCAATCGATCCCTGGAACTGGCCGGTAATCATTCCACGTCATATCTCGTGGCAGCGTCCAGGATTCTTTGTCGACCGGTTCAGGGAATGCAGGCAAGCCAGGCTTGTCGGCATACGCGGTGGTCGAGATGGTCAATAGAAGCAAACTGAGGGAAAAGGAGGCAAAGGACTTTTTACTCAACATTAATGCAACAACTCCCTATTTAAATTGTCTGACAATTTTATAAATAACATGAATTCTTTCCGAATTGCATGTATGAGAGCTTGTTTGTCGAGAGAATGGGAGGGAACACCTATGTGTGATGATGTGTTATAAGGAATTGGACATATGAAAAATAGGTGAAAGGTGGTGAAAAAGGTATAGCAGGAAATCAAGTGAAGTGGAAGATGTAGTTTTGGTTTTTTAGCAATTATCATGGGAATACTACCCTTTGAATTGGGGTGTGATATTCAATGACCAAAAACATAGAAAAATTGTTGGAAAAATTGATTCAACAAAATGAACAACAGAATTCAAAATTACCCGAACGGTCTTTAGAGGAAGCAACCAGTGAAAGGACCGTATACGGTCAAGAGATCGGTATGACCGAATCACTGGAAACCAACACGAAAATCCTTAAACATATGGTAAACGGTGCTCCTTTAAAAATTATAAATTATGTAATGGGAAGAGATGCAAAGACCAGTGTCAATGTGTTTTATATTGAGGGAAGAGTAGATCATATCACGTTGAAGCGTGTCATGAATAAAGTCTCAAATCTAGATGTGGACTATATGTTTAATGCAGAGGTGATTGCTGACGAATTAAAAATTAAAGGTTCGGGATTGTTTCCTATGACAAAGTTTACAGAACGGTTTGAAACGATCGCTTCTGATTTATTGCAAGGTAAAGTAGTGATTATATCGGACCACACCCCTTACGCATTAGTTGCGCCGTTACTATTTTGGGAATTGTTTCAGACGGAAAACGAATATACGACTAGTTACGGTTCCTTCGCAAATCGTTTGATGAGAATGTTTGGGTTTTTGGTAACCGTATTTTTACCTAGTATCTATGTAGCCGTGGAAAGATTTCATTCGGGGGTATTGAATCCGAAGTCATTAATGGGTGGTTTCACGGGAAAGAGGTACTGGGTGCGTTTTGGGAAATGGTATTTATTTTATTTATTCTAAGGATAACGTTTGATGTTTCGTTGCACATTTATAAAAGTTTAACGATTATGATAACCGTATTAGCCACATTAGTAGTCGGTGAACATGCGTTAACCATCCATTTGATAAGCCCTGCTGGATTAGTAGTAGCGGGATTAAATCAGTTGTGCGTGTTCTTAGTCCTAGTAAAAGGCATCGTTCCGCTTTCTACGACTCTTAGGTGGTTAATGTTGATAGTTGCTTACTTCTTTGGTTTTAGTGGACTAATCATCACTTTCACTCTATGTTTTTTATGGGCAACGAATTTAAAACCATATGGAATTCCCTATTTAACACCTCTCCTACCTTTCCGTCCATGGGAATTAAAAGACGTGTTATGGCGTGGGAGTCTTAAAACAATTATTAATAGCAAGCATTCATTTAGGGAATAAATATGAACTTATAATAGAATAAAATAGTTTACTCAACAAAAACGGGAGCATTTCTTCAGAAGGAGAAATGCTCTTTTTAATTATGTATAGAAATCCGTCATGTATTGGATAAGCCCTCCATATAGTAGTAGTAATCATCATACTAGTGGCTTCTTATGTAAGAAATGCCTGTGATTAGAGGAGGGGTCGAATGCTTCATATTGTGGCTTGCATCAAGCAGGTGCCGGATACGAAGATCATCAAGATGAACCCAAAGACGAATACGATGGACCGCGCGAGTGCGCCTGCGATACTAAACCCATATGACGCGCATGCGGTGGAAGAAGCGGTGCGTTTGAAGAAGAGATACGGCGGAACGGTTTCAGTTTTGACGATGGGTCCGCCGCCAGCGGTTAAGGCAATTAAAAAATGCATCGAAATCGGTGCAGATGAAGGCTACATGATTTCCGACCGTGCTTTTGCAGGGGCGGATACACTGGCAACGAGCTATGCGCTAACAAAAGCGATAGAAAAAATCTCAAAGATCAAACCAGTGGATCTTATTATCTGCGGAAAGATGACGATCGACGGTGACACCGGACAAGTTGGCCCAG
Source organism: Fictibacillus sp. EA-CB0309 (assembly GCF_055814265.1). Lineage (NCBI taxonomy): Bacteria > Bacillati > Bacillota > Bacilli > Caryophanales > Fictibacillaceae > Fictibacillus > Fictibacillus sp. EA-CB0309. The sequence continues at coordinate 744,884 of NZ_CP169271.1, forward strand.
GAATTGCCCGTAGGTTAGACATGCCACCTCTCACTTCGGTTAACAAGGTAAAAGAGATCAATATTGAAGAAGGCTATGCGGTTGTCCACCGAAAGTTAGAGGATGGATATGAAGTCATTCAGTCTACGATGCCTTGTTTAATGTCGGTGGAGAAAGAGATCAACGAAGTTCCGTATTCATCGATGACGAACATGCTGAAAGCTGCTCGTTATCAGCCTATTATCTGGGCGGTTGCTGATTTAGAGGATGTGGAGAGAACACAGCTCGGGCTTAAAGGTTCACCAACCATTGTTTCAAAAGTTTGGGCACCGACAAAACCGAGTGGCGGTGAGATGTTAGAAGGTGATGCAGCTGAGCAAACAGAAAAGCTGCTCAATATTTTGCTAGAGAAAAAGAACTTTTGCTGTGAAGGGAGGGTCTGGCGTTGAGTTTTGAGGATTACTCAGGCATTTGGGTTTTTATTGAGGTGAAGGATGGGGAGGTTGTGCCGGTTTCGCTTGAATTGTTAGGAGCGGGGAAAGAACTGGCGGACAAACGGGGCACAGAACTTGCGGGTGTTTTAATTGGTGAAAACGTGACACATCTAGCAGACACGGTATTCGAATACGGGGCGGACACCGTCTATGTGTATGACGATGCTATTTTTAAAAACTATCGGACCGAATCGTACATGAAAGCATTGCTAGAGTGCTGTGAAAAATATAAGCCGGAAGTCATTTTATATGGTGCTACATCAACGGGTAAGGACCTGGCGAGCGCAGTAGCGACGGACCTGCCAACAGGACTCACCGCGGACTCTACCATTTTAGACATTGAGGAAGACACGGGATTGTTGCTTGCGAGCCGACCAGCCTTTGGCGGTAACATTATGGCTACAATTTTATGTAAAAAATACCGTCCGCAGATGGCGACAGTCCGGCCAAAAGTGATGAAGGCACTCACGCCTGAACCTGGCAGAACGGGTAGATTAGTAGAAGAAACAGCTTCTATAAAAGAGGAAGACATTCGAACGAAGGTGCTCGAAATCGTACAGCACACGACGAAAAAAGTCAGAATTGATGAAGCTGATATTATTGTGGCTGGCGGAAAAGGATTAGGAAGTGCGAATGGGTTCCAGCTTGTTCATGATCTCGCTGAAACACTAGGTGGAGCGGTTGGTGGAAGCCGCGATGTGGTTGAAGCGGGTTGGGTGGAGCATCATCATCAGGTAGGACAGACGGGTGTGACGGTTACGCCTAAGATCTATTTTGCAATAGGGATTTCAGGAGCGATTCAGCACATTGTTGGGATGCAGAACTCTAGTCTGATTATCGCGATTAACAATGATCCTGCAGCACCGATCTTCCAATCCAGTCACTACGGAATTGTAGGCGATGCCTTTGAAATTGTGCCGCTGTTAATTCAGCAATTTAAACAAGCGTTTAACCAGGAGGTGGTGGACCATGTCTGAAAAATTTGATGTGATCGTCGTCGGGGCAGGTCCTGCCGGGATTTCCTGTACTTACGAACTGGCGAAAGCTGGGGTTAACGTTTTGTTAATTGAACGCGGGGAGTATCCGGGTTCGAAAAACGTCATGGGCGGAGTGCTCTACCGAAAGATGATGGAAGACGTCATTCCTGAGTTTTGGAAAGAAGCACCGCTCGAGCGGCCGATTGTGGAACAGCGGTTCATGATGATGGATAAGGAATCCGCAGTGACGTTCGGCTACAAAGGGATGGAATGGGGACAAGAGCCATACAACAACTTTACGGTACTGCGCGCGAAGTTTGATCAATGGTTCGCGGGGAAAGCCGTTGAGCAAGGTGCGTTGCTGGTAAACGAAACCGTTGTTTTAGAGTGTATCGTTGAGGACGGAAAAGTAGTCGGAGTACGGACTGACCGGCCAAATGGCGACCTTTATGCCGATGTAGTGGTTTTAGCAGATGGAGTAAATTCACTTTTAGCGAAGTCGCTCGGATTCCACAAAGAGTTTCGTCCAGATGAAGTAGCACTCGCAACGATGGAAATCATTAAACTCGATAAAAAGACCATTGAGGACCGCTTTAATTTAGAAGAAAACCAGGGCACGACAATCGAGCTTTTTGGTGACGCGACAAAAGGAATTCTGGGCACTGGATTCCTCTATACGAATAAAGACACACTCAGTCTGGGAGTTGGTTCACTTCTATCTGGACTGATTAAGCATAAAATAAAACCGTATGAGCTGCTTGAGTATGTGAAGAACCATCCGATGATCCGTCCTTATATTGCTGGTGGCGAGCCAGTTGAATATTTGGCGCACATGATTCCGGAAGGCGGCTATAAATCGATGCCAAAAGTGGCGGGGAATGGGGTACTCGTTGTTGGGGATGCAGCCCAGCTTGTAAATGCCATCCACCGAGAAGGCTCAAACCTCGCGATGAAGTCCGGTCAGTTTGCGGCTGAAGCGGTGCTGCTCGCGAAGGAACGCGACGATTATTCAGAAGCGACACTCAATCATTATAAAACTCGCTTGATGAGCAGTTTCGTCGGTCAGGACATGAAGAAGTACAAAGATTCTACACATCACTTCGATAAGTTCCCACAGTACTTTGAAAAGTACATTCCGATGGCGAATAAGGCGATGAGCCAGATGTTCACGGTGGACGGGACATCTAAATGGGATAAACAAAAGAAGATCTGGCGTGATGTTGGGACAACAGGAGAGAAACTTAAACTAGCTCGTGACGCATACCGGGCGTGGAAGGTGATGAAGTAAATGAGCGAAAGAAAGTGTCAGACTATCGAAGAAAAACAGTATCTCGTTCGTTTTAATGCAGACACGAAGTCACATCTTACCGTCATGGATGCCGATGTTTGTTTGAACCACTGTCCGGATAAAATCTGTACGATCTTTTGTCCGGCAGAGGTGTATAAGTGGGAAGAGATTCGGATGCACGTTGGATATGAAGGCTGCCACGAATGCGGAAGCTGCCGAATCGGGTGTCCGCATCAGAACATTAAGTGGGAATATCCAAAAGGTGGGCATGGGATTGTGTTTCGGTTGGGGTAAATGGCTGGGAGAAGGGAATTTTTTAAAACAAGCGTTTAAACTCTACATCAAAAAAGCACGCTGAACCGTGCTTTTTTTGATGCTATTTCAGTATACCTGTCTTTTCAATCGCCACTTCAACCTTCGTATTTATCTGAATGGATGGATACGTTTTGCGCCAGTCAAGAGCTTTCCAAGCTGCCGGATCGGCTTCTTTTATTTCTCGTCCAATTCCCAATACATCACTGTTGGCTTTCTAGGTCTGTTTCATGATAGATTGAGATTTTTTCGTTAAATCCTTTGAAATGGTTTCTTCTAACTCTTTAATCTGCTTTGAGCTGATTTTTTCGGTTCTAGGGTATTGATGAATCATTACTTTAAGATTCAAATGGATATCAACCATTGGTTTTCCTGAAGCATCTTTCTTTATATCCAGCTTCCTTTTAGACTTTTCAATTCTATAGGAAACTTGATTATTTAATTTCTTTTTATCATTCAGATATGATTCTAGATCGACAAGTACTCCGTAATCATCCATCAATAATAAAAATAGGGGACATTCTTTTAGAGAAATCATCTTTCCAGAATAAGCATTATTACTGATTAAACCAGCTCCTGATACTCGTATATTGCCATTTCTTTGCTCTAATATTGGGAGGATAAAATCTTTTCCTGGTTCATTAAAGTAAGTAAATAACGTGTTCAGCGTTCCTTTGGGAACCGTAGAATTGCTTTCAGCAGCATCAATGATTTCATACAATCCCAAGGCGATAGGGTTTGTGCCGATCTCTTTTAGTGAAAAGATTTCACTTGCTTCCACTCCTTTACAATCGCTACTTTACTCCCTAAATAGGGATCTGGAATGCGATAGAAAAAATCGAGATAGGAGTTTAAGTTTTTCTTTGCGAAACTTTCTCCAAACAAAACAATGCGTGATTTTGAAGCGGATAAAGGACCGGTATAATACGTTCTTAATTCCCGATATGTATCTTCTATAGAATAACCGGTAGCAGAAGAAATCTGATTTTGAAAATCAAAAAAGCCTGTTCCCTTAGGTATGATGTTCAGGACAACTATTGTAGATCTAACTTTGTCATCCTCTAAATCAAAACTTACGCCGTTCATCACTTCTTGGTCCACAATTAATTTTTGATCCCAGCAGCCGGTCAGCAGAGGAAAAACGAACAATAGAAGGGTTATTTTTTGAAAAGTATTCTTCATCCTTTTATTCCTTTCAGTTTTGCGATGATGAGCAGCAAAGCCGGAAAAATAAAAACAAAGATGATATTTAAATAGATCATGATACTAGACAGTGATTCTTTCACCGAAAAACTTATAGGGAACAAACCTAAGCATAATAAAATAATCGTAAGTATATACACTGATTTTTTCCTTTGGATGGAAAATAAGTTTTGGACGCCATGGCTTGCATTAAAAAGCTGAATAACAAGTGTGGTGGATATAGGCACAATCCAGAAGGAAAGAAAGATAATATCAATTCTCTCAACAAATTGAAAGGACAGACCTCTAAAAAGATATAATAACGGCTCATGAATAAGGCTGAATTGCACGCCGCTAAAGGAAATTACACAAGTGATAAATAAGAATGTATACAGCGTAAGGGTAAATAAATTTGCGAATGAGAGAACCTTTAAGCTCTTTTTAGGGTTTTTTATAAATGGCATGATGAATAAAATGAGCTCGAAACCAATAAGTGAAACGAATGCATCAGGACTTGCTTTTACTATTTCTGTAAAACTGTTTGAACCAACAGGCTGCAGCCTTCCAAAGTGAATATCTTGAGGGTAGACAAGAATAAGTAAAAAGATCAAGGCGATAAACAAAAATGAAAAAAGAGAAACGCTCTTGAAATAGTCAATATTTGCTCCTTCGCAATATAAGATGTTGCGGTTAGAAGCATTAAGATGATTGCCCATCGTGGCGTCTGATGAAGAATCCATGTGTTGATAACATCTGTAACAAGTATCATGAGCAGCATGGAAAACGATATAAAATACAGCACATAAACGATGTTAACGATCTTTCCTAAAAAATCTCCTAAAAGCCTATGGTTGAGTTCATAAAACGTTTCCTTCGGTGAAGTTCTGCTTAACGCGACAAGAATGATAATGATCCCTTGTGCTAAAACTCCAGCGATCAGAAGAGACATCCAGCCGTCTTGCTGTACATGGTTATATAGGATATAGGGCAGACCGAGGATACCGATGCCGATCTGGGCTTGTATAATTAAGAAAAATAAATTCTTATTCGTGAGCATTCGTATCCTGATCCTTTCCATTTTTAGGCTGTTTGTTTAGGAATGATTGAAATATTTTAGGTGCCTCAACATAAACTTTTCCTGCAGAAGTCAGCTTAACAAGGTGTGTCGTATAGACCATTAATCCGAATGCAATTCCAATAAAGCCAAACATAGCTGCAAGGAAAATTAATGGAAAACTCATTAGCCTCATAGTTGTGCTCATTTCCCCGATTGGAATGACAAAGGATGAAACGGCAGTAATCGCAATAACAACAACCATGGTGTTGGAAATGAAATTGGTTTGAACGATTGCTGAACCGATCACAATAGCCCCTACTGTACCAATGGTTTGTGCAACGGCTGAAGGGAGTCTGACGGATGCTTCCTTCAACAATTCCAAAACAATCTGCATCATGACCGCTTCAACAAAAGGATGAAATGGGACATTCAAAACGGAAAGTTTGAGTGTATAAAAAGTGCTCACCGGTAAGATTGCAGAATGGTACGCATTAACAGCGATATAAAAAGCCGGGAGTGTTACGGACAATATAAAAGCCAATAATCGTAAAGAATAATAAAAAAGTTAACGAACCATCTTGAGTTATAATCTTCAGGGCTTCTTAAAAAAGAATAAAAGGATATAGGTGTAATTAAAGCAGAAGGTTCATGCTCAAGAAAAATCACTGTATTCCCATTTAAGAGATTAAAGGCTGCTCGATCAGGTCTTTCCGTTCTCAAGGATTGCGGGAAAGGTGAATACGGATAATCCTCAAGTGCTTCTTGTATCTGTCGGGAGTTAATAAGATCTTCATTCTGAATTTTTTCTAATCTGCTTTTAATCGAATGAAGGACAGTCAAATCAACTTTTGACTCAAGATAACAGATCGCAACTTCAACATTTGTTTCCGTTCCATATGTTCGATACTCCACTTTGAATTCTGGTGTTCTGAGCCTTTTTCGAAGCAAAGATATATTTGTACTGGCGTTTTCCACAAAACCATCATGTGAACCCATCGTTACTTTTTCATTAAGAGATTCATTGATTGCGCGCTTTTCATCTGATAGGGTTGTAATGGAATAAGCGATGTTGCAATCTTCCATCATTAAAATGGTATTACCCTCTGCCAAAGAGTCACTAATGTCTTTATACGTTGTCATGATAGAAAATTGTTTAGTGCCTAATGTATTCTCGATACTTTTAGATTCTTGTTTGTTGATCGGACTGATAATATGGAGTTCAATCGTTTCTTTATCTGCAATCGTATCAAGATATAGAAGGATAATGGCTTTACCATGAAAAGTTAATTTTCTTCGTTTTAAATCCGCCGTCTGCTTCATTTTATCTTCTATTATTTTTAAATTTCGCGTTAAATCAGAACTAAGAAATTCATTTTTGGATTCTGCCATATTGCATCAATCTTCTTTCTTTTAAGTCGATAGTATGCAGTATAGACGCGAACCCCAGTGAATATTCTTTGAGGCTTATTTTGGAGAAAATCAATTGTTATATATCGATTTCTATTGATAGAGGCAGAAGTTGAATCGGAAGTGGAATGGGGGAATTAGGATCTAAAGTAATCCATGAAGAGTGTAGAAACCGCAGAACAGCTACAATTTCTGCAGCAAATGCAATGTAACGAGGTGCAAGGCTACTACTTCGGCCGACCGATATCAGGGGACTGGCAGTCATCTTTTCAAGAGCGACCGGTGTTTAAAGTGTGCTAGTTTGTAAATATAGAATGCTGAAAAATTTCAAAGAAAAAAGCACTTTTAAAAGTGCTTTTTTCTTTTTGGGTATATGTTAAACGTAGGTGACACCTAGATCATGCAATCTTCTTAGTGCATTATAAGCCCTTGAATAATATTTGCTCGCTTGTTTATATTTTTGAGTGTTCTCAAAGTAACTGCCTACTATCGGATAATATACAGATAGATGAACCCATTCGTTTCTTTGTTCAAAGTAAGGAAGTAGTTCTTTAATCATGAAATGAATAGATGAATCATTATGTTCACCGTGTGTAAATATGTGCTTGTGATATAGAAAATGAAGTTCATATTCTCGGTAAAGCGGATTTTCTGTAACCTGTTCCAGCCATGTTTCTATGAGTGATAATCCTTTTTCGTTATCTGCAATCTTTTCATATTCTTTTATTAGGGCATAGATTGTCATTATTTTAGCGAATAGAGGCTCTTTTTCCTTAGCTACCAGACTTTTAATATATAGTTCAATAGCTTTATGGGTTTCACCTTTATGATTAGCGATACCGCCTAAGTTGTGATAAATGACGCCCTTTAATTCTTGGTCATTGAAAGAGTTTGCTATAGTTTCTGCAAGTCGCAGTTGTTTAGCTGATTCATCAAAATTTCTAATTCGGAGATGAATAATAGCAATAATTACTCTGCAATCGGCACATCTTCTGAAATAGTAGCTTTTCTCAAATATGTCTAGTGCTCTTTTGGTATATTCTAAACCAACTATACTATAATAAAGTTGATTGGCAGTTAGTCCAATCATGTAAAAAAGATACCCTTTTTCCCATTCTTGATGATGATATTCTTCTAAGAATTTTTCTGCTTTGTATAAATACTGGATAGCTTCCTCAAAATCTTTTATGAGATAACTGAGCAGCCCTTTGGCAAGGAAATAATAAAAAGCTTTTTGCCCTTTTATCACGTCCTCTATGTAAGACACTTCGTTTAATAAAGATTCTACACCCGGAATTTCTTCTGTAGTCATCATAATATAAATACTTTTAAATATCTTTTGCAAAATGTCTTCATCCACTGACCGTGGAGGTAGGTTAATTAGCTTATAATATTTATCTTTAGCAGTTGTGTAGTCTCGTTGATAAATAGAATGGAACAAACTTACAAAATCATGAATGATTTCATTTTCGTTTAAATAATTTAAACTAATATCCAATCGTACTGCTAGATGCTGCTGTATTTCCTCTGAAGGTTCAGTGACTCCATTTTCAATTTTACTCAAATAAGGAACCGAACAAATCCCGGCAGCTAGTTCTTGCTGGGATAAGTTTTTAACTCTTCTGAAATAACGAATCTTTTCTCCTAGATTCATTTTTTATCCCGCCTTTTATAAGATTTAATCATTTACATTTATTAGTATGTATTTAGTTCAAGTTAACTTCCTTATCTAAATATACATGAACTTTAACTGTAAGAGGAAACTAGTATCAAGTTATTGCAATTTGAGCCCTAAATCACTTCATGTTTCCCAATTTTCCTTCGTTGATTTTTAGGTATAATTAACTATAGAAACTAACAACTAGGGTGAGGACATGACAATAGAAAGAGGAGATCTCGTTACATACCAAGATGAATTACACAAAGTGCTACATGTATATTCATCAGACTTCCTTGAGATTAGGAAAGTGAATGAACGTTACGTACCGCGTGTTATTTTGGTTCATAAATCAGAGGTTACCCAACAAATTGATTAATAGATTGTTTAATTTTAAGAATTCTTAGCTTCATCCATATGCGAGTCTTTTTTACTTGCTAGATCGTGATCCAGGAGTGACCTCTTTTCTTCAATTTTTTTTAGGGCAGAATGTGTGTACTCTGATATTGTTGTTTTATGCTCATACCTTGGATAAAAAACTTTATTAAACAAAAAAGAACCCAATCAAGAGTTCTTTTAACATGATTCATCAAAAAACAAAAGCGTACCTTCTTCCTTTACTGGTGTTGCCCCCATTTTGTTGACCTCGTACGTTTTAGTCCAATAGCTTAAGAAAAAATGAGAGTATCCTCCTCCTTCATCCCACACGGAGTAGAAACCGAAAACCATAGATGTTAAAAAGGTAGAGGTGTATGTTGCAAATATCTTCCGACGTGCAAAGTTATCTTTCATGTGGGTTCTCCTTTAAAAACGTTTACTCATCTGCCGCTTTTTTTGTTACCATTTCTGTAAGTACTTAAATACGGAGGACTCACAATGTTAATAAAAATGGTGAGTATTATATTAACTGCAATTATTACTTCTATTATAATGGGAGCTTTTAACTTCTGGAATTCTTTTTACCCTAATGGAGAATTGCTGCCAGCATTCCTGATCTATGTTGCGTATCAAGTTGTCATTTTTGGTTTCATCGGAACTGTAATTACAGCGCTTCTCGAAAATATACGAGAAAAATCAAGAATTTCTCCTTATTGGTGGTGCTTGATTGTGTATGGAGGGTGCAGTCTTGTTTTTCCACTATTCTATATACCAGGTTTTAGCATAGGGAGTTTCATCATGCTCGGATTGCCGTTTCTATTATTTTTTCATCTGAACCTCTTAATCGGGAAACAAATAAAAAAGACCTTCAGCTAAAAGTCTCATTATCTATTTTCTCTGTCTATGCTTCAATTACGTTTTGTGATATTCCTTTGGTAGATCTATTAAATACCAACCAATAGAATGAGCTGTTCTAAGCAAAACCTATTTATGCCGAGTGTTAATTGTTTCGTGATATGTATAGTGTGAAAATAACTGTAAGAAAGCAGCGGGCATGAGCACTTGCTCTATTTTACAAAATATAAAAAGTACCCTAAAAGTAGGAAGCTATGACAAATTACTGTACTATTCTACTAACTATGCTGATATAGTTTTTTAACTAGAAAACGCAGGTTAGATTAGAAGATTATTCTATCTGAGATTAAAGAGAGGAATAAAGTGATATCATCATTTAATTAAGGAAGTGGAGTTCTTGTTACTTTCATTAAGAAATAATGAAACCACATAAAAGCTGAATATGAAATTCATTTTAAGAAAGGTCCTACTAAATCAGTTTAGTAGGACCTTCTTTTTTATGGGTAAAATGGGTTGCGGTGGCTGTACTCTATCTACTCATCAGTACCTTTATACCAGGACTTTTCAACTCTTTTCATGTAGCTTTCGACAAACTATTTACAATTTTCTGAAAATATATTAGCTTTATATTATTATTTTTTTATGTAACAAAATTTTTTTTATGGGTTAGTAAAGGGTTTTTTAGCGTGAAAGAGATTTTTGTGATTCAGACTCAAGAGCAGTTGAAGGTTTTTTCGGATAAAAACAAGACAGAGATTTTGAACATCATGATTGCTGCAAAGAAGCCAATGAGTGTGAAGAACCTTGCGTATACGTTGGATAGAATCCATTCCAAGGTCAATTATCATGTGCAAGCATTAAAGGCTAACGGTTTTATTGAATTAGTACATAAAGAAGAAAAAGGGGAGTGATTGAAAAATATTATGAGCCTGTTGCAAAGATTTTTAATGTAGATAAGTCCCTTCTTGAATTCAGTGATGGTAATGATCCGGACAGTGAATTAAAGGCCATGCATCGCAAAGTTATCACAAAGGTCTACAATGATTACCTGGAATGGGTGGAGGAATCATTAAGTGTAAAGAACACAAAAGAGATTCAGCTGATGTATAATACGGTTTTTTAACCGAAGAAGAGGTGAAAGAAATCAAGACGAAGCTCTATGAGGAATTTATGGAGTGGTACAGAACGAAGGGCAACGAAGAGCAGGTAGAACAGACAGAACAAAAAGATGCCTATTCATTGGGGATGCTGTTATTTCCAAAAACAAATAAAGATGATATTTAGGGGGATGGGTTAGGATGAAAGCAAAAAAGCAATGGATGATAGTGTTGGCTATTTTGTTAATTACAATCAGCATACTGCCAAATATGATTGTTGCAACGGAGAACACCAAAAGCACGCAAGCGACCAGTGAGGCTGCCTTCAGTGAAGCGGTCAAACAGTTGCATAACAATGTTTTAGCAGAGAACTCAATAAAATTGGGAAGTAAAGAATTAAAAGAAAACGACACACAAGGAGAAAAGAAAGAAAATGTAAGGGTCATTATCGAATACAAAGGTGACTCTGTTCTTGAAACGTTTAACAAAAACAAAAAGAGCATAGGGAAAGCACCAAAGAAAGATGTGGAAAGTGCCTATAGCAGTGCAAGCAGATCACACAAAGAATTCACAAGTCAGGCTAAAGCGAAAGGGCTTTCCATTAAGTATAAGCACAAATACAAAACAGCTTTTAACGGGGCCAGTGCAGAAGTGAAGCGCAATGATATTAAAACAATTAAGGAGCTTCCTCAAGTAAAAGAAGTGTACTTGGTGAAAGAGTACGATTTGGATATGAATAATGCAACCAAACTTACCAACGTTCCGCACGTATGGGATGGAGAAGAGAACGGTCTTGGCAGTGATTTTCGTGGAGAGGGTATGTTGATTGCGGTAATTGACTCTGGGATTGATTATACTCACAGGGACTTGGTTCTATCTGAGGGAATGGAGAAGAAACTATCGAACGAAGAAGATTTGGCAAAAGTGGTTCAAAAATTACCTGAAGATTCTGAATTTAAGGATTTAACTCTTAAATGGTTCTCAGATAAAGTTCCAACAGGGTATAACTGGGCTGACCAAAATCATACCATCTGGGAGACTAGTAATCTTGGAAGCAATCACGGCACACATGTAGCCGGGATTATTGGAGCAAATGGAAATGTAGAGGATGGTGGGATTAAGGGGTAGCTCCTGAAGCACAGTTGATTTCTCAGAAGGTGTTGACCAATAATCCACTCGCAGGCGGGATTTACAGTGATGATATTTTAGCGGCGATCAATCACTCGGTTGCAATAGGTGCAGATGTCATCAATATGAGCCTTGGTTCTTCTGCAGCATTTAATATTGCAGAAGGCGGACCAGAGTACACTGCTATGAAAAATGCAGCGGATTCAGGAGTTATCGTAATAAAGTCAGCAGGTAACAGCTCTAACTATGCAAACACCAATACAGCCAATGATACGAACCATCCATTTGCGAAAAACCCTGATAATGGGGTAGCTGATCCCACATATGGGGAGACAATGATCGCGGCATCTTTAAATAATACGACTGTAACCGATATAGCATTCGAATATAAGCGTGGAGAGCAAAAACAGATGGCTGCGTATTTTCCTGCAGACACTCCCGATATTAAAGAATTTATCGGAATGGAAAATAATTTTGAATTAGTCTATGCAGGATTTGGAAGCAAGCAGGATCTGTCAAAGCTTAAACATGATTTAGGAATTGACCTTAAAGGTAAAATCCTACTCATTAAGAGAGGAAGCGAACCAGATGATATCGACACCAGATATTTTTATACGAAAGTTGGAAACGCACAGGAGGAAGGTGCAGCGGCAGTATTAGTTTTAAATGATAAAGCTACAGGCGAAAGATTGACGAAAATGGGGTTCTCCTCTTTCCGTCCTCAAATTCCAGCAGTATTAGTCGGGCATGAGGCAGGGAAAGACATGTTAGAACTTGGGGGATTGGCTATTGGAGAAGACCAGGAACCAGGTGTACTTGGAATGGTGGAAGGTCTATCTGTTTCTTTTGGCGAACAATTCATGACTGGACCGAATAAGGAAGCGAATACCATGGCAGATTCCAGTACGTGGGGTGCAACAAGTGACCTCGGATTTTATCCTGATATCACAGCTCCAGGAGGAAGTATCTGGTCGTTAAAAAACGGTGACCAGTATCAAAGCATGAGTGGGACAAGTATGGCTGCCCCGCATATTACCGGGGTTTCTGCTCTTGTGTATGAAGCCTTCAAGGAAAAGTATGACCTTTCTCCAACTGAATTGGCAGATGCTGTGAAAATGGCGATTATGAATACAGCAGAACCTGTAATCGACGCTAAAAGCGAGCGTCCTTACTTAACGAGAAAGCAAGGGGCAGGCTTGACGAAGGTGGACAAAGCGGTAAAAACTCCCGTAGTTGCGACGAGGAAAGTGGCTTTGAAGGATTTTGTTGAAAGAGAAAAGGAAATTTCTATTACCTTGAAGAATCTTTCGGAATCCACTGTTAGCTATGAATATCAAGCTTCTGAGGTACTTACAGATGAAACATATGAAAAGGATGGCCTCACATACAGCACCACAAGAGCTGGTGTTGTGAAAGGGGCAGAATTGCAACTAGTAGGTGTTAACGGCAAATCGGTGTCAAATGCAAAAGTTGAAGTTGGACCGAAAAGCAAAGTGGAACTGACGTTTAAGCTCGCTAATCTTCCTGATTTAGGTGAACTAACTGCACAAAATCCTGGTATTTTTGTGGAAGGATTTATCGCTTTGGTTCCGACTGATGAGAAGTATCCTAGCCTTTCTGTACCTTATATGGGTTTTTACGGCGATTGGTCTTTGCCTAATATTGTTGATTCACATTTCACAGCAAAAGACTCTTATCATAAAATGACTGGGCTTTATTCCATTACAAAAGGGAATACAATCGCCAAGCTTGGTTATGATTACGATAATAAAGTGTTTAACCAAGATGAAGTAGCAATGTCTAATCATCCTGACTACAGTACGACGGCAGGTCCGGTACTTTCTTTACTTAGAAATGCAAAGGAAGTAGAAGTGAATGTATATGCGGGAGAAAAGCAAGGAGAAGACTTTATTAAAGGTGATTTAGTGCGCAAACTTTCCCAAGATTATTATCTAAGTAAAAACTACAGCAGAGGGCAGCTGACAAAATACAGCTATTACGGTACTTGGATGTGGGAAGGAGCTAAATATAATCAGAAAACGGGAAGCTACAATAATGTGGAGGATGGACACTACTTATATGAAGTGAAAACGAAACTTGATGTTGCGGATGCGGACTGGCAAGTAGAAGAGTTTGTTATCAAAGTGGATTCAGTTCAACCTGAAATAAAGGGTGTAACAGCAGAAGTTCTGGAAGATGGAAATGTAGAGCTAAGCTGGAATGCTCAAGATAATGAGGACGGTTCGGGTATTGCCGGGTATCATATCGTTTTAAATGACAATATGGATGACAGTATCCAAGTTCGACCAAGTGCATTTAAGGCTGGTAAATATATCTTAAATAAGAAGGAATTTAGTGAAACAGGAGAATATCGCTTGAATGTCATCGCATTCGATAAAGCGGGGAATGGTTCCTACCTTCCTGTGGAGAAGCAACCTGTCGTAACGATTGGGGATGTTCCGCAGAAAGAGAATCTAATTTTGAATGAAGCAATTGAGGATGTAAATTATACAGCAGAAAGAGAATACGAGTTCTCTTATTCTTTATCGGAAGACGTTCATGGTGTTAACATACAAGTGTTTGCCGAGACAGGTATCACCCTTTTAGATGTAAACAACGGTTTGAATACTTCTTATAAAATAGAAGGACTAAAAAAAGGGTATAACACGGTGCGAGTGGCGCCATTGAATCGATTTGGATATGAATATCCGAATCAGGCTCAGGAGTTTAAAGTTATGGTGGATCAGGATCTTCCGACAGTTGCTATCAACCAGCCTCGCTCAGGATCGACCTATTTTACAAAAGATATTCGTCTTCAAGGGGCTATTCTGAATGCCTCGCCAATCAAAACTTTTACTGTAGGTGGGCAGGAGATACCTCTGAATGAACTAAAGCGATTTGATTCTGTTATCCGGGTGGAAGATGATGGAGTGTTGAAGCTGCCAGTAGTAGCTGAGGATATTGTCGGGAATAGAGTGGAGTTTCAGCTTCCAGTGACTGTGGATACTACAGCCCCAGAGTTATCTGTAGATGAGGATAGTGACAAATTGATGTCCACTATTGTACCAGAAAGTAAGGAAAAGTATCTTTTAAAAGGAAGTTTTTACGATGAAACGTCCAGAGTTGCTTTATATGTTAACTCTAATAACGTCGGGAAGATCAGTTTAGAGGAAGCGCAATCTGGTGAGTCAAAAGCATTTGAACATGAAATTCCACTTGAGATGGGGAAAAACGTTGTGTCGGTGGAGTTGATTGATATTGCTGGAAATACCTATGTTAAGCAGTTTGTCGTTGTGAGGGGAGAAGGTGAGCTACCGGAACTCTCTTTACGAAGCTTGAAAATTAGTAAGGATACGGTCAGCCATCGAACGCCTTTAGTGTATGAAGCGACAGGTAGTGAGACGATGAATTGGAAAGTGAAAGTGGTTACGGAAGAGGGAAAAGCTGTGGAATCTTGGACTTTTGCAGATAAGTTGCAGATAAAAGATCAATGGCTGCCTGAAAAAGAATTGGCGGATGGAGACTATCAATTGTTAATAGAGGGGAAAAGTGAAGATGGTCGTAAACTAGAGACCTTCACGCACAACTTTAAAGTTTACAATTCTCCGCTAGAAATCAAGAACGTTCAATTGACTGATTTGGAAAGTGAGGAGAAAGTCTCCTATAAAAAAGGAGACATGGTACTCATCAAAGCTGAAATTGGAAACTACTCAAAGGAAAAGCAACAAGGAGAAGTGGTTTTCCAAGTGAAAGACAAGAAAGGTGAAGTGGTAAATATCGGAACAATGAGCTACAGTGGTGAGCACGATACTACTGCAATAGCGAGAGCCGGATTTAGTTTGCCGAAGAATATTAAAAAAGGCGAGTATTCAGTGCAGGTGTTTCTGTGGGATAGCTTTGGTACAAAGAAAGATTTGAGTTCGCCTTCTAAAGTGAAAACCTTTACTGTAAGGTAATGGGCTGAAGGGGTGCCTGTTCCCACGATGCCGGTATCATTTCCCCTCCTTTTTATACTCAGAATGAAAAAGGAGGAAACTCACATGGCTGCTAACTAAGCCCATAAAGAGAAAGCTAAAAAAGACATGCCTCTAGAAACCAAAGTCAATGGAATGGAATAAACTAATGTCCTTTACGCTGTAATGAAGGAAAAAGCTTTCAACCCTATGAACATAGGGTTGAAAGCTTTTTTGTTTATTTTATGGTACAGAGAGCAAATTTAAGGCTAATAGCGGAGAGTACGGTAATGAGCTGTTGGAGTAATGCTGTTGCATTATCTATTTAACTATAGGTCTTTCTTGACCAGATAAGAAATCCTGAATCACCTCAATGTGATCAGTAAAAAGGTTCTCAGGAAGCTGATCGGTCGGGAAGAACTGGTTATCCATGGATTCTGAATTGTGCGTAAGCAAATCACCTGAGTATTCATGACAGGTGAATACGTGCTTCACCATGGAAACTTGGTCACCGTTTTGGAACGTTTTATCGAAGCGTTGCCCGGAATAAATGCCAAACAGCTCGAGTTTGCCGAGCTTTAGTCCTGTTTCTTCAAACACTTCTCGTCTAGCTGTATCTTGCACGGTTTCTCCGAGCTCCATAAAACCGCCTGGTAAGCCCCATTGACCATTGTCACTGCGTTTGTTCAGCAACAACTCATTTTCTTTATTGAACACGAAAGCCCCTGCAACCACCGTAATGATCTTGGAGTGTCCCACCATGCTTCTGACATACTTTATGTAATCCATCTTCATCCTCATCTCAAAAAAGTAATAGCTTATTTTTTACTATACGTTTGTTATATGTAGTCGTCTGCACTTTTTTGGTAAAAGACATAATAAAAATGAACTGGCTGATGATCCACTTCATTGTTGCGTTGCTTATGGTATTGTTGTAGCCTATGTACACTATTTCACAATCCAGGGTAAAAAGAAAAAGCGAGGGTAAATCGAGTTATGCTTCTCTTTGTAGGGCATGTTGTTCGATGGTACTCAGCAGGTCTTCCTGTGCCTTTTGACTAAGCTCGTTTGAGTAGTCAATCGCGTCGTATATCGATGCGAAGTGCTGTGATGAGTAGTAAGGCGATTTATAGCAGTGCACACTTTTCGTTTGGGATGGGTAGATAAGCACCTTCCAGTGATAGACGTCCTGTTGCTTTTCACTGCCTTCCATTGCAATCAGCCAGTGTGTGGAACTTTCGAGTGCATCATCTTCCTCTGCTTTTTTAAAAGAGCAGCTCGATCTTTCTCTCCAATCAAAATGGGGACTTTTTCATAAAACTCCCTAAGATTCGGGTAGTTGCTCATAACGTCTCTCCTCTCAAACATGATTTGTCCATTTCACAAAGTACATGTTTTTCTTATTAGGACATTATATGATGCGAGAGTGGAAAAGATGATAGGTTTATAAGAAATATGCACATAGGCCAAATACGCCTACAACCACAGGAATTAAGGCGAGCAACAGCATAATAATCTTCGTGATAATAAACGACTTTTCCGCTATTTTCGTAAAAAGAGCAAAATCAGAATCCCACTGCCAATTCCTTTTGTCTTCACGAAACCAAGCGTATTTTTCGAGCTCCTTTTGATGTTCTTGCTCTGTATATTTAAATAAAATCCAAAGGAAAGCAGCAGTGCCAGGAATAAAAAATAACAATCCGAATAGTAGAGAATCCATGTTTATTCATCCTTTTGTTCAAAAGTAAAACCAGATACTGAAAGGTCAGTATCTGGAAAGGAATAGTGCGTTAAATTAAAACCGTCTTCTTTTGTTGCGACGAGGTCGGCGTGGTCTTCTAATCTTAATTTCTTTAACTTTAATGAAACGAACTCCGATAAATAAGAAATACGTAGCTAAAGCGACATAGAAGAAGATCGGTACGCTTTCAAACTGGTTCTTTGCCACAAGGTAAAACATGTAGAACAGAAATAATGAAATGATGGTACCGTATCGTGGCATCGGAATGTCCTTGAAGCTTGGGATCTTTATCGTACTTACCATCAAAAGGCCTAGTCCATAAAAGAGAAGGACAAAAATCCAAAGCGGAATCCATTTTACAAAAAAGACTAAGAAGACTACGATACCGCCCGCTAACGGAATAGGTATCCCCTTAAAATATTTCATAGACTCTTCTGAATCTGTGATGTTAAATCGGGCAAGACGATATGCTCCGAACAACGGGAACAGACCAGCAAGAAGGAATCCCCACATGCCCAGATTCAAGAAATACGTGTTTGCTACAAAAAATGCAGGTGCTACGCCAAAAGAAACAACATCTGCAAGTGAGTCCAGTTCTTTACCCAGGTTACCTGAAACGCCTAAAATCCTCGCTGCTCTTCCGTCAACGGCATCCAGCATCATCGCGATAAAAATTAGGATAGCTGCATTTCGAATATCACCGTTTGTCACGTATCCAATGGATAGAAACCCGCAAAACAAATTTCCTAAAGTTAATAAGTTCGGTATATGCTTTTTCATTGTTCACGTCCTTAAAAAATACTCTTCCTTCTATAATAGATGATTTTATTGGAAAAAGTTATGTTTTTTGGTTGAATGAGTAGTTTAACATATTTTTAAGTTGTTTGTTTGTTGGTAGGCGGTCGAGAGTGGTGGAGGCAGGGCTGGAAAGTAGTTAAAATACTCAGCTAACTTATAAAAACAGGAACAAATACCGTAATTAAGGGTGAAAGCTGACTAAAAGGTATGTTCATTGAATTTTGTAGCAAGTTTTTCGTTTTAGATGCTGCTTATAAGGCTTGAAATTGATCCTTCATTGGCTGCTAGGGTATTGCTCTGAGCGAAACTAGAACTCCATTGAGCGAATCGGAAGGTCGTTGGGGCGAAACTTGACCGATTCGGAGCGAAACACAGCCTAGTTGGAGCGAAACGGAGTGAATTCTGCGCGAACGTGTAATTGATATAAGAACACGTACCGTAAAACACAACCTTTACACTTGGGTCAAATCAACAATCAATCAGCAGCATCAAGGTGAATCTTATCGGGGTAGCGGTATTGGGTGATAAAAATACCTCCCATTAAGAAAGGACTGTCCCACTAGACAGTCCTTTCACTTCACACTTCTCTTCAAATAACTCTCAAACAATAGATCAATCAGCAGCATCAGGGTGGATCTTGCGGTAATATCGTAGCCTGCGAACTTCACACGGCCGACTGTCATGCTCAAGTTTGTTTTCACCATCTTACCCAAAGTAGAGTCTGATGAGTTGGTTATCGCAGCTGTATCTACCACTTTATATGTGAGCTTTTCAGCGGCTTGCACCAGCGTTTTCGTTTCTCCACTAGATGAGATGAAGAAAACAAGGTCATTCGGCTCGACCATGTTTGGCAGCAGGTCGATCATGTGTGACTCATACGTATAGTGAGTTTGTTTATTCGTCTGCATGAGCAATTTGCTAAAATACTCGGCCATCATCTTAGAAAGACCGACGCCAACGACGATTACGCGCTTTGCGTTCACGATTTTCTCACTCAATTTTTCGAGCTCACGCGTCTGAATGGTTTCAAACGACGATACAAATTCGTCTTTATACCGGTCAACGGGATTGTCATCCAACAACTTCTGTTGGTTCTCAATCGTTTTCAGCATGTATTTAAGTTCTGAGAATCCTTCGAGTCCGAGTTTATGAGACATGCGCACGATCGTTGTGGTGCTCACGTTGTTTACTTTGGCGATCTCAGTTAACGAATATTTTTTCGCTTCATCTATATGATTGTCTATGTAATAGAGTACTTGTTTTTCGGTTGGTGTAAGGTCGGCCAAATGGCTTCCGAAATGATCTAGAAACTTCCCCATGTTTGCACTTCCTCTTTTCCGAACGCTTCTTTCCTATAGTATAGCCCATTTTTCATTCTGTACAAATGTACGGACTCTGTACAAAGATAACGCTTACTTTCATGTTACAAATAAAGTATAGATATTTGAAAGTGTTTTCATAATAGGGAAGATAGGAGTGAATGTCATGGAACTTAGAAACATGACCCATCCGAATTTAGTTCTGTTCGATGTTAATGCTCAAAATAAAGAGCAAGTGATCAAACAGCTAATTTCAAAGGTTAACAAGCAAGATTATATAGAATCTGAAGACGCTTTATTGGAAGCGGTTTTAAAGCGTGAAGAACAATCGCCGACAGGATTGGAAAAAGGTTTAGCCATTCCGCACGGTAAATCTTCAACGGTAAAACAAGCCGTTTTTGCTGTTGCGCGTTTAAAAACGCCACTCGAGGATTGGGAAAGCATCGATCCGAACAATAAAGTGCAGCTCGTTTTCCTGATCGCCATTCCAGAACGTGAAGCTGGCACAACGCATTTAAAAGTATTGTCTACACTAAGCACAAACTTGATGCGTGACGGCTACTTAGAAGGTTTGATGGCCGCAGCAACACCAGAAGAGTTTTTAAACAGACTGGATGTTGAACAAAAGACAGAAGCGCAAGCTGAAAAAGAGTTCACGAGAACAGTTGTTGCCGTGACCGCTTGTGCAACAGGGATCGCGCATACGTACATGGCAGCTGAAGCTTTAGAAAAAGCGGGCCGAGAACTAGGCGTAAGAGTTCTTGTTGAAAAGCAAGGGGCGAACGGAATTGAAGATGAATTAACGGCTGATGTGATCAAAAACGCAGACGCAGTCATCTTCGCTACCGACATCGCACCAAAACGAAAAGAACGTTTTGCCGGGAAAGCTTATGTGCAAACACGTGTTGCGGAACCTTTACGAAAAGGGAAAGACATGATTCAAAAAGCACTTAACCAGCCGGATGGCCTGGTTGAAGCAGGTAGTGAAGAAGAATCATCCACTACACAATCAAACGGCGGCGGCTTCTTTAAAGACATGGTCCAAGCCGTAATGACAGGGATCTCGTACATGATTCCGGTTATCGTTGCCGGCGGTCTTATGATGGGGATTGCGAAGCTAGGTGCGATGCCATTCGGGCTCGTTAATGAACTAGGAGATCCAAAGTACGCCACACATTCAAATGAACTTTTCGTTATTTTGCATCATTTAGATAAGTTTGGGGCTTTAATATTCAAATTCATGTATCCGATATTTGCAGCGTTTGTTGCTTATTCATTGGCTGACCGTGTAGGTCTTGTTGCTGGATTTATCGGAGGAGCTTTTGCTGGCGGGCTTCATTACACGTTCTGGAACAACCCTGAAGGGATTCCATCTGGTTTCTTAGGTGCATTGATCCTTGGTTTGGCCGCGGGTTATATCGCTCGTTTCTTAAACCGTAAAATACAGTTAAACAAAAACTTAGCTGCGATGAAACCGATGTTCATCATCCCAGCCATTTCAGTTTTATCGATTTTCTTCTTAAACTTTTACATTGTAGACCCTGTGTTTGGTGGTCTTAATGTTGTACTACGCAACTGGATCGAGTCAGCACAAGGGACAGGTGATGTTGTTCTTGCATCGATTATTGCTTCTGCAACTGCCTTTGACTTAGGCGGACCAATCAATAAAGCGGCGGGTGCGATCGCAATCGGGCTTGCAGCTGACGAGGTGTATCCGTTGACGGCTCGTGTTCTTGCCATCGTTATTCCGCCGATCGGACTTGGACTAGCTGTTATTATCGATAAATATGTGGTTGGCCGTCGTGTGTTCCCGGCTGATCTTCGTGTAGCGGGTAACACATCATTACTACTTGGATTCCTTGCCATCTCTGAGGGTGCGATTCCGTTCATGCTTCGTAACCCGTTGATCACGATTCCAATCAACATTATTGGTGCGATCCTTGGCGCGAGTACGGCTGTCTTGTTAGGAGCTGTTCAATGGCTGCCACTTCCAGCGATCTGGGGCTGGCCGCTCGTTGAGAACCTTTGGGCTTACCTTTTAGGGTTAGTCGTAGGTGCAGCGTTCATCGCATTTGCAAACATCTTTGTACGTTTTGCGATTTTAAAGAAAAAAGAGAGACAAGCATAAATCCCGTGGGAAGCGCACATTTTGAAAATTAATTTGGCTCATTTATATAAAAGTGAGCCGATTCTGATTAGAAAGAGAATGTGAGCCTCTTGTTACTGATTTTAAAGCGTCAAATTAAGCGGTGTGAGCGGGTATTTTACCGTTGTGAGCGAAACGAGGGTTTTACGGAGCGAAACGGGGAAAGTTGTGAGCGAAACGAAGGTCTCATTGAGCAAAACAGAGGACTTTGTGAGCGAAAACCACCCCTGACTGAGCGAATGTGTAACAGATTAAAGAACACGTACCGTAAACGATCACAAGCAGCCTACTGACACAGTGCGCTTGAATCGCTAAAGCATCGATCACACCAAGTTTTTAATAAAAAATAAAAAAAGGGGCGCATCTTGTAAAAAGATGACCCCTCTTTTCATTAAAAGTGGAGCAAGCAACTTGGGAGGGAACCAGCATGAAACAGAAAAAAGTGTATGTCGTACCGCATTCGCATTGGGATCGCGAGTGGTATTTTACAATAGAAGATTCGAACCTTTTACTCGTTGAAAACATGGACCGATTGATGGATGTAATGGAGAACGATACTGAATATACAGGCTATGTGTTTGACGCGCAGAGCTCAATTATCGATGAATATCTAAAAATTCGTCCTGAAGAAAAAGAGCGTTTGAGCCGTTTGATTGTAGATAAGCGTATTTTCGTAGGACCTTGGTACACACAGGCGGATTCACTCCTTGTGAACCGAGAGTCGTTGATTCGTAACTTAATGTATGGAACGCGTATCGCTGAAAAAATGGGGCACTCGATGAATGTCGGATACCTGCCAGATATTTTCGGTCAGAACACATATTTGCCTTCGATGTTCAAAGAGTTTGATATCGATTATAGCGTGCTGCAGCGGGGAATTTATACGGACCAGCTGAACGGAAACTTGAATTTTACGTGGAAATCCCCGGACGGCGAGGGCGTGAAGGCGAACAACATCTACTTCGGCTACGGTCCTGGGAAGTTTTTATCGGATGACTCTGAATACATGGAAGAACGTTTGCTTCCGATCTTAGAAAAAATGGCAGACATGAACGGAAGCACGGACAACTTGTTATTGCCAGCGGGCGGTGACCAAGTCCTCGTTCGTGAGCATTTTCCTGAAACGGTGAAGAAGCTGAACGAAAAAGACCAAAAGCACGAGTATATGCTTTCAGACTATGAAACGTTTATGAAAGACACGTGGGAGACGGGCAACTTTGAGAACGTGATCGAAGGTGAATTGATCGCGACTCAAAAATCTCGTATCCACAATACGATTCGATCACAGCGTTATGACATTAAAAAGCTGAATGACATCGCGGAAGAAAAAGTGATCTACGAGCTTGAACCTCTAGCAAGTTTTGCGAGTACGCTCGGTTTTAAGTATCCACAGAAGTGGCTTGATGAGATGTGGAAGATGCTTTTCGACGTGCATGCGCATGACAGTATCGGCGGCTGTAATTCGGATGACACAAACCAAGAGATTGTAAACAGACTGACAAAAGTAATTCGTATGGCTGATGGGTGCTTAAATCTGCTCAAAAAACAGATGACAGAAGCAGTTAGCCGTAAACTTGGTAAGGATTCTATTTTTGTTCTTTTCCATCTGCTGCCTAAAAGCTTTGAAGGTTCACAGAAGATCGTTCTTTTTACTAAGGAAAAAGGATTTGGTGTTCGTGATTTAGACGAGAATGCGGTTGAGCTTCATGTGCTGAACCAAGAATACATTTCTGGTGGAAAGACGATCGTTGTAACGGCAGAAGGCGAAAAAGAAGTAGAAGCGCCTGGTTATTACCGAAACGAAGTGCTTTTAAGTGATGTTAAGCTGCCTGCGATGGGTTATGACACGTTTGAAGTCGTTGAAGATGGCTGTGAAAACGAGGTTGTAGATCCTAAGTTTTTAAACAACCGTTTAATAGAGAATGAATACTTCTCCATTTATGAGGAAGATGGTCAGCTTCATCTCATCGTAAAATCTCTAGAGAAGACAATTTCAGATTTTATGAAGTTCGAAAATGTAGCGGATGCAGGGGATTCTTATGACTTCTCACCACTTGAAGGCGACTCAGCGATCTACTCTAAAGCGCTGGAGTCTGTGTATGTAGAGGGAAGCTCAGGGACCGAGTTCATGGAAGTGGTTCATGTGCTGCAGGTGCCTGGCGATCTAGAGGAGCGAAAAGAAGGACAGGCAACAAAAAATCTAGCGATCGTGACGCGTTTTGAACTTCGAAGTGGTGAAGACTTTATCCGTGTTACGCATGACATCGAAAATGATGTAAAAGATCACCGCGTCCGCGTATTGGTTCAGACTTCTGTTGAAGCACCAGAGCATTCATTTGGCGATCAAGGCTTTAGCTTGATTCAGCGTCCGACGGTTAATCCATATATGGAGAACTGGAAAGAGCAAAAGTTTGCTGAAGCGCCAGTGCCGATCTATCCTTTAGAAAACCTAGCAGGAGTGACGAACGGAGAGCTGACAGCGGCTGTCGTGACAAAAGGAATCAAGGAATATGAGCTGATCAAAGAAACAGGTGAGTTTGCGTTAACGCTGTTCCGAAGTGTTGGTTTGCTAGGGAAGGATAACTTAGCGTGGAGACCTGGTCGGGCCTCAGGCATCAACAACAAAGTGGTGACAACACCTGACGCTCAGATGCAGACGAAGATGACGTTTGAGTATGCGATTCATCTTGGGAAAGGTCATGATGTTAAACAGTTGTTTAAACTTGTTGATGATTATCGCTGTCACAGTGTGAGTTATCAGAAGCAGTCTCTAAACACATTTGAAGAGAGACTCGATCGCTTTGAGATTCCATATCCGGTCGATGCGCTGCCTGCTACGTTTAGTTTCCTAGAAGCAATGGGGGACGTTTACTTAAGCTCTATGAAAAAAGCGCATGACGACAATTCGGTGATTTTGCGATTGTTCAATCCGACTGATGTAGAACAAACGGTGAACATTTCGAGTGAACACATCCAGTCTATGGCGCAAACGAAATTGAACGAGAAAAGCGCGATTGACGTTAAAGGAGACGTGTTAGTTCGTCCTAAAGGATACGTAACACTGAAGTTCGTAATGAAGGAGAAGGTGTAAATGAGTTTTCCAGAAAAAGTTGAGAATCTGTTAAAAACCATCTATGGTGAAGACTATTTACCCCAATATAAAAGCGAGATTGTGAAGCTTGCTGAGAACTGGAAAGAGAAGAAGTGGAGCGAAACGGCTCCACTTTCTGAAAAAAACGTCTATCTTATCACGTATGGCGACATTATTAAAGAAGAGGGAGAGCCGACGTTAAAGACGTTAAACAAGTTCATAAATGAGTTTGCGAAAAATGAAATTACAGACGTTCACTTGCTTCCAATGTTTCCGTACACGTCTGATGACGGTTTCTCGGTTGTTGATTACCGTGAGATTCATCCGGATCTTGGTGACTGGACAGATATCGAGCGTTTTTCTGGTGACTACCGCCTGATGTTTGATTTTGTAGCGAATCACATGTCTAAGTCGAGCAAGTGGTTTCAAGGTTATTTAAAGGGTGACCCTGAGTATGCGAACTACTTTATTCCACGCGAGGAAAGCTTTGATGCGTCAAACGTTGTGCGTCCTCGTACTTCTCCACTGTTTCATGAGTACGAAGGTGGAAAAACGGCTTGGACGACGTTTTCTGAAGATCAAGTGGATGTGAACTTTAAGCATTTTCCTGCATTGCTTGAGATGACTGATATTTTGCTCGAGTATGCGTATCGAGGCGGGACAAGCATTCGTTTAGACGCGATTGGCTTCATGTGGAAAGAGTCTGGAACGACTTGTATCCATTTGCCGCAGACGCACGCGATCATTCAGTTGTGGCATGAGATTTTAAAAGAGTTAAAGTTAAACACGCTGTTGATTACGGAGACGAATGTTCCTCATAAAGAAAACATCAGTTATTTTGGGGATGGCGAGAATGAAGCGCACATGGTGTACCAGTTTTCGCTGCCACCGCTTGTTTTGCACACGTTAACAACACATGATGCGAGCAAGTTGACGGGATGGGCTAAAACGATTGAAAAAATATCTGACTCTGCAACGTATTTTAACTTTTTAGCGAGTCATGATGGGATCGGCATGCGTCCGACAGAAGGGATTCTAACCGAAGAAGAGCGAACAGCTTTAGCTAAAAAGTGTTAGGAAACGGTGGTCGCGTTTCGTATAAAAGTAATCCTGATGGAACGGAATCTCCTTATGAGCTGAACATCAATTACATGGACGCGCTCATTAACGAAGAAGAAGATGTAAGTGAAGATGCTCAAGTGCAGAAGATGCTTGCTGCTCATTCGGTGCTGTTTTCCGTGATGGGTGTTCCGGCTGTGTATTACCACTCCCTTTTAGGATCTGAAAATGATTATGAAGGCTTGGAATCATCGGGCATCAACCGCCGAATCAATCGTGAAAAATTTCAGTATGAAAAGTTGGTTGCTGAATTAGAGACATCAACTCGTCGTCAAAAAGTGTTTACTGGCTTGAAGAAGTTAATTCGAACTCGTCAGCAGGAACCAGCGTTTTCTCCGTTTGCTGCACAATTGATTTTAGAGCTTGGAGAGCAGGTATTTGCACTGGTTCGTAGAAATGAAGAAACAGGAGACACGGTGCTGTTTGTTATGAACGCCTCGAACGAAATGGTCGATGTTGAATTACCTTTCGGGGGACAGGACTTATGGAGCGGGAATACAGTTGATGAATCGGTAGAGCTCGTACCGTATCAGTTTATGTGGATTAAAAAATAAAGAAGGTGGACGCAATGAAGATTGTCATCGCTCCCGATTCGTTTAAAGAAAGCATGACAGCAGCTGAGGTCTGTACGGCTGTTGAAGCGGGATTCCGAAAAGTTTTTGCAGATGCTGAATACTTGCACGTTCCCGTTGGTGATGGAGGAGAAGGAACGGTTCGGTCTGTCGTGGATGCGACAGGCGGAAAGATTGTGGAATTTCGTGCAACCGGACCACTTGGCGAAAAAGAGGATGCGTTTTACGGGGTAACAGGTGACGGGAAGACGGCGGTGATCGAGATGGCCGCTGCTTCCGGTCTGCACCTTGTGCCGAGAGAGATGCGGAATCCTTTGGTGACGACAACACGCGGAACAGGGGAACTGATTCTGGATGCGTTAAATCGGGGAGTAGAGCGTATCGTACTAGGTCTTGGCGGATCTGCTACAAACGACGGCGGAGCAGGAATGGCCTTGGCACTTGGAGTGAAATTTCTGGACGTGAACGGTGAGGAGCTGCGGCCTGGTGGAGAGGCGCTTGGTGAGCTGTTTTCGATTGATGTTTCAGGAATTGACGAGCGGTTGGCTTCTGTGAAAGTAGACGTGGCATGTGATGTGACGAATCCTTTAACGGGACCACTCGGAGCTTCAGCTGTTTTTGGACCGCAAAAAGGTGCGACTCCTGAAATGGTGGGCATTTTAGATAACAGTTTAAAAAGATACGCAGAAGTAGTGGAACGGAATCATGGCGTTGCAGTGGATGAGTTGCCAGGAGCTGGTGCAGCTGGTGGACTTGGAGCTGGTGTTGTAGCCTTTTTAAACGGAAAACTGCAGAGCGGGATCGATCTTGTGCTTGATGTAATTGGATTTGAAGATAGCGTTCGTAATGCGGATCTTGTCATTACTGGGGAAGGACGAATCGATTCGCAGACCGTTCATGGAAAAGCACCGGTGGGTGTGGCGAAACGGGCGAAAGCAGTAGTTGAAGGTGTACCTGTTGTCGCAATCGCTGGCAGCATCGGTGCTGATTATGAAGCCGTTTTTGAGCATGGTATTGATGCGGTGTTCAGTGTGGTGAACGGTGCGGTTTCGTTGAAAGAGGCACTGGCGAATGGATCGATTAATGTTGAAACGACAGCGGAAAACATCGCGCGTTTGATCTACTTAAAAATAAATTAGCTCCTTGCTCTCAAGGGGCTTTCCTCATTTTTATAGGATTTGAGAATGTTTGAAGTAATTCTTGAAGTACATAATCGAGGACTTTTTGTGAAGCAATCCACACGAAATGAGAGGTTAATGCTTTTGTCTTTGCATTTTAAGCAACGCGATCACATCATCATTCTGGCTAACTTCAATCCGATTGACAGTGTCTTTTATTTCTTTTACATCGGTTTCAAGTGTATCCATTCTGGTAACAATCTGTTGCTGACCCGTTTCTATGTTTGTCACTTTGTTATCTAGGTTAGAAACCTTATTATCCAGATGTGTTACTTTATTATCTAGGTTAGTCACTTTGTTATCTAAATCAGAAACTTTATTATCGATGCTGAGTAATTTTACTAGGATTTCATTTAATACTTTCTCCATATTTCTCACCTCCTTTTTTAGTATTTCTAATCATTTTACAATATATAAAACTTGTCGTACAGTTGGGGTAAATTAAACATGTGTTTAAATTTCGGGAGGTTTTTGCATGAATGTCATTGATATAAATTGCGATATGGGCGAGAGTTTTGGGGCTTACAGACTCGGAACAGATGAAGAGATTTTAAAGTATGTAACGTCAGCCAATATTGCTTGCGGTTTTCACGCGGGTGATCCTGCAACGATGAGAAAAACGGTAAAGCTGGCGCTGGAGCATGGTGTTGGAATCGGTGTTCACCCAGGATTGCCTGACCTTGCTGGATTTGGCCGCCGCAACATGGACATCTCAGCTCAAGAAGCGTATGAGATGGTCATTTATCAAATCGGTTCGTTGTGGGGATTTGTACAAGCAGAAGGTGGAACGATTCAGCATGTGAAACCGCATGGCGCACTTTATAATATGGCCGCAGTGAATAAGGATTTGTCTGAAGCGATTGCTGAAGCTGTTTATAAGGTGAATCCCGAGCTGATTTTATTCGGACTTGCCGGAAGTGAGCTCGTTAAAGCCGGTGAGCGGGCAGGACTTCGCACAGCTTCAGAAGTTTTCGCAGACCGTACATATCAAGAAAATCGTACGTTAACTCCACGAAAGCTTCCGAATGCTGTAATCACAGATGATGATGCAGCGGTCGCACAAGTCATTCGTATGGCAAAAGAGGGAAAAGTGATGACTCAGCAAGATGTTGACGTTGATATTAAGGCGGATACCGTGTGTATTCATGGTGATGGAGCACATGCGCTAAGTTTTGCGAAAAAAATCAGGAAAACAATTGAAAATTCCGGGATTTCAGTTCGTAAAATTGGAGAAAGTCTTTGAAATAGAGATTTTAGGGCGGCTCAAGGTGTGTTCAACAGGCACATCTTGAGCGTTTTTTATGCTGGTGAGCGAAACGAGGTGCCTTGTGAGCGAAAATGATACATTTGTGCGCGAAACTCACCTCCCACTGCGCGAACGTGTAATAAATATAAGAACACGTACCGTAAAAAAGCATCTATGACATAATAAAAGTCATATACGTTCTTTGAAAGGAAAGAAAACATGATCTGGGCTTATCTTCTATTATTTATCGTCTCCATACTGCTTGCAGCTTTTGAGGTACCTGTATGGGGATTCGCCGCACTCATCGTCGTGTTCATCATATGGTATCTTCTCGCGCAGCTTTATCCGCTTTTATGGCAAAAAGATGTGGAAAAAGTTAAACGTTACCTAAAAAAATCAAAGCAGCCGTATCACAGGTTTTTAGCTGCGTTCTTTTTTGAGAGTGAAAGCGAGGCTGAAAAAAGCTTCAGCAGATTAAACAGACAACCCACAAAAAGTACGCACAGCTTTTGCTTTTTATGCAGCAAGAAAGATGGGCGGACATCAAGGCGCTTTTACCGGATTTGAAAAAAGCAATCTAATTTTGTATTATTCTGCAGTCGCTGCTTTTCAAGAGGGACGAACAGTAGATTACGCGTCCTGCAAAAATCAATTAACGGACGAGGATTATAAAACGTGGTTAACGGCAGAAGAAAAAAGACTTGAAGGCAACAAAGAAGAGGCTCTTGCCATGGTAGAGAAGCAATTGAATACGTTAAGAGGATTGAAATTGTTATCCGCACAGCATTATATTCAGCAGTTACATACAGAAAAGAACTAGGTCCCGATTACAGCGGATCTAGTTTTTTATTTTCCCAGCACATTCCAAGCGTCTTCCAGCTACCTTAATCCGACATTAAGCAGTATAATTAGGCATAAAACATATTTTGTAAAAAAGGCAGGAATATATGGGGATGAATAATTTTAGATTCGGGATTCGCCAGAAAATTATTACTGGCTACATTGTCATCATTATTTGTTTGATTGCGGCTATTCTTGCGGTGACGAATCAGCTGGACACGATGAAGGGTGAGAGGAACTTTATCATTCAGCACGATTTTGCGGTTAGGGACCTTACCAGTCAGATTGAAAAGGACCTTTTAAAGATGGAAACGAACAAACGGGGTTATATCATTACCGGAGATGAAAGTTACCTCCAGCTTTATAATGATGCGCGTTCTCAATGGACGAAAGACTACAACTCCCTGAACGAGCTTCTTTCTGATAATCCGACTCAGCAAAAAAACATCGCTGGTATTAATGAAAACATTAAGGAATGGGTTGCGGTAGCAGGTGATCCGCCAATTAAAATGAAGCAGCAGAACGATACGGCTGCCATCGCTGAATTTTTCAAACAAGATCCTGGCAAATCAAAGACAGAACAAGTTCTGCAACAGTTTGAGTCTTTTCGTGCCAATGAAAAAGAACTTACTCAAAAACGTGCAAACCAGCTGAACGACCAAAATCGATACTTAGAAATCGGTCTTTTTAGCTTGCTCGCATTTGTCATCATCACGTCAATTGCGCTTGCCTGGGTGATTTCAGGATCTATCATTAAAACGATTAAAGCGGTAGTAGAAACCATTCGCGCGATGACGACCGGCGGAAATCTGAGCAGCCGAATTCATGTGAAATCGAACGATGAGATCCGAGACTTGGGAGACGCGACAAACGAACTGTTGAATTCTTTTGAAGAACGCGACTGGCTGCAAAGAAGTGTGACAGAAGTCGTGAGCAAGAACCAAGGCATCTCATCACTCGAAAATCTAGCGGAGATCTTCCTTTCCGCAACAGCACAGATTACGGATTCATCGTATGGTGCTTTTTATATTAAAGAAGGCAAGGACGAGAACGTTACATTCGTCAAAAAGGAGCTTTCGCAGATTCTTCAGGTGATGTAGGGCGTAATAGCTTCAAACTTGGACAAGGCCTTATCGGACAATGTGCATTAGAAAAACGTGTACAAGTGATCAACAAGATCGATGCCGATTACACGTTAATTTCCTCGGGACTCGGAGAAACGAAACCGAGAAGTATACTGATCGCACCGATCGTTCATGAAGACGAGATCGTTGCGGTGATTGAGCTTGCGAGCCTTTCAGAATACACCGAGCAGCACATTGCATTTATTAAAAAAGTTTTAGAAACGTTCGGTCTGACGATCAACCGAGTGGTCGACCGTATTGAAATTGCTAGATTGTTATCTGAATCTCAAGCGATGACAGAAGAACTACAGGCGCAATCCGAAGAACTTCAAACGCAATCGGAAGAGCTGCAGATGCAATCGGAAGAACTGCAGATGATCAACGAACAGCTGGAAGCTCGATCTCAAGACGCGGAAGAAAAATCAAAGGCTCTTGAGATCGCGAAGAAAGAGCTGGAAGAGAAGGCATCACAGCTGGAAACAGGCTCAAAGTACAAATCAGAGTTCCTGGCCAACATGTCTCATGAGCTCAGAACACCACTGAACAGTATCCTGATCTTATCGGAAATGCTGGCTGAAAACAGCAGTAAATCCCTTTCAGAAGAAGAGCTAGAGTTTGCGAAAGTGATTCATTCATCAGGACAAGATCTGTTGAATCTGATCAACGACATTTTAGACCTTTCCAAAGTGGAAGCAGGGAAATTGGAGATCATGCTAAGTGAAGTGAATCTAAGTGAATTCCCAGCCAACCTGGAGAGAAACTTTACTCATATTGCCGATCAAAAGGGACTAAACTTTACGATCAATGTGGCGCCAAATGTACCGACTATTCTACAGACAGACGAAAAACGCTTCCAGCAGATTGTGAAAAATCTGTTGTCTAATGCGTTTAAGTTTACGGAAAAAGGATCTGTTTCTGTTGGTGTGAAAAAAGTGCAGACAGACGTAATCTATAACGGTGTTGATTATTGGCTCGAAGTCTCGATCAAAGACACTGGAATCGGGATCCCGAAAGAGAAGCATGAACTGATTTTCCAAGCGTTCCAGCAAGGTGACGGTGCGACGATCCGGAAATACGGCGGAACAGGTCTTGGGCTATCGATCAGCAGTGAGTTTGCGAAACTTCTAGGTGGCAGACTCCAACTTCAAAGTGAAGAAGGAAAAGGAAGTACGTTTAAACTTCTTATTCCAAGTATTTCTGATGAAAGTGTTTCGGTTCAAACGTTCCTTGGCGCTTCAGCCGAGGTGGCAACAGCGTTAGAGCAATCCAGCCAAACTGCCGTTGTTGCAGAAGCACCAGTAACCGCTAAAATTGTGCCTGCCACACCTGAAGCGGAACAACCGCCAATCGCTGTTGACGAAGAGAACGTGTTCTACGGTAAAACAGTGCTGATTACCGATGACGATAACCGAAATATTTTCGCATTGAAAACGGCCCTTGAACAAAAAGGGATGAACATCCTGATCGCAAACAACGGGATGGAGTGTCTGGATGTATTAGATGCTAACAAAAAAATTAACCTCATTCTGATGGATATCATGATGCCTGAGATGGACGGGTATGAAACGATGCAGCGCATACGCGGAATGGGTGAGTATACTGATCTTCCGATTATCGCGTTGACGGCAAAAGCAATGAAGAATGACCGTGAAAAGTGTCTTGAAGCAGGTGCGTCTGATTATATCAGCAAGCCGTTGAAACTCGAGCAGCTCTTTTCTGTGATGCATGTTTGGATGACAAAGTGAGGACAGACCTTCAATGAAAGATTTCATTTGGAACAACGATGACAGTCAGGAAAGTAACATAACGGAAACGATTGAGATGGATTTGTTGCTAGAAGGGTTGTACCGCGTATCTGGCTTTGATTTTCGCCAGTATATGCGGTCGTCGATCCATCGGCGCGTTCATAATCGTATGCAGATCGAACAGATTTCAACGATTACAGAGGTACTGGAAAAAGTGTTGCATGACCCGTCTTTCATGACGAAGCTGCTCAATGATTTCTCCATTAACGTAACCGAGATGTTCCGCAATCCAGAGTTCTTTAGAGCGTTTCGAGAAAAGGTGATTCCGGAATTGAGGGAGTTACCGGAGATTCGCATATGGCATGCAGGATGCGCAACAGGTGAAGAAGTGTATTCGATGGCGATTCTGATTGAAGAAGAAGGACTTAGCCATAAGACGAAATTTTACGCGACTGACATGAACGAACCCGTGCTGAACAAGGCGCGTTCAGGCATCTTGCCGCTTAGTAAAATGAAGACGTACACGAAGAATTATATGGCTGCTGGCGGTACGCAAGCATTCTCGGAGTATTATACAACGGACGGTCACTTCGCTTATCTGAACCCGTCGTTACTAAAGCAGATCAGTTTTGCTCAGCATAATCTCGTGACGGACCATTCTTTTAACGAGTTTCATGTGATTCTTTGCCGTAACGTACTGATTTACTTTACAGCGGCTCTTCAAAACCAAGTACATGAGCTGTTTTATGATAGTCTTAGTCCTAATGGCTTCCTTGGGCTTGGAGATAAAGAATCGATACAGTTTGCGGATTGTGCAGATAAATACGCTGATTTTGCCGAACAAGTCAAAATATATCGTAAAAATTAAAGCAGGATGAAGGGATGTAAGAAATCTCTTCTTCCTGCTTTTTTTAGTTCGCTTGTATCATCATGATACACATATCGTCGCTTTGTTCCGTTTGCTGCTCTTCTGGTACCACCAGGTGAAT
Organism: Fictibacillus sp. EA-CB0309; assembly: GCF_055814265.1. NCBI lineage: Bacteria > Bacillati > Bacillota > Bacilli > Caryophanales > Fictibacillaceae > Fictibacillus > Fictibacillus sp. EA-CB0309. The sequence goes on from NZ_CP169271.1 coordinate 778,556, forward strand.
TGGTGAGCGGATGTTGCTCCACTTTTCTGATGCCACGTACTTTAATTTTTCGAGCATCAGCTCTTCGTCATCCCCAGCTTCTAGCACGCCGTCCGTAAACAACAGCATCTGGATATTGTCTTCATACTGAATCACTGACTTTTTAACTTCGATCTGTTCAAAGAAACCAACGGCATAACAGCATCGTTCAATGGAACGCAGCGAATGATCCACAAGTACATACCCTTCAGGATGCCCGGCGTTCACATATTCTACTGTCTTTTTCTCTGTATCAATTAAAAGGTAAATGCCTGTGAAATAGTAGTTGTAATCGTTCTTCGGATTATGAAGAAGCGCCATATAACGGTTCAACTCTTTGATAACGAGTTCCGGATCCTTTAGTTCTTTAATCGTATCCCTCATAACAGAAGAGATGAACATGCAGACAAGGGAAGATGATATGCCGTGTCCCATCATGTCTAGAAGAATAATGCCATAACGATGATCATCAAACTTATGCCAATAATACATATCCCCGGCCAGTTTGAATGAAGGAAGGTGAGAGACATTGATCGTGATATTCTCCTCTTTTATAGGCGGATTCAGTAGGCCTTTTTGAACTTGCATAGCGAGGTCGAGCTCATTTTGAATCTTTTGCTCCTGCTCAGCATGCCAATCTTTTTCATACTTTAAACGAAGTGCCACTCGAATTCTTGCGAGCAGCTCCACTTTATTAATCGGCTTTGTTACATAATCCATTCCACCGCAGTCCAGTGCTTCTGCAAGTTTGCTAGAGTCTTCAAGCGCGGTAATGAAGATAATCGGAATATCTTTGAAGCGTTCGTCTTGCTGTATGCGCTGGCACGCCTCGATCCCGTCAATCTCTGGCATCATAATATCAAGAAGAATTAAATCAACTGATTTTTTATTAAGCTGTTTTTCATTCTGCTCCAGATAGTCAAAAAGCTGATGAGCAGATGTGAGAGAGGTACAGTCTTCGTATCCAGCGTTCTTTAATATCTTATCTATTACAAATAAATTTACGGTATTGTCATCAACGATCAGAATGGACATCCAAAATTCTTCCCCTTATGTACCATTTATTGTGTGTTTTTCTAGGATCATTCAATTCTATACATCTAGTATACAAGTAAATGTTAAAAGCGACTATTATTAGGTACTTTAAGTTTATAAAAAATGGTACGGAAATGGGAGGAAAAGGGTTGAATGCTAGATTTATATGTTGTGTTAGCTAGGTAAGAGGTTGAGATGTGTTTTGAGCAGAGACATTTATTAATTTTGTTCACTTCAAACAGACGCAAGAAATAATTACGAGGTAATCCAAATTATATCCAGAGATAACCTCATTAATTACGTATATAGACCAGGTAATTACGTGTATAAAAATAATTTATCCGATTTTCGACACATTACGACTCCTATCTCTTTACCTGGTCACCTATGAATATCATCTAAAAAAAGAATCTACAAAACGTAGATTCTCTCTCATTCATATTTAAAAATCCATGCTATTCACCGTTGTCGGCTCGATATTCGTAGCAGAATGCATAGGCAACGTAATCGTAAAGGTTGTTCCTTCATTAAACGTGCTATCCACCTCAATCGTGCCTCGGTGATTCTGGATAATCTTGAAGCAAACCATTAGGCCAAGACCTGTTCCGTTAAACTTGGTCGTATAAAAAGGTTCACCAAGCCTCTTTTTTGCTCTTCAGTCATGCCCACTCCGTCATCTTTTATCAAGAGTACGATGTTGTCACCAGATGATGCAGCAGATAGTTGAATTCTTCCGCCATTTGGCAGAGCTTCCATCGCGTTTTTGATCATGTTGATAATCACTTGAGTAAGCTGATTTTTCTCCCCATACACGAGTGGAATACTTTCTGGTTTTTTAAATGTAATCACGACGTTTCTCAAGTTCGCTTCAGGCTGCATGAGATCGATGACGTTTTGGATGCTGTCTGTGATGTTGAACCAGCTGAAATAGACGGCGTGTGGCTTTGCAAGGACCATCAGTTCGCTCACGATAAAGTTAATGCGGTTGATTTCGGTCAGGATAATGTCCTTATAAAAAGCGTTTTTCTCTGAATCTGACTCATTAATTAGCTGAACGAGACCTCCGATGGACGTAAGCGGGTTGCGGATCTCATGGGCGATACCGGCAGCCAAGTCACCGATTAAGGAGACTTTCTCAGATTTTAGCAAAATTTCTTCTGTTTTCTTCTTTTCTGTTACATCGTACTGAATCGAGATGTGCTGATAAGCGACCCCCTCTGGATCTAGAAACGGAATAATCGTTGTGTCGACCCAATAAAGAGAGCCGTCTTTCGCTTTATTACAGATCTCGCCGTTCCACACTCGGCCGGCCTTTATTTCTTGTTTAATATGCTCTAGGTATTCGTCAGAATGAACGCCTGATACGAAAATTTTGCCGTGATCTTGGCCGATCAACTCGTTTCGATCATATTTGGTTAGTCTGCAGAAGTGGTCGTTCACTTGAATGATATGATTATCCTTATCGGTTATCGAAAAAATCGTAGCTTCAAAGAGCGCGGTTCGAATGTTGTTTAACTCAGCAATGGATATGTCCAGATTCCGATTCGTATGCTGAAGAGCTTTTTCGTGTTATGCATAAAAGTCGTATAGTGAGTGACAATGGAACGAGCTGCAAGGTCGATCTGTAAATGAATGCTGTTGCAGATTTTAGTAACGGAATCAGCAGGAATAGGATGAATTGAGGATTCTTCCTCTAAAAACTTACAAATAACCACACGAGTTTCAAAGATAAAGTGAAGGGCGTGGTCGAGCGGTATCTCACTTTCAGACGAGCGTTGCCCGAATGCGTTAGCCCACCTTTGAATCTTTTCCTCGACGGAAGAGTCTTCTTCCATAAGAGATTCCCCTAAATAGGAAAAGAGGGTTTCCATCCAATACGGTACTTTTATTAAATAGTTCGTATATTTCGCGTCTAAGTTCTCGATCGGCGATAATCGGTCTACAAGTTGCTTGCTGTTACTTATTATTTTTGCTCCAAGATCTATACAACCTTCCATATGAGTGCCTCCTCGAACAGTGTCCGAATGTTTATGAAGAACTCTTCGACATTTCGACAAATATCCCTTCTAACGAAATAGGGTGAAATTAAAAATCTGGATTGCGCCGCCTTTATGGCAGGTATCTTCAAAAAACGAAAAGGAGAGAATGATGAATGAAGTAACCTGAGGAGCTGTATGTAATGATTTATATCTATAACGATTACGGAGGAACGCATACCACGTCACTCGCTGCAGCATTTCATCTTAAAAAGCTGCCTCAACATGTGGAGCTATCCAAGGATCAGATACTTAACGTAGATTACTTTAACAAATTAAAAACTTCAGATATGGGGACGATCATCTTTCACGGAATTGATGAGGATGGTCATTCCGTCTACACGGTAGGCAGGGGGAAATCTAAAATTTTTGTTCCTGGTCTAAAAAATTTATTTGAACTTTTAGAGAAGAGAAGCACTACAGGTGAGAGAATCATCTTTTCTAACACATCACCGACAGTCCCGATTGCCATGACGTTTGGTGGATTGTTTTCGAGAAGACTCGGGATTGATTTTATTGGTGTTCCTCTTTTAGTAAAGGGGCAAAACAAGCATCCGCACAAATCGCTCATCTTGTTGAGCAAACGAAGGAAATCGCTAAGAAATCCAATCAACAGGTTGTTATATTAGAAAACAAGAAAGATTTCTTATATACGAAAAAATAAAAGACACTCGATCACTATGATCAGGTGTCTTTTCGCTTTATATCGCTTGTAAAATACTCTCCATATAAGTTTCACTAAAGCATTGAAAGCAGAGATCAAGCATCTGATTAATATCTTGGACAAGCGCAATCGTTTCTTTCACTGTGTAACCTTCTTTTTCAGATAGTCTAGCGATCACGCTTATGAGTTCTGACCGAATAAAAAGGTTTGGCTGCATAGCAATATCAAGGGACTGACCATACTGAAGCGCATATTGAGCCGTATGAATCGACCACACTTTTAACCCCTCTTCCTTTACGCTTTGTGACAGCAAAAGGGAACTTCCTAAAAGTTGAACAAACTTTGTTATGTAATCGATAGATGATTGCAGATCGAACAACTGCTTTTCTTTTACGGGGTATTTCTCAAAGCGTCGGCTGAGTATTTTTTCAGCCAGAAAGGGAGCTTCGTTCACTAATGTTTCAGCTAATTTTTGTTGGATAATATTCAAAATAAGAGCCTCCTGTTTACATGTTATATGACAAATACGACTAAGGAATTTAATGGTTTAGAGGGATAACGTTTAACTTATATTAAGTATTACTTATGAAAGATGGAATGTCACGAAATATTCAGCCAAATTACAACAATTTAACAAAAATAAGGCAGCTGGAGTCAGCTGCCTTTTGCTTCTGTTTGTTTTTCTTTTATGAAGAAAGAGATGACAAGTCCGATTAAGGATAAAACAGATACGACGATAAAAGCCATATTCGCGCCGTACATATCTGGGTGCGATATCTCTGGATTTTGTCCAGCAGTCGAGGCTGTTGTTGTCATCACGGTAACCAAAATGGCTGTGCCGACTGAAGCGGCAATCATTTTCATCGTGTTATCCATAGCCGCACCATGCGGAATCAATCGTTTCGGCAAGCGGTTTAAGCCTGCTGTTGCAACAGGCATCATGACCATCGCGAGTCCAAACATCCGCACCCCGTACAGTACCGTGATGAAGGTGAACGATGTGGATGGGCTGAGCGTTGCGAAGGCGAATGAAGATCCCGTAATAATGATTAATCCCGTAAACGCGAGCCACCGTGCACCGAACTTATCGAAAAGCCTCCCCGTGATTGGCGACAAAAGACCAGTGATAAGTGCGCCAGGTAAAAGAGCAAGCCCTGCTTCAAACGCAGTAAAATCTCTCATGTTCTGCATGAATAGCGGAATTATCGTCTCAGCCCCAATCAATCCCATAAACGTGATCATCCCAATAATGACCGTGAGCGGAAAGATGGAGTTCGCGAACACTCGGAATTCAAGCATCGGATGTGTTAATCGCAGTTGTCTTGTAATGAAGAGTACGAGAGCGATTACGCCGATCGCTAGCCAGAGCAATGTTGGTGTTGCTGTCCATCCTAGGTTTCCGGCGCACGTAAATCCGTACAGCAAACCTCCGAAACCGAATGAAGACAGGATGATCGATAAAACATCCACTTTCGTTTTTGTTGTCTCCGTTACATTTTTCAGTGCGAAGAAAGCGATGATGATATCAATAATCGCAATCGGCAGGATGATAAAGAACAGCACACGCCATGAATAATGGGATGTTACCCAGCCCGATAAAGCAGGTCCGATCGCAGGCGCGAATGAGATTACGAGCCCGACTAACCCCATCGCTGATCCCCGTTTGTTCACCGGAAAAATCATAAGAAACACGGTTTGCATAAGCGGAAGCATGACGCCCGCTCCACTTGATTGAATAACCCTTCCGAGTAGCAGCATCTCAAAGCTAGGTGCGAGGCCTGCTACAAGTGTTCCGAACGCGAATACACTCATTGCCGAGATAAAAAGCTGCCTCGTCGTAAAGCGCTCAAGCAGGAAGGCGCTGACCGGAATCATAATCCCGTTAACAAGCATAAAAACGGTCGTCAGCCACTGCGCACTATTGGCCGTTATGTTCATTTCTTTCATAATCGGCGGAATCGCTGTAATCATCAGTGTCTGATTAAGTATCGCAATAAACGTACCTGCAAGAAGCAAGGCAACGATTGTAGATTGTTTATAATTCTGAGTTGTGTCCATTTGTGGTGTCATTCCCATCTTACAAAAAGTATGTTTACAGCTTACAGGATTTTGTATGGGAATGACATTAAGATGCCTCGGGTAAGCGTGGGTTCTATGCTGCCGCCGATAGCTAGGTCTGGCACCATTTCAGCTTCAAATCACTCATTTTTATCAGCGTGTTGTTCAAAAAGTTATTTTAGAAACTACAATCATTAAGAAAGATGTGCAATGGTGAAACTTGCATGTTTGTTGCAATAAGCCATTTTTCACCAAAGGGCATCCTCGAAAAGTTGATTGGAGTGTAAGGTGTGAGACTCCTGCGGGACAGGCGGGCAGGTGAGACACTTAAGAGTGAAACGTACGAATGTGGCTCACCGTCTGCACCGCGGAAAGCGAGCACCTGGAACGGAAATCAACTGCCTTCAAGAGCATCAATTAGTAATTCTCAAAAAAGTACTTTTTAAAAAAAGTGATCTGATTGGACAACTTTTTGCGTATATATTATAGTTACAACTTTTAAGGACTGGCTTAGATAAGAGGTGTTGCAACATGAATATCGTTGAAGTCCTAAATCAATTAAGCGACCGATTCTTTAAATTAAGGGTTTACGATCTGTCTGCACAGATGGCGTATTACTTCTTGATGTCGGTTTTTCCGTTTTTGTTGGTAATCTATTCGCTGTTGACGTATTTGCCGTTGCGCGAAGAAAATATATTGGAATTGATTCAGCCGTATGCGCCAGACAGCACATACGCATTAATTGAAAAAACATTATCGTACACCGTTATGAGACAAGAGGGAAATTTGTTGTCGTTTAGTTTGATCGTGACGTTGTGGTTATCATCCATGGGATTTCAGTGCATGAAGCGCATATTAAATGACGCGTATGAAGTGCGAAATGAAGAAAACATGCTAAAGCAAATCGCAGAAAGTTTGCTGTTAACGATAGGTTTCATGATTGCCGTGCTTTTCTCCGTGTTTGTCCCGATTTTTGAAAAAGTACTGCGTGTATATTTGGAGGGTATTTTTTCTAATGTGGCGTTTCAAAAGCTCTGGATCATCGTGCAGTGGGGAATCGGGACCGTATTTCTTTTGGTCTTCTTCATCGTGCTGTATTCGTTTGCGCCAAGCATCAAATTAGGGTTTCGCAAAGTACTTCCCGGTGCGTTTTTTGCGACGATCGGCTGGCAGCTCGTTTCGATGGGCTTCGCCTCATACGTGAGCGGGAACAATTATTCCGCGCTGTACGGGCAAGTGGCAGGTCTCGTTGTGTTGATGCTGTGGTTCTACCTGTCTGCAATGATGATTATAATCGGGGGACTGCTAAACACGGTGGTGCATCCGGAAAAGTAATATCGGGAGAACGTTCATATAAAATGAGGAGCTGATTCGAACATTTGAATCAGTTCTTTTTTGAGGAGTTTTACGGTACGTGTTCTTAAATATGTTACACGTTCGCGCAGAAACTGCTTCGTTTCACTCCAAATGCCCTTGGTTTCGCGCAATGCACCCTTTATTGCGCTCAGTCTGCACCTCGTTTCACTCCAAAACACGGTCGTTTCGCGCACAGACCTAATTTTCCTATGAATATCGCCAGTTTGATCAACCCAAGAGGAAAGAAAAATCTAAAAAAACTGATTCACAGAGCACAAAAAGTGTCCCTCATGAATCAGTTTCCTCTATTTTTTATAAAACCCCATACTTTTCATCCCGAATATCGGTAATAAACATATGCCCAGGTGCATGCGTGATCATAATTTCTGGCTTTACATGCATCGCGACCGCTTGTGGCGTGACACCGCATGCCCAAAATACAGGGACCTCACCGTCATGAATCTGAACAGGATCGCCGAAGTCCGGCTGATACAGGTCATGGATACCAATCGCTTCGGGGTTTCCGATATGAACCGGAGCGCCGTGAACAGAAGGGAAGCGGCTTGTCACCTGAACGGCACGCACGACATCTTTTTCAGGAATCGGACGCATGCTTACCACCATTGGTCCTTCAAATCGTCCAGCTTTCACACATTGAATGTTCGTTTTATACATTGGAACGTTGCAACCACGCTCAATGTGACGCACGGGGATTCCATTATTCATCAACGCATGCTCAAAAGTAAAGCTGCATCCGAGCAGAAAGCCGACCATATCTTCATCCCAGAGTTCCTTTATATCCGTGCACTCTTCAACTAAGTCGCCGTTACGATAAACACGGTATTTCGGAATATCCACTCGTAAATCGGCGTCAGGTGCGACAAGTGCAGGAACTGCGGAACCAGGTTCAGTTACATCAAGTACGGGGCATGGCTTTGGGTTTCGCTGGCAAAACAGAAGAAACTCGAACGCCAGCTCTTTTGGAAGCACGACTAAGTTTCCTTGCGTGTAACCGTTCGCGAGCCCGCTCGTAGGCTTCGTCCATTCATCGCGCCGTATTAAATCCCGTGCCTCAGCTGGACTCAATCTGTCTAATGCGTTCATAAAAGCTCCCCTTTTATATGGAATTATGCGAACAGTTTCGGAATTTCTGTATACATCGTATATACACTCATAGCAGCCATAACAAGGACGATTACAATACCGAACAACGTCATCCACATCGGATGTTTGTAATCTCCGACGATTTTTGGCTTGTAAGCGGCAATCAGTATAACTCCTAAGGATATTGGCAAAATCAGACCATTCAGCGCTCCAACAAGGATCAGAATGGCAACAGGCTTTCCTACTAACGCAAAGACAATTGTAGAAACGGAGATAAATCCGATAGTGAGCCATTTGCTGTATTTTTCAAACATAGGATTCAACGTGCGAATAAATGAAACAGATGTGTAAGCTGCACCCACTACTGATGTGATGGCTGCGGCCCACAAAACAATACCAAACATTTTATATCCAACGTTTCCTGCAGCTAATTTAAAAACAGAAGCTGGCGGGTTTGCCGGATCAATCGCTAATCCTTGTGCCACGATTCCAAGAGAAGCCAAGAATAAGAATATACGCATGATAGACGCAATACCAATCGCCGAAACAGAGCTGCGTGTTACTTCGCCTAAGCTTTCTTTTCCTTTAATTCCTGCATCAAGTAAACGGTGTGCACCAGCAAATGTGATGTATCCGCCGACTGTTCCGCCGACTAGCGTAACGATCGCAAGGATATCAATCGTGTCCGGTACGAATGTTTTTACAACGGCTTCTCCAACAGGAGGCTGTGCAGTGAACATAACGTAAAGAGTTAGTGCGATCATGACGAAACCTGCCACTTGTGTGAAACGGTCCATTGCTTTTCCTGCTTCACGAACAACGAATATTAAAATAGCGATAACACCACTTAGAATAGCTCCTGTCTGATCGGAAATACCGAACAAAACATTTAAACCAAGGCCAGCTCCCGCAACGTTTCCGATGTTAAACGCTAGACCTCCGATTACGATTAAGATAGCCAGGAAAACACCTAGTCCCGGAAAAACAGCGTTTGCGATATCTTGCGCACGTTTTTCAGAAACGGCAATAATGCGCCATACGTTCATCTGCGCTCCAATATCAATAATAATAGATGTTAAAATGACAAAACCAAAACTTGCCGCAAGAATGGATGTGAAATGTGTGGTTTGAATTAAAAATCCTGGTCCAATGGCGGATGTTGCCATCAAAAACGCGGCTCCTAGCAGAATACTTGCTTTTGACTCTTTTTTCATAACTTACCTCCTGAATTACTTCGACTTTTGACGTATTTTTAATGCGATTCCTTGTTTCAATTGGTGTATTTTCTTTTCTCGATCTAAGTAGAGTTGTTGTGCGACTTCGTGTGAAACTTCGACGAACTGCACTTTGTCGCCAGGTTTCAGCTGTGCCATGATCGAAAGGTCGACTGTCGCGATCTGCCCGATCTTCGGATAGCCGCCTGTTGTTTGGCGGTCAGCGAGCAGGACGATTGGGTTTCCTTCCGATGGAACTTGAATGGTCCCAAAACTCACGGCTTCCGAAAGCATTTCTTGTTCGTTTTCTAGCGAGAGTTCAGGTCCTTTTAATCGGTAGCCCATGCGGTCAGACTGTGACGTAACTTCAAAGTGTTCGGTAAAAAGCTTCATCTGGCTGTCCGTTGTAAACCAGTCATATTGTCTGCCTTTCATCACGCGAACATGCGGTTTCGAAACGGAAGAAACGATAAAGTCAGACGAAATGGTCCATTGCATCTCAGCGAACGTATTCTCTCTCAGTTCTGATGATAAAACTTCAGTAATTTTACTCGAAAGTTCACTCGGCTCACCAACAGAAAGTTCATCATCGTTTTGCAGTGCTTTTCCGTTGTGACCGCCGATTCCTGCTCGTATGTAAGTCGATTTACTGTTCATCACTTCCGTTACATCAAAACCGCCCGCAACCGCGAGATAAGCACGGCACCCGGTTTTGCATCCGCCGAACTTCAGCTTGCTGCCGGCTTTTACCAGCACCGAGCGCCATAGTTTTACCGGTTTACCATTAATAGAAGGAGACAGATTGCCGCCGCAGATCGAAATCAAAGTATCCTCGGAAAACTCCATGTCCGGGCCAAGCAACGTAAGCTCTAATGAAGCTTCTTTTTCATCATTTCCAACTAGCAGATTTGCTATCCGATGCGCAACTGAATCCATAACACCGCTCGTGATAACACCGTATTTTTGATAACCGTATCGGCCTAAATCTTGAACACTTGTTAGGAGGCCAGGTTTTGTAATCTTAATCATTTTTCGTCCTCCTCCATTTTTTGAAACTCTTCAATTGAGATCGGCACAAACTTAATTTGATCTCCAGCTTGTAAAAGAGAGGGGTTTCGCCTTCAGGGAGAAAAAGTTTTCGCGGCGTTTTTCCGATCAGCTGCCATCCGCCTGGCGTTTGAATCGGATACACGCCAGTCTGTTTTCCTGCTATACCAACGGATCCTGCTGGAATCTTGAGCCGCGGATTACTCCGTCTTGGAGCTGCGATCTTCTCACTCATCCCACCTATATACGGAAAACCTGGAGCGAAACCGATCATGTACACGATGTACTCACCGTTACAATGAATGTCGATCACCTCTTCTGGTGTTAGCCCGTTATGATCTGCTACTTCCTCCAGATCTGGTCCGAATTCGCCGCCATAGCAGACCGGAATCTCTACGATACGCGGTTCCACGTCTCCGTCAACGTCTAAATTTTCTAAGTGCGGTGTCAATTCTTCGCATACTTTTTCGTATGGAAGAGTGTCCGTGTTAATTTTTAATGGATCGTAAAATACAGCAACGGTCGTGAATCCAGGTACAGTTTCAATGACCCAGTCAAACATGTTCTCTTCAAAGAAAGCGGAGACTTTTTTGACTTTTTGCTGGATCTCCCGGCTGATATCTAGCCCGAGTTCAATGATTATACTGTTATCGCCAAGTGGCTCAAGGGTAAATTTCATCGTCAAAATCTCCTGTCTTTTTATGTAAAATTAATCAGAATATTTGTATATTTATAAAGGTCTAGTATATCTGAAAACGCTCTAAAATCAAACCTACATACATAGATTCCCGATTGAAAACATTTCTAGTCTCTAAAATCAAAGCCCGAGTGGTTAATTTTTAAACAAACGTTTAAAATGAGAGGGAGAATACCCATATAGGGAGATGTGAAATCGTGTATAAAGAGCCTATTTTTTAAAACCTGTCTTTAAAGACCGAATCTGGGGCGGTACGAAACTTCGCCAAGAGTTCGGCTATGATATTCCCACTGAAACAACCGGTGAGTGCTGGGGGATTTCCGCTCATTCACATGGACCAAGCGAAGTGTCCAACGGTCCTTTAAGAGGAAAGACGTTGAATCAAGTTTGGGATGCGCATCGCGAACTCTTTGCTGACCAAGACGGAGAAGATTTTCCGTTGTTAGTGAAAATTTTAGATGCGAAAACGGATCTATCTGTACAAGTGCATCCGGATGATTCGTATGCACGTGAAGTAGAAGGAGAGGCTTTTGGTAAGACAGAATGCTGGTACGTGATCGACTGTGAACCTGGTGCAGAACTGGTGTATGGTCATCATGCGAGTTCCAAGCTTCAATTTGAGCAAATGGTTGCCGAAAACCGCTGGGACGAGCTTCTTCGCAAAGTTGAGATCAAGCCAGGTGACTTCGTTTATGTACCGAACGGAACGATCCATGCAATCGGCGCGGGGACGATGATCCTTGAAACGCAGCAAAGTTCAGATGTTACGTATCGTGTATATGACTACGACCGCCGCGATGATGCTGGTAACACGCGTGAACTTCACATTGAAAAATCGATTGAAGTAGCGATGATTCCGCATGAGGATGCGAATTTCGAGCCTGTTTTATCAGGAAATGATGATCTTAGAATTAAAAAGCTGGTGAAGGAAAGTTATTTTACCGTGTACCACTGGAACTTGTCTGGAGCGGTAGCGGAAGTGGAAAACCCTTCGTATTTATTGGTTAGCGTGCTAGATGGTGAGGGAGAATTGAAGGTTGATGGTGAAACGTCTTCCTCATTTAAAAAAGGAGACCACTTTATTGTGCCTTCAACTGTAAAAAGTTTTGGAATGAACGGTGATGCGCGATTTATCGTGTCGCACCCAACGATATAGAGAAGATGAAACAACCGGAATGATGGTATTCCGGTTGTTTTTTTGCGGTTTTGGGGGCTGAGCGGGTGCTTGTGAGCGAAACGGAGGCTGTTTGGAGCGAAAAGTGGTGCGATTGGAGCGAAACGAGCCCTTCACTGAGCGATAAGACAGGTCGATTGAGCGAAAACAGCCCCTACTGCGCGAACGTGTAATAAATAAAAGAACACGTACCGTAAAACTACTAAAATTCTTATAATTCTTCCCTTATATGAGGTGTTCTAGGTGATAGATTTTGTGTCTTCCGGATTTAGAGGTTTGGAGTTCAGTGGAATTCAGGAGGCGTTTTACAACATGGCGAGAGGAAACTTGAAAGAAATCGCAGCATTCATGAACTGTAATCGTTGGGCCAATTAATAAAGCAAATTCCTTCAAAGCTGAAATGTGTGCTAATTTGTCATAATGGCCACATTTAAGGCAAAACCATTTTCGTCTTGATCGAATCATTGATAATGTAAAGCATTGTGTACATGCGACGCCTTTCATGAGGTCGTCTTGGCTGATTGAAAACTGTTTAAAAATATCCTGATTTGGTTGGCTATGGCGCTTTAGTAAGATACGAGATAGTTTCTTAATGTCTTTTCTAGAGATGAATTCTCTCTTTCTCAAGCGTTGATAGGCGTGGAACTTTGCCAGTAAATTTGTGCTATGTGTAACTTTTTTTGAAATATTTATGCTCTGAGGAACGTATTTAACACGCGTATGAGAATTGCTTATAACAACAAGTGATTCGATTGGAACTTCGGGGAATTTATGATGCTTCAGCCATTCTTTTAACAAGTGAGTCTGCCGATAAACTTGGGAAATCGGATCAGGAAATACATCTTCTTTGTCATTGGAAATCCTTATGAGCTGGTGAAATTCTCGGTCAAAAATTAGTGTGCCAGACATGTTTTTTACCTCGAGTATGAGAAGAAAAGTAGTCGTCAAAATGAGAATGTCGATTTGAAAATGATTTGAGCCTAAAGGAAGGCGAAGATCGTGGAAGATGAAAGTTTCATCATTAGGAAGTAGGTTCATGTGAAAGTCGAGGGACTTTTCACCATTGTACCCGGTAACGCTTTTTAGCAATTCGACCTCCATTTCATTACGAACCGGATGACTGGGTGGAAACCGCTTTAAAATAAGCTTTAATTTTCTAATTTTAATAGACTCTGCCGCTTCTTTTACAATCATTGCATCACTCCTTACACGTTTTATATAAATTTCTACTTTTTTTGACAAAATTCCTGCACAAATTAGATTTATTTTGCTAGGGGAAAGCAGTGGGAAAATGCTGTGAGCGAAACAGAGGGTGTTTGGAGCGAAACGAGCACTTTACTGAGCGAAACGACAGGTTCATTGAGCGAAACCAGTGCTCCATTGAGCGAAAACAGCCCCTACTGCGCGAACGTGTAATAAATAAAAGAACACGTACCGTAAACTCCAGGTGTTCCCCATTGACTATAAAAATCCCACTGTAAGTTATCGTTCAAATGTGCTATTTTAGAGGTATAAAGAAAATAATTACCTAAAATAAATATAAATTGACGAGTATTTTCAAAAAATGAAATGGCAGGGGAATAATATGTTAAATCAAATTAGTAAAGGTCTAGTCGTATCATGCCAAGCCCTTGAAAATGAACCGTTGCATAGCTCTTTTATTATGTCTAAACTCGCTCTTGCGGCAAAAGAGGGCGGAGCATCTGGGATTCGTGCGAACTCCAAAGAAGACATACTCGCGATCAAGCAGGAAGTGGATCTGCCTGTTATCGGAATCGTGAAAAGAGATTATGACGACAGTGAAATCTATATCACCGCAACAAAAAAGAAGTAGATGAATTAATCGAGAGCGGCTGTGAAATGATTGCAATAGACGCAACGTTAAGAGCGAGACCAAATTCATTAAAATTAGAAGATCTTGTTTCATACGCCCGCGCTAAGAATCCGAACGTGCAGCTCATGGCTGACATCTCGTCCATAGAAGAAGCCAAGAATGCTGAGACACTAGGTTTTGATTGTGTTTCTACGACTCTTTACGGCTACACGGAGGAATCTAAGAAACACAAACTGTATGAAAATGATTTTCAATTTTTAAAAGAGGTATTAAAAGAAGTATCTCTTCCGGTTATTGCAGAAGGCAACATTATGACGCCTGAAATGGTAAGAGATGTACTTGAAATCGGTGCTTATTCTGTTGTTGTAGGCGGTGCGATCACGCGTCCGCAGCAGATCACAGCTCGTTTTGTTGCACAAATTCCTAAATAAAAAGGATGTTTATCAATGGCTTCATTACTCAAAGAAATACAAAGCGTTTTCTCCACGCTATCTGATAAGGAAAAGAAAATAGCGAATTACATTTTGGCCAATCCTGAAAAAGCTTCACGAAGCCATATTCAGGAGCTCGCAGATACAACTGGAGTATCGATCAGCTCGATCACCCGATTTGCGAAAAAGGTATCATGCCGGAATTTTGTAGAGATGAAAGTGCGGCTTGCTGGGGGTTCTGAATCCAAGGAAGAAGAGGGATCGAACAGCAGCTTTCCTCCTCTTACCGAGATATGCTGACTGATGTCCAGGATCTTGGAGACGCAGATCAGCTTCAGAAAGTTTTGAACTACATCACAAAAGCAAAGCGAATTTTTATTTATGGACTCGGAAGCTCTGGGTTAGCGGCGCAAGAATTAAACTATCGTTTAAGTCGCATGGGTTTTGTATGTGAAGCCATTACAGATCCACATTTAATGATTATTCGAAGTACACTGCTGACGAGTGGTGATGTAATCCTCGCCTTCTCACGTTCAGGGCAAACGGCAGATCTGCTTCAGTCCGTGTCCAAAGGAAAAGAAAAAGGAGCGGTGGTTGTTGCTTTTACAGCGTTTGGGGAAACTCCTTTAACCAAACTCTCAGATGTTATTTTGTGGACGGTGCACCCGCTTCGCAATCACTACCTTTTAACAGGCTTAGACTTAAGCACACTGTATTTAATCGACCGAATCAGTCTGCATTTTTTATCGGAAAAGAAACGAGAAGAAAAATATATGGAAACAGTAGATGCAATCAAATCACGGGAAAAGTAGAGGACTCCCAACCTTTTTATAGGAGGCAGGGTAATGGATAGAAAGACAATCGTTTTAAAAAACGCTTCGGTTTACGGGGAAGATCAAACCATTGAAAGAGGCTGTATCACCATACATGACGGGAAAATAATAGATTTTGGCCATAACGTTCAATCAGTTGATAAGGAAACAGAGGTTATCGAACTGCCCGAAACCTATCACATCGTTCCTGGGATGATCGATGTTCATATACACGGTGCTGCTGGTGCGGACACGATGGACGCTACCTTTGATGCGCTGCAAACCATTGCGAGCGTTCTGCCGCAAGAAGGTACGACTAGTTTTCTCGCAACAACGATGACCCAGCAGCAGAGCAAAATTGAAAAAGCGCTTGAAAACGCAGGTTTATTTATTGAAGCCGGGCAAGTGGAAGGGACAGCTGAAACGCTCGGCATCCATCTTGAAGGACCATTTATTTCTGAAAAAAGAGCAGGTGCACAGCCTGTCGGCGCGATCATCAAACCGAATTTAGAACTTTTCAAACAGTGGCAGCAGTTAGCTTCAGGGCACATTAAGCTCGTTACGATTGCGCCTGAAATTGAAGGAAGTCTTGATGTCATATCATATCTTCATGAACAAAATATCGTTGCGTCAATTGGACATTCTGATGCGACATATGAAGAAGTGGTTACCGGAATGAAGGCCGGCGCATCACATGTTACCCACCTTTATAACGGTATGCGCGGACTTCACCATCGCGAACCAGGAGTTGTCGGAGCGGCACTTTTACACGATGAACTAACGACTGAACTGATCGCGGATGGGATCCACGTTCGACCGGAACTCATCTCTTTAACGTACAAACAAAAAGGTAATGAGAGAGTCGTGTTAGTGACAGATGCGATGCGGGCAAAGTGTCTAGGAGATGGGCAGTATGATCTTGGTGGCCAGGAGGTAACCGTTCAAAATGAAACGGCGACTTTAAAAGATGGAACACTCGCTGGCAGCATCATCAAGATGAACACAGCGGTAAAAAACATGATGCAATTTACCGGCTGTTCGATTTCTGACATCATTCAGATGACGTCTGTTAACCCCGCAAAAGAACTGAACGTTTTTGACCGTAAAGGGAGTCTCGCACCTGGAAAAGATGCCGATATTGTTGTTCTTGACGAGGATTATGAAGTGGTGATGACTTTTTGTAAAGGCAAACTCAGCTTTAAGAGGGGTGAAGAAGCATGAAAGTCTTAGAAGTGAAAGATTATCATGAGATGAGCTCTATTGCAGCGAAAATCATTATCGAAAAAGTTCAATCTAATCCAGATGCCAAACTAGGACTTGCCACAGGCGGAACACCGATCGGACTTTATAAGGAATTAATCCAAGATTACAGGAGTAACGGAACCTCTTATGAGAAAGTGTGCACCTACAATTTGGATGAGTATGTTGGCATTGAGCCAGAAGACCCCAATAGTTACCGCTACTTTATGGAGGAAAATTTATTTGCTCATATTAACGTGCCTGAATCTCAAATTCATATCCCTGATGGAACAGCAGAGGATTTGAAAGCTGAATGCGAACGGTATGATGTCGAGCTGAACCGAGGAGAAGGTGTGGATATCCAAATCCTAGGCATAGGAAGTAACGGTCATATTGGATTTAATGAACCGGGCACTTCTTTTTCTTCACACACCCATATCGTTAAGCTTGATGAAACTACGCGCAAAGCGAATGCCCGATTTTTTCAACGTTTAGAAGACGTACCAACGCAAGCCATTACAATGGGCATCGCATCTATCTTAAAGGCGAAGAAGATATTACTCCTCGTCTCAGGCATCAATAAAGCAGAAGTGATAAAGCAATTGTTAGCTACAGATGAAGTGGATGAGCAGCTGCCAGCATCGGCGTTAAAAAATCATCCGAACGTAACGATCCTTGCAGACGAAGAGGCACTTTCATTAGTAAAAAAAGAAGATTTAAAAACATAAGTAAAAAGACCCTTTTTTAACAGGGTCTTTTTTCGTGTTTCCAACCTGCAATCCCTTGTCCGTCCTAATCAGATAAGAAAATGAAAATAAATTTCAGAAATATAATTTAAGTGAAAATAATTTAGAAACGCATTATAATAATTTGAAAGCGTTACCAAAACAATAAAAGGAGACTGATTATGAAGAAAAAAATGAAAGTCTTAACGGGTTCCCTCCTTGCTACAAGTCTTGTTTTTTCAGCTGTTGACCTGTCAGGTTCGGTTGAAGCGCAAGAAAATGTACCTTACAATGTCCTGTCCGTAAAAGATGAATCTGGTGATCAAATGGCGATTAACGGCAAAAATCAGCTAGGCAATGATAACAAGCTGATCTTATTTAACGATGAATTTAGTTATTACACCGAAACACAAAAGGAAGTATGGAAGTAGTCTTAGAAAAAACGGGCGTAAATACATACCGTGTTGTAAAAGACACAGATGGTGACAGCGCTATTCCTGAGAACGGGATCGTTTTATCAACTGGAGATGTTTCAACAACAGAAATCAGAAACTTTTTAACACAATTGGAAGCGGGAGAGTCCGTTACATTAACTGAGCCAACTGAAAAACATGAACAAAAACAGTCAAATGCGGTAGACCCTACAAGAGAATCGAACCCAGGTGGAGCGGTGTTTGATGGATTCCGTGGACCTGATCAGTTGATCGTCTATACTCCGGCGTTTGGTGAATCCACAAGAACGAATCAGTATGGCTATGAAATTACAGTAGAGAATGGTTTTGTTACAAAACTTGGAGGCGGAAACTCTAAGATCCCTAAAAACGGTTTTGTCGTTAGCGGACATGGAGTGAATTCGAGTTGGATCTCTTCTAACTCCATCATTGGTGCAAAGGTTAATGTGAGCGCAAACGGTGTTGTGGAAATCGTACAAGACGTTGAGAGTTTCCAATACCAAAGTAAACAAGCGATCGATCAAGCGAAGTCGTCTATTGAAAAAGCAAAAGCAGACTTTTTAGATGTCGCGTTTGAAGAAGCGAATGCTGCGATTCAAAAAGCGGAGTCACTTTTAGCTGAAGCAGAAGCGATTAAAACAAGCGATCCTGTAAAATCATTGGATAGAACAAGACAAGCAACGCAATCCGCTTATGACGCGTACTATTATTCCCTTGCTTCTCATAAAGCAGAACAGCGTGCGATCTGGTATCGCCCAGAAGAAACAACGCTTGAAGGTGTAAATCAAGTTCTTGATCGCATGGAGAAAGCAGGCTTTAACTCAGTCTATTTAGAAACAACGTTCTGGGGTTATACAATCTATCCAAGTGAGATCATGGAGAAATATGGTCTGCCGGCACAGCACCCGCGTTTTGCGAATGCTGACTACGGCCAATATGGAAAAGATCTACTTGACGCTTATGTAAAAGAAGGGAAAAAGCGAGGCATGACAATCCAGGCTTGGACCGATGGATTCATGATCGGGGAAAGCAGCATAGGCGTTCCATCTCAATTTGCGAAGTATCCAGAGTGGGCAGCGATTCAGCGCAGCAACACAACAGGAACGTTCCAGCCAGATACAGCGAGCAAATATTACTGGCTTGATATCGCACAGCCTGACGTTCAGGATTTCATGTTAGAGATTTATAAAGAGATGCAAGAAGACTATGACATCAAAGGTCTGAACATCGATTATATGCGTTACCCGCATCATAAGTTTGAGCAAAGCTACGGTTTCAGTGAGAGAACAAAACAACTTTATCAAGAGAAGACAGGAATTGATCCGTACACGCTATCACCAACAACAACACCTGCTGAGTGGGATAAATGGCTCGATTGGCTGCGTGAGCGCGAGAACGATTTTGTTGACAAGCTTCACGTTCAAACAAAAGAGATGAACAAAAAGTTTATGCTGACGGCAACACCTGAACCAGGACCTGAAGCGGTACAGATCAGCGACTGGAAAGATGACATCGATGGTGTTATCCCGCAAGCGTATGGCCACGACTTCAACAGCATTCAAAAAACGGTAACAGACAGCAAGAAGCTGATGCCTGAAGGTACGATGTATTACACAGGAATCTATTCGTTCTATCATCACTTAAGTGAGATGGCAAGCGTGAGTGACGTTATGTCCGCGAAGTATGGAACGTCTGGTGTGAACATGTTTGCTTTTGGCCAAGCCAGTGCGCCGTCTGTAGATGCTCTAGGTAAAGGGCCTTGGCGTGAAAAGGCAGTGAACCCTGGTGAGGAGCCGATTGTCGCGACTCATACTGTACTGAAAGATATTGAAAAACAAATCATAAAAATCTATATTCCACAAGGTGCAGTGAGTGAAGAGGACGGCATTTCTCTTAAACTAGCGATTAAGGAACTAGATAAAGCAGTGGATCAAGATATCGAGAACAGTTCTGTCGTTTTTGATTCTACTGTTGCGAAGGTCGAACAGGCGGTTGCAGAAGAGAAACTTGCTGCAGTTGTTGGAGATAGAATCAAAGCTGATCTTTTACAGGCGAAAACGTGGGTGAATTACTCGTTAAATCATCAGAAATAACATTTAGATTGAAAGAACAGATCAAAAGACTAAGATCTGTTCTTTTTCTAATACGTTTTTCTAGTGGAAAATTGCTGGCTGCGCTGAAAAAGCGGTAGAGCGCGTGAAACTTTGTTGAATACGCGTGTAACTATGACAAGTGTGCGCGTAACTTTGTCGAACTCGCGCGCAAATCAAGTAATCCTGCGCGAACGTGTAATAAATAAAAGAACACGTACCGTAAAACCGTAATCTATTCTAACCAAACCCGTAAAAAGAAATTAATTTTCAAAATTATAAAACAAACGAAAATTATTTTTAAAATGGATTGAAATCTCGCAATCTTACTTTTATAATTGAGTTATTAAGAAAACGCTTACCAAAATGTTTCTGAGGGGGAAATGAAAAGTGAAGAAACGTACAAAAACTTGGGTTTCTGGTTCACTAGCAGCAGCGTTGTCATTAAGTTTGATCGCGTGCAGCAACGGAGAGGAAGATAAGGCAAAAGGATCTTCTAAAGATGGGGAGCTTTCTGGAGAAGTTACGCTTTGGACTGCGTCATTAGCAGGAGAGCCATTTGATACTTACTTCAAGAACATTGAAAAAGATTTTGAAAAACTTCACCCGAAACTTGATGTTGTGATTGAAGATGTTCCTCAAAATGAGATGGAGCAAAAAGTTTTGACATCGCTTACAGGTGACGATGTTCCTGATGTTGTTAACTTGAATCCTCACTACATGTCTAACATTGCTGCTCAAGGCGGACTTTTAGATCTTACAGATGCGGTGAGCGACGAGACGAAAGACTCTTTTGTAGAAGGACCATATCAATCTGGCATGTATGAGGATAAGCTTTATGCATTGCCATGGTACTTAACAACAACGGTTTCTTGGTATAACAACGACGCTTTCTCAAAAGCTGGTGTTTCTGAGCTTCCGACAGATACAAAGGGACTTTATGAAGCAGCGAAAAAAGTAAAAGAAGCAACAGGCAAACCTTCTTACTTCCCAGTTATCAATGACGGAAACACGATCATGGAAAAAATGGTTTCGATCGCGAACGGAACACCAATCGTTGAAGATGGTAAAGCAAAGATTGAAGACAACAAAGATCTATTAGAATTCTTCGAGGCAACTCAGAAGATGTATAAAGAAGGAATCATTCCGCAAGAAGCAGCAGAAGGTTCCATTAAAACAGGTCAAGAGCTTTACATGGCAGGAAACGTTTCTATGCTTGAAGGCGGCGTAACCTTCTTAGGACCGATCGAGTCAGGAGCTCCTGAAGTGTACAAAGCTTCAAAAGCAGGACAGCCGTTGAACGCAGCTGAAGCACCAGTGAACGTAGCGGTTATGAACTTTGCGGTTCCAGCAAAAACAAAGAACGAAGATGCTGCAGTAGCACTTGCTGAGTTTGTATCGAACGCTGAAAACCAATTAGAATTTGCTAAAACGGCAGGCACCGTTCTTCCAGCTACAAAGAAGTCTTTAGAAGATGACTACTTCAAGAATCCAGGAGATTCTCCAAAAGCATTTGGTATGTTAGAAGCTTCTAAGTCTTTAAGCCGTGCTGAAGTACTTATTCCTCCAACGGAAAACAGTGCTGACCTGCGTACAGCAACAAAGAACATCTTCATCCAAAACTTACAAGGTAAATTATCTCCAAAAGAAGCGTTAAAAGAACTTGCTTCTGAGTGGAACAAAGCGTTTGAAAAATCAGGTGAAAAAGTAACATTCTAATGTAGTAGATGAAGAGACTAGCTTTTTAAAAAAGCCTAGTCTCTACTTTTTAAAAGGGGGTTCTAACATGAACAGAGAACCTGTTGTACTGCCAAATGTAAAAACAAAAATCACAACAACAAAAAAGAAGAAAAAGTTCAGCATGAAGTTCCTTACACCATGGCTGTTTTTACTGCCAGCTATCGTGATTTTAGCAACGTTTTTAGTGTATCCGATTCTAGAAGCGTTCAAGTGGAGTTTTCTGGATTATAAAATCATTGCGGGTACTGGAGAATATGTTGGTCTAGCTAACTTTAAAGAGATGTTTGCAGATAAGTATTTCTGGGTTGCGTTAATCAATACGCTGACGTTCCTTGTGATCGTCCTGCCGTTAAACGTCTTTTTACCAATGATTTTAGCAGTCCTTGTAAACCAAAGAATAAGAGGAGCGGGTACGTTCCGCGTTCTTTACTATCTCCCGGTTATCACACCAATGGTAGTAGCCGCGCTCATGTGGAAGATGCTTTATTCACAAAGCGGAATCATCTCTGAGTTTTTAGTAAAACTAGGCGTGTTCGATACACCTACTAATCTATTGGTTCAGTCATCAACAGCACTAACAGCCGTAGCAGCCATCACCGTATGGAAAGGGCTTGGCTATTATATGATCATCTATTTGGCAGGTCTGCAATCGATTCCAAAGGATGTTTATGAGTCTGCAAGTATTGACGGAGCATCTGTTTGGAAGCAGTTTACGAAGATTACAATTCCAATGCTAACGCCATCTATTACACTCGTATCGGTTATGACGATCATTGCCGGAATGAAAGTCTTTGAAGAGATCGCACTTACAACGGGCGGTGGTCCATCAGGTGCGACCACTACACTCGTAATGTACATCTACAACAAATTTATGAGTCTTGACGTAAGTATTGCGTCTGCTGCAGGTATCGTGTTACTCGTACTTGCGATCGCTGCATCACTTTTACAAATGAAGTTAACAAGTAAACGCGAAGACGATCTGCGTGTTTAATAGATTGGGGGAAACTCATGAAATCAAAACAAAACAGTAAAATATGGCTCTATGTTGTTATGTTATTAATCACCGTACTAACGGTCGGACCGTTTCTGATCACGTTATTTATGGCAATGAAATCTGGAAGTGAAGGCATCTACACAAGTCTTCTTCCGAAAGACCCTACACTCGCAAACTTCGTAACGGCGTTTGAAAAAGCGAACTTTGGGCTTTACTTTATGAACACAGCCATTATTACAGCAATCGCGATTCCCTAAACCTGTTGTTCTGCAGTTTAGCGGCTTATCCGCTTGCGCGAATGGACTTTAGAGGACGCAGTGTTGTTCTGGCACTCATCATCTCAACCATGATGGTTCCGTTTCAGCTATACATGGCTCCACTTTTTCAACTAGCAGGAGAACTTGGACTAAGAAACACACATATCGGACTTGTTGTCATGCAGGTTTCAACTGCGTTCGGAATCTTTTTAATGCGCCAAGCTTATCTGCGTATACCAAAAGAACTTGAGGAATCAGCTTACTTAGACGGCGCAAACCGCTTTAAAGTGTGGTATCTCGTTGTATTGCCACTTGTGAAACCAACACTTGTAACATTGGCGATCTTCACATTCATGGGCACGTGGGGCGATTACTTATGGCCGCTACTTAACTCAACAGAAAGCAGCATGTACACGTTATCCATTGGTCTTGCACAGCTTTCACAGAACTTTGACGGATCCAATTTAAAATTAATTTCTGCCGCATCCATCTTAACGACAATTCCTACACTATTGATCTTTATTTGGCTGCAAAAGTACTTTATTTCAGGAGCAACAGACGGAGCGGTAAAAGGATAAACCGTCCGATCACGATATCTTTTTAAGAGGTGAATTCATTTGAGTACCTTATCTTTTTTCGGCAGAGAAGTTCCTGTCATCTATGATGTGGATTGTGTTGTGGTCGGCGGAGGTACGGGTGGAGCTGCTGCAGCAATCTCTGCATTAGAAGAAAATCTCTCCACGTTAGTCGTAGAGAAAACCATTTCACTCGGAGGAACTCAAACGAATTCCCTTGTTTCTCCTATGATGCCGACTCATGTGAAAACACAGCGCATCAACGGTTTGATTACGGAACGCTTAAACAAAGTAAATGTTAAAACGAACGACGGAACGACAGAATGCAGCTGGTTTAACGTTGAGTCTTTAAGTTATGTACTCGAACAGCTGATCACAGAACGCGGAGGCAGCATTCTGTATGATGCGAATTTTATAGATTGCGTAAAGGAAGACGGAAAGATCACGCATATTATCGTAAACACGTGTAATGGGCTAGTTGCGATTTCAGGAAAAACGTTCGTTGATGCCACAGCAGATGCCGTTCTTTCTCGTTCAGCAGGTGTTGAAGTTGTGAGTGGGAATAAAGATGGTCAAAATCAGCAAATTTCCTTTCGATTTGAAATGGGTGGAATTGATATTCAAGCTTTAAGGACGTTTATTCTCTCTCAGAACGAGACGTTTTGTAAGATTGAAAATCCTGATTTTTTTGAGATCGCGATGGTACCAGGTAAAGGGCATGTATTAGAACCTTACTTTCGAGAAGCACTCGCTAACGGTGACTTAATTGAGGAGGATCTGCGGTATTTCCAAGCGTTTACCCAACCAGGAAAACCCACGGTCATGTCATTCAACTGCCCGCACATTCCAGGCATCATGAAAACAACAGATCCGAGGCTTCGTTCAGAGGCTGTTGTAAAAGGAAGACAAATGATTCGCAGGCTCGCAACCTTTTTACCAAAATACATTCCGGGATTCCAGAACGCGTTTCTATTGAAAGAAGCGAATCAGCTTGGTATTCGTGAATCATACCGCATTTTAGGTCAATATGTGCTCACTGAACAGGACTATGTAGACCGTGCTCGATTTGAAGACGGAATTGCTCGAGGCGACTGGTACATTGATGTTCACAGCGTTACAAAAGAATCGGTAAATGAAGCGAAGTTTTCTCGCGGAGAATATTACGAGATTCCTTATCGTTCCCTTATCACATTTGAAGTGGAAAATTTAGTTGTTGTAGGCAGACACATCTCTAGCACATTTTTGATGCAAGCCTCTCTTCGCATTCAGCCGACTGTTCGTGATATGGGGCAAGCGGCAGGAATGGCCTGCGCGTATTCGATTAAAAACAACATGGCATTAAATACATTGAACGGTGCACATCTGAAACAGCAGCTTCAAATGGTGGAGGAGTTTTAAATGAAGAACATAAATACAGTAAACATATTGAATCATACGCATTGGGACCGTGAATGGTATGAAACGTTTGAAGAGTTTCGTTTCAGACTTCGCAACGGACTCCGCTATACACAGGACCTGTTGAATGATGGGAAGATCGATAACTTCTTTTTAGACGGGCAGACGATTGTTCTTGATGATTATCAAGAGATTGTAAGTGATGAAGAGTATGCGCGTCTACTTACTTTTATAAGAGAAGGAAAAATAGAGGTTGGCCCATGGTATCTGCTAGCGGATGAGTTTCTCGTTTCAGGGGAGTCCATGATCAAGAACTTGGAAATCGGAACAAACACGGCAAAGAAACTTGGTTCACCGTACAACATCGGATATTTGCCAGATACGTTCGGACACATCAGTCAGATGCCGCAAATTTTACGCCATTTCGGAATAGATTCTGCTCTCATTTTCCGTGGTGCTATATCGGACCGTTTTGAAAACACATGGGCAGGTGCAGACGGAACGAAGGTATTTACGATCGTCCTGCCACTATTTGAGGGGTATTATCAAACGTTCCTTAAATCTAAGGATTTTGTGGAAAAGACGAAAACCTATTTAGAAGGAAATGCTCCTTATTTAACTTCCGGCAATGCTTTAATTATGAACGGAGCGGACCACACATTTACGAGCTCAGATGTGAATGAAAGAGTGAAGAAGTTGAGTGAAGAAATGCCTGATATCGCGTTTAAGCAAACGTTGATGTCGGAGTATGTGAACTCGATTTCTGGAGTGGAACCAGAGGCAACGATCTCGGGGGAACAACGCGATCCATCAAAGATCTTCATTCTACCTGGTGTGTATTCCACGAGATCTTATTTAAAAAATCAGAACCAAATGTGCGAAGACCAAGCAGTTGGAATCATGGAAGCATTAAACGTTTGGAGTAATGGTCGTTCGGATTCTGCAAAGTTCATGGAGTATGTATGGAAGCTGATTTTACAGAACCAGCCTCATGACAGCATCTGCGGATGCAGTGTGGACGCGGTTCATGATGAGATGGAGACTCGAACGCAAAAAGTGTTAAGCGCGATCAGTCGATTTTCAAAAGATATTCTTCACGATGAATTTCCATTTGAGTATCTTGATGATTCAGTAGATAACGGCTACTTATATGTGGTCAATAACACACCGATTGCTTCACGTTATCCTGTAACAGCAACGATACGTATCCCAGCTCCATTAGACAAAGGTTCGATCAAACTGTTTCATAACGAAGAGGAAATTTCGTTTGACGTGTTGAAAAGAGAACGTCGGGAAGAATTTATTCATCATATTTTAGCTGAGCCGCACTATGGGGATTATGTGATCTATGATGTAAGCTTCCCAATACCTTTTGACGGTGCTGAAATGAAAGTGCTTCGAATTGACACTGTGGAAGATGAATCCGAAGTTGTTGAAAGTCGTGCGTTGCCTTTCATTCAAAACGACTTTTATAAAATAGAATGGAACGAGGACAGCTTATCTATCACTAATCTAGAAACGGGCGTGACACATAAGGATCAGCATCATTTCACGTCGTCCCTAGATGCTGGAGACACGTACAACTATTCACCTCCTCTGAATGATAAAATAAGTAAAGCCGTTATCACGGAGGTATCGGACATTCTTACGGGCGAGACGTTTCAGTCAGTCACCGTGCACTATGAGATAAAATTGCCTGCTTCACTGAACGAAGACCGATCAGGTCCGAGTGAGGCTGAAACCTTAAATACGATGAAAACAACGATTACTCTTCATAAAGGGAAAAGGTTCATCTATTTTAAAACGAAGGTAAACAATACGGCGAAAGACCAAAAGTTGAAGGTTGGATTTTCAACTTCAACAGCCGATATTAGCTATGCAGATACAGCGTTTGACCTGGTAAAAGGGAAACGCTTCGAGATAAGAAATACGATATGCCGAAAAACAAAGAAGCCGTTATGAATCAATATCCGACTCAATCCACAGTGATCGCAAATGAACATCAGCTTCTTCACCGCGGTTTACAAGAATACGAGGTTGATGCGTTTGAAGGAAGTGACCACATTTTCTTAAGCGTGATTCGAAGTGTTGGCTGGTTGTCGAGACGCGATCTGCGTACACGTGGAAATGGGGCTGGACCAGGTTTTGAAACACCTGGCGCACAATGTCTCGGTGAGTATGAATTTGAATACGGATTGGTTCTCGGCGCGAACAACATGAGTTTAAATAACGGAAAGTTTTTGCGTCAGCAAGTGTTGACTCAGCAATCATATGTGAAAAAAGAGGATCAGAAGCTATTTAAACTTTCATCAGCAGAGGTTGCTTTTTCCTCATTCATGTTGAAGGAAGAAAATACGTTTGATATTCGTCTGTTCAATCCTTCGCTTAAGGATGTGAACACAGATTTAATTCTTGGTTTTGATCCTGAAGAGCTGTATGAAGTTGATTTTACTGGGAAAATCATTTCCAGTGTTTCCTCAGCAAAACAAACAGCCATTACGTTTGGCCCTAAACAAATCAAAACCATTCGTGTAAAAAGGAAAGGCCGGTAATGAAGGGATCAAATACTCCGTCCTTAGAAAATGAAGGTGATCATGATGAGAAAGTTTGTAGCATTTGACATAGGCGGGACATTAATTAAATACGGTGTTATTTCAGAAGATGGTACGTTTATCGAAAAATACGAAGTGCCAACAGAGGCGCAGCTTGGCGGACCCGTAATCGTCCAAAAAGTGAAGCAATGTGGAGAGCAGTTGATCGATAAGCATGACATAAGCGGGATCTGTGTTAGCACGGCTGGCCAAGTCGATTCCAAAGAAGGCATCATTCTGTTTGCTTCTTCTTTAATTCCGAACTACACAGGAACCAAGTTGAAGCAGGAACTAGAGGAACACTTTAACTTGCCTGTAGAAGTAGAAAACGATGTGAACTGTGCCGGGCTTGCGGAGTCATGGATCGGAACAGGGAAAGATTCAAAGAGCTTGTTCTGTCTGACGATTGGTACAGGGATCGGCGGAAGTTACATTTTAGATAATAAACTTCACACCGGCCACAGCTTTAGCGGTGGTGAGATCGGGTATATTCCAATCGAAGGCGGTCAGTTTGAAGAACTAGCTTCCACACGCGTTTTAATTAAAAATGTGGCGAAGCGAAAGAAGTAGCTGAAATTGAGCTTAATGGTAAGAAGATTTTTGAGTTGGCACAAGCAGGCGATGAAGTATGCATCGAGGAAATCGAGCGCCTTGTGTACTATCTATCAAAAGGAATCGCAACGATTGCATACATGATGAATCCGGAAACGATTATTATCGGCGGAGGCATTACGGCTCAAAAGGATTACCTGCTGCCTTTAATCATGAAACAGCTCGAAATCGATGTGATTCCAGCTATTTTAGCGAAAACGAAGATCGAGATCGCCCGTAACTTAAACAATGCCGGTATGGTTGGAGCTCTACGTCATTTCTTGCTTCAAGAATCTCTGCAGCCGCTTAAGAGCATCACAACAATGATCGAATCGAACAGGCACAAGCTGACGAAACGTGAGCAGATGATTGCAAAATACATTATTACGAATCTAGAGTCATTTCCGAACAGAACCATCTCAGAATTGTCGCGGCAGATCGACGTATCAGAAGCAACGATTACTCGTTTCTGCCAAAAGCTTGAGTTTGGTTCATACAACAAGCTTCGATTGATGGCAAAAGAAGCTTCTGTCAGCACAAGACTTTTTGAACCAGCCGAAAGTCATCATTTAACGGGTGTTAAAGAGACGTATGTGAGTATGCTCAAAAAATTTGATACGCTGTACGAGCTGAAGGATGTAGAAAAAGTAAAGCATCAAGTTGCGAACGCAGAACAGATTTATTTATATGGCGGGAACAAGCTGTCTTTTATCGCGGATCAAATGAAATACAAGTTGATGAGACTTGGTAAGAGAGCCGATACGTTCTCGTCCGCCTATGAGATGGAATTGTCGTCATACACACTAAACCAAGACACACTGGTGATCGGGCTGAGTGCTTCTGGTTATGATTCAGAAGTGGTTGGTATGCTGAGGCAAGCAAAGAAGTTAGGGTGTGAAACGATCGGAGTGACGAGCCAGCAGGATTCTCCGTTATCAGAGGTTTCCAATACGCGATTACTTATTCCAGCGACAGATGATATCGCGGGTGATGATAACTCCATTTGCGAGGTATCAGCATTCTACCTGATGGATGTAATTTTAAAAGAACTGCGCAATGACTATAAGGCAGAAAATCATCAAAAAGAGATTATTTAATGTGTGTTTTGCTTCGATTAACGCGTAAAATAAATCAATCTAATGCGATTGAGCCGATTTTACATTTTTACTAAGAGTAGGACAGGTTTTTTAAGCGGTAAAGAGGGATGAAGGTTGTTTTTTAGGGTGTTGGAGCGAAACGAGGGGTCCACTGAGCGAAACACGGGTCAATTGGAGCGAAACAGCGCGTCCACGGGGCGAAACAGAAGGTGTTTGGAGCGAAAAGCAGCCTTGTTTGAGCGAACGTGTAATAAATATAAGAACACGTACCGTAAAAATCAGACATACTGCAGAACTATGCTTAAAGTAAGCTCAACTGGAGACTAGCGGTCTGCTACTGCACCTTTGCTAACAACTTCCTATAAAAACGAATTGAAAAGAAAGGAGAAAATATGACACTACCCAATATTTTCTCCTTTTTACGTATAAAGGGTGAACAGTCATGAACGCATACGATGAAGCAATGGAACAACTGCGAAATTACAAACCTCAGCAGACGAAAAAGCTGATTTTGATGCATTTTGGGATGGGTTAAAAGTTGAAAATCAGGAGTATCCGCTGAATGTAGAAGTGAAGGAGCGGGCATACAGCGTTCCGGGCGTAAAAGTCTATGACGTGGCTTTTGACGGATTTCGCAATTCACGCATCAACGGTGTTTACGTTACACCAGAAGTTGTGAAAGACGATGCTCCAGCAGCTGTCATCTTTCATGGCTACAACTGGAACACGCTGCAGCCGCATTATACGTTTAAGCATGTGATTCAGGGTGTTCCTGTTTTACTAGTAGATGTAAGAGGCCAGAGTGTGAAATCGGCGGACAAGAACAACTACGAAAATGGAGGGGCAGCCGGCTGGCTCACACAGGGAATTTTCGATCCTGACCAATATTATTACACATACGTTTATATGGATTGTTATCGAAGTGTTGACGTTGTTCGGAAGCTGTCTGGAAAGAGGGACGTTTATCTGGAAGGTGGGAGTCAGGGTGGAGGATTGGCGATCGCGACTGCTGCTCTACAAGAGGACATCACCTTAACGCTATGCGATATTCCGTTTCTGACGGACTTCGAACGCTCGGTTGGACTTGCTGCAGAAGGACCTTATACAGAGATTTCGCATTATTTTAAAGTTCACGATCCACAGCATCAAACATCAGCTAAAATCTTTGAAACGCTTAGTTATGTGGACGCGATGAATCTAGCAAGCTCTGTAACGTGTCCGGTCCTTCTATCGGTTGGAATGATCGATCCCGTATGTCCGCCGATGAGCGCTTTTGCTTTGTATCATCAATTAGGCGGCCCAAAGGAAATTAGAACGTACCGTGAATACGGCCACGAAGTTCCTATGATTCATGAAGAGGAAAAGCTGAAATTTATTCACTCTAATATAAAAAGTATGTAGCGAAAGAAGGCTAAACGCATGAAGATTGCTTATTTACCAATAGATGAACGCCCTTGCAACATCACCTATGTCCAAATGATTGCAGAGTCTTCACGTGATGTAGAGTTGTTTGTTCCTGGACCTGAACTCTTAGGTTATAAAAAGAAGGCGGCGAATACAGAAGGATTGTGGAACTGGGTAAAAAATCTAGCTGGGAAAGTGGACGCTCTTATTTTAAGCATTGATATGCTGATTTACGGCGGGCTGCTTCCATCCAGACTTCATTATTTGACCGAAAAAGAGAGTGCGATATGGGTGGAACGTTTACGCTCGTTGCGTCAGGATTATCCGAATCTAGGAATCTATGCATCAAACTTAATCATGCGCACGCCAAAATACAGTTCGAGTGACGAGGAACCAGATTATTATGAACACTGGGGCCGGGAATTGTTTTTACGCTCTTATTTGTTGGATAAAGAGAAGCGCGAGAAGTTAACAGAAGATGAGGCGAAACAGCTTAGTGAGATCAAGGCTAAGCTGCCAAAAGAGCATATTGAAGACTATGAGACGAGACGTGCTTTCAATTCAAACATGAATGTACAAATGCTAGATTTGGTTAAGGAAGGCGTGCTGACGTTTTTGTCGATTCCGCAGGATGACAGTTCCGAATACGGATATACCGCGATTGATCAAAGCGCTGTGGTGACAAAACGAGAACAGCTGCGTTTATATAAAAAAGTTCACATGTACCCTGGTGCAGATGAAGTTGGAGCGACTTTATTAGCGCGGGTTTATAATGATTTGAAGGGGCAGGAACCTAAGATTTTTCCTATATGGAGCAGTACGCTCGGGCCACAGCTTGTGCCGATGTATGAAGATCGTCCTTTTGCAGAAAGTTTAAAAGCGCATGTGTTAGCAGCAGGGTGTCAGTTGGTGGATCGTGCTGAGGATGCCGATCTGGTGCTCGCTTATAATACGCCAGGCCGCGTCATGCAAGAGTCATGGGAACAGAACGTAAAAGACATTACGTACACCAGTTTCAGAAATATGCTCACGTTTGTGGATCAGATCAAGCATTTTATCGACTCAGGGAAAAAGTCATTGTGGCGGATTCCGCATATGCCAATGGCGGAGACCGTGAGTTAATTACCCTTTTAGATGAAGAGGGTATTCTTGATCAGCTTCTGTCATACAAAGGATGGAACACGAATTGTAATACGTTAGGCACAACCATCTGCCAGGGTGTTTTGGGTGCAGAAGGTAAACAGAAGCCGATTCAAGAAAACCTTATGTACCATCTTTTTGATGATTATTTTTATCAAGCAGAGGTTCGGATGGAAATAAACACAGATTTTCTGCCGAAGTATGATTTGAATTATTTCGATTTAAAAGACGCTGCAGACTCTGTAAATGAAGAGCGCAATCAACGGATGTTAACAAGATTTAATGAGATGATTCTGCATAGTTTTCAAGCGTATAAGGTGGAGAATTTGAAAACGTTCGCACCGTGGAACCGAATGTTTGAGTGTGGACTTTCCTTTGATTTAAAGGATGCTACAGGGAAGGAGTGAATTTTTGTGAAATTAGGCGCAATTGAAGCAGGCGGCACTAAGTTTGTGTGTGGAATCGGAAATGAGGACGGAGAAGTTATTGAAAGAATTTCTATTCCGACAAAAACCCCTGAAGAAACGATGAGACACGTTGTTGATTTCTTTGATGAAAAAAGGGTGGATGCTCTGGGAGTTGGTTCATTCGGACCGGTTGATCTTGATGTATCAAGTCCGACTTATGGATACATAACGAGTACGCCAAAAAAACATTGGAATCAGTATGATCTAGTGGGTGAACTGAAGAAACATTTTCAAGTTCCGATCGGATTTGATACGGATGTGAATGCTGCCGCTTTAGGAGAATCTCTTTGGGGTGCCGCCAAAGGACTAGATAGCTGTCTGTATATGACAGTTGGAACTGGAATTGGTGTAGGAGCCGTTTCGGAAGGGAAGCTCGTTCATGGGATGCTTCACCCAGAGATGGGCCACATCTTAGTTCGGAAGCATGATGAAGATCACTTTACGGGAAGCTGTCCGTTTCATGGTGATTGTCTAGAGGGGATGGCGTCAGGTCCCGCGATCGAAGCACGTTGGGGGAAAAAGGGCGTGGAACTTGCATCAGATCAAAGGGTGTGGAAATTAGAAGCTTATTATCTCGCACAAGCTCTTGTGAACTACATTTTGGTGCTCTCTCCAAAGCGAATTGTGATCGGCGGTGGTGTGATGAAACAAGAACACCTATTTCCGCTCGTTCGAAACTGGGTGGTTCAGCTGTTAAATGGGTACATTCAACACGAAAATGTACTGAATCAAATAGAAAAGTATATTGTTCCGCCTAATTTGGGTGACAATGCAGGATTGTGTGGGGCATTAGCGCTGGCAAGGCAGGCGTATGCTATTAAAAAGACAAGCTGACTCTGAAAAAGAGTCAGCTTATTTTCTTTTATACCTATTTATTATTTTTATGGGGTAAACAGCTAGCAAATGATAATAAGAGAATCATCGCTTCCGATACCGTTATGAACAGGATGAAGAATTTTTGAGCATCATCTGCCCAAGATCCTTGATTTAATAAAAGGAACCCAATCATCCCTAGTAAAACTAAATTCGCTTTCAGAAAGAATGAAAATCCTCGCTTAGAGGAAAAGGTTTCTACCTTTTTTGAAGGTTTAACATTTTGTTTTTTGCGTGTATTTTTGGAAACAGGCACTGTCACAACTTCTGAAGAGAAAACTCTTCGAGTGTATCTTCTATTTTTTTAAAGTAATCAGAGATCGATACAGGCACAAAGTAAACGGTATGATCATGGATTTGCTCATAATCTACATGCCAAATCATTTGATTACCTGGCAGAGAAAAAGCGACTTGGTCCTTTTTGTTCTCTCCCGTTTTGTGATTGCAGTTGTTGAAGCTAATGCTGTTAAAAACTTTATTGTTGTTATTAAACGAGGTAATAAATTCTCTTAGCGAGTCATTTTCCGTTTCGTTATTTAAAATCTTTTCAACTTCTTCATTCTTCAGTTTATGTAAAGCATCATATACTTTGTCTGAAACTTGAATGGGTTGAAGTTGATTATCCTCAAAATTTGCTGATGAGTTCAGACCATAAAAACTCAATATTTCTTTTGAGCGACTTTTTGTATGATCCAGGTATGTAAAAGTGTGAGTTTCATTTGATATGTGCTGCTTGAGATATTGATTACGGTTTATTTGATGAATATATAGCTCTTGTTCATTTTGGGTGAAATAAACATTTTTTGTAGATGTTCCTAGAGCTTGGATGAGATCTTCAAGATTTTGAGAAAGCTTTGTTTTTCTCCGAGCATTCCATAAACCATTTTCTCGTAATGATAGCTCAGCTTCTTCTGTAAAAAGGGCAATATCCTCTTTGTTTTTACTTACTAAATCATCCTTAAGAATGATACGACGAGCAAAATTTTCATATTGACATGATACTAGAGCAACTGCTAGTTCTTTGGAGGTTAGTATCATTTTTTCTGAATTATTCATGGGCAATTCTCCTTGTAATAACCTGCTTCAGGGAGCCTTATTTTTGATCTGCAGTTATTTTCATTTGAAAGAATGACTGAATCGTTTCATTAATTTTAGCGGTATAAACATCTTTTGGTATAGGGACGATAAAAATCTGTCCGTCACTAACTTTTTCGTAATCAATGTGCCAAACCAATTGATTGGAAGGGAGCATAAAGACTACTTGATCAGTTGTTGTCTGGTCTTTTACATAACTAGTAGTCAGAAAAGAAATATTATCTAATCGTTGTTCATTACTTTGAAAGTCTTTTAAAAACGTCCTTAATGAATAGTTCAAATCGGAATCACTAATCATGGCATGTAAGACAGATTGATCTATTGTGTGTAATTGATCAAAAACGTTAGATGTTACTTCAACGGTTTGATAGTCATCAAGATTCCTGATGTCTTCTTCTTGATTATTAATCAACTCATTTATCATATCTGTGTAGTCACCTGTGTGCTTAAAGAAGGTGAAATGATGCATCTGATCGTTTACGTCTTGAATAAGAGCATATTTATCGTTAAGAAGATGAATATTTAAAACACGGTCTCCATACACGATACGTACTTTCTTGGTACAGTTAACAAGAAGGCGAATCGTGTTTTCTAAACCTAGTACAAGTTTTGTGTCCTTGGTGTCATCCCAGTAACCGCGCTGTTTCAGTAATTGTTCGGATTGCTCGATGAAACGCTCGAATTGAGCATCATCTTGTATGAGGTTCTGTTCATTGATAATTTGACTCGCTGTCCGGTCATAACCACATAATGCAAGTGAGGCTACCAGTTCGTTTATAGAGAGTGATATGGGGTTTGAAGTATTCAATAGAGTTACCTCCAAATTTTATTGTAAACCATTAAATAAAATGAGTATGATCAACCAATTAACTAAAAGGAGTAAAAAGAATAGAAGCGACAATAATTTGTTAATTAATAATGGTAGTCGAATTAAAGCTGATTGAGCTGCATAATTCAGACCGAAAAAAGCAAATGTCGTGTATTTGTTGACTAAAGAAATAACCCCATTTTTTTCTGTGTGAAAATTATATTTGTAAAGTTCGATAATGCCCCGTTGAAAAAAATAGAAAAGAAAGCAAAGATGGCATTACTTAATAATAAAACCATGATAATCGTAGTGGGAAAGGGGATATCAATTCCTACAAAAATAAGTGACAAAACTGAAATGAAAAGGATAGATAAAGAGATGCTGATGGGTTTGGTAGTCATAAAGATTCCTTTCCTTGATGTGAAATTTAAAAGATATTACTAGAATAGCATGCTTCAGATAAAGGGGCTTTAACTAAAATAAGATTATCTAAACCATCCTGACACGAAATCACCGGCGTCTGATAAGGCATCTGTAACAGTATCTGCTGCATCAGATAACATTTTTGCCCCATCTTCTTCAATCCATTTTCCAGCATCTTCGCCCCAGCCTTTAATCTTATCTTCTAGTGCCCACGAACCAACGATACCGATTCCTGCTCCAACAGCCCCACCAATCACGGTTCCTATCCCCGGGCAGAACATCGTGCCAATGGCAGCTCCACCAGCAGTTAACCCAGCTATTCCAACATCCATACCGATTCCAGCAGCAAAACGACCTGATTTCTCAAAGTTTGATTTGTATTGGTTTTCGTCGCTGAAAAATTCTGCTGAATTCGTTCCTAGAGAAAATGCAATACCTATTACTGGTAACTTTTTACCGACTGTAGTA
Source organism: Fictibacillus sp. EA-CB0309 (assembly GCF_055814265.1). Taxonomy (NCBI): domain Bacteria; kingdom Bacillati; phylum Bacillota; class Bacilli; order Caryophanales; family Fictibacillaceae; genus Fictibacillus; species Fictibacillus sp. EA-CB0309. The sequence continues at coordinate 814,460 of NZ_CP169271.1, forward strand.
AAACCATCCAGGCTCTTAAACTGATCTGCCGTCTTAGCTACATCTATTTTTTGAGCATAGTTCTTTAAGTCAGCATCTGAAAAAACAAATATTCCTTTATGATCCCTAACCATCGTACCAAAGCTAATTTTAGTTGTTCCTTTATCTAAGCCTACTAATTCTCTTAATAAACCACTAGGCTTGTTATTGTAGGATCCAAGATATCTTAAAATAGGATTACCAGATGTTTTATCTCCTTTTTGCAGAAGTTTATATATATTTTCAGCAAGCTTAGATTCATATTTTTTGGATTTTCCTTTTACCCATGAAGGAGATGCTTTAACAATAAAATTACCTTTACCATCTCTTGTGAGCTCTAGCATATTCGTTGAAAGAATGGTGACAGCAATAGCACCTTTTGTCACATCTAAAGCTCCAGTTGCTTTTCCTAGTTGATCCAGCCATGAGGCAATATCCCCCATAAACGTAGAATCGCCTTGCTCAACGGATAATTCGATCGCATCATCTATCATGTTCTGTATGGTGTCAGACGACATAAAGAACTCTTCAATTTCAGTGATCGTCTTTTGAGTTAGAATAATCCCTTCGCTAGACCAGTTATTCACTTTTTTAACAAATTGAGAGATGTCTACTAAACCATCAGACAGTTCAGTTAAGGTGGTGGTCGTAATTTCATCGATTTGATTCAGTTCATCGGCCGTCTTCTGATTATTGCTTACAGATTGATCTACGCTAGTAGTAAAAGAACTAGCATGAATCGGGGTTGTGCTAACAAGGTGGCTTACTTGAGACGTAATTTTGTTAATAGTATCTGCGGACTCTTCTGTAAATTGTTTAAGCTTATCAAGTCCTTGTTTTACATCATGCAAAATGAACTCTTCCGTTATTAATGCATCTTCTGATTCGAATTTTGAGATACGTGACTTGATTTTCTTTAATCGATTTATGTATTCATCTAAGAATTGATTAAGCAGGAGTGTAATGGGGATATGCAGAACTGTGAAATGTTCCTTGATTGCTACGCCACCTTCTCCTTTTAAACCTTCATCGAGTTCAATGATATGATTCAAAGCATTCCTGATGGCAAGAATTTGTTCTTTTTCACTTTCTTTTTTTGATGGTCTGATCGATTTCTTGGAAAACTTCAGAAACTTTGAGTACCTTCATCTTTTAAGTCTCCTTCATTATTTAGTAATTCTGGAAAGGTTCTGATCTGTTTGAAAAATGGCTTCTATACTTTCCCGTGCATCACTTTCAACAGATATTAAAGTGGATTTATAGTTATCTAATATTTCATAATAAAGCTTTTCGATTTCTAGCATTTTAGTTGTTACATTCATTTGAGTTTTGGAAAACGTACAATTTGGATTAGTCGTGTCTAAAGCTTGTATCTTGTTCTTCAAGTCAGCGAAAGCAGGTTCTACCTCACTTTTGACTAATTTGATTTCTGACATAATACCACCTCTTTATTTTAAGTTGGAAAGTTGAGTTCTTTTTGATGAAATCGAGTTAGCTAATGATGCATTGGAACTTTCCAATTCGTTAATTTTGTTCGTTATATCCTCTAACTGGTTTTCTATCAAACCACTCATAGAAACATAGGATTGTTCCATCGCTGACCGTTCCTCACTAAAGCGAACTGCACTTTTACCGTTCCAGATAGAGGAGTCAAGTGAAGGCTTATTAATGAGACTCTTGTTTTCCTCAAATGTTTGGTGTTCGTTTAAAAGCTCTGCATGCGATTTACGTAATAAATTTATTTTTTCTTGGTTGTCATTCATCTGTAGAGTAAGGTTAGATATTGAACTATTTAATGACATAATTAATTGAGAATTATCATTCATTGCATTCACCTCAGAAATAAATGGTTACTGAACTATTTAAAACGTTATAGACAATAGGGAAAAATATCCTTTAGTGCCAAATTCCAATACTAAGCAAAAAACATAGTTTTAAATACCATTTACCCTATATATATGGAAAAATAAACCTATTTTAAATTTATATTATTTTGTTTAGGTAATTATCATGAAAGATTCTGTAAAATAAGAAAACCCGGATACCATATCCGGGCTTTCTTATTTTACATATTCCGTTAACTTGTCATTGCGTTCTTGTCTTTCCTCATCACTCGCCAAATCATATTTTTTAAGCAGGTGAAACACTTCATTCAGAAACTTTTGATCAGACTCCTCTGTCAATGCATCGCCAACTTCCATCACCAGTTCACGTGGCATAAAGGCTGACTGCTCCGCTAATTTTTGCTGAACATCTTCTAACTTGTGGTCAATCGTGCATTTACCCATCAAATCCACTCCCATGCAATATATGAATAGTAAAAGGGTATCACAAACAATAAGAAACTGCACAAACTCTGGGGTTGTGAAACTTCAAATGAGAAGGGTAATTAATTTCTGAGGCACAAGATAAATGTTATGCTAGTAAGGAAAGATAGATATTGGAGGTGTGGTTAAACATGCGTTTAAAAGGTAAAAAAGTAATCAGCCTCGTGCATCATGATTTCGAGGATCTTGAATTGTGGTACCCGATTCTTCGTTTGCGTGAAGAAGGTGCAGTGGTGGAACTTGCCGGGGAGAAGGCTGGAGAAACATACATCGGAAAATATGGTGTTCCTGCAGAAGCCGATTTTGCTTTTGGTGAAGTGGATGCAAGTCAATATGATGCGATTCTCGTTCCTGGCGGATGGGCACCGGACAAGCTGCGCCGTTTTCCAGAAGTCATCTCCATGGTTCAGCACATGGAGGAGCAGAAGAAGCCAATCGGTCAGATTTGTCATGCAGGCTGGGTTCTTGTGTCAGCGAAGATTTTGGACGGAAAAAAGTAACAAGCACACCGGGTATCAAGGATGATATGGAGAACGCGGGAGCTGAATGGATTGATGAACCGGTTGTAGTAGACGGTCATCTCGTATCAAGCCGACGCCCGCCGGATCTGCCGGACTATATGAGAGAGTTTGTTGCGGTTTTGGAAAAGAAATAGTGTCATTTAGAGGTGAACACCCGATAAGGAATTCGGGTGTTTTTCGTTTGTTTTGCGAAAAACCCGGCACAAATCGTCCTGTTTTTAACGTTACATACATTTAACGAAACTTAAAACCGAGTTCCCAACCCACGCCCATCGCTATACACTACTAACACGAATTCCTTCACCGTTAGGAGTGACACACATGCAGTCTAAGGATGATTTTATTAAAGAAGAGGGCACGACGTTTCCAGGAAAAACGTATGTGGACCACTTGCTGCGCCCCGTTTTTAACGACCAAAGAGACTATCTTTTTAAACATATGTTTAACATTCACCGTGCACATGTTGTTATGCTCGAGGAACAGGCGATCCTAGATAAAAAAGAAGCGGCAGCTATTCTGCAAGGAGTAGAAGCCGTTGCAAAAATCGACCCGCAAACTCTGCACTACGACCCTCAATTTGAAGATCTTTTTTTCATGATAGAACACAAAATCAGCAGCATAATAGGGTCTGATCTTGCCGGGAAAATGCATATGGCACGAAGCCGAAACGACATGGGCATTGCCATGTACCGTCTTGCTCTAAGGAAACACATACTGACTGTTATAGAGAGCTCACTCTTATTAGCTTCTGCTCTTTTAGAAAAAATCAATGAACATGCCGAAACCATCATAACGGCTTACACTCACACTCAACCAGCCCAGCCGACAACGCTTGGCCACTATTTAACAGCCGTATTAGACATACTCCTGCGTGATAGTAAACGACTTCAATCAGCTTACGAAACAGTGAACTGTTCACCGATGGGTGCTGCCGCTCTAACAACAACCAGCTTTCCCATCAATCGAAAACGCGTCTCAGAACTGCTCGGTTTTAACCAACTCATCGAAAACTCATATGACGCGGTAGCTGGCGGAGACTATCTCATAGAATCCGCAACCGCAGTTTTAACGCTCATGACGAACAGCGGCAGGTGGATCCAAGATTTTCTGCAACTCGTAACCCGTGAACATAACATCATCAAAGTTGCTGATCCATACGTGCAGGTCAGCTCCATTATGCCGCAAAAACGAAACCCTGTTTCCATCGAGCATTCGCGCGCACTCGCCAGCTCTTCAGCAGGGGAAGCACTCGCTGCGATCCATATGATTCATAACACACCGTTCGGGGATATCGTGGATACGGAAGATGACCTTCAGCCACATCTGTACCGAAGCTATGAAAAAGCGAACCGTGTGCTTCACCTTATGTATGCCGTTATTCAAACGATGGAAGTAAACAAAGAAACCGCGCTACAACGGGCAAAAATGTCATGTATCACGATTACAGAGCTTGCCGACGTTCTAGCAAAAGAAAAGGATGTTCCATTTCGGACGGCTCACAAAATAGCAAGCTCTATCGCAAAAAAATGCACCCATCAAAGTGTCGAACTCAACGAACTGCCGCTACAAACGATTAACGAAATCATTTGCAACCACCAAAATGTATCCCTCACTCAAAAACAATGGGAAGAGATTATTTGTCCAATTGAATTTGTACGGCGGCGCAGCATACAAGGCGGGCCGAATCCGGATGAAGTGAGGAGAATGGCTGTAGAAAGAAAACAGATATTACAACAATTAAACAGTAAATTGAAAGATGAGCTGAATAGGCTCAGTTCATCAAAACAAAATTTAAATAATGCAGTAAATCAAATGATAATAAACTAACGATAAGTAATAAGTTTTAGAACAAGCGTTGATTCTACAAGTTTCAACAATTTTCTTGTATTAGAAAATTTTACCCTATATGATTATGATAGATTATATAAGGGGTTGGGGGAAATGAAGAAACGTCGATTTTTTACCATGCTCATCATCTTTGCATGTATAGCGAGTGTGGTTGGCGGTCAGATATATTACAACAATAAAATAGAAAAAACTGCTTACGCAGCAAAACGTGAACTAGCAGATAAATCGATCGGATCGGCGGAAAAAACAAATGAATCCGTGAAAGAAGTTATTCATTTTAAGAATGCTCCTAAAGACATCTCTGAAAGATATTATCAAAAGAAAGACGCTAGTGAAGTTCTTACCTTTCATTTGATTGGTTCAACAAATACTTCTCAAGAAGAGGGAACATGGGCACCTTTTTTTACGAGTGAAATGAAAAATATGTATCAAGAAGATATCTCGATTCAAATCAGTAGTTTTGCAAAAATTAAAAGTACTGAGCTTATCAAAAATAAAATTTATGATGATATTACCGCTATAAAAGCTGATATTGTTTTAATTGAACCTCCTTTGTTAAATGATAATGAGGGCATTAGTATGAAGGATACTTTATATGTTCTCAGTAACATGATTGAAGATATTAAAACGGCTAACCCAGAGTCGATTATTTTACTGCAACCTTCGAACCCGATTTATGCACCTGAAAAATACGCTAACCAAATAGCTGAATTAGAACAGTACGCTAAGGATCAAAACTTTTTCTATTTAAACCATTGGAGCAGCTGGCCGAGTCTGGATTCAGAGGAAATCAAAGATTATTACAACATCAGCACCTTAATGCCTAACGAAAAAGGCCACAAACTATGGGCAGATTTTATGATTTCGGTATTTAAATAAAGGATGGAGACTCCTGTTATTCCGGAATCTTCTTCATGAGGCTGATATGTTATAGTTACTAAACGTACTATTTTAAACAGGTGGTCTCTCATGAAAAAATCTTATTATACTGGCTTCCGGTCCTTCTTTGGATGGGCATTATCTTTTATGCCAGTTCTCAACCATATGAAAAACAAGATTTGCGTCCTGCGCTCTCAGCAAATCTGAACTTAAGTATCATAGAAAATCTATTCTCATCAGTAGAATTGCATTACGCTGGAGGCGAAATTAGTATACAGGCGTTAGGTGCAGCTCATTTTCTTGAGTTCTTTATACGGAAAGCGGCACACTTTTTACGTATTTCGTATTGGGATTCGTGATTTATCGGGCTTTAAGCTACCATTTTTTAAACAACCGTTTAACGTTTATGGCCTCCTGGATTCTAACCATTCTGTATGCCATATCCGACGAGGTTCACCAAAGCTTTACACCGAACCGAACGCCGCATGTAGAGGATGTAATGATTGATGCTGTTGGTGGACTGATTGGTATCACGCTAGCTCTCTTCATCTACAGAAAAATTCGTACAAAAAGGATTTAGTTTAGTGCTACAATAAAAGAAAAAAGAATGCAGGTGATAACATGCAAATGCCGATGACAATGCAATCTAGCCTGGTGACGATTGGAAAAGAAAAGCGTTTAGAAGGTAATGTGTTTGAAATCTCATTAGACGGTTATAAGCTGTTTATTTTGGATCATCCTGTACCGGTGCAAAAAAGAAAACAGCTCTCCGGTTGGGAAAGCTGTTATTAAAGAAGTGACGTGGAAAGAAGACTCCACTCGTTTAGTCTATGAACTTATTGATCTGCATGGTGTGAATTAATGAAGAAGGAACTCGAATTTTGAGTTTCTTTTTTAGTTTAAGTTATACACCAAGCTAATAAGCGGAATTGTGCTACGGATTTATAGCAAAATTTAACGGAAATACATCAAAAATTTTGGTTCCCATTAAAGATATCAGTAATTTATAGCTGGTATACCCCTACTGGATGCATAGAAGCCACTTTTAATTCCGAAAACTGCTGGGGTGCGTGCAAATCGCCGCGATGTGCGCGCAAATGGTTCGTTTGTGCGCGTAAATGAAGCTTAACTGCGCGTAAACTTCATTCAACTGCGCGTAAACAAGGAGTAGCTGCGCGAACGTGAAATAAATAAAAGAACACGTACCGTAACTAAGCAAACAGCGCTAAAAATTGTGACTAGGAAACAGAAAGAGCTAAGACAGAATTCTAGTTTTTTTACTTATAAGTAATCGCCTGCGATCCCATCTGCTCCCAAGCTTCTTTAAAATCCTCCCGCGGCAACTTCCGGTTTTTCTCCTTATTCAACGGATCATTCACGTAAACGTGTTCTTTATCAAATCCCGTAATCACGACAGAATGTTCTTTCCACGTAATCTCAACTTGTCCAGACGGAGTATTCCATGTTCGAAATTCACTTTTAGGTAATGCCCTAAAATCTGCGTTTATGATAATCCACACGGGTTTTCCCTTTTCCACTTTAGCCAACAATTCATCAAAATTTCCACCGCTCAAATCTTCTATACGTCCTGGCAAGTATTCCTCAGCAAGTTCTGCTACAGGACCATGATAAACACCATATCCCATGTTATCAAACGTATAAATGTCACCGACAAATCCATCGTTCGGATTGCCGTAATAATAGGTTCCATTCTCGTTTTTGTAGGGTGTATCCACTTTCTTAATCTTCTTAGCAAGCTCCATTTTGTCAACATTTACACCAGCGTGCTGAAGGACCATAGCCAATGAGGTAACTTCACAGCCACGATCTAGGTCAGGCATTTGCTGGATTAAAGGTACATTATCAATCAAAATTCGCCCATTTTCTTTAGTGACACCAGTTGTCGTACTATGCAACGCAACATCTTCTTCGATCGATTTAACTTTCTCAATTTCAGCTTGCTGCTTTTTATTTTGTTGATAGCCGAAGAAACTGCCGACCACAAACGCTACCAATAAAACGATTAATAGTTTTTTCACTAGGTACTCCTAAAGACTCTTTTTCTTTTTATATTACCAAACACATTAAACATTAAGCACGTAATTGACCCCTCCTGGACAGTTTCTGCCTAATCTCTACATAAAACTGCATATTTATTCTACATCTTAGAAGGATATTGTCGATATTAACAGAAATGAAATAGTAAAATTAGTAAAAGGAGGAAGAAATGGAAAATAAGAAGTTAATCAAACGCTTTGTCATGACTTCGACTTTTGCTGGGGCTTTTTAGCAGCACCCGTAATCGGTGAGGCAGCCCTTGGAGATCAAACGCTAAAAGAAGGAACTACTCATCAGGATGTACAACAACTTCAGTCTCTTTTAAAAAATAAAGGTTTTTTTAATTATTATGAAACGACTACGTATTTTGGGCCAGTAACAAAGAAGGCTGTTATGGATTTTCAACGAGCGAACGGTCTAGTAGTTGATGGAATCGTTGGTAAAAATACATACAGCAAGTTATTGGAAAAATCACACCAAGAAGAAAAGCCTGCAGAAACTAAACCTTCTTCTTCAGTAGCAAAACCACCTGTTTCATCACCGTCTGAAAAGGTGCTTAAACTTAATTCAACGGGTAAAGAGGTTAAGAGACTTCAAGATGACCTTAAATTTCTTGGCTTTTTTACGTTTTACAAAACGACTGAATACTATGGGACAATCACCACGGAAGCAGTACGTAAATTTCAGATTAGCCAAAAGTTAAAAGCAACAGGAGTAGCTGATGCAACAACCATAGACCGAATTCAAACGCAAGTGGCAGCTAAAAGAAATCCTTCAACACCAGCGCCAGCACCATCTCGAACTAAACCAAATCCTTCAACACCAGCACCTCCGCAAACAGATACGGTTCAGTTAAAGTTTGGCAGTAAAGGACCAGAAGTGATTCAGCTCCAAACACGACTGAAAAATCTAGGCTATTTCACATATCCGATGATTACAGATTACTTTGGAACTGTAACCGAAGAAAGTGTTGAGAAGTTTCAAAAAGCAAATGGTCTTGCTGTAACAGGAATTGTGACGACTTCCGTATTAAATATGATATCTGAAGTGGAAAAAATCAAGTGCAGCAACCTGTAGTTACTCGTAATCAGATTACAATAAATGTGATTGCTAACGCCTCAGAGCTAATGGGTGTACCTTATCAATGGGGAGGAACGACAACTAAAGGATTTGATTGCAGCGGTTTTATTCAGTATGTATTTGCAAAAGAAGGCATTAGTCTTCCAAGAACTACTGCTCAGATGTGGAATGCGACCACAAAAGTATCACAGCCTGAAGTAGGTGATCTTGTATTTTTTGAAACGTATACAACGGGTCCTTCACATCTAGGAATTTATATTGGCAACAATCAATTTGTACATAGTGGTTCGAGTACAGGCGTAACAGTAAGCAACCTCAGTCTACCTTATTGGCAAAATATTTACCTTGGCTCAAAAAGAGTAAACTATTAAAATAGCTATTTAGTAAAATCTTCTGATCTCTCAGAAGGTTTTTTCTTTATCAGTAAACTATCAGATGTTTATCAGTAATAAATTCCCAACTATTTTGTTATAATAAACAAGTGTTTAAAAGGGATAATGTTTGTCGTGACAAAACTTGTTGAGAAGGAGAAATGTTTTGAAGAATATATGTAAATTACTTTTATTAACTGTCTTGTGCTTAGGGCTGTTATCAGCTTGCTCAGAACCACCAAAGCCAGAGAATACATTAGAAAAGTATATGAGTTATTGGGAAAAGAAAGATTTTAAGAATATGTATAAGCTGCTGGATTCTAAATCCAAAGAGGAGATCTCTGAAGAAGATTTCATAAAGCGCTATAAAGCTATTTATAGTGGTATTGAAGTCAGCAAGTTGGAAGTTACTATGAAAAAGCAAAAGAAAAATGAGGAAGAAGAAAGCGAGAATGTAAGTCTTCCTTATACCGTTAAGATGGAAACACTTGGCGGACCTATAGAATATTCACATGACATGAAAATGAATCTAGAAGAAAAGGATGATTCTAAAAAGTGGGGGATCCAGTGGAATACGTCGCACATTTTTCCTGAAATGAAAAAAGGTGACCGTATCTCTGCTTCATCCATCTCACCGAAAAGAGGGCAGATTTTAGACAGCGAGGGAAAACCGCTTGCCATAAATGGTGTGGCAGCAGAAATTATTATTGTTCCTGATAAACTGCCTCAAGATAAAGCGAAAACACTAGCACCTTTATCTAAACTGCTAGGGATGACGACAGAAGAAATACAAAAACAGCTGGATCAGCCGTGGGTGAAACCAGATCAAGCTGTACCAATTAAAAAGGTATCGGCAGAAGACGCAAAGTTAAAAGACATCATTGCACTAGAAGGCGTTGATTATCAAAAGAAATCGACTCGACTTTATCCTTTAAAAGAAGCTGCAGCACACCTTACTGGTTATATTGCACCCATTTCTGCTGAGGATTTAGAGAAGTTAGAAGGAAAAGGCTATTCATCACAAGACTGGATTGGTAAAGCGGGTCTTGAGCAAGTGTACGAAGAACAGCTGCGTGGCACGAGCGGTGGTTTGATCAAGATCCTAAACAGCAAGGGTGCAGAAAAATCTATACTTGCACAAAAAGAAGTACAGAACGGAACAGATGTAAAAACAACCATTAATACCAAGGTACAGCTTTCAATCTACAACCAGATGAAGGCGGACGTTGGAACAGCATCTGCCATTCACCCGAAAACAGGAGATGTACTTGCGCTAGTAAATAGTCCGTCATATGATCCGAACCAATTTTCGTTAGGATTAACAAAAGCGCTTAGACAAAAATGGGCAGATGATCCGAAACAGCCTATGTTAAACCGTTTTAAATATGTCTATGCACCAGGTTCAACACTCAAACCTTTAACGGCTGCTATCGGGCTTGAAAATGGAACCCTTAACCCTAACGCAGAAATGAAAGTATCGGGTAAAACGTGGCAAAAAGATAAGAAAGCCTGGGGGGATTACAGAGTAACGAGGGTTACTGATGTTCCAAGTGTAAACCTGGAAAAAGCGCTTATTTACTCAGATAATATTTACTTTGCTCAAGCTGCGCTAAACCTAGGTGAAGACAAGTTTACAGAGGGCTTGAAGAGATTCGGATTTGGTGAGGAGTTACCCGTTTCCTTCCCATTCACTGCATCTTCTGTTGGGAAAGGTGGCATGAGTGAAGGGCAGCTCGCTGACAGTGGCTTCGGCCAAGGGCAGGTCCAAATGAGTGCACTGCATGTTGCCATGTCCTACACACCGTTCTTAAATGAAGGAAACTTGTTGACGCCAAGGTTAGATCAGGCAAAAGAGACGGCTGTCTGGAAAGAAAACGTAATATCACCAGAAACAGCGAAAATGATAAGTGCTGATCTTGTACAGGTCGTGGCCAATAAAAATGGAACAGCTCACAAAGATGCTTTTATGAAAGACTTGCCGCTTGCAGGGAAAACGGGGACAGCGGAATTGAAAACAAGTCTGGATGATAAGAATGGTAAAGAATTGGGTTGGTTTGTCGGTTATAACACCCAAAATCCATCGCTTCTAGTTTCTATGATGATAGAAGATGTTAAGAAAAGAAACGGCAGTCACTATGTAACTCCGAAAGTTAAGAATGTACTAAGAGAAAACTTAAAATAAATTTGATAAAACCTCCTTTATTGGGAGGTTTTATTTTATACTAATAGTATTGTAAAAAATGTAAAAATTCCGAAAGATAAATAAGGAGTAAATGTAATGAAAAAACTATTTTTAAGTATTTTTCTTTTTGCTGCGTGCTTTTCCCAGCAGACACAGCATGTACATGGTGTGCCTAAACAAAAAGAAGTAATTATTGTTTATAAAGATAAGATTAATAAAGATATCGTTCTGGAAACAGGCGGAAAAGTTAAACATATGTTTAAGCATGTTCCGATGGTAACAGCCGTTGTACCAGAAAATAAAATAACTTACATAAAAAATAATCCTGCAATAGATTCTGTTCAAAAAATGAAAAAATCAAAGTTGAAGGCCAGGTTACAGATTGGGGCATACATAAAATGGTTGTCCAAAGATCGTGGAGTTCAGGGTTTACAGGCACGGGTGTTAAGATCGCGATCTTAGATACAGGTATTTCGCCGCATTCCGACCTGCAAATCTCAGGCGGGGTTTCTTTTAAATCTTATACTAAATCTTATTACGACGACAATGGACATGGAACTCATATGGCTGGAATCATAGGAGCTAAGAATAACAGTTTTGGTTCAGTAGGGATTGCTCCAAATACAAAGCTTTATGCAGTAAAAGTTTTAGATAAACAGGGATTAGGTGAGATTGATACCCTAATTAAAGGTATAGAATGGTCTATTACTAATAAGATGAACATTATTAATTTAAGTTTGTCTTTGGAAGAACAAGTTGATTCACCAGGATTAAGGAAAGTACTAGAAAAGGCGTACAATAGTGGAATCATAATTGTAGGGGCTGCTGGAAATCACGGTAAGTCAAACGGTAGTGGGGATACAGTAGAATATCCAGCACGATATAATACGGTAATTGCAGTTTCTGCTACAGACTCAAGCAACAGACGTTTATCTAATTCCGCAACAGGTTCTGCTGTTGAGGTAGCAGCACCTGGAGGCAGTATTTATAGTACTTATTTAAACAACGGATATGCCAAGATAAGCGGAACATCTGCTGCGTCATCTTATGTTTCTGGTAACCTAGCTTTACTAAAGGAACGGTACCCAACTCTAACTAATCAGGGATTACGATTAAAATTACAACACCTTACACTCGATCTTGGAGCCAATGGGAAGGATGCCGCTTTTGGATTTGGCTTAGTACAAGCTCCTTCAAATAAAGGCAGAGTTTCAAGGCTAGCGGGTAAGAATCGTTTTGAGGTTGCCGTGAACGTGGCCGAAAAGGGATTTGGATCTAGTAAATCAGTTATACTCGCAAATCACACCGCATTTGCAGATGCTTTAGCCGCTTCACCATTAGCTTATAAATATGATGCACCTATTCTTTTAACACAACCAGATCGATTAACGGCTGAAACTAAAAATGAAATTCTTAAACTTAATCCAAATGAAGTAATTGTTGTGGGTGGAACAGGTAGCATTAATCAGAATGTCTATAATGAGGTAGATGGAATTGTAAACCATGTTAGAAGAATTGAAGGGAAGGACCGTTTTGAGGTTTCTTACAATATAGCGAAAGAGTTGAATGAGTCAACTACTGCTATTGTAGCAAACGGTCTCAACTTTCCAGATGCTTTGTCTATAGCTCCTTATGCTGCAAGACAAAAATATCCGATTTTATTAACGGTTCCAAATCGATTGCCAAATGAGACGAAAGCTGCGCTGACTAATATAAAAAACACAATTGTTGTCGGTGGTCCTGCAAGTGTTAGTACAGACGTGTACAGCCAATTACCTAATCCTATAAGAATTGGCGGTAAAGATCGGTATGAAGTTTCAACCAATATTATAAGGGATCTTAATCTTTCTGCTGATCAAGCTTACTTAGCAACAGGAAGTACATTTGCTGATGCTCTCACTGGCTCAGTATTAGCTGCAAAAAGTCATGCACCTCTTTTATTAACAGGAAAAGATAGGCTGCCAACCACTGTGTCGACGATTGTAAAAGAAAAGAAGATCTTAGAGTTTACTATTTTAGGTGGAACAGGATCAGTGGCTGATTCTATTCAAACCACACTTGAGAATCAGTAAGATAGAGTAATAAACGACGGAATATAACAAAATGTTACAAAAATTACGAAAAATAGGTCGGATATGTAATAAACATGTAATAAAATACCATGGTTAATTATGCTACCATTGACATAGGGCGATGGGGTCAAGGAAAAGGTAGAATCATACAATGTATATCCGATATTATCTACATATTTCGAACTAATCTACTAAAGATACTTGAACCCAATTGGTTAACGAAACTTTACATAATCAATTGGAGGTACTTACATACATGAATAAGAAATTAATGTCTATAGCACTAGCAGCCGGCGTATTGTTTTCATCGGGAGATCTTGTACACGCTTCATTGAGTGATGATATTATTAACACAGGTGACAACTATTTAGGGACACCTTATAGATATGGTTCAGCATTTGGTAATACGAGTACATTTGATTGTTCTTCATTTACTTCTTACGTTTTTTCTAAACATGGCATTACGTTGCCAAGAACAAGTGCAGGACAAGCTTCAGTAGGAACACCTGTATCTAAAGCAAATCTTCAAAAAGGAGATCTTGTTTTCTATGATACTGACTTTAATGGTTCCATTAACCACGTTGGTATCTATGCAGGAAACGGAAAGATGTTAAATGCTCAATCAAAAGGTGTTGCGTTTGCAGATGCTTTTTCACCTTATTATTGGGGTTCACGTTACGTAACGGCTAGACGTGTTATTTCTAATAAAGCAGCAGCTTCTAAAGTCGTGGCAGCAGCACCAAAACCAACTACGGTTTATAAAGCTGATGGATCGGTTCAGGGAACTGTACATAAGGTTCAAAAAGGAGAAACGCTTTGGAGTATCAGCAAGAAATACAATACAACTGTAGCTGATCTTCAAAAGCTAAATCTATTAAAATCAACAAGTATTTCTGTAGGACAATCGCTTAAAGTGAGTGCTAAAGCTTCTTCTACAACAAAAAAGTAACTACAGCTAAAGCAGTTACACCAACTGCTACTTCTTATACAGTAAAGTCAGGGGATACACTTTGGGGAATTAGCTACCGTTTTGGCACTACAGTAAAACAAATTACAGATACGAATAAATTAAAATCTACTAACCTTTATATTGGTCAAAAATTGACAATTAAGAAATAACGATTTAAAGCAGCCTCACTTTACAATGGAGGCTGCTTTTGTTTTTAAGTGGAATTTTCCTTTTATGTACTTATATATCGTTAATCTGTTAAAATAAATAAAAAGTATTCTTGGGGGTTTAATTATGGCAATACTCGTTACAGGTGGAGCAGGTTACATTGGAAGTCACACAGTTGTTGAACTTATCCAATCCGGCTTTGAGGTTGTAATTGTTGATAACTTTATGAACAGCAGTACAGAAGTTATTAATCGTCTTAATGAAATAACAGGAAAAGAAATTAAATCATATCATGTTGATCTGTTGGATAAAGAAGGTTTGACTAACGTATTCTCTGAAAATCAAATAGAAGCTGTTATACATTTTGCTGGTTTAAAAGCAGTAGGCGAATCTGTAGAAAAACCGCTCTATTATTATCACAATAACATTACGGGATCGCTTATTTTAAGTGAAGTTATGAAAGAGTTTAGTGTTAAAAAGATGGTCTTCAGTTCATCTGCCACTGTATATGGTACAGCTGAAACGGTACCTCTTAAGGAAGATACGCCACTTGGTGCTACAAATCCATATGGCTGGTCAAAATTAATGTTAGAACAAATTTTCAGAGATCTATATACTTCAGATAATGAATGGAGTATCGCGTTACTCCGTTATTTCAATCCAGTTGGTGCCCATGAAACAGGACTAATCGGAGAGAATCCAAGCGGAATTCCAAATAATTTAACACCATATATCACACAGGTTGCTGTTGGTAAGCTAGACAAATTACGAGTATTTGGTAACGACTATGATACAGAAGACGGTACAGGTGTGCGTGACTATATTCATGTCGTGGATTTAGCAAAAGGACATCTTAAAGCGTTGGATAAAGTATTAACAAATAATATTGTTGATGCATATAACCTTGGAACGGGTGAAGGCTACAGTGTTCTTGACATTGTAAAGACTTTCGAAAAAGTTACTGGTGTGACTATTCCATATGAAGTAACAGACCGTCGCCCTGGAGATATTGGTGTAAGTTACGCAGATCCAAATAAAGCAAGACAAGAATTAGGATGGGTAGCCGAACATAGTCTTGAGGATATGTTACGCGATTCTTGGAACTGGCAGCAAAAAAATAAGAATGGATATGAATGATAAGAAAATCAGCCAAAATTTGGCTGATTTTTTTCTTTTGTTAATCAATAAAATAGTTTAACATTAAATAGTAGTTATATAGGAGGTAAAGAATTGCAAAACAAATTAAAACATATAGCAGGGAATCCTGCCGTTATATATTCAGTTATACTATTTTTAAAGTTATTGATAATTAGATACGTCTTATTTGGAGAGTTCAATGTATTAACTTCTTTAACAACGGATATGTTGTTTATTTTATTATTTATATTGCTCGCCGTATTATTGCCGATCAATAAGTTGTTTAATTTATTTCTTGTAAATTTACTTTACAGCATTTTCTTTTTATACTCATCGTTTATGTAAAGTATTATCAAATTCTGCCTACATACTATGACCTATTTCAAATCGATCAAGTAGGAACAGTAAAAGAGGATATCTACGCTTTAATAAAACCACAATATTTCCTCGTATTTATCGATGTCTTTATCGTTTATCTTATATTATGGTTTTTCAAAAAAGAGATCGTAGTAATGGATCGTTGGCTGCAGGACTTGCAATACTATGTATAATCTCTATATCAGGCCAATTTTACTTTAACAAGAATGAACAAATTACAGATGTACTTGCGTTGGCGAAAAGTAAGGGTATTCTCCAATATGAATTAATGCAATATTATCAAGATAAAGCATTACCAGCACTTGCTAATACCGGAAATCTAACTAACGACAAGATCTATTCTCTTAAAGGAATTAAACCCTTAAATCAAAAGGATATCAAATATCGTAATATAGCAGCAGATAAGAATGTAATCATTATTCAATTAGAATCTTTTCAAAATTTTTTAATTGATCTTACAGTCGATGATAAAGAAATTACACCTACCTTAAATTCATTAGTTAAAGATAGTTTTTATTTCAGCAACACTTACCAGCAAATTGGGGCAGGGAATACATCTGATGCAGAATTCTTAGTTAATACGTCGCTTTATCCGGCTGGGAATAAACCATCTTCTAAAATCTATGAGGATAAAATAATCCCAAGTTTACCGAGAGTATTGAGTAAATATGGCTATTATACAGCTACATTTCATGCTGATAATGTTGAATATTGGAACCGAATAAAGCTTTACCCTTCTTTAGGTTTTGATAAGTATTATGAGGAGTCTTTTTTGGAGATAAAGATGTTATAGGTTTTGGACCTTCAGATGAGGTTCTTTATGAAGAAACTTTAAAAGAATTATCCAATCTTTCAGCAAAACACAATCAAATATATGCTCATGTATTGAGCATGACTAGTCATAGCCCATTTGAACTCCCAAATAAAAAACAAAGAATTCAATTACCGCCGCAATTTAACCATACTAAGATTGGTAATTATCTTAAATCTACTCATTATGCTGACTACGCATTAGGCCAATTTATTGATGGTCTTAAAGAACGTGATTTATGGGAAAATTCAATAGTAGTTATCTATGGTGATCACTCTGGCTACCATCCGAAGCCGGAAGAAGTGAATGATAAGAAGCTAATGACAAATCTCCTTGGCCATTCTTATGGTTTAGCAGACCGTTTCAACATTCCACTTCTAATTCATGTACCAGGTGATTATAAAGGTGAGGTAACTAACTTAGCAGGCCAAATTGATATTATGCCTACAGTTACAAATCTATTAGGCATCAATATAGAGAATCAAATTCACTTTGGACATGATCTCTTAAACTATGAGGATAAT
This sequence comes from Fictibacillus sp. EA-CB0309, assembly GCF_055814265.1. NCBI lineage: Bacteria > Bacillati > Bacillota > Bacilli > Caryophanales > Fictibacillaceae > Fictibacillus > Fictibacillus sp. EA-CB0309. Next base: position 831,783 of record NZ_CP169271.1, read on the forward strand.
ATACTCGGAATGAGGTACTATTTACCGGCAGGTTCGTATTTCGATAAGGATAACCTTTTTGTAAATCGAGAAGAAGAAGGAAGCGGTCAAGTTTATAACTTGCAAACGAAAGAACTCATCGAAAAGAATGGACCTTTTTATGTAGAGAATAGCACAGCGTTTCAAAAAAGGGATACTATCTTAAAATTATTAAATCTATCTGATTACTATTTAAATAATTTACCTGAAAAAGGTGACAAGTCTTACTGAAAATTAACCCTTATGTATTATGCATAAGGGTTTTTTAGTGCTATCTTCTTATTTTGTAGAATTTTAGATTATTTTAGCAAAATATTGAATAAAAGAAGATATAATCAAATAGTATGTTTTATTTAAATAAGGGGGAACTATGAAGAAAAAATTAGTATGTTTATTTTTGCACTGGCACTTATATTATTAAGTAATGTAACGAGTGCTAGCGCTGCAGTATCGGTTGAACGTGTTAGCGGCCAGGACCGTTTTGAAGTAGCAGTTAATGTTTCAAAAAAGGGTGGGCTTCTGGAAGTTCCACAGTACTATTAGTAAACTATCAAGCTTTTGCAGACGCACTTTCTGCCTCTCCGTTAGCTTATAAACTTAATGCACCTATTTTATTAACAAATCCTGATCGACTAAATGCTAAAACAGAAGAAGAGATTAAAAGGTTAAATGCTTCAAAGGTTATCATTATTGGTGGAACAGGCAGTATTAATCAAAATGTTGTGTCGAGAGTAACTAGTCTTGGTAAGACTGTGGAAAGAATCGGCGGAAAAGACCGTTTTGAAGTGGCATATAAAGTCTCTCAGAAATTAAGCCCTGCCGGAAAAGTAGTCATTTCTAATGGTACTACATTTGCCGATGCACTAAGTATTTCTCCTTATGCTTCTAAACATGAATATCCTATTCTATTAACAACTAAAGATCGATTACCTTACTTTACACAAAGAGCTATTCAAGAAAAGAAGCCTCAGCAAACGGTGATTGTTGGTGGAACAGGAAGCATCTCAAGTGCAGTTGAAAGTCAATTGACTAATCCGCTTCGGTTAGGCGGAAAAGATCGTTATGAAGTAGCTGTAAATATTGCGAAGAGATTTAGTCCTTCATCAACAAAAGCGGCTATATCAAATGGAACCACTTTTGCAGATGCTTTAACAGGATCGGTACTAGCTGCGAAGCAAAACATGCCTTTGTTGTTAACGCAATCGAGTTCAATTCCTGCTGTAACAAAAACTTATATTGATCAAAGTGAGATTACTAGTTTTACTATTTTTGGAGGTACAGGATCTGTAAGTAATACGGTCGTTTCACAATTAAAAGGTGAGCTTCCTTTAACGGGTAAAAGAATTGTACTTGATGCAGGACATGGTGGGTCAGATCCTGGTGCTGTAAATGGAAGCATCTATGAAAAGAATTTGAATATGAGTTTTACAAAGTTGTTAGCAGGTCATTTAAAAGGTATGGGTGCTGAGATCATATATACTCGGGATCCATCCAACGATCAATTTATTTCTTTAGAAGATCGAGCAGCCTTTGCTAATGAAAAAAGTGCGCATTTATTTATTAGCATTCATCACGATTCATCAGTAGATAAAACAGCCACAGGTCAAAGTATTCATTACAGCAGTTATCGACCTGGTATCGAGACAAAAGATGCCTATGTCGTATTTGCAGGAAAAAGCTATCCTTTTGTTAGGGAAGATACACAAAACAAATTATTTTACTATCAAGATGGCAGTACAGTCAAAAGTATGAGTTATCAAGGAGATATCATTGCTTACGATACCGTTTCTCCATCTCCTGCTGCTGTAGAAAGTAAAAATCTTGCACCTGTTGCATCGACTGCCCTTAAGTACAGCGGTATTGGTGCAGGGTACATTAAGGATCACAACTTGTATGTAACACGATGGACAACAATGCCTTCTATCCTGATTGAGCTAGGGTACATGTCTAACACTAATGAAATCTCTTTATTAAAACAGTCAAGTGTTCAAAATAGCAGAAGTTTATCTTTAGCAAAAGCAATTGAAAATTTCTATAGATAAAAAAGAGCTTCCTTAAACAATTTGTTTAAGGAAGCTTTTTTTGTTTACTTGATAAAACTTGATAGCTGTTGTTCTGTCGTTGTCGTGATTGAACCAGTACCACCAAGGATATACATAAAGTCTGTTTCTCCTTGATGTTGTTTTAAATAATTTAAGATATTATTTTCTACTTTAGTAGAAGTTGTTAATAAGATAGGTGCACCTGCGAAAGATGCAAGCGGGCTTCCTGATAGAGCATCAGCGAAAACGTCACCTCTTGCTACAACTAAAGAGCTTAAGTCCATTCCATAGTTTTCAATTCCGTAATTCGCAGCATTGATAGAAACTTGATAACGGTTCAAACCGCCGATACGATCAACGATTGCACCACTTCTTAATTGCTGTATTTTCGTTTTTACAGAGTCAGAAACAGTAGCCGGTCCACCTACAATGATGAAGTTATTAATATCTGAATTATTTTTAATAAACGTTTGGATAGAATCTGGTACTGTACTTGTTCCAACTAATAAAATAGGCATACCCGCATATCCTGCCATGCCAGATGCAGATAATGCGTCTGGGAAATTCAAGCCGCTTGCAATAATCGCTGTATCAGCGTATTCAGCCATCTGTTTTGCAACGCCTGCGGAAACTTCAAAGCGGTCTTTTCCACCGATTCTTTGGATGGTTTGTATACCTAATGAACGCAATTGTGTTTCTACATTACTTGATACTGATCCAGTACCTCCCAGTATAATAGCTTTATCTGGATTGATGCGGTTTAGTTCATTAATTGTTGTACTTGGTAAAGCTTTTGTTCCTGTTAATAAAACGGGAGCTCCTTCTAGTGCCGCTAGTGGTCCGCCGGATAATGCATCGGTATATAAATCACCTCTAGCAATAATGACTGTACCCGCATAAGCGCCTTGATCTTCTAATACTTTACTTACTCCAGTAGACACCTCGTAACGATCTATTCCACCAATACGTTTAATGCCAGGCGCAACTACATTGTAGAATGACCAAACAGCATTCGATGTATCTTCATCTAAAGCATTAAATGCTGCTATATTGTATCCCGGATTGACAGTTAAAGATGTATTAAATGATGTCCCCAGACTGATTGGTTCTTGAAAATTAAGATACATGTCTAGAGATTCAGCATTTGTTGTACCCACTACATCAAATCGAGTACTTCCTTTTGCTAATCTAACATCATGCGTAGCAGGTTTAGTAAGAGAGAGAGTTGGCAGCTGGTTTGACGGTTGAGCTGTAAATGTTCCCGAAAGCTTGTACTCATAACCGACAGGTGCTTCGCTTACGCTCTGTACTTCAAAAATATAATTTCCAGCAGGTAAGTTAAAAGTTGACGAGTCTCCATATTCAACTTCTTCTGTATCTAAATTCGTAATGGTAAAAAATACTTCGTCTGTGCTATGCAGTCCTAAAACATTGAACTGGCCGCCACCTGTTGAAAAGAAATATTCGTGAATCTGATTCATATTAATATTTTGCTTATACGTTATAGAGGTTTGTGTTGCTTGCAGCCTATAATTGTTTATTTGAACTGAACTTCTGTCAGTTGAAAGCTGATTTGTATCAATCGTATTTGTATTTGCACTTGCTCCAGTTGTGAAAACTAAAGAAGTAAGTAATGATAAAGAAATTGCACTTGTAATGATCCCTTTTGACTTCATTCGATCTTTCCCCTTTTAATAAGCTATACCTCGTGGCATGCAAGATAATAATATATGAAAAAAACATTTGTGAAATGGGCAGATATTACTATTATCTAGAATAAATTTACATCTTGCGTTGTTATATAAAATATCGGCTATAATTCTAAAAAATAATAAAATAGTAAAATTATGTATGAAACATCCGAGATAACTATTATCATAGAATTGTTACAAAAATATACAGGGGGATTTTTATGTACTTCAAATGGATGTTTGCTATGTTAATTACCAACATGTTCATGCTTGCACCTTTAGAGGCTAGTGCTCATAATATTCAATCCACACGTATCTCGGGATTTGACAGATTTGAGGTTGCAGTTCATGTTTCAAAAAAAGGATGGCCACAAACAGCCGATACAGTAATCGTTTCAAATCATCTAGCCTATGCAGATGCACTTTCTGCATCTCCTTTAGCGTATAAATTAAATGCACCCATTCTATTAACACAACCAAATCAATTAACGGAAACAACAAAAAAAGAGATTATAAGACTTAAACCAAGAAAAATAATTATTATTGGAGGAACAGGAAGTATTTCAAATGAAGTAGCAGATGATCTTAAAGAGTTAAAAAGTTCAGTCGAACGAATATCTGGAAAAGACCGATTTGAAGTAGCTTATAAAATTTCAAAAAAACTATCAAATAATGGGCAAGCAATTATTACTTACGGAATGAATTTTCCAGATGCATTAGCGATCGCTCCATACGCTGCAAGAGAGGAAATACCAATTCTATTAACCTTGTCTTCTAAACTTCCGTCATTTACAGAAAAGGCACTAACTGAGAAAAACGTTCATAAAACATTGATTGTTGGTGGTAAAGGAAGTATTACAACCACTGTAGAAGATTCACTTCCTGCTCCAACAAGAATAGATGGTAAGAATCGTTTTGAAGTAGCATCTAATGTTATACGAAAACTCAATCTGCCTACGGAGCACGCCTTTTTATCAACTGGCTTGACATTTGCAGATGCTCTTACAGGATCAGTACTTGCAGCAAAGCAGCATGCACCAATGCTGCTAACGTTTCCAGATCGTCTGCCTACTGAGACGAAAGATATTATATATGAAAGAAATATCAACAACTTTACAATTTTGGGTGGAACGGGTTCTGTAAATCCTTCAGTCCTTGAGATACCACATCAATGGGAAATCTCTAAACCTTCTGGAACAGCGCTTCAGGGTTATGCTTCTTCAACATCAGCTTTTCCAGGAGAATTGCTTAACCTTCATATTCATAGTACACAACCTTATAAAATGGAAGTTTTCCGCATGGGTTATGATGACGGAGAAGGTGCGAAGCTTGTACATACAATAAAAGACCTTCCCGTAAATAAACAGTCATTTGCTGCAGATCCAGGAACAATGGATGCCAATTGGAAATCCACTATTCCTTTAAGAATTAATGAAACTTGGAAATCTGGTGTTTATTTGGCCAAAATGACAAATAAGGATCAAAAATCAAGTTATATCACTTTTGTTGTAAAGGATAGAAATCCTACAGCATCTATTGGTGTACTGATCTCTACAAATACTTATAATGCTTATAATAACTGGGGTGGAAAAAGCCTTTACGGATATAACAGTACAAATAAAGAAGCTGCTGTAAAAGTATCATTCGACCGTCCATATAATAATGGAAGAGGGTCAGGGGAATTTTTGCCTATGAATATAACATGATTCGATGGCTTGAGAAAAAAGGGTACAAATTGACTTACTTTACAGATACAGATGTAGATAATGGATATTTAACAAATCTAAATACAAAGTTGTTATTAATACCAGGCCATGATGAATATTGGACAAAAGCAATGAGAGACAGCATTCAAAGGGAAACGAAATCCAGAATGAACTTAGGTGTCTTTAATGCTAATGTTGCGTATTGGCAAGTTAGACTACACCATAACGACAGACTAATGGTCGGATATAAAATTAGAGCAAATGAGGATCCATATCTACTAACAAATCCTTCAGAAGTGACAACTCGTTTCCGTGACATGCCTGTTAACCGTCCAGAAAAAGAAGTAATGGGATTAATGTATGCAGGGATTCCAGAAAAAAACAACAGGCTCTTGTTGTTTCAAATCCATCACACTGGATTTATAGTGGTACAGGACTAAAAAGAGGTGACAAGATAGAAGGCGTGATAGGTGGGGAAGTTGATCGTTATGACGGTCATATGTCTGGTGTTGAAGTCATTGCCGATTCTCCAGTCCGTTTATATGGGAATGATACAAGCGCTCATGTGATTTGGTATAACAAATCAACAGGAGGAAAAGTATTTGCTACAGGTACTTTCTATTGGAACTGGTTCTTAGATCCGTATGGGCATGAAGATTTTGCACAACACAATAAATACATTGAAAAGATAACTGTTAATGCACTTGCAAAACTAATAGGTCAATAAATTTAGCTAGACACTTCATTTGAACAATGAGGTGTCTTTTTTACTTTTGTTACAAAAGAAGTGAATCGGCAGAGAATGCATTTTTAAAATACTATTCTATGCAAATAGTAAAAAAGGATTATATTTCAATTATTTGAAAAAAAATCATAAAAAACCATGTAAATACTAGAATTGCTGACGATATATAGTTTGTGTAATAAGACATGGCTAAATTTCACTAGATTAATTTACAATAATGTCGAATTGTTGGTAAATTAATAAAAAAATTACAAAAAAAGCTAGTATTTTAGCAATTCTTGTTATATTATATGAAATGTATTCCAAATTCTATTAATTTTTACCATTTTTATAATTACTTTTTACTATTAAAACATAATAAAATGGTAAATGGGTTGGGGTTACATAACTAATGGTTTTATAAAATTAGCTTTCTCAAATGAAAGATAGCTAGTTTTTAAAAAAATAATTTTATTATTTTGAGGGGATTTACCGAATGAATAAGAAAAAAGCATTCAAAGTAGCAACGGCTGCTTCAGTTGCTGCAAGTGCATTTGTAGCTGCAATTCCTGCTACTCAAGCTGCATCTGTAACAGAAGGGCGTGCACGTGTTGCTCACGCTGAGAAATTAGCTGCAGAGCTAAAGACTCTTATTGAATCAAAACCGACTGACGCATATAAAGTTGAAACAAAAATCAAGCAAGTTTTACGTGGACAAGATATTGCTGCACAAGTTGTTAAAGAAGTATCTTCTGCGGAAAAGAAAGAGCTTAGCACTCGTCTTTATCGCATTAACTACGGTCTAAAGACTGCTGAAGCTTACCTAACTCACATGGAGCAAATCGGTCTTAAGTTGAATGGGTTCACACACAGATCAACAGTTAAAGACGAAAAGCAAACACTAACAGTTAGCGCACACGAAAAAGCTAAGATTACTGTACTTGTAAACGGTAAAGCAGTTGAAGGTTTAGAGCGTGCATACGAAGTAATGCTTGCTGAAGATCTTGAGTGGAACAAAGTAGAAGTAACGGCTGAGTACCTAGGAGCAAAAGTTTACAGTGCGAAGCTTATAAAGCTTGACAAAACAGCTCCAGAGCTTAAAGTTTCTGAACTTGAAGAAACTGTAACAGAAGCTAAGCAAACAGTTGAAGTAACAACTGAAGATAAAGCTACTGTAGTTGTAACACTTAACGGAACTGAAGTAACTGGCGCTGATAATAAGTATGAGCTTACTCTTGTAGAAGGCGAAAACAATCTAGTAGTAACGTCTACTGATGTTGCTGGTAACGAGTCTAAAGTTGAAAAGAAAGTAGTACTTGATTCAAAAGCAATGGTTGAATCTGTAAGTGCGATTACTAAAACAGATGTTACTGTTACATTAGCTAAAGCTCCAACAGCTGACCTAACTAATGAAGATGCTGGTAAGTTCGGTGTGAAAATTGATGAAGAAGCAGTTGCTGTAACAGCAGTAACTAAAGTTGCATCTGATCTTACAGGTAAAACTTATAAATTATCTGTTGCTTTAGATGGCAAAGAAGGTATTGTTTCAGTTAACGGTACTACTTCTTCAGTTGTTGACTTTAAAGCTCCTGCAATTGCAAAAGTAACACCTATTTCAGATACGCAAATTCGTGTTGAATATTCTGAAGCTGTAACTGAAGCAACTGCAAAGGTTAAAGGAAACTACTCAATCGTAGAATCAGACCTTCCAATTAATTCTGTAAACATTGTTGCAGTTAATAAAATTGATGACAAAACGTTTGAAATCATTACTGCTTCACAAACAAAAGATAAGAACTACACTCTTTATGTAACAGGTGTTAAAGACGCTACTGGAAACGCTACTGCGAAGCCGCAATCTACTTCTTTCGTAGCTGTTAAAGATGTAGTTGCTCCTTCTATTACTGGAGTTACATCATTAGATACTAACCACGTGGAAGTAACTTTTGATGAAACTGTAAAAGGAACTTTTGTACCAGTAATTAAGGGTTACAACGATCAAGGTGTACTTGTGGACACTAACCTTTATACAGGTGGAACAGCAACTGTAAACGGTAACAAATTAGTTATCAGAACTACAAACGCTACTGCACTAACAAAAGGCAAAACTTATAATGTTGCTCTAACTGGTGGAACAGATATTTCTGGTAACGAAGCAAAAGTTAACTCTGACTTTGTTGCTGGTAAAGATGATGTAAAACCAACAGTTGTAGGTAATGTACAAGTTGTTGGAAAACAAGAAGTTAAAGTTGAATTTAGTGAGGCTTTAACTGGTTTAACAACAGGAGCTAATTTTGCAGTATATGAAACTTTGACTGGAAAACCTGTTTCAGGTGCTGAAATCACTCTTGAAAAAGCTCAGGATGATAAGTCTGTAAATATTAAATTTGCAGGTGGTTCTTCACTTGATGCTTCTAAACAGTACTCAATCCGTATTACTGGTTTACAAGACAAAGCAGCTACTCCAAACACAATTGCTCAAACAGTTGTATCATTTACAACTCCAGCAACTGACGTAGTACTTGCAGAAGTATCTTCTGTTACAGCTGGTACTGATGGAAAATCTGTAAATGTTCAATTTAGCCGTGCTTTAACAGGTGAAGAATTGACTGCTGCTAAAAACGTTGCTAGCTATGCAATCGCACGTTTGGATAATGCATCTGCTTTAGCTTTTACAAAAGTTGAAACTAGTGACAATACAACGTTTACACTTACTACTGACAACCAAAATGAGTTAGGTTTAAATGCTAATGGCAAAAACTACAAGTTGACTGTGTCTGGTGTTCCTAACTTAACAACTGACGCTGCTAAATTCACAAAAGAATTTAAAGGCGTTGACAAGGTTGCAGCTAGCTTAACTGGAATTGAAACAGTTACTACAAACATCATTGATCTTGTATTTGATGAGAACGTTGCTGAATCTGTTGCTCCAGCAACTACAGTTAAATTAGTTCAAAAAGATGATATTACTACAACAAAAGCGGGTAAAGTTGTAGGTGTAACTGGAAACAAACTTCGTGTAGTATTTGAAGACACTGAAACATTAACTGCTGGTAAAGATTATATCTTACAAGTATCTAATGTTACTGATGCTTCAACTGCTAAAAATGTAACTGCTTCACAAACAAGAGAATTTAAGGCTGCCGCTGCTGACGCTATTGCACCAACTATTACTGGTGTTAATGTTCAAAGTGAAGGTAAAGTGGTTCTTTCATTCAATGAAGAAGTTGCAATTTCAGATGCTGATCTAGCAATTACATTAAAAGACTTAAGTAAAGCTGAAAATACGGCAAAAACACTAAATTCTTTAGGTGTTACAGTTGCAAAAGATCCTACGAATTCTAAGAATCTTGTATTAACAAAAGCTTCTGGTTTCCTAACTGATGGAGTTAATTACGAACTTGCAGTTAAAGAAGCATTAGATATTGATGGAACAACTGTTCTTGGTTCTGTTTCAGATATCTCTGGAAACAATGTTAAATCAGCAACAATCCAAATTGCTGGTAAACAAGATCTAGTTAAACCTAAACTTCTTGGTGCAATAGCATCAAAAGATAATGAAATCACATTAACTTTTGATAAAGAAATGGCAGATCCTTCAGCAGCTGTTGAAAGCTTCTTAGTAACAAAAGTAGCTGATGGTACATCTCTAGCTGTTAAAACTGCTGCTCTTGATGCTAAAGATGCACATAAAGTAATTCTAACTCTTGATAATGTTGTAACTGAGTATGGTGTTGATTATAAATTATTCATTGACGCTGCATTAAAAGATGCTTCTATTCAACAGAATACATTAGATACTAATACTCGCCTAGCTACATTCACAGGTGTTGATACTACTGCACCAGTATTTGAAACTGCAAAATTAACAAGTTCTTCTACTGTGGTTCTTACTTTTGCTGATACATTAAATGCTGGAACTGTACAAGCTTCTGACTTTGTTATAGATAATGGAGATAAAGTTGTTACAGTTAGCACTGCGAAAGTATCTACAGATAAGAAGACAGTTACACTTACTTTCTCTAAGCTTGCAGATACTTCGGCGGTAGCTGATCTAAATGTATCTCTAGCAGCTGGACAAACTATTGCTGATGAGCACGGTGTGGAACTAGGTGGAACAGCTAAAACTCTAGTTACTGACGAAGTAACTGATAATGCAGCTCCAGAATTAGTGAAAGCTGTTAAAGCTACTAACACTACACTAACACTTACTTTTAGTGAGAATTTAGCTGCAATCTCTGGATTAACTCCTGAACAAATTGCTGCTACATTATCTGTAGATGGATATACAGTTACTGGTGTATCTGCTACAGCTGGTCAAAACACTGTAACTGTTACAGTTGGAAGTGTAATGCCAGCGGCAGATTATCCATTAGTTTCTCTGAAAAAGGATCAATCAGTAATTAAAGATGCTACTAACAATGTATACGTTGGTGGAGAAGTAGTAACTCCAGTAGCGGCTAACTAATAATATTTATAGCCTCATACAGGAACGGAATGCACAGTTCCCCTCCTGTGTAAAGTGATATGAGGTAAATAACAAAAACAGAGAGAGTAGATCTCTCTGTTTTTTTATTGCCTTGATATTTTAAGTCTCAAGGAGAAGGTGAAACCAGATATGTTAAAACTTTATAAGATAATTGCAATATTAGGAGTAATTTTATTAATGGCTTCTTGCGATGATAAAACGGTGAAAAAAGATGCTAACAAAGAGCAAGTTCTTAATACAGCTGAAAAATTCATAGAAATTGTTTACTTTGATAAAGGATCTTATAAAGAATTTAAGTCGTTATATGCAGATCCAAATAAGGTTAATATGGAGAAAGATTTTGATGAATATCGAAAGAAAAATAAAGTTCAAGATGTATTCCCAAAAGATTATAATAATGTAGAAAGTATTAAGAAGCATCTTGTTTTGAACAAAGTAGATAAAGATAATTTTGAAATATTTTGGACTGAAGATATGAAGCAGAAAAAGACAATAAAAAATACATGGTACCTCTCTTTAACAAAAGTCGATAACAAATGGTTAATAAATTAACCCTATTAATAGTACTTGTAAATAAAATAAAATAAAAGTTATACTTTTCTTCTGTTGATTGTATAGGCGATACCTCTCTAAAAACTAATTGAAGAAGTTAGTTTTTTAACCGATATTAAAATAGTAGAACGGCAAGTATCTAGAAAAAAATTAATATACACATCCAAACAAGAGCAAACCCTTTATTGGGTTTGCTCTTATGTTTTTAAATATGCTGAGAGAGTAATCAGCATATATTCATTACATAATCAGTTATGGATAAAAACGATATTTTAATAAAAATCATTATCCTACAATTAAATTGAATAGTTGTAATATTTTAACTATAATAATAAAGGACTATATCAATAGTCTGATAGAATCACCAAGATTATACATAATACTACTATTCCAAGGAGGAATCTCGATGAAGAGAAAGGTCGCACTATTGTTAGCATTTATCATGCTTTTTGCTAACGTCTCGTTTGCGGCAGGTAACTCACTAACTAAGAATCTTCACACACCTAAAGATCCAGTTGCTACTGCAAAATCCGCTTCTTATCTATTAAAGAAAGAGAAGCTGGACAAGCAATATAACGATAATGACAAAGTTCGTATCGTTGTAGAGCTTGATGATGCACCGGCGATTAGCTATGCACAGAAGAAAGGCGTTAAATTTAACGATCTGCCAAAGGCGACACAAACAGATCTTAAAAAAGAAGTGCTTTCTGCGCAAAAATCTGTAAAGAACGCCATTTCTAAAAAAGCAGTTAAAGTTAATTATAAAGATGAGTTCACAACAGCTTTTAATGGTTTTTCAGGTGAAACGACATATAAATCTGTTAAAACGATTGAAAGTCTACCAAATGTTGCTGCTGTACATATTGTGAATGAATATGCACGTCCTGATTATGAAAAGGGCAGCAAGCCTCACATGATTTCTTCTAAAGACCTAGTAAATGCAAAGCAAGAATGGGAAACGCACGGATATGATGGAGAAGGAATGGTTGTTGCTGTTATTGATACAGGAACGGATGTTAGCCATAAGGATATGGTTTTAACAGATGCGACTAAAGCCAAGTTGACTTCTTCTAAAGTTGCACAACTTGCAAAAGATAAGAAATTAGCAGGTAAGTATTACACACCAAAAGTTCCTTATGCTTACAACTATGCTGACCGTAACAGTGAAATCCGTGATCTAGGTCCAGGAGCAAGCATGCATGGTATGCACGTTGCGGGAACGGTTGCGGCAAATGGAGATGAAACTAACGGTGGTATTAAAGGGGTAGCTCCAGAAGCTCAAATTTTAGGGATGAAGGTTTTCGGAAATGATCCTGGAATGCCTTCCACTTTTGGAGATATCTATATTAAAGCAATAGATGACGCAGTTATTTTAGGTGCTGACGTAATCAATATGAGCTTAGGCTCCACAGCTTCTTTCGTAATAGACGAAGATCCTGAACAACAAGCGATCGCTAATGCTTCAAATAGCGGAGTGTTATTTGCAATCTCTGCTGGAAACTCAGCAACGTTTGGAGACGGATGGGATGATCCATATGCATCAAATCCGGATATTGGTGTTGTAGGGGCTCCGGGGTTAACAAGCGAATCCCTTCAAGTTGCTTCATTAGAAAACTCTAATATTATGCTAGATGGATTTAAACTTTACGTTGATGGAGTGGACTCTGGTTATATTGCTTACCAAAAGCAGGATACGCCTAATCCATTGGACGTATTTAATGGTAAGACAGATGTTGTTTATGTGGGAGATGGACAGCCACAGAACTATGAAGGAAAAGATGTAACAGGTAAATTGGTTATGGCTGTTCGTACAGGCGGATACTTCTATTCGAATATCCAAAAAACAGCTGAAGAAAAAGGTGCAGCAGGGGTAATCGTTCGGGGTGCTGTAGCCCATGGTGACTACGTGAACATGGCACTTGATAACCCTAAAATTCCGATGGTTACACTATCGATCAAGGACGGAAACTCTCTTGAATCATTGTTAAAAGATAGTAAGAATCTTTCAGTTGAATTTGATGGCAAACAAGTATCAGCAACTAACCCAGCTGGTGGAACGATGTCAGCCTTTACTTCTTGGGGTGTAACACCAAACCTTGATTTCAAACCGGAAATCACTGCTCCAGGAGGGAAAATCTACTCGACTCTAAACAACGACGAATATGGTGTTATGAGTGGTACATCGATGGCTGCGCCTCACGTTGCTGGAGGTTCTGCAATCGTATTGCAGCGTGTAGACAAAGATTTTAATCTAAAAGGTGCAGAGCGTGTTCAAATGGCTAAGAACATTTTAATGAATACGGCTTCTCCACGAATTGATAAAGGTCTATACAACAATTATTTTAAGTTAAACAATTACTATTCTCCACGCCGTGCAGGAAGTGGATTGATGGACTTAATGGCAGCTGTTGAAACACCTGTAGTTGTAACGAATTCAAAAACAGGCGTTGCTAAGGTTGCTCTTAAAGAGATTTCTGGAGAAACTGCAACATTCACACTTACAGCGAAAAACTACTCTAACGAAGACATTACGTACAATGTAGAAGGTAATGTTCAAACGGACCTCGTTACAGAAGGTGATAATCTAAGAGAAGCGCAAGCTGTTTATAAAGCTTCTACTTATGATGCAGATTCTGGAACGGGTGAGTACCCAATTGAAATTACATCAACTAAAGGAAAAGACGTTCATGGTTCTTATCAAGTTACTGTTCCTGCAAAGGGTACTTCGTCACTAGAAGTCACTTTAGATTTGTCAGATGTTGCCGTATGGAACATGGAAGCTGATACGATTGAGGAACTTTTCCCTAATGGTTATTTTGTTGAAGGTCTTGTACGTTTAGTCGATGTAGAAGGTAAATTACCTTCACTAAGTGTTCCTTATGTTGGATTTAAAGGTAACTGGAGTGCTGCTCCAATTATTGATGATCTTGCTAGTGAAGAGACTTCATTCTACGGAAGCACAGGTCTTTTAACAGATGAAATCAATGAGGACTCTGCAGGGAATACGACATATTATAAATACCTTGGTGTAAATCCAGTAGATGGTAATCTTCATAAAGACAAAATCGCATTCTCTCCAAACGGAGACGGTGTGAACGATAACATCTATCCTGCTGTTTCTTTCTTGCGTAATGCTAAGCAAGTATCTTATGCAGTGCTTGATGCGAAGAAACAACGTTTGAAAAAGCTAAGAAGTGAAGAGTATGTAGTGAAAAACTATTTCGACGGTGGTTCTGGTGCTACAGAATATGTTGTTTACAATGCAGATTGGGATGGAAATACGCCAACTGGTTTAGTGAAAGATGGAAAGTATTTCTATGAAATCAAATCGATCATTGATTATCCTAATGCGAAATGGCAAACAAACCATATTCCGTTCTATGTAGACACTCAAAAACCAGTAGTTTCTTCATCAACATTAGAAGGAGCAAATCTTTCTTGGAGAGTTTCGGATGCAACATCAGGAATCTCACATATTGACATTAAAGTAAATGGTAAGAGTGTCTTAACAAAACCATTAGCTGCTTCAGTGACTACTTATCAGCTTGCTAGTGTACCAGGAGCAAAAGATAAAGTAGAAGTACTGATTTATGATTATGCGGGTAACAAAGCGATCTCAAAATTTAATGAAAAACCAGATAAAACAGTTCCTTCTGTGTTTGTTGTGACGCCTGAAGCATTAACCGTAACGGATTACAAAAAAGTAATGGTTACAGGGTATGTTGAAGATGAGTCCGAAATTACATCTGTAAAAGTGAATGGAAACACAGCTACTGTTACATGGAATGAAGCAAAACAACGTTACGATTTCGGTTACGAGATCGTATACACGAAGGATGGCGTATACGATTTTAGAGTGGAATCAACAGATGCAGCTGGAAACAAGACTTCCTTCTTGCGCAAAGTGTTTGTAGATTCTACAAGTGCTACAATCAACGTAAAAGCACCATCAAAGGTGTCAGAGTATAAAAGATATCAAACGGTTACAATTGAATTAGAGGACAACTTTAGTGATATGAGATTCTACATTAATGGTGACGAAAAGTATGCGAATACGTTTAAAGAGCCATTTGTAATGAAGACACATAAACACAAGATGTATGCAACTTTAAAACTAAATCCAGGTTGGAATACTTTTAAGTTTAAGTTAGTCGATCTTGGTGGAAATGTAACGGAAAAAACAATTAAAATCTATCGAGATAATAAGTAATACGACTTAAAACGGCATCTATAGCAGGTGCCGTTTTTTTTGTTTGGGAAACTATAGAAAATAAACACACCATTTTGTACCAACGAGCTAACAATTGTTATTTTGACGCGGTAATATAGCAAAATCTAACGTAGTACCTCAAAAATTTCTGGTTAACACTGAAGATTTATTGTATTTATAGCTGGTGTACCCTCCTGACATGCGTAAAAGCCCTTTTTGGATAGTTGAAACTGCCTATAATCCTCTGTGGTGCGCGCAAATCACCGAGATGTGCGCGCCAATCAATCGTTAGTGCGCGCAACTGAAGCTCAACCGCACGTAGACGACCTTTAACTGCGCGTAAATCGAGAGTATCTGCGCGAATGTGTAATAAATAAAAGAACACGTACCGTAAAGTACTGTAATCACATAGATAGCGAAAAAAATGCAACGAGTAAAAAAAGAAGAGTGGTTTGATACAACGCATGGTTTTTTATTACAAATTTTAGTCGGTTAATAGGACTTTAGACCCTACTTATATGGCATTTTTCTGCTAAACTAAATTTAGATTATTTTTACAAATTAAGTAAATTATTGTCAGGGGGAAAGAGATGTTTAACTGGAAGAAACAGATTGCACTTCTTGGATTAAGTACTAGTTTAGTAGCAACAAGTTTTTCGCCTATGAATGTGTTAGCAGCAACAACAACGACGAGCAGTCACAACGCTCTAATTACTGATTACATACAAGACAAGCTAAGTGAGAAAAGGAAGAATCACCCCTCGCTCAGTGAGGATACATTGATTATTAAATATAACCGGCCAATTTCATTTACTGAACACAGCCGTGCAGGTGCTTCACCAATAAAAAGCGTTTCGAAATTAAATTACACTGTCGTCAAAGTGAAGAAAAAGGGAACAATTGAAAAGGTAGCCAATGCTTATAAGAAAATGAGTAAAGTGGAGCTTGTGAGTCCAAGTGCTATGTATACAACTCAGAGTACAAACGATCCGAAAGTTAAAGAACAATACCACCTTTCCCTACTGCAAATTGAGAAGGCACAGCAGCTTGCAGGAAACCGTTCTGTTAAAGTCGCTGTTATTGACCAAGGCGCAGACCGAAATCATCCTGAGCTCACTGGGCAGCTTTTACCAGGGTACAACACGGTTAACCCTATTAATCAGGGTACACCTGATTTTCATGGTACCCATGTATCGGGTATTTTAGCAGCTAAAAAGAACAACGCTGTGGGTGGATATGGTGTTAATCCAAACGCCGACCTATTAAATATTGATGTTTTTGACCGTGGGTGGGGAGCATATGACTTTGCGATTGCTGATGCTATCCTCTATGCAGTTGAAAATGGTGCTAAGGTAATTAATATGAGTATTGGCGGTTCTATGCCTTCACCGTTAATTGAGGATGCGGTTAAAAAGGCAATAGAAGCGAACGTAACAGTGGTGGCTTCAGCGGGAAACAATGGAGATGATTCTCTAAATTATCCCGCAGCATTTGAAGGTGTTATTTCTGTAGGCTCAACCAATAAAGAGAATAAACTATCAAGCTATTCTTCTTATGGCCCTTCTGTTGATATCGTTGCACCTGGAGAGAAAGTGTATGCACCAATTTATGAATACGAACGAAAATCAAGCTTTGATTACTTGAGCGGAACGTCCATGGCATCGCCAGTTGTTGCGGGGTTGCATCACTACTTTTGGCAAAATATCCAAACTTGACACCGGCACAGGTAGAGTACGTTCTGGAGCACACCGCAAAGGATCTTGGTGCAAAAGGCTTTGATACAAAGTATGCGAATGGTTTAGTAGACCCTGTAGCTGCATTGAAATTTGACGTAAAGAAGATTCCGTCTTCTGTTAAGAACCCAGTAACGAAGACTGAGATATTAAAACAGGCAAAATCTGTATCGGTAGGGGAGAAGTACACACATAAAGGCAAGATAACAAAAGCCAATGAAGAAGAATGGATTAAGTTTGAAGTAAAAGAAGGCGATTACATTCAAACAACCTTGCAAGGTGCGGATTCATATGATTATAAATACAGAATGAATTTATATTCAAATGATGAAACAGAACAGATTAATGTTAACCAGGTACGCGAAGGTAGAACAGAAGGTAAACTCTACAAAGTTCCTTTCTCTGGAACACTAGCCATTGGAATAAAAGATGCTAATGGTAGTTTTGATGATAGTGGTAAAGGACTGTCACATTACTCTTTGAACATTTTTAAAAGTGATAAGCTGCTTGATGATGGTGTAGAGCAGGAAAATCCTATTATTGTTGAAGCACTTCCATATTCATCAGAAAGTAAAATCCTGACGCTTACGGGTGAAGAAGGAGACGAAGATTACTTTAAAGTTAGTGTAGATGAAAAGCAGATGGTTCGTGTGAAAATGACGGGCGTACCAGGGCTAGACACAAGCCTGAACGTGTATCTTAGCGAGCAGTTATATCCCCTGTTGAAGCGCCAGAAGAAGGCGGCAAGGGTGAAGAAGCTGGTTCTATGTCTATAAAACCTTCTCACGAGGAAGAAATCGAACCGATGTACTATTCGAATTCCCGTGGATATGGAGAAGCGGAAACCTTAGTATTTGAGGCAGAACCAGGAATGGAGTATGTTGTATCGGCTTCAAATAAAATGAATTATTATAATTGGATGTATGATTTCTTTATGAATGAACAACTAATGTATGGTGAAGAAGAGTATGATTCATCAAACCTTCCATATGAGATAGAGATAGAAGGCAAAGTTCTGCCTGAAGATGAAGATCATTTTCCAATGAATGAGGAAATGCCTGAAGAAGAATATGAAAAAGGCAAAATTGACACGGAAGAATATGTGTCATTAAAACAAGAGTTAAGAGATGTCATGCACGAAATGGATGAAGAAGAGGACGAGTACCAAAATATGCTCGACCAAATAAAAGAAAGTGCTCTTCGTTATCAAATTGGAGATACAAGTTCTGGCTACTTGCAAAATGTTGAAGACGAAGACTGGTATGCAGTTACTCCTAGTTCAACGGGAATCTATGAGTTTAGTTTTGATTCCAATGGAAACGTACCTATGGTTGAAGTGTATGAGATGGTGACGGAAGTTTACGAGGAAGGAGAAGCTACGTACTTTGGTCAAATTGGCGGTAACTACACCTTTGACTGGTCTGGAGTAAAGCTTAATAATAAGATGAATATCGGTTTGAAAAGAGGAAAGTCTTATTTTGTAAAAGTAATGAACGACCAGTTCAATGAAAACAGTATTTCTTTTGATAGTTATTCTTTTACTTCAACCTTAAAAGTGCGCAATCCGGAAGATCCATACGAAAGCAATGATCGACTCGATAATGTGAAGTATCTGCCTGCTAAGCAGTTCACAGGTAACTTTTCAATGCCAAATGATCAAGATGTTTCTTATCTTAAATCACATAAAGCTGATACACTGTATGGGGTAAATATTGACCGTTCCACTGTAACGAAAGATCTTCAAAAGAAATACCCATCTGAGTTATTAGGGGACTTCTACAGTGCAGCAATCGTTTTTGAAGACTCTAATAACAACCGTAAGTTGGATGAATTAGAATTTGATACAATCAGATTCTTGGAAAGAGGCTGGGAAACAGGTAACACGAGTGGCTCCTTCATCGCTAAAAAAGGGAAGGGTTACATTATTGCTCTTGTTGGATTTACAGAAGATATGAATCCTAGCTTGCTGCCTTATACCGCTAAAATAGAACCTGTTAATAAGAAGGATGAAGACGCAGGATCAGTGGTTAAGAATTATACACCAACAAAGCCTCTGGCGTTAAAGAAGATAAACGCTAAAACATTAACAGCTAAAGGATATTTAAATGCAGGTGTAACAAACGGGGATACAGATTGGTATTCTTTAAAGATGGATAAGGACGGGAAAGCGAAAATAACGTTCGAATTTAAAAACGATGTGGATGGTATCATTTCAATCTATAAAGATGGGAAATTGGTACGAAAAGCCGATTATTACAGAATTGGGGATCATGAAGTATTGTTAACCGATTTGAAAAAGGAAACTACTATATTGAAGTGAAGGATACGAATCGTAATGCAAGCCTTAATCCTTATACGTTAAAAGTAGAATTCTAATAATAATGAAGGACGACTCAGTCAACTGAGTCGTCCTTTTAACATCATTTAGAGAAAGGGGAATAAACAATAATTGGATTCTTGTTCATTTACACAGAATGCCACATTGTTTTTTACAGTTGCTACTCGTATTATTGTTCCAATCTTCAAACTTAACCATCTACAATAGGATTCATTTCTTATGGACTGCATTATTTTATAGCGCAAAAACCCGCTGAAAGTAACAGCGGGTTTTTGTGTGTATGGGATTAGAATTTAATTAACTTGAGACTCGTACCTTCAATATATTGGATCTTCCCATTTTTTGCATCGAGCGTGTGGAAATTCATATACTCGTTTGGCTTTAAACTTTTGAGTTGCTTTGTCAGTTTACCTTCTAAATTATAAACACCAAGCGAACTCGTATTTTTGTTATAGTCCCATTTAAAAGCAATGAATCGTTTTTTATTCGGATCAGCATCAACAATATAAAGTGATCCATCGTGATTGAGCTTTGTTAATTTCTTTGTTGAAAAGTCCATGTAATAAGGAACGCTTTTGTTAGTTTCCCATTTTTCAAACACCATGCCATTCATGGAAATATTGTAATTACCTTCTCCGCAACCGTTAGCACCACGTAATTGAGCTTTATTAATGTTGAGCTTTGTAACGGCTTGAGTTTTTATGTCCCTTTTGTAAAGGGTGTTATACTTCACAAAAAAGATCTGGTTTCCCTGAACCCAAAAATCATCTACACCTTTTCCCATTTCTTGCTTTTTTCCGCTTTTTAAATCCATTTTTACAATTGTAAAGTTTCCATACCCTTTATTCGTTACCTTAGCATAATAGAGAGAGGTACCAATTACTTTAAACGGTGTTTGAGCGTCTGAGGATATACGATCAGAAACGACTTTTGTAACTTTACCTTTACTGTCACGTTTATAGATTTCATAAATATCAGCAAAACCACCACCGCATCCACCGTAATACTCTGCTCCAAATAAAAACTTAGTAAAATACAAATCGTTGCCAACCATTTGCACGTGGCTAATGGGGTTGTCGATAGTTCCATAATCACCTTTACTCACTTGTTTACCCTTTGAATAGTAAAAGTTTAAATCTTCAAGTTTTATAGGAGGCGTTTTGAGTTCTTTCCATGCATAAATGTTTTCCTTTAAAACTAGAGAAGATTTCCCGTTGGGTACAGATTTATAGATTCCGGCGTAAGATCTACCAAAGCCATCAGCGGGGTAGTATACTTCTCCGGAAGCAGCTCCCCTATTGAGGGAATTAATAGAGTAAAAGATAAAATGGCTGAAAGTGTAAGTGTTATTAATTTTTTCACGTAAGTTCACTCCAGGTTATGTTTTATTTAATCAATTTTAATGTAGGTAATGTTGTTTTTGATCCGCTATAAGTAAATGAATGAGTGACCGTCTTATAACCGCTTAAGGAAACTTCTACTTTATATTTTTTACCTTTAATTAATTTAGAAAACTTGTAATAGCCTTCTCCGTTAACGTCACCATTAGCAAGGACCTTCCCTTTGTCATCCTTGATCTTGATCGTTGAATCATAGGGAACATCACCGTTATTGAACAAAATTTTACCATTGACACTCACTGGAATAAATTTAACTACAGGTAGTTTCATTCCTTTTTTATAAGTGAAATTTATTTGTCCAGTGTCGTAATTTATATCAAAAGAGGAGGCTTTCAGTTGATATTTTTTGCCTTCTACTAAACTCCCTAGATAATAAGAACCATCACTATGAACATAGGTAGATTGATAGTAATCCTTCTCACCATTAACGGTTATATAGCCTTCTTTTGGTTTTGTATTATTTGGATTTAATACTAATCCAGAAATAATTCCTTTTTGTAGTTTAATAGTAGGAATTTCTTTTAGTGTTTTCTTGTATGTAAAGGTATACGGTTTTGTATCAGCATCTTTACTTTGATAAGGTTCATAACCCTCTAAGATGTAAGTAGTTCCTTCTTTAAAGACATTTGGAAAACTATATAATCCATCTTTATCAGAAGAAGCATTCGTAACATATTTCTTCGTTTTTGCATCAAAGATATAAATAGAAGATCCAGAAATAGGTTTGCCATTCGAAGCTAAAATTTTCCCTTTTAAAGCTATACTCTTCATTTTAATTGTAATCTTAGTTTTCTTAGGATCGTACTTAAACGTATATGGTTCAGCATCGATATATTTTTTAGTGTCTCTGCTAGATGCACGTATTGTATACGTTTTTCCAGGTATCAACCCACCCAGATTGAATTCACCCTTGCTGTCTGGCTCATAATAGTTAAGATTTTTATTACCTTCATAAAAATTGATATATACACTGTTAGCAGACGTAAGTTTACCGGAAGCATCCGTAATCTTGACTAGAATTTGAGGCTTTGTTAGTTTCAGCGTAATGTTAGGATTCTTGCCAGAATAAACAAATTCAGTAGGAGCGGAAGGGAAGTTTTTGTTATCTCGAAATGTCACTACTTTAATTTGATATTTGTGCCCCTTAATTAAACCTGCTAATTGGTATGTTCCTTTCATCGAAAGCTCTGTTTCTTCTGTTAAACCAGGTGAAGAAAGGTCAGTAAGAATTACACGGCCATTCGTATAAGGTTTTCCTTGAGAGTCTACTGCTTTTCCTGTAATTTGCGGTTTGCGTAATTGTAATGAAGGTACTGTTAATAATTTTCCTTGATACTTAATGGTTTTGGATGTTGAACTTACGTATGTTTCATCTGGTGATACCCAAGTATTAATCGTGTATGTTTTACCAGGTGTTAGATTTCCAAAACGATACGCACCTTTGGAATCAGTGGATGTAGATTGAAATTCTCTGTGATTTTCATCAAAAATATGAACAGAAACATACGGCTTTCCTTTACCTGCTGGATCTGTAACTATCCCTTTTATTTCAACTTTTGAAAGTTTTATCACGAAATTGTTTGAAGAAGTTTTATTATAAGTAAAACTTGTTACTTTTGATGAAACTGAATTGGGATCATCAAATGGACTTGCTTGAATCTGATAAGTTTTCCCTTCAATTAAACCACCAAATTTAAATGTTCCATTAAAAATCTGGCTTGATAAATTAACCTGATCTGATTCATTTCTCAGTGAAACATATCCGTCTTTTACTTGATTACCTGATGAATCTACTACTTTTCCTGTAAAATTTGCAGTATTAAGTATAAGGTTCTTAAGAGAGTCAGCACCGTTATATGTAATGGTTGTCTCTGTAACTACATAAGGGTTTTCTCCGTATGGGGGATAAATATTAATGGTGTATATTTTCCCATTTGTTAACGGGTTAATTTGAAATTCCCTTTTTCATTTGTCATTGCGTGCGTAATATGTTTTTCATATCCTGTGCCTTCATAAAAATTGACCGATGCATTTTTGATTAAGGTACCCTTTGCGTCCACTAAAGTCCCTGTCACCATTTCAGCTGCATGTGCTGGATGAATATTGATGATACATGAAAGGATTAGACTAAGTGACATCAAAACCCCTAACAGTTTTTTCATAAAAAAACCTCCGTTGGTATATTTTTCTATAACATAGTAAATTTTACTTAAAATACAGTAAGATGTAAATTTATTTTTTTAGGTCTTTTTTACTTGTTATAGTAAAAAAGGAACACAAAAAAACTGACCCAGTATGGGCCAGTTTGTTAAGAGTTAGCAGGTTTGAATGTTATATTTTTTACTTGAAGCTCTGAAACAACCATGTTATAAACAGCATCGGAAGTAATGTCGTATGATTTGATTAACTTCCCATGAGAGAATTCTGCTTTTGTATGAATATCATAATAAATTTTCTCTTTGGTCTCGCCTTGTTTTGGAGTGGTTTTTGAACTCTCGAACACCATCTCCATTTCCTTGAAATCCTTTACTTTAAAATCCTTTTTTAACTGTGACTCTAAAGTTTCCAAAGTTTGAAGAATCACTTGTGATTCTTTTCGCTTTTCTTAGAAAAATTGTGCTGCCCCGTATAGGTAAGCTCATATTTTTCAATTTCAGAAATACTTTTTGGATCCATCATATATTGAAGAAGTTTATCATGAGTGACTATACCATAATCATCCATTTTGGGAGGAATAAGTTTGTTTACTTCAGCGGGCTCCATTTCCTTAAATGTTGCTTGAAGATCATTTAATTCTTCCACACGCTCTTGCTGGTCTCTATTTAAATGGGTTGCTTCTTTTTTTGTTTCCTTTTCCGAACAGCCAGTTACTAGAAGAGCTATAATTACTAATGGTGTTACAAACTTCATTTTCATTCCCCTTATTAAGTGTTTAATTTTTTTGAGCGTTGACAGCTACTTTCCAAGCTGAAAGATCTGGATTTTTATCTTCTAAAAGTGCAAGCGGGAAAATAAAGCGCCATGGTTTTGCGGTGTTTGCCTTGATTTCAAAAGCATCAAGGTTAAACAATCCCTTTGTAATCAGTTCATCATTTCCATTTGTAATTTGTAATGGAAGCTGTTGAAGCTGAATATCCCTTAGTGAAGCATTTCTGAATAATAACGTAACTTGCAAATCACGATTCTCTGACTGTACGGCTTCTATTCCCATAATGTTTAACTCACCTTGCTGAATAGGAGGGAGATCATCAACTAACTTTTTCAAAAAATGCTTTTGTTCTTGCGTACAACTGCTCTCCCAACTATCAGGCAGGTCAAGTGGTGTTTGTTGTGAAGACTGCTTTTTAGAAATCTCAAAAGCAAGCTGCCAGCCTGTTTCAGGAATCTCTGAGATTCCTGAGATTAAGTCCTCATTATTAAATATAAAAATCCAAGGACGACTTGAGTTAGGAGGGAGTTCTCCTATTTCTTCTAGGTTGAAATCTTTTTTAGCTAATATAGCCTTATTTTCGTCTAATAAGAGCAGTGTAACATCTGAAATTTTGGCAGGTTTCTCAAGAGTTGATCGAATAAAACCATGAACTACAAAATAACCTTCATATTTATTTAACTGATAAGCTGAAATTGAGATTTGATTTCTTTTTAAAGAATTAAGTTGTCCATGATAATATTGGTAGATATATTTTTCTTGAACACTTATTTCAAGATCTGGATGCAAACTTAATTCAGTCAAAACCTCATCAACTTGTGTTGTGTTTTCGTTATCTGTTACGTCGTTCTTCTGTATTGTATCTTGCACATTTATCGTATCTTCTTTTTTCTTAAATATAGAGAGCATCTTAAACCTCCACAGTACTTCCAGAGTTTATAGTTCGTGTTAATGCATTAGCAAAGAGGATGGAAATATCTTTGGCAAACTCTTTTTGAAAATGATTAAATAGTTCATAAGAATCTTTTTCAAACAAGCGGTAAGGGTCTTCTTGTGCGTAGCTCTTTAAGTGCATAGCATCCTTGAGAATTGTCATTTCATCTAAATGCTTTAACCAATGACGATCTAGTGAATGAAGAACCATCCTTTTTAAAGAAACATTAAATTCAGTATCTTGTATCACATGTTGAAGCTCTTGGGATCTATTGTTTAATAAATCATTTACATACTCTTTTATCTCTTCTATTTCTCTATTTTGTATAAGCAATGGGTCTACTTTCTGATCAGCTAACAAAAACTGCAGTTGTTTTATGAGTTCAGTTGTATCCCATTCTTCCAAGATAGAATCTTGTGGGCAAAACTCATTAATTGTTTCATCTAGCGTGAATTCTACTCTTTTATTTATAAATTCAGATAGGTTATCTGATAAGAGTAGATTATTTCTTAACTCATAAATAACACGTCTTTGTTGATCAGTAACATTATCAATTTTCAAAAGGTGTTCACGGGCAGAGTATAAAATCCCTTCGATCGTTTGTTGTGTTTTACTAATGAATTTATGAGGATTGGGTTCGATTATCAAGCCTTCAACATTTATATCCACTTTCTTTTTCCACTTCGTTAACATTTCATTTTCAATTTTAGTAAAGAAATCATCCTCAAGAGAGAGGATGAATTGTGATGAACCTGGATCACCTTGTCTGCCGGCTCTGCCTCGTAACTGATTATCGATTCGAATGCTTTCATTTTTCTCTGTGCCAATAATGTGCAAACCACCTAATTCTGCAACACCTTCACCAAGAAGTATATCTGTACCTCTTCCTGCCATATTCGTTGCAATCATAACCTGCCCGATTTGTCCTGCAAGAGAGATAATCTTGGCTTCTTGTTCTTCACTTTTAGCGTTTAACAGGTGATGGGGCACATTTTCTTTGTCCAGAAGACTAGACAAATATTCTGATTGTTTAATAGATGTTGTTCCGATAAGGATGGGCCGCTTATTTCTATGCTGTTTTTTGACTTCGCTAATAATTTTCTTAAATTTATCACTAGCATTAAGATAGAGAAGATCAGGGAGATCAACCCTTTGCTTTGGCTTGTTTGTTGGAATTTCAACAATGTCTATGTTATAAGTAGAACCAAATTCCTTCTTTTCCGTAACAGCTGTACCAGACATACCTGATAATTTTTCATACAATCTGAAATAATTTTGAATAGAAATAGTAGCCTGGGTGACATTCTCGTCTTTTATAGGCAGGCCTTCCTTAGCTTCTATAGCTTGTTGTAATCCATCACTGTAACTTCTGCCTTCCATAACTCTTCCTGTAAAGGAATCTACTAACATGATTTCACCTTTACGGACAATATAATCGACGTCTTTGATCATGATTGTATGTGCTCTTAATGATTGCATAAAGAAATGAAAAAGCATTTGATGTTCTGAATCAAACAAATTTTTTATACCAAATGAACGTTCCACAACAGATACACCTTTTTCTGTCAGGAAAACCTCTTTTGTTTCAGGTATTAGTTCAAAATGTTCGTTCTTTATAAAACTTGCAGCTATTTTAGATGTAATAAAAAAGAGCTCAGCAGATAAATTAGACTTGTTTGCAATAATTAAAGGTGTACGAGCCTCATCTATAAGGATACTGTCAATTTCATCAATAATGGCATAACTTAATTTCCTTTGAACTTTTTCACCTGGATTATAAACCATGTGATCTCTTAAATAATCAAAGCCAAACTCATTTCCAGTACCATATGTAATGTCAGCGTTGTAAGCTATTCTTTTTTCAAGAGATGACATAGAAGATAGGTTTATGCCTACAGTCAGCCCCAAGTATTCATGAATCTTACCAATATGTTCAAAGTCTCTTTTTGCCAGATATTCATTTACGGTTATGACATGGACGCCATTGCCTGTAAGTGCGTTTAGGTAACTAGGCAGGGAAGCAACAAGTGTTTTCCCTTCACCCGTTTGCATTTCTGCAATGCTTCCATTATGAAGGACAAGTCCGCCTGTTAATTGGACATCATAATGACGATAGCCTAGTACTCGTTTCGCTGCTTCACGGACAACTGCGAATGCTTCCTCTTTAATATCATCTAGAGAACTTCCATTTTGAAGCAGGTCTTTAAAGTAAAGAGTTTTTGATTGTAGTTCATAATCGGAAAGTTTTGAGGTGCTTTGTTCTAACGCATTTATCTTCTCTACAGATTTATTTAGCTTACCGTATTTTGTAATAGTTTTTTTAAACCCCAGCATCATTTTTCTCCTTCTTCCATTTACATATCCAGTGAGATTATACCATAAGAAAACTATTTTGTATTTATATGCCAACATAATATTTTTCTGGAAAAAGAAGAAAAGCTGACCAATGGTCAGCTTCCTTTTATAGCTCTAAATGTGTTTTTAATGTAGATGTAATTCTTTGTTTTTCTTCTTGTGGGACTACATAATAATAGATTCCATTAATTTTCTGCCCAGATCCTTTAACTTCAAAGGAATTAGAATTTTTTCTTGCACCACTGTAATTCTTTTGAATGTCTTTCATTTCACTGAACGTCATGTTTGTTTTCACGTGTTTGCCTAGTACATCTAAGACATCATCGAATTTAGTTAGTGAAGATGCACTTGCACCTTTGTTGATAATAGCGTTAATAACCTGTCTTTGTCTTTCTTGACGGCCGAAATCACCACGGTTATCCTGATATCTCATACGTACATAGCCAAGTGATTGTGGTCCGTTAAGTGTGATCTCACCCTTTTTGTAGTGATATCCCTTTTTATAGTAACGATCATCGTACCAATCATTTTTGTTATTAACCGTAATTCCTCCAACAGCATCTACAATTTCACTCAGTGCTTCCATATTCACTTTAATATAGTAGTCCATCGGAATATCTAAGAAGTTTTCAACGGTTTCAACAGTCATCTTTGAACCGCCGAATGCGTAGGAATGATTAATTTTATCTTCTGTTCCTTTACCAACCATTAATGTACGCGTATCACGTGGGATATTAAACATATACATGGATTGTTTTTTTGGATTAAGTGTTACAACAACCAAACTGTCAGATCGTCCTTTATCGTTCTCTCTTTCATCGACACCCATTAAGAGAATAGATATTGGTTTTTCACTAGCGATTTTTTCCTTTTGATCGCCTTTACCGCTCCATCCATTCTTTTCATGCATTTCTCCGGCAGTATTTTTGACCTGACTATAAAGGTTATATCCGTATGCAAGCGAACCAAGAACGAGTATAAAAACAAAAGACATTAATATAAGAAGAATTTTATGACGCTTTTTCTTTCTTTTCCTAACTCTGGAAGTGCTCATTATATGTCCTCTTTCCAATTCGATTTTTTTCGTCATTTCATTATAGCTTTTTACTAATCTTGCATCAAATGTTTATTAGTGTTAGCAGATTAATAAATTGCAAATCTACTATTTATATCATTTTTTTATTTTAACACTGTTCAAACTACAAGTTGCAATTATCTTATGATAAACTGATATTACATTTGGAAAAAAAAACCTTAGCAAATTTCGGTGTATTTACCGAAAAAAGCTTAAAAAATGACAAAAAATATGTATGTTTTTTGTAAAAATATGTGTTATTATTACATACATTGGTCATTTCTGTTACAATTTTGCTATTCTAATATATATTAACACAGGAAAGATGAGGGGTTAGATTTTGAAAGTAAAAAAGCAATAATTCCTGCTGCAGGACTAGGGACTCGTTTTTTGCCTGCAACAAAGGCAATGCCTAAGGAAATGCTTCCAATAGTTGATAAACCGACGATACAATACATAGTGGAGGAAGCCATTGCTTCTGGTATTGAAGATATATTAATTGTCACAGGTAAAGGGAAGAGAGCGATTGAAGATCATTTTGATTACGCTTTTGAACTTGAACAGAACCTATTCGAAAAAGGGAAGTTTGAGTTGTTAGAAAAAGTTCAGCAATCATCCAAAATGATCGACATTCATTATATTCGTCAAAAAGAACCAAAAGGGCTTGGACATGCAGTTTGGTGCGCTAGAAAATTTATTGGCAATGAACCTTTTGCGGTCCTTTTGGGAGATGACATCGTACAATCTGAGAAACCATGCTTAAAACAATTAATGGATCAGTATGAGGAAACGGAATCATCGGTAATCGGTGTACAAAGAGTATCGGAGAATGAAGTGTCCAGATATGGTATTATTCATCCTGGGAGTAATGAGGGAAGATTATTCAGTGTAGAAAATCTAGTAGAAAAACCAGCTAAAGAAGATGCGCCTTCTAACTTAGCAATTATGGGCAGATACATTTTAACTCCTGAAATCTTTACACATCTTGAAAAGCAATATATTGGGGCTGGTGGGGAAGTGCAGTTAACAGATGCATTACAACTAGTCAACGAAATTGAGAATGTATATGCTTATGAATTTGAAGGACAGCGCTATGATGTTGGTGAAAAGTTAGGTTTTATTACAACTACTCTGGAATTTGCTTTGCAAGATCATTCATTAAAAGAAGATTTATTAAAACAAATGGAAATCTTAATCCTAAAAGAAAAAGCTACCGTTTAAGGAGGTATAAAATTGATTCCTTCTTCATTACAAGTTTCAAAGAGCAAGGTTGCTTTACAAGAAACGCAGGTTGAAAGTAATGGTATATATATTGCTTCTAAGAGATTGATAGATATTCTTGTGTGTATAATTGCTATTGTATTAGCAAGCCCTTTATTTATCATAGTTGCTGCTGTTATTAAATGGGAAGATCCAAAAGCTAGAATTATCTTTAAGCAGCTTAGGGTCGGTAAAAATGGCAAAGAGTTTTATATGTATAAATTCAGGTCAATGGTAAGTAATGCAGAAGAACTCCTTGACCATCTGTTAGATCAGAATGAAGTATCAGGGGCTATGTTTAAGATGAAAGATGATCCTCGTGTAACGAAATTCGGTAAATTTATTCGAAAAACAAGCATTGATGAACTGCCGCAATTATTGAATGTTCTGCGTGGAGATATGAGCCTGGTAGGGCCGCGTCCTCCATTGACTAGAGAAGTTGATCAATATAATTCTTATGAACTTCAGCGATTGCTTGTTACACCAGGTTGTACTGGACTATGGCAGGTTAGCGGAAGAAGTAATCTTGGTTTTGATGAAATGGTGGAATTAGACCTTAATTACATCAAGCACCGCTCACTAGGAATGGACCTAAAAATATTGTTTAAGACATTTTTTGTTTTATTAGGCTCCAAAGATGCTTTTTAATAGTTGAGAGGAATGGGCATATGGTGAGTTTATTCATAAATAAAAAAATACTTTACCCACTATTTTTATTGTCCCTGATTATCATGGGGACATTTTTTCTGGGTACTTCTCTTACATTAGTAGCAGTGATGTTATTTTTATATATTTATCTTATTAAAGGTTTTCGAGAGTGGGAGCAGTTCAAAAAGCTGCTGCCAACTTTTTTCGTTCTATTATTATTCCAGGATACTATTGTGAGAAATGTTCGTTTTTTTGAATTGCTTGCAAAAGGCATGAATAATCTCGATGAGTTGTTTGTTATATTTGGGATTTCAGTAATCCTCTATCATCGATGGAAAGAGCGGAACTTCCAAATTGATCGTTTCTATTATATTTTATTAGTGATTTTTTTGATTGGTTTAGTCTCAAGCATCATTCATAAAGTCCCATTCACGATTATGGCTGAGGGCGGCTTCTTGATGTTTAAAGGCTTTATTATCTTTGCTATCTTTCAGCATATTCCTTTCTCGGTTCAGGATATACAGAAATATCTGAAGGGTCTAGTAGGTATAGGGATTATTATTATCCTCTTTGCTTTCATCGATTTCTTTTTGCATAAAGATTTCCGGGCGCTCATTCATACAGATAGTAAATTTGATTATCGCTCTGGTTTAATCAGCATTCAGTCCTTGTTTATCCATCCAGGTCAATATGGCTGGTTTATGGCCATAATATCTTTTTATTTTCTTGCTTTTTATACCGTTTCTCCTTCAAGACGTAAAGGACTATCTGCCATTCTTTTTATGGTAGCAGCATTTTTATCACTAAGATTTAAGGTTCTTTTAAGCATTTTCTTTAATGGACTGTTGGTTGCACTAAAAGTCTTGAAAGGTAGTTACCGTAACAAAAAAGTGCTGATTGTATCATCAATCATTTTACTAATTACAGTTATACTCGTTGGCGAAGAAGTTTATCATTTAACGCTATTAACGATCCAAAGATATATTGAAACCCCTTATTCGGAGTCAGCAAGGAAAGCTTTATATATATTTGGATTTATCATTGCACTTGATTTCTTCCCCTTTGGTGCAGGTTTTGGAAGGTACGGCGGTTGGGTAGCACGAGAGAATTATAGCCCGTTATACCACGAGTATCACTTAGATAGGATTTACGGAATCTATCCAAAAGATCCTAAATGGGCTACTGATACGTATTGGCCTTATATTATGGGAGAATTAGGATTTATTGGAGCTTTGTTATGGCTTAGTCTTTTTGTGTGGATCGGATTTAAAATATTTAAAGCCTATCAAATAAGCAACAATTCTTTTAAAAAGGGATATTTGTTTTTTCCCTGCTAGTGCTCTTTCAAAGCTTAATTGAATCAACTGGAGAACAAGTTTTTAACAGTTCACCTCAGTATGTCTTGATATTTGCAATCCTTGGAAGTGCATTTGCATTAACTCTTAAACATGATGAAAAAGAGGTGAGCAACATGAAAAAGAAAGTAATGGTAATCGGCTCTTCGTTGGAAGATAAAGGCGGAATCGTTACGGTTATGAAGAATATCAACGATTCTTTCATAGCTGATAAATATGATATAAGACATATCGAAACTTACATTACAGGCAGCACATTTAAACGATTGTTTTATTTTCTAAAGGGACTTATCAACTTCCTGATCGGGCTTATCACTTTTCAGCCAGATGTTATTCACATTCACATGTCCTACAAGGGCAGTTTCTATAGGAAATCCTTATTTGTACTGCTAGGTAAAGTTCTTTTCGGAATCCCTACTGTCATACATGTACATGGATCAAGTTTTAAAGATTTCTATTCTTCTCTCTCAAGTGCAAGAAAGAAATATTGCCGCTTCATCCTTAACAAAATTGATCGACTAATTGTTTTATCTGAGGAATGGAAAAGATATTTTTCAGATCTTGTAAATCCGGAACAAATAATCGTTTTATACAATGGTGTTCACACGGTTCAATATACGGCTGAACGGCAGAATGAGCCTTTAATTGCCTTGTTCTTAGGAAGATTGGGAAAAAGAAAAGGTACGTATGATTTACTAGATGCCATTAAATCATTAAAAGCAAATGACGTTCCGTTTAAGTTCTTGCTTGCGGGTGATGGCGAAATTGACGAAGTGAAAACAATAGTAAAAGAAGAAAGACTCGAAAATTATGTTGAGATCTTAGGATGGATAAACGGTTCTCAAAAAATAGATTTATTACAAAAATCAGATGTGCTAGTTCTTCCTTCTTATAATGAGGGACTTCCGATGGCCATTTTAGAAGCGATGGATTACGGAATGGCTGTCATCAGTACACCTGTTGGAGGAATTCCTGAAGTAATAAAAGAAGGTGTAAATGGTTATCTGGTAAAACCAGGTGATGTTAAAGGGTTGGCAGAGAAATTTGTACGCTTATCTGAAAATCCATTCTTGTTAAAGGATATGGGTGAAAAAATCAGATAAAAGTTAAAAAAGAGTTTGATTTAACCGTATTATTAAAAGATTTGGATCTTCTTTATGAAGAACTAACAACGAAAAAAGAATTAGGTGAACAAATTGGTTAAAGACAGAAAACTTAAAGTGTGTTTGATTAGTTCATCCGGAGGGCATTTGGCGCAGCTAAAGCAGCTGCTGCCGCTCGTTTCAAGTAAGTATGACTATTTTATTGTTACAGAAAAAAACGAGACGAGCCTTTCATTACAAAAGAATCATCCTACTATGTTTTTAAAGCAACAAGAACGAAAGAATGCTTCTTTTATTAAGAACTTTACGATCAATCTATTTAAATCTGTTGGGATCCTCCTTAAACAAAGACCGGATGTGATCATATCAACGGGTGCAGGTGCTGTTCTTCCTTTATGTGTACTAGGTGCATTATTAGGAAAAAAGTTGTATTTTTAGAAAGCTTTGCAAAAATTACGAGCCCAACCATTACAGGAAGGATTATATATAAGTTCGCTGATCGTTTTTATGTTCAATGGGAAGAAATGACAGATATCTATCCGAAAGCAACCTATAAGGGGGCGATCTATTGATATTCGTTACTGTAGGTACTCAGAAATTTCAATTCGATAGATTGTTTAAAGAGCTTGATCGTCTTGTTGAAGAGGGAGTAATCAAGGACCAGATTATTGCTCAAGCTGGATTTACTAACTATAAACCGGTTCATTTTGAAACAGTTGGTTTAGTTAGTGCTGAAAAAATGGATCAATGGATTGCAGAGAGCCGATTTGTCCTGTCACATGCAGGAACAAGTTCTATTATTAAGTCTTTGGCAATGGATAAAAAAGTGATTGTTGTTCCAAGGTTGATGGAGTTTGAGGAGCATGTAGATAATCACCAATTAGAAATTGCCGAAGTCTTTGAAAAAAGAAATTGATTTCAGTTTGTCATACCATAGAAGACTTAGAGAAAATCATTACTGGTATTGAGGAAGAGTCGTTCTCAACGTATCATTTTGATAATTCAAAACTGATAAGTGATATTGATGACTATCTTGGCAGACTACAGGATCAACTAAAGAGGTAATATGGCCGTTAATTTATTTAAAGCCGGAGCAATAGTATTTGTAGTAACAACAATCAGTAAATTATTGGGGTTCCTGCGTGAAACTTTTGTTGCGTATCATTTTGGAACTTCATACGAATCTGATGCTTATTATTTAGCCTTAACACCTTCAACATTAGCAATCACATTTTCTTTATCTTTAAGCAGCGTTTTCTTGCCATTATTTATTAAATATTTAAAGAAAAAAGAAGATGCATATGAATTTGCAAATAAAATTTTATTAATTCTGTTATTAGGTACAATTGTTTTATATGGTATGGTATTTGCTTTGGGAGAAGGCGCTGTTGCACTTATAGCACCAGGATTACCTTTTGAAACTGAAAGGTTATCTGTATTATTGCTAAAAATTTTATTTCCCCTCACTTTTATTGTATTGGCTATTCAAATTTATACTGTTATGTTAAATAGTTTTGACAGCTTTTTCATTCCAGCAATTAGTATCTTGCCAAACAATTTAGTTATTCTAATCTATTTAACTTTTTTGTGAATCGATTTGGAATTAATGGTCTTGCCTACGTGACATTGTTAGCATTTGTTATGCAACTAATCATTTTAGTAATTACTATTAGGAAGTATGAATACACATTTCAAACTTCACAGGATATATGGGATAAAAGAGTAAAAGATTTTTCAATTTTACTTTTGCCCATTTTGTTAAGTACAGCATTCAGTCAATTAAACGCAATTGTTGACCGTGCATTAGCATCTACTCAATCTGAGGGAAGCATAGCAGCATTGATGTATTCGTATCGTTTAAGGACATTAGTAGCAGGTATATTTATTACTGCAGTTATTACAGTCACATTTCCAAAACTCTCTCGTATTAAAGATAAAACAACAGAGCTCGTAAAACTTACGCAAAATAGTTTGATAAGTATTTTGCTTATCATAGGTACTTTATCAGTATATTTTATTGTTTTTCATATGGAGATCATAAGACTCTTATTTGAACGAGGAGCTTTTAATCAACAAGCAACTGAAGTTACGAGCAGTATTTTCTTATACTATTCAATTGGATTAGTTTTCATGGGATATCGTGAGATACTTTCAAGAAACTTTTTGCGGCAGGTGATACGAAAACGCCAACTAAAATTATGATCCTTTCATTGGTTTTAACAATGATCTTAAGTTTTATTTTAGTAAAATCTATGGGAATTGCAGGATTAGGTTTATCTTCCACAATTGGATTAATTATAAATGCAGTTCTTATTTCTTATTCTGTTCGTAAGGTGACGAGTGGAATATGGACAACTGATCATTTAAAAACTTCGTTAAAAATTCTTGCATCTATTCTTATTTCAGGCCTATTGATCTGGTTTGTAAAAGAACAAGCAGGCTACAGCTCAGGTCAAGCGTTGGTTACACAGATTCCTTATCTGCTGGTTTATTTTATTATTCAATTGATTAGTCTGATTGTTTTATTATATCTACTTAAGGTAGAAATGATGAGCAACCTGATGCACTCTATAAAAAGAAAGTCTGTAAAGGAATGACGATATGTTAAACATTCTAATTGTAAATGCACACTCATCAAGAAATAAGGGAGATGCGGGAATCATGCTTTCAATCATTGATTCCTTACGAAAGCATAATCCGGATTGCAATATTAAAGTCCTTACTCGTTTTCCTGATGTCGATCAGTATGCTTATGATGTTCCTGTTGATTCATGTATCTATAACATTTCAATAGACCCAAAAACATCTAAAGTTTCTAAATTGTTATCGGCGATCAAGCTGTTAAAAGTATTAAAAACACCAAGCAAAAGCAGTAAAATAACAAAAGACTATGAATGGGCAGATGTGGTTGTAAGCTGTGGAGGAGGATTTCTTCTCTCCCACGGGTTTAGTACAGCGCTTCTTCAGCATCTCGTACAATTAAAAGTAGCTATTGATTTTAATAAACCAGTAGTAATCTACTCCCAGTCGATCGGACCTTTTTATAATACATTCATGCAAAAAACAGTCAGAGCAGTTCTTGAGAAAGTAGATAAAATCTTTATTCGTGAAAAAATAACATACAATTGGCTTGATAAGATTCAATTATCTAATAAATCAGTTAGTCTAGTACCTGATTCGGCTTTTTGTATGGAGATGGAACAAGGTACTCTTGCAGATGAAATCATCAGCCAGGTCAAAGAGACTCACGATGGTCCATTGTTTGGGTTTACAGTGCGCGATTGGAATTTTCCGGAAGTCGAAAATAAAGAATTACACCGTCAAAAATATATAGACAGTATTCGTATTGGTATTGAATATATAGAGAAGGAATACAACGGAAAAGTACTATTAATGCCTCAAGTATTAGGGCCGAATCCTTTTAATGATGATCGTATTATCAGCCGTGAGATTTTAAACCATGATTCTATTAAGCATGCAAAACTGCTTGATTATGATTTTAAGCCAAGAGAGCTAAAATATCTCTATTCTAAAATGGACATGTTTGTTGGTACGCGTATGCATTCTAACATTTTTAGCCTATCGAATAATATTCCAACAGTTGCCATTAATTATGAACATAAAACGAAAGGTATAATGGAATTGTTAGATTTAAATGACTTGGTTATTGATATTAATGAGATTACACCAGATCTATTTATAAATAAAATAAAATTGTGCTGGGAAACGAAGGATACTGTGATAAACCATTTATCTGAAAAGATTCCTGCTGTAAAAAAACAAGCTGAACAGCCAGCCATTTATATTTCTTCTTTAAATAAGTAATTAAAAATGGGGTAGATTAATGTCTTTGTTTAAAGATCTTGAGCGATATTTTAAGGTTGGTAGCTGTGATACAGTTTTAAAAAGTTCAAAATGATTATTATAAGTGAAACGTTCTGGTATTTAGTTTTGTTTCGAATTGGGAGCTTTTTTAAAAATGATTGCAAAATACCTATAATAAAACAATTATGCTATACGTTTTTTGGATAAGCCACAAAATACTATCAATAATCATGGGAATTCAAATACCTTTAGGTACCAAAATTGGTCAGGGTTTATATTTACCGCATTATGGCCTTATTGTTGTCCATCAAAGAGCGAAAATTGGGGAGCATTGTAACATTGGGCAAGGAGTTACGATTGGTATTGCAGGAAGAAATGAAAATAAAGGTGTTCCTGAAATAGGAAACTATGTATATATTGCTCCCGGGGCTAAGATTATTGGTAAGATAAAAATTGGTAATAACGTAATGATTGGTGCGAATGCAGTTGTTACAAAGGATGTTCCAGACAATTCAGTAGTAGCTGGAGTTCCTGCCAAAATTATCAGTAATAAAGGCTGGGATATAGCTGGTAATCCATATCAAAATGTTAATAAAGAAGTAGGAAGGAGCTATTCATGAAGATCACGGTAATTGGCACAGGTTACGTTGGATTGGTTTCGGGAGTGTGTTTTTCAGATTTGGGTAATGAAGTGATTTGTTTAGACAAAGCTCAAGATAAAATTAACATGCTTAAAAATGGCGAAGTTCCTATTTACGAGCCAGGATTAAAAGAATTGATTGATAAAAATGTAAGCTTAAATCGACTATCTTTTAGCACAGATATTTCTGCAGGTATTGAGGAAGCAGAAGTTATTATCATTGCAGTCGGCACACCGCCTCTTCCAAGTGGAGAAGCGAACCTGGCCTTTATTGAACAAGTTGCACGAGATATTGCCGGGTCAATTAATGGCCATAAAGTTATTATGACTAAAAGTACGGTACCAGTTGGGACAAATGAAAGAATTGCTGAGATTATATCGAATGCAACAGACATAGAGTTTGATGTTGTATCGGTTCCAGAGTTTTTAAGAGAAGGTTCAGCGGTTCAAGATACATTCAATCCTGACCGAATTATTATCGGAGCTGAAAATAAAAAGGCCGCAAACATAATTGCAGAAATACATGAGCCTTTGACAAAGAATATCATTCATACTGATATTAGAAGTGCCGAAATGATAAAATATGCCTCAAATGCATTCTTAGCTACGAAAATTTCATTCATAAACGAAATTGCAAATATTTGTGATAAAGTTGGAGCTGATGTTGTAAAAGTAGCTGAAGGCATGGGATATGATAAGCGTATCGGAAAAGCATTCCTAAACGCAGGAATCGGCTATGGTGGTTCATGTTTCCCTAAGGATACAGATGCTTTAATTCAAATCGCAGGTAATGCTGAGTATGATTTTAAATTATTGAAAGCAGTTGTTGAAGTAAATAAGAATCAGCGACTAAATGTTATTGAGAAATTAGAACAATCATTAGGGAACCTTAAAGGTAAAACAATCGGTATTTGGGGACTGGCATTTAAACCTAACACCGATGATATTCGTGATGCGCCAGCAATTGAGATTATTGGCGATCTAATTAAAGCAGGTGCGCATGTAAAAGCGTTTGATCCTGTTGCACAGAATAATTTCCAAAAAGAAATGGACATGTACAGTGATCAAGTTTCTTATTGTGAGGATGCCTTAGATTCCGCTAAGGAATGTCATGCTGTTTGTTTGCTGACGGAATGGAAAGAGTTTACGGAAATTAATTTGAATGAAGTTGAAAACGTTATGAAGTTTCCGTATTAATTGATGGAAGAAACAGCTTTAACGAAGCACAGATTGAAAGCACAAATTTTGTCTATCATTGTATTGGACGCCCAAATTTTCAAAAACAAAAAGAGCTTATATAAAAGCTCTGTTTGCGAAAACAGCATATAAAAAAGCATTCAGGAAAGTAATCCCCGAATGCTTTTTTTAGTATTCAGATCGAGTGGAACGATTCTCTCGGTCTTTTTTGGACGATTCACCAATTTAATTAACAGGTAAACAATAGCTTTTAGTACCAAGAAAACAGCGAAAAATGCAAGAAATCCATATAGTCCGATTATAGCATCACTAAATTCCATTCTGCCTCTTCCGGTAATTTTCTGCTGAATTTCAATAGCGAAAACAATGACTAACATGACTGTAAATGTGTATAAAAATGAGATAACCGTAATACTAAATCTTGATAGCCATTTGAAGAAAAGATGCGTAAACAAGAAAAAAGTAATACCAATTACTCCGATTATCCAAAAATGAAGATCTTTATCTGTAAGGTTTATACCTAGATTCATAAACAAATCTTCTATCACATCATGTACATTATTAACAATCTCTGCAAGAAACTTTATAAAACTACCCATATAACCACCCTTGTTCTTTATAACTATAATTTAGATACAAATCTAATAAATGTCAATTCAATATAATTGATTTGATTTAGTCATATATTTAAAAAGGATTTCGAGAAAAACTCGAAATCCTTTTTTACTTATTTATAGAAATTGACTGTACCGTAAAAAATACCGTCTGCCGCTTTTTGGCGATATGTCGAAGATCCTAATTTAGCTGCATCATCCTTATTAGTGATAAATCCAAGTTCTACTAAAATACTTGGAATTCTCGTATATTTTATTACTTGAAAATTAGCAGTTTTTTCTCCGCGATCATACGTGCCAATTCGCTTAACAAGTTCTTTTTGAATTTCTTCTGCTAATCTTTTACTCTCTGGTCCTGCGAATGTATTATTATAATAGACTTCTGATCCATGAGCTTCGGGATTTTCAGCGGCATTTGAATGTATGCTTATAAAGGAATCCGCTCCAGAATTATTTGCTATGGTAGTTCGTTTCGTTAATGACAAGAACGTATCATCACTGCGCGTCATAATGATTTTTGCACCTGCATCTATCATTTTAGTACGAGTACGCAAACCTACGTCAAGAACTACATTTTTTCTTGAAGACCATTGCCGCTAGCACCTGCATCTTGATCCCCATGACCAGGGTCTAGTACAATCGTTTTTCCTAGCAGTGCTGTGCTGTTTTGATTGACAGAAGCGGGACCGCCTAGAATGGATATAGAGTTAATGTTTGTATCTTGAATGATACTTTTTGTTTCATTTGGCAGTTTGGTTGGCGTGGTCAGTAACAATGGAGCATTCTTTTTGCGGCTAGAACTGAGCCTGTTAGTGCATCTGCAAAATCCAAACCAGATGCTATGTAGGTTGAATTAGTGGATAGATTTAAACTTCTAACAATATTTTCTGCGACTTCAAATCGATTTGCCCCGCCTATTCTTGTAGGTGAAGGCAACTTATTATACACATCATCGCTTATGCTTCCTTCTCCACCTATAACGTAGCTGCTAGTTATATTTTTTTCTTTTAGTGCAGTTTGAGTTTGTGAAGGTAGTTCATTCTTATTTGCAAGTAATATAGGGTACTCATTTCTTGCTGCATAAGGTGCTGCAGCAAGTGCATCCGGAAAATTCATTCCATATGCTATTACTGCTTTTCCTTTATTTGATAATAGCTTTGAAATGTTATAAGCTACTTCAAAACGATTGCTTCCACCTATTCTTGTTACTTGTAACCCCAGAGCTTTTAACTCATTTTCAACTTGCAGTGAAACACTCCCTGTACCACCGATTATAATAATCTCTTTTGACTTTAGTCGTAATATTTCACTTTTCGTGGAAAGGTTAAGAGAGTTATTTTGAGTTAATAATATGGGAGCATTCTTTTTATAAGCTAACGGTGATGCTGAGAGTGCATCTGCGTATGCAAGGTGGTTGGTTATGATAACAGAATGAGATGAGAACCATCCAGCTTTAGAAACATTTACTGCAACTTCAAATCGGTCTTTACCACTTATACGCGGAGCAGAAGCTTCTGAGAAATTGACATTTAATAAAAAGAAGACTCCGCTTAATAATAGAGTAAATAAAATTTTTTAATCATGATTACACTCCTGTTTATTTTTTAGGCATGTTCTGGCAATCAAATAGATAATAAATGCTTCAATAATCACCTACTTTGAATTTTTTGTACGATAATAATATCGGACTGATATTCTACATATTTATAGTAATTGTTCTATATTTTTACAAAATTCGATTTAAATGTTATAAAATATCACTAAATTTATGTAAGCTGTTAATAAATCACGTGGATTTTTATGGGGTATGCTATAATTATGAAATTCTTTAAAATAGGGAGTTTTATGGATGAATTCACCCACAAATAAACAAAGCAATAAACAGTTAATCTTATTATCTAGCCGATTTCCTTTTCCACCTGGAGAAGAATTTCTAGAAACAGAAAAAAGTTACTTAAGTGAAGAATTTCAAAAAGTACATATTATCCCTGTGAATTATGTTGATGAAGAGTCAGTTTCTTCAAGAGAAATACCTGAAAACTTTGAAGTTCATAAACTTAAAACAGTTCCTTCTTCCATTTCAAAATACAAGCTAACAGCAGATATGCTTTTGGATTCTCAAGGGAAACGATGGTATCTCAAGGAATGGAGTAACCTGGTTCCTAAATATCTATCAGCAGCGTTTAAAACAGCTAACTGGATCGGATTAGCCGTTCAAATACGCAAAGAGCTTCAATCCTTTTTAAGTGAGAATTCTTTTGACCTTTCTGAAACTATTTTTTATTCTTATTGGTTAGGACCTTCTGCTACTGCTTTAGCGATGTTGAAGGAAATCGAACCTTCTATTAAAATAATCAGCAGGGCACATGGCGGAGATCTGTATGCTTATAGGCACAGCACACCTTATATGCCAGCTCAAAAAGAAACAGTCCACAGGTTAGACAAAGTATTTGTGATTTCACAGGATGGAAGTGACTATTTAAAGAAATCTTATCCTGAGGTCTCAGAAAAAATTGCGGTGAGCAGACTCGGTACAAGATCGGCTGAAGGGAAATCTATTCCTTCAAGTGATGGAATACTTAGAATGGTCTCCTGTTCAAACATGCTACCGGTTAAGCGTCTTGACTTGATTATTGATACACTGAAAAAGTGTAAACAACAGATTTATTGGTCACATATTGGTGATGGACCGTTAAGAGAAGAATTAGAAAAGAAAGTAAACGAAGAACTGCCATCTAACATTCAATGTGAATTCCTTGGCCGAAAAAAGAATGCTGAAGTGTTGAAATATTATCAAACACACCCTATTGATCTCTTTATTAATGTAAGTTCCAGTGAAGGCATTCCTGTTTCCATTATGGAAGCCTATAGTTACGGCATTCCATCCTTTGCAACGGATGTTGGAGGAACAAAAGAATTAGTAGACTCAAATAACGGAAAACTTATTCAAAAAGATTTCGATTCAGGGAACTTGCTAAAGAAATTGATCACTTTGCTTCATTAAGTGCAGAACAAAGAGAAAGTTATCGGGCAGCTGCTTATGAAAAATGGAAAGAGGACTTCTTTTCTGAAACAAATTATTCACAATTTGCGAAGTTGTTAAGAGAATTTGAGGGAAATTAATTTATGAGTACAGACCGCAGTTTTATTAAAAATAGTTTTATTACATTTACGAGGCAGATATCAAATATTGTAATAGGTATGCTTTTGTTATCTGTTCTTGGAAAGTATTTAGGAGATGAAGGGTTTGGTGACTATACTCTCCTGACTCTTTTTCCTACCGTATTGCTTACTTTCCTGACTTTAGGGGTAAATACTTCAACGATCTACTTTGTCAGTCGAGAAGAAGTAGATCTAAATACGGTTTTTAACAACAACATCATTATTGGAACGCTGTTAAGCATAATAAGTGTTCTTGTAGGCTTGATTGCCGTTATCTTTTTTCGGAGCAATTGTTTAAAGATACACCGATATCTTTAGTGTATTTAAGTTTGCTTGCGGTTCCTTTCCTATTTCTAAGAGAGTATTTTCAAACCGTTTTTCAAGGGCTTCAAGACTTCAAGGCATTTAATACGCTTATGGTTCAAAACCAGCTGTCAATCCTTAGTTTTGCTGTCGTTTTTGTTATTTTCTTAGATTATGGACTTAAGGGTGCACTTTCAGCTTTTATCCTGGGGAACGCCATTACAGTGATTACGATGATTTTTAAGCTGGTGCGTCATCATAGCGTATCTTTTAAGTGGAATAGTTTTTCATGGGAATACTTTAAGAAGTCTGTAAACTATGGTCTTAAGGCACATGTAAGTAACTTTGCCAGCTTTTTAAACTAC
Organism: Fictibacillus sp. EA-CB0309; assembly: GCF_055814265.1. Taxonomy (NCBI): domain Bacteria; kingdom Bacillati; phylum Bacillota; class Bacilli; order Caryophanales; family Fictibacillaceae; genus Fictibacillus; species Fictibacillus sp. EA-CB0309. The sequence continues at coordinate 874,451 of NZ_CP169271.1, forward strand.
CGGACTGTTGTTTTTATTTTAGGATATTTTTCAACAGGTAATGCTGCTGTCGGCAGATACAGTGCAGCCATGAACTTAGGTGAGAGATTGTCTATTTTCGCCGTATCCTTTTCAAGTGTTTTATATCCCAAAATCAGTTCAACGAATTCTGAAGCCGATCGGAACCGGATCACATCAATTGTTAGCCGTAATGTCTTTTTAATTACCATCTTAATGGCAATGGTTGCTTTTGTGCTGTCTGATTTTATTGTTTATACCATCTTTAATAAGAGCTTTACAGAAACTCCGCTTTTATTAAAGATTATGCTTCCAGGCTTTGCGCTTCTTGCAGTAGAGAAGGTTCTTTCAAATGATATTGCTGGACGAGGCAAACCTGAATTAAATATGTGGCTTTCTATTTATAATGTTATTTTCAATGTTATATTAAACTTATTTATGGTTCCTGCATTTGGGGTTATTGGTGCTGCTGTGTCGACTACCATCACTTATTTCTTTAGCTTTATATTAAAGATCATCATTTTTAAGAGGCTTACGGGTGAAGGCTATCTGAACTTCTTGGTCGTGAAGAAAAGTGATTTTCTTATCTATAAAACACTTCTGCAAAAGTTAAGAGCAAGATAAGAATTTTTTATATATCATAAATTTGTTCAAAAGAGGAAGGAAATACCTGCAAATCGGGTAAACTAAAAAAGTCAAAAATGTGAAATGTTTAACGAAATGATGTTTAGTAGTACTAGAGAGAGAATGAAATTTATTGATATTATTGTTAATTAGTATAAAATATTGATTGGATTTAACTAGTTAACAAACATTTAGTTAAAAGGAGAGTTACCTAGATGACTAATTTCGCCATTGTTGGTTGCGGACATATCGCAAAGAAACATGCAGAGGCAATTGATAACGCAGAAGGTGCAAAACTCATTGCAGTATGCGATATGATTCCAGAGAACATGGAGTATTATACAGAGAAATATGGTGTTCAGGCTTTTACTGATTTAGCCGAGCTTTTAAAATTAGATGACCTTGAAGTAGTTAACATTTGTACACCGAGTGGGTACCATGCTCCGATTGCTATTCAGATTGCAAATGCTAAAAAACATGTTGTAGTTGAAAAGCCAATCGCACTAACGATCGAGGATACAGATGCCATTATTTCAGCGTGTAAAGAAAATGATGTGAAGTTATCGGTTGTTCATCCGAATCGTTTCCGTCCAGCGATCATGGAATTAAAAAAGGCACTTGATGCAGACTTAGTAGGAAAGCTAAGCCATGCTAATGCGACAGTTCGCTGGAATCGAAACCAAGAATATTATGATCAAGCACCGTGGAGAGGTACTAAGTCTCTTGATGGCGGAGTTTTAATGAATCAAGCTATCCATAACCTTGACTTGCTTTTATGGACGATGGGTGAGGTTGATGAAGTTTACAGTATGGCAGCAACAAGATTGCGTAACATTGAAGCAGAAGATGTTTCTACGGGTGTTGTGCGATTTAAAAATGGTTCATTAGGGATTATTGAAGCTGCAACGACAATTTATCCATCTAATTATGAAGAATCTTTGAGTATCTTTGGTGAAACAGGTACAATTAAGATTGGCGGTAAAACGGCTAATTATGTCGAGCACTGGGATGTGAAAGACATGGATGAAAGCCAGGTAACAGATCTTATGGAATCTGTTAAAGCCGATCCGTTTGGAAAGCCAGGTCACCAGTGCATCATCGAAGATATGGTAGAGGCGATAAAAGAAAACCGTGAACCCATTGTAACGGGTGAAGACGGAAAACGTGCGTTAAGTCTAGTACTGGCGCTATATGAATCTGCTGATACAAGCAAACCAGTTAAACTATAAAGTAATCTCCCCTGAAAGAGAGGAATATTGAATGTCTAACGAATTAGAATTAAGCTCAGTTTCAAAAGAATTATTAGGTAAGATCGAATCAAAAACAGCAACAATCGGTGTAGTAGGTCTTGGTTATGTTGGTCTTCCTCTTGCTGTTGAAAAAGCAAAAGCAGGATATAAAGTGATCGGATTTGATGTTCAAGAAAAAGAACACAGATGGTTAATGACGGAATTAACTACATTGGTGATGTAGTTGACGCAGAGTTAGCAGAATTAACTTCTTCAAAACAAATTCTTGCTACGACAGATTATTCGCTTATTAAAGAAGTTGACGCTGTGGCTATTTGTGTACCAACACCGTTGGACAAGTATCAGCAGCCAGATACCTCTTATGTTGAAAGTTCAGCTACAGAGATTGCAAAATTTATTCACCCTGGAATGCTTATCGTTCTTGAAAGTACAACTTACCCTGGAACGACAGAAGAAGTTTTGAAGCCGATCCTTGAAAAGAGCGGCCTTGTTGCAGGTAAGGACTTCCATTTAGCCTATTCACCTGAACGCGTTGACCCAGGTAACAAAGTATACAACACAAAGAACACACCAAAAGTTGTTGGTGGTATGACTGCACAATGTACATCTATCGCAGCAGCGATGTACCGTTCTGTTCTTGAAGGCGATGTTCATGAAGTATCTAGCCCAAGAGTAGCTGAAATGGAAAAAATCCTTGAAAATACGTTCCGTAACATCAACATTGGATTAGCAAACGAAATGGCAATCCTATGTAATAAGATGGACATTAATGTTTGGGAAGTAATTGATGCAGCGGCAACTAAGCCATATGGCTTCATGGCGTTCTACCCTGGTCCAGGACTAGGTGGACACTGTATTCCGATCGATCCTTTCTATCTAACTTGGAAAGCTCGTGAGTATGACTATCACACACGTTTAATCGAAACAGCTGGCGAGATCAATAACCAAATGCCGGATTTCGTACTTGAACGTACAATGAAAATCCTAAACGAAGACAAGAAAGCATTAAACGGAGCAAGAGTGGTATTACTTGGTGTTGCTTATAAGAAAGACATCGATGATATGCGTGAGTCTCCTGTATTGCCAATTCTTGAGAAACTTGAACTTGCTGGTGCTGATTGGGTTGTAGTAGACCCGCATGTAACAGAGTTTAAGCTAAATGGTGAAATGCATAAAACGCACGAAATCTCAAAAGAACTATTACAAGGTGCTGACCTCGTTATGCTTACAACAGATCATACTAGCTTTGATTACGATATGATCGCAGAAAACAGCCCTGTAGTCTTTGATACTCGTAATGCACTTAAAGACCAGGCTCCTTCAATCAAAAAATATCATTTACTATAAGAGTGACAGGATGAGATAACCATTCATTTGGCTATCTCTTTTCCTGATTTTAGAACGGTTTTTACTGGTCCATACTAATTGGTAAATGTTTATACCCCGTCCTTTCGTATGAATGGTCACCTTGATAAATGCATGATCGAAAACTGTTATGTAAGGAATAGCGAAGAGTATAATTTGAAGGAGAATAAAAAGATGAAGTTTTTAACTGTATTAGGAGCGAGGCCTCAGTTTATTAAAGCGGCTCCGGTTTCTCGAGAACTACGAAAAAATCACGAAGAATTAATTATTCATACAGGTCAGCACTATGATAAAAATATGTCTGATATTTTCTTTGAAGAATTACATATCCCTAAACCCGATTTTCATCTAGGGATCGGATCGGCTTCTCATGGCAAACAAACGGGTGAAATGCTCGCTAAAATAGAAGATATCATCCTTCAGGAAAAACCTGATTATGTATTGGTATATGGCGATACCAATTCAACGCTGGCAGGTGCACTCGCTGCCGCTAAGCTTCATGTTCCTGTTGTGCATATTGAAGCAGGACTTAGAAGTTTTAACAAAAGAATGCCTGAAGAAATAAACCGCATCATGACGGATCATGTTTCTGAATATCTCTTTTGTCCAACAGACACAGCGATTAAAAACCTTACAGATGAAAACATGAAACATAATGTAATCAATGTAGGAGACGTTATGTATGATGCAGTAGAATATAACCGTCAACTTGCAGAAAACAACTCTGATATTTTGAATACATTCGGATTAACATCGAAAGAGTATCACCTGATTACGGTTCACCGTGCAGAGAATACGGATGATCCTGAAAAGATTTCTTCAATCCTTGCTGCTTTTTCCGAGATAGAAGAAGTGAAAGTTTGGCCGATGCATCCTCGTACAAAGCACGTGATCGAACGCTTGAATTTAAGTTTAGATGATATTCCTAACTTAATGATCGTTGAGCCTGTAGGATATTTGGACATGCTAAAACTTGAGAGCAATGCCAAAAAGATTTTAACAGACTCAGGCGGTGTACAAAAAGAGGCATACTTTATGGAAGTTCCATGTGTCACGCTTAGAGAACAAACAGAATGGGTAGAAACGCTAGAAAGTGAAGCTAACATTCTTGTTGGAACGGATAAAGAAAAAATCTTAGCCGCTGTAAACAAAGAGGTTACTCCGACCTATAAAAATCTTTTGGTGACGCAAAGGCAGCTGAAAAAATAGCGAACTATTTTAATTAATCGCTTGTTTAAAAATGAGGTTAAACATATGAGAATCATTTTATTAAGTCAGCATTTCCCTCCTGAGGTAGGTGCGCCACAGATCCGTCTGTATGAAGTCAGTAAAGAACTTATCAAAAGAGGTCACCAAGTAGAAGTTGTGACGGCATTTCCGCATCATCCTCATGGCATAATTCCTGATGAATATAAGGGGAAGTTTTATCAATTTGAGGAGTATGAAGGAATTCCCGTGCACCGTTCGTGGATCTATCCAAGTCCAAAGGGCAGTTTTTGGAGAAGGCTGATGTCCTATTTTTCTTTTACATTCAGTGCCTTTTATTCGATGGTAAAAGCAAAGAAAACGGATGTAATCATTTGTACCTCTCCACCTTTGTTTTTAGGAATTACGGGTTATCTTTCTTCTAAATTCAAACGAGCGAAGTTTGTTTTTAATGTAGCTGATATTTGGCCAGAGTCTGCCGTAGAGCTTGGAATTCTTAAGAACCAAAAATTTATTAAAATGGCTGAAAAACTGGAGTCATTTCTATACAAAAAAGCATGGAAGATTGCGACTGCTACAGAAGGTATTGCAGATTACATGCTGAAAAAGGGAAAAAAAGAAGAATCTGTTTTTCTTTTGCCGAATGGGGTAAATACAGAGACTTTTAAGCCGAGAGATAAGAACGCAGATTGGCTGCAGAAGTTAGGATTTGAAGGGAAAAAGGTGTTTACCTTTGCAGGCCGTATTGGTTATGCACAAGGGCTGGATTCCGTCATTAAAGCTGCCAAAATAGTTGAAAGCACAAACCCAGAGATCAGATTTCTATTTATAGGCGACGGTCCCGAAAAAGAAGAGCTCATACAGTTAAAAGAGAGTATTCAAGCTGAGAATGTAGTTTTTCATGATTCCGTTCCAGTAACAGAAATGCCAAATATCTTTTCTATTACTGACTTTAGCATCGTTTCGCTAAGAAATATTCCTCTGTTTCAAGGGGCAAGACCATCGAAGATTTTCCCTGCCTTAGCATCTGGGGTTCCTGTACTTTACTGTGGAGTAGGGAAAGCGCGAAGCTTATTGAAGACAGCGGCAGCGGAATTATCGCAACTCCTGAAGATGAAAAGGATATCGCGAAAAAGATCATTCATTGCGCGAGTTTAGATGAAGCTGCATACAGCCAATACTCTAAGAACGGCAGAGAATTTGTTTGCCGCGAGTTCTCTTGGTCAAGAATTGTGGATGATCTACTGGAGAATGTTCAGGAATTTAAAAAAGGCAGGGAATACGAATGAAAATTTGCCATCTGACCTCTGTGCATTCCGCTATGGATACAAGAATTCTTATTAAAGAATGCCAGTCCCTTCAGAAGGCTGGTCATGAAGTGGTTTATATCGTGCCGAATGCAGAAGACTCTGTCCAGTTCGGCGTTCAAATTAAAGGTGTTTACTCCACAGCATCTAATCGCTTAAAACGAATGGTTAATACAACCTCTCTTGTTTATGAAGAAGCGATTCGTCAAGATGCGGATGTGTATCATTTTCACGATTCCGAGTTGATTCCCATTGGCTTGAAGCTCAAATCAAAGGGCAAGAAAGTAATCTACGATGTTCATGAGGATTTGCCAGAGCAAATCCTTTCCAAACAGTGGATTCCTGGCCCTTTAAGAAAAAGCGTTGCAATAGGAGCGAGAAATCTTGAAAAATATGCGTCAAAACGCTTTGATGCTGTTGTAACAGCAACGCCTTATATAAATGAACGCTTCAAAACTTACAATAATAATTCTTTAACGATTCATAACTATCCTTTGCTTCAAGAATTAATGAATGTAAAAGTTCAAGATGATGAAACGCCTCCATTAAACGGTAACAAAAAACGTGTAGTTTATCTCGGTGGAATTTATCTATTGCGTGGAATTAAAGAGATGATTCAGTCTGTTGAAAGAGTAAATGATAAGCACGATGTAGAGTTCCGTTTAGGAGGTTCGTTTGCTCCTGCATCTCTAGAGCAAGAAGTAAAAAAGATGAGCGGTTGGAAACATGTTAACTTTCTTGGTTTCTTAAATCGACAGCAGGTTAAAGAAGAATTAAGTCAGGCAAATGCCGGTATGGTCCTGCTGCATCCCGAACCGCGCTTTGTTGTTTCTTATCCGATAAAGCTTTTTGAATACATGTCTGCTGGCTTGCCCGTCATTGCTTCAAACTTTCCATTATGGGAAGACATTGTGAGAGAAAATGAATGCGGCATCTGTGTGGACCCACTTAATATAGAAGAAATTGCAGATGCGATTGATCGTATTATAACGAACCCTGAAAAAGCAGCCGAAATGGGCAAAAATGGACGGAAAGCAGTTGAAGCCCGATACAATTGGGAAAAAGAAAGTGAACGCCTTATCGAATTGTATGAAAGAATTTCGTAGCTTGATTAACGTATATCAATCAGATATTCTGATTGAGGATAAGTGTATATACTAAATATTTTAGAGAGAAGGCTAAAAAATGAAAGTACCTATGTTAGATCTTACAGAACAATATCAAAACCTAAAAGCTGAAATACTTCCGGCAATGGAAGACGTTATGTCTAATGCAAGATTCATTTTAGGTGACAACGTAAAAAAATTAGAAGCTGATGTAGCGAAGTACAGCAATGTAAACCACGGAATTGGAGTAGCAAACGGAAGTGATGCTATTCATATCGCATTGTCTGCAATTGGTGTGGGCCCTGGAGATGAAGTCATCGTTCCTTCTTTCACATTCTTTGCAACAGCAGGTGCTGTAGCACGTGCAGGTGCAACACCAGTATTCGTTGACTGTGATCCTAAGACATTTAACATTGATCCAGCTAAAATTGAAGCGGCTGTAACGGATAAAACAAAAGCAATCGTTCCTGTTCATTTATACGGACAAATGGCTGATATGGATGCCATTGTTGAGATCGCGAAGAAGCATAACCTAGGGATCGTTGAAGATGCTGCACAAGCAATCGGATCTAAATATAAAGGTAAAAGCGTGGGTGAGCTTGGAACTGCTGCAACATACAGTTTCTTCCCGACTAAAAACCTTGGTGCATACGGTGACGGTGGTATGGTCGTTACGAATGATGACGAGCTAGCTGAAAAAATGCGTGTTATTCGCGTTCATGGAAGCAAGCCAAAGTATTATCACCATGTATTAGGATACAACAGCCGTTTGGACGAGCTTCAAGCTGCTATTTTGAATGTGAAATTCCCACACCTTGATGAGTGGAGCGACCTTCGCAGAGAAAAAGCAGATAACTATACAAAACTATTGAATGAACAATTAGGTGATAAAGTGGTGACACCATTTATTGCTGATTACAGCCACCATATTTTCCACCAGTATACGATTCGTGTTGAGCGCCGTGACGAACTTCAGAAGTTTTTACAAGAGCAAGGGGTTTCTACAATGATTTATTATCCAAAACCTCTTCATTTACAGCCTGTATTTGCTGAGCTGGGTTACAAAGAGGGAGACCTGCCTGAAACAGAAAAAGCAGCAGCAGAGGCAATCTCTTTACCAATGTTCCCAGAATTGAAGATTGAGCAGCAGCAATATGTTGTTGAGAAAATTGCTGAATTCTACAGCAAAAACTAATTATAAAATTAAGTGTTCATCCCTGAATGCGACGGGGTGAACACTCTTTACATACTTACGGAAGAAGGTGTCACACATGACAGTACAAAAAGGTCAAAATGTTGTTATCGGTAATGATGTTAAGCTTGGGGATAACGTAATCATTGGGCACAATGTTGTTATTTATGATGGAGTTACGATCGGAAGTAACTGTATTATTCAGGATAACGCGGTTATAGGAAAGCAGCCAACACGTGCAAAAAACTCCATTCTGCCAGAGGTTAAAACATTACCGCCTACGGTTATCGGATCAGGTGTTACCATTGGTACTTCGGCTATCATCTATGCGAATGCAGAGCTTGCTGACGATGTTTTTGTTGCAGACCTTGCTACAGTTCGTGAACGTGTAACAATTGGGGAGAAAACAATTGTTGGACGCGGAGTATCTGTCGAGAACGATTGTAAAGTAGGTGTGAAGTGTAAGCTTGAAACAAATTGCTATATCACAGCTTACTCTGAACTTGGTGACTATGTATTCATCGCACCTTACGTGGTAACAACAAATGATAACTACATGGCAAGATCAAAAGAACGCTACGATAAATTTAAAGGTGTTACGATCAAAAACGGAGGAAGAGTAGGAGCTAACTCTACGATTCTCCCAGGTAAAGTGATCGAAGAAGACGGAACAGTTGCGGCAGCAAGTGTCGTTACAAAAGATGTGCAAAGTGAAGACCTAGTAGTAGGTTCACCAGCACGTGTGTTAAGAAAAGTTCCTGAAAATCAACTGCTTAGAAATCAATAAAGAAAGAACCGCACTGGCTTACTCATGTTTCATGCATGAATAAGCCAGTTTTATGAGAAAAGGCTGACCCAAGTTTGCTTATACCTTGGATCAGCCTCTTTTATTAGCTTCATATTATAAGGATTGTTGTTTTTAAATTATTTAGTATGAATCCTGTAACGGAAATTAACCAGTTGCAATAGCAACAAAGTTAACGAAAACAAAACCGCCTTTTAATAAGCTTTCGTTAAAGTTGTACCAGGGTAATAGAAGTCAAGTATGTTTCTAACTCCCATACCTTCTTTCGCCATCTGTTTTGCTCCATATTGACTCATTCCAATTCCATGACCAAATCCGCCGCCGATTACAGTAAATTTATCAGAGTACTCTTTTACCTCTTTAATATAAGGGAGTACATCGTGCGGGTTCCAATTAATGAACGAATATTGTAAGAGCGCGTCTTAATCGTAACACTCTTTGGTTTTAGTTCATCTTCACTCATCAGGTAGCTATTTGCATTTTTTTCAAAGTATTCTAATTCAATTTCACCCTCAATTAACTGATCTTGATGGAAGGTAGTAGTGAAGTTAACACGTTTTACCTGAGTGAATTTGATATCAGATGTTTTGTTAAGAAGTTTAACAGCATCTGATTTTAAATAGTTCTCAAATGTAGTCATAAGTGCTGCATCTTTTTCTTTTGCAGAAGTCCACCAATCATCTAAATTTTTATAATTGATGCTGCTTACATCAATCTGATTCTTAGATAAAGTGTAACTCCATTCTTTTAAGCTGCTTTCACTGCGTGAATCATAAGGATCGTTTTCTAAAACGGAATAAGGCAATCTAGATGAGCCCCATGAATTTTTATTCGTTAATTTCTTACCGCCATTTGCAGAATAATAATAGGCTTGAGCAAACCTTAAATTGTAATCGCTGTTCAATGGTTCAGATGAGTGGGTTAGAGCTAAACCAGACGTTTCTGAAACGGCTTTGTTTGTACTGTCATACCAAATGTAACCTTTGTAAACTTGATTACTTTCCGTATCATCGATCATTTTACCGCCTTTTCTTAAAACAAACGTTCTAGCAGCTACAGCTTGAGCTTTTAACGCCTCAGTTTCCCAATATGGACTCATTTCAAATGGTAAAACGCCTTTAAGATAATCTTCTAATGGGATATCAAGATTTGTTGGTCTGATATATCCACCTTCAATATTAAAATTCATGGTACCAAGATAAGAAAGATTATTTACGTTAATTACATTTGATGGACCATATTTTTGAGGTACAACGGTAAACGATGAAGAATTAAAATCCTTAACTTTTGTGGAACCTTTGTATAAAACTAATTCTGATCCATCTTTTTTAATCGTGTAATCTTCACCGGCAAGAAGCTTTGCAGGTAATGCTTCCATTACATGGTTGGCAACCGATCCTGTTCCGCCTAAAACGGTGAACTCTGATATTGCTTTGTTATCGATTATAGCTTTTGTAGGGCCAGGTATGCTCGTTGGCATCGTCAATAAAAGGGGCGCATTCATTTTTGCTGCATAAACAGAACCCGTTAAAGCATCTGCAAACGTAGTGCCAGTCGCAACAAAAGCTCGGCTAGTCGGCATCTTTAATTCTTTTAATACATTAGCAGCCACTTCAAAGCGGTTTGCACCACCGATTCGGTTTGCTCCTGGAAGTTTACTGTATACACTTGGCCCAACGCTTGCTTCTCCACCGACTACTATCGTTTTTGTGGTATTGTTTGCTTTAAGGGCTGCTTCCGTTTTGGAAGGCAGTTTGTTAGGTTGAGTTAATAGAATAGGATACCCTTTTCTTGCTGCATATGGAGCAATTGCAAGTGCATCAGGAAAGTTCATGCCATCTGCAACAATAGATGTTCCAGGAGTTCCTAATTCAGTAGAGATCTTTTGTGCTACCTCAAACCGATCGGCTCCTCCAATTCTTCTAACCGTAATATTTGGATTAATTTCTTTAATATCTTTGGATACTTGGGCAGATACACTTCCAGTACCCCCAACAATAATAACCTCTTTTGGATTTAGTGATTGTATATCTTTTCTCGTTTGTTCGGTTAAGAAATCTTTCTGTGTAAGTAAGATAGGACCTTTATATTTATAGGCAAGAGGCGCTGCTGATAAAGCATCAGCGAAAGCAGCATAATTTGCTAAAATAACAGTTTCTGCAGAGTCACCCCAGCTGTTTGAAGCTATTTTTGAAGCAACGACAAATCGGTTTGCTCCATCAAGTCGCAAAGAATTCTCAGATTTAAAGTTGTATTGTCCAGTAGTACTGATATTAAATGACGTTTTGTTACCTATGTAATTTTTTAACTTTACAGAAACTGACGGTTCTTCTGCATAACCTATTTCTGCAGATGTGAACACAAACGATGACATTAATAGAGTAGAAACAACTATTCTATTAACTTTTTTCTTTAATCTCAAAACTCATTCCCCCCAATTAATCTAGTAAAAATTACCATACAACTAGTTATTATACCTAAAAAGTTACAAAATTGTATAAAATAATATAAATTTTATGACATAAATAGATATAATTATCTAAAAATATACAATTTATATTAAATTATGACATATATATATTATTTTTGAATAGGTATTTGGTAATCGTTTCGTTACATAGTATCGGAGTAAATTAGAAATTTTTAAGAGGGAATTATGTTAGGGAGTTATTACAGAGTATAAAAAAACATCTTTCCAGGGAGGAAAGATGTTATAAACGCATATTATTTTCGGAAAACCTCAGGCAGCAATAAGATCATAAAACTAAGAATTAAGCCGATTAGGAATCCGAAGACTGCCATGTTTTTTGCATTTTCTTGAGGTTGATCTAGTTGGACTTCTTTATGCACTTCAACTGGCGTTAATCCTTTAATTATGTTGTTATATTCGCCAGGTAATTTTTGCGATTCAGAAGTAGCCATTGCTTTAGCATCTTCATAACCTTTTTTAACATCATTTTTTATGACTATAGACTTATTAATGTAATTCTTAACAATTACCTCAAGTGTTTTTTCTGTTTCTGTGGGGTTATTGCCAGTATAACTAATTTTAAGAATTTTAGCAGAAGCATTAATGACAATGTTCAATTTAGAACTTACATCGTCATCAATGTCTTTTAGAAATCCTTCGCTAGTGATATATGCTTTTGCACTTTCTGGATCAGTAAATTTTGTATAAAGTGTGTTTGATTCGTATAAATTAGCCAACTTAATTTCAGCATTCGATGTATAAGACACTGGTCCAGCTTTTTGAAAAAGGTATGCGGCTCCAGCAGTTAAAAATGGTAGTAAGATGATTAGGATTGCTAGTTTTTTAAACCTTTTCCAAATTCGATCTAATGTTTCTTTCATTTCTTTTCCTCCACTATATAGGTTGAATAACAATTTGATCTCCAATAATTCACAAAACCAATTGCGAATGCAAATAACAGCCATAAGTAATTCAGTGTAATTTGTGAGCTTGGACTTATACTTGCAAGGAAAAACGCAATTAGAGCTGTACATAGTGCTTCTGCGATCATACGGTTATTTCCTGATGTTTCTTTAAAGATATTAAACAGGTAAAAGATTAATCCCATATACAGAAACAAATACCCAGTAAATATAAATATACCATAATTGACCATTATTTCTATCCACCAATTATGAATGTTTACGATTGTGTGAGTCGGATATTCTCCGAAGAGTTTCATATAATATTCTGAATTTCCTGAGCCAATACCAAAGCCTAGAGATTCGCTGACAAAATGAATCGAATTCTTAATAAGGTTAATTCTTATATTCACGGAGCTTCCTTCACTCGTGTTAAAAAGGGTAGCAATGAGATTATAGATAGAGTTAAAGCCGTTATAGATTTTTTCAGGAACTAAAATAATTGTGATTGCACTAAGAAATAAAAGTGCAGCTATCAAGTATCGTTTTAAACGGCGTGTTGTGAAAAATAAAAACCAAAAGCTAAGTCCTAACAATATGGCGATGTAATTTGCTCTTGAAGACGTGAGAGACATGATATATAGAGCAAACAATAGCAAGCTACAAGAAGCGATTTTAACGGCAATCTTCTTCGTATTATTCAATAGTGCCAAAACAAAAAAGAAACTGATTGAGATGAAACTTGCAAAATCATTTTCATTAGCAAAAACAGAAGTAGGTATAGACTTTTGATATGTATCAATACCATAAAATCTTGAAACCGGAAAATGAATGAGCGTTAGATTGTTGATCAATCCAAAGATTAATAACAAAAGAAACATGAATATCCATACATAAAATATGTTGACGTAATGACGTTCCTTTTTAAATGTAAAGGTCACAAATAAAATTAAACTGATACCAATACCTAAAAAGATCAAATCAATAATACCTGCTTTAATCGATTTAGCCCAAATTAAAGAGGTAAGAGCATAGATCATCCAAATGATATGAAACCAAACGATAGCTTTTACATTGATCCTTGACCAAGGTATTATTTTGTCCTCTCTAAAATACTGAAATAAGAATAAAGGAAGGACAATTAAAAAGAGTAATCGGTACGGGAAAACACTGAATGGACCTACGTTCACACTTGCTATTGCTGGACCGAAAAATGAGCTGATGACCAACAAATAAAGAAGATTTTCCAAAACAGTGTTGGTTTTTATAAATGGTTTTATAACAATAAATACGAGCATTGATAGTATTAGTAATGAAGTTACCAGGAGTACCTTTTTTGAGTCTACTGAGATTCCAACATTTGATAGCGATAGCAGCCAGCCTAAAAGTATAGAGCAAATTACTGCTAAGAGAACTCGATATAGAATGCTTTTTTGTTCCTTTAGATATAACATGAAGAGCGTATAGACTCCTTTCTTTTTCTCCTACCACAATAATTGAGTATATCATAGTTTATGTCGTAAATTAGGTGCTAGTTGAGGTTTTACAAGAGTTTTAATGAATTGTAACTTTTCTTCAAAAGTTTTGATATATAGACAGTTATTGGGTTTCGGGCAATGAAAAAAAGGTATAAGTCCTTAAGTGTGTAAACGGACAGCAAAGTAAGAAGTTTGTCGAAATTTAAAGTGTAAAGAGAATGTGAATTTTTTTGATAATTGTTGTGTAATGAAGTGATTATCTATATACTTTCATCTTAGGTACACATACACATTCTAACTATTTTAATAATGATTTATAATTAAAATTGTGAATTGTTCTAAAGAGGGGATATCATGGAAACATTGCTGTTAACATGCTTTATATCGTTCCTAACCGTATTACTTGTAACACCGTTAGTAATAAAGTTTGCGATAAAAATTGGCGTAACGGACAAACCAGATAAACGAAAAGTACATCAAAAAGTGATGCCTAGATTAGGCGGACTTGCTATAGTCATTGGAGTAATTGCAGGCTACTTAACAGCAGGACTTCAATATAATGCAGTAACTGGAATTACAGTTGGAGGTATCATCATTGTAATCGTTGGTTTAATCGATGATAAGTTCTCCATTTCACCAAAAATGAAACTTGCGGGTCAGCTTCTAGCAGCGTTAGTTATCGTTGGAACAGGCTTGACAATTGATTTTATAAGCATTCCATTTCTAGGAAGATATGAGCTTGAATTTTGGGCTTATCCCATTACAATCTTTTGGATTTTAGCGATTACAAACGCAATAAATTTAATAGATGGCTTAGATGGACTTGCAGGAGGAATCTCTGCAATTGTTATATCAACCATTGCCATTATGGCAGGATTAAATGGAAACATTCTAATCCTCACGTTGTCGCTCATAGTACTGAGCTCAACGGTTGGCTTCTTATTTTACAACTTCCATCCAGCAAAGATCTTTATGGGTGATACAGGGTCCCTGTTTTTAGGTTATTGTATTTCAGTGCTTTCACTATTAGGTCTATACAAAAGTGTTACTCTGTTTAGTTTTGTCGTTCCGATTATCATTCTGGGAGTACCCGTATTTGATACAACCTTTGCTATCATTCGAAGACTTGCAAATAAACAGCCGATTTCAGCACCGGATAAGGGTCACCTACACCATCGTTTGCTGCAACTCGGATTATCTCATCGAAACACTGTGCTAGTAATATACGCACTAAGTATACTGTTTAGTGTTGCAGCTGCTCTATTTTCAGCTACGACGGTTTGGGGAGCTATTGCGATTATTGCAGGGTTGCTTGTTCTGCTGGAAATCATAGCTGAACTAATTGGACTGGTTCATCACAAATACCGACCACTTTTGTATATTTGGAAAAAAATCTTCAGTCCTAATTCTGGACAACAAGTTAAAATTGAAAAGAAGTACTTTTAAAAACTTGCTTATGTTAGGCAAGTTTTTTTATTATTTTATCCATTTTAAGGATGATGCAATCAGAGCAGGTGAATTTAGCGGAAAAAAATTACATTAGTAAATGCTTCTCTTTCAAGGAAATCTAATGAAAGACACTACAAATTTAACTTTTGAGGGAATCCATATGATAACTAAACCTTTCTTTACCGGAGTCATTTGCTTTTTAACAGTGGTGCTGATTACTCCTGTGGTTATAAAACTTGCTATAAAGATTAATGCTGTCGATCAACCGAATCAAAGGAAGGTTCACACGAAAGTTATGCCGCGTCTGGGTGGACTCAGTATTATCATTGGAGTAACAGTGGGCTATTTTTTGAGTGGATTATTTAAAGAGCAAGTTTTAGGTATCTCTTTGGGAGGATTAGTCATCATCATATTAGGATTTGCTGATGATATTTATCAATTATCAGCATTTAAAAAGTTAGCAGCACAAATTCTTGCCGGTTTATTAGTTGTTATGAGTGGCTTAGTTATTGAAGTTATTAACATTCCTTTTATTGGGACATTTGATATTGGTTATCTCTCTTATCCTTTAACTATTTTTTGGATCATTGCAATCACGAATGCCATCAACTTAATCGATGGTCTAGATGGCTTAGCAGCAGGGACTTCAGGGATTATAGTGGCCACTATTGGTGTTTTAGCATTTTTAAGCGGTAAAGAAATGATCCTAACCTTTTCGGTTATTATTTTCGGAAGCGTTGTAGGTTTTTTATTTTATAACTTTCATCCAGCAAAAATCTTTATGGGTGACATAGGGGCATTATTTTTAGGGTATTGTATTGCCATTCTTTCTCTTTTAGGACTTTATAAAAGTGTTACGTTATTCAGCTTCATTGTACCCATCCTTCTGTTAGGAGTACCTATATTTGATACAGCCTTCGCCATCATTAGAAGAATCGCGAACAAACAGTCAATTGTTAAGCCTGACAAAGGACATTTGCATCACAGATTGTTAAAAAAGGGTTTGTCCCACAGAAACACCGTATTATTTATATATGGAATGGGTTTAATCTTTAGCATAACTGCCATTATACTACCTTTAACAACACTACGAGGCACCATTGCAATTATGCTTTTACTCATTATTTCTTTACAATTTTTAGCTGAAAAGATTGGTTTAGTGAATGAGCGATTCACCCCATTTTTAAATATACTGCATAAACTAAATCCGAAAAATAAATAAAAGACTCCAGATTATGTTCATCTGGAGTCTTGTGTGTTCTTATTAACTTATTGGTTGAAGTCATTATCTGCTTTTGGTAACTCATTTTCTATTTCAAGGATTTTAGATAATTTTTCTCTGATTTCTCCAACTGATTCATCTGTAGGAATTTCATATGAAACCCCATTTATTGTTTCAGGATATGTTTTTAGTTGCAGGGTTTCAAATTCTTTATTCTTTAACGTTTTATAAAAGTTCCTCATAGCAAACATTTCTGTTGTGGAAATGTTTGTTTTTACGTTACTTCCTAACTCATCAATGACATTATCGGCTTTAGAGAAAGATTGTACAGAGATTGCTTTATCCATGATTGCTCGAATGGCTTCACTCTCACGTTCGTTTCTTCCGATATCACCACGCGGATCTTGCTTACGCATCCTTACGAAAGCCAATGCTTCTTCACCATCGAGTTCCATTGGACCTTCTTTAAAGGTAATCATTCGATTGAAGGAAGCTTGTTTAAAATCAAACGGTACATTTACCGTTATTCCACCAAGTTCATCCACTACATCTTCAAACCCATCAAAATTTGTGGAAACAAAATAATCGATAGGAACTCCAAGCAGTTCTTCGGTAGCTTCCATTACGGCTTGTTCACGCATGCCTTTTTTACCATAGGCATACGAATGATTGATTTTATCTTTTTCTTCAATAGCTGGTATATATGTTCTAGTATCACGAGGGATATTAATCATGGCTGTTTCTTTTGTTTCTGGATTGATCGTTATCAGTTTAATGACATCTGCTCGTCCTACGTCATTCGCTTGATAGTTCTCGATACCAACCAATAAAATGGTGACCGGATCTTTTCCAAGCTTTACTTCGTCCATTCTTAAATCAGATTTATCTTTGTCGAGATCGACAAAGCTTTTATCTGCATTGGCTTTAATTTTATATGCTAAATACCCACCGTAACCAGCGGCACTTAGAACGAATAAAAGGGCAACGACTAGTACGAACCGCATAAGTCTTCGGAAAGGACTTCTTTTACGCTTTCTTCTACGTACCCTTGTGCTTTTCATTTGATTCATAAAAATAAACTCCCTTAGTCCAATAGTATTGGAAGTATTAATGGTACTTAGCTCTTTTCTCATAATAGCGTATGAGAAAAAATAGACAATTGTCTAAAAAACGACAATATAGCTTTCGGGTGCTTATAAAATTTGATGGGTATACTTTAGGATTTCACATCTTCTTCCAAATACTCCTGCTCACCAAAAACAATTTCACTTTGGGCGTTCGTTAAATCAATGATCCACTCTTTAAAAGAGTCTCTTTCTTTTATCGGTACATACATCTGAATCTCTACTTTTTCCATATAATTCATCTCTTTGATGGGGTAGACAGAATTGCGCAGTTCGTTTTCCATTTTGCCAAGAAGTGTGTAATCAACGGTGATGTGAACGATTTGATGAAGTTGGCGTTCAACTACGCCTATGTGGTTGAGACCTTCTGAAACGGACTTGCCGTAAGCGCGGATTAGTCCTCCGGCCCCAAGCTTGATTCCGCCGAAGTAACGGGTCACAACAGCAACCGTGTCTTTCAATTCCCGTTTTTTGAGCACTTCTAACATCGGAACACCCGCTGTGCCGCTCGGTTCACCATCATCGTTCGCTTTTTGGATATTATCGGTTTCTCCGATCAAATAAGCAGAGCAATTGTGTGTTGCGCTGTTATGTTCTTTTTTAATTTGTTGGATGAACTGAATCGCTTCTTCCTCTGTTGTTGCTCGTGCAATATGGGCGATAAAGCGCGATTTATCAATGACGATTTCGTGCTGGCCGGTTTTCTTTACAGTAAGATAGTTGGATAACATGTATGGGGTAGCTCCTTTAATGTATTGGGGTTGATTTAAGTTTGGAAGTAGTTGAACTTCGCTTGAAAGTGGTTGATTTCCGTTCCAGGTTGCTCGCTTTCCGCGGGGCAGGCGGTGAGCCACATTCGTACGTTTCACTCTTAAGTGTCTCACCTGACCGTTTGTCCCGCAGGAGTCTCGCACCTCGCACTCCAATCAACTCTTCAGTGAAGATAACAAAAAAGAATCGAAAGCAACAATCTAATACAAAAAGCTTTCGTTAACAGTTCTTGCTATTACAAGTGTAACTAGTCAAAGATGCTTAAAATAGCCACAATTTTTTTGAAATGAACCAAGGAAAAACATCAATCCTCAAAAAGAGGTGAAAATTGATGTCAAAATTGTCGAAAAATCTTCATTCTTAAAGTAGAACATGATATCCTTCATTATAAGGTGATTATAAAAAGCATTCAAATTCTTAAATTTTTTTAGCAAGAAAAGTCATAAAATTCCACATCTTGGCGAATGTAGTATATTAGAAGGATTTATGTCTTCTTACGTTTAGAGTCAAGAGTGGTTAAGAAGTCCTATATATAAATTAGGCACGATGGTTCTAGAACTTCCGTTTATACTTCTTTATCGTTTTAATTGGGGGAAATTTACATGACTGCAGCTAAGTTAACGATAGATCCACATTTGTTGGACGGAATATTAAATCAAACCATCGATACCGTTACAGAAAGTCAGTCTCAGATTTTTGAGATCAGCGAACAATCGCGGCAAGAGTTTCAGCAGCTGCGCCGAGAGCTTGAATTGGTAAAGCAGCAGGTGATTGAGGTCATTCATAAGTCGGACCGCACCGAAGAGTATGCTAAGCTTGCGCGAACACGTTTGGCTGAGGTGAGCAAGCATTTTCAGAAGTATAGCGAGTCTGACATTCGTGATGCGTATGAGAATGCGAATAAGTATCAAATTGAGCTTTCGATCATCCGGCAAACGGAAAAACAGCTTCGTGAAAAAAGAGACGAACTGGAGCGGAGAATTGGCGCACTGAACGATACCGTTCAAAAAGCGGAGTCTCTAGCAGGGCAGATTTCTGTTGTCCTAAACTACCTGAACGGTGACTTAAGAAAGATTAACGAACTCGTTCAAGATGCGAAACAAAAGCAGGAATTCGGTCTTCAGATCATAGAGGCACAGGAAGAAGAGCGGAAACGGGTATCCCGAGAGATTCATGACGGACCTGCACAGTTGATGGCAAACGTCCTCATTCGATCAGAGCTTTTAGAGAAAATTTATGTCGAAAAAGGAACTGATGCTGCCCGTGCCGAAATAAAAGACTTAAGGGTTATGGTTCGCGACTCGTTAAAAGAAGTTCGTCGAATTATATATGATTTACGTCCGATGGCATTAGATGATCTTGGCCTCGTCCCAACACTGAGCAAGTATTTGCGCAACGTGAAGGAAAGTACAGGCAAAGAGGTAGATTTACATGCACTCGGTCAAACTAGAAGATTTCCGAATAAGATGGAAATCGCAATTTTTCGATTGGTGCAAGAGTCAGTCAACAATGCAGTCAAACATTCTGACGCAAAGCTGATTGAAGTGAAACTCGAGTTTACCCAAAAATTTATTTCATTATATATCCGGGATGATGGCAAAGGATTCGATATGGCCAAGCCTGCAAAATCCAATTCCTTTGGCATGATGGGGATGAGGAGCGGGTAGAACTGCTCGAAGGAACTCTGAAAGTGAAATCCCGCATAAACTTCGGTACAAGTGTTTACATTCAAATTCCCATTCAAGACTAGGAGGGTTCACACATGAATAATGTTAATGTGTACGAAAATAACGCCTCAGCACCTGAGAAAACAAGAATAGCAATTATCGACGACCACCGTTTATTCCGTGAAGGAGTTAAACGCATTCTAGATATGGAAGATCAATTCTCTGTTGTAGCTGAAGGTGATGATGGCTCTGAAGCGGAAAATATTGTCCGCGATCATAATCCTGATGTGGTGTTGATGGATATCAACATGCCAAACATCAATGGCGTTGAAGCGACTCGCCGTTTGGTAGAGAAATCTCCAGATACGAAGGTAATCATCCTATCGATCCATGATGACGAGACATACGTGTCCCATGCGGTTCAGACAGGTGCATCTGGTTATTTATTAAAAGAGATGGATGCTGATTCGTTAATCGAAGCGGTTCGCGTGGTTGCTGATGGTGGAGCTTATCTTCACCCGAAGATTACGTATAATCTTCTGAACGAATTCCGTCGTTTATCGACAACGAATAAAACACAGCAAAACAAAGCTGGGTTTGTGGAAGTGGAGTACCGTAAGCCACTTCACATCTTAACGCGTCGTGAGTGCGAGGTTCTTCAGCTTTTAGCTGACGGTCGCAGCAACCGTACGATTGGGGAAGAGCTGTATATCAGTGAGAAGACGGTTAAGAACCATGTGAGTAACATTCTTCAAAAGATGAATGTGAACGACCGTACGCAAGCGGTTGTTGAAGCGATTAAAAATGGTTGGGTAAAAGTTCGTTAATAGTGATGAAAAAGACCTTCGAGTGAGAAGGTCTTTTTCTTATGAAGAGCTGTATGGCGTGGTGCTTGATGCGAAGACTCTATATGAAAATTTTATTGTGGACAATGTTAAAAAACGTTTAGGTTGTTTATGAAAGTACTTGAAAGTAGTTGATTTCCGTTACAGATGCTCGCTTTCCGGGGGAGGCGTGCGGTGAGCCTCTTGCCGCTATGCGCCATTAAGAGTCTTACCTGTCCCACTCGTCCCCCAGGAGTCTCGCATCTTTCACTCCAATCAACTTGTCAGTGAAGAACAATAATTAAGTGACCCAAAAGCAACAATCTTTAAGACGAGTCCTTTTGGCAAGATTAACTCATGCTCATTTCCAGGGTTTTTTCCTCAGCTGGAACATTGATGGGAAACTGGAGTAAAACCCTTGTTCCGCAACCTTCTTTTGATTCAATCTGCATCTTCCCACCGTGGTTTTCAACGATTTGGTAACAAATCAGCAGGCCAAGGCCAGGGTTGCCTTCTTTTGTTGTATAAAAAGGCTGCCCGAGCTTTGATAAAAGGTGATCGGGTATGCCAGGACCATCGTCTTGAATGGAAACGTGAATGTTTGCTGCCTCTTGTTTTAGTTGAAGAGAGATGTTTCCCCATGAAGGTGTGGCTTCAATGGCGTTTTTCAATATATTTAAAAAGAGTTGTGTCATCAAATTTTCTTCACATTTAAAAAATACGGGATGGTCAGGTAATTCTAGATTAAGTGAAGTAGTGTGAAAGTCTGTTTCGTCTTCAATAAATTTAAGCGAGCGTTTAATAACCCCATTTAAGTCATGGTTATGTTTTAGGATCATATGTGGTCTTGCCAAAATCATAAGCTGACTGATGATAAAGTTGATGCGATCTGTTTCTCGAAGCATGATGCCTAAAAAATGGTGCGTTTCTTCTGTCGTGTTTTGAGATTTGAAAAGCTGCGCAAAGCCTTTAATAGAAGTGAGCGGATTACGGATCTCATGAGCTAGACCTGCTGCAAGTTCTCCTACATAGGCAAGAGTATTTGCTCTTTGTTTGAAGTTTTGCGCTTCATTTATGGCGGTCATGTCTTTTGCGATTCCGATAACTGCTGTAATATCATTTCTTGTTGAAAAGGGGATGCTTGTAACCTCAAGTTCTACTTCTTGTCCACTCTTATGAAAGATTGTGAGGGCACGCTTTGCAGTGCCACCTTGCAAAACTTGTTTTAAAAACCCAAGAGACGTATCGATCTCTTCTTTCTTTATGAGGTTTGTATAGGGCATGTTTTGTAGTTCTTGAAGTGTATACCCAGTCATACTTAAGAAAGAAGAATTGGCTTTTAAAAAATATCTGTCAGGTCCGATTACGTATACACCTTCAGGGTTTAATTCAAAAAGTGAGTTATAACGATGCTCCGATTCCAGTAGCTCAATCTGGTTTTGAACGAGCTTTTTTGGTTGCGCTGTTCTAAAATATATAGAATTAATACGACGATCGTCGCTCCGAAAACAAGTAGGGTAGCAACCATATTTATATTATTAATCGGAAAGTCATTATGCCAATTAAAAGTTGGAGTGCCAGTTATTAATGCCATTTCCCCGATATAGTGCATAAGGCTGACTCCAGCTGTGAATGACAAACTCGTAAAAACTTTTTTGAATGGTAAGTGGTTAGTGGATAAAATAGAAAAGCCTAAAGCTGAAAAAACAATAGCAGAACCAATAGAGAGGACGATATAAAATGTATTTGGCTGGATCGGCATATGAATGTGCATAGAAAGCATGCCAATCAAATGAACAGAAATAAGACCACTTGCAAAAGTGAGAGCAGATCCTAAGCGTTTATTTTGAGCATTCTGTGAGGTGAATAGGAAAAAAGCTAAGTAGGAAAAAACGATGCCAGTACCAAACGAGGCAGCCATCGTTGGCATTTTATATACGAACGGAACAGGGCTCTGGATAGACATCATTCCCATATAATGCGTGGCCCACACTGCGATACCCATTGTAACGGAACCTACTAACAAAAAATAGTGCTGCGACTTTTGCTTTTCTGCGTGACTTAATGCCCAGTCTATCGACACGAGAGCAAACAGAAAGCAAACGAATAGAGATAATATTACGATATATAGATTGTGATCCAATGGTCCTAACCCTCCCTTTAATCCTGTTTCACATTGTAAATTCTTCCAATTCCGACAAATTCCTTCTTACTTCGAAAAAAACTTTTAAAAAGTTTAAGTATTCGTGTGCTGAATAATGAACACCATAAATGTATCGCTTTTTTAGCTATTGGAAAAATATAAAAATCCTAAAAAGGACTCATCTATTATTTCGGAATTTATAAAACACCTTTAAGCAAATGACCAACTTTTTTATGTAGTCATTACAATATGAAGTAAACCGTAAAGAATTCTCTTAAAGGAAAGTAACAGGAAAAGGCGAATAGTTAGATTAATAAAAACTGAATTTAGTGAATTAGTTTTTCTGATGGTGTACACTGTTAGAGGAGATAAATACTTAAGATTTTTGCATAAGAGAGGACTAAAAATATGAGCAAGGTAGCCGTCATTACAGACAGTACTTCATACATACCCGAACATATCCGCAACGAAAAAATATTGTAATGATTCCGCTCAACGTGGTTTTCGACAATGAAACATACAAAGAAGAAGCTGAAATTAAAGCAGATGATTTTTACGATATGGTAAGTAAAGAGGAAACTCTTCCAAAAACATCACAGCCAGCGATTGGGGAACTCGTAGAACTATTAGAAGAGCTTTCAAAGAATTATGATGAAGCAATCATGATTACGTTATCGAGTGGCATTAGTGGCACGTATCAAAGTGCGGTGGCAGCAGGAGAGATGGTAGAAGGAATCAAACTTCATGTGTTTGATTCCGAAATCAGCTGTTCACCACAAGCTTTCTATGTCCTAAAGGCAGCAGAGCTAGCGAGTGAGGGCGCAAATGGGTATGACATTATGAACCACCTATTACAGATGAAAACGAACGGAATTCCTGCGTACTTCATGGTGGATGACTTGAACCACCTGCATAGAGGAGGACGTTTGAATACGGCGCAGCTTTTTGTAGGTAATCTGCTTCAGATCAAACCGATTCTTCATTTTGAAGATAAAAAAATCGTTCCATTTGAAAAAGTGCGTACAAAGAAAAAAGCGTTAAAGCGAATTTTCGACATCATGGATGAAGATGTAAAGTCAGATGATAACGTGAAAATAAGTGTGATTCATGCCAAGCGAGAAGATGAAGCGGTTGAGATTGCAGAAGAGCTGCGTGAGAAGTTTGTGAACGCAGACGTTTGGGTTAGCTACTTCGGCCCAGTAATCGGTACTCACCTAGGTGAGGGATCGCTCGGAATTACGTGGATAAAAGAATAACTATTGGAGAGATGAAAATGGAATCTCTAAATCACCGGGAGACAAAACAATGAGGTTTGTCTCCCTTTTTTAAACGATCGTTTAACCATTGCCCCTGAACCCCTTGTGAATGACTCCAGTTTAAAAGCAGCTCCCTTTAATAAACTTCCAGTAGTTGAGCAGCCACCCTTGAATCCTTCATTTCAGTATGATGAAAACCTTCAGAAAATCCTTCATGGTAAGTCACTTCTTTTGATGAACTTCCTTTTACATTGAAAAAAATTCATGAGCACTATGAGAATGGGTATTTGAATTACTCTGTAGGTGTGGGTCAAACCAAATTTGGTTATATGTGCAGCCGGTGTGGGAATGAGAAAAGCCACTTGTTCGCTTCGTTTTCTTGTTTTCGATGTAAAAGTGACACATGTGTGTATTGCCGGAACTGTATCATGATGGGCAGGGTGAGTATGTGTACGCCTTTGTTGTCGTGGAGCGGACCTAAAGTGCATTGGTCTGAAGAAAATAATCTTTTGTGGAATGGCGAATTATCTAGTGGACAGCAAGTTGCGTCAGAAAGGTTTGTTGATGATGTTGATGGTGAGGGTGAACTTTTGATCTGGGCTGTGTGTGGAGCGGGGAAAACAGAAGTTCTTTTTAAGGGGATTGAAAAAGCATTAAAGTTAGGGCTTCGAGTTTGCATCGCAACACCTCGAACAGATGTGGTGTTGGAACTGGCTCCACGTCTAAAAACTGTATTCCCTGAAACGCTGGTGGCCAGTTATTATGGCGGATCAGATGAGAGGGAAATACCTGCACAACTTGTCATATCAACTACTCACCAGCTATACAGATTTAAACAAGCGTTTAACATCATGATTGTCGATGAAGTCGATGCCTTTCCATATTCCTACGATAAAACCCTTCAGCATGCGGTTTCTCGTGCCGTTACTCCTGAGCACTTCACTTTATACTTATCCGCAACACCTTCTCAAACAATGAAAAAAGCAGCAAAACTAGGCCAGCTTTCTTGTGTGAAAATACCACAGCGGTTTCACGGTTACCCGCTCCCAGTTCCAGAGATGATATGGAGCGGAGAGTGGAGTAAGCGTATTTTAGCTGGGAGATTACCGGCTGCTTTTCAGACGTGGGTGAAGAAACAAGCAGATAGTGGGCGACGTGCAATGATATTTGTCCCATCAGTTTCTATTCTCAATAAAGTCGCTGACATCATAAAAAAACATGTATCAGTTCAGGTAGTGAGTGTTCATGCAGAAGATCCGCTACGAAAAGAGAAAGTAGAACAATTCCGCCAAAAAGAGATACAAATTTTGATAACAACTACTATTTTGGAGCGTGGAGTTACGGTTCCTTTTTTAGATGTGTCCGTATTTGGTGCTGATCATGATGTGTTTTCTGAGAGTGCTCTCGTTCAAATCGCTGGAAGAGCAGGCAGAAGTAAAGACGATCACGATGGGCAGGTACTCCTTTTTCACTACGGGAAATCGTTAAGTATGGTGAGAGCTATCAAGCATATTAAAGACATGAACAAGGAGGCTGGATTATGAGTCATTGCTTGTATTGCCATGTAACTTATTCAGAGCCATGGTCTTGGGCGAATTTGTTCGGCTTAACCTCGCCACCTTTACTATGCGAGATCTGCCAAGGGAAATTAGAGTTGATAAAAGGGAGATTTGTAGAATATGTGGTCGTGGGTTTTCATTATTTCCCGAGCAATATCGACAGGGTGACTGTTGCTTTGACTGCATTCGGTGGGAGGAAGACGCAACATGGAGCGGCGTTCTACAACAAAATCGGTCACTTTATGTCTATAACGATTTTCTAAAAGAGGTTATTGCGAAATTGAAGTATCGTGGAGACGCTGAACTAGTTAAAGCATTCTACCCTGTCGCTAAAACAACATTCAGGAAGATTTCCCGAAACGCACTCGTCATACCGATCCCTTTAAGCGATGAAAGACATTCTGAAAGAGGATTTAACCAAGCAGAACTTTTGGCGATGTTTCGGCACAACCAGCACTTATTCTAAAAAGAAAAACACATGAAGAGAAACAAAGTAAGAAGACACGTGAAGAAAGAATGAAGCAAAAAGAGAATCCATTTGAAATCATAGATTCAGAAAAAATAAGAGGTCAGGAAGTTATTATAGTTGATGATGTTTACACAACAGGGAGCACGCTGCGATATGCGGCGAAAGTCCTGTTGGAAGCTGGGGCAATAAAAGTCACATCCATTACACTAGCAAGATAAATAAAACGAATGACCTGTTAAAACCTGCATATCGTGTTCCGATATAAGTAGAAGATAGAGTTGTTAAGGAGCGGAATACGTAATGGACAATTTATTGAACTGTCCGCAGTGCGGGAGACTTTTTGTGAAATACATTCGTGAACAGTGCGATGTATGTTTTCGAGAAGAAGAACAGGAATATGACAAGGTTTACCGTTATATTAGAAGAAGTGAAAACCGAAACGCTACAATCATTGACGTAAGTGAAGCGACAACGGTATCGGAAAATAAAATCATCTACTTCATTCATCAAGGCAGAATTCGGGTGAAGGGCTATCCGAACTTTACGTACCCTTGTGATGGATGTCAGAACCCCATTAATGATGGCAGGCTCTGCCAAACGTGCAAGGACAAACTGAAATCAGATCTTTCCATCGAGGACTTTATTAAAAGAAAACAAGAAGAAGCATTACCTTCTTACCATACGGATGACAATTAACCTAATTTCTTTTCATTCTTTAAAGATTTATTCGAGATAGCCGATATAAAAGTTAAGAATAAACAGTACCTAATGAGGTGACTAATATGCGAATCAATCATTTTAACTCTATTCAAAACAACCCATACAAAACACAGGTGCCCCATATGAAGGATAATCATGTTAAGGCTGCATACAAAAAAGACGAGATTCAAATTTCAGATGAAGCAAAGAAATTACTATCCTCTTCTAAATATGAACAAGACCGAACGGATAAAGTAAACGAAATTAAACAACAAGTGGATAGCGGAACGTATAAAGTGAATGTTTCAAAAACTGCTGCATCCATCATCAGTTACTACAATAAGGCGTAAGGAGAACCCCATGGAAACAGCACAAATGACATCACTACTTGAACGTTTGTTTAAATCACATGAAGATCTCCTGGCTTTAGGAGAACGCAAAACAGAAGTGCTTAAATCAGGAGATATGAAGGCACTGGATGTTTTATTAAAAGATGAAGATCTGCACGTAAAGAAGCTGCAGATCATCGAAAAAGAAAGAATGCTAAAGTTTGCGAATGTGACTTTAGGTGACGTTTTAGAGCAAGCAGAAGAACCCGAAAAAGAAAGGTTACTGGTTCTTCAAAACAGACTTATTGAGATGTATGAAGCGTTGAAAAGCAGAAACCAACTCAATCAGGAGCTGCTAGAGCAATCTCTGCAATACGTGAATATGTCACTTAGCATGGTGCAGCCTCAAAGCGAACCGGTAACGTACAATCAAACAAAAACAAATCCTTATAGCAATAACGCAGCTTCACTTTTTGATTCAAAAGCTTAAACCTACGGAGGAATTACAATGCGCTCAACCTTTCATGGATTAGAAACAGCCCGTCGAGGAATGTTTACACAACAAACGGCACTTCAAACGACAGGTCATAATATTGCAAATGCGAATACTCCTGGGTATAGCCGTCAAAGAGTGAACTTTGTTCAGACAGAAGCGTATCCCGCTGCAAGCATGAACCGTCCGCAAATCCCAGGACAGATGGGTACAGGTGTAGCAGCAGGATCTGTACAGCGCGTTCGGGAAGGATTTCTTGATACACAGTTTCGAGGAGAAAATAACAAACTGGGTTATTGGGATGCGAGAAGTGAAGCGTTAGAGAAGATGGAAGACATTATGAACGAACCCTCTGACAATGGCTTAGCAAAGACACTTGACCGCTTTTGGCAGTCTCTGCAAGATCTATCCGTAAACCCAGAAGACTCAGGTGCACGTTCGGTCGTTCGCCAACGTGGTTTGGCAGTAGCAGAAACGTTTAATTATCTAGCAAACTCTTTAACCTCTATTCAAGGAGATATGAAGTCACAAGCTAATATAACAACGACAGAAATTAATGCTTTATTGGACGATATTCAAAGCATTAATAAGCAGATCAGTGAAGTTGAGCCTCATGGTTATCTGCCAAACACCTTATATGATGAGAGAGACAATTTAGTAGATCGTCTTTCCACGCTACTAAATGTGGAAGTTTCAACAAAACCAAGCGGCGGTAAACCCGACCCATTAGCTGCTGGACTGTATGATATTAAGATGAAAGATAAAGATGGAAATGAATTTACTTTAGTAGATTCTGCAACCGGAACCGTTAATCACTTGTCAATTCAATATGACGATGCAGCGGGTGGTAATGGGTTAGCGAACGGTGTTGAAGTAAATGGTACGACAATTGATGTGAGTAAGTTTGCAGGCGGGAAACTAAAAGGTTTGATAGAGTCCTTCGGTTATAACGATTCAGGCTCTGTAAAGGGAATCTATCCAGACATGCTTACAAACTTGGATCAGATGACGTATCAGTTTGCGACTAAATTTAATGAAGTTCATTCAACTGGGTGGAGTTTATCTGAGATCGAGGCAGGTGCTCATGCAGGATATGAATTTTTTGATTTTAATGGAACAATTGACCCAGCTAATCCAAAAGGTGCGGCAAAGTTGCTTGAACTTCACGATGATATGGATGAGCTTGATAACATTGCTGCAGCAACCGACTCATTCGGTGGAGACGGCAGCAACGCCTTACTTTTAGCAGATGTGAAAAATGCGCCTCTAGATTTTCCGGGCAGTAAGTCATCTTTACAAAGCTTTTACGAAGGGGCAATTGGTAAAATGGCCGTTGATGCCCAGCAAGCCGTTCGTTTAACAAACAACTCTTCTGTGTTAACGGACTCCGTTCAACAACGACGCTTATCTGTCAGCGCAGTTTCCTTAGATGAAGAAATGACGAATATGATTCAATTTCAGCATGCTTATAACGCATCTGCTAGAAATATAACGGTAATTGATGAAATGCTAGATAAAATTATTAATGGCTTAGGCGTCGGCGGAAGGTAGGTAGTTAACAATGCGAGTCACGCAATCCATGTTATCCAATAATATGCTGAGACATATCAGCCAAAGCTACGAAAGTATGGCGAAGACACAAGAACAGCTGACAACAGGCAAGAAAATCAGTCGTCCATCGGATGATCCAGTCGTTGCCATGAAGGGCATGACGTACCGAACGAACTTAACAGAAGTTGAGCAATATAAGCGTAACTTGTCTGAAGCTTACAACTGGATGGAAAACAGCGATGCTGCCCTTGATAAAGCAACAAGTGCGATGCAGCGTATTCGTGAACTAACTGTACAGGCAAGTAACGGAACATATGAAGGATCTCAACGTGAAATGATTGGACGAGAAATCGACCAGTTGAATGAGCACTTGGTTTCTATTGCAAACACGCAAGTAGCAGGGAAGTATATCTTTAATGGAAATGATACGACGAATAAACCTGTAGATTTTAATAGACCAGCTGGAGAATTACCTGTATCTAATAACACGAACTCCGTTAAATTGGAACTTTCTCAAGGAATTGAGATTGCTGTAAACATTAATCCTGTTAACGTGTTTTCTCATGACGCTGGTCCTCCAGAGGGTGGTTTGTTTGGGGATATCAACGAATTGAAGAAGGCGCTAGAAGGGAAATCAAATGAGCCAATTGACGGTTTCTTAGATAAACTAGATTCACACATTGATAACTTAGTAGCCGAGCGTGCGGAGTTAGGTGCTCGTTATAATCGTGTTGAACTGATTGATGCACGTGTGAGTGAGCAAGAAGTTATTGCGAACCGCATTCTCTCAGACAATGAGGACGCAGATATTGAGCGAGTGATTACAGATTTGAAGATGCAAGAATCACTTCATCGTGCTGCACTTGGTGTAGGGTCACGAATCATGCAGCCAACATTAATGGACTTTTTACGATAAAACTTAGAGCTATCCTTGTGATAGCTCTTTTCTTGCAATAAAAACCTTTTGGAGGGATTTATGATGAATGTTCCTCAACTTAGACTAGAATCCACAAATACTAGAATAGGACTAGACATACAGCAGCCTTTACAAGAAATACAACAAGCCCCTGCCGATCTGCAAATCAAACAGCCAAAAGCGGAATTGGAAGTTAATCGAACACCGAGTCAGTTGACCATTGATCAAACTGAAGCTTGGGCAGATATGGATTTAAAACACATCTCACGGAGGATTGAAGAGTTTGCACAAAGAGGTTATGAAGATTGGCTATCTGGTCTAGCTCGAATGTCTCAAGAAGGCGATGATTTAATGAAAGTAGAGAACGGTGGCACACCAATTGCTGACCACGCAAAAATGAATAGTGAAAGTCCGATGTATGAATTTAACATCGGTTTTATTCCCAGAGCCAACAGTGTGAAAATTAACTATCTACCGAGTGAAGTGCAATTAAATTGGAAGACTCACAAACCAGAAATCGATGTTAAGATTAATAGACCACTTCATCAGTACACGCCTGGTAAGGTAAACGTTAGTATGGAACAAATGCCTTCTTTAACAATAAACTGGACGACATAAGAAGACAAAAAGTAAAGGATGATTGCGATGATACTTCATACAAAATTTGAAGAAACAATAGAGATATCTGAAGAGGATATTTTACATTTTGAACAAGGTTTACCTGGTTTTGAAGACGAAAAACAATTTGTTCTTCTGCCAATGGAAGGGACTCCATTTTCAACCCTGCAATCGGTGACTACAAAAGAATTAGCTTTTTTACAACAAATCCATTTTTATTCTTTAAGGATTATGATTTTGAATTAGTAGAATCGGTACAAAAACAATTACAAATAAAAGAAGAATCTGATGTGTTGGTTCAGGTCATCTTAACGATTCAAGAACCATTAGAAAAATCGACGGGTAACCTTCAAGCACCTGTAGTCATTAATGTTAAAGAAAATCTCGCAAAGCAAATGGTACTATCGGATAACAAATACCAAACAAGACATGAATTATTAGAATCTAGCATTGTCGGACAGGAGGATTAGGGAATGCTTGTATTAACCCGGAAGTTACAAGAGGCGATTAAGATCGGTGAAGATATTGAACTGACAGTACTATCCATTGATGGAGATCAAGTAAAATTAGGAATTTCGGCTCCCAAACATATAGAGATTCATCGTAAAGAAGTCTTTCTTTCTATCCAACAAGAGAACAACCAAGCAGCAAGCACTTCACTTAACACATTCCAAGCATTAAAAAAGTTAAAAAACACGTAAAACCCATTAAAGATGTTTCTAATTACTCCGATATAACGAATGTAGGAACAAGCAGTACTTTTAACGGCCGTAAAAGTCTGTAAGTTCCCAAGAATAAAACACATCCAACCAACCACAAGGACGTGGGCGGAACACATTCAAGGAGGAAAATGAAATGAGAATTAATCACAATATTGCGGCTCTTAACACTTATCGTCAGTTAGGCGCAGCTAATAATGGTCAAATGAAATCAATGGAGAAATTATCATCAGGTCTTCGTATTAACCGTGCGGGTGATGATGCTGCTGGATTAGCAATATCCGAAAAAATGCGTGGGCAAATTCGCGGTCTAGAGCAAGCGTCAACAAACGCACAAGATTCTATTTCATTAATTCAGACAGCTGAAGGCGCATTAAACGAGACACATTCTATTTTACAGCGTATGCGTGAATTATCAGTTCAGGCTTCAAACGGAACTCAAACTAATGAAGACCGAGATGCTCTTCAAGCAGAAGTTAAGCAACTTGTTTCTGAGCTTGATAGAATCGGAAGTACTACTGAGTTTAATACAAAAAAGTTATTGAATGGAGAACAAAATCAAGCTTCTGAAATCTCAAACAATAGCGCTGTAATTCAGGGTGCCAAGGTTACTAACTTTATGGTACAAGATTCATATCAATTAACAGTAGCTAATGCGGATGAATCTGCTACTGATGTAAATGCAGGTGGTACTGGGTTAGATTCATCAGCAAAAATCAGCTTATCAACTACAAGTAATGGAGATTTTAATTTAGGTGATAAGTATTCTATTAGAGTGGAAGATGGTGCTACATCTGGTAATAAGGATGTAACTCTCTTAGACTCAAATGGTGCAATTGTAGCGACTGTAGCTGATGATGATCTATCAGGTAACGTAGTATTTACTTTAAGTGGCGGAGATGAAATAACTATTACAGGTAGTGACATTACCGGAAATGGTACTGCAACTTTCAAAATTGGAGAAACAGCAGATTATTCATTAGCAGATAGTAATGGAAATACTGTAGCTTCATTAACAGGAGAAGTTACTACTGATGGAAAAGTGAAAATTGGTGGTTTAGAATTAACCGTTGATAAAACATTAACTAATAATACTACAGATATTGCTGTTTCTGGCGAAGGTCTTCGTTTCCAAATTGGTGCAAATGAAACTCAAACTACTTCTTTAACTATCGCAGATATGAGAGCAGCTGCAATTGGGGTAAATGGAGTTGACATTTCTACACAATCAGGCGCAGAATCTGCAATTTCTACTATTGATACCGCAATAAAGACTGTTTCTGAAGAACGTGCAAAATTAGGTGCTAATCAAAACCGTCTTGAGCACACAATCAACAATCTAGGTACATCTGCTGAAAACCTAACTGCTGCGGAATCACGTATCCGTGACGTAGATTATGCTTCAGCTGCATAAGCAGTGACAAGCACAGTCGTCCTGGCTGGTAACGGCTAGCGATTATTATCGGGTGAATTGCTGGAAAACCCTTAGAGCTTTTCTTGCCACAACGTAGTTGGAAACGACAAGCGTGAAGGCTTGAAAAAGAGAAGATTGGGTAATCAGCAGCCAAGCTCCTGTCTTGAAAAAGTGGAGAAGGTTCAACGACTAGGATAGACCATCTAAGGCTAAAGCTATGGTGATGAAATCCGTAGGTGAAACAATGTACATCAGCATTGTCAATCCGAAGTGCCCGACCCCTACTAAATAGAGGGTGAAGATATAGTCTGGTCATTTATGAAAGTAAATGTTCGCACGATGGCGAAAGAAATGATGAACCAAACAAAGAATTCTATTCTTTCTCAAGCAGCACAAGCTATGTTGGCGCAAGCGAACCAACAACCACAAGGAGTTCTTCAACTTCTTCGTTAATTTAAACTATAAGAAAAGAGATCTTAGATCATCTAAGGTCTCTTTTTAACTAATAAAGTTCAGATAAGAGGTTTTCCATGGACATTTCCGCTCTATCTATAATGATGAATCAATCACAAGTTCAGCAGCAAGCAAATATTTCTGTAATGAAAATGGCTATGAATAATGCTCAGCAAAACAGTGCGAACTTTACGAAGATGCTTGAACAATCTGTCTTGCCGCACTTAGGCAGCAAAATCGATTTGAAACTGTAAAAAGATCTCTTCATAGAGGTCTTTTTTATTTAAAAAACACCAGTGGACGATTTCACTTATTTTCATCCCCGTTATGGTACTACATTTCATAATGTCATTAATGAAGTTGGAATGTAAGGTAACTTGATAACTAATGTTAGTGTGTTTTCTTATATTCAGGTCCTTTATTACTGAACAGTACAAATCAATATATTTTGTTTCGTCACTCAGAATATCTAACTTTTCTTTTAAGTGGGATAAGGCATCATTAATTTGCTTAGTTGGAGAGGTTAGTTTTATGGGAAGGTAAATTGTAGTTCTCTTCGCACTCGTAACATAGCAAATTGAACTTTTTGAAAATGTTTTTCGATACATACAACTAACTAGGTAAGGCTGTACAAGTTTTAAAAAGTAGTGAATCTGTAACTTGTTAGACATGACTAAACGCTTTGATTTATCCATTCTAAACTCTAAATGAAATTTGTAATATAATAGAGCGCGTAATTGATCTAATTCGTCGGAGGTAAACGATTCTGTAGACAAGAAAATCTTAGAGGGCTTGTCATTCACTATTTTCAAGTGGCCATCATCCATAAACCACCAAGCTAACGAAATTCTTGTGAAATGTTTTATTAATAAGGGGAAAGGTATGGTTTTAACTCCATGTGGATACCAAAATGTCTAAGGATATCTAAGGCTGAATGGGTGTGGGATTGAGCGTAATAGAGTTCACTATATCCACTAGTAAGTCGAATGTCTTTAACTTTCCGATATTTGATAGGTGGTAAGGAAATGTGGTCAGCTAATTGGTCTCTGGAGTATTGGCACCATTCTCGATCTTGTACTTTGTGTGAAAAACGTAATCTTGGGCGTTTGTTTTTCTCAATGCTTAAATTTGCATCACCTAATAACTTACCTATCAACATTGAAATGACTGAGGAGGGAAGTAGCTTATTTAATTTATCTACTAATTCTAACTCCATAAAAGCCTCCTATTTACCATTTTCCTTATTTGAATTTTACTAGATTTCGACTCCACCTGTCGCTTTTTGCAACACATTTCTAGTAAACTTTCTCTCTACTTATGGGTATACTTCATTTAGAGAGAGGAGTGAGCAGAGATGGATCGAGTGTTCCGGATACAAAAGCATCTATGGGTTTGTTTGTGTTTAGGTATTTTAAATGCGGCAGATGCTTTGTTCACTCATCAACTGCTACAAAAAGGCGGAAAAGAACTCAACCCTATAATGCGTGGTTTGTATGAATATGATCCTGTCATCTTTCTCCTCGTTAAATTCTTTTTTACCTACCTGATTATTGCGATCGGGTTTATACCTTTGAAGAGAAGAGTCCAGGTTCTGCTGAACATCGCTTTGCTTGTTTATATAGTTGTAATCTCATGGCATGTAATTATTAATGTGTGGCTTGTGAAATAAACAAAAACCCCCCGATGGGGGAGGCTTCATTGCAGTTGTCGATCCAGTTGGGAAACAGATAAATCTCTAACGGTTGGTAATCCTTCCGGTGGATTCATTATCAATTCTGGGTTATAAATGATTTTTAATCGAGACTTGGTGGGTGACATCTGAGTCTGTCCTGATTCAAAGACATACGTTCCATTCACACCGTTATTTGTCCTCACTTTCCCGCGAGTTGCGTTAAGAACTACTTTTCTCCCAAAAACACCACCCTGAATTTCTACGTTCGACCCAACACCGTAAATCTCCATCAAGTCTTCTGAATAAAAGAAGCCCCGAATAATATTTGCCTCATCTCCGTAAACGTTGTTATTAGCAATTAAAATGGAGCCTTTACCAAAAAGCACGAGTGACTTCTCGTTGTTGTTATTCTGAACGCCTTGCAATCGAGAATAGCGGATGGTCGTTTTTCCCGTAACATAAACGGTTGAGTTGAACTTTATATGAGAACCCCAAATGGTTAAATCTCCATCCACAAAGATTGGACCATCAATTTCAAACTGTTCATAGTTGTTGTAATTATAATGATTGATACTTTTATCCCCAATCACAACATTTCCTCCGAAGTACGCACCTTGCTTAAACGTTAGTTTACTCCATCCATCTTTTCCGTTCCTAATGGTAATGTCTCTATTTTCAGCATATGTTCTAGAGCTAAATCGATTAAAGACAAAGCTTCCATTAAACTTGATATCATTTTTCGAATCTACATGTACATTTGAGGAGGCATATTGATCCCTAATGTGATCTTTATGTGGATTGTTGTTAAAATTCCCGTCCTTAACGTTTGTAACAGGAAAAGAGTTACCGAACTCAGGAAAGTAATATTGACTGCGCTCCCCCTCAATATCAATCGGAGCAAAACTCGGATTCCGTGTATCCACAGTCGGAACATATTCTTTATTAACCTCCGTAAAAGAAGTGAAGGCATCACGAACATTTTCTTTGTTCACACTCTGGTAAGGTGTTTTGTTGTTAAAGTCCTTTTCTTTTATGTGGTCGCTATATTTTACATCAGCCGTCATCTTATAAAGACTACCTGGAAGAATTAAATTCGCTTTTTTTCCATTTTCTCCTTCAACACTTGGCAGATCTGACGAGATCCAGTCGTTGTCAGTTCCTACAATTCCTTTGTTCTTTGTAATCAAATTTCGTTCTACATAGAGATCACCTTTTATGGCAACGCCGCCGTGCAAAAACATGTTTCCGTCATCGTCGCGCTCTGTACACCCATCTCTTCCTTTACAGGGGTTGTAGGCTCCGAGTGCATAGTTTAATGCTTCGGGTACTTGTTTTGCCCCTAAGTGTATGTTTGAGATTAATGTTTTGGTTTTACCATTTACAGTTGCTTGGCTATGTAAGGTCATCGTCTGGCTCAAGTCATCAGGATCTGACGTTACTTTTTGCAGATTATAAATTTTGACTTGTAGTTTGCCGTCTGCATCATCAGAAAGAGTAGCGGTAGATAAAAAAGGGGCGTTCACATCTGCTACTTTGTAATTTTTAATAATGTTGTGTAGGGAATCATTAAAGTCTCTTGCTGGCAATCCGGCTAATGGCTGCGTTTTCGTTTCAAGCAGAGTGGATAAGTAGTCAATGCCTTTTTCAGCAAGCTCGACTGACTGAATTTGTGTTTCTCGTGCGCCTGTCTTCTTTACGCCGTTGAAGGTAGTGGAGATCAAGGAAAGCCCGGCTACTGTAAAAATGACAATCATCAAAAGAACAATGATCAGTGTATTTCCTCTTTCAGATAAAAGATTCTTCATTTCTACTACTCCTCCAAAAGTCCGAATTGGCTTTGTAATGATAGCGGCTTGGCTTTTTCATTTTTGTTACTTTTTACGTTTAAAATGATCTTCACGCTTTTCCCTACTTTTACAATAGATGAATCCTTAAAGTCGTAATCACTGGAGCTGATGGACTGACCGTTTATGACAGGTACATGGTTGGTAAAGCCAACTGTTTTAGAAGTGGTGCTATTCATTTCGTAGACAAGCAGACTTTGTGTGCCTGTTGAAGCATCTTTTACTTTTGTAGCGGGTGCGGTATAGAGGGCATCAATAATTTGTGACATAACAAGATCGGCTTCATCACGAATGAGTGTTTCATTATAAATTTTTTTTCAGTATTGAGTCCGCTAAGCAAAACAAAATAAACAACGGTACCGATAATAGAAAAAAGAACGAGGGAGAGGAGTGATTCAATTAGGGTAAGGCCTTTTTGATTTCGTATGTTATTTAACATTTTTCACATACCCCTCTACCGATGTGACTTGAACTTTTTGATTGCTCGTATATTGAATGGTCACTTTGACAGGAAATAGTTTAATAGAGGATTCTTCACCTTTTTGTGATTTTACAATAATTTTTGTTTCGTATGTGTTGTTGTTGATCAGCGTTTCATACAAATCTCTACAAGTCGATGTAGTACACTGGCTACTTTCATACGTTTTAGGGGCAGCTTTGATCTCATAAGCAGCATAGTCATTCTGTAAACGTTCCAGCGTCATTCTCGCCAAGTTCGTAGCAACAAGTTTGTTATTGTTTCCAGCGGATATTTGGTTAGCTTGGTTAAAAAATTGCGAAATACCAATCACTGAAACAGAGAGGATGGTAAGCGAAATCAGTACTTCTATGAGTGAAAAACCTTTTTCAGATAACATCGCACGTTTCCTCCTGTAATTATCAGTACCAAAGTACTATAAAATCTCTATATTTCTACTTAATTATACAATATATTTTAGAAAAGTTTGATATTTTTGGATGTTTTTTAGTAAATTTGTAGTATTATAGGTTTAATTAGCTAATATTGGAATTGGGGAGAGGTCATTGATACAATTTTTTGTTTTGTTGCTATTCACATTAATTGTAGGGACGGTGCTGTATTTTTATCCGCCAAACATTCCATTGAAGTTAAAGATGACGCTGCTTGGACTGGCGTTCTTGCTAGCTTTAGGTGGCTTATTTGTATTAGACAAATTGTCGTATGGACTAGCACTTGCTGCAATCATGGCCATCGCATTTGTAGCTTCATATGTTGCAGAAAAAAGAATGAATTTGGTGCCAGCAACTGCTGGACAAACGGAAATCGTACTTTCGTTTACAGAAGAAGAATCGTTGGGTGAGAAGGAATCCGAAACTCTAGATGTAAACGCCGAAGTTCTTGATTTAGAGAGTGCTGTTACACTAGAGGAATTACCCACATTAGAGGAAATTGCAGATCAAGAAGTCGTTTTGAATTCTACAAATGAAGAACCGGCTTCAGAGAAAGCTTTTGAATCACTAGATGTAATTGATCTTTTAGATATGGAATTAGAAGAGATCGTAGAAAGAAATGTAGAAATAGAGATGGCTGAATCTGTTCAGGAATTAGATCTTAGCGATCGGCTTGCTGAGCTCACAGATGATGAGTTTGCTTTCTTAACGGAAGAAAGAGAAATATATGAAGAAAATGTTGCGGAAATAGCTTCGGCCACCGATATAGAAGAAGATGGGACTCTTTTACAGCGATCTGTTTTATTAGAAGAACTAGATGGGGCAGAAATGCTGGAGGAATTACCTCAAGAGCAAGATATCATTCCGACTAAAGAAGTTGCAGAAATGATAGAGGAATTGCAAAACGAAGAGGAAGAATTACCAGCCACAGAAGAAGTCCACACCATAGATGAACCTATCATCTTAGAAGAAATCCTCATAGTAGAAGAATCAGAGCAGTTTGGAACAGAGTCAGATGCAATTGAAGAATCGGTAGAAAAGACAAGTGAAGAAAAAATCCTTGAAAATGGAGTAGAACTAGTTGAAGAAATGGATGCAGGACATGAAGAAGTAAATGAGGTTGAACGCTTATTCATACATGATGAGTTTGAAACAGACGTTGTTGACCAGGAAGAAGAAGTAATGGTTGAACCATCTGTACCTGATATGGAAGGTGACATGCAAGACATGTTGTTAAGCACGTTGTCTTCTTATCAAGAGCGCAACGATCATGATTCCTATCAAGAGATGGCAAGGACCTTATTAAACCAATCTTTATCAGACAAAGACTATTATCTGTTTTCAAAGCTTTTGCTAGATTCTTATGCAACATCAAATGAATATGCTAGAGTTGATCACTTACTAGAGGCGATGGAAGAGAGATTAAGTCAGTATCCAGTAATCGCAGAAGAGCTTCAAAGGTACAAAGATATTTTCCTTGTAAAACAATAACTTTATTACAACATATCATTTTAAACATAAAGGACTGGGTGAGTGTTATGAAAAAGAGTAATCAATTTGTTGGTCTGCCTATTATTAGTATTGCGGATGGAGCAGAAGTTGGACATGTAAAGTCGTTAGTTGTAAATCCGAAAGAAGGTATGGTTGATTTTCTAACGATTGAACATGCGGATTGGCAGATTAGCGTACGTGCTGTTCCGTTTAAAAAGATCGTGGGTGTTGGGGAGTTTGCAGTCATGATTGAAGACAGTACTTCTATCTTTGATTTAACGGAAATTCCGATCGCGAACGAACTGGTACAAAAGAAAATTACTGTTGTAGGAGCTAAGTTGATCGATCGTAAAGGTCAGCTTGTGGGAGAAGCGACTGAGTTTTTCATTAATGAAGATACAGGTGCCATTCTTGGACTTGAACTTACTTTCAGTTCTAAAAAAGTGATTCTCTCTTCAGAACAGCTCATTACATATGGCCGTGATTTAATCGTTATAAAAGAAGAAGCGCAATTGAATTTTTAGATAAAGCGGAATTGCTGCTAGGCGATTTGAATGAAGTTGCCGCAACTGTGGAACAACCAGAAGAAACACAAGAACTGTCTGAGTTTCAGGAAAAACAATTAACACTGCTTACAGGTAGAACGACAACAAAAGATATCTTTGAAAGAAATGGTGAGCTGTTGTTTCCAAACGGAACGACTTTAAAGAAAGAGGATGTTAGGAGAGCTCAAGAAAAAGGTCCAGCTGTATTAGCTGAGCTATCCATGAACGTTGTAGGCTAAAGAAAAAGCGATGGCTAAAAGAGAATTCAACTATAAAAATTTTCTTGCGATCTTTGCATCCCTTAGCCTTGCAGCTCTCTTTCTATTCCTTGTTAGTAACCTAGGGACAAAGGTATACTCTAATTTTTTCGTAGAAGACATGTATGGTGAGGGGGTCGTTTTAGCTTCCATACCATTAGAAGGTGTTGTGAAATCCGACGCCATTACGCTCGTAAACGATAAAGTCTCCAAGTGGCAGAATGAACATCCTGTGTACCTTGTTTATAACGATAAAAAAGTGAAACTATCGCCTGAAGTGTGGCAGTTTCAGACGGAAGATAGTTTACAAAACCTATCAGGAAATTCAAGTCCACTTCTTGTTTCAGTAAACAAAGAAGGTGTTCAGCAGTCCCTTAAACAGCTTCAAGTTCCAGGGCTTGATGAGTTACTGGATGAAGATATGCTACATGCTCACTTAAAAAAAATGGGTTCAGCACTTCAAACATCGGATATAGAAGTGCCGATAAATAAATTTCTCACCACGTTTGGACAAGCTGAGGAAGTAGTGAGTGAAAGCACAGTCAAACTGCCGGGTGAACACGTCTTGTTAGTAGATTGGGTGAAGGGTCTTGAAGGCTATGAGATTAAAGCGGGTGAGTTGTTTTCTCTTATAGGAGCCATTGAGAATGTTAGTTTGACGGCGCAAGACTCCATTGATTTGAATGTGCTGGCAAGTGGGATTTATACGGCGGTTCAAAAGACAAACTTTACGATTGTCGAACGCCATACCTCAAGAGAACTGCCGGATTATGCTGTGCTCGGGTATGAGGCATATGTGAAGCCCGCAGATATGGACCTTGCTTTTATGAATCCTAACGCTTCTTCATATAAATTGAACTTTCTCGTGACGGACAATAACTTAACGGTCTCAATTGTTGGGGTGCCATTACCTTATACGTATATGGTTAAAGTAGACAAAGAAGTTTTTAAACCGAAAACCATTATCCATTTTAATGATCAGCTTGCGTCCATTTTTAGCGCGGTTACGGTCAGCGGAGGCAGCGAAGGTTATCTGGCTACTGTCACCCGGAAATCGTTTGGATCAGGTGGGGAAGAAGTCGCATCTGAAAAGTTAGCAGAAGACTTTTATCCGCCGAAGCATCGCATTGAAGAAAGAGGCTATCCGGTTGAGGAAGAAGAAACGGCTGAAACGGCGCCAGAAGAGGGTACACCTGTCATGCCGTATCCGTACCCATATCCTTATCCATATCCTTATCCATATCCGTACCCGTACAATCCGGATCCGGCTAATCCGTTGCCAACTGTTCCTGTGACGCCAGGTATTCCTGGTACTGACCCGAGTGACAAACCGATACCGCAAATGCCTGTTCCTCAAAAAGGGAAGGAAACAACAACGAGTAGTCCTGAAAAAGAGAGCGATGGTGATGCGCAATGATTGTCCCTAAAAAGCGTCTCGGAGATTTGTTAGTAGAGTCTGGCTTGATTTCTGATGAGGTTCTTCAGCAAACGTTGAAAGAAAAACGCAGCAACCAAAAGCTCGGGGATGCGCTCATTGAAAAAGGATTGCTGACCGAACAGCAGCTGATTGAAGTATTGGAGTTCCAGCTTGGCATTCCGCATATCAGTTTGTACCGTTATCCGATCGACGAACAGGCGGTAGCAATCGTGCCAAGAGAGTTTGCGCGCAGGCATTTTCTGATGCCGGTAAAAAAAGAAGGGGACAAGCTTTTCGTTGCCATGGCAGATCCGATGGATTTTACCGTAATCGATGATCTGCGCCTGACTACCGGTTTCCAGATTGAACGCGCGATCTCTGCAAAAGACGATATCATACGCGCTCACAACAAGTTTTACGATATCGATGACTCAATGGAAGAGTTTCTAGACTTAATTCCGCAAGGTGCGTCCCTAAAAGATGACAGCCGGATGACAGAAGAGGATTCACCCATCGTCAAGCTCGTCAACCAGATTATTCAGCAAGGGGTTCAGCAAAAAGCGAGTGATATTCACTTTGATCCGCATGAAACAAAACTCGTTGTACGGTACCGAATTGACGGGATGCTGAAGACCGAACGAAGTCTGCCAAAGCATATGCAAAACATGCTGACCG
Organism: Fictibacillus sp. EA-CB0309; assembly: GCF_055814265.1. Classification (NCBI taxonomy): domain Bacteria; kingdom Bacillati; phylum Bacillota; class Bacilli; order Caryophanales; family Fictibacillaceae; genus Fictibacillus; species Fictibacillus sp. EA-CB0309. The sequence continues at coordinate 916,639 of NZ_CP169271.1, forward strand.
CGCGTATCAAGATCATGGCGAACTTAAACATTACCGAAAGCCGATTGCCTCAGGATGGCCGGATTAAGATGACGCTTGATATGCATCCGGTGGATCTGCGTGTTTCGACGTTGCCAGCTATTTATGGTGAAAAAATCGTTTTGCGTATCCTTGACCTTGGAAGTTCATTGAACCACTTAGAGAATCTTGGATTTAATAAACTGAACATGCAGCGGTTTTCGAATCTCATTAAACAGCCGAACGGCATTATCTTAATCACGGGACCTACAGGGTCAGGGAAATCTTCAACGTTGTACGCAGCGCTTAACAAGCTGAACACAGAAGAAGTGAACCTTGTTACGATTGAAGATCCTGTTGAGTATCAGCTCGGCGGCATCAACCAGATTCAAGTGAATGCAAACGTTGGACTGACGTTTGCGAGCGGGCTGCGGTCCATACTTCGTCAAGATCCAGACATCGTCATGATTGGGGAAATTCGTGATACAGAAACGGCTGAGATTGCAGTTCGTGCGTCTTTAACCGGTCACTTGGTTTTAAGTACGCTTCATACGAACGACTCGATCGGTACGATTGCCCGATTGACGGATATGGGTGTGGAACCGTTTTTAGTAGCAGCTTCACTTTCTGGCGTTATCGCTCAGCGTTTGGTTCGGCGGGTTTGCCGGGATTGTAAACAAACGTTTAAAGCAACAGAACGGGAAAAAGAGATTTTTGCCAAACGAGGCATCAAGATTGAAGCTGTTTCGCGGGGTAAAGGCTGCGGCATGTGCAACAGTACAGGCTATAAAGGACGCCTTGCGCTTCATGAAGTTTTAGTGATTGATGAACATATTCGTCAGCTGATCATGAACAACCGCCCCATTATTGAGTTACGAGATTATGCGATGAAAAACGGAACCATTTTCTTGATTGATGACGGTTTCTTAAAAGTAAAACAGGGCTTAACGACGACTGAAGAAGTCTTGCGTGTAGCAATCAACGAGTAGGTGCAAACATGAAAGAGAAATTGGAACAATGGCTTCGAGCGGCTTTTCAATTAAAAGCGTCAGATGTTCACCTGTCCGTTGGCATGCCTCCTGTTTTTCGAATCAATGGAGGACTGAAACGTTACGGAAGTGAGTCTTTAAAACCTGAAGACACGCTCCAAGTGGCGCAAATCGTGATTGATGAAAAATATTACCCAGAGTTTGAAGAAGTAGGAGAAATTGATATCTCTTATGGCATCCAAGGGTTGTCTCGATTCCGGGTGAATGCGTATCGCCAGCGTTCTTGTGTCAGTCTTGCTTTTCGAATCATTCCTACGTCCATTCCTAGCATGGAGGATTTGGCGCTTCCCGAAAGTGTGAGAAAGATGGCAGGAAAACACCAGGGTCTCGTGTTAGTCACAGGACCTACTGGCAGCGGAAAGTCGACGACTCTTGCCTCGATGATCGATTTTATGAACCGGACTATGAGCCGGCACATCATTACGTTAGAGGACCCGATTGAGTACTTGCATCGCCATCGAACGTGCGTGATTGACCAGCGCGAAATTGGGTTTGATACCAATAATTTTGCAAACGGTCTTCGCGCAGCACTCCGCCAGGATCCTGATGTAATTTTACTAGGGGAAATGCGGGATCTGGAAACCATTGCGACCGCCATTACAGCTGCGGAAACGGGTCACCTTGTTTTAGGTACACTACATACGACAAATGCATCGTCAACGATTGATCGGATTGTCGATGTATTTCCGCCAGAACAACAAGGCCAGATTCGGATTCAATTAGCCTCTGTTTTAGTGGGAGTCATGTCGCAAAGGCTGCTTCCGACCATTGATGGGAAAGGACGAAAGGCGATTACTGAAGTATTAGTGAACACGCCTGCTGTTGCGAACCTGATCCGCAATGAAAAGATACACCAGATTCATAGTGTGATGCAGACAAGCAAGAACGCTGGGATGCATACGTTTGAAATGTCGGCCAAGGAAGCTCTTGAACGAAATGAAGTTTCAAGAGAGTTCGTGGAGCCATATCTCCTGGAGAAGGGAGGCTAAGATGGCACAGTTTAGTTATGTGGGCCGTGACAAAAGCGGGAAGAAACGAACAGGTTCTGTACTTGGACTTTCAAAACGTGAAGCGGTTCTAAAGTTAAAAGAAAAAGGAATCGCGGTCACAGAAGTGCAAGAGATGAAACAAACCCTGTTTAACAAAGAAATTTCGTTAGGCAGTCCTGTAAAGTCGCAGCAGTTTGTTATTTTCCTAAGACAGTTTGCGACATTGCTGAGAGCAGGTGTATCTGTCGTTGATTCCACAAACATTTTGTCCGCTCAAACAGAAAGTAAAGCGTTGCAAAAGGTGTTAGCTGATGTGGAGGAGGAGCTTCGTCAAGGAAATCCTTTATCTAGTGCAATGAGCCGGCACCGAAATGTTTTTCCTCCGATGGTCATCAATATGGTGTCCGCAGGGGAAGCAGGTGGTAGTTTGGACGACACGCTCGACCAGCTCGCTACTTATTTTGAAAAACAGCATTATACGAAGCAAAAAATCATTTCAGCTATGATGTATCCGATGATTGTCGGAGTGGTGGCGGTGTTTGTTGTCATCTTCCTGCTTGCAAAGGTCGTGCCGACGTTTGCGGCCATGCTGCAAGACGCAGGAGGAGAGCTGCCAGGTATCACGAGATTTGTTTTGGGAGCCAGCGACTTTATGCAAGAATTCTGGTGGCTTTTGATTGCGCTTTTTGTACTACTCTATCTAGCACTCTTGATTATTCGCAAAAATAAATCCAGTCGGTATTACTTTGATTATGTGATTTTAAAAGTACCCGTATTCGGCAAACTGCTTCAAAAGTCAGCTTTGGCACGAATGACGAGGACATTGAGTTCCTTGTTCTCTAGCTCAGTTCCAATTTTGCAGTCTTTGTCCATTGTGGAGAAGGTAGTGGAGAACGAGGTGGTGGCGAAGGTTATTCGCGAGTCTCGCAGTTCACTTGAAACGGGACAGCGGTTAACAGAGCCGATGAAGAAGCATTGGATCTTTCCGCCGCTTGTGATTCAGATGATTTCTATAGGAGAAGAAACTGGATCTTTAGATGAAATGCTTGCAAAAATAGCTGAGTTTTATGAAAAAGAGGTAGAAACTGGGACTGACAGATTAAAAGCAATGATTGAACCATTGATGATTGTGTTTCTAGCCTCTGTGGTTGGTACGATTGTCGTTTCTGTTATGGTGCCGATGTTTGAAATCTATAAGACAATTGGTTAATAAAACAATATAAAGGGGAGTAAGAGAAGAATGTTAAACAAACTATTAAAAAAGTATGCGAAGAATGAAGAAGGCTTGACGCTGATTGAATTGCTAGTAGTTATCGTTATTTTAGGGATTATTGCAGCAATTGCTGTGGTGAGTATTGGGGGAATTATCGGTAATACCCGAGATAAAGCAACAGTAACAGAAGCCTCTCAAATTATTAATGCAGCTAAATTAGCACATGCATCTGAGCCAGTACCTGCAGGTGGGGTTTGGAATGAAGAAAACCTTGAACCATACTTGAGTAGTGTTGACTCCGAAAACGATTGGACAGTAACTCTTGAAGAAACTGATGGTGAAGACGGGGTATATAGTCTTAATGACCATGAAGCTGCAGATGTTATAGATCCTGAAGGTGATGATGAAATAATTACTGAAGAAGAAATAACAGCATTTCTTGGTGGAGAAGCTGGAGAATAAGTTTTAAAAATAGTCCCTCACTTTTAGGTGGGGGATTACTAATAATTCTTTTTACGATTTCACTGCTTATACTTGAAATGGTAAAAGGAATTGCTAAATTCAAAAAAATTGGAAATATGTAGATATAGGCAGGGTGGTCACATGAGGTTTGGTTTAGGATTATTCAACAAAAAAAGAATTAACTTAATACTCCAAGACCACGTCATCCGCTATTTGGACTATCGCCAGCCCGAGGAACTAGACGTGAGAAGCTCTGGAGAACGCTATTTACCAGAAGGACTCATCCAAGATGGCATTATCACCGACCGCGAAACCCTTCTCAATATAATAGAAGAGTGTGTAGACGACTGGAGCATAAAGGGACGTGAAGTTCAATTTCTAATCCCAGACAGCAAGCTTGTCATTCGTAAACATCAGATTCCCACTAATCATAAAGATGAAGAAATCAAAGGCTATCTTTACATGGAGCTAGGGAATACCATTCATCTTCCTTTTGAAGACCCTGTCTTTGATTATGTTTTGCTTGACTCGGATATGGAAAAGCGAGAGATTCTCCTTTTCGCTGCCTCTGAAAAGATGGTACATGATTATTCATCTTTGCTCACAGATGCAAAGTTAAAACCTGTTGTTGCTGATGCTTCTTGTGTTGCTCTTTACCGGCTTATTTTTATGAAAAATCTCGTGTCAGAAGAAGATCACACGCTCTGTTTACAGTTTGACATACCAGCTGTGCAGTTAAGTATCTTTCATCACCATAAGCCTTATTTCTTTAATCATTTAAAGATGGAAACGGATTATAAAAGCTGGAACTTTAAACAGCATTCCACAGGTATTCAGAAGATTATTTGGCAAGGTGACTCCGGGTACGTGCACGGATTAATTGAAGATAAACTTGTTGAAATTGAACGGATCGTAAACTATTACAAGTTCACAATTAACCATGGGGAACAGGGAGTTACAAAAGTGATTTTATCGGGCGAACTCCCAGAATTAGCTTACATACAAGAGAGACTTGCATCCAAACTGGATGTGCCCGTACTTACCATCGATCAGTCTGATCAGCAGCTGCCGTCTCAGTTTGATGTTGTTTTAGGACTTGGTTTAAAAGAGGTGCAGCTATGTTAGTCGACATTAACCTTTTACCCGTCAAAGAACAGAAATCATTTAAGACTACGATTCTATTAATTGTTGCTGTAGCCATGCTCTTAGGATCGGGTACGTGGCTTGGTCTTGACTATTATGTGAGTACAGGTGAATTGCAAGAAAAAGAACGATTGTTAGAGCAAGAGAAGCTGTTAGTACAAACGCAGTTGAAGAATCAGCAGCAATCAGGACCAGTTGTTGAATCGGCACCGCTCGCCGAGAAGATCGAGTACATTCGTGGAAAAAAGATTGCGGCTACGGATCTTCTTCAGCACTTTGTTGCTCTTCTGCCTGAACGCGGATTTTTTATGAAATACGAGTACAAAGATAAGAAAACGATACTAATTGAAGCGCAGTTTGATACGTTGGCTGAAACTTCTCATTATTTGTATGAACTAACGAATTCACCCTATTTAGCTACAGCCACTATTGAAAAAATGGAGACAACGAACTTTGAGGAAATCAATGAAGGCGAGGATATGACGGCCATGCAAAACATCCTTCCTCGTTACCGAAGTCTTTACAAAATTGAATTTGAGAAAGAGAAAATTTTGGAGTTAAAAGGTGAAGAGAATGACGCAGAATAAAAAACTTTTATCCTATGCATCATTTGGCGTCATCCTTCTATTTTTAATGTGTGGAATTTATGGTTATTTTGGCTTGTTATCTCCACTTCACCAGCAGATTGAATCTGTTGATGCTGAGATGAAGCAGCAAAAAACATTCTTAGATAATATGGCAACACCAGCCACGGTTACCACTCAAAATAGTGAAAACACCTTTGCTTTACAAGAAGAAGTTCCTGTTAAACCCCTCATTGACCAACTCATGCTGCAATATGAAAAAGCTGAAGTGCTATCAGACAGTTTGATTCTTACGATGGACTTTAGCGATGGGGAAGCTTCAGAGGATGAAGAAGAGGCTACAGAGGAAACAGCGTCTGAAGATAATGAAGGCGAAACTACCGAAGCAGAAAGTACAGACACTACTACTACCGAAGCTGCGGAAGAGAACGTTTCAAACGCAGATGACGATATAGATACAAGTGAAACAACAACGCAGCCTGCAACGGAAGTTTTGCCTCAAGGCGTGAAAAAGATAACAGCTGAAATGTCAGTGGTGTCCAAAGATTATGAAGGCATTTTGAAATTTATTAAGACGGTTGAAGAGTTGAAACGTGTACTTGTCGTTGAAGCAATTACGTTTTCAGGGATGGATGAACTGGAGATGGCCGAAGCGGACGCCGTAAAAAATCAACTCAAATACGAAATCACCATTTCAGCCTACTACTTACCTGAACTCACTGATTACCTAAAAGACCTTCCTAGAGGAGAATTTCCTGCTCCGAACGGAAAAGAAAATCCTCTTATTCAAAAAAATTAATGCAGAAAAGCCAACCATCTCAGTGAACTGCACCCCAATTGTTAGACACCACTAACAATTGGAGGTGCAGTTTTTTTGACTAAATATTCTTTTGAGGTAAAATTACAGGCTGTCTTTGCTTATCTTGAGGGAAAGGCTTCGTTCCAAGAAATCGCAAATCAGTTCAATATTAATTCCACCCAGTTGAAAAACTGGGTAAACCATTATAAAGAAAGCGGAGAAAAAGGACTCCTATCCACCTATACAAAATATGATATTCAATTTAAAATGGACGTACTCAATTATATGAACGACACTGGAGCGTCCCTTATGCATACGGCAGCTATATTTAAGATTCCTTCTCACCAGACCATCATCTCATGGAAACGGAAGGTGGAGAAGGATGGGCCGGACGCTCTGAAACCAAAGGAAAAGGGGCGTCCGTCTATGAAAAAGAAACCGCAGGAACCAAAGAAACCAGCATTACCTGAAGGATCTGAACAGCTATTACAGGCTGAGAATGAGCGTCTTCGTGCGGAGAATGCCTACTTAAAAAAGTTACATGCCTTAATTCAAGAAAGAGAAAAATCACCGAACTGGACAAAGCACAAATAATCCATCAGTTAAGGCATGAGTATAAGGTGAGAGATTTGATTAGAGCAGCTGGGATGCCTCGCAGCACGTATTACTACTGGGTCAAACAAATGGACCGTCCTGATAAATACAAGGAGATCAAAGAGGTCATCGGGGAAATCTACCATGAGCACAAAGGGCGGTACGGGTATCGCCGTATTACCTTAGAGCTTCGCAACAGGGGGATCGGCATTAATCACAAAACAGTCCGCCGTCTCATGGGACAGCTCGGGTTAAAAAGCCTTGTACGGATGAAGAAGTACAAGTCCTACCGCGGGCAGGAAGGTCGAATTACTTCTGATAAAATTAAGCGCGATTTCTTCGCATCCAAGCCCCTTGAGAAATTGGCAACGGATGTGACGGAAATCCACTTGCATGGTGAAAAGCTATACATTTCCCCGGTTATTGATTTATACAACGGTGAAATTATTGCCTACAATATGGAACAGCGTCCTGTTTATCATCTGGTTTCAAAAATGCTGGATCAAGTCTTTGAACGCTTGAAAGAAGGAGATTCCCCCATCCTTCATTCTGACCAGGGATGGCATTACCAGATGAAGCAATACCAGCACTCACTGAAAGAGCACGGAATCACCCAAAGCATGTCCCGCAAGGGGAATTGCCTCGATAACGCTGCCATGGAGAGTTTCTTTGCCGTATTGAAATCTGAATTGCTTTATCTATACGAGTTTGATAGCATGGAACATTTTAAGCGTGAACTGGAAGAATACATACAATACTATAACCACAAACGGATTAAGGCCAAATTAAAAGGCATGAGCCCGGTACAATACCGGACGCATGCCTCACAGGCCGCCTAAAATCCTAATGTCTAACTTTTTGGGTTCAGATCACAGAGAGATGATTGGCTTCTTTTAATCTATATGTTTTATTAGATAGTCTGCATAAGCTTTAGAGCCCGTTATCGTTAAATGAACGCCATCATTCCCAATGTACTCTGGGTGAGATTCACTCTTCGTGAACCAATCGACTACTTTTACATTCTCGTAGTTGCCAGCAACACTTTTAATCGTTTCGTTGACTTCTTTTTGCCACGGTTTTGGAACACGTGTCGTGATCATATAGATGTCACGGTCACCAATTTCCTCAATTAGCGAAGCCATCTTTTTATCAGCCAATGGCCCATTCGCACCAAGCTCAATGACAACAATTTCACCTAGTTTACCAGAACTTTTCTTTTGCTGAACAATGTCTTCTGCCTCTCTAAACTGACGGCCGATCTTCGCGTCCACATTCACATTCGAAAATACCTCTTCTATATGTGGTGTAACATCGATCATAACAGAGTCCCCTATCACGGATAAAGAGCGAGAATCCTGAACTGGCGGCTTTTCTTCTTCAGGTGGTGCTTCGTCTGAAGGTGTTTTCTCCGCAGGTTTTTCTGCCGGATCTTCTGCTGGCCTTTCTTCTTTTTCAGGAGCTTCAGGTTTTGGTTCTGGTCTCACTCGGTTTTCTACAGGTGGTTCTTCTTTTCCTACTTTTTCTTGAATAGCGGTTATCACTTTATCTTTACTTAACGCTACTGAAGTTGTCGTGAAGCCAATTGCGGATACGCACATGAACACAGCTAGAATACTGGCAATCGTTACAAACCTTCCAATAAACGACCGTTCACGTCTCCATTCACCGCGTTTGACCACTCGGCAAAATCTCGTTAACGCACCTTTACGAATTGGATTCTCAATAAATGTCCAAGAAAGACTGGCTAAAGTTAAAATTAGCACGATTTGAAAAGACGTTCGCACCAGACTCGGCGCATCTGCTCCCCATTGAGGAGAAGTAAGCACGATTACAGGAAAATGCCACAGATAGATGCCATATGAGCGAACACCAATCCAGCGCAACGGTTTAAAACTTAACCACGTGTTCAATCTGCTCGATGGATGTACCATGACGGCCACTACGAGCAGTGATGCCACAGATATCGCGACCATTCCGCCTTGATAGAGGAAGTCTTCATATTGATCCGTACTCCAAAACATGTAAAAGATAAACGCAAGAGCTGACAAACCTACAAAATCTAGTTTCCAGCGTATTTCGGGTGGAAGACTGCTAGATAGTTTTCGGCTCGGCCAGATGACTGCTAGGCTTGCTCCAAGTAACAGTGAGAATACGCGTGTATCTGTTCCGTAATAAACGCGGCTAGGATCTGCACCTGGTTCGTACAGCAGTGTCATAGCGGCGGCTGATACAAGTGCACCTACTAGAATAAGAGAAAAGAGAGAGCCTTCACGTACTTTAAGTTTTAACATCACGATGATGATCAGCGGCCAAAGAATATAAAATTGTTCTTCCACGGCTAACGACCAAAAGTGAGTTAGAAGGGAAGGGGTCCGAAACTTTCAAAATACGATAGATCTTGGAAAATGTACCACCAGTTGCTTACGTAAAAAACGGCTGCAACGGTATCTTTTTCAAGCTTTTGAAGCATGGTTGGTTCAAAAAGCGTGACATATGTTATGACGACGAGCAACATGGTGAACATAGCGGGAAGAAGTCTTCTTGCCCGGCGAATCCAGAAGTTTTTAAAATTTATCGTGTTGGTTGCAACAAATTCTGCTACTAAAAGATCTGTAATTAAGTATCCTGATAAAACAAAAAATACGGTTACTCCTAGCAGTCCACCTGCTGCCCATCCAAAGTTCAAATGATAAGCGATGACTGCGAGTACGGCGATGGCCCTCAGTCCATCAAGTCCTGTTATGTACCTGCCTTTTTCTAGAGGTTGTTCAATGGCTTTACTTTGCTTTACACCGGATTTCGGCTGTCGGCTGTGTTTCTTTCGTTGCTTTGTGCGATGGTCTTTCATTACTGCCATTATCCTCTCGTTTTCAATTTTCCATTTATTTCTGTATGTATTTTTATATAAATATGCCACGACGAGTAGTGGTCATTTTTCTACATTTTTCTTCTTTATAATCAACTATTTTACAATAAAAATTCACGTGATTGAGTAGTTTCATAGAATTGTAATAATTTTTTTTGCAGTTTTTCTTTTTCTCTTCTTCCTCAACAATTATTTGTACAATCCGATATAAATTTTAGAGAAATTAAAAGGGGCGATGAAGGTGGAACTGCAATCGATTGGTTCTCCTGTTTTTCAAAAATCTGAGCCTGTGCTTAAAAGCCAAAACCAACAAGAACATACTCCTCAAGCCGAAGCTTCAGTACAAGCAAAACCAACAAAAGAATCACTAGAAAAAGTCATGCATGCCATGAACGATATGCTGAAGCCAGCGCATACTTCATCGAAATTCGTTCTTCATGAGAAGTTGAATGATTATTACGTGCAAGTCGTGGACGAAGTGACGCAAGAAGTGCTTAAAGAAATTCCGAACAAAAAGTTTCTTGATATGTATGCAGAGATGATCGACTTTATGGGTATTTTCGTAGATAAAAAAATTTAGGGACGGTGATGAACCGTGGTCATGAGAATTGGCGGATTAGCCAGTGGAATGGATATTGATACGCTTGTAGGCGATTTGATGAAAGCAGAGCGTATCCCGTTAGATAAGTTAGCGCAGAAGAAGACCACTCTCGAGTGGCAGCGAGACGACTATCGTTCGATGAATAAGCTGCTGGACGAACTCGATCGATTTATTTTAGATGGAGTCGCACTGCAAGGGACGTTTAATAAGAAGACGGTAACAAGTACGAATCCAAATACGGTAACTGCGACTGTTGCAGGTAGTGCGTCAAATATTACGTACAATATCGATGTTACTCAGTTAGCAACAGCACGAAATTGGGTGTCAAATAAGATTCAAGTTGCTGGTGCGAATGCTAAAAGTACAGATACGTTGAAGCAAATTAATCCAGCGTTTACGTCAGAAATATCTTTAGAAATAAAAGTTCAAAAGCCAGGTGGTTCTGCTTTAGAAGCTGCAAAAATAATCAAACTTGATCCTAATGTAGATACTTTAGAGTCTGTTGCGAAAAAATTATCAGAGGCTGGATTAAATATATCAGCATTTTATGATGATTCAACTGGTCAATTTGCACTTTCAAACAATTTAACGGGTGCAGGATCAAAGATATCTCTTCAATCGGATCAAACTATAGACTTCTTTCAAAAAATTGGCTTTGCTACATCTTCTCCTGGTGATACGGTTGGTCCACAAGAACTTACTGGTACAGATGCTATAAATGCAGTATTCTCTTTGAATGGTGTTTCAAATATTCAACGTACATCCAACAATTTCACAATTAGCGGTGTCACGTATTCGTTAAAAGCTCTTGGGAAATCAACGATCAGTTCAACAACTGATACAGATGGTGTAGTTACTTCCATAAAAGATTTTGTGAAAAAATATAACGAAACCATTGAAGTGATCAATAAAAAAACGGCTGAAACGAAATATCGTGATTTTCCTCCGTTAACGGATGCACAGCGTAAGGATTTATCTGAAAAAGAAGCAGAGCTTTGGGATGAGAAAGCGAAGAGCGGAATGCTGCGAGGCGACTCGATTCTTTCAAGCGGACTAAATGCGATGCGTTCCATTTTATACGCAAATGTTAGTACAGGTGTTACTAAATATGATCAGCTTTCTGAGATCGGAATTACAACTTCACGTAATTACCTCGACAAAGGAAAGCTTGAAATCGATGAAAAGAAACTTCGTGATGCATTATCCACTCATCCCGATGCAGTGATGAAAATGTTTACTGGAGATAGTACCAACAATATTGACGGTATTGCTAAGAGTTTACGAAAATCAATTGATCAAACAGTCGACAAAATCGAACTAAAAGCAGGAAACGCTCTTCGTACGAACGCTCAGTTCACACTCGGTCGTGAATTAACGGACGTAGACAAGCGCATCTCGGCTTTCGAAGATCGTCTAAAACAGGTGGAAGACCGCTATTGGCGCCAGTTTTCGGCGATGGAATCAGCGATCCAGCGTTCTAACCAGCAATCCATGTACTTAATGCAACAGTTTGGCGGCGGACAGTAATTTTTAAACCAAAAAGGAGTGTTACCTTTACATGTCCATACTTAACGCGAACAAAGCGTATCAAAACAACTCAGTCCAAACGGCGTCTCCCGGTGAGTTGACGCTCATGCTATATAACGGGTGTTTAAAGTTTATCGGTCTCGCTCGCACGGCGATTGAGCTGAAGAATACAGAGCAGAAGAATATGAATCTTTTAAAAGCGCAAAAAATCATTCAAGAATTAATGGTCACGCTGAACATGGACCTTGAAGTGTCAAAGTCTCTGATGCAGATGTACGATTACATTAACCGCCGCTTAGTTGAAGCGAACATTCAAAGCGACGTTACGATTTTGGATGAAGTGGAAGAATATGTCCTGGATTTCCGCAATACGTGGAAAGAAGTAATCCAGATCAACCGTCGCTTGCAGCACGGAGAGACTGGCCGCGTATAATGCCTGCGGTGAAAATTTTGCTGGAGATCACAAAAAATCTCTATGATCATGTAAGTGCTGGATTGCCAAAAGAGGATCGTGAGCCCTACATTGAGCGGTTGAATGAACTGCTCAATCAGCGTCAGGTGGCGATCAGTAATTTACCTCTCACGTATTCAGAAGATGAGCAGCGAATGGGCCGGTTAATTCTGAAGATGAACGAGACGATCGATCCACTTTTAGCACGCCAGTTTGAAGAGATTAAGCACAACTTATCGATGATGAAAAAGAAGAAAGAGAAGAACGTTCAGTATGCAAACCCGTACCAGACGCTGTCAGGTGATGGGATGTATTTTGATAAGAAGAAGTGACAAAAAGGCACCAGCTTAATTTCAGCTGAGTGCCTTTTATATGTGGGATTTGCTGTATTAAGACAAAGATGACTTCGTATAAAATGGTCCTGTATAAACCGATTGCGGCCGGTAAATCGTGTTGTCTTCTGCTTGTTCTAAAATATGAGCCGTCCATCCGACCATCCGGCTTGCCGTAAATGTAGGTGTAAACAAGGATGGGTCAAGTTGAATCGCCTTCATAATGGCCGCGGCGTAAAATTCAACGTTGGTATACAACGATCTGCCTGGCTTGTATTCCTCCAACAAAGCAACAGCTGTTTTCTCTACCTCTAACGCGAGATCTAACCACTCATCTTCACCGACAATCTCTACTAGTTTGGCTTTTAAAGCTACGGCTCGAGGGTCATGTGTCTTATAGACTCGATGACCGAATCCCATGAGTTTTTCTCCATTTTCAAGCTTTTTACGGATAACCCCTCTGCACTGCCCACTCGACGCACCTCGTCCAACAAATCAATGACTCCAGAAGGGGCACCTCCATGAAGAGGACCTTTCATCGTACCGATCGCGGATGTTACGGCAGACACCATATCAGATTCCGTAGATGCTGTTACACGGGACGAAAAAGTGGAGGCGTTCATTCCGTGTTCTAATGTTAAAATCATGTATGTTTCAAGCGCAAGGGTATGTGCTTTGCTAGGTATTTCTCCATTTAACATGTATAAGTAATTTTCAACATGACTTAATTCTCCCAACGGCTCAACAAATGGTTTGCCTTCTTTTAGACTCGTCCAATAGCTAATAATAGTAGGGACTAAACTCGTTAATCTAATCGCCTGCTCTACATTTGGTTTCCATCCGTAATTCTCCACGCCTTCAGATGAGATGGCGGTCCGGATCACACTCATTACATCCATATTTGTTGGAAGATGGTCTAAGATGTTTTTCATATGGAGGGGAAGTGTGCGATTCTTGATAAGCTCATTACTTAATGTTAGCAACTGTTCTTGATCGGGAAGTTTGCCGTACCATAGCAAATACGCAACTTCTTCAAACGAAAAACGAGAGGTAAGGTCACCAATCTCAAAACCTCTGTAGATTAACTTTCCTTCTATTCCGTCTATGTGGCTGATCTGAGTCTCCGCTGCAACGACTCCTTTAAGTCCTTTTTGCATCTGATTTCTCACTCCTTCCATTATTTAGTATCATTGTATAAGATATAGTTAATTTATGATATTGATTGTTTTTAATTGAATTGATAATAAAAACCAATCAGTAAGGAGCGGTACCACAATGGAATTTTCTTGGCTTAAAACGTTTATAACGGCTGCTAAATGCGAAAATTTTAGAAGAACGTCAGAAATCCTACACGTTTCACAGCCTTCTGTAACGGTTCATATCAAATTGCTTGAAGCGGAGTTAGGCATGTCTCTGTTTTTACGTGAAGGAAGACGAGTGAAACTGACCACGGAAGGCAGGCGGTACTTACAGCATGCGAAGAAATTGATGGAAGTTTATGAGAGTGGGTTAGAAGATTTAAACGCTTTTCAGCAAGGGTATCAATCAAAGTTATGTATCGGTATCTCACCGCTTATTGCGGATACGATTTTGCCATCGGTTTTAAAACGGTATGTAAAAGTACATCCGGAAGTCGAGATCTCCATCAAAATTATAGAGTCAGAAGATATTGAGGTTGCGGTTTTAAATGAAGAGGTGGATCTAGGGTTGTCGTGCTTGGGAAGTTCACATTCTGAAATCACGAGTCAGCTGCTTTATAAAGACAAAGTCGTGTTGGTTGCGGCTCACGATGGTTTAGATTTCGAGACTGCACCACCACTGGATGAAAAAGAGGTCTTACTCTCAAACTATCTCTTAACACATAACCATCCAGGATATTGGGAGGATCTCTGTAAACGTGTAAAATCACTTTATCCTGGGGTGCGGATGATGAAAGTGTCACAAATTCACATTACAAAACGCTTTATTGCAGAAGGCCTAGGAGTTTCCTTTTTACCGCTATCAACGGTTAGAAGAGAACTGTTAGAAGGCAGATTGCTTGAGGTGGATTGTTATTTGGTGAACTTGCCTGATGCAAACACCTACGCGATAACGAAGTACAATCATGAGAAACAGAGAGAGTTTTTAGCGTATTTGTCTGGATATCGGTTTTAATCTCCTCTTTATATGAGATTCACGGTACGTGTTCTTATATCTGTTACACGTTCGCGCAGTCAACTAGCGTTTTCGCGCAGTAGATCGCTGTTTTCACGCAGTTTCTCCTTTTTTCGCGCAGTTTTCATTCAGTTACACGCGAGTCGGGATATTTTTCGCGCAACCCACGGATGAAAAGCTATCTTTTTATCCCATAAACAATACAAACGACACCCAGCATGATCCAGATCAGACTCCCAAATGACAATTTAGTAGATAATCCGTAGATTCCGAGCGTCATGGTGGAGAAAAAGATGATGGGACCAACGATTGAGAGCAGGGAATTGATGACGAGTGCGCGTTCGACGGTATTATAATGCAGCATGAAAAGAGCTGCTGTAATTTCAAGCGTACCGGATAGAATACGAATTGCAGCCATAGCTAGGACGACTCTTTCAATCATCTGCAGCAACGTCCATTGCCTCCTTTTTTTAACAACTGTTTAATATTCCTGCGCTGTATATTGGATTATATGTGGCCAAGCATGGATTAGAAGTATAAATAAGTTGCTGCTAAAGAAGTAAAACGCAAAATAAACCCCAAGAAGCTAATCCTCTTGGGGTTTATTTTCAAGCCGCCGTTCGCAAAGTATTCAATTTTGAAGATTGTTTCCTTTTAATATTCCCTATAATGTAAGAGCCAAATGGCAGCATAGATACAATCTTGATGATTACCATTGATAGTACTAATGATATGAAAAATAGAGCAATTACTCTTGAAAATGTACCCTCAAAGTATTGAGCGATGTCATTTCCAAAATATCGTTGGATCTGCCAATGAATAAGATAAATACCAAACGAATAATTGCTAATAGTGTTAATGATCTTAAAGTTTCTTACACGCTGTCCCCAAGCTATGACAGCTGCACTTACAGCGATTGAAAGTGGCAATAAGTCTATTCTTCTTGAACCAACGCTTGTATATCCTGCTTTGAAAAAGACAAAAACACCTAATAATGAAACGATAACGCCTAAAAGGGTCAGCCATTTGTGTTTAAAAAGAAGTGCTGATACTTTTTTATAATGTTTACCAATTACATAAGCAATTGTGAAATACCCAAACCAAGCTGTGAATGGGATTTTAAAAATACCCATGTTTTCTTTTACAAAAGAAATGTTTCCATCAAGAATCTTAAAATGAAAGATCATCAAAAGAATGCTCACAGGAATTAATACATTTATTGGGATTCGATATTTAGTAACAAAATAATGAAGGACATAAAATTGAAAGATGATAAGAATAAAATATCCCTCAAATTGACCTAAGAATATGTTATTTAATATCATTTGCTTTAAATCTATTGTAGATGGACTCAATTTGTAACTTACCAAGGCATCTATAATTGCAAAAGAAACGTATGGAGCAAAAATCCATTTAAGACGTTTCGTCCAAAATTTTTCAGGCAGCTTATTTGGGTATCGATTGGCCAAGATAATTTCAGATAAAACAATAAATGTCGGAGTCGCATAACATAGTATCGTTCTTAACAGCTGGTAATATTCAGTTTCGGGGAACCCTGTGGCTATTCCTATTTGAGATGTACTATGCAAAAACACTATAGATAAACAGGCAATAACTCGTAATAAGTTCCATTCTTTTATCATATAAAATCCCTCAGTTTAGTTTTGATTTTTGTTGTATTAGAAACACATCCGCTACTGTAACAGAAAGGGATTTAAGTAAGAACCATAAAACTCCATTTGTAACTTGATTGTTATCGGAAATCAACGTTAGTGTAAGAGAAGGTACATATTATGGGGATACAGGAGATTTCTTCATAATTTGTATGTAACCTAATCAAGACTAAAGAAATAGAAAAACCAAATGAATAAAACGGTCAAAATTTGTATTTTTATTCATAATTTAAGGTTGGAGATTATTCGACAAAACTTCTTATTATTCGCTAATCTTAAGCCTTTGACAACTTTTTTGGGTATGTGTCATACTATAAAGTGTATAGAAAAACTATACAAAGATTCGCATGATGAAGGGATTGTGAAAGGCATGTTAGGAAAAGTAAAATGGTTTAACGCAGAAAAAGGTTTTGGATTTATCGAGCGCGAAGACGGAGACGATGTGTTCGTACACTTCTCTGCAATCAACACTGACGGATTCAAAAGCCTTGACGAAGGTCAGCAAGTCGAGTTTGATATTGTAGATGGAGCACGTGGGCCTCAAGCGGCTAACGTAACTAAACTATAAATCATAGGCATTATGACCATAATTGTGATCCCGCCATTTCGTTCTGGCGGGTTTTTATTTTGCCTTCATAATAAATTTTATTATTTTGAGAAATATAAGGTTTACGGGCACTTCCCAAGATTATTAACGTATTAATTTGGCTGAATTCTTGTTAAAAGCCAAAGGGTGATTTGCATCATCTGCCAATCCCTGTTATGATGAATTTAGAATTATTTTTGTTCGGCGTAAAAGATTGTATGAGTTTCGACTTTTCTTCTTTAAAAATACTTTGGGCAAGAGTAGTAATATATTTGTGTGGTAACGCACTAGGAGGCAACAAACATGGAACAAGGTACAGTAAAATGGTTTAACGCAGAAAAAGGTTTCGGCTTCATCGAGCGCGAAAACGGAGACGATGTATTCGTACATTTCTCATCTATCCAATCTGAAGGTTTCAAATCTTTAGACGAAGGTCAAAAAGTAACTTTCGAAGTTGAGCAAGGTGCTCGTGGCGCTCAAGCTGCTAACGTTCAAAAAGCATAAGCTTAATTTTTATGAAAAAACAGGTTCTATTTAGAGCCTGTTTTTTTTGTTTTTTTTTAGAATAAAAAAATGTGCATTTAAGTGTGTTTATACGGTACGTGTTCTTTTATTTGTTACACGTTCGCTCAATTAAGGGTGAGTTTCGCTCCAAATGCCTCTTGTTTCGCTCCAACACCTAAAAATACATATTTCATCCCTTTTTTTTTGTGAAAAATCGCTGCTATTTCATATAAAGTCTGGTTACTTGAATCAAAATGGTACATTTTCAAGCATCAATTCTAACTTATTTATAAAAAACAATAAAAAACCCCACTCAAGATTCGAGTGGGGAGATGGTACAGGTAATGTAAATGTTCTAAAGCTTCAAAGGTTAATTACTAGTATAACATACGGATTGAATATATCGGAATGTAATGGGATTTATTTTTTCTTTGATTTCTAATCGTAAAATTTTGGCACTTAATAAGTTTGTAAACATAAAGATCACGGTGCTAATGACCTGTCCATACTGAATTATAAAGATTTTGTCGACAATGTTAAGAAATTGTCAAAATATTTTAAATGTTACAGAGGAATTCTTTTGGGGTATATCGAAATATATATACATCACCGAAAGGAGGAGTTAAGTTATGCATTTTAACATTCGTGGAGAAAACATCGAGGTGACTGAAGCCATTAGGGCTTATGTTGAAAAAAGGTGACGAAACTCACAAAGTACTTTAACGAAACTCCGAACTCTGAAGTACACGTCAATCTAAAGGTGTACAACAATGAACAATCCATTGAGGTAACGATACCGATGAAGGGCCTGCTGCTTCGTGCAGAGGAACGTCATTTGGATTTATACGCTGCGATTGATTTGGTGGTAGAAAAATTAGAGCGTCAAATTCGAAAACACAAAACAAAAGTGAACCGCAAATTTAGAAATGCTGAAGGTACAAAGCATATGTTCACTAACGGAACCGAGGGTGTATCTACGGCTCTGTTAGAGGAAGAAGATGATTTTGAGATTGTTCGTGAAAAACGATTCGATCTTAAACCGATGGACACAGAGGAAGCCATTCTCCAAATGGACTTACTTGGCCACAGTTTCTTCGTCTATAACAATGCCGAAACTGGTGAGATGAACGTCGTGTACAGACGTAAAGACGGCAAATATGGACTGATTGCGGGAACTAACTAAAACGAATACATGTAATGGCACACCCTAACATAGGGTGTGCTTTTTAAATTTAAAAAATCTTCTTGATAACCCCAACTTTTTTAGTTATTACGACTCATTCCCCATAAGCTCTTCTCTCGAAAAACGCTATTTTTCAGCAAAAATAGTTCATTTTCTCCAATAAATAACCCCAAAAAGGACAATTCACGACTTCGTTTAATCCCTTAAGTATGAAGAATAAAGTCATGATTTACATTTTAGGAGGAGAACGGATTGAGCAAGAAGAATCGCAATCGAAAATTAACGGTCACAGCGCTTGCAGCAGCCATTGCGCTAAGTGGAATATCAAATCTTACACCACAAACACAAACAGTTAAGGCAGAAACAACGATTAACTCAGAATACGTATTATCGAATTTATCTGCAGAACAACGTAGAGCAATCAAAGCTATTGAAGCATCTTCCGCAGAAACTGGACTTCAGCTACCTTCAACAGTGGATCTCTCTAGTAAGGAAGAGATCTCTGTCATCGTTGAATTCCACAGTCATGTACCAAAAACAGCCATGCTTGTAGAAGATTCAAAAGGGAACAAGATTGCTCTTAGTGAAGCTGTTGAAAATGTTGAAAAAGAACATAAAGCCTTCCAAACGGACTTGGAGCAGCTAAAGATAAATGGAAAGGTAACCGGCAGCTATAAAGAAGCGTTCAACGGGGTGGCTATCAAACTCCCAGCTTCACAAGTTAAAAAGCTTCTAGAATCAAAAGTGGTTAAAAATGTATGGGAAAACAAGCAAGCTCAAGTGGTTCAACCGGTAACGAACAGTGATAACGAAAATGCTGTAGGTTCTGTTTATACAGGGAAACATCCGCATGCATTAACAGGAGTAGATCAATTGCATGAAAGAGGATTAACAGGGAAAGGTGTAAAAGTTGCGGTCCTTGATACCGGAATTGACTATAACCACCCTGATCTTAAAGATGCGTACAAAGGCGGTTTTGACTTTGTCGATGAAGATGCAGATCCGATGGAAGCGACATATGAAGATTGGAAAGCTTCAGGCAAACCACAATTTGCTTCTTCTTCTTATTATACGTCTCACGGTACACACGTATCAGGAATTTTAGCAGGCTCTGGCAAGAGTGATTCTCCTTTAGCTGTAAAAGGTGTAGCACCGGATGTTGATCTTCACGTTTACCGTGTATTAGGTCCTTATGGGATGGGTTGGAATGAAGATATTATCCAAGGAATAGACCAGGCAGTAAAAGACAAGATGGATGTAATGAACTTGTCTCTAGGTAACGTGCTGAATGACCCGTTATCCCCTCTTTCCGTTGCGATTAACAACGCGGTTATATCAGGGGTAACGACATTTTTATCAGCTGGAAATGAAGGACCTGCACTTTATTCTGTTGGATCCCCAGCGTCGTCACCTTTAGGGATTACAGTAGGTTCAACAGATACCCACGTAAGCAACCCTAACTTTAACGGACAATTTAAATCACCAAGCTTAGAACAGAATGTTGAGCTGCGCTACTCTACTTCCGGCCTTGGTGTTGATCCGCGCCAACTAAAGGATCAAACAGTAGAGATCGTGAACGTTGGAGAAGGATTTGAGGAAGATTACGAAGGGCTTGATGTAAAAGGAAAGATCGTTTTGTTTTCAGTAAGTGGTTATGTGCGTGTTTCTGCAAAAACTGAGATTGCAAAGGAAAAAGGAGCGAAGGCGGCATTTACTTATTCGAATTATCCCGGATTTATCACGGATGCTTACCCAGCAAGTCCACATTTTATTCCAACCTTCATTCTAGAAGGGACGACAGCAAAAAAATAGCCGAAACCCTTAAAGCGGAGAAAGCTATGTTTACGTTTAACAATTATACGGAACAATTGAAGGCTTTAGATAACAGGCTTTCGTTCTTTAGTTCTAGTGGTCCAACACGTGTAAGCTATGACATCAAACCTGAAGTCGTAGCACCTGGAGCAAATATTCTTTCTACGGTTCCAAAGTATTATGAACACGTTGAAGATTATAAGGAATCTTACGCTAAGTTCTCTGGTACTTCCATGGCCACACCTCATGCTGCTGGAATTGGAGCATTGTTATTAGAAGCAAACGATAAAATGGATGCAGATGATATAAAGTCTGTTCTGATGAACACAGCGGATGACCTTGAACTCAACTACAGTGTATTTGACATGGGTGCGGGTAAAGTGGATGCAGTTGAAGCGTTAGAAGCAAGAACACATATTCAAGTCATCGATAAGACTATCCATACTAAAAATGGCAAGGAGATCGTGATCGACGATGTTACAGGTTCATTAAGCTTCGGTACTAAGTTTGCGACAGATGCAGACATTCAGGACGAGAGAACGATTAAGGTGAGTAACACGTCTGATCAAGCTAAAAACTTCAAAGTAGGTGTTTCATTCAACATTAAAGCGCAAGGATCAAAAGACGGTGTTCAAAACGGTGTTCAACTAAAAACACCTGAAACGATTGATCTAAAAGCTGGAGAAACGGCGAAAACAAATATTTCATTGTTGATTCCACATACAGCTGAGAACGGAACGTACGAAGGTTACGTAACTTATACAAACAAAGAGAATCCTGATGAAGTGTACCAAGTGCCGTTTGCCGTTCGAAAAGTAAAAGAAGGTGTAGATTATGTGCAGTCTGGAGACACGTTCTCACCGATTAGGGAAAATGGTTTTGGACGTATAACAGCAGTTAATGGAAGCTTCTCACTGAATTCACATATGAGAACCATTGATATGTTCTTAGTTGATGCAGAGCAAAATAAAGAGATTGGTTTTGTAGGTAGCTTGGATGGAAGATTCATCAAAGACAATACACCTGTTTCCTTATGGGGTTATTTTAAAGGAGATTACTATCCGTTCACAAATAATGAAGACCAGCCGATCGCTCGTGAAACAAAAGTAGCTGGAGCAGGTTCTTATAAGGTGAAATTTGTTTTTACAGATGATCAAGGCAAACAGATTGTATTGGAGAAACCGGTTATCATCGATAGAGAGGTCCCGAAGGTGACAACAGATGTTTCTGAAAAAATTATTGAAGTTGCCGCTTCCACTACTAGTGTGAAAATTAACGGGCAAGTGGAGGACAACCAGATCGATGCGTCTAGAGCATTAGGTATCGACGTGAAGCAAGGAGCAAATAAAGTAGGCTACAAATCGGTGTATAGCTATTTGCAGGATGTTCCTGTTAATGAAAATGGAGAGTTTTCTGTAACGGCTAGTTTCCCTACTTACAAGAAATTCATTCCTGTGCGTGTGGTAGGTACAGACAGAGCTGGCCTTGATTCCGTGCAGAAAGAATATTTTTATGTAAGAGAAGGTGTAACGTATCTAGCGACTATTCCTTCTAAAGAAGAAGCAAAAACAGGTGAGTCTGTTTCGTTCGTGGGAAGTTTGCATAACGGCGGCACTTGGAAAGAGCTTACGTTCAACTACAGCTACAAAAAAGAAGCATTGGAGATTAAGCGTTTAGCTCTTTCTGAAGCGTTAAAAGATAAGGTGGAAATAATAACAACGGAAACAGCATCTGGCATTTCGGTTACGTTAAAATCAAAAGATGGTACAGCGATTCAAAGTGATAAAAAAGCTGACTTGTTCACAATAGACACTCAGTTGAAGAACCAAAGTTACTTTAGCAATTTCATGGAGTTAACTGCATCCGCTTTAAAAATCACAGATGCAGCGGGAACCGTAAAAACGATTGAGGGGATCTCACCATCTCTTAAAGCTTGGTCTTCATTCTCTGAGCTTACAGCTGACATAAACGGTGAAGCAGTATTTGCACGTGATGGCTTTAATAACCTGATTACGAAACATATCAACTACGAAAAGTTAGGCGCAGAGATTAAAACCGTGGACCAGAGTGGCAACACGTATGACGCAAAAGTAATCGATGATGGAAGATTCAGAGTTTCAAATCTTACAAACACACAAGAAGAGATGAAAATTACCTTCAAGGTGCCAGGACATTTTACAGTCGTAAAATCATTCCACGTTGGTCGTGAAGATGCGGAATATGGCGAACAGCGAAACGCTAACTTCCATCCTGCACTAGCAGGGGACGCGAACAGCGATGAGATTATTGATATCAGAGATGCAGTCTATCTTGAAGAGCATTGGGGTACAGATGATCGTGATGGCGACATCAACTTTGATGGTACCGTGGATATGAAAGATATGTCGTTTATCGAAAAGAATTACTTAACCGTAAATCCTTCTGTTGAAGTAAAAGACAAGCTAGTGGACAAAAATGAAAGCAGAACACTAGAAGATATTATTTCAAGCTTAAAATAAGAAATCGAAATAAGAAGTAAATAGAGGCAGCGAACTTGAATAGGTTCGCTGTTTTTAATTTTTGAGAAACAGAAAGGATATTAAAGACTTTTAAGCGAAAAGGTTATGCAAATCACGGTTTAGGAGGCATTCCAAATGGAAAACAATATTCTCTTAAAACAACTAGCTGCCTTTCGTCATAATACGTTGAGTGCGGTGGAAGGTCTGACTGAAGAGGAAGTTGATTTCGTACCTGAAGGATTTAATAACAACATCCGCTGGAACATGGGGCATATTTTTCTTGATCAATATGATTGGCTTTACCACAAGACGCGCGAGGACAATCCCGCACCTAAACATTATCGAGAGCTTTTCGGTTACGGAACCAAGCCTGAGAATTGGCAGCAGACTCCTCCAACGCTTCAAGAGCTGCGTCACCGTTTAATGGAGCAAGTTCAAGTGATTCAGCAGCAATTTGGCCACCGCCTCGATCAAGAACTAGACGAACCGACTGAACTTGGCATGAGTACCTTTGCAGAAGTGCTGCCACGGACGTTTTATCATGAAGGTCTTCACATGGGTACGATCCTCGCCATTCGTAAAGTGATCAATCTTCAAAAACAGACACAACTGAAATAAAGATTAACAGAAAAAAGTGCAGACGCCGTTAAACGTCTACACTTTTTTGCTTCCAACATAGATACTTCACGGGTTCGCTGCTCACCCCTCACATTCAAATACGAATACGAGTACACCAAACCAACCAAATAAAACACAAACAACAGATAAGCAGGAGAGAGGTGAAAGTGGTTGTCGTAGCCGATCATAAAGTGGGTACCTACTCCGGTCAGGAAACCTGGTAAGCCGCCAAGTGCGAGCGTCCACCAGATCCACTTAGCGCCTTCTCGGTATCCCCATAACGCAATCGTAAGCAAAAGAATGCCTTCAGAGATCAAAGCTCCGCCAAATCCAGCACGATCGTGAGCAATCAGTGGTATCAACTTATCATTGAACGTTGAAATCTGATCAGGTGTTAACGAAAAGAACATCAAATCCTCTTTTACAAAAACGCCGTTCATCCCGATGAACGAGATCACTATTCCTGCAGAGAGCAAACACATGCCTGAAATCACAAAAAGACTCTGCCCAAGCTGACTTCGTTTCCACGATATCGTATTGTGAAGGTTCGCAGCTTTACTTCCAATGGTCAGATTTCTAGATCGATAAAGTCCGTAAAGGAAAAACGGAAGAATGATTAAATAATAGATAAAGTGCAGCTTATCAAAATAGCCGAAGCCCATAAAATAAAAAATGTTTAAAAAGCCAAGGGATGCGGCAATCACGTATGCTTTTTTCGCCCAATGCTCTCCGTTTCGAATGCCGTGATAGGAAAGCTGCATGAACATAAAACCGGCTGAGATCATGACCCCGGCCAGACAAATTCGGTCATGAGACATGAAATGAAAAAGGTGATGATTAAATAGCATGATTTCTTCTTTTTGTATGCCTAAGTAATGCTCATCATACGGTAAAAGAACTTCCGTGAGACCGATGATTAAAGCGATGATCCCAGCGATAAAAACGCCAAATCCCATCAGAAAAAGGATATCCATCCGGTTGGCTGCGCGGTGGTAGTCTCTGCACCATTTTCATACAGATACCGCTCGTTAATTCTCTTCGGTAGACCTGGGCCTGAATAAACAAAACCGCTATGTAGCTGTATGAGGGATGCACCGCATTTGAAAAGTTCTATTGCATCATTAGGATCATGAACGCCATCAGAAGCGATAATGGGTTTTTCAAAAGGTAGTAGTCGTTGAATGCTTTCTTTTAAAAAAGGCATTTCAGAATTCCCGATTGTGAAGCCACCGTCTTTTTCAATCCCTTCACGAATTAAGAAACCATCTACATTTAAATCTTTGTTATATGTCTTTACGGTTTGATGCGTGAATGATAGGAAAAGAGGTTTTGTGGTGAGCTTGCGAATTTGCTCCAGATTGCGAGCGCCTTTTTCATCAACAACAAAAAAATCGGCATATTCATCTAGCTTCTGAACAAGCCTTTGCCACTCATCCTCTGTTTCTCCTTTTATTGCAATTCCAATCGGTATGGTTTGCTTAATAGACTGGAGTTTTACAAGGGCAGCATCAAGACCCAAATTGGTATTCAAATGTTGATACCACAATGTTTCATCATCTATATGGCGTAAGATAGGCTCTTCCAAAGTCTGAGGTTCAACTGATATCGGTCCAACTTCTATAAAACCAAAACCAAGGTTAGCAAATGCCGTTGTGCCGTTCAGTTGAGGATCCAACGCACCGCTGATTCCAACGGGTGAGGGAAAGGTGATGCCAGCCACGTTTTGCTCTAACTCTTTACTTGGCTGCATATGACCAAAAAACTGAATGGTTTTATCACCAAACGGCAGCTTGGCGAGAGTGTTCATCGTATGCAACGTAAGATCGCGGCTTGTTTCTGATTTCATGCGAAACAGCAGCGGTTTGAAAAATGTATGATAAGACCAATCTGGCATAAGAGACACTCCTTTTTATGCCGTTTTTTTAATAAGTGTAACGTAAAAACTGGTTAGAAATTCAAATTTTTTCGGTTGAGCATATAATATATGTTTTCTTCCCTCAGAATCTGTTTTATGAGCAGGATTTCTTAGGACTTTAGGTGAACTAGTCAATAACACGAAAACGCTTACACTAATGATTATGTTTACTATTTAAGGAGGAGAAGTAGTTATGATGATGAATGTGCCATTTCGAGTGACAAGTATGCTGGAGCATGCGGAGCGTTATTTTGCTAAAAGAAGTAACGAGCCGTACGATGTCGGGGATCAGGAAGTTCAGTTACCGGGAGATTGGTGAGCGAACACGCAGGCTTTCGAGCGCGCTAAAACGTCTTGGTGTTAAAAAAGGTGAGCGGGTTGGAACACTTGCATGGAACCACCATCGTCATTTAGAAGCGTATTTTGCTATCCCGGGTGTGGAAGCTGTTCTTCACACGATTAATATTCGACTTTCTCCTCAGCATATCGCATACATTATCAATCACGCCGATGACCAGATTTTATTAGTAGATCAGGACATTCTTCCTCTTGTTGAAGCCATAAAAGACCATATTCCAAATGTGAAAGCTTATATTTTGATGACCGATGAAGACGAGCTGCCTCAGTCACCGCTTCAGCCTCTTTATCATTATGAAAAACTTCTAGAAACAGGTGACCCAGCTTATGAGTTCCCACAAAATGTAGATGAAAATGACCCTGTCGGGATGTGCTACACGTCTGCCACAACCGGAAATCCAAAGGGAGTAACGTACACACACCGCTCGACTGTGCTTCACTCCATGTCACTGGGACTAGTTGATGGCGGTTCTGTTTCGGAAAGTGATGTTCTTATGCCGGTTGTGCCGATGTTCCACGTAAATGCTTGGGGACTTCCGTATGCGGCAACATGGTTCGGTTCGAAACAAGTGATGCCTGGACCGCGTTTCACGCCACAGCTTTTAGCGGAACTGATTGAGATGGAAAAAGTAACCTTTGCTGCAGGTGTACCAACGATCTGGATGGGTCTTCTTCAAGAACTCGAACAGAACTCCTATGATACTTCTAGTCTTCGAGCGGTTATTTGTGGAGGATCTGCTGCACCAAAAGGAATGATAAAAACGTTTGAGGAAAAACATAACATTCCGTTCATGCACGCCTATGGTATGACAGAAACGAGTCCGCTCGTTATTGCAACGCGTCTGAAAACCTATCAATCTGATTTGGACAATGAAGCAAAACTTGATTACAAAGCGAAACAAGGCTATGTCGTGCAGGGTGTTGAAATGAAAGTGATCGGTGCGAACGGGGAAGTGAAGTGGGACGGCAACGAGATGGGCGAGCTGTTGCTCCGCTCGAACTGGATCGCGGATGAATATTATAAAGATGACCGAACAGACGGCACGTTTGTTGACGGCTGGCTTCATACCGGGGATGTTGTAACGGTTGATGAAGAAGGTTTTGTGAAGATCGTCGACCGGACGAAGGACCTCATTAAAAGTGGTGGTGAGTGGATTTCATCGGTAGATTTAGAGAATGCGATCATGGCGTACCCAGATGTTTTTGAAGCATCCGTTATTGCGGTTCCGCATCCGGAATGGCAGGAGCGGCCGCTCGCATGTGTGGTGTTGAAACCTGAGGCAAAAGGAAAAGTGCCGAAAGAAGATATTGTGGAGTTTTTAAAACCGCAGTTCGCCAAGTGGTGGATTCCAGACGATATCGTGTTCATGGATGAAATTCCGAAAACGTCGGTAGGGAAGTTTTTGAAGAGAACGCTGCGCGACCAGCTGAAAGATCACTATATGACGACGGCGAAATCATAATAGTAGGTGAGAGACCCCCTCAAATTCGAGCGGGTCTCTTTTTTTGTGAAGTTTTTTAGATGAAAATCGCTACAACTGAATTTTAAAGTGAGATTGTAGGACGTTCCTTGATTCAAGTGTGTGTTCAAGGTGTACATAACCTAAATTTGTGCGCAGCAAACGTACACGTCAAAATATATCCGTGTATAAGGATTTTTTTACGAGGTAAATGGCATTATATCCGTGTATAAGGCTAATAATTACGTACATAAAATTATTTATTCGATTTTCGACAAATTGCGGCATTTCCGCACCCACCAGGCGACCACCCACGCCCCCATTCCCACAAAAAAAACACCATCCTCATCAGTCGAGAACAGTGTATCTTTCATCATTGCACAGCATTCTTTTGATACCATTCATACGTTTCCGTTACTTCCCAGAAATCAGAGGCATCTTGATAGTCATTTAGCGTGATGTCGAGATCATGAAAGATGCGGTGTACACCTTTTAAAGGTTCAACACTCTTCGTTTCTATGCTTCTCTCAATCTTCATGATTGCATCCTCGATATCTGTCTTTAGTGGACCGGCCACATACGGTAAAATTTTTTCGCGTATATCATTTTCAACTTTTTTAATTCGGAAGTATGTGTACCAACCTTATAGTTGTTCCATTGATCGTACCCGAGCCTGCCGTTCCAAAATTCATGCATGACATTTATTCGTCTTTGTATCTCGGTCTTAGGAACCTCGATAGTCGGCTTGAAAATCTCAACGCCGCTCGTTTTTTCAGCTATCTCTACTTCCTCATTTGAAGGAAGATTTATGTTAGACGCAGATTTCGCACCGAACAGATAATAGTACCCCCACGTACCAAAGCCTCCTATAAAAAGAAACTTAACACGAGCGTTAGAATAATGGTTTTGCTTTTTCACTACGCTGCTGTTTCTGCAGCTTCAGGTCCTGTCCTTGTCTGCTGTTGCTCGTCCTGTCTAACTCCGCTTTTTCCATACAGAACCTCCCCAATCCATCTTTTTATTATTTTACCAAAATTTAGGGTTGTTGTCTTCTGTAAATTGTTGAATTTTTCACACAAATGACCGTGCTGGAGTGCCGTAATGATACAATTCCTGATGAAAAGATTTGGGATTTCTTGTGGCTCGATTCACAAACTGGTAGAATAGAAGTGGTATATAATTTTCGAAAACAGGGAGCGTTTATTCGGATGATTAGCATTTTGAAAAAGATTTTTCCAAGTTCCAATGACCGGACGTTAAATAGATACGAGAGAATTGCGGAAAAAGTAGAGGCTTTAGCTGAAGAGTTTAAGGCTTTAAATGATGAAGCTTTAGCGAATAAAACAGCTGAGTTCAAGAGCCGTATCGAAAAAGGAGAATCTCTGGATGACCTTCTCCCTGAAGCATTTGCGACTGTGCGTGAAGCTTCAGCTCGTGTGTTGAACATGCGCCATTACCCTGTACAGATCATGGGTGCGGTTGCGCTTCATGAAGGTAACATTTCTGAGATGAAAACGGGTGAAGGTAAAACGCTTGTAGCGACATTGCCTGTTTACCTTAACGCGCTTGATGGAAAAGGTGTGCACGTTGTAACTGTGAATGAATATTTGGCTCGCCGTGACTCTGAGATCATGGGGCCGCTATATAATTTCTTAGGCTTAAGTGTTGGATTGAACGTGTCTGACCTTTCAAAAGAAGAAAAGCGTGAGGCGTATGCTGCAGATATCACATATGGTACGAACAACGAGTTCGGCTTCGACTATCTGCGTGACAACATGGTAGTTTATAAAGAACAAATGGTTCAGCGCCGTAACTATGCGATCGTCGATGAAGTGGACTCTATCTTAATTGATGAAGCGCGTACTCCGTTGATCATTTCTGGCTCTGCACAGAAATCTACCCAGCTTTACCAAATGGCAAACATGTTTGTGCGCCAGCTGAAAAAAGACACGGATTATACGGTTGATGAAAAGACGAAGAACGTACAGCTGACTGAAGATGGAATCAATCGAGCTGAGCAGATGTTCTCGATCGATAACCTATATGATTATCAGCATGTAACGCTTAACCACCATATCAACCAGGCGTTAAAAGCGAACATCATCATGCATCGTGATGTAGATTATGTGGTTCAAGACGGCGAGATCGTAATCGTTGACCCGTTCACAGGACGTTTGATGGCTGGACGCCGTTACAGCGATGGTCTTCACCAAGCGATAGAAGCGAAGGAAGGTCTAGAGATTCAGCGTGAGAGTATGACGCTCGCGACGATTACGTTCCAGAACTATTTCCGTATGTACAACAAGCTATCCGGTATGACGGGTACTGCAAAAACGGAAGAAGAGGAGTTCCGCAACATCTACAACATGGATGTTATCGTGATTCCGACGAACCGTCCGATCGCACGTGATGATCGATCTGACCTTATTTACAAAACGGTGCAAGGCAAGTTCAAGGCGATTGCAGCTGAAATTGAAGAGCGCCATAAGACTGGGCAGCCGATTCTTGTTGGTACGGTTGCCGTTGAAACGTCTGAACTCCTTTCACAGCTTTTAACGAAGCGTAAAATTAAGCATAACGTGTTGAACGCGAAAAATCATGAACGTGAAGCAGAGATCATTGAAAACGCAGGTCAGCTTGGCATGGTTACGATCGCAACAAACATGGCGGGTCGTGGTACCGACATCAAGCTTGGCGAAGGAGTTCGTGAAGTTGGGGGACTACACATTCTAGGTACGGAGCGTCATGAATCACGCCGTATCGATAACCAGCTGCGTGGTCGTGCTGGTCGTCAAGGAGATCCAGGTTCATCTCGTTTCTATATTTCAATGGAAGACGAGTTGATGCGTCGATTCGGTTCTGATAACTTGATGACGATGATGGAGCGTCTTGGCATGGATGAAGACACGCCGATCGAGTCTAAAATGGTTACAAAAGCTGTTGAATCTGCACAAAAACGTGTTGAAGGATCGAACTTTGATGCACGTAAACAGCTTTTACAATATGACGATGTTATGCGTCAGCAGCGTGAGATCATCTACGCTCAACGTCAAGACGTACTGGATGCGGAGAACTTAAGTGATATCGTTCTGCGCATGATTGATTCCACACTCGAGCGAATCGTTACGGTTCACACACCAGAAGCGGAAGTGCAAGAAGAGTGGAACACGAAAGAAATCGCTGATTATGTGAATGCAGTCATGTTCACGGAACCAACGTTTACGGAAAAAGATTTCTACGGTCTTGATCGTGAAGAGATCATCGAGAAGATTCAAGCGAAAGTGCATGCAGCGTTTGCTGAGAAAGAAACACAGCTTCCAGCAGAACAGATCGCTGAGTTTGAAAAAGCGGTTATCCTTCGTTCGGTTGACAGCAAGTGGATGGATCACATCGACCAGATGGAACAGCTTCGCCAAGGGATTCACCTTCGTGCGTACGGTCAAAACGATCCGTTGCGTGAATACCAGTTTGAAGGCTTCGAGATGTTCGAAGCGATGGTTGCTGCGATCGAAGAGGAAGTTACGACTTACATTTTAAAATCTCAGATCGAGCAAAACATGCAGCGTGAACAAGTGGCTGAAGGTAAAGCGGTTGTTCCGAGCGATAAACAGGAATCATCGAAAAAGAAACCAGTTCGCAAAGTACAGGACATCAAACGTAATGATCCTTGTCCATGCGGAAGCGGAAAGAAATACAAGCAATGTCACGGAGCAGATCAGGAATAAAGTAGAGTTGCGTGTCTAAAAGAGAGTTTCTTTACGGGACTCTCTTTACGCTTGTAATCAGACGTAATAGGGTTTAATTTGCAACGAAAACGCATAGTTTAAAAAGTGGAAGAAATATAAAATGAGGTGCAGAGCATATGGATTTAGTAGAAGTAAAACAAGAACTCAACATTATTGAAAAACGTATCAACGACTTTAGGGGTCCCTTTGACCTCGATTCAAAGAAAGCACGTATCGCTGAACTTGATGAACAGATGAGTGCACCAACGTTTTGGGATGACCAAAATGCAGCACAGGTCGTAATCAATGAAGCGAACGGATTAAAAGAACAAGTAAACGAGTTTGAAGAATTATCTTCATCGTATGAAGACTTAGAAATCGCGCATGAGCTTGTGAAAGAAGAAGCAGATGCTGATATGCAAAAAGAGCTTGTTAAAGATACGAAAGAACTGATTGCAAAACTGAACGACTTCGAGCTTCAGCTTTTATTAAACGAACCTTATGATAAAAACAACGCAATTCTAGAACTTCACCCAGGTGCGGGTGGTACGGAATCCCAAGACTGGGCGTCGATGCTGCTTCGTATGTACACTCGTTATGCTGAGCGCCAGGGTTATAAAGTTGAAACATTAGATTACCTGCCTGGTGATGAAGCTGGGGTTAAATCGGTTACGCTAAGCATTAAAGGGCATAACGCATACGGTTATTTGAAAGCGGAAAAAGGGGTTCACCGTCTTGTCCGTATTTCACCGTTTGATTCGTCAGGCCGCCGCCACACATCATTCGTTTCATGTGAAGTGATGCCGGAAATTACAGACGACACAGAGATCGAAATCCGTACAGAGGATCTTAAGATTGATACGTATCGTGCGTCTGGAGCAGGTGGGCAGCACGTTAACACGACTGACTCTGCTGTTCGTATGACGCATATTCCTACGAACACGGTAGTTTCTTGTCAAACAGAGCGTTCGCAAATTAAGAACCGTGAACGTGCGATGAAAATGATGATGGCGAAACTTGTTCAGCGTCGTTTGGAAGAACAGCAGGCACAGCTTGCAGAAATCCGCGGTGAGCAGAAGGAGATCGGATGGGGAGTCAGATTCGTTCTTATGTTTTCCATCCGTATAGCCTTGTAAAGGATCACAGAACGAATACCGAGGTAGGTAATGTGCAGTCGGTTATGGATGGCGAGATCACGCCGTTTATTGATGCTTATTTGAGATCTAAGCTTTAAAAAACATTAATGTTGCTTCGGGGCTTTTGAAAGTGGTTGATCTGCGCTCCAGGTTGCTCGCTTTCCGCGGGGCGACCGGTGAGCCCTTGCCGCTTTGCGCCATTAAGGGGCTCCACCTGCCCACTCGTCCCGCAGGAGTCTCGCACCTTGCGCTCTAATCAACTTGTCAAAGGTGTACAAGAATAAAAAACATTTTTAGTTAATAGAGATTACAAGTAAGCTTCAAGTCTTCAAATAAACAACATAAATAAAACCAAAAAACAAAACTTCCGGGGCAGCTGCTTCCGGAAGTTTTTTTATCGTATTTGTGTAAGATCTCCCTTTTGTACGAGTTCGATCTTTCTATGTTGTCCGTCTTTTACGATCTCCACATTGCCGTTTCCGTAAATCCATACCACTTGATACTCTTCGCCGTTATAAACGACCGAACTCCCCACTTCAATCTGCATCGCTTCACCTCTAATAAAGCTCTCTAGTTAATTATACCTATTAAACATGGAATGTATATTGGGAAAAACAAAGGAAACTTCTATTGTTAAGTATAAAGTAAATTACCCTATTTTCCCAACTTATATTTTTGATAGAGGAAATCTTCATGTGGTAAAAGGTTAGACGGGAGAATTTTTCATGTGAAAAATTCCTTTTGAATGTTATCGCCAAGTATTTCCTTTTTACGTCCGCCTATAAGGCAATTTTATAAAAAAACCAAAAACTCTTAAACGTTTGTTTAAACAACCTTCATAGTGGCTTAATAGTTCGACAGTATTCTTATAGATGCAACAACAATATTATCGTGTCTAGGGGGAAAACGGAGTGGAAAAGAAACCATTGGATAGAAGAACCTTTTTAACATATTTAGGAACAGGCGCAACAGCACTAGCTGCAGCTACAACGGGATTAGGTGCTTTAACGGAAACGGCTAACGCACAATCTGATAGCTTAATGCGCATGAAACCTCGTAAAAAAGGATTTAAGTTTCACCCGATCGCACCAACTGACAAAGACGATCTTGTTCTTCCAAAAGGTTATAAATATGAAGTCATCGCATCTTATGGTGATGTAATCAACAAAAAAGGCGATACATTTGGATTTAATAATGACTTTACGATGTACTTTCCGATCAACGAATCAAGTGAACATGGATTGCTATGGGTAAACCACGAATACACGAACCCTTTATATGTTGAAGGAGAAAAAGTAAACGGCAAATATACGCCAGCACAAATTGAAAAGATGCTATACAACCAAGGCGGTTCCATTATTGAAGTGAAAGTGAAAAACGGCAAGTGGATGATGGAGACGAATTCGGAGTACGCTCGACGTGTAACAGGTTTAACACCTTTCGCCCTAACAGGTCCAGCAAAAGGAACGGCAGCGGTATCTGGTGCAACTTCAGCACAAGGTACATTTGCAAACTGTTCTGGCGGACGCACGCCATGGAACACGGTATTATCTTGTGAAGAGAACTTTGAAGATACTTCAAAAGCTGCTAGTTTAGATCAAACACATTATGGCTGGGTAGTTGAGGTCGATCCGTTTGATCCAAACTTTAAAGTAAGAAAGCATACGGCTCTTGGTCGATTCAACCACGAAAATGCGAGTGTTGGAATCTCCAAGGACGGACGTGTCGTTGTCTATATGGGAGACGACAAAAAAGATGCTTGCGTGTACAAGTTCATAAGTAAAGGGAAATATGTTGAAGCAAATGGTAAAGACAACAGCAAGCTTTTAGAAGAAGGAACGCTTTATGCGGCTGACCTTGCAAAAGGCAAATGGGTAGCTCTAACGATTGAAGCGGTTCGTGAAAAAGCGGCAGGTAACGCAGCACTTTTAGAAAAGTTTAAAACACAAGGCGATGTAGTTGTTAACGCACACGATGCGGCAATCCTTTTAGGTGCAACACCAACGGATCGTCCAGAAGACGTGGAGATTTCTCCGCTTGATGGAACGGTGTTTATCGCACACACGAACAACGATAAGCACGGAAACATTCACGGTCACATCACTCGCTTTTTGAAAAAGAAGGAGATCATGGTGCAGAGAACTTTGAATTTGAAATCTTCGCAGCTGGCGGACGTCAAAGCGGATTTAGTGCACCTGACAACTTAACGTTTGATTCAAACGCAAACCTTTGGACGGTAACAGATATTTCATCCAGCAAGCTGAATTCTGATGCTTGGACAAGCTTTGGTAACAACGGAATGTTCATGATTCCAACGGTTGGGCCAGATAAAGGCGTAGCATTTCAATTCGCATCAGCACCGGTTGAAGCGGAACTAACTGGACCATCTTTCACACCGAACGAAAGATCATTGTTCTTGAGCATCCAGCATCCAGGAGAAGAAACAGAAGATAAAGCAAATCCTACAAGTACATGGCCGCAAGTACGCGGAGGCAATATACCAAGACCATCTGTTGTAGCAATTACAGGTTTTAATTTTTAATTTTAGCACGTAAGTATTGATCACCAAATTTGAGGAGGCGATCTACATGGGTTTCACTAACATCGGAGTACCAGGATTGATCTTAATCCTAATTATTGCCCTTATTATCTTTGGGCCATCTAAGCTGCCGGAGATCGGACGAGCATTCGGAAGCACGCTTCGCGAGTTCAAGCATTCTGCAAAAGATCTCATGTCTTCTGATGAAAAAGAAGAAAAGCCGCAGTCTAAATAAAGAGTAGTTGTGAGAAAAGATGCGGGCGCGGTTTCAAGTCCGCATCTTTTCTTATTAACCATGACGGATTGATAGCCAGAACTTCTGGATTGGGAGCAGAAATTCGTGGATTAAGCATCAAAACTTTTGGATTGCGAGCCTAAATCTCCAAATCCAACACCGTAATTAATCGAAAGGAGGCCATTTAGATGAAAGCAGAAGAGATGTATTTTGTTGAACACCTCGGTGAGCTCAGAAAACGGATCATTATCACACTCGCCGTATTCATAACCGTGCTTTCCGTATCCTTTTTTTACGTACAGCCGATCTATGACTGGCTGATCCGTGATCTCGATCAACAACTGGCCATTCTTGGACCAAGCGAAATACTCTGGGTGTATTTTATGATTTCGGGTGTGATTGCCATCGCGTTCACCATTCCCGTTGCCGCGCATCAAACATGGATGTTTATTAAACCAGCGCTCAGCAAAAAAGAGCAGAAGGTTACTCTGTCTTATATTCCCGCACTGTTTTTCTTGTTTTTATTAGGATTGTCGTTTGGTTATTTTATCGTGTATCCGATGGTTTTAAATTTTCTAATGAGTCTATCAGAAGGTCACTTTCAAACCTTTTTTACATCGGAAAAATACTTTAAGTTCATGATGAACCTGACATTGCCGTTCGGATTTCTGTTTGAGATTCCACTCGTGGTGATGTTCCTGACATCACTTGGAATCATAAACCCCCACGTGCTAACAAAGGCAAGAAAAGTCTCGTATTTTGGACTCGTGGTCGTTGCTGTCTTAATCACACCGCCAGACCTCGTTTCGGATTTTCTTGTTGTTATTCCGCTGCTCGTACTCTATGAAATAAGCATTATGCTGTCACGGATTGTCTATAAAAAGAAACTTGTAAAAGAACAGTTGGCAGTGGAAGAAGATAAGGTCGTACAGATAAGACGTCCTTCATAAAAATAAATTGGTAGGAACCCCTGCGCGCGTAGCCAGGGGTTCTTTTGCGCTAAAAAATTTGGGGGAATTTTTATATGGCTGGATGCGGGGACTAGGTCTTTTTACAGTACTTTTTTACTAGTATTAAGGGGGAACTTGAGCGCAATTATCCCAATTGAGTGATGAGCTGAGCAATGCAATAATTTTAGTAACCTTTATTTTATAGGTGGAGGTGAACTCATGGATAATTTTCCAGATTTACGCTAGGAATGTCTGATCAACTGGCTGGTTAAAAGAGGAGGAGAAAGATGGAAAGAAAAGCAAGAATGTCACGTTTAGCTGCGATTGCACTTTCAACAACATTGTTAGTTTCCCTACGTTAGGAACGAAAGCGGAGACATTCATCAAACAAGCTACAGGCAGTGCGATAGAAACCGATGTTGAGCAAACGGTCATTCCAACCGCAAATCATGTTCCTGCTGAAAACGGTGAGCATACAATTACCCTTATTACAGGGGATGTTGTTAAAGTAACGGACCTTGGAGATGGAAAAAGCACGATTGAAGTAACCCCAGCAGAGGGAGTTGAAGATCGGACACGTATTCTTACGGTGGGGAAAGAGACATTTGTCATTCCTGAGGTTGCTTTGCCGTATATTGCCGAAGGTCAGATCGATGATGATCTGTTCAATATTACGAAATTGATCGAAAATGGCTATACCGATTCGGAGGTTTCCAGTCTTCCTTTGATCGTAGAATATAAAGAACAAAAAACAGCTCGTGCATTTTCTAGTCAACCTAAAGAAATCGCTGGCTCTAAACATACTCGAACGTTAGAAAGTATTGACGGGGTAGCTGTATCTACTGAAAAAGGAAAAGCAAAGCAGTTTTGGAAAGCAATATCAGGTGATCTAGAACCGGCGGACCTTAAAGAAAAAGCAGCGTTACCACAACTTCAGCAAGATATTGAAAAGATCTGGCTGGATGGAAAGGTAGAAGCATCACTTGATCAAAGTGTTCCGCAAGTGGGTGCTCCGATTGCATGGGAAGCTGGCTATGATGGGAAAGGTACAACGGTTGCTGTACTTGATACCGGAATTGATAGTAATCATCCTGATGTTGCGGGCAAGATCAAAGTGACGAAGAACTTTGTACCAGGTGAAGACATCAATGATTTCAATTCACATGGAACACATGTGGCTTCAACGGTCCTTGGAACAGGTGCCGCTTCAGCTGGCAAGATGAAGGGTGTCGCTCCAGGAGCAGATCTAATCGTTGGTAAAGTTTTGGGAAATAACGGAAGTGGACAGAATTCATGGATCATTGACGGTATGGAATGGGCAGCAGAGAATGCGGACGTTGTTACAATGAGCTTAGGTTCACCAGATGCAAGTGACGGGAAAGACCCGGTGTCACAAGCTCTGAATGAATTAAGTGAAGAAACGGGAACGCTCTTTGTCGTAGCGGCAGGTAACCGCGGCGGCCAAAGCACGATTGGATATCCAGGTGCGGCAGATCAGGCACTTACCGTTGGTGCCGTTTCAAAAACAGATCAATTAGCAAGCTTCTCTTCAAGAGGACCGCGTTTAGGAGATAAAGCAATCAAACCAGATTTAGCAGCTCCTGGTGTAGGAATTGTCGCAGCCCGCTCTCAATATTCCACTGGAAGCGGCTTATATACATCGAAAAATGGGACATCCATGGCTACTCCGCACGTAGCAGGGGCAGCAGCAATTTTAAAACAAAAATACCCAGAGTGGACAGGCAAGCAGATTAAAGATGCATTGATGAGTACAACGAAAGAACTTTCGGCGTATAAGCCATCTGAAGTGGGGGCAGGCCGATTAGATGTACCAGCATCCCTAAACGGGGTATACGCGACAGGATCCGTGCATTTTGGTTTCTTTGACTATCCGCATGATGAAACAGAGGCAGTAAAGAAAACCGTAACGTATCACAATGATCGTGATGAAGCAGTGACGTTAGATCTAGCAACAAACTTTAAGGATGCAAGCAGCAATCCAGCTCCTGCGGGTATGCTAACACTTTCAGCTAATCAGGTTACGGTTCCAGCTAAAGGGGAAGTATCTGTCACGGTTTCTGCGGATGTTAAGCTCGGACTTGCTGGAGCTCAGTACAACGGTTATGTTACAGCAAGTGCAGCCGGCAAAAAGATCGCTCACACGACTCTAAGTATGATAAAAGAAGAAGAGCGGTATAACTTAACACTCAAAGCGATTGATCGTGATGGTTCTGAACATACAACTCAGGCTCTCATTTACAGTCCTGAATGGGGTTTCCGTTATGTGATGGTAAGAGGAACTACAGAGCTTAGATTACCGCCAGGCAACTATTCTGTTACTTCAGCGATGTTTGTAGATGAGGATACCGATCATATGGGAGTCGCATTAGTTGGAGATCCTGAACTAGAACTGTACGAAGATAAAACTCTTGAATTAGATGGCAGAAAAGCAAAAGAAGTAAAATTTGAAGCACCTAAGAAAACAGAAAC
Source organism: Fictibacillus sp. EA-CB0309 (assembly GCF_055814265.1). Lineage (NCBI taxonomy): Bacteria > Bacillati > Bacillota > Bacilli > Caryophanales > Fictibacillaceae > Fictibacillus > Fictibacillus sp. EA-CB0309. Next base: position 955,081 of record NZ_CP169271.1, read on the forward strand.
CGTTTATCGAACGATGAAATACAATCGTACGATAGGAGATGTTCCGTTTGGGGATCAATATATGCTTCCTATAACAGCTGATCATATGTACGTACAGCCGTTTGAAAAGGTGAAGAATGGAACGTTTAAGTTTACAGCGCGCAAACGGTTAATCACTCCTCGTATTGAAATAAATTTTAAAGGGAAAGTACTTGATGATCTTGTTCAACTACATGCGACACCATTTAAGGGGAACTATAGCTTGAAAACCGTTTATGCAGGAAATGGTTCTGCAGCTGATTATGAGAACATCGATGCCAAAGGAAAAGCGGTTATTATCAAACGCAGCGATGAAGTGAAAGCATATGATAGAGGACAAGCTGCAATTGCAGCAGGAGCAAAGCTTCTCATCGTCGTAAATGATAAAGAAGAAGAATTAATGGAATCTTATCAAAATATTAGTATCAGCTTTGATGCGATTCCATTAACGATAACATCACTCAGCAGCACAGAGGGAAATGAGCTGATTGAGGCTGTACAATCAAGTGACTTAACGCTTTCTGTTCAAGGTTCAGGTTATGGTCATTATTTGTACGATTTAAACAAAGTTTACGATAACGAGATACCTGATAAAGAATTGGTATATGCTCCTACTCCAAGTGAGTTGGCAAAAATTGATACAAAATTCCACTCTGATCGAAACACACCAGCTGATGAATGGCGATATGAACTTCAAAATGGTGTGGATCGCAAACTTCGGACGGATCCAATGGCATTTCCAATCGAGCGTGAAGAATGGGTAACACCTGAAGACAGCACGTGGTATCAAAAAGTATTAATAACCGATGATTTCTGGGAGATGAGAGGCGAACCTACTCAGTACAAGGCTGGAGACCGTCTCGAGCACAGTTATTACGGACCAATTGTACGTCCAGGATTTGGTAAGAGCCACTTCTATCCATACCGAGAAAATAGTATATTTTACTTTAACGTTCCAGCTTGGGCTGATTCTGAAGACACGCACACCGGTTTCCACGATCCAGCCGTATTAGATAACACAATAATGAAGCTCTATCAAGGATCAACCTTGTTGGATCAGAAAAAGGGTCAAGGATTCTATACCTCCAAGAACTACACGTTTGATCGCAAACAGTATCGATTAGTAGCAGATTCGCACCGATCTGAGGAACGATGGAACACATCCAATAAAACGCATACCGAGTGGACGTTCTGGTCAGACTGGTCAACTTCATATGGTTATCGTACAATCGTTCCTTTAATAGAGATCGACTATGATATCAACACAAACCTAGCAGGTGAAGTAGCATCTGCAAGTACTTCAAAGCTTACCTTAACGCCATCACATATGCCAGATGCTAAAGGGGCAGGGAACATCCAAGGTGCAGCTCTTGAAGTTTCGTTTGACGAAGGGAAGTCATGGGAAAAAGTAGAGGTTCAGAAAGAAGGCAGCAAGTGGATCGCTTCGGTTAAACATCCGTTTAATCCTGGTGGTCCGGTATCACTCCGCGCGAGTGCATGGGATGATGCAGGAAATAAGATTGAGCAGGAAATCATGAAGGCGTATCGTTTACGCTAAGCTTTAAGTGTTGTGGATAAGCTGGCTCTAGGTAAGGTTGAGCCAGCTTCCTTTTTATCATCTAATTTCACTATGGTACTTAGACAAACTGGTTTTCCCGTCTGTTTTTATCCGCAATGCTCTTTGCATATTGGTTTGCTTTTTCAATCATTCCATTATTCATATGAAAATCAAAAAGTTTGATTTCATAATGCACGGAGGGTAAAACATACCCTAATTTTTTTAGTAAAGGGTATAGTTGCGTTTCCAGGTAATGATAATACAAATCTTCCTGCTTTTTTAACCGGTAGATATGTAATTGAAAGAAATGAACAAATACGGTAGCACCTGTTTCATTGGCAGCTTTTAATCCTTTTTCAGCAAGATCGATCAGTTTCTTTGCAGATTCTTTTCCAAGGAGAAATGACGCATTAATGTAACCTTCTAGAGAGCCTAAATAGTTTGGAGTGAGAGGATCTTTCAGTTTCATAGACTCTTGGTAGTAGTGGCAGGCATCTTCAAAATTCCCATGAAAGAGGCAATGATAACCAAAGTTGTGAAGAAGTAGAGCTTTTTGTTTCTCTAAACCAAAGTCCTCACACATTTCAATGAGCTCCTTATACTTTTCATTGTGAGGTTCACTAGTTGAATCCTGCTCAATTTGAATTAACATTAACATTTCCGTTTCCACAACGCGTACGTAACAATGCGCTTTTTCAAAAAAGCTAAGCGCTTTGCTTGCGTAATAATACGAAAGGACCCGAGAATTTATAGAGTGATAGGCAACAGCCATATGGTAATAATATTCTGGATTATTGTAGTATGTAGGATCAACTTGTTTTAAAAGATCGATCGCTTCGTAGTAATCATGCTTAATTTGGAGTCCATAAATACCTTTAATATGCAGCAATAAGTTTCGTTCACGAGGTGTGAGCTCCACCCATTTATCCATCTCTTCAATAAGCGATACTGCTTTCGTTTTGTTTTCAGTCATCAAGTAATAGCGTGTTAATAATAGAGTGTGCGTCCGGTAAAAATCAGGAATTTGCAATAAAGCGATGCTTTCAAGTTGCTTCTTGATGGTTTTTGCTTTTACATCCAGCTTCATAATGATGGCTTCTTCCCATTTTTTTAAAAGAAGCTCTAAGTCCGTATACATTTTCATTTCATTCTGTATATGGATCTTTAGTCGATTCGCTAAAAATTGAATCGTTTCATGTGAGACTTCTGTTAGTCCTCGTTCAATTTTGCTCACATGTGTACCTGAACAAATTCCGTCTCCAAGTTCTTTTTGTGTCATATTTCTGCGTTCACGATAGAACTTAATGATTTTTCCTCTAGCATTACCGATATGCCCCCTATCCATCATAAACAGCTAAATCTCTAATATTTCTATTCTACTAAATAAAACCCCAATTCAGTTTTACGATTTTTAAGTCTATCTCCCTATTTCTCTCTATGATTTCATGTGAATTTCTCTTAAGTTACCTGTTGATATAGGCTGTGAGTCATGAATGAAACCCCGATAGCCGAGCTGTGGTATTGGCTTTACAATTACATTTGAATAAACGAAATATTCTAAAAAGTGGAGAGGGGGTACCTGTTACACTTTGTTTTTCTAAAAAACCTAAGAAAGCAGGGAAACTATGAACAAGAAATCTTTTATTAAGAAATCTACTGCTCTTACATTAGCAGCAGGATTGCTGTTATCTCCAAACACATCATTGTTCACACCTAAAACAACGGCTGCATCTTTTAAAGCAGAAGACATTTTGTCGTCACTTACCGCTAAACAAAGAGAAGCTTTAAAACAACTTGAACTAACTGATGTTCAAGGTTTACAAGGTTTTAAAAAGGAAGAGCTTCTCAGTGAAAAAGAAATTTCCGTTATCGTACAGTTTCAATCAAAACCTGGCCAAGCCGCTGTGTTAGAAGCTCAGTTAAAAGGCAAGAAGTTATCGCGCCAGCAAGCAGACAGTAAAGTAGATCAAGAGCATGCTCAATTTAAGAATGATATAGAAACTCTGATTCCTTCAGTCGCTCCCATGAGCAAAAAAGCCAATCATAAGATCACATCGACTTACAAAACGGTGTATAACGGAGTAGCCATGAAGCTGCCAGCGAATCAGGTAGAATCTCTTTTGCAATCAGAGGCGGTTAAGGCCGTTTATAAAGATGTGACGTTTACAGTATATCCAATTGCAATGGGAGAAGAAAAGGCACTAAACAGTAATAGTGCGGGAACATCTGTAGAAAGCATTCCTTATTTGAAGATTGATCAGCTACATAATGAAGGAATCACTGGCGAAGGTGTTAAAGTAGGAATCTTAGATACTGGAATTGATTATAATCACCCTGACTTAAGAGAAGTGTATAAGGGCGGATATGACTTTGTCGACGGAGACAGCGATCCGATGGAAACCACCTATAAAAACTGGCAAGACTCTAAAAAGCCAGAGTTCAATGGAAACTCTTATTACACCTCACATGGGACACACGTTGCAGGTACGATTGCTGGCCAAGGGACGAACCCCAATGTATCGGTTCAAGGGGTGGCACCTGATGCTGACATCTATGCTTACCGTGTGTTAGGTCCATACGGCTCAGGTTCTTCAGAAGCAGTAATTGCCGGTATTGAAAAGGCCGTTCAAGACGGAATGGACGTGATTAATCTTTCGCTAGGCGCTGGCATAAATGACCCTTATTACCCAACAAGTACAGCCATCAACTATGCGGTGTTAAATGATGTAACGGCTGTCGTATCGGCAGGAAATACAGGTCCGAAAGCATATACGGTTGGATCTCCGGGTGCTGCGGCTTTAGCGCTTACGGTTGGGGCGAGTGACGTACCGATGACCGTTGCTTCTTTTACCGGATCAGTTGGGAGCGAGAGCGGACTTCAACTAACAGGACTTGCTCGTCATTACGCAGATCGACTGAACGAACTATCAGGTAAGTCGTATGATCTTGTTGATGTCAGTCTAGGGAAAGCAGCGGATTATACAGGTAAGGAAGTTACAGGCAAGATTGCGTTAATATCGCGTGGCGAAACAACGTTCAACGAAAAAATAAACATAGCGAAACAAAAGGGAGCAGTTGCTGTTCTACTATATAACAATGTGGATGGTGTGATTGATGCGAATCTAGGTGAATCCACTGGCTTTATCCCTGCTTTTTCATTAACAAAAGCAGCTGGTGAAAAGATTAAATCGCAAATTAGTTCAGGGCAGTCTACGTTCACATTTGGAAACTATGCTAAAGTGCAAACAGAAGGAGATCGCTTAGCCGCTTTCAGTTCAAGAGGACCGGCAAGACAGACATACGATATGAAGCCAGAAGTAACGGCGCCTGGAGTTGCTGTTCTTTCCACGGTACCGTCTTACATGGTGAACCCAACGAGCCAAGAAAACTATGACTACGCTTATTCTAGATATTCCGGAACGTCGATGGCCGCTCCACACACAGCAGGTATTGCAGCTCTCATGCTTGATGCGAATCCTGATCTAGAGCCTGAAGATGTAAAAACGATATTAATGAACACAGCAGATCCGCTTAACGGTGATTACTCCGTATTTGAAGTGGGAGCAGGTCGTGTAGATCCGTATCAAGCTGTATACAGCGGAACAAGCTTTCAAGTAAACGATGAGACTTTGATTCCTAGTTCTACAAATCTTGTGAAGATGAAAGAACGTACGGGTGGTATTGCATACGGCAGTCACTATGCAGGTAAGAATCTGTCTCTGAAAAAGTCCGTCACGATTGAAAACCATGACAAAGTAAAGAAGACGTTCAACGTTGAAGTAAAAGAAACAAAAGGATCACCAAGCTTGAAGGAAAATGGCATCGTACTCAACGTGCCAGAAGAAATTAAAATTGCTAGTGAGGACTTTAAAAAGGTGTCAGCCGGTATCGATATCCCGAAAAATGCAAAAGAGGGAATTTACGAAGGGTACATCACACTCACAAACCATGCAAAATCAGCTGAGCAATATCGAATTCCATTCAGTGTTCGTATTACAGAAGAAGGTTATAACAAGTTAGAGCTTGCAACACCGGCTATTGCTCCAAACTATTTGAACCAAGGTGGATTTTTCGGATATCGCGCCATCTACACGGGTATGGAATTCAACTTTAAGTCGCCAATGGAAAAAATGGAAGTGGTTCTGCAAGACGGAAAGACAGGCAAGGATTTAGGGCTGATCGGGACAATGAATTTGAATGGACGCAACGAGAACCAATCGTATTACGTGTTAAACGCATTTAGCGGTATGTACTACAAATTCACTGGTGTTGAAACAGAGCCGATCGATTCTGAAGTTAGTTACGCGCCAGCAGGTCATTATAAACTTAAGTTTGTTTCTACCACAGCCACTGGCAAAGAAATTGTTGAATATCGCCACGCGTTTATCGATATTGATGCACCAACATTTGAAAGCTCGCTTGACGGAGAATCACCGTTTTTAGAATACAAACCAGGTCAAGCTACTTATCCTTTTGATATTAAGATCAATGATCCACTTGTAGACAAGATGAAGGAAGTTGGCCTGAACGTTGATCAATCTTCCAACTCAATGATCTACTATTGGAACTCCGCTTTTCCGTCATCTGCCATTAAAATGGACAAAGAAGGAAAGTTCGTTGAAGAGATTGCAATGAATGAAAAAGTTAAGGCACTCAATTTCCGTATGACCGGATTTGATATGGCCGGAAATCAAGCGATGATGAAGAATTACTATTTTGTTAAAGAAGGAACAGCCGTTTCCTACTCAAAGAGTAAAGATAAAGATGCTGTATTGAAAACAGGAGAAACGGTGAAGGCAACCCTTTCGTTAGACAACTTAACGAATCTAACGAAAGCAGAATGGAATTTAAACAATAGCAGTTATGGAGCCGTTTCACTAGTCGATGCTAAACTAAATGACTCCTTTAAAGATAAAGGCTCTATTGATGTGAAAGATGGTATGATCACGGTTCAATTCAATGAGGAAAGCGGTGTATTAGAGCATGCTGACCTTGTTGACGTAACGCTAAAAGTAAGTGATGCGACTTACACAACGCAAGCAGGCCTACTGCCCGTTGTAAAAGTAACGGATGCCAATTCCATTACAACTACCGTTCTTCAAGCTCCTTTCGTTTGGAAAGTGAAGCCACAATTCTCTATTGCCAATGGCTACATTACACCACAAGGATTCAAGAACGATGACGGAACTGTTACAGAAAGAAGAGATTGGACAAAAGTAGGTGGCTCTGTTCAAATCATCGATGCAGACGGGAACGCACATGATCCATCTGAACGCATAGCGGATAATGGTCAGTATAAGTACAACAAGCTGCCTCTGCAAAAAGAAGCATTCACGGTCGAAATGAAAGTCCCGGGGCACTTTTTGACGAAAGGGAAAGTCAATATCGGGTTCGAACACGAAGGTGAATTATACGGTCAAACCCGTTTTATTACCGCACTCGATGTAAAAGCGGGGGACGTGAACCAAGATAATGTGATCGACATTTATGATGCGATTGAGATTCAAAACGCGTGGGGAACAGCAAAGCGCGATACAGATATTAACTTCGACGGAAAGGTGGATGCAAAAGATATGAAACATGTACAAACCAATTATCTCCTGCAAAATAAGCATGTTGATGATGCACCACAGCCAAGAAAGCAATACAAAGGAAAAACACTAGAAACCATCTTAGTAGAATTAGGCATTCAGCAATAAAGTGTTAGCATGTGAACAACCTTTAGAGAAGCGAGTCTTCTTTGGAGGTTGTTTTTTTGACGAGTTCGTCGAGATGATAGATGCGAGATTTTCGGTTGCCGGTGAAAGGGAGTTTTAATATACGAAGCAAATAATAGGTTTGATCATTAGTGGATAGATTCAAGAATTGTTTACAGGACTTGTTAGAGATCGTCTTCGAAATAAGAAGAGCATATTCTAATAATGCTGCCTCATGAGCTTTGTTATAGTTTCTTTTACAAGCGGAACAATACCAGGTTCTTTTTATTCTTTGTAAACATACAGTTTCACATGTTGGACAGAATACACCTCGCAGTAAGTTCTGGTGGCGGATTTGAAACTTGTTACATATATCTGGATCTTCAGGTGTGTGGTGCTTAATTAGATACTTAATGATTCTTTTAATCTCTTTTGGTTGCAATATTTCTTTCTGGTGTTTGTTGCTTAACTCTTCAAATTTAGATACGAGCCCTGAGCTTTTGATTACTTTCGAGCGAGCTTCTTTATAAGTAGGTGAGAATTCCGTAATCGTTTTTGGATTGGTCATAACTACGAGGGATTCGATTGGTATGGTGGGAGTTTTAAGGTCATTTAAAATTGACATCAAGTGATAGGATTGGCGTTTTACTTGTTCAACCGGGTTATCAAACGCTTCACGTTGATCATTAAGCGTACGAATCATTGGATCATAAGAACTCTCAAAATATAAGTGTCCAGCGATATTCTTACTCTCAATAATAAGAAGGAATTTCGGAGTGATAATAAGTGTGTCCATTTGAAAAAGTACTCTTGGTGTAAAATTCTGATTCCGTGAAGAATATTGAGGTTGCCTTGTGGTAAATATCGATAAAAATAGTCCAGAGATTGTTCTCCGCGATAACCCGATACATACTTTCTGAGAGCGTCCTGAATTTCCTCTCTTTTAGGATCTGATAAAGGTGTTCGCTTTAAAAGTGATTGAAGTTTATCAATAATAATAGGCCGTGAACGATGTTTTTTTATCATATTTAATCACCTCAACTATTTTTGTTATATTTTGAAGGGTTTAGAAGAGGTAAGCAAAGGACTAAATTGTCAAAATTGATATGAGTAACTAATAATTACGAGGTAATCCACTATATTTACGAGGTAAATTGAATTATTTCCGTGTATAAAAGCATTAATTACGTATATAAAATTTTTTATCCGATTTTCGACATTCAACAACAAATTACGACATCCATACCATGTAAATACTTACGACATATCGACCGAACTGCCCCCCCGCCCAGTTCGCACAACATCCCGAACGGCAACCCGCCCCCATGCAACCAACCCGCTTCACCTCATCACCGCGGCACTAAGGTCGCATTTACAAGGGCATACTGTGATTGGTATACTTTTTTCGGCTTAAACAAAAATGAAAAGAAATTCCTTATGAAAGTTTGAGGGTTAACGGACAGCGATGATGATGGCAATGAGAAAACGACGCGGGATTTTACATCCAACGGTTGAACTTATTTTAGAATATGTATATGTAGTGATTGGATCAGGGCTTGTGGCACTGGCCTTCTCGGTGTTTTTGCTGCCAAACCAGATTGCTTCTGGCGGTGTGAGTGGGATATCGACGATTCTATACGGACTCTTTCAATGGAAACCTTCTATTGTGCAGTGGAGTTTAAATATTCCGCTTTTCTTTGCGGGACTCTTTTTCTAGGCAGACGGTTTGGCGCGAAAACGCTTGTTGGAACGATCGTGCTTCCGTTCTTTGTCTTTATTTTTGAAGAGTGGGGAGCTGCAACAGAAGATCCATTGCTTGGTGCGATTTTCGGCGGACTTGGAATTGGAGCAGGACTTGGAATCGTATTCCGTGGAAAAGCTTCCACAGGCGGGGTAGACCTGCTTGCACAGATCGTCCATAAATACACCGGAGCATCACTTGGATCAATTATCCTCCTTATTGACGGTACGATTGTTACAGCATCAGCGCTTTTCTTCGGAATCGAGCAAGCCCTTTATGCACTTATCGCGATGTTTATTACGGCGAAAACCATTGATGTGGTGCAGATCGGACTCGGTACAACTAAAATGGCGCTTATCATTTCTGACCGAGAAGATGAGCTGCGCCAGGGGATCCTCACGCACATCTACCGCGGCGTCACAAAGATCAATGCGTTCGGCGGTTATACGCAAGATGAACGTCCGATGCTGATGGTGGTTGTGGCACAATATGAAGTTACGAAATTAAAACAATATGTAAAAAGCGTGGATCCATCCGCCTTTGTAATCGTTGTTAACGCGAACGAAGTGTTGGGAGAAGGGTTCAAGCGGGGTTAATCCCTAGCCAGCCGAAACACACCTCGGCTGGCTTTTCTATTTTACCGGGACTTTTGTCATAAATCTGCCTTTCTTACTACAAATCACGCCGTTTAAACCGATAAAAGACAACGTGCAACACGATAAAAAGGACTAAATCTTATTTCAATGGTCGACTTTAGGACCTGAGTGTCGAAAAGTCTACTTGCGGGTTTTTAGTGATTATGAAGGAATACAGCGAATCGTGTCGTATTTTAGATACTACAGAATCTAGAAAACATGACCATTGTCCCTTGTTTGAGGGAAGATGAAACACAACTGTAATAAAATTGTCAGATACAGATGTTATAATAGTTATTGCGGAAAAAACTGACAAATTGACATTTATCGCGCTTTTGTCGAAAGACTCTATATATAGTTGATGAATAGGGAAATATTTTTTGGGTAGTAAGGAAGTGATTTAGTTTGATAGAAATGATCGATGTATGGAAAACATATCCGAACGGTGTTATGGCACTAAACGGGATTGACGTCTACATAGATAAAGGTGAATTTGTATATGTAGTCGGACCGAGTGGTGCTGGGAAATCTACATTTATAAAATGTATGTATCGAGAAGAAAAGCCAACACAGGGTTCTATTATTATTAACGGCACGAACCTTGCTAAATTGAAGGAAAGACAAATTCCTAAAGTACGCAGAAAGATGGGCGTCATTTTCCAAGACTTTAAACTATTGCCGCGTTTAACGGTATATGAAAACGTAGCGTTTGCACTTGAAGTTATTGAAGAATCGCCAAAAGTGATCAGAGAACGTGTTATGGAAGTTCTTGATCTTGTAAAACTAAAAAATAAAGCGCGTATGTTCCCGGACGAGCTATCTGGTGGAGAGCAGCAGCGTGTATCGATTGCACGATCAATCGTGAATCATCCGCCAGTTGTTATTGCGGATGAGCCGACAGGGAACCTTGATCCCGAAACAGCTTGGGAGATCATGGACATTTTTAAAGAGATCAATGCCCGCGGAACGACAGTTGTGATGGCGACTCATAATAAAGAAATTGTAAACACAATCACAAAGCGCGTAATTGCCATCGAAGGCGGCCGAATTGTACGTGATGAGGCAAAGGGGATTACGGCTATGAAGATTAGAACATTAAAACGTCATTTTGTTGAAGCATTCAAGAGTATGGGAAGAAACGGCTGGATGTCCTTTGCTTCCATCTCTGCTGTAACGGTAACATTGCTTTTAGTTAGTGTATTCTTGGCCATTCTCTTGAACATTAACTATATTGCGAGTCAGATAGAAGACGATGTACAGATCAGAGCATACATCGAACGTACGGAAAAGTCTGAGAACTATGAGGCTTATAAAAAAGACCTTGAGAAACTTGATAAAGTGAAAACGGTAGAATATCAATCAAAAGAAGAGGGTCTTGATGAATTAATTGAAAGTCTTGGAGATGAAGGGGAAGCCTTTTCATCACTAAAAAATGAAAACCCTTTGCGAGATGCGTTTATCATTTATACAGAAAAGCCGCAAGATACGGCAGCAGTTGCAAAAGAAGTTGATAAGCTTAAATTTGTAAACAAAGTTGAGTACGGAAAAGGGACCGTCGAAAAACTATTTAAAGTTACCGATGTTGCCCGCAACGTTGGGATTGTACTCGTGTTAGGACTAGTATTCACAGCGATGTTCCTGATCTCAAATACGATAAAACTAACGATTGTTACACGACGCCGCGAGATTGAAATTATGAAACTCGTTGGTGCGACGAATGGATTTATCCGATGGCCGTTCTTCATTGAAGGATTTGCATTAGGTGTTGCGGGAGCTATTCTTCCGATCGTCGTAATCACGGTAGGATATCAAGCTATTTTTGATATCGTTAACCAAAAATTAGGGACAGTATTTATTGAGCTATTGCCAGTATCACCACTTATCCTGCAGCTAGCGCTGTTAATGATATTGATCGGTGGAGTGATTGGCGTATGGGGAAGCTTAACGTCTGTCCGTAAGTTCTTGAAAATTTAAGTAAAGATCGCAGAAATAAAGAGATCCAAGAAAAACGAAACAAATTTATTGGGGTTAGGGAGGAAAACGAATGAAAAGGAAAGTGGTTGGAACAGTGCTTTCATTAAGTTTAGCACTGGGCGCTTTTACCGTGTATCACTCTGAATCCGTCGTTCACGCGGAATCTTTATCAAGCATCAAGAAAAAACAACAAGAAAATGCAAAGAAAGCTAAGGACTCACAAGCTAAGCTGGATGCTAACAAAAGCAGTCAAGCTGCTGTTGAAAAAGAAATCGCAAGACTCGATCAGATTTCTTCTGACACAGACAGAAAAGTTCAGGCAAAGCAAACAGAGATAGCGAAAACAAAAGAAGAGATCAATGTATTAAAAGGTGAGATTGCCGTCGTTCAAAAGCGTATCGACGAGCGTGACAAACTTTTAAAAGAACGTGTTAACTCGATGTATGAATCTGGCGGAGCCGTTTCTTACTTAGAAGTTGTTCTAGGTTCAAAAGACTTTGGTGATTTTCTTGATCGCGTTCTTGCATTAAACATGATCGCAGAACAAGACCGTCAGCTTTTAGAAGAACAGAAGAAAGACAAAGAACTACTTGAAGTAAAGATGGCATCTGTTGAGAAGAAACTAAACAATCTTCAACAAGCAATGCAAGAACTACAAAAACTTCAGCAGCAATTAAAAGCTCAAATGGCTGAAAAAGATCGTTTGATGGCTTCTCTTCAAAAGGAAGAAAATAATCTGCATGCAGAAGCACACAAGATCGAAAATGAAGGTGCTCTTCTAAAAGCACAAGAAGATGCATTCCGTGCTGAGCAGGCACGTGCAGCAGCAAGAGAAAAAGCAGCTCGTGAATCTTCATCTAGTGGTTCAGCTCCATCAATGGGACCTGTTTCTGGAAACGGCATGATTATTAAACCTGCTGCCGGAAGAGTTACATCTGGTTTTGGAATGAGAAGCAGCGGTATGCATGAAGGAATTGATATCGCGCAAGGCGGTACGGTTCCAATCTATGCAGCAGCTGATGGTACAGTGATTAAATCAGAATATTCTTCTTCATACGGAAACGTTGTTTATATTTCTCACTCTATCGGCGGACAGCAATGGACAACGGTTTACGCTCATATGAGCAGCCGTGCTGTACAGGGTGGATCTGTATCAAAAGGTCAGTTCCTTGGAAACATGGGGAACACAGGACATTCATTTGGTCAGCATTTACACTTTGAATTACACAAAGGACCTTGGAATGCAGGGAAAACAAATGCTGTAAATCCTGCAGCTTACTGGTAAAATAAACACATAAAGTAAACAAGCTATTCATATAGTGAAGTAGGAGACAGGCTGTTGCCTAAAGACTCTTACAATGGAAGGCATCGCACTTTGCAGGGTGTGATGCCTTTTCCTGCTAAAAACGAGGTGAGCAGAATGAACGTAAATAAAAAAATGTTGGCCCTGCTGATTGTTCTTTCCTTGCTTGTTGGTGCCGGTGGAATGTATGGTTCGATGGCGCTGTTTGGAAACGATTCGAAGTATGTTCAGAATGGTGAAGTAAACGATCTGCCAAAAGCGAAAACAAAGCTTAACAGTGACGAAGAGTTCGCCAAGCTCCAAAAGACGTATGAGATCATCTCTTCTCGATATGTGGAAGATGTTGATCGTGACAAGCTGCTAGAAGGTGCCATTCAAGGAATGGTCAAAACGTTAAAAGATCCATATTCGGTTTATATGGATGAAGAAACGGCTAGCCAGTTTTCACAATCACTGGATTCTTCTTTTGAAGGAATCGGTGCTGAAGTAAGCATGGTCGACGGTAAAGTAACAATCGTTGCACCATTCAAAGATTCACCTGCAGAAAAAGCAGGTCTTAAGCCGAACGACCAAATTATCACGATTGACGGTAAAAGTGTGGAAGGTCTTGATCTGTATAAGGCCGTATTAAAAATTCGCGGTGAAAAAGGATCGATTGTAACACTTGGCGTAAAACGCAGTGGTGTTAACAATGTGATGCCGATAAAAGTAAAACGTGACGAGATTCCAATCGAGACCGTTTATTCGGATATTGAAGAAGTAAAAGGCAAAAAGATTGGTGTTCTTGAAATTACGTCATTCTCTGAAAAAACAGGGTCTGATTTTAAAAAGCAATTAACAGAGCTTGAAAAGCAAAAGATCGACGGACTCGTGATCGACGTGCGCGGAAATCCTGGAGGCTACTTAGAAGCGGTTGACAGCATTCTTCGCCAGATCATTCCGGAGAACAAACCTTTTGTTCAAATTGAAGACAGAAAAGGGAACAAAGAGCGCTACGTTTCCACGTTAAAAGAAAAGAAAGACTATCCAATCGTTGGTCTGATCGACAAAGGAAGTGCATCTGCTTCTGAAATCCTTGCAGCTGCCTTACAAGAAGGCGGAAGTTATGAGCTTGTTGGGGAGAAATCATTTGGTAAGGGTACTGTTCAACAATCGATCGATCTTGGAGATGGATCGAACATAAAGCTGACGCTGTTTAAGTGGTTAACGCCTGATGGTAACTGGATCCACAAAAAGGTGTTAAACCAACTTACGAAGTGAAGCAGCCAGAATACTTCTACACGAACCCAATTGCGATTGAGAAAAAATCACTAGAGTTTGATATGAACAACGAACAAGTGAAGAATGCTCAAATCATGTTAAACGGGCTAGGCTTCCAAACAGGAAGAGAAGACGGCTACTTTGATGAAAAGACACAGTCTGCTGTAACGGCATTCCAGCGTGCAAATAACTTGCCGGCAACAGGGAAAGTAGATGCGAAAACGGCTGGCAAGATGGAATCGAAGGTTATTGATTCTATTCGTGATGATAAGAATGATGTTCAGCGCAAAACAGCCATTGAATTGCTTGCAAAATAAGGGATAATGGCAGGAAAAAACAACTGAAACACGAATACTATCCGTAGAGGAAATTATTCTCTGCGGATATTTTTTGGTGAAGCGTTGTTGTTTTTGGAAGAGGTTGATTTGAGTTTGAAAAACCTTTTGTAAGACGTCGATTTCCGTTCCAGATACTCGCTTTCCGTGGGGCAGGCGGTGAGCCACATTCGTACGTTTCACTCTTAAGTGTCTCACCTGCCCGCCTGTCCCGCAGGAGTCTCGCATCTTCCACTCCAATCAACGAATCATAGAAGAATTCGTAAGCAACAAACTTTAGAAAAGAGCGTTCAATAAAATTCAACAATGATAAAAATCTCCTAATACATCTCGCTGGATGGTATTTTCGTTAGAGATTGTATTTCTAGGAGCTTTTGGTTAGCTAAATCCTTATGCTTCCATTAAATTATAATTAAAGAAAATCCTTTGCCATCGTTAAAGGGGTAATACAAAATGCAATCATTGAATGTTGGAGATCTTGTTTTTCAGCTAATGTCTTTTCTTGTACTTCTCGCAATCATTACCGGAGTTGGTTTGTTGGTAAAAAGAGCCGTACGCACGGATCAAAGACTGAAAAGAATTGAAGAAAAAGTGGATGAAATAAATGACGAGAAAAGGAGAGAACGCCCATGACAGACACCTTTGTGAATGAATTGCTTCAAGGGTTGTGGCTGCTTTTTTACACCCGCTTTTTTATGGTTTTATACTAGTTGCCTTTTTAATCGGTTTAAAACGTGTAAAACGAGAGCGAAAAGAATTTAAAGTCAGGGTTCACCCAGTAATTGATAATCTAATATTTTCTCTCTTGCCAGGCATACTGATTGGTCTCATCGGTTCAGTGATCTTTGTAGCTGCCGGTGTAACATTGCCAATCGGAATGATCGCGTTAATTGGCGTCATGTATCTAGTTTTAAGCTTAACGTTTAAAACGCGCTTTCTAAATCCCGCGTATTCTGTAAGTTTAGCGGCAGTCGCTGGCCTTCTGCTGCCAACTTTTGAATCTGAGATCTCTTTTTTAGACAGATGGATCTTGGATATTCAAAAAACACCACTTGATTCATTAGCCGTGATTATCGGTGTGCTTTTGATTCAAGAAGGTATTCTGGTCATGTGGAAAGGTGCAGATCGTACATCACCTCGTCTGTTTAAAGGAAAAAGAGGGCATTATATTGGGGCTCATGAAGCGACAAGATTTTGGATCGTTCCTCAGTTTCTTGTTTTGCCTGTTGGGTCCATTCCCGTATTGGACTGGTGGCCGTTGTTTCCGATGGGAGCAGTCGGTTTCTCGTTCTTTCTCGTTCCATTTGCGATTGGATACCGTCAGCTTGTAACGCATACACTTCCGGCTGAAGCAATTAAACACCTTGGTAAGCAAGTCTTGTTGCTAGGGATAATCGTAACGGGGATCGCAGCGGTGGGGCATTTTTATGAATTGCCGCTTCTCATTGCCATCGCGATTGCCACAGGTCTTGCAGGCCGTGAGCTTATTACCCTTATAACGAGCCAGCGTGATGACACGAGACCTTCGTTTTTCGTTCCGCGTGACAGAGGGGTAATGATCCTTTCAGTTGTACCAGGTACACCTGCTGAAAAAATGGGCTTAAAAGTTGGCGAAGTGATCGTCAAAGTAAACGGTGTGACACTTTCGCACGAGTCGAGTCTGTACAGAGCGCTCCAAATTAATGCTGCGTATTGTAAGCTTGAAGTTCTGGATCTTAACGGCGAGATTCGTTTCGTTCAAGGATCACTTTACGAAAACGAGCATCATCAGCTAGGTGTGCTTCTTGTTCATGATGTTGTAGACCGTAATGCAGCGGTAGGGGACTAATTGTAATTTTTCATAATTAACCGGAATCTGTTCAAAATTCACCGGAATGATTTTTCATAATTTATCGGAATCGCATAATTTTTATTTAAAAGGCTCATTTAACGTGAGTCTTTTTTTAATCCTGTTATTCCACAAACGGGCCAGATTGTGGAGTAACTCTTATTTTGCGTAGTAGACTTAAAATCCGTCATAATTATATCTGAGAAATGAGTTAACTAAATGTTTCTTTTTTATTGAAACGAACATTGGTTCGTGTATAATTAAAATATTCTAATAAAAGGAGGGAGTTTTTTGAATTCTATTGATTTAGTTATTTTAAACTTTAATGAAATTAGGAGAAGAAGCATTAAAGTTTGGACATCTATTCCTGAGGATAAACTCCATTGGAAGCCAGATGGAGAAGCAATGAATTGCCTAGAAATGATTAGACACGTACTAGAAAGTGAACATTACTATCACTTAGCAATAAAAAATAGAGGGAGTTTGTCTGTTTTCAATTCTCCTTTCGAAAATCGTCCATTTACCTCAGTAAATGACGAATTGGAATATGCTAAACCTTATAGAAAAGCCTTCATAGATACAATTAAGTCATTTTCTGAAATAGACTTAGAAAATTTAAAGATTGACCGCTCTGATTCGGGTTACATAAGAGATTTAGGCGATATGTTATTACGTGTAGGCTATCATGAATCTATTCATACGGGTCAGTTATTAGATTATTTAAGAACAGCAGGTGTTCCAAGAGTCAGTATCTGGGATTAATCTACTCCAATGGTGGTGCTACTACAATAGTGATGCACCTTTTTTTCACAGATTAGTTTTGAATCACCTTTCATGTTTGCCTCATTTCTTGTTTTGAACTTCCATTCTTGATAGGCCATCTAGTAATACCATACCTATGTCTACTTTGGTTGCAATTTGTTTCTGAATCCACATCTATGCTGTTACATTAAATCTTCCTTAATATAGCTTCAATATTTACTAAGATGTCATTTGTCTCTGCTCTTACTCCGTTTTCATGATCAGCAATCAGTATTTTAGTATCTCTCTTATTCAACTATCGGGTGCTTTTCTGTAATAAGAAATGTACCCATTTTTTTATGAAACGGGCTATATTGTGGAAGAAGGATAGCATAAGAGGATGTCGTATTTATTTCATAGAAACCATCACTTAGGGGGATTTAAATGCCAGGATCTAAAGATAATGTGGATTACATAATTCGAAATGTAAAATTGGAGGATGCGGAAGAACTTTTGGATATAGAAAGATCTGTTATTTCTGAAGGTAAATATTTCATCGTAGTATCAGAAGAGGTAGAAAAAACGCCAATACAGGAGGAGAAAGAACGAATACAGAGTATATTGGATAACATAAAAGAAACTCTTATTGTAGCCGAAGTAAATGGTGTAGTTGTCGGCTCGATACAATTTCGTTCACAAAATAGGAAGAGATTATCACACACTGGCTCTGTTTCAATGTCGTTAAGGAAAAATTACAGAGGCATGGGAATAGGAAAGACGCTTTTAAAGGCATTATTAGACTGGGCAGAAGAGAACCCATTAATTGAAAAGGTAAGTTTAGGGGTCCTTTCAACAAATCAAAGAGCAATTTCCCTGTACAAGCAGATGGGTTTTTTAGAAGAAGGTCGTTTAATTAAAGAATACAAGTTAAATGAAGGTGAATATATTGATGATGTTCTTATGTACAAATTTGTATAATAACATAATGTGGTGTTAATTAAGCAATCTTTAAGCAATCGGGTGCATTTCTTCAAGAAGGAGAAGTGCACTTTTTCTTGAATTAAAGGCGTAGTCAAATCTCTTATATTAGGAGGAATAATAATCTTGGATAAATTTAAGATATTCTCCTCTAAAAAGAATGATTAATTAATTTTACTAAGTTTTTAATGTTTTTACTGATAGATGCAAAGTTAGCAGTACACTAATAAAGTAATAAGGTTTACTTCAGTCAAATAAGGTATATTATAGTTGTTGAATAGATTCTCTTTAAAAGATAAGAAAAGTAGGTGAACAAAGTGGGGAAATATCAATTGGATTACAAAGGTCAGGTAGCTGTGACAAAGTTTCATGAAAAACAGAAGCCTGCTAAATTTGATAAAAAGAAGCAACTTGAAAAATTACGTGAGGAGTATTTGAAAAAGAAGCAAAAACAAACAGATAAATAATATGAATGAAAACATAGGAAGATTAAATTCTCCCTATGTTTTTCTTATTCAAAAGTTTTTTCAATATCTTCTGCAATCGGGTGCGTTGATCCAAGAAGGATTAACGCTTTTTTAGGGAACATATTGAACATTGTTCAATAAAAAGGAGGGTAATATGAATTTCTTGAAAGTAGTTGTTGCATTAATTTTTTGTA
Organism: Fictibacillus sp. EA-CB0309; assembly: GCF_055814265.1. Lineage (NCBI taxonomy): Bacteria > Bacillati > Bacillota > Bacilli > Caryophanales > Fictibacillaceae > Fictibacillus > Fictibacillus sp. EA-CB0309. The sequence continues at coordinate 973,809 of NZ_CP169271.1, forward strand.
TAACAATTCTTTGTGGCTGCAGCTCCGACTCCGAGAAAATAGAGATACCTCAAAATCACTATAAACATCTTTATATTCAAGGTGTAGATAAAAATGGAACAGCCAGTGATGAATCACAAAAGGAAATACAGGATATTGATAAGATTAATGTTTTTATAAAAAAAGTGGGCAGTATTGAAGTTTCAGAACAAAAAATAGATAAAATGAAACAAATAATTCAACGATTAAACGATAGTGGTAACTATATAATCGTTTTATCAAACAGTGAGAAATTGGAGGGGGAAATGTATCATATAAATATTTTTAAAGATGGTACTTTTATGTACCAAGACACAGCTGAGAATAAAATGAACTACGTTTCAAAAGAAAAACATCCTGAATTATACAAAGATATAAAAGAATTATTAATGATTCCATTTTAATCGTTATTCTACAATCTGGTGATTTCTTTAGAAGGGAATTGTTCTTACTGCTTTTCATTATTAATCTAAAATAATCAAGGAGAGGGAAAATCGAATGAACCCATTGTTATTAGATATTCCTTTACAACTAGAAACGGAAAGGCTAATTCTTCGAGCACCACTTCAAACTGGAGATGGAGAAATTGTTCACCAAGCAATTAGAGATTCCTTTTATGAATTAAAAGCGTGGTTGTCGCTTTTTCAAGAACTTCCTACTGTTGAAGAAACAGAGATCCTGTTAAGGAATGCTCATATAAATTTTTTAAAAAGAGAAAGTTTTCGTTTTCTTATCTTTAATAAAGATAGCGGCAAGGATTTTATAGGTACTACGAGCCTTCATGCGATTGACTGGGACATTCCAAAATGTGAAATGGGATACTGGATTAATACAAAATATAGCGGAAATGGATATATGACGGAAGCAGTAAAGGAGTTAGCTAACTTTGGATTTAATCATCTCGCATTTAAGAGAATTGAAATAAGATGTGAATCAAAAAACGTAAAAAGTCGCTATATACCGGAAAAACTTGGTTTTACATTTGAAGGTACTTTAAGGAATGATGATTTATCTGCAGATGGCAGCAAGCTGACTGACACTTGTATTTATTCAAAAATAAATTGACATCTCTTCTAAACGTATATGTATTTTCTTAGAATCTAGATTACCATTAAATTATCAAAACATTGATGAACTAATGACATAAATATCCCACAAAGGGTTGCATTTTTTAAAGGAATTAATGTCGAGTTAGTTTTAAGAAGAAAAGGAGAGAATGGATTGCCTGGTATTACTTTTAATATAACTGGAGAAGGAAAGGCTGTATTGTTTGATGAACGAATACATGGATATCTCCGAAAACAAGAGAGTAAAAACATGCATGAATTTGGTCTGCTCCTCGATTTAGATCACTACGGTTATAATGTTTTAAAGTATGAAGAAATTCAAGAGCTAATTATCATTTGTGATAGATTGATTCAGCTTTATAATGACGAGTTTATCTGGGAGCATACCCGAGTACGTAAGTTCAGTAAGAAGTTGCAACTGTTGTGTCTAAGAGCAATAAATGAACAGAAAGATATTCAATCAATTGGAGATTGAAAGAAATATAACAAGAACACTATTATTTCACAAACAGGTTGCATTTCTTCAATAAGGAGGACAGGTTGTACGAATTAGATTAGTAAGTAAAAAATACATACAAGTCCGTTCTTAATAGAAAGGTTAGAATATGAAGAATTTAATAAATAAAGATAATAATAGAAAGATATCAAAAAAGATTTGGAGTTATATGTGGGGAGTCACCACTTTCAGGACTTCTTAACAAAAATACCAAACTCAACCCGTTAGATAAATCACTTAATATTACTTGGCTTATTTTCTTAGTTATTGCAACAGGAACTTCGCTTTTATCTCTACGTATTCCTATTTATTTTGTTATTACGATTCCAATTTTAGTACTAGCCTTATGTTGTATTATAATCTTGTTTCGTAAAGGGTTTGGGAAGCAGCGTTTAATTTATTTGGTTGTTACGATTCTTATGATGATACTATCGCAAGAATGGGTTGATTTACCTTCCTATTTAAGGAACGACTATAGAACGGTTGCGGGAATCCCAACAAAATTTGATTTTCATATGCCACGGTCTGGTCCGAGACATTGGGAGGTCGTTGTAGATGATGTTAAGTTCTCAATGCCAGAAACAATTAACGAAGAATCTTCCGAGAGGTGGTTTGTAATACGTTATCTCCCACATTCTAGGTTTATTATCGATTATGATATCTTTACAAAAGACTAATAAAACTACAAACACTAAATTCGTTTGAATTTGAACATTGTTTGCAATCGGATGCGATTGACAAAAGTTACCCAAGTTGATTAAATGATTTGTTTTGCAATAGGCAGAAGGTGATGAAGTTCAACACATTTAAAGAGTTTTTAAATGATTTATGGGCAAATGTTAATCTTATTTCAAATGCAAATTTTTCTATAGAAATATGGAACTCGATGTTATTTATTGAAGCTAAACGAGTAGTAATTAATGATAAATCCTTTGATGTAGGATTTCAACTATAAACTCGGTTCATTACTCCAATGGGGTGCTATGATAGAGTAAGAAAAAACCAATTTCTCAATTTTTTAATTCTGAGTAGTTGGTTTTTTTATATTGTAATTCCTACTTTTGTAAATTCGTATTTTTCTTACGCTACCCCTAATTGGTATAATTTAATAATCTTCAAAGTATTGCAGGAAAGGGTGATCAATATGGGCATATCAACCACTCCCCAAAAATAATCGTTAATGGTGGTGGGTTAGGTGGACTTTCGGTAGCAAATGCCTTGCAACAGGTAGGTATGCATGTTTCTGTATACGAGAGGGCTACAGAACTTAAAGAAATGGGTGCTGGAATTGTTTTGGCTGCAAATGCTATGAAAGCATTGGACAAGTTGGGTATAGGCGAACAGGTTCGTAGAATTGGATCATCCGTTAAAAAGGCAGAAATACGGACTTGGGATGGAAAGCTTTTGGTGGATTTACCAGTTCATAAACAGGCAAAGCGATATGGGACTTACAGTTATTTAATTCATCGAGCTGATTTACAGAGTATTTTATATCAAAATTTAAAGCCAGATACTGTTTTTTTAGGAAGAAAACTTGTTCGTAAAGAACAGGATGCGTCGAAAATTAGGGCGATATTCGAGAACAAAGAGGTAGTTGAAGGAGATCTTTTAATCGGTGCCGACGGAGTTCACTCCCAATTAAGGAGATTCTTAATTGGCTCTTCACCACTTCGTTATTCTGGGTTTACTGCTTTTCGCGGTATATCCCATTTTAAAGATGAACGCTTCCCAATTGAACTCGGAGGAGGTTTTGAGGCTTGGGGACCTGGCAAAAGATTTGGGTATTCTCATTTAGGTAAAGGCCGAATCTTTTGGTTTGCAGCTATAAATACCCCACTTGGAACACTGAAGACAACGGAGAACAAAAAAATAACGGCTTTGGAGCATTTCAAGGAATGGTGGGGACCTATAGAAGCAGTCATTGAGTCAACTGAGGAATCAGATATTCTCACTCATGAAATTTTTGATAGGGAACCCATTAAATCATGGAGTCAGGGCAGGGCCACCTTACTTGGAGACGCGGCTCATCCAATGCTGCCAAACCTGGGACAAGGGGTGCCCAGGCATTGGAGGATGCTATAGTATTATCGCGTTGCATTGTGAATCACCCGGAAAACATTCAGCAAGCTTTTAGGATGTATGAAAAAATAAGAATTCCTCGAACTACACAAGTTGTAAGGGGCTCTAGAGCTATGGGTAGGTTTATGCAACTTGAGAATCCTGTATACATCCAACTTAGGAACCTTTTACTGCGTACAATGCCTAGCACACTTCAAATTAAGCGTTTAGAATGGTTGATTGGATATGAAGTGTAAAAAAGACGGACTGTTTAAGAGAATTATGGCATCCATACCCAAAGGAAGGTATAAATGAAGAACATAAAAATTGAGATGGCATCAATGGAGCAAAAAATAGTATTAAGAAATCTATTAGAACTGTACAAATACGATTTTAGTGAATATGATCCTGAAGATGTTAATGAACATGGTGAATATGGTTATAAGTATTTTGATCATTATTGGACTGAACCAGAACGTTTTCCTTTTTTAATTACGGTGAATGACAAGTATGCTGGTTTTGCATTAGTTCGAAAAAAGACTCAGGATCATATGACCCATGAATTTTGTTTTTCAATGGCAGAATTTTTTGTTATGAAAAAATATCGTAAAAATGGTGTTGGTAAGCATGCAGCCAGCTATCTGTTTGATAGGTTCCCTGGAAAATGGGAGGTTGCTCAAATAAAAGAAAATATTCCAGCTCGAAAATTTTGGGTAAAGGTTATATCTGATTATACAAATAGAAACTATACGGAAATCCAAAGAGATGACTGGGATGGCCCCATTCAAACATTTATTACATATAGCAATATATAACGTGGAATAACAACCCTGAATATATTCGGCGATCGGGTGCATTTCTTAAGAAGGAGAAGTGCACTTTTTATTTAGGATAGATGGTAGGAGGTTGCAAATATTGTGTCGAAAACATAGTTTAGCAATTTACTTTTAGGAGAGAAGATAAGTGTATAAACATATGCCATCTACTTACACATGTCCTTTTTGTTTGGCTGTTAATGGGAAAGAGGACGAAGAAAACAGGTTAGTTCAGACTAAGCAGAAAGACATTATCTATAAAGACGAATACGTAACTGCTTTAATCGCAACATTATGGTGGCCGAATAATAAAGGTCATGTGATCATCATTCCGAATCATCACTATGAAAATATATTTGATTTACCGATAGAGATAGCCACTAGAATACATAAGTTATCCCAGCAGGTTTCTTTCGCACTTAAGGAGTGTTATGAATGTGATGGGATCTCAACAAGACAACATAATGAACCAGGTGGAAGTCAGGATGTTTGGCATTACCACCTGCATGTTTACCCTAGATATTTCAATGATAATCTTTATTTGACTCATGGCAGTTTAAGTGACCCATCTGAACGTTTAGTGCTTGCCGAAAAACTCAAGGCTTGGTTTCAAGCTAACATCCTGGTAAATAGTTAATATACAAATACAATAGAAAGCTACTGGGTTTATACAGCTATTTAAACGATTTATTACGTAACAAATATTAAGCGATTATGAGTAAAAACAATGAGGAGGAAACGAAAATGACCAAGACAAATGAGATCAGCAATAAGGAGTTGTCACTAGAACAACGTGAAGAATTACTTAAAGTATTGAAAACCCGTTTTGAGAAAAACATGCACCGCCATGAAGGTGTTGAATGGGATAAAGTTCAAGCAAGGCTGGAAGCTAATACGGAAAAACTGTGGTCACTCAATGAAATGGAAATAACGGGCGGTGAACCGGATGTTGTTGAACATGATAAAGAGAAGGACGAATACATTTTTTATGATTGTTCAGCGGAAAGTCCTAAAGGTCGAAGAAGCGCTTGTTACGACCGTGAAGCACTGGAGGCAAGGAAAAACATAAACCCGAAAATAACGTTATTGATATGGCAACTGCCATGGGCATTGAACTTTTAACAGAAGAACAATATCGAGCATTGCAGAAACTTGAAAATTTCGATAGGAAAACATCGAGTTGGGTGCAAACTCCCTCTGATATTCGAGAACTCGGCGGTGCCCTTTTTTGCGATTGGCGCTATGGACACGTATTTCTGTATCACAACGGTGCAGACTCTTATTATGGTGCCAGAGGGTTCCGTGGCTCATTAAGAGTATAATTCTCATTTGAATTTATAAATGGATGAACTAGGGTGCATTTCTTCAAGAAGGAGAAGTGACTTTCTATTGAAGTAAAGAATAAACTTTTTTCAGTGAAGTATCACTTAGATTGGTAGTGATTGATTGATACCTCTTCGGATTGTAATTAGCTCTATTATAATAGCAATACTGCTTTTTCTAACGATTATCGTTTTGCCTGATAGATTTAGTTTTAATAAAACCATCTCCCAAATTATATTTGTTGTGCTTGTCTTTATGCTCTTTACAATATTTAAGGAAAGAGGCTGGATTCAGCTCATTTCAACTATTTTAGGTTTAGTCTTATTTATACTTTCTATCATTTTATTTATTCCATAATAAAATGAATGGTTTCATAAGGTGACTTAATTAAATCTCACAAGATGTTGTCTAACAGCAATGGAAAGGAGTTTACATATGTCTTCATTTGTGGAAAGCCCAAATGGTGTTTTTCCTTCTGTTTGTTCACTAGACTGCCCGGATCAATGCGGGCTGCTTCTTCATAAAAAGGACGGAAAAATTAGTAAGGTTGAAGGTGATCCCAATCATCCAGTTACAAAAGGTTTTATTTGCAACAAGGTTCGAAATATGACTGAACGAATCTATGATGAAAAACGGCTTAAATATCCAATGAAGCGAATTGGTGCGAAAGGTGAAGGGGAATTTGTTCAAATAAGCTGGGATGAAGCGATTGAAACGATCACCACTCGCTGGAAGGACCTGCTGCAAAGTGACGGTGCCGAAAGTATTCTTCCCTATAGCTTTTATGGAAATATGGGAAACCTCACTGCTGAAGGCATGGATCGACGTTTCTTTAACCGATTGGGAGCTTCCCAGCTTGATAGAAGTATCTGTAACTCCGCAGGGGCAGTCGGATACAAATATACAATGGGCGGCAGTTATGGAATCGATCCTGAGGACACAATACATTCGAAGCTGTTTATATTTTGGGGGATAAATGCGGTTAGTACCAACATGCACCAAGCAACCCTTGCCCAGCAAGCCCGCAAACAAAATGGCGCTAAAATCGTAGTGATTGATGTCCATAAAAACAAAACGGCTAAATTAGCAGACTGGTTTATTCCCATATTACCGGGGACTGATACGGCTCTCGCTTTAGGGCTGATGCATATCTTATTTGCAGAGAATATGGTAGATTCCTCATTTCTAAAGCAATACACAGTTGGTCATGAAGAGCTGCGTGAACATGTTGCACAGTATGACCCGATTACCGTTTCGGGCATTACAGGTATACCAGTGGAGGATATTGTTCAGCTTGCGAGGATGTATGGTAAAACTTCACCTGCTTTTATTCGGATTGGAAACGGACCACAGCACCATGATAACGGCGGCATGTTTGTGAGAACGATTTCCTGTCTTCCTGCTTTAACAGGACAGTGGTTCGTAAAAGGAGGAGGCGCAATCAAAGGAAATTCTGCCTACCTCGCATACAACACGGATAAATTGCAACGGCCAGATCTGCTGCAAAATAAGAACACCCGTGTGATTAACATGAATTTACTTGGAGAGGCCTTGCTTACTTTAGATCCTCCTATAAAATCACTCTTTGTATATGGGACGAATCCAGCCGTTGTTGCACCAGCTGGCAATAAAGTTCGAAGAGGATTGGAACGGAAAGACCTATTTACTGTCGTTCATGATTTATTTTTAACAGAAACGGCAAGATACGCAGAAATAGTTTTACCCGCCACATCTTCCTTTGAAAATACGGATTTTTATACATCGTATTGGCACCACTATATTCAGCTCCAACAGCCTGTCATTGAACCATTCGAAGAGGCTAAGTCAAACGTCGAGGTGTTCCGGTTGCTGGCTAAAGGAATGGGATTTACCGAAACGGCATTTGATGAGACAGAAGCAGAGTTGATTGACCAATCGCTAGCGAATCCCGCCAATCCTTACATTGAGGAAATAAATTACGAGGCTTTAACCGAACATCAGTATGTAAAGGCAAGAGCAAAATTTCCTGACAGACTTCCTACACCGAGCGGAAAGATCGAACTCTATTCTGAAAAGATGAAACAAGATGGATTTCCTCCATTACCAACTTATACACCTTTAATAAAGGACTCAGATCACGCTTTTCAATTTATTGCGGCGCCAAACCACAACTTTTTAAATTCAACATTTGCGAACCAGTCCAAACATGTTGGTCTTGAAAAAGAGCCTGAAGTGATTTTAAATTCTCAAGATGCCGAAGTATTGGGCATAAAAAATGGAGAGCAGGTCCGGGTTTGGAACGAGCAAGGGGAATGTATTCTTAAAGCGAGTGTTGGTGACAGCGTTCTTCCTGGTGTGGCGGTTACCCAAGGTCTGTGGGGGACGAAAAAGGAATAAAACATCTGGTCAACTCTCTTACTCCTGACCGAATTGCAGATATGGGGGTGGTGCTACCTTTTTTTCAGGGAGAGTAACGGTTGAAAAATGTACGCAGCAAATGCTCAATGGAAAACGTTTAAGTGATTAAGTAGAGTTTACCAACAGGTGAACTCTTTTTTTGTAACGCTCTTTTCTAATAGATTGTTGCTTTTAAGTTATTTGTACTAACCGTCAAATGTGCTCCTAAGCCTTGTAAATAGAATTGTCACTTTATATCAGCTTTCAAATAATTTATAATTATCATATAAGCGTTAATATTTATTCTTAAATAAATGAAATCCACTATGATATTGTTTTAAAAAAGTGTGTGACTAGGTCGCGCCTTAGCTTGGTGATGCCTACATTTTTATGCAAATTTTAAAGGAAAAGGTTGATAAAAATGAGCAACAAAGAAACTAAAACAGACGTCATTTTAATTGGTGCCGGAATCATGAGTGCGACTTTAGGTACTCTTTTGAAAGAACTCGTACCCGAATTGGAAATTACAGTTTATGAAAAGCTTGGTAGCGCAGGAGAGGAAAGCTCTAATGAATGGAATAATGCGGGAACGGGGCATGCGGCACTCTGCGAACTTAACTATACGGTCGAAAAACCAGATGGATCTGTAGATATTAGTAAGGCTATTGCTATCAATGAACAGTTTCAGGTTTCCATGCAGTTTTGGTCTCATCTTGTAAAAAGTAAGCTTATCCAAAATCCAAAGGACTTTATCATGCCATTGCCTCATATGAGTATGGTGCAAGGAGAACAGAATATATCGTTTTTGAAGAAACGTTTTGAAGCGATGTCAAACAATCCTCTGTTCAAAGGTATGGAGTTTTCCGATGACCATGAAAAATTGATGGAATGGATTCCGCTTATTATGCAAGGACGTCCAACTGATGAACCCATTGCCGCTACCAAAATCGACTCTGGAACGGATGTTAACTTTGGAGCTTTAACACGCATTTTATTTGACCACTTAAAAACGAAAAACGTAAATATCAAATACAAGCATAGTGTTGAAAATTTGAAACGCAAGAGCGATGGTTCGTGGGAAGTGAAAGTGAAAAATGTAGATAGCGGTTTAGTAGAGCGCCAGCCTGCAAAATTCGTCTTTATTGGAGGCGGTGGTGGAAGCCTGCATCTACTACAAAAATCAGGTATTCCTGAAGGGAAACATATTGGAGGATTCCCAGTAAGCGGAATCTTTATGGTGTGTAAAAACCCTGATGTTATAGAGCAGCAACATGCAAAAGTATATGGAAAAGCTAAGGTTGGTGCACCGCCAATGTCTGTTCCGCACCTTGATACCAGATATATCGACAATAAAAAATCATTGTTGTTCGGACCGTTTGCCGGCTTCTCGCCAAAGTTTTTGAAAGCGGGTTCAATGTTTGATTTAGTAACGTCTGTTAAGCCGAATAATGTTTTAACGATGCTGGCTGCAGGCGCAAAAGAGATGTCGCTGACCAAATACTTGATTCAGCAGGTTCTGTTATCGAAAGAACAGCGCATGGAAGAGTTACGAGAGTTTATCCCGAACGCGAAAGCTGAAGATTGGGATTTAGTGGTTGCGGGTCAACGTGTACAAGTGATCAAGGATACGGAAGCTGGAGGCAAAGGAACGCTGCAATTCGGTACGGAAGTAATTACTGCAGCTGATGGTTCGATCGCAGCATTACTAGGCGCATCTCCAGGAGCTTCTACAGCCGTTACAGTTATGCTTGAAATACTCGAAAAGTGCTTCCCGGAACGTATGACAGAGTGGGAACCCAAGATCAAGGAAATGATCCCTTCTTATGGCGTAGCACTAATGGAAAACCCTGAACTTCTGCACGAAATTCATACTTCAACGGCCGAGACGCTTGCACTAAGCAAAAAAGAGCCGTCTTTAGCGGACTTTTCAAATGGGGAAACAGAAGCACTGCCTGAAAAGGTTTAAGTATTCTATTTCATAACACTAGATTAAGTTCACATAATAAGCAAAAGAGCTGGCATTGTGCTAGCTCTTTTTTCTTTTGTTTTGGGCGGCTATTTTAAAGGCTTTTCTCTAAAAGATTGTTGCTTTAGCGAGCAACCTGGAGCGGAAATCAACCACTTTTAAAAACAACAAAAGTTACGAAACAGACTTTTTAAAAAAATATGAAAATGTGATGTATAGAAATATAGGTTAGTGGGATTCTAAAAATAGAAAAGAAAGGGAGGTGAATAGAATGGCTAGAAACAACAATCAATTAGCAGTACCTGGAGCTCAAGGTGCTCTTGACCAAATGAAGTATGAAATCGCTTCTGAGTTTGGTGTGAATCTTGGACCAGACACAACATCTCGTGCAAACGGATCAGTAGGTGGAGAAATCACGAAGCGTCTTGTAGCACAAGCTTTAGGTGGACAACGCTACTAATTCAATATCATGGCTAGGGCTATCTGTTACGTGCAGATAGTCTTTTTATTTTTTACGTTTTATTTTTTACTGTTTTCTAAAGGATTGTTGCTTTGTAATGTTTTTTTATTTTCTTCTTTGAACAGTTGAATGTAGTGTAAGGTGCGAGACTCCTCGAAAATGAAAAACACATTTTCTTCGTGCGATGCGACACTGCCGAAGCCTTCCTTGCCCCGCGGAAAGCGAGCAAGCTGAAACGTAAATCAACAACTTTCAAAAGCAACAATGAATACGAAAACAGCCATATATTTTAACAATATACAACCGAATTTATGAATCAATTTTTAAACAACCGTTTAAACTATCTCTGTTGGAGGTGAATGTTGAAATGAACGAAGAAAAGCCGCTTCACTTTGATGGAAGTCTTTTAAACCACGATGGATTTGACAAAGATTTGCCGAACGAGCCTTTTGTTTTAACAGATAAAATGCGAGCGAACATAAGCGGAAACCCTTTTATGAACCAAAGTGAATAATTGAAAATAGACAATGAAAGGTAGCGTTGAGACATATGACAAAAGTTTTATATATAACCGCACATCCTCATGATGACCAAGTCTCGTACAGCATGGCTGTTGGGAAAGCTTTTATTGAACAATACAAACAAGTAAACCCATCTCATGAAGTGGTACACGTTGATCTGTACAAAGAAAATATCCCTCATATTGATGTAGATGTATTTAGTGGATGGGGAAACTTCAGTCTGGTAGTGATTTTGAAGAGCTTTCGTCTGAAGAAAAAACAAAAGTCGGAAGACTTTCCGAGCTATGCGAGCAGTTCGTTTCAGCTGATAAATACGTGTTTGTCACGCCATTATGGAACTTTTCCTTTCCTCCAGTGATGAAGGCGTATATTGACTCAATTGCTGTGGCAGGGAAAACGTTCAAGTATACAGAACAGGGGCCTGTCGGACTCCTAACGGATAAAAAAGCCTTACATATTCAAGCGCGCGGTGGTGTTTATTCAGAAGGACCAGCTGCTGCGATGGAGATGGGGCACCGCTATTTAAGTGTGATCATGCAGTTTTTGGAGTTCCATCGTTTGAAGGCATATTTGTAGAAGGACATGCAGCAATGCCAGATAAAGCGAACGAAATTAAAGAAAATGCCATTGCTCGAGCAAAGGATCAGGCGCATACGTTTTAATCGTAAAACTGAAAACATAATAAGAACTATCCCTTACTCTATGATTAATTATGCAGCTCGCTAATGCTGGCCGCGATGCTTCAGCGGCAAACACATCGATGTATGCTTTACAGTTTGGAACAGAGTCGGACTTTGTTTTTACTGATTACGTTGCCGCTCTTGCTCGCGATTTTACAGAAGAACTCAAAAGGAAAAGCATCCTTTTGAGTTTTATTTTTGTGTATATAAAGAAGTATAGCGAGCAGTTTAGGTACAAGAGAAGATGTGGTGCAGAAGTTGAATGTATTTCTAATAAGGACATTCATGTAGAAATGTACGCTTGAAGAAAACGCACCAAAATATATTCACAATAAATCACTTTTATTAACGTTAACTTGCATTATATTCTTTTAGGTGTAACCACAACGGGTTAGTGTTCCTTTTCAGATGACGAACGGGATGGTTCCTTCTTCCAAAGAGGCATCCCCTTTTTTTGCAACAGTTTATACAATGTGATGTAGGTGAATGGAAACAAAAAGGAAAGCAGTGTGAACATGATAAAACGCCACGAAAAAACACGGATCATTAACTCGTTCAAATCAATCATGATTTTATCTTAATCCTCCTGCCGAATAGATCGTTGGAATTATACGTGTTTCTATCTTTACTTGGCTGAAGTGATGATCTCCGGATTCCCACTCTTTTTTACTTGCAGCCATTCTTTGTGGTGATGCTTATCCAAATAAACACCTAATCCTAAAATGTCAGTTTTGTATTGCGTCTGAAGCTTCGCAATAAGACGTTCTATATCTTTAGCGATCCGTTTCTCGATTTCTTTCTCTACTACTTCTGCAGAAGTAGTACGATCATCCATTTCTTTATTTACTTCTTGAACTTCACCTTCTAAACGCACGGTTATTTCAAAGCTCATTTGATGATTCTGAGAATGTGTAAGCTTAATTTTCCTTTTGGATTTACTAACCTTATACGTATATAAATCATCTTTTATCTTAATCAGTAACATTCCTTTTTGGAATTCACCTTTTAAGATATTTAACGCCTCTGTGTCTTTTTCGTTAAGCTCATGGGTAAGTTTGCTCGATTTTCCTTTAATGATGGCAGCTCCGCCAAGCTTGATCTCGTCTTTGTTCTTATATTCCAGCACAGGAAGGACAAAAGATCGATGGTTTAATAAATCTTCCTGCAGATCTCCTAGTCTTTTAATGCTAGCTGCTTTTGAGTTGTTTTGTACATTTGATGCTAGCGTATCGATGTAAAGGGATGGCAGTTTTTCTTTACTTTTTACATTTAAATACTTTTGGGTGTTTCCTTTTGTGATGAAGACACGGACACTTCTTCTAATATCTTCATGTCTTACAAAAATGTCTAGCAGGCGTTCCATCATTTGCGGCTTTCTTGCTAACTGATCTGAAATTAAGACGATCTGGTTATGCGCAAAATATAGTTCTTTATTAGAAAACTGAGCGATCTTTGAGATTTGCTCAGACACGTCGTGACCTTTCCCAATATAATTCTGATACGCTTTTTCATTGGTCACTTCAGGTTTTAACGCTCTGGGAATCGCAACTTGGTACGTTCCATAACTCATCAAATCATTTTCATCTTCATCATTCTCAGGGAGATCAAGACCTACACCAATAACAAACGCTTTTTCTCAATTTCCCGCGAACCGCATCCTGCGAGCACAAGCACAATGCCTGCCATAAGAACCAAGTAATTTAACGTCTTCATCTCATAGCGCCCCTTATTCTAGCAATGATATATAGCGGGACCGGCACAAGAACAGTCAATGCCAGGCTGAGTCGGCCAATGAAGGTACCCATTGCATCCAAATCTTCCATGCCTAATGGAACCATCGATACAAAATAAATGATAGGGGCAAGGGTTACAATAAATGTTTCCTTTTTTACCTTTTTAAACAGAGATTCTAATACGATGAGTGATGAATCTATAGACATCGATGTTGTATTAAAGATCGTCATGATCCAGATGGTAAAATACACAGATTCAAACCTTTCAAAAAAGCCGCCAGGAAGTTCGATCTCTTTTCCTAGCTCGATCGTAGGGTTTTCTAGAAAATCGGTTCCTAGATTAGAGAAAACCGCTACACATGAAACGAACACCATCGTATAGATAATGATTGAAATAAAGATGCCCTTAGCAGCGGCAAATGAAGCTTTTTCTGGCTCATTAATTAAGTAAGAATAGCTCATAATGATTGAAATTCCTGTAAAAGAAAAGTAGATGCTGATCATTGCAGAACCATAGTCCTTCAAGTCTGTCGTAAGCAGCGGATAAAAGTTATCAACGTGCATGATCCGAATATTTAAAACAACTAAAAGCAATGAAACAATCATAACCACTGGTAAAAACATAGAATTTATGCGAATCAGTGCCGTTCTGGAACCAAATAACGCATAAAGAGTCACAAGCAAAAATAATAAGCTGAGGATTTCAGAGCCTGTGTCGGGCAGTAAGTATTTTTTAGTAATCTCTGCAATAATCCTTATTTCATAAGCGGCTAAAAGAGCAAAGAATGAGCCGTAAATGACCATTAAAAGGATAGCAAGCGGTTTTGGGATGATGGCTAAAAGAATGCCGTAGATCCCTTTGCCAGGGTACATATAAATAAAACGTCCCATAATCCAAACAACACCCATTACAATGCCGCCCATTAAAACAATGCTGATAACCCCATCAATGCCGTTTGTAAGTGTCGTAATGTAACGCGGCAAATTAAAGATACCTACACCAATTACCATGGAAGCAACTGCATACATCAATTCTTTAGCACTGATGGATCGATCACTGTACTTTATTCTGCTCACAGCTTATTCCTCTTTCTTTGAACGGGCTTCATCTACAGGATCCAAGAACACAGGTCTTTTCTTAATAAAAGAAATAGGCAGGCGCAGGAAAAGCTCTTTCCAATCGTTTATAAACATAGGTGCGAGTGGTGCCGCGTATGGAACACCTAAACTTGTCAGATTAACAATATGGATGACAAGTACGATAAAGGCGAGAGATATTCCATATAAGCCCATTATCCCTGCAGCGAATATAAAGCTGAATAAAAGAATTCTGTATGTCACGCCCATGCTGTAAACAGGCAATGTGAAAGAAGCAATCGCAGTGATCGCAATCACGATTACCATTACGGTGCTTACAATTCCGGCTTGAACGGCTGCTTCTCCAATAACAATCCCCCAACGATACCGATCGTTTGTCCAATCGGTTTAGGCAGACGAAGTCCAGCTTCACGAAGCAGTTCCATCGTGATTGCCATCATGAGAGCTTCTACGAAGGCAGGAAAGGGCACACCCTCACGTGAAGCGGCAATAGAAAAGGCGAGCCTTGAAGGAATCAGGCCTTGATGAAAAGAAACAAGCGCAATATAAAAAGACGGAAGAAACAACGAAAGAAAAACAGCAAAAGCCCGGAGCATACGCAACAGGGAACCAATATGCCATCTTTCATAAAAATCTTCAGGTGAATGCACTGTATCGAGAATGGAAATAGGTGCGATGAGCGCATTTGAAGTCTGATCCGTTATAATCGCTAACCTTCCTTGTAAGAGAGACAGTGCAACCTTATCCGGACGTTCTGTACTAATGAACTGAGGGAAAGGAGACATAAAGTTATCTTCAATAGACTGTTCAATGATCCCTGAATCAATTGGAACGTCTATGTTTATATGTTGAAGTCGGTGTCTTGCTTCTTCTACAATTGCAGGATTAATAACATCCTGAATGTAAATCAATGCTACATTTTTCTTTCCACGCTCACCAATCATGAAGATTTCAACTCTAAGATTTTTGTCCGTGATCTGCTTGCGGATCATCGCTACATTAATGCCAATATCTTCTGTAAAACTTACTTTTGGTCCTCGTATAAGTGACTCGGTTTGCGGTTCTTCAATGGCGCGCATTTCGCCGCCATATGTTTCAACACTAAAGGCTTCACATATATTCGCCATTAAAATAATGGTTTTACCGTTTAAGAGACCTGAAATCACTTCATGCAGCCTCGTTATAATAGCCGTCTGAGCAGTCAAATAAAGATCTGAATACAGCTGTTGAAACAGCGTTGATTCCACAGGCTGTGCATATTTTATGAACTTGATGGATTTAAGAATGTTTTGCAGCTTATCCGAATCTACTAAATCTGCCATATACAAAATCGCAATTGGTTCTTCTCTGATCTCGTACTTTAGCACTTTTAAATCAGGCGTATGGCCAAGTGTGGTCTGGATAAGGTCGAGATTGCTAGAAAGATCAATACTTAATAATGGGGAGTGGTCTAAATCAGCATTTCCTTCTTGTTTCATATTAAAGACCTCCCTCGTTTTTTACTATCTATGTCCATTGCGTGAGAGGTTTATTCCATTGTTAGTACAGGTCATTGAACGGGCTTCATAAAGATACCCCCAAAGCAACAATACTTTAGGAAAAAAATCAATAAAAAAGAGAAGTTCGCAACCATGTGCGGAACCTCTCTTATGAGCAAAAGTTTGTTTAAGAAATATTTATTCTTTATTAAATATTTCTAAATTTACATAAAAACAGTGAACATCTATCATTGATACATACCCATTTATTTGGAAGTAATTTCATTTAGAAAGGAAATCATGATGGATGATGATTTGAGTATGTTATTGCAAGAAATTAAAATATGTCGTCAGGAGATGTATGATCTCGTACCAAGCTCCAATGATTTTTCAGACGCAGACCTCGTAACACAGAGTCAAAAGCTAGACAAGCTGATCTACCTCTATCAAAAACGAATCATGCAGGACAGTCTATCTGCTAAGTAACTTTTTATTCCTGATCTAACAAAAACTTCACTTTCTCTTTAAATTCTTTTGCTTCTGGTGATAGACCTTTTGTTAAGGGATACAGTGTCCAGAAGTCTTGGTAGATGAGTTCCGGCTTTTTAAAAGGGATAATAGCCAAATTGCCGTTTTTCACATCTGCATTATGCTTGAACGTAAAGTTAAATACAAATGAAATGGCGTGACCATCCAAGATAGCCGAACGCAGTACTTCTATGTTGTTAGATGAAAAAAGAATTTGCGCGTTTTTGACGTATTTGTCGTTAAACGTCATGCCGCCTTTTGAATTATAGATCACCAGTTTTTCGTCTGTTAACTCATGAGGTGTAAGGAAGTCTTTATAGTACAGGGAAGATTTTTTGCCTGCACAAACACAAACGTGTCCTGTGTATAATAATTCATATCCCATTCCTTTTTCGTGCTGAAGGTTTGATAAATCATACTCTGTAAACGGACTTAAGCCGATATCGATATGGCCGTTCTTCAATTCCTCTAAAATATGATCTTGATCTATTTCTCTAATCATTACATTCGTCTCTGGAAATTGTTCATGAAACAATAAAAAGGCATCGTACACGATGTACATGAGCGCCGGGGCACATCCTACTTTTAATACATGATTTTTCGCTTGTTGTTTAGCAGCGAGTTCTTCGTGCAGCTCCTGCATCTTTTTAAGAATTTCATAGGCTTTCGAAACGATAAACTTTCCATCTGGCGTAGGAATCGTGCCGTGTCTAGATCGATTGAAGATCGTAACACCAAACTCTTTTTCTAGTTGTGAGATAGACTGAGAGATAGCTGATGGTGATAGATGAAGTTTGTCTGCGGCTTTCGTGATTGAACTTTCTTTGGCGACTTCAACAATATATTTCATTTGTTCTAAGTTCATAGATATCTCCTTTAATTAAGCGATGGTTAACAAAATAATAACTATCTTCATTTTATCTTAAACCAAGAGTAAGTGTAATATGGAAAAACTTTTAATAGAATACGGAAACGGATCTATTAAAATCAACAAATATGTAAAACAGCATTCTTTTGAAGCTTCATTTTTATAAAACATATCCAAATGATGGTAAAAATAAAATCACCTCAAAAAAGTGTCGAAAAATTACGAATTATAAAATATAATGTAATATATAGATAATTCAAAACTTTTAGAGGGGGCTTTTATGAGCATCTTTAGAAAGAAAAGTATTTCAGATTTAGTAGCAGCTTCGAAAACAGGTACAACCCTAAACAAAGAATTAGGTACTTGGGATCTTACTATGCTCGGAATTGGTGCCATAATTGGAACAGGAATTTTTGTTCTAACGGGTACAGGGGCTCTCACGGCGGGGCCAGCGCTCATCGTTTCATTTATCATAGCGGGTCTGGCGTGTTTATTTGCGGCACTTTCATATGCTGAATTCGCATCAACTGTTCCTGTATCAGGCTCAGTTTACACGTACACGTATGCGACGATGGGAGAATTTTTGGCATGGATAATAGGATGGGATCTAATTTTAGAATATCTGCTGGCAGTTAGTGCTGTTTCAGTCGGCTGGTCTGGTTATTTTCAATCACTATTAAAAGGCTTTGGCATTAATATTCCTACTGCCTTTACTGCTGCGCCAGGTGCAGTAGAAAATGTAACAACTTATTTTAATCTTCCTGCATTTTTAATTGTTATGCTTATTACGTTCTTACTTTCGGTAGGTGTTAAACAATCAAAACGTGTTAACAACATCATGGTTGTTATTAAAGTAGCTGTAGTTATTCTGTTCATTGTTGTAGGGGTTGGATATGTTAAACCGGATAACTGGACACCGTTTACACCATTTGGTTTTGATGGAATCTTTGCTGCTGCTGCATTAGTATTCTTCGCATTTATCGGATTTGATGCCATTGCATCTGCTGCTGAAGAAACGAAGAATCCAAACCGTGATCTGCCGAAAGGGATCATGTATTCTTTATTAATCTGTACGTTTCTTTATGTGATTGTAACGGGCATCATGACTGGTGTCGTTCCTTTCGCTGACTTTAAAGGAAACGAGGACCATCCAATTTCACTCGTACTTCAAGTTGCCGGACAAAACTGGGTAGCTGGTATTATCGATGTGGGAGCAATCTTAGGAATGACAACGGTTATGCTCGTTATGCTTTACGGACAAACGCGTGTATCCTATGCAATGAGTCGTGATGGACTTCTACCAAAATTCTTTAGAACTGTTCATGAAAAATACCGAACACCATACGGTTCAACTTGGTTCTTTGGACTAGTTGCAGGTCTTATGGGTGCGTTAATTCCATTAGATGAACTTGCAAAACTTGTTAATATTGGGACACTTTCTGCATTCATATTGGTATCAGTAGCTGTTCTCGTTCTTCGAAAAACACAGCCGGACTTACCACGTGCATTCCGTTGTCCAGGAGTTCCATATATTCCGATCCTTGCGATACTGTTCTGTGGATTTCTTATGGTTCAGCTCGACGGAGACACTTGGATTCGATTCATTATCTGGTTAGGTATTGGAGCAGCTATTTATTTCTTATACTCTAAAAAGCGTTCTCACTTAAATGAATAAAAAATGAAAGAGGCAGATCTCATGCCTCTTTTTATTGTTTTTCATCCTTTGATGCTCTTGTAAGAAGTAAATTTTCGCTCCAGGATGCTAGGCAAAAATAAGTCTAAAGCATTCATTTAGATGGAGATTTAAATAAGCTGTTTAAAAGGAAAAATAGCAAAAAATAATATAAAAGGGGAATGAAAGTTGATTGAAACGAATCGATTACTATTATTGCCATACACGTATAAACTTGTGGAAGCAACACTAAAGGGTAGAGAGGATCTTATAAACGTGTTAGGGTACAATGTTTCTAAAGAGTGGCCCAGTCCTCAATATTTGAAGTTAATCAAAATGAAGAAAGACACACTTCAACAAACACCTGAACGCAGTATATGGAGCCGTATAGTTATTCATAAGGATTCCCGCACCTTAATTGGTGAAATTGGATGTAAAGGCGGTCCGGATGAAAAGGGAACCGTTGAGATCGGCTATGGGATGGTAAATGAAGCGCGTAATAAAGGGTTCGCTACAGAGATGGTCATCGGTTTAACGGACTGGCTTGCTGCACATCCAGAAGTGAAAAGAGTAACAGCAGAATGCCTGACAACCAATGTTCCGTCTGCAAAGGTATTAGAAAAGTCAGGATTCATAATGATAAATAAAAGTGACGAAATGCTTTATTGGGAAAAATGCTGAAAATTATTTACTTGGATATACAAAATAAGGTTTCAAACCGTTTTTAAAGGGTATCCAAAGAGTGTTGTCCATATCTTGCCAAAATCAGCTTAACAGCAGGTAACAAAAGAGAAAGGGTAGATGCAGTATGAACCTTTCAAAAGGTGAATTGAATGGACACACTTTTTTAGCAAAACTCATTACTCAATATGCCTATATCCATAGAAAAGCAATTGGTCCTGCTGCTGAAAGATACATTGAGCAGCTAGGTCTTCGTACAGGTGAATGGATTGAGGGTTTCTATGAAGATCCACTAAAGTGGACAGTTGATGAATACGTTCATGTGATTGTGGATTTGAAAAATTCAATCGGTGGGCATTTTGAGATTGTCAGTGTGAATCCTGACCATGTAATAGTTCGTGCAAAAGAGTGTCCTTTCGGGGAATTTGTTAAGGATGCACCGCACTTATGCAAGATGACATCTAGTGTTTTTGGAGGAATTGCAGCACGGAAATTTGGTTATGGAAAAGTTACATTGCGTCAACGAATTGCCTTAGGACATCCGATCTGTGAGATAGCCGTTTACTTTCAACCGGATGACCGAGAAACAGGCGATATATATCAAAACGTTCCAATAACCCCTGAAAACGGAGATCCCTTCACTTGGGAAGAAGAAACCATCAGAATGCTTAATAACGAATTAAAAAGAAGCGACGATATGGTAGTATCTCTGCTACAGGAACTAGAGGAGTTAAAACGCGGAAAATCCTAAAATGTTACGAACAGACCCTATGTCAGAGTCTGTTCTTTTTATTTGTTGCTTCTAGTTTGCCGTACCCAAAGTCGGCTAGTGCTTGAAGCAAGTTTCCTTTTAACATGATCTCATCAAAGTCTAAATTTAAACTAACAGAAGTTTGTGCGATTTCCGGGCTTAATCCTGTTAATGTTGTTTTTACTCCTAATAGCTTTAATGTGGAAACGAGTTGAAAGAGGCGATGAGCCACCATCGTGTCAATATAACTTACACCTGATAAATCAATAACCAGGGAAGTAATCTCATGCTCTAGACACTGCTCTAATGTAGATTCAAGCAAGAGTTTTGCCCGGTTCGTATCGATATCACCGACTACTGGCAGTACGGCTACACCTGGAAAGAGAGGAACAACAGGAACGGATAGTTCTTGAAGAGACAGATGAAACTTTTGAGTCATTTCTTTGTAATTATTCACATAAGACTTGCTGAATGCTTGTACAGCATGATCAATCATCGGATTAATGGTTGTTGATATATGCAATACCGAATCCAATGACATGGATTGCAGTGAGCCTTCTTCTTTTATAAAATTCCATATGACTTCCCGATAATAAGAGGTGCTTTCAAGCGAGACATCGAGCGGCTGTCCTGAGTGAACAGCAAGCATGCCGACATTTTCACCCCATTCGAAGATCGTGCTTTTCGTATCCGTGATTTTTCCGGAAACGGCATCCCCGATCAATCGGATAAAGGAAATGGATTGTTGGAGTCCTTCGAATTCATTTAGTTGTGAGCTCTGCTGAAGTGAAACATATGAGTCGCTATTTTGCATGTTTGATATGATCTTCTCTGCGATTTGTACTGCGTTTTCGGTAATTCGAGTGCCGATTTCGATTTGATCTTGTTTCTGCTTCATTTGAAGATCCATTTTGAACTCCTAATAATTTACGACGTTAAACTTATTTTAACAAAAATATTAGACGTGTGTTTGAATTTATTGAAAAATTTTTAAAAGTGTGAAATAAAGGGGTTTGCAACTGTTTGAGGACATAAAAAAACAGGCCTCTTATACAAGAGTCCTGTTTATCTATAGGGTTATTATGCTTTACGTACGTTAGTAGCTTGAGGTCCGCGTTGTCCTTGTTCAACTTCGAACGTTACGTCTTGACCTTCGTCTAAAGATTTGAAACCGTCAGCTTGGATAGCTGAGAAGTGTACGAATACATCGTCTCCACCTTCGCGCTCGATGAATCCGAAACCTTTTTCTGCGTTAAACCATTTAACTTTACCTTGTTCCATTTTTGTTGCCTCCTGTCGTGCCAAACCGCACAATAATACTATCTCTGCTCAAAAATATCAAGATAATAGGTTTACCTGTACAATCGAACAAAAATAATTCCTATTTATCGTAACACTTTACTAACCAATAAACAAGTGCTAGTGAAAAAAGGAATTATTAATTAATGGCGGACATTGTTAAAAGCCACTGGAATAGGGAAACACGAAAAAAATTGTATGAAAATTTGGTAGAAATGATCTATGAAAACCGCTGGTATAGTGATTATGAACTAATAAATTTAAGCGCGCAGTGCTCAAGTGATAAGCGGTTCTGGTTTTAACTTCCTTTTATTCGTGGTACATTGATAAAAATACTAAAACAAATGGCGTGATGATATGAAAAAGAGTAATGTAATCACTGATCGTTTGCATCGGCCGCTTCAGGATTTGCGGATCTCTGTAACCGATCAATGCAATTTTCGCTGCACGTATTGTATGCCCAAAGAAATATTTGGTTCGGATTATCCGTTCTTATCACAATCAGAGCTGCTTTCTTTCGATGAGATTGAGCGAATTGCATCACAGTTTGCTCGTGCAGGTGTGGAGAAGATCCGTATTACCGGCGGTGAGCCTTTGCTCAGAAAAGGACTTCCAACGCTCTTAAAAAGGCTGCGAGCGATTGATGGCATACGTGATATCGCTTTGACGACGAACGGGGTACATCTCCCAAGACTAGCGGTTCAGCTAAAAGAGGCTGGTATGGACAGAGTTACCGTTAGCCTTGATACACTTGATGATCGTCTGTTTGGGAGTATCAATGGAAGAGGTGTAGGGGTTGAGCCTGTATTAAAAGGCATAGAGGCCGCACATCAAGCAGGTCTATCTGTCAAAATAAATATGATGGTCAAAAAGGAATTAATGATGGAGAGATTCTCCCGATGGCGCGTTATTTTAAACATACACCTTACGTATTACGATTTATTGAATTTATGGATGTCGGCACTTCGAACGGCTGGAATTGGGATGATGTAGTGTCCAAGAATGAGATCTTATCCATAATCGGGAATGAATTGCCATTAGAGCCCGTCGTTCGAAACTATTATGGAGAAGTGGCAAAACGATATCGTTATACGGACGGGCAAGGTGAGATCGGAATTATTTCTTCTATTAGTGATACCTTTTGTTCTACTTGTACGAGAGCGAGATTATCGGCTGACGGAAAAGTATATACGTGTCTTTTTACTGGAAAAGGAACGGATTTCAAACATTTCCTTCGCGATGGAGCATCTGATGAAGATCTTTTTAATCGAATTGTGGAAACTTGGGGTAACCGTTCTGATCGCTATTCAGATGAAAGAAGAGAACAAGGTGCTAGTGAACGAAATAAAATAGAGATGTCTTATATAGGAGGCTGAGTAATCAGTCTCTTTTTGTATTGGTTTTTTCGTGCATTGTTCGCACGCCCCGCAGAAATCAACTACTTCAAGAACACTTTCTAGTTGAAGTATGTTAATAACTATTTTATAATTACTTACATAAAGTAATTAAATTAATAGATGTGAAAGAAGGGTAAACAAATGATGACTATTCATAAAGATACACACATCGGAAGTGTAACATTAAAAGTTAGAGACATTGAAAATTTAGTTTCTTTTTATACAGAGACAATTGGTCTAAAAGTTTTAACCAAAACTGATTCTGTTGCTGAGTTAACAGCAGATGGCAAGACACCGCTTATCATCTTAGAAGGTAACTCAGCACTTCAACAACGACCTGTTAAAAGTGCAGGTTTGTACCACTTGGCTTTGCTCGTTCCATCAAGAAAAGACCTTGCAAATATCCTTTATCATTTTATTGAGACAAACACCCAGCTTGCCGGAGCATCCAATCATAAATTTAGTGAAGCGATCTATCTTCAAGACCCGGAAAATAACGGAATTGAAGTGTACCGAGATGTGGATCGTTCGGAATGGGTTCGTGATCAAGAAGGAAAATTGCCAGCTGTCAGCGAACCTTTAGACGTACATGGATTATTAGAAGAAAGAGAAAAAGATGCATGGAATGGACTTCCTCAAAACACGGTAATGGGTCATGTTCATTTGAACGTGGTCAATCTACCAGAAGCTGAACAATTTTATGTAAATGTGCTGGGTTTCGAAGAACAAACAAGAATGGCCAACCATGCCCTATTCATCTCAGCAGGGGGATATCACCATCATATTGCACTTAATATTTGGAACGGCCCAAATGCAATGTTAGCTCCAGATGACGCTACCGGTCTATTGCAATATGAAATTATCGTTCCTACAAAAGAGGAGATCCAGAACTTAGGAAGTGCTCTAAAACGATATCAAATTCCATATATAGTAGAAGGGGATCGCGTAACATTAAAAGATCCAGCAGGAAATGGAGTGGTTATTAAGTCTCAGTAAGTTTATTGTCAACATCTTTTAGGGAATGTTTGTATTACAAACGATTCATAAAAATATCTGCAAAGAGGGGGCATTATGAAGAAAAAAACATTGGTGAAGTTAACAGCAATTTTCCTTATAGTTGTGGCCGTGTTAGCACTGAACCATTTTGTTTTTGAAATAACCCCAATGTCTTTGCGCGATTGGGTGCTATCCTTCGGGATGGTCGCACCGATTATATATATCATATTGAATGTTATCCGGCCATTTACATTGTTTCCGATTTCCGTTCTATCCCTTGCAGGCGGTTTGGCTTTTGGCGTTATATGGGGAACGGTATACACAGTTTTCTCGGCTACTATTGGAGCTGTTCTATCGTTCTATATTGCGAAACATTTAGGGAGCAGATGGTTAAAAAAGAAATCGGATGCACCTTCAAGGATTGAAAAATGGCAAAATCAATTGAAGGAAAAAGGTTTTGTATATATCTTGCTGCTGCGGATTATTCCGGTTCTAAACTTTGACCTTGTAAGCTATGTGGCTGGTATTTCAAGGCTAAAGCTTCGTTCTTACATTTTAGCCACGATATTAGGTGTTTTGCCAGGAACCCTTGCATACAATTTGTTAGGCGACAGTTTCATTAAAGGAAATGGAGCCGTGATCGCTATAGCTATAGGATTGGTACTTCTCGTAGCTTGCATCCCGCTTCTTTTAAAAAACAAAGAACTTGTTACAAATCAAATGCAAACTCATAAAGAAGATAACGCGTAAACCTTGCTTAACACTGAGCAAGGTTTTTTTGTGATTATTAATTATGAATGTACAATGATTTTCATTGTTTTTAAGCACAATACTTGTTCCTTGTTAATAATTATTATAAATTAGTATTGACTTCAAATAAGAAGTCAGTATAATAAAGATTGTGAAGAAAATATGATAATGATTTTCATTATCATTTAAAGATATAAGGAGTGAATTTTTAATGACAGAACGTATGGTAGGTAAACAGGCACCTCGCTTTGAGATGGAAGCGATCATGCCGAATAAAGAAACGAAAAAAGTAAGTTTAGAAGAGAACATGAAAAATGGGAAATGGACCGTTCTTTTCTTCTATCCAATGGACTTTACCTTTGTGTGTCCGACAGAAATCACAGCATTATCTGACCGCTACGGTGAATTTGAAGATTTGGATGCAGAGGTAATCGGCGTTTCTACAGATACCGTCCACACACATCTGGCTTGGATTAACACAAGCCGTGAAGATAACGGACTTGGTGAATTAAACTATCCGCTCGCTGCGGACACGAACCATCGTGTTTCTCGGGACTATGGTGTTTTGATTGAAGAAGAAGGCGTTGCGCTAAGAGGACTGTTCATCATCAATCCTGAAGGTGAAATGATGTATCAAGTCGTCTTCCATAACAACATTGGCCGGGATGCTGACGAAACACTGCGTGTTCTTCAAGCATTACAAACAGGAGGCCTTTGCCCAGCGAACTGGAAGCCAGGTCAAAAAACACTTTAAAAATGGTTGTTTTCACTTGTTGCTTTTAGGGTTTTAAAAAGAACCTTCATTGACAAGTTGATTGAAGTGCAAGTGTGAGACTCCTGGGGGATTAGTGTGACAGGTGAGACTTCTAATGGTGCAAAGCGCCGAGAAGGCTCACCGCACACCCCTGGAAAGCGAGCACCTGCAACGGAAATCCACAACTTCTAGCAATTACTTAATAAAGAATCTAAACAAACGTTTAACTTTTGGAGGGAATAGAAGATGAAATTACGTGAACAAATGCCTGAACTTGATGGTGCTACGACTTGGTTAAATGAAGAAGTTACGAAAGAAGAATTAGTTGGAGATAAAGCAACATTGATTCATTTCTGGTCCGTAAGCTGCGGTCTTTGTAAAGAAGCGATGCCGGATGTGAATGAACTTCGTGACGAGTATGAAGATGATCTGAACGTAGTGGCTGTGCACATGCCACGATCTGAAAACGATCTAGATATGAGTGTCATTGAACAGATGGCAATCGGTCATGACATCACGCAGCCGATTTACGTGGATAGCGAGCACAAATTGACGGATGCTTTTGAAAATAAATATGTGCCTGCATACTACGTTTTTGATAAAGAAGGAAAACTGCGTCACTTCCAAGCTGGCGGAAGCGGTATGGACATGCTTCGTAAACGATTGAACCGTGTATTAAATGAAGAAACAAAATAAGGAGATGATACGATGAATACGATCCAAGAAGTGTTGAATCGCCAAGTGGCAAACTGGAATGTGTTGTTTGTTAAATTGCATAACTACCATTGGTATGTAAAAGGACCTCATTTTTTCACATTACATGAAAAGTTTGAAGAACTGTACAATGAAGCTGCAACAAACATTGATGAACTGGCTGAGCGACTGCTCGTTCTTAAAGGAACACCTGTGGCAACGATGAAAGAATATTTGGATTTGGCTACGATACAAGAAGCGAAGGACAGTGAATCAGCAGAAGAGATGGTTCAAAACGTCATTAACGATTTCGAACTTCTAATCGCTGAGATTAAAGAAGGTATGGAAGTAACAGAGCGTGAAGGTGATGAGGTAACGCATGATATGCTTCTATCTGTTCGTGAAAGTCTTGCAAAACACAACTGGATGCTACGTGCATTCGTAAGCTAAAACAGTTAAAGAGTGACTTTGGTCGCTCTTTTCTTTTGCTTCGACAATATATCTAAAAATTATAATTATTCTGCAATTTTATTAAAGCTTATGTTAAACTATAGAAATAAACTAAATTATTCCAAAAGGAGGAGAAACATGAAAAAGGGGATCGCGTTATTTTTCGTAATACTTCTTGCCCTTTCACTAGCAGCATGTGGGCAGAAAATTGAGACTCCATCTGAAAAGAAAGAATCTGGTGAGAGTCCGGCATTAAACCTTGACCAAATCAGTATTGTTACAGGCGGAACAGGCGGTACATATTATCCACTTGGTGGAGAGATGGCGAAAATTGTAAAAGATGAGTTAGACGTTGAAGCAAACTCTCAAGCTTCTGGTGCATCTGTTGAGAACATGCAGTTACTTCAAGATGGTGATGCTGATGTTGCGTTCACACAAACAGACATCGCAAGCTATGCCGTAGAAGGCAAGGAAATGTTTAAAGAAAAGGTAGATCAAGTAACAGGAATCGGTACATTATATCCTGAAACAATCCAAATCGTAACATTAAAAGATAGCGGGATTAAGAGTATTGAAGATTTAAAAGGCAAAAAGGTTTCAGTTGGAGCACCTGGAAGTGGAACGTTTGCTAATGCGGAACAAATCTTAAAGATTCATGGTATGACGATGGAAGACATTGATGCACAGCATCTTTCTTTTGATGAGTCTGCAGAAAGTATACAAGATAAAAATATCCAAGCGGCTTTTATCACAGCGGGAACGCCTACGGGTGCAGTTGAAGCATTATCCGCAACGAACCCTGTGACGATTGTACCGATTGCTGATGACAAGATTAAAGAACTGATTGAAGCGCATCCTTATTACATCGAGGATACCGTTAAGAGCGGTACGTACAAGATTGAAGCAGATGTAAAAACGGTAGCTGTTTTATCAATGCTTACTGTTCGCAAAGACATGGAAGACGATGCAGTGTATGCGATCACGAAAGCGATCTTTGAGAACACAGATAAAATCAGTCACGCAAAAGGGGAGCTTATCTCTGCTGAGAAGGCAGTTGAAGGTATGGGAATCGACTTCCACCCAGGAGCTAAAAAATATTTTGAAGAAAAAGGAATCTTAAAATAAGAGGTGTGAGCATGGGCTGAAGAGTAATCTTTAGTCCATGTATTCTTATGAAGCGAATTTTAGTAAGTATTTTTGTATTAGTGGCACTAGCTGCAGTGACAATGTATCCATTTTTTCGGCTGTGATGATAGAGGAAGGTGAGACGGGTAAACCGTTAGCTGTTTTTAAAGGTGATCAAGGCAAAGAATTTAGTATCAAATACATACACTCGATCCATAAAACGCCTGTTCTTGAAACCTACCAGGTTCATGATAACGGGGAGATCGTGCAAACTGAAATGAGTTTTCAGGAATTTGGAGTGGGCATGCCCTCAGGGGCAACTGGAGATGAAGTGTTTACACAAAAAGGCGAAACTTACATTTTATCCAATATGAACAGGACTTTTCCTTCATTAGAAATTCGGGTCGGACAAATTATTGCCAATCATACACTCCTTCTTGATGGATATGAATATCCGTTCTTGGACTTTAGTGAAAAAGGATCTTGGGTGCGATTGAAAACAGAAAAGCTGAATATATGGCAATGGTTGATAGGAGGGAAAAAACTTGGACAATAAAATTCATAATCAGCGTGAACAAATATCAGATCTGGCCGTACAGGAACTCATGGAAAAGTATGATCCAGAAGCAGGCTTTCGTAAATTAAAAGGTGCTCTTTACTGGATTACACTGATCGGCCTCGTTGCTTTTTCGCTATTTCAGCTTTATACCGCCATTTTTGGTGTTTTACCTGCACAGCTTCAAAGGACGATTCATTTAGGATTTGCTCTTACTTTAATCTTCTTGTTATTCCCGGCATCTAAAAAGAAAAAAGAAAGTAAGCCGCTCTTTCAAGTTGCTTGGTATGACATGATACTTGCTGTATTATCCATAGCAGTGGGATCATATTGGTACATATTCATGGACGATTTAGTCATGAGAGTTGGAAGATTAACGACTCAAGATTTCATTATTGGAGCTATCGCAATCCTTTTAGTTCTAGAAGCAACTAGAAGGGTCGTCGGGCTGCCCATAACGATTATCGCAGGTCTGTTCTTGGTGTACGCATATCTTGGACCTTATATGCCAGGGTTCTTAGAACATAAAGGTTTGACGATTGAACGAATTGTAAGGACGATGTTTTTTACAACAGAAGGTATATTAGGTACACCACTTGCGGTTTCGTCCACCTATATCTTCTTGTTCCTCTTATTTGGAGCTTTTCTCGTCAAAACGGGAGTAGGGGAATATTTCAATGATCTGTCTATCGTCATTGCAGGAAGACGTGTCGGTGGACCTGCTAAAGTAGCGATTTTCTCGAGTGCTCTTCAAGGTACAATCAGTGGAAGTTCGGTGGCAAACGTTGTAACCTCAGGTGCTTTTACGATTCCGATGATGAAAAGGTTAGGATATGATAAAAACTTTGCTGGAGCGGTAGAGGCTGCTTCTTCAACAGGAGGACAGATCATGCCTCCCGTAATGGGCGCTGCAGCGTTTCTGATGGTAGAATTTATCGGAGGCGGCATCACGTATTGGGATATCGCAAAAGCTGCTGCCATTCCTGCCATTCTCTATTTTGCAGGGATCTGGATCATGACCCACTTTGAAGCAAAAAGAATCGGTCTTAGAGGTCTATCACGTGAAGAGATGCCTGAAACGAAAAGAGTTATTAAACAAGTGTATCTGTTGATTCCGATCGTTGTGGTTATCATTCTCTTAATGACAGGAATGAGTGTCACGAAAGCTGCGCTATGGTCGATCGTAAGTGCGATTGCAGTTGGCATGTTTAATAAGCAGACACGAATGGGACCGAAGCTCTTTATTGAAGCGTTAGCAGATGGAGCAAGAACAGCACTAGGGGTTGCAGCGGCTACAGCAGCGGCAGGTATGATCGTCGGGGTTGTTACGGTTACGGGTGTTGGACTTAAGATGGCGAATGGCTTACTTGAATTATCGGGCGGATATTTGATTCCGACCTTGATTTTAACGATGATTGCGTCTCTCGTACTCGGTATGGGATCACCGACAACAGCGAACTATGTAATTACATCGACGATCGCAGCACCAGCTATTTTGTTATTCGGTGTTCCTGATCTGTCGGCTCATATGTTTGTCTTTTATTTTGGGATCATTGCAGATATCACACCTCCTGTTGCTCTTGCTGCATTTGCCGCAGCTGGGGTTTCAGGCGGTGAACCGATACGAACCGGAATCATATCATCAAAGCTAGCCATTGCGGCGTTTATCATTCCGTATATTTTCGTTATCTCACCACAGCTCATGTTGATTGATACAACGTGGACTGAGGCGATTTGGGTGATCTCGACGGCTTTTGTTGGAATGATTGCAATTGGTGCAGGAATGATCGGTTATTGGATGCGTCCTCTTTCTTGGTTAGAGAGAATAGCGGCAGTTGTGATCGGTTTCTTGCTGATTTATCCAGAAGGTATCTACAGTGCAATCGGTCTAGCTGCATTCGCTCTGATGCTTGGCAGCCAATACTGGTTATTGAAAAGAGACAACACGCAGGCTCCATCATCACCAGCGGTTTAATAATATTCAAGCTCAAAGGCACATGCCTCTGAGCTTTTTTGTGCGTAGAAAGTTTAAAAATTTCACAGTGGGTACAAGATTGTAAGGTTAAACATGGTGGATTTATGTTACAATCAGTAAGTATGCATTTTTGTAGGATACGGATTGAATATATCTATCGGAGCTGAATGATTCGGTCAGCCAGCTTTATATAAAAGGAGAGATTTCCATATGATTACGGTAACTAACGTTGGTCTTCGCTATGGCGACCGCAAGCTTTTTGAAGACGTTAATATAAAGTTCACACCAGGAAACTGCTATGGTTTAATCGGTGCGAACGGTGCGGGTAAGTCTACATTTTTAAAAATTCTATCTGGTGAGATTGAGGCGCAAACAGGTGACGTGCACATGACGCCAGGCGAACGTCTAGCTGTTTTGAAACAGAACCACTTTGAATACGAAGATCAAGAAGTGCTTCAAACAGTTATCATGGGCCACGCTCGCCTTTATGAAGTGATGCAAGAAAAGGATGCTATTTATATGAAAGCTGACTTTTCTGATGCAGATGGCATGCGCGCTGCTGAACTAGAAGGCGAATTCGCTGAACTAAACGGTTGGGAAGCGGAGTCAGAAGCGGCAATCCTTTTAAAAGGTCTTGGCATTAAAGAAGATCTTCACACGAAGAAACTTGCTGACATTACGGGATCTGAAAAAGTGAAAGTATTACTTGCTCAAGCTCTTTTCGGCAAACCAGATGTTCTATTGCTGGATGAGCCTACGAACCACTTGGACCTTCAAGCGATTCAATGGTTAGAAGATTTCTTGATAAACTTTGAGAACACTGTAATCGTGGTATCCCATGACCGTCACTTCTTAAACAAGGTGTGTACACACATGGCTGACCTTGATTTTGGTAAAATCCAAATCTACGTTGGTAACTACGATTTCTGGTATGAGTCTTCTCAATTAGCCCTTCGTATGGCACAAGACCAAAACAAGAAAAAAGAAGAGAAGATTAAAGAATTACAAGCGTTCGTTGCACGTTTTAGTGCGAATGCTTCAAAATCTAAACAAGCAACATCACGTAAGAAGCTTTTAGATAAAATCTCATTAGATGATATCCGACCTTCTTCTCGTAAATATCCATATGTGAACTTTGGCATAAACCGTGAGATCGGTAACGACCTTCTTCGTGTTGATGGTATAACAAAAACGATTGACGGCGTGAAAGTGCTTGATAACGTAAGCTTTATCATGAATAAAGACGACAAGATTGCTTTCGTTGGTAAAGAAGAGATCGCGATCTCCACTTTATTTAAAATCCTTATGGGCGAGATGGAAGCGGACAGCGGAACTTACAAATGGGGTGTAACAACATCTCAAGCGTTCTTCCCACGTGACAACTCTAAGTATTTCGAAGGCAGTGAGCCAACTCTTGTTGATTGGCTGCGTCAATACTCTCCTGAAGACCAAACGGAAAGCTTCCTTCGCGGATTCCTTGGCCGTATGCTCTTCTCAGGTGAAGAAGTAATGAAGAAACCGTCCGTATTATCTGGGGAGAGAAAGTACGCTGTATGCTTTCTAAGATGATGCTTAGCGGATCGAACGTGTTGATTTTAGACGACCCGACGAACCACTTGGATCTAGAATCGATCACAGCATTAAACAACGGTTTAATCAGCTACAAAGGATCATTGATGTTCACATCACATGACCATCAGTTCGTTGAAACGATCGCCAACCGTATCATCGAGATCACACCTAAAGGAATCATCGATAAGCAAATGTCTTACGATGAGTACTTGGCTAACGAAGATCTGAAAAAACAACGTCAACTTATGTATCAATAAAACAATGCAAGGAGTGTTAAGTCTGTTCGTAGATTTAGCACTCTTTTTTTGTGTGATTTTTGAGAGGGGGAGAAATGTGTGGAGCGTTTTACTGAAAATGTGATTATGATTATTAAAAGGATACCCCGCGGCAAAGTAATGTCCTATGGTCAAATCGCCCGTGTGGCTGGAAATCCGCGCAGTGCCAGACAAGTGGTTCGCATTCTTCATTCGATGAGCAAAAAATACAACCTTCCATGGCATCGAGTGGTAAACATAAAAGGTGAGATTTCTATGGAGGATGAAGAATTTTTTATGACGCAAAAAACGTTGTTAGAACAAGAGGGCGTTGTGTTTAAAGGTGATAATAGAATTGATATGGAATTGTATAGATATCAACCGGATGATGAATGGACGGTTTAGAGAATGTATGGGGGTCATGGGAATGAGCGTACAGGGCTCAAAATTAAGAAGAGCAGAAATTAAAGATAAGGAAATACTGAGTAGCTTAATGCAGTTTTACTTTTATGATTTCACTGAGTTCATAGACATGAATGTGGGGAATTCAGGCTTATTTGGCGGTTATCCGTATCTCGATCATTATTGGGAAGAAGACGGGAGATATCCTTATCTTATTGAAACAGAAGGCAAATATTCGGGCTTTGTTCTCGTCAGAGAAGTTGTGGAGGAAGACCAGAAATATTGGTCAATCGCAGAATTCTTTATCATGAAAAAGTTCCGCCGATCAGGTTTAGGTGAATGGACAGCACATCAAGTTTGACAGGCATAAAGGAAACTGGGAAGTAAGTCAGATCGAGAAAAATACACCTGCTCAAATCTTTTGGAGAAAAGTGATTAATGGCTACACCAAAGGTCAGTTTGTGGAAAGAACGGAAGAGGGAGATTCATCCAAGAGTTCTGCAATTAAAAATAAACATTTTTGGAGCGACTTCTTTAGGAAATCGCTCTTTCTTTTTGTGACAAAACCTTGGTGGAAGTTTTACTTTTTATAATTAGGGCACAATAGGATAGGAACTTTTATTGAACTGTTCATGGTTTCTAACTAACAGTTGTTATTCATGGGGGATGTACATATGAGGATGAATCTACTTGATATTTATTTAAAAAGATATACGAGAATGTCAGAGAGGGAATTATCTCATACTGTTCAATCGAACATGTGGTTTACTCCTGTACTTTACGTCCTTTTTTCTTCTTTATTAGTAACGGCTACTTTAACTTCTGACCTTAAGTATGATTTAGGCAATCAGATGCGGCCGTTTTTTGCGGTCGATTATGATCTAACGCTAGCGCTGGTTGGTACACTTACCGCTGCTATCTTAACATTAACCACTTTTACGTTTAACTTAATCCTGGTTGTTTTTACGACATTTTCGATGCAGTTTTCGCCGAGGATGCTGAAAAACTTTATTGCTAGTAAATCTACACAGCGAGTTTTAGGGATATTTACATCCAGTTTTGTTTATATGCTACTAAGTTTTATTTTTTGAATAAAAGAATGGCAGAATATTATTTTGCTGTTCCTGTGCTGGCGGGATTAATAGCTGCCGTATCAATGGGGACGTTTATCTTTTTATTAATCATGCAGTCGCCTGGCTGCAAGTGAACCAGATGACATACGATATGAAAAAAGAAGCGTTATCCATTGTGAAAAATACGTTAGAGGATGAAGTGGATCCTTATAAAGTAAACGATCTAACCACGGTTAACAGTGAAATATGTGAGAAAAAGGGCAATACGATAACGTCAGGAAAGTCAGGCTTCATTCAACTTGTCGATTTTGTTTCTATTATGAAAGAAGCAGAAAAAGATGATATTGTCATCCGGCTGGAGTATACGATTGGAAGTTATGTGTATGCTACAACACCATTCATGACGTATTGGAAAAATGGTGAAAATGAAATAGATGAACAGAAATATCTGTCGCTTATAAGTATTGGAAGAAGGCAGACAGAAGTTCAAGACATAGAATTCAGTATTAACAAACTGGTAGAAGTCGCGATAAGGTCTCTAGGAAATTTTGATCCAAAAACCGCGACAAACGCTATCTATCAACTTGGAGAAGTACTTGCATCCATTTCCCGCGGATCCATATTTTCAAAGTATTTAGTGGATAAAAACAACAATCTGCGTGTGGTTTTACAAGAAAGAGATTTTAATCATTATTTATATCATGCCTTTGGATACATTAGGCACTATGCAAAAGATAATGTTATTGTGTGTACGGAAATTCTGAAAGTACTGGATTTAATGGCGAAATCTCTTAATAAGCGTGATTACAATGCGGTTTGGGAATTCGGAGTGTTTACAGCCAGCGGATTTGAAAATCTTTTCTTATTTACATTAGATGATCAGCAGTTTCAC
The DNA here is from genome assembly GCF_055814265.1 of Fictibacillus sp. EA-CB0309. Taxonomy (NCBI): domain Bacteria; kingdom Bacillati; phylum Bacillota; class Bacilli; order Caryophanales; family Fictibacillaceae; genus Fictibacillus; species Fictibacillus sp. EA-CB0309. The sequence continues at coordinate 1,008,586 of NZ_CP169271.1, forward strand.
CGTGCGCTGCATAATCTGGCGATAACGACAAAACATGAAAAAGAGTTTGAAGCGTTCATGGAAAAAGAAAAACGAAATCGATCTTAGTTAGTCCATATGAAAAAAGCCCTGGAAAAAGTTTCAGGGCTTTTGGCTATTTATGCGTGTTATGGCGGTTCTGGCTTTCTCAACAGAGTGGAAAGGTTCGTCCAGCTGCAGCATTTTGCGAAGAACAGCTTTCAATGACTGTGAAATACGTAATTCTTCTTCCCAGCTTTTTTCTTTATTAGATTGAGGTTCATAGGAAGAATAGAGAAGAAACAGTGCAAAATGGCCGAGAGCAAATAGATCACTTTTAACGGACACTTCCCGCATCCGGAGTTTCTCCGGATGATCATCTGGGCTTTGAATTTCGTTCTCAGATAAATAACATGCTAGTCCAAAATCAATAATGTGAAGTTTTCCATCTCGCTGTATGATGTTTGGGATTCGTAGATCGCGATGAATAATTCCTTTTTGGTGAAAGTTCTCTACAATCGTTAATAGCTCCACCAATATTTGTATCGTGTCCCTTTCACTATATGTTTGCTGATCTCGGAAAATCAAGTCTTCGAACGTGTCCCCTTTGATCCATTCCATCGCGATAAAGTAGCCTTGTTCATTCTGAAATTTCTCTAGCAGTTTCGGAACTTGTTGATGCTGCTGCAATGCTTTTAGAATTTCAGACTCTCTTTGAAAAGACCGGAGACCGCTTTCTGTTTTTGCTTTAGTTGTCCGAAGTTGTTTTAGTACGATTGATTCCTCTGTTTGAATATCATTTGCTATATAAGTTATTCCATAACTCCCCATCCCAAGCACTTCTTTAATTTTGTACCGGCCATGAATCAGGAGTTCGGCCTTAAGTGGCCGGTCGTAGACCAAACGTTGAAGATCTTTCCACCATTCAGTAATCATGTAGTTATTATTGGTGAAGATCAGCTGCTAAAGAAGCTGCTTCTCTTTTTCTTCTTATAATGCTTGTGTCCGTATCCGCCATAATGTTTCTTTCCAAAATCACTGCTGCTGTACTTCTTATACTTTTTCTTGTACTTGTAGCCAGAGCTGCTGTATTTTTTGTAGCTTTTATGTCCCAATAACGATTTTAATAGTTTCATTAACATTATATAATCATCTCCTTTGATCTATCTTGTTTAGGATATTCGCACTTTTTATGCAATATCCTACTGTACGTACTTTTAAACAAAAAGTTTCATCAGAGTTGGGAAATGGGGTCTGACCCCAAACAATTTATTTCCCTCAACAATTTCCTTGTTTTTGTCTAGAGAATTTTGTTAAATTTATAGGGGTATATATGAACGTTTACAAAAGCTAGGTTTTTGGGATGTTCGAGGAGAGGGGTTTTACGTTTCATGTTGGAGTATGTTTTTGCAGCTTTGTTGCCTGTGTTTCTACAGCTGCTTTTTAATAGGGTGTTGTTTACAAAATACTTGCCGTTAGGGATAACGATTATTATTTTGATTTTTGGTTTTGATGGGTTGAATCAGCCATTACCTCTCCAAATCGTTGCTGTCATTTTTACGATCATCGGATTTTTCCTAGGACTCAAAATTTATAATAAACAAAAAAGAAAAGTAAGATAAAAAAGACGTCACCTTCACGAGGTGGACGTCTTTCTTTTTGTATGGGAAATCGTTTCTTTTAAGAAAAGAACAAGCATCGTTAACACATAAAGAGTAATTACTCCAAGTCCAGCTTTGTCAAAGTGTACAAGTTTAAGAACAACTGAACTTAAGATTGTGATGTATAAAGCACCTAAATACTTTTGTATCTGTTCGCTTGAATAGATGGTCGTAAGCTTAGCTCCAAGTTGAGTCCCTACTAGAGCTCCTAGAATTAATAAGATGCCTAGTTTATAGTCAAGTTGAACGGATGAGGCATACGTTAAAAATCCAGCCGTGACAATTAAAAATACACTGACTAAGCTCGTTCCTACAGCTTTTCTTGAAGGGAAATTCATTAAAGAGATGAGCATCGGTACCATCACAAATCCTCCGCCAACACCTAATGTCGTAGAAATGAACCCACCCGTAAATCCAATAAAAATTGCTTTCACCCAAGAAAAGCGGATTTCAGTTGATGTCTTCACCGTATTCTTGCGTTTTGTTTGCTTATAAAGCAGGGAAAGGGCAAAGTAGGCAAGAAGCACAATATAAAATACAGGGATGACTGTATCGTCATAACCCATCTTTTCTAGCCAAACCACGAGCGGATGAGCGATTTGAGTAGCTACAATTCCTACTAATCCTAAAACAGCGGCCGTTTTCCATATAATGTTCTTATATCTTAAATGCGCCGCAACTCCAGAAACGCTTGTCCCTATTGAATACATGAGACTGGTGCCAATCGCTGAGAGTGGCGGAATGCCGAACAATATTAAAACTGGGGTTAGAATAAATCCTCCGCCAATACCGAAAATGCCTGAAAAGATACCGATGCATAAACCTAGCAGAATATAGAAAAAGTCCATTTTTAAACTCCTTTTGGGGACACACCTACTACAATTTCCCCGCAACCCTTGGTATTGCTTGCGGGAAATGGAGTCAGACCCCAAACAATTTATTTCCCACAAGCGCCTATCTTTAAGTATACCACTTTGCTTTCTTTCCAGAAACTTCTGCGAATATTTGTTCGTAATTATTAGGTTTTTGGATAGGGGCTATGCTATAATTTGAGTAACCAGATTTTAGGAACGGAGGTTCGGTTTTGTGAGTCAAAGTCAAATGTTCGAAATCAAATCTAACTATCAGCCACAAGGGGATCAGCCCGCAGCGATCAAGCACCTTGTGAACAATATTAATGCAGGGAAAAGAGTATGACCCTGCTTGGTGCGACCGGAACAGGGAAGACGTTTACGGTTTCCAACGTTATTCAAGAAGTTAACAAACCGACTCTTGTTATTGCTCATAACAAAACACTAGCCGGACAGCTTTATAGTGAGTTAAAAGAATTTTTCCCGAACAACGCAGTTGAATACTTTGTATCGTATTACGACTATTATCAGCCAGAAGCGTACATTGCTCATTCAGATACGTACATTGAAAAAGACGCGAGCATTAATGATGAGATTGATAAACTTCGTCACTCTGCCACTTCATCGTTATTTGAAAGAAAAGACGTTATTATTGTGGCCAGTGTGTCGTGTATTTATGGTCTAGGTTCTCCTGAAGAATATAAAGACATGGTGATCTCTTTAAGAGAAGGAATGGAGAAAGATCGCGATCAGCTTCTTCGTGAACTTGTCGACGTTCAATACAACCGTAACGACATTAACTTTACGCGTGGTACATTCCGTGTTAGAGGTGATGTGGTTGAAATATTTCCAGCCTCACGTGACGAACATTGTTTGCGTGTGGAGTTTTTGGTGATGAGATTGATCGAATTACAGAAGTAGACGCGCTAACAGGTGAAATTCTAGGTGAACGTAATCACGTTGCCATTTTCCCTGCATCCCACTTCGTTACCCGTGAAGAGAAAATGAAAGTAGCGATCAAACGCATTGAAGCTGAACTTGAAGATCGCCTCAAAGAATTAAACGAGGCTGGCAAGCTATTAGAAGCACAAAGACTGGAACAGCGTACGCGATACGACCTTGAAATGATGGCTGAAATGGGATTTTGTTCAGGGATTGAGAACTACTCCGTTCACCTGACGCTCAGACCATTAGGATCAACACCTTATACCTTGCTTGACTATTTTCCAGATGATTCACTGATCGTTATCGATGAGTCGCATGTTACACTTCCGCAGATTCGTGGAATGTTTAATGGAGACCAAGCGAGAAAAGGAGTACTGGTTGATCACGGATTCCGTTTGCCTTCAGCAAAAGACAACCGTCCATTAACGTTTGAGGAATTCGAGCGATACACAAAGTTTCAGCATATTTATGTTTCTGCAACACCGGGCCCTTATGAACTCGAACACGCTCCAGAGCCTGTTGAGCAGATTATTCGTCCTACAGGGTTACTTGACCCTACACTTGAAGTCCGTCCAATCAAAGGACAGATTGATGACTTGCTTGGTGAGATCAACGAGAGAATCGAGAAAAACGAAAGAGTTCTTGTTACGACATTAACGAAGAAAATGTCTGAGGATCTTACCGATTACTTCGTTGAACTGGGTATAAAGGTTCGTTATCTGCATTCCGAAATCAAGACGCTCGAACGGATTCAGATCATTCGTGATCTTCGTCTCGGTGTATTTGATGTTCTCGTCGGGATCAACTTGCTTCGAGAAGGGCTTGATATCCCGGAAGTATCACTCGTTGCTATATTAGACGCAGATAAAGAAGGATTTCTACGTTCTGAACGTTCTCTCATTCAGACGATCGGACGTGCGGCACGTAACTCCAACGGTCACGTTATTATGTATGGCGATAAGATTACAAAATCCATGCAGATCGCGATCGATGAGACGCAGCGCAGACGTCAGAAACAGATGGAACATAATGAAAAGCACGGCATTACGCCTACGACCATTAAAAAAGAAGTGCGTGATGTTATTCGTGCCACACAAGCTGCGGAAGAAACAGAAACGTATACAAGCTCAAAAGCTCCTAAGCAAAAAATGAGCAAAAAGGATCGCGAAGCCTTTATCGAGCGTATGGAAAAAGAAATGAAGGATGCTGCAAAGAACTTGCAGTTCGAACGTGCAGCAGAGCTTCGTGACCTCATACTTGAGTTAAAAGCGGAAGGATGATTGTAGTTGGCAACCAATCAAAACATTATCGTTAAGGGTGCAAGAGCCCATAATTTAAAAAATATAGATATTACCATCCCGCGTGATAAGCTGGTTGTCTTAACCGGCTTATCAGGTTCGAGGTAAGTCTTCACTTGCTTTCGATACCATTTATGCAGAAGGTCAGCGCCGTTATGTTGAGTCTCTATCTGCTTATGCCCGTCAGTTTCTAGGACAGATGGATAAGCCAGATGTTGATTCCATTGAAGGTCTTTCACCTGCTATTTCAATTGATCAGAAAACTACAAGTCGTAACCCTCGCTCAACGGTTGGTACGGTTACGGAAATCTATGACTATCTTCGTCTTCTATTTGCACGTATCGGCAGACCGGTATGTCCTGTTCATAACGTAGAGATCACCTCTCAAACGATTGAACAGATGGTAGACAGAATCTTAGAATACCCTGAGCGTACAAAGCTGCAGATTCTAGCTCCTGTTGTATCCGGTCGAAAAGGTGAGCATGTTAAGGCACTAGAGGATATTAAGAAACAAGGCTATGTTCGTGTTCGCATTGATGGGGAAATGCGCGAGATATCAGAAGAAATTAAGCTAGAAAAAATAAAAAGCATACGATTGAAATCGTGATTGACCGTATCGTCGTAAAAGAGGGTATCGCTACTCGTTTAGCGGACTCTTTAGAAGCTGCTCTTAATCTAGGCGGTGGAAGTGTTGTCGTTGATGTAATGGAAGAAGAAGAACTTTTATTCTCTCAAAATCACGCTTGTCCACATTGCGGATTTTCTATTGGCGAACTCGAACCCCGTCTGTTTTCATTCAATAGTCCGTTCGGGGCTTGTTCATCATGCGATGGACTAGGTGTAAAGCTGGAAGTGGATCAGGAGCTTGTTGTTCCTGACTGGAGCCGTTCTTTACGTGATAACGCAATAGCGCCTTGGGAACCGATCAGTTCTCAATATTATCCGCAGCTGTTAGAAAGCATCTGTAACCACTTTGGTATTGATATGGATGTACCGGTTGAAAATCTACCAAAAGATCAGATGGATAAAATTTTGAACGGCAGCAAAGAGTACCTTTCTTTCACCTATAAAAACGATTTTGGCCAAGTACGGAAAAACGAGATTCAATTCGAAGGTGTGCTAGGAAACATTCAGCGCCGTTATCGCGAGACAAGCTCTGATTATATTCGAGAACAGATGGAAGGGTATATGGCACAAAAGCCTTGCCCGACTTGTAAGGGACATCGTCTGAAAAAGAAGCACTGTCTGTTTTAATCAATGGAAGACATATCGGAGAAACGACTGCTCTTTCTATTACGGAAGCAAAAGAATTCTTTGACAACCTTGAACTTACAAATAAGGAACGTGCGATTGCAAAATTGATTTTACGTGAAATCGTTGATCGATCTGGATTCCTGATCAATGTGGGATTAGACTACCTCACACTCAGCCGAGCAGCTGGTACATTATCAGGCGGTGAAGCACAGCGTATACGCTTGGCGACACAAGTTGGGTCTCGTTTGATGGGTGTTCTCTATATTCTGGATGAGCCTTCAATCGGTCTTCACCAGCGTGATAATGATCGCCTCATTCGTACGCTTGAAGAGATGCGTTCACTCGGTAATACTTTAATTGTCGTTGAACACGATGAAGATACGATGCTTGCGGCTGATTATATTATAGATATTGGTCCAGGTGCAGGCGCACATGGTGGTGTGATCACATCCCAAGGTACACCACAGGAGATTATGGAGGATCCAGAATCACTAACTGGACAATATTTGTCTGGTAAGAAGTTCATACCTCTTCCGAAAAAACGCCGTAAACCTGATGGCCGATATATTGAGGTAAAAGGCGCAACTGAAAACAACTTGAAAAACGTCTCAGCCAAGATTCCTTTAGGTTTGTTTACAGGAGTTACGGGTGTCTCTGGATCAGGAAAAAGTACGCTCGTAAATGAGATTCTTCATAAAGCTCTTGCACAAAAGCTTCACCGTGCAAAAGATAAGCCAGGTGCGCACAAATCGATTAAAGGTCTTGAGCACATCGATAAAGTTATTGATATCGATCAGTCACCAATCGGACGTACTCCGCGATCAAACCCAGCAACATACACGGGTGTATTTGATGATATTCGTGATGTATTTGCATCGACGAACGAAGCAAAAGTGCGAGGATATAAAAAAGGACGTTTCTCTTTCAACGTCAAAGGCGGACGTTGTGAAGCATGCCGTGGTGACGGTATTATCAAGATCGAGATGCACTTCTTACCGGATGTGTATGTGCCATGTGAAGTGTGCCACGGAAAACGTTATAACCGTGAAACGTTAGAAGTGAAATATAAAGGGAAAAACATTGCAGACATTTTAGATATGACGGTAGAGGATTCAGTAGAGTTTTTCGCCAACATCCCTAAAATCAAGCGAAAGCTCCAGACGATTTTGGACGTAGGTCTTGGATATATTAAACTTGGACAATCCGCTACAACCCTTTCAGGTGGGGAAGCACAGCGTGTGAAACTCGCTTCACAGCTTCATAAGCGATCCACGGGTAAAACGATTTACATCTTAGACGAACCTACAACAGGACTGCACGTCGATGATATCTCTCGTTTACTTGTTGTTCTGCAGCGACTTGTTGATAACGGTGATTCAGTTCTTGTTATCGAGCATAACCTCGACGTGATCAAGCAGTGTGATCACTTGGTAGACCTTGGACCTGAAGGCGGGGACAAGGGAGGTACAATCGTTGGAGCAGGTACGCCAGAAGAACTTGCAGAAATCGAAGCTTCTCACACAGGCCGTTATCTAGCGCCTATTTTAAAACGTGATAAGAAACGAATGACTAAAAAGGTAAAAGAAAAAGAAACAATAAAATAACGAATGAAAAGAGATCAGACCCAAATTTTCCGTGGTTTGATCTCTTTTTTTATAAGGCTCTTTTCTAAAGGTTCGTTGCTTTTATGTAGTTTTGTTCATTTCTCTTCTTTGCTAAGTTGATTGTAGTGTAAGGTACGTTCTTACCACCTGAAAAGCTTCTCGTAAGGCATGTGACGAGGGATCTCACTGCGGTAGCATAACTTGTAGACGCAGGAACAAGGTTACTTCCTTTCCGCGGGGCGACCGTTGAGCCCCTTGCCGCGAAATCAACCACTTCCACGAGCAACAAAGCTTGAGAAAACAACTTATAAAAAAAGCACCTCCCTCTAGCGGGGAAGCGCTCAACACTTCTATTTATATTTTTCCTCTGAGGATGAAGAATTCTTCGTACCCTTCTTATCCTTTTCTTCACGTTTTTCTTGTTTTAAGTCTTCCATCGGAATAGGATCGACATTTTGTTCACTTTCAAATTTATCAAACAAACTTTCTTTATCTGTTTTGTATTGTTCAGGATTGTCCATCTTTTTTCTTGCTTCTTTTTTGTCTCAGCCATTAGACATCACTCCTGTTCGTATTTGTTTATCCATTCCTTTTTACATGGAACTTTAAACAAATCCTCCTCAAAACGACAATTTTCGTTTAAAATAAATGGGTGTCTTTATTTCCATATCTTAGAAAGAAGTTTATAGATTACATAATTGATTACAATCACAATGAACGAGCCGAACAGGCCTGCGAGAATTCGATCTGTTGTTTTTAGCTCCATAGCATCTTCCGTTATTACGCCGAATATAATGCTAGTGACCATGAGAGTGGACAATACTATAAAAAGGATCTTTAAGGTTTTTATCTGTTTCAATGATTATGCTCCCTTTGGGTGTTTGTTTATGTCATTATGATACGGAATTTTAGAAGTTATGTCGAATGGCTATAGAGATAAAGGAAGTTTGTTTTATGAGGTCGAAGTAAAAAAGGCACATGCCTTTTGCTTGCATCACCCGTTCAGTTATCGTTTTTATTAAAGCAGGAGGTCTTGTTTCATGAAGGAAGGCTCAAAGAAAGCAATTTCAGCACTTTGTTATTTCAGTTTATTTTTTGCTCCTTTTCTATTTCCGATTGCTGTTTATTTTATTGCAGATGACTCTGAGGTGATGGAACATGCTAAGAGATCATTCTTATCACATCTGCTGCCAATTATTGCAGTTCCGCTCGGCATTATTATTATTTTTGAAACACAATATCATCTAATAGCTATCATTATTAGTGCACTCATTTTCGGTACGCTGACATTAATTGTGATGATCTGGAATATTGTTAAAGGAATAAAGGTAATTGTCTCATAAAAAAATATTGTACAAGTAATACCGGAAAGTCTCAGACATCTTAGAATCAGCCGACGCCGGTGACGGAATCCAAAGGGAGGCGTCAAAATATGGAAGAACGCAAAATGATTTTAAACATGCTGAACGAAGGAAAGATCTCTGCTGAAGAAGCCGAGAAACTTTTGTATGCCCTCAATGATAAGAAAAAGATGCAGCTGAGTCCGATCGGCTCACTCAGTCTCAAAAAGAAAGCTGTTAACGGAGCTACTGCTGTAAAAATGCCGACGTCTGGCTATAAAGTAGCAAAGTTTTTTGACCGAGTAGTGAAACGAATCAAAACGGTCGACTTTGATTTGAACTTTGGGCCATCCGAACCTGTTCATTACGTGTTTCAAGACAGTCATGTCATGTTTCAGGCAATGGACATCGAAGTATACAATGGCTCAGTCACGATTGTGCCTTGGGATCGTAAAGATGTGCAAGTAGAATGCGATGCACATGTGTACAAAGTGCCTGAAGGGTCTTCAGCGAAAACGAAATTTAGAAATGAAACCTTCTATGATTGTGACGCTACTAAGATGCGTTTTTATTCAAGAAACAAACATCAAAAGGTGAACGCAGTTATCTCAATCCCGAGAGAATCATATGATGAGATTAAAATTACAACGTTTAATGGGCCGGTTAAAATAAGTGATTCCCATGCGAAAACACTAAATATAAAAACTACAGTAGGAGCCATTGCGATTAACCATTGTACGGGGAGAACGTCAAAGCGACTGCGGCTAACGGTTCGCTGACTTTAAACGATTGTCAATTTAAAGATGTTGAAGCAGAAACAATGAATGGTCCCGTCCGACTAACAGTTGATGCATCACAAGTTCGCTCGGAAACCATAAATGGATCGATTTATTGCCGGTTTGCCGCTGCTGTAGAGGGGTATGCATCTTTTAAGACAGTGACGGGAAAAATAGAAACTGAATTCCCAGAAACGTTAGAGCTTGATGCCGTGCTAAAAACCATCGTGGGCGGATTTGTCTGTGATTTTGACTCTGTAGAAGTGCGCGAAGAGAAGAAAGAAGTAACACGCAAGTTTCTTTCTTTTATTGCGAATAAAGGCAAAAGCTGGCCTCCATTTAAGTTGGAAGCAGAAGCGAAAACAGGCTCTGTCGTAGTGTTAAAAGCGAAATAGGGGTGACTTACATCATGAAAAAACTTAAACGATCGAACGACGCTAAAATATCAGGAGTATGTGGTGGAATCGCGGAATATATGGGGCTAGATCCGACGGTTGTCCGACTTGGAACAGTAGCAATTGCTTTATTTACAGCGGTTATACCAGTAGGCTTAACCTATTTTATCGCAATGGCGGTCATGCCTGAGGATAACGTATAAATGAAGAGCTGGCTGGCATCTCTATTAATTAATACGATTGCGTTAATGGTGGTAGCCGGTTACTTTGATGGCTTTCACATTGAAAATATCAGTGCTGCACTTTTAGCAAGCGTTTTATTATCACTGTTCAACGTATTTTTAAAACCGATCCTAGTTCTGTTAACCTTGCCTGTAACCATCATTTCATTAGGATTGTTTCTAGTCGTCATCAATGCCGCATTGTTGTCCTTAACAGCGGAATTAATGGGTGACTCGTTTAATATTGATGGCTTCGGTATGGCTTTGATCGCTGCCATCATCATATCTCTGCTAAACATGTTCCTGACCAATTTTGTGTTAGAGCCTTTGAAGAAAAGAAGGAAAAGAAAATAAAGAGTAAAGGGCATCTCTGAATAAGAGGTGTTTTTTTTGTGGAATTATACTGATTATGTATATCCGACTGTTGCAAATGATTCATGCATAAACCGTATCTGAACAAGCGTTTGGAGCAGAAAGAATTGTTTTTAACTTAAAAATAAGCAGAAATGCCCATCAATATGTCAGCTTTTGTAGTAATATGGTCCAATTTCAAATATTAGGTGATATGGTACATTTTAGTAGCGTTAAATATCTGAATATTCATATTAGTCAATCAGGAGGGGACGTAATGGGGAAAGGGAAAAAAGTTTGGGGTAAAACGGTGCTTGCTACAAGTCTATCATTAGGACTAGCGACATCATCTTTGTTTGCTGGTTCTGTTGATGCAAAAGCACAAACCGCTTTAAATGAGGTGTTGAAGGGGAAACACAGTCATTCTCATTCGCATTCTAGTTTGGATTTAGCAATTGTGAATGAAGATAAATTGCTAGAATCACTTATTAAGCGCGGGGTGATTTCAAAGGATGCTTCTGCGAAACAAAAGAAGCAGCACTTCACAACTACTTAGAGGTAAAGGGAAAGAGTGAAGAAGCTAAAGGCCATGATCCGCTTGCTGCTAAGGCAAAAGCTTCTGCTGCTGAAAAAGAACAGAAATTTAAAGAGTTTAATAACGGTCTATTAAAGGGCGATGGAAATAAAAACGGTCACCTTAAAGGTAATCCAGCGCCGGTAGAAGAGACAGCTCACACTGGTGATGTACGAAAAGACAAGGTTCTCGTACTTGCTGTAGAGTATTCTGATTTTGCACATAACAATATCAAACCTGGTGAAACAGACAACTATTATCCAGATTATCCTCTATCACATTATGAAGATATGATTTTCGGCGACAATGGTGTTAAAGGGCCAGACGGTGAAACGCTAGTTTCCATGAAACAATTTTATGAACAGCAATCAGGCGGTACTTACTCTGTTCAAGGTGAAGCGTTTGGTTGGTTAAAGGTGCCTGGAACAGCTGAATATTACGGAGCTGATAAAGCTTCAGGCGGTCATGATAACGTAACACCTGGAGGATCCAAACAATTAGTAGTAGACACTTACGCTGCTGCTAAAGCAGCTGGAGTACCACTACAAGACTATGATTTAGAAGATCCGCATGATTTAGATGGTGATGGTAATGTACGAGAGCCGGATGGCTTAGTCGATCACTTGATGATTATCCACGCTGGTATGGGACAAGAAGCAGGTGGCGGTTCTCTAGGAGATAACGCAATTTGGTCTCACCGCTCTGCAAAGTTTGTTGACCCTGATGGTCTTGGTAAAGGTATTCCTGGTTTCTATGACTACACGATGATGCCAGAAGATGGAGCTACTGGGGTTTTCGCTCACGAATATGGACATGACCTTGGATATCCAGATGAGTATGACACAGTTTACTCAGGAACAGGTGAAGCGGTTGCTTATTGGTCAATTATGGCTAGTGGTTCTTGGGCAGGGAAGATTCCAGGTACAGAACCGACTGGATTTTCTCCACTAGCTAAATCTTACTTACAATCTACATTAGGCGGTAATTGGACAACGCCTACAGCAGTTAATTGGGAAGATGTGTCCTCAAAAGGTACACAGTTTTTACTTGATCAGGCTAACTCACCGAATGGAAAAAATGAGCAGGCGATTAAAGTAAATCTGCCGCAAAAGAAAACATTTATAAACGCTCCTGCTTCAGGATCTTATGAATATTGGGGTGGACAAGCAGACGAGATGGATACAAAAATGGTAGCTGATGTTGACTTAACAGGGAAAAATACAGCAACGCTATCATTTGATGCATGGTATGAAATTGAAGAACAATGGGATTTTGCTTTTGTTCAAGTTTCTACCGATAACGGTTCTACTTGGAAATCGATTGGAAACGGTAATACTCGTTCAGATGTAGTGCCTGAAGGATATCCTACTATCCTAACATCTATGCCTGGATTTACTGGAAACTCAAATGGATGGCAACCACAATCATTTGATCTGTCTGAGTATAAAGGACAAAAGATTAAACTGCGCTTACGTTATGCAACAGACTGGGGTACTAGCAATGCTGGATTCTATGCAGACAACATTAAAGTTGTAGCTGATGGAACGACTCTTCTTGAAGATGGTGCAGAAGGAACAAGCCCGAGCAAGTTCACTTTAGATGGGTTTACAAAATCAGACGGTTACAAGTATGGTGACCATTACTATCTACTAGAGTGGAGAAACCATAAAGGTGTAGACATGGGTCTGAAAAACATTAAGCGTGGAGCTTCACTTATGAGCTACGATGGTGGATTAGTCGTTTGGTATGTTGATCCATCTTACACAGACAACTGGACAGGTATTCACCCAGGTGAAGGTTTCGTCGGTGTAGTTGATGCGCATGTGGATACGGATTTAACGTGGAGCACTGGGGTACAAGCAAGTACTCGTTTCCATGTTGCGGATGCAGCATTTGGATTAGATAAGACTTCTGGTTTGAATATTAACTATCCAGGTGTGCAATCACTATCTCTTCCTAGCCAACCAGGCGTATCACTATTTGACGACAGCAAATCTTATTTGAACAAATATATGCCTGACGCTGGACGTAAGACAGAAAACTACGGTCTTAAAATCCGCGTTAACGGACAAGCAAAAGACAAGTCTGTTGGAGCTGTAGTTATCTACAAATAACCATTCATCCCTCTCGCCAAAAGCGGGAGGGATTTTTATATCCACTTTAGTTAAAATGTGGTAAAATAAAATGAGTCTGTTTGAAAGAAAGGAACTTCAGTGACCTGTATGCCAACATTTAATCTGTAATGGAAAACAATTGGATCGCTTCTCAGCCGTTAAAAAACAAGGTGTTTTTGACCACGGGAGAAGTCTGTCTACATCCCATTACAGAGGAAATACAGCGAACTGCAGCCCGTTTCGTTTTTTAACGATGCGTTCCAAGTCCTCCTTGTTATAGGGGGCTTTTTTTCGTTCTGCAAGACTTTCAAATAGAAGTTGTATTCCCTCGCTACTATTACGAGGTGAATTTATGATGCAAACTAAACAATACTCTTTATTACTTCTTAAAAAACAAGAAGCCGACACAGTGAAAAAACAATGCAAGATGTGTGGAAAGGTCACGATTTTTACAGATACGACAATAAGGAGACATAATGCGAACGGTAAAAACATTTATCAATTTGCGATTTATAAGTGTCCGAAGAATCACTCGTGGAACAAAAAGCTCGATATTTATAAATCGTTTACCAATCACGTGGATCCTTCGACACTTGTTCCTTCAGAGTTTAAGTCAATTGAGAAAGGTGAGAAGATATCTCTTTCTGTATCAGAGAACGAATCCTATGAAATTAACATTACAGGGGCAGATGGAAGCTTCCGTTTAGACCGTACGCTTGCCGACCATATCGAAGGATGGAGCCGTACAGAAATCGCGCAAAGAATTAAAAGCGGCACTATTCTTTTAAACAATCGTTTAACAAAGCCAAGTCAAAAGCTAGCAATTCATGATAGAATTTCAATAATTATAAAGAAATAAACAACAAATCCAAGGCCGTTTGTACTTTTCAAACGGTCCTTGTTTTTAAAAAGGGGCAAATCAAAATGGAAACAGAACGTCTTCAATTCAGGTGCTACACATATGATGATTTTCCGTTTTTCGCCTCATTATGGGCTGACCCCGACGTCGTCCAATATATCGGCAAAGGCGTAACCCGTTCACAAGAGGAAGCTCAAAAAAGTTTCCAAGAATGGCTTCTGCCAGGCTATCGAGAAGGAAGAGGCCTGTATCTTATTCTTCATAAAGAAACCGAGCAGCCTATAGGGCACGCTGGAGTGGTTCAACAAACAATCGATGGGAAAAAGAATTTGAAATTGGGTATTGGCTCGCAAAGAAACATTGGGGTCACGGCTACGCAACCGAAGCAGCAACATTTTTCAAAAATTACGCAATCAACGAACTTGAAATCACAAGACTCATCTGTCTAATTCAGAGAAACAACAAAAAATCCATCTTAGTCGCTTCCAAACTAGGTTTGACGCTTCATAAAGAAACGACGTTTAATACAATACCAGTAGATGTATACGTCTGGTCAAAAAGTAAGAAATAACAACATGTACTCTTTGGTTAAACCATGGGTGAAGTGATACAATAGAATCATTGGAAAATGTCGAGGAGGACCCTATGGCGAAGGTACATATTCATGAATTAATCAAAAAATTTCAACTGGAGCTCGTTAGTGGTGAAGAAGGTATTCACCGCACCATTCGAACGAGCGATATCTCACGGCCAGGTCTTGAGATGGCAGGGTATTTTACTTTTTATCCTGGAGAGCGTCTTCAATTATTAGGTAAAACAGAGCTTTCCTTTATTTCGGAGCTTGATCCTGAAACGCGTATGGAGCGTTTAACGGCACTTTGTACGGATGAGACACCTGGAATTATCGTTTCGCGCGATATTGAAGTTCCTAAAGAGCTACTTAAAGCTTCTCACAAAAGCGGTGTGCCGATTATGCGTTCACCTGTAACGACAACGCGCCTTTCTAGCCGCATCACCAACTATTTAGAGAGCCGTCTGGCGCCAACGACTGCCAAGCATGGCGTACTCGTTGATATTTACGGAATCGGTGTTTTGATTACTGGGAACTCAGGAGTTGGGAAAAGTGAAACCGCTCTTGAACTCGTAAAACGAGGGCACCGATTGGTCGCAGACGATTCCGTAGAAATCAGACAGGAAGATGAAGATACGCTAATCGGCAGCGCGCCTGAATTGATTCAGCATCTGCTCGAGATCCGCGGTCTTGGCATCATCAACGTAATGACACTGTTTGGTGCAGGAGCCATCCGCAACTACAAAAAAATCGCAATCGTTATGAATCTTGAAGCTTGGGATTCTAAAAAGGTGTATGACCGACTAGGATTGGAAGAAGAGACAACAAAGATCATTGATACAGAGATTCCGATTCTGACGATTCCTGTTCGTCCTGGACGAAACTTAGCCGTCATTATTGAAGTAGCTGCGATGAACTTCCGTTTAAAAAGAATGGGAATGAATGCTGCACAGCAATTCTCGGATCGTTTGACGGATGTGATTGAAGCTGGAGATGACGACGATATATAGAAAATAGAAGGAAGTGGAGAATGTGGAACAAACGATTCAGCCTTTAAGTCGTGTTGCGCTCGAGTTAGGGCCGATCACGATTTATTGGTACGGACTTATTATTGGTTTTGGCGCTATGCTTGGTCTGTGGCTCGCTGTAAGAGAATCTGAACGACGTGGGCTGGCTAAGGATACCTTTGTTGATGTCGTTATGATTGCCGTACCTGTTGCCATTCTATGTGCGAGACTTTATTATGTGGCGTTTGAATGGGACTTTTATAAAGAAAACCCTAGTAAGATTCTAGCTGTTTGGGAAGGCGGAATTGCGATCCACGGTGCGCTTATCGGTTCATTTTTAACAGCACTCATTTTCTCTAAAAAAAGAGGCATCTCTTTTTGGAAACTCGTAGATATTGCAGCACCTAGCATCTTGCTTGGTCAGGCGATCGGGCGCTGGGGCAACTTTATGAATCAGGAAGCTCATGGCGGAGAGGTTACGAGAAGCTTTTTAGAGTCACTCATGCTTCCAGACTTTATCATCAATCAGATGTACATTGACGGTGCTTATTATCATCCAACGTTTCTTTATGAATCGCTTTGGAGTTTTCTCGGTGTGATCGTTCTTCTTTACTTACGAAGAGTAAACCTTCATCGAGGAGAGCTATTCTTAACGTATATCATCTGGTATTCGATCGGCCGTTTCTTTGTTGAAGGACTCCGAACGGACAGTCTAATCGTATGGGGAACTTCACTTCGCATCGCTCAAGTGGTGAGTTTAATTTGGATTGCTGCGGCAGTCATCCTTTGGGTTTACAGAAGAAAAGCAGGGTTAGCTGAGAAACGCTACTTAGAAAGTTAAGGAGGCGAATGAAAAGTGGAAACGTTAAAAAAAGGCACGCTTGCAGGCTTGAAAACCACTTGGACGCTAGGAAAGATCATCTTTCCTGTAACGTTAATCATCACACTCCTTAGCCATACGCCTGTATTGGATTGGCTGATTTCCGTTCTGTCACCAGCTATGAAATGGATTGGTTTACCGGGTGAAGCGGCAATTCCGCTCGTACTCGGGAATTTTCTTAACCTTTATGCGGGAATAGGCGGTATTTTAACGCTTGACTCATTAACGGTTCAAGATGTTTTTATTCTGGCTGTTATGCTTTCGTTTTCTCATAACTTGTTTATTGAGTCAGGTGTTGCGGCGAGTGTTGGCATTAAACTATGGGTGATTTTGCATGTGCGTATCGGATTAGCACTTTTCTCAGCTTTCATGATCAACCTTTTATGGGATGGCGGAACAGAAAAAGCGCAATACGGTTTTATTTCAAAGCCTGAAGCAGCACCAAATGGCTGGGGAGAAATCACGCTTACCGCGCTTGAAAAAGCATCTCTTGGCATTCTGCAGCTCGCACTTATTGTGATACCACTCATGATCATCATGCAATATATGAAGGACAAAGGCTGGCTGAACAAGTTTTCGAACTGGATGGCTCCTGCTATGAAACTTTTAGGAATGAAAGAAAACACGTCCATGACGATGGCTGCTGGACTTACGATCGGTCTCGCGTATGGGGCAGGTGTTATGATGCAGGCAGCAAAAGAAGACGGCGTATCAAAGAAAGATCTGTATCTTGCTTTTATATTTCTTGTTAGCTGTCATGCTGTTGTAGAAGATACGCTTGTTTTTGTTCCGCTCGGTATCCCGGTGCTTCCGCTCTTGATCATTAGAGTCGTGACCGCCATCGTACTTACTATTGTCGTAGCTTATTTCTGGAACAAGATGGAGCGGAAAAATAGTTTAACAAGAGAGGAATTACAACATGAAACGCGACACCATACTATTTGATTTAGACGGAACATTGATCAACACAAATGAACTGATCATCGCTTCTTTTCTTTATACACTGGATAAACACTTTCCTGAACAATACAACCGTGAACATATCCTTCCATTGATGGGGATGCCGCTTGTTGAAACGATGGAACAGTTTGATAAGGAAAAAGTGCAAGACTTAGTCCAAACGTACCGTGAACATAATATCTCTCATCATGATGAGCTTGTAACAGAGTTTGAAGGAGTTTTTGAAACGGTAGAAGAATTGTATAAAAAGGGCTATAAACTGGGCATTGTAACGACAAAAATGAGAAATACGGTTGAGATGGGCTTGAGACTCGTTGGACTCGACAAATTTTTTCAAACGGTTGTTACACTTGATGATGTTGAAAAAGCGAAGCCTGATCCAGAACCGATTCAAAAAGCCCTTGCGTTGCTAAGATCTACACCAGAACAAGCCATCATGGTTGGCGATAGCAAGTATGATATTCTTGCTGGGCAGAACGCAGGAACACAAACAGCTGGTGTGGCTTGGACCATTCGCGGCAACGACTATTTGCAGCAGTTTAATCCGGATTTCATGCTAAATGAGATGACGGATTTGCTGGATGTTTTAGGAGAGAGATAATTGCGTAATACAGAGCGTTATCCGGTCAAAGGGAGGAACTCGTTGTACCAGGTGTATGATACGGTTCCTTTCTGGAAAGTTGTGAAAAATTTCATTGCCATTCAAGTCGCTCGTTACACGCCATTTTTGCCGGTTAAAAATTGGCTGTACCGTACTTTTTGAAGATGAAAGTCGGTGAAGGAACGGCTTTTGCACTGATGGTCATGCCGGATATCATGTTCCCAGAACGGATTTCGGTAGGGAAGAACTGTGTAATCGGCTATAACACAACAATTTTAGCTCACGAATATTTAATAAAAGAATATCGTCTAGGTGATGTGATTGTGGGTGATGAAGTGATGATTGGTGCGAATTCCACGATTCTCCCAGGTGTCACGATTGGTGATGGTGCGATTGTATCTGCCGGAACACTCGTCCACAAAAATGTCCCAGAAGGTTCTTTCGTTGGCGGCAATCCGATGCAGGTTATTTATACAAAAGAAGAACGTTCGAAGAGGGAAATGGAAAACAGCTAGAAATTTGTCGGAAGTTCCCCTCTTGGGTTTTCTTGTGTTTAGTCGTATACTTAAAACAGGCAAAAAAGCGAAAGCTGGAGGCGCATACTATGAGAAGGAAATCATTCTCGATCGTTTTTATGAAGAACACGTTTAAAATTGGACACCTCGTTGAAGACAACTGTCAGTCTCAGCATGCACCGAAAGCATCACATCCACAAAATAAGGCCGAACAGTTGGCTGCCCGCGATACCTATCGTTTCCGTACAGCTGTGTCAAAAATGAAAGGCCACGGTCTTGTTAAGCATTACGAACTTCAAAGCCAACGTGCAAAGCTGGTTTTCTACGGCGATTATTCTACCTACAAACGTAACGTACCTCATATTGCGTTTACACGCGAACATTTTCAACACTACTTTGGAACAGAAGACTTAATCTGTGAATTTCTCCTTGATACTTCTATTTATTTATTAAAAGAACTCCATTTTTTAAACGAGATTCAATTGGATATTCCGAGTCATGGCAAAATGTATACGGTCGAATTGACGCGTCAAGAACTGGACGACTACATGAAGTGTGACCTGACAGAAATGAAAGATGGCCATCACCATAGATTCTTCTACATCTACCGGGACGAAGAGCTGGATCAGTTCACGAATCAATTTGTTAAAGTCAAACGTTTAAGACGAAAAAAATTATAAAGTGATTAAAAACTGGCGCCCAAACGTCTTTTAAATGGGTACCAGTTTTTTTGATGTGTGAAGAATGGGGGTCTCGGTAAGAGAAGATAGGCTGAGCGAGATTTGTCGAGGATTGTAGACTCGTCATTAAATCAGCCGAATTGGTGAATATATAGCGCTTATTTTTCAAAATAAGAGCTATAAAGGTGAAATTATTGCTGAATATGGTGAAATTAAATCAATGAGGTATCTATCTGATTCTTTAATTACCCTCAAAAACGCTGATTTTCGTAATATGATGTCGATTAAGCAGCCTTACAAGCCCCAATGTAGACCCCTTTCAAAAAAATCTATTCCTTTTGTTGAAAAATATATTTATAATAAAAATGTTCCTTTTTTAAATTTTTGAAAAATTGAAAGCGTTTTAACAACATGAGAAGGCAGGAGGAAAACTGAATATGGATTACGGTGTTATTTTTTCAATTAGTCTTTATATGATTGGTATGGTGCTGATCGGTTTGTATGCGTATCGCAAGACCGACAACCTCACTGATTATATGCTTGGCGGAAGAAACCTTGGACCGGCCGTTACGGCACTTAGTGCAGGTGCATCAGATATGAGCGGATGGCTATTGATGGGTCTTCCGGGTGCAATGTACGTGTCAGGTTTGAGTGCTGGATGGATTGTTGTAGGATTGTGTGCAGGAGCTTATCTGAACTGGCTTTTTGTTGCACCGCGTCTTCGAACATATACAGAAGTAGCGAACAACTCAATCACGATTCCAGATTATTTTGAGAATCGCTTTAAAGATTCGTCTCGCATTCTGCGAATCACATCTGCTGTGATTATCGTGATTTTCTTTACTTTTTATACGTCTTCTGGAATGGTTGCAGGCGGACAATTGTTTGAAACAGCATTTGGCCTGAACTACATGTGGGGAATCTTGCTTACAGCTGGAGTAGTTATTATTTATACATTATTCGGCGGTTTTTTAGCAGTAAGCTACACGGATTTCGTTCAAGGGGCCATCATGTTTGTGGCGTTAATTCTTGTTCCGCTTGTTGCAATCTTGAAAGTTGGCGGATGGGATGCCTCGTTTAACGAGATTGAAAGTATTAGCCCAACCCTACTCGATGCATTTACAGGGACAAGCTTAATCGGCATCATCTCATTACTTGCATGGGGCTTAGGTTACTTCGGGCAGCCGCATGATTATCGTCCGCTTTATGGCGATCTCGTCTGTAAAAGAGATGAAGAGCGCTAGACGAATCGGAATGGGCTGGATGATCTTCTCCATCGTTGGAGCGATGTTTACAGGACTTGTTGGGATTGCTTATTTTAATCAAGCGGGTGCTCCTTTAGGTGAGGCGAAAGCCGAAACGGTATTTATCTTATTATCTGAAGTATTGTTCCACCCGATTATTACTGGTTTCTTGTTAGCTGCTATTCTAGCGGCTGTTATGAGTACGATTTCTTCTCAATTGCTTGTGACGTCAAGTGCTTTAACAGAAGACTTTTACAAAGCATTCGTAAAACGTTCTGCTTCTGATAAGGAGCTCGTGCTAGTAGGGCGTTTAGCTGTTTTGGCGGTTGCCGTAATTGCTTTTGTGATGGCACTGAATCCGAGTGAAACAATACTGAATCTAGTAGGCTATGCATGGGCTGGATTTGGTGCAGCGTTCGGACCGGTCGTATTGTTTAGTCTATATTGGAAACGCATGACAAAGTGGGCAGCGTTCGCTGGTATCGTAGTCGGAGCTGTAACGGTTATCGTTTGGGAGCTGATCCCGGCATTTGCAGATGTATATGAAATCATCCCTGGTTTCATCGCATGTTCACTAACGATTGTGGTTGTGAGTCTCATGACCAAGGCACCAAGCACTGTCATTCAAGAAGAATTTGAAGAAACGAAGCGTTTAGTAAGTTAATAGAGTGAAGGGACTGACCATCATGCGCTTTTGTGCTCATATTGGTCAGTTTTTTGTTAGAGTAGGGGTTATCAAAGGTCCATCTCCAGTTTGATTTAAATTGAGGAGGAATCGAAGTGAAAATAGGATACTCACTTTTTGATTCATTGCCGCAGGGTGATATCTTAAAAGGAATACTTGATTTGCATTACAAAATTTTTGGCAATTCACCCGACTTTCTTTCCAAAATGAAATCTAAACCTCAGTTAACCATTGTTGTTGCTCAGCATGATGACCATGTTATTGGTTATAAAATTGGGTATGAGCTGAATCAAAACAACTATTACAGCTGGCTAGGAGGAGTGGATTTTAATTACAGAGGACAAGGAGTCGCTTCAAAGTTAATGGATCTGCAGCATATGTATCTAAAGGAAAATGGTTATTCTGTTGTGCAAACAAAAACGATGAACAAGTGGCGCGGCATGTTAATTTTGAATATTAAAAGTGGTTTTGATGTGATTGAAACGTATACGAATAAAGAAGGATTACATAAAATAATTTTGGAAAAAAGGCTCGGAAAGTAAACAATTGTTTAAAAGCAGTAACGGTGAATAGCAGCGCCCGCATATGATTGTATAAGCGGGGTGAATGACATGGGTATAAAAGAAAAAGTGAAGCAGTGGTTTTTAGGGCCGCTTTATACGCAAGAGTCATTAATACCAGTTGAAAACGAGGAACAGTTTACCTACAGTTTGGACCTAGGGTGTCCGGTTATCTTTACGATGAGGGACGGTTACGGCCTAATTCTATTTGATAAAAAAGAGCAGCTCGGAATTGTTTATGTAAAAGATGTCTTCGGGCTGAACGAGGATTATAGAAGTTATTTTACGATGCCTGACTTAATCTGTTTTTTAAGGATCATGTGAGTGAAGGAATTTCCTTTTATACGTGGAATAGTTAATGAATAATGTAGTGTGCAGCACCTCAACTAATGGGGTGTTGTTTTTTAAATCGTATAGAAAGAGAGTCATAGAAATGCCCATTATTGAACATCGAGAATTTATAAAAGCTTCTCCAGAACTGTGCTTCGACCTTGCTCGGAACGTTGATGTACACACACAAACGACGTCCCATACGAAAGAAAGAGCAGTGGGCGGGGTAACGACAGGTCTTATGGAAATAGGGGACTCTGTTACATGGGAGGCTGTGCATCTTGGTGTAAAACAAAGACTTATAGCCAAAATTATTGAAATGGACCGACCACATATGTTCGTAGACGTGATGGTAAAAGGAGCTTTTCACTCATTCGTTCACACGCACACCTTTGAACAGAAAGAGAACGGAACGGTGATGGTGGACCACTTTCACTATACGTCTCCGATAGGCGTGATTGGCAGATTAGCAGATTGGCTGTTTTTAGAAAAGTACATGACGAATTTTTTAGTTGGACGAGCTAAAGCATTAAAAAAGATAGCGGAAAGCAAGGATCATACATAAAGAGAGAAAGCAGTGATAGACGATGAAGATTGGACTGGTACGTCATTTTAAAGTGACACGAGGCTACCCGACTGAAAAATGGATTACGCCGTCTGAATTTGATCAATGGATGAAAGAATATGAAGCGTCAGATGTGGAAGAAACAGAGGTGGATCTAGGCGGCATCACTTGGCAAAAATGCTATTCCAGCACGGTTCGACGAGCAGAGTTTACCGCAGAAAAAATATATGATGGTGAATTAATCAAAACGGATGATCTTCGTGAAATTCCTGTGTATCCATTTTTTAAACGAGATATTAAGATTCCGATGATTCTTTATCCGCTTTGTATTCGTACGGCTTGGTTTTTTAACCATAAATCACAGCTCGAGCGCAGAACCGATGTGGAGAAGCGGGTTTCAAAATGGTTGACCGCATTTTAGAGGAGAACGGCGAAAATGCGCTGGTGGTCAGTCATGGTGCACTCATGATGTTTATGAGAAAAGAACTGATCCGAAGAGGGTTTAAGGGACCAAGGTTAGGCAGACCCCAGAATGCGAAGCTATATTTGTTTGAGAAGATTTGATTTCTGCTGAAATGGTGTGAGTTTGTATATAAGAAAAACTGGCATCAACACTTAACAAAAAGTGTTGATGCCAGTTTTTTTAATTATTGAGCGGCCTGATAAAAGTCTTCCATCATCTCGTAACTCATCGGACCGATATGCTTTTGTTGGATGATTCCTTTTTTATCGATAATAAAAGTCGTGGGGATCGTGACCGTTTTGTACGTATTTCCTACTTTTCCTTCTGGATCTAAAAGAACAGGGAAGTTCAGCTTATACTCTTGCGCAAACTTTTTAACTTCTTTTTCAGAATCGCTGTCTGTTAAGTTTACCGCTAGGACTTCTACGTTTTTAGATGAATGATCTTTATAATAACGCACCATTTCTGGCATTTCTGCACGGCACGGAGGACACCAGGTTGCCCAAATGTTAACAAACACGACCTTTCCTCTGAAATCAGATAATTTCACCTTATCTCCTTCGAGCGTTTTTAGTTCGAAATCAGGCGCGCGGTTTCCGTTTTTGATGCCAGATGCAGCCGTTGTGACAGCTTGCTCTTTCTTGCCTCCGAGCGGAGTATTCGTAAGGATCGAAAAGAAGAGTGCAGTGACAAGCATAGAAAGCACGGTTTTTCTTAACTCAAAAGAGCCTAGCGTATATAAGTAGATGGAGAGGATTGCGAAAAACAGTGAGATCAATGCATCAGCTAAAAGTTTGGTAGCCGCACAATGCGCTCCATAATAAAACGCAAAGAAAAGTGTGAGGGCTAATATTCCAGTGTAAAATACTCGGCTTCTATCGAGCTCCCGTTTTCCAGATGTCCATAAAAGATAGAGAACTGAGCCAATAATCCCGAGAACTAGGCCGGTTTCTCCGCCATTAAAATACAAAATATTAAACGGTTGTTTAACAATTAGAATAGGATGCAACACCGCATAGCTAATCTTCCATACGAACCAGCACAGCACGACCGCATTACTTAATACGTCTACAAGCTGCTTTTTATCGGGTTCTTTTCTAAGTTTTAGGTTAATGATTCCATAAGCAATCAAAGCTGAACCCAAAATCGCAAGCCACACCATTTTTACCGGAAAAGATCCGATCGATAAATAATTCTCCATCATTACACCCGCCCTAAACTTGTCCTTTATTTTAAACTGTATCAAAGTTTTATTGTTTTTATGCCTATTTTGCTTAAAAGATAGGCCCTGTTTAAGTCGTTTACTTACAGACACACAAAAAACGGCGAAGGCTAAAACAGCCTTCACCACTTTAAAAATCATCGATCCTATAGAAGATAAAACCCTACACCCATGATCAGATAGGCAGCTAGCAAGGTAAGGCCTTCAAACCAGTTCGTGTCTCCGTCGCTTGTTAAGGAGATCGTCAGGAAAACGGATAACACCATTGCAACGAGTTCAGGTAATGTAAATACGAGTGCCATTGATTTTTCAAAAACAGAGAAATCAATACAAGTAGCGGTGCGACAAACATCGCAATCTGGAGCGTTGAACCGATGGCGATCTCTACAGCAACGTTCATCTTATTCTTGTAAGCCATAATGATGGCTGAAGCGTGCTCTGCCGCATTTCCGACGATCGCAACGATGATTACCCCAATAAATACTTCACTCCACCCAAGCGTTTCTCCAACTTCTTCAAACGTATGAACGAGTTTTTCAGAAACATAAGCAACGGCAACCGTTGAGAGGGCAAGAATAATCAAGGCCTTCCATTTGCTCCATTCAGCCGTTTCATCTGAATGTGCGTCATCGTGCTCTGACTGATACACACCACGGTGGGTAACGAGCTTAAATAACAAGGCGGCAATATAAAGAACAATCATGATTACAGCAACCCAAACACTTAATGTGAGCGAATCGGCATCGTTCAGTTTATAAGAAAAGACCTCAGGGAAAACAAAAGCGACTACAACAGCGAAAATAAGCAACCCAGCATTATGGCGGGCATCATAGACGTTAAACTTTTGCTGTTTGAACTTTAATCCTCCTATAAAAAAGGACAATCCGCCAACTAGTAAAAGATTTCCGAGTACAGAACCCGTCAATGACGCTAATACTACACTTATGAGCCCTGCTTTTAAGGCGAAAATAGAAATGATTAGTTCGACAGCATTTCCGAATGTGGCATTCAGCAAGCCGCCTATCCTAGGCCCGGCAACAATGGCCAGACTTTCAGTGGCGCGCCCCATATAACCGGCAAGGGCAACGATCGTCGCACAATAGATAACAAAAAGTATAACAGCTGGCCAATGCAGCATACTCCCGATAACAGAAAGCGGTACACCAATAATGATGGCAATAAAAAAGATGCGATTAAACAAGACGCATTCCGTCCTTTCGTATGTATGATTTTATTTTTACATACTATTCCCTGAAATCCATTTTCTTAACTCCTAAAAAGAAACAGAAAATTCGCGTGAATTGGTTGACAGTTTCTAATAGGACGTGTAGACTTACAACTAAATCTTTATCATGGTAGTATATTAGCGAACTAAAGCATTGTTTAATAATAATACATTAAAATTCACTTCACATATAAAGGATGAAGGAACATGTCAAAACCGTTTGTATTTGAAAAGCCAGCAGGAATGCGCGATACGCTGCCTGCGTTTTATCAAAAAAATGAAGACATTAAAAATACAATAAAAAGAGAAATGGAGTCTTGGGGTTATCAATTCATTCAGACTCCTACACTTGAATATCACGATACAGTTGGTGAGGCTTCTGCTATTTTAGATCAGCAGCTCTTTAAACTGCTCGATATGGAAGGAAAAACATTAGTTCTTCGCCCAGACATGACAGCTCCAATTGCGAGGGTCGTATCTTCGAGTATGAAACATGTCGCTTATCCCCTGCGCCTTGCATATAGTTCTCCTGTTTTCCGTGCTCAGCAGCGTGAAGGCGGACGGCCAGCTGAGTTTGAACAAGTGGGCATTGAATTGATCGGCGAAGGAACGGCAAGTGCAGAAGCAGAAGCACTCGCACTTATGACAGAGGTGATCAGAAAGAGCGGCATCACATCATTTACTGTCGCTGTTGGTCATATTGGGTTTGTACAAGAGCTACTTGCAGATATTTTAGGAAATGACAGCCGAGCAGGTGAACTGCTTCGTTATTTAAATGAAAAAAATTATGTTG
This sequence comes from Fictibacillus sp. EA-CB0309, assembly GCF_055814265.1. Classification (NCBI taxonomy): domain Bacteria; kingdom Bacillati; phylum Bacillota; class Bacilli; order Caryophanales; family Fictibacillaceae; genus Fictibacillus; species Fictibacillus sp. EA-CB0309. Next base: position 1,035,127 of record NZ_CP169271.1, read on the forward strand.
GATACACGTCACATGTAAAGCAGCTGCCGCTTTCATCCATTGATACACAGCGCTTATTAAAACTATTGGACTTAAGAGGCGGTGTTGAAGTCCTTGATGAAGCATTGGCTCTAAATCCGAATGTCAACGGACAGCAAACCCTTCAGGAATTAAAGACGTTATACAGCCTTCTTGAAGAGTATGATGCGGCACAGCATATTGTTTTTGATTTTACACTGTTCAGTCACATGAGCTATTACACAGGAATTGTGTTTGAAGGATACGCAGCTGGAATCGGTGCACCGATTGCCAGTGGTGGCCGTTATGATGATCTGCTCAGTCGCTTTGATCGAAAAGCACCGGCGATCGGTTTTGCAATCCGAATGGACTATTTTGTAGAAGCGTTAGGAAATAAAAACGACAATAAAAAAAGACAGTGTATTTTATATACAGGAGAGCGTAGAAAAGAAGCGCTTCAAACGGCAAAATCCAAACGAGAAGAAGGCGCATATGTTGTGATGCAAGATCTGTCTGGGGTAAAAAACGTGGATGAATTCAGCAAACGTTTCGATGAAGTTCATTATCTAATCGGAAGTCAGCAAGGAGAGGACTTTTCATGAGTACGGTTTTAACGATGGCAATGCCTAAAGGAAGAATTTTTGAAGAAGCGGTGGATCTGCTAAGACAGGCAGGTTATCCGCTGCCGCCTGAATTTGATGAATCCAGAAAATTGATCATTGATGCTCCTGAAGCAGGTCTTCGATTTATTTTGGCAAAACCGATGGACGTTCCAACCTATGTGGAACACGGGGTAGCTGATATCGGAATCGCAGGAAAAGACGTGATGCTTGAAGAAGAGCGGGATGTTTATGAAGTGCTGGACCTTAAAATCTCTGAATGCTATTTGGCTGTTGCGGGTCTGCCGGACGGGAATTATCAAAAGGTAGCACCTAAAATTGCTTCAAAGTATCCGAATGTCGCTTCTCATTATTTCAGAGAGCAAGGACAGCAAGTGGAAGTAATCAAATTGAACGGATCGATCGAGCTCGCGCCTTTAATTGGGCTAGCTGATCGTATTGTCGATATCGTTTCAACAGGCAGGACGTTAAAAGAAAACGGACTCGTTGAACTTGAAAAAATCGCAGATATCACTTCACGTTTAATTGTGAATCCAGCTAGCTACAGACTTCATGCAGCACGCATCAACGATCTCGTTGAACGGATGCGTACTCTCGTTGAAAGCAAGGAGGCTATTCAATGAAAATACAAGCTGTATCGGAATTGAAAAACCTTGAAAGAAGCGTAGAACAAAATACAGAAGTGCAAAGAAAAGCTGTTCTTGAGATTCTCCAAAACGTGAAAGCTGAGGGGGATAAAGCCCTTTTTCAATATACGGAAAAGCTTGATGGTGTTTCTTTGCAATCACTTGAAGTGACGAAATCTGAAATTGATGAAGCAATCTCTTCTCTTGATTCGGAAATGATTGAAATCATAAAGGAAGCTGCAGCGAACATTCGCGAGTATCATGAAAAACAAAAGCGACAATCTTGGTTTTTCACCCGCGAAGATGGCACATTATTAGGTCAAAAAGTAACACCGCTCGATTCTGTAGGTGTTTACGTTCCAGGTGGAACAGCGGCTTACCCGTCGTCGGTATTAATGGGTGTAATACCTGCAGCTGTTGCAGGTGTGGAGGAAATCGTCCTCGTGTCACCTCCTGGTAAGGATGGAAAGCTCCCGGCTGCCGTATTAGCAGCAGCTTCCATAGCAGGTGTTAAACGAATGTTTAAAATCGGCGGGGCACAAGCAATTGGAGCACTCGCGTACGGAACAGAATCGGTGCCAAAGACGGATAAGATTGTAGGGCCAGGTAATATATTTGTGGCTCTAGCAAAGCGCGAAGTCTTTGGAGTCTGTGATATTGATATGATTGCAGGTCCGAGCGAAATTGCTGTACTTGCCGATGAAACAGCAAACGCGCGATATATTGCAGCAGATCTACTCTCACAAGCAGAGCATGATCCGCGTTCTGCTGCTGTATTAGTAACGACATCAAAGGAACTTGCTGAAAAAGTCGCCACAGAAGTGGAATCACAGCTCGCACAACTTCCAAGAAAAGAGATCGCCATGCAGGCAATTCAGGACTATGGAGCCATCTATATCGTAAGTTCACTTTCAGAAGGCGCAGATGTAATCAACCAAATCGCACCTGAACACTTAGAGATTATGACGCAAGACCCGATGAGTCTTCTCGGGAAAATTAAACACGCGGGAGCTATTTTTCTTGGAGAACATAGCTCAGAGCCGGTTGGAGATTATTTTGCAGGCAGCAACCACGTTCTTCCGACGAGTGGAACAGCACGCTTTTCAAGTCCGCTCAATGTGGATGATTTTACGAAAAAATCAAGTGTCATCCGTTATAGCGAGCAAGCGATCAACGAAAATGGTCGGAAGATTTCAGCATTTGCCCGCTTAGAAGGACTAGAAGCACATGCGAGAGCGATTGATATTCGACTGGAGGACAAGTAAATGGAAAAGCATCTACGACAACATACCATTGAACGAAATACAAAAGAAACACAAATCAGTCTGTCTCTAGATATTGATGGAGAAGGGCAAGCCGATATTCAAACACCCGTCCCATTCTTAAACCATATGTTAGACGCGATCGCGCGTCATGGACATTTTGATCTGACGGTAAATGCAGCAGGAGATGTTGAGATTGATGACCATCATACAACAGAAGACGTGGGCATCTGTCTTGGACAAGCCATTCAAGGAGCTCTAGGTGACAAGCGTGGCATTAAACGTTACGGAAATGCGTTTGTGCCGATGGACGAAACGCTTGCTCAAGTCGTGATCGATCTTTCAAACCGTCCTCATCTAGAGTTTCGGGCAGAGTTTCCGAGTCAAAAAGTCGGTACGTTCGATACAGAACTCGTGCATGAATTTTTCTGGAAGCTTGCACTAGAAGCAAGAATGAATCTGCATGTGATCGTTCACTATGGCTCAAACACGCATCATATCATTGAAGCCATTTTTAAAGCATTTACAAAAGCGTTAGATGAAGCAACACAGATTGATCCACGTGTTAAAGGAGTGCCTTCTACGAAAGGAATGTTATAAATGATCGGAATTATCGACTATGGGATGGGCAATCTTCACTCTGTCTGTTCCGCATTAAAAAGAATCAACCAGCCATACATCCTTTCAGGTAATCCAGAGGAACTTCATGAGGTTGATGGGTTACTTCTTCCTGGAGTAGGTTCATTTAAAGATGCGATGAATGAATTGGGAAAAACGGGACTTGCTGATTTTATAAAAAAGAAGCAGCTAGCGGAAAGCCACTGATGGGCATCTGTCTTGGCATGCAGCTTCTGTTTGAAGAAAGTACAGAGAACGGTTTAACAAAAGGGCTTGGACTTCTGCCCGGAAAAGTTGAGCGTTTTTCAGGAAAAACAAGTGAAGGCAGTTCATATAAAGTGCCACATATGGGGTGGAATAACCTTACCTTTTTACAAAATGATCAGCCGTTATTAAAGGGTTTAGATGAAGGGTATGTTTATTTCGTACATTCCTTTGTCGTGCAAACTGAAAATCGAGAAGTTCTGGCTGCGGTCGCGAACTATGAAGACGTTGAAGTTCCTGCTGTTGTAGGAAGCGGCAGGATCATGGGTACGCAGTTTCACCCGGAAAAAGTTCTGAAACGGGCATGGGAATGCTGCAAAATTTTTGCCGTTTTGTTGAGGAGGGAAAACAAAGATGAGTACATTTATACTTTATCCGGCCATTGATATGCGTAACGGGAAATGCGTAAGATTAATGCAAGGTGATTACAATCAAGAGACGATCTACGGAGATTCTCCGTTTGATATGGCCAAACAGTTTGCAGATCAAGGTGCAGAGTGGATTCATATGGTTGACCTCGATGGTGCAAAGGACGGCAAGAAAATTAATCACGAGCATGTGCTACGTGTTGCAAAAGAACTTCCCGCAAAAGTACAGATCGGTGGAGGCATCCGTTCGATGGAAGACGTCTCTTATTATTTGGATGCTGGCGTTGACCGTGTGATCTTAGGAAGTGCTGCTGTTTCTAACCCAGATTTTGTTAGAGAAGCATTAGCTCGCTATGGTGGGTCTAGAGTGGCAATCGGACTCGATGCGCGTGATGGATTCGTTGCAACAGAAGGATGGCTCGAAACATCACATATAAGAGCTGTCGACTTAGCGAAGCGACTGGTAGAAGAAGGTGCACAAACCTTTATTTTTACCGACATATCAAAGGACGGTATGCTGCAAGGACCAAATGTTGAAGCAATCGGCGAATTAGCCGGCATCACAGGAAAAGAAGTGATTGCATCAGGCGGTGTCAGTTCCATCGAGGATCTGGTGAACTTAAAAAATGATGAACGTAAAATTGCCGGTGCCATTATCGGCAAAGCGCTGTATACAGAGCGTTTCACATTGTCAGATGCGTTAGGAAGTGTGAAGTAATGCTGACTAAGCGAATTATTCCTTGTTTGGACGTTAAAGAAGGACGAGTAGTAAAAGGCATTCAGTTTCTCAATCTCGTTGATGCTGGTGACCCTGTTGAACTAGCACGCTTTTATGATTCAGAAGGTGCAGATGAGCTCGTGTTTTTAGATATTTCTGCGAGTCACGAAGGCCGTGACACGATGGTTGAAGTGGTCGAACGAGTTGCCGCAGAACTGGCGATTCCCTTTACAGTCGGCGGCGGTATTAACAAACTTGAAGACATAAAGCGAGTTTTACGAGCAGGCGCTGACAAGGTTTCTGTGAATACAGCAGCCGTTTTGCGGCCTGAATTGATCACAGAAGGATCTGATTATTTTGGCGCACAATGCATCGTTGTTGCGATTGACGCAAAGTATGATGAAGAACTTGGCTCATGGCGTGTATATACCCATGGAGGGCGTAAACCCACTCAGTGGGAAGTCACTGAATGGGCGAAAGAGGCTGTCAACCGAGGCGCTGGAGAGATTCTGCTAACCAGCATGGATCAAGACGGAGAAAAGTCCGGGTTTAACTTAGAACTGACTAAAGCTGTGAGTGAAGCCGTAACGGTTCCTGTCATTGCATCAGGCGGTGCCGGGTCTTCAGAGCATTTTTATGATGCATTTACGGCTGGCAAAGCAGACGCTGGACTTGCTGCTAGTATTTTTCATTATAAAGAAACATCGATTGCAGAGGTAAAGACAGAATTGCGAAAGTTGGGGGTGTCTGTTCGATGAATTTGGAAAAGCTGAACTTTGACGAAAAAGGACTGATTCCTGCCGTAGTCCAGGATTATCAATCAAAAGAGGTATTGACTGTCGCGTATATGAACCGAGAATCGCTTGAAAAAACAGTCGAAATTGGTGAAACGGTATTCTTTTCAAGATCCCGGCAAGAATTATGGCACAAAGGTGAGACATCGGGTAACACACAAAAAGTAAAAAGCATCCGCTATGATTGCGATCAGGACGCTGTTGTCGTTCTCGTTGACCCTAAAGGACCAGCATGCCATACGGGCGCATACAGCTGTTTTTCAGAAACGCTTTATAGTGTAGATGATAAAGTGGATGAGCCAAACCCTGATCGATATGGAATTTTGACAGAGCTGCAAGAAATTATCGCAAAACGAGAGCATGAGATGCCTGAAGGAGCGTACACGACATACCTTTTTGAACACGGAGTCGACAAGATTTTGAAAAAGGTTGGAGAAGAAGCGGGCGAAGTAATTATCGCGGCAAAAAATCGTGATCCTGAAGAGCTGAAGTGGGAAGTTTCTGACCTGCTGTATCATGTATTGGTCCTATTACAGGAGCAAAGAGTTCCATTGGACGAGATTTTAGCTACGTTAAAAGAAAGACATACGAAAAAAGACAACTGAGGGTGATTTGAACTGCACCCCAATTGTTAGACACCACTAACAATTGGAGGTGCAGTTTTTTTGACTAAATATTCTTTTGAGGTAAAATTACAGGCTGTCTTTGCTTATCTTGAGGGAAAGGCTTCGTTCCAAGAAATCGCAAATCAGTTCAATATTAATTCCACCCAGTTGAAAAACTGGGTAAACCATTATAAAGAAAGCGGAGAAAAAGGACTCCTATCCACCTATACAAAATATGATATTCAATTTAAAATGGACGTACTCAATTATATGAACGACACTGGAGCGTCCCTTATGCATACGGCAGCTATATTTAAGATTCCTTCTCACCAGACCATCATCTCATGGAAACGGAAGGTGGAGAAGGATGGGCCGGACGCTCTGAAACCAAAGGAAAAGGGGCGTCCGTCTATGAAAAAGAAACCGCAGGAACCAAAGAAACCAGCATTACCTGAAGGATCTGAACAGCTATTACAGGCTGAGAATGAGCGTCTTCGTGCGGAGAATGCCTACTTAAAAAAGTTACATGCCTTAATTCAAGAAAGAGAAAAATCACCGAACTGGACAAAGCACAAATAATCCATCAGTTAAGGCATGAGTATAAGGTGAGAGATTTGATTAGAGCAGCTGGGATGCCTCGCAGCACGTATTACTACTGGGTCAAACAAATGGACCGTCCTGATAAATACAAGGAGATCAAAGAGGTCATCGGGGAAATCTACCATGAGCACAAAGGGCGGTACGGGTATCGCCGTATTACCTTAGAGCTTCGCAACAGGGGGATCGGCATTAATCACAAAACAGTCCGCCGTCTCATGGGACAGCTCGGGTTAAAAAGCCTTGTACGGATGAAGAAGTACAAGTCCTACCGCGGGCAGGAAGGTCGAATTACTTCTGATAAAATTAAGCGCGATTTCTTCGCATCCAAGCCCCTTGAGAAATTGGCAACGGATGTGACGGAAATCCACTTGCATGGTGAAAAGCTATACATTTCCCCGGTTATTGATTTATACAACGGTGAAATTATTGCCTACAATATGGAACAGCGTCCTGTTTATCATCTGGTTTCAAAAATGCTGGATCAAGTCTTTGAACGCTTGAAAGAAGGAGATTCCCCCATCCTTCATTCTGACCAGGGATGGCATTACCAGATGAAGCAATACCAGCACTCACTGAAAGAGCACGGAATCACCCAAAGCATGTCCCGCAAGAGGAATTGCCTCGATAACGCTGCCATGGAGAGTTTCTTTGCCGTATTGAAATCTGAATTGCTTTATCTATACGAGTTTGATAGCATGGAACATTTTAAGCGTGAACTGGAAGAATACATACAATACTATAACCACAAACGGATTAAGGCCAAATTAAAAGGCATGAGCCCGGTACAATACCGGACGCATGCCTCACAGGCCGCCTAAAATCCTAATGTCTAACTTTTTGGGTTCAGATCAATTTCTCGGTTGTTTTTTTTGTGTGTAACAATATTTCTATGTCTGTTCGGGTAACCCATGTTGTTCTTGAAAGTAGTTGATTTACGTTCCAGGTTGCTCGCTTTCCGCGGGGCAGGCGGTGAGCCACATTCGGACGTTTCACTCTTAAGTGTCTCACCTGCCCACCTGTCCTAGCGGTAGTCTCGCATCTTACACTCCAATCAACTTGCGAGTGAAGAAAAAATCAAAAGCAATAATCTTAATCAAGTAGAGCATTTCTTTAAAACATGAAGTTCATGCTCCCTCCAAAAAGCTATGCCCTCACTCCATTCTCCTGCTTCACCTCTCTTCATCATTTTTTGTCGAAACTTTCCTGCCCATTATTTACAGTTTAAGGGGTGTTACTCTATTTAGCCTGTGTTATAATTTTTGGGTTGAAAACTTTGTAAACTAAAAACGTGGAAGAATGATTAGGAGTTTACATAGTGGATGGAGGAACTAAATTATGCATAAACAAAAAAGTGCCAGTGCAGCTAGCGGCCGTGTTCTTCCCTTTATCCAGGATGGGGATTACTTTTTTGAAAAAGGAATAAAAGCCTATAACAGGCGTGATCTATATACAGCAAAAAAATGTTTGAGCGGGCCGTTACCTTCCAGCCGGAAGAGCCCTCTTTTTATGTCAGCTTGCTTCAACGCTTGCTGAGATCGGTGAATATGAAGAATCCAATAAACATTTGTTGAACGCTTTAGAGCAGGCAGGTTCTGATCTCTCCGAATGTCACTTTTTCCTTGCGAATAACTTTGCGCATTTAGGAATGTATTCGGACGCGGAAGAACATGCCCGTTTATATATTGAAAACGATCCGGATGGCGAATTTGTTGATGATACACAAGAACTCTTAGATCTCATTTCACTTGAAACAGGAAACAAGTCTGTTAATTTACCTCTTTCTACAGAAGAAGAGTTAATCAAACTGCATGATGAAGCTAGGCAGTCGATCGAACGGGGAGATCTGCCGCTTGCACAGCAGCAACTGCGCGCAATCATTACAGACCACCCTAAGTTTTGGGCGGCTTATAACAACTTAGCACTCACACATTTTTATAAAAGCGAATTTGATGAAGCAATGGATGTTCTTCAGGATGTGTTGGATAAAAATCCAGGTAATCTGAATGCTCTTTGTAATTTAGCGATCTTTTTGTTCCATTTAGGTATGGACGAGCCTGGCGGGAAGCTGGTTGAACGGTTAAAAATGGTACACCCGATGCACCCTGAGCACCGTTACAAGCTTGGAAATACGTTCGGGTTATTAGAAGAGCATATTTACGCAAACAAATGGCTTCAGACTTTGAAAAAATCATCATTTGTTTATGATCCGGTAACAACACATATGCTAGCGGTTTCGTATTTTGCGCTCGGACAGAAAGAGCTCTCTTTAAAGACGTGGAAAAAAGTGATAGAGCTTGACCCAGAAGGCCATGTTGCGCCGTTTTATATAGAAAAAGCGATGAAGGATGAGCTGTCCATTACAGGTGGAGACTATCAATACCGCATTCCTACAAGCAATCAGAACAAACCTAAAAAAGATCGTCAAATGAAAGCGATGGAACATATTCAGCAGGTGCGTAAAGGACTGGAAAAACACAAAATTACGCATTTATTTCTTTTGCGAGGGAATAAAAATGAAGAGGCCTATGCGACCCTTCGTGATTTTTGCCTGCGTAAAGAAGAATCTCTTCTCGCAAAAGAGATTGCTGCAAACATAATGCTAGAGCATCAGCCGCAACTGCCGGTTAAATTAGCACATGATGACGAACTTGTGGAAGTAGGACGTCCCTCTGAAATCATTAGCGCGGCACTCGATGTTCTTCTTTTTATAAAAGAAAAAGGTTCCACACTTGATGAACAGGTTCTGTTTTATTGGTCAGAAGCGATTAAGTTTGCTGAACTGTCTGGAGAAGGAATTTTTGATAATCAAAAAGCGATCGCTGCGGCAATCGATCACTTAGCTCGCAAGCAAAAAGGACGATCTACCCAAAAGCCGTTGCTGAGCAGTACGAAATCTCGGTTTCTATGCTGTCCTTACGAATCAAAAAACTGATTGGCTGGGTAAATCGGAACGTCTGAGCAGAATGATGGACTTTACTCCTATGAGCCTATAGGATAGAGATATAGCAAATAAGAATTTCCTTATATAAGGAGTGGGCTTTAATGACTGAAGAAAAAATTTATGATGTTGCCATTCTTGGTGCAGGACCAGCTGGTATGACAGCAGCGGTCTATACTTCCCGCGCTAACCTGGATACGATTATGATTGAACGAGGTATCCCTGGCGGACAGATGGCAAACACAGAAGACGTTGAAAACTATCCTGGTTTTGATCACATTCTAGGACCGGAACTATCTAACAAAATGTTCGAACACGCAAAAAAATTCGGTGCTGAATACGCCTATGGTGATGTGAAAGAGATCATCGACGGTGAAGAGTACAAAACGATCAAAGCTGGAAGCAAAACATATAAAGCACGTTCGATTATCATCTCAACCGGTGCTGAATATAAGAAACTTGGCGTACCGGGCGAAAAAGAATTTTCTGGTCGCGGTGTTTCGTATTGTGCAGTGTGTGATGGAGCATTCTTTAAAAACCGTGAACTCGTTGTTGTCGGCGGTGGTGACTCTGCTGTTGAAGAGGGAGTTTACTTAACTCGCTTCGCATCAAAAGTAACAATCGTTCACAGACGTGATAAGCTTCGTGCGCAAAAGATCCTTCAGCAGCGCGCATTTGACAACGATAAGATCGACTTTATCTGGAATCATTCTGTAAAAGAAATTCACGGCGAAAACAACAAAGTGAATAAAGTAACCCTTGTTCATTCTGAAACAGGTGAAAAACAAGACTTCTCAGCGGATGGTGTTTTCATATACATCGGAATGCTGCCGCTAAACGCTGCGTTTAAAGATCTTGGCATCACGAACGAAAACGGCTATGTTGAAACAAACGAACAAATGGAAACGAGAATCCCTGGCATCTTTGCAGCTGGAGATATTCGTGAAAAAACACTTCGTCAGATTGTTACGGCAACAGGTGATGGAAGTATTGCTGCACAAGCGGCTCAGCACTATGTGGAGAGCTTAGCTGAAAAGCTAAAAAACGTAACTTCCAATTAATGTGATTGTAACAGTGGTGAAACAATTGTGGGGTAATATAAAAATAAGAAATTGACCCCCTTTTTATAAAGGCAAGACTTTGACACGGAGCTATGCTTCGTGTCCTTTTTTATGCGCTTTGTCACATATAGTAAAAATGCGAAAAAAATACTTAAAAAAGGATACTAAATTCATTTCTAATCTCTTCATTGAAAATTGATTGGAGTGTAAGATGCGAGACTCCTGCGGGACAGGCGGGCAGGTGAGACACTTAAGAGTGAAACGTCCAAATGTGGCTCACCGCCTGCCCCGCGGAAAGCGAGCATCTGAAACGGAAATCAACTACTCTCTAAGACATCATTGAAAAGTGCAAAAACTCCATGGATAAAGCTCATTTAATAGGGTATTTTTTCACATAATAAAAAAAGATCAATACCATAAATTAGAATGCTAAAATACGTCAAACCCTTGAGACCTCTGTATTGTGAGGGGTTACATAATTTAGTATACTAACAAGTAGGACATAGCCCTGAGGTGAAACAAGTGCAAAGAGTAACAAACTGTGTGTTAATTAGAGACAATCAAGTGCTTCTGCTTCAAAAGCCTAGACGGGGCTGGTGGGTAGCACCCGGTGGGAAAATGGAGTCTACCGAGTCCATTCGGGATTCTGTTATTCGGGAGTACCGCGAAGAAACAGGGATCTATCTGAAGAATCCTCAACTTAAAGGTGTCTTTAATTTTATTATTAAAGAAGGTGACAAAATCGTCTCTGAGTGGATGATGTTTACCTTTTTTGCAACCGATTCAGAAGGTGTTGCATTAGAAGAATGTGAAGAAGGAATTCTGTCTTGGAAGTCTGTTGAAGAAGTTCGTGAACTTCCGATGGCGCCAGGAGACCATCATATTCTTGATTACATGACTAATGGAAGCAACATGATTTTTGGCACGTTTACGTATACACCTGATTTTGAACTGCTTGCATATCGCTTAGATCCAGCATAACTCTGGGCTAGCCGCATATGAATTGAACATAGCTTACTGGGGGAAATGGCATGGAAAGACATGATGTACAAATGGTGATTATTACAGGAATGTCAGGGGCCGGGAAGACGGTAGCCATGCAGAGCTTTGAAGATTTAGGCTTTTTCTGTGTTGATAATCTGCCACCTGCACTACTCCCTAAATTTGTAGAATTGATGCAAGAATCTGCTGGCAAACTGAACAAAGTCGCGCTTGTGATGGATCTGCGCGGCCGTGAATTTTTTGATCAGTTGTTCTCAACGCTCGATCAATTAGCAGTCTCATCCGATGTTCAGCCGCAGATTTTATATTTAGATTGTAAAGATGCAACGCTTGTAAGGCGTTATAAAGAAACGCGCCGCTCACATCCGCTAGCGAAAAGCGGAAACCCTCTTCAAGGCATCACGCAAGAACGGGAGATGCTCGAAGAACTAAAGGGAAGAGCTCAGCAAGTGTTGGATACGTCTGACTTAAAACCGCTTCAGTTGCGTGAGCGAATCATTCAGCGCTTTTCTGCTAATGCCGCTCATCCGTTTACGATTAATGTGATGTCATTCGGATTTAAGTACGGTATGCCGATCGATGCTGACTTAGTATTTGATGTTCGCTTCTTACCGAACCCGCACTATATTGAACACATGAGACCAAGAACAGGACTTGAAGCAGACATTTCTGAGTACGTATTAAAATGGCCGGAAACGAACATGTTCTTAGAAAAACTGCTGGATCTCCTGCATTTTATGGTTCCTCAATATAAAAGAGAAGGAAAGAGCCAGTTGATCATCGGGATCGGATGTACAGGCGGGAAGCATCGTTCTGTAGCTCTAGCTGAATATATCGGAAATGCACTTTCCAAAGAATATGTAACATTCAGCTCTCACAGAGATATGGGAAAGGATAAAGTATAGATGAAAAAGCAGCCGAAAGTGGTAGTGCTTGGCGGGGGAACAGGGCTCTCTGTTCTTCTACGCGGACTGAAGCGCTACCCAGTTGATATCACTGCTATCGTAACGGTTGCAGATGATGGCGGCAGCTCAGGAAGGTTGAGGAGGGATTATGACATGCCTCCTCCTGGCGATGTAAGAAACGTAATCGCCGCTCTTTCTGAGGTTGAGCCGCTTGTGGAAAAAATGTTTCAGCACAGGTTTAAAGTAGGCGACGGAATTACCGGTCACTCACTAGGAAACCTGCTTCTTGCGGCCATGCATGATATAACAGGAGATTTTTTAACCGGAATTCGGGAACTTAGTCGCGTTTTAAACGTAAGAGGTCAAGTACTCCCTGCTGCAAAAAACAGCATCATTTTATGCGCAGAGTTGGAAGATGGGACGATTGTACAGGGGAATCCAAGATCCCGCTGTCGAATAAGAAAATCAAACGTGTTTTCTTATCAGATGAGAAGATCGAACCTCTTCGTGAGAGTGTTAAAGCGATACAAGAAGCAGACTTAATCGTAATCGGACCAGGAAGCTTATATACGAGCATCTTGCCGAACCTTCTTGTTAACGGAATCTCTAATGCTATTCGCGAGGCAACGGCACCTAGAGTATATGTATGTAATGTGATGACACAGCCTGGTGAGACAACCGATTACACGGCAGGAGATCACATCCAGGCATTAATCGACCATGTGGGCCATAATTTTATTGATGTTGTGATCGTGAACAATGAAACGATCCCGTCTGAATTTTTGGACCTTTACTTGGAAGAAGGGGCATCACAAGTGCAGTTCGATGAGGAACGTTTAAATTCGTTTGGGATCGGACTAGTCTGCGACAATATTATTCAATACGGCACGCTTGTAAGGCATGATGCGCAAAGGGTTTCTGACTTGCTGTTAGGACTTTTAGAAAAATAGTTTATGGTTTGTAATGGATGGAAGAGGAGTGGTGATGCAGATGTCTTTTGCTGCAGATACAAAAAAGAATTAACGCAGCTCGAACTGAAGGATTGCTGTAAAAAAGCTGAGTTAGCTGCTTTGATTCGAATGAATGGTTCCATCTCTTTCAGCAACAGAAAATTGATTCTGGATATTCCGACTGAAAATGCTGCTATCGCAAGAAGAATTTATACGCTGATCAAGCGTGTATATCCTTACCACGTAGAGCTATTAGTACGAAAAAGATGCGCTTGAAAAAGAATAATGTCTACATTGTACGTGTTTCAGAAGAATCAAGAGCATTGTTGGAAGATTTGAAGATTATTGACGGGGCGTTTACGTTTACCCGCAACATTGCAGAGGAATTTAATAAAAAAGCTGCTGCCGCCGTGCATACATGAGAGGCGCTTTCTTAGCAGGGGTTCGGTGAATCATCCTGAGACAAGCTATCATCTTGAAATCTTTTCGATGTATGAAGAGCATACGGTTGCATTGGCAGAACTGATGAACAAATTTAAGCTTAAAGCGAAAGTTCTAGAACGCAAAAAAGGCTATATTATCTATTTAAAAGATGGCGAAAAGATTTCAGAGTTTCTAACCCTGATCGGCGCCCATCATGCTGTTTTGTTCTTTGAGGATATTCGTATCTTAAAGGATATGCGGAACTCGGTAAACCGCCTGGTGAACTGTGAGACGGCAAACCTCAACAAAACGGTAGGAGCTGCCATGAGACAGGTCGAGAATATCAAATTCATCGATGAACAAGTAGGACTTGAAAAACTTCCAGATAAATTACGCGAAATTGCGCAGCTTAGAGTAACTCACCAAGAAATTACCCTTAAAGAACTGGGCGAAATGGTATCATCCGGCCCTGTAAGTAAATCAGGTGTAAATCACCGATTACGCAAGATTGATGAAATAGCAACGAAAATTAGAAGCGGTCAACCCATCAATTGATGTTCCAATAGAGAGATAAGGTTAGAGGAGGTAAGGTAGAATGGTTGAGAAGAAAGTAACCGTGCAGTTGAAAAGCGGACTGCAAGCACGCCCAGCCGCATTATTTGTTCAAGAAGCAAACCGTTACACGTCTGATGTATTTGTTGAGAAGGAAGGCAAGAAAGTCAATGCAAAGAGCATCATGGGGATTATGAGTTTAGCCGTAGGATCTGGTGCTGAACTTGTTTTAGCTGTTGATGGCCCTGATGAGAAAGAAGCCATTGAAGCACTATCGGCTTTTGTTTCTAAAGTAGAATAATAGGGGTCTGACCCCAGACAAATACAAACCGCCGTTTTGTCCATCTAGAAAGGACAAATGGCGGTTTTTTCTATTTCATAGGGTTGGCCAACCAACTTCTCTTTATATACTGATAGAAGAGGAAAAGGGAGGCGATTATTTTGCATCATACAAGTTTTGTGCATGACTGGTCGTTTGCCGCTGGTTTAACCGTTTTGAATATGCTATTAACCTTATATTTGATCAAACCCCGAAAAAGTACGTTCAGGCTCATCTTCTGGGTTTCGATGCTGATTTTCATTCTTCTCTATCCCTTGGCGTTAGCTGGCTACACGCTGCAATATCCACAAAGTTCCGGCTTGTTCTTAGGACTTGCGTTTATGATTACGATTATATTTAGCCTCATATTATTTTTTAGTGTTTGCTGGGTTTGGGTGATTCGGCACTCGTTTTATCGCTAAGCTTTTGTAACCTTATTCAATAGTTGACAGATAAGGGGTAACCCTATATATTAATCACTAATCAGGAGAATAGTAAGAGTTGAGATGAGTGGAGAAAAGAGAGCATAGCTTGAGCTGAGTTGAGAGTATTTAATCCTGTATTAAACCTCTTTCTTAGTTTATTAATGATGCATTTAATTAGCCTCCGCTGTAACAAGCGAGAGGTTTTTATTTTTTGAAAGAGGTGAATTGAACATGTTTGTACCATCTTTAGAGGAAGTTGTATCTCTATCGAAAGAAAACTACAATGTGATTCCGATTGGTCTTACGTATCTATCTGATCAAGAAACATGCATCTCTCAGTTTGAGAGAGTACGCCACGAGCCGTATGCGTTTCTGCTTGAAAGTGTAGAAGGCGGAGAACGTTGGGCTAGATACTCCTATATCGGCAGAAAACCCTTTTTGGTTGTTTCCTCAAAAGGGACCAAAGTCGATCTTGACTTTATTAAAGAAAATCAACACATACAGAAACAAGGCTCTCCATTAGAAATCGTGAAGTACTATATGTCGCGATACAAGTCTCCTAAACACTCTTCTCTGCCTCCGTTTACAGGAGGTGCTGTTGGCTTTTTCGGCTATGACCTGATTCATACGTTTGAAAATGTGCCAAAACCAAAATCGCCATCCAACCAAGAAAATGAAATGGAATTTTTGTTCACTGACGAAATCATTGTATTTGATCATCTGAAACAAAAAACCACAATCCTGTGCAATCTGCACGTTTCCCATGATGATAATGAGGAAAGTATTAAACAAAAGTATAACGACGTTTGCGAGAGTATTCGTCGAACGTATCAAGAGTTGCAGCAACACCCGAAAAGCAAGGCAGAAAATTCAGAACAGCCATTAACCGTGAAAAAAGCAGAGGAGTTCGCTCTTCTCACACAAAAGAAGAATTCTGTTCCATGGTTGAGCAGGCGAAAGAATACATCAAATCTGGAGACGTTTTTCAAGTCGTATTGTCACAGCGGTTTGAACAGGAAACGGAAGCCGATCCGTTTGATGTGTACCGGCTTCTGCGTTCCATGAATCCATCGCCATATATGTATTACTACAAATCTAACGACACGTTTATCGTAGGTGCTTCTCCTGAGCTTCTTGTAAAAGTAGATAACGGATGTGTTGAAAACAGGCCGATCGCAGGAACCCGGCCAAGAGGCAAGACGCATGAGGAAGACTTAGCATATGAAAGGGACTTACTCGCAGATGAAAAAGAGCGTGCAGAACATGTCATGCTTGTTGATCTAGGCAGAAACGATGTTGGACGAGTCAGTGAATTTGGTTCTGTTGAGCTAGACTCTTATATGGAAATCGAACGGTATTCACACGTAATGCATATGGTATCGCACGTAAAAGGCAAAATGCAAAAAGATAAAGATTTCTTTGATGCTTTGCGCTCGTGCATGCCGGCTGGAACAGTCTCAGGTGCTCCGAAGGTAAGAGCTATGCAGATCGTCTCAGAACTGGAGAAGCAATCACGCGGTGTATATGGAGGCGCGATCGGCTATTTAGGGTTCAACGGGCAGATGGACTCATGTATCGCGATTCGAACGATCGTGTTTCAAGACGGCAAAGCATATGTGCAAGCAGGAGCTGGTGTTGTGGCGGATTCCGTGCCTGAACGTGAATACGAAGAAACGGTCAACAAAGCCAAAGCCATGCTGAAAGCAATCGAGGGGGACAGACCCCAGACAAATACAAATCCCTGTTTTGTCCATTTAGTGAGGACACCCAGAACACGCAATACACTGACAGCGTAAAGCTAACCGCCATGAGCATTTTTCTATTATCACACCATCAAAATGGATATACTGTCCCTTGTATCATTTTTACCAATCTTACTACTCGTAAAGGGGACTTTATAGATGAAAGCTTTATTGTTACAAGACAAAAACATGTGGCGTGAAATGAAGGTTAGTGAAACAGATAAACCTGTTCCAGGACCAGGTGAAGTTCTTGTTAAAGTGAAGGCGGCAGGACTTAATCCAGTAGACTACAAAACGGCAACAAATGGAAACCCAAATTGGAACTATCCTCATATTTTAGGACTAGACGCTGCGGGTGTTATTGAAGAAACAGGGGAAGGGGTTACGGAATTCAAACAAGGAGACCGTATCTTCTATCATGGTAACCTCGCAAAAAAGGCGGATACGCTGAATATGCGCTTACTACCGCTCATTCTGTAGCTAGAATTCCAGACGGACTGTCATTTGAGGAAGCAGCTGCTCTTCCATGTGCAGGGATGACGGCTTATCAAGCACTATTCCGCAAGATGAACTTGAAAGAAGGTGAGACGATCCTGATCCATGGCGGCGCAGGGGGTGTCGGCGGTTTTGCGATACAGCTGGCTAAACAGATTGGAGCGATCATCATCACAACATGTTCGCCTGAAAATGAAGAATACGTGAAGAGCTTAGGTGCAGATCACGTGATTTTTTATAAAACAGAAGATGTCCATGCTCGAGTCATGGAACTGACTGATAATGTTGGTGTAGATGCCGTTCTTGATACCGTAAGCCGTGATAATGCTACTCAGTCTCTAAAGAGTATTGCATTTAACGGGCGTATTGCTTTTATTGCTGGAAATCCTGATTATTCCGCTGTTAAACCATTCAGCCAAGCGCTATCCTTTCACGAGATCGCACTAGGTGCTGCTCATTTTTCTAATTCAGTCAAAGCACAAAAAGATCTAGCAACAATGAACGAAGAATTGGCACAGCTTGTGGCCGAAGGAAAAATAACAGCTATGATTTCTGAAACGATTTCGCTAGAAGAAGTACCTGCTGCACTTGCTAAGCTTGCAGAACGACACGTTAAAGGAAAAATTGTAGCTGTACTTTAATAAAACACACAAAAAAACAGGGCTGCTCAACATTGAAGCAGTCCTGTTTTTCCTATTTGTTGTTATTTTTTAATATCTGTGCTGTCTACAGAAGTGATCAGTTTATCGACCAATCCATATTTAACAGCATCTTCTGCAAGTAAGAAATTATCACGGTCTGTGTCGCGCTCGATCACTTCAAGCGGTTGACCCGTTTTTTCAGACAAGATTTTGTTAAGCTGTTCACGCATTTGGATAATGCGGCGTGCGTGAATTTCGATATCACTCGCTTGACCGCGTGTGCCGCCAAGTGGCTGATGAATCATAACTTCTGAATTCGGAAGCACATAACGCTTTCCTTTTTCACCTGCAGCCAATAAGAAAGCTCCCATTGATGCTGCCATACCAATACAAATTGTTGATACGTGCGGCTTAATAAAGTTCATTGTGTCATAAATCGCCATACCTGCTGTGATTGATCCACCTGGGCTATTTATGTATAACGAGATGTCTTTATCAGGATCTTCAGCAGCTAGAAATAGAAGCTGTGCTACGATTGAGTTAGAAACGTTATCGTCGATTGCACTGCCAAGCATAATAATACGGTCTTTTAACAGACGGGAGTAAATATCGTAAGCGCGCTCCCCACGGTTCGTTTGTTCAATTACTGTTGGAATTAAGTTCATGGAAATCCTCCTTCTCCTTTTTCAACTTAAACTGTACTGTCATCATACAAAAAAGGTCAAACAAGGTCAAACAATATGCTGTATGTAACTCATTTCGCCAGCATTGCTCAATATCCTTCTTACACCTTATGTATGGGCTATCATCATAATGCCCGCTAGAAGCAGGATTTTAAACCTCTCCATTACAAAACATTACCCTGATATCGGATTAATTAAGCTTTAGTTTTCATTTTTAATTTCAATATAAGCGGTTTCTAAATTACGTATGCGACGCACGATTTCACTGTTTTTATTGAGATTATCATTGATAAGTGTTCCTACGATCGAACGATAATAAGCATTCATCGCATGTGTTTTCGTAAAAACATCTTTGTTTCGTTCGATATATTGCTGAAAATTTTCTTTAAAATAAGGTACTGAAAATGCTTCGCTCACAGTTCTTCCTCCTTAAATCGATAAACAAGTTTTACAGATGTTACAGGTCTTTATCTATCATAGCCTATCGAGTGGCAGAGCAAAAGTATATCAAAAATTTCATCCCTTGTTTTGACAATTTGGGTTGGACATGTTATAGTTATCTCAACCTTTTACGTTGTGAATATTTTTTGGATTTAAAGCGGTCGTACTTTTTGAATAAGAAGTGGAACACTTAAATCCGCTTCTGAATTATTCAGATGAGTGCGCATTTTTTTATGCCTTTTTATTTACATAGTAAGATGGTTAAAAGAGTTAAAACGCTTACATAGCGTTTGTAAGGAGGAAACACCCATGCAAAATGGTAAAGTAAAATGGTTCAACGCTGAAAAAGGTTTCGGCTTCATCGAAGTTGAAGGTGGAAATGACGTATTCGTACACTTTTCTGCGATTCAATCAGAAGGCTTCAAGTCTCTTGAAGAAGGACAAGAAGTATCTTTCGAAATCGTTGATGGCGAGCGCGGACCACAAGCTGCTAACGTAACAAAACTTTAATAGTAAAGTTTAAAATGCCACACTGCCTTCCGGCGGTGCTGGCATTTTTTTGTATCTTTTAAAATGGTATGAAATTGTGTGTAAATTGTTAGGGGTCTGTCCCCGGGACAGACCCCTAACAATTTAACATTGCGCTTAATCAAAGATGCTAATCAAACTTAAGCTTGTAGGGATCGTTATGTCTTTCTGACAAATACAAATTTGGTAAATTTGTATTTGTTGGGAGTCAGACCCCCAAATTTTGTAGGATGTATAGCGCTTTCATCTATAGTATGATGAAATAATAGGGGAGGGATTTAGGATGGAAATGGGTTTGTTTCAACAACAGAGCATGAATCTTGTCATGACAACTGAATTGCGCCAGGCCATCGCCATTTTACAAGTTCCCAGTCACGAACTGACATCATACCTTCAAGAGCAGGCATTAGAAAATCCGCTTATTGAAATTGCTGAACCAAAAGGCATGTTTACCACATTGAAAAAGAGTGTACGGAAGAACGGAATTAATAGCCGTTCAGATGATAAGCAGCACCTCGAACATTTAATTATGGAGAAGGAAACGCTATATGACTATCTTTATAAGCAGTCCATTCTTCTTCCAATTGAAGAAAAGGATCGCAAACTTTTTCAATATTTACTTTTGAGCGTAGATGAAAGCGGTTATCTTACCGTATCCGCTCAAGAAACGGCTGCCAGATTTAAAACAACAGTCGAGAAATGTGAAGAGCTTATCAGTCTGCTGCAAACACTTGAACCTGTTGGAATCGGAGCGAGAGATTTACGAGAGTGTCTCTTACTTCAGCTACGTGAACAACAGCTTGAACATACGTTAAGCTACATAATTGTTGATCGGCATTTGGATCAATTAGCTGAGCGGAAAATGAAAAACCTAGCGTCAATCCTGAACGTAACACCTGAACAAGTGGAGAAGGCAGCAGATTTTCTACAAACGCTGGAACCGCGTCCTGGTGCGGCGTTTTCACCTGTTAATGATCAGGCGTATTTATATCCTGATGTTTCTGTGACCGAAGAGAATGGGATATTCCACATTTCCGTGAACGAGCAATATTCACCAATCTTAAAGTTGAACGACAGCTATGGTTCGCTTTTAAACGAAAAAAATGCGACCTCTAAATTTTTATATGATTCTTTTCAAAAATTCAATTGGCTGAAAAAAGCGCTGGAACAAAGAAAAGAAACATTGCTTAACATTACGAAAGAGATCGTACGGGTACAGGAAAAGTATTTTTTAACCTTTGATAAATCAGATCTTATACCACTAACGTTAAAAGAAGTAGCGGATGAGATCGGTGTTCATGAATCGACAGTGAGCCGTGCTGTAAAAAACAAAGTGCTTCAAACCTCCAAAGGTGCAGTGGAGCTTAAGAGCTTTTTACCGCAAAAATCTTTACACAAGACGGCGGAAGTGCGTCGGCGACTTCTGCGAAAACCGAGATTAAAAAACTAGTAGACAACGAAGATAAGCAAAAACCTTTATCAGATCAAATGTTAGCTGCTCTTTTAGAAAAAAACAACGGACTATCGATATCCAGGAGAACGGTGGCGAAGTATAGAGAAGAGCTGAACATTCCATCCTCTTCTAAGCGCAAACGGTATACTTCTTAAAAAGATCTTTTCCACGCGGAGAAGATCTTTTATTTTTAGGCTGTTTTCCCATACAGCCCAAACATGATAAATTAACTAAAGAAATCGAGTCAGAAGGAGACATCAAAAATGGGTGAAAAAAAGTAATTTTTTACACGAAAGTACATTGTCCACTTTGTGATAAGGCACATAAACTATTACAGGAGCTGCAGCAGGAAACTCCATTTTCCATGGAAACGATCGATATTTATCAAGATGACGTCCTTCTTGAAAAATACGGGCTCATGATACCTGTTATAGAAGTAGACGGTAAGGAAATTGATTACGGCATCCTTTCAAAAGAAAAGATAAAGAAAGCGCTTACTAATTTTTAATAAGTAAAAGTTGTTGAAATGTAGTGAAAGTATTTGATAATATAAACTTGCCAGAAAGAAATCTGACACTTTTATGACAAAAAGTGAAAGCTGGCACGTTTTAAATGATCACGATCAGGGTATTCTACAATAGGAAATATGCGACTTGGGTTAAACCAAGTTATTTTCTTACGCTAATGGGACAAAAAATGACTAACCGGGACATATTTAGTCCAATGGTTTCGTCGGCATCCCACCAAGATCTATCGTCATCCCATTGAATCAGGAGAATGTGCAATGAAAAATCTTATAGATGTTCAAAAGAAATTGCTGCCAGATCTTCTGGAAACGATGCGAAAACGATACAACGTCTTAAATGTGGTAAGAATTCATGAACCTATTGGCAGAAGAAGTTTAGCATCAACCCTGAGTATGACAGAACGCGTACTTCGATCTGAAGTTTCCTTTCTGAAAGATCAAGGTCTTTTAAGCATTCAAACAGCAGGCATGTCATTAACTTCAGAGGGGCATGATATTTTAGTAGAACTTTCTGAGATGATGAAAGAATTGTCAGGTTTGCATGTTTTAGAATCAGATCTGAAGGAAATGTTAAATCTGTCAGAAGTTATCGTTGTACCAGGTGATAGTGATCAAGATGTGTGGGTGAAAAATGATATGGGTAAGGCGGCGGCAGACCGGTTGAAACGTCAGCTGTCAGCAAAGAACATCATCGCAGTAACGGGCGGAACAACGCTCGCTTCTGTAGCAGAAATGATGTCACCTATTCAAAAAGGACAACAATTATTGTTTGTTCCTGCCCGCGGCGGACTTGGTGAAAAGGTTGAAAACCAAGCGAACACCATTTGTTCCACGATGGCACAAAAAGCCAACGGGGAATACAGGCTTCTTCATCTGCCCGATCAGTTGAGCAAAGAAACCTATCTTTCTCTGATGGTTGAACCAGGTGTTAAAGAAGTCATGGAGCTCATACGGTCTGCTGGTATAGTGCTTCACGGGATTGGCGATGCTAAAACAATGGCGGTACGAAGGAACTCTAATCCATCTCTGCTCCAAAAGCTGGAGAAAGAAAAAGCCGTAGCAGAAGCGTTTGGCTATTACTTTAATCAGCAGGGTGAAGTGGTTCATCGCGTGCGCACGATTGGTCTGCAGCTAGATGAGCTGCAGAATAGTGATTTCATCATGGCTGTAGCAGGCGGATCTTCTAAATCCGATGCGATCGCAGCATTCATGAAACATGGTCCGAAAAAGGTTTTAATCACGGACGAAGGAGCTGCCCGACAACTATTGGGTTGTTCGTAAGTTCATTTCCATTTCGTTATTAAGGGGTTATCCCTTTATATAAAAAATAAATTCTCTCTTAAATCAAGGAGGTCATTTTACATGGCAACAAAAATTGGTATTAATGGTTTCGGTCGTATTGGCCGTAATGTATTCCGCGCAGCATTCAACAACCCTGAGGTAGAAGTTGTAGCTGTAAACGACTTAACAGATGCTGACACTCTTGCTTTCCTATTAAAGCATGACACAGTACACGGCAAGTTCGCTGGTTCTGTTGAAGTTAAGGAAAATGCACTTATTGTAGATGGCAAAGAAATCAAAGTTTTAGCTGAGCGCGATCCAGCACAACTTGGCTGGGGAGACCTTGGTGTAGAAGTAGTTGTTGAATCAACTGGACGTTTCACAAAGCGTGCAGACGCTGCTAAACACTTAGAAGCTGGCGCTAAAAAAGTAATCATTTCTGCTCCTGCTTCAGATGAGGATATCACTGTAGTTCTTGGTGTTAACGAAGACAAGTACGATGCAGCTAGCCACGATGTTATCTCTAACGCATCTTGTACGACTAACTGTCTTGCACCATTCGCAAAAGTTCTTCACGAAAAATTCGGCGTGAAGCGCGGTATGATGACAACTGTTCACTCATACACGAACGATCAGCAAATTCTAGATCTTCCACATAAAGATCTTCGTCGTGCTCGTGCGGCAGCTGAAAACATCATTCCTACATCAACTGGTGCTGCTAAAGCAGTATCTCTAGTGCTTCCTGAACTTAAAGGCAAGCTAAACGGTATGGCAATGCGTGTTCCAACTCCAAACGTATCTCTAGTTGACTTAGTTGTTGAACTTGACAAAGAAGTTACTGTTGACGAAGTGAATGCAGCACTTAAAGCTGAAGCTGAAGGCAACCTAAAAGGAATCCTTGGCTACTCTGAAGAGCCGCTTGTATCTACTGACTACAATGGCGACACTCACTCTTCTACAATCGATGCTCTTTCCACAATGGTTATGGAAGGAAACATGGTTAAAGTAGTATCTTGGTATGACAACGAAACTGGATACTCAAACCGCGTTGTAGATTTAATTGACTATATCGCTAAAAAAGGACTTTAATAGATAGAGAAGAACAATAAGGAGGGGAGAAGTCGTTTCAAACAGGCTTCTACTCCTCTTTCCCATGTAAAACCTGGGGATTGTCATTTCTTTAATCTTTTTGACTAGTCAGGAGGCTGCATACTTATGAACAAAAAAAGTGTTCGTGACATCGATTTGAAAGGCAAAGTAGTATTTTGCCGAGTTGATTTTAACGTACCGATGAAAGATGGAAGTATTACGGATGAAACGCGTATTAACGCTGCTCTTCCTACCATCAAATACTTAACAGAGCAAGGCGCAAAAGTTCTTTTAGCAAGCCACTTAGGACGTCCAAAAGGACAAGTTGTTGAAGAGCTTCGTCTAACTCCTGTAGCAGAACGTTTAAGCGAGCTTCTTGGAAAAGAAGTTGTAAAAACGGATGAAGCATACGGCGAGGAAGTAGAAAAAGCAGTTGCTAACCTAGAAGAAGGCGGCGTGATCTTACTTGAGAACGTTCGTTTCTACCCAGGAGAAGAGAAAAACGATCCTGAGTTAGCACAAAAGTTTGCTGCACTCGCTGATGTGTACGTAAACGATGCTTTCGGAGCAGCTCACAGAGCGCATGCTTCAACAGAAGGAATCGCGAAACATCTTCCGGCTGTTTCAGGTTTGTTGATGGAAAAAGAACTTGAAGTGCTTGGGAAAGCTCTATCCAATCCTGACCGTCCTTTCACTGCGATTATTGGCGGTGCAAAAGTTAAGGATAAGATTGACGTAATTGATAATCTTTTAGACAAAGTAGACAACCTAATCATCGGTGGAGGCCTTGGTTACACCTTCATTAAGGCACTAGGCCATGATGTAGGGAAGTCTCTTTTAGAAGAAGACAAGATCGAAACAGCTCGAGGCTTCATGGAAAAAGCGAAAGAAAAAGGCGTAAACTTCCTGATTGCTGAAGATGTTTTAGTAGCTGACGACTTTTCAAATGATGCTAACACTAAAGTGGTAGCGATCGATTCCATCCCATCAGACTGGGAAGGTCTTGATATTGGAACGAAAACAATTGAAAAGTACGTAAAGGTTATTAAAGAATCGAAGCTTGTAATATGGAACGGCCCAATGGGTGTGTTTGAGATCGATGCATTCGCAAACGGTACTCGTTCTGTTGCAAACGCACTAGCAGAAGCTACAGATACGTATAGCGTAATCGGTGGCGGAGACTCAGCGGCAGCTGTCGAAAAGTTCGGTCTCGCTGACAAGATGAGCCATATCTCAACAGGCGGCGGTGCTTCCCTTGAGTTCATGGAAGGTAAAGAGCTTCCAGGCGTTGTAGCTTTGAACGATCGCTAGAAAGGCCATCAAGAGGTAGATTTCTTTGTTACCTCTTTAGAAGTTGATTGGAGTGGAAGGTGCGAGACTCCTGCGGGACAGGTGGGCAGGTGAGACACTTAGTGGCGCAAAGCGGCAAGTGGCTCACCGCCTGCCCCGCGGAAAGCGAAGCACCTGGAGCGGAAATCAACGGCTTGCAAATGCTTCATGTAAAAGAATTTTACTCTTTAAGAGGTGAAAAGAATGCGTAAACCTATTATTGCAGGTAACTGGAAAATGAATAAAACATTGTCAGAAGCACGCAGTTTTGTAGAAGAAGTAAAAGGCCTTGTTCCTTCAGCTGAAACTGTTGACTCTGTAATCTGTGCGCCTGCTCTTTTCCTTGACTGCTTAGCAGACGAAGCTGAAGGCACGCCTTTAGCGATTGGTGCACAAAACATGCACTTCGAAGAGAGCGGTGCTTTCACTGGTGAGATCAGCCCTGTTATGTTAAAAGATCTAAACGTTCAATATGTTATTCTTGGACATTCTGAGCGTCGTGAACTTTTTGGTGAAACAGATGAATTGGTTAACCAAAAGACACATGCTGCATTCAAACATGGTCTGACTCCGATCGTTTGTGTGGGTGAAACGCTTGAACAGCGTGAAGCAGACAAAACGAAGGACGTTGTAAAAGAACAGACTGAAAAAGGTTTATCTGGTTTGACAGATGAGCAGATGAAACAAACCGTTATCGCATACGAGCCAGTTTGGGCGATCGGAACAGGCAAAACAGCTTCTTCTGAAGATGCAAACGAAGTATGTGCTTACATCCGCAGTGTTGTAGCAGATCAATTCTCTCAAGATGTTGCAGATGCTGTTCGTATTCAATACGGTGGCAGTGTTAAGCCTGACAACATTAAAGAATTAATGGGTATGTCTGATATTGATGGCGCTTTGGTTGGCGGAGCTAGCCTTGAGCCAAAATCTTACCTTCAGCTTCTGGAGGGCGTTAGCCGATGAGTAAAAAACCAGTAGCTTTAATCATCTTAGACGGTTTTGCTTGCCGTAATGAAGACAAAGGTAATGCTGTTGCACAAGCGAAAAAGCCCAACTTTGACCGCTACTGGGAAACGTATCCGCACGCTCAACTAACGGCTAGTGGGGAAGCCGTTGGACTTCCTGAAGGTCAGATGGGTAATTCAGAAGTAGGTCACTTAAACATTGGTGCAGGACGTATCGTCTACCAAAGTTTGACTCGCGTGAATCTATCGATCAAAGAAGGAGATTTTTACGAAAATCAAACGTTTATTGATGCGATGGACCATGTGAAAAAGACCGGCAATGCACTTCATATCTTTGGATTGCTTTCTGATGGTGGGATTCACAGCCACATCGAACACATTCTTTCACTATTAGAATTAGCTAAAAAGCAGAACGTGGAAAAGGTATATCTGCACGGATTCTTGGACGGGCGTGATGTACCACCGCAATCAGCTAAAGGCTATATTCAAAGAACAGTGGACAAGATAAATGAACTCGGTGTTGGTGAGATCGCAACACTTTCTGGCCGCTACTATTCCATGGACCGCGATAAGCGTTGGGACCGAGTTGAAAAATCATACCGCGCTATGGTTTATGGTGAAGGACCAGATTACAAAGATCCATTTGAAGTCGTTGAAGATTCATACAGCAATGGCGTTCATGATGAATTCGTTCTTCCTTCAGTTTTGAAAAAAGAGAACGGTGAACCTGTTGCGACCGTTCAAGATGGAGATGCAGTTATCTTCTGTAACTTCCGTCCTGACCGTGCGATTCAAATTTCACAAGTGTTTACAAACGAAGATTTCCGTGGATTCGACCGCGGAGAAGCGTTCCCGAAAAACCTTCATTTCGTATGTTTGACACACTTTAGTGAAACAGTAGATGGTGACGTAGCATTTAAACCTACGAACCTGGACAATACTTTAGGCGAAGTTTTATCACAGCAAAACTTTAAACAGCTTCGTATTGCTGAAACAGAAAAATATCCGCACGTAACGTTCTTCTTTAGCGGAGGACGTGAAGCAGAGTTTCCTGGTGAGACGCGTATCCTAATCGATTCGCCAAAAGTGGCAACGTACGACTTAAAGCCTGAAATGAGTGCTTATGAAGTAACGGATGCTCTTTTAGGAGAAATTGAGGCGGATAAGCACGATGCGATCATCTTAAACTTTGCCAACCCTGATATGGTAGGTCACTCAGGCATGCTTGAGCCTACGATTAAAGCGGTTGAAACAGTGGATGAGTGCTTAGGAAGAGTGGTCGATGCGATCCTTGCAAAAGGTGGAGCTGCGATCATTACAGCTGACCATGGTAATGCTGATGAAGTAATTACGATGGAAGGCAATCCGATGACGGCTCACACGACGAACCCTGTACCGGTAATTGTTACGCAAGAAGGATTAGAACTGCGTCAAGACGGAATCTTGGCCGATCTTGCACCAACGGTTTTAAACCTTTTAGGTGGAGAACAACCAAAAGAAATGACAGGTAAATCGTTAATTAAATAAGGCGATTTTACGGAATATGTACCAGGGCCCTTGTGCGTATTGCCGAAAATGTCTTATTCTCAAATTACATTTTCTTATAAAAAGGAGAGACAATTATGTCAGCTATTATTGAAATTTACGCTCGCGAAGTTCTAGACTCTCGCGGTAATCCAACAGTTGAAGTAGAAGTTTACACAGAATCAGGTGCTTTTGGACGCGCAATCGTTCCATCTGGTGCTTCTACTGGTGAATACGAAGCAGTTGAGCTTCGTGATGGAGACAAAGAACGCTACCTTGGAAAAGGTGTACTTAACGCAGTAAATAACGTAAACGAAAACATCGCTCCAGAACTTATCGGTTTCGACGTTCTTGACCAAGTAGGAATCGACCAAACGTTGATCGAGCTTGATGGTACTGAAAACAAAGGTAAACTAGGTGCTAACGCAATCCTTGGTGTTTCCATGGCTGTTGCACACGCGGCTGCTGATTTCTTAAACGTACCTCTTTACATGTACCTTGGAGGATTCAACTCTAAAACTCTTCCAGTTCCAATGATGAACATCTTGAACGGTGGAGAGCACGCTGATAACAACGTAGATATCCAAGAATTCATGGTTATGCCTGTTGGTGCTGAAAGCTTCCCTGAAGCACTTCGCATGGGTACTGAAATCTTCCACAGCCTAAAAGCAGTTCTTAAAGAAAAAGGCTTAAACACAGCTGTAGGTGACGAAGGTGGATTCGCTCCAAACCTTGGTTCAAACGAAGAAGCTCTTCAAACAATCATGGAAGCGATCGAAAAAGCGGGTTACAAGCCAGGTGAAGAAGTTCGTCTTGCAATGGACGTTGCTGCTTCTGAATTGTTCAACAAAGAAGACGGAAAATACCACCTTTCTGGTGAAGGTGTTGTTAAGACTTCTGAAGAGATGGTTGCATTCTACGAAGATCTTGCTAGCAAATATCCGATCGTTTCAATCGAAGACGGTCTTGACGAGAACGACTGGGATGGCTTCAAGCTATTAACAGAGCGTATCGGTGACCGCGTACAGCTTGTTGGTGACGACTTGTTCGTAACAAACACAACGAAGCTTTCTGAAGGTATCGAAAAAGGAATTGGTAACTCAATCCTTATCAAAGTTAACCAAATCGGTACGTTGACTGAAACATTCGACGCAATCGAAATGGCTAAACGTGCTGGTTACACAGCAGTTATCTCTCACCGTTCAGGTGAATCAGAAGACAGCACGATCGCTGACATCGCTGTTGCGACAAACGCTGGACAAATCAAAACAGGTGCTCCTTCTCGTACTGACCGTGTTGCGAAGTACAATCAGCTTCTTCGCATCGAAGACGAGCTAGGCAACCTTGCGGTATATCCAGGAATGAACGCATTCTACAACCTAAAGAAATAAGTAGTACAAAAGTAGGGGTCTGACCCCAAACAAAGACAAACTCGCCATTTTGTCTTTCTGAAAAAGACAGCCCCCGGATCAAGCACAATAAGCGCCGATCCGGGGGCTGTCTTCATTTCAGGCTGGTAAAGGATTTCACTGCTGATTATCGAGAGCGATTGTTAGAATGAAGGATGGTAACAATGAGCATTGAGAAACTGATCATAAGCGACATCGTTTCAAAAACAGTCATCTTGATCCCTCCAATCATGTTACCTTTAAGATTCGTAAAAGCAGGGTTGTCCTATTCAAAAATAGAAAAATATGAGTAAAAAGGCTTGTCTTTTATCCGATTTAATTAAGGATATATTTTAAAAAGGTATTTATGCTCGCTCGCGGAGATATATGCTCGTCCGAAGATTTACGTTCAACAATCATCAACGAACCAAACAGCTCACTTATAAAGAATCACACTCATAATCCTTCTATTTTTACAGAAAATCATTTAAAATGCTTATAACAAGTTCTTGTCTGATGTACGGGGAATTTAGATATGAAAGATAGTTTATACATACGAATTGAAGCGGGAGATCCATATGACACGGGGAGTCTCATACCGCTTAAACCAGAAGGTGAAACGTTAACCTTTGGGCGGTCATCACAAACGAACGACACCGACGTTTCGTTTATCAGTCCATACGTGTCTCGGTTACACGCAGAAATCTATCTGCAAGATGGTGTACCCTTTATAAGAGATCTAGACTCCAAACACGGGACGGCTCTAAATAATAACCTGCTAGAACCAAACATGCCAAAACAGCTGCAATCTGGAGATGTAATCAGTCTTGCAAAGGGTGTTATCCTGTTAACCTACTTAAATACACAATCCGATGAAACAGATCTCACCATGGAATTCACATCACCCATTCAGCCGGCAGAAACACAAATAACGAACGGTCTTCACATCATACCTGAACGCCGCCAAATCTCGATTGACGGAGAACCGCTCTTTTTATCAGGTAAACACACAGATCTGCTTGTGTTCCTTTATCGGAAGAAAAACCAAGCCGTTAGCAGTGATGAAATTAAGATTCAAATTTGGCCGGAAAGAATGGTTCCTGGATCTAATGAAATACCTGACGTTGGGAACGACGAGATCAATGCGCTTGTTTACCGTCTGCGAAAAAACTGGGTCGCTATGGAGACTCAATCGTTACTGTCCCGAGGTATGGTTATATGCTTCAAATCAACTAAATCATCCATTCAAAACCTGTATGAACAACAACGTTCAGCAGGTTTTTTCTTTGGCTCATATCAAAAATTGCAAAAACAAGCACTCAACTATTCACTCACACCCTATAAAACATCTGTTTAATTATCTGAAACTTATCATGTGCGTATGAGAAAGAAATCATGGTAAATCCATTTTAGAGGAGACAAAAAGAGAGTAAATTAAGTAAAAGGAAAAAACTCCTTTAAAAAACGATGTTTCTTCTAAATAGGTGTGGTGAAGATTAAATGAGGGTACAGGAAAATAGACAGCATCGCAGAGGCAGGGTATATCGTTTTAAAGTATATCGCGGATTTATCATTCTTTTATTTACTATTTTATTGATCAGAACCTATGATCTTCAGATTACAAATGGTGAAAAAGCACGTTTGAAATCAGAAACGTATGAAGATGTTGTAATAAAAAAATCCATATTCAATGACCACTATTACTCTTCTAAAGAAGACACACCACAGGAAACAGACATAAATTTAAACAAGTAACAGTAAAATGAATATGGGGGATGTCCCCATAAATGCGAAGAGGGGATGTTTATGATGCAGCCACTTAAACAAGAATCTTCGGATGGTGCAGAAAACAAACAAGAAAAATTGAACCCGATCAGCTTTATAGGAAAAGTGAAAGAATCCAATGGACATGTATTTACCGTCTATCATAAAAAAACAGTGATGAAAGTAAAACTGGACTCCAAAACAGAGCTCCTGGATGGGGACAAGACACTTGATATTGCACCAGATGAAGCAGTACAGCCAGGTGTTACGGTTCAAGTAGTAGGATTGTTGAACAAGAGGCTAAATGTAATTAAAGCAGTACGCCTTTATATTTTTCATAAGGAATTTGATATCAATTACTTAGGAACAAATTAACGAAGGTTCTTAAAAAGCTTTGCCTCGTCCCTTCTAGTTATGATACATTTATAGTAATGTAACGTGGAACGGTGGAGGTGTAACATACATGCTAACAGCAGCAAAAATCCTTCTTATTTTAGTATCAATCGCTTTAATCGTAGTCGTTGTTCTTCAATCAGGTCGTTCGGCAGGATTATCAGGCGCGATTACAGGTGGAGCTGAGCAGCTTTTTGGAAAACAAAAAGCGCGTGGAATCGACGCATTGCTTAGCAAACTAACAGTTATCCTTGCAGTTTTGTTCTTCATCCTAACTGTATTGGTAGCGTATTTTCTATAAGCAATCAAAAACAACAGGTGGACAATCCGCTTGTTGTTTTTTTGTTTTCTAAAAAACACCTCACACCCTTTCTCTGAGTGGATGTGATATGATTTGATACGTACATAAAAGGGTAACCTAAAGTCAAAAAGGTGGTAGCATGATCGGTTGTCTTTGTTTGCATGGCTTTACAGGCGGGCCTTATGAAATTGAGCCAATCACACAGTATTTACAGAAACATACGGATTGGCTGCTATCCGTTCCCACTTACCCTGGACACGGAACAAAACTTTCTTTAAAAGGAAGAACCCATACAGAATGGCTTGAAGAAGCTGAAGCGGCTTATTTAGAACTCCGCGAAAAAGTAGAAACCATCTATATTGTCGGTTTTTCGATGGGCGGCATGATTGCGGGCTACTTAGCCTCTAAATATGGCTGCGACAAATTAATATTGCTAAATGCAAGTGCGTATTATTTAAATCCTGCACAGATGATTAAAGATCTTGCCAATATGATGATCTCTGGTTTCAACGGTCAGTTAAGGGATCATGAGTTATATAAAAGGTACAGACAGAAATTCCTTGATACACCTTTTAGCGCAACAAGAGAATTTCGAAAACTTGTAAAGCTGATTAAACCGGAATTCTCACAGATTTCAGCACCTACATTAATTGTTCAAGGAGAATGCGATGGCCTTGTTCCAAGAAAAAGTGCTGAGTTTTTATACGGTACTATAGCAGCTTCCAATAAGCGGATTTGCTACTTCAAAGAATCCAAGCACATGATCTGTCATGATGTAGAAAAAGAGCAACTAATCGATGAAGTTTATCAATTTTTAATGAACGAATAGGAGAGAAGATTCATGAAAATCACAGCACCAAAACCGTTTTTCTTTGAAGGAGGAAAGCGGGCAGTCTTAATGCTGCACGGGTTTACCGGCAGTTCAGCAGATGTACGAATGATGGGGAGATTTCTGCAGAAGAAGGGGTATACGTGTCATGCCCCTCAGTACAAAGGACACGCCGTACCCCCTGAAGAATTAGTACACACTGGCCCTGAAGACTGGTGGGAAGATGTGATTGGCGGCTACAATCACCTAAAAGAAAAAGGATACGATGAAATTGCAGTATGCGGGCTTTCTTTAGGTGGAGTATTCTCACTTAAGCTGGCAACTGAACAGCCTGTAAAAGCAGTGATCCCAATGTGTGCACCAATGTCTATCAAAAGCGAAGAAGTGATGTATAAAGGGGTTTGCGAGTACGCTGAAGAATATAAAAAGCGTGAGCAGAAAACGCCAGAACAAATAGAGCAAGAGATGGAAGACTTCAAGAAGACACCGATGAATACGTTAAAAGCTCTTCAAGATCTTATTCAAAGTGTAAGAAATTCTGTTGATCTCGTATACGCACCCACGTTTGTTGTGCAGGCTAGACATGATGAGATGATTAACACAGATTCTGCAAATATTATTTATGAAGAAGTAGAAAGTGATAAGAAAGATTTAAAATGGTACGAAAATTCAACACATGTGATTACATTAGACAAGGAAAAAGAACAGCTGCATGAAGATGTTTATGCTTTCTTAGAAGACCTCGACTGGTCGGAATAGAACTTTTTCCTTTAAAAGGAGGTCAGTTTTTGGATAAACTGCAAATACTCCAGCTCATGAAAGAATCGGAAAAACCGATGACAGTGACAGAGATTGAAGAAGCTCTTCAACTTCCTGATGCTGAAGCTTTCAAGAAACTGGTTTTAACACTAAACGAACTAGAAGATGAAGGATCTGTTGTCCGAACACGTACGAATCGCTATGGACTGCCAGAAAAGATGAGTCTCATCAAAGGACGCGTTCAAGGCCACGCAAAAGGCTTTGCTTTTTTGATTCCTGAAGAGAGTGAGCAAAAAGACGTATACATCTCACAATCGGATATGAATGGTGCGATGAGCGGTGATACCGTTCTTGTTCGGTTAAATCAAACATCTTCCGGTTCTCGTCCAGAAGGAACCATCATTCGTATTTTGGAACGCGGCGTAACAGAAGTAGTAGGTACGTTCCAAGAGAGCCGCAAATTCGGTTTTGTTGTTGCTGATGATAAACGTATCCCAAATGATATCTTTATCCCAGCAGATGGGGTAAACGGGGCTGTGGAAGGCCATAAAGTATTGGTTAAAATAACGAAATACCCAGAAGGCAGAAACAGTGCTGAAGGGGAGATCATCCATATCATCGGTCATAAAAATGACCCTGGCGTAGACATCATTTCCGTTATATTTAAGCATGGATTGCCAAAGGAGTTTCCAGTTGAAGCATTAGAGCAGGCGCATAACACACCGGATGTCATTGATCCGAACGATATTGAAGGACGCCGTGATCTTCGCAATGAAACGATTGTAACGATAGATGGAGCGGACGCAAAAGACCTGGATGACGCGGTTCATGTAATCAAGCTGCCAAACGGTCATTACAAGCTTGGCGTACATATCGCGGATGTTACCCACTATGTAACAGAGGATTCTCCGATTGATAAAGAAGCACAGGAACGCGGTACGAGTGTGTACTTGGTCGACCGAGTGATTCCGATGATTCCTCATCGTCTATCAAATGGAATCTGTTCATTGAATCCGAAAGTGGATAGGCTGACGATCTCATGCGAAATGGAGATCAACCACGATGGAGAGGTTATCAAACACGAAATCTTCCCAAGTGTAATTAAAACTACAGAGAGAATGACTTATACAGACGTTCGAAAAATTCTGCAGGATGAAGATGAGGAAGTTAACAAGAAGTACGAATCTCTTATTCCATTCTTTAAATTAATGGGAGAGCTTGCAGACGTTTTACGCAAAAAACGGTTTGCGCGCGGTGCGATTGACTTTGATTTTTCAGAAGCAAAAGTACTTGTTGATGAAAACAGCGATCCGCAAGACGTAGTACTTCGTGAACGTTCCGTTGCTGAAAAGCTGATTGAAGAATTCATGCTTTGTGCCAATGAAACGGTAGCACAGCATTTTCATGAACTCGAGCTTCCGTTCATGTATCGAATTCATGAAGATCCAGACGAAGGTAAGTTAGAGCGTTTCTTAGAGTTTATTGGCATGTTTGGTTATGCGTTAAAAGGAACCGCGAGCGATATTCACCCTCGCAGTCTTCAACAGTTACTAGAAACGGTTAAAGGCGAGCCAGAGGAAATGGTGATCTCAAAAATCATGCTTCGCTCCATGAAGCAAGCAAAGTATGATCATATGTCACTTGGTCACTATGGCTTAGCGACTGAGTTCTACACGCATTTCACATCACCAATTCGACGTTATCCGGATTTAATCGTACACCGATTGATTCGTACTTATCTATTCAAAAAAGATACAAGTCCGAAAACCGTCAGTCATTGGAAAGCCGAACTGCCAGGTATCGCGAAGCATTCATCAGCGATGGAGCGTCGTGCAGTTGAAGCTGAGCGTGAAACAGATGAGCTGAAAAAAGCACAGTTTATGCTTGATAAAGTTGGGGAAGAGTTTGATGGTGTGATCAGTTCCGTTACGAACTTTGGTTTGTTTATCGAGCTGCCAAACACAATTGAAGGTTTAGTGCACGTTAGCTACTTAACGGACGATTATTACCGTTTTGACGAAAAGTTTATGGCGATGATCGGTGAACGAACAGGTAATGTATTCCGTATCGGTGACGAAATTTCCATTCGTGTTGTAAACGTAAACGTTGATGAACGCGCGATTGATTTTGAAATTGTCGGTATGAAAGGCACGCCTCGTAAACGCCATAAAGATCGTCAGCAAGTGATAGATATCGGTGATACACCAAAACGGGGTCGCGGCAGACGAAGCAAGAATCGTAAGAGTGAGTCCGAGCGTTCCAGCGGTCCTCAAGATTCAAAAAAGGGCAAGAAAAAGCCTTTTTATAAGCCTGTTGCTAAAAAGAAGGGCAAGAAAAAGAAGAAATAAGCTGGTTGACTTGTCAAGGTTCATCTCAAGTGGTGAACCTTGACGTTATTTGACCATATTGCTATAATTAAAGTTCACTTGCTGTGGGGAGGATTGAGTTTTACATGCCAAAAGGAGAAGGGAAAGTAGTCGCACAGAACAAGAAAGCGCGGCACGATTACCACGTTGAAGAAACATTTGAAGCTGGAATTGTCCTTCAGGGCACGGAGATTAAATCTATTCGCGCAGGCAGGGCAAATTTAAAAGATTCCTTCGCACGTGTGCAAAATGGCGAGTTGTTTTTACACAACATGCACATCAGCACGTACGAACAAGGAAACCGCTATAACCATGATCCGCTTCGTACGCGTAAGCTGCTTTTGCATCGCAAAGAAATCAACAAGCTGTTAGGTGCTACAAAAGAACAAGGATATTCGATTGTTCCTTTGAAAATGTACTTAAAGAATGGTTTCGCCAAGCTATTGATTGGACTTGCGAAAGGTAAAAAGCATTACGATAAGCGTGACGACCTGAAGAAAAAGGATGCAAAACGAGAAATTGAGCGTGCATTCCGAGATCGTCAGAAAGCGTAATTGGTTCCTTTTACAGGAACTTACAATTGAGACGCAAGGGTGAAAATGTTATACTGAGTACACAAGTGAATAAGAGCAATAAGCTTTTATCTCTCTCCGAGGTTCGGCAGGATTAATTTCTTGCTTACCATTTTATATGGGGACGTTACGGATTCGACAGGGGTAGTTTGAGCTTAAGTTGCGAGTCGAGGGGTCGGCCTCGTTAAAACGCCACAGCCAATAACTGGCAAACAAAACAACAACTTAGCTTTAGCTGCGTAATAGCACTTTAGCTGTTCCTCCCTCCATCGCCCATGTGGTAGGGTAAGGGACTCACTCTTAGTGGGCTACGCCGGTTGTCCTCCGCCTGAGGACGATGGAAGAGAATAATCAGGCTAGCGATCCGGACGCCTGTCGGCTGGCAGATGGATCCGCGAAATACGAATGAACCGACTACACTCGTAGAAGCTTAAGTGCCAATATCTTTGGACGTGGGTTCGATTAGTTTTAGTCGCCTTGTGTGGTAACACATAAGTGAAAATCCGGCTTTATCGGTGAAACCTAACCAGTGAAAACTTTCGCTGCAAGGCAATGCCGAGTGGTATGTGGAGCAATCCAACAGCCATGTATCGACTTATAGGCTGCCAAGTTTTTTGGTAGTACTAGGATACGAAATTCTGCTTGGATACAAGTAAATTTATGTTTCGTATAATACGCCGGGGGACCTGGAAAAATCAGGTTCAAGATATAGTCAGTGCCATGACGAAAGCATGGAACAACATGTCCCACCGTCTCCACCAATACATAGGTGGATAACAGATCAGCAATCATCATTTGCTGGTCTTTTTTTATATTTCAAAAAAGCTTCTTCAAAATGCAATTTTGCTTTTAACATTTCTGGAGTGTACTTCCCATTACGGGGAGTAACTGTATTGTAATGATTGAGAATAAATTTTGTTCGCTTTATTTTTCTTTCAATCCTTAAATATGGCAGTATTTCCGATAGTACAACCATAACAGTTTCTTTCTTCTTAATAGTCAGGGTATAGGAATTTTTATGTTTATCTGGATAATAATTTTTCTTGAAATTTATTCTGCCCCTTACAATTGAATTAATATAAGTAAGAAGTTCTAAGTCAGTAGAAGCAATGGAAATACAAGGGCGTCGAAATTCTTTATTATGCATTCTTGTTAACGTAATACTGCCTTCTCCATCAATAATTCCAGCTAAATAAGCAGCTTCAACGTTTTCCATTTTATCCTCCTATGATATATATTATTTCTTATCTAATTATAACACAACGAAGGAACATACGTTCTTGTTTTGAGTCTTGTTATTTTGAAAACTCAAGTCATTTTAAGCATACTTCTTCTTTATACTGCCTTCAATTTCTTCTTTTTTTGCGACAACAAATTATAAAAATAAGAGGATGTAGTTGAACCTCAACAAATTTTCTAAAATAAATACAAATCCTATGACTCAAAAAACTGAAATATAGACGAGTTACCTATGCCTTTTTAGCGTGTTCTTACATATAATGCATGGACAAGAATAGTCAATCATATTTTCAGGAGGAAATTTTTTGAGTTGTAAGAATAACAAACTCTCCGCACGAGAGGTTGCCCAATTATTGTGTAAGCGTGTAATAGCAAACGAAGGCTTTGACGACATTGAAATAGAGGGTAAGCTTGTCTGTGTTGGAAGAGATTTTATCGCGATTAAAACTGACGACAGAGAGGTGTTCTATTTACCTCTAAACAACGTAAGAAACATTGCAGTTGTATCCGACAAGAGCTGTTGCCATAACGAACGCAGAAAAGTATGTAATGATACTTTCCGTAGCATTTTAAATAAATTGATTAATTGTAAGGTAGCCGTTAACGATGGCGGCGAAGAAGAAATTGAAGGCGTCCTTACATCTGTTAATCGCCAATCCATTCAAATCGTTGAAATCGATGATGGAAATATCGTTTTCATACCAATTGGCTCAATTAACTTTATTAAGCAAGCTGGAGAACTTGGTGACCATGAGAGCAGCAACTGCAGAATTTTATGCTGTAAAAAAGAGAATCCTTGCGGGAAAAAGAAAGAAGAATGCAAAAAAGAATCTTCTTCTAAATGCTGTAAGAAAGAGTCCTCTTCTAGCTCAAGCTCAATCGCTTATTGGTGTAAAAAAGAATCTTCATCTTCATCCTCTTCATCCTCTTCGTCTTCATCTTCATCTTCATCTTCATCTAGCTATTGCAAAGAGTCCTCTTCAAGCGATTTTTATTGTAAGAAGAAGAAAAAGCATAAGAAGAGATGTTGTGCAGATTTAGAATCTAGAGGCTGGTTTAAACTCTAAAATTGTTTAGTGTCCTGTTTTTTAAAACAGGGCATTTTTTTGCCCGATTTAGAGTATACCCACTAGAACGATAATTCTCAATTTTTTCTGTAATAATTCATAAAAATATTCCCATCCTATACATATAGGACGGTGATTAAGGTGGATTTGTTAAAAGAATTAACGGAAACAAACGGCGCACCAGGGTTTGAAAGAGCAATTCGGGACATTATGAAACGTGAAATAGAGCAGACAGGAGCAAGTCTTGTTACAGACAACTTAGGAAGTGTTTTCGGAGAGAAAACGGGAACCGCAAGTGATGGTCCTAAAGTTCTCCTCGCGGGTCACATGGACGAGGTAGGATTCATGGTGAGCGAAATTACTAACGATGGCTATCTTCGCTTTGTACCCCTTGGAGGCTGGTGGTCACAAGTACTTCTAGCGCAGCGGGTACATGTTCAGACGAAGAACAAAACGTTCACTGGTGTCATAGGTTCAAAAGCTCCACACATTTTAACAGCAGATGAACGTAACCGCGTGTATCCAATGAAAGAAATGTTTATTGATATTGGGGCAAATGATAAAGATCAAGTGAAAGAATGGGGAATTAAAGTAGGTGATCCGATTCTTCCAATATGCCCTTTTGAACTAATGCCAAATGGGGACACGATTCTCGCAAAGGCCCTCGATAACAGGGCAGGCTGTTACACAGCGTTAAAAGTACTACAGCAGCTTCAAAACATAGAACACCCAAACACGGTTTATTGTGGTGCAACGGTTCAGGAAGAAGTAGGGCTCAGAGGTGCAATTACGGCACCTGCTATTATGGAACCTGACGTCGCAATCGCGCTGGATGTAGGAGTTGCAGAAGATGGCCCTGGAGGTAATGCAAATAAAGCAAAGCTTGGAGAAGGTCCGCTTATAACGTTTCTTGATTCATCCATGATTCCGCACACCGGTTTCCGAGACTTGGTCATTGAGGTTGCAGAGAAAAATAATATTCCGTACCAAGTGGATGTAATGCTTGGCGGCGGAACGGATGCAGGAAAATTTCACCTTTATAAAAAGGAATACCAAGTCTTGTCGTTGGAGTTGCCGCGCGTTATATCCATAGCCACACATCCATGATCAGCAAGAGCGATTTAGAAAACAGTGCAAAACTTCTAGTCGAACTAGTAAAGGTTATTGATAAAGAAAAACTTCATTCGCTGCTGAATTATTAATAACCACTCATACAATCCCCGTAGGATTTATATCCAACGGGGTTTCTCACTTTTACACAATATGTTACAGTGTTATAAAAAGTTTTACATCATTCTTTGCTAATGATATAAAAAAGTCTATTATAGAGAGATGAGAGTAAAAGTAGTAAAAGGAGATCAGTAATTTTTATGGACATCCTATTATTGTTAAAAGCCCTTATTTTAGGGATGGTTGAAGGTTTGACGGAGTTCGCTCCTGTATCATCAACAGGACATATGATTCTTGTCGATGACATGTGGCTAAAATCACAGGATTTTTAGGGAAATACCCGGCCAACACATTTAAAGTTGTTATTCAGCTTGGCTCAATCTTAGCAGTCGTTGTCGTCTTCAGACAGCGATTTATCGACATGCTTGGTTTAAGAAGAAATAAAGCGACGAATGAAGTTACTGGTGGTCGCCTAAAGTTAACTCAAGTCATCGTAGGATTACTGCCTGCTGGTATTCTTGGCGTACTTTTCGAAGACTATATTGATGAGCACCTTTTCACTACAAATACAGTGCTTGTTGGACTAGCAATTGGTGCAGTTCTTATGATTTTTGCAGATAAATTTGCTGCTAAAAATCAAAACCCAGTTATTGAAAGTGTTGATCAGATCACATACAAACAAGCTTTCTCAATTGGACTAATTCAATGTTTGTCACTTTGGCCAGGATTCTCACGTTCAGGTGCTACGATTTCAGGTGGTGTTCTAGTTGGGCTTAGCCACCGTGCAGCAGCTGATTTTACATTTATTATGGCCGTTCCGATCATGGCTGGTGCGAGTGGTATTTCACTTTTAAAAAACTTGGAATACTTTAAGATGGACGCTATGCCGTTCTTTGTGGTTGGATTCATCAGCGCGTTCATTTTCGCCATGCTATCTATCCATTTCTTCTTGAACATTATCGAAAAAGTAAAGTTAACACCATTTGCGATTTATCGCTTAGTACTAGTGGCTGTTATTCTAATTGTTATTATGTAAAAATGTTAATCCTGAACTCCGGGCTGATTATAAGTCCCTGAGTTCAGGATTTTTTTATTTGTCCGCGCTTTTTTAAGGTAGATAGTCCTGATGAATATAGGTAAAAATACGTAAATGTACATAAGGAAATATTGTAATATTTAGTCAATTTCCCACTTCTATTAAAGAATCAACTCCTATATTCTAGGAACTATTACAATGGAGGTGGAGATACGGATATGAACAAATTTGCATCGAAAATTTTGTCGAGTACACTTGCCCTTTCCTTAGCAGGCGGCGGAATCGCTCTTGCTTGTGAAAACGGGCAAAAAAGCTATATTGAAGCGGGAGAATCTACATTTGGCGGTATACCAAAAGTGGAAGGATCCAAAAACTTTGAGCATCTAAAAGAAGTGGCTGCTGTTCCCCTAAAAAACATTAAAGGAAAACCTGCTACAACAGCAGATGTATATGCATATAAAGGGTATGCTTATCTTGGTACACACCGTGGTCAGATGACAAACGAAGGCGTTCGAATTTTTGATATGAAGGATCCGGCTAATCCTAAAGAGGTAGCAGTTCTTGCGAATGATATTCCTGGAACATGGCAGGAAAAAGTAATCGTTCAATCTGTAAGTACTCCGTCATTTAAAGGAGACTTGGCTGCTGTAAGTGTTCAGCGAGTCGATAAAGAGCGATATGGCTACGAGGGAGAAACATCTGAAAATGGTGGTGTGGTGTTATACGATGTGACGAATCCTAAAGAGCCGAAGAAGCTAGGTTTTGGAAAACACCTTCTAATCTGCCAACGGGGACGCATGAACATTGGCTGACAGAACAGAATAACAAAGTCTTATTATTAGCTACTAATTATCAGGCTCACCGCTATAAGGAGGATGGGGTAGATGTACATGACTTTTCAATCGTGGATGTAACAGACCCTAGTAAACCGAAGGAACTCTCAAACTGGGATCCAACTGAAGTGGGTGGTGACTTTAATGGTGACTATCAATATGAAGATGAGACAGGAGCACAGCGCACTGCATTTTTACATAGTGTCATCACGGATGAAACAGGTAAATATGCATACCTTTCTTATTGGGATCTTGGTACAATCATTTTAAATATTGAAGACCCTGCAAATCCGAAGTTTGTAGGAAGAACAAAATTCGAACGTGATGTTCAAGGAGCAGCGCATTCGGCAGCTTTAGCTCACGGTGGAAACATCTTGATTGAAACACGAGAAGTATTTAATCCAGATCCTCATGATCCAGAATTTGAAAGAGGTTGGGGGTATGTTCGTGTATATGACATAAAGGATAAGAGCAACCCTGTCTTGCTAAGTACCTTTAGAACGTTAAACTCAATGGTGCAGATCAAAGCAGGTGAGCGCAAACCGGGAACATATACCGTTCATGATCCAAAAATAAGAGGAAACACGCTCTACTTATCTCATTATTCAGATGGCATACGTATGATTGATCTCACGGATCCATCAAATCCAGTTGAAGTAGGTTCTTATGTATCCGACAAAGCAAACGTATGGGGAGTTTTTGTGGATCGAAATTATATATTAGCTTCTGATATGGGCCAAGGATTAAAAGTATTGCAGAAGAAAGTTAATCAAAATGTAAGTAAGTTGAACTTGCAAGAAGATCTGTTTAACTAAGTATTGTAAACATGGGAAAACCCGCTAAGTATTAACCTTAGCGGGTCCTTTTTTAATATTGTCCAACTCGGCTATACCAGTCGTCATATTCACGCTCAGCATCTTCTCTTGATCTGCCGTGTCGCTCCTGAATCTTGCCGATCATTTTTTCACGGTCACCTTGTGCTTGATCGTAATCATCATCCGTTAGGTTGCCCCATTGTTTTTTGGCTTCACCTTTGAACTGTTTCCATTTGCCTTCCATTGTATCGTTTTTCATGTTGAATCATCCTCCTTTTAATATTTGTTGGAATATGAATCTTCATAACGATGTGCATTTGTTGAACGGTAGTTACGGAATGTATCGTTTACTTGCCTATGTCGGTCTACTTCTTTTGTATCAACGAGAACGAGAATGTCCCCAGCTTCAACAGATTGTTCGTATTCTTTCGCTTCATTTTCAGGAATACCTAATCCTACAAGAGCACCAACAATTCCGCCAGCGCCAGCTCCAACTGCTGCTCCGCCAAGAGCGGCTGCAATTGGTCCCGCTGCTACGATCGGTCCGATTCCTGGAATGGCGAGAGCTCCTGCACCTAGCAGTAATCCGCCAATACCTCCAAGAACACCACCTGTAGCCATTCCAGTCGCGGCACCTTGAGGGGCTTTGGAACCTGTTTCTTCATGAATGTGTTTCACTTCTTTTCTGTCTTTTGCAATTACCGAGATATCATTTTCGTCATAACCTTGATGTCTCAATTCTTTGATCGCATCAATTGCATCATCTTCTGTACGGAAAACGCCTACCACCTTACTATGAGTATCCATGGACTGCCTCCTTTTATAGAAGATTGTTACCTTGTTTGTGTTCCCACTGGATGATAAAACGAAACGTATGTAAGCAGGTTTGAGAAAAAACTTCTCATTTCTTCAATCACAATAGGATTTGGAACATTTTAACAACAAAATGTATATTGTACTAGCTTACAATTTATGGTTTGATGTCTATATATAGGAAATAGAAAAGAAATAGAAACTGAAATGGTGATTGTAATGGATATTTTTATCGGCAGGCAACCTATTTTAGACAAAGATGAGAATGTTGTCGCTTATGAACTTTTATATAGAAATAGTGCAACAAATAGGTACGAAGGATTAGATCATGACAGTGCTACGATTGATGTTATGGTGAACAGTATTGCAGGGATTGGGATAAAAGAGGTGGGTGAGCGGAAAAAGTGTTTTATAAACTTTACTGAAAACCTTTTACTAAACCGAATTCCGACCTACATCTCACCAGAGTATATCGTTGTAGAGATCTTAGAAGATGTCCGTTTAAGTGAAGAAATACTAACGGTCTGCAAAGAGTTGAAGAATAAGGGGTATATCATCGCGCTCGATGATGTTTCGGTAAACAAAGGTCTTGATTCGCTGCTGCCTTATATCGATATTATAAAAGTGGATTATTTAGTAATGGACGTAACCGAGATGCAGAGGATGATCGAAACCTATAGGGGTCAAGTCACCTTCTTAGCTGAAAAGATTGAAACACGAGAGCAATTTGAAGAAGCACTAGGATTAGGTTTTGAGTATTTTCAAGGATACTTCTTTAGTAAGCCTATTATCTTACACGGAAAAGATATTGCGCCCATTCCTACAAACTATATTTTACTTTTAGAAAAGCTCAACAATTCAGAACCGGATATTAATGAAATCAGCAGTCTCATTCAGAGGGATTTATCGCTTTCATATAAGCTGTTAAAAGTGATGAATTCAGGAACGTACTTCTTTAAGAGCAAAATCACATCCATTAAACAAGCGGTAGTATTGGTCGGACTTTACGAGATTAAGAAATTAATTATGATCCTCATGATGTCCACTTTGAACAGAGCGGATAACCAAATGGAAATCGTTAAAATGAGCTTAACAAGAGCTGTGTTTTTTGAACGGATTGCAAACATTGTAGGTGTTTCAAAAAATCACCTCTATATGTTTGGTATGTTCTCATTAATTGATACACTCCTGAGTAAGAATATGA
Source organism: Fictibacillus sp. EA-CB0309 (assembly GCF_055814265.1). Lineage (NCBI taxonomy): Bacteria > Bacillati > Bacillota > Bacilli > Caryophanales > Fictibacillaceae > Fictibacillus > Fictibacillus sp. EA-CB0309. The sequence continues at coordinate 1,079,420 of NZ_CP169271.1, forward strand.
AAGATATTATCGAGGATATCCCCATTACAAATGAGCTAGCTGATGCACTCCTAGGGAACAATGCTAAGTACAATCTAGCTTTAACAATTGTACAGCACTTGGAACGCGGCGCTTGGAGTGAAATTCAATCTTTATGCCTTACACTAAAAACGACAGAAGATGAACTATTAGCGCAGTATCGAGCAAGTATATTGTCTTCAAATCAATTTTTACAAACCGATCCTGAAACAAGTGTTATAGAAACCATATAAGTATGAGGACCTCTAAATAGCTAGAGGTCCTTTGCCGTTTTTTAGAGGAGTTGTATACCAAGTAAAATAAGCAGTTTTGGAGTAAAATATGTCTTAATGGAAAGGGAGGAGGAAAGTTATGAAATTAAGCATTTTAGATCAATCACCTATCTCTTTCGGAAAAACCTCGCGTGAAGCGCTGCAAGCTTCAATGGAACTAGCAAAAGTGGGAGAACAGCTGGGATATTCACGTTATTGGATAGCCGAACACCACAATTTCTCAGGTTTATCCTGCTCAGCTCCTGAAGTGATGCTGAGTTATATTGGGGCACATACTCAAAAAATACGATTAGGTGCTGGCGCTGTTTTGCTGCCGCATTATAAACCATACCGAGTTGCAGAATCCTATAATATGCTTGCCACTCTTTTTCCTGGCCGTATTGACCTTGGAATTGGCCGCGCTCCTGGTGGATCTGCAGAAGCAACAATGGCACTATCGGAGAACTTTTTGGAAAATGTACGCCAAATGCCAAAATCGATTAAGCAACTGCTGCAGTTTTTACATAATGATTTTCCGCCGGATGATCTATTTTCTAAAATAAAAGCCTCTCCAGTTCCTGAAATTGCTCCTGTTCCTTGGATTCTTGGCACGAGTCAAAAAAGTGCAATTTTAGCTGCCGAGTACGGGACGGCTTATGCGTTCGGTCATTTTATGAGTGATAAGCCAGGACCAGAATTTGTGGCGTCTTATAAAAAACAATTTATTTCTAGTAAAACTCAAGAGAGACCAGAGACCATTATTGCCGTTTCTGTCATCTGTGCAGAAACAGCAGATAAGGCCGAACAGTTAGCTTTGCCGGGGATTTTATGGAGAAAACAAAACTCAATGGGTGGAGGAAATGACGGAGTTCCTTCCATAGAGGAAGCACTGGACCACTATTCAAAAGACGAACAAAAACAGCTAATCAATGAGGCGAAAAGAAAAATGATTATTGGCAACCCATCTGAAGTAAAAGAGGAAATAAACAAGCTGCAAGAGATCTACGGTGCAGATGAAATGATGATTGTTACGATTACCCATTCTTATGAAGATCGAATAAGGTCTTATGAGCTTCTTGCAAATGAAATACTAAAATAAGCATAATTTTTTATTTCAGCAATCATCCTTGTTATACTATTACCGATTATTAAAATATAGTAGCTAATTTTTTGTTGCTTTATATAAGGAGGACGGTAAGATGTCCAATAAAAAGAGATTGAGTGATAGTAAGTGGTCTGTTTTAGACCTTGCCCCGGTTATTGAAGGCGGAACTGTAACTGATTCATTCAAGAATACGCTAGATCTTGCTCAGCATGCTGAAAAATGGGGATACAACCGCTATTGGCTTGCGGAACATCACAATATGCCTGGGATTGCGAGCTCTGCCACTTCGGTTGTCATTGGTCACGTGGCTGGAGGTACTTCTAAAATACGTGTAGGTTCTGGTGGGATCATGCTTCCTAACCATGCGCCACTCGTGATAGCTGAACAATTCGGTACGTTGGATGCTCTATTTCCGGGAAGAATAGATTTAGGATTAGGACGTGCTCCTGGGACCGATCAAATTACGGCACAAGCATTACGCCGTGAACTAGGCAGCATGGGGGATGATTTTCCCTACCAGTTAGAGGAATTGCGCACTTATCTGGATCCTGAACGCTCAGAAACACCTATGAAAGTTAGAGCGGTTCCTGGAGAAGGCCAAAATATACCGATCTGGCTTCTAGGTTCAAGCGGATTTAGTGCACGTTTAGCAGGACGAGAGGGACTGCCTTTTGCATTTGCCAGTCACTTTTCACCAGATAATACGCTTCCTGCTCTAGAGTTGTATCGAAACACATTTACACCATCAGACGTTCTGGATGAACCGTACGCGATGGTAGGAGCGAATGTTGTCGTTGCAGATACAGATGAAGAAGCAGCAAGAATCGCTACATCCTTGCAGCAGCAGTTTGTAAACTTAGTTCGTGGAAACCCTTCAAAACTTAAGCCGCCGGTTGAAAGTATGGATGGCATTTGGAGTCCATATGAAAAAGCTGCGCTTGATCAGCAATTACGGACCACTTTTGTAGGCAGTCCAGATACAGTAAAAGAAAAACTGCAATCGTTTATAGATGAAACTCAGGCTGATGAGATAATCGTTAATGGCCAAATCTATGATCATAAAGCAAGATTGCGCTCATTTGAGCTGTTAGCTGAGATCGTAAAAGAGAATTAACACCTGGAGACTCCAAAAATGATGGGGTGCTCTTGATGAAGATGACTCATTTTAAGTGATGAGTCATCTTTTAATTTGTCGAAAATCGGATAAATTTTTTTATACATGGAATTATGAGGCGTATGCGCGGAATTATTAGCAATTACCTCGTATAAAAACTGGATTACCTCGTAATTAAATTATAATGGCTGCCTCATACAAACAAATTCACAAAGTGTACGTTCCGCAAACACACTTCAAGCCCTTCCTCCTTATTCCATCCATCAAAAAGAATCGCATTATAAAATCAGCTTCGATAACAAAACGTTTGTTCGGTTTATTGGTATTATTAAAAGGATTTATTTAAAAAAGCTAGAAGTTTTAAAGTGTATGTATAACTTAAACCCCATTGGAGGTAAAAATGGATAAATCTCTACAACTATATCACTTTAATACTTGGGCAAATAGCAAAGTCTTTGAGCAATTAAGAAGTCTTCCAGCAGAAGTTTATCGAAAGGAAGTAGACAGTGTTTTCCCTTCAGTTGCAGATGTTCTGATTCATATGTATCAAGTGGATTATGTTTGGCTTAAGGCACTAAAAGGAGAGAAGTTTGAAGATATTCTAGCTTCCATCAAACCTTTATACCAGGAATTAAAGGAAGCTGATTTAAATGGTATGGAGAATAAATTTGAGAAGATGGGTACGTTTTATGAGACATTTATGGCTCAAAAAGTAGACTTATCTCAAGATACAACTGTTCATCATCCTCATTTTGGCACACTTCACGGAAGCTATGCAGATCTTATTCAGCATATCGTGAATCATGGCACGTATCACCGTGGACACATCTCCGCTATCTTAAATCAGCAAGGTCACAAGGGAGCTTCCACTGATTACATTTTTTATCTCTATTCCTTGCAGCATCAGAATTAAGTTTAAGCATAAAAAAAGGACGTTCGGATGAATGTCCTTTTCTAGTTCTGTCCTTTTTGTATTTTTTCTTTTAAATCGTTAATATATTTCTTCTTTTCCTTTTCGTCTTGCAAATTTCCGGGATTCTTGTTTTGTAAATACTTTTGAAGAGCTTGGTTGATTTCCTCAGGTGTAGCATTCTCAGGGATTTCTCCTTTTTTCTTCAGCATTTCTATAATTTTTTCATCGTTTGCGATCATCGTACTCACCTCATTATTAACTTCTGAATCCGACGAATGGGCTGCTTCTTCCTCTTTTTTACTGCTTTCTGTAACGGAATTCTTTGGTTCTGTTTGAGAGCTGCAGCTTACCAAAATAGACAATATGCTTATTAATAGAAAAGACCGCATGAACGTTTTCATCATTCACCCTCCTTACAGATACAGTTTACCCTTCTAAAGAAAACCCAACTGCAGAAATACAGTTGGGCTCATGAAATGTTACTTTTTACGAGAAATTTTAATTTTTGCTACGGAATCGTCTTTGCTTTTTCCTGTCACTTCAAACTTAATTCCGTATTGTGGAACGTTGCGTCCAGCGTCAACTAAACCAGGATTGCTGTAATCATCTTTATCATTGAATACAGGATTCGGATGTACAGCGTTATCCGTTAGAGTTGTGCCAAGCTGTTCTCTATAATCTAAGAACATTGGTTTACCTTTTTCTGTGTTGAATGCTGCATCATGGACTAAATATCGAGTAGAGGCAACTTTTCCATCGCTCCACTTAAGTGTTTCTTGGTTAGCATCGACTACTCCTAAGAAACCATCTCCAGGGTGAATGCCTGTCCAGTTATCTGAATAGCTGTTATCTACGTACCAAACCACAAGACCGCCATCATAAGACATTAAGCTTTTACCGCGTGCGATATGAGCTAAGCCTTTATCTACACCTTGATGGTTTCTCCATTCTAATAAGTAGTAATGATCAGAATAGAATTTTCCTTGGTTCTTTGTAAAACCTTCTTCTTTAAATGTGGAAGTTCCTTCAGCATCATCAAATAATACTTCTGACCCATCAACATCTACAGAGATATCATCTACAAAGAATCCAGGCATTGTTGCCGCTACATCTGTCCAGTAGTTGAATTTCAAATCGATTTTCTTTCCAGCATATGCAGAAAGGTTAAACGCTCCGTCCACCCATTCACCGTTTGAGCTGCCCGTAATTCCGTGACCAGGGTTTTGATCATGCGGGTCAGTTTCAGTTGTAAGGTTTCCTTTAACTGTTTTCCATTCAGTAGATCCTTCTTCTTTTACTTTTACAGAAGCATAATCCCAATCTGTTTCTATGTCATACCATGTTTTAAAGTTTAACGAAGCTGTTGAAGCTTTAGATAAGTCAAGAGAAGTAGTCAATGAGTTATCTAAACCATCTCCACTTCCACTAAAATATTGATATTCACCGCTATATGGTGAGTTTACAGTCGTTTCTTTTTGTGGAAGATCAACACGAACCGCATCGTTGTTTGTTCCTTTTGTGTTTCCTTGATCTAAAAGAACGTCAATTCCTTTACGATCAATCTCATCCAACACAAACGTTTCTCCACTTAACCAGTTACCACCGATATAAGACTGTAAGAATTCTTTCGACCAAGCACTAAAACCAGTTGGTTCAGTTCCAGGAACTTTACCAGCCCAGCTGCCGCTTGACATGATAGACCAATAGGCTACTGGTTCACCTTGACCTGTGTATTGTGTGTCATATTCATCCGGAAGTTCTAAGTCATGACCGTATTCGTGTGCAAACACACCAGCAGCACCGTCAGCAGGCTGAACTGTGTAGTCATAAGCTGCCATCGCACCATCCCAATAACCTACTTCAGATTCTGTTCCTTCAATTGGGAAAACAGATCCAAGGTTCCAGCGATGACTCCAAATCGCGTCTCCTTCAAGAGCGCCTCCGCCAGCTTCTTCACCAACGCTGGAGTGAACAATCATAAGGTGATCAACTAAGCCATCTGGCTCACGCGTATTGCCATCACCATCTAGATCGTAGCGATCCTCTTGGTCGAACTCACCTAAGTCAATATTCGGATCTTTTGCAGCAGCCTCTAAAGCTTCTTTTACTAAAGAACGAGCGTCTTTATCATTACCATCTGGATCAGGAACATTCCCACCATAGTAAGCTGCAGGATGTTTTGCCTTATACCATCCGCCGACTTTTCCCGTTACAGAATAGCTTCCACCAGATTGTTGTTCATAATATTGCTTCATGGAAATTAACTTTTCGCCATTCGGTCCTTCATAACCCTTATCTCCAAAGACCAAATCCTCATAATGCTCTTTTGTATATTCATCATAGAACATATCCGTTTCTTCAGATTTGATGTTAGTAGCAGGGTAGTCCGGATACTCTACCAAAAGAACAAGAACGTTATCTACACGCTTTTGTCCTTTCCACTTTTCTTCTTTCACGTTCTTGATCTTATCCTCTTTTTTACCGTCTTTTTTAAGTCCTTCTTTTTTGTGTTTTTTCGTGATTTCTTTACGCTTTTCGCTATGCTCGTCTTCTAAAGCTCCCTCAGAAAATTTAGAAGCATTCTCTTGCTTTTTGTGTAGATATTGTTGTAATTTTTTCTGAGCATCTGCCTCAGTAGCATTCTTGCTGATTTCACCTTTTTTCTTAAGCATCTCTATTAATCTTTCATCGTTTGCAATTCCTAAATCAAACGGACCACCAGTATGCTTATGTCCTTCATGTTCATGAGATGCTTTTCCATCTGACAGCACATTTATAGGTGCAGCACTTACACTTGAAAAAGCACTGCAGCTTAACATTGCTGCAAGGGCAGCAGAAACCCATTTCCCTTTTTTCACCAAAATCCCCCTAGAAGTATTGTTTTAACCGATATCCGACAAATATTGTCGGATAATTCCGTGTATTCAAAATGTTACCACGTAATGTCGAATACTAGAATAGGTGATTTCTCCCGTGTTTTTATTTTAGAATAGGGATTATTTACTATTTAAAGAACTATTTTCAATTTTGTGTTATATGAAGAAAATGAATATAAATGTACTGATATGGGGGTTTCTAAATAGTTCTTTAGGCGCATAAAACAACTTTGGTAAGAGTTTGAACAAAAGAAGTTTTAGTTTACTAAACAAAGGGAAAGTAATTGGGTGGACCATCAAAAAGTACAAATGAAAATGAAGTCACGAAAACGAAAGGCTGGTCAATTACCTTGTCTATGAATTTTAATTCTGCTCTTAATCCTAAATCTGTCAGAAACTTTGAAGAAGCAACAGAAAACATTCTTCATTTTATGAGTAAATTTATCAACATCAATACATTATTTGTTGCAAAAAACGACAAACAAATAAATGAAATAAAAAAAGCAGTAAACAAGGATGCTATTTTAATTGAAGCGGGTTCAACACTTCCATTTCATGAAACGTTTTGTAAAATCAGCGTGGATCGGGGAAATGAAATTTTACTAATTGAAGATATTATGGAAAGTGAACTAACAAATCATCTTAATGTAACAGCGAACTTAGGTGGAGGAAGCTTTATCGCTATTCCAATCTATTATGAAGATGGTGAAAATTACGGAACGATCTGTGGCTTAGATACCGATTCATTTGAGTTTACGGAGCAGCACATCGAACTTTTTCAGACGATGTCCTCACTGTTAACATATGTTTTAGAGTTAGACAAGGCAAACAAGGAGATTAAAGATCTATCAGTACCGATTGTTCCACTGACGAAAGGCGTTGCAATCCTCCCAATCATCGGACATATCAATGAATATAGAGCTGATATCATTATTCAAAGTACTCTAGAGAGCAGTACAAACTTAGAACTTGAATATATGATTATTGATCTTTCTGGAGTGAGCAGAATTAACAACAAGGTTAGTGAATATCTCTTAAACATCGTTAAGCTGTTAAAATTAATCGGTGTAACGCCAATTCTTACTGGGTTTAGACCGGATTTAGCGATAAAAACACTTGAGATAGATGTCGATTTTAACGGCATATTGATTACGAATAACTTAGAAAGTGCACTATCTGAAATTGGGTTTAGCCTGAATAAAACGGAAAACAACCATTCAAGATCACATACTGTCGTGTGATCTTTTACTTTGTTATAGGGTCTTTTTCTAATGATTGTTGCTTTCAAATTTTGTCTTCTATGATAGTTGATTGGAGGGTAATGTGCGTGCCTACCACTTGAGGAGCTTCTTGCAAGGCATGTGACGAGGAAGCTCACTTCGGTAGCATTTGCTAGTAGACGCAGGAGCAAGAATACTACCTTGAAACGGGCAGGTGAGACACTTAAGAGTGAAACATACGAATGTGGCTCACCGTACGCCTCGTGGAAAGCGAGCAACCTGGAGCGGAAATCAACTCCTTCTAAGAACAACATTGAAAACAGCTTTAAGAAAAACAGTAGTCTAAATTTTCTTTTTTTATATAATAGTAATAATATAAACTTATCAGTCGTTTTTATGTTTAACCAATCGGAGGGGAAAAGTATGAAATCGTTTGAAGAAAAGTTAGATCAATACGCTGAGTTGGTTGTTAAAGTAGGATTAGGTCTGTCAGAAGGACAAAAATTGTTAATCAGTTCTCCTATAGAAGCTGTAGAATTTACACGTAAGGTAACGAAGCACGCTTATGACAATGGCTGTAAGCGAGTGATGGTGGATTGGAATGATACGCAAACAAACCGCATCCATCTTACTCATGCCGATGAAGAAATCCTGAAAAACGATCTTCCTTCATGGGAAATTGACAAGTATAACAGCCTTGTAGAAAATCATGATTGCTTTTTAATGATCACTGGAAACGATCCGAATGCTTATAAAGGTGTTCCTTCTGAGCGAATGATGTTCGTACAAAAGAACCGCGGCGAAAAACTACAGGCATTTTCTGCAGGACAATTAAGAGGAGACATGCATTGGGCTATTGCTGGTGCACCTACAGTTGGCTGGGCAAAAAGTGTATTCCCAGAAATGAACGATGAAGAAGCGGTAGAAGCGCTATGGGAAGCAATCTTTAAAACAGTACGAGTAGATCAGGCAGATCCTGTAGCTGCATGGGAAGAGCACGTAAAAACATTAAGTGATAAAGTAAACTACTTAAATGAGCAGCAATTTAAGACGCTTCATTATAAATCAACAGGTACAGACTTAAGCATTGATTTGCACCCTGATCATACATGGATCGGCGGAGGACATCATTCTACTTTCGGTACGTATTATATCCCGAACCTTCCTACAGAGGAAGTTTTCACGACACCAAGAAAATATGGTGTGAACGGAAAAGTTTCAAGCTCTAAACCACTTTCAGCAATGGGGAATTTAATCGATAATTTCAGTTTGACGTTTAAAGATGGAAAAGTGGTAGATTTCACAGCTGAGGAAGGGTACGACACGCTTAAGCAGTTGTTAAGCATTGACGATGGAATGGGTTATTTAGGGGAAGTTGCATTAGTACCTCACGATTCACCGATTTCGAATTCAGGCATCATTTTCAATAACACGTTGTACGATGAAAATGCATCTTGTCACTTAGCGATCGGAACTTCTATTACGATGTCTGTTAAAGACGCTGGCAACTTAACGCCTGAGCAGATGGAAGAGAAGGAAATTAACTTTAGCCGAGGTCATACTGATTTTATGATCGGCTCTGCAGATTTGGAAATTGAGGCAGAGTATGAGGATGGCAAACGCATTCCGTTATTTAAAAATGGTAACTGGGCGATATAAAGACGAAAAGACTCCACTTAGCTGGAGTCTTTTTTAAATTAATAAGAATAGTACAAACCTCTTATTGGAAAAATAACTAAAACTGAGGAGGTTTGTATATGAAAAAAGTAGTCGCGTTATTAGCGGCATTCACCATTGTACTCGGCGGTTGCGGCGGTGGCTCTAACAATATGAAAGAGAGCGAAGCAGCACCAAAGAACATGAGTAACGAAACGCGAAATAGTCCAAGATTGGAACAGATTAATTCACCACAGAAAAAACAACAAGATATTTCTAAAGCGGAAACTACTCATGGCAAGACAAAGATTGAGACACTAGGGTTTTTAGAACCATTAGAAGCAAAGCAATCTGTGAAAGATGTAAAAGAAGCTGTTAATGATTTAACATATGTAGCTTTTTTAGCTATCAAGTTAACAAAGATGGTTCTCTAAAGCCGATCAAGGATTATGCTGCTCTTCAAGAGGTGAAGAAATCTAAAGCTATGCCGATGATGGTGTTAACAAACTTTATAGATGGAAACTTTTCACCTGAGATAGCCCACACCATTTTTACTGATAAAACTGCATCGAAAACATTAATCGGAAGCGTCATCAGTACGATGAAGCAGAAAGGATACAAAGCTTTAAATATTGATTTCGAGCACATTAAAGAAAAAGATCGTGAGCTGTACAACGGATTTTTAGAAACAATTATTCCACTCGTACAAAAAGAAGGTTTTAAGGTTTCAACCGCATTAGCTCCGAAAACAAGTGATGAGCAAAAAGGTCCTTGGCATGGGGCTCATGACTATAAACGTCATGGAGAACTTGCAGATTTCGTTGTATTAATGACATATGAGTGGGGCTGGTCTGGTGGCCCACCGATGGCTGTAGCACCTGTACCACAAGTAGAAAAGGTAGTTAAATACGCAACATCGGTCATTCCACCGGAAAAGATTATTATGGGAGCACCACTATACGGTTATGATTGGACACTTCCTTATAAAAAGGGTAATAAATTTGCTAAACGCGTGGCACCAGCTGAAGCACATGACTTGGCGTTAAAAGAAGGAGCTACTGTAAAGTATGACAACGATGCTCAAGCTCCGTTCTTTAACTACAAAGATGATAATGGTAAAGAACACGTTGTCTGGTTTGAAAATGAACAAAGTGCAGAAGCAAAAAATAAACTAGTAAAACAATATAAGCTAAGAGGTCTTGCCTATTGGGTTCTAGGTGAACCATTCCCTGAAAACTGGACGCTTTTAAGAGATGAATTTAAAATTGCACATAGATAAAAAAGAAAGGATTAAGCTCAAAGAGCTTAATCCCTTTTTTCGTAATATAGGAGTGTTTTATTAATACTCGCTCCAATTAACTTCTAGACCTGAAGGAGCTTATAAAGCGATCCTTCCTTTTCATCAATTTAATAAAGCTCTTATCTAAAGTTCTTTTCTAAATGATTGTTGCCTTTGGATCTTTTTTCTCTTCATTTGCAAGTTGATTGAAGCGCAAGGTGCGAGACTCCTACGGGACGAGCGGTCAGGTGGAGACTCCTAATGGCGCAAAGCGGCAGGAGGCTCACCGCACGCCCCATGGAAAGCGAGCACCTGAAACGGAAATCAATTACTTTCAAGAGTAACTTGGAATGCGATAACAGCGTTTTATAAAGCAGCGGATAAACATTTCTCCACCACAACACCTCTGCGATCGGGAAAAACCGTCTCAAAGTGGTATTGAGGAAACAACAATGACAGTTGTTCTGTAATCCCAGCTGCTTTTTGATGAGGAGTAAAGCAGACGATAGAAGGCCCTGATCCACTAATAGCTGCACCATATGCCCCAAGCTCAACGGCTTTTAGCTTTAGCTCCGCATACATAGGTACCCATTTAGAACGGAACGGCTCATGAAATAAATCACGATTCATCATATCAGCAGCTTTTTCCAATCGTTCTTCATTAGAGCCGCAACAAGCACGTTGCTGATCGCACTTCCTTCAACTGCTTTATTAAAGGGCAGAAGATTTGGCAGTGAACCACGAGAGTGTTTGGTGTGAAGAACACCATCAGGGATCGCCACGATCATTTCAACAGCTACATCAGGCACATGAACCGTCTCCAATTCTTGTCCGTTGTAAAAACTAATTGTGAGTCCACCGAAAATGGCCGGAATCACATTATCAGGATGTTCTTCTAAGGAACTGGCTAAAAGTGCTTTTGACTGCTTTGAAAGCTCTAAATCTAAAAGGATGTTTGCCAGTTCAATACCTGCAACGATCGCAGACGCAGAACTTCCCATTCCTTTTGAAGTCGGGAATGTGCTAACAACGTCCAGCTGACAAGGAGGCAGTTTCTTGCCGTAAGAATCCGCTGTAAAATGTGCAGCATGGACGATTAAATTATTTTCGTCTTTGTTTAATGCTTGAAGTTCTTCACCATGAAAAGTCGTTTTTCGCGGTGCGAATGGCTGGACGTGAACGGTTAAGTACCGGTTCATTGCAAGCCCTACGGAATCGAAGCCGGGGCCTAAGTTAGCTGTACTTGCTGGAACATGTATGGAAAATGGCTCTGCTTTCATTTATACAACACATCCTTTTAGCTGCTGACGTAATAATTCAAGATCGTTTGGGATGACGACAGGTTTTTGTGCGACTGTTTTTAAAGCGATGTCTGGATCTTTAAGACCGTTGCCTGTTAACACAGCTACAACCGATACTCCTTTAGGAAGAACACCTTGTTTGTATTGCTTATACAATCCGGCAATTGAACTGCATGAAGCTGGTTCTGCAAAAACACCTTCTTTTGATGCAAGCATCTGATACGCTTCTAAAATTTCTTCATCCGTTACAGAATCTATCACTCCGCCTGACTCTTCTAATGCAGCTGATGCTAATTTCCAGCTTGCAGGGTTTCCGATTCGAATAGCTGTCGCAATCGTTTCTGGATTTTTTACAACAGCTCCGTTCACGATAGGTGCAGCACCTGCCGCCTGGAAGCCATGAATTCTAGGAAGGCCAGAAGATTTAACAGCATCATACTCTTTGAAGCCTTTCCAATAAGCACTAATGTTGCCTGCGTTTCCAACTGGGATGGCTAGAATATCAGGTGCTCCATCCAGTGCATCAACCAGTTCGAATGCAGCTGTTTTTTGACCTTCTAACCGGTATGGATTTACAGAATTAACGAGAGTGAACTCTTCTTCTTCACTCATTTGCTGCACCATTTGAAGGGCTTCATCAAAATTTCCTTCAATCGCAAAGATTTCAGCGCCATACATTTTCGCTTGAGCAAGTTTTCCTTGAGCAATCTTTCCGTCCGGAATCACAACGATACATCTGAGTCCTGCTCTCGCTCCATAGGCAGCGGCAGCGGCCGATGTATTTCCTGTAGAAGCACAGATGATTGCTTTGCTGCCTTCTTCTTTTGCTTTGGCAACAGCCATCACCATCCCTCTGTCTTTAAATGAGCCGGTAGGATTCGCACCTTCATACTTGGCGTATAATTTGATGCCCCATTCTTTTGACAAGTGCTCTAACGGTATGAGTGGAGTGTGCCCTTCATTTAATGATAAAAGGGAGTAGATTCATTGACTGGCAAGTATTCTTTGTATTGATGTAAGAGACCGTTCCACTGCATGTTAAGCACCCTCCACACGATAATGACTTTTGATTTCTTGTACAACGTCTGAGTCTTGAAGCAGGTTGTATACTTGATTATCTAAATGTTTGTTTGTGCCATGTGTCACGATCACAACTTCTGCAACACCTTTATGATCGACAGGACTTTGAATCAATTTTTCAAGTGAGATGTCATGAAGAGCAAAGAGGGAAGTGATTGTTGAGAAGGCACCTGCCTCATCTTTAATGTACAATCGGTAAAAGAATTTCCCGTCGATCTCATTAGGCTGCTTTAATTGTTTATCGAACTGAGGAGCAATCACACTCTTTCCGTTAACACTTAGTCGCATGTTCTTCACGACTGCAACTAAATCGGAAACAACGGATGTAGCAGTCGGAAGCTGCCCAGCACCTGGACCAAAGAACATCGTTTCCCCGACAGATTCACCATATACATACACGGCGTTGTATTCGTTATGAACGCTCGCAAGCGGGTGGGAGTCTGGAAGCAATGTCGGTTCAACACTGATTTCCACTTTTCCGTTGTCCTTTTTCGCATTTCCGATCAACTTGAGCGTGTAACCAAACTGACGCGCATATTCCAAATCCTCTTGCGTTACTTTAGAGATACCAGAAACCTTTACATCATCTAGATGAATGTGCATGGAGAAACCGAGTGTTGAGAGGATCGCCATTTTTCTCGCCGCATCAATTCCTTCTACATCAGAAGTGGGATCAGCTTCTGCATACCCAAGATCTTGAGCTTCTTTTAATACTTCCTCATAGTTGCGCTGCTGTTTATCCATTTTTGTAAGAATATAATTTGTTGTTCCGTTTACAATTCCCATCATTTTTGTGATTCTGTCTGACGCTAGCCCGTCAACAAGTGAACGAATGATCGGGATTCCGCCAGCCACACTTGCTTCATAGAAAAGGTCACATCCATTTTCATGAGCAATCTGTAAAAGTTCTGCACCATGAAGTGCCATTAAATCTTTATTCGCTGTAATGACATGCTTTTTATTTTGCAGTGCTAGTGTGATATATTCTCGTGCTAACTGAATACCACCCATCACTTCAATCACTACATGTATGTTTGGATTTTGGAGTACGTCTTCCGGATGTTGTGTCAGCCATTCGTTGTTGATGGAGACAAGCCGTTCTTTCTCCACATCTTGAACTAATATTTTTTTATAAAAACAGGGCATCCAACACGATGCTGTAATTCTTCGCGGTTTCCTTCAATCATTCTTACAACACCGCTGCCGACTGTTCCTAATCCTAGAAGTCCTACTGAAACATGAGTAACCATTTTATCCGCCCCTTTGTTTTTATAGAAAATACACTTGTTTGTCTGATATGGACATTTTACATGGAGTTGATCAATCGCACAACAGGGATTTTTGTAAAGATTTAGATAGCGCTTACATGGTAAAAAGAGTCTTCCAAAAACTTAGTATGATGAACGGTCCAGCAAATTCAGAAGCTGACAGATGCTATCGGTTAAAAAAAAGCAGCCGTATTAATTCGGCTGCTTTGTTTTTTTAATATTTTTAATGGCTTCTTTATATGAAAGAGGACTTAACTCTTCTGTATGTACGAAATCCCACACCCAATCTCCGTTTGTGTGTGCGTACTCTCTAAGTGCCCATCCTATCCCTTTACGGATAAAAAAGTCTTGTTCGTATTTCGTTTCTTTAATGATGTGTGCCAAGAGCTTCTTGTCGGTCTTCTCTTTATACCCAAGTTGAAACAGAATAGCAGAACGCATAAGCCAAATGTTCTTAGAGGCAATCCAACGTTCAGTAACTGGTGTAATTTCTTCAGGAAATTTTAAAAAGTAATAGCCGGCAATCTGTTTTGCGATGTGATCAATCGTGTCCCACCAGCTTTTGTTTACGATGATATATTCAATCCACTCAATATCCTCTTTTGTCATCTGCTTCTTTAATTTGTCTACTACCGTGAAAGCTGAATACTGCATTTCTCGTTCAGGCTTTGACCACGCCTCTTTTATAAAACTGGAGAGTTCCTCTTTTGCAGGCAGTCCATTTTCTTTCAAAAATCCTTCAGACTTTGTTTCAAAATCGGAGAACGAATACCGAAGAATTCAAACTGATCACGCATATACTTTTTCATCGGTTCAGCATCTTCTTTGTTCGCGAGTGCGTTTAAATGCAACCATAATTTCTCTGCATACATAGGATCCCATCCCTTCTTAACAAAATTATACAAAAATTTGTTAACAAACTGAAACTTTTTTCATGTGTTCACGTAATAACCTATATACAACCAATATTGGAAATTATTTAAAAGTCGACAAATTTTTACAATGTTTTTTAGTTCGTTTTGTTAAGGTTAAAGATATTCGACAAGAGGGATGTGGTTTACGTAAGTTCTTAGTTTAAAAGATATCAGGACAGGAGAGATGACCATGGAACTGTTTGGGTATCCGTTGTCTACGATCTATTTGGGCAGTTTTATCATTTTTGGGTGCATCACTTTTGTGTATATCCTTTTTGGTGACATGCTTGATGCGGCATTGGATTTTTTACATCCTTCGCTCATTTTATCCTTTTTAACCATTGGAACGGCTTCCGGATATTTATTAGAGATCATGACCAATATTAACAGCTGGTTCATTATGGTGTTTAGTGCTTTGCTAGCGTTATTGCTCGTTACTCTACTAAACGTTTTCGTCCTTATGCCGATTCGATCTTCAGAAGAATCCCTGGCCTATCGTGATGAAGACCTAAAGGGCAGGGTTGGCACAGTCCTAACTTCTGTTCCCGTCGATGGGTTTGGCGAAATATTAATTGAAGGCATCAGCGGAAGAATCTCTAAATCTGCTATAAGCATGGATAACAAGCCAATTTCACAAGGGGAAAAAGTGTTGATCATCGATATCCAAAAAGGTGTCGTATCGGTTATGCGTTATGAGCAAGTGGAACAAACATATATTCATTAACTGGAGGGGTTGTTATGAGTTTTTCACCGTTATTTATTGTAATCGGGATTGTTGTCTTTTTGGTTGTTGCTCTTATTAGTGTTTTTATTACGAAATATCGTACAGCAAGTCCTGATGAAGCATTGATCGTAACAGGAAGTTTCTTGGGAAGTAAGAACGTCAACATCGACGAATCTGGAAATCGAATTAAAATCGTTCGCGGTGGCGGTACGTTCGTTCTGCCGGTATTCCAACAAGCAAAGCCGCTAAGCTTATTAACGAGTAAACTGGATGTTCAAACACCAGAAGTATATACAGAGCAAGGTGTTCCAGTTATGGCTGATGGAACAGCGATTATAAAAGTCGGGAGCTCAATAGGTGAAATCGCGACTGCTGCTGAGCAGTTTTTAGGAAAATTGAAAGAAGATCGTGAAAATGAAGCACGTGAAGTACTTGAAGGTCATTTGCGTTCCATTCTAGGTTCTATGACCGTTGAAGAAATTTATAAGAATCGTGAAAAATTCTCGCAAGAAGTTCAGCGCGTTGCTTCTCAAGACCTTGCAAAAATGGGATTAATTATCGTTTCATTTACGATTAAGGATCTGCGTGATAAGAATGGATACTTGGATGCACTAGGTAAACCGCGTATCGCACAGATTAAACGAGATGCGGATATGGCAATGGCGGAAGCGGAAAAAGAAACGCGCATCAAGCGTGCTGAAGCAGATAAAGAAGCGAAGCAGTCAGAGCTCGGCCGTGCAACGGAAGTAGCTGAAGCTGAAAAGATGAATCAATTAAAAGTAGCTGAGTTCCGCCGCGAGCAAGATGTTGCTAAAGCGCGTGCTGACCAAGCTTACCATCTGGAAGAAGCCATCGCAAAACAACAAGTTACAGAACAGCAGATGCAAATCAAAATCATCGAGCGTCAAAAACAGATTGAACTTGAAGAAAAAGAGATTCTGCGTCGTGAAAAGCAATATGATTCAGAAGTGAAGAAAAAAGCGGATGCAGATCGCTATGCTGTTGAACAGAACGCAGAAGCAGACAAACGCAAACAGGTTGCTGAAGCGGATGCTCATAAGTATCGTGTTGAAGCAATGGCAAAAGCCGAAGCTGAAAAAGTACGTTTAGACGGTCTTTCTAGAGCAGAAGCGGAACGCGCTAAAGGGGAATCGGAAGCAGATGTTATCCGTCTGAAGGGTCTTGCGGAAGCCGAAGCGAAGCAGAAGATTGCCGAAGCGTTTGAGTTATACGGCCAGGCTGCGATGATGGATATGATGATCAAGATGCTTCCGGAATACGCGAAGCAAGTGGCAGCACCACTTTCTAACATTGATAAAATTACAGTCGTGGATACTGGCGGCAGTGAGAACGGCGGAGCGAACCGTATTACAGGTTATGCGACAAACTTGATGTCCTCTCTGCAAGAATCATTGAAAGCTTCATCTGGCATTGATGTGAAGGAACTATTGGAGAACTTCTCTGGCAAAGGCAACGTGCGCCAAAGCATTGACGATCTTCGCATTGATTTTGCAAAAAAGCAGCCAAATGCGGTAGCAACGAAGGAAAAAGCAGAGGTAAATGCTTCAAAGGGAGAATAAATAGAAGAAAAGCTTACTCTGAACGGGGTGAAACAACCCGGGGAGTAAGCTTTTTTATGAGTTTATGAGTGATTCTTGAAATTTACGAGCGATACTTGGAGCTTATGAGCGATTTTTGAGATTTACGAGCGATTCTAGAGGGTTTACGAGCGCTCATTTTAATTCAGCGCTCGGCACCTCTCAAACTCAAGACTACTTCTTATTCATCTGTGCCTCAACAGCTTGCAGTTTTCCAGCCATCGTGGACTTCTTATCTCGGCGGTCATCGATGCGTATGTTTGTTGCCACTCGCTGAATGCCGTTAGAAAATGGAACCTCATGCAGCTGTTGAATGACATCAAAAAGATCCGAAAGTTCTCCTTCGATCAACGTGCTCATCGGTGTAAGCTGGTAACTTACTTTATCTTTGCTTTGCTGAAGAACTTTTTGAATCTCTGCTACATAAGCACTGACACTTGGCGTTTCAGTACCGATTGGAATAATCGTAATGTCTACAATAGCCATAAGAATAACACCTCAACTTTTTCTCTATTGTAGCAAAACCGTACATAATCACAAATAAGAGGATGATACATATGGAAATCCGGCAGGCAAATGAACATGATTTTAACGAAATAGTGGCTATTGATCAAAACATAATCGGAAGTGACCGAAGAAAAGAAGAAATAGATCAGGCGATAAAAGGGGAAAGGTGTTTGATTATATCCACCGAAAATGAATTATCTGGGTTTCTTATCTATCATGTTCAATTCTTTGAGAGCTGTTTTATATCTTTAATTATGATTGATCCGGCCCATCAAAGAAAAGGATTAGCTAGTAAATTGCTGACCTACATGACATTGGTTTCGCCAACAGAAAAACTATTTTCATCAACCAATGAATCAAACGAGTCTATGAAAAAGGTCTTCGACAAAAATGGGTTTAGTAAAAGTGGTTTCGTTGACAACTTAGATGAGGGAGATCCAGAGATTATTTATTTTATAAATAGGAGAGGTGTCGAATAACATGGTTCAATTGAAAAAGATAGATGACGCACTTGATGAGCTTTTCCATTATAGGGAGATCGGAACTGACCCAGCGTTCAGTCGTTTTATCCCGATGGTGTATGACCCTATTGAATTTGATTGGCGCAATGAGTTTCAGCCAGAATTTAATCAGTTGTTTAATGGGCTTATGTTAAGAGGAGAAGAAGAGGTGAATCGTGTTTTCCTGGCCGTGTTTCCATCAGACGAAGTATTAATGAGATTTATTGAAGAAAGCGACCCTGGCGATCTCTTATTTATGCACCATCCACTCGTTATGGAGTGCGGTGATCCACGCGGGAAGTGGGGACGTGGATTCATTCCTATTCCGCCCCATTATATTCAACAAATGAAGGATAAGGGTTTATCCGTTTTTACTCTTCATGTACCACTGGATTACTCCAGAGTGATCAGTACGAGTGACGCGATAGCTGAAGCGCTCAATGCGAAAGTAATTGGTGAGTTCCATCAAGATGAAAAAGGAGCTTGTGGGATTATTTGTGAAGTTTCACCGGTTTCTTCAGAAAGTCTAATAGATGATTCAAAAGAAATATTCGGAGTTCCATATGCAGATGTACAAGGGACATCTCGCTCTACCATTACAAAAATAGCTATCGTAGCAGGGTGTGGTGATAAAGTGGACGCGATGAAAGAAGCTGAAAAGATGGGGGCACAAGCTTATTTGACGGGAGAAGTGCACTGTCATATCGATAATGATTATGGAAAAAAGAAATATGATCAAATGAAGGAATATATCAGTACGACTTCAATGAGTTTAATAGGTGTCTCCCATGCAGCTTCAGAATACTTAGTACACGCTACGCACATGAAACCATGGTTTGAAGAAAGATTTCAATTACCTGTAACGCTTTTGCCACAGAGTAAATGGTGGATTTAGATTGATAAAACTTCTAACATGAGGTGAACAACATGAACATTCGACGGGCTGCTCAAACAGACGCAGCGAACATTGCACACGTGCACGTGAAAAGCTGGCAGCAATCATATAAAGGATTAGTAGATTCTGACTATTTATCTCAAATGTCAATTGATGAAAGAACAGCAAGATGGAAAGAATGGCTACCTCAAAAATCACACATTGTTTTTGTATTAGAAGATGAAGAAAGGAATCTTTGCGGCTTTATTTCTGGTGGTCCTATTCGATCCCATCATCCTTATGAGTGTGAAGTGTATGCCTTTTATCTATTAAAACATGTTCAACAAAAGGGATTTGGAACAAAAATGTTACGTATGTTTGCAGCTGAGCTTGCAGCGAATGGAAATACAAGTATGATTGTATGGGTATTAAAAGATAATCCGTCAAAACAAGCATATATTTCATTAGGTGGTAAAAAAATAGATGAAGAACAAATCGTGATCGGAAATCAAGAATTGACTGAAGAATGCTTTGCATGGCTTGATTTAGAGGCTATGTGCATATAGTGTCCATCTCGTCCCATACGCATATATTATCATAAAATGTATTTTCCCCTTCCCAAATCACCTAATTTATCGTTACAATGGTAGAAGGTGTAAAAAAGAAGTTGGTGATGTCATGGAATTCGACTTAATAAATATAATTCATCAATATAGCTATTTCGGCATTTTTTTATTATTGGCGTTAGGTATTATTGGGTTGCCGATTCCTGATGAAATCCTTTTGGCCACAGTAGGCTACTTCATCTTTGCAGGAGATCTGCCAGCGGTGCCTGCTATACTGAGTGCTTTTTTAGGTGCTGTCACAGGTATTACGGGGAGTTATTTCATCGGAACAATCTGCGGTAAGCCTTTGTTAAATAAGTTAGGTCCTAAGATTGGAATTTCTGAAGAGAAAATAAACAAAACACAAAATTTCTTCTTGAAATATGGAAAAGCAGCTCTGTTTTTTGGATACTTTATGCCAGGTGTTAGACATCTGACTGCTTATTTTGCGGGAATGTATTCATTGAACTGGAGGCAGTTTGCCCTTTATGCATATAGTGGAGCTATGTTCTGGTGTTCCTTTTTCTTAATAATCGGCTATCAGCTTGCAGGACGCTGGGCACTTGTGATGGATGTGATTCATAAGATTGGGTTATATGCATTCACGATTGTTATTCTAAGTGTCGTTGCGTGGTTAATTTTTAAGCCGAAAAACAAAAGTTCATACGAGTGGTTTAAATAGAAATCGTCTTCCGCTTTGGGAGGCTTTTTTTATATCCATTTCCTAACAACAAATGAGCCTTATGTATATTTTCTCTTATTCCAACAAATTTTATTAGATGACAGTCAAAAATTTTAAAAGGAGTGTCATTTAATGAAAAAGACGATTCTCGTTACTTCAATGGCCGTTATGCTTGCTTCCTTTTTAGGAGCATGTGGCATGAACAACAACGATAAAGACATGGGAAGAGAAGCACGCAATAACATGACTGAAGTAAATTATGACAACCGTGCTGACCGTAACATGAACGATATGAACAACAACATGAATATGGGTACGGACAACCGTTATGATGAAAATGCGCGAATGGATGTCGCTGATGAGGCTGCTAACAAAGTTACAGACTTAAAAGAAGTGCAGAACGCTACAGTTATCGTTACAGATAATAATGCTTATGTTGCAGCCATGCTTGAAGGTGGAGAAAGCATGAAGCTTACGAAGGAAACAGAGAAAAAATCGGGGATGCTGTAAGAAGCACAGATCCAGACATTAATGATGTGTTTGTATCCACAAACCCTGATTTTATGGATCGTATGAAAGGCTATGCAGATGAGATCAACAAAGGAAACCCAGTTTCAGGTTTCATCAAAGAATTCAATGATACGATTCAACGCATGTTCCCAACGAACCGTTAAATACCTAAAAAAGGGCTGAGAATATCTCAGTCCTTACCTTTTGTCATTATTTATTAGAAAATTCATTATATCTGAATATTGACTCCAATCAAATATCATGTTACAAATACATATGGATAAAATATTTCGACAAATTTCGATAAATACTAACTTTAGATAAATGACCACGGAGGAGGATATTAACATGGAAAAAAGAACGCTCTCGGTGGGCTTGATGTTATTTGCTTTATTTTT
The DNA here is from genome assembly GCF_055814265.1 of Fictibacillus sp. EA-CB0309. Lineage (NCBI taxonomy): Bacteria > Bacillati > Bacillota > Bacilli > Caryophanales > Fictibacillaceae > Fictibacillus > Fictibacillus sp. EA-CB0309. The sequence goes on from NZ_CP169271.1 coordinate 1,100,813, forward strand.
GGAGCTGGGAATTTAATCTTTCCGCCAGCACTGGGTCAGTCAGCAGGAGATATGGTCTGGCAATCCATGATTGGCTTTTTTATAACAGGAGTAGGTTTACCTTTATTAGGTGTTATCGCACTAGCCCGATCAGGCGGTGGGCTGCAAACGCTGACTGAACGTGTAAATCCACTGTTTGGCGCAGGCTTTGCCATCATTCTCTATTTAGCAATCGGTCCTTTCTTTGGAATTCCAAGAACAGGGACAGTTGCATACGAAATGGCTGCTATGCCATTTCTGCCTGAAAGTATGAATGGTGGACTGCCATTGTTCTTATTCACTGTCGCATTTTTTGCTCTAACTTATTGGCTAGCATTAAATCCATCAAAGCTAGTAGATCGTATCGGTAATATTTTAACGCCTTTATTGTTGATTATTATTGGAACTGTTCTTGTAAAAGCGATTATTACGCCAGTTGGGAAATTAGGACAGGCAACACCAGAATATGCGAGCAGCCCGCTAATTAAAGGGTTCATGGATGGCTATCTAACGATGGATACACTTGGGGCTCTTGCATTTGGAATCGTTGTAATTACAGCTGTAAAGCAGCCTGGTATGAAGAAAGAGCAAGTGACTAAAATGGTTATCAAAGCAGGTATTATTGCTGCGCTATGTTTAGCGGCAGTGTACGGTATCCTTGCTTACCTTGGCGCAACAAGTCAAGCACTTGGGAAATCAGATAATGGCGGACAAATTTTAACAAATGTCGTTTCACAATTGTTTGGCCAGCCTGGAAACTTACTTCTCGGCCTCGCTGTAGCATTAGCTTGTTTAACAACGTCAGTTGGTCTTGTAACAGCTTGCGGTGAGTTTGCAAACAAAATGTTTCCGAAGCTATCTTATAAAACCGTTATCCTTGTATTAAGTATTTTTAGTGCAGGTGTAGCGAATCTTGGTCTAAGTCAGTTAATTAAAGTTTCTGTTCCTGTTTTAACAGCCATTTATCCAGTGGCTATCGTGCTCATCATTTTGTCTTATTTTCACGAAGCATTTTCAGGAAGACAAGAAGTTTACCTTGGTGCAATCATTGCCACAGCATTAATTTCGATTGCAGACGGATTAAAAGCATTCGGATTTAATCTCGGTGAGATTGAACAAATCTACTCGCATATCCCTTTATATGCAGACGGAATCGGCTGGCTTTTACCGGCTGTTATCGGTGCAGTTGTCGGGTTCATCATTGCACTGATCAGAGGAAGAATCGTGATCTTCTCCACATAAAAAGAAAAAGATGCCAAAGGATTATTTATTTCCTTTGGCATCTTTTTTTGCATTAGCAATATTATATTATCCGCACAAATGTTAATTTTTAACTAATCATATTCTTTACATGGTAAAGTTAATATCAAAGTAATATGAATAGCTTGTTGAAGATCCCATTGCATTTTATTTCGTTTAATAGGAAAAAGGTGGAGAAATGTTAAACTACTCGTTTAAATTTAGGGGGAATATACTTGAGGGGATTCTTACAAGCATGGTTTGTGTTTATTGTTACAATCATGATGGTTGGCACTTCTGTACATGCATCACCAAAAGTAATCAGTGAGGGGAAAGCATGGGGCTTCCATTACACGATGACTGCAGAGAATAAAGTGTTCACCTGGAAGATTGGGAACGGTAAGAAGCAGTCTGTTATTGAAGAGAATGAGCAAAACCGAAATGAACTAGATCATTTTAAAAGTGCGGTTGATGAGAGTAAAGTAGAAACAATAACTTTCATCATTTTTGTTGTTTACTTATTAATTATTGGAATCGTAGCGTTGATATTCTATAGAAAAGGTAAAGACAATAGAAGAAACGTGATACCCATACTTTGGTTATTCGCTATATTTGGATCATACAAATGTTTCATAGCGTTCACCAATCTTCAAAAAGCACTGGATGATGCTAAATTTTATTTCCTAGTCCTGACGAATAATTAAACGAAGAAGTGCTTGCATTTATTTCCTGCAAGCTTTATGTTTTCTATTTTTAATAAAGAAAATCATCCTTTCTTTCCCCACAAAAAAAGACTCAGCAGTCGCCGAGTCTTCCTTCAATTTAAACCATCGCTGGCATTTTTTCATTTTCTTTTATCTTAGCTGCCACATTCTGAGCGATCCAAACACCGCATGCGCTCGCTTGTGCAAGACCGCGCGTGATACCAGCACCATCTCCACCAACATATAATCCGTTGATTTCAGATTCGAATTTGTCATCAAGCTTCGGACGCGCTGAATAGAACTTTGCTTCTACGCCATAAAACAATGTATGTTCTGAAGCGATACCAGGAGTAACTTTATCTAGCGCTTCCGTCATTTCGATCAAGCTCTTCATCGTGTTATATGGAAGAACTAATCCTAAGTCACCAGGAACAGCTTCTTTTAGAGTAGGACGCAGAAAACCTTCCTTAATGCGTTTATCAGTAGAACGACGGCCTTTTAAGATATCTCCGTACTTTTGAACAACTAATCCGCCCATTGAAAGCTGGTTCGCTAGTCGAGATACTTCATGAGCGTATTCAGTCGGCTGATCAAACGGTTCAGCGAATTGATGAGAGACAAGAAGCGCAAAGTTTGTATTCTCGCTACCAAGCTTAGGATCTTTATAAGCATGACCGTTTGCAAGCATGATTCCAGAATGATTCTCTACTACAACGTGACCAGAAGGGTTTGAGCAGAATGTTCTTACTTTTGTACCTACTGAAGTATTGAACACAAACTTACCTTCGTACAGATGCTTATTGATTTCTTCCATTACAAGGTTGGATGTCTCTACACGGACACCAATATCAACCTGATTTGCTGTCATTTTAATGCGGCGTTTTTTAAGAATCTTTGTCAGCCATGAAGAACCATCACGACCAGGAACGATTACAACTTTTTCAGCAGAAAGGGAAGTTCCTTCTTTTAAGAGGATTCCTTTTGCAACGTGTCCATCAGCAGTACGTTCTGTAATAAGATCTTCAACTTCTGCTTTATATTTCATCTCAATGCGCGTTTTTAAATATTCATAGATGCTTTTAAGAATTTCAAGGTTTTGTTCTGTTCCAAGATGACGAACTTGAGCGCGCAACAGCTTCAAACCAGCTGCATATCCACGTTTCTCGATATCTTTTACTTCCGGTGTAAGCGGATCAGTAATCGAATCCGTTGCACCGTGCTCTAAGTTAATTTCGTCCACATATTTGATAAGTTCAACCACTTTTTCTTCAGAAAGATAATCAGTCATCCAACCTCCGAATTCACTCGTAATATTGAACTTCCCATCGGAATAAGCTCCTGCTCCTCCAAAGCCATTCGTTATCGAACAAGCGGGTAGGCAACCGGCAAACTCTTTTCTTCCAGCTGCAGGAGGGCATTTCTGAATCTTCTTCTCTAAAATGGGACATGAACGAGCATAGATATCGTGTCCTTTATCTATTAATAATATCTTCGCTTCAGGAAGCTGTCTTGTTAGTTCATAGCTCGTAAAAATACCTGCAGGACCTGCGCCAACAATAATTACATCATAATGGGTATTCATAATATCCCCCTTGAAATTCTTGGTAGTTTTTCTTGAACTGTTTTTTCCCTTGGTAAATATAACAATTATTCAAATGTATTTCAAGTAAAATACGAACAATTAATAAAAATTTTATATTTTTATTCGGTTTTAGAGAAAAAAGAACACCTTAAGATATGACTTTATATATCTTAAGGCGTTTAAAGTTTGATTTTTATGATTTTCCAACCATCTGTCATTGATTTTCTTTCTAATAAAAACGTGTAGGTATCAGATTGCAAACCGCTATCATCGTATTTCTTAATTTTCGCCCTTATTTCCGTTCGTACAATAGGCGGATACCTGCTGCTTGGTGTTCTAATTTCATATTGCATGCTTGTGATTCCCTTGAATAAAGCAGTGATGTTGCTGTCCTGAAGTAATGTGGTTGAAAGTACAGGTTTAGCAATTTTGAAATCTTGCTGTTTCATTCCGACTAAAAACATGGATACCGCTTGCTTAGCACTTGCACCTGAGGCGAATTTAGATAATTGACCGCCAGCTTTCAAAATCATGAATTGGTGGGAGGGATCAATATTACGGGAACGATGTGTTGAACTCCCCAAAAAATGAATGCAAAAATGACCAGGAAATCCGTTTTCTAAAGCGCCAGCTCCGTGTGGCATTCCGTGCATGCTCCCAGCTAACATTCTGCCTTTAACAGGAATGAGTATGGCCCTGCGTTTCCAGCTCCATTTACCGTTGTATAGATGCTTTAAAACAGCAGTATCATCATGAGTCAGCGGTTGTACATCTGCGTGTTTATTACCCGCCCTTCTTTGCACTTGAAAATAAAAACCCGTCTCCAAATCAACGACTTTAAACGTAGCACCTTTAGGAAGGAGTTTGTTGACTTGATCCCACTCCAAAATCTCCCCTTTTTTCGATAGGGAAATAAGTAAGGGGTTCTTTTGCTTCAGATGAGTAGGGATATAGAAAACTGATATACGCAGCAGCCAGAACACCAATTAAAACTTTATTCCGCATAATAAATCCTCAATTCCGTGTTTTCTCTTCCTTAATATGGATTGTTTTTTTCTTTTATCCTTACCAAAAGAAAAAGAGATGAATGATATTTTTTCGCTCAATCGTCTATGTAAGTAAGAGAAGGAGGAGCTAGATGAAGATCATAAAAAAACTATTACTGCAGCTATTATTAACGGTTCTTTCCATTATCCTTATAAGTGGATTACCGGAACTAATCATGAATAAAGATGTAACTGCTTATACAAATAAGATTGTTGTAGTATTTACTGAAGTACTTAAAATGAACGAGATGATCTATTTTAATCAAGGAACAGAGCGTTTATTTTTGGAAGACATATGGGGGCCTTACTTTTACTCGTTGACCATTCTTTTTGGCGCACTGTTCATTGCTTTTTGCGCTGCACAGCTTTTGACATGGGGGACGCTTATGCTTCCGATGTTCCTGAGAAGGATCATAAAAAACGTTCTAACCTTTTTAGAATCTTTACCGGATCTCCTCGTGTTTGCACTTGTACAGATGGGGATCGTTCTGGTCTATAAAAAGACAGGAATCCTTGTTTCAAATGTTGCCTCATTAGGAACGGAAAGCCGAATTTACCTAGTGCCTATTGCGTGTCTCATGATCTTGCCGTTTGTTTATTTTTACAAAATGATGATTCTTATGACTGAAGAAGAGATGGGAAAACAATACGTTGAAACCAGTTTAGCAAAGGGAATGCGCAGGATTTATGTTTTAATCGTCCATGTAACTAGAAACACAAGTGAAGGCATTTTTCATTTTTCAAAATCTGTTCTGTGGTTCATGATATCCAACTTGTTGCTCGTCGAGATCATTTTCAATATCCATGGAATTACACATTATATGTACCACGATTTTAGACCTGAAATGCTTGCGGCTTGCCTCATCTTACTTGTGATCCCATTTTTTCTTATCTTTGCCGTATTCGAATGGTTCATTATGCGTTTTACGAATAGAGGTGAGGTGGTATGATAAGAAGCTATAAATTTTGGATCGGTTTTAGCATTATCGCCGGATTGATTGTTTCAAGCCTTATCTTTTCTGTGTTTTTTGATAGCCAAGTCCGTCAAGTCCAAGTGCTATATGATGAAAATATGAGTCCGATTGAAGCAGCTCCATTTGAACCATCCTTTATGTTTCCTATGGGTACCGATCCCCTTGGTTATGATATCGCATTAAAAGTTCTGCAAGGTGCGAAATTTACGCTATTTAGCGTCATAGCAATTGGGTTATTACGAGTTCTGATCAGTCTCCTAGTCGCAATACCTTTAGCTTTTTACATGCCTGAAAAAATCAGAAAAAGTCTAGATCAATTGCTGAGTTCTTTCTATTTAATACCGCTTACAATCATAGCTGTATTTGTCCTTTCGCCAATTTTAACAGAACAATTGAAAATCCCTGAAATGGAAGGGTATTTTATATATTCGTTTGTTGAGCGAATTGGACTTGAAATCATCATTTTAACTGTACTCGTGGTTCCGCTGCTTGGTTCTATGATCAGTAACTTGATGGCTGCCATTTTAAAAGAGGATTTTATTGAGGGTACGAAGGTTTTAGGAGCTAGCAGATGGAGAATCTTCAATAAACATGTAATGCCTCATTTACTTCCCAAACTCACTATTGTGTGGTGTCAGCAATGTGTTCAAGTGTTAATTATTTTTACACATCTCGGGTATTTTAAGCTCTTTTTGGAGGAACAGATGTTGACTTTACTCCTATGGTGGGAGATCCGCCAAAATCGGTATCAAATGAGTGGTCTGGGTTAGTGGGGGATTATTATTTCATGATTCAGGGAAATCCGTATATCGCATTAGGACCCATCATTATGTTCGGCATCGCCATCTATGCGTTTCAACTTATGGGAGAAGGCTTTCAGCATCACCTTAAAATCAGACATATAAAAAAAGTTAAAAAAGAAAGATTGAAGCTAGAAAAACGCAATACATCAGCTCATTCAACCCCTTTTGAGTTTTTACAAAACAGAGGGGCATAAAAAACACCACTTTTCTCATCCTGCCATACACTATCATATCCTGTGCAGACAGGGGGAGAGAAATGATTTTTGTTAATGGGTATCCGGTAAATACAGCTCAAATCTCTGGTTTCAATTCGCTTACATCGACACAGAAACAAATAGGTGAAAAGCTAAAAAACGCTAGAGAATCGTTCTATTACACAAGTCCTCACCAATTTTTGTTTGAAGTCGTAATGCGTTCAAATATTGTTGCGGCTGCAAACGCTATGCGTGACAGCGGGGCAGGGTTTGCCACATTTGTTAATTCACGATGCAATCCTCAATATTGGAGAAGAACAGCTTATGGCGGTTTCTTGCTTCGATCAGGAGTCCGGCCTTCTGATGCCATTTCAGATATTTTTATCAATGGAAAAAGATACGGATTCGAATGTACAACAGCCATTATGATCATGTTTTATAAAGCAATTCTTGAGACAATTGGAACGAGAATGTTTGATCAATTGTTTAACGGATTGCTTCTCTACAGTACGGAACACGATGAAGACCTTCAGATCATTCAGGTGCCGTCTGGAGATTCCTTACCAGGAGATGTGAGATATGTTAAAAATCCAGAACATCATCCAAACACGCCTCAATGGCAAGGTGAAAATTTGATCGATCTTGGAAACGGGCAATTCTTCGGTCACGGAATTGGTACTGGTACTATTGGAGAGGTTATCGATGTGCTTAATAAAAAGAGAATGCCTGGTGCTACAGTCTCAGCCTTTTTAACAGCTGAAATTATAAGGCCAAACTATCGATTAATGTCCGAATACACCCGTCATCCAATTCGAAGGCTGCTTGCTGGAGTGATATAAAAAGGCTAATTCCGTAAACTTTGTTGCTCTTGAAAGTGGTTGATTTCCGCTCCAGGAGTCTCACACCTTGCACTCCAATCAACCTTGGCTAAGAAGAGAATTGAATAGATGCCTTTAAAGCAACAATCTTTTAGAGAAGAGCCTATAAAAAAGACGCAGAGAATCGTTTTCTCTGCGTCTTTTACTTTCTTATTGAAGATATGGTCTTGGATCAACCGCGTTTGATTTAGATCCGTTCCACGGTCCTTTATGCAATTCGAAATGTAGATGCTGACCTCTTGATGCACCAGTGTTTCCTTGGTAGCCTAAGAACGTCCCTTGAGAGACAGATTGACCTTGACGAACGGCTGGTGTTGTTCTCATGTGTGCATAAAGTGTTGTGTAAAGTTGTCCATTAATGTAGTGCGTAATATAAACAACGTTTCCGTAACTGTCTGAATAATAAGCTTTTGTAACTGTTCCAGATGCTGCTGCAACAATTGGAACTGCGCTTCCACCTTGTGCAATGTCCATTCCATAGTGCATTCCGGCACTTCTATAACCGAAGCCAGATGTAATCATTCCTTGAGAAGGCATGATAAAATCACGGCTTACTGGCGTTGGAGCTGGTGTTGGTGCAGGCGGTGGTGTTGATGGCGCAGTTGCAGAACTCGAATTTGACGAGCTGCTTTTCGCTCTAGCTGCCGCTGCGTCAGCTTTGGCTTTTGCCGCTGCTGCTTCAGCCGCAGCTCTAGCTTCAGCCTCTCTCTTTTTACGTTCTTCTTCCTCGCGTTTTGCACGTGCTATTTCTGCTTTTATTGCCTCTTCTTGTGCTGCAAGCAGTTCGTTCTGCTCATCTAATTGCATAAGATGACTATGAATTTCTCCTTCTTCTGTTTGCAAATGTGCAAGAAGAGAAGCCTTTTGTTTTTTCTGATCCGTTAGTTTTTGATTTAATCCTTCAAGTTCTGCTAAGTCTTTACTAAGAGATGTTAATTGACTTTCAACTTCTCCTTTTTCTTTTCAACAGAAGCTTTATCTTGTCTGTGTTCTTCTAATATCGCTTTGTCTTGTTCAGCAATTACGTTTAAAGCAAATACGCGATCAAGAAAATCACCAAAATCTTTAGCGCCTAATAAAACGTCAAGGTAGTTAACAGCCCCGCCGCTTTCATACATGGAACTTACACGTTCTTTTAAAAGAGCGTCACGTTCCTTTATTCTTTTCTCAAGCACGTCAATTTCTTTTTTTAGTTTTTCAATAGAAGCTTTTGTAGATTGAATGGAATCTTTTTTGTTTCCAATTTCTTTAACTGTCTTTTCAATTGAACTCTGTATTTGTTCGATTTGATCTACTGTGTGATCTTGTTCATTTTGATTCTGTTTTAATTCACTCTGCTTTTTATCCTGTTCAGAGCGATTTTGTTCTTTTTTCTGTTTTATAGAAGACAGAGTTTCTGCCGATACGGTATATGTACTGAATACTAGACTCAGAGACAGTGTTGCCATTACTAGCTTGCGTTTCAAAATGGGTACTCCTCCTTGTAAGTGCAAATGTTGCCAATTTCTTTACTCATGTGATTATACCATTGATTTCTAGCCAGTTATCGCGAAATAATATTACATTTATATTTCAAAATATTACACTATGAAACAGAATTCGACTTATCTCTGTAACAAATTGTCTATTAAAGGAAATAGATTAGTAGATATAGAATATTAAATGACAAATATGTGGTTAATAATACAGACACTTCATTACAAAAAAGTCAGGTAAGAGAGATTATTTAAGTTATATTCAAGGCTAAATTATTAATCTTACTATACAAAAAGAACTATTATCGGGATTCAATTAGTAAACTCTAGTGATTGCCTCATAGTAGTAGGTTTTCTAAGAGTAACAATGACTTTTAAAACAATCTTTTAATGAGTTCCTACTTTAGTAGATTGTTGCTTACAGTACATCAGTGACATGTTGAGTGGAGTGGAAGAAGCGTGCCTGCCACATGAGAAGCTTCTTGCAAGGCATGCGACGAAGAAACATAGTTCGGTAGCATATACTTGTAGACGCAGGAGCAAGAAGACTTCCTTGAATGAATACGAAGACAGCTTTAAAAAAACGAATAAAAAACAAATCCACAATCGTCTAAAGTATAGATGAACGTTAAAGGGGGATGGACTTGAAAACGAAACGAAACGTTATGTCACCAGAGTTGGGTCTACACAACCTGAGTCAGGAAGAGTGGCTGATACAGATCATGGACATGTACCAAGATAAGGTGATAAGGCTCGCTTATACATATGTAAAAGATAGAAAATTAGCGGAGGATCTGGCACAAGAAGTATTTGTGAAATGTTACATCCATAAAGACAACTTCCGAAATGAATCCTCGGTAAAAACGTGGGTTTATTCAATCACCGTTAATTTGTGCAAAGACTATTTAAGAAGCGGATGGAAGAAGTACATTCATGTAATCGATCGTTTTAGCAAGTCCAAACAAACCTCCGCTCTAACACCCGAACTTTCTATCGTGCAAAAAAGTGAACATGAGGCATTGGCTGAACAAGTCTTAAAACTTCCGCTTAAATATAGAGAGGTAATCCTTCTCTACTACTATAAAGAGTTGGCGGTTAATGAGATCAGCCAGATTTTAAATAAAAAAGAAGCGACTATCAGAACGATCCTTCAGCGAGGCAGAGAAATGCTGCGGCGTAAATTAGAGAGGGGAGGATGATATCATGGAAGATCCGTTAAAGCAGCTGCCTGAAATATTGAACAACGGCCGTATGAAAACAATAACGTTTAAAGAGGAACAAAGGCAGAGTGTTCTTCAGAAAGCACGTGATCTGAATCAACCTCCTGCACCAAAAAGCATGTGGTATCATTGGTTTCATCAAAGTTTAAGTCTTGCACTCGGTGTAGCGTTCATTTTTATTTTTATACAGTTTACAGAAAACATGCCGCTTTCCACCGACAAGAATAAAGAGGCTGAATCCATTACTGTAATTCCCTATGCAAACCAAGCAATCTTAACAAAAGCAAAGCACGATATGAGGCATCAACATAAAATATCAGGAGTTATTGCTGACCAAAAAGGTGATAAACTTACCGTTTATATAACATTTCCTAATTATTTGCCTCAAGAAAAGCGGATTTTCGTTACTGAATCTTATTTAAAGGAAGTGTCCCACCTTACGTTAAATGAGCCATATGAAGCGCAAAATTATTTGGGTGAACTATGGAACTATGTTAATGTAAAAGTCTATACAACTGTAGAAAGTAATAATGATAAGTTAGCAGGGGTATTGCAGCAGGAGCGAGATTATGAATGGTTAGGTTCAATTAACAAAAATGAAGGTATATTAAAATGGGAACGAATTACAAATAAATAAACCATATTCAAAACAGGAAAATTATAAGATTAGCTAGAAATTAGACAGGAAACAAGCAAAAGCGGTGAATAGCATGAAAAAAACACACATAAAATTTTTTACAGAAGTTGGCGCACAAAAGCCGAACAGCATCAAAAACAAAGAAACACCATGTCCATTTTGTCGTATTGATGAGCTGGAAGAAGTACTAGATAAGCGTGGATCAATCATATTAGTTAAAAATAAATATACTGTACTTGATGGAGCCTATCAAACAGTGCTAATCGAAACAGATGAATGTGAAGGAGAACTTTCTAATTACAGCAAAGAACACCTTTATGATGTACTTCGTTTCGGAATGGAAAATTGGGAACGCATGTTAAATAGTGGTCAATATCGTTCCGTAATGTTTTTCAAAAACCATGGCCCTTTATCAGGGGGACGATTCGGCACCCGCATATGCAGATTATCGGACTAAACGAAGTAGATTGTTTGCATGATTTTTCGGTTAATCAGTTTGAAGGATTCTCTATCATTGAGGAAGATGGGGTAAGGTTTACCGTTTCAACCGAACCGCGAGTAGGCTTTTATGAGCTGAATGTGATTTGGGAAAAAGACGCAGAGCTATCTCTTTTCGCTGATTTCATACAGACTGGAGCTCATTTTCTGCTGAATCATTTTCATCGAAACTGTACGAGTTACAACCTTTTCTTTTATAAAATTAACGAGACTACGTACTGCAAAATCATGCCTAGGTTTGTGTCTTCTCCTCTTTATATGGGGTACGGTGTACAGCAAGTGGCGAATAATATTGAAGGTATTGCAAAAAAAATCAAAGAACTCTATTTCACACCATAAAGAAAAACCAGATCTGACTTAGATCTGGTTTTTCGCTTTCTCAAACAGTGTTTCCATCGCAAACACGATGAGGGGATGTGTTTCATTCATCACTTTGTTGATTTCCAGACGCTCGGTCCATTGATGAGCATCTTTGCCTAACGGACCGATGTTAATGACAGGAATGTTGACCTCTCTCATATCATCAAAGGGGATGTTATATCTAGATCCCAGTAAAGGAAAGTTGCTTGTGAATGCTGAAAGATCACGAGCGTCTCCGTTGAAACCAATATAGCTTAAGTCAGATAATCCGCTAAAGTAATGAACATTAACCAGGTCACTGTTGAACTCGCTTTTCGCATGTTTCACTACCTCATCTGATGTTGCTTTAATTAATGGATGATCGCTTGAGCAGACAGCGGGATAAAATGGCGGTGTGTAGAAAAGGACGATCATCGGTGAGATGTCTCTGCATAGGCTGGCCAGTTCAAATACATATTGAATCGTTAGCTCTCTTTCATCTGCGTTTGGATTATTAGTTTGCAGCATGTTTTCTCTGCGATCTAGTTCTTCTTGTCCATATTTTGTCACCGCATGCTCATAGAGCTCGTTAAAGGTGAGTACTTTTATTTGTTCCTTTTCAGGTGTGAAAGGAACAATCTTTGAAACAGCTTTACTTCTTTCGTAAAGGCGGTCTTCTAGTTTTCTAGCTGCGTTCTGAGCACTATTCATTAGCATGGATGTAATATCTGATAGCGACCGATTAAACAGCATAAGGTTAAAAAGAGTAACCGCCGCATGCGGAATTTGCACGGAATAATGATCTTTTAAGTCTTTTTGTATCAGGTTTGTTGGCACAGGTGTAGCTTCATCTCGGAACGTTTCAACATAATCAACGTTCCATTCTAGTTCTCTCGTAATCTCTGCTGCCATCGCATTACCATTCAAACCAGCGAGCGGTTCACCAACATGCGTCTCTTTACCGTAACAAAGAAAACCTGGCAGGATCTTCCCCGTCGACCCGGTGTACATATAGGGCGATGTATCACCTGGATACTTTGTAAAACTAGGTTCTCCGTTTAAACAAGTGATGTATTTAATATCATATTCTTCCTTTAGCTGGCGTAAAACGCTGACACCTGCCAGCATTCCCTCAGAGTGAACTTCTTCATCCGGAACTGATATCATCAGGACATTTCCTTTAAAATGTCCGGTTGCCGCTTTTTCGATCATAGACATATGAAGCGCAACGCCTGCTTTCATATCCATCGTTCCTCGACCAAACAGCCAATCACCATTCCTTAAATCTTCTTGAACGAAAGGATGAAGAAGCTCTTTATTTTCAATAATCTTTTCGGTAAGTTCATCAGGCCGGAAAGCAAGGTGTTTCCATTCTCCAAAATCTTCAACAGAGACTACATCAAAGTGACTTAATAGAATAATGGTCTCTTTTACACTAGGATCATTCTGAACAAATGCGGTTATCAGTTTACGGCCATCTGGAATGGGATGATGGCGAACGTGATTTGGGTGCTTTGTGAAATAATCAAGTGAAGAAAGTGTATGGTGAAGGTGCTCTGCCATAAACATTTCTCCATCATGATGGGTGATACTTGGAATCGAAACGAGATCTTTTAGTAGTTTCGTATATCCTTCTTTTGATTGCCACTTTAACATATGTGTACCTCCTTGATGTACGTCTTTGTTACCTATACTACTCTTTCCCTTTAAATCCTTTTTTAAAGAATGTTTTCGTATTCATTGCTGTTTTTGAAAGTAGTTGATTTCCGTTCCAGCCGCTCCCTTTCCGCGGGGCAGGCGGTGAGCCACGTTCGTACGTTTCACATATAAGTGTCTCACCTGCCCGCCTGTCCCGCAGGAGTCTCGCGCCTTGCACTCCAATCAACTTGTCAAAGAAGCACATGAATAAAAACTTGAAAAAATGCTCGCTTCCTGAGGGAGTGAGGAACTTGCCTATGATGTCTAATTTCAGACTTATAGCTGAAGAAACATTCTATAAAAAACTATATTGGGACATATTGACAGATAATTACATAACGTGGTATATGTGTATTATATAAAATAGTACACTTAATACAAAAGAGGTGTAACAATGATTAACGTAACGAATTTATCGTATGCTTTTAAAATTGGAAAAAAAGAAAAAGAAAATATGGTTCCTGTTCTGCATGATGTAAATCTACGTGTAGAAGAGGGAGAAATTGTGGCGATCGTTGGAAGGAGCGGCTCTGGTAAATCAACACTATTAAACTTAATCTCTGGTTTTATTCAAGCTGAAACAGGAACGATCTCCATTAACGGAAAACAAGTTAGCGGATTTTCAGAAACAAAGTGGGCAGAATTCCGCTTAAACCACCTTGGATTTATTTTTCAAAGTTTTCAGCTGATCCCTAGCATGACAGCTTATGAAAACGTAGAGCTACCTTTGGTCTTAAAAGGAACTAACGAGAAAGATAGAAAAGAACGGACGACCGAAATGTTAAAAAGGGTCGGATTGGAACAATATAAAAGTCATTATCCAGGAGAGCTTTCAGGCGGTCAGCAGCAGCGCGTCAGTATAGCAAGAGCATTAATCTTAAACCCTCCTCTCATATTGGCCGATGAACCAACTGGAAGTTTGGATTCCGAAAACGAGAGAGAACTTTTAGCGTTTATAAAAGAATTGAATGATACCTATGGAATTACCTTCTTAATCATTACACATGATCATGAAGTAGCCTCCATCGCTCACCGTAAAGTGGAAATTATAGACGGGTACTTAAGAGAAGGGAGGATGCTTCGTGAAGTTCAAAGATAAGCACCGTTTTGTCAGAAGCAATATGAAAAGAAACAGAACACGTGTCTGGATGACTATCCTCGCTTCAACGATCGGCTGTGCCTTTTTGATCATGCTTGCATCAGTCGGGTTTGCCATCCATAAGACAGCTGTAGATGATGTGATGAGTTACCGGTTGATGAACGAAATCCAAATTCAAAAAGAGCAAGGTATGATAACCGATAAAGAAGTAAAGAAATTAGAGAATATAAAAGATGTTAAGGCGGTTACACGCAAAAAGCATACTCCTGCAAACGAATTTACGATTGGTGATTACATGATTAATACGCCTGTTTTCAGTGCACATATGCCGTCAGAAATTAAAGCAGGTTTTGAACTGGATCGCGGTCGTTTACCGGAAAGCAAGAATGAAATTGTTGTTGGCTATCACTTTGCAGAGCAATTAACAAAGAAAGCGCCTGAAGATTTTTATGAAGGGTTGAGCGATGAAGAATTTCAGGAAAAGCATAAAGAGTTAGCTTACAAAGAGGACCTAATAGGAAAGACACTCTCTTATCGTATGACCACCTCCGATACTGCTGACGATCAGAATGCAGATATCCGTTCAATAGACGTTAAAGTAGTTGGGATTGGAAAGAAACCCACCAAGAAGTGGGATATTGTTACAGATGCATATATAACGGAGGATCTTCGAAACGAGGTTGTTAAATCCCTATTTGGAAAAAACGAGGGAGATCAGATTGAAGGTCCTGTGGAACAAGGGTATGACGTGGTTAAAGTGTATACGTCAACAGCTGATGAGGTACGAGCAGTATCTGAAAAAATTGAGAAGATGAATTTATTAACGTATTCAGTTGCCAGTGAGTTAAAGGAGCTAAACCTTTATTTTACTTTGTTTAAGGCGGGGTTGATTTTTATCGGTGGAATTGCTGTGCTAATTGCATCCATAGGCATTTTTAATACGATGACGATGGCCGTTACAGAACGTTCGCAGGATATCGGCATCATGAAAGCGATTGGTGCAACTCCCAAAACGATCAAACGCATCTTCCTATTAGAAAGCGGTTATATCGGGTTATGGGGAGTGGGATTAGGTACACTTTTGGCATATGTTATCAGCTATGGTGTCAATTTTGCTCTTCCAATTATTATCGGACAGTTTACCGAGGATAAGCCACCCGAAGGTTTCATCCTATCTTACATTCCATGGAGCCTGACTGTGATTGCCGTTACAATCTGTATGGGCGTAACATTATTATCGGGATGGAGACCTGCAGCAAAAGCTACTACGGTAGATGTTTTAAAAGCATTAAGAAGAGATGTGTAAAAGTGAGCACCAGCTGATGTTTAAAGTATGCTGGTGTTTTTTTGATGAGGTGTCTTTCTGCATTGGAAAATAAACCAACAGAAACAGGAAAAAGGATTGTTATTCACGAAAACTTACATACAAGGAGTGGATAAAATCATGAAACAAATTATTGCCATGGGTGGCGGCGGTTTTTCCATGGAACCTGAAAATAAACGACTGGATCATTACATTCTTCAGCAATGTAAGGCTGAAAAACCGCGTATTTGCTTTGTTCCTACAGCAAGTGGAGATGCGGATGGATATATTGAACGTTTTTACAAAGCTTTTGAAGCTGAAAACTGCGTGCCAACACATTTATCGCTCTTTTCTCCTCCTGTAGATCTCAACGATTTCGTGAAGCAACAGGATATTTTTTATGTCGGTGGGGGCAATACAAAAAACCTACTAGCTCTGTGGAAAGAATGGGGTTTAGACGTTCTTTTAAAAAAGGCATATGAAGAAGGAAAAGTATTGGCAGGTCTTAGTGCAGGATCTCTTTGCTGGTTTGAAGAAGGTGTGACCGATTCGTTTGGTCCACTTGCAAAGCTGGACTGCCTCGGTTTTTTGCCTGGAAGTCACTGCCCACATTATGACGGTGAGGCAGAACGAAGGCACGCTTATCATAAGCTCATTGAGAAGGGGTTAAAACCAGGATTTGCAGCAGATGATGGTGCAGCGCTTCACTTTATTGATGGAAAACTGCACAAAGTTGTTAGTTCAAGAGAGAACGCGAAAGCATACTTTGTAGAACTGAAAGCAGGAAAAGTTGCAGAGAGGGAGGTCGAAACACTTTTTTAAAAATAAAGGTTTAAAGTCCTGATGATTGGGCGGAAAATGTACTATTAATCATCAGGAGGTAAATGTTTTGAAAAAATTAGTATCAATAGTTCTGTATATAATGCTTGTGATTGTCCTTGCATCATGTGGAAACAAGGATAAAGATGATGAACATAAAAATCATGACATGGAAGAATCCAAAGCTGCATCTCAGACTGCATCCAGCAAGGTGAAGGGCGGATCTTATATCGTGAATCTTATTGATTCAAAAGGTGATAAAGCGGGAGAAGCAACTTTAACACAGACTGCGGATGGAGTTAAAGTTGAGGTGAACGCAACAGGAGTAAAGCCAGGCGAACATGGCATCCACTTTCATGAAGAAGCCATTTGTACGCCGCCCGATTTCAAATCAGCAGGAGCACATTTTAATCCCACTGAAAAAAAGCATGGGTTCCTTAATCCTAAAGGTCCTCATTTAGGAGATATCCAAAATGTGAAAGCAAATAAAAGCGGGGTGGTTCAAGACGAAGTTTTATCTAATCTTGTGACACTTTCAGAAGGTAAAGATAACTCACTCTTTGCAAACGGCGGTACCGCGCTTGTAATTCATGATAAGGCCGATGATTACAAAACCGATCCTGCCGGCAACTCAGGTGATCGGGTTCTGTGTGGTGTGATTAAGAAATAAAGAAAAAGCTGGAGTTTCGTCACTTACGACGAAAACTGCCAGCTTTTATTCTTTTTACCTTAACCTTTGTTGCTCTTGGAAGTAGTTGATTTCCGCTCGAGGTGCTCGCTTTTCGCGGGGCGTGCGGTGAGCCCCTTGCCGCTTTGCGCCGTTAAGGGTCTCACCTGACCGCTCGTCCAGCAGGAGTCTCCCACCTTGCGCTCCAATCAACTAGTCAATGAAGAGGATCTAATAAAAGACCTGGAAGGCAAACTACTAATTCGCTTTTCTAGAATCATAACTCTTTTGTAAATGGGGCATTAAAAATATTAACTCCCCGTACTCGTAAAAGCTCTTAAACCTCTATTCCAAAACCAGTAAGCAACCACGCATGAAACGATAGCAACAACAGGCGTTAATAATGCAAGTTTTTCGAATCCTGATCCTTCAATAAAATAAGCAGCAGGATAGAACGCGGTAAATCCGTATGGGATGATCCATGTAAGCAAGTGACGAATGCCTTTATGGTAGATCGTTAAAGGATAGCGGGCAAAATCACTTAGATTGAAAATCGTCCACACGATCGGAAGACTGTCGACCATCCAAAAGGATAACGTTGCAAAGAAAAGATTAATCGCTACGAAAATAAAACCAGATGCAATAATCATGACAACAAGAATAAAGAACTCCAAAACTCCCCACGAAATATCCAGATGTGGCATGGCCGTACTGATTACGATAATGCCGATAAAAAGCTGTCCAAATCCGTCCTGCTGCAGTCGATCTGCGATAAAGTGGAACAACGGATTGATTGGTCGGATGAGGAGACGATCAAACTTTCCTGGTCTTATGTACTGCCACCCAAGCGTCCACAGATTATCAAAGAATATATGATGAATGGACCGGCCAGTAGCGGCAATTCCGTATATAAATAGAATTTCGTAAAACGTCCACCCGTTCAACTGATGAATATGATCGAACACAATTTTAACAAAGAAGATTCCCGCAAACTGCTGAAGCATAACCGACAAGACCCCAAGCAGAAAATCCATCCTATATTCCATCATTACTTTTAAATTTTGTTTGCAAAATAAATAATATAATTTCATGTACCTTGTCAACATGCACGTCACCTCCTAACCTCCAAAAATGGTTACCTTTTTCATTGCGATCGACCATAGAACTCTTAACAGAACAAAGAGTAAGACAGCCCAAAATACTTGCGATCCTAGAGCAAGCCATGCTTCTGTTCCCGTTAAGATGCCTGTGTAAATCGCTACCGGAACGTAGACCATTGCTTGAAACGGAAGGAATAGACTTATGGTTTGAAACCATTCAGGAAATAAAATAAGTGGAACAAGTGCTCCAGAAAAAACGAGATTACCGCTTCTTTCATCACTTCAAGCCCCCAAAGGTTAATGGTCCAAAAGCAAGAATGGCAATCAACAAATCAAAAAATGTTCCAATCCAAATGCCCATCAGTGCGCTGATTAAAAATAACAAACCGCCTTGCCACGTACTAGGCAGTGTAATATCCATAAAAAGAAACGCCAAAATGCCAAGAGGCAGTGCTCCACGTATAAAATGGATAATTTTGTCCCCCATATCCATCGCGATCAATCTGGTGATAAGGTGATAAGGACGCATAAGCTCGATGGCTACATTTCCGTCTTTTATGGTATGAGCAAGTTCTCGGCCCACACCTGAAACGAACATCTGTAAAAACATCGCGATAATGATGTACGTAATCATAGCATCAAAAGGCAGACCTTCTATTTCCGTACGGCTGCTATACACGGCTTTCCAAAAGAAATAAATAACAAGCATTCTTAAAAGAATTGAGAAGGTATTTGCCCAAAACCATGCGGAATAAGCAGCATTCACTTGCATCTGAACACGGGCAAACTCAATGTATTTCCTCATGCTGCACCTTACCTTTCATCCCTCTACGGTAGATCTCTTCAACAATTGTTTCGATTTTTGCATCGGTAATCGTCAAGTCTGCGACGGGGTAATGCTTCATCATACTGCTGATGACTTCCGCTCCTGAAATATCTTTGTTGCTGAACGAGACGGATACAACATGATGATCTTCATCTTTTCTTGGAATGATTTCAGCTAGTGATTTAATTTCTTCAGGCAATAATAGATCATTGATTGAATGCTCCAGCTCAAACTGGATAATACGCTTATCACCAAATTGCGTTTTTATGTCTTGAATGGATCCATCGTATATCACACTGCCATCGTCAATAATAATGATTCGCTGACAGATCTCCTCGATGTCTTGCATATCATGTGTGGTTAAAAGAACTGTTGTGCCGTACCTGGCGTTCATCTGTTTGATAAATGCGCGAATTCGAACCTTAACCGCAACGTCTAATCCAATTGTAGGTTCATCCAAGTACACGACTTTTGGACGATGCAAAAAAGCAGCAGCGAGTTCACAGCGCATTTTCTGTCCTAGCGATAGTTGTCTTACCGGAATTCTGAGCAATGGTTCTAAATGAAGGACATCAACGAATTCAGCTAACGTTTCTTCATATTGCTTTTGAGGGATCTCATAGATGTGTTTAAGCAGTTCGTAGCTTTCTCGAACCGGGATATCCCAGAATAATTGTGTCCGCTGACCGAAAACGGCACCTATATGGCTGGCGTTTTGTTTCCTATTTTCATAGGGAATGATTCCGTTTACTTTAACTTCGCCGGAGGTTGGTGTTAAAATGCCGGTTAGCATTTTTATCGTTGTGGATTTACCTGCTCCATTTGCCCCGATGTATCCTACCATTTCGCCTGCTTCAATGTGCATGTTGATTCCTTTTACAGCTTGTTTCGTTTCAAATTTTCTATGAAACAATGATTTTACGGCTCCTCTTAAACCAGGATCCCGTTTTGCGATTTTATAATGCTTTTCGAGTTTTTTTACAACGATCATGTGAAATCTCCTTAAAAATGAACACAAAAAAACCACAGACAAGCTCCTGCGGGTATGTGTGCATATAAAATTTTTAGCTCACGATTTGACGCGTCAGGTTTTAAAGGGATATGAAATTAGTTTGATTGTATGATGTAAATCCACATATTATCCCTCTCCTTTTGAAAACGTTTGCACGCGCATGGAATATACGCATTATACCGAAAATCATCGAATTTGTAAAATATATCCTTGTGTTTAATTTGAAAGCTTTTAGTTTAGTTGATTAAGTGTTTGGGAAAGTAGAGCTTATGTAGAGGTCAATAAATGAACCTAAAAAAGGAGGAAGAATATGTACGATTACAATGGCGTAACGGATTCGTGGATGGCTTACTTAGGAAGATTGCCAGATTTGCTTCTCGCTATTTTAGTTTTATTAATAGGCTGGCTTATCGCTTCTTTAGTGGCCAAAGCTGTCAAAAAAGCTCTTCACAAAACTGATTTTGACAATAAAGTTGCAAGGTGGATGAGACCTGATTCAGATGGGGAACACGTTGAACAAACAAGATCAAGTAAATATTCTTCTGAAGAAGTGATAAGTAAAGTCGTATTTTGGATTCTTATGGCAGTGGCGATTGTTATGTTCCTAAACATGCTTAGCCTTCCGTATGTCGCACAGCCGATCTCAAATGCTTTAGGTGTAATTGCAGCAGCGATTCCTAACCTATTAAAAGCAGCACTAATCGCAGCTGTTGCTTGGCTGATAGCATCTGGTTTATCTATTCTTGTAAAAAAATTAGGACAAAACACTGGTTTTGAAAGACTATTGCACCGCTGGAAGCTTACTCGTGATCCAAGTCAGTCTGATAAAGCCGTTATCTCAGCTTCAAAAGCAGTATTTTATCTTACCTTACTATTATTCCTGCCAGCTGTATTATCTGCTTTAGGAATTGATGCTATTTCTGAACCGTTAGAAGGCATGCTGACAGGATTCTTCGCTTTCTTACCAAAACTTCTTGGAGCAGCCATTATTCTTTTTGTTGGATGGCTTGTAGCTAAGATTGTTAAGGAAATTCTAGTAAACTTCTTACAAAGCATCGGAACCGATCGTTTAGCAGCTAAAATGGGGGCTGATCGCGCATTAGAAAAAACATCTCTTTCTCATCTAATTGGAACAATTGTATATGTATTTATCTTAATACCTGTTGTAATTTCTGCACTTGAAACACTGGACATCAACGGAATTTCTGGACCTGCAATTGGAATGTTAGGTCAAATCATGGACATGATTCCGAACATTATCGTAGCTATCATCTTAGTAGCTGTAGGATTATGGCTAGGTAAATGGGTGAAAAGAGCAGTTACTTCATTATTAGAACGAGTTGGATTCAATGGTATCTTTCACAAGATGGGACTTGGATCTCTTCATAAGTCCAATCAAACGTTCACGATCTCTGTGATCATTGGGTATGCCGCTCAGGTTGTTGTCGTATTGCTCTTTACAATTGAGGCACTGCAACTTGTAAACCTGGAAAGTTTAGTTAGTATTCTATCAGTTGTCCTCGCATATATCCCGATGGTGTTAACCGCAGTGTTGATACTAGGAATCGGATTCTATGCAGGAGACCTTGTAAAACGTGTTGTTCAAAGCATGGTAAAACAACAGGCAGAAGGAAAGCTGCTTGGTAACAT
The DNA here is from genome assembly GCF_055814265.1 of Fictibacillus sp. EA-CB0309. Taxonomy (NCBI): domain Bacteria; kingdom Bacillati; phylum Bacillota; class Bacilli; order Caryophanales; family Fictibacillaceae; genus Fictibacillus; species Fictibacillus sp. EA-CB0309. The sequence continues at coordinate 1,122,594 of NZ_CP169271.1, forward strand.
TGCAAAGTATACAATTATTACGCTCGCGTTCTTCATGGCTCTGGATCAGCTTGGAGTAGCAAAAACAATCGTAAATGCTGCGTTCATTTTAATCTTAGGTGGATTCACACTTGCTTTTGGTCTTGCTTTTGGACTAGGTGGACGAGATGCCGCTGGTCGTACGCTGAATAAATGGGGACGACGAATGGAACAAACAACGATTGGAAGTCCTGACCCTGCAGAGTGGAAAGATAAGACATCTTTAAAAGATTTCCGTACAGATTCTTCAAAACAGCAAGATGTTTCAACAACTACTACGGATCTCAATAAGCCTCATACCATCGCAAAAGATAGACAGTTTAATCACTTGAACACACCAAGCGATGAGTTTGGCATCAACAAGAATGACCCAAAACGAAATGATTTTTAATCATTAATTAAATGTGAGAGAGAATGCAAATGACTCATAAAGGTGAACCTTAACCTTTGTGAGTCATTTTTCGTCGGTTAATTCATGTGTGCTGCCAAAAAATTATCGATTACAATTAACGTGAATATAATTGGAATAACGTGAAATTAAAAGAATTAACGTGAAAATAAATTGATTAACGTGAAAATAAATGAATTAACGTGAATATAATTTTATTTGTTCTATTGATACGAACAACAGTCCGTTTTTGTCTATTCCAGCAATACAATTAAGCTCTTAACTTTGAAGCTGTGGCTTGTATATTCCTTTTTGGTGCCAACATGTGTGAATAGAACTCTAAATTTACGGACAAGGTGATAAAAAACGAGAGGAGTCAGAAAAAATGCTACAGGCCGCTTTTTGGGGAGGAATAGCAGGTTCTGCTGTACTGCTAGGATGTTTTGCAGCACTCGCTTTTCATATTCCGAAAAAATGGACCGCTTGGGTCATGGCTTTTGGAACGGGCATATTAATAGGAGCTGTTTCCTTCGAACTATTAATAGAAGCAGTTGAACAGAGCAATTTACTGGTTACAGCCATTGGGTTTATTCTAGGTTCAACGATCTTTACAGTGATTAATAGTATTCTTGCAAAAAAGGTGGACACGAAAGAAAAAATCAGGAGATAAGAAAACAAAAGGGGTAGGTATGGCAATCTTCTTTGGTACTTTGCTTGATGCCATTCCTGAATCCGTTCTGATAGGAGCAAGCTTGATCGATCATAGTAAAGTAAGCTGGCTGCTCGTGGTTGCGATCTTCCTAAGCAACTTTCCTGAAGGGTTATCTAGCTCGATCGGATTATTAAAAGAAGGTTTTTCAAAACGAAAAATTATCGGCATGTGGATTTCCGTTTTTTTGATCTCTTCGCTAGCTGCTTTTCTTGGGTTTGTTTTTTAGAACAGGCATCTGTTGCTTCTTTATCGTTGATCGGTGCCTTTGCGGGAGGTGCCATCATGGCAATGGTTTCTTCTACGATGCTTCCGGAAGCACATGAGGATGCTGGTGTAGCTGTTGGTTTTATTACTTCGCTAGGTCTCTTATCCTCATTGGTCTTAACTCATTTTTCGTAAATATAGGCTTCTTGCTTAAAACTTTGTTGCTCTTGGAAGTGGTTGATCTCCGTTACAGGCCACTCGCTTTCCGCGGGGCGACCGGTGAGCCCCTTGCCGCTTTGCGCCTTAAAGGTCTCACCTGACCGTTCGTCCTAGCCTAGAGTCTCGGGCCTTTCACTACTATCAACTTTTCAATGAAGAGAACGGCAAATACTAAAGCAAAGAACGAAAGTAACAATCTATAAAAGAGCAAAATAAAAAACTTCGGCAATGCGAAGTTTTTTTATTTTTAAGGAAGATGCAGTGTTTTAATGTGCTGAATATTGATAAATACGGTCTCATTTCTCCCGATGGTTAACTGGATTTGACTATTATCCATTTTAACTAGCTTGCCGATTTTATTTGGATCGATTCCAAGATCAAAAATGACAAGCTTGTCTTCGTATTTTTTACACTGTTCCGAAAAGGTTCGGGCCAATGACATCTGAAAAGGCACCAAAGGTAATTCTTCATCGGAAAGGGTGTACGGCCTTTCGTTTACATGATAAGGTATAAGCCATTTTAGATGTTGCATAGGGACCAGCATGATTTTATAAACAGGTGAGTAAAAAATGAAGTAATCATTCATGATATTCGTGATATAGCCATGGATCGATTGATTGCTTGTAATAAAAACCTCTGAAAATAAACCTTTTGCGTTCATTAATACTTTTCTAAGAGAGTAGGATTCTTCCTCCGAACCGATAGGTAAACTTTCTGGTTTTTCTATCTCTGTTTCATAATCTGTGTTGTTTAAACGATGAATGTGCATTTTAGATACATATAAATATTGTTTACCGTCATAAATAACGATAATATCTGATCCAATATCGATCAGTATGCCGGTAATATTTTTTTACCGCTGATGGAGAGCTCGACTGTCTCTCCAATAAGTTTGTTGAAAATGCTCAATACAATCCTCCTATGAATGGAATATCCATTGTGTCTCATAAAACTATCTTTTACGATGCAAGCGAGCATCCTTTCTGTCTGTCACAAAGCATATAAAGTCCTGTTTTCCGAAGAAAACAGGACGATGCTTAAATTACAGTTTAAACCAGCCTTGTTGGCGAGGGTTCGCTAATTTTTTTGGTCCTTCACCGCAACATTTTTTTTCTTTTTCTTTTCTTCCATTGTTCACTGCTGGAAGAAGAGGATGATTCGTGTTTTTTATGTGAGGATTCTTTCTTATGAGAAGACTCTTTCTTATGAGAAGACTCTTTTTTATGAGAAGACTCTTTCTTTCCAGAAGACGAAGAAGATGAAGATGAAGAAGATTCTTTTTTGTCATCTTTATGAGAAGACTCTTTCTTATTATTAGAAGATTCCTTTTTGTGGGAACTGCTTTCCTCGTGGCATCCACCAACTTGGCTAAAGCTCTTAATATGCAAGATCGTTACGAAAATGATTTCATCGCCGCGAACTACTTCAATCGTGCTATTGTTTACTGCTACGAGGACACCTTCTACGCTGTCTGGACCTCCGCGGTTAATCTTAACTTTGTGGTTAATATAGTGTTTTAATACGTTGCAGAATGTATCTTTCGTGCATTTTTTTGAGTTATTCCAACAGCACAATTCATCTGCTTCAATAACAATTGCTTTTACATGATATAGCTGATAAAAGATTAATTCTTTATCTTTACGATCCTTGCCTTTGCCTTTACCCTTGCCTTTACCATCTTTATCAAATGATTCAATCGCTAGGAAGTCTTCGCCAACACAGACCAATCTCCCTACTCTTGATTCTGGGCCACCAGTATTAACACGGATTTTTTGACCCAATAATTTGCATAACTCTCTTGATGAAAGTTTGCTTGGACAGTTATTATTCTTCAAAAATATTTCCTCCTGATAATGATTTTGACTACTCTTGTCCATGCATTATATGTATCACCCTAGTGAAAAGGCATAGGCAACTTGTCTAAATTCTTAAAAATAGGTGCAAATTCGACCCATTTTTTCTTCTCTTTTCAAAAGACAAAATATCTTTTGCTTCACTTACCCAAGCTGGTATGTATATAATGTTGGAAGAAAAAGGAGGCGGATTATGATGGGATTCCTACAAAAAGAAATACACCTGTAATTCCACATATTCGCCGTTTACTAGTAAAGAACAGATGACGTATTGATTGTCATTTGTTCTTTTTTTGTGCATGAAGAAATGGAGGAGAAGCAGATGCGTTATAAACGAGTACTTATTAAACTAAGTGGCGGAGCCTCTGGCAGGCCAGCAGGGAACAGGATTTGATCATCTTTCTCTAAATCACATCGCAAAAGAAGTATTGTCAGTAATCGAAAAAGGCATTGAAGTTGCTATCGTGGTTGGGGGAGGGAACATATTCAGAGGTAATCTAGCAGAATATTGGGGAATTGAAAGGGTAGAAGCGGACCAGATCGGGACATTAGGAACTGTAATCAACAGCTTAATGCTTAGAGGTGTCTTGAAAAGTAAGATGGATCAAGATGTGAGAGTGATGAGTTCTGTTCCAATCAGTGCAGTAGCAGAGCCCTATATTCGCTTAAGAGCAGTTCATCACTTGAACAAAGGGTATGTTGTCATCTTTGCGGGAGGTAATGGTCAGCCTTATGTAACGACCGACTATCCAGCAGTTCAACGAGCACTGGAAATGAACTGTGACGCGATTCTTTGTGCGAAGCAAGGGGTAGATGGCGTGTATGACAGCGATCCTAATCGATTTAAGCAGGCGAGGAAGTACGCAACTTTACATTATGACGAAGCAATTCGAAATAATTTAAAAGTGATGGATCAATCTGCTCTCATTTTGGCACGTGATCATGGATTGCCGATTCATCTTTTTGATTTTAACCAAGAAGGTTCCTTCCTTAAGATTTGTACAGGTGAGGATGTTGGTACATTTATTAGTCATAATATTGAAACAGCCCTTGTTTAAAAAACGCTAAATCTGGGACTGAAACAATATCAATAGAGCTGAGTAGTAAGGCATTCCGGCGTACGTACGGAATGCTTTTTTGTATATTTCATGGGTTCTTTTCTCATATTAAGAAGTAGAAAAGAGGTGAAGGACATCATGATGAAATGGCTAAAAAAGAAGACAAAAGAGCAATCACATACGATCGATTTATCTAACAATACATACGGAAATATTCGAGAACTCATTGATAATGCTAAAGAATCTGCAGATTTTATCCATTATCCTCAAAAAACTGTCCATCACAATATTTTCATTTCCTATTATAAAGCGATGATCGATGGAGAACTTCTCCACCGTGATGTATTGCCTTATCTGATACACAACAAAGATTTTAAATCGATAAAAGACTTAAAAGATATCTTGCCGATTGAAAGTGTTACGATTACGAATGATGTAAAAGAGATTCAAAACAAACTACTTCGCGGTTTTATTGTGGTGCAATTCGGCGAATATGACGAAGAATGTGCGGTTATTCGTGCGGAAAACTTTTCAACAAATCGTCCTGTATCTGTTTCGGAAATTGAGTTTTCGGTTATCGGACCTAAAGAAGCATTTATCGAGAACTTAGACAGCAACTTGTATCTAATCAGAAGAAGACTACCCGTTCCAGAGCTGCGTTTTAAAGAGATTGTGATCGGTAAATTTTCTAAAACGCGTGTTATTATCGCTTACCTAGAAGGTGTAGCAGAAGAAGAGAATCTCAATACGGTTATGCAGAGGATTAAAGATATTGAACTAGAGATTATTCCAGACAGTTCTTATCTGGAACAGATCATATCTGATAACACCAAGTCCGTTTTTCCGCAGTTAATCACAACAGAACGACCAGACCGGGTAGTAGCCATGTTGAACTATGGACAGATCGCAATTCTTTCTGAAGGTTCTCCACAAGCTCTGTTAGGACCAACGGGTATTTCTGAATATTTTGCTTCACCAGAAGACTATTATTTATCATGGATACTGGGGTCACTTTTTCGATTCATACGCTTTATATCTGTTATTTTCTCAACGTTTGCTACGCCTCTTTATGTAGCTGTTCTAACGTTTCACTATCAGATGATTCCTAAAGATTTACTCGCTCCATTAATTTCATCTCGTGTGAATATTCCGTTTCCGCCTATATTAGAAGTTTTATTTCTAGAACTAACAATCGAATTACTACGAGAGGCTGGCGCACGGCTTCCGACAAAAGTCGGTCAAACACTCGGAATTGTCGGTGGTATTGTAATCGGTCAGGCATCTGTTGAAGCGGGATTAACGAGTAACATTTTGTTAATCATCGTTTCGTTATCGGCCCTAGCATCGTTTACAACACCAATTTATAAAATGGCAAATACAATTAGGATTCTGCGTTTTCCTTTTATCTTTTTTGCTGCATTATGGGGCGGGGTCGGTATTGTACTGGCTATGTCTTTTATCCTAGTACATCTTTTACGTTTAGAGTCATTTGGAAGACCTTATTTGCAGCCGATCTATCCACTGCGTCTGCTCGATATGACGGACACTGTCTTCAGGCTGCCTTATAATCGATTATTAAAACGCCCTATATCATTAGGAACGCAGCTTCCACCTAAAGATAAAATAAAAGAAATGAGAAAGAAGAAGGACATAGACGAATGATCACAAGGGGCAAAATACTTCTACTGTCGCTATTGTTGCTATTAGCTGGTTGCGTACCTAAACAGATCATTGACGAAGTACAGCTGATTCACTCGTTAGGTTTTGATGAGTTGCCGGATGAAAATATTAAGGGAACCATTACGTACCCCATATTTAATCCAGATGGCAATGTCCGAGTGGAAACTCTGTCAGCCGTTTCTCATACTAGCCGATTTATTCGGTCAAAATTGAATACTCAGTCACCTAAGACACTAACTACTGGCCAGCTGCGTATTGTCCTTTTTAATGACAGATTTGCCGAGAATGGCGTCTTGGAGATCGTTAATTCCCTTTACCGAGATCCTAACGTAGGAAACCGTTTATATTTAGCAGTTGTAAATGGTAGTACGAATAAACTGTTGACCTCAAATTACACGGCAGCACCTCTGCCGTCTATGTACATTACCGATATGCTTGAACAAAATATTAAAACTGAAAATTTACCAAAAACTAACCTGCATGTGTTTCTGTACAGCTATTATGGAGAAGGAATAGATCCTTTTTTACCCATCATCCGAGCCAAAAATAAAGCGATTCAATTAGAAGGTGTCGCCCTCTTTAGAGGTGATAAATATGTAGGTAAACTAAACCATAAAGAGTCATTTGCGTTTAAAGTGCTCTTGGATGGGTCCAAGACGGGACATTATGAGGTAGAGCTCAAAAAAGGAAAAAGAAAAGGGCACGCCGTTGTTCGAAACATAAAAGGAACTACAACATACAAAGTGAAAAAGTGAATGGTGTTCCTCAGTTTGACGTTAAAATGAAGATTCTTGGAGAAGTACATGAGTATCCACATTGGTTGAACCTAGAGGAAATCTCTAATCTTAAATTAATTGAGAAAACATTTAAGAATTCAGTAGATAAAGAAGCGAAGACGATTATTAAAAAATTTCAACGTTTAAAAGTTGATCCACTTGGTTTTGGAGATCAAGTTAGAAGACGTGAAAAAGGTTGGGACTATAAAGAGTTCGAAAAACAATATCCTGATATAAAGATTAATGTAACAACAAAAGTGGAAATTGTTGAATCAGGTGTCATAGAATAACGTATAAGAACAGCTGTCCCCATATGGGGACAGCTGTTTGTTTTTTGTTGGTATTCAGCGGACAAAAAAACAAATGGATGGCGAATAGTTATATGGTTATTCCTTTATTGAATAGCGAGTTTAAAGGGGGCAATTGATTTGAAAACAACAGATGAGAAAATTAAACTTCGCAATCATTGGTTCAAAATTATTTTAATCAGTCTATTTTCACTAGTATTCATGTTTAAAATTGTTGTAACAAAATTCACTTTTGATTTTTCCGATATGCTGGCATTCATTTTAGCCATTTTCGCAATCGGTATTTGCAGCTTGTTTTATGTAAAAGTGAACGAGGCTCTGCAAGCTTTTGGATCAGCAGGGAAATCTGTACTGCCGATTCCTGCTAAAATGCAGCCAGATCTAGTAGAACAAGAAGAGCACGAAGCTGAAGTTCAAGAAGAAACGTTAACTGAGAAAGAAGCAGAAGATCTTGAACGCGTATTACTATCACATGAAGAACAAGTAAAACGAATGAAACAAGTACAAAGGGAAATCACAAATCGCTTAATAACAGAAGATTTACATGAAGAGGACAAGAGAGATTACATAGACTACCTGCTTCAAAAAGAAAAAGAAATCATGTTAGCTAAGCAAGAAATCGTACGGATTACTTCATTATTAGAACATGAAGATCAACATGAGGACACAGACGAAGATTTTTACGAACAAGAGAATCCAACAGATGAATACATAGATGAAGATACGGCTCAAACGGCAAACGCAAAAGACATCGTACAACTATTAGGTAAAGAGTTTGTCTTAAACGCTAGCCTGGAGCAATTTAATCATAAAATGAGAGAGATTCAACATTCGATAACCATTGAAACAGCGAATCAACTAAAAGAGGATGGCTTAATTGATCCATATTTCAACGTTACGCGCAAAGGTTTAAAGGAATTTAGGCGTGCTGCAAGAAAATTCAGCTACGGTGACGGTGTGAAGTTTTTATCTAAAGTCGTTCAAAGGGGCAATCGTTAATTTAACAAAATTCCTTTTGGGAGTAGTTGATTTCCGTTTCAGATGCTCGCTTTACGCGGGGCAGGCGGTGAGCCACATTTGTTCGTTGCACTCTTAAGTGTCTCACCTACCCGCCTGTCCTAGCCGAGAGTCTCGCATCTTCCACTCCAATCAACTTGGCATTGCAGTCTTATAACAAACCGATCCAAAAGCAACAATCTATTGGTAAAGAGCTTTGTAACAAATGCTTATAAGCTAATTCCGTGTCGTTACAAAAAACGTCACAGGAATTAGCTTTTTCTTTTTTTGGGGAATTCGTCATATTGTCAATCTTAATTTTTTCGCCGTTTGCGTTTCCCTGCTACAATAGACATAGATTGTTGTGAAGGAGATTGTTACATGTTTATTGTTGCTAAGGCGATGCTATATTTATGTTTTGCAATTCTAATGGGAGCATTTATTCTGTATGCTGTTCCACATACAAAGCGTCCTGAGATCCGTCTTTCAAAAAAGGCGCTCTTAGTTCTCATCGCGTTAATACCGCTATTTGGTATAGGTGAACTTGTAAGGCTTACCATGTATTTAGGAGAGGATCTAGGCTATTGGGTTACTTTCCAAAACATTGTATTTAGTTTTGAAGTAGGAAAAGGATGGCTGTTTTTAACGGGAATATCCATATTGTTGTTCTTTATGGTGTTATTTAATGACATAGAAGAGGACAGATTTTTTGCAGGTTTATCTCTGTTTTTACTAGCAGGAATGGGTATTTCAGTTGGCTATTCCAGTCATGCTGCAAGTTTAGAGTCTTTAGGATTTTTAGCACACACACTTCATTTTCTTGCTGTGATTACATGGTCTGGTGTATTGCTGGTGACCGGTTTTTTCAGTAGAGGTGAAGGTCCTACATTGTCATTTTACAAATGGTTTACGCCATTGGCGCTTCTCTGTTTGTTCACCGTTATTGGCGCTGGATTATGGTTAATGTCATATATCGTGCCTGAATATGTGAACGGATATTTGCTGGATTATGGTCAAGCTTTATTAATCAAACATATTCTTTTGTTTATTATCGTATTTTATAGCTTAATTAACGGTGTTTGGTTAAAAAAGAAGATAAAAGAAGGAGCAAATGCTTTAACTTTATTAAAGTGGATTAAAGCAGAAGGTATTGTATTGTTTTTGGCTTTTGTGACGACTGCTGTTATGAGTCAGCAGACACCTCCTCACGATGTAGCAGAAACGCTCCAGATGCAGGAACCGTCCAAGTTATTTACTTTTGTTACGGGATTAATTCCTGGTGAGAACCCAGCACTATCATTTGGATTCTCATTGATGAGCATCGTCTGGCTGGCGTTTGCTGCCTTGCTTATTTCGGCTATATTTATCAGCATTAAACGAAACAGAAGTATTGCACTAGTTGTTACAGCCTCTGTTCTTGCCGCAAGCGCGATCTATTTAGCGGTTATGTCTTCTTTATCTCTATAAAAGTTTGTTAACTAAAGGTTTATACTTTTGTATCATTGAGACTGTTCATTCTCTAATCTACTTTGAAAAGTTGATTGGAGTGGTGCTAGACTCCTGCGGGACGAGCGGTCAGGTGAGACCCTTAAGGCGCAAAGCGGCAAGGGGGCTCACCGGTCGCCCCGCGGAAAGCGAGCATCTGAAACGGAAATTAACCACTTCCAAGAGCAACAAATTTTGCGAAAACAGCTTTAATCATGAGCACCGCAAAGTACAAAAATAAATATAATGAAACGAGAGCAGTCTAAAGGGCTGTTTTTTTACAGTCAAAAATATTTTTAATTTTGAAAAATCGACAATATTCGCAAAAAGAATGATATATTTAAAGCGGTTACATCATAGAAAGAATTTAACCAATCTTTTTTAATTTTTAAGGGTACTAGGGGTAATTGGATTGGAACAACTTATGCGCAATTTTTTCTTATTTCTTGCTAAAAATAAATCGTTAACAAACCTTGCGAAAAGATACGGTCTTCGTTTCGGTGCAGGTCGTTTCGTAGCAGGAGCAACACTTGAAAGCTCTATTTCTGCTATTAAGCGACTGAATGAAAAAGGAATGCCAGTAACGATCGACCATCTTGGTGAATTTGTTGACAACGAACGAGAAGCTGCAGAAATGACCGAGCATTGCATTCAAGCAATCAAAGCAATCAGCAAAGAAAAGCTTGATTCACAGCTTTCTCTAAAAATGACTTCCATGGGATTGGATATTAGTGATGAACTTGTTCTAAGCAACATGAGAAAAATTATGGATGCCGCACAAAAACATAATGTTTTCATTACGATTGATATGGAAGACTATTCTCGTTGTGAGAAGACATTAGAAATCTTTAAACTATTAAAGAGTGAATATGATAATATCTCAACGGTTATCCAGGCTTATTTGTACCGTTCTTTAGAAGATGTACAAATCTTGGATGAGTACCATCCGAACTTGCGTCTAGTTAAGGGTGCTTACAAAGAGCCGCAAACTGTCGCATACCCAGAGAAGAGTGATGTGGATAATAACTTTAAAAAGTTGATTGAAACACACCTTCTAAATGGTAACTATACAGCAATCGCAACTCATGATGACGAGATCATCCAATATACAAAAGATTTAGTTGAAAAGCACAACATTCCGTATGATCAATTCGAATTTCAAATGTTATATGGAATCCGTGTAGAGCGACAAGATCAATTGATGCAAGAAGGCTACAAAATGCGAATTTATGTGCCATACGGAAACGACTGGTACGGCTATTTCATGAGACGTCTAGCAGAACGCCCAGCGAATGTAGTGTTTGTGCTTAAAGGTGTGTTCGGTAAATAAGATAGAAACAAAAAAAGGAACCTTGATGGGGTTCTTTTTTTGTTGCCAAAAGCAGAAATAAGCTAGGGTCTGTCCCGGGACAGACCCCTAGCTAAAAATTTTACGAAATTAAAAGAAATAGTTCTCAACTATTGCTAAAATTCTGAATATATTTTATATTGGGTATAGGCTGATTAATTTTTTTATGGATAAAAAATGAATGAGTATTCATTCAATAAAGGAGGAAGACTATTTTGTCTCGTGAAATCCGAAAAGCTGCCGTTCTGGGTTCTGGTGTAATGGGATCAGGCATAGCCGCTCACCTAGCAAACGTCGGAATACCAACATTACTATTGGATATTGTACCGCCTTCTTTAAGTGAAGAGGAAAAAGCGAAGGGGATCACTGAAGATCATCCAGCTTTCCGAAACAAATTTACACTATCTGCTACACAAAAGTTATTGAAACAAAAGCCGGCTCCACTGGCAGTAAAAGAAAACTTAGAATTAATCTCCATTGGGAACTTAACGGATGATCTTGAAAAACTGAAAGATGTTGACTGGATTATCGAAGTTGTAGTGGAACGTTTAGATGTAAAACAGAAGCTTTTTGAAAAAGTAGATCAATACCGCAAGCCGGGGAGCATCATCACTTCAAATACTTCTGGTATCTCCATTCGTGCCATGGCTGAAGGACGATCAGAAGATTTCAAAGCGAATTTCTTAGGCACACATTTTTTCAATCCGCCAAGATATTTAAAGCTTCTTGAGATCATTCCTACAGAAGATACAAAACCAGAAGTTGTTCAATTTATGCGTAACTTCGGTGAGAACGTACTTGGAAAAGGTGTTGTTGAAGCAAAAGATACACCAAACTTTATCGCAAACCGCATCGGAACATACGGACTGATGGTGACGATGCAAGAAATGCTGAAACAAGGATACAGCGTCGGTGAAGTTGATTCGGTTACAGGTCCACTGATCGGCCGTCCAAAATCAGCTACGTTTAGAACGCTTGATGTTGTTGGCCTTGATACGTTCCTTCACGTAGCACGCAATGTTTACGAACAAGTCGACGGTAAAGAAAAGAAGTATTTGAGATTCCTGACTTCCTAAATGAAATGGTTGATAAAGGGTGGACAGGAAGTAAGACAGGTCAAGGGTTTTATTTAAAACAAAGAAGTAAAGCGGGCAGCGAGATTCTAGAATTGGATCCTGCAACATTGGAATACAAGCCGCGCTCTAAGATGAAAACAGCAACACTTGAAGCTGCGAAACAAATGAAAACAACGAACCAAAAAGTGAAAGCGCTTTTATACAGTGATGATCGAGCAGGGAAATTGCTTTGGGACATCATCAAACCGGTTCTCCTCTACTCAGCAGAAAAATGTTATGAGATCGCAGATGATCTTGTTGCGATTGATCAGGCGATGAAATGGGGATTCGGCTGGGAACATGGTCCATTTGAGATCTGGGATGCGATCGGACTTCCAGAATCAGTAGAACGAATGAAAGCAGAAGGGGAAACAATTCCAGTGTGGGTTGAGGAACTTCTTCAATCAGAGAAGACTTCATTTTACACAAAGACAGAAGGCGATAAATCCTATTACCATCACGGAAGATATCTCCCTGTTGAAGAAAACAAAAAAGTAGTCCACTTAAGCCGTTTAAAAGAAAAAGGAAATGTGATTACGAAGAACGGTGGAGCTACTTTAATTGATCTTGGCGATGATGTAGCAGGTCTGGAGTTCACTTCTCCAAACAATGCAATCGGACCTGAAATCATTATGATGCTTCATCAGGCGATCGATGAAGTAGAAAAGAACTACAAAGGGCTAGTGATCGGGAACCAAGGCAAGAACTTCTGTGTTGGCGCAAACTTAATGCTTATTTTAATGGAAGCACAAGATGACAACTTCTTTGAACTGGATATGATGGTCCGTCAATTCCAGCAAGCGATGGCAAGAGTTCGCTATAGTGCTAGACCTGTTGTTGCAGCTAACTTCGGAATGACACTCGGGGGTGGCGTTGAGGTATCACTTCCAGCTGCAAGACTGCAGATGTCATCTGAAACGTATATGGGTCTCGTTGAAACAGGAGTTGGCTTGATTCCAGGCGGAGGAGGAAACAAGGAATTGTACCTTCGTCTTTTAGAACAGCTGCCAGAAGGATCGAAAGGTGATCTGCAAAAAGTAGCAAATCAAGCGTTCGAAACGATTGCGATGGCTAAAGTATCAACTTCTGCTCAAGAAGCTAGAAAGTTAGGCTTTTTACGAAAAGAAGACAGCATCTCAGTGAACGGCGATCATCTTTTACATGATGCCAAAACGCAAGTACTCGCTCTAGCTGAGCTTGGATACACACCACCTGTTAAAAAGAAAATCCCTGTTGTTGGTGAAGCCGGATACGCAACACTTGCACTAGGTGCTCAAACAATGCAATTCAGTCAATACATTTCAGAGCATGATCTGAAAATCGCTAAAAAATTAGCCTTTGTTCTAGCTGGAGGAAGAGTGCCTGAAGGAACATTGGTAGATGAACAATATTTGCTTGATCTTGAAAGAGAAGCGTTCCTAAGTCTAGCTGGAGAACCGAAGAGCCAGGCAAGAATGCAACACATGCTTGTAAAAGGCAAGCCGCTAAGAAACTAAGGGGGAAGAATTCAATGTTAAAAGAGGCAGTAATTGTAGCAGGTGCTAGAACAGCGGTTGGTAAAGCGAAAAAAGGTTCTTTTGCACATATGAGACCAGACGAACTGGCTGCGGTAACGATTAAAGAAACGTTGAAGCGTGCAGGTGATTATAACGGTGAGATCGATGACTTGATCATCGGATGTGCTGTTCCTGAAGCAGAACAAGGCATGAACATGGCTCGTTTGATCGGTGCTAGAGCAGGATTGCCTGAAACGGTGCCGGCTATTACAATCAACCGTTTCTGTTCATCAGGTCTGCAAAGTATTGCATATGGCGCTGAAAAAATCATGTTAGGTGCAGCAGAAGCCATCCTTGCTGGCGGAGCTGAATCCATGAGTCTTGTTCCTGTAGTGGGGCACGTTGTAAAGCCGAACCCGTACTTAGTTGAAACGGTTCCTCAATATTATATGGGTATGGGTCATACAGCTGAAGAAGTTGCGAGACGCTTTGGCATCTCAAGACAAGATCAAGATGAATTTGCGGTACGCAGTCACCAAAAAGCAGCTGCTGCGATAAAAGATGGCAAATTTAACGATGAAATCGTTCCTGTACATGTGATGAAACGCTGGCTCGATGAGCAATCCAAGCTTGTTGAAAAAGAAATTGCTGTTTCAATCGACGAGGGTGTTCGCCCTGGAACAACGCTTGATGTTCTCGGTAAGCTGCGTCCAGCGTTTACTCCTACGGGTTCTGTAACAGCAGGTAACTCCTCACAAACAAGTGATGGAGCGGCAACGGTTCTTGTCATGAACAGAGAAAAAGCGGAGGCAGAAGGACTTACTCCACTATTGAAGTTCCGTTCTTTTGCTGTAGCTGGAGTAGCTCCTGACATTATGGGAGTCGGACCTGTAGCTGCTATCCCTAAGGCTTTGAAGATGGCGGGATTAGAGCTATCGGACATCGGATTATTCGAGTTGAATGAAGCCTTTGCTTCACAAAGCGTTCAAGTGATTCGTGAACTGAACCTTCCAGAAGACAAGGTAAACGTGAATGGTGGAGCGATTGCACTTGGTCATCCTCTTGGATGTTCAGGAACAAAACTAACGCTTACACTGTTACATGAGATGAAGCGCCGCAACGAACAGTTTGGGGTTGTAACGATGTGCATCGGCGGCGGAATGGGTGCGGCTGGCGTATTTGAACTAGTAGGATAATAAGGAGGAGAAAAACATGTCAAACACAGCGGAAAAACAAATCATTGGTGGAAGCTTTTTAATAGAAGACATTACGGCAGCAGATATTTACACACCGGAGGATTTCTCTGAAGAACACCTTATGATTGCAAAAACCACGGAAGATTTTGTTATAAAAGAAGTTGTGCCTCAGCTTGAAAAGATGGAGAATCATGACTTTGAAGTATCCAGAAAGTTATTAACGAAAGCTGGAGAGCTTGGATTATTAGGTGCAGACGTACCAGAAGAATATGGCGGTCTTGGTCTGGATAAGATTTCTTCTTCCTTAATCACGGAAAAATTCGCACGCGGTCGCGGCTTCTCGATCAGTTATGGTGCACACGTAGGAATCGGTTCGCTTCCAATCGTTCTTTTTGGAAACGAAGAGCAAAAGAAAAAGTACTTGCCTGAGCTTGCTACAGGTGAAAAAATCGCAGCTTATGCACTGACTGAGCCTGGATCTGGTTCGGATGCGCTTGGTGCAAGAACAACAGCGAAATTGAACGCTGAAGGCACTCACTATGTGCTAAATGGAGAAAAACAATGGATTACAAACTC
This sequence comes from Fictibacillus sp. EA-CB0309, assembly GCF_055814265.1. Taxonomy (NCBI): domain Bacteria; kingdom Bacillati; phylum Bacillota; class Bacilli; order Caryophanales; family Fictibacillaceae; genus Fictibacillus; species Fictibacillus sp. EA-CB0309. The sequence continues at coordinate 1,138,022 of NZ_CP169271.1, forward strand.
TTCTTTTGCTGATGTGTTCGTGGTGTATGCAAAAATTGACGGTGAACAGTTCTCTGCATTTATCGTTGAGCGAGATTTCCAAGGTGTATCCACAGGGCCTGAAGAAAAGAAGATGGGGATCAAGAGCTCTTCTACACGTACACTGATTTTAGAAGATGTAGCTGTTCCAAAAGAAAACCTGTTATGGGAAGCTGGTAAAGGCCACCTTATTGCCTTTAACATTCTAAATATCGGTCGTTACAAACTTGCTTTAGGATGTGTTGGAGCTGCAAAGCGAGCATTCGAAGTATCTGTAAAATACGCGAACGAGCGTCAGCAGTTTAAACGCAAAATCAGCTCGTTCAGCTTAATTCAAGAAAAGCTTGCGAACATGGCAGTTCAAACGTATGCTGCTGAAAGCTCTGTTTACAGAACAGTTGGTTTGTTTGAAAATCGCCTTGGGGCATTGTCTGAAGAAAAGCAAAAAGATGGCCGTGAATTAGCGAAAGCGATCGCAGAGTATGCGATTGAATGTTCACTAAACAAAGTATCAGCTTCTGAAGTACTGGATTATGTGGTAGATGAAGGCGTTCAAATTCACGGTGGATACGGCTTTATGTCTGAGTATGAGATTGAAGGTGCTTACCGTGATTCTCGTATTAACCGTATCTTTGAAGGCACGAACGAAATCAACCGTTTACTAGTGCCTGGAACACTTGTTAAGAAGGCGATGAAAAATGAATTGCCGCTGATCCAAAAAGCAACACAACTTCAGCAAGAGTTAATGATGCTTATGCCTGTAGAAGTAGGTACTGAAAGCTTGGATCAAGAAAAGTACTTAGTTTCTATGGCTAAGAAAATCTTCTTGATGACTGCTGGCTTAGCAGTTCAAAAGTTCGGTCCTAAATTGGAGCAAGAGCAAGAAGTGCTTTCAAACTTAGCTGATATCATCAGTGAAGTTTACAGCATGGAATCTGTTCTTTTGCGTACGGAAAAAGCAATTGGAAGATCTGGTGCTGACAAGGCAAAACAAAAGCTTCTATATACAGAAGTTTATTGTCAGGAAGCCTTTAACCGCATTGAAGCTCATGCAAAAGAATCTATCATTGCAGTAGAAGAAGGCGACATGCTGCGCATGATGCTGTCTGCATTAAAGAAGCTGACGCGTCATACACCTATTAATGTAATTAAGAAGAAGCGCGAGCTGGCTGTGCAGCTTCTTGAGGAAGAACGCTATATCGTTTAATTGATTTTATTTACGCTAACCTTCAAAAAATCTATTCTTTCCCTCTTACTTATGTAGGAGGGCTTTTTTTAAATCTTTGTTGTAGTTAAAAGTGATGGGATATTCCAATTTTAAGAAAGAAAATGAGGTGATTCTACAAATAACTAAGCAAGCAATCCAGAAATTCAGTCAGTTTATACACGAGCCTACACAATTTCTGACCAGCCAATACCAGACATCATAATGGAACCCACCAAAAGCTCTTCACAACATGATTCATTGAAAGGATTTGAAAATCAGCTTTTCCTGCAATGTAGAAAAGATAAGATTGTCACTCTTTTATAAGGATCTATTCTAAAAGATGTTGCTTATAGTGTTTTCTTTCTTCATTGATAAGTTGATTGGAGTGTAAGGTGCGAGACTCCTGCGGGACGAGCGGTCAGGTGAGACCCTTTAGGGCGCAAAGCGGCAAGGGGCTCACCGGTCGCCCCCGGAAAGCGAGCACCTGGAACGGAAATCAACCACTTTCAAAAGCAAGAAAGTTTGCGGAAACAGCCTTTAAAAAAAGACTTAATTTAAAAATGTGCAGAATTTCTTGTTTTATTGGTGACACTAGTTTGTGGTACTATGAAAAGGGGTGATATAATGCTACTGAAAGTATACGAATATCCAAAATGCTCAACATGTCAAAAAGCCAAAAAGTGGCTGAAAGAAAATGAAGTAGCCTTTGAGCCTGTACATATTGTGGACAATCCTCCTTCACAAGAAGAGCTTAAGAATCTGATCCAATTAAGCGGCTTAGAAATCAAAAAGTTCTTTAATACGAGCGGAATGAAATATCGCGAGTTGGGTATGAAAGAGAAAATGAAAACGGCTACAGACGAAGAGCTTCTTGAAATTTTGGCAAGCGATGGCATGCTCATCAAACGACCAATCGCAACAGATGGTAAGCAAGTAACAGTAGGCTTTAAAGAAGAACAGTACGAAAACACTTGGAAAAAATAAAAACGTTGCTGACTATAATAAAACATTTATTGTAGTTACTATAAAAACAAAGAAAAGCTGGAGGGATTACACATGGAATTTCCAAAAGAATTACGCTATTCAGAAGAGCACGAGTGGACAAAAACAGAAGAAGGCAATAAAGTTCGTATCGGTATTACGGCATTTGCACAAGACGAGCTAGGAGATATCGTGTTTGTTGAACTTCCTGAAGTTGGAGATGAACTTACTGCAGACGAGCCATTCGGAAGCGTAGAATCTGTTAAAACAGTTTCTGAACTTTATGCTCCTGTATCTGGAAAAGTGGTAGAAGTGAACGCTGATCTTGATGACAGTCCAGAACTTGTGAACGAATCTCCTTACGAGAAAGCATGGATGGTTGTTGTAGAACTTTCAGATTCCTCTGAGCTTGAAAAGTTAATGACATCAGAACAATACGAAGAATTAATTAAAGAAGACTAATGAAATTATTCTCTTCAGGAAAGAATAGGCTTACTGCTATTCTTTTTTGGAGGGATTTTTTTATGAACGAAGACAGACGCGATGTAACCTCAAGAGTATTTGGGAAAATGAAGGGCGGCTCTATGTCCCTTTACTTGGATAAAGATGAAATTGGTCAAATTCGTTTTACCAATCAGGGAAACATGTATGAGATGTCTGAGGGATTTGAATTTGATGCAGACAAAATTTACAAACGTGAAAAGCCAGTGGAGCTTCCTAATCCATCTAAATATGTAGATGAGTGTGATAAAGGCTGGTGCTAGACAGCTGTCAAAAAAGAGGATGATGTCAAAAGAGTGATTTTGGCATTTATCCTCTTTTTTGAATTTCGTACTAATCAACTATTTTTGTGACGTTCAGAACTGCCGCCTTTTGCTCCGATTTTTTGATAAAAACTTTTGTCTTGATTCCTAGATGTGGTCGTCCCACCCTTTTTCCCGATCTCTTGATAAAATGTTTTGCTGTGTGTGTTGGATGTTGAGCTTCCACCTTTTCTTCCGATTTCTTGATAAAAATCGCTGCTATGTTTCTTAGCCGTCGAAGTACCTCCCTTTTTCCAATCTGTTGATAAAATTCTTTTCCGCGTGATTTGGATGTTTTTTCTCCACCTAGGCGACCTGCGTCAGCGCGACTCATTTTCGGCTCAGTTTTTGCCATGAAATGACTCCTCCAAAATTCGTTTTATGCCTCCTAATTCCCTTAAATACGAAGAAATCAAACACCTAAAACAGTAATTAGTACAAAACGCATACAACATTTACAAATTGGTAGGAAAATAGGAAAAAGGGGTATAGTAATAAAGAACATCTCTTGCAGGATTTTAATAAAATAAAGCAAATATATAACTAAGCGATGCATTCATTTTATAGGTCTTCAATGTATAGGAGAGATGAGTAATGAATGAAAGCAAAAACAAAGTGATCATTGTTGAAGGAAAGTCAGACAAAGATAAACTAGCGGCCATACTAGATGAACCAGTTGAGATTATTTGTACGAACGGAACATTAGGTTTGGATAAATTAGAAGAGCTTGCATTAGCCATAGAAGATCGAGATGTTTACATCTTGGTGGACGCTGATGATGCAGGCCACAAATTAAGAAAACAGCTGCAACGTGAACTGCCGAATGCAGAGCATTTATATATTAATAAAATGTACAGAGAAGTCGCAAAAACACCGCTGATGTATCTTGCGAAAGTATTGGTAGGTGCGCACTTTAATATTCATAAGAATTGTTTAGGCTAGCCATGAAAAAAATATCGTTGACCCTATTAACGGCTTTCTCGATATTCAGTGGCTGCAGTCCTATAAATAAAGATGAAGTAACACCGGCTACACAGAAAATGATCGTAAAAAAATTAGATATTCCGTGGCAAATTAACGGCACCCAGCACGAAATGTGGATCAGTGAACGATCAGGGGGCTTGTTTCAATAGGGCCAAAGCATAAACAAACCTCCTATTCCCCTGTGTTTTCGTCAAACTTATCTGATGAAGGGGAGGGAGGTTTTCTTGGTTTTGTTTTGGATCCGAATTTTGAAACAAACAAAAAAGCCTATGCTTATTACACCTATGAGGAAAAGGGAAAAATGTTAAACCGTGTGGTTGAAATGGAATTTGAGACAGGAAACTGGGTTGAAAATCAAATCCTTCTTGATGAAATTCCAGGTGGTTTTACACACAATGGCGGAAGGTTGGAATGGGGACCAGATAATAAGCTATATATTACAACTGGGGATAGCGGTGATGAGAACCTTTCACAAGAATTGGACAGCCTCGCAGGTAAGATATTAAGAATCAATAGTGACGGTACCATTCCAAAAGATAACCCGTTCTATCCATCTGCTGTTTATACATATGGCCATCGAAACCCTCAAGGTATGACCTGGGATGAGCAAGGTATCATGTATGCCGCTGAGCATGGTTCATCCAACTATGACGAAATAAACAAGATTGAGCCTGGCAAGAACTATGGATGGCCGGACATACGTGGAAATGAAACAAAAGACGGTATGGAAACTCCTTGGGTTCACTCAGGTAATGAAACGTGGGCGCCTTCAGGGATAGAATATAAAGATGGATTTATTTATGTAGCCTCATTACGAGGGGAAAGTGTAATGAAAGTCAGTACATCTTCCAAAAAACAAACCTTAATCGTTACCAATGAAGGACGTATTCGTGATATCCTAATTGAAGGAAATGAAATGTTTCTTGTAACGAATAACACAGATGGAAGAGGGCAGCCATCTAAAGATGACGATCGGTTGCTAAAAGTTCCGTTAAAAAAATAATGGAGTAGTTTATGAAGGAAATCACACGAAATAACTGGGATATCGTTATCGGACAATCGCTAATCCGACCATACTTTTTATATTTAGAAACGCCGCTTTGTGGAACATGTAAAATGGGAAAGAAGATGTTTGAAGTAGCGGTTGAAACCATTCGCGTTCAAAAAGACGAAAATGTTGCAGTGGGAGTAATTAATATTAATGAGATGCCTGAACTAGCTTCAAAATATGGCGTAACAAGCGTCCCTTGTTTGTTAATCTTATCGAGGGGAATAGCTATTGAACGGATTTATGCGTTGCAATCAGCAGGAAATCTTTATCAATCGATGTTAAAAATTGTTGAAAAGGAATAAATAAGGGCGAAAAAATGTGTGAAACACCCCATATTTTTTATGTTTCGTCCTAATTCTACAAAAAAATAATTTTTTCGGGGGTTTAAACCCAAGAAATAAATGGTAATTTAATGTCGCTGACACACTTCTTTGTAACAAATAGGAGTGTGTTTTTTCTTCTTGAAAAGTATGGTTTAACTCGATGAGATAGGGATTTAAGAGTTTATCGTGAAATTGTCAGTCTGTTTTGTTAATTCAGTACTTTAACGATAACGTCACAAATGTTACGAGCGTTGTAATATTGTTATAGAACTGTATCCTACAAATGTCAAAAGTCATGGTATAAATGAATAGGAGAGCTTGTTTGTATGTTTGCTCCCGTCTTAATTGTGGTAAATAAGAATGATTTTATTTTTAAAACAAAAACAAAACGATTTTTAAATAAACCGAACAAATCGCAAAGCAATTTTTCTAACAGAGGTGATTGATAATCATGGCATCTTTAAACTTAAATGCAGTATTTCCGATTGCAAAAAATAAACTAACTAGCATAGAAGATAAGGTTCTAACGATCCAAGAAAGAAACGATGAGAAACTTAGAAATGAACTTATAGGTGATTACCAACCATTTATTAAGAAAGTAACTTCTAAAGTTTGTTCTCAATATATAGATCGTACGATGGACGAGTTTAGTGTAGGTCTTTTTGCCTTCAATGAAGCGATCGACCAATATCAAGAAGGACAAGGAAGCCGCTTTTTATCGTTTGCAGATATGGTAATCAGACGCCGTGTAATTGACTATATCCGTAAAGAAGTTCGTCAAAACAGATTGATTTTTCTTCAGCCAGATGAAGAAGATGAAGAGGGACGTCTAGAAGAAAGCTATGCTGAACAAAAAGCAGCGATGGATCACTTTGAAGATCAGATTCAAGTAGAAAACCGTGTATATGAAATTGAAGAGTACCAAAAGTTGTTAAAAACATTTGGATTGAACTTTAAAGTATTAAGCAAACATTGCCCGAAGCATGTCGATGCACGTGAAAACGCGAAAGAAATCGCACGTCTATTAGCTGAAAACGAAGAACTTGCCGCATTTTTGAAAGAAAAGAAGCAATTACCAATAAAAGATTTATTAAATATGGTATCCTGTAGTCGTAAAACCATAGAGAGAAATCGAAAGTATATAATAGCAGTATCACTTATATATTTAGGCGATTTTCAAGCGCTGAAATCATACATTCAGCCATAAGGTGAGGTAAAGATGATTACTGGTAAGAGAATTTCAGCTTCTCTTACCAGTAATTTATACTGATCCTGCTACATGCGGGAGGGATATCATTGAAAAACGGCAGCGGCATTGTCATTGAAGTTCAGAACAAAAAAGCAACTCTGCTCATGAAGGATGGAACATTTGTAACTGTAAGGGTACCAGCGGGAAAACGGCCTCTTGTAGGCAATGAGTATCAGGCTTCTTATTTTTTGCAAAGAAAAAGAAGTCTTTTTGTGTTGCCATCCATTTCTTTTACTATTGCAGCATTAGTTGCTTTTCTTTTTTCTCAGGATTTATGCCTTTTACCAGTAAGCCAGCAGCTGCAGCATATGTTAGTTTTGATATTAATCCAAGCTTAGAAGTTGGCGTGGATGAAGATATGCATGTCGTGGAGATTGATGCGTTTAATGATGAAGCGAAACATATCATAAAGAAGTATAATTTTTCTACTGATGACTCTACACCGTTTGAAGTATTCGCTGATCAACTGATAAAAGCGTATGAAGCGGAAGGGTATATGGACGATAATCAATCCATGCTGATAACTTCAGTTTCAGACAAGGCAAGCGATAATAAGACAAAAAAGAATTAAATAAAGCATTGGATTCTATTGTGAAAAAGCTGTTGTTCAATATCCTGTAGCAATTACCGTTACAGAATCCAACGAAGATACACGAAAAAAGCAAAACAACTAGGCGTATCATCAGGTAAATATACAGCATTCCAAAAAGCAAATGAAAATGGAAAAATATATAAAGAAGAAAAGATCAAAGAAGTGAAATTTCAGGAACTAAAGGTTAATGCAACTTTTTCTAAGGATATCAAAGTAGTTCCGCATCCTCGTAAGATTAAGTCATCACAGCATGAGATTAAGCTTAAGCCTGAAAAACATGTTGAGAATCAAAATAAACGAGAACATGATCATGGCCAACATAACAAGGAAGCACAAAGAAACATTGTAAAAGTTCAAAAGCCCAACAAGTTAAAGTCAAATGAAAAACAAGTCGAAAAAATCAGCACCCAAATAGAAACAATAATGATGTGCAAAAGCAAAAAGATAAAAGACCTGCTGTTTCTAAGGGCGGCTCCCAATCTAAACATGCTGTAAAACCACACAAGCAAAATCACAAAGGTGATAACAAACAGCAGCAAAAACAACAAAAACAACAAAAACAGCACAAAAATGAACATAAGCACTAATTTTGAGTAAACCTGTCGTAATACCAACTACGATTCCTGGTGGCTGTCGAAGAGTTTATAAAGGTATATGAATATTCCTCTCGAATCGGTGAAGTAACAACTAATTCGGGGGATTTTTATGTTGGATATTTACTACTTTGAAAACCAGATTGCCAAAAGCCCATATCTGCCACTGTATAATATTCCTGTAAAACCCAGCTTCATATTCAAGGATGATACGACTCTCAGAATTGAATATAGAGAAGGAGAAAGGAATCGAACTGTAACATTTACGGGAAATCCGAAATATCTTTCCTTAATGCTAGAGGGTGAGATGAAGCTAAGTACGTTGCTTAGGCAAGAGATGATCGAGTTTCATGGAACACTGAGGCAGCGATTAAAATGGGAAGCCATCTTTTACTTAAGTTCGCATTGGGAGCAGATTTCAGCCGGTGTTTTAGTTAGAACTGCAAAAAATATTTGACACAAATCGACAAGGGTGATAACATTTTTCACAGTGATTCAAAACATGTAACGCTTTAACTTAATAAAGTAACACTTTTTACTTATCACGAGAGGTGGAGGGACTGGCCCTATGAAACCCGGCAACCGCTAGATCTTATGCATGGCATATGAACTAGAAAGGTGCCAATTCCTGCAAGGCTTTAAGAGTCTTGGGAGATGAGGAGAACGTGCATAGAATATTATATGCCTTTCTGCTCATATTGAAGCAGAGGGGCATTTTTTATTGGCTGTAATTAAAAGGCTCTTTTCTAAAAGGATTGTTGCTTTTTAATCTTTATTATTTCTTCTTTGAACAGTTGGTTGTAGTGGAAGGTGCGTGCCTACCACATGGAAATCTTCTCGCAAGGCATGCGACGAGGAAGCATACTACGGTAGCTTTTACTTGTAGACGCAGGAGCAAGGACCTTAATGAGGGCAGGTGAGACACTTAAAAGTGAAACTTACGAATGTAGCTCACCGCCTGCCCCGCGGAAAGCGAGTACCTGGAACGGAAATCAACTACTTTCAAAATCAGCAAGGATTTACAATAACAGCCTTAATTATAGATAAGAAATGAGGTAAGAATCTTGATTAATTTACAGTCAGTCCGTAAAGTCTTTCAAACCAAAGATGGTGAAGTAAAGGCTGTTGATACGGTGGATTTAAACATAAAACAAGGAGAAATATACGGCATTATCGGATACAGTGGTGCGGGGAAAAGTACCCTTATTCGTATCTTGAACATGTTAGAACGTCCCACTAGCGGTACCGTTACAATTGGCGGAAAAAACATGTCAGAGCTTTCTTCTAAAAAGTTAAGAGAAGCAAGACAAGAAATCTCAATGATCTTTCAGCATTTCAATCTTTTATGGTCAAGAACAGTTAGAGAGAACATTGCATTTCCACTCGAAATCGCTGGCTACCCGAAAGATAAGATCAAACAGCGTGTTGATGAACTAATCGACCTAGTTGGATTAGAAGGACGTGGCGGTTCATATCCATCACAACTAAGTGGTGGACAGAAGCAGCGTGTTGGTATCGCTCGTGCACTTGCGAATGAGCCAAAAGTTCTTTTATGTGATGAAGCCACTTCAGCACTTGATCCTAAAACAACAGACAGCATTCTAGACCTTCTCGTTGAAATCAACCAGAAGCTAGGTCTAACGATTGTTCTTATCACACATGAGATGCACGTGATTAGAAAAATCTGTCATCGTGTGGCTGTTATGGAAAAAGGGAAGGTTGTAGAAGAAGGCGATGTCCTGAATGTTTTTAAAAATCCAAAAGAAGCAATCACGAAGGATTTTGTGAAACAAGTAACAGAACCTGAAGAAACGGTTGATACGATCAAGCAATTTGTTCAAGAGTTTCCTGAAGGCCGAATTGTTCAGCTCACATTCATCGGAGGCCGAGCAGGCCAGCCACTAATTACAGAATTGATTCGTAACTACGAAGTCGATGTAAATATTCTGCAAGGTAAAATAACACAAACTCAGAATGGGCCGTATGGAACGTTGTTTATCCAGATCAAAGGTTCAGAATCTGCACTAGCTCGTGCAATGGAGTTTTTAAACAGTGTGCAGGTTGAAGTAGAGGTGATTCATAATGCTTAGTACATGGTTCCCAAATGTACAATGGGACGTTCTTTTAGAAGCGACAAAAGAAACACTATATATGTCTGCAATTTCAGTAGTGGTTACATTCATTCTAGGCCTAGCTCTCGGTCTTGCTTTGTTTTTAACATCTCCTGGAAACTTATGGGGAAATAAATTTTTAAACAGTGTGATCGCAATTATCGTTAACGTCTTTCGTTCGATCCCGTTCATTATCTTAATTATTTTATTGATTCCATTTACACGTTTTATCGTTGGTACGATGCTTGGAGCAGAGGCAGCACTTCCAGCATTGATCGTAGGAGCGGCACCATTTTATGCTCGTATGGTTGAGATCGCTTTGAGAGAGATTAATAAAGGGGTCATTGAAGCTGCAAAGTCGATGGGTGCTACAAACACTCAGATTATCTTCAAAGTACTAATTCCTGAGAGTACACCAGCTCTAGTGTCAGGAATTACGGTTACAGCCATCGCACTAGTAAGTTACACGGCAATGGCTGGAGTAGTTGGTGCGGGAGGCTTAGGTAACTTGGCTTATATGGAAGGGTATCAACGAGATAACGCGGATGTAACATTGATTTCCACAGTACTCATCTTGGTTATCGTATTTGTGATCCAATGGATTGGAGACCGCGTTACAACTGCATTAGACAAGAGATAACGTTTAGACAACAAGGAGGAATTTCACATGAAAAAAGTATTATCAGTCCTTTTATTGGCTGTTCTTGTAGCGGCGCTTGCGGCTTGCGGGAATAAAACAGAAGGCGGAATCAGCGACGAGAAAATCGTTGTTGGCGCATCTAACGTTCCACACGCTGAAATTTTAGAAGAAGCAAAACCTCTTTTAAAAGAAAAAGGCGTTGAACTTGAAATCAAAACATTCCAAGATTACGTATTACCGAATAAGTCTTTAGATGAAAAAGAAATTGGTGCTAACTATTTTCAGCACGTTCCATATCTTGAGTCACAAATGAAAGATCATGGCTATAAGTTCGAAAACGCTGGCGGAATTCACATTGAGCCGATCGGTGTTTATTCGAAAAAATACAAATCATTAGATGAATTGCCTGAAGGCGCAACAATCATTATGTCTAACTCTGTAGCTGATCACGGCCGTATGCTAGCTTTACTTGAAAAAGAAGGCTTGATCAAAGTTAAAGAGGGAGCTGGATACGAAGCGCAAGTAAAAGATATTGCTGAAAATCCAAAGAAACTTAAATTTAAAGCTGACGTTGATGCAGGAATGTTGCCAAAAGCATATAAAAATGGTGAAGGCGATGCAGTACTTATCAACACAAACTATGCAATTGATGCAGGACTAAATCCTCAAAAAGATGCTATTGCACTTGAAGGCACTGATTCTCCATTTGTAAACATCATCACAGTGCGTGAAGGTGATAAAGATAAGAAATCAGTTAAAGCATTAGTTGAAGTATTACGTTCAAAAGAAATCCAAGACTTCATTGAAAAGAAATATGAAGGCGCAGTAGTGCCGGTAACAAAATAAATCGAAAAAGTAGTAGAAGAACTGACTTCGGGCGAAGTCAGTTCTTTTTTTAGGAAAATATGGATGATAATGAGTGCCGCAAAAACTTTATAGGCCATTAACAAAATTTATAGTCCTTTAATATCATTTTATGGTCCTTCAAAATATTTTATAGTCCTTCAAATTGATTTATAGGCCTTCAAAATCAATTATAGGCTTTTCGACAAAGTTGCGATGTTTTATTACATAACACGTCATGGAATGACCCATACTAATCCTGTTTACTATTTTGTGACAGGAGTGAATGAAAATGAAACAAGAAGAGCAGCCGCTACCCGGATCGAACTCAACGCAATATCACCTTATTCGTTATAAAGAAGGCTTAGGAAAATACAATGAGAACATGCCTGAACTTACACATGCTTATAATGAATTTACACGCCATTGTTTTAAAGAAGGCGAGATCTCCGAGAAGTATAAGCAGTTGATCGCTTTAGGAATCAGCATCTATTCACAAGATGAGTATTGCATCATCTATCATACAAAAGGATGTTTAGATCAAGGGTGTTCAGAAAATGAAATCCTTGAAGCTGTTGGAGTTTCTGCTGCATTTGGTGGGGGAGCCGCTATGAGCCAAGGTGTGACCCTCGTTCAAGAGTGCATCAAAGAATTAAATAAACCGCGTCATTAAAAGAAAGTCTAAATACCACACTTACATGTTTTGAAATCATCCTAAAAGGTAATGGAAGTAATGTAGCGCATTTAGCAGGATAACACAGAACGTCACATCTGTTTTCAATAGGAATCATCATGCACGTGTATGCGGGGTGATTTCACTGGGATAACGGATTGAGCAGAATGAGTGTTGCTGATACGCTATTATTATTATTAAAACTTTAACTTTGAAAGGATTGATTCATTATCCACCCCATTAAAGTAAAACATACGTCCGAGATGGAAAAAGCAATGCACCAGTCACATGGCTGTGGTTTTGCAGAGTATGAGAGGGATTTGGAAAAACGGTTAGACGTTGAGAAGGTCCGAGATAAGGAATACAAAAAAGGATTAGAAATAGCGGCAGATGCAAATAAAAATCATACGCCGTAACATATGAACTTAAAATTACAAAAGGCTGATTCATTAGGTGGTTTACCGCCTCATGAGTCAGCCTTTTTTCAAATAGGAAGATTGATGAGCAGATAATATGACAACAATGGAAAAGTAAACAGCTCGTTCCCTTGAACATACATTTCATTTGTTATAAGATTAGAATGAGAATAAATTGAGAATGGCTATTTTGTGCCTTTTATCAAAAATCTTGAGAATGATTTCTTAATGGAGGTTGTATTATGTCAGCACCTAATTTAAAGATTGAAGATCTTCGTGTATCGATTGAAGATAAAGAGATTATTAAAGGTTTAGATCTCGAAATAAATGGTGGAGAAATCCATGCAATCATGGGACCTAACGGAACAGGAAAGTCTACTCTTTCTGCAGCGTTAATGGGACACCCTAAGTATGAAGTAACTTCAGGTAAAGTTACGTTTAATGGTGAAGACCTTCTAGAGATGGAAGTAGATGAGCGTGCACAAGCTGGTCTTTTCCTAGCTATGCAATATCCGTCTGAAGTAAGCGGTATTACGAACGCTGATTTCCTTCGTTCTGCAATCAATGCAAAACGTGAAGAAGGCGACGAAATTTCTCTAATGAAATTTATCCGTGAACTAGACAAGAAGATGGATCACCTTGAGATGGACAATGCGTTCGCTCACCGTTACTTAAACGAAGGATTCTCTGGCGGAGAAAAGAAGCGTAACGAAATCCTTCAAATGATGATGCTTGAGCCAAAATTAGCGATTCTTGACGAGATCGATTCAGGACTTGATATTGATGCTCTTAAAGTAGTAGCTAAAGGTGTTAACGAAATGCGCAGCCCTGATTTCGGTTGCTTAATCATCACTCACTACCAGCGTCTATTGAACTACATCACACCGGATAAAGTACACGTGATGATGCAAGGACGTATTGTAAAATCTGGTGGACCTGAACTAGCTCAACGTCTTGAAGCTGAAGGGTACGACTGGATTAAAGAAGAGTTAGGAATTAAAGACGAAACTGTTGGTCAAGAAGCGTAAGCATTAAGGGGGACTATACATGTCAGTTGATACGAGCCTAAGATTTGATAAGGACTACGTAACCGGTTTTTCAAGCAGCAGACAGGAACCCGCTTGGCTGCAGGAGCTTCGTTTGCAAGCATTGGAATTGGCTCAAGAGCTTCCAATGCCTAAACCGGACAAAACTAAGATCGATAAATGGAACTTTACAGAATTCAAACATGAAGCAACTGGCACACCAGTCGCTTTTAACGAACTTCCTGAAGATGTTAAGGCATTGATCGGTTCTGAAGAAGAAGCGAAAAATGTTCTTGTTATCCATAACGGAACACCTGTTTATTTTGCACTTCAGCAATCTGTTAAGGATCAAGGTGTTATTTACACAGATCTTTTAACAGCTGCAAAAGAGCATGAGGACCTAGTGAAAAAGTATTTTATGAAAGCTGTTGCGGTTGATGAGAACCGTTTACCAGCACTTCATGCCGCACTATTCGTTAATGGAGCATTTTTATATGTTCCAAAAAACGTTGAACTTTCTGCTCCAATTCAAGCGGTTTATTATCAAGATGATGAAGCAGCGATCTTTAACCATGTAATCGTTGCTGCTGAAGATAATAGCTCAGTAACGTATGTAGAAAATTACTTATCAACGAACGATTCTACAGATTCAGTAGCAAACATCGTGTCTGAAGTTTATGCAGGCAGCGGAGCAAAAGTAGTTTACGGTGCTGTAGATAATCTTGCAAAAGGAATGACAACATACGTGAACCGCAGAGGCCGTGCTGAAAAAGATGCTCGCATCGAGTGGGCGCTTGGTCAGTTCAATGATGGAAATACGGTTTCTGATAACACGACACACTTGATCGGTGATGGATCGTTTACAGACACGAAGACTGTGACAATCGGACGTGGTGATCAAAAACAAAACTTCGTTGCTCAAATCTTTAACCATGGAAAACATTCTGAAGGTTATATCTTGACTCATGGGGTAATGAAAGATAGTGCGAGCTCTATTTTTAACGGTATTACGAAAATTGAGCACGGTGCTACTAAGTCTCATGGTGAGCAGACAGAACGTGTTCTTATGCTAAGTGAAAAGGCGCGTGGTGATGCTAACCCGATCCTTTTAATCGACGAAGATGATGTTACAGCAGGTCATGCTGCTTCAGTAGGAAGAATTGATCCGCTTCAAATGTTCTATCTAATGAGTCGTGGTATTTCAAAAGCTGAAGCTGAGCGATTAATCATTCATGGATTCTTGGCACCAGTAGTTAGCCAAATGCCTTTAGAATCGGTTAAAAATCGTTTAGTCGAGGTTATTGAAAGGAAAGTGCGCTAATGAGTGCAAACGAATGGAGAAAGCTGTTTCCTATCCTGGATCAGGAAGTTAACGGCAAACCTCTCGTTTACCTTGACAGTGCAGCCACTTCCCAAAAACCAATTCAAGTTATTGAAGCACTAGATAAGTATTACAAAGAGTACAATTCGAATGTTCACCGTGGTGTTCATACGCTTGGAACTCGTGCTACTGATGGCTATGAGGGAGCACGTGAAAAGGTTCGCCGTTTTATCGGTGCAAAATCTACTCAGGAGATTATCTTTACACGTGGTACGACTACAGCGATCAATACGGTAGCACGAAGCTACGGAATGGCAAACCTTTCAGAAGGCGATGAGATTGTGATCACTCCTATGGAGCATCACAGCAATATCATTCCATGGCAGCAAGTGGCGAAAACCACCGGTGCAACTCTTAAATACATTCCTTTACAGCCAGATGGCACGATTGATCTAGGGGATGTTGAAAAAACGGTAACAGAGCATACTAAGATCGTCTCAGTTATGCAGGTATCAAACGTATTAGGAACCATTAACCCAATTAAAGAGATTGCAACGATTGCTCATAAAAACGGAGCTGTTATGGTCGTGGATGGTGCCCAAAGTGCCCCGCACATGAAAGTCGATGTTCAAGATCTTGATTGTGATTTCTTTGCCTTTTCTGCACATAAAATGTGTGGTCCTACAGGCATTGGTGTCCTTTATGGGAAAAAGCGCTTCTTAACAAAATGGAACCTGTTGAGTTCGGCGGCGAAATGATCGATTTTGTCGGACTGCAGGAATCTACTTGGAAGGAGCTGCCTTGGAAGTTTGAAGGCGGTACACCAATCATCGCTGGTGCGATCGGTTTAGGTGCAGCGATTGATTTCTTAGAGGACATTGGTTTAGATAACGTTTTGAAGCATGAACATGATCTTGCGGAATATGCGATGGAACGTCTCTCAGAACTTGATGGTGTAAAAATTTTCGGACCGAAAAAACGAGCTGGACTTGTTACGTTCAACTTAGATGACGTTCATCCACACGATGTGGCAACCGTACTTGATTCCGAGGGGATTGCCGTTCGTGCTGGCCATCACTGTGCACAGCCGCTCATGAAATGGCTAGATGTAACAGCTACAGCTCGTGCAAGTTTCTATATGTACAACACTGAAGACGACATCGATGCTTTTCTGAAAGGCTTAACAACAGCAAAGGAGTATTTCGGTCATGTCTTCTAATTTAGATCAGCTATATCGGCAAGTAATCATGGACCATTATAAAAACCCGCGCAACAAAGGGGTTATTGAAGATGGTGCATTAACCATTAATATGAACAACCCGACATGCGGCGATCGCATCCAGCTTACGTTAAAAGTGGAAGATGGAAAGATTGATTCTGCTAAGTTCGATGGAGAAGGTTGTTCGATTAGTCTTGCATCAGCTTCTATGATGACACAGGCTGTTAAAGGTCTTCCTGTCGAAGATGCTGTAAAGCTTGCAAAGATTTTTTATGATATGATGTTAGGGAACGACTACGATGATGAATCCTATGATTTAGGTGACATCGAAGCTCTTTCTGGTGTTTCAAAATTTCCGGCTCGCATCAAATGTGCCACTCTTGCGTGGAAGGCGATGGAGCAAGGAGTAGGAAAAGATGAGGAAGAGGAAGAATAAGTTCCTTTTGATAATGAGTAATAGAGTGCCAATCCAGTAAGGAGGGATTCTGTAATGGCTAAGAAAATGCCGGATATCGGCGAATATAAATATGGTTTTAGAGATAAAGACGTTTCCATTTTCAGATCGAAGCGTGGGTTAACAAAAGAGATCGTAGAAGAGATCTCCCGCATGAAGAACGAGCCTGAATGGATGCTTGAATTCCGTTTGAAGTCATTAGAGCAGTTCTATAAGATGCCAATGCCACAATGGGGCGGAGACATGAAGGACTTAAACTTTGATGATATTACGTATTATGTTAAGCCATCTGAGAAATCTGAAAAGTCTTGGGATGAAGTACCTGCTGAAATTAAAGCGACTTTTGACAAGCTTGGAATTCCAGAAGCTGAACAAAAATACCTTGCAGGTGTATCTGCACAGTACGAATCAGAAGTTGTATACCACAACATGAAAGAAGACCTTTCTGACTTAGGTATTCTTTTCACAGATACGGATACGGCTTTAAAAGAGCACGAAGAGATCTTCCGTGAGCATTTTGGAACGATCATTCCGCCATCTGATAATAAGTTCTCAGCTCTAAACTCTGCAGTATGGTCTGGTGGATCTTTCATTTACGTACCAAAAGGCGTTAAATGTGATACTCCGCTTCAAGCATACTTCCGAATCAACTCTGAAAACATGGGTCAGTTTGAGCGTACGCTGATCATTGCAGATGAAGATAGCTCTGTACACTACGTAGAAGGATGTACAGCACCCGTTTATTCTACAAACTCACTTCATAGTGCGGTTGTAGAAATCATCGTTAAGAAGAACGCTTACTGCCGTTATACAACGATTCAAAACTGGGCGAACAATATCTACAACCTTGTTACAAAGCGTGCAGTAGCTGAAGAGAACGCAACGATGGAATGGGTAGATGGAAACATCGGATCTCGTCTTACGATGAAATATCCGGCTGTTATCATGAAAGGCCGCGGAGCGAAAGGTACGATCCTTTCTATCGCGATCGCTGGTAAAGGACAGCATCAGGATGCAGGAGCGAAAGTATTGCACCTTGCACCAGATTGTTCTTCTACAATCGTTTCGAAGTCGATCTCTAAGCATGGCGGTAAAGTAACATACCGTGGTATCGCTCACTTCGGACGTAAATCTGATGGATCTAAATCCAACATCAAGTGTGATACACTGATCATGGATAACCAATCCACTTCAGATACGATTCCGTACAACGAAATCCTTAACAACAATATTACGCTTGAGCACGAAGCAACTGTATCTAAAGTTTCTGAAGATCAGTTGTTCTACCTCATGAGCCGTGGTGTTTCTGAGCAAGAAGCAACGGAAATGATCGTAATGGGCTTCATCGAGCCATTTACGAAAGAACTTCCAATGGAATATGCAGTAGAAATGAACCGTCTGATCAAGTTTGAGATGGAAGGTTCAATCGGCTAATAAAACTAAAACCCTTGGTGTAATTAATTACGCCGAGGGTTTTTTGTTGTGAGTTTAGGAATTCATAAAAACTAGGTCGCCTTTTCGCTTACTTTCTCAAAGAACAATTCTCTGTAAAATTGAATGGACAAACAGGATTATTCGCAGCGATTGTATAATTTAATAAGAATACCAAAATATTAGGGGTGAATGTATGATTAATAAAGTCGGTCAAATTATGTTGTATGTTAATAACCAAGACGAATCAGTGGATTTTTGGACGGGAAAAGTAGGGTTTAGTGTCATTTCTGAGGAAAATAACGGCCAAATGAGATGGATTGAAGTGGCTCCGACAATGGATGCAGAAACAAGCATCATTTTGCACGATAAGGAATTTGTTGAGAAAATGTCACCTGGATTACATCTTGGTACACCTTCGTTAATGTTTTTTACCGAAAATCTTAATCAGTTACATAACGAATTTTCCAGCAAAAATATCACAGTCGGGGAAATTGTAAATATGCCTACTGGCAGAGTATTTAACTTTTCAGATCATGAAGAAAATTATTTTGCTGTAATGGAAAAGAGTGAATAGATTAAACCTCGGTTTGTTAAGAACGAGGCTGTCTAAATGAGCTGCAAATGATGAATAGTTTTAAGTTTTAGATCTCTCTTTTCTAAAGAGTTGTTGCTTGTGGCTTTTCTAATTATCATTGGCTAGTTGATTGGAGTGAAGATACGAGACTCCTACGGGACGAGTGGTCAGTCCGAAAAGGGGCAGGAGGCTCACCGTACGCCCGAACAATCTGGAATGGAAATCAACTACTATCAAAAGCACCAATGTAAATTCAGTAGCATATATAGAAAAAAGACGCCCAATAGGACGTCTTTTTTGCGTATATTGCGGCGAGAGACAACACTCCACATAGTGCATTGCCTAAAAGGCGCGTCAATCTCGTCTTATGCAATTAGCTCATCGCTAGACAAGTATACCATCTTTGAGCTTGAATGAGAAGTGGATATTCTAGGACTCAAATGGTTCGCTTATTTATATCCTAAAAAGAT
The DNA here is from genome assembly GCF_055814265.1 of Fictibacillus sp. EA-CB0309. Lineage (NCBI taxonomy): Bacteria > Bacillati > Bacillota > Bacilli > Caryophanales > Fictibacillaceae > Fictibacillus > Fictibacillus sp. EA-CB0309. The sequence continues at coordinate 1,157,003 of NZ_CP169271.1, forward strand.
ATAATGCAATCAACTAATACTTTTAAAAGGAGCATACAAGATGAACGAAGTCATTGAAACGATACTAGCACACAGATCCATTCGCAAATTCAAGGACACAACTTTAAGTGAAGATATAATCACAACACTCGTAAAATGCGCACAGTCTGCATCTACATCAAGCTATCAACAAGTTTGTACGATTATTGGGATTGAGGACAGGGAAAAGAAAGAAAAACTGGCTGAGCTTGCTGGCAATCAGTCTTATGTAGCAGACAACGGATATTTCTTCGTCTTTTGCATGGATTACAATCGTCATAAGATTGCGGCTGAAATGAAAGAAACAGAGATTAGAGATACCATTGAATCGACAGAAGCTTTTATTGTAGGAACGGTAGATGCTGCACTCGCAGCACAAAATTTATCGGTATCTGCTGAATCACTTGGACTTGGTATAGTTTATATAGGCGGCATCCGTAACTCTCTGAAGGAAGTTTCAGATTTGTTAGGGTGTCCTGAACATGTTCTTCCGCTGTTTGGTGTAGCAGTCGGTTATCCAGACGCAGAGCCCGGGAAAAAGCCTCGTTTACCACTCTCAGCTGTTTTTCATAGAGACAGCTACCAAAGTAAAGAAGAAACAAAAAATCTGTTAACACAGTATGAGAAGGAATCATCCGAGTACTACGCTGAGCGAACAGGTGGAAAACGTACAGAAGGCTGGGTTACACAAATAACAGCATCTATGGCAACACCAAAACGTACGTATATGAAAGACTTTGTCCAATCAAAAGGATTAAATAAATTGTAACCACGTATAGGAAGGTGACTTCAAGAAATGATTAAGATCGGTGTAACAGGTTGGGGAGATCATGACTCTCTATATCCAGATGGTACTCCTACAAGAGAGAAGCTCGCTGTTTACAGTGGTCATTTTCCTGTTGTAGAAGTGGATTCTTCCTTTTATGCGGTTCAGCCTGTAAAGAACTATGAAAAATGGGTTGCGGCCACTCCAAAGGACTTTTCATTCGTTGTGAAAGCATATCAAGGCATGACGGGGCATTCAAGAGGTAAATTACCTTTTGATTCAGTTAAAGAAATGTTTGAAGCGTTCATTCAATCGATTCAGCCTGTCGTCTCGTCAGGAAAACTTGAAATGGTTCTTTTTCAATATCCGCCATGGTTTGATTGTAAGAAGGAAAATGTCCAGATGCTTCGGTATGCAAAAGAAATGATGGGAGATATCCCTGTCGCTATAGAGTTCCGCAATCAGACATGGTTTAGTGAGGAAATGACGGAGAAAACATTAGGTTTTATAAAAGAAGAGGGATGGATTCATACAGTATGTGATGAACCTCAAGCTGGGACAGGTTCGATTCCTATCGTTATGCATGCAACACCAGAAAAAACACTCGTACGTATGCACGGCAGAAACGTATATGGCTGGAATAACCAAGGTCAGCCAAACTGGAGAGAGGTCCGCTATCTTTACCGCTATAATGAGGCTGAACTAAACGAATGGAAAGAGCGGATCAAGAAACTTGCATTAGAGACGAAAGATCTAACCATTCTATTTAACAATAACTCTGGTGGGGACGCTGCTGATAACGCAAAACAGATGATCGATCTATTGGATATTCAGTATGATTTCCTTGCGCCAAGACAATTGGACTTGTTTTAACCTTTTCCTAATATTACAAATTGTTTTCAAAAGATGGTAAACGATTCAATTTTTTAAATGTACTGATATACTAATAGGGTGAATTAAATCAGTTAAGCTGGATGAAGAAAGTGGGGATCACTTTGGATTTCAAAAAATTGATTCAGATGATGTACTGCTTACAGATTGCCTTTGTCGTCAGTGGCGTTTACTTACTTTTCGTCTACATATTTACAAACAATTCGAAACGCATCCAGTTTCTGACCCTCGTGTTATGTATTAATCTAATATCGTTAAAGATCACCAGAGATCGTTTTAAGACATAAAGAAAACTGCGCAGCTTATAGCGCAGTTTTTTATCATTAAAGCATCTTTAAAAGTGCTTTTCTCCCTTGCATACCAACTTCAATACCTTTTTCTCTTGCTTCAAATGTAATAGATTCTAAAGGTGCATCCAGCAACTGTTCGATGGTTCTGACACCAACAGCGCGCCCTGCAATAATTTTACGGTCTGCTAACTTTTCATTCAACAAAGCTACATCTAGTGCTCCACACATGATATATCCATTCTCGTTAAACACAGCCATAAAATTTGTTTTTGGCAAACGAAGGAGTGACAGCGGTAAATGGATGTCCTTCTATTAAGATCGGGTTCATCTCTAACATGCTTCCACTCCTTTCTTCATTATTATTTTTATGTGTATATAAGGGAAAAAGTGTTAGGTGTTGAAGCTATTTTTATGGCTTTTTGATGAACAAAAAGGAGTCGGATATGATACGATAAAAAGAAAATGTGGAGGCGATGAGGGATGAAACAATACTTGGATTTTCTTCAAGATATCTTACATAACGGCACGAAAAAAGAAGATCGGACAGGCACTGGAACGGTTTCTGTATTTGGCCGTCAGATGAGGTTTGATTTAGAGGAAGGTTTTCCGCTTGTTACGACAAAGAAACTTCATCTGAAATCCATCATTCATGAATTGCTTTGGTTCTTAAAAGGTGATACAAATATCGCTTATTTAAAAGAAAATGGCGTACGCATTTGGGATGAGTGGGCAGATGAGGACGGAAATCTGGGACCAGTTTACGGCCACCAGTGGCGTTCTTGGGCTGCTCCAAACGGTGAGACCATTGATCAGATCTCAAATGTGATAGAAGACATTAAGAAGAATCCTGATTCAAGACGTTTGATTGTAACCGCATGGAATCCTTCAGATGTACCGAATATGGCGCTCCCGCCTTGTCACTTGCTGTTTCAGTTTTATGTAGCAAATGGCAAGCTTTCTTGTCAGCTCTATCAGCGCTCAGCTGACAGTTTTCTAGGTGTGCCGTTTAATATCGCGTCTTATGCACTACTCACGATGATGGTAGCCCAAGTAACGGGTCTTAAACCAGGTGAGTTCGTTCACACAGTTGGTGATGCACATATTTACACCAATCATTTAGAACAAGTGGAGCTGCAGTTAACTCGTGAGCCAAAGCCGCTTCCTAAAATGAAGTTGAACCCGAATGTGACCAACATTTTTGATTTTACTTATGATGACTTTGAACTTGTTGACTATGAAGCACATCCTCACATTAAAGGCGTGGTGAGTGTATGATTTCTTTTGTAGTTGCAATGGATGAGAATCGCGCAATTGGTAAAGACAATGATCTTCCGTGGTATTTGCCGAACGACCTTAAGCATTTTAAGAATGTAACGATGGGAAAACCAATCGTCATGGGTCGTAAAACATACGAATCGATCGGCAAACCTTTACCTGGCCGCGAAAATATTGTGGTGACTAGAGATGACAATTATCAAGCTGAAGGAACAACGATTGTTCATTCTGTAGACGAAGTGATGCAGAAAGATGCCGAAGAATTGTGTGTAATCGGCGGAACGGAGATCTTTAAGCTGTTTATGCCTGTAGCAGATCGCCTATATGTGACGGAGATCCACCATACCTTTGAAGCGGATACGTACTTTCCGGAAATTAAAGTAGATGAGTGGCGTGAAGTCTCACGTAAGCCAGGAATTGTTGATGAAAAAAACAAACATGCACATGATTTCGTTGTGTACGAAAAAATTAAACCATAAAGTTTGAATGAGCCCCCTCTTGTCTGCATACATATGTATATGTAGATAAAGGGGGTTACCTTTTGCTTAAACGTCGAAAAATGAAACTCCGAAAAGGGCCGCTTCCATTCCGATTTGTACTGCTGATTTCATTTATTCTTTTTACTTTTATAACCATACAAGGACTTTGGCTTGTGAACAGAGGCATTGAACCTACACTTATGCTCATCGCTCAGAAAAAGACTGAGGAAATAGCAGCACTAGCGATAAGTGAAGCGATTGATAATGAAATATTGGGACCTTCAGAGATGAGTGATATTATTGAATATAAGACCGACACGGAAGGAAATGTCGTGTTTGCGGGCATTAATCAGAGCGTAGTCAACCGGGTAGCCAATCAATCACAGAAAGTGGTTCAAAAATATCTTAAGGAAATTGAAGAAGGCAAAGCACATGAAGTTATAAGCAATGATGAATTAGGGATAACGGCTTATAAACATGAACCAGGTGTCATTATGGAAATTCCACTAGGGCAAGCAACAAGAAACTCCTTACTGGCAAACTTAGGTCCTAAAATTCCAATTAAATTTATGCTCATTGGTGAAGCAAACACAGACATTGAAGAAAAAATTGAGAATTCTGGAATCAATAATACTTGGATCAATATTGATATAGTGGTAACCGTCAAAACAAGGATTGTTATTCCGTTCGCAACGGAAACAACGGTTGTCAAAAGACCGATTAAGATTACGGCTCAGTTTATAAAAGGCGAGGTACCGGTATACTACAATCAGTCCGGAGATCCGATTCAGCCAACTGTCCCTATTACTCCTGATTTAAAGGAAAAGTCTAAAGACGATAAAGAGCTGGATATCCCTGAGGAAAGTTCATCAGAAGAAACGGGTGATGAGGAAGCGGCAGAGTAGGAGATTCCTGAATTTAACAGTATTCAATTGGGTTGACCATTTGTACAACTTTGTTATAATGAGATTTGAATTTAAAATTTTATATGTCTTTAAGCCTATCACCGATGGGGTAGAGGAGCGGATTTTAAAAGTACTTTTTCAGAGAGTGACGTCTGTGAAGAAAAAGGAAAGGAACTTCCGCCGAAGCAAAATGTAAACCGTCTGTTCACTTTTGCTGGGTTTACACTGAAAAAGTGTAAAACTGTCACTGCTTTGGAATTAAAAGCAGTGGAGGACTACTGATCGATGAGGAAAACCATAAATTACTTAAGTGATTGATAGCAGGTTATTTCCTTGTCTATTAATCGCTTTTTATTTTGTCTTTTTTTCCTCAACGTCCTGTAAACACTCCTCAATATCGATGGCTAATGAAAAGAAGGAGGAACATCATGGAATTTGAGAATTCGGTTTATTCATTAATACCACCCGTTTTGGCCATTTTAATGGTTGTTTTAACACGAAGAGTATTGATCTCTTTAGGGGCTGGAATTTTAGCGGGAGCATTATTGCTTCACGATTTTCATATTGGTGCTACATTAAAGGAAATTGGAACGATTGTAAAAGGGCATTTCATTTCTGATGGAGCACTAAATGAATGGAATGTGTATATCCTGCTCTTTCTATTGATCTTAGGAATGATGACGAGCATTATCTCTTTAGCTGGGGAAGCCGCGCTTTCGGTGAGTGGGCGATTTCCAGAGTGAAAACAAGAAGAGGTGCACAGCTTTTAACGGTTGTTTTTGGACTAGTTATTTTTATTGATGATTACTTTAATTCACTTGCGGTAGGAAATGTAAGCAGACCGATTACAGACCGCCACCGTATCTCGCGTGCGAAACTTGCTTATTATTTAGATTCGACTGCTGCTCCTGTATGTGTAATCTCGCCTGTGTCCAGTTGGGGAGCTTACATTATCGGGATTATCGGCACGATTTTTGCTACACATGAGATTACAAACATGTCTGCGTTCAGTGCTTTTATTCAAATGATCCCTATGAATTTTTATGCAGTTTTTGCACTGATTCTTGTGTTTGCCGTTGCTTATTTTCAACTTGATTTTGGACCGATGAGAAAACATGAAGAACGTGCTTTTGCAACAGGTGAAGTTATTGATCCTGAGAAAAAGCAGCTGTTGGTGAAGGAATCAAACTTGAAGAAAGCGATAAAGGAAAAGTTGGAGATCTTGTTTGGCCGATTGTTCTTTTAATTGTTTCAACAGTTGGATTTATGATCTACACGGGCATTCAAAATGTTAAAGGCCTTGAAGAACCAACGGCTGTCACTCTTTTATCTATTTTTGAAAATACAGATGTACCCAAATCGTTATTATATGGTGGTTTGATTGGATTGGCGGCAGCGATTCTGTTCTTCCTGCCTAAAAAAATGGGAGCTGCTTCACTAGGAAAAGGACTTGGACGCGGTGTTCAATCCATGATTGGTGCAGTAACGATCTTACTGTTTGCTTGGACGATTATCTCTATTATTGATAGCTTAGGAACAGGTAAGTACCTCGCTGGACTGGTAGATCAACATATGAACTTAGCCTATCTTCCATTCGTTCTTTTTGTCCTGTCAGGTCTAATGGCTTTTGCGACAGGTACGTCTTGGGGAACGTTCGGTGTGATGCTTCCGATCGCAGCAGAAATTGCAGCTTCTACAAACATCGAGCTGATGTTGCCAGTACTCGCAGCGGTTCTTGCTGGATCTGTTTTTGGAGACCACTGTTCACCAATTTCAGATACAACGATTCTTTCATCAACAGGAGCGGGAAGTCATCATATTGATCACGTCATGACACAGCTTCCTTACAGCTTAGTCGCTGCTGGAGTATCTGCTGTGGGTTATCTTGCTCTTGGATTAACTGAAAGTGTTTGGATAGGATTATTGGTATCAACAGGCGTATTTGCTATCGTTTTATTGTTTATAAAAAAATTATCTAGTAAAAATAGCATTGCTGACAATTCGATAAAAGCTTAATTTGCAAAGTGTCTGGTACTAAACCGGGCACTTTTTCTTATATTTATACGACTTCTTTCCCCTTATTCCGACAAAATAACTAAAAAATTTTGACAGCATTCTGTATTCTGTAATATACTGAACGCAGAATAGTCAGAAAAAAGTAACAATTGTAAACTTTTCGACTTCATAAAAAGGGGGACACAACAATGGAAAATAGGCAACAATGGGGAAGCCGCTACGGATTTATTTTAGCTGCTGTCGGTTCCGCTATCGGCCTAGGCAACATCTGGAGATTTCCGGCAGTTGCTTATGAAAACGGTGGAGGAGCATTTTTATCCCATATCTGGTCGCACTCTTAACGGCAGGGATTCCCTTACTGATCCTAGAGTTCACATTAGGACATAAGTACCGCGGTTCAGCTCCACTTTCTTACTTCCGTCTTCATAAGAACGCAGAGTGGCTAGGCTGGTGGCAAGTATTTGTAGCGTTTGTCATTTCCACTTACTATGCTGTTATCATCGCGTGGGCGATTAAGTACTCGATTTACTCGTTAAACCTTACTTGGGGAGACAAGCCTTCCGATTTCTTTTATGGAGAAGTTCTTCAGTTAAGTAAGACGCCTGGTGACATGGGTGGTATTGTACCAGGGATTTTAATTGCACTTTTAATTGTTTGGGTTGTAACACTTCTTGTACTGTATAAAGGTGTATCGAAAGGAATCGAGCGTTTTAATAAAATTTTTCTTCCAGCTTTAGTCATTATGTTTACATTAATCGTTATTCGTGCTGTAACGCTCGATGGTGCAGCTCAAGGTTTGAACACGTTCTTCACACCTGATTGGAGCATGATTAATAATGGTAAGGTCTGGGTAGCAGCTTATGGTCAGATTTTCTTCTCCTTATCAATTGCATTTGCGATCATGGTAACGTACTCGAGCTATCTGCCTAAGAAATCAGATATCAACAACAATGCATTTATTACAGGTTTTGCAAACTCAGGATTTGAACTACTTGCAGGGATTGGCGTATTTGCAGCTTTAGGGTTCATGGCTATGCAACAAGGTCTGCCAGTGGATGAAGTTGTAAAAGGCGGGATCGGACTAGCATTTGAAGTATTCCCGGCTATCATTAATGAGTTCCCTGGTGGTAATGCGTTCTTTGGAACAATGTTCTTCTTAACACTTGTATTTGCTGGTATGACGTCGTTGATCTCAATCGTAGAAACGTATGTCGCAGCATTACAAGACAAGTTTGGAATTTCCAGAACAAAAGCTGTATTAATGGGTGGAGGAGTTGCTTCTGTTATCTCATTACTTTTCGCAACAAAAGGCGGATTGTACATGCTTGATATCGTGGATTACTTCATCAACAACTTCGGTATCACACTAGCAGGTCTTGTAGAGGTTGTTCTAGTTGCTTGGTTCGTTAAGCAATTAGGCGGACTTCAAAAACATGCGAATGCGATCTCTGACCTAAGAACAGGATTATGGTGGAAAGTTTGTCTTGGTGTCATCACACCAATCCTTCTTGGTTACATGATGTTTGATAACATTAAGCAAAATCTTGCAGAGAATTACGGTGGGTACCCTACAGAACTTGTTGTCACTTATGGAGTTGTCGTTGCTGTTGGTGTCATTGTACTCGGTATTGCATTAGGTCTTGTTAAATGGAAATCTGAAGTGGTAGTAGAGAAAAAGGAGGTCAGCTGATATGACTAGTAGTGCAATTGCAATGATGGTAATCGGCATGGTCATCCTGTGGGGCGGGCTTCTAGCAAGTATTGCAAATGTAGTTCGTGTTTCTAGGAGAAAATAATAAGAAAGCTGATTCTTCGGTTGAAGAATCAGCTTTTTTCATGCTATGGCGTTCGTAAATCAGAGCAGAGCTCGAGATTTACGAGCGCCATACGGAAAATACGAGCGCCATACGGAAAATACGAGCGCCATACGGAAAATACGAGCGCCATACGGAAAATACGAGCGCCATACGGAAAATACGAGCGCCATACGGAAAATACGAGCGCCATACGGAAAATACGAGCGCCATACGGAAAATACGAGCGCCATACGGAAAATACGAGCGCCATACGGAAAATACGAGCGCCATACGGAAAATACGAGCGCCATACGGAAAATACGAGCGCCATACGGAAAATACGAGCGCCATACGGAAAATACGAGCGCCATACGGAAAATACGAGCGCCATACGGAAAATACGAGCGCCATACGGAAAATACGAGCGCTATACGGAAAATACGAGCGCCATTTAAGATTTAAGAGCGACTTATACGGAAAATACGAGCGCCATACGGAAAATACGAGCGCCATACGGAAAATACGAGCGCCATACGGAAAATACGAGCGCCATTTAAGATTTAAGAGCGACTTTATACTCGACTACATGGATTTACGCTCGCCAGCAATTATCCACCCATTCCTCCAAATGAAAAAAGAAGCCCTCAAGCTTCTTTTTCATCAAGACCAAATATTATCTTCGCCTATTGCTTATTCGTTCCTGACGTTCCCATGCTTTTAAATAGGGGTACGGATCAAACGCCCACTCGGTATACCCGTTATCACGGTACATCCCAAAATGAAGATGAGGCGGGAATTTGCCTGACGTTCCAGGTGGTCCATAGCCGGTACTTCCGACATAGCCTAACACCATGCCAGGTTCTACGATAGATCCTTTTTCAATCGTTTTATTAAAGCTGCCTAAATGGGCGTAATAGTGGTACACATTGTTGATATCGCGAACCCCTATTCTCCAGCCGCCGAAACGGTTCCAGCCTTTTACTTCAACAATTCCATAAGAAACAGCTTTAACTGGCACACCGTAATCTGCAAAAATATCTGTCCCTTCATGGATACGCAATCCGCCAAAACCACGGCGATCACCCCATGTGCTTCGATAGCTGTAGTTCGACCTTAAAGGCACGATAAAGCTGTGTTTATCTAAAGAAACCGTACCATATGTCTCATAGATCTTTGCATTCTCCATAATAATATCAACGGCTTTATCCCGTTGATAATAGCTCCACAGTCCGATTCTGAAATTCTCGATATCATGACCATGTTTTTGAATGATTTCCGCGAAGGTAAATAGAATATCTTCATCGTTGTTTCTGTCAGCTATTCCGTCATTGTTTCCATCTTTTCCGATACCCCCAAACATCGAAATCCGCTCAGGGTTTGTATCATCCATAGTCGGATTGATCGGACCAGACCATTGGATGGGAGAAAAGTAAATGCCGACAAGACCTTTTCTTGCAGGCAGATCTCTTCTCGCTTTTCTTACACTTCGTTCATATTGGTCAACCCCAGCAAAATAGTGCCATGGGATAAGTGTAACAGACTCCATTTTTTTATAGAGGCTAAGCCTTTCCACATCTTCTTTCGTAAATCGCTCTGCTGCCTCACTATTTCTTTCCGGGAGAAAGGTTATTAGAAGGGCTGCCAGAGTGAGGAACAGGACTGTAAATTTCCTCATACGTCCCAATCCACTCCTTTCTTTCATTTACCTATAGTTTGTTGAAGTTAGGAAAAAACATGAAGGAAAAATGTTGGAAAAAACTCTTGTTTGGAGTTTTGGCCTGTCGTATGGTAGAGTATTGATGGGACAATAATGTTTAATTAGAAACTAAATAACAAACGTTCATTATAGTTAAGACCAAGAAAATTTGGGGTGATGATGATGGCAAAGAAAGAAGAATATGTACGTAAACCCGAGTGGTTAAAAATAAAGCTAAACACAAATGAAAATTATAAAGAACTTAAGAAAATGATGCGTGAGAAAAAGCTACATACCGTTTGTGAAGAAGCGAAATGCCCGAACATTCACGAATGCTGGGCTGTTCGTAAAACCGCTACATTCATGATACTAGGTGACATCTGTACGCGAGCATGCCGTTTTTGTGCAGTAAAAACAGGATTGCCAACAGAGCTGGATTTGCAAGAACCAGAACGTGTTGCTGAATCGGTTGAACAAATGGGACTAAAACACGTAGTCATTACAGCTGTAGCACGTGATGATCTTAAAGATGGGGAGCTCATGTATTCGCTGAGACAGTACGTGCGGTACGTGCACGTAACCCATTCTGTTCCATTGAAGTTCTTCCTTCTGACATGTTAGGTGACTTTGATGCACTTAAAACGTTAATGGATGCAAAACCTGATATTATGAACCACAACATCGAAACAGTGAGAAGACTTTCTCCAAGAGTTCGTGCACGTGCAACGTACGACAGAACGATGGAGTTCTTAAGACGTGCAAAAGAAATGAACGCAAATATTCCAACCAAATCCAGCCTAATGATAGGGCTTGGCGAAACATGGGAAGAGATCATTGAAACAATGGATGATTTACGTGCTAATAACGTAGATATTATGACCATCGGACAATATTTGCAGCCTACGAAAAAACACTTAAAGGTTATCAAGTACTATACGCCGGAAGAGTTCAAAGAGCTGCGTGATATCGCATTCTCTAAAGGATTCAAGCACTGTGAGTCAGGACCGCTTGTGCGATCTTCTTACCATGCAGATGAGCAAGTTAATGCAGCCGCACAAAACAGCTAAATCAAAAAAGAAACCAGAAGCAACGATCTGCTTCTGGTTTTTATTTTCCTTCCATCTCACCGCGCATATTATTGGTTTCCCCGTTCATCTCACCATTCTCATTTTCCCCATAGTTCCATTTCTTACCTTGAGGGGCTTTTTTCATTTGTTGAATCAAACGGTCCATAATACCTTCTATTTGTTCCGTATCATTATTTAATGATTGATACTGCTCGATCTTATCGATCATACCTTTTTCATCTGATACGTACACGTGGAAGTACCGCGGTACAACCGAGAAAGCAGTCATCTTCACTTGGTCTGCAGCAGCGTTTCGGTCCTTGTTTGTTGTTTTGTAGCCGATTAGAACCTCTTCATCCGTAACTAATGTGCCGACATCTTTAACATCGGGTAATTGAAGAACCATATCTGAAATCATATCTGCAAGCTTTTGACGATTTAAGTATGGTACCCCGTTTCCTGATTTGACTTTATCCCCGGACATATGACGCATATATCCAAAATCCCCATAGTTCATGTTGTTGCCAATCCGATTCTCATCTTTTACGTTCGTTTTTGAAAATTTGTATTCCTGGCCCATTTTCTTTTGATCATCACCGCCACATCCAGAGAGCACAATGCTGATCAATAATAGCATTCCTAATTTTTTCACAGGTGTTCACCTCCTTATTCATTAGAATGACCTTAAACCCAATTACTTTACGAAGAAATTGTTGGCTGTAAAAGGTACAAACATGGTAAAATAAGTATCAGGAAATGAGGTGAAGCATTTTTGATTACAGTTGGTAATTATTCCTATGAAGTGATTGAAGATGTACGTGAAGCCTTTAATGAGGAACAATTTAAAGCGCGCTACAGTGAGATTTTACATAAATACGATTATATTGTTGGTGATCTCGGATACGAACAGCTTCGACTTCGCGGCTTTTTTGAAGATAACCACGAAAAGGCTACGTTCGATACGAAAATCAGCACATTGCCGGAATACATTTATGAATATTGCAATTTCGGTTGTCCGTATTTTGTAGTAAAAAAGTAAACCCCTGAGTTCATTCAGGGGTTTTTCTTTGTCTGAGCGATGATCTGCTACAGCAGTAAATTCAGGACAAGGCTTACTGAAGGCAGCCAAGTTTTCTTTATGACCCACGAGAATCGTCATAAGGCTGTTCTGTATGATATTCTGGGTCATCATGTGTAGGATGGGCACCAGGATCTTGTCTTTCCAGCCCAGCATGAAGGCTTTTGTTTTCATAGTTAAAGGCACTATAGTATCGCTGTTCTTCTCTCCAAGGAGTCGATTTCCCTAAAGCCCTTTTGATGGGCGAGCCATATGGACCTTCAGGTAAATCCTCGGGAAGTACATAGTTACGACCGGTCTCCACATTCGAAAAATCGGTGTATTGCCTTTTTTCTTTTTCGAACAAAAAAACCATCCTCTCATAGGCCAGTTTAGGATAAGAACATATCCTTATCTAAAGTTTGTCCCATAGAGCATGATTCTTTCTTGGTACATTTTGATTACTGCTTAAACGACATCAGCTAAAAAATCACGAAGTTCCATCGCATCTTCTTCTGTTAAATTAAACGCGTGTTCTAAATAACCTTCCTCTTCTAAATCGTCCTGGCCGATAATCGCGTAATGACTGCCAAGCATATTTAAAACGAGGGACTTCCCGTAATGACGTGTTGTTTTTACAATCGCTAGATCAAAACGTGTATTTCTTCCCATAAAGCTGACAAAACGGGTTTCCGTTGTTTCCTTATCATCGTATAAGAAAAAGTTTCTTCATTCATTCTTTGTTCCTCCTCCAATAAATACATCACCAAATTTTCATTTGAGTTAATCATGATTGCTCCTACTTTATGTTACACTTTACTTGAGAAACTTACAAAAGGTGATGACTATGTATTTTGTTGATCGAAAAAAAATCAATGAACATTTAGTGTATATGAACGATTTATTAACTGCCTTTAAGGAAATGTCCCTACCGGAAAAACAGCTGGAAGTGCTGGCATTAGAAAGAATCGGGCACTTGTTGATCGAATCCATGATGGACGTTGGAAACATGATTATCGACGGATTTATTATGCGCGACCCTGGGAGCTTTGAAGACATTCTCGATATCCTAATTGATGAAAAAGTGATTCCGAATGAAGAAGCACTTTCATTGAAGCAAGTTGTAAATCTTCGCAAGTCACTTGTACAGGAATATACTTCAGCAGATGTTAAACAAATATACGATACCATTAATAAACACAAACAAGAACTCGAGGCTTTTCCCTTCACATTAAACGTTATCTAGAAGAGGAACTCGGCCCTGTTTCAGCATTTTTGCCTGAATAAAATAGAAAATAGTTTTTATACATTTTTATATAAAAATGTACGTTTTCTAGTATTTACGGTAAAATGGTAACAAAGGATGGTGATGACCATGAAGAATCACACCTCAACCCGTGATGAAATCATCTATCTTTTAAAGAGAAATAAACGGATGACCGTTACGGAAATGGCGAAATCCCTTGGCATAACAGAAATGGCTGTTCGGCGCCATCTTAATACATTAGAGCGGGATCATGTGATCGAAACCACTCTGGTGCGGCAAGCCATGGGAAGACCAATTCATTTTTATCATCTGACGGCAAGCGGGGACGAACAATTTCCACGAAACTATTCAGGACTTACAGTAGAATTTTTACAAGATATTGAAGAAGTGAGTGGAACAGATACGGTAGATATATTATTTAAAAGACGTGAAAATCGTCTGCAGGATAAATACAAAGATCGAATGAATACACTTTCTGATTTTGAACAAAAGGTTAACGAACTTGCCAACATTCAGAATGAGGCAGGATACATGGTCGATTGGAAGCCGGGAGAAGATCCTGGTACGTATGTATTAACAGAGTACAACTGCCCAATCGCTATGGTGGCCAATGAATATCAGCAAGCCTGTTCATGTGAACTCTCTCTGTTTAAGCGCTTGCTTCAAACAGACGATGTAGAGCGGAAGACGTGTATGGCTAAAGGCGGAGATTATTGCTGTTATATCATAAAAGAAGAAAAGCAAACATCTGAAGTGTAGACCGCTTCAGGTGTGTTTTTTTTGCTGTGGGCAAAATGATAAGTGTACATAAAAGGAGAGAATGTGATGAAAGCATATAAAGGATTTTTAATTGATTTAGACGGAACGATGTATCGCGGAACTGAGAGAATTATGGAAGCCGTAGACTTTGTGAAAAAACTAAACGAACAAAATCTACCGTATTTATTTGTAACGAATAACTCCTCTAAGACGAAGAAACAAGTGGCAGATGTGCTTCAAGGATTTGATATACCAGCATCTGCTGAACATGTTTACACAACAAGCATGGCAACGGCTAACTATATTGCAGAAATAAAAGAAAATGCGACTGTTTATTGTATTGGAGAAGATGGCATTAGAGAAGCGCTGCAGGAAAAAGGGCTTCAGCTTGTTGAAGAGAATCCAGACTTTGTTGTGATCGGAATCGACCGTTCCATTACGTATGAAAAATTAGCTAAAGCTTGTCTTGCGGTTCGAAACGGAGCTACATTTATCTCTACAAATGGCGATATCGCACTTCCAACAGAAAGAGGACTTTTGCCAGGGAACGGATCTTTAACGTCTGTCATTACGGTTTCTACGCAGACAGAACCAACGTTTATTGGTAAGCCTGAGTCCATTATTATGGAGATGGCATTGGAAAAGCTCGGAACGGAAAAAGAAGATACACTTATGATAGGTGACAACTACCAAACGGATATTATGGCCGGTATTCGTGCGGGAATGGATACGCTGCTTGTACACACAGGAGTAACGACAAAAAAGCATTTAGAAGAAGTCGAAGTGCATCCAACTTATACTGTAAACGGATTGGATGAGTGGGAGATTAAATAAGCTTAATACCTATAACTCTGATCCTCTTGAAAGTAGTTGAATTCTGTTTCAGATGCTCGCTTTTCCCGGGCGTGCGGTGAGCCCCTGCCGCTTTGCGCCTTAAGGGGTCTCAACTGACCGCTCGTCCTAGGCGTAGTCTCGCATCTATCACTCCACTCAACTTGTCAATATGACTTTCAAGCAACATTTAGATTAGAACTTAAACTAAAAATGATTGCTTTCAGTTTCAGGATGTTTGCTTTCCCAAGTGTAAGAAATAGCAACATCAATTGATAGAAAATAAAAAAGGCTTAAGTCAAAAGAGAATTCCTCTTGTTCTTAAGCCTTATTTTTATTCTTCATTTGCTGCGCGATGAGCCAATCGACTGGATGCAGCCGCTGCAATAGCTCCCACGATATCATCCAAAAACGTATGAACTTTGCCTGTAGATTTATCATTTAACTTTTCTAAAATACCAGGCTTTTGCTTATCAATAAATCCGTAGTTCGTAAAACCGATTGAACCGTATATATTCACGATAGAAAGTGCAATCACTTCGTCAATTCCATAAAGACTTTCATCTCGAGCCAATATTTCTTGAAGCGGCTGTTCGAGCTTTTCTCTTCTGCTAACACATCAAGTGCAATGCCTGTAAGAATAGCATTTTGTACTTCGCGTTTAGCAATGACTCTTTCAACATTTTCTCGGCACACATCCATTTTCAGATCAGGATGATAGGGGACTTGGAGAAAATAAACGAGTTCAGCTATATCGTTTACCGTAACGCCCCGTTCGTTCAGCTGTTTACGTGCTGTTTCTTCGACTCTTTCCACTTTTTTGTTTGGCATCCCTGTACTCCTTTACTCGATTAGTCTCCTTAGCTTTGTATAGTATATGTTTTCATGATAAAGTTATGAATTTATAAAAAGTGCTAACCACTTCGCCTATATGGGCATATAATGTGGTATCCATTAATGCGGTGTTGCGCTTTTATTATGTATAGCAAATAGCCGCTGGAAAGCTGAAGGGGTGGGGGATCGCCTTTGTTTGAAAGAGATATATTTCATCACTACCAACTGGTTTGTGAAGACAGAAGATCTGAATCAGGTTATCGAACATTCTCGTGCAAGGGAAATCAATACATTGTGATTCCACAGCAGCAAATGTCTTATGAAAAACTGCAAGAAATGTCATATATCAGTGACTACCTACAGCAGCGCGGAGAAAGTCATCTGCCCGTACTGCAGCCGACCATTACGAACATGCCAAGTGCTTATGTTGATGGCGAGTCCGTAATCATTTTTAAAGTAGAGCACCAAAAAGGAGAACAGCGCAATATTGAACTAGGTTCTGAACTCGCAGAATTTCATAAACGCGGTAAAGGGCTTGAGCAATATTATCCTGTTCAGCAAATTGCATACGGCCAGTGGCCAGTGTTATGGATCAATCGTGTCGATGAGATGCATAACAGGTATGCAGAAGTATCAGCAAGAAAACAAAAGAATGACTTTGACGAACTGTTTCTCACTACTTTTCCGTATTATGAGGGAATGGCAGAAAACGCTATTCAATACATTACGGATTATCAGTTAGAAAGAGGACCAAAGGGAATCGGTTCTGCCGCCATCTGTTATGACAGGTTCACTGAACGTTCCTGGCTCAGGACGTCGAACAGTTATGTGAAATTACCTGTGGGCTGGGTGATTGACAGTCCAATGAGAGATGTTGCAGAATGCATCCGAGAAAAAATTTATCAGCCAGAGTTCAGAAGTCACGAAGTTTTACAATTGATCGATGAATATGAAAAAGTAAAGCCATTATCAAAAGGGGCTTGGCGACTTCTGTATGGAAGACTACTTTTCCCTTCACAATACTTTGACACGGTTGAAGAACATTATGCCAACGAAAGAGATATTGGAAAAGAGTTATATGTACGCCGCTTTACTGACTTAATCTCGTGTGAAAAACAAAATGAATACTTCCTAAAAAGTTTCTTTAGGTCCATCGGTTTGCCAGTTCGTGAGTTGAATATTCCGGTAGTCGACTGGCTGGTTCCGATGATTTAAAAAGAAGAGGTGACTCAAAAGTGCAATTTTGAGATCCACCTCTCTTTTTTTGTTGCGTAAGAGATGTGTCGTTCATGCAGGGCGAACAAATAAGAGGAATGTTCGTATCTGAAGAAAACTCGAAATTATTTACGTAGTAATCTCTGATATATCCGTAGATAAGCTTCATAATTACGTGTACAAGCCAAATAATTACGTACATAAAATTTTTTATCCGATTTTCGACAAAATACGATGCAGCCTTTTAGAAAAACAATTCATCGAGCTCCGATTTCTTTATTTTCTTACCACCACATGAGAAAATAACAACAAGGAGTGAAAGCGGATGCAAAAACCATATGTTTTTATTACACGAAAACTACCTGAGGAAACACTTGCTGAATTGAAGCAGATAGCAGAAATCAACATGTGGCCGCATGAAGAAGAAGCGGTTCCTCGTGATGTACTTTTAGCGGAGGCTTCACAAGCAGACGGGCTGCTCACGATGCTTTCCGACAACATCGATGCTGAATTGTTCGAACAAGCTTCATCCCTAAAAGTAGTAGCAAATCTAGCGGTCGGATATGACAACATCGATATAAAATCAGCAGGCAACCTAGACATCACAATTTGCAATACACCAGATGTACTAACGAATTCTACGGCAGATTTGGCATTTTCTCTGATTCTTGCAACAGCTCGCAGAATTGTGGAATCAGCTAATTATGTAAAAGAAGGAAAATGGAACAGCTGGGGACCGTTATTGCTCGCAGGAACAGATGTCCATCACAAGACAATCGGAATCGTTGGGATGGGCAGAATTGGTGAAGCGGTAGCAAGACGAGCGAAAGGGTTCGATATGAAAATTTTGTATCACAATCGAAACCGAAAGCCTGAAGCTGAAGTCTCACTAAATGCAGAATACAAAGATTTTCATGAGCTCTTAAAGCAATCAGATTTTGTTGTCTCTTTAGCACCATTAACCTCAGAAACTAAAGGAATGTTTAACAGAGAAGCTTTTCAGAGTATGAAGGAAAATGCGATCTTGATCAATGCCGGCAGAGGTGCATCGGTTGATGAGGAAGCCCTTGTAGAAGCACTTCAAAACAAAACGATCGCTGGCGCCGGACTGGATGTCTTTGAAAAAGAACCAATCGATCCAAAGCACCCGTTATTGTCGATGAAGCAAGTCGTAGCGCTCCCGCATATCGGCAGTGCCAGTGTAGAAACAAGAATGAAAATGGCTGAACTTGCCTGCAGAAACATAGCAAACATACTGAACGGAAAAGAGCCAGAAACACCTGTCACATAAGGAGGAACTGTATTGAATCGATCTTTAGAAGGAAAAACAGCAATCGTCACAGGGGCAAGCCGATTAAATGGCATCGGAGCATCCGTTTGTTTACAGCTTGCAAAAAAAGGAGCAAATATCTTTTTTACGACATGGGGTACATATGACAAAAATATGCACACAGGCAATCATCAAAGTGATCCCGATCGGCTTGTTGAAGAAATTCAGAGCCATGGCGTGAAGTCTGTTTATGAAGAAGTTGACTTGAGTGTTTCTAATCAAATTCCACTTCTCTTTGAAAAAGTAGAACAAAAATTAGGAGCTCCAAGTATTCTTGTCAACAACGCTTGTTTTTCAAAAAATCACAAGTGGGAAGATACAACGAGTGACGTTCTTGATTCACATTACGAGATCAACGTTCGGGCTACGACCCTTTTAAGCGTAGAATTCGCAAAGCATTTTACTGGCGAAAGAGGCAGCATTACTCATCTAACTTCAGGTCAGTCAAAGGGTCCGATGACAGGTGAGCTTGCCTATGCTGCAACAAAAGGAGCGATTGATGCGCTGACTGTCACGCTGGCAGCTGAAATCGGACATAAAGGAATTACCGTTAATGCGGTTAATCCAGGTCCAACAGATACGGGCTGGATGACTGAAGATGTGCAAAACGTTCTTCTGCCCAAGTTTCCGCTGGGGAGAATCGGGAAACCAGAAGATGCAGCACGATTGATCGCGTTTTTAGCATCGCCTGAAGCAGAATGGATAACAGGACAAATTATCCATTCAGAAGGCGGGTTTTTAAGACAATAATAAATAACATTTGAGACTGGCTTTTGTGGTTTGATTCTTGAACCAAAAGGTCAGTTTTCTTTTTATTAGAGGGCTTTTTTTTGTAAGCTCTACTCTAAAAGATTGTTGCTTTTGGCTCATTTTGTTCATTCTCTTCATTGACAAGTTAATTGGAGTGTAAGATGCGAGACTCCTCGAAAATGAAAAAGCACATTTTCTTCGTGCGATGCGACGCTGCCGAAGCCTTCCTTGCCCCGCGGAAAGCGAAGCACCTGGAACGGAAATCAACTACTCACAAAAACACCGTGTTTGACTAAACAATCAAATAAAATAAAAAATTTATAAATATACTCTTGAATTAATTTTTATACAGTCCTATAATGAACCATAACTTATTTAAGGAGTGATGTGATTTGAGAGCAGGAATTATAGGCGTAACCGGATATGGTGGTATGGAGCTATTCCGGCTATTATCTGCACATCCGGAGATTACGGACGTATTTCTCTATTCATCCTCCAAGGCAGGTCAAAAGCTTTCAGATGAAGTTCAGCATTTATACCAAATCGTTAATCATCCGCTTCGTTCATTAGAACAACTTCACATAGATGAACTAGACATATTATTTTGCTCAGCTCCAAGCGGTGTTTCATCAGAGTTGCTTCCTCCTCTAGTCAACAAGAATTTGAAGATCATTGATTTAGCAGGAGATTTTCGTATCAAGAACAGAGACACATATCGTAAATGGTATCGCAAAGAACCTCCAGCAGCATCACTTGTGAATAAAGCGGTTTACGGATTAACGGAATGGAACAGAGAAGAAGTCCAAAAAGGGGGATTGATCGCGAACCCAGGGTGTTACCCAACCGCAACATTGCTTGGACTTCTCCCGTTATTAAAGTCAGGCATGATTAAGCACACATCTCTTGTGATCGATGCTAAGAGCGGGATATCGGGAGCGGGTGCATCACCTAACAAAGGAACGCTTTTTCTCAAGTCAACGATAGTTTAAGCATTTACAAGATACATCAGCATCAGCATATTCCTGAGATTGAACAGACCATTCAAACAATCACGGGCATCGATACAAAAATTACGTTCAACACACATCTCGTTCCAATGACAAGAGGAATCATGGCTACGATGTATGCGGAATTAGAAGAGGATGTTAACTCTCAATCTGTAAAAGAAATATACGGCGAATACTACAACAAAAAACACTTTGTACGTGTTTATGACGAGAAAACAAACCTGTTTACAAAGCAAGTTTACGGGTCCAATTATTGCGATCTCACTTTTGCTGTTGATGAACGTACGAATCGAATTACGATTGTTTCTGTCATTGACAATCTGTTAAAAGGGGCAGCAGGTCAGGCCGTTCAAAATATGAACGTGATGTTTGATCTCGATGAAACAGAGGGACTAAAACATTCACCGATGTTCCCGTAAATATTAGGAGGCAGGATACATGCAGGCGACAAAGGCGGCTATTCAAAAGATAACAGGAATTAATATTGCGACTCCAAAGGGCTTTTACGCGAGCGGTCTTCATTGTGGTGTGAAACATAAAAAGCTCGACTTAGGCTTGTTATACAGCGTCACTCCAGCAAACGCAGCCGGTGTTTATACGACAAATCAAGTACAGGCAGCTCCGCTGAAAATTACGCAGAACAGCATTTCACAAGAAGGAAAGCTTCAGGCGGTTATCGTTAACTCAGGTAATGCAAATGCATGTACCGGAAAAAAGGATTAGCTGACGCACAGAACATGCAGCTTCAAACCGCTCAAAAGCTTGATATTCCTTCTCATTATGTTGGAGTAGCTTCTACAGGTGTAATCGGTGAACATCTGCCTATGGATAAAATTTCAGCAGGGATCCAAAAGCTAGTCCTAGATTCAGAGTTAAAAGGTTCAATAGATTTCTCACAGGCGATTTTAACAACAGACACCGTTTCAAAAAATACAGCGTACTCCCTGAAAATCAATGATAAAAACATCACGATTGCAGGTACAGGCAAAGGGTCTGGAATGATTCATCCAAACATGGCTACGATGCTTGGCTTTATTACAACAGATGCCGCGATCAACCAAGGTGACCTTCACGAAGCACTCAGTTATGCGGTGGAGCGAACGTTTAACTGCATTACGGTGGACGGTGACACTTCAACAAATGACATGGTGCTCATGCTGGCAAACGGAATGGGTGAGAATGAAGAGCTGAACAAAAACCATCCTGAATGGGAACTGTTCTTAGAAGCACTTGTCCTCGTTTGTGAAGATTTGGGCAAACTTATTGCGAAAGATGGAGAAGGTGCAAGCAAGCTCATTGAAGTTAATGTGTTAGGTGCGAAAACAGAAAAAGAAGCTAGAATCATAGCCAAAACCGTAGTAGGTTCACCTCTTGTTAAAACAGCTGTTTTTGGATGTGATGCGAACTGGGGCAGAATTATCGCCGCAGCAGGATACAGTGGAGTTAAATTTAATCCAGATGCCGTGAAGATTTTAATAGGCGAAAATGAAGTCGTTGTAGACGGAGAACCTGTTCCTTTTTCAGAAGAGAAAGTTCGAAACTACTTAAAAAGCCATGAAATCCACATTACCGTTATTTTATCTGAAGGAAACGGTAACGGCCGGGCGTGGGGATGCGATTTAACGTATGACTATGTTCAGATCAATGCAAGCTATCGAACGTAAAAGGATGTGAGTGTTGTGTTTCATGTTGTGAAAATTGGAGGAAGTACACTAGCTGATCTACAGCCTGCATTTTTTGATGTTCTTAAAAAAAGGCTTGAGCTAGGTGAAAAAATTGTTATCGTTCACGGAGGTGGACCTGAGATCAATAAAAAACTTAAGAAATCAGGACTTCCGTTAGAAATGAAGAACGGAATAAGAATAACAACAAAAGAAGCGCTTTCCTGCGTTAAGGTTGCTTTAAAAGACATCACCAACAAAAACCTTGTACATGTGCTTAATCAACAAGGGATCTCAGCACATGGTTTGTGCGGATCAGAGCAATTCCTCATACAATGCGATTTTTAGATGTGAAGCAATATGGATGGGTTGGAAGTGTTAAAAAGATAAATACAGAAATCATTGAAAACGTGCTGAACTCAGGTAAGGTACCTGTAATCGCATCTCTTGGTGTAACAGACAATGGTGAAACAGTGAACATCAATGCCGATACAGCGGCAGGAGAAACGGCAGCTGTTTTATCAGCTGACTCGATATGCTTTGTTACCGACACGTCAGGCATTCAAATTAACGGAAAATGGACGGCTTCACTAACTGTTTCTGAAATACTTAATGGAATCGATGAAAACCACATCCATGGAGGAATGGTACCGAAAGTGGAGGCAGCTATAAAGTGTCTGGATTTGAATATTAAAGAAGTGTTAATCACGGATCAAACACTCTCAGGTACTAAATTGCTTAAGGAGGTCATGGTTTCATGAGTTCACTCTTTCCTACGTACAAAAGAAAACAAATACAGCTTCAAAAAGGAATCGGAACAATCGTTTATGATCAAAACAACAAGCGTTATTTAGATTTCACAAGCGGAATCGCTGTAACCAGTCTAGGGCATTGTCATCCTGAAGTGGTAAAAGCATTAAGGGAACAGAGTGAGAATATCTGGCATACATCTAATCTTTTTGAAATACAGCAACAAGAGCTTCTTGCTGAAACCTTAATTAATCAAACCAATTTAGACGCTGCTTTTTTCTGTAATAGTGGGGCTGAAGCAAACGAAGCTGCCATCAAGCTTGTGAAAAAATTCACAAAACGAAATAAGATCATTACGTTTAACGATTCGTTTCATGGCCGCACATTCGGTTCTATGTCAGCAACTGGTCAAGAGAAAATAAAAGAAGGCTACGGACCGCTACTTTCAGAATTTATCCATCTTCCTTGGAACGATATTCAGGAGCTCAAAAATACGGCTGACTTTGACACAGCAGCGATTATGTTGGAAGTGATTCAAGGTGAAGGCGGGGTAAAAATAGCTGATCCATCGTTTTATAAAGAAGTGCAAGAAATGTGCAAGAAACATGACATTCTCTTAATCATAGATGAAGTTCAGACGGGGATTGGCAGAACAGGAAAAAGATATGCTTATGAACATTTTGATTTAGATCCTGATATGGTGACTCTCGCAAAAGGGTTAGGCAACGGTTTTCCAATAGGGGCTATGCTTGGTAAAAGCAAGTTAATTGAAGCATTTGGACCAGGCAGTCATGGAACAACGTTTGGAGGAAATCCGTTAGCGTGTGCAGTAAGCCAATCGGTTTTAAACATCGTTTTTAACGACATCTTTTTAAGCGAGGTAGAAAGAAAAGGTATAAATTTTAAAAAGAGATTAGAAGATACCTTAATGAAACTGCCATTTGTAAATGAAATTCGAGGAGAAGGGTTATTGATAGGTATTGAGTGTGATCATGCTAGCGAGTTAATGAAAGCCCTTGAAGAGAACGGCTTACTAACGGTTCCGGCTGGTGAGAAGGTAATTCGATTATTGCCACCTTTAACCGTAACAGATGAAGAGTTAGAAACTGCACTGCAAATCGTCACCGAAGCGTTTAACAACATGTATACAAAAGCCATTTAAGGACGAATAATCCTTATTTTTTATACGTATAAGTGAATAAAAATACAAACAAGTATATGTTTTATACAAGGAGTGGAATGCATCATGAAAGGCTGCATTACTTTATCAAATGACATTTCTTTTGAAGGTGACTGGATTGGAAACCATCATTATGGTTCAGGAGAAATTGTATTTTATACAGGAATGACAGGATATGAACAAGTATTGACAGATCCTTCTTATCAAGGACAGATCGTTGTTTTCTCTTATCCTTTCATTGGGAACTATGGTTTTGACTCTGCAAGTATGGAATCTGCAAAAATTCAAGTAGCCGGTGTTGTGATGGCTGAGTGTTATTCATTTGAGGAAAAAGGGAGCCGCCAATCACTAGCAGATTTACTCAATGAGCACGATATTCCTGCGCTTACAAATGTGGATACAAGGTCTCTTATCCAGCAGATCAGAAAGAAAGGGTCTTTACCTGCTGTTATGCACCTGCCTAATACACAGCCACAATGTTTTTCTTTAGAAGAATATTGGCCAGCAACAACCATTACGAAAGCAGGATCAGGAAATACACATATCGTTTTGATAGATTTTGGATACAAAAAGTCCATTGTTGACGCTCTAGTCAATGAGGGCTGCACCGTTACTGTTGTTCCTTTTGATCACGATTTAGCTGACATTGAGAAACTCAATCCAGATGGTTTCGTTTTTTCAAATGGTTCAGGTGACCCTATGAGGTTTTCAAACTATTTTCATCGTTATAAAAATATTGCCGTCCGCTATCCCGTGCTCGGCATCTGTCTCGGGCATCAAATTCTAGCACTAGCATTTGGCGGTGAAACACGCAAGTTGAAGTTTGGTCATCGCGGGGCGAATCATCCGGTTATGAACCTGAAGACGGGGAAGGTGTCAATGAGTTCTCAAAATCATAGTTATGTCGTAAAAAAAGAGAGTTTAGCAGCTACCGGGTTTAACGTTTGGTTTGAAAATGTGAATGATCAGAGTGTTGAGGGGCTATGGCATAGCACATATAACATTGTGAGTGTCCAATTCCACCCAGAAGCAGCACCTGGTCCAAATGAACACAAAGAAATCTTCCAAAACTTCATCCATACCGTACAACATAAAGAGAAGGTGAGAAGTTATGCCTAAACAACAAGACATTCAAAAAGTGCTCGTTATTGGTTCTGGCCCAATCGTAATCGGGCAGGCAGCTGAATTTGATTATTCCGGCACACAGGCATGCAAAGCGTTAAAAGAAGAAGGTATAGAGGTTGTTCTAATCAACAACAATCCTGCAACAATCATGACGGACAGCACTTTTGCAGACGTTATTTACTTAGAGCCGCTAACGGCAGAATACGCAGAACAGATCATTCAAAAGAGAAGCCTGACGGACTTTTAGCAACCGTTGGCGGTCAGACAGGGCTTAACTTAGCGATGGAACTTCATGATAAAGGAATCTTGAAAAAATATGGCGTTAGACTTTTAGGCACAGACATTCACTCGATTCGAAAAGCAGAAGACCGAGATGAGTTTCGTTCATTGATGAAGCTTCTTGGAGAACCGGTGCCTGAAAGTGAGGTCGTAACATCTCACCATGAGGCCATTGAATTTGCTGAAGTAACGGGCTATCCCGTTATTGTTCGTCCAGCATATACGCTTGGAGGATTTGGCGGAGGTATTGCACCAACCAAAGAGAAGCTTACGTCACTTGTTAAACAAGGTCTGTCAGCCAGTCCGATCAACCAATGCTTAATTGAAAAAAGTATTGCGGGCTACAAAGAGATCGAATATGAAGTGATGCGCGACAAAAACGGAACATGCATTACGGTTTGCAACATGGAAAACGTTGATCCTGTCGGCATACATACCGGCGATTCGGTTGTTGTAGCTCCAAGCCAAACGTTAACAGATGATGAGTATCAGTCTCTCAGAAAAGCGTCGTTAACGATTATCAACGCGCTTGAAATAGTGGGGGATGCAACATTCAGTTCGCTCTTCATCCTCATACATCTGAATATTACTTAATTGAAGTAAACCCGCGTGTGAGCAGGTCTTCCGCTCTTGCATCAAAAGCGACGGGATACCCGATCGCAAAAATAGCAGCTAAACTGGCACTCGGATATAACCTTCATGAACTGAAAAACCCGGTAACAGGAACGACTTTTGCAAGTTTTGAACCTGCATTGGATTATGTTGCTGTAAAAATGCCAAGATGGCCGTTCGATAAGTTTCATCATGCAGACCGAAATCTTGGAACACAGATGAAAGCAACGGGAGAAGTAATGGCGTTAGAGAGAAACATGGCTTCAGCTTTCAAAAAGCGATCCGTTCACTTGAACTTAAAACGAACGGTATGTATTTAAAAGAACTATCTGTTATGCATGAAGATACGTTACTTGATCTTGTTGTTTCTGCAGATGACCGCCGCTTTTTTGTCGTACTGGAACTTTTGCGACGAGGAATTTCGGCAGACAAAATTCATGAATTAACACAGATCACACCTTACTTTTTAGCCATATTTAACGAGATGGTTTCCATGGACCACTCGCTGCAAAAAACGAAACTGCATACCGTCGAGAAAGAGCAGCTGAAGAAAGCCAAAAAGTTAGGTTTTTCCGATTCATATTTGTCTGACATTTGGTCTGTAACAGAATCAGAAGTACGACAAAAGAGAGAAGAGTGGGACATCACGCCAACATACAAAATGGTGGATACGTGTGCAGCGGAGTTCGAGGCAAAAACGACATATTTTTATTCGAGTTGGAGCGGAAAAAGCGATAAAGTCCCGGAGCGAAAGAAAAAGTGGCCGTTATAGGATCAGGTCCAATTCGTATCGGGCAAGGTGTGGAATTTGACTATTGCTGTGTGCATAGTGCTATTGCTCTTAATCGTAATGGATATGAAGCCATCCTGATCAATAACAATCCCGAGACAGTCAGTACTGATTATGAAGTATCCGACTCTCTATACTTTGAGCCATTAACCTTTGAAGACATTTATCATGTATTGCAGTTTGAAGGAATTTCTGACGTGATACTGCAGTTTGGCGGTCAAACGTCCATCAATTTGGCAAAGGAATTAGAAGATGCAGGCTTCTCAGTGCTTGGAAGTCCAGCAGACACGGTTGATCAAATGGAAGACAGAGACCGTTTTTATCAATTCTTGGACTCTATACACATTCCTAAATTAGCTGGATACACCGCTCAAAATGAAGCGGAAACCAAGAGCTCTGCTAAGAGACTAGGGTTTCCGGTTCTTCTTCGCCCATCATATGTTATCGGGGGAAGCGGGATGAAAGTTCTTCATTCTGAGAGTGAACTAACAAGCTTTTTAGGAAGTGAACAGATAAGCTATCCTGTCCTAATTGATACGTTTTTACAAGGAACAGAAGCTGAAGTAGATGTGTTGACTGATGGTACAGACATCTTTGTACCGGGAATCTTTGAACACATTGAAGGGACCGGTGTTCATTCAGGTGACAGCTTAACCGTAACGCCACCACAGACGCTTTCTGAACATGTGACGAAGCAAATCTTAACGCATTCAAAAAAATAGCAGCGAATATGAACTATAAAGGTCTGTTCAACATTCAATTTGCTATTAAAGATGAAACGGTATATGTCATTGAAGTAAATCCTAGAGCATCCCGAACAGCACCGATCATGAGTAAGATTACAGATGTGAATTTGCTTCAAAAGGCAACACAATTACTGCTTGGAGCACCATTAAGCTCACTAAATCTTGAAGCGGAACATAACGGACAGCCTTTTATCACAGTGAAAGCACCTGTTTTTTCAACGATTAAACTACCTGGTGTTTCACCTGTTTTAAGTCCAATGATGATTTCAACAGGAGAAGTAATCGGTACCGATACAAAGTATGATTCAGCTTTACTTAAGGCACTAAAAGGTTCAAGTCTTCAACTCGCTGATCTTTGGAGTGCTAAAGGAAGTATTTTGCAGAAGGAGAGTCAGCTGAACTAGAAGCTAAGAAATGGTCAACATTTGGCTATTCCATCAGTACGTCAAAAGAAATTTCTTTTAATGAGTGGTTAAAAACAGAGGATAAAGCTGTTTATATGAATTTTTTCAATGATTGTGAATGCCAGAATGCCAAAAGTGCCGTTTTAGAAAGAGTTCACGTTCTGACTAGAAAGGAAACGGCAAACGCTTATTATAAAGCACTGCATGTTTTAAACAAACCGAGAAAGGAAGTGCTGATCTGATGTCTATTGTACACCCCTACGCACAACACGAACAAAGAAAGATTTTCTTACGCTTATGGATTATTCTACAACTGAAATTATCGATCTGTTGAATCTAGCTAGAGATTTGAAAAAGCAAGGTCCATCTGCACCACCATTGTTAAAAGGAAAGATTTTAGGAATGATCTTTGAAAAATCATCCACTCGTACTCGTGTTTCTTTTGAAGCTGCAATGCTGCAGCTTGGCGGTCATGCCATCCATCTTTCTACCCGTGACATACAGATGGGAAGAGGAGAATCGATATCAGATACAGCAAAAGTATTATCTGACTATTTAGATGGATTGATGATTCGTACGTTTCATCAATCGACTGTTGAAGAGCTTGCTCATAACGGCTCTATCCCAGTTATTAATGGCCTCACAGATGACTTTCACCCATGCCAAGTGCTTGCGGATCTGTTAACGATTCTCGAATACAAAGGTTCGTTTAAAGGGAAGAAGTTGGCATACATTGGAGATGGGAATAATATGGCACACTCATTGATGATCGGCGCAGCCAAAGTTGGAATGGATTGCACCATAATTGCTCCGAAAAATTATGAGCCAAAGGAAAGTATCGTTTCTTATACGAAAGAGGTCGCAAAACAAAACGGCTCAATCGTAGAAGTAACGAATGATCCGATCACGGGTATTAAAGACAGCGATGTCATCTACACAGATGTATGGGCGAGTATGGGGCAGGAGGATGAGGCACAAGAGCGTATCAATCATTTTAAAGAGTATCAAGTGAATGCTGAGCTTGTTTCACATGCGAAAAAAGATTATATTTTCATGCATTGCTTGCCTGCACATCGTGAGGAAGAGGTAACAGCTGAAATCATTGATGGGCATCATTCGGTCGTCTTCCCAGAAGCGGAGAACCGCCTTCATGCACAAAAAGCATTGCTTGTTCATTTGATGTCATAATAAAAGAAAGTTACTTTTAAGTGATCCTTTGTTGCTTGTGGAAGTGGTTGATTTCCGTTTCAGGAGCTCCCTTTCCGCGGGGCAGGCGGTGAGCCACATCCGTACGTGTCACTCTTAAGTGTCTCACCTGTCTACTTGCAGTGGCTAGCCCCTCGAGGTCAAAAGTTAAATGGTCAATAAGGCAAAGTGCGCCTTATTTGCCCATTCACCTTTTGCTTGTCGGGGCTGAACGAGCCACTTCCACTTTTCGGACTGCCCGCCTGTCCCGCAGGAGTCTCGCACCTTACACTCCAATCAACTTGTCATTGTAGTGTTTTTTTTAAAAATAAAATCAAAAACGAAAATCTTTTAGTAAGACTGTTTCAGAAGCATTGTTGTTCTTGTAATACAGGATTCTAGAGCAGAAATTAACCCCACCCTATTAGCAACTAGCTTGCAAAAACATTCAAAAAAGAAGCCGCTCTGAAAAGAGCGGCTTCTTTGTTAAAATTAGAATACTTGTTCTAATTCAACAACACCAGGTACTTCTTCAAGAAGTGCACGTTCGATACCAGCTTTTAGTGTAATTGTAGAACTTGGGCAGCTTCCGCAAGCACCCATAAGGCGTACTTTTACTACACCTTCTTCAATATCCACTAATTCCACGTCTCCTCCATCACGAAGAAGGAACGGGCGTAATTTATCAAGAACTTCTTCAACTTGTTCACGCATCTCTAAGTTTTGAGTTTCAGCCATAACTATCAAGGCTCCTTTCTTAAAAAGAACTTACTTATAGTATACGGGAAATGGAATAAAAAATCCATGAGCAAGCATCATGATATTTGTGCCTTTTTCTTTTATACAAAATAAGGTATGATGAAAGCAAATAAGCGCATACATTGAGGTGATTCTTCATGAGTAACTCACTTATCATTAAGGTATATGGTGCAGAACAAAAATGTGCCAGCTGTGTTCATCTTCCATCAGCAAAAGAAACGGCTGAATGGCTAGAAGCTGCAATCTCAAGAAAATTTCCGAACTTGTTGTTTCACGTTCTTTATATAGATATGGAGAAACCGGAAAATGAGATTGATCAGGCATTTTCAGAAAGAATTATGGAAGAAGATCTTTTTACCCAGTAGTTGTCATAGACGGCGAGGTCGTTGCGGAAGGCAACCCGAATTTAAAATCCATTTACAATATTATTGAACAAAACGGTTACGGCGCTGTAAGTTAAGCGCCTATTTTTTTATATTGGGTTTGTACACATGCTTTGCCCTTCTTAAGAGAATATGATGTATGGAAAAAAGGAGGCACATTGCATTGTTGAACCCTTTAAAAGGTAAAAGCTCTAAAGATGAGTCGTCATCGTCGTTTGCAGGACATCATCACCATCATTATCATGACCTTTGTCTCAAGTATATGGGGCAGAACGTCACGATTGAACTGAACGATGGGAATGTCTATCATGGTCAATTGCATAGCTATGATCAAGATAACATGTATATGGTCATGCCAGGTGAGACTGCAGAGCGTAATAGCCGTATTATTTTTGTCGGGCCGTTTTTCCCTGGGTTCGGGGTTTTTGGTTTTCCGTTCTACCGAATACGCCGTTTCCGTCCTTATTGGTGGTAAAAACAGCAAAAGACCCATGCAGCTGCATGGGTCTTTTCTATGCTTGATATTTCTTATACTTGATATTTATATAACCAGAGAATTCCTGATTTTAATAATCGAGGCACTCGTCCGATAAGAGCTGTGCTTCCCATCGTACCGAAACCACTCTTCTTACCGAGCGATCCCATAACACCTTTTAATTTAATCTCGTTCATCTCAGGCAGTGGCTGTTCGTTCCATCGTGCTAATAGAACTTGTGAGATTTGCTCCGCTTGTTCCTCTGCGAGCTGTGCACTAGGTGCGTAAGGAAGACTTGCGCAATCTCCTACTACATACACATGTTCATCAGAAGGGAGGTGATGATGCTCACTTAGAACCACTCGTCCTTGACTGTCTTTTTCAACATCTAAATCACGTACGATGCGGCTAGGTTGAATACCCGCAGTCCAAACGATAGCGTCACATTCAACTTTTTCATCGTGATTAAACAATGCGCCTTCTTCTACTTTTGTAACATTAGAGTTGTTAATGACCTCAACCCCATGTTCAACGAACCAGTTTTGTACATAATTACTTAGTCTTTTCTTATATGCAGATAAAATCATGTCACCGCGGTCAAAAAGCTTGATAGTAAGATCCGGACGGCTTTCGCGAAGTTCAGATGCAAGTTCTACACCAGAAAGGCCGGCACCCACAACGGCAACCACGGCGTTTGCATGCAAGTTATTTAAGACTTGATACGTATGACGTGATTTATCAATTGTCTGAATGCTTAATGTATATTGATCTGCGCCTGGAACATTGTGATACTTGTCCTCACAGCCAAGGCCAATTACTAAATCATCATACGAAACAGCATCTTGATCTTTTAGTAGTACTTTCTTTTCTTTTACATCAATTTCTGTAACTTCACCGTATTTAATATTTAAGCGTGGATGATCAGGAAACGTTACGCGAACATGATGATCTGAAATGGTTCCTGCAGCCAGCGCATAGTATTCGGTTTTCAAACAATGATAAGGTACACGGTCAATAAGCGTAAGCTGAATGTTTTCAGGGAGGTCTGAGGAATTAAGAAGTCTCTTCAACACACGCATATTTCCATATCCTCCGCCAAGTAAAACGAGGTGTTTCATTTGTCATTTCCCCTTTTCTTTCAAGACAATTCTTATCTGTTTTTGTAGTGCTTTATATAAGTAAATATCCTTAACTCGAAATAAGTAAACGATTTCACGTTTTTGACATGTTTAAGTATAGCACTTTGCAACAAATTCACAACTCTTTTATGGAAAAAACACAGGAAGAATGAGTGTTTACATTGACTAGCTCTTAAGAAAGAGTTAGGATGAATTCATCAAGAGGTGAAAGAAAAAATGAGACCGATTATAGAGTTTTGTGTAAGTAATTTAGCAAGTGGTGCACAAAAAGCGCTCGAAGAACTCGAGAAAGACTATGATCTTGATGTAATTGAGTATGGATGTCTAGGCTATTGCGGACACTGTGCCAAATCGCTTTTTGCTCTCGTGAACGGAGATATCGTGCACGGAGAAACATCAGATGAACTTGTTAAAAACATCTACAATCATATAGAAGAAAACTTTATGTTTTAAGAAGCAGCTTCTCTAAAAAGATGAGAGGCTGTTTTTTTATTGGTTAAGGCATTTTATTATGGGAAAAATATCTAGTAATGAATTTTATAAAAACGATTGCATTTTTGTCGAAATTTGTTACATTAGAAAAGGGTCAGTCATTCGATGTCTGACAACTGAACGACTAAAATTATTTAATTATGTAAAATAATTGAGTAAAGTAATAAGGGGGAACTTTTATGTCAATCTTAATAGGAATTTTGGGCATTATTGCATTAATTGCAATCGCTTTCATTATGTCCAATGACAAAAAGAACATTAATTTTAAAGCGGTTGGAATTATGTTGGTTGTACAATTATTGATAGCTTGGTTCATGCTAAATACAACAGTAGGTAAGACCGTTTTAAACAAAATTGTAAACGTTTTTAACAAGGTCCTTTCATTTGGTAATGATGGTATCGCGTTTGTATTTGGAGATTTAAGTGGAAAAGAATACTTCTTCATTAACGTATTGATGATGATCGTGTTTGTATCCGCTTTACTTTCAATTTTAACGTACACACGCATTTTACCTCTTGCCATTAAATACATTGGTGGTGCTGTTGCAAAAGTTACTGGACTGCCAAAAATTGAATCTTTCGTTGCTGTCAACTCAATGGTGTTTGGTGATACTACTGCAATTATCTCTGTTAAGTCTCAATTGCACAAACTATCGGCTAACCGATTGTTCGTAGTTGTAACATCTTCATTGGTAGCAGTAAGCTGTTCAATTCTCGGTGCTTACATGCAAATGATTCCTGCAGAATACGTTTTAGTTGCACTACCGATTAACGTATTTTCAGGACTGATCCTTTCATCAATCGTTTGTCCTGTAACTTCTGATGAAGATGAAGAAATTGATGTTAAAGAAATGGTGAAAGAAAAGTCATTGTTTGAAGCGATCGGAAACGGTGCTTTAGATGGTGGTAAAGTTGCTCTTATCGTAGGTGCGATGCTTATTACTTATATCGGATTACTTTCAATGGTCAACTTTGCATTCGATGCAGTGACTGGTTTGACATTCCAACAAATTTTGGGCTATGTGTTTGCTCCAATCGCTTTTATCATGGGTATTCCTGCTAATGAAATCGTTCAAGCAGGTTCAGTAATGGGAACTAAAGTTGCAGCCAATGAATTCGTAGCGATGCTTGACTTCATGAAAATGATTCCGGACATGGATCCTAAGACAGTAGGTATTGTCTCAGCATTCCTAATCTCATTTGCTAACTTCTCATCTATTGGAATTATCTTAGGAACTGTTCAAGCGATCAATGGAGAAAAAGCTTCTATGCTAGCTAAAGTCGGCTTAAAAGTATTGCTTGTAGCTACTATGGGTTCTGTCCTAACTGGAACAATTGTAGGATTATTCTTATAAAAACAAATTAAATTTCAAAGTGCTCGAAGCTCAAGCTTCGAGCATTTTTTGTACTGTATTTAACAGGAGTGTGCCTAACTATTTTGCACTTTACGCTAAGCTTTCCACGATTATTCAAAAAAACGTTGTGGAGCCTTCTCCACAACGTTTTTTATCATTATATTTATGCCTGCTGAGCAATCTGTTTCATCACCCATGGCTGCATTCGATTATATAGTGCTAAAAACAGTAACGTAATAATTGTTCCTTTTATCAAGTTAAACGGTGTAATACCTTTTAGAATCAGGTCCATCATCATTTGGCTAGACATCGGGTCAGCACCTAGGAACCACGTATAGGCTGGTAAGATGATCAGATAGTTAAGTAGTCCCATCATAAATGTCATCAAAACCGTTCCTAGAATTAAGCCTGTTGAAAGACGTTTAACCGTATGCTTTTTGCGGAATAAGTAGGATACTGGCAGAATGAAAAGAATCCCGGCCACAAAGTTTGCTAATTGACCAACGGGTACACCTGTAAAACTTCCTACAATTCCGTAATGAAGTACATTTTTTATTGCCTCAACCATTATTCCTGCTGCAGGTCCGAATATGATGGCAGCTAGCAGTGCAGGCACCTCACTAAAATCAATTTTTAGAAATGGAGGCAGTCCTGGAAACGGAAAGTCGAGCATCATCAGTACATATGCAATCGTACTGAGCATCGATACCGCTACCATTTGTTTGATTTTTCCCTTTTGCATTGAAATCTCTCCTCTTTTGTGTTGCGCCATCTCATGATTTCGAATGCAGCACAGCCTGTTTTACACAAAAAAACCTTAGTCGATAAAGAACGGACTAAGGGAGTTTGTATGATAAACAGCATGTAAAAGAAGCATTTTTTACAAAAATGGTAAAATGCGCACTTAAACAAAGGCTCATGTACACGAACCGCTGTACCAACATCTTCTCCCATCCAGACTATACTGTCGGCTCTGGAATTGCACCAGATCAGCAATGTGGTGACATCGATATGATGTCTAGCCTAAACGGTTGTTTCGGCATTTCCAAATCGCTCACGGGCTGATGAAGAGGGAATCTTCAATTACCGCCGGTCGGGAATTTCACCCTGCCCCGAAGATGGATCGCTATTGTATTTTGTTACATCACCTATTATACTTTAAAAAATGTAAGTTGTGAACGAATAAGCAATAACCATACCTTCCAAATAGAGGATGAACTCACATGAAATTGACCTTTGAATATACATGGCCGTATGAAAGAATGATGAATGATATCTATATTTCGGAGTGTCCGTTCTGTAAACAAGATAATGTTTTAACTTCTTTTAAAGAAGAACAGATGAATCTTGCCAAAGAAGGCATTAAACAGATTTTAATCATGCCGTGCTGTCATGGCAAGATAACGATCTTAAACGCGGATGACGATTATTTCTATACAGATGAAAAATTAAGAGGGCAATCATAAGGAGTAATTAGAAGCATGAACACTTTGAAATTCACAAAAATGCATGGACTCGGCAATAATTACATTTACGTCAATATGTTTGAAGAAAGAATCGCTGAAGCTGATTTGCCTGAACTAGCAGTAGCTGTTTCAAATCCTTATACGGGAATCGGTTCAGACGGTATGATCTTAATCTGCCCAAGTGATGTGGCACCTGTTAAGATGCGGATTTTTAACAACGATGGTTCAGAAGCCAAGAACTGTGGCAACGGTCTTCGATGTGTAGCGAAATATGCGTACGAAAACGCAATTGTGGAAGAAACAGAATTTCAGATTGAAACCCTTGGCGGAATGGTAACCGCGAAACTAACAACAGATAATAACAACACAGTATCCTTAGTGACGGTAAATATGGGGAATCCTATCCTTCAGCCTGAACAGATTCCTGTAAATGGCTTTAAAGAACGTGATCAAGTTATTAACGAGTCTGTTTCATTCGATGGTAAAGATTTAAAAATGACTGCCGTATCGATGGGTAATCCGCACGCCATCTTCTTCGTTGATAACATTAATGAAGTGCCACTGCACTCGCTTGGTCCTGTTATTGAAAAAGATCCAATGTTTCCTGATTGGGTAAATGCAGAGTTTGTTGAGATGGTCTCCGAAAATGAAATGCACTTTAGAGTTTGGGAGAGAGGTTCAGGTGTCACACAAGCATGTGGTACGGGAGCATGTGCAGCGGCTGTAGCTGCAATTCTGAACGAAAAAGCCGCACGAAACACAGATATTACGGTCCATTTAGCGGGCGGAGATCTTATCATCAATTGGCAAGATAACGGTGATGTGTTGATGACCGGCCCAGCAGAAGTAATTTGTACAGGTGAATATCATATAAAATAAACAAAAGTGCAGGCATCGATGCCTGCACTTTGCTTTTAGTATTTTTGAATAATGTTGTAAAACGTATCTCGTTCAACGGGAACTTTGTTTGCTGTTTTAATCAAGTGGACAAGTTCCTTTCGAGTGATACCTGATGAAGTTAGTGCACCAACTGCGTGTGAGATGCGCTCTTCAATTAATGTTCCGTGAATATCACTAGATCCAAACGTTAATGCCATCTGAGTAAGCTGAACACCTATGTTGATCCAATATGCTTTTACATGATCAAAGTTATCAAGCATCAAACGGCTGATCGCGATTGTTCTCATATCGTCAAAAGCAGAAGTTCTTCTCATCAGACCCATTGATTGTGTACGAGGTTGCATCGCCAGTGGAATAAATACCATGAAGCCATTCGTTGCGTCTTGCAGCTGACGAAGGCGATCCATATGAATCAGACGTTCTTCTTTCGTTTCAATCGATCCATATAACATCGTTGCATGAGTTTTTAATCCTAATCCGTGTGCAATTTCGTGAGCCTCTAACCATTGGTCGGTAGAAGCTTTATCAGGACTCATCTTTAAGCGATAACGCTCTGTAAGTATTTCGGCACCACCGCCAGGCATCGTATCTAAGCCTGCTTTAATAAGCTCTTCTAATACTTCTTTCATGGAAAGTCCAGAGATTCTTGAGAAGAACTCGATCTCAGCTCCTGTATAAGCTTTAATCGTTACTTGTGGGTAGTGCTTTTTCAACGTGCGGATCGTATCTAAATAATAATCAAACGGCACTTCATGATTATGGCCACCCACGATATGAAACTCTCGGATGTTATCGTTCCAGCGCTTTTCTACATAGCTCAACAGCTGTTCATCATTCATCGTATAAGCGCCTTCTTCACCAGGCTTGCGCTTAAATCCGCAGAAGCTGCATGTCGCTTCACATACGTTAGTCGGATTGATATACAGATTTTCAATGAAATAAACGTGGTCCCCATTCTTGCGGGTATTCACTTCATTAGCTAAAGATGCAACGCTCAAAAGATCATTCGTTTCATATAAATATAAACCGTCTTCAATTGATAGACGCTCGCCATGAGTTACTTTTTCAGCAATTGCTGCCATGTGCGTATCAAGAGTCAATATATTTGCCATTTTTTATCCCCCTAAATTTTCAAATGAAATGTTCGGATGATGTACACATTTTTTAAAGATAAGAGTACAAATCGACACTCTCTCTTTACCAATTTTATACGAATACATATGTATTATCAGAAATAAATACATGCGCCTTGAGTGCATTATCATTATAATCCTAATCAAACATTACGACAAGGGCAGCCGCTTTTGGTAAATACTTAGTAAATTTTTAATAATATCGTTTTTTTATTAAAGTGATTATTGTCTAATAATTGCAGGAAATGTAAAATAAAAGGAAGGCATATGTTTAAAATGAAGAGTGGAGTGACGAAAATGAAAGCCACATCAGCAGCTGCTAGATTAGAAAAGATTGAACAGTTAGAAACTCTGCGAAATAAAATGATACAGACGGCAAATGCATTAGGATTACATCATCCAATGGTTTTAAATTATAGTAGAAAAATTGACGAAACACATAATAAGATTATGGAAATGCAGCAAAAGGGAATTGACCGAAAGCCGATTTCTTGAGAGCAGCTTTTGAAGCCGTTATACTATACCTATAGATCCTTATTAAAGGAGTGAAAATAATGATCGTTGAAATCACAGAAAGTGCGGCAAGCAGAATTAAAGAAATGCTAGCTGACGAAGAAGACAAAAATCAATTTCTGCGTGTAGCTGTAAAGGGCGGAGGATGTACAGGTCTTTCTTATGGAATGGGCTTTGACAGTGATAAGAGTGACTCCGATCACGAAGAGAACATCGAAGGAATACAAGTGGTTGTTGATGAAGAAAGTGCTAAAGTCTTAAAAGGAACGGTTATAGACTTTAAGCAAAACATGATGGGCGGAGGATTTACGATTACAAATCCGAATGCCATCGCATCATGCGGTTGCGGTTCTTCATTTAAAACAGCAACAAATGCAGGAACACCTGAAGAATGCTAATAGGCAGAAACGTTAAAAGCTCTTACCCGATCTTTCTGGGCAAGAGCTTTTTCTATGTTTAAAATTTATTAAAGATAAATAGTACTCCGATGATATCTGCCAAAATAGAAGCAACGATAAGTATGACTTTCTTTTGCTTGTTTTGTTCTTTTAAACCAAGTGGCATTAAAAAAGTACCAAGTATGAAGAAAATAATGCCCAGAATCAAGTTGAACTTCATTTGACTATCTCCTTATCTAAAAAAGGGTAAAAGAAAACCCGGCGCGCCAACACCGGGTAAAATTGCATATCATGTCAGCGGCACTTGTCCGCCTCACAAACAATGATAACAAAGGCAGTGGTTACTTTCCACAAGCAATTTATTCCACGGTGTATCTTTCCAGTTCACTTAATAGCTCTTTTAAGCGGGGAATTTCTTTTTGGTATCCTCTAGAAATGATTCATCCGTGATATGAAGCTGATTAATGACCTTCTGAATCTCTTGCAGGCAATCAGCAGCATGCATTTCTTCTTCAGTAAATTGTCTGTTCATAATTTATTGCTCCTTTTTTAAAAAATAAAGCTGTTTTCTATAGGACTGTGGCTTTCTAATCTTTTTGTACATTCGCTTCTTTGACAAGTTGATTGGAGTGGAAGGTGTGAGACTCCTGCGA
Organism: Fictibacillus sp. EA-CB0309; assembly: GCF_055814265.1. Lineage (NCBI taxonomy): Bacteria > Bacillati > Bacillota > Bacilli > Caryophanales > Fictibacillaceae > Fictibacillus > Fictibacillus sp. EA-CB0309. The sequence continues at coordinate 1,195,650 of NZ_CP169271.1, forward strand.
GACAGGCGGGCAGTCCGAAAAGTGGAAGTGGCTCGTTCAGCCCCGACAAGCAAAAGGTAAATGGGCAAGGAAGGCGCACTTTGCCTTTTTGACCGTTTAACTTTTGACCTCGAGGGGCTAGCCACTGTAACTAGACAGGTGAGACACTTATCCGTGAAACGTACGAATGTGGCTCACCGCCTGCCCCGTGGAAAGCGAAGCACCTGAAACGGAAATCAACTACTTTCAATAGCAACAATGAATACGAAAACAAAATGACGCCAGAGAATTACATCCGGCGTCATAATTTTTTAGAACAAGCTCGTGCTGTGCAAAGGCTGTGTTTTCGCGTTTGGATCGATGTATGATTTTGCATTGTTAATCGCGGTAGGAGCTTCGCCGAACCCTGAAGCGATTAATTTTACTTTACCATCATACGTACACACATCACCTGCAGCGTAAATGCCTTTTATATTTGTTTCCATTTTAGAATTTACGACGATTGAATTCTTCTGAATGTCTAATCCCCAAGTTTTAATAGGACCCAAAGAGGAGATGAAGCCATAGTTCACGATAACGGCATCCACCTCAACCGTTTCTTTAACATCTCCGTTCTCCAATACAACTGCAGAAATGCTCTCACCATCACCGATCAATTCAGTAATTTGGTAAGGTGTTTTAACAGCGACTTTTGAATTCATTAATTGTTCCACACTATGTTCATGAGCACGGAACTTATCACGTCTATGCGTTAACGTTACTTGTGGTGAGATTGGCTCTAGCATCAATGACCAGTCAAGAGCTGAATCACCGCCCCCACACACTAAAACGCGTTTTCCAGCGAATGCGTTTAGATCGTTTACAAAATAGTGCAGGTTCTTACCTTCATATTGTTGAGCAGTAGCGAGCTCTAATCGTCGAGGCTGAAAAGCGCCAACACCTGCCGTGATCAGAACAGCTTTACTATAATGAACGGTTTTGTCAGTTGTTAATTCAAAGATTTCTTCATTTTTTTCTACGTTTTGAACCGATTCTTCCAAAACAACAGTAGGATTAAACTGCATCGCTTGCTCTTTTAAGTTATTAACCAAGTCTTGTGCCAAAACCTTTGGAAATCCAGCAACATCATATATGTATTTTTCAGGATAAAGTGCAGATAACTGACCGCCAAGTTGAGGCATACTTTCAATGATCTTCACTTTCATCTGACGCATGCCGCCATAGAAGGCTGCAAATAAACCTGAAGGACCGCCACCAATAATGGTAATATCGTAAATTTCTTTTGCCATCACTTTCACCTCTTCTGTATTTATGACTGACGAACATGTAATATGTTCTGACCAGAACTTGCTATCTCCCATTTAGATTCTTGAGAGAAACCAAAAGTCCTCTTTTTGATTTGTATAATTTGACATTAAACGCAACACTTGCAAACGAAAAATGAAGTATGAAATTGAAACATTATCATAACGAAAAAAAGGTTGAAAAAACAAGAAAAAAGGAATAAGATGAGGGTGTATGATTAAAAAATGTCGATATTCCGAACATTTTTTGCACTCATTTATGTCTTATTACGTGAAATATATCACAATCTATTCCTTTTCTTCATATTTAATGAGTGAAAAGGTCAAACTAAAAAAATAAGAACTGGAAGTGAATTTAATGAGTAAGCCAAAAATTCTAATATTAGGCGGCGGCTATGGCGGAATTATGTCAGCTGTACGTTTACAAAAAGAACTAGGATCAGACGAAGCTGAAATTACATTGGTAAATAAGCACAACTATCATTACCAAACAACGTGGCTTCATGAAAATGCAGCAGGTACATTACACCATGACAAAACGCGTATCATGATCGATAACATCATCGATATGAACAAAGTGAACTTTGTACAAGATACAGTAAAAGAAATTAAAAAAGACGAAAAGCGCGTCATTTTAGACAATCAAGAATTAACATATGACTACTTAATTATTGCACTTGGATCTGACCCGGAAACTTTCGGTATCCAAGGACTTAAAGAGAATGCGTTCAGCATCCGCAGCATTAACTCTGTTCGTAAAATCCGTGAGCACATTGATTATTCATTCGCTCGTTACAACAATGAAGGACAGCCTGATGAACTAATTACAATCGTAGTTGGTGGTGCTGGATTTACAGGAATCGAGTTCGTTGGTGAACTTGCTGACCGCGTTCCAGAACTTTGCCGCGAATACGATATTCCTCGTGAAAAAGTTCGTATCGTAAATATTGAAGCTGCTCCTACAGTACTTCCTGGATTCGATGAAGAATTAGTTGAGTATGCGATCAACAACTTAGAGCGACGCGGAATTGAGTTCCTTGTTAACACACCGATTAAAGAGTGTAATACTGACGGCGTTGTACTCGCGAACGGTGAAGAGATCAAAGCTTCTACAATCGTTTGGACAGGTGGAGTTCGCGGAAACCACTTAGTGGAGGAAGCTGGATTCGAAACAATGCGTGGACGTGTGAAAGTTGACAAAGATCTTCGCATGCCTGGGTTTGACTATATTTTCGTTGCTGGAGACTGCGCACTTATTATTGATGAGGAAGCAAACCGCCCTTACCCTCCAACAGCTCAAATCGCAATTCAACAAGCTTACACAATCGGCCGTAACATTAAAGCATTGATGAACGGCGGCAAGCTTGAAGAATTTAAGCCAGACATCAAAGGTACAGTTGCATCACTTGGTAAAGGTGAAGCAATCGGTAAAGTAGGAAACAAAAAGCTATTTGGTGCAACAGCATCTGCAATGAAAAAGTAATTGATAACCGTTACTTATTCTTACTTGGCGGAGTGCCGATGGTTATTAAAAAAGGTAAATTAAAACTTTTCTAAATCGAATAGTGTAAACTAAGAACAGGAGCGAATGCTTCTGTTCTTTTTTATGGCTGCTTTTTCGCATACAATGTTGCTTTTGAAAGTAGATAATTTCCGCTCCAGGCTGCTCACTTTCCACGGGGCGTACGGTGAGCCTCCTGCCGCTTTGCGCCCTAGGAGTCTCCACCTGTCTAGTTGCAGGGGCTGAACGAGCCACTTCCACTTTTCGGACTGACCGCTCGTCCCGTAGGACAAGGAAGGCTTCGGCAGCGACGCATCGCACGAAGAAAATTTGAGGTTTAATTTTCGAGGAGTCTTGCACCTTACGCTCCAATTAACTTGCTTATGAAGTAAATAAAAAAGCTTCAAAAGCAACAATCCTTTAGAAAAAAGCTTTATTAAAAATTGTTAAAAAGGCGGGCATGCTGATGACAAAAAAAGACAGAGGAAATGTATGGCTAGCGGCAGCTGGTTTATTAATAGATGATGACGGCAGGTGGCTCGTTGTTAAAAAAAGTTATGGTGGCTTAAAAGGCAAATGGTCCATTCCGGCCGGTTTTGTAGACCCAGGAGAAACGGTTGATGAAGCAGCAGTGAGAGAAGTCTTTGAAGAAACAGGCATTTTAGGGGAAGTCTCATCCATTCTTGGAATACGCTCGGGTGTTATTAAAGAAACGATAAGTGATAATATGGTTGTTTTTTTATTAAGAAAAAAGAGCGGGAACCTTTCACAACATTCGAGTGAGATTGAAACGGCTACATTTATGGCACCTGAAGAACTAAGAGATGACCCTTCAACATCATTAATGATTCATTACTTTATGGACAAAAAACAGAGTTTTATAGAAGATAAAATAAATCCTGGCGACGTCTTTGGGTATACCACATATAAAATTATCGATTGCAGATAAAAATGTACGAAATATTCTGATAATTAAAGAATGCGAAAGATGTTTACGCTTACATGGGCTTATTTCACGTTAAAATCGGTTTTTCAATCCCTCAAATCCTTGTTATTATTATCTGAAAATTTAAACAAAAAAGAGGGAGTGTTACAACATGAGAAAACATGCGGTTCAGAAAAAACATGATCAATGTCCATATTGTGAAGGGAAGGGTTATTTCCAGCTCTTGCTTGGAGGTTCTGAAACGTGTGTAGAATGCTGCGGAAGCGGTAAGAAAAGAGCTTAAACACGTAACGCTCTCAAACACGATTGACGTAAATGCCCCCGTTTAGTAAACTAACCTCAGATATATGGGGGTGTCTACATCATGGATTTGCTTTTGCCACAAGTTATTATTTCAATGTTACTGTTCATGGTTCTATTCTTTGGAATCGGTTTCTTGTTTAACATGCTTCTGCGCGCTACATGGTTTATGGTTATTTTATATCCTTTAGTTGTCATTATGATTGTCGATGACATTCGATTCTTTGAGTATTTCACGAAACCATTTGCAAGTTTTCAATTGCTTTGGAGTCATCTTCTCAATTTATCGGCATCAGACATTACTATACTAACATGCGGGTTGATCGGTGCAATACTTGCTGGTTTAGCCATTAAGATGCTGCGAGTTCGCGGATATCAGATGTTCTAACAAAGTCCCTTGTATAAGGGACTTTTTTATTTTCCACTTTTCTCCTTCTTCCTTAAACGGGTATACATCTACTTAAGCCTGGGAAGGAATAGATAGGAGAGGAGTGGACAATTTTTGCTGATTTTAAGAAAAATTGTAAAGAGAACCACCATTACTATTCTTTTTGTTTGCGCGATTTTTACAACATTTCGATCGATTTCTGGTGTGCAGGCAGATGATCTGGCTACTTGGCTGGATCAAAAAAAGTCTGATAACGTGATAGTTGACGCAGCATTAACTGTACTAACGCATTCCTTAAAGACATTGCCCACAATCTACAGACCAAACATGATGCTTTCTTCTGCTGAGGTGAAGCAACCTCGGACAATTGAAGATTCGATTGATTTTTCCAAATACCCGGTTGTTCATGTAACGGCTACAGGATATACCGCTGGACAAGAGAGTACTGGCAAAACAAAAAGTCACCCTGCTTATGGAATCACAAAGTCAGGATTAAAGGTAAAGCGAGATCTTTATTCGACGATCGCAGCGGATACTTCAATTTTTCCAATCGGAACAGTTTTATGGATTCCAGGTTACGGTTATGGAGTTGTTGCAGATACGGGTTCCGCCATCAAAGGACATAAAATCGATCTTTATTACAATACAGTAGAAGAAGTGTATGAAAAATGGGGCAAAAAGAAGATTGGTGTGTATGTTGTAGAGCGTGGAGACGGAAAGATTACAGAAGCAGAATTGAACACCTTAAACGAAGATAAATCTATGCAAGTGTTTAGACAGCAATATTTATATTAATAAAAAAAGCTTCAGGTTACCGTATAACCTGAAGCTTTTTTATGTAGCTTTCTTCTTCTTGTGGTAAGAAAGGTGGGAAATCATTTGGATGTATAAGTGCGGCAAGTCGTTTTAGTCCAATAATCAATCTTGGAGAGGGTCGGCAAAAAAGGTCTTCCTCTAGTTTTACGATCTCTGTCTGATGGGCTTCTAAAACATCCCATCCCTCTCTTTTTGATGTGGGAGGGCTGCATCTTGTCTGTTTTAACACCAACCCAAACCATTCCGATCATATCGGGTTTCCGGTTCACAACATCGTCCCACGTTGTTTGTACACTAGCCAGCTTCACATCTTCAAAGATGTTTTTCCCTCCTGCAAGGTAGGCGATTTCAGTCAGCCAATTCACCTTTCCCGGTGTAAAAACGGGCTTTGGCCACCATTCGAAATATACTTTTTTCTAATTTTTATCTTTCTGCTAATCTTTTCATATGATTTTATTTCTTCTTGCATCCATTTCACCATCTGATGGGCTTCTGACATTTTATTTGTTCGTTTACCTAGATCAAGCAGATCGTTTTGAATATCTGCAAGATTTTGTGGATTATAAACGACATGTGGGATATTTCGCTTCTTTAGTTCCTCAACGTTCTTCTCCATACCGGGTACGCTTAAGCTTGCTAATACTAGGTCTGGTTCTAATGATTGGAGCTTATCCATATCGATGGATAGGTCAGGACCTAATCGCGTAAGTTTCTGGATTTCTATCGGCCAATCTGAAAAATCATCGATCCCAACTAACTCAGACGTTAATCCTAAAAAGTGCAGCAGTTCTGTATTGCTTGGACAAATTGAAATTAATCTCAAAGAGAAGAACCTCCTATGATATAAACAACCACGATAGCAGCAATGTCTGTAGAATACCAAGAAGTCCGCCAAAGAATACTTCACTTGGACGATGTCCGAGAAGTTCTTTTAATTCCTTTCTTTGTTCTTCCACTTTCTTTTGCTGAAATGTTTCTGACTCTCTAACGTGATTTCTGAACTCTTCTACTAAGTCATTCAATACGGCTGCTTGTTCTCCTGCATGCCAGCGGATACCTTTTGCATCATACATGACAATAATGGCAAACATGGCAGCGATGGCAAAAAGGGTTGAACCCAATCCATGGAGAGCTCCAACCGCAGTAGCTAATGAAGTAACAGAAGCAGAATGTGAACTTGGCATTCCGCCTGTACTAATAAATAAATCCCATCTTATTTTTTTAGTATGATAAAAATGAATAGGAATTTTTAAGAATTGTGCAGAAAATACACCTAGTAGTGCTGCGATTAATGGAAAGTTAAAAAGTATATCAGGCATTAGGAGCTTCCTTTCAATATGGTGGTTTATAGTATGGCTGTTTTAGATAGTTGTTACCCGATTTCGACACAGTTCAATCTCTGTTAACATGAAGAAAGAGGGAGGTTTGAAAAGGTGGACTTTTTTCCTCAAGAATATTACGAGTTTTTTGTTGTCTTCAACGATGGTGATTATTATACAGGTCATGATCTATTAGAGGCGATCTGGTTAACAGATCGGAGCAATCTATTTATAAAGGGGCTTCTACAGATGACAGTTGCTCTTTATCACTATGAATACGGGAACGTAAAAGGGGCTCGGGAAATGTTAAGAGTCGCGGACCACTATCTAACTCCTTATAAGCCTATGTATTGGCAATTAAACGTGGAACGCGTTACATCGTTTATTAGTCTTTGCCTTAATAAAATTCCAAAGAATATCGACAGACTGGATTTTGAACAGGTTCATCTATTACCTGTTCTTCCAAAACTCTATTTAAATTTAGAGTAATAAAGTAACGTGAATTCGAAATATTCTAAAAGAAAGAGTATAATAAAATGTAGAGTGTTAAAACGAATAAGGGGGAACTTTAACGTGTTTACGATTAAACAGCTTTGGAGTGCAAAAGAACAAGAAGAAGTCCTACTGGTCGGTTTATTTCAAGAACCGAAACTTACAGGTGTAATGGCTGATATGGATGAATCCTTAAAAGGAAACATTACTGAACTTATAAAAGACGGAGACCTTTCAAACCGTTTAAAAAGTATAAAAAAATTAAACACATTGGGGCAGCTTGGAACAAAGCGTATCTATTTTGCAGGATTAGGTAAGCGTGAGGATTTTACTTATGACAAGGCAAGAAGTACGTTTGGAAGAGCTGTACAAGAAATTACAAAAGAAAAAAGAACTCATTTTTCTATACTGCTCGATACCTTTCACACAGAAAAAGTGGCAATGGAAAAACTTGCACACGCATTTAGTGAAGCGACAGGCACGTCTGTATATCGCTTTGAAGATTATAAAAAGAAAACGAATGAACCTCAAAAACGTATAGAATCGGTTACAGTTTACACAGAAAACAGTGAAGCTGAAGCAGGACTAACGAGCGGATATGCTTATGCAAAAGGAATAAATCTTGCTCGTGACCTTGTGAATACGCCTGCCAATCTTCTTACGCCAACAGATCTAGCAGCAGAAGCGATAGACGTAGCGCTTGAATACGGCATGGAATACGAAATTCTTGAAAAAGAAGACATGGAAAAGCTCGGTATGGGCGCTATACTTGCTGTAAGTAAAGGCTCTGATCAGCTTCCTAAAATGATCACAGTAAAGTATCATGGCGGAAAAAAGAAGATCCTTATGTGGCATTAGTAGGTAAAGGCCTAACATTTGATGCAGGCGGTTATTCGATCAAACCAGCACTTAACATGCATGAAATGAAAAGCGATATGGGTGGAAGTGCAGCTGTATTAGGAGCTATGGAAGCCATTGGACGCTTAAAGCCAGAAATCAACATAATGTTTGTGATTCCTTCTTCTGAAAACTTGATCAATGGAACAGCAATGAAGCCAGGTGATGTAATTACTTCACTGAGCGGGAAGACCATTGAAGTTCGTAATACGGATGCAGAAGGACGTCTCATTCTAGCTGATGCGATTACGTACGCAAAAGAACAAGGAGCTAAATACATTGTTGACGTGGCAACGCTGACAGGAGGCGTGCTAGTGGCACTCGGTGACTGCACGACGGGCGCACTAACAAACAATGAAGATTTTTATGAGCATATTAAGCAATCTGCTGCAGATGAAGCAGAACTATTATGGCTGCTTCCAAGTTTCCAGCCATTTAAAGATATGCTAAAGTCGAGTGATGTTGCGGACCTTAACAATTCAACAGGAAGACTCGGTCACGCGATCACAGGCGGCTTGTTCGTTGGGGAATTCGCTGAAAACACGCCGTGGGTTCACTTGGATATCGCGGGTACTGCGTATTCAGGAAAATCAACAGAGCTCGGCCCTAAAGGTGCAACTGGAGTAATGGTTCGAACCTTAACTAACTTCGTACGAAACTTTAAAGCATAATAAATATGAAAAAAACTGAATCTCAGTGGAGGTTCAGTTTTTTTGTATTTGACACATTCGCACATACATGTTAATTTGTTAAAGGTTTAACAAATTAGTGATTTAGCGAAATAAAGCAATAAAGCTTTTAAGGAGGAAATAAAATGAATGCTGTAGTATTAGCCGTAGCAGTCATGCTAGTACTTAGCCTTTTACGTATACATGTTGTAGTAGCCTTGCTTATTGGCGCATTAACAGGCGGGGTTGTAGCAGGAATGGGCTTAACAGAAACGATAACGGTATTTACTGAAGGGTTAGGATCTAATGCAGTGATTGCATTAAGCTATGCGTTATTAGGAAGTTTTGCAGTAGCATTATCCCGAACGGGGCTTCCGAAATTGATGGTGAACAAAGCCATCGCTCTAGTTGGGAAAGAAGGAGAAACAAGAAAGAAATCATTGTCTAAAGTTCTTATTTTATTTGTAATTTTAATGATTTCTTCTTTTTCACAAAACTTAATTCCCGTTCATATTGCAATCATTCCAATCTTTATACCGCCGCTTTTACATGTTTTAAATGAATTGCAGCTCGACCGCAGACTGGTAGCAACAGTCATTACTTTTGGTCTGATCACACCTTACATGTGGTTCCCTGTAGGATTCGGTGGAATTTTCCACGAGATCCTTCAAACGAACATGAAGGATAGTGGTTTAACGGTAAAAATGGATCAAATCCCAACAGCGATGACGATTCCATCTTTAGGAATGATCGTGGGTCTATTGATTGCCGTATTAATTACGTATCGTAAACCACGTAAATATGAAGAAAAAACGATTGGAACTGCTAATGATGATGGAGTAAGCTATACGACTCGTTCCATCATTGTAGCTGTTCTATCCATTGCAGCAACATTGGCTGTACAGCTTCAAACAGACTCTATGATCTTTGGTGCGTTATCAGGGATAATCGTTCTGTATTTCAGCGGGCAGCTAAAATTAAATGCTTCGGATACAATTTTAACTGAAGGCATGAAAATGATGTCTTACATCGGTTTTGTCATGATCTCAGCAGCTGGTTTTGCAGCGGTAATGCGTGAAACAGGTGAAGTAGAAACATTGGTAAAAGACAGCGCTGCATTAATCGGAAACTCCACAGCACTCGGTGTTCTGCTTATGTTAGTGATTGGATTGCTCGTAACGATGGGAATTGGTTCATCGTTCTCTACGATTCCTATTATTACAACGATTTTCGTTCCCTTAGCTGGAGAATTAGGATTAAGTGTAATGGCGACTATTGCTCTGATCGGTACAGCAGCAGCATTAGGAGATGCGGGTTCTCCTGCTTCAGACAGTACGCTAGGGCCAACATCTGGTCTGAACGTAGACAATCAGCATAACCACATTTGGGATACGTGTGTTCCAACATTCTTGCATTACAACTTGCCATTAATCGCGTTCGGATTCATTGCCGCGATGGTATTATAGCTTGAGAGCATGAGGTTTGATTCAAAAGATACAGCTTTTGAATCGAACCTCTATTTTTATTAACAAATTGCATGAATCTAAGTGGAGAGCCATGATTTTTCATTGGATGTATATATGGAAAATACATCTTCTCTATAATGACCACACGGAAAGAACGCGAAAAAAATATTCACGTTAATTCGGATAATTTCACATTAAGTTAAATAATTTCACATTAATTCCAATAATTTCACGTTAAATATAATAAATTCACGTTAAGTACAATTTAGCAAATATACACATGCTATCTGTAAGGAGGGATTTGCAATGACAAAACGTAAACATTCTTGGGACGCAGCTGCAAAGAACAATTCAACACCGACAGAAAGCATGACTAACGTGGAGTTTTCTGATGAAAAATTCTCAGACGAAATTCCGAAAAGAGATACTCAAAGCCCTAGATCGAAAGGGAAATAAAATAAGCTGGCTCCTCAAACTACAAGAGGAGTCAGCATTTTTGTTTTATTCAAAGGCTGTTTTCTAAAGGGTTGTTGCTTTTTAATCTTTTTGTTTTCGCTTCTTTGACAAGTTGATTGGAGTGGAAGGTGTGAGACTCTCGGCTAGGACAGGCGAGCAGGTGAGACACTTATACGTGAAACGGACGAATGTGGCTCACCGCCTGCCCCGCGGAAAGCGAACAACCTGAAACGGAAATCAACTACTTTCAAAAGCAACAATGAATACGAAAACAGCTATTCAAAAAAGTCAATTCTGGCACCCACTGTTTCATGTGTGCTTTGATCTCATCATACGATTTTTTCATAGCAGGAAGGTCTTTCATTGGATGAATTACAAAAGGACGGTCTACATAAGTTGGCAGAAATTTAGGTTCTGTTAAATCAATGCTCGTTTCAGTCCCCTTTTGATGCTTCGTTACGGTAAGCTGAACCATTCCGCCAATGTCTTTATAATCACGTCGTTGACCAGATAAAAAGTTCCCTAAAGAATAGGCCACAAACGTTTTGCTGCCATCACTTGCTGTCTCCCATTTTACCGGTTGAAGCACGTGTGGATGGTGCCCGATAATAATGTCACCACCGGCTTCAGTTACCACTTTTACGACTTCCTTTTGAAAATCATTGGGCATTCTTTCGTACTCATTTCCAAAGTGTAAAGATACAACATTAACGTCGGATAGCTTTCTAGCCTGAGCAATATCACGTTTAATGCGCTCAACCTCTATCAAGTTTACAAGGTGATCTTTTCCTGTAGGTACGGGTATTCCGTTCGTTCCATATGTATAGCTTAAAAAAGATACCGTAATGTCATTCTTTTTTATCAGTCGAATATTTTGCCTGTCCTGATCATTCAGATAAGCCCCTGTGTAGACCACATCAATTTGGTTCCAATAGTTCAGTGCACTCACGATCACTTTTTCTCCGCGATCAAGCGTATGATTATTAGCTAGCGTAACAAGATCCACACCATTCGCTTTTAACGCGTCACCAACTTCATGTGGAGAATTAAAAGTTGGATAGGAAGAAAGACCAAGCTTTGTCCCGCCTATCATCGTCTCTTGATTAGCCATTGTAATATCAGGCTTTGATAAATAGGGCTTAACGGGCAGGAAATTACGATTAAAATCATAGCCAGAAGCCGTTTTTGCGCTATTATAAACCGTATCATGAATTAAAATGTCGCCTACTGCTCCAAGCGTTAAACTTGTCGTTTTTTCAACAGGCTCTTGCACGATCGGTTCCGTCTTTATCTTTTTTGGTAACGCAGTATTTTCTTGTTTTGGTTCCTTTTGTTCTTCAACCGTCTTTAAATCTGCGTTATGATACATATATATAAGTGCAATTGTCGAAAAGAAAACAATAACGATTCCTGTAAACCACCAAAGACGTTTCAATGGCAGCACCCCCTTTTGTCTATCATAATGGAAAAAGAGGGGATATGTATATGTCGAATTACACAGTGTTGAAAACGGTTCCAATTATGACAATCAGGAGGAAAGTGCAAAATGAGACAAATTACAGCAGAAACAGTAGAACTTTTAGATCAAAATGATGAACTAGCTACTTTTAAAAATGAGTTTTACTTAAAAGATGATTCTATTTATCTAGACGGTAACTCTTTAGGTCTTCTTTCCAAGCGTGCAGAACAATCGTTATTCGATGTTTTAAATGATTGGAAAGAACATGGAATCGACGGATGGATGGGTGGAAAATACCCTTGGTTTACATTGAGTGAGCAGTTGGCTGAAAAACTCGCTGTGCTTGTAGGAGCCGAAGCACAGGAAGTGATCGTTACAGGATCAACGACAGTAAACCTACATCAGTTAGTAGCTACCTTTTTCGAACCGAAAGAAGGGAAAACGAAAATACTCGCAGATGAACTGACATTCCCTTCAGACATCTATGGCTTGCAAAGTCAGTTAAAACTGAAAGGCTTAAATCCTGATACTGAATTGATTCAGGTTAAAAGCAAAAACGGTTTAACACTAGATGAAGAAGACATTATCGAAATGATGACAGATGATATCGCGCTGATTCTTTTACCATCTGTTCTTTATAGAAGTGGTCAATTACTTGATATGGAACGCTTAACAAAAGAGGCTCATAAACGGAATATACCGATTGGATTTGATCTATGTCACTCAATCGGAGCTCTTCCACATGAATTAAGTAAATGGAATGTTGATTTTGCCTTTTGGTGCAACTATAAATACGTAAATGCTGGACCAGGTGGAGTTGGCGGACTATATGTGAACAAAAAGCATTTTTCAAAAACTCCAGGCCTATCCGGCTGGTTCGGCAGCAAGAAAGAAACTCAATTTGATATGGATCACCATTTTGATGCGGAAAATTCTGCAGGAGGTTACCAAATCGGTACGCCTCATATGCTCAGTACAGCACCGCTGATCGGCTCTTTGTCTATTTTTGAAGAAGCGAAGATTGAAAGAATCCGCAGCAAATCTTTAAAGTTGACCACCCTTTTGATGGATTTATTGAATCAAGAACTTGAAAATGAGTTTACGATTGTAAACCCGCTTGATGATAGCAGACGCGGGGGCATGTTGCCCTTATGCACAGTGATGCAGCTCGAATCTGTAAGGCGTTAAAAGATAATGGCATTGTTCCAGACTTTAGAGCTCCGAACATTATTCGTTTAGCACCTGTAGCTCTTTATAATTCTTTTGGCGATGTATTCAAAGCGGTGGGGATTTTAAGTAAGATTATGAAAAATCGCGAATATGAAAAGTATGAAAACAAGAGGGAAGTTATTGCTTAAGGAGAGGTACAAGTGAAACTATTCGATATTTCGATGCCCCTTTATAACGGGGTTCCAGGTTGGCCGGGTGACACGCCTTATTCATTTGATCTTGCTTGGACAAAAGAAGAGTCGGGTTCTGTGAATGTTGGCAGAGTGGAAATGAGTACGCATACAGGAACACATGTAGATGCTCCGTATCATTTTGATAATGGCGGGGAAAAAATAATTGAATTGCCGCTGGAATTATATGTAGGACCGGCATTTGTCATGGATGTTACGAGTGAGAAAGAGATTACAGTTGATCATATTAAAAACAAATTGCCTAACGGTACGAAGCGTGTTCTTTTTAAAACAAAATGCTGGCAAGATCGGACAGTGTTTCCAGAACAAATCGTTCCCATTTCACCTGAAGCAGTACCCTTTTAAAAAATTGCGGTGTGGGACTCATCGGTGTTGATATGCCTTCTGTTGATCCATTAGACAGTAAAGAGTTGAGTGCGCATCACGCCCTTTATGAACATAACATTCATATCTTAGAAGGATTAGTGCTTGATGAAGTACCTGAAGGAGAGTACGAGTTAATCGCTTTGCCGCTCCCTCTTCAAGATGCTGACGGAGGTCCTGTTCGAGCCATTCTTAAGGAATTGTCCAAATAAACATTGTGAAAAACAAACACCACAAGCTGTGTTTGTTTTTTTGCGTCTTATCTAAAAGCTGTTTTCGTATTCATATTCGCGCTTTTTTGAAGGTAGTTGATTTCCGTTTCAGGTGCTTCGCTTTCCGCGGGGCAGGCGGTGAGCCACATTCGTACGTTCCACGTATAAGTGTCTCACCTGTCTAGTTGCAGTGGCTAGCCCCTCGAGGTCAAAAGCTAAATGGTCCACAAGGCAAAGTGCGCCTTGCTAGCCCATTCACCTTTTGCTTGTCGGGGCTAAACGAGCCACTTCCACATTTTGGGCTGCCCGCCTGTCCTAGCCGAGAGTCTCACACCTTCCACTGCAATCAACTGTCATAGAAGAAAATAAAAATAAACATCTGAAAGCAACAATCCTTTATAAAGACTGGTGCTTTCGTAAAATGATAGCAGCATTTTTTGAGATTTCATCTATTGTTCCTTATAATAGGTAAGAGATGTTTATTGGAGGCAAGCCATGTATAAGTATGGATTTACGAATTATTTTGAAGGAAACTTACAATTTACTGGTTATGATGTGGTGCAGGTTGGACCATGGACAAATGTATATATCTCTTTTGAAATAGAGAATGTTGAAATCTTTCCTGAAGGACTAAGCGAACCGAGTGCGTTAGCTGTTTACAACGGAGAGGGTGAACTTCAAGAGATTATTGCCCACGATGAAGGCGTTGATTGTGAATATAAGTTTACGGATAAAGAAAAGGAACAGATAACAGACTATTTGTTAAACGTTGATCTGAAACACGAAAACGAAAAGGAGTGATTGGAAGAATGAAAATTACAGGCATTGAACCAACTCCAAGCCCTAATTCAATGAAGATTAATCTGACGGAAACACTACCTGGAACAGAGCGTTACAATTATACAAAAAATGATGCCGAAAAAGCTCCTGAGTTCATCCAGGAAATCCTAAGGGTGGATGGAGTCAAAAGCATCTATCATGTTGCAGATTTTATTGCGCTTGAACGTAACCCGCGTGCCAAGTGGGAAGATGTCCTTGCAGGAATAAGAAAAGTGTTTGGTCAGGAAGAAGATTCAGAAACATTAGATCAAGAAACGCAAAAGGAAGATGAAATTACTGAAATTACGGTCCTCGTTCAAATGTTCAGAGGTCTTCCCATGCAGATCAAACTTAAAACAGAGAATGAGGAAAGGCGTGTTGGTCTACCTGAACGTTTTGCAAAAGCAGCCCTAGAGGCTCAAGATTCTTCAGATAATCTTGTAATGGAACGTCAATGGGAAGAACAAGGAGTTCGCTATGGCACGTTCGAACAAGTAGGGCATGAGGTAGCTGAAGAGCTGTCAGCCGTCTATCCTCAAGAACGTTTGGATCAATTAGTGAAACAAGCCTACAGTTCCAATGGAAATCCAGGGTGGAGATGGCTTCCGTTTCTACTTCAGAAGTGGCGGAAAAACTTCGCGACACGGACTGGCAGACGCGTTATGCGGCGTTAGAGCGAATGAACCCAACAATAGAAGACGTGATGGTACTTAAACAAGCACTAAAAGATGAAAAGCCTTCAATTCGCCGCCTGGCTGTTGTCTACTTGGGAATGATAGAAGACGAAGCTGTCCTTCCTCTTTTATACCTAGCAATTCAGGATAAAAACGTATCCGTTAGGCGAACAGCTGGGGACGCATTGTCAGACTTAGGTAATCCAAAAGCAATCCCAGTTATGTGTGATGCGTTATCAGATAAAAACAAACTGGTGAGATGGCGTGCCGCTCGTTTCCTTTTTGAAGTGGGTGACGATACTGCACTCCCGGCGTTAAAATCCGCTCAGGATGATCCGGAATTTGAAGTGGCTCTTCAAGTTAAAATCGCGATCGAACGAATTCAAAGCGGTGAAGAGGCAGCCGGTACCGTTTGGCAGCAGATGACCAAAAGCCGTGAAAAGTAAAAATATAAGACTCGCTGGATTTATTCAGCGGGTCTTGTTTTGTATCATGAAGTCTCTTTTTGATTAGCTGCTTTCTGCTCATTTTGTTCAATAAAACGCGTTATCTCGCTGCAAATTTCTTGTGGTTTTTCCTCCATTAATAAATGGCCGCATTTTTCATAGACGATTAGTTCCGCGTTAGGAAGATCGTGCTTTAAGCGGTATCCGGTTTTGACAGGCATAACTTGATCTTCTTTTCCCCATATCATGAGAACAGGCTGTTGAATATCTTTTAACTCTTGAGAACACATATCGCCTTCACGATGTCTTAATAGTCGAATTAAGGAATCGATAAAGGCAGCTTCACTGATCGGCTTTTTATAACTTTCGATCATCTCTTCTGTAACCAACTTTGTATCATGTAAAACAGATAATAAATTCTGCTTCACATCTTTCCTTTGTATCCAGCTCCTCATTCCCCATGTGAAAAGTGGTAAGTAGGAACATGCGATTAGTGACCGGCTTGCTCGCTTAACGTATGAACAGCATCCAAGCAATATCAGTTTCTCGATACGTTTAGGGGCCTTTTTTGCCGCATGCATACAAATTTGTCCACCCATTGAATGACCAATCAAGATAACATTTTGAATATTAAGCTGATCTAAAAAATCAATAATCAACTGTCCATAATTCGTCAGTTTGTAGATAAAACTAGTGGATTTTTCACTTTGCCCAAACCCAGGAAGGTCTAGAGCAATCACTTTGTACTTTTTTGTTAAGTAAGGAAGCAGCTGTCTAAAGCTGATGGTGGAGGATAAAAATCCGTGAACTAGAACAACTACTTTTGCTTCCGGATCTTCGTGATCATAGTATTCATAATAAATTTGAACGTTGTTTACATTTAAACGATATCCTGGAGAATAAATATGCTCTTCATTAACGGCCATGATTGTCCTACCTCCGTACACAGAATTCTATGGATAGTTTCACCAAAGTGGATGAAAGTTACAAGGTGCAATAATTTCCTCTTTAAACGTCTAACCATTGATTATTAGTCATTTACCCATATCTATGGAAGGTGTGATTAATAAAAACACATTTTGTCTAAAAGTGTCTCAGCATGTGTATTGTTCTTGTCCGGTTGCTACTGCTAATTCTTTAATTACTTTCGCTTCTTCTCGTTACACACAAATGATGACTTTGGAAAGAATTACAACGCTTGCATTATCTTATATACATCGTTGAAAAGTTGATTGGAGTGTAAGGTGTGAGACTACGGCTAGGACAGGCGGGCAGGTGAGACACTTAAGAGGGGAACGTACCAATGTGGCTCACCGCCTGCCCCGCGGAAAGCGAAGCACCTGAAACGGAAATCAACCGCTTCTTCGCTTTCTTTTTACGGCAAACTGTATTTCGATATTGTTTCTAAACAGTTGTCCCAGCTTTTCTAATCAAAATTTGTGCGTTTGTCTCTATTCCTCTTTACCCACTTCGTACATATTTTAATAAGGAGTAAGAACGCATAAAGATGAAGGAGGTAGCAGGATGGCATTTCCATATTATCCTTACTATTATCCGTATGCATATGGTGCATATGGTTATGGCGGCTATGGTTACGGTTGGATCTGGGCTGTAATAATAATCTTGTTTATTCTCATATTGATTTTCGGTGGCTGGTGGTGGTGGAACACTAGAGACTAAACAAAAGGGGCTTGGAGGTAGGGTCTTCAGGCCTTTTTTGCTTGAGTATGAATGAATTGTTATGCGGGGATAATGAAAGAAAAAATGGAGAGATGTTATGCATAGTCGGCAAACAGTCCGCTATATTTGTGAAGAATACGTCAGCGGCAACTGTTACTATTACAAAAGTGAAATCATTACACACGATAATTGGAAAAATCTTGACTCCTTTCCTGGTCGAGGCCCCGTCCGATATCTGAGAAGACCTTTCTGAAACAGAAGAAAGCAGGGTACAAAACAGAACATAAGTTCATAAAAAAAGAGCCTGCCGTGGTCGTTTCACTGCACAGAACAAAAACCGTCTAATTCAAAGGGCGGTTTTTGTTTTGCGAGAAACAAAAAAAGGACAGATCATTAATGACCTGTCAATAAAGGGGGAATATCTTAATGCAATTACAGTTAGCAGTATATACAGATCGTACATAAAATAAACGGATTTATTGGAAAAGGATTACATCTATTTTGAGAAGGGGATACATGGTTTATAGGGATTTTTAAAGGAGGGAACGCAAGTGGACAAATTTCGAGTGGCAAAAGATACGCTAGGTGAAATTCGAGTACCTGAAGAAGCTTATTATGGAGCTCAAACGCAAAGAGCGGTCGAAAATTTTCCGATCAGCGGAATTCGATTGCCTTTTTCTTTTATAAAAGCGCAAGCCGTTATTAAAGCAAGTGCAGCACATGCCAACAAAGAGTGCAGCGTATTGGATAACAAAAAAGCAGAGGCGATCATTGCAGCAGCTGATGAAGTAGTCAATGGAATATGGAATGCCCACTTTGTCGTAGATGCTTATCAAGCAGGAGCTGGAACATCTCAAAATATGAACATGAATGAAGTTTTAGCATCACGAGCCGCAGAAATACTTGGAGGCGTAAAAGGAGACTATTCGCTTATTCACCCCAATGATGATGTGAACATGTCTCAATCTACCAACGATACGATTCCGACTGCCATCCAATTATCTGTTGCAGCTGAACTTCAAGAAACTCTATATCCCGCACTTAATCGGTTGCTCCACGTTTTAGAAGAAAAAGAACAAGAGTTTCACAACATCATTAAGGCAGGAAGAACGCATTTGCAGGATGCTGTACCGATCCGCCTAGGCAGTGAGTTTAAAGGATATAGAGGCACTTTGGAATCAGTAAAACATGCCCTGGAACATACGGAGAAATCTTTGTACGTATTAGGTCTTGGCGGAAACGCGGTAGGGACGGGAATCAATGCTCATCCCCAATATGCAGAGCTTGCTATTCAAGAGATCGCTAAACGCACAGGTCTGCCCTTTTCCAAGAGCGAGAACACATACGCCTTTATGCAGAATACGAATGCAGCCATTTCTGTAAGTGGACATTTAAAAGAATTAGCAATCCATTTAATAAAAATCTCCAGTGATCTGAGACTTTTAAGCAGTGGCCCTCGTACAGGTTTGGCTGAAATCACGCTGCCTGCTGTCCAGCCGGGTTCGTCGATTATGCCTGGTAAGATCAATCCTGTTATCTTAGAAAATTTGTACATGATCTGTTCGCAAGTAATCGGAAACGATAGTTGTGTAACGACAGCTGCAATGGGCAGTCAGCTTGAAATAAATCCTATGATGCCGGTTATCGGCTTAAATGTGCTCCAATCGATTACGATCTTAAGCAATGGAATAACCATTTTCACAGAAAGATGCTTGAAAGACATTACAGCTAATCACGAAAATATAAAGAATTGGCTTGATCAAAGTCTTTCTCTTGTAACAGCCCTCAATCCTCATATCGGCTATGAAAAAGCTGCAGCTTTAGCAAAAGAAAGCTTTGAAACCGGCAAAACATTAAAAGAACTATTAATTGAGAAAAAGATACTCACAATAGAAGAAGCAGAACGCATTTTAGACCCGAATTCCATGATATAGCATATCGGATTGTAACATTTATATTGCTTTTCTCGACAATTATAGTACAGATTTCTTGTTTTTCATTTTATTAACAAAAATATAGTGAAGATTGGGAATTGCGGATGTATAATAGAGAAGTTCATTCACATATAAAGGGAATAAATTAATATTCTGGAAAACCAATTAAATAACTTGGTTTAATTAAATGAAAAGTGGACATTTGAACTGTTTTGGGGAGGAACTTGAAAATGTGCGGTTTTATTGGGTATATGCTAAATACACCTGAGACGGTAGAACAGAAAGAAACAGAACAATTAATAAATATGACAAATATCATTACTCATCGCGGTCCGGATGACAGTGGTCATTTTGTTGATCAGTATGTTCGCTTTGGTTTTCGCCGACTTAGCATCATAGATATAGAAAGCGGCAAACAGCCATTATCCTATGAAGATGATCGTTATTGGATTATTTTTAACGGTGAAATATATAATTATGTTGAAATAAGGAAAGAACTTGAGGAAAAAGGATTCGAATTTAAAACACATTCAGATACCGAAGTCATTTTGGCACTTTTCAGCGAAAGAAGAGAGAATGCTTTCACTGAATTGCGAGGTATGTTTGGATTTTTGATTTGGGACAAAGAAACAAAAGAACTTTTTGGAGCTAGAGATCCATTCGGTATCAAACCTTTCTTCTACCTTGAAGATGAAGAGGGTTTATACTGTGCATCTGAAAAGAAGAGTATTACCCTTGTGAAAGAAAAACAAGAAGTAGATGCAGAAGCACTTCATCATTATTTAACCTATCAGTTTGTACCTGAGCCGATGACTATTACAAAGAACATTAAAAAGCTGGAGCCGGGCCATTATTTTGTGAAAAAGCGGGTAGACCATTAGCGATAAAACCTTTTTGGACACCAAATTTCACACCAAAGAACATGCCGCTTGAAGAAGCAAAAGACATGATACGCTCTGTAATGCGTGATTCCGTAAAAGTTCATATGCGTTCTGACGTACCTGTAGGTGCTTTTCTTTCTGGAGGTATTGATTCAAGTACGATCGTAGCACTAGCCAGTGAACTTCATCCTTCTTTAAAGACATTTACAGTGGGATTTGAAAGAGAAGGTTTTAGTGAGATCGATGTCGCGGTTCAGACTGCTGCTGCATTAAACGTAGAGAATATCCATTACCTTGTTAAGCCTGATGAATTTATGAGAGAACTGCCAAAAATCATCTGGCATATGGATGATCCAGTTGCAGATCCTGCTGCTGTACCTTTATATTTTGTTGCGCGAGAAGCGGCTAAACATGTTACTGTCGTTCTTTCTGGTGAAGGAGCAGATGAGCTTTTTGGAGGCTACAATATCTACCATGAGCCCCATTCATTGAGACATCTTTCATCGTTGCCAAAAAGTCTCACAAAAGGTTTGGCAGCCATTGCAAGCATGCTTCCTGAAGGTGTTAAAGGGAAGAGTTTTATGGAACGCGGCAGCATGACCATTGAAGAACGTTATATCGGAAATGCGAAAATGTTTTCTGAAACTGAGAAGAGCAGGCTATTAAAGCAATATCGTTCTGCTTATAACTATAAAAATGTAACAAAACCTTTATACGAGCAAGCAAGTCAGTTTCATGATGTCCACAAAATGCAGTATATTGACCTGCATACGTGGATGAGAGGCGATATCCTTGTGAAAGCAGATAAGATGACGATGGCTCATTCATTGGAACTACGTGTACCATTTCTTGATAAAGAAGTGTTCTCTGTGGCTTCACAATTGCATCCTGATCTTACTGTTACAAATGGCACCACGAAATATGCATTGAGAGAATCGATGAAAGGTATTGTTCCTGATTCTGTGTTACATCGCAGGAAATTAGGATTCCCGGTTCCAATTCGCCATTGGCTTAAAAACGAGATGTATGATTGGGCTAAGCAGTTGATCCATACAAGTGCTACTGATGAATATTTGAATAAGGATATTGTTTTAGATCTTTTAGAAGGACATCGTTCTGGCCGAGGAGATTATAGCAGAAAGATTTGGACCGTGCTTATGTTCATGTTGTGGCATCAAATTAATATTGAGAAAAAGTACAGCTTTGGAGAAGATCTATTAATGAAACCTACTCAAACTCATGAAATGACGGTTACAAACCAATAAAACCCTCCTTTTATTAGTTTTGCTTGTACGATTTAGTTATGTTATACTTAACAGGTTAAAAAATAGTTAGGAGTGTTTTCATGAATTTTGAAGTAGGTAGCATTGTTGAAGGTAAAGTTACAGGCATTAAGCCTTTTGGTGCGTTCGTTGCATTAAATGATAATGTACAAGGTCTTGTACACATTTCTGAAGTTTCTCATGGTTTCGTTAAAGATATTAACGATGCACTAAGTGTTGGGGACGTTGTGTCAGTAAAAATTCTTTCTGTTGACGAAGACAGCAAGAAGATTTCGCTGTCCATCCGACAAACACAGGAAGCTCCAGCTCCTGCACCTAAAAAAGAACGCCGCCCAGGTGGGTTTAACAACAACAACAAAAAGAGCAACACAAACAATCAAGACGCTAACAAAGGTTTCAACACTCTTGAAGCGAAACTTAAAGATTGGTTGAAAGAGTCTACAGATCGTCAGGCTCAACTTAACAAGCGCCTTAAAAAATAATGTAAAAAAACCTCTCAGCTGAGAGGTTTTTTTGCTTTATTTATTAAACACGATTATGTTCGGTATGACCTTCACGGCTTAGTTCTTCAGAAGGTTTAAATAACAACGTTAGACAATACAAACCTGAAAGTCCTACAAGACCATACACGATACGGGCAAGAGCTGCGTCTTGACCGCCAAAAATAGCAGCAACTAAATCAAACTGAAAAAATCCGATAAGACCCCAGTTAATCGCTCCGATTATCACTAATGCTAAGGCAAAGCGTTGTAATCCACTCATTTTACATCCTCCTAATCAATATGAATAGAACGCACCTTTAGGGTGTCAATTTTTTACTTTATTTATACATTCCCTAAATTCATGGCATGAAACAAAGCATAAAAACACATGCTAGTATTCGGTAAGCTGATTACTTTACATTACCTTTCGTGTCCCACATAATACGTTTTAAACCATGCAAGAAGGAGAGATCATGATGAACGAATATATATATTACAACCCAACCCGATTGGTGTTTGGTAAAAATCAAATTCAAACTTTAAAAGATGAACTAGGAAAATATGGCAAGAAAGTGCTTGTTGTTTACGGTGGAGGAAGCATCAAGCGTAATGGTTTATACGATGAAGTCATGAATGAATTAAAAAAATGGATGCCGAAGTCCGTGAGCTTTCAGGGGTCGAGCCGAACCCAAGAGTTTCTACAGTCCGTAAAGGTATAGAAATCTGTAAAGAAGAAGGAATCGACGTATTGTTAGCTGTTGGTGGAGGCAGTGTTATCGACTGTACAAAAGCTATTGCAGCAGGAGCGAAATACGATGGCGACGTTTGGGATCTTATCACGCTAAAAGCTCAGCCGCAGGAAGCTCTGCCGTTTGGAACAGTTCTAACTTTAGCAGCAACAGGATCCGAAATGAATTCTGGCTCTGTAATTACCAATTGGGAAACACAGGAAAAGTATGGATGGGGCAGCCCACTCGTATTTCCTAAGTTCTCGATTTTAGATCCAAAAAATACATTCTCAGTTCCAAAAGATCAAACGATTTATGGGATCGTAGACATGATGTCTCACGTATTCGAACAATACTTCCATAACGCTAAAAATACACCATTGCAAGATCGTTTTGCTGAATCCATTTTATTAACTGTAATGGAAACTGCACCTAAGCTTTTAAATGATCTTGAAAACTATGAGCTGCGTGAAACGATTCTTTATAGTGGAACAATGGCATTAAATGGTACGCTTCAAATGGGTCTCCGCGGTGATTGGGGTAGTCATAATATTGAACATGCTGTTTCAGCTGTCTATGACATTCCGCATGCAGGCGGGTTAGCGATTCTTTTCCCAAATTGGATGAGACACAATGTGGATACTGATGTATCTCGCTTCAAGCAGCTTGCTGTTCGCGTATTTGATGTTAATCCTGAAGGCAAATCCGATAAAGAAGTTGCTCTTGAAGGAATTGACCGTCTATCCGCTTTCTGGACTTCATTAGGGGCACCGAATGCTTTGAAAGACTATGATATTGATGACTCCAAACTGGACCTAATTGCAGATAAAGCAATGGCTAGAGGCGAGTTCGGTAATTTCAACAGCCAGAATAAAGAGGATGTATTAAACATCTTAAGAATGTCATTATAAAAGGAGGGGTAAACCCCTTCTTTTTCATGTCTGCTTTTGAATATTTCGTCTTTTATGAAGAAACCGATTACATTTACATGGTTTCTTGATTTGAATGTTGTACTTGTATAAAGTGAAAGAATAATGATTGTTTTAGGAGGCTTACATATGACAAAAAAGCTAAGTTTTGATTATAGCAAGGCACTGTCTTTTATTGGTCAGCATGAAGTAGATTATCTTACAGGTGCTGTAGAAGCTGCACATAACGCGATTCATGAAAAAACGGGTGCGGGTAGTGACTTTTTAGGTTGGGTTGACCTGCCTGAGAATTACGACCGTGAAGAGTTTAGTCGAATCGTAAAAAGTGCGGAAAAGATTAAAAGTGACTCTGATGTTTTAATCGTGGTTGGAATCGGTGGCTCGTATCTAGGAGCACGCGCTGCTATTGAAATGTTAAACCATTCTTTTTACAACCTTTTGTCAAAAGAAGACCGCAAGACTCCACAAGTATTCTTTGCGGGCCAAAACATCTCATCAACTTATGTTAAAGAGCTTTTTGATGTACTAAAAGACAAAGATGTGTCCGTTAATGTCATCTCTAAATCAGGTACAACAACTGAACCTGCTATTGCGTTCCGTATTTTTAGAAAGTTCTTAGAAGAAAAATATGGCAAAGAAGAAGCTCGTAAACGCATTTATGCGACTACTGACAAAGCTCAAGGTGCACTTAAAACATTAGCGAACGAAGAAGGCTACGAGTCATTCATTATTCCTGACGATGTTGGTGGACGCTATTCTGTTCTAACGGCTGTAGGTCTTCTGCCGATTGCAGTGAGCGGAGTTAATATTGAAGAGATGATGAATGGAGCGAAAGAAGCTGCAGCAGACTTCAATAACCCTAACCTCGCAGAAAACCAAGCATATCAGTATGCTGCTGTTCGAAATGCGCTTTATAACAAAGGGAAGACGATCGAACTAATGGTAAACTACGAGCCAGGTCTGCACTATGTGTCCGAATGGTGGAAACAGCTATACGGTGAGAGTGAAGGAAAAGACTACAAAGGAATTTATCCTGCATCTGTAGACTTCACTACCGATCTTCATTCAATGGGACAATATGTTCAAGAAGGGCGACGTGACCTTTTTGAAACGGTTCTATATGTAGATCAAGCTCGTGAGGAAATCAAGATTGAAGAAGATGATCAAAACCTAGATAAGCTTAATTTCCTAGCTGGTCAAACAATGGATTTTGTAAACAAAAAAGCGTTCCAAGGAACATTGCTTGCACACACTGATGGCGGAGTGCCGAATTTAATCGTAAGTCTCCCTGAAATGACGCCGTACCACTTCGGATATATGGTTTATTTCTTTGAAAAAGCATGTGCAGTGAGCGGATACTTGTTAGGGGTTAACCCATTCAATCAGCCAGGAGTAGAAGCATATAAGAAAAATATGTTTGCTCTGCTTGGTAAGCCTGGGTTTGAAAAAGAAAAAGAAGAACTAGAAA
Source organism: Fictibacillus sp. EA-CB0309 (assembly GCF_055814265.1). Lineage (NCBI taxonomy): Bacteria > Bacillati > Bacillota > Bacilli > Caryophanales > Fictibacillaceae > Fictibacillus > Fictibacillus sp. EA-CB0309. Next base: position 1,220,961 of record NZ_CP169271.1, read on the forward strand.
AACGTCTATAAGATTTAAAACCTGACTCTTCATAAAAATAGAGTCAGGTTTTTTCTATGGTTTCCTTTTAAAGAAACGTTCAAATAATCTATATGTGATTTGGATACGCTAAACAATAGAATAAGTAGGAGGGACAATTATGAAACCCATAAAAAGCAGGCTTGAGAATGAATTGTGTGCATTAAACGAAGCTGAAGAAGTAATGAAAGGGATGGGCTTTTCATACGGCGGGAACTGGGATTATGATCATGGATATTTTGATTATAAACTTGATGATGAAGTCGGATATACGTTTTTAAGAATTCCTTTTAAAGCGGTAGATGGGGAATTGGACAAAAAAGATACAGTCATTCAGTTAGGTGAACCTTTTCTATTGGCTCATAAATATCAGATTGGATTGGATGATAACGCTGAAACAGGGAACATATCGGGTAGTTTTAATCAGTTTTCAGAGCCGCAAGATCCAGATGCGTCTATCGATAAAAAATGGATTGGTATTGGTAAAGACTTGGTGAAAAAAATAGAGACAGCTCTATTGAATTAATAAAACAGATAGGTGACTTGCCCTATCTGTTTTTATATGAGTTCTCTTTCAAGACTTAAGACCATCTCATGTGAAGCAAGATTTGATGTTTGAATAATATGATTGGCACCAGCACGTTTCGCATTTGTTGCCTGCTCGGTCGTTAATACTTCTGCATGAATAGGTACAGCTGCATTTAATCCGCGTGCTGTCAGAACGGAAAGAATCGTATTTCTATCCGCTTCAACTTCCTTTAAGTTGGCATCAGCTGTAATGAGAACCGTATGTGCCTTCTGGATATGAGCTTTCATCCATGTATAATCTTCACTCGGTTTGCCATTGATAAAATGGACACCTTCCATATATAAAGGATTTTCTTTTAAAGACTCATCAATTAAAACAATATGATTTGTTTTTATTTTGTCTCTGATCGCTTGAATCGTATGTTTTGAACGTTCATTCCACCCAACTACTATAAAATGATCCTTATTTCTGTACATATTTTTCCCCTCAAAAAAACGATTTTCTTTTTTAACAACAGCACTAGCAAAGTGTACCGTTAAAAAGGCTAAAAATGATCCTCCTAAAAAGACAAGAAATATAGCAAGTAGCCTTACCTCAAATGAATGTGGTGCGTAATCGCCATAACCTACTGTTCCTGCTGTTATAACAGCCCAGTAAAAGCCTTCAAAAATGGTTGGAAACGTGTCTTTTTCAAAGAGGTGAGCGAAAACAGCGCTTGAGAACAGAATAAGAAATAGAATGATACCAAGCCGAACCAGCATCGGCATTCTCAAATATGCATAATACATGGCACGCATATAAACACACTCTCCTCCTATTAACACTATTGCCAAAGAGGATAAGGATTTATACGACAGTGAAAAAACAAAAACCCCTGGCAAAAAAATTACCAGAGGTTTATCTATCATGAAGCTTGTTGAATGGGTAAATTTGTTGGAGCTGGGCTTTCCGAAGGTGCAGCGTCTGGCTGTTCTGTCACGTTTGCGATTTCTTCTTGTTTAACTTCTTGTTGTAAAGTTGAAGAAGTTTGGGAACATTGATGCTGTTTTAAAGAATTTTGATTTATAAGGGCTAAAGCTTGTTTTCTTAACTCTTCTGTTAATTCGTTTGAATCTGTCTTAATTCTTACGGTTATGACGTTTCCATCAACAATAATCTCAATATAAATCCATTGTTCTTTTGGTTCAGGATTGGTTTGAACAGGTTCAGATACAGGATTAGGAGGAGTATCGTTTTCTTTCGGCGGATCAACTTTTGGTTTTTCTTCTTTTGGTTTCTCCTCTTTCGGTTTCTCTTCTTTAGGTTTTTCTTCTTTCGGTTTTTCCGGCTTAGGCTTCTCTTCCTTTGATGTTTCTTCCTTAGGCGGTGCAACAGCAGCAGGAATATCTTTTACTGGTAGCTTTGGTGCGTCCTTTTCATGTCCACTTACAACTGCAGAAGGAGGAGGACTAGTTTTTTCATGCCCTTGTTCTTTTTTAACCGGTTCAGCTGCTGTTTTTTCTTCTTTTTGTGGAGCAGCAGGAATAGTAACATGACTGGTTTGTGCTTCTATTGGTCTTGTCTTACGAGATTCTTCAACCTTTTCCTGTACAGGTAAAGCAGGCTTCTCTTTTTAACTTTTTCCTCTTTTTCTTTTTGATCTAGAATGGGAAGCGGCGGCTCGTATACAAGGTTTTCGCTTTTTTCAGCTGAGGTACTCACAGGTTCAATATCCTCTTTTAAAAGCTCTTTAATCGGACCGACTTTTTCAGAAATCTTTTCTATCGTTTGACCTGAAATTTCACTCTTTGTAATTTTTATGCCTGATTTCTTAGCAGCTGTATAGATAGCATAATGCCCAGGTGACATGTTCATCTTTTTGGATTTTTCACGTTCTTTGGAACTTATAACAATCGTTGTCATTTCAACGGACTGCTTTTTAGCGGTCTTTGTCATGACTTCGTTTACTCGCTGCTTCATTTCTTTTTCCTTTTCAGCAGGAATTTCTTCAGACAAGGTCGTTGTAATCAAAACTTCTTCTTTTGTTTTTAAATAACCCAGTTCTTTACACGTATCAAATATGAGGTCAGTCACATATGCAATATTTCTATTTTCCCAATCATTCATACGCTCAAGCACCATTTTTCCTTGCTGATTAAAGGCAAAGATATCAAGTACTTTCATGTCCTCGTCAATTTTTAATTCCAAACTAGGATCCATGTCCATCCCAACATATGCGTAAGCTCCCGGTCCTGAGACTGGCGAAAGTATTTGAAAGAACAGCAGAAAAATGGCTAAAGCAACCGCAGTACCTGTTTTCCAATTGATTAAACCAGAAAAAATCGAACGTTTTTTCTCTTCTATAACAGGTAGCGTGATTTCCTGACCGACTGCATATGCTGCACTTGTATTTCTGACTTTCTTAAATTCGCCGCCTTCAGCCAGTACGATGAGGTGGCGCTTACTCACTTCTACAATAATCGCTTTGTTCATTAGTGTTTTCCTCCCGTGCCCGGCACATATTGCAACAACACATGATAGTTCTCAATGAAGATGAGTGTAAGTGCGGTTATGTATTCTCGCTGCCTCTTCATGGTGAGTTTCTGATGCTGAGTACTCTCGCTGTGAAGAAGGGGCAATCGTTTCCATGTTAAAAAGTAGCTTCGCATTTCTGGATCTGCCGCAATTTCCTCAGCAACTTGAATGGCTTGCTGCCTATTTTCAAGCTCCTTAGGAGTGCTGGAGACTAAGTGGCTAAAATCTATGCCAAATTCCTTCAACCGCATTTTAAAATGCGAGATTTCTTTAACAGGATCTGCTTCTCTTACGGTGTTCGTACATAAGCTCAAAGTTGAACTTGAAGACCGCGATTCTAAAGCAGGCTGCAAGGGTTTATTCTTTCTAGTAAACCACCGGCGAATCAATGGTTCCCCCTCCTTCCATTTCATATGTAAAATAATATATTTCAAGATAATAATAACCAAATTATTATAGTATACTTTTACTTGAAAAAATAGTGAAAAAAGTCACATGTGTAAATGTTTAAGGAGTTTGATAGTTCAAATAGATGGAAAAGCTGTGAATGGGTGATTAAGTTGAAATACAATAAAGAGGACCGGGAAAAATACAGCGAAGCTATAGATCGAATGCAAGAGGGATTAGACAGCATGATTGACTTGTATAATGATGCAGAAGATGATGAAGATTTAATTCAATTTGATGAAGATGTAATTGCTGCAATCCAAAAAGCCAAGGAAAGCTTTGGAGATGAATTTATCAACCAAAAGATCAACACCATCGTAAAAGAAGTGCTCTCGCTCATGCAGGGGGACAGACCCCACAAAAAGACAAATAGTCCCTTTCTGTCCATTTAGTGAGGACATTTATGTGGAATTTCACAAGAAAAGCGTCTTAGGATAATCCTAAGACGCTTTTCTTGTATAAGAATCCTTTTCTTTAGAAGATATACAATACGATGGGGAACATGTTCCAGCATAACCACAGCGTTAGGACAAAAAGTAATGATACTGGAATGGCCACTGTGTATTGAATCCATTTTGAGGTGTCCGAACTTAGATGCCAGATTTTGCGGATGACAAGAATGAAAATAGGTACGACTAGCAGCAAGAAAAATATACGTACCCAAAAGATATAAGTGGCGGTATCAGGATTTAACGTAAATAAACTGATCAAGCACACTACAGCTATTAACCCATAGACAGGCCAAATCACTTGATTCACTTTCTTTGAATCTTGTACCGTTAAAAGATAGAAAGCAATCAAGCAACTGATTGAAAAAAGTATCATAATCAGACCTCCAACTCGTTATTTTTAACCCTATTCTATGATTTCATATTTTATGAGATATAAATTGTGGTTTTACTTATATGTAATAAGAAAATTTCATAACGATAGCAGTGATATCTCTGTAGATTTCATAGAAATGAAAACATGTGAAAATGGCTCAAGAAAGTATAGTATATATTTCTTTTTACCTCAAAATATAAATAATAAATCCTATTGATGACCTGCGTCCTGCATCAGATGAGTTTATTAGGGTAGAGGATGATTACGAACAACTAATATTTAATATTATACAGAATGATGTTTTGAAGAATAAAAAAACACTGCAGAAATACACAGCATAAAAATCTGTGTGCTTTTTTTATCAGGCTAATAGCCAGCCGGTATTACTCGCCTGATTTTTATTTTTCTAATAGATTTAAATTATAAAATCCATTGAACCAGATTTAAAATTATTTAGAACATAAAATTAACTCTTGTAATTTATTGTATTTAATAGAAAAATAGAGAAAAGACAATTCTTGTAAAAATATATTAAAAAATAATGCACAAGGATGTAGCCTATGCGTGAAACTTCGTTTGAATTACAGAATAAAAAACAATTGATGCATACCTTTTATGAAGCCGTGGATAGCGGAATTATCGTAGTTGAACCATCCAGCACAATCCTTTATGCAAATACCAATGCGTATAGTATGTTAGGGCTGTCAGCTGAGGAAGTAGAAGGTATATCCCTTTATAACCTTCCATTTGTTGTGATGGATCAGCATAAAAGCAATGTCTCTTTTAAAGAAATCTATTTTCAAGTAGCAAGGCAAAAGAAAAAACTCATCAAATGGAACTCGAGGTAATGCGCAAAAATTCGGGTAAGGTCTATTGGTTATCCGTAACAATAGCTCCTATTTGGGATGCTTATAATAGACTCGAAAACCTTGTCATTACCTTAAAAGACAACCAAAAGTTAAAGCTAACAGAAAAAGAATTAAACCGCAGTCAGGAACGTTTTCACTCACTTGTTGATTCAATGGAAGACACAGTTTTTACATTAGATCAAAACTTTGTACATACCGGAATTTATGGAAGATGGATGGAGAAACATGATGTAAAGCCATCCTTTTTTATAGGCAAGACCATCCGAGAAGTATTTGGAGATGCTATCGCAGACGGTCAAGAACAAGCATGCCATCTCGTTTTAAAAGGGAAATCCCAATTTTATGAATGGAGCAATGTTCGAGATGGTGAACGCCTTTATTATCAAGCGATTCTATCTCCAATTAAAAACGATCAAGGTCAAGTTGAGGGTATTGTAGGTGTTTCAAGAGATATAACGGAAAGCAAAAGAATGGAACTCGGACTTCGAGAGAGCGAGGAAAGATTTCGTCAGTTTGCTGAAAACGCGAAAGACGTATTCTGGATGCAAGATTACGGAACACGAGAGCTTCTATACATCTCTAAAGCGTTTGAACAAATATGGGATACGGATTCAACAGCTTTTGAATCTGTGTTTACAGATGTTCACCCTGATGATCAAGAGGTTGTTCAGGGGTTTGTTCATTTAATTGCACAAGGTGAGTCACAGATCGAATATCGTATACAAAATAAGAATAAAAAAGTACGCTGGATTAGAACGAGAGCATTTCCGATAACGAATGATCAAAAAGAGGTTTATCGAATAGCTGGGATATCCGAGGATATTACGGAACTCAAAGAAAAGGAAGAACTGCTCAGAAAATCTGATAAACTAACGGTAGTGGGTGAACTTGCTGCAGGAATTGCGCATGAGATACGCAATCCGCTTACAAGTATTAAGGGGTTCGTCCAATTGATGAAACCTGATATGGAAGAATTGCATAGCGAAATCATATTATCAGAGATGGATAGAATTGAATCAATCATCACAGAATTTTTAGTATTGGCGAAACCACACCAAGAAACGCTCTTTCAGCAAAGAAACGTGAATGATTTTATAAAACAAAGTATTACGCTGCTTGATTCAGAAGCAAACCTGAACAATGTTCAGTTTGATACTCACTTCATGAATGTACCGCATATACTTTGTGAAGGAAATCAAATTAAACAAGTCATTATTAATGTCATCAAAAATGCTATAGAAGCCATGCATGACGGTGGAACGATCTTTGTAGAAACAGGTTCGTATGATGAAGGATATGTCTTTATAAAAGTTACAGACCAAGGTGTAGGCATTAGCGAGGAACGGCTTGCAAGACTTGGTGAACCTTTTTATTCAAACAAAGAAAAAGGAATAGGATTGGGATTAATGGTCTCGTTAAAGATCATTGAAAATCACCATGGCAACATTACGTTTGAAAGCATATTAGATATTGGAACAACCGTTACAATTCTGCTTCCTACTAAACTTTTACCATAATTACTTAAGCGCCTTTCAGTCTGACTGAGGGGCGTTTTTTGCTTGCTAAATAAGTGTTTATGATTTTTTTAATAAGGGTAAAAGTAGAAATGAAGCATGAAAAGTCTGAGCTTTACGACTGATTGGAATCTACATAAAATTGTGAATGTTTAAAATTCATGCTACCCTTGTTTAGTAGGGGAATTTACAAAATGGGATATTCAAGGAGGATAAGAATGAAAGATTTCAAGAAGAAAATTAGTATGTTAGCAGTTGTGTTTTCTATGTTTGTACTAGCTGCATGTGGCAGCAGTGAGTCAAGTGATGGTGGTATTGAGTTAAAAAATGATGGTGAGTTTAATTATATTGTTTCTGGAGAATTTCCTCCGTTTAGTTCAGTTGATAGCAATGGGGAACTAACAGGCTTTGATGTAGCCGTAGGAAAAGCAATAGCTGATGAACTTGGTTTAAAAGCCGTTCCTGAGAAATTCAAGTTTCATGGCGCAGTTTCCGCTATAAAGGCAGATCGTTTTGACGCAGCAGTGGCAAGCCATACAATCACTGAAGACCGAAAGCAAGCAGTGAACTTTAGCGAGCCGTATTATTATTCAGGTCCAGTTATTTTCACAAGACCAGATAGTGATATTAAAACGAAAGAAGATCTAAAAGGAAAAGAAGTTGCTGTCTCAAAAGGTTCTACCTATGAAAAATCTGCTCAAGATTTTACAGAACAAATTAAAAACTACGACAGTGATGCTACAGCACTGCGTGCGTTAAGTGAAGGTAAACATGATGCAGTAATCACAGATGCAATCACAGGAAAACAAGCAATTGAAAAAGGATTTAAGATTGTTGAACAAGAGCAGCTAGGTACGAGTGAACAGGCAATAGCTGTTAAGAAAGAGGACAAAGAATTGCTAAAAGCGATTAACGAAGCCTTGATGAAGATGAAAGAAAACGGAGAGCTCGCGAAGCTTAGTGAAGAATACATCGGTGCTGATATCACGAAAAAGCCTGAATAATGGTGTGAGCCGCCCGCATGTGCTGGATTGCAGGGCGGCTTTCTTTTTATCACACTGTATCAACCTTAAAAAAGAGAATATAAGGGGAGGACTAGGGCATGTTTGATCTCGCACACATTATAGATGTATTGATAGAAAGTTATCCGCTCTTCATAAAGGGTCTTTGGATAACATTAAAACTTACCTTTGTTTCCATTCTAATTGGTACCGGTATTGGTCTTGTGTTTGCCTTATTTAAGATTTCGGGCATTAAGATACTAAATTGGATTGCAAATATTTATATCGCACTTATTCGAGGAACACCTTTAATTGTTCAGATTTTCATCTTCTATTTTGGACTTGCTGAACTCGGTATATCAGCGTTTTGGTCTGCTGCCTTTGGACTTGCTATGCATAATGGTGCTTATATTGCAGAGATCTTTAGAGGATCCATTCAATCGGTTGATAAAGGGCAAATGGAAGCTGGTCGCTCTTTAGGTATGACATATGGATTAACGATGAGAAGAATCATTTTGCCGCAAGCCTTTAAAAGAGCACTCCCACCACTTGGGAATCAATTCATTATTGGACTAAAAGATTCTTCACTGGCATCTTTTATCGCACTAAATGAACTGTTTAGCATTGCAACAACTCAAGGATCCAGAACGTTTGACGAAATGACGTACTTAATTATTGTTGGTCTATATTATCTAATACTCGTCCTTCTTTTCACACTACTAGTAAATCTGTTGGAAAAGAAACTTTCAGCTGGGGAATAGGAGGCGTTTTTTGTGAAAAAAGAAATGATACGCATTGAAAATCTAAAGAAGAGCTTTGGTGATCTAGAAGTATTAAAAGAAGTGAACTTAGAAGTTCATGAAAGTGATGTTGTTGTATTAATCGGAGCCAGTGGTTCAGGAAAGAGTACATTGCTTCGTTGTATTAATTTCCTAGAGATCAAAAACGGCGGCAAGATTGTTATTGAAGGAGAAGAAATTGATCCTAAATCACATAACTTAAATGAAGTGCGCCAAAGAGTAGGGATGGTATTTCAGCACTTTAATTTGTTTCCGCACAAGACCGTATTGGAAAATGTTATGGAAGCTCCGGTTATGGTGAGAAATCAAAATAAAATAGAAGCTGAAAAAGAGGCAAAATCCTTACTTAGTAAAGTTGGATTATCAGATAAAGCAGATGTGTATCCAGCTAAACTATCTGGCGGACAAAAACAACGTGTAGCGATTGCAAGGGCACTTGCCATGAAACCGGATATCATGTTGTTTGATGAGCCCACTTCAGCCCTCGATCCTGAACTCGTTGGGGAAGTATTAGCGACCATGAAAGAACTAGCACAAGAAGGCATGACGATGGTTGTGGTGACACATGAGATGGGGTTTGCAAAAGAAGTAGCAGACGAAGTAGTATACATGCATGACGGCCAGATCTGGGAAAGAGGAAAGCCAGATGTACTGTTTAATGATCCAAAAGAAGATCGGACAAAAGACTTCTTAAGTTCGATTCTGTAAGAAAACAAAAGGTGCAGCTCTTATGCTGCACCTTTTTAATGCGTGTTATAAAGTGACTCTGTACCCATTGTTTTTGATTTTCGCTCTTGAATGAATAGAACCGCACCCAGTACGAGTAATATACCAACCGCTTGAATCAAAGAAACAGATTCATTGAATAGCACCAATCCCATTATGGTTGCTACAACGGGTTCAATCGTAGATACAATGGCTGCTTTACTAGCTTCCAGTTGTTTTAATCCTTGTGTATAAAACCAATAAGCTAGAACAGTAGGAAACAGCCCTAGTCCAATAATGTTTAGAATGACAGTTGTATCGAACATATTCACTTCAGCAGTTGATATATCACTGATTGGAAAAAGCGCAATCATCGCAAATAAAAAAGTGTAAAAACTGATAGTCAATGTTTCATATTTCTTACCAGCGAGCTTGCCAAAAATGCTATAAAGCGAATAGCCAAACCCCGCTCCTAACCCAATCCATAAGCTCTTCATAGAGAGTTCAAGCTCCGCTGAAAATATACCAGATACTAAAATGCATCCGATAAATGTTGCAGAAAGTGCAAAGACTTTTTGGCGTGTTAACCGCTCTTTAAACACAAAAACAGAAATCACGAGAACAAAAGCAGGAGCTGTATATAACAAAATAGCAGCAATGGCTAGTGAAGACGTTTGTATGGTGGTGAAATAGCACCAATTAAAAAAGGAAACACTCAATATCCCTGTACCTAAGAAATACCAAGTATCCCCCAGTTTAATTTTCATAAGAGCAGGTTGTTGGATTAAAACCCAAACAAGAAAAAATAGAAACGCGCTTGCCGCTCTCAAATAAACGATCTGTAAAGGCGTATAACCGTATTCCGCTAATTCTTTTACAAAAAAACCTATGATTCCCCATAGTGAAGCACCTATGGCCACATATAAAAAAGCAATCTTTGCATGGTTAGGCAAACTTGTTCATCCTTTTCTATTGGATTCTTACAACAACATAGTCGTTTAACAAAGCCTTTTTATTAATCATTCCTATTTGAACTCTAACAAAAAACACCTTTACTGTACATGACAATAAAAGTGTTTAGCATTAACTACTTATTCATTTTATCAGTGATCTTCTCTACTTCTTCTTCATCCTCTTTTATAATATCATCATCAATATCTTCTTTAAAAGCAAATGAAAGTAAAAGGGATACTAAAATGCCGCCTCCAATAAGATTTCCGATTGAGGCAGGAATTAAATTTAGAAAAATAAATTCGTACCAGCTATATTCAAATCCTTCGAGAACAGTGATGCTAAAATACCCCATGTTTGCTACTGCGTGCTGGAAATTTCCTGCTTCGAAAATAATGACAGGTAATAAGATTCCGAAAATTTTCCCCATGACATCACGGGCTGCAGTAGCTAGAACAGCTGCAATTCCGATAAGCCAGTTTGCAAGTATTCCAGAGAACAGGACCTGAAACCATCCCCAAGTTCCTCGATCTGTAAACTGCATCTTTTTCTCCATGAATTTTAAAAGTCCGTCGTAAAATTCTTTGTCTAACGATCCGGAAAGATTTAAGAGAAACCCTACAAATAAGGCTCCAAGAAAATTTCCAATGTAACAAATTCCCCAAAATCGAAGAACCTTTTTACTGATCCAAAACTTGCTTTGTAAAATATAACTTGGCAGTAGGATATTAATCTCGGTAAAAAGAATGGATCCTGACAAAAATATCATGGCATAGCCTATAGCAAATCCAACACCTGCTAGAAGGTTATACGGTCCAGGTGTATCTACATTCATCGATAAGAGCACGGAACCTAGTGCCCCAAACGCAATAAATGCTCCGGCCATGAAAGACAAAATAAATTGGGCCAAGTTTGTAATCTGTAACGAGGCTTTGCCTTCTTCAATAAAGTATTCAATAATCTGAGCTGGGAAAAAGTACTGCCGATCAGGTATATCCGCTTTTTTATTACTATTTGTATCATTATGTTTTTTCATCTGCATTCCCTCGTATTATGTCATCCCCGCCCTAATACTCTTCCCATAATTTGAACCAATCAAAACCAATTTCCACTAAAACTCAGGCAATGCACGATCTTTTGTTTTTAAATACCAAATATCTATGAGATTGGACTTATTTCTAGTAAACAAATTGAAATACTAAAGGCTACTATCCTCATGCGAAGCAATATCTTCTCTTATCTATACTATTAATATATTCAAATAATAATAGAATTTGGAAGGAGAGAATTCTTTGAAAAAGGGATTTATGTTGTTCATGGGGATGCTGCTTGTTAGCCTAACATGCTGGAATAATAAAATAGAAGCAGCAAGCTACGTTAATCCAAATCAAACGTATACATATGAAACAATGACTAGTAATATCAAAACACTCGCACAAAAATACCCAGGTCTAGTCCAATACCGCTCACTAGGGAAAACTCCATACGGCAGAGATATTTGGGCAGTAAAGCTCGGCAGAGGGGATGCTACTGTTATGTACAACGCATCACATCACGCCAGGGAATGGATCACGACGAATATCGTAATGGAGATGATCGACCAATATAGTGAAAAATACGTGTTGAATGGCACAATGGACGGCTACAATGTGGCAAATGTACTAAACAATACATCCATTTGGTTCGTACCGATGACTAATCCTGACGGTGTAACGCTTCAACAAAAGGATTATCCGCATTTCCGTCTACAGCACATGCTAACCTTATCAAGATGAATGCTGGTAGCAAAGATTTCAAACGCTGGAAGTCCAATGCACAAGGAATTGATCTGAACAGACAATATCCAGCGCGCTGGGAACAAATCAATAATAATGCGAAAGCACCTTCATACAAAGATTACAAAGGAACAGCACCTCTAGTGACGGCTGAGGCAAAAGCGGTTTCTGCTCTTACCTATTTGGTTGATCCTGAAATAACAAATTCTTATCATACAGCTGGAAGAATTCTTTACTACCACTTTAATTATGGAACAGATACATTTGAAGGAGATAAGACACTCGGGACGACGCTTAGTAATATGACAGGTTATCGACTTATTCCACCTGATACAAATTTATCAAGCGGCGGCGGATATAAAGATTGGTTCATTCAAACATTCAAGCGTCCAGGATTTACATTTGAACTTGCTCCTTATGCTGGTGAAACCAATCCACCAATCACCATTTTTCCTGAAGAATGGGCAAGGAATAAAAAAGCAGGTCTCTATATGGCAATAGAAGGAGACAAGCGCTGGGAAAAGCGTATTACACCTATAACAAAAACTATAACGCTCACACAAAAGGTTCCATTGCATGACAGACCAAATGTAAATCACAAGATGGCAGCAGCGAGTCTCTATCCTGGAACATATAAAGTGAACGCAGCGTATGGAAACTTTTATCGCATACAAACAATCCTTGGACCGAAATGGATTGTAAAATAAGTCAATGGTAAAACAAGCAGTGTAATGGCTGCTTGTTTTTTTTGTTTTTTAGCTATAAAAAAGCACTTAATACCTGTGGATTGATAAAACAGTTACCAATGTGAGGGTATACGGCTAGTTGTTGTTTGTAGAATTATGGAAACTCGCCGATATATGATCAAAACTTGCCGATATAAGTGTAAATTTTCTCGAATTAATCCCATAATTTCTCGAATTAATTGTAATTATACCCCGCTTGGTATAAGTAGACGCGCATTTTTTAAACATTAACTTCACCTTATTTCGATCTCTGAAGGTTCTCAGCGACTTTTTAGCCTGAGTATTGGCAGTTTCCCTTGTAAACAACATTATCCCAATGCCAAAAGCCCCTTTTAAAATTTTTTTACGAATAATCACGGAAGAGGAAGGAAAGATAAAGTGGTAAATATATGAAGGAGGTTCTTGTATGCAACAACAGAATCAAAATCAAACGCAGAATCAGCCCGTATTTCAAACTCCACCACAAGTAATTACAGGCAAAGATTTAAATTATGTAATGGACATGCTTTCATGGAACTTACTAGGCATGAAAAAGCACACTTCATGGCAAATCAATGTCAAGATCCAGAAATAAAAGCTGTACTCGAAAAAGCCTGCCAAATGCATGAAAGCCATTATAAACGCATCATCAACCATATTTCAGGACAACAAGCTATGATGAACCAGTCACAAACTGGATTGCAGAACTAGAAAGGAGAATGCTTATGGATCAGTCAAATAAAATTAAAAACCCAGAATCAACAGTACCAAAAACGCCTCAGATGAATGACAGAGACTATATCAATGATATTCTCTCTTACGAAAAATACATGACAGATTCTTATTCGACTGCGTTGAATGAAGCTAGTCATAACGCACTCTATCAGGACCTGCTTGCCGTTTTTAATGAAACTCAAAATATGCAGAGAGAGCTGTATAACATGATGTTTAAAAAGGGCTGGTATGCACTTGAAGCAGCTGATGCTCAAAAAATGCAGCAGACCTATCAACAGTTTTCGAACTATATGAACCAGTTTCCTCATCAAGGGCCAACCCAATAATCATATTTTTAACGACATAGCGAAAAGCTTTGACTGCATTCCAGTCGAAGCTTTTTTATGTACAACGACCTATCATCTTAATATATTGAAATACTACTTATTGGGTAGAGAAGGTAGTACATAATATGTGTTTTAAGAGATTAACTAGCTTTATATTTGTAATTTGAATATTATGATAATTAACTGAATGGCTACTCATTCATTTTTCAAGTCATACATACATTTGGAGGGAATCTAAATGAATATAGGTAAGCTGCTTTCCGTTGAGTTTGCAAAACTTGTTGCTAATAAGGCTATAATATTCTCGATTATTGCAGCATTGCTCGTTCCGGTCGTTTATGGTGGCATTCTTTTATCCGCAACTTGGGGGCCTTACGATCATCTCTCTAACTTGCCTGTTGCCGTTGTTAATAATGATAAAGGTGCCATAACAGGGAATCAAGCTGTCCATGTCGGTGATGATTTAGTTGCCAATATGAAAAAAGGGAAAGACTTGGGTTGGAAATTCGTAAATTCAACCGAAGCCATGAAAGGCCTTCAGAAAAACGATTATTATATGGCCATTATCATCCCAGAAGATTTTTCTGAAAGGGTAACAACAGTATTAGATCCTAATCCTAAAAAGCTTGAGTTAGAGTATATCCAAAACGAAGGACTTAATTTTTTAGCTTCAAAAGTGACAGAAACAGCTACCCAAAGAATGCGTGAGAAGCTTGCTGATACGATTACCCAAAAATACGTAACGAACATGTTTGCCAGTTTAGGAGAAGTCTCAGAAGGTTTTGGGAAAGCTGCGGACGGATCTTCACAGCTTTCGGACGGAACAAATAAGCTGCATAAAGGAACTAACGAGTTAGCAGCATCTGTCAATTCTAAACAATCTGATATAACAAAACTTGCAAATGGAACAAGGGAACTAAAAAGTGGTACAGGACTCTTACTTCATAATCTGAATGAAAAATCGAGTGATATTCATAAGCTGGCTCAAGGTTCACAGCAGCTTCATGAAGGAACTCTCTCACTAAAAGGTGGATCATCTCAAATTTTGGCAGGACTACAAAAAGCTGAAGCGGGGAGCCAGGAACTGAAGACGGGAGTTGCTGAGCGATTGGTACCAGGAAGCAGAAAAGTTGCAGACGGTACTGGCCGTCTTAAAGATGGATCTGCAAAACTGGCAGCTGGTGCAGAACGCCTAGTTGCAGGGTTAGAAGAATATAAAAAAGCCAATCCAACCGTTAATATTGGACCTTATTATCAGCAAATTCTAGATGGAGCGCAAGAAATTTCAAGTGGTTTGGATAATCTATCAACCAAATCAGTTGCTTTGAATGAAGGGGCTGTGTCAGTTGCAGATGGTATCGCTACAAAGGTAGCCCCTGGTACCGTGGCGTTAAATGACGGGCTAAACCAGCTCGTAGCAGGACAAACCAAACTTGATCAGGGAGCGGGAAAACTTCAAGCAGGGGCCAAACAAATTGCTGATGGAAACGCTGCTGTTGACAAGGGATGGAATGAGCTGATATCAGGCGTTACCAGATTAGATTCTGGAGCAGCAAAGATCTCAGATGGAAACAGCAAAGTAGATGAGGGGTGGCGAAAACTATCACAAGGAGCAACAAAGTTAAATGACGGTGCAGGTAAATTGAATGAGGGAAGTAAAAAACTTACGTCTGGTCTGAAGTCTGGTGCAGAGAAAACGGGGAGTTTGAACACAGAGAACGATAATATTGATATGTTCTCATCACCAGTGAAGCTGAAAAGTAAAAAAGTGAATGAATACGAACACTATCGAGATTCAACGGCTCCGTACGTTATTACACTTGGGTTATTTGTTGGAATCTTAATCATGTCACTTTTTATTAACTTTAAAAAACCACCCGCCGTATCAAGTTTCAACTGGTTCTTCGTCAAATTTATTCATTTAGTAACATTTGCTATTGTACAAGCTATACTACTGCTTATCTTAGTTTTATTTGTTTTAAAGGTGAACGTAAGTAATCCAGGCGGCTTGATTTTATTTTCACTGATCGTCAGCATTACTTTTTCCTCTATTGTATTATTTTTAGCGGCTTTCGGTGGAAACGTAGGACGATTCATCGCATTAGGTTTGGTCATCATGCAGCTCTCTATAACAGGTGCCAACCTTCCGATAGAAATGCTGCCTGAAAACTTAAGAAATATAAGCGAATATATGCCGTTTACTTATTCAATCGCAGGGTTTAAGTCAGTCATTACGTTAAATGATTTTGGTGCTGCTGTATATAATATGACAATTTTACTGACGTTCTTTATGATTTTTACAGGATTCGCTTTTGTTGTATTTAACTTTAAAAAGAATAGAGTTCAAGATACGAACAGGGAAGTGACAGCATAAAAATAAAAGAAAACTGCTCTAAAAGATAAATATTTTAGAGCAGTTTTTTTCTATGCACTGATCGTATGTGAAGAATCTACTTTCGGTTCTGGTACAAACATCAAGATTGTCATGCCAATAATAAATAGAATAACAAGACTGAACACCGCACTAGATGAGTTTCCGGTAACTTGGGCTGTCACTGCAATTAACAATGGACCCATAATGGAGGCAAACTTACCGAAAATGTTATAAAAACCAAAGAATTCATTCGAATTTTCCTTAGGCACTAATTTCGCGAAGTAAGCACGGCTTAAAGCCTGAATGCCACCTTGAGAGGTTGCAACGAGCATGGCTAATATCCAAAAGTCTAACGTTGTTTTTAGGAAATACGCATAAATACATACAATAATGTAAACAGCAATTCCAACATAAAGCATCTTTTGCCCGTGAATTTTTCTGCTAATCTTCCGTATAAAATGGCAAAAGGGGCAGCAACCACTTGGGTAGCAAAAAGGATGATCAATAGGCTGGTAGAACTAATACCTAAATCTGATCCATAAGCTGTAGACATGGTTATAATCGTTCCCACTCCATCGATATAAAAGAAATAAGCGAGTAAAAATAAAAACAAAGCACGGTATTTTCTAATTTCTTTTATTGTTTTCCCTAATCGTTTAAAGCTATTAAGAACTGGTTTTGGTTCACGTTCAATACCGTATTTTTGATAGACGTTTTTCAGCATAGGAATTGTAAAGATACCCCACCATACTGCGGTGATCAAAAATGCAATTTTACTTGCTAATGTTGTTGAGATTGGAAGCACTTCATTTTGTGATAATACAATAATAGCGATGCTGATTAAAAAAGGAATCGTACTTCCGATATATCCTAATCCGAACCCTCTTGACGAAACTCTGTTCATTCTTTCCTCAGTGGTTACATCCGTAATAAAAGCATCATAAAAGACGTTTGATCCACTAGAACCTATTGCAGTTAAGGTGTAACAGACTAATAAGAGCAGCCATTGATCACTTGGAACAAAGGCTAATGAAGCAGTAGATACAAGACCGAGTACAAAAAAGAAGGTAAAGAACTTTTTCTTAAGTCCTCTATAATCAGCAATTGTTCCGAGTACTGGACTCAGCATTGCTAGAATAAAAGTTGCGATGGCAATCGTATAACCTAGATATGCAGTTGAATCAGATGGACTTACACCTGCTTTTGTAGCAGCCGCTTTAAAGAATAATGGAAATACGGCAGTCGAGATAATAATAGAGTAAGCAGAATTTGCCCAATCATAATACATCCAGCTGTTTTCTTCTTTCGTAAACCGTTTCATAGGTTTTTTGTCCTTTCTATTGCAGATTTCAAGTGATCAAAGAGTTAAAAATGTCTTTATAACCTGTCCATCTGTTTGTCCTAAGTTAAGACCTAATAACCTTGCGAATGTAGGTCCTTCATCAATTAAACGCATAGAACGAACAACGACATCTTGCTGAATGCCTTTACCTGCTAACATAAGAATAGTCGTATAGTCTTCTTTTTTGGAGAATAGCCATGGCAGGCATGTGTGTAACGTTTTGCTCTTACATCCCGATCTGTTATTTCATTTAAAAAGGCACCTTCATATTCTTCGTTAAAATAAAAGCCTTGTCTTGCTTCTACCATAAAGGAACAATTTTCATCAGCCCCCATTGCAGCTGCTTCTTTCTGACTGTAAATCTTTTCAATGCCATTTGTTTCATCGTTTACTAAATTCTCTAGCAGCTTCTTAACTACCTCCTTTGTATGTGTATCTGAAGAATTCTTTATGTAAATATATGCTGATCCGTCGCAACTTTTGCAATAGGCTTTCCAATTTTGCACGCGACCCTTTGAATCAATATTAATTAATTGTTTCTCTCTGAATAGGACGTTGAGTTTAATGGCTCTGTACTCATCTAGAGCGCTATGATCGCCCAAGACCGCGATTGTTGTATCATCGTAAATATCAGCATCTTTTAAGGCTTGTATGATTTTTCCAAGACGATTGTCATGTCGCTTAACAGCATCCATCGCTTCCTTTGAAGAAAAGCCATGATAGTGCCTCTGTGAATCCAGATCAACGAAATGCACAAGTAACAAATGAGGTTTTTTATTTTTAATGGTATGTACAGTGGATTCTAGTACAAAATCATCGAGTTCAGGTTGGTTCAATCCGTTTCTTATATGACCAAATCGTCGGTTCATATCCAGTTGATATCGTTTGCTTCCATTTATAAGCGAAACGGGAATTTGATGATGATACTTACGGTTCGCAAATATTTCAGGCATATTGTAATCAATATTTGCTCTAGCGGTAACTGGCCATAATAAAGCGGCTGTTTTCAGCCCCGCTTTTTTAGCTTCGTCATATAAAGTTGTCCCTCGCACATGTTTACGGTGCCAAAACCAATCTGGAGAGACTCTTCCAGGTTGAAGAAACGTATTGTTAACAACACCATGGTTCTTCGGATAATTTCCAGTCACGATTGTTGTATGACATGGGTACGTGACAGAAGGGTAGATCGTCTCAACGTGTTTACAGTGTGATCCCCGCTTAAGGAAAGCATTAAAATGAGGAAGCTGCTCCAGCATAGGAAAATCAAGAGAAGACAGACAATCAAAAGAAATTACAACTAAATGATTGGTAAGACGATACATAACATTCCTCCAGAAATACTAAGATTATCCACTCTATGGTAAATCATAGCACATGCAAAGAAAACGAGTGTAAAGGCTATATGAAAATATAAAAAATGAAGACTTGTCCTTTCCAAAGTTTGTAAATTATGTTATGAATGTAGTATCTCATTATGAATGGGTGATTACGTGATTAAATGGTGGTCAGGCGTTGTTTTGATGTTTTTTATCGTTTTAGGTGTAGCAGGATATTTGTACACAGTGGATTACGCATCTGAAAAAGCAATGATTGAAATATCGAAAGAATTAACCTCAAATGAAGGTGAAATTAACAAACTTCTTGAGGATCCAGAAATTCGAAAGTACATCGAAACAGGTGAGATTCCTAAAAGAAACTTCCTTTTACAACAAAGAATGAAGCAGTAAAATTTATCTCTGATCGGTATTCCGTTCAAGAATTAGCTGCAATTAGAGAGAAAGTAAGTAAAGGTTTAAACGAACAAGAAAAGATGACTGTGTATGAAAAGCTGTTAGAAAAGGTTACTGATGACGAGCTGACAGCACTAAAGGTAGTAGCATTGAATGAGGTTAAGAAAAAAGTAATAACAAAAAAAGCCCTTAATTGGGCTTTTTTCTATACGTTAAAATGATATTTGAATGTTTCCGCCGACTTTTGAAATGTGATAGCTCTCAAATTCTCCAATCTTCACAATCGCTTCTTCTCCCGTTTCTACTACACCCTGAATCTGATCTTTTATATAAGGATGCATGTCGTATAAAATTTCAGCGTTATCCACAGATGCCGATCGGGAACCGGTGCTAAACATCACTATAGCTTCATTACTGATGTTGTCAAACATCGCAAAACAATCGCTGTATTCAATAGCATACAATGTTGCATCGTGTTTTTTAGCAATACTCACTAAATCCATTAAATTTTCATCTGCTCGATTCATTAAGTTAACATACGTGTATCCATCAATGATTTTTGTTTCAGGCATAGTTGTTTGTGCCTGAGTTTCTTCATTTTGAGTTACACTTTTATTTCCGACAGCTTGATTGGTAACAGGTTTCGTTTCAGCTTTGTTGGTCTGTGGTTTTGCGGATGACTGATCTTTTTCAATACTCTTGTTTTCATCTTCTGATTGACGTTGGCTAGAAGTATTTAAAGAAGCTGATGTTTCAGTATCATCATCTTTTTTAACTTCAGTTTGTTTCACTTGGATATATTCAGTTGATTTTTCAGGGGTTAATACTTCGTTTTTAATGGATACGTTTTGGTCAGTTGCTTTTGCCTTACTTTCAAAATCGCTATAATTTAATATTCCAACAGTTAGTAGGGTTGCTGTAGCAAAGATCACCGCATGATTTCTTTTCTTCAATTTCATTTCCCCTCATGAACATCTTGTTACTTATTAGACGAGGTAAGAAACAAAATGGTTTCATGATTATTACAAAAATATTTCATGAATGTTACAAGCTAATTTTAAATAGAAAGAAAATCCAAAAATAATAAAGGGAATTTGTTTTCTTAAAAGAAAACATAAAAATAAGGCAATGATTTCAGTGAAAGGAGGAAGAAAGGAAAAAAGATAAGGAAGTCATACATACAAATGTAAGCGCTAACAAATTATTTCATAGAATAAGCATATTTAATCCACATACTTAAAGGAGGAGATTGTTCTGCTTGGAATGGAAGATGGAGTAATAACCATTGTATGGATTGCTACTGTCATCTCTGCAATTGGCTGTGTTGTTTTCGGTGGGATCATGTGGAATAAAGGGGGCAATGATTCATAATGAATTTTGCCGTCTTAATTCCGATACTTATCGTGTATATGGGAATCATGTCATGGCTTGCGTATTATGGATACAAAAAAACTGTAACAGAATCAGATTATTTGGTAGGTGGACGAAACATCCATCCAGCAATCATGGCGCTATCCTATGGGGCAACCTTTATTAGTACTTCAGCGATTGTTGGATTTGGAGGCGTTTCGGCAGCTCATGGATTTAGTTTATTATGGCTTGCGTTTCTCAATATTGTACTTGGGATTTTCGTAGCATTTGCGATATTTGGAACGAAAATCAGGAAGCTTTCATTAGATTTAAATGCGACCACGTTTCCTACCCTTCTAGGAAAACGTTATGATTCTAAATTCATAACCGTTTTTTCAGGAAGCATGATTTTTATTTTAATGCCTGCTTATACAAGCATTGTTTTGATCGGCGGAGGGCGTTTCCTTCAAGAATCAATGTCTATGAACTTCAACCTGGCACTTATTCTTCTAGCTGCAATTATAGGTATTTACGTAGTTACAGGTGGTATTAAGGCCGTCATGTACACAGATGCTTTCGGTGCAATAGTGATGTTAATCGGTATGGCGATATTCTTATTTGTTACGTACCAAGCAGTTGGCGGTATTACAGAAGGTCACAGTGGATTAAGTGCGATGAAGGACCTCGTGCCACAGGCTCTTGTCGACCAAGGACATCAGGGGTGGACAAGCATGCCTGAATTTGGTTCTCCGCTTTGGTGGACGATTGTAAGTACAATTATTATGGGAGTTGGTGTTGGTGTTCTTACGCAGCCTCAGCTTGCCATGAGATGTATGACCGTAAAAGATGACAGAGCTTTGTATCGCTCTGTTTTGGTCGGTGGAATTTTTATCTTTTTTATGACAGGTGCTGCATTTGTCATCGGACCACTAAGCAACCTGTATTTTTATGAAAATACAGGTGAGATTGCATTAGCTGCGGCTAAAGGAAATGTGGATCTGATCATTCCTATTTTTATTAATCAGCTTATGCCTGACTGGTTTATTTACCTTTTTACTTTAACCTTATTGTCAGCGACCATTTCTACAATCAGTTCATTAATTCACGTTCAAGCAACAGCATTCGGCCAGGATATATTAAAGACTCTTGGCGTTCAAACTCTTTTCGGCTCAAAACTTAGTCCTTCAAGAATTGGAGTTCTTATTGGAGTCATTGCTGCAGTCATCTTAGCCTATTTACTTCCAGCCGGTATTATTGCCCAAGCGACTGCTTTTTGGTTTGGTATTTGTGCTGCTGGCTTTTTGCCAGCGCTCATTGGAGCACTATATTGGAAAAGAGCAACGAAAGCAGCTGCTACAGCAAGTATGATTGTAGGTTTTACAGTGAGTATCATCGGATTCTTGTTCTTACACCTTAAAGAAGCTGCAGCTATCGGTTTATCTCAATCTTTGTTCGGTAAGGCAACAATACTTCCTTTTCCATGGACTCACATCGATCCTTTGTTCTACGCACTGCCTTTATCCGCTGCTGTCTTTATCATTGTTAGTTTGCTCGATAAAAGTACAAGTGTAAAAAAACAAACAGAAAAAGGAACGGTTATTCCGGCTGTTTTCGAGTAATTTAAAAGATCCCTTGCACATTGTAAGGGATCTTCTTACAGGTGAAGTATGAACCTTCTTTTTTGTTGCAAACTAGAACAGACGAAGGAGGTTTTTTTATATGGAACAAGCAAAAGTCATTATCATGAAATTCATCGTGTGCTTAATTGCTTTTTGGATAGGTTTGGATTTGTTTTTCGACGCAACCATAAGTGATATTGTATCGTTCGCTGTAACGACAACCGTGATTACCTATATTATTGCAGATCGTATTCTTTTGCCTCGTATCGGAAAAACAAACACCTTAATGGCTGAGTTTTTATTGGCTTACACAGTGGTTTGGATCTTTGGTTCGATTTTATTAAATGGATATCTGCAAATTGCATGGGGAAGCGTGATATCAGCCGGGATCATTACAGCTACAGAAGTATTTGTTCATCAATACTTACTTAAACATATCTCTGTAAAGGGAACTGAGCGAAAACAAAGACAACATAGAAGATTCAGACCAGGTCTCCGATATGCAACGGAATTTGCAGAGGAACAAGACCCAAGAGGGAAAAAGAATAAAGATGAGTAAAAAAACAAAACCCTTGATTCCTCAAGGGTTTTGGACTGTTATGTATGGTGGAGACTAGCGGGATCGAACCGCTGACCTTTTGGCTGCCAGCCAAACGCTCTCCCAGCTGAGCTAAGCCCCCAATTGTTACTGACATAGAAAATTATAAAGCTTATCCAAAAAGTGAGCAAGCTTTTTTGGATAAATCTGCATAATAAACTTCTTTTACTCAAACAATGACATAAGATTGTTTCTCATTTTAAAAAATGTGTGTAAGCTTTGTCCAAGAATGGATGAAGCTTTTTTATATAAGTCTTTTTTACCTGAATATATACACTTTAAAACTGGTATAGACAACTAGTCCTAGAAGGCTGAAGGACTTAAGTTCTGTTTTGTCTCCTTACGACAGGAACCGCACTTTTTCTACCGAAAAGTGACAAAGAAAGAAAGCGCTACCAAAAAATAAAGGGAGGTACATATGTTGAAGGTTTTTATAAAGTTTCGTCATCTTTTATTAATTACTTTGTTAATCGTCCCAATGTTTGCAGGGTTTGGTAAATCTGATTCTGTATCAGCTGAAGAAAATGATGGAAATAATCTAATTATTGCTCAAAACATGCCTCAGCTTACTGAAGAGATCTTGGAAGATACCATCGATTTGACTGCATTATTGGCTAATGAAGATGGAACATATGTGGAAGTTACAAAAAATCTGAAATGGAGTTCATTAAACAAGACTGTTGCATCCGTTAATAATGAAGGTGTTGTAAGTCTAAGTGGAAAGAATGGCAGAACATTTATTGTCGTAACAGATGGCAAATCTTTCGACAGAATTGGAATTCATGTGAAAGATGGAGAGGCAAAGTTATTAAAACAAGAAGGTACAAAATACGACCTTATTTCAAAAGCTATTGCATCTATGTCTGTGAAAGAAAAGATCGGACAAATGTTAATGCCTGATTTTCGTACGTGGAACGGAAAAAACGTAACAGAGATGAATGATGAAATCAGAGAGCTCGTGAAAAAATATCATCTTGGCGGAGTGATCCTTTTCCGTGAGAATGTAGTGACTACAGAACAAACAACAAGACTTGTTGATGAGTATAAAAAGGCGAATGAAGACTACGGATTATTGATATCAATCGACCAAGAAGGCGGAATTGTGACACGTTTGCAGAGTGGTACCGATTTCCCAGGAAATATGGCGCTTGGTGCAACAAGATCAACAGAACTGGCGGAATCTGTCGGACATGCTATAGGCTCTGAACTTCATTCGCTTGGAATAAACATGAATCTAGCCCCTGTATTAGATGTAAACAATAATCCTGATAATCCGGTTATTGGTGTTAGATCATTTGGTGGAGATCCTCAGCTTGTTGCTGATTTAGGGATAGCTTATATCAAAGGGTTACAAAAATCTGGAATGGCAGCCACTGCAAAGCACTTTCCAGGTCATGGAGATACGTCTGTTGATTCACACTTAGGATTGCCTTCAGTTCCACATGAGAAAGAACGCCTGTTAGAAGTTGAATTATATCCTTTTCAACAAGCGATCAACAACGGAATTGATGCTATATTAACAGCTCATGTTACGTTCCCTAAGATTGATCCTACAACAGTAATTTCGAAAAAGGATGGAACGGAAATTAACTTACCTGCTACATTGTCACATGAAGTTCTAACAAACTTGGTAAGAGAAGAGATGGGTTTCAATGGTGTTATTTCAACCGATGCATTAAATATGAAAGCTATCGCAGATCATTTTGGAGCAGTTGATGCGGTAATACGAGCTGTTAATGCAGGAACAGATATCATTTTAATGCCAGTAGGTTTAGAAGAAGTTGCAAATGGATTATATAATGCTGTAGAAAAAGGTGAAATTACAGAAGAAAGAATAGATCAATCTGTTGAACGCTTGTTAACGTTAAAAGCTAAACGAGGTATTTATAAACAAGTTAGTGAATCACCAATTGATGAGAAAATTAAACACGCTGAAGAAGTAGTTGGAAACAAAGCTCATAAAGATTTAGAGAATGAAGTCGCTAGAAAATCAATAACGCTAGTTAAAAACAATGGTGTGTTGCCAGTTAACAAAGCTGAAAAGAAATCCATTGTTGTAGTAGGAAACACTTATAGCGAAAATCTTCAACAAGCTTTGTCTACTCATCATTCATCAGTTGAATTGATTAAAACGGCTAAGCCTTTAACACAAGAACAATTGCAAAAAGTACAGAATGCTGATTTAGTCATACTCGGAACATATACGTTTAACGTTTCTGGACGCTTGCCATCTTCTCCTCAAATGCAAATGGTCAATCAAGTGATTGCAGCTGTTCCAGAAAAAACAATTGCAGTGGGCATTCGAAATCCATACGATATTATGGCTTTTCCAGAAGTTTCAGCTTATATCACTCAATACAGCTTTAGAGATGTGAGCTTTAGAGCTGCAGCAGAAACGATTTTCGGCATGAATAACCCGTCAGGAAAACTGCCAATTACCATTTATAAAGATGCAGAAAGTGTTCTCTATCCGTTTGGTCATGGATTAAGCTACTAAAAAGGGAGAAGAAGATGAAAAAATGGGGAATCTTTTTAACGTTGTTGCTAATGTTTTCTTTAGTACTACCTGGTGCACAAGCTACCAATCATAATAAAAGCTTCGAGCATAGGCAAAACATTAAAACTGGTTTAGAGAGACTGTTAGAAACTGAGATGAGCGTTTTAAAAGGAAAAAAGTAGGCTTAATTACAAATCCAACAGGAATTGACCGCAACTTAAACAGCATCGTTGATGTTTTATACAATCACCCTGACATTGAGTTGAAAGCATTGTACGGTCCTGAACACGGAGTGAGAGGCAGTGCACAAGCTGGTCAGTATGTTGAGTTTTACACAGATCCAAAAACAGGTCTTCCGGTATATAGTTTATACGGAGCAACAAAAAAACCTACTGCTGAGATGCTTGAAGGAATCGATGTTCTTGTATTTGATATTCAAGACGTTGGAACTCGCTTCTACACATACATTTACACGATGGCTTATGCGATGGAAGCTGCAAAAGAGAACAACATTCCTTTTGTGGTCTTAGATCGACCGAATCCACTTGGCGGAGAGCAAGTTGAAGGTCCAGTGTTAGATCCTGCGTATTCCTCGTTTGTGGGATTATATCCGATTCCGCTAAGGCACGGAATGACTGTAGGAGAATTGGCCAACTTATTTAACGAAGAATTTGAAATTGGAGCTGATTTGAAAGTAGTTGAAATGAAAGGTTGGAAAAGATCTTGGGCATATGAAGATAGCGGACTTGAGTGGGTACTTCCTTCTCCAAATATGCCGACAAAAGACACAGCACTGGTTTATCCAGGAAGTGCGCTTATCGAAGGAACGAATGTTTCAGAGGGAAGAGGAACGACTAAACCATTTGAGTTAATTGGAGCTCCATTTATTAATGGAGATGAACTAGCGAAAAAACTAAACGATGAGGCATTACCTGGAGTGAAGTTCCGTTCAGCATCCTTTATCCCTGCATCTTCAAAACACGTTGGAAAGCTTTCACATGGTGTAGAGATTCATGTGACGGATGATCAGTTATTCCAACCGGTTCTAACTGGAATCACTTTAGTTAAAGCGATTCATGATCTATACCCAAATGATTTTCAATTCCGCGCAGTAGACAGTAGAGGAATCTCTTTCTTTGACCTTTTAGTTGGAAATGGGTGGGTAAGAGACTATATTGAATCAGGGCGCAGTGTTGATGAAATCGTCTCCCGTTACAATGATGAACTGGAGGAATTTAAAAATTTAAGAGCCCAATATTTATTGTATTAATCTTAGAGAGCTAAGGCTGTATTCTTTAGCCTTAGCTTATTTTATTTGAATTTTCTGACTGGTATAGACAACTAGTTATAAC
Organism: Fictibacillus sp. EA-CB0309; assembly: GCF_055814265.1. Taxonomy (NCBI): domain Bacteria; kingdom Bacillati; phylum Bacillota; class Bacilli; order Caryophanales; family Fictibacillaceae; genus Fictibacillus; species Fictibacillus sp. EA-CB0309. The sequence goes on from NZ_CP169271.1 coordinate 1,247,557, forward strand.
AATGATACGCTTGGCATAAAGTAGTAAGGGAGAGTGGACATGAAACACTCCATTTCATTAAGATGCAACTACTCAAAGTAAAAGCAGGTGCAAGGAATCTTTTAGGTAAGGAGAGTTGAACCATTTTTATGATCGATAAAAAATCACCAATGCCTCTTTATTTTCAGATTGAAGAAGCAATTAAACAAAAGATTGATAAGGGAGAATGGATAGCTGGAACGATGATCTCTTCCGAACGAGAGTTTGCTGAAAACTATGAAGTTAGTCGAATGACTGTCCGTCAAGCGATAAATAATCTTGTGAATGATGGATACTTAACACGTCGAAAAGGAAAAGGGACCTTTGTGTCTGCAAAAAAATCGAGCAGAAACTCCTAGGACTTACTAGTTTTACAGAAGATATGAGGTCTCGGGGATATAGGCCAGCATCAAAACTTGTATCCTTTCATACCATACAGGCCAATCAAAGGCTGGCAAACGCTTTAGAAATTGCGGAACACCAAGAAGTTTATGAGATCAAGCGGGTTCGCCTTGCAAATGATATTCCTATGGCGATTGAAACCACTTTTGTTCCTGTTCATCTTCTTTATCTACAAAAATCTCATATAAAAGAAGGCTCACTGTATTCACAGGTAGAAAGTGCGGGCTTCGAAATAGACTATGCGACACAAAGCTTAGAAGCATCGGTCGCACGTGATACGGAAAGTGAAATACTTGAAATAACAAAAGGTGCACCTGTACTTCTAATCGAAAGACAAACCTTTTTAACGAATGGAATGCCTTTGGAATTAGTACATTCAGTATATAGAGGTGACCGATACAAATTTATGATTGATATGAAACGCTAAATAGAGCGTTTTATATAAAAATGAAAGCGTTTACTAAGAGGGGGAAGGATAATGGGGAAAGAGCAGCAAATGGCTCATAGCATCATTGAAAAGCTTGGAGGTGCATCAAATATCCAGTCTTTGATGCATTGTATGACAAGAATTCGGGTGAATTTACATGACCCGACAAAAGCAGATCTAGCAGGTTTGAAAGATGTAGATGGTGTGCTGGGTGTTGTAGAAGATGATACCTTGCAGATTATTGTTGGGCCTGGGATTGTAAACCGTGTCACACTAGCTATGAGTGAAGAAACGGGTATGAACATTGAATCTGTGGATGAAACGAACCCAATGGATCTTGAACAGATGGCACGTATGAACAAAGATTCAATCAATAAGAAAAATGCTACACCTTTTAAACAATTTTTACGCAAGATTGCTAGTATCTTCATTCCGTTAATTCCTGCAATTGTTGCTTCAGGTTTGATTGCTGGGATCACAAACGTTGCGATAAGAATGGATGCGGATCCGGAATCTGCAATTATTAAAATGCTAGGCTTAATCGGTTGGGGTGTTTTTAGTTATCTGGCAGTCTTTGTAGGTATCAATACAGCAAAAGAATTTGGCGGGACTCCGGCACTAGGTGGTGCAGCCGGTATTTTAATCATTAACCCGGGTCTAGCCAACATTACACTTTTTGGTGATCCACTTGTTGTAGGGCGCGGCGGTTTGATCGGGGTAATGCTTGCTGCAGTACTCATTGCATTCTTGGAAAAAGAATTCGAAAGTTTGTTCATCCATCTATTGATATTATCGTAACACCTACACTTGCACTACTGATTACAGGTTTTGCAACGTTGTTCGTTCTTCAGCCTGTTGGCGGTTTCTTATCAGATCTCATTACAAAAGGATTATTAAACTTAATTGATATTGGCGGTATTTTCTCTGGACTTATTTTAGCAGGTACATTCTTACCATTAGTTGTGACAGGACTTCATCAAGGTTTAACACCGGTTCACATGGAGCTTATCAATACAATTGGTGACGATCCATTATTGCCAATTCTAGCAATGGGTGGAGCAGGTCAAGTAGGTGCGGCATTCGCGATCTATTTCAAAACGAAAAATCAAAGACTTCGCAAAGTTATTAAGGGCGGACTTCCTGTAGGTATGCTAGGAATTGGTGAGCCTTTAATCTTTGGTGTTACATTACCGCTCGGTCGTCCTTTCTTAACGGCGTGTTTAGGAGCTGCAGTAGGAGGAGCATTCCAAGCATTTTATGAAGTAGCAACAATCGCGATAGGTGTATCCGGTATTCCACTCGTATTCTTAGTTAATCCAAATGAAATGGTTCTATATTTAGTAGGTTTAGTCATTGCTTATGTCTTTGGATTCTTGTTTACATGGACATTTGGATTTAAAGAGAGCATGGCAAAAGACATTTAAACAGGAGTGAACGCTCTTTGTGTTATGGAATCTCAATTTATTTAAGCGAATCAGATACATTCAATAAACACTGGATGGAAAAGGCCGCTAAAAACGGTTTTCAGTACATCTTTACTTCTCTTCATATTCCAGAAGAAAAAGATGTTGATTTTATTAAACAAGTAAAATGGTTAGGTGAAACAGCTCAAGAAGTTCACATGGAAGTAATGGCTGATGTTTCTCCTGCTTCCCTTGAACGGTTAGGGTTAACGTTTGATGAGCTTCCTTCGTTAAAAGATTGGGGAATCTCAGGAATCAGGATGGATTATGGGTTTACAGCTAAGCAGATTACTTGGCTGTCCCATTCTTTAAAAATTGGACTGAACGCGAGTACTATTGATGAAGAACAGCTTAAGGAACTAGTAGACGCGGGACTTCAAGTGAATCAAACAGAAGCTTGGCACAACTTTTATCCAAAACCATACACAGGCATTTCAAGTCACTCAGTGAAAGAACGCAATGAGTTATTCCACCGTAACGGAATAAAAACAATGGGTTTTATTAAAGGTGATGATTCATTACGCGGGCCGTTGCAAGAAGGACTTCCTACGATTGAGAATCACAGATATACAACACCTGTACATGCAGCACTTGAACTCGGCGAACTGAGTACAGACAAGATTTGTGTAGGAGATTTAAATCTGACTGACCAGACTTTGAGGGCTATCGGATACTTAGTGGATGGCGCAGTTCCGCTTTATGTGGACATTAACAATGGATATGAGCACCTCTTTAACACGATTCATACGAATAGAATGGATGCCGCACAATACGTGATTCGTTCGGTTGAATCTAGAACCGTCCGTTCTCAATTTGATCAAGAGATTCATCATTTAACCTGTTTTAAAAAAGGAACAATCACGATAGATAACAAATTGTATGACAGATATGCTGGTGAGCTTCAGATCTGTTTGGAAGAATTGCCGGCCAATCCAAAAATGAATGTAGTTGGAACGGTACGGAAAGAAAGCTTGCCATTGTTAAAGTACGTGGGCAGCGGGCAGAAGTTTGTGCTTTTAAATCAACAATTTTAAAGGAGATCATGATGGACTTAACCAAATTGGCTACAGAAAAAAGGAATCCAGATACATTAAACATTGATGAACTTTCAACATTAGAAGTGGTCCGAAAAATACACGAAGCCGATCTTGGAGTAGCCAGTTGTATTACTCCTGTTTTAAGTGAAATTAGTAAGGTAGCAGAAAAAGTGGTCACAGCCTTGGAAAATGGAGGGCGGCTAATTTATATCGGGGCAGGAACGAGCGGTAGATTAGGCGTATTAGATGCGTCAGAGTGTCCGCCAACCTATGGAACCGACCCAAGCTTGGTAGTAGGTGTGATTGCAGGTGGTGATTATGCACTTCAGCATGCCATTGAAGGAGCAGAAGATGATCCAGAACTGGGTAAATCCGATCTTCAACAACTGAATCTTACGAATAAAGATGTTGTTGTTGCGATTGCAGCATCTGGTCGAACGCCTTATTGCTTGGGAGCAATAGATTATGCAAAATCACAAGGAGCACTTACGGCTGCACTCGTATGTGCTGTAGATTCACCCATGCAGAAGCTTGCAGATATAAGTATTCCTATTATAACAGGGCCAGAAGTCGTTACAGGCTCTACCCGTATGAAAGCTGGAACGGCTCAAAAGCTTGTTCTTAATATGATTAGTACAGCTAGCATGGTTAGATGGGGAAAAGTTTACAGCAATTTGATGGTGGACGTTCAGCCTACGAATGAAAAGCTGAGACAGCGTGCAAAAAATATAATCGTGGAAGCTGCGGGTGTGTCAGAAAAAGAAGCTGAAGAAGCATTGCGTGATCAGGAAGGCAATACCAAGGCAGCGATCTTTCAGCTCATAACAGGAGTAGCTCCAAATGAAGCAAAACAGTTTCTAGATCAACATAACGGCAAATTAAAAGAAGCAATACAGATGTTCACTCAAAAGTGAGAGGGGTAGATTCAGATGTTAGGATTCTTGCAGCGCATAGGCCGTGCACTTATGCTTCCGATTGCTGTTCTTCCAGCAGCGGGACTCATTCTACGTTTCGGTCAAGATGATTTACTTGGCATTCCGTTTTTGGCTGCAGCAGGTAATGCCATTTTTGGTCACCTGGCATTGATTTTTGCGATTGGGGTAGCCGTTGGTCTAGCAAGAGACGGTAGTGGAGCAGCGGGTCTTGCAGGTGCTATTGGTTATTTTGTATTAACAGAAGGTGCAAAAGCATTTGCAGTTGAGAATTTAGCGTTTGAAGGCAACTTTGATATGTCGGTACTCGGAGGGATTCTAGCCGGGGTGGTAGCAGGGCTCTTATATAATAGATTTTATAATACGAAACTCCCAGAATGGTTATCCTTTTTTGGCGGTAAACGATTTGTACCAATCGTGACTGCAGGTACGATGGTGCTGTTAGCCTTAGTTTTTGGATTCATCTGGCCATACATTCAAATGGGCTTGGAGAATGTTGGTACTTGGATTACGAGCGCAGGGGCTATTGGTGCGGGTATATTCGGTTTCTTTAACCGTTTGTTGATACCACTTGGTTTGCATCACGTACTTAACAGCTTCTTATGGTTTGTATTTGGTGAGTTTACAGGTGAAAATGGGAAGGTTGTAACGGGAGATTTATGGAGATTCTTTGCTGAAGATCCTAAAGCAGGTTTCTATATGGCTGGATTCTTCCCAGTTATGATGTTCGGGTTGCCGGCTGCTTGTTTAGCGATGATTCATACAGCAAAAAAACATCGTAAGAAGGCAGTTGCGGGGATGCTAGGAAGTATGGCACTCACATCGTTTGTAACGGGAATTACAGAACCAATCGAATTTGCATTTATGTTTTTGTCACCGCTTCTTTATGTTATCCATGCGGTATTGACTGCAGCCTCAATGTCTGTGGCGGTATTGTTTGATATTCATCATGGATTTACGTTTTCAGCTGGAGCGATTGATTATTTCTTAAATATTGGTATTGCTCAAAATGGCTGGCTTCTGCTGCCGATAGGTGCGGTGTATTTTGCACTGTACTACGGAGTATTCCGTTATTTGATCGTAAAACTAGATTTGAAGACACCAGGTAGAGAAGATGAAGAAACACTCGTATCTGAGGCAGCTGCGACCTCTACAAGTAATGAAAAGTACGAAGCAGCGGCAACAGCCTATTTAGATGCACTCGGCGGTAAAGAAAATATTGTCCTGCTTGAAAACTGTATTACTAGATTGAGAGTTCAGATTAAAGATCTTTCTAGAGTAGATGAAGATGCTCTTCGAAAAGCTGGATCTAAAGGTCTTATAAAGCTGAATAACAAAAATATACAGGTAGTGGTAGGTTCAGAGGTTGAACCCATTGCAGACAGCATGAGAGAGAAGCTATAAAAAAGAGAACACCATTTTCTTTGCAGGAAATGGTGTTCTTAGTTTTTACGCGTTCCAATAACCATTTATGGGTGCGTTTGCTGAGAATCCGTATCCATATGAGCACGGATAAGAATAAACACAGCAGTTTCCGCTATACGAAACGGCTCCGACAATAATGAGCAGCACGAATAGTACCACATAAAGCGTAAAGCTATCAGAACAGTACTTTCTCGACGACATGGTTTCACTCCTCTTCTTGCACTGTGAGAAGCCGATTTCTCTCCTCACCCCATTTTATGCAAAATGGATAAGCATAGAAACGGTGTTAAACGCCTCATTTCAAAGAGTTGCCGTCTAAAGATTTACTTGTAAGCTTCATCTAAAATGATATATAAGTAATCTACAAATTCACCTTTTGAGAACATGGTTACTTCATATACATTTCCTAGGTCGTTGTATACAAAAGCCGTATCTGTGTCTGTTGTTTCTTCCACATCTATTGGAAGTCCAGCAAGTTCAAGAGCTTTCAATTTTTCTTCATCCGTAAACAAAATTTCCTCATCAATTACGGAATAGACTAGGCGAGCAGCTTTACCTTCAACAAATGTAACCGCGTATTTGTCGTTTTGATAATAACGTACAACTGCAGGTACGAACTCTGTCGTGCCTGAGTAACGATACTGAATTTCTTCTGAACGAGCAGGTTCTCCCCATTTATCGCTTATCTGCTTTTCGGAAAGGTTCGTTAGTTCACTTGCTACAAATTGATGATGGCTGGTGAGATAGTCTTTTTCATTTGGATCTGCATTTTCTTCATCAGCATCTGCAGAGTTCTCATCTTCTGTTGTTGCTGTTTCTGTCGCTTCTTTATCTTCTTCGTCTTGACCAGCAGTGGAAGACTCGGTGGCTTTTTCATTATTGTCAGTTTTGGTTTCTGAAGCACCTTGTTCACTTTGTTTATTATCCTTTGAACAAGCAGTAATAGTAAGCAAACCAATTAAAAGAATGGATAGTAATGCTTTTTTCATTTTAATCCCTCATTATGTAATTCATATAGTTAAATAGACACTAACAATGTTAACAAAAGAATACAGAAATTGAAAATGAAAAGTATGGCAGATTAAGAAACTTATAGCTCTTTAAGAATAGACTGACATCTATGCTGATTTGATTCATAAAATAAAACAAGGCTGTTTGCGTAAAAGAAGCGAATGGCTTCTAAGCAACAATTTTTAGAGATAAGCCTAAAGAAAATCAAAGGCTATAATCGTAACACTCTTTTATGATGACATATTAAATAAAGCGCTTTGTAATATTTCATTTTATTAACAAATCATCTACAATATATGGTAGACACCCATTTGAAGACGTGAATGATGAAGGGCAGGTGTGAAAGGGATGCAATATATTGTTTATGATCTAGAAATGACAAACCGATTATCAGAAATCATTGAGATCGGTGCCATACGAATGACAGAAGTTAATGGAGAGCTTACAATACTTGATACTTTTCAATCGTTCGTCCAACCGAAGATGGATAAGCTGAATTCACGGATCACGAATTTAACAGGTATAACTAAAAAAGATTTAATATCCGCACCTGTTTATACAGAAGCTATAGAAAATTTCAGATCTTGGATTGGGCTTGAAGATTATTATCTTTGTTCTTGGGGACCAGAAGATAAATGGGCGCTTATTACGGATTCAACTTTTCACCAAACAGAAATCGAGTGGATTATTAATCATAATGATTTGCAATTTCATTTTAGTTTGCTTCACGATAGTGAGAAAGGATTTCGATATGGCTTGTCACGTGCGCTTCAAACAATGGAGCTCTCATATGAAGGTTCGAAACATAGAGCCTTGGACGATGCGATTAATACAGCCAAGATTCTTAAGAAGATTTATAAAAATATCGAGATTGTAAAAAATCCAACTTCATACTTAGAGTCGAAGCTTTTTGAACCTGAAAAACTGGTGTATAAAACAAAAGCGGAAGAAAGCATATCCCCATTTGCTTCATTATCAAAGTTATTTAACTAAAGTATTTTTGTTTTTATATGTAAACCTTTTGGGAAAGGAAGATAACGGAAATATTTAAAATAGGACTTTATTCCTGTTAATTCGATGTTTTTCGACAAAAAAGGGTAGGTATTATAGGGTAAAACCCATAAAAAGTAAGATATGTCGTCATTTGACGAATTGTTTTTGTAGGAAAATGACCTTAGTTTCGATAATAATGTTAGTGGGGGTGTTTATTGGTGGATACTACATATTATATAACCAATAAAAACAATCAATTATTGGAATTATTAAATACGATAGATTATTGCCTGACAGATGCAACACTTGAAGAAGTGGACTCTATTATCCAACTTAAAGAAGAACTATTAGCAAACGATGGTATACATATTACTCCTGAACAAATTAACAATATTATTTCTTTATTATTGTCCTTTGTCCCTGTAAAAGTTAGGAAGTGGGTTAATGCAGAATCTCTAATGAAGAGGTTCTTTTTTTATACTTTAAATTTCATTTCGAACAATAGATTCATAATAAGGGGGTAGGAGAAAAAACAGGAGCTAAAAATGGCTCCTGTCGGATTGCTTTTTTCTTTACTCTTTTTCATTTCCTCCATCTCATCTTTAAATTGTTCTTGAAGTGAATGCTGGTGGCCGTAAAGAAAAATCATATCTCCTTCTTGGATCTCTGTCGTGTAACTATCCTTCCTAAGTGTTACATCTCCACGTTTAATAAATAACACGAGTAAGTCTTTATCCTCTTGAATAACATCCTTTAACATTTTTCCAATAATAGAAGACCCTTTGTGTATGGGCAGCTCCACTACAACGTCATCTTCTTCAAAATACATCACGTCACGCAGTGGCAGATCGGATAAGTTGTAATTCTTTTGCATGTGTTTCTCAAACGATTTCTTCATAAAATTCTTAAGTTTAGGGATGCTTAAAATAAGATAAAGCCCAATCAGTACTAAAATAATGATGCCAAGCTCTATTGATTTAAACTCGTCTGATAAGATGTTGCTGATCGACGAGATAATGACGGCAAGTGAAAAGACACCGAACAAGATAAGGAAAGTACTTAATCGTCTTCGAATAGGGTGTTCTAAGATCAACTCCGATTCTCCTGTTGTGAATCCAGTAGCAGTAAACATGGAGATTACCTGAAAGCGAGCAATTTCTTTTTTAAACCGGTAAGGGTAAAGAGCAGTACATTGATTTCAATTACAATAGCGATAATTGCGAAATATAGTAATGTGAATATAAATCCCACAAAGGCACCTCCGTTTAAATTCTTCTTTTACCTTTATACCCTTAATTTCTATAAGTAATTGATAAATTATTAAATATTTCTCTGTTTCATAATCGTAAGCTCCTCCTCATATAGTTTTGTACAGGAGGGGATGAAAATGACTGGTTTCCTTATTACTTTAGTACCGGCAGCCCTATTATGCGGAGGAGTTGCACTGCTCATTCATTCTTTTGTAAAAAAAGACACGTATCAGTATGACCAAGAAAACCTTTGGGAAGACACATCTCTTACATCAGAAGATTATCGCATCAAATAGCACATTCATTACTTGATATTTTCCCTCGTTATGGTAAAAAGTAAGATAACAATAACTAGAATCGAGGATATGTTGTGCGGAAAGTATCAAAGAATTGGCTAATTGGCGGAGCAGCTCTAGCTATACTTCTATTCATCATCTTTCAGAACTTCGGTAAAACAGAAGTCGCGAGTGAGACGAAAACAATTAAGATTGTAGCTCTTGGTGACTCGTTGACTTACGGTGTTGGCGATCCTTCTAAAACAGGTTATATAGGCATCGTTAGAAGAAATATTCAAAAGCAAACAGGCCGAAATGTTATCGTTAATAATTTTGGCATTAGCGGCCAGCGTTCGGATCAACTGTTAAAACAATTAGAGAATGGTGTTGTACTAAAAGCGTTGAAGCAAGCTGATCATGTATTTGTATTCATAGGAACCAATGATTTTAGACATGCTGCAGGCTGGAACTTTCGCAAACTGCCTCAGCAGCCGCTTTTGCTTGGCAAAGAAAAATTAAGAAACAATTTAAACAAAACACTGACGGTTGTGAGAGAAAATAACTCGTTTGCCCCGGTCTACGTGCTCGGCTTATATAATCCTTATTTTGGGCAAGAGTATGATCCAACTGCTTCTGATAGCATTCAGTCTTGGAATGAAGCAATCATTGAAGCAAGTAAAGAGAGTACACTTACCAAGTACATCTCAACATATGAACTCTATGAAAATGTTCAAAAAGACATGTACTTTTCCGATACCTTGCATCCAAACCGCAGGGGATACAATAAGTTAGGGAATTGGGTTTACAACCAATGGAAACCACTAAATCAAAAATAGCCTCCAAAGAAGTGTGTGACTTCTTGGAGGTTTTTTAATTTTATTAAAAAAAGCCATTGACTTGAGAATGATTATCATTATAATTAGAATTGAAGTTGATAATCGTTTTCAATTAATTTATACATAGAGGGAGCAAGAAGAAAATGCAGAAGAAGAATTTATTCACAACATTTATTATTGTTCTACTAGCAGCTGTGATTATGGCAGGCTGCGGGAAGTCAAATGATGGTGCAAGTTCAGGCAATGATAAAGCATCTAATAAAGAAGAAAAAAGAGCGGTGAAGTAAATCTTTACACAAGCCGTCATTATGATGTTGATGATAAAATTTTTGCTGACTTTACAAAAGAGACTGGTATTAAAGTAAATGTTATAAAAGGTGAAGAAGATGAATTGATCGAGCGTCTTTCTAGAGAAGGAAAGGCTACTAAAGGAGATTTATTTTTCACATCTGATGCAGGTCGTTTACATTGGGCAAAAGATAAAGATCTACTGCAAAGCGTTGAAAGTGATACTCTAAGTAAGAACATTCCTGAGAATTTAAGAGATAAAGATAATCAATGGTATGGTTTAACGAAACGTGCACGTGTAATCGTTTATTCTAAGGATAAAGTCGATCCTTCAGAACTATCTACTTATGAAGCTCTAACAGAAGATAAATGGAAAGGGAAAGTACTTATCCGTTCTTCTGAAAATATTTACAACCAATCATTAGTGTCTTCTTTTATCTCACTAAACGGTAAAGAAGAAGCTAAGAAATGGGCAGAAGGTATCGTTAATAACATGGCTCGTGACCCTCAAGGCGGTGACCGCGATCAAGCAAAAGGTATCGTTGCTGGTGAAGGTGATGTCGCGATCATGAACTCTTACTATTTTGGACAAATGTTAAACTCTGAGGATCCTGAAGAAGTGAAAGTTGCAGAACAGCTAAAAGTGTTCTTCCCTAATCAAGAGACTACAGGAACACATATTAATATTAGCGGTATCGGTGTTACGAAACATGCTAAGAACAAAGAAAATGCAATCAAATTAATGGAATACTTATCAAGTCCAGATGTGCAAAAAGTATTTGCTGAAGCGAACTATGAGTACCCAGTGAATAAAGAAGTTGAACCTTCTGAGCTGTTAAAATCTTGGGGTGAGTTTAAGGAACAAGACCTTAACCTCTCTGAGCTTGGAGAAAATAATGCAGATGCAGTTAAGATTATGAATGAAGTAAGTTGGAAATAACCTGTAAAAAATTGCCGTATCGCATTTTGTGATACGGCTAATCGTATGTAGGAACGAACAGCTAGAGCTATGCAGATGAGTGAAGAAGAAGGTGAAAATGTTGTATTTAATTCGAAAAATGAAATCACAGTTCAATAGTTGGGCTTTGCTTAGCTTTATTTTTTCAATTTTAATCATTTTACCGGCTTTGCTCATCATGGTTCAGTTATTCGCGGAGAGCAATGAGAATTGGGAACACATTAAAGAATTTATGCTTAAGAACTATATTGTAAATTCGGTAACACTTGTAATATTCACGGGACTATTCACTGTAATCATTGGTGTAAGTGCAGCGTGGCTCGTGTCTGCCTATACGTTTCCGATGCAGCGTTTCTTTAAATGGGGATTAATTCTCCCGCTCGCAATCCCTCCTTATATAGGAGCTTACACATACCATGGCATTCTAAATTACACGGGTGTGATACAGACTGCTCTAAGAAATCAGTTTGGGATCAAGGTGGATCAAAAGTTTTTTGACATTATGAACATACCAGGTGCTATTTTTATCTTTACTTTGTTCCTCTATCCATATGTTTATATCATTACAAGAAGTTTCTTAGAAAACCAGTCTTCTTCACTAATAGAAAATGCACGTGTTTTAGGTAAAGGTTCCTTTCAAACGTTTATACAAGTGGTACTACCAATATCTCGTACAGCAATAGTAGGCGGTGTCAGCTTAGTTATTCTAGAGGTATTTAATGATTATGGTGTTGTTAAATATTTTGGAATTCAAACGTTTAGTACAGCGATTTTTCAAGCTTGGTTTGGAATGGGAGATATACATTCTGCCATTAAATTAGCCGGAACATTGATGGTAATCGTTGTCTTTATTCTAATAGCAGAAAAGGTGATAAGGGGCCGGAAACAGTTCAGCTATTCGACCTCGAAAGTACGCCCATTGCAGCCAAAGGAATTAAAGGGTTGGAAAAAGTACTCTGTTCTTAGCTTTTTCCTTGCATTGTTTGCATTAGCCTTCTTTATTCCCTTCATCCAGCTTTTACAGTGGGTGTATATGACATATGACTTAATCTTAAGCGAAGTCTTTCTCGATTTAATTTGGAACTCGGTATTTGTGGCTTCCATAGGTTCAGGTCTAATTATTATTACCGCTCTTATTATCGCTAACTTTAGTCGTCTTTCAAAAGGGTGGATCAGCAAGTTTTTTCAAAGATAACTGTTTTGGGTTATTCAATACCTGGTGCTGTTATTGCAATAGGGGTACTCACGTTATTTCTAGCACTAGACCAAAAGGTTATTACCTTGTATGAATGGATGGGGCTGGAGCCTACGCTCGTTTTAAGCTTAAGTATTAGTATGCTGATTTTTGCATATGTTGTCCGTTTTTTGGCAGTCGGGTATAACTCTATTGAATCTGGCTTTGATAAAGTGGGGACAGTTTTCACAGATGCCTCCAGGACATTAGGAATGTCTATTACACAAACCTTTTTTAAAGTGGATATAAAAATGATAAAAGGTGCGATTGCTGGTGGTTTTATTCTTGTCTTTGTTGATATCTTGAAAGAATTACCTTTAACGCTCATACTGCAGCCATTTAACTTCTACACATTGGCTACAAAAACTTTTCAATATGCAAGTGATGAACGAATTCATGAAGCGTCTGTTTCGTCTATGGTGATTATTTGTATCAGTGCACTGTCGATATTCTTTTTACACAAAGTTTTAGAAAAGGAGCCAAAATAATGTTTGTTCAAATCAAGGATTTAGCGTTTAATTATAAAAATTCCCGTAAGCCTCTATTTGAGAACCTTTCTTTAGGGTTTAAACAAGGAGAAGTTACCGTAATCTTAGGTGAAAGCGGAAGCGGGAAAAGCACATTGCTTCGTCTTATTGCGGGTTTAGAGATGCCGGCAAAAGGATCAATCTTAATTGATCGTGCAGTTATGAATGATTCTCTTCGGTTTGTACAGCCTGAAAAACGCGGAGTTGGTTTGGTATTTCAAGATTATGCCCTTTTTCCACATATGACGGTTGAGAAAAATATTAAGTTTGGCCTCCATAAAATGAGTCGTAAACAGAAGCAAAATCGCATGGAAGAACTGCTTGATTTAGTAGGAATGGAAGAGTATGCTGCTCGCTATCCTTATGAATTGAGCGGGGGACAGCAGCAGCGAGTGGCATTAGCGAGAGCCTTAGCACCAAATCCATCGTTAATTATGTTCGATGAACCTTTTAGCAATTTAGATACGAAACTTCAAGCACAAATTCGTGATGATTTAAAAGGAATCATAAAGCGTACCGGTATTACTTCTATATTTGTTACACATGACGAAGAGGATGCGCGTGCGATTGGAGATAGGATTGTTTTCATGCAAGATGGTAAGATAGAGGAAGCAGGCAGACCAGAGGCGGTATTTAAACAGAATAGAGAAAAGCTTTCACTTGCTTATGTATAAACAAAAAACCGGGGATCCCGGTTTTTTGTTTGCAGATTTTTTGCTTTTTAAAGTGGTTCCGTTCTAAGAAAACTCCAAATGCAGCAATCTTATTAATTAAAGCCTATTTTTTAAATTGAGCATCCAATTTCCCGTTCATGTCGATTAAGAATCCGATTTCACGGCCTAATAATTCTCCAAGTTCTTTTGCTTTCTTTTCGCTCTCGTTCTTTATCTGTTCAATCGTTAGCTCACCTTTTAATTTCGAAGCACCAACGATAATGCTTAAGTCGCCTTTTTCATAAAATACAATTTTCATTTACAATACCTCCCTGAAAAATAAAACCTTCTACATATTTCGCTGTTGTCCTCATACTTATGGGGTAGCAGTGAGAATATGGAAAAACATTCATGATGAAACTATTAATTGGAATAAATAAGTATATCGCGTTTTCTTGACAAATTTTTATGTATGTTGATAAAATTAGAGCATATTCATATGATTCGCTGAATTCTTCACTTCTATTCTATGGACTGAAGAGAAGAAGCGGGGAACCACAACATTGGCATTACGCCTCGGGATGAATTTGTTTAAATACAGAAGGGATAACTCTCAATTCCCTAATCCGACAGCTAACCTCGTAAGCGTTTTTGGAGAGAGAGCTTTAATACATGGGCTAAGTCTATGTGTTGCGGTGTACCCCACGGAAAATCCTCTCTATTTTCGTGGGTTTTTATATGCAGCAAACATAAAAATTTAGACATGTATTAGGACACACTCCTCATACTATAGTTACAATAGTAAGAATTTTCTAATAAAGGGGATGCGTTTATGAAATTGTCAACGAAAATTTTGATTGCGCTGGCACTAGGGGTTGTAGCAGGACTTATTCTTAATTTAGCCTTGCCAGATGCGTTCGCAACACTGGACAAATACGTATTAAAGCCAGTGGGAACATTGTTTTTAAATCTTATTAAAATGCTTGTTGTACCAATTGTTTTCTTTTCAATCGTTTTAGGAACTGCAGGATTAGGTGATCCGAAGAAATTAGGACGTGTTGGTGCAAAAACAGTCGGTTACTTCCTTGCAACAACAACAATCGCCATCATTATTGCTATGGCTTTAGCACTTATTTTTAAACCTGGCGTAGGGGATTTTAAAACGGAAGGTGCTAAGTTTGAGCAGCAAGAAGCACCGGCTGTTACAGATACACTTCTAAACATTATTCCGACGAATCCGGTTCAAGCGATGGCAGAAGGAAATATGCTTCAAATCATTGCTTTCTCAGTATTTGTTGGATTTGCATTAACAATGCTTGGAAGCAAAACAAAAGGAATTATGGATTTAATTGAACAAGGTAACGATATCATGATGTACCTTGTAAATGTAGTAATGAAATTTGCTCCATACGGTGCATTTGCTCTAATTGCTTCAGCAGTTGGAAGTCAAGGGATGGATGCAATCAAGGCAATGGGCTTGTATATGAGTGTTGTAATTCTAGCACTTTTCATTCACTCTATTGTGGCATATGGTGGCTCTATTGCTTTATTAGCAAAGAAGAGCCCAATTTGGTTCTTTAAAGGCTTCGCACCAGCAATGTCTGTAGCATTCAGTACATCAAGCTCTAATGCTACATTGCCAATCTCTATGAAAACAGCTCAAGAAAACCTTGGTGTTCGCAAATCAATCAGTGGATTTGTTCAGCCACTAGGCGCAACAATTAACATGGATGGAACAGCAATCATGCAAGGTGTAGCTACAATCTTTATTGCTCAAGTTTACAATGTAAACTTAGGCGTAACTGAAATGCTTACTGTTATCCTTACAGCGGTTCTTGCAAGTATCGGTACAGCAGGAGTTCCTGGTGTAGGACTAATCATGCTAGCGATGGTACTAAACTCAGTTGGATTACCAGTTGAAGGTATCGCTCTAATCCTTGGTGTTGACCGACTTCTTG
This sequence comes from Fictibacillus sp. EA-CB0309, assembly GCF_055814265.1. Taxonomy (NCBI): domain Bacteria; kingdom Bacillati; phylum Bacillota; class Bacilli; order Caryophanales; family Fictibacillaceae; genus Fictibacillus; species Fictibacillus sp. EA-CB0309. Next base: position 1,263,244 of record NZ_CP169271.1, read on the forward strand.
ATATGTTAAGAACGGCTGTTAACATTACAGGAGATGCTGCTTGTGCAGTTATCGTTGATAAAGGTGAAGACAAACATCTTGGTGCTCGTGATCAAGAAGTTAGTGCATAATTGATGGATTAGAAAGCTGCAGAGAAATTCTCTGCAGCTTTTTTTATATGCCGATATCCCTAGTTTAGTAAATATGAGTAAATAAATGTAAGCAAAGATAAAAAAACATGTTAAAATAGAAAGATACATAATGATACTTCGGAGTGATCTTCTTGGAAAAATGGCTAGAGATATTTATGCTTACTGGTAAGGTCATATGGGTACAAATTCAGACTGTTATCAATCCTCTTATTGAATTAATTCAAAGTGGAATGAATAACTTTTGGTTTGTTTTTGTTCTCACTATTGTCGCAGGAGCTGCGCTATTAAGCATTATTATTAATGGAATCACCTTTTATCAGGCACATAATTTTATACATCGAAAAATGGTTGTTGAATCATCTCAAGATATTGAATTTACCTTATTCTTAAAATCGCTTTGGCAGAGTGATCGATCTAAGGGTTTGATACCTAACGCAAAGTCAGCCAAAAGCCGATATCTTCAATTCAATACGCAAGAACGTTTCTATGTTCAAACCTATCTGCAGCAACGTTTGAAATTTTTACGTACAAACCAGCCTTTGTTTATATTGGCGGCCTTATTTTTAGGTTTAATCTCAAGTATTGCTGTTGACGTCCTGCCCATTGAGGCTGTCCAGCTCACTGCTGAAAATGTATTAAAAACAACTTTGTTTGTACTTGTTTGGCTTTTCATCATGCAAACTAAATATGTATCAATAAAGAAACAGACCTACTACCACCTAGCTTGGATGCAAGAAACGAACAGATCGGTAAACGTTGATTACATGCAGGATGAAGATGCTGCAGTATCGATAGAAAAAGAAAATAACCCTGCGTATTAACGGGATACGTAAGGGTTATTTTTTATCCAAAATCGATAGGGATAATGAATCGCTTCTTCTGCATAATGAATACCAATTCGAGGACCTGCGATTATTTGTTCTTCTTTTACTTCAAATCCTTCTTCAATTCTTATGTTGCTTTCATTTAGTTTTTTTCCATTATCAGATAAAGTAAATGCCATACTTTTAGAAAGCTTGCCAGGCCCGTTTGTTAGCTGAAGATCACTTTTAATTTTTGCTCTTCTTTCCCTCATTATCTCCATCCCCTTTACCGGCTGAAGCGCTCTTATTAATATCGCTTCAGGCTTATTAAATGGCCCTGAAACGATATTAAAGCATATGTGCATTCCATAAATAAAATAGGTATAAATCGTACCTGCCTCATGAAACATAACTTCTGTTCTCGGTGTTCTCCGATTTCCATATGAGTGAGCTGCTCGGTCTTCTGGCCCTAAATATGCCTCTGTTTCAACAATATAACCTGATACTAAACCATCTTTACTTTCATGGATAAGTTCCATGCCTAAAAGTTTTTTGAAAGATCAAGTGTAGGTAAACAAAATAAGTCCATTTTATTCTCCTCATATGTATGACTTTTGCTTTATGTAAGTACAATAACAATAGGATTTGTAGTATTATGTTTCCTTTTGTCGAAGTTTTACAAACGTTAAAAAAAGGAAATAAGGCATGTAACAAGAAGTTTTTATAAAGCAAATAAATAGGAGGCGTTTAATGTGGATGGTTGGGTAAATCAAACAGGGATCTATGAGAATCTCTCCAAAAGACGCTGGGAATATTGGGAAGTAAGTCAACAAGGCATTAAAACGATGGTTTCCTGGTTGTGCTGGAATGCGCCTAATTCTGTTTATGAACAATGGAGTAAATCTGTCTTGCATTAAACGCAGTTCTCGTTAAAGTTCCTTTCTTTTGAGGAACTTTTTTATTTGTCTATATGGCTTGAATCTTCTTTTATTTGGTTAAAATGATTAACAGCTAACAAAAAGGAGAAGATTTAAATGAATCATAATAAAGGTCAGCTGCGCAGAGCCGTGGAAGGACGTAAACAGCGATTGATTCAGCATCTAATTCATAAAGGTTTTTATGGATACGAAGATCACAGACATTTAACTGAGTTTACACTAAGTGAACTAGAGTTGGAATGGAAGAATGCTCAATACATTGATCAAGAAAATCATATTAGCTGATTTTTTAAAATAGTAAAAAAATAACCAGCTTTAACAGCTTATTTCTGGTATAATATCCCTATGAGTGGGAAAAACGTCTCGTCTTTACGACAAAATACGAGATGAAATGCCATAAATCGTTTGATAAAGGCAAACTCGCTGAAAAGTGAGGACGCAAAGCTATAGGGGCTTCATTCTAGAAATATGCCAGCCAGCTACCTTACGAAACTTATCCTTCGATTTATGAAATCTGATATTAGGGGGATATCAATGGATAATCACTTGTTATTAGTTTCATGGTCTGCCATTGGTTTTTATTTAGCTATCATTTTTTGTATATGCCTATTATTATTTTTTACTGGAAATATGCTGAAAAAAGATTCTCGAATCCTAGATATATTTACAAATATCCTAATCATATTAGGTGCAATTGCCTGGGTTGTCATTACGAGTTAGCTAGACCATAATAAAATTTCCAAATTTTTAGTAAGGATACGCATGAAAGCCTCACGATATAATGGTTGTATACAGGAGAGGGGCTTATCAATGAATGGAAAAGTAAAATTGAACCTTACCGACGAGGATAAAGAACTATTAGTCGAGGCATTGCTTAGTCAGGGATATGCTTATGAGGTTGTAGATTCAGAATTGAAAGACCTGGAATATGAGTTAAAGCCAGAATACGAATCAAAAGTACGAAAATTAAACAGTTTGTTAAAAAAATTACATAATTAACAATTCAAGTAGATAAAACAGAATCCGAGACAGCGGATGTCGTTCTATCAAATAAATATGCTTAACAGTCCAAAAAATAAAGCAAAAGGCCCTTCTATAAAGGTCTTTTGCTTTTTTATCTTAAGTATCAAGTAAGCCTTTTCTTCTAGCTTCCATACGCCATTCTGCTTCTTTTACAACTCTTCTAGGAAGTTTACCTCTGTTTTTTAAGAACGACCAGTACGTTAAGTATTGTTTTGGTCTAGATACGGGTGAGACATTCCTTGCATACTCCCACCAAGAGATTTCATTTGCTTCCAAGCGTATTAAAAAAAGATCGTCGCCTTTTACCATAAAACTCACTCCTGTCTTGCCTTTCGTTACCAATTAGTATGGACTCATTTCAATAAAATAATCGAAAAATATCATGGCACTTTATTTTATGCATGCTGTTTCATTCTGTTTAGGACAAAAAGTAATTTTTTAGTCAGGCAGGAAATAAGTTATGAAGCTTGAATCTTTAAGATACACAAAAGGAAGGTCGTGCAAGAAAATAGGGGGTGGTCCTGTTGGAGCAAGTACTCATGTTTTCATCACTATTAGCTCCTTTAGTGACAGCGATGATGGAGCTCTTAAAACGTACTTTCCCGATTCCGAAAAAATATATACCGATTTGCAGTTTTTTTGTTGGGTTATTTATCGGTTTACTAGCTTCCCTTTTACTAGTATGAATACAGAACTAAGGTTGTGGTCTGGAGGAATTGCAGGCTTGGCAGCAACTGGATTGTATGAAATCGGTAAGAAAAGCAAAAAATCAAGAAGAACCTGTTAGAAGTATAAAATATAGGTGTGCCTTTAGGATTTCAAAATGCTTTATGCTAAAGGATTGTTTCTTTTGAATTTTTTATTCTCTTCATTTGCAAGTTGATTGGAGCGTAAGGATGCGAGACTCCTACGGGACGAGCGAGCAGGTGGAGACTCCTAATGGCACAAAGCGGCTCACCGTACGCCCCGTGGAAAGCGAGCAGCCTGGAGTGGAAATCAACTACTTTCAGGACTAACAGTGTTGTATGTCCTTTATAAAAAAGGTTTAAAAATACGAATACAGTGAATAGATTATAGTAAGAAAACAATGTCAGGCGGTGAATTATCGTGAAAGCTTTTCTAGCCCTTTGTTTTGCTGTTATGCTATCATTTCTATTTGTCCCTAACATTACAGAGAACGTACAAGAGAAATCCGGTGCTCCGGATGAAATAATCAACCAACCAGTTAAGGCTGAGGCTAACAATAAAAGTAGTAATAGTCAACAGATTCCAGCCTTTACGGAGGATGTTGCGAAGAAAAGAGCAAGTCTTTTTATAGAAGCTCTAAAACAGGAAACAGATGAAAACTATAGAGTTTTAAATTATTCCACAAAAGAAGAATATATGACCTACCTTATGAATTTTGTGTCAAAAGACATAGCTGCTTATTATACGGATGGTTTATTTGAGGAGAGAGAAAGTTCATTGTACATTATTCCCACAGAGCTTCCACCATGGCTTGAGGAAAATGAACCTGTTAACATAAAACAGCTCTCTGATACTTCTTATCGAGTCTATCAGAAGAATACATCAGATCTCTATGGTACATATGAGATAACATTAGGATATGAATATTTGGATGGACATTGGATCATTACATTTGCATCTGTTGATTGAACATGGGGTATCCCTTCCCATGTTTTTTCACGATTAAAACAAATGGACTTTAAATGTTGTGAACTTTACAATAAAGGAAACAGTCGAGATGGAGTAGTGTGATGGATATAATAACGTTCAAAGATTTTTATAACAACACTGTACAATTGTCGTTCTCAGACCACCTCTTTTCGGAAACTCCAAAACACGTGTGGTGTTTGTGTAAGTTTAAAGATCAATGGTTGTTAACAGAGCATCCGAGGCGGGGTATTGAATTTCCGGGTGGAAAAGTAGAGCCTGGTGAGACCGCAGATGAAGCGGCGGTTCGTGAAGTGTTTGAAGAAACCGGTGGAAGAGTTTCAGATCTTAGATATATCGGCCAATATTACGTGGATGGAAAAGGCGGAAAAATTATTAAGAATATATATGTTGCGACAGTAGATAAAATTCTTCTGAAGAACCGATATTTCGAAACGAATGGACCTGTTTTAATGAGCGAGTTGCCTGAAGATGTATCTACGAATAAATCGTTTAGTTTTATGATGAAAGACCAGGTTCTGAGTGAGAGCATGAAATACGCACTCAAACATTCCCTGGCCTGATTTCTTAATTATGTGCGGTGCTTTATAAGTTTTCGTTCTAATAATTCTACTCCTTGATACATAACTGTAGCCATTACAGCAATAATCAGAAGACTCATTAATACAAGGGTAAAATTAAAGACTTGGAAACCATAGATAATCATGTAGCCTAACCCTTGTTTTGAGACTAGAAACTCGCCTACGATTACCCCTACCCATGATAACCCTACATTTACCTTTAAAGAAGATATGATATTCGGAAAACAGGCTGGAAGGATAACCTCCTTAAAGCACTGTTTTTTATTTCCGCCGAAAGATCGAACCACTTTAATATAATTAGCATCGACATTTTGAAATGCCGTGTATACAACAAGTGTTGTGATGATAATCGATATGAGAATTCCCATTGCGATAATTGATCCAAAGTTTGGACCGATTGCAACAATTAATATTGGTCCTAATGCTACTTTCGGCATAGCGTTCAAAACAACCAAATAGGGATCCAGTACTTTTGATAAAAATGGTGACCACCAGAGTAAAGCTGCGAGCATGGTACCTAACAAAGTTCCTAAGATAAATCCTAATACGGTTTCACCGAGGGTGAATATAACGTGAATATAAAGTGAACCATCACCTGCTTTTTCAAGAAAAAGAGCCCATATTTTTGTAGGTGAACTGAACAATAAAGGATTAATCCACCCTTTAATTGAAGAGAATTCCCATATTAGAAAAAAGCTAATAAACATGAGCAGTTGAACAAATCGGATGTTCCGTTTTTCTTTTTTAAAGACTGAAGATATTCTCTGTGTTTCTCATTCTTTATCGTTTTGTTCAATGTGCTCCAACTCCTCCCATATTTGCTGAAAGGTTGCAGAAAAATCTGGATGTTGTCGTGCTTCAAAAGGCAGGAGCGTTCTTAAAGTTTCTGGAATCTTAAATGTCCGGAAGATACGTCCAGGATTGCTTGATAACAAGATTACCGTGTCGCTCATTGCAATCGCTTCACCGATGTCATGCGTTACAAGAATAGCCGTTTTCCCGTGTTCTTTTAGAGTGGATGATACAAGATCCTCGAGCTTTAACTTCGTTTGGTAGTCAAGCGCGGAAAAAGGTTCATCAAGCAAAAGCATCTTAGGCTGGGTGGCTAATGTTCGAACGAGTGCGACCCTCTGCCTCATCCCTCCAGAAAGCTCTGAAGGATATTTGCTTCTTGTATGATCTAATCCAATTTCTTTTAATAATGAGAATGCTGCTTGAATGTGTTCGAATGAATGTTGATTCCTCAGTTTTAAACCAAGCGTAATATTATCCTCGATGGTTTTCCACGGAAACAAGTAATCTTGCTGCAGCATATAGCCTATTTTTGGATGTGGCTGAGTAATCTGCTGGTTGTTTACCAAGACAGAACCCACAGTCGGAAGCAACAGGCCTGCAATAATGGACAGAAGAGTAGATTTACCGCACCCGCTTGGTCCAAGTATGGAAATGAACTCACCCTCATTAACAGAAAGCGTTATATCTTCCAAGGCCGTTGTGGCAGAGGTCTTAGAAAAGTAGGTTTGACCGACTGATTTTAGTTGTAAAAAAGCCACGACGATCCCTCCTGAACTTATTTAATGGCTTCTTTTGCTAATGAAGTGTCTACAAGAACTTTATAATCCACTTTTTTCGGTAGCTCTCCAGCTTCATCCATAATCGTCTGAAGGTTATTCCATTCTTCTTCATCTAAAATAGGATTAAGCGCAAAGCTGTGCTGACTCTTATAGCGATCCACTACTGTTTCGATTAATTCAACAGGGGTATCTTCAAAATAAGGTGCGATCACTTTAGCGATTTCTTCAGCAGAATGGTTTTCAACCCATAGTTGTGCTTTATATAAACCTTTTGTAAATTTCTCTAATGTTTCTTTATTTTCTTTCATGTAGCTTTCTTTAGCCATAAAGGTTGTATAAGGAATCTTACCTGATTCGGCTCCGAAAGAAGCTACGATGTGTCCAATTCCTTCTTGTTCAAAAAGACTTGCTTGAGGCTCGAATAGCTGAACGTAATCACCTGTGCCTGATGCGAAAGCGTTAGCGATATTAGCAAAATCAATATTCTGAATCATCGTTAAGTCATTTTTGGGATCGATGCCATGTTTCTTAAGACCAAATTCACCAGCCATTTGCGGCATGCCGCCTTTACGTTGTCCTAAGAACGTACTGCCTTTTAACTGATCCCATGAAAAGAATTCTGGTTTTTTACGTGCGACTAAAAACGTACCGTCTGTTTGCGTTAGCTGTGCAAAATTGATAACGGGATCTGTAGAATCTTGAGCATGTACGTAGATCGTTGTTTCAGAACCAACAAGTGCAACATCTGCACCATCTGACAATAAAGCAGTCATCGTTTTGTCGCCGCCCCAAGTGGTTGTTAGCTCTACATCCAAACCTTCATCTTTAAAGAATCCCTTTTCAATTGCAACATATTGAGGGGCATAAAAGATGGATCGGGTTACTTCTGCAATTCGTACTTTTTCTTGTTTAGGGCTCGAAGTGTTGCACCCTGCAAGCAGCATGGAGAAGGCTAGTAAACATGTGAACAATATGCTTAATTTTCTTTTAATTAGTTTCATATCGGATCCTCCTGCAAATAGGGATGAAGTCATGACTTTTATGTAATAATGTATGTGATTGCGTTAAATGTGTGTTTGCCTACTAAAATTTCAAGGAGTGTCGGAATGAAAAAAGCAAAAAATATAGAGTGGCAGCGATTTCCTTCCCCACATCCAACAATTCGGTTGTATGTCGTCACTTATTTAAATGATGGATTAAAAATTAAAGGACTTGCAGCATTGCCAGAAGGGAAAGGTCCTTTTCCGGGGTTTCTATACCTTCGAGGCGGAATTAAATCGGTAGGGATGGTAAGGATTGCACGAATCATTCAGTTCGCTTCTCAAGGTTTTGTCGTAATGGCACCTTATTATCGAGGGAACCAAGGCGGAGAGGGGAATGAGGATTTTGCTGGAGAAGACCGAACAGATGCTTTTGCTGCATTTGAAGTATTAAAACAGTTTCCGAAAGTAGATGAAAATAACATTCATGTGTTTGGGTTTTCTAGAGGAGGACCAATGGCTCTTTTTACGGCTATAAAGTTTCCTGAAATTCGATCGGTTGTAACGTGGGGCGGTGTAACGGATATGGCTATTACGTATGAAGAGAGAAGATTTACGGAGAATGATGAAGCGGGTTATTGGAGGAACACCAGAAAAATATCCGGAAGAATTTGAGTGGAGATCACCGCTCTATTATATTGGGGAATTAGAGGCACCATTACTTTGTATTCACGGGATGAAAGATGAAAACGTAAGTGTGGAGCATACACATAAAATTGAAAAAAGGTTAAAAGAGCTGGGGAAGCCTTGTGAAACCTGGATCTATCCGGAATACACGCACTACTTTCCGCCAAAAGAAAACAGAAAAATTACATACGCGCTATGCGAATGGATGAAGGAACACGGAAAAGGAGCTGAATGATCAGCTTCTTTTTACTTTTGTTTTACGCCTAACATGTGTGCTAATTGAGATAAGAAGATGTCGATTTGTTGGTTATAATCAATATCTTGTTTCGTTACGAATACCGTTGAAATATGAATGCCGTCGTTAAACGTAATATAATATCTGGCGATCGCCTCTAGTGGATACTTTGGCTGGAATTCTCCACTTTCTATCCCTTGCTGAAACAACCAAACAAATTGTTCAATCGCAAATTTGTAACGATTCTTAAAATAAGCAGCTTTTTCTGGTACTCTTCGATTGATTAGGAAAAATTCTATTTGCACAGCAGTAAATTGATCTTGTTTGTCTTCAATCTTTTTGTAGCTTTCGAATTCGTTGGAAAGAGATTCCCAGATCGAATGGGTGTCAGCTAATTCTTTAATTCCATTACTAAATGATTCATGCATGGATTGCAATACGGATTCAAACAAATCTTCTTTATTGGAAAAGTATGAGTATACGCCACCTCTGCTTAAATCAACGGCATCTATTACATCTTGCATAACAAAAGCTTCGTATCCTTTTTTAGCAAATATCTCTTTAGCCGCATCAAGAATGCTGCGCCTCCGCTGCTCTTTGTGACTTTCTGTTACTTTCGGTGACATATTCTGCTTTTTCCTTTCCAAATGGTTTTCTTAAGAAAAAGGCTATCACACTTATTAAGCATAATCCACAAGAGGATGCCAGGAACAAAGGAACGACGCCTATATAGTTCCCTAGAATTCCACCGGCAAGAGGTCCTACCAAGCTTGAAAACATCATGATGCTTCCTATTGTTCCTAGTGTTCGTCCGCTCATCTCAGAAGGTGTTTCTTTCATAACGGTTGACTGAAACGGAATAAAGACGAACCCTGCTCCTAATGAGCCGATGCAAGCCAAGATAGACGCCCATACAAAAGGCAAGGGAGCTGGAGATAAGTAAGAAAGGCGATGCTTCCGAACCCTAATCCTAATATGAAACAACCACCTATCATACTGTTCACTGCTTTTTTTACCTCAATCTTGCTTAATAAAAGACCTGAAATAATAAACCCAGCACCTGAAGCTGCCATAACAGTTCCGATTAGGCTGGAAGACACCTCTTTAAGCTCTCGAAATAGAATGACAAACTGAGAATCTGCCATCTGCAATACAAACATCATCACGGCCATCAAAATCGTTCCGTAAAGGATAAAAGGAACAGATTTTATAAACAAAAATCCTTCTGCCAATTCTTTTGTAAAACTCTGAGCGGGCTTGTTTTCTGTCGATGTAGTTAGAGATTTGGAAGGATTAACTGGAATCTTAATTAAAAGAAGAGCAGATAGAAAGAAAGATAATGAATCAATAATAAAAATAATTTTCATATCCCAAAGCACAAGAAGAAATCCACTTAATGCGGGTCCTATAATTTTTGTGCCATTTTCAATCAATGAGCTTATAGAGGCTGCTTGCTGCATGTGGTGATTTGGAACGATCTCCTTAAGCTTTCCGTTTTTCGCTGGATTAAAAATAGAAGAACAAACACCTAGTAAAAATAATAACGTGTAGATGTGCCATAATTGATCGGCAAATATCAAACCCATAATAATGAATCCTCTTGCTATATCAGATGCGATCATGATGTGTTTTCTTTCTAAACGATCAGAGAATACCCCTGAGACAGGTCCTAATAACGTCATGGGAATAGCGAGAGATAACACGATCAAAGAAATTTCAAATGGTGTTGCATTCCACTTTAGCCCTACAAGAGTAAAGACGGCTAACATAGAGAGCCAGTCACCAAGGTTTGAAATTAGCTGAGCAGAGATTAAAAAACGATACGGTTTGTTTTGAAGCAGTTTTTCTGAAGATTGTTCCAATTCATCAGCCCCTATAATTAAATTGACATTCATGTCATTATATTAAGTGACAACGGTGTCAGTTTGCAATACAATTTATTCGACAAATACAAAAAACCTCCCATTACAAGAATGGGAGGTTGATGATTCATGTCGTTATACTAATGGTCCAGCTTGTGAAATCTCAGATGAAACGGAATTGAACTTTTCGAAGTTCGCTTTAAATTTAGCAGCAAGTTCTTTTGCTTTCACATCATATTGATCTTGGTCATCCCATGTTTTCTTTGGTTGAAGAACTTGGTCAGGCACACCAGGGCAATGTGTTGGAATATGAAGCCCAAAGATCGGATCTACAACGGTTTCAACAGAAGTTAGCTCACCTTCTAATGCTGCCTGCACCATTGCACGTGTGTGTCCTAAGTTCATACGGCTTCCAACACCGTACTCTCCGCCTGACCAGCCTGTGTTAACAAGGTATACTTGCACATTGTGCTGATCGATTTTCTTTCCAAGCATTTCAGCGTAAACTGTAGCCGGTAATGGAAGGAAAGGTGCTCCAAAGCAAGTTGAGAACGTTGCTTGTGGTGATGTTACACCTCTTTCAGTTCCAGCAAGTTTACTTGTGTATCCAGACAAGAAATGGTACATCGCTTGTTCCTTAGTTAGTTTGCTGATTGGAGGCAATACTCCGAATGCATCAGCCGTTAAGAAGATGATCGTGTTCGGATGACCTGCAACACTTGGTTGAATGATATTTGGAATAGCATCTACTGGATAGGCTGCTCGTGTATTTTCTGTTAATGTGGAGTCCTTGTAATCAGCTACTCTTGAATCTGGATCGATCATTACGTTTTCTAGTACGCTTCCAAAACGGATCGCGTTCCAGATTTGCGGTTCTTTTTCTTTAGATAGATCGATTGTTTTTGCGTAACATCCGCCTTCTATATTGAAGACTCCAGTGTTAGCCCAGCCGTGCTCATCATCCCCGATCAAACGGCGGTTTGGATCAGCGGAAAGTGTAGTTTTTCCAGTTCCAGAAAGACCGAAGAAAAGTGCAACGTCCCCTTCGTTGCCAACGTTTGCTGAACAATGCATGGAAAGAATCCCTTTTTCAGGAAGCATATAGTTCATAACAGAGAATACGGATTTTTTAATTTCACCAGCATATTCTGTTCCACCGATAAGTACGATGCGTCTTTCAAAGGATATGATGATAAATGTTTCAGAGTTTGTTCCATCTTCTGCTGGATTTGCTTGGAATCCAGGTGCTGAAACAACCGTGAACTGTGATTCGTGAGCAGCTAGCTCATCTTGGTTCGGGCGTACAAACATTTGATGAGCAAACAAGTTATGCCAAGCGTACTCGTTAATAACTTGAATTGGAAGGCGATACTCGCGGTCTGCACCAGCAAATCCTTTAAATAGGAATAATTCTTCTTTGCTGCCTAAGTATTGAAGCACTTTTTTGTATAATTTATCAAAGTTTTCAGGTGAAAAAGGTTTATTTACCTTTCCCCAGTCAATTGATTCTTTAACGGAGGCGTCTTCAACGATAAATTTATCCTCAGGGGAACGGCCTGTGTATTTCCCGTAGTAGCTTGAAGAGCTCCTGTGGATGTCAGGATGCCTTCTTTACGCTTAAGAGATTTTTCTACTAAAACCGGAACAGGTAAGTTCTGGTGAGTTGTTTCACGGGTCACAAGTTCATTTAAGGTTGTCGTAAATTCCAAAGTATTCATATCAGACAGTACCATCCTTTATCCTAGAGTGATATATTCGAAAATTAGTATAACACATTAAATTAAATAATGTATACTATTTTATGAAAGTGCATCAAAAAAGTTCGTACTTCACAAAAAAAGATCATAATTCATGAGTATTATCCGTCATATTAAAAACGCTTTCAATAATAACGTCTCAACGTCATAAACTTATTGATATTCCTAGTGTTTTCTATTGACATAGGTGTACCGTTGCGCTATCATATTCCGAGAACGGCTACTCTTATTCTGAGTAGGTGGAGGGACAGGCCCTATGAAACCCAGCAACCGACATGAAAGTGGTGAATGACGATCCACTCGAAATGAAAAGGTGCTAACCTGCAAGGTGAAAATAACCTTGGACAATAAGAGGTTGAAGGCATTTGGATTTATAAACCTTTTCCCTCGTGAATGTATGTGAAACAGGGAAGGGCTTTTTTATGCCTTTTTCAGGTTAAGAACATAAACTGTGCAAAATAGATAAGAATAAAGTACCGTATCATACTGAAAGCAGTTAAAGGGAGGATATTAACTTGTCCAAAAAAGTTAGTCGTCGTTTATTTACATCTGAATCCGTTACAGAAGGACATCCAGATAAAATCTGTGACCAGATCTCAGATGCGATTCTAGATGAAATTTTAGCTAATGATGCCAATGCTCGTGTAGCATGTGAAACATCTGTAACAACAGGTCTAGTACTTGTTGCAGGTGAGATCACAACTTCTACTTATGTAGACATCCCAAAAGTTGTACGTGAGACAATTAAAGAAATCGGTTATGACCGTGCGAAATATGGTTTCGATTCTGAAACGTGTGCAGTATTAACTTCTATCGATGAGCAATCTGCCGATATCGCAATGGGTGTTGACCAAGCTCTTGAAGCAAGAGAAGGTTCTATGACAGATGCTGAGATCGAAGCAATCGGTGCAGGGGACCAAGGTCTTATGTTCGGATTTGCTTGTAACGAAACAGAAGAGCTTATGCCTCTTCCAATCTCACTCGCTCATAAATTATCTCGTCGCCTTACGGAAGTTCGTAAGACTGAAGAGATTCCTTACTTGCGTCCAGATGGAAAAACTCAAGTTACAGTTGAATATGATGAGAACGACAAACCAGTTCGTATCGATACAATCGTAATCTCTACTCAGCATCACCCGGAAAACACGCTTGAAGAAATTCAAAGAGACGTTAAAGAAAAAGTAATCAAGCCAGTTGTTCCTGCTGAGTTAATCGATGAGAACACAAAATACTTCATCAACCCAACAGGCCGTTTCGTAATCGGTGGACCTCAAGGTGACGCTGGTCTTACGGGACGTAAGATCATCGTTGATACTTACGGTGGATATGCTCGTCACGGTGGCGGTGCATTCTCTGGTAAGGATGCTACAAAAGTTGACCGTTCTGCTGCATACGCTGCTCGTTATGTTGCGAAGAACATCGTTGCATCTGGTCTTGCTGACAAAGTTGAAGTTCAGCTTGCGTATGCAATCGGTGTTGCTCAACCAGTATCAATCGCTGTAAACACATTTGAAACAGGTAAAGTTTCTGAAGAAGTTCTTGTAGAACTAGTTCGCAACAACTTCGATCTTCGTCCGGCTGGAATCATCAAGATGCTTGATCTTCGCCGTCCGATCTACAAGCAAACTGCTGCATATGGTCATTTTGGCCGTACAGATGTTGAGCTTCCTTGGGAGAAAACAGATAAAGCAGAAGAGCTTAAGAAACAAGCTAATATTTAATGGTATGTAAAAACAGACTTCCTCTTGGGAGTCTGTTTCTTTTTAAATTAGGTGAAGCATCACGAATGTGAAATTACTAAAATTATCGTGAATATATTTAATTTAATGTGAAATTAATTGGTCCTTCCTTAATTGAAATCATTAAAAAATGGAATTTGTTCCTTAAAAAACATGGATGTTACAGGTGTTCATTTCAGGATTACAACTATTTTATAACAAACAAAAAAGGATTTACTCCGTGAAAATGAGTCAATCCTCTTCTAAAAAGCCTTCAATTATTTAAAATATCTCTGGATCTCAGTAATAAGACCAAAACTCCCCCAACCACATTCTTTTTCTTCAACATGCCGTTTTTATGCAATAATGGTTTTGCTTTTGTTCTTCTTGTATGCAACTTCCTCATAATGCATCAAAAGGTTTCCAAAAATGGCTGACCAAGATTGAGTTAACGCATAATGCCTTGCTTTTAATTTCATAGATTGTAAGAGCATGGGGTCATCCAACAAGGATACTGCATTTTGAATAAACGATTCTGCACTTCCAGCCTCGCAAATTCTACCTGTAAGGCCATCTTGAACGATTTCTTTTACCCCGCCACGATCGGATACGATTGCAGGCAATCCAGATGCCGCTGCTTCAAGAACTACATTGCCGAATGTTTCTGTTGAAGAAGGAAATACAAAAAGGTCTGCTGCAGAATATACACGTGCAAGCTCTTCTCCAGATAGATAACCTGAACAAGTTACATTAGAATATTTCTTTTCCCATTGATCTACCATGTATCTGCTTGGGCCGTCGCCAACAATGAGCCAGTGAACATTTTCTCTTAATGATTGAGGTAATTTACTTATCATTTCATATAGAATCTCTAAATCTTTTTCAGGTGCCAGCCTGCCGACATACAAAAAGATATATTTCTCTGAGATGTTATATTTTTCTCGAACGAGAGAGTCATGATTATGAGGTGTGAACATGTCACAGTCAACTCCTCTTGACCATATTTCAACATTTGTAAAACTTTTACTGTACAGAATTTGCCTCGTTTCTTTACTTGGAACAAAGATTTTTTCAAAAGGTCTATGAAACCATTGAAGGTAACGCCAAAGTAAGGGTGATAGAAATTCAAGATGATAGCATGCAAGGTAGCGGTCAAAATGTGTGTGATAAGAGGCGGCCATGGGAATGTTTTCTTTCTTGCCGTAACGCATTCCGAATAGACCGATATTAAAAGGAGTAGCAACATGAAGGAGGTCAGGGTTAAATTTATTTAGTTCACTATTCAGCGCACGCAATTGGGGAATGGCAAGCCTGCACTCGGGGTATAGAAAGAGTGGCAGGCTTTTCATTGCATAATAGTGATCACATTCCATTTTGGGGATCTCATCTAATGAGGGCATGATGACTTTATATTCAACATCATTTTTTACCAAGTAATCAGTTAATCTTTTTAAAGTCCGTGCAACACCATTAATTTGAGGATAGAACGTATCTGAAAAGAGAGCGAGCTTCATTTTCTTCATCTCCTTTTATAAGAAGTAAGGTAAGATAAAGCTTTTTACTAAAAACAAAGAAAAGAAGCTGGAACTGATGCCTAAAACCATTCCCGCAAGTACATCAGAAGGATAATGCAGACCTAAGTACATGCGAGAAATGGCTACTAAAAGGGCAGCGATCAATAAAAATATACCTATGAACGGATTTAATAAAATCAAAGGTGTAACGATCGAAAAAATAGCTGTAGTGTGACCAGACGGAAATGAATGATCCTTTAATGGGTTGTTGCCGATGTTCGTATCCGGAAGACTTAAATAGGGTCGCTTTCTAGGATACATTTTTTAGAGATGGCAACCGGAATGTGGCTGATCATCAATGAAAGCATACAAACGATGCCCCAAGATTTTAAATGCATAGGGAGAAATAACGATAACAGAATACTCGTTGATATGGTAGCTGTTGCACCACCAAGATGCGTCCACAAGTGAAAGAAATGGTCCATTGAATTCCTGTGCAGTCTTCCGTTAACGAGGCGGAAAAATGAACACTCTTTTTCATAAAGCCAATCAATTACTTTTGTCATGAATATCCCCCTAACTTTTCTATTTTGTTCGTTAATTTAATCATAAAAGGCAATTGTAAGGGGAACATGAAGACAGTATAAATATATTATTAAAATACATTTATATAGCCACCTTGAGCTTTCTCAATACAATAAAAACTAAAATTGATTTTAGGTTGTGTTAAAATTATGGGCAAATCATCAAAAAAGAAGTTGAGGTGAAAGATATATGTATTCTGGAATACACCATGTCTCTTTGTTAGTAACGGATATAAATAAATCCAAGCATTTTTACGAATCGATATTGGGTTTTGAACAAAACAAAAAACGCCCTTCGTTTGATTTTCCGGGCGTCTGGTATGATATTGGCGACACGCAGCTTCACTTAATTGTTCATTCTAAAGGGAAGGCTAGAAGAGACACTACTGAGATTGATAGCAGAGACGGTCACTTTGCGGTCAGAGTTACAGATATGGACAAGCTGTTAGAAACTTTAGATATACATAAGATTCCTTATGTAAATAAGCCAACTAATAAAACAGATTGGCACCAAGTTTTTGTGAGTGATCCTGACGGTAACTTGATTGAGTTTAACGTTTAGTCTGTAATGACTTATAATATTGGCCCTTCTCGTAATATTCACGGCGGATTCGATCCATATCCGCGATATCTTCTTCTGTTAATTCTCTAATGACCTTAGCAGGTCTTCCGAAAGCAAGTGAGTTCGGTGGGATCTTTTTACCTGGGGGCACGAGGCTTCCTGCGCCGATAAAGGCTCCTTCACCTATATGTGCACCATCTAGAACGAGTGAACCCATACCGATCAGTGCGTTTTCTTCAATCGTACAGCTGTGCAGAATGACACTATGCCCAACGGTTACCCCATCCTTTAAGTGAAGTGTTCGGTTCGGACTTTGATGAAGGACCGAGTTATCTTGAACGTTTACATAGTTTCCGATGATGGTAGGGGATACATCTCCTCGGATTGATGTGTTGAACCATATGGAAGAGTATTCACCGATTTGAACATCACCAGTTATGGTAACATAATCTGCAATAAAAGCCGTTTCAGAAATTTTAGGTTGTTTGTCACCGTATGGATAAATCATTATAAACTCACTCCTGTTTTTTAGCTGTTTCCTTAAATAGTGTATCTTTGGGCTATTGTTGTGAAGATCCTTCTTTGACAAGTTGATTGAAGTGCAAGATGCGAGACTACTGGGGATTAGCGTGACAGGTGAGACACAGCATGTGCAAAGCACTAAAGTGGCTCACCGCACGACCCCTGGAAAGCGAGCATCCTGGAACGGAAATCAACCGCTTCAAGAACCCCAAAGAAAGCGAAAACAGCCTTAATTACTTACAGTTTAACAAATCATGAACTCTTATGAATAGAGAAGAGGGTGGAGAAATTTGTGGACTTGGAAAACGGAAAAGGATGCAATAGGAACGATTGTTGTTGTTCATGGAGCAAATGAACATCATGGCAGGTACGACTGGGTAATTAAACAATTAAATGGTGCCGGTTTTCATTGTGTATCTGGCGATCTTCCTGGTCAAGGAACAACAACGAGGAGAAGAGGCCATATTGATACGTTCAACGAATATATCAACACAATAGAAAGCTGGTTTATCGAAGCAGAACAACTAGGGCTCCCCGTCTATATCTTGGGCCACAGCATGGGCGGATTAGCAGTAATTCGTACGCTGATGGAAAAAGGCTTAACGTAGAAGCTGTTATTTTATCATCTCCTTGTTTAGGTCTAGTTCATTACCCATCCAGAGGTAAAGAAGCCGTTTCTTTGCTTCTTAACAAATTGGCTCCAGGTGTAAGGCTAGCGACCAATTTACCTGAAGGAAGTGCCACACGAAACGAAGAGATCCGAATCCGTGACAAAGAAGATAAATTGATCGTTAAAAAAGTTTCTGTCAGATGGTATCGGGAATTAATTGCTTCAATAAAATATGCGTTTGATCAATACAAGCGTTTTCCAAATGTTCCGTTGTTGCTGCTGCAAGCGGGTGATGATTTAATCGTGGACAAAGAAACGGTAAAACAGTGGTTTAATGGGGTTCAATTGGATGAAAAGTGGTATAAAGAATTCCCATCTTTATATCATGAAGTGTTGAACGAGCCAGAGAGAGAGAAAGTGTTCGATTATGTAAAAAGATTTTTATTGTTGCATAGTGAGATCAATAAAGGAAAAAGGTAAAGAAAGATTAAGTAAAAGGAGCCATCTTATGAACAAAATTCCGGTTCACCCTTGGGGATTGATGTATTCCGTTTATACGCACATTTTTCCGGCTGTTGGTCAGCTGCTTAAAGACTGGCATGAAAAAGCTGAACACATTCCAAATCCTGAATTAAGGAAACAAGCAGTGAGCAGTATCTCAGATAAAATGTTTCATTGCGAAGGAGGAGCGATCCTTACACTTCTTGCTGGAAAACACCAAAGAAAAGCCATTGAATTCGTGGTAGCATATCAAACGATCAGTGATTATTTGGATAACCTTTGTGATCGAAGTACCTCACTCAATGAAAAAGATTTTAGAGCGCTTCATGAAAGCATGTTTCATGCTTTAAGTCCTGGCGCCATACCAACAAACTATTATCGATACAGAGAAGAGCAAGATGATGGCGGTTATTTAAATGAGCTTGTAGCAACTTGCCAAAATGTATTATCAGACATGAAGGCTTACCCGAATATCGCAAGTGAACTGATCGGACTTGCCCAAATTTATTGTGACCTTCAAGTACATAAGCATGTGGTCGTACAGGAAAGGAGCCACGTCTGATCAGTTGGTTTGGTGAATATCAATCTGTCTTGCCTGATATTACATGGTACGAGTTCTCAGCATGTGCAGGGTCTACGCTAGGTATTTTCTGTTTGGTCAGCTATGCTTTTCAAGGAAACTTTACAAAAGAGTCTGCAGCAGAAATTAAAAAAGGATATTTTCCATGGCTTCAAGGACTACATATTCTTTTGGATTATTTTATTGATCAAAATGAGGACAAGCTAGAGGGCGACTTAAACTTTTGTACGTATTATAAAAATGATCAGCACATGCTTGAACGCATGGTCTATTTTGCGAAAAAAGCAGATAAAAGCTGTTCTAAGCTGCCGAATTCAAAATTTCATCGATTAATTCAAAGAGGACTGCTAGGCATCTATCTTGCTGACAAAAAAGTTTCAGAGTGCCCTGGCATAAAAAAATGGCATCTAAGCTGGTGAAAGTAGGCGGAGCCACGAGCTATTTCTTTTACGTGAACCGAAAAGTGTATCAAAAATTGAAGCCTTCCCTTTCATGATGAAATATTGCTCTTGGAAGTGGTTGAGGTCAAAGAGCTTCGCATTGCGCGGGGGTATGTGAGGGTAGCAGCGAATGCGTAATTTGTCGAGGGATGTAAACTCGTGGATAAAAGGCAAAAACTTTTGAATTGAGAGGCAAATCTGGTGGATAAACAGCCAAAATTTCTGGATTGAGTGCCAAAACTTTTGGATTTGATGAGCTGAATACCCTAGCAGGTATATGTAACGACCAGTAAAAAAGGCTGATTCAACTTTGGTTAGTTGAGTCAGCCTCTTTTTTCGATCGCAACTACAAATGGCGGGTCGTTTTTTTGATTAATAAATTCATACTGTAAAACATGTGCCTGTTTTTGATCGAGCTGTTTTACATAATTCATGACAAGTTCTTTTTCTCTCTTGCCCTCTTCATGTCCATGGTAGATCACGAGTATGATTACGCCTTCTGTTTTTAATAATTGCAGGAGCTGTTCAATAGCGCCGATGGTAGATGATCCTGTTGTTGTAATTGATTTGTCACTTCCCGGCAAGTAGCCGAGGTTAAAGATAGCAGCTGATACTTTCGTTTTGAGATCACTGGGAAGCTGATCCATTAACTCATCATGTGATGCGTGATAAAAGGTAACGTTTTGATCGGCATGATGATCCATAAGCCGCTGTTTTGAATTCTCGATCGCTTGATCTTGAATATCAAAAGCAAACACATGTCCGTTCTCACCAACGAGCTTTGATAAAAATAAAGTGTCATTTCCGTTTCCGCATGTTGCATCTATAACCAAGTCCCCTGGTTTGCAGAACGAACGAAGAAGCGTTCTTGCAAACGGCAGTACACCCTCTAGTTTCATTACAAGTTCACCTCAGACGTTTTATAAAATTTACCTTGGAAGCTGTTTCGTTGTTTTAGTTCACTTTCAATTGCGTTTAATACTTTCCATTTGTTCAGGCTCCACATAGGACCTACTAAAAGATCAGATGGGCCATCGCCTGTTAATCGATGAATCATCATGTCAGGAGGAAGAATCTCTAGCTGATCACAGACGAGGTTTACATACGTTTCAAAATCAAGAAATTCCAGCATGCCTTGTTCGTATTGCTTGACCATAGGTGTCTTCTTTAGAAGATGAAGAAGATGAATCTTAAGTCCTTGAACATCGAGTTTAGCTACTTCACGGGCAGTTTCCATCATCATTTCAGGAGTCTCTAGCGGCAATCCGTTAATGATATGAGAACAAACGTTAATGTTATGCTTTCGAAGCTTCTCAACGCCTTCTACATATGTCGGATAGTCATGTGCCCTGTTAATGAGCAGTGCTGTTTTTTCATGTACGGTCTGCAATCCTAATTCAACCCAAAGGTACGTACGTTTATTTAAGTCAGCAAGATATTCTACAACATCATCCGGCAGACAATCTGGTCTTGTCGCAATGGAAAGTCCGACAACACCTTCTTGTTCGAGGACAGTTTCGTAGAGTTCCTTTAACTGTTCCACAGGGGCATAGGTGTTGGTGAACGCTTGAAAATAGCCAATGTATTTTCCTTTTTTCCATTTCGTGTGCATTCTTTCTTTTACGGTGTGGAACTGGGTGATAATATCATCACGTCGATTTCCAGCAAAATCTCCTGAACCACTTTGAGAGCAAAATGTACAGCCACCGAAAGCGGCATTTCCATCACGATTAGGGCAATCGAATCCACCATCTAATGGTACTTTTATAATTTTATCACCAAAGTGTGACTTTAAATGTTGGTTCCATGTGTAGTATCGTTTATCACCAAAATAAGGCGGTTTTTCTGTAAGGTGTGTCATCCTTTTCACTCCTTCATACGGTGATGAGCACCATATGACATTGTAGCATGTTCATGCGATGAGCGGCAAAATGAGTTGTCAGTTCTTACTCATTGTAAAGTAAAGGGAAAAGGACTAAAATACAGAAGGGATTTATGACATCTAAGTAGTAAGCGGGGAATTTATATGCCAGCGAAAGTGTGGCTGCTCATTATTGGTATGGCACTAAATGTTACTGGCTCGAGCTTTTTGTGGCCGATCAATACAATTTTCTTACATGAACATCTAGGGAAATCGTTAACTGTTGCCGGGATTGTGCTTCTTCTGAATTCTGGAGCAGGAATTATAGGTAACTTAACCGGGGGACTTTTGTTCGATAAGTTAGGTGGATATCGAACCATCATGCTCGGTGTTTCCATTTCTTTTACCACTTCATTCTTATTAATCTGGTTTCATGACTTTTGGACGTACAGCGTTCTTCTTGTCTTTATGGGATTTGGCATGGGGATTGTGTTTCCTTCTATGTATGCACTTGCCGGCACCATGTGGAAAGAAGGCGGAAGAAAGGCGTTTAACCGCATTTATATCGCACAAAATGTCGGCGTGGCGCTCGGAGCAGCTCTTGGTGGTTTCGCTGCCTCTTATTCCTTTACATTATCGTTTATCAGTTGTTCAACGCTATCATTCATCTTTTTTCTCATTGTGTTAATAGGCTTTAAAGGGATTGATGAAAAAGAGGTGCATCCGTACAAACGGTTTTTCTCAGCGAAAAAGAATTCATAATAAAGAAGCGTTTTTCGCACTATTGATTCTATGCGGAGGGTATTTGTTAGCGTGGATTGGTTATGTTCAATGGCAGTCTACCATTGCCGCTTATACGCAAACTCTTGGAGTTAGTTTAAAAATGTACAGTTTATTATGGACGGTGAACGGTTTGATTATCGTTTTGGGGCAGCCGCTCGTGAACCTTTTTCTTAAAAGATGGCTGCATTCCACGACATCGCAAATCTTGGTCGGCTATTGTATATTTGTTATTTCTTTTGTGATCGTAGGAAATGCAAAAGATTTTAGCGGGTTCATGATTGCGATGATTGTCCTTACTATTGGAGAAATGCTTGTTTGGCCAGGAGTTCCTTCTATCGCAGCAGAACTTGCTCCACAAGGCAGAGCTGGATTCTATCAAGGTATTGTGAACTCCACAGCGACAGGTGGCAGGATGCTTGGGCCGCTTTTTGGCGGAATGATCGCAGATATCTTCAATATTTCAGTCCTGTTTCAAACAATCATGGGATTGATGGTTCTGTCATTTATACTGACGATTGTTTACAGCAGAAACCGTCATTCAATTAAACAACAAGATGTTCCAAGACAAGCATCATAAATAATTTTACTCTTGTCCAAATAAAAAAAGACAGGTGATAAATGCGTCACACTGTCTTCTTTTTTGCTTTTTCTAAAGAATTGTTGCTTATTAATCTTTTTTTATGTCTTCTTTGAAAAGTTGGTTGTAGTGGAAGGTGGGAGACTCCTGCGGGACAGGCTGGCAGGTGAGACACTTAAGAGTGAAACGTAAGAATGTGGCTCACCGCTTGCCCCGCGGAAAGCGAGCAACCTGTAACGGAAATCAACTACTTTCAAAAGCGATAATGAAAATCAGCATTGTTTATTTATGCTGCTTTTGTTTCATGCTGTGGAAGAAGTTTTGCGGCTAATAGTCGTCTTCGAATCGTAATCCCTAACACAGATGCTAAAACTGCCTTAATCACTCCGACGATAAGAAAAGGATAAACACCGCCTGATAATGCTTGATCCCACGTAAGACCTGCTACAAACTTTAATTGAACAGCACCAAACACAAGGGTGATTACCATTCCGATTATGTTTGCAAAGACTGCAGGAGTTAGGCTGAAGCTCGTTTTTTCTAATATAAGACCCGTGATGTAAGCCGCAATAATAAAGCCAATGATATAACCACCAGTAGGGCCAACAAGGACAGAAAAACCGCCTTTCGCTTCTGAGAACACCGGAAGACCTACAGCGCCCATTGCAATATAAAGAGCAACAGCCATTGTTCCGTACCTTTTTCCTAAAATCGTTGCACATAACCCGATTGCTAATGTCTGTCCAGTGATGGGAACTAGCGGCAATGGGATCGTTAACTGAGCAAGAATGGCTGTTATTCCTGCCATAAGTGCTGCATAAAGCGACATTTTTAACCTTTCATTTGTTGCATGCATTCATTTTGCACCCTTTTAAAATGTAAACGTAAAATAATGAATAGTTAACATTAATGTAAACAGCAGCAGAAAGTTTGTCAAGAAGTGGAATGAGTATGTAAACTTCGTCGTTTAAAAGTGGGAAAAATAGGTTATTATACTTCTAAACAACCTTGACATTTTAGGAAAGTATTCATAAAATACAAATTAACATCTAAAATTCGTAATAACGATGATAGGGAGTAGTAAAAAAGAATGGAATGATAGAGAGTTGACGGCTGGTGCAAGTCAACCCGGACTTTTTGAACTCGCCCTTTAGTTGCAAGTGTGAATGAAGTAGTACTTGCCGTTCGCCGCGTTAAGGTCTGTTTTGAGTGAATGCGATATTTGCATTAATCAGGGTGGTACCGCGGCAGGTTTAATTATGTTAACTAACCTTTCGTCCCTAATGTTTATTAGGGGCGGGAGGTTTTTTTGTTTTTAAGTACAGTTTTCTAAGGAGGATCGGTTATGTATTATAACCACAAAACAATCGAGAAAAAGTGGCAGCAGTTCTGGGATGAGAACAAAACGTTCCAAACGAAAGAAGAATATGATAAAAAGAAATTTTACGCATTAGATATGTTTCCTTACCCATCTGGAGCAGGCCTGCACGTAGGTCATCCGGAAGGTTACACGGCGACTGATATTCTATCTAGAATGAAGCGTATGCAAGGATACAATGTACTTCATCCAATGGGGTGGGATGCATTTGGTCTTCCTGCAGAACAATACGCTCTTGATACAGGTAACGATCCAGCAGAGTTTACAGAAAAGAATATCAATACTTTCCGCAGGCAGATTAAAGAGCTCGGATTCTCATACGACTGGGACCGTGAAGTAAACACGACAGATCCATCTTATTACAAGTGGACACAATGGATCTTTATCCAGCTTTACAATAAAGGGCTTGCTTATGTGGACGAAGTACCGGTGAACTGGTGTGAGGCACTTGGAACAGTTCTTGCTAATGAAGAAGTTATCGACGGTAAGAGTGAACGTGGCGGGCATCCTGTTGTTCGAAAACCTATGAGGCAATGGATGCTAAAAATAACAGCATATGCTGACAGATTATTAGAAGACCTTGATGAGCTGGATTGGCCAGAGAGTTTAAAAGACATGCAGCGTAACTGGATCGGCCGTTCAGAAGGTGCAGAAGTTCACTTTGATGTGGATGGTCATTCTTCTAAAATTACAGTGTTTACTACTCGTCCAGATACACTTTTTGGTGCAACGTATTTAGTGCTGGCTCCAGAAAATAAACTAGTAAAAGAAATTGTTACAGAAGACCAGCTAGAGGCAGTAACGGCTTATCAAAAACAAGTTGAAACAAAGTCTGATCTTGAGAGAACAGAACTTGCCAAAGAAAAATCAGGAGTCTTTACAGGGGCTTACGCAATTCATCCAGTAACAGGTGCGAAACTTCCGATCTGGATTGCAGACTATGTACTAGCAAGCTATGGAACGGGTGCGATTATGGCA
This sequence comes from Fictibacillus sp. EA-CB0309, assembly GCF_055814265.1. Taxonomy (NCBI): domain Bacteria; kingdom Bacillati; phylum Bacillota; class Bacilli; order Caryophanales; family Fictibacillaceae; genus Fictibacillus; species Fictibacillus sp. EA-CB0309. The sequence goes on from NZ_CP169271.1 coordinate 1,288,097, forward strand.
GTTCCTGCGCATGATGAACGTGATTACGAGTTCGCAGTTAAGTTTGAACTTCCGATCGCTGAAGTGGTTGCTGGCGGAAATGTGACAGAAGAAGCGTACACAGGCGATGGTGAACACGTAAATTCTGATTTCTTAAATGGTATGCAAAAAGAAGAAGCTATCACAAAGATGAACGAATGGCTTTCAGAAAACGGAAAAGGCGAGAAGAAAATTACGTACCGCCTTCGTGACTGGCTATTCTCTCGTCAGCGTTATTGGGGTGAGCCGATCCCGGTAATACATTGGGAAGATGGCACGATGTCGACGCTTTCCGAAGATCAATTGCCGCTTCTTCTTCCTGTAGTAAAAGAAATTAAACCTTCAGGTACTGGAGAGTCACCTTTGGCAAACGTAGAAGACTGGGTGAACGTGGTTGATCCTGAAACGGGCAAGAAAGGTCGCCGTGAGACAAATACAATGCCTCAATGGGCAGGAAGCTGTTGGTATTACCTTCGTTATATCGATCCGAAAAACGAAGAACAACTAGCATCACCTGAAAAATTAAAGCACTGGCTTCCAGTTGACATCTATATCGGTGGAGCAGAACATGCTGTGTTGCATCTTCTATACGCACGCTTCTGGCATAAAGTGATGTACGACCTTGGAATTGTTCCAACAAAAGAGCCTTTCCAAAAACTTTTCAACCAAGGGATGATTCTTGGTGAAAATAACGAAAAAATGAGTAAGTCAAAAGGAAATGTTGTAAATCCGGATGAGATCGTTCTAAGTCATGGTGCAGATACACTTCGTCTATATGAAATGTTCATGGGACCTCTTGATGCATCGATTGCTTGGAGCACTACAGGCTTAGATGGTTCTCGCCGTTTCCTTGATCGTGTTTGGAGATTGCTTGTTTCAGAAGATGGACAGAACCTGAACCCTGCCATTAAAAATACACAAGCAAGTGAATCCTTTAACCGTCTATATCATCTTACGGTTAAAAAAGTGACAGAGGATTATGAAGGTCTTCGTTTTAACACTGCCATCTCACAATTAATGGTTTTCGTAAACGAGGCCAACAAGCAAGATGAGCTTCCTAAAGACTTAATAGAAGGTTTCGTTAAAATGCTTTCTCCGATCGCTCCGCATATTTGTGAAGAGCTCTGGGAAATGCTAGGTGGGGAAGGCAGCATTGCATACGCTTCTTGGCCGGTTTGGGATGAAGCTCAACTTGTAGAAAATGAAGTTGAAATCGTTGTACAAGTAAATGGTAAATTAAAAGCGAAGATGACGATTGCTGCGAACATCAGCGGTTCAGATATGGAGCAAGCTGCACTTGGAGAAGAATCTGTTCAACAAAGCATTGAAGGTAAGACGATTCGCAAAGTGATTACTGTACCAGGTAAACTTGTGAATATCGTTGCCAATTAAAGGAGGACACTTTTTAATGGAAAACGAATTACGAGAGGTTACACCATCCGAAGTAAAGCAATTGTTGAAGGATGGAAAAAAGATTTCACTAATTGATGTGCGTGAAGATGAAGAAGTGGCTGAAGGGAAAATTCCAGAAGCTGCTCATATCAAAATGGGTGAAATACCTGACCGCTTAAATGAGATCGACAAAAATGAAGAACACATCATCATCTGCCGTTCAGGTCGACGCAGTGAAAATGTGGCTTACTTTTTACAAGACCAAGGCTACAAAGTAAAAAATATGACTGGCGGCATGCTGGAATATAATAAAAACTAAGTAAGACTCTCTGCTCATATTTGAGTAGGGAGTTTTTTCTTTGTTTAGAAATAAAGCGGTTTTGTATTGACTAAAGTCTGTGGGGGAGAGGGTATAAGGTTGCTTAAAGGTTGTCGAGTTATGTCGACTCGCCGCTTTACAAGCAAAACTCGCCGGAATATCTCCGAAACTTGACGGATTAAGTCTGAAATTTCTAGAATTATTCCATGAGTTTCTCGAAATAATGGTTTTAATACCCCGCTTGGTATAGGGGGAGAACTTTTTTAGAGACAAAAACCTCACCTGTTTTTGTTCTTGTTTAACGATATTGCTTATTTCTGCTTCCTTTTCAGAAACGAATTGCCAAAACACCTCGTTCGTGAAGTCAAATATTGTCTCTACAGCTAGTTTTTCTAGTCATAATGGGAATCTATACTTTATCATTGTTAAACAAGCAACATTCAGAATGAAAAGAGTAGTTATGAAACGACCTAAACGTTTTGACGGTCTAATTTTCTATGTACTTGTGAAAAATTTCAGGAACGAGCCGATAGAAAAGGTATACTTATTAGCCTTGGAGGCTCAAATGCCATTAAAACATTCAAAAACCAAAAAGTGGATTAACATAATTGCTGTTTTGTTTACCTTGCACATGGTAAGCAAAATAGGCTTGATCTACAGTCAAAACTATCTTATGTATGGGCTTGATCTTAGCATCGTTGCTCTTTTTGGAGTGTTAGTTTATAAAATGCTGAAGGTTAAAGACTCTTATGCGATTGAATTAGAGCAGGAAATATTAAAACATAAAGAAACTTTTTAGAATTAGAAGCAAACAGAATTAAACTTCAAAACATATTCGACAGCATTGATGTAGCCATTTGGTCACATAATCTTGAAACCGACAAGTTGCTCATCACATCAGGTATTGAAAAATTATATGGTTACCCGATGCAAGCTTTTTATGACGATGCAGAATTGTGGAAAAAAGTGATACATCCTGACGATGATGAGATTATTCAAAAGCGAGCTCAAGATATTCAGAGTGGGATTATTGCGACGAGTGAGTATCGAATAATGAAGCCGAATGGTGAGATACGATGGATTCATGACCGAGGTATTCCGTTCTTGAATGAAAAAAATGAATTGATTGACTTTAACTCTATACTTATTGATATAACCGAGAGAAAACGTGCAGAGATAACCATTCAGCACATGGCCTATTATGATGAGTTAACCGGTCTTCCGAATCGCAATGGATTTATGCAGACCATTGAAGATCAAATGAAAGAAGCTGATAGCAAAAATAACAACCTGGCGCTTTTATATTTAGATCTTGATCGTTTTAATGTTTTGAATGATACACTCGGTCACAGCTTTGGCGATCTATTGCTGCAAAAAGTCGCAGAGCTTCTAAAAGTTACGGTAGCTTCTAAAGGTAAGGTATTTAGAAGAAGCGGAGATGAATTTTTGATTCTTGTTGAATTTAAAGAAGTATACGAGATTAAAACGATTGCTGAAGAAATCATTTCAGCTTTTACAAAACCGTTTATGCTTAGTGGACAAGAAGTATTTACAACACCAAGTATAGGAATCAGCACATATCCTGGCAACGGTTCTGATAGTGACACACTCTTAAAACGAGCGGATTCAGCTCTTTACCAAGCAAAAGAATGCGGCAGAAATACGTATCAATTCTTTACCGAACAGCGAGACGAGAAGATGGAGAGAAGATTAAACCTCGAACATGGCTTAAGAAAAGCATTAAGCAATAATGAATTCTTTCTTGTGTATCAGCCTTTAGTGCAGATCGATACAAAAAAGATACTAGGCGTAGAAGCATTGCTGCGCTGGAACAAAGAAGATGAGGGCATCATTTCCCCTGCAGAATTTATTCCGATCACTGAAGAAACGGGAATGATCATACCAATCGGAGAATGGGTTTTAAAGAATGCTTGCTTGCAAGGGGTGAAGTGGCATCAGAATGGTTATCAGGACCTCTTAATCTCTGTAAACATTTCAGTTAGACAGCTGCTCGAGGAAACGTTTATAGAAAGAGTAGAGAGCATTCTTATTGAAACAAGTTTCCCGCGTCTTCATTAGAATTGGAGATAACAGAAAGTACGACCATGCAAAACATGAACGAAGCGCTTCCTGTTTTGACCCGATTAAGAGCGAAAGGGATTCGTATATCAGTGGATGACTTTGGAACAGGGTATTCATCATTAACGTACTTAAGGCAATTGCCTGTTGATACGTTAAAGATAGATAAGATGTTTATTGATGATATATTGACAGATTTAAAGGCAGGAGCCATTGTAAAAACAATTATTGATATGGGGCATAACCTTGATTTTTGTGTCATTGCTGAAGGGATTGAGAGCTGTAAGCAGATAGAGTTCCTTTTAGAGCAAGGGTGTATGTATGGCCAAGGTTATCATTTGTATAAGCCGCTCCACGCAGATGAATTAGAGATACATTTACAAAAAAATATGGTAATAAACTAAGATCAGGCTTAAAAAAACGTGGAAACAGCGTTTTTTTAAGCTTTTTGATTTTGTAGCTTAAGGTTGCACATACATTTTACACTTTCCTCCACAACTACATGTTTCACAACTCCTATTTCGTGAAACACTACATAAGTAGACAAATAGAAGGAGTGGATAGAAAGTGAATGTTCTCGTAATTGGAGCAAATGGAAATATTGGTAAATTAACATGCAATATACTGGCGGATCAAGGACACTCTGTGAAAGCGATGGTTAGAAAAGAAGAACAGCAAGAGCATTTTCAACATCCTAATATCGAAGCAGTCCTAGGTGACCTAGAACAAGACTTCGAACATGTATTTAAAGACATTGATACGGTCATTTTCACAGCTGGATCTGGCGGCCATACAGGTCCTGAAAAAACGGACGCTGTGGACTATGAGGGTGCTGTAAAGTCCATTAATTCCGCACAAAAACATCATGTGAACCAATTTATCATGGTAAGTTCCATCGGCGCAGATACTCCTGAAAAAGGTCCAGAAGGCTTGCAGCATTATTTAGAAGCGAAAAGAAAAGCGGATAACGTGCTGTTGGAAAGCTCATTAAATTATACGATCCTTCGCCCAGGCGCACTAACAGACGAAGATGGAATGGGCTTGATCCAAGCGAAGAAAAATTAGATGAGCGAGGTTCCATTCCACGTGCTGACGTGGCAAGAACGCTTGCTGCATGTCTCGGTAATGAAAAAGTTAGCCGCCAAGTATTTGAATTGATTGAAGGTGAAGTGCCCATTCAGACAGCTCTCGAAAATTTGTAAGACAAAACTAGTCAAATCCCAACAAAGGAAAAGCATCCGCCAAAGCCGAAAGAAAGAACAAAATCTCTAGGCTAAAGGGGGATGCTTTTTATGATTCAAGTAAAGGTCTTTGACGAAGACCATGAAGATGATTTAGAGGAAGGTGTGAACGAGTTTCTGAGTGTAATTCCTCCTGAAAACATAATAGATATTAAGTATCAAATAGCGGTTTGTGATAATGTTCACTCCGAGGATGAGACCATGTTTTCGTTTTCTGCGATGGTTATTTATAAAAAATAGAAAGTTGTTTTTATATAGCGGTCTTGGTGAGCTCTGCTGTTCTTGCAACTGGTTGATTTCCGTTTCAGATGCTCGCTTTCCGCGGGGCAGGCGGTGAGCCACCTCGGTGCTTCACACTTAGGTGTCTCAACTGTCCCGCTAATCCCCAGGAGTCTCGCAGCTTACACTCCAATCAACTTGCAATGAGGAAAACAAAAAACCTTAAAAACATAAAACCATCAAGCATTCATTCTGGGTCTGCAAATCAACCAAAGGCTCTTCATACAAAAGGACGTGACCCGAAATTGGATCACGTCCCTAGTTTTGAACAAGAATTTAGCTCAATGCATGATAAGCTGCGTTTGTTCCTGCTATATTCCCAGTCACAAAAGCAACCGTGATATTGTAACCGCCTGTGTAGCCATGCAGATCTAGAATTTCCCCACAAAAGAATAGGCCATCTTGTTTCTTGGATGCCATCGTTTGAGGAGCAATTTCTTTAACAGAAACACCGCCTCCTGTAACAAAAGCTTTTTCGATCGATAATGTTCCATTAACAGAAAAAGAAAAACTTTTCATTTGAGCAGTCAACTGCCGTAGTGCTGTTTTAGGAACTTGATCAGCTATAGAGTCACCGTCAATTTCAGCTCGCTCAATTAAAAAGTGAAGAAACTTTTCTGGGAGTAATCCTCTAAGAACGTTTTTAATGGCCTTTTTAGGTTCTGCATCAATCTTTTGCTGTAAAGTTGACAGCAGCGTTTCTTCATTTTCTTCAGGAAAAGAATCAATCCTCATCTCAATAGACGGAACATTAAACTTTTTTAAAGCTTTCACTACGTATTGGCTGCATCGTAATGCGGCAGGTCCTGAAACACCAAAATGGGTAAAAATCATGTCCATTTGATGTGCTTTAATCAGCTTTCCTTTTGGATTCCAAACAGAAAGGGCAACATTGCGTAAAGAGATACCTTGCAGTGTTTTCTGCTTAATAAACGTTTCATTCGAAGTGATAGGAACTTCGGTTGGGTACAGTTCAGTGATCGTATGCCCTGCTTTCTTTGCCCATGCATACCCATCTCCAGTAGAGCCTGTATGTGGAACAGATTTACCGCCAACAGCGATAACGATAGATTTTGTTTGCAGTGTCTCTCCGTTCTGGAGGAGGATTTCATGGTGCTTTTCTCCGTAATGTAACGTTTTTACAGGTGTGTTAGTTCGGATTTTAACACCGAGCTGCTTAATTTTTTCTAAAAGAGCAGCTACTACATCCGTAGCTTTGTTTGAGACAGGGAACATTCGACCGTGATCTTCTTCTTTAAGCTGGATGCCAAGTCCCTCGAAAAAATTGATAATATCTTCATTGTTAAAGACTGAAAATGCACTATATAAAAAACGGCCGTTACCTGGAATGTGCTTAATGATTTCTTCAACAGGAAGACGGTTCGTTACATTGCAGCGTCCACCACCAGAAATAGCAAGCTTGCGTCCCAGTTTTTCTCCCTTATCAATAAGAAGGACAGAAGCACCATTTGAAGCAGCACCAACACTGGCCATAAGACCTGAAGGCCCTCCGCCAATCACAATACAATCATAAATCATACAATCCCAACTTTCTTAAACGTTCAAGACTAAAAATCATTTCATACAATAGCATAGCTTATTTAAAAAGACTATGCTTTTCATAATCCTTACTTTTTTACAAAAAGTTAAATGAGGTTACATCCGCTTTTTATGTGATACAATATCAATAATGTTTTTTTGCATGAATTATAATCTAGGTTTAAAGTATAATTGCAATTATCCCTGACGGAAAAATTTTAAGTCAGGTAATTTTATTTAGGATCATTAGTAGGAGCTGAAAATAGTTGTCTCGATTACTTCGTGGAACATTGATCTTATCCGCTGCAACCTTTTTTCGAAATTTATCGGATTGATCTTTGTCATTCCATTTACAAATCTAGTAGATGAACAAGGCATGGCTCTTTACGGGTATGCTTATATTCCATATACCATATTACTTAGTATTTCCACAATGGGAGTTCCGCTTGCTGTTTCTAAATTTGTGTCTAAATACAATGCTTTAGGTGATTACGCAACAGGCAGAAAATTATTAAAATCCGGTTTTCTCGTTATGACCTTAACAGGAACGCTGGCATTTATCATCCTGTACATGCTAGCACCAGTACTAGCTCAACAGATCATAAGTGAAAAAGGCGGGCAAGGAAATAGCATAGATGACATTACGCTCGTTATCCGGATGGTAAGTACAGCTCTAATTATCGTACCATCGATGAGCTTGATCCGCGGCTACTTTCAAGGTTTTCAATCAATGGGACCTACAGCTGTTTCACAAGTTGTAGAGCAGATTGTAAGAATTGTTTTTATCCTTGTTGGTAGTTATGTTGTGATCAATTTATTAGACGGTGATATAACAACGGCAGTAGCACTTTCTACCTTTGCTGCAACTCTTGGTGCCGTTGCAGGTCTGATCGTTCTGATCTGGTATTGGATAAAACGAAAGCCGCATCTGAAAAAGATGTATGACCAAAGTAAGTCAGTTGCTGATATTTCATTATCAGATATTTATAAAGAAACGATTAAATATGCCATTCCATTTGTAGCGGTCGGTCTGGCGATTCCACTCTATCAGATGATTGACCAGTTCACCATCGTAAACACGTTGAAAGGTATGGATTATTCTCAAAAAGAAGCAGAATCAGTGTTCGCGATTATTACTCAGATCGCACATAAACTCGTTATGATACCTGTTTCACTAGCAACAGCATTAGCGCTAACACTAATTCCTGTTATTACGAAATCATTTACACAAAATGACGATGATGTACTTCATAAACAGATCACGCAGACGTTTCAAATGGTGTTGTTCTTAACTGCACCAGCTGCAATCGGTTTAACTGTTCTTGCTTATCCGGCATACGGTGCGCTTTTTGGGATGTCTTCCATGGAAACCGGCGGCTATTATCTTCAGTGGTACGCGCCAACTGCGTTATGGTTTGCCATGTTCACTGTAACAGCAGCAATCCTGCAAGGGCTGAACCAGCAGCGATATGCATTTATTAGTTTATCTGTCGGTTTTCTTGCAAAACTTCTTCTTAACAAGCCTTTGTTATTGCTATTTGGCGGAACAGGTTCAGTAATTGCAACAGATATTGGTTATACTCTTTCTATCTTGTTTAACCTGTATATTATAAAAAAATACAGCGGCTTTTCATTTAAATGGGTATATCGCAGAACAGTTCTAATTACTTTATTTTGCGCTGCAATGGCCGTAGTCGTAATAGTTGTATCTAATCTTTTAGGTGATTCAGATACAAGGCTTGATACGATAGTAAAGTTGACTGTTGGTATTCTAACAGGAGGAGCGGTCTATGGTTTCCTAAGTTATCGTTCAGGATTGTTAAATATTATTTTAGGAGACCGCATCCCTTTCTTGAAACGCAGAAAATAGGAAAAACAAAAAAGAAGGCTGATAGAAAGCCTTCTTTTTCATGCAGTGAGGGTTATTTCTTAACGTGATTCTGTTGGTCGTACCATTTTAGCTGATTACCAATGCTGTAGCCTTCGAGTGGAACTTCAAATTGAAACCCTGCTTTTTCTAGCTCTGGCTGCAAGAATTCACGATATACCCATCCGCCATGAATGTAGATCTTACATTGAGAAGGCTTATTATATTGCTCTAGATCTTGAATCACTTGGTGAGCCCACTCCCGTTTTTCGGATGTAGAAAAATTTTTGATAGAAACATTATACGGTTCAATGTATTGGTCTTTCGTTACAAGTCCTTCTTTTGCACTAAAAAATAAAAATCATCATAATGATTCTGTGCGTATTGAACGGACTTAACGAATAAAGGACTTATGTATAAATCTATTGCTGCCGAAGGGGTTGAAGCTTTTTTCGTGCAGTTGCTAGAAGACCTATTTTCCTTTTCATGCCAATTCCTCCTATAGTACTAAATTACCCTGTTTCTTCAAAAATCAATCAATTTTTTACAATAATATAGGAAAAATAGATCATTGCTGGAGGTTAATAATGAGAATTGATAAATGGTTATCAAATACAGGTTATGGAAGCAGAAAAGAAGTAAAACAATTATTAAAATCAGGTGCAGTTACATTGAACGGTTCCATAATAAAAGATCCTAAGACACAGGCGGATCCAGATAAAGACCACGTCCTCGTTCACGGCGAACAGGCCGTTTATAAAGAATTCATCTACTTAATGATGAACAAGCCTCAAGGTGTCATTTCTGCTACTGAAGATTCAAGGCATGAAACGGTTATAGACCTGCTTTACATGGAAGATCAAAATTTCGAACCATTTCCTGTCGGCAGGTTAGACATAGATACAGAAGGATTATTAATTCTGACCAATGATGGGCAGTTGGCGCATACTTTGCTTTCACCTAAAAAACATGTGCCTAAAACTTACTTTGCAAAAATAAACGGCTCTATCCCAGAGGATACGTTTGAAATCTTTAAAGATGGTGTCATTTTAGAGGATGGATATAAAACACAGCCTGCCTATTTGAAGGTGCTGCACAATAATGATCATGAATCAGAGATCGAACTTACGATTACAGAAGGTAAGTTTCACCAAGTGAAAAGAATGTTTGAAGCAGTCGGCAGAAAAGTTGTTTACCTGCAAAGAATTCAGATGGGTCAATTGAAACTTGATGATTCACTTGATCTAGGAACGTATCGCGAATTGTCTGAAGAGGAACTTACCTTGCTGTCTTTAAAAGAGGATGTTTTTGAATAATTTATAAGGGGTATCTTCCAATAAAAAGGAGATGTCGCTCAATGAAACTATCTGCGGAAAAATTAATGGGTGCAAAAGCTCAAAACGATACAGCTGATGTAACAGAACAGACTGAGCATAAAATTAACGATATTCTATTTAACATGTATGATCATCGTTTGTGCTATTTTACGTATACAGTCGAAAATTACAGCAATCAGCGCGAAGAACTGCCGGCTGATAAGCATATGGAAACAGTGGTTGCTGCTACGTCAGGTATCGGGACACAGAACACTCCGTTTACAGGGAGTGCTTATCCTGAAACCAATCAGAACTACACAAAAGATACGTACTTTATTCCATGGCATCAGGTAAAAGAATTTAACGAAGACAAATTAGTATTTGCTGGGATCGAACAGCAAAGGGACGAGCCTAAAGAATGCTATTCCTATATGAGGATAAAAGATTGGTCGGTTATTGATCAAGATGGTGAAAAAATTGGAAAGATTAAAGACCTCATTGTCGATACGGACCGTCAGCAAGTGATAGGTTTCTCTCTTTCAGAAGGATTTTGGAAAAACTTATTTGGTAACGACGATAAATATATGTCGGTGTCCGGAAAACCTGATTGGGAAAACCAAGAATGGAAAATCGAAAGAACACCAGATTTACTCTTGAAAAACAGTCCTGAAGAGATTTAACGTTTAATGGAGCGAGTATTCTGGAATGAAAAATTAACGACTTTCATGAACACAGAGCATAAAAAATCCCCGCTATTTTTAAATAGCGGGGTTATTATTTATGCTTATCCATATTTTTTCACATGTTCTTTTAAGAAACTTTAACTTTCTTTCCTGTTGTTTCCCACATTCCACGGGCAGGACTTGTTACTAAATTGTTGTAAGAGAGTACATTCAGATCTCTCTGGATGGTTCGCTGTGTAGTTCCAAATTCTTCAACTAGTTCTCGTGTTGTTACAGTACCTTTCTTGCGAATAAACAAATACAGGGCTTTCACACGATTCAACATTCTGTCAGTTGAAGGACTCAAAAAACCACTCCTTGTTATTTAGATAGTTGTTAACACACTATATGATACCAGTCAAAAGTTAATGAAATATGAATGTAGTATTACAATCTTTTTAATTCATAAGACCCATCCTTTTTGTATACAAAAAAGCGAAGAATCCATATTGGTTCTCCGCTGCGTAAGCCATTAGATGTTCAAAACGTTCAAAAGATGTCTGTGCGGCTATGCAGCAAAAACTCATAACGAACATATGATCCCAAGATAAAGGAAAATTGTCAGTTAAAGCAACACCACACCTCCCATTTACGCACCATTATACACGAAAGTCAACGTTTGTCAACACCTAATATATCCCAACTGTTTGAAACTGTCTAACCATTTCTATAGGGAATAAGGTACAATATAAGGGTTAAAAAAATCGTAAAAAGTTAGGAGCGATAAGGTGTATATTTTGCAAAGGTTGATGAATCGCCTGTTCGGAATAAACAAACTTGGTATATTCTCCTTTACTTTTTTTATCGTCATTTTTTCATCAATTGTTATGCATGAATTAGAACCTAAAACATTTCCGCGATGGTTTGACGCCCTATGGTATGTGATGACAACAGTAACAACAGTAGGTTATGGAGACTTTTATCCAGTTTCAGTTGCAGGCAGGATTTATGCGATGTTTATTTTTTTAGTCGGAATTGGTATTGCGGGTCTAGCTATCGGGAAACTTGTTGAAGCATTGGGAGCTCATCGAAAACGTAAGGAGGAAGGAAGGTTGAATTTTAGAGGGAAAAATCATTTCGTAATTATTGGCTGGTCTGAAAAAGCAAAATATGCTGTAAATGAGATCATTGAAACTCATCCTGAACTTGAAATCGTACTTATTGATCAACTAACGGTAACACCTATGACTCATCCCAATCTTAATTATGTTCAAGGTGATCCTTCAATGGAATCCACTTTAAACCAAGCAAATTTGAAAGAAGCAAAATCAGTACTAGTCTTTTCGGATGACTCTATTCACGACTCAGCATTAGCTGATGGTAAAACGCTTTTAATCGTAACTTCAGTTGAAAGATTGTCGCCTCATATACATAGTACAGTTGAGATAAAAAAAGAAGAGCATATTAAAAACTTTAGGCATGCTAAAGTAGACGAGTTTGTTTTGAGTCACGAAACGGTATCACGTATGGCCGTGCGTTCAGCTTTCTCAAAAGGAATTACAGACATTTACACTCAGCTTCTTTCACATAAAGAAGGCGATAATTTGTTTGAAGTACGAAAAAAGGCAGAATGGAAAACGTACAAAGATGCTTTTGACGGTTTATTAAGTCAAGGAGCAACATTAATCGCAGACGGAAATGATCTTTCGATAAACAAAAGATTAGAGGAAACAATACGGGATGATGCACGGCTATATATCATCTGCAGCAAAGACGTTTACGAAACGTTGAGATAAATCGTTTAGAAAGGATGGCTAACTATGTATCATATAAATTGGAAAGAAGAAGTTGAAAACCGAAAAGACAAATTGATGGAGGATACAAAAGGTCTTTTGCGCATTCCAAGTCTTCTTGATGAGAAAAAGCTAAAGAAGGTGCTCCTTTTGGACCGGAAATTGAACGTGCATTAACCTACTTGCTAAACCTAGGAAAAGAAAACGGTATGACCATTAAGAATGTGGACGGATATGCAGGTCACATTGAAATCGGAAGCGGTGAGGACATTGTAGGTGTTCTTTGTCATGTTGATGTTGTTCCTGCTGGTGAAGGATGGTCAGTAGACCCTTTTGGAGCAGAAGTTAAAGATGGGAAAATCTATGCAAGAGGAGCCATTGATGACAAAGGTCCTACGATGGCCGCCTTTTATGGGATGAAAATTATTCAGGAACTAAAACTACCTTTAAAGAAGAGAGTCCGAATGATCATCGGCTGTGATGAAGAAAGCAACTGGCAATGTGTAAGGCATTATTTTACGAAAGAAGAAATGCCATCAATCGGATTTGCTCCTGATGCTGACTTTCCAATCATCTCCGCTGAAAAAGGAATATTTGATGTAGAATTTCGTATAAACGGCAGTGAATCAGTAGAAAGTGAAGGATTGCAGTTAACATCCTTCAAATCTGGTGAGCGTCTAAACATGGTACCAGATTATGCAGAAGCTAAAATTCAAAGCAATGGAGTAGAAGAGCTGCAACAAGCGTTCGAAAGCTTTGGGAAGACAATGGGAATAGAATGTCAGACTTTAATTGAAAACGATGCACTCACATTGAAGGTAAAAGGGAAATCAGCGCATGGAAGTACTCCCGAAATTGGAAAGAATGCGGGTCTATTGCTTGGAGAATTTTTAAATAGCTATCCTTTTACGGGACAAGCTAAGGCGTTTCTTGCCTTGCTAGAAGATGTGACTGGTGAACATACAGGCAATAAACTAGGCATCTCGGCAGAAGATGAAGCCAGCGGCAAGTTAACGGTAAATGTGGGGATAATTGCTTTTAATGAAGCAGAAGGCGGAAAAGTAGGGATGAATATTCGCTATCCTGTTACACACGATAGTGCTGTTATCGAGAGTTCACTTAAGGAACGAGCAGAATCAGGCGATTGGTCGATGAGAGTTATTGAAAATAATCCGCCTAACTATGTTGCAGAGAACCACCCATTAATTAAAACGCTTCAAAAAGTGTACGAAGAACAAACAGGAAAAAATGGTGAATTAATGGCAATTGGCGGAGGTACTTACGCCCGTTCATTAGAAACGGGTGTAGCTTTCGGAGCATTGTTCCCTGGCAGGGAAGATGTTGCTCATCAAAAGGATGAACATATGTTTGTAGAAGACTTGCTTCTTGCTGCAGCGATCTATGCACAAGCCATTTATGAACTGGCAAAATAGCTTGTAAGAGAGGGTACATCATGAATAAAACGTTTGACCAAACCTCTATCAGTCTAAAAGGCTTTTATCTGCTTAGTTTTTTTGGTCTTGGGAGCTTATTCCCGTTATTAGGTGTTTATTTTAAAGAAGAAGTTGGACTTAGCGGGACTGAAATTGGTACGTTAATGTCGATTAGTCCAGTTGTTATGATCTTTGCTCAGCCTTTATGGGGCATTGCGACGGATTATTCGAGACGTCCGCGTTCAGTACTGGTTCTTTCATTATTGTTAACAGCGGCATTAGGGTATTGTATCTTTCTTTTGGAATCATACGTATGGCTAATCGCACTACTCGTCGTGTTTTCTTTTATGCAAAGCGCGTTAGTGCCTGTTTCAGACAGCATACTTTTAAATTATGTTCAAAAAGAAAATAAACAATATGGAAACTACAGACTGTTCGGTGCGGTTGGATTTGCAATAGCTGTTTATATGGCTGGGAGACTTGCAGAAGCCTTTGGCATACATGTTATTTTCTATATGTTTTCAACTGTTCTTGTCCTTTGTGTTTTATTTGTTGCACGAATGCCGAAAGAAAATCAATCGCTTAAAACAGACCTTAGAAAAGGAATCGATCAACTGTTCAAAATGCCTTCCTTTTTGGTCTTTCTTTCCGCCACTTTTCTAGTGTTTGGTCCAATCTTTGCAAATAACTTTTATTTTGGTTTTTACGTTCAGGAAACGGGTGGAACACTTGCCGGAGTTGGATTAGCCTTCTTGATCGCAGCTGGAAGCGAAGCGCCTTTTATGAAGTTTGCTGGACTTACGATCAAAAAGTGGGGCATGATGAACATCATGATTTTTGCAGCGACTGTTTCTGCAGTTCGCTGGACGTTTTATTTTTTGAACCGACATATCCGCTTGTCCTTATAACCACTGTTGTACAAGGATTTTCTGTTGGATTGTTCATTCCTGCGGCGATGGAATATGTTCGGACCTACACACCAATAGATGTTAGAGCTACAGCTGTATCGTTATATTCTGCTGTTGGCAATGGCTTAGGTTCCTGGTTTTGTACGTTTGTAGGCGGTGTTATTTTTGATAAGTTCAATATCTTCTACACGTATTTATTCTTTGGTGCGCTGTCTTTTGCCGGACTATTTATGGTTTTTATTCTCTCTAGGATGGAAGTGCAAGGACGTATACTTCTTCACAGATCCATATAAAAAAGAGGCATCCCGCATTGATGATTGGGATGCCTTTGTTCTTTATTCAAACTGAAACAAATCACTTGATAGATAGCGTTCTCCAGAGTCACATGTGATGCAGATGACCACATCACCCTTTTTCCGCTTTTCGGCAATTTTTAACGCGGCATAAACGGCAGCTCCTGATGATGGACCAACTAATATTCCTTCTTCTGATGCCAGGCGTCTCGTAATCGTATAAGCATCTTCATCATTGACCTGTACGATTTCGTCATAGACATTTTGATTTAAGATCGGTGGTATAAAACCAGGACTTGTACCAACAAGTTTATGCTTTCCAGGCTTTCCACCTGACAAAACAGGTGATCCTTTAGGTTCCACGACATGAACAGTCAGATCAGGAAAAAATGACTTCAGCGTTTCTCCAGTGCCTGTAATCGTACCGCCAGTTCCGGCAGGTGCAATAAAAGCAGTAAAGTGCTGATTCAGTTCTTCAATTGCTTCTTTAATTTCCACGGCAGTACTGCCTCGGTGAGCATCTGGATTTGAAGGATTCTCAAATTGCATAGGCATGTAACTGTTTGGAATTTCATCAGCAAGCTCCCGTGCTTTTTTATTGCACCTGGCATTTTTTCATCACCTGGTGTGAGAACAACTTTTGCACCATAAGCTTTTAATAGATTAATTCTTTCTTCTGTCATCGTATCTGGCATAACAATAATGGACTTATATCCTCTAGCGGCCGCATTCATGGCGAGTCCAATTCCAGTGTTGCCTGAAGTAGGTTCGATAATCGTAGATCCTTCTTTAAGGTAGCCCTTTTTTCTGCTTCAATGATCATGTTATAAGCAGCTCGGTCTTTAAGACTTCGGCTAGGGTTGTAATATTCTAATTTAACATATACATCGGCTCCGTCTTTATGAGGAAGACGATTTAACTTTACAATAGGTGTATCTCCGATTAAATCAGAGATGTTTGAAACGACTCTCATCATTTGCACTCCTTTTCGTTGCTCTTACAAGTATAACAAATAAGTGATGTGGTAAAAAAGCAGATAGACACATTAATAAATTTGATAAAATAAAACAAGGTGGTGTGATTTTTGAAAAGACATTATTTTATAGCTGTGAAGCTTCCTGCAGAAGTGAAAACAAGGCTTGCGGAATTCTGCAAGCATATTAAGAAAGATCATCATTTTAAAACATGGGTACATATAGAAGATCTTCATATCACATTAGCCTTTTTAGGTTCTGCATCAGCCGAGCAGCTGAAAACACTTCATACTTTACTAAAAGAGGAAGTAACTAAACATGATGAGTTCTCTCTAAACGTGGACCATTTTGGATTCTTCGGAAACAAACAGAGCCCTCGAATTCTTTGGGCAGGTGTAAAAGAGCAACACAGTTTATATCGTCTGCAAAAACAAGTGTCTTATGTATGTGAGAATGCTGGATTTACTTTAGAGAAAAGAGCATATTCTCCTCATATCACACTTGCACGGAAACATATTGACTCAGAAGATCGTTCGATGAACGTCGAGGATTGGTGGGATCAATATGGTGAGAATATACAGTTTGATGTTGGGAATATCGTGATTTACGAAACACATTCAGAAAAACAGCCTAAATATCAAATTACACAATCCTTTTCATTACGAGAGGTTCTTCTCTAAAAGGTTGTTTCTTCTGCGGACAGTTTTAGAACTTGCCTCTATTGGCAGGTTGTTCGGAGTGTAAGGTGCGTGCCTACCACCTGAGAAGCTTCTCACAAGGCATGTGACGAGGAAACTCACTGCGGTAGCATAACTTGTAGACGCAGGAACAAGAATACTTCCTTGAGGGCGGTCAGGTGAGACCCTTTAGGGCGCAAAGCGGCAAGGGGCTCACCGCACGCCCCGCGGAAAGCGAGCATCCTGGAACGGAGAGCAACAACTTTCAAAAACACCAAAGATTACGAAAAAAGCCTTACGAAATTTAAAAGGAGAAGAGAAATGTCACAGCTTGTAAAATTACAAGATTATGTTTCACGTTATGAAAATAACCTGTACCATTATCAGTCATTATTTACGAGGATTAAAGAAAATCGCTGGAAAGCCTTCAAGCAACACAATGTAAATCAGGATCAAAATGCTATGCATAAAGAATTCCGAAATAAATTATTTACTCATCAAATGAACTGGGCTACATCTACGGTAAAAGAAATCTCAAATTGGGACAAGCGATATGTACAGGATAGAACGCTGCAATTTCTGATTCGAGAAATCCCAGATAATTATTTATTGTTTTATGAACCTGTGCTGCAAGTGAAAAATGCTGGTGTTGAATTAGATGTTATTCTAGCAGGACCAGCAGATGTTTGGTTGATTGTGTGGATGAACGGTGAAGGGATATGGCAAGAAGCACAAGATAATAAACGGTTTTGGAAGAATGTTCATTCAGATCAAGAACAAACGATTTTAAGTCCACTCATTCGCCTCGAACGAATGAGTTCGATGGTAAGAGAATATTGGGAGCCATATCAGAATCAGCTATCCATAAAACCGTGCATTGTTGCTCCCCATGGTTTTATTGACTTTTCAAATGACTGGAAAAAGATCACCTATATAGACAAGCGAAACTTTAAAGAGTGGCACACGCAACTTCAACTGAATCCAGCACCTATTAAAAGTCAGCAATTAAAATTCGTATCTGACTTACTACGGAAAGGGGTAACAAACTCTCTTTTCAGAAAAGATCCATTGTCCAATGAGTCTGAGTTTCATTTTGAAGGTATTTAAAGAATTTTGTCGAAATTCTTTAAAAACCATAAATCGAGGACTCGCTGAATGAAAAAGTACTTTTTTATTATTAACGCAAACAATGCAAAAGCTGTAAAAACATTCAACTCTTTAAAAAAGGCGATGGATCAGGAAGAGATTCCCTATAGAACGTTCTATACAGAATATAGCGGTCATGCCATTGAAATTGCGAAAAAGATTACATACATAAACAAAGATTTAATAAAGGCTGTCATTGCTGTAGGCGGTGATGGTACAATCCATGAAGTGTTTAATGGGATTAAAGATCATGAAAGTATTCCGCTGGGGTTCATTTCTGGTGGGTCTGGAAACGACATCGTTCGTGTGCTCACTAAAGAGGTAAAAGGCGTTAAAAGACAAATCTCTTATTTAAAGCGTAATCGGATAATTAAAGCTGACTCAGGGATAATGCAATTAACAGGAAGAAGCAAGAATAGCCAAGCATTTATTAGTGCTATTGGTATTGGTCTAGACGGAGAAGTAGCAAAGTACACAAATGAGGCAATATACAAAAAGTATTTACATAAGCTAAAATTAGGAACGCTTGCTTACGTATTCACATTATTTAAAGTCTTAAGATTTTATAGACCAGGTACAATGGAAATAAAAATAGACGGAAGAGAGCACGTTTTTCATAACGTCTGGCTTGTGGCTGTTGGAAACATGCCCTATTATGGAGGGGGCATGAAAATTTGTCCTGAAGCCAAATACAACGACGGAGTTTTAGATGTTTGTGTTGTACATAATCTATCAATTTTAAAACTATTGCTGCTTTTTATATCTGTCTTTTGGGGTGGACATGTGAAAGTGCAGGGTGTTTCTCAATTTAAAGGAAAAGAAATAGCAGTTGCAACGAAACAGCCAGTGGCTATCCATGCTGATGGTGAATACAAAGGAACAACACCGGTTGAAATTGATATCCAACCAGCCTCTGTTTCTGTGAAAATATAATACTTTCTTCGTGACTATTTTTGCCCTTGAAAGTAGTTGATTTCCGCTCCAGGTTGCTCGCTTTCCGCGGGGCACGCGGTGAGCCACATTTGTACGTTTCACTCTTAAGTGTCTCACCTGCCCGCCTGTCCCGCAGGAGTCTCGCCACCTTGCACTCCAATCAACTGTCACAGAAGAAAATAAAAATGAGATTGGAAAGCAACAATCTTTTAGAAAACAGCCAAAATATAAAAATAGTTGAGTGGGGAATAAGAATGAAATGGACAGATTTTTTTAATATTGCACTTTTTACAGTTCTCTGGGTTGCTTTAATTCAAAAGAAATCCGGAGTTAAGGATTGGCTATTAAATATAACGAATGACCAGCTGATGATCGGGATTATCGTTCCAGTGATCATTTACGCTGCTCTTGTCATCACGGGCAGAATCCTAAAGAACAAATATTTAAATGCTGAGTGATTATGACGAAAAATTGTTAAAATCGTGCTATTTTTTAGAGGTGACCGAATCATAAAACCTTTATATAAAATCGATAATATACGGGATACTATATGTTCTTATTTTTTATTTTTGTAAAAATAAAAAATGCGGGGCTGCCTAAAGGGAGTTTATCTTACTTTTGGGTCAGCCCCTCTTTTTTCATATAAAGGAATAACAAAATGAAATTAAGTTCAATATGATGTAATAGCGATTTAAAGGGGTGTGACTGATGAGTTTAGATAGCATTTCGTTGGCGGCTTATATAGATGATTTTTCAAAGATAACAATTGTAGCGAATAAACCCTTTTCGATCATCCCTTCACTTTCATTGGTAGATGACAAAGGGACTGTTCAGCCATTAACGATTGATGAACAAGAACATTATCATGAACAGATGATATATAAATGCAAAACATCAATACCGTTTGATCTTAATAAGGAATATTGGGTTGCCTATAACGAGAGAAGAATCCCCTTGATGGTAGGAAGTATCGTTAGGACAGAAAAGTTTGATACCCTTTTTTATGATGATAGTGTCCTTGGAGCGAACTTTACACCTGAGTTCACTACGTTCAAGGTGTGGTCACCAGTTGCTTATGAGATTAGACTCAAGTACAAACCGGCTCACTCCAACTCTTATTTTGAGCGGAAGATGAATCGAACTGAAAAAGGATTGTGGCATATTACTTTAGAAGGCAATCATCATTTGACTGAGTATACCTATTTGGCAAAAGTAAATCATGAATGGGTAGAAACGACTGATCCGTATTCACGATCAGTTACAATAAATGGTGGGAAATCCGTTGTTATTCATCTTCCTGAAACAGATCCTGCAGACTGGAATCGGTCAGAAAAAAGATAAACCTCCGCTCAAAAACGAACAGCATT
This sequence comes from Fictibacillus sp. EA-CB0309, assembly GCF_055814265.1. Taxonomy (NCBI): domain Bacteria; kingdom Bacillati; phylum Bacillota; class Bacilli; order Caryophanales; family Fictibacillaceae; genus Fictibacillus; species Fictibacillus sp. EA-CB0309. The sequence goes on from NZ_CP169271.1 coordinate 1,308,333, forward strand.
ATTTATGAAGTTCATGTGCGTGATTTTACGATACATTCTGACAGCGGTATCAAAAATAAAGGCAAGTATTTAGGATTAACAGAAATACAAACTACAACATCAAAAGGCTATCCTACAGGATTGGATTATTTAAAGAGTTTAGGTGTTAGTCATGTACAGTTAATGCCCGTGGCTGACTTTGGAAGTGTTGATGAAACGAAGCCGGATAAAGAGTATAACTGGGGATATGATCCTGTCCACTTTCTGGCACCTGAAGGATCATACTCCACGAATCCACATGACCCTGTATGCAGAATTAAAGAACTCAAGATGCTCTTTCAAAGCCTTCAAAACAATGGGTTTTCTGTGATATTAGATGTTGTTTTTAACCATGTATATAAACTGGAAGAGTCATCGTTTGAAAAGCTTGTTCCTGGATATTATTTTCGTTATGATGATGGCGGTAACCCTGTAAACGGAACAGGAGTTGGGAACGATACAGCTTCAGAAAGAAAAATGATGCGAAAGTTTATTCTGGATGCTCTCACATTTTGGATGAATGAATACAAAGTTGATGGCTTTCGCTTCGACCTGATGGGAATACATGATGTTGAAACAATGAATCTGGCAGCAAAAAAGTTAAAATCGTTAAATCCCGGAGTATTTTTGTTAGGAGAAGGCTGGGACTTAAATACGTATTTAGAACCTGAGAAAAAGCCTCCCTCTTATCAGCGAAAAAGATGCCTGACTACTCTTTCTTTAATGATGCATTTCGTGATCATGTTAAAGGAAGTATCTTTACAGAAGGTCACAGCGGTTTTATAAATGGAAATCAAGAGGATCGCATTAAACACCAAATGGCACATGTTATGAGAGGGTATGCTGGAAATCACGACAAATTTTTAAACGCTGAACAAAGCATTAACTATACGGAATGTCATGATAATCATACATTGTACGACCTGCTGTCCATTCGGCATCCACACGAAAGTGAAAATATCCGAAGAAAACGTCAGCAGCTTGCTTTAGCTTTCACGATTTTTGCACGCGGTGTACCTTTTATACATGCCGGACAAGAGTTTTTCAGAACGAAAAACGGAGCTGAAAATAGCTATAATCTTCCTGATAAGATTAATGCAATCGATTGGAACAGATGTGAGTATTATCATTATGCTGTTACTTACTTTAGACATCTAATAAGAATTAGAAAAGAACAAGCTATTTTTCGAGATAATACAAGTGAAGTCATTGAATGGAAAGTTCCAGATGGCGCAATAGGATTTAAATTACAACTTCCTTTGTCCGATAAAAGGAGAGAAGACGTATTGGAATAACGTCTTGTTACTTTTTAATCAAACATTAAAGCCAATAAGCATTCCTCTTGACCAAGAAAGTTGGAGCGTAGTGATTGAAGATGAAAGGTGCAATGAAAAAGTAATAAGCTCTGATTGTTACACATTACATCCATTGTCTTTTTCGCTATTATATCGTGTATAGGTTTGTAAAGTATGAAGAATCAAGTGCTTTTCTTGTTTTTTTGTGTTAAAATAATGACTTCGCAGTAATTTATTTAGATACGGAAATGGTATACTTTGTTGAATGAACAATTTAAAAACGGATTTCTTAACTAGACAAGAAGGTGAACAATTTGGAACAGATTTTGGGAGAAGATTGGCAGGTTTCCCTGCTGGTGGAGCAACAGGAGAAGCATATATAGCTGAATATGGGAACCAAAAACTGTTTTTAAAGCGTAATTCCTCTCCGTTTTTAGCTGTTCTTTCAGCTGAAGGAATTGTCCCTAAACTTTTATGGACGAAAAGACTGGGTAATGGGGATGTAATCACAGCTCAACAATGGCTGAACGGCCGGGAATTAAAAGCAGCTGATATGAAAAGTGAAAATGTAGCTGAACTTTTAGCGAAAATTCATCGTTCGCAGGAACTCCTCGGTATGATGAATCGGCTTGAAAAGAAAAGGTTAACACCGGTTGATCTTTTAAATGATATTCAATTACAAATGCGAAAAGAAAAAGACTATCTCGAAATTATTAATGATTCTTTTGCCTATCTCATGGAAACCGCATCTGAAGTTGAGGTTGATGATTTAGTCGTGTGTCATTGTGATGTTAACCATAACAATTGGCTGTTAAGTGATTCTAACGAACTGTTCTTAATTGATTGGGACGGAGCGATGATCGCTGATCCTGCACTTGATTTAGGGATGCTGCTGTACAGCTATATACCTTATGAAAACTGGGAAGAATGGCTTGGAATCTATGGCGAGACACTAGATGATCATTTAGAGAGAAGAATGCATTGGTATGTATTGGCACAAACGATAAGCTCTTTTTTCTGGTATAAAGAAAAAGGACAGTCAAAAGAGACTGCCCAATTTGCAGAAAGTATTAAAAAACTTGCAGGTTCGATTTAAAAGCTGACAATATAGAAGTTAATCTGACACTATTTCCTAGGGAATAGTGTCTTAATATGGGTGATGTGTCTGAATCGTATTGATCCATGACTCTAAGTGTGGGCGATGGCTTGAAATATGGTCTTCCAAATGCTGATGAGTAAAGCCGGTATGACTATACTCGTTGATGTTGGTCAAAATGTTCCTTACTTCTTCATGAACTTCACCATTCTGCATTAAATGTGCAGCAAGGCGTTCTAGCTGTGCACACTCTGATGGTGAACCAGCACAATCGGTGTAATGGTCTTGAAGAAGATCTCTAATGATATGCAATTGATCGTTGTGATTTAATGGCATTTTGCTGCACATCCTTTCATTGCATAGCTTATGGATTTCAGAAAAAATATCCTTAAATGCAAGATGATTTACGGGATAAAATTAATTCACAACAAGATTATTTTAGTTTGTAAAGTGGGGAGAAAATATGCGTCAAAGATTTAAGCCATGGGCTAAAGATAAATTGATGGACTATCCAGAGTTTGTTTCAATTGAACCTGAATCAATGAAAGGGAAATGGCATTCTTTTTTCTTAATGATAACCCGATTCATATTGAAGTCGGAACAGGTAAAGGGCAATTTATAAACGGAATGGGAAAGCAGAATCCATCCATTAACTATTTAGGGATGGAGCTTTACGATAGCATTATTATCACTGCTCTCGATCGTATTCTGGAGGACGAAAAGCCGAATGTTAAACTGATTAGAGCGGATGCTACACACTTACTCGATTATTTCGAGCCAGGAGAAATCGATCGTGTTTACTTAAACTTTTCGGATCCTTGGCCAAAGAAAAAGCACGCTAAAAGGAGACTGACTCATGAAAGTTTCCTTAAACGATACGAGACCATATTAAAAAAACCAGGGGAAGTTCATTTCAAGACAGATAATCAAGGCTTATTCGAATACTCGCTTCATAGTATGTCAACATACGGCATGTTCTTTAATGAGGTGAGCCTGGATCTTCATAAAAGTGAAATGCAAGATAACGTGATGACAGAGTATGAAGAGAAGTTCTCTGAAAAAGGATACCGTATCTACAGAATGGAAGCACAATTTCGTACTTAAAAACTCAAGCCTCTGCTTGAGTTTTTTCTTTTCTTTTGTTCATTGTTACTTATGATACACTTGTAAGGAGTAAAATAGAGAAGGGAGAAAGAGCAATGGATCAGTGGAAAATCGGAACTAAAACGCTTACATGGATAGACGGTGGAGTAACACATATGGACGGCGGTGCAATGTTTGGAGTCGTTCCTAAACCATTGTGGGAAAGAAAATATCCGGTTAACGAAAGAAATCAAATTGAGTTAAGAACAGAACCTATCCTCCTGCAAGGATTTGAAGGAAAAAACATTCTGATTGAATCTGGAATAGGTGCCGGAAAATTAACAGAAAAACAAAGAAGGAACTATGGAGTCACAGAGGAATCTCAAATTGAAAAAAGTCTTGAAAAAGAGGGCTTAACGACTGCTGATATTGATATCGTACTTATGACACATATGCATTTTGATCATGCCTGCGGACTTTCTCGATGGAAAGATGACAAACTAGTGCCTGTTTTTGAAAACGCTATTATTTACACATCAGAAATTGAGTGGAACGAACTAAAGAATCCGAATATAAGGTCACAAAATACATATTGGAAAGAAAATTGGGAGCCTATTCAACATCAAGTAAAAACGTTCAAAGAAGAAATTGAAATCTTAAATGGTATAAGGATGGTTCATACAGGCGGTCATAGTGATGGTCATTCGCTTATCGAACTTACGTTAGAGAATGGGGAAAAGCTTTACCACATAGGTGATATAATGCCAACTCATGCACATCATAATCCGTTATGGGTATTAGCTTATGATGATTATCCGATGACTTCGATCTTTCAAAAACAAAAATGGATTAAGCCAGACACATGGTATTTCTTCTACCATGATTGTATTTATCGTGCTGTTAAGTGGGATGAGAATGGTGAGATGACAGAAAGAATACCGCGTTCTCCCAAAATGTGAAAAAATCGTCACATATTTTCCATTTTCAAGTGAATGTAGGAAGCGACAGGATATGTTAAAATATGAAAGGCATGAAATTATCAATTTTTGTTTATATCTTAAGAGGTAAAATGAGAGGGGATTTAAAATGAAAAAGCAGTTAGTTGCCATTTTTACCGTTCTAGCACTGTTTTTATCAATGGGTACATTAGTGTCTGCCGAAACAGCCACAGATGAAATGAAAAAGACGATTGAAAAAGGTATTGAAAGTAAACATAAGGATCTAAAAAAGGTTCTTTGACTTTATCTGACATTGAGACGTATCCGAATGAAGACTCAGAATTAGAAGCTTCAGAAGTTACTGTAGCAATCGCTAATTATGATACGGTTAGAGATAACATTTTTTATTTTGATCACACAGAAGTTGTTTTTTATGACGCTGACAACAATGAACTACTAGCAGAAGCTGCTGTTGCTAAAGCAAATCCAAAAATTCAAGACTACAAAAAATCACATGAATCAGATCTTGGAACACATATGGATTGGATTGTTGTTACCGTTTTATTGTTCATGTTAATTATCATTCCATTGTTTATCTTAACAGTTTGGGAAAAGCGTCAATACCTTACTACAAAATTTAAAATTGATAACAATCTTTACAACCAGACAAAATTATATCGTTAAATGTAAAGGCCCTTAGGATTTTTCCTAAGGGCCTTTTATCACTTTTGATCCAATTGTAAAAGAGTTCCGGTTTCAGCATCAATTAAAAATTCGAAATGGACAGCTTCACTTCCAGAGGATGAGTGAGAAAAGCCGCCTTTATATACAGAGTACGAAAGACCATGCACGTTTGTATCTTCGGGCTTAACGAGGATCCAGGCTCCTGTAATACTATAATACTCACTTGCTTTTTCTTTCAATCGTTTTAAGGCTCTCTCTGGTGTGATGGATTCTGTTTGCTTTTTTGTAACAACATACCCTATTGCAGCACCTGTCAGGCCTGCTAAAATCAGGTTTCTCCAATTCATACGTTTTCCCACCTTATGTAAGTTCTTTTTCTTTTCTACTTTTTAGTATAACAAAGAAAAGCCTTCTTTTTCTTGTCTGTTTTTGATAAGATACACATGATAAAGATGGAGGGTTCGAAATTCCCACCCCTCTTAAAACAAAACTAGGGAGCGTGAAGAATGATTTTTTACACTCTCTGCGTTAGCAGAGTTTTTTTGTTTTCGTGCTCCACTCGAAAGGATGAACAGGAATGACTTATAAAATTCCAACAGATGTTCAAGTACTGGATCGTGATATAAAACGCGACCAGTTGAAGTACCATAATAAACGCGTAGCCGTGTGCAAAGAATTTACGTTTGATGCAGCTCATCATCTGCATTGTTATGAAGGCAAATGCAAAAACCTTCATGGACATACGTACAAGCTTGTGATCACAATGAGCGGTTTTGTAAATGAAATAGGAATCGCGGTAGATTTTGGAGAGATAAAAGAAATTTTTAAAACGGCTATAGACAGCAAGCTCGATCACAGATATTTAAATGAGGTTCTTCCTCCTATGAATACAACTGCAGAGAATATGGTTGTTTGGATATGGGAACAAATCGATATGGAGCTTCAAAATCGAGGTTTATTGAAACAAGGACACCGATTGGAAGAGTTGAAATTGTTTGAAACACCTACCAGCTTTGCCATTATGAAAAGAGAGTGGATGGTGGAAAATGAAAACATTTAATCTTCCGTCAAAAGATGTGTGGAAACATTGGACAGTTCCAATGGTTGAGATTTTTGAAACCGTTGAAGGTGAAGGGCTGCAGGCAGGATATCCTACGGTTTTTGTTCGCGTGTTTCATTGTAACTTACGATGCACCTGGTGTGATACTACTTACAGCTATGCTCCTGCAAAACCAGAGTTTGAAGCGTCTATAGAAGAGATTGTGAATACGATTAAGACGTTTCGTTCACAGCGTATATGTTTTACTGGCGGTGAGCCACTGATCCACCGCGAAAAATCAGCTGCCTTGCTCATAGCGATGGCGGATTTGGACCACATTGTAGATATTCATATCGAAACAAACGGTGCTATTGATCTCCAACCGTTTGAAAATCTGCGTAACTCTCATCCTGATCTGCAAAAAAAGATGAGATTTGTGATGGATTATAAGCTCCCAGCTTCAGGCGAGATGGATAAAATGAATTTGGATAACTTTAAAGAGCTCCAAAACCAAGATGAAATTAAATTTGTAGTAGGATCCGAGGAAGATTTTGAAATTACGAAACAGGTGGTTTCTGAACACTATCGAAATGGACAGATTTGTGTAAGTCCTGTTTGGGAAAGCATGCCTCCAAGACGGCTTGTCGAACTATTATTGGAAAATCCACTTCCTAATGCGAAGCTAAGTCTACAGCTTCACAAGGTAATTTGGCATCCAGAGGAGAGAGGGGTTTAACGATGAGTAAAAAAGCGGTTATTGTTTTGAGTGGAGGACTTGATAGCACGACATGTATGGGTATTGCTAAAGCAGAAGGTTATGACCTCTACCCGATAACGTTTCATTATGGACAGCGCCATAATCGAGAAGTTGAGCAAGCGATTGAAGTTGGAAAATTTTATAACGTAGAAGATCATAGAATCGTAGATCTTACGTTTTTAAAAGACATTGGCGGAAGTGCTCTTACCGATGAAAAAGTAGATGTTCCAACTGAGGCAGAAGAAGGTATACCTGTTACCTATGTTCCTGCCAGAAATATGATATTCCTTTCACTTGCCAGTGCGTATGCCGAAGTAATTGGAGCAACTGCTGTATACACAGGAGTTTCTGCTGTCGATTATAGCGGTTATCCGGATTGCCGACCTGAATTCATTAAGAGCATGGAAGAAACGATTAATCTAGCTACAAAAGCAGGTGTAACAGGAAAGAATATCTCAGTGGAAACACCACTTATTGATTTGACTAAAAAAGAAACGATTGAAAAAGGTTTGTCTTTACATGTTCCATATGAATTAACGACATCTTGTTACAATGGAAAAGAAACAGCTTGCGGCAAATGTGACAGCTGTGTTCTGCGCTTGAAAGGCTTTAAAGAAGCAGGTTCTGCTGACCCAATTCCATACGAAGACTAGAAACTTCATAAACCTAGAAAACCCCTTCTGATTAGGTGTACAATGAACATGTATACGTGATCACTTAGAAGGGGTTGTTTTTGTATGAATAAAGAAACACTGGATTTGTTTAAAACATTGACAGAACTGCCTGGTGCACCAGGTTTTGAGCGGGACATTCGTAAATTTGTTCGTAAAGAAATAGAGCCAGTATCAGATGAGATCATCCAGGACGGACTAGGCAGTATATTTGGTGTGAAAAAGGAAACGGCCCTAAAATCATGGTGGCAGGACACATGGACGAAGTAGGTTTCATGGTAACGAAGATTACAAGAAACGGGATGCTGAAGTTTCAAGAATTAGGCGGCTGGTGGAGCCAAGTATTATTAGCGCAGCGTGTTAATATCTACACAGATAATGGAGATGTGATAACGGGTATAATTGGATCTACCCCGCCACACCTGCTATCTGAGGATCAGCGCAACAGACCAATGGGTATTAAGAATATGTACATAGATATCGGAGCAGATGATGATAAAGATGCTTTTAACATGGGGGTAAGACCAGGCCAGCAAATCGTACCGATCTGTCCATTTACACCGATGGCCAATCCTAAAAAAATTATGGCCAAAGCATGGGACAACCGTTACGGTGTGGGTCTAGCTATTGAACTGTTAAAAGAATTAAAGAATGAGACATTACCAAATGAACTATACAGTGGAGCTACTGTTCAAGAAGAAGTAGGGCTCAGAGGATCAAAAACTGCTGCTAACCTGATTCAGCCTGACCTGTTTTTCGCACTTGATGCAAGTCCAGCGAACGACATGATGGGGGATAAAAGCGAATTTGGCCAGTTGGGTAAAGGAGCACTCTTACGAATTTTAGACAGAACTATGGTTACACATAGAGGAATGAGAGAATACATCCTAGATACGGCTGAAACACATAACATACCGTATCAATACTTTATCTCTCAAGGCGGAACGGATGCTGGCAGTGTTCATGTCTCAGGTAATGGTGTACCTTCTGCTGTAATCGGCATTTGTTCTCGTTATATTCACACACATGCTTCTATGATTCATGTTGATGACTATGCTGCTGCAAAAGAACTACTCGTAAAGCTTGTGAAAACAGCTGATGAATCCACTTTGAAAACAATACTAGAAAATAGCTAAGGATGTACGTTGTATGAAAATTGGAATCGGATCAGAAAATTCTGCAAAAATAGCAGCAGTCAAGCCGTTTTTAACGTACTTTAAAGATACGGAACTTGTTTCTTATTCTTCGGATTCTTTAGTTTCTGCTCAGCCTTTTTCAGATGAGGAAACAAAGAAAGGTGCCATTAACCGAGCAAAAGATTGTGTAAATCAAGGAGCTGCAATCGGCATTGGACTCGAGGGCGGCGTGATGGAAATGGAAGATGGTATGTACTTATGCAACTGGGGAGCGGTGGTTGATTCAGAAGGAAATGTCTTCTCAGCTGCTGGAGCCAGAATCCTGCTTCCATCTGATGTTGTTCATGGTTTAAAGCAAGGGATAGAACTCGGGAAGTTGATGGGAGAACTTACGAACGACCCTGAAATTAGAAAAAAAGATGGCTCGATTGGTGTCTTCACGAGTGGAATGTTGTCTCGAAGTGAGATGTTTTTGCATATAACCACGATTCTTTTAGGGCAATATGTCTATAATCATAAGAAATAGCTTTTTTCGTGGTCAGTGTCGTTTTTGGAAGTGGTTGATTTACGTTCCAGGTGCTCGCTTTCCGCGGGGCACGCGTTGAGCCACATTTGTACGTTTCACTTTTAAGTGTCTCACCTGCCCGCCTCAAGGAAGTATACTTGCTCCTATGTCTACAAGGTAATGCTTTCGCAGAAGCTTCCTCGTCGCATGCCTTGCGAGAAGTTTTTCATGTGGTAGGCACCCACCTTGCACTCCAATCAACTGTTCAAAGAAGACAATAAAAAGATTTAAAAGCAACAATCCTCTAGAAAAAAGCCAAATAAAAAAGATGTACAAGCTGACAGAAAAGGTACCAAACCTTTTCTGTCAGCTTTTTTGAATGAACAGAACTGATCTGGGCAGATTAGAAACAAAAAGGTAGTAAGGCGGACATTCTTTTGAATACATCTTTAAAAAGCGTTTTAATCATCTTTCTCACCATTCTTATTATTTTTGTCGGATGGATTGTATATGAAGTTATGCCTGCTGAAGGAACAGCTGAAAAACCCTTTATCGTGAAAAAAGCAGTGATTTTTCATCATTATCACAGCAGTTGAAGAATGAAGGTTTCGTAAAAAATCCACTTTTGTTTAGTGCTTATAGCACAATAACTGGGAAAAACAAAAAATTGCAGCTGGAGAACATACCCTGAAGCAGGGAGCTAGTTATAAAGAGATTCTTGCTGATCTCTCAACCTTAAATAAAGAAACAGAGGCAGATGAAGTTGTTGTTCCAGAAGGCTTGACCGTAATTGAAACGGCTGATCGTCTCAGCGAAAAAGGTATTGTAGATCGAGAAGCATTTCTTAATAAAGCAAAAACGTGGAACACGCTTACGAAAGAACAGCGAGAACAATTAAAGTTAAATGATGAAAAAGCCGATCAAAAAATAAAGTATGCTGTGGAAGGACTGCTTTATCCTGACACCTATTTCTTTGAAAAGAAAATGGATGAAGGAGATGTGATTCGTCAAATGACTGACCGATTGATTGAAAAAACAGCAAATCTCACCATCACTACAGATCAAACGCCGTACGAAATGATTACGCTGGCATCTATTATTGAAGAAGAAGCTTTGTTGAATAAAGAGAAACGAACCATTGCGGGTGTTTTTATAAATAGGATACGTGACGGTAAGAAACTTCAATCATGCTCCACTGTTCAGTATTTATTGGATAAACCGAAAGCTGCGCTAAGAAGAAAAGACTTGAAAATCAAAAGTCCTTACAACACATACTTGAATAAAGGGCTTCCCCTAGTCCTATTGCAAGTCCAGATCTTACTTCTTTAAAAGCAGCGGCAGATCCAGAAAAGCATGCCTACTATTACTTTGTAGCAAAACAAGATGGGACCTGGAGTCATTACTTTTCAAAGACTTATAAACAACATAGAAAGTACACACAATTGAGTGGGAATTATTAAAACCTGATGAGAAAACTGCTTTGTAAGCGGGTACTGAAAAAAGTCCCTAAATAAAGGGGGTGGTGGGGTGATTTCCGCTCCAGGGTACATGCTTTCCGCGGAGCGGGCGGTGAGCCCCCTGACGCTATGCGCCTTTAGTGGTCTCACCTGTCCCACTCGTCCCACAGGAGTCAGTACCCTTTCGCTCCAATCACTACATGTTCACATCATAAACCACCAAAAGAAAGATCGAACCATCTCACATTGAAGAGATGGTTCGATCCTTTTTCTGTAAATATAGAAATCTAGTTTTGGTATTGAGTTATTTTTTCGATTCTTCATCCATTAAGCGATAATCATCATCTTCATTTTTTTCATTATCTGCTTCTTGAATTTGATCGTATGTTTCCACTTCTTCCGCTTCTTCAACAATATGATTCTGATCTTCTTCGTTTTCAATATCAAGATAAAATGGATCTGTTTCACTTTCATCAGTTGCTGCTGCAACTTCTTGATAAGTTTCGATAAACGCTACGTTTTCGTCGGGAACTGAAACAGCTTCTTCCCCTAGTGAGAACTGATCAACCTCTTCTTGAAGGGAAAGGGCAATTTCCTGTAACTCAGTTGCTGCCAAATTCACTTGATGAATGGCTTCTTTTTGGTGGATGCTCGATGCACTTACCTGTTCACTTGTTGCAACGGATTCTTCAGAGATCGCACTAACTTCGAATAGTTTTTCAGATAAGTTTTCATTAGCGAATTCAACTTTGTTGATTGCATTCTTCACTTGAGAGATTCTTCCATTAATCTGTGATACATTTTGTATGATGCTGCTGAATGCTTTTTCTGTTTGTTGAACAGACTCTACTTGATCAATTCGATATTGCTCAAAACGCACGGTCTCTTTTGATAACAATTCCATTTGATTAGTCATCGATTTAACGAGCTGCTGAATTCTAAGCGCTTCGTTTTTAGAACGCTCAGCAAGCTTTCTTACTTCGCTCGCAACTACAGAAAAGCCTCTTCCAGCTTCACCGGCTCTTGCAGATTCAATCGCTGCATTCAAAGCAAGAAGGTCAGTGCTTCCAGCTATTTCTTGAATGGTTTCTACAATTGAATTAATCTGTTTGGACTGTTTGCTTGCATCTTGAATTTCTGAAATAAGGCTTTGTGCCAATTCTAAGAAGTTTTCAGAATGTGTGTTTAGCTGATGCACGATATTTGTACCGGCTTTTCCATCATTTTCAGCTTTTTGAGCATCAATTGAGATCTCATCACTAATGATTGCCGTCTCTTTAATGGACTCTGTCACTCCTGATAATAAAAGGGTGCATTCTTGCAGGTGATCTGCCTGACTTTGGGCACCTGTTGCAACTTGAGAGATGGCTTCGGTTACCTCATCACTTTGAGCAGTCGTTTCCTCTGATACGGCTGCTAAGTTTTGAGAAGAACTTGTTAATTTTTCAGCTGCATATTTTACTTCGTTCATAGATTTTTGCATCTTTTCTGCCATTCTATTAAAGGTTTGTGCTAGTTCGCCCATCTCATCCTTAGAGCGAGTGTCTACACGATAGGATAAATCACCCTCACCAATAATAGCTGCTCCTTCTTTAAGGGAGGAGATTGAAGATTGGATGGAGCGCATAAGCCAAACACCGATTACACTTAGAATGGATAGAATTACAATGCTTAAACCGATTAAGCTGATCGTAAGCCAGAACTTAACGGATTTTTGCTTTTTAGTAAGTTCTGCGTTATCTTTTTGCAAACTCTTTTCTGCATCTGCAGTGGACTGATCCACAACACTTGCAATTTGTTCAAAAGTTTTTACATCATCGTCGATCTTTTTAGTAATCGTTTGTACCGTATCTGCTGAAGTTGTATACTTTAACAATTTTGATTTAAAAGTAGATAATTGCTCCGCTGGCAGATTCTTTTCATCTAACATCCGATCAAAGACAACGGCACTTTCTTTGAAATTTTCGACTGATGTGCTGTCATATTTGATGTGAACTTCTTTTTCGTACGTTTGCATTTGCAATAGATTGATTAAAAGGACTTGGTCGTTCATGCCTTTAACTGTTTCATAAAATTCGTTAGAAGTATCAGTCATCATCTGTTTTAATGAATTGAGCTGGGTAGTCAAACCTGTCGCAGAATCAAACGATGTCTGATAAGCAGATAAGTCTTTTTCAATCCCTTTTAAAGACGGATTGTCTGTGTTTTTAACGACTTTGCTAGTTTCTTTTTGCAAGTTGCTAAGTAAAGACAATACATGTTGTTTGGAATCTGGGCTAGGTTTTCTTAAGTATTCTTGTTCATGTTTACGCACTTCATTAAACGAACTTCGGATATCATTGCTAGACAGCAATGAAAGCTGAAGATTTTCTCTTTCCATCTCCATTTGGGTGTTCTGCCATAAAAATAATCCAATAAATGCAAGTAATAGTATCATTCCGGCTAAACTGATAATAAGCATCAGTTGTACTCTTTTACGAATCGACATGTTCATATGTATCCCTCCCTGCCATTTTATCGGCTTTTTTCACATAAGTTTAAGTACAAAGTAAAAAGGAAGAGCAAGTAGTTAATTCGTATTTACAGGTGTCTTTACACATGGGTGAAACAAGATATAATGTTTTAGGGACATGTATTATCAGAAATGTAAAAGGAGTAATTAACATGAGGGATTTTCTGGAGAAAAAAGGAGTAAGTTTATCTCCTAAAATATATTTCATCACAGGTTTTCAGTTTTTTGCACTTGGTCTAATGGCCTCTCTTATCGTAGGCTTAATTTTAAAAACCATTGGTGAAGAGCTTTCCATACCATTTTTTACTGAAATGGGACAGCTAGCGATGACGCTGATGGGTCCAGTCATTGGTACCGCAGTAGCATACGGATTAAAAGCCCCACCGCTTGTTATGTTCTCAAGCGGCATTGCGAGGGCAGCAGGAGCTGAATTAGGTAGTGTTGCAGGCTGTTACGTGGCGGCTGTTATCGCGGTTGAAGTAGGAAAACTAGTATCTGGAGAAACAAAATTTGATATTCTTGTTACACCAGCTATAACCATACTTACAGGGTATACGGTAGCCACTTTCATCGGACCAGGAATTGATCAGTTTATGAAAGGGTTTGGTCAGCTAGTCATGTGGTCTACGGATCAAAGACCCTTAATCATGGGTATTTTAGTAGCAGTTTTACTAGGATTCGCACTTACAGGTCCTATATCCTCAGCAGCGATAGCAATGATGCTAGGTCTGGAAGGCCTTGCAGCAGGGGCAGCGACAATAGGGTGTGCAGCGCAAATGATCGGGTTTGCTACAAGTTCTTTTAGGGAAAATGGATTTGGCGGCTGGTTAACACAAGGAATTGGTACGTCAAAGCTTCAATTTCCGAACGTGGTGAAAAATCCATTTATCTTAATTCCTCCCACCGTTGCTGGAATTCTGTTAGCACCGATCGGAACGCTTTATTTTAAAATGGAAAATATTCCGGCAGGAGCAGGTATGGGTACAAGTGGTCTTGTAGGCCAAATTATGACGCTCAGGACAATGGGCTTTACCTTTGAAACGTTTCTTGCTATATTTATTTTGCATTTTGTAGGACCTGTTATCATAAGTCTTTTGGTTTCAGAGTGGCTAAGAAAAAAGGTTATATAAAATTCGGCGATATGAAGCTGAATCAATAAGGAGTTATTTAATATGGAAAACATAAAATCAATTCAGCGATTTCACGATACTATTAAATCCGGTGTAACAGTAGCTGTCTTTTCTGCAGATTGGTGTCCAGACTGTGTAGTGATCAAGCCCATCCTTCCTGAGATTGAGGAAGAATTTTCGAGTTATCAGTTCGTTTATGTTGATCGTGATGAGTTGATCGAACTTTGTCAAGAGCTCGATATCTTTGGTATTCCAAGTTTCGTTGCTTTTAAAGATGGCGAAGAAATTGGACGTTATGTGAATAAAGAAAGAAAGACAAAAGAGCAGATTGTTGCCTTTTTAGAAGAGCTTAACATTCCTTCAAAATAGATTAAAAGAGTATGTTATAATAACAAAAAATGATTTTTTAATATGGCTGTTCTCTAAAGATTGTTGCTCTTGGTTCTGTTCATTCTCTTCATTGACAAGATGATTGGAGTGTAAGGTGCGAGACTCCTGGGGGATTAGCGGGACAGGTGAGACTTCTAAGCGCTAAGCGACGAGAAGGCTCACCGCACGCCCCCGGAAAGCGAGCATCTGCAACGGAAATCAGCTACTTTCAAGAACAACGTTTGCGAAAACAGCCTTTAATATGAAGGGAAGTTTATTAAAATGGCTAAAGTTGAAGTGAATCACAGCAAATATGAAGGAATACGTTTTGATATTCAAGATGAGAATGTAATCCTTGTTGATATATTAGAAACAATTCCTTACGAATATGTAGGAAAGGATACACTAGTTACTATTCCAACAACCGAATTCACATCCGTATGCCCTTGGTCAGGTCTTCCGGATTTTGCTGATATTATCATCAGCTATATTCCAAACGAAGATTTAGTGGAGATGAAATCATTAAAGTATTATTTAACATCTTACCGTAACGTTGGAATCTATCAAGAACATGCAACGAACCGTATTATGGAAGATCTCGCTAAACTCTTAAAACCAAAATACTTAAAGGTTACTGGAAACTGGAACGCTCGTGGCGGACTAGGAACAGAAGTAGTAGTAGAATTTAAAGAAGATAGCAGCAAGTAATTAAAAAAACCTCCGTTCGGAGGTTTTTCACGTTAGCTCAGCGTTGATTAACGAAGGGAGGATTTACTTATGAGTAGTTCAATCAAACTAAAAAAGACTTTAGAAGAAAGATTATCTAGTACTGACCGTGAGTTTGTATATGATAGAGAAGAAGAAACACTTCGAATTACAGACAAGAAATCAGGAAAAGGGGTATCTCTTTCACTAGGTGGACTTAGCGCACGCTGGTCAAAAGAAAAAGATGAGCTTCTTGATAAGCTTGTTTATTATGTTGAAGAAGGATTGAAAGCGGCACATCACCAGGCAGATGACAATCCGTTGTCAACTATTTTTCCTGTGATACGCTCTACATCTTTTCCTATAGAAACACCTGAAGGAGAAACACTCTTTTATCAAGAACATACAGCTGAGACGAGAATATATTATGCTTTAGACCTAGGCAAAACCTATAAACTTTTAACGAATGATAAAATGAGGGAGTTAAAGGTGGATGAGTCTCAAGTTCTTGATGCAGCAAGATTTAATGTGAAACGCTTATCAACAAACTTCAAAGAGGATCAGGTTGCAGGAAATACGTTTTATTTTCTAAATCATAATGATGGATATGATGCGAGCAGGATTCTAAATACAAATTACTTAGAAGATATGAAGAAGAAAATCATTGGTGAGATGGCAGTAGCCGTTCCTCATCAGGACGTTCTAATCATTGCGGATATAAGAAACAAACAAGGATATGATATTTTAGCTCAGATGGCAATGCAATTCTTTATGAACGGGCGAGTTCCTGTTACAGCATTACCGTTTATGTACGAAAACAAAGAGCTTGAACCGATCTTTATACTAGCAAAGAATAAACCAGTAGAAGATGAAACAACTGATTGATATACAATAAAAGCCGCTAGAGCCTCTAGTGGTTTTTATTTCTTATCTTTTTCACGTGCATGTGCTATAGATAAATATTTAGACTATTGTTTCTCTTCTATTTTCGCTACAATAAAGAAACAACCAACAGAAATAGGTGAGAAAATGAGTTGGATAAAAAGATTAATGAATACGTTTTTTGATGATGAAAATGAGGATGATTCCTTTTATGAGAAAGAGCAGGATCAGCAGCATCCTGTAAAAAAACAGCGTGCGACAGAAGAGGAAATGAATGCCTCTCCGAAGAAGAAGCCTACTCCTTTCGCAAATAATGGAAGAAGACCGGCACAATCGAATACACAGCATCCTGCAAAAATGCTGCACAAATATCCTGAGAACGCACCGTTCCGTTTTCCTGTCATTCCTGATGAAAAAACTGTAAAGCCATCCATTCAGCGCCATACATATCAGCCGAAAGAAACGAACGTTTACAAGGAAGCGGTTCGGGAAGAAAAATCGTATCGAGAAGAACGGCCAGTTCGTGAACAGAGGCAGCAAAAAAATGAACAGAGAAGATACCCTGCCCAATCAGGGGGAATGAGTCAAGAGCCAAAACGACAACCGTTTAAAGCAACTCATGTCCCTTCTCCTGTTTACGGTTTTGAAAGACGCAACAAGAATGCTTCTCAAGATACTCCTGTTACGAAGGATGCACAACCTGAGGTGAAATCAAGATTTACACCAACTGACGTTCCATCTCCTGTGTACGGATACGGTAAGAGAAAGCCTGAAGGTATTTTGTTCATAGGAAGAGATATTCCCGTTAAAGAATCGGTTGCTGAAGAACTATTAAAATCAGTACAAGAAACAATTCCTGCAGAAACAAAAGAAAACTTGATTGTTTCACAAGAGACTGTTCGAGAGATTCCTCCATTGCAGAATGAGTATTTGGGTGAAAACGAGCAAATTGAAGAAGAAACGCAACGTCTAAATCTAAATCAATATGAAGCAGATAAGCATGAACCTTCTGAACCAATAGAAATCCGTACAGAACCTGAAGAAGAGTATGAACTTGAGAAAGAGTCTTATGATGTTTCAGTATCAGATCAAGTCTCAGAACCAGAGCATGTTGAAAAATCTGTTACTATGAGCAATCCGTTCATTGAGATGAATGAGCCTGTAATTTCGCAGGATCAAGATCACGAGAAACATTCATTTGTGAAAGAAGCAACATTATCTGAAGAAGTAATTCCATCTGAAAATAAGGCTAAAATTGAAGAACAAAGGGCAGTATCTCAGCCGAAACGTGAGATGCAAAAGAGTGGCGGGCAATATGTTCCGTTCAATGTACTCATGCTTAAAAAAGATCGGAAAAGCCAAACCACAAAAGGCCAAGGGCAATCATTGCCGCAAAACAGACAGGCTGCAAACACAGAAAGAAGTGTACCAGTCAGAGCTATAAATGCTGAAAAACAGCTTTTCGTTCCGCTTTCGCTCTTAAATAAAGCAAAGATATCACTTGAAGATGATGATTTATGGCTAAACGAACAAAAACAAACCCTGCAGTCTACACTAGATAATTTTAATGTGAACGCAAAAGTAGTACACATGACAAAAGGTCCTGCAGTTACAAGGTTTGAAGTTCAGCCTGCTCCTGGTGTTAAAGTAAATAAGATTACGAACTTAACAGATGATATAAAACTTAGTCTGGCTGCTCGAGACATACGAATTGAGGCGCCGATACCAGGGAAGAATGCAATCGGTATTGAAGTGCCAAACCAGCATAGCAGAGCCGTGTTTCTGCGTGAGATAATAGAACATGATGTGTTCAAGGATTCAGCTTCTTCCTTAACCGTTGCGCTAGGATTAGATATTTCAGGGGCACCTGTTGTAACTGACCTGCAAAAAATGCCGCATGGATTAATCGCAGGAGCTACTGGATCAGGTAAAAGTGTTTGTATCAACTCTATTCTAGTAAGCTTGCTGTACAAATCAAAACCGGAAGATGTAAGGTTATTGCTTGTGGACCCTAAAATGGTTGAACTTGCTCCTTACAATCACATCCCGCATCTTGTAACACCTGTTATTACAGATGCAAAAGAAGCCACTGCTGCTTTAAAATGGGCGGTGGAAGAAATGGAACGCCGTTACGAAGAATTTGCAAAAACCGGTGTTCGTGAAATCAAACGTTATAATCAGAAGATGGAAGAAGAACAGCACTATAAAAACAAGATGCCTTACATTGTAGTGGTTATCGATGAGCTCGCCGATTTGATGATGGTTTCACCTCAAGAAGTCGAAGAAGCGATCTGCCGAATTGCACAAAAAGCTAGAGCTTGCGGCATTCACTTACTATTGGCTACACAGCGTCCATCTGTTGATGTAATCACTGGGCTTATAAAGGCGAACGTGCCAACCCGAACAGCATTTGCTGTATCATCTGCGATCGATTCACGTACCATACTTGATATGAGTGGTGCCGAGCGATTATTAGGACGAGGCGATATGCTATTTATGGAGAATGGATCAAACAAGGCGGTCCGCATTCAAGGAACGTTCGTGTCAGATGAAGAGATTGAAGAAGTGACTCGTTACGTTAAAGAAGAATATCAAACCGATTATCTATTTACTCGTGAAGAGCTGATTCAGCATCAGCAGACAACAGAAGTAGAAGATGAACTTTTTGAGGAAGCTTGTTATTACGTAATTGAAGTCGGTGCAGCTTCGTCTTCCAGCCTGCAGCGCAGATTTAGAATCGGTTACAACCGAGCAGCAAGGTTAGTAGACATGATGGAAGGCTTCGGATTAGTATCCGAGGCGATGGGAAGTAAACCAAGACATGTTCTTTTAACACAAGAAGAACTAGAAAACCGTTTATACAGCGGAGTTGAATAAGAAAATAGCTGGTAGAGAGGCATTAGTCTCTTTGCCAGCTATTTTATTGAGAAGCGGCGAATCCTTTTTAGGATATCGGCGAAACTCCAATTATACCGGCAGATGACAAAATCACTCGACTTATCACCTATCACAGTAGTGTCAGTCCTCCTTAGAACACTACTAAACAAATGATTTTCTTGAGTTATTGCGCCTTGTTCGCTATTATAGTGTGGGGAATAGTTCCTTCTTTTTATACCATGTAAAAAGTCATGAGGAGTAAATAGATGAAAGAAATAGAATTAAAGCTGCAAGGAAAAATCAAGCGGCTCACAAATAAAACTTTTAAATTTGATGAACGAATCAGAGAAGGCTGGTTCTCTGCCGTTTATTTTCTTAAAACATGTGAGATTGTAGAATCTTTTAAACCCGATAATATCGTAACGATGCAGTTTTTTCAAAAAAGCGAAGCGGTCTTATGCGGTTCTGACGAAGCAATTGCCCTTATCAAAACGTTTGCTAAGAACCCAGAATCGTTAGAGATCCACTCACTAAAAGACGGGGATAAAATATCTCCATTCGAAACGGTATTAACGATAAAGGGACCTTATCAGAACTTTGGTTTCTTAGAAGGAATGATTGATGGAATTCTAGCCAGAAGAACGTCAGTTGCAACGAATGTTTATAATGTCGTTAAAGCTGCAAGTAAATCTGGCGTTCAAAAGCCTGTCATCTTCATGGGCGACCGAGACGATCATTTTGCGCAGCAAGCTGGGGATGGTTATGCTTCTTACATCGGAGGATCAACTGCACAGGCTACACATGCGATGAACGAATGGTGGGGCAAAAAAGGAATGGGCACGATGCCTCATGCGTTGATTCAAATTTTCAACGGAGATATTGTGGAAGCAACAAAAGCGTATCACACGAAATACCCTGAAGACGACCTCATCTCACTCGTTGATTATAACAACGATGTAATTACAGACGCTCTAAAAGTTGCTAGAGAGTTTGGAGAAACGCTAAAAGGGGTAAGGGTTGATACTTCAAGAACAATGGTTGATCAGTACTTCTTTAGAAATCCAGATGTATTAGGTTCTTTTGATCCTAGAGGTGTGAATCCTGAACTGATATTTGCACTTCGCAAAGCACTGGATGAAGAAGGATTTCACCATGTGAAAATAGTGGTAAGCGGTGGCTTTAAGAAAGAACGAATTGAACAGTTTGAAGAGCAAAAAGTTCCTGTAGATATTTATGGAGTCGGAAGTAATCTTTTAAAGATCAACATAGGTTTTACAGGTGACAATGTAATGATGAATGAGCAGCATCAAGCTAAAGCAGGAAGAATCTATCGCCATAATCCAAGACTTGAGCTTGTAGAATAGGCGATATCGAAATCATTATTTTGGAGAAGTTGGGTAAAAATAGGTAAGTATAGATTTAAACAGTTTATTAGTTAATTATCATTTGTCTATCATGGTGATGAGACACCAACTTTGCTATAATGGTTCAAGTATTCCGAATCAAGCCTGAATGTGCATAAATAACCAATCCATACATCAGGCATATAATAATACAAATAGGCCTTTTAGAAGGTGTTCTTTTTGTGGAGGGCTATACATGACAAAATACCATTTTATTGGAATTAAAGGGACAGGAATGAGCCCGCTGGCACAAATCCTTCATGACATTGGTCATGACGTACAAGGATCTGATATTGAACAATATATCTTTACACAGGCAGCACTTGAAGAGAAAAATATTCCGGTTCTACCGTTTGACAAAAACAACATTGAAGAAGGTCAAACCATTATCGCGGGTAACGCATTTGGTGAGCAGCATGAAGAGATTCAAGCTGCGAATGAAAAGAATATTCCTATTCACAGATATCACCATTTCCTAGGAGAGTTTCTATCTAACTTCACTTCTATCGCTGTAACAGGTTCGCACGGAAAAACATCTACAACAGGATTATTAGCTCATGTTGTAGGTGCTGCAAAACCTACATCGTATTTAATTGGAGATGGAACTGGAAAAGGGAGCAAAGGCAGTGAATATTTCGTGTTTGAATCATGTGAATATCGCAGACACTTCCTTTCATATCACCCAGATTACGCGATCATAACGAACATTGATTTTGATCACCCTGATTATTTTTCTGATTTAAAAGATGTGATCAGTGCATTCCAAGCGATGGCGATGCAAGTGAAGAAGGCAATTATCGCATGTGGCGATGATGCTAACCTACAGGAAATTCATGCACAGGTTCCAGTCGTGTTCTACGGTTTTGGCGATCATAATGATTTCCAAGCTAAAAATATCAATCGCGGTGATGAAGGTACAACATTTGATGTGTTTGTTCGCAACACGTTTTATGGAACGTTCCAGATTCCAGGGTACGGCACACATAACGTATTGAATGCACTTGCAGTCATTGCAATCTGTCATTACGAAACATTACCTATGGATATCATTAAAGAGCAGCTGAAGACCTTTACTGGCGTTAAAAGACGTTTTTCTGAAAAATCTGTTGGCGATCAAATCTTAATCGATGACTATGCTCACCATCCAACAGAAATTAAAGTAACGATTGAAGCTACGAAATATAAGTACAAAAATCGTGAAGTCGTAGCAATCTTCCAGCCGCATACCTTTACAAGAACTAAAACGTTCTTAGATGAATTTGCTGCAAGCTTAAGAGAAGCAGATCATGTGTATCTGTGCGATATCTTTGGTTCTGCAAGAGAAAATGCAGGAAACCTTTCAATTGAGAACTTAAAAGAAAAGATTCCTAACGCTAAACTAATCTCTGAAGAAAACGTGGATGTGTTAAAAGAATATAATGATGGAGTTTTGTTGTTCATGGGAGCTGGAGATATCCAGAAGTTCCAAAGAGCATACGAAGAAACGCTTACTGCAACTCCATAAAGAAAAGACTTGCCGATTCCGGCAAGTCTTTTTTCACTTGAAGTAGTTGATTTCCGTTCCAGGTGCTCGCTTTCCGCGGGGCAGGCGGTGAGCCACATTTGTACGTTTCACTCTTAAGTGTCTCACCTGCCCACCTGTCCCGCAGGAGTCTCGCACCTTGCACTCCAATCAACTTGTCAAAAAAGCAAATCATCAAAAAGAGTCTATAGTAACATTCTTGTATATTAAGTAAACTCTTGGATTACTTTAAATTCTCTGGATTCAATTGCTCTAGTTCAGGTAGAACGAATACGCCATCTTTACGGATCAATACATCGTCAAAGTAGATTTCTCCGCCGCCGTAATCAGGACGCTGAATCATAACCATATCCCAGTGGATGTTGGATTCATTTCCGTTATACGCTTCTTCGTATGCTTGACCAGGAGTGAAGTGGAAGCTTCCATCGATCTTCTCATCAAATAAAATATCCTTCATTGGATGTTTGATGAACGGGTTAACACCGATTGCGAATTCCCCAACATAACGAGAACCTTCGTCTGTGTCAAAAATCTTGTTAATACGCTCGGAGTCGTTTGCAGTAGCTTTTACAATTTTTCCATTTTCAAACGTTAGCTGTACATTTTCAAAAGTAAAGCCGTTGTATGGAGATGGTGTATTGTAAGAGATCGTTCCGTTGACTGAATCTTTAACAGGAGCGGTAAATACTTCACCATCAGGAATGTTATTTTGACCCGAACATTTGATAGATGGGATATCTTTAATGGAGAATGATAGATCAGTTCCCGGTCCAGTAATACGGACTTTATCTGTTTTATCCATTAGGTCTTTTAAAGCTGTCATCGCATCATCCATTTTCCCGTAATCCAAGTTACAAACTTCAAAATAGAAGTCTTCGAAAGCTTCTGTACTCATGCTAGCTGATTGTGCCATAGATGCGTTTGGATAGCGAAGTACACACCATTTTGTCTTTTTAATACGAATCTTGCGGTGCATCGCAAAGATTGTTTTTTCGTATAGCGCCATTTTTTCGGATGGTACATCAGACATTTCATTGATGTTGTCACCTGAACGAAGACCGATGTATGCGTCCATCTGGCTCATTAAGTCACCTTCGTGCTTAGCGATCATCTCCATTTGTTCTTCAGAAGCTTGTGTATATTGCGCGCGCATCACAGAATGATCTTTTAGTAAAACGAAAGGATATCCGCCAGCTGCATATGCCTCTTGAACAAGTGCGTTTACCAATTCTTTTTGAAGGCCAAAGTTCTCGATTAGAACTTTTTCACCTTTTTGCAGATTTACAGAGTATGTAATCAAGTTTTTCGCGAGTTGTTGAATTCTTGGATCTCTCATTGTTGATGAAGCCCCCTAAATATATTTAATATCTTCTTTATTTTAACTTAATTTAAACAATTTGTAATGTTCTAGAAAAGGAATTTGACGAATGAGCAAGAATACTTAATAAAACACGTTTCCTTTGATAAAAACTCGGGAAAAAGCAATAATATACTTTCAGGAGGTGTCTCGTTTAATGGAAATCATTATTTCTATCAGTGTAGCTCTAATCGCAGTTGCATTTGTCGTACTCGTTTATTTTTTATCAAGGGCTTTGAAATCTTTACAAACCACCCTCGATCATGTCGCGGTAACGCTAGAAAGTCTAGAAAAACAATTAGATGGCGTAACGCGCGAGACAACCGATTTGTTACATAAAACAAACCAGTTAGCCGAGGATGTTCAAAAGAAATCAGATTCTCTTAATCATGTTTTTTCAGCAGTACAAGATTTCGGTCAATCTGTTCAAAAGGTGAACCAATCTGTCCGCAAAGTAACTGACCAAATAACGGTTGAAACAGAGCGACAGTCTAAGCAAATATCGCAAGCGGTTCAATGGGGTAACGCAGCATTGAATTTATGGGAGAAATACAAACTCAAAAAATCCAATGTTGAGACAGCACAAAGTCAATATTCTAGAGGAGGAGTGTAAATGAGCAACAACAACAATCAAAACATCGACAGCAAAGATTTTATTATCGGTGCTCTTGTTGGGGGTATGTTAGGGGCTGCAGCAGCGTTATTATTAGCACCTAAAGCTGGTAAGGAATTGCGTAGCGACCTGAACGAACAGGCGGTATATCTGAAGGATAAAAGTAACGAGATCTCTCATTTGGCTCGTGAAAAATCCTCAAATATTGTTCGTACGGTATCTGAGCAATCGAATCAAGTGGCTACAAAAGTGAAAGATTTAACTTCTAATCTTCGCAAAGACATTGATAAGTGGCGTACAAGGGAAGAAGACAATGCGTCTGAATTGTATGGTGAGATTACAGACGATATTCAGGACGAAGGGCAATTAGATTACGATCCTGCGAATGAACAGGAATTAGTAGAGCAAAAATATTGATAAGTAAAGTGTAAATATGAAAAGATAAGAAAAAGAACTTGTTTCTTTTTCTTTTCTTTTTATTATGGAGGTAGAAAACGATATGTCACTTATTCAATTACACAACGAACAAGACTGGAATTTAGTAAAAGAGCAAAGAAACCGTATCATAATCATGAAAAACAGCACGACATGTCCTGTGAGTCATGAAGCGTTTAAGGAATACCAAAAGTTTGCTTCTGAAAATGATAGTGAAACGTTATATTACTTGAACGTACAAGATTCAAGACCGCTTTCCAATTTGATCGCAGAACAAACAGGTGTTAAGCACGAATCGCCACAAGTGTTAATCTTTGAAGGTGATTCTGTAGTTTGGCATGATTCTCATTGGAACATCACTAATAAAAAGCTTGCTCAAGCAAACGAGAAAACAAAAGCGTAGCAGAAAACCTGCTGCGCTTTTTTCTTTGGTTTTATGAAGCGAAAATCAATTAAACGAGTACTTCAAATTTAAGGATCAAGTGATCACCCGTTTGGATTTCTGTTTGGAAACCAGCTTTTTCGTTATTTACTAAAATGATCAGACTTTCACCAGGTTGTGGCTGGATTGCTAAATCTACCTGAGTAAATACATCTTGAAAAATAAAAGGATGATGCTCTTTCTTTTTCATCATCAGTTCTTCATTTGGCATCAGAACTGAATCGGCATGTAATCTTTCGCCATCTCGATAGAATGTGTAGAGAGGTCGGATTAAGGTTATTTCTTCACCATTAAAAGTAATGGTACATGATTGAATCAAGTTAACGTCTAGAAATTCTGTGATCTTTTGTAACGTTATCTGCTGAGTATCCCCTATGTTTTTATATGTTAGGTGATCTCCGTCGCTCCATTCATGTTGATCAGTTACCGCTTGATCATTCAAAAATACTTTATTTTGCACAGAATTGGATAGCTTTACAGGGCGATCATCGATCTTGATTGAAAAACTAACATCACCCGTTTTTAATTCCCATCCTTTTAAATCAAGAACATCGGAAACCGTTGAAGAAAAATGGCTTAAACAATCATCTCTGTCTTTTAATGTAGCGTCTGGACTAACGAGCTGATGGTTTACATAATAGTGTGTTTCGATTATTTCTAGTTCTCCGTTAATATATAAGTTTTTAACAGTGTGATTTTGAAAAGCGTCTTTTACGGTGATAACAGCATCCTCACCATTTTTTCCTTCTTCAAAAGTGATTACAGCACCTTCAACAATTTCATCTGTAATTGTGCAAGATGTACCATTCATCCTTATAACAGGAGGTGACCTAATTTCCCCTTTGAACATCTTTACTTCTTGGTTTATACATACCAATAATCCCATTCCAGGTTTTCCGTAAAGTTTTGAGAGATTGGCTCCTGCTGCAATCAGTGCATCTCCAATCGTCAGCTTTTTAACTTGAAACAAACGGATTATTTTACCGTTAACCGTGACCGTGACATATTTCACGGGATTATCCTTAGCTGCGATTCCGATACCAACGGGAGTTACTAGTTCAGGACCTTCATCTTTAAGAGTTGGTATTAAGGACTGTATGGCATTAATACCGCGAATGGCTACACGTTCTAAAGGAAGATTTAGTTTTTCCGCTATTTTTTCGCGCAAGGATGGTGTTAAGCTGCCGCCGCCAACAAGCATGACAGCCTGTGGCGCTTTTGCGTTTAGCTGGAGAATCTCACGTGTAATACCATCGGCCAGGTTTTCTATTGCTTTTTCAATTGCCGATATTACTTCATCCTTACTCTTTTTAGATGGAAAACCAAGTATATCTGTATACTCGACATATTCATTTTCGATAAGAGAACGTTTCATTTGTTCAGCAATAGGAAAATCCAACAGAAATGCCGAGCTTACGGCTTCTGTTATCTCATCACCTGCTATCGGTACCATTCCATAGGCGACGACTGTTCCTTGAGCTGTTATGGCAATGTCCGATGTTCCTGCCCCGATATCTACAAGTGCAACATTCAATTTCCTCATCGAAGGAGGAATGAGCACATTGATTGCAGCAATCGGTTCTAACGTTAGTGCTTCCATTTCTAGATCGGCTTCTTGTAATGCCTTCATTAAGGAATCAACAACGACTCTTGGCAAAAAAGTAGCAATGACTTCAACACTGGCTATAGTTCCTTGTTGTCCGATAAAGCTTCCGATCTCATGCTCATCCAAGTAATAGTGCAGCACGGAATATCCTACGCAATCGTAAAGTAGATTCGACTTTTCATCTAATAGACTTGCTAACTGATATTGGGCTTGCTGAACAGCTGCAAGTTCCATATGTATAACTTCATCTTTTGAAGAAACAGCGTTTAGTGAAATATCTTTTTCAGAACGGCCTTTTACAGTTTTCAGTGCTCTTCCTGCTGCAGCCACGCAAACTTTATTTAGTGATCCCACTTCAAGTTCCAATTGATTTTTTATGTTCTTAATCACTTTTGCAACGGCAGGTATATGATGAATTTGACCATCGAGCATGGATCTTTCTTCGTGCTCAATTGTCTTCATATGCAAAACTTCATACTTTCCGTCCGTGTGCTGCCTTAAGATCATACCGACAACAGATCGTGTGCCGATATCTAGTGCAAATAAAAGATTTTTGTCCACGAAGGCACCTCTTTTTGATACGATAGACGTAATGATAGTAGTCGTAAGCAATGTAGAAGCAAACGTCCCAATTATTAGAAATGTATCATATTTCTTACAATATATAAATACTGAGGTGCACATATATGAATCATCTAGAATTGAACACGTTACGAACAGAACTTGATGATGTGAATAAGGAACTATTGGCTTTAATCAACAAACGAGGTGAGCTTGTCCAGAAAATCGGCAAGATTAAATCAGCTCAAGGGATGAAGAAATATGACCCTGTAAGAGAGAGACATATGCTGAATCTCATTTCATCAGATAATGAAGGACCTTTTGAAACGAGCACACTTCAGCATCTATTTAAAGAAATCTTTAAAGCAGGGCTTGGACTTCAAGAGGATGATCATAAAAAGGAACTTCTTGTTTCTAGAAAACAAAGACCGGAAGATACGATTGTAACTGTAAAGGGAACGCACATCGGAAACGGAAATCCTATTTTAATCGCCGGTCCTTGTGCGGTTGAAAGTTATGAGCAAACAGCAGCGGTTGCAGATTCTATTACAAAAAGTGGTCTTAAAATCCTGCGTGGAGGTGCGTTCAAACCACGTACATCGCCATACGATTTTCAAGGGTTAGGAGTGGATGGCCTTCAGATTTTAAAACGAGTTGCTGATGAATACAAATGTGCAGTGATCAGTGAGATCGTTCACCCGCAAGACCTTGAGGAGGCATGTGAATATTTAGACATCATTCAAATCGGTGCTCGAAACATGCAAAACTATGAGCTATTAAAAGCAGCAGGAAAGCTTAATAAGCCGATTCTTTTAAAACGAGGGCTAGCAGCAACGATCGAAGAGTTTATTAACTCAGCAGAGTACATTATGTCTCAAGGAAACGGACAAATCATTCTTTGTGAAAGAGGAATCCGTACGTATGAACGAGCAACCCGAAACACGTTAGATATAACAGCAGTGCCAATTTTAAAACAAGAAACGCACCTTCCTGTCTTCGTTGATGTCACCCATTCAACAGGCAGAAAAGACTTGCTTCTCCCGGCAGCAAAAGCAGCTTTAGCGATTGGAGCAGATGGGGTAATGGCAGAAGTTCATCCAGACCCAGCCGTTGCTCTATCCGATGCCGCTCAGCAAATGAACATCAATGAGTTTGAACAATTTGTAGAGAATCTTGTATCATCAGGTTTTCTGAAAATGAACCAGCTGGTTTGATGTAAATCAAATGCTCTTTTATTAAATTTTTTGCTTAAGGCTTATCTTAGTAAATACTTCATGCGAAGTTGATTGTAGTGGAAGGTGCGAGACTCCTGCGGGACAGGCGGGCGGGTGAGACACTTAAAAGTGAAACGTCCAAATGTGGCTCACAGCCTGCCCCCGGAAAAGCGAGCACCTGGAACGGAAATCAACCACTTTCATTAAACATAAACAGCCCAAAGAAATAATTAAGCCGGTCAGCTTGATAGATTAAAGCTGCCGGTTTTTTGTCTGTAAAGAAGCTATTTAAAAGAGTATGATTCTGCCTATTTTAGCCAAAAATAAGCAAAACAGGAGTATTTTCTTTATTTCCTTTTTAAATGTATGAATATATCGTGAAACATGTCCCTATTCGTTGCCTACTTTACTACTTTATCGTATGATAATAGCATTACATAGCTGTCGGATATGCAGTATATAAGGAGGATTTTTTTGAATACAACAATATATGATGTGGCTCGCGAGGCAGGCGTCTCTATGGCAACGGTTTCACGTGTTGTTAACGGAAACCCTAACGTTAAGCCATCGACTAGAAAGAAAGTACTAGAAGCCATTGAGAGACTAGGCTATCGTCCAAATGCAGTCGCAAGAGGATTAGCGAGCAAGAAAACAACAACTGTAGGTGTTATCATTCCTGATATCTCCAGCATCTTTTTTGCGGAGTTGGCTCGTGGAATTGAAGATATTGCAACCATGTATAAATACAACATTATTCTTTGTAACTCTGATCAGAACAAGGAAAAAGAAATCCATCTTTTAAACACTTTACTTGGTAAGCAAGTAGATGGAATCGTATTTATGGGCGGTAAGATAACGGAAGAACATGTAGAAGAATTCAAACGTGCAGCTGTTCCGATCGTAATGGCCGCGACAGTTGACATGAACGAAGAAGTTCCATCTGTGAACATTGACTATCAAAATGCCGTGTATGAAGCGGTATCGCATTTACTTGAAAAAGGTCATTCTTCTGTAGCGATGGTAACGGGACCACTGGAAGATCCAATCAACGGATATTATAAGTTTAACGGATACCGAAAAGCATTAGAAGAACACGGTAAGAAAGTAGATGAAAGCCAAGTTTTCGTTGGAGAATACACATACGATTCAGGTATTGAAGCTATTGAAAGTTTCTTGGATAGCGGCAATAAGCCATCAGCTGTTTTTGTAGGTACGGATGAAATGGCTTTAGGTGTTATTCATGGTGCGCAAGACCGCGGGTTGAAAGTACCTGAAGATATCGAAGTGATAGGATTTGACAATACAAGACTTGCTACGATGGTTCGTCCGACTCTATCCACAGTTGTACAGCCAATGTACGATATCGGAGCTGTAGCGATGCGTTTGCTGACTAAACTGATGAATAAGGAAACAGTAGAAGAACATACGGTTGTATTGCCTCATCGTATTCAGTTCAGAGACTCTACAAAACAATAATGAAGTGTTGAGGTGGGAGAAGTGAAGATTGGCATCATCGGTGCGATGGACGAGGAAATCGTTTATATGAAAGAAGCACTGGATATATACGGGGAAAGTGTTTTTGCACAAAATAAATTCTATGAAGGCACACATCACAACAAAGAAGTCGTGCTGTGTAAGTCTGGTGTTGGGAAAGTAAATGCAGCGATTACTACTCAAATTCTGATCGATCGATTTCAAGTTACCCATGTACTTTTTACTGGTGTAGCCGGTGCACTTGATCCCCAACTTGAAGTAGGAGACATCGTAATATCATCAAGTGCGATGCAACACGACATTGATGCATCAGCATTAAGTCCTGATTTTCCAAAAGGGACTATTCCAATGTTTGCGTTCGATTCTGAATTTAAAGCAGATGCACAACTTGTTAAATTAGCAGAGAATGCTGCTGAACGATTGCATGGACCTAAAGTTAAGGTCGGAAAAGTGTTAAGCGGTGATCAATTCATAGCCGATCGAGAGCTTGTAGAAACGTATTCTGCTCTTTTAATGGAACGTGTATTGAGATGGAAGGCTCTGCCGTTGCTCAAGCTTCGTTCCTAAACGAAGTACCATTTGTGATTATCCGTTCGATCTCAGATAAAGCAAATGGAGAAGCGCCGGCTAGCTTTGCCGAGTTTACAGCACTTGCAGCAAGACGCTCTTCTGATATGGTAGAGAGCATTATTGAATCTTTATAAAATACGATTCCGAGCTGGCTCATCATCTGATGAGTCAGTTTTTTCATTGTTGAGCTCGTGATTTTGTCGAAAATCGGATAAAATTTTTTATGCGTGAAATTAATTCGAATTACCTTGAAATTAATTCCATTTACCGTGGTTATTATTTGCGATTATCTTAAAATGATGAAAATGCACAACGAAATCAATCTCGAACAACGCATTTTAAGGCAAGAAAAGAGGACTAAACGCTTAGTCCTCTTTTCTTTATGAACTTTTTCGAATCGAATATAAACTTTTTCTAATGTTGCTCTGTTTTTTGATGTGATTTCGTCTTTTCTTGGAATCGGCTTATAGATGCCAGACTCATCTTCCCACGTTCGAGGAAGCGGGTGCTTCGCTTCATTTGTCCAGCGTTCTAGCCAGTTCTCTGCAATTTGTCCTGAAGGAGCTTGCCCATTCATCACACACCATAAATATGACCACGCCCTCGGTACCACCCGCCAAATATCATAACCGCCGCCACCAGTAGCGATCCAGCGGCCGCCGCAATACTTTTCAGCTACTTCTTTTGCGATTCTAGGGATTTCCGTATACGTCTTCATCGTAACAGACAGATGTGTTAATGGATCATAATAGTGAGCATCAACGCCATTTTGCGTAATAATGACATCTGGCTTGAAAAATTCGGCAACTTCCCACAGACTCTTCTCATAGCATTCTAAGAACGATTCATCTTCTGTAAAAGCATCCACAGGTACATTGAAAGAGTAGCCATATCCTTTTCCTGCGCCTTTTTCATGGATTGATCCTGTACCAGGAAACAGATAGCGCCCCGTTTCATGAATGGATAATGTACAAACGTCGGGATCGTCATAGAAAGCCCATTGAACACCATCACCGTGATGGGCGTCCGTATCCACATACAATACACGTGCTTTGTATTTCTGCTTCATATACTCGATCGCGATTGAGCTGTCATTATAGATGCAGAATCCAGATGCTTTTCCTCTGAATCCATGATGAAGTCCGCCACTTAGACTTAAAGCATGTTTCGCTTTTCCTTCCATCACCCAATCAACAGCCGTTAATGTAGCACCTACAATCCAACTGCTTGCTTCATGCATGTTAGGGAATATTGGTGTATCTTCTGTACCAAGCCCATAATTTAAAGCAATTTCCCGGTTAAGCTGTCCTTCTCCCGCTTTTCTTACAGCTTCTACATACCCTTTATCATGAATCAGCATGATCTCTTCATCAGTCGCTTTTCTCGGAATGACGATCTGGTCGTCATACAGGCACTCTGAATCTCTTAACAACTCGTATGCGAGCCGCACTCTAAGCTGATTAAAAGGGTGAGTTTCACTAAATTTATATCCTAAAAGATCTGGTGAATAAACAAAAACGGAATCATTTTTCATGGTGTTCTCCTGGAACAGGTGGCCATTTCACTTCATAGCCGTTATCGATTAAGTGTTCAATGACAGGAAGGGGGTTCATTGTTCCAA
The DNA here is from genome assembly GCF_055814265.1 of Fictibacillus sp. EA-CB0309. Taxonomy (NCBI): domain Bacteria; kingdom Bacillati; phylum Bacillota; class Bacilli; order Caryophanales; family Fictibacillaceae; genus Fictibacillus; species Fictibacillus sp. EA-CB0309. The sequence goes on from NZ_CP169271.1 coordinate 1,340,325, forward strand.
CCCGAAAGACGATAATCTTTTCTTTTTCATTATGAGAAGGATAGACGAGAACAGAGCTGATGTTTAAGTGGAAATCTTTTAAAACACTCGCCACCCTAGCAAGTTGACCTGCTTCGTTCGGGACGGCCACCTCGAGATGAGAGCCAGGCTGATGAGTGCCGGTCAATTGTATAAACGCATGAAGCATATCACGCTCTGTAACCAGTCCAACAAGCTTCTTCTCTTCAAGTACAGGAATGCAGCTGATGTTATGTTCATAAAAAATAGTCGACAGTTCTTCTGCTATATCAAATGGATGTGCTGTAAAAGCAGCACGTTTCATAATGCTGGACACAGGCTTTTCAAAATCTTCCGGATGCTCGTTTTGGTGAAAGATAGACGGGCTGGCATCTTTCACTTCGCGGTCTGTAACAAGTCCTAATAAGCTGCCATTCGTATCAAGAACAGGCAGGTTTCTAACATCTCTTTCTAACATTAGTTTTAAAGCTGTACCGATCGTTTCGTTTTCATGAATCGTTACAACATTTTTTTGCATCATATTTTGAACGATCATTCTGTACCACTCCCACTTGGTATTCTCTATAATGTTCTAATACATAAAACGATTCTTAAATCGCAGACGGTCAAATTGCTGTACCGTGTCTAAGTCAATTCTCTTTCCGATTCGGACCATCAAGCAATTGGCTGGATGTGAACTAATTTCAGGATCATCTGTAGCCATATATTCTAGACCACCAGCGTTCATCATTTTCTCCATAACTTTTCGATAATCCCAAACGGATAGCTTTGTACCTTTCAAATCCCAGTGCCAATAATACTCTGTCGTGATAATAATATAGTCTTCCATGGCGTCATCCATCATAGAGACTTTTAAAAGTGTTTTTCCAACCTTGAAATTGCGATAATCAGGAATAACTTCAATAGCACCTAACTCTAGTAAACTTTCCATGTTGCCTTCTGACCATCTTTCAAGCGGGTCAGGATAGACGTATGTAACATAACCGATAACGGTATCTTTATTTCTTGCGATAATGATTCTTCCTTCATCAAGTCTTGCTATTTCAGTAACCGCTTTTTTTGTTCATGAGCTGGCCTGAATGCTTTTAAGTCTTCGTGAAAGGTGAGGCCTTCTAGGGTTTCGGCTGAAACCGGACCTTCAACGGTAATTGTTCCGTGACTCGTTTTAAGAGCTACACAGTTATATGTTTTGATATGTTTCATATTTACACCACCTAGGTTTGTTTCCAACTCCTATTATACATTATAAAAGACAGTTGTAAGGGTTTACATTAAGGTTTTTATAGACAGTTCTAATAAGTTAAAAAATTTTGATAATATGATATACTTGAAGAGATATTCAATAGGGAAGGGAGATTTAGCAATGAAACTGGAAGCGCTTCCGATTATAAAAGGTGATTTTAATCTACAAGATTACGAGGCAGCATACGGAGCATTTGATTGGAAAGACATTGAGAAAGAATTCTCCTGGCATAAAACAGGGCGAGTGAATATGGCATATGAAGCCATTGACCGTCATGCAGCATCCCATCGTAAAAACAAAGTAGCTCTTTACTTTTCCGATCAAAAAAGAGATGAGAAGTATACATTCAAGGACATGAAAGAAATGTCTAACAAAGCGGGTAATATGCTCCGTCAAGTAGGTGTTGAAAAAGGGGATCGTGTTTTTATTTTTATGCCGCGTTCACCTGAACTGTATTTTACTTTCCTTGGTGCGGTTAAACTAGGAGCAATCGTTGGCCCTTTATTTGAAGCGTTTATGGAAGGTGCTGTACGAGACAGACTTGAAGACAGTGAAGCTAAAGTACTTGTTACTACTCCTTCACTTCTAGAGCGTGTGCCTGTTGATGAACTGCCAAAGTTGAAGAATGTAATTTTGGTAGATGAAGATGTAAAAGAAGAAGGACCATATGTAAATTATTATGACCGTATGAAAAAAGCGTCCAAAGACCTTGATATTGAATGGGTAGACCGTGAAGACGGACTGATTCTACACTATACTTCTGGATCGACTGGTAAACCAAAAGGTGTTTTGCATGTTCATAACGCGATGCTTCAGCACTACCAAACTTCAAAATGGGTTCTCGACTTGAAGGAAGACGATGTGTATTGGTGTACCGCAGACCCGGGTTGGGTAACTGGAACATCTTATGGTATATTCGGACCTTGGTTAAACGGAGCATCAAGCGTTATCCGAGGAGGCCGTTTTTCTCCTGAAGATTGGTATGGAACAATTGAAAAGTATGGTGTGACGGTCTGGTATAGCGCACCAACTGCTTTCCGTATGCTCATGGGTGCAGGAGACGAAGTAGTTAAGAAGTTTGATATGTCATCCCTGCGTCATATCTTAAGTGTAGGTGAGCCTCTTAACCCTGAAGTTGTTAGATGGGGTATGAAAGTGTTCAATCTCCGTATCCATGACAATTGGTGGATGACAGAAACAGGCGGACAGCTGATCAGCAACTATCCTGCTATGGAAATCAAACCGGGCTCAATGGGTAAACCGTTCCCTGGTGTTGAAGCGGCTATCATTGATGATCAGGACAACATCTTGCCACCTTATCGAATGGGTAACTTAGCTATTAAAAAAGGATGGCCATCTATGATGCGTGCCATATGGAATAATCCTGAAAAATATGATTCATACTTCACTCCTGGAGGATGGTATGTTTCTGGAGATTCTGCTTATATGGATGAAGATGGCTACTTCTGGTTCCAAGGAAGAATTGATGATGTGATTATGACCTCTGGTGAACGAGTTGGTCCATTTGAGGTGGAGAGCAAGCTTGTTGAACATCCTGCTGTAGCTGAAGCAGGTGTAATTGGTAAGCCAGATCCTGTTCGCGGAGAAATCATCAAGGCATTTATAGCGCTTCGTTCTGGTTATGAAGCAAGTGATGAACTGATTGAAGAGATTCGCAGTTTCGTAAAATCAGGTCTAGCAGCACATGCAGCACCTCGTGAGATTGAGTTCCGCGATAAGCTTCCAAAGACAAGAAGCGGTAAGATCATGCGTCGCGTTCTAAAAGCGTGGGAACTGGATCTTCCAACAGGTGATCTATCTACGATGGAAGACTAAAACCAAATCAAAAGTTAAAACCCTCGAAATTAATTCGAGGGTTTTTTGTCTTTCTTTTTATTATCTTGTGTTGTTGCTGGAGGTGGATCACCAGTACCAGGGTCAGTCGGTGGCGGTGGTGGATCTTGTGGTTCTCCAGGTTTATCTCCTCCGGTTGGTGGCGGAGGAGTTGCTGGTTCAGCAGGTGGCTTCTTTTCTCCTACCTGAACTTTTGTTTGAGCAGGAGATTCTTTACCGGCGATATCAACCGCTGTTACATAAACAACGCCATTTGGAACTTTTGCAGACGTTTTATCGGCAGTTACAGAGCCGATCTTTTTAAACGAGCTGCCGTCAGCAGAATGATAGATACGATATCCGATCACATCATTCTCACCATGAGAAGACCATGAAAGGACACCATCAGACATCCTAGTTCCAGCAACAGGCGATGGAACTTTACCATTCTCTCTTAATTCTTTTTCTGGAACGATGTTATCTAAAAGATTGGTTGTCTTTGTCAATTTATTTAATGCTTCTAAGCCTAGTTCTTTTAAGAACTCTTCCTTGATCAGAACACCATCTTTCGTAAATTCTTGTGGTGTAGAAGGAAGTGCTTTATATTTAGCATCTCCTACAAGAACGTAACGACCTTTTGTGAGTGTGTCATCCACTTCTTTTGGCGTGAACTTTGCATTAAATAAGTCAGTCGTTACTAGACCTGCACTTCGGCATAAATCAGAAGGCAGTTTACCAGAGATGCCGCAGATTTCACGACGCACAATTTCTGAAGGCATCGCAAATCTTTGCTCAGGATCCATAAGCTGTGGTGAATGTTTGTAAGCTGCGTTAGCGAGTAGCGCCCATATGCGCTGATTACGTTTTCCAGTTCCACCATCACCTTTAACGAGTGAGTCTGGTGTATCATAGCCAAGCCATACTCCCAAGGATACATTTGGATTTGAACCGACAAACCATGAATCAAAATCATCATTTGTAGTACCCGATTTTCCTGCCCAATCCGAATTAAAAGCAAGATAACGGTTAATGTGGCTTCCTGTACCTCCATTTACAACATCACGCATCATATCAACTAATAAGTAGGATGTTTGTGGAGAATACACTTGAGCAGGCTCTGACTTATGTTGATAGATTAAATCGCCATCATTGGATTCGATCTTTTCAATCATATAAGCATCAACGAAGTTACCACCATTTGCAAAAGTTGCAAATGCATTCGTATTTTCTTCAACCGTGACACCGTTTGTCATTCCTCCGATAGCAAGTACAGGTGCTCCTCTATCATTCGGGCTTAAAGAGGTAACTCCCATCCTTGCTAGCCTATTTAAAGCTTCGTCTGTATTTACACGCATATAGCTTCTAATAGCTGGTGTGTTTCTAGAATACTTTAAGGAATGTCTTACAGAAACAAGACCATCATACTTTCCATCCCAGTTGCCAATCGAATGAGTACCATATTGGACTGGTGAATCAGGTACAATTGAACCGGGTTGAACTTTCCCCGTTTCAAGCGCTAGGGAATAGGCTAATAACGGTTTCATTGTAGATCCATTCTGTCTCTTCATGACTGTAGCGTGATTCGTTTGTTCACGATTAAAATCTCGTCCGGCTACAAAACTGATAATTTTCCCTGTTCTATTATCAATGAGGGTAGCCCCGACTTCCTCAGGCTCCGGTTTTTCTAACTTTTTATTTCCAACAAATTCATTTGCAGGTCCAAACAGATTATCGTTAGCTATAACTGCCTGCATCTCATCATATATCTTTTGGTTGATTGTCGTATGGATCTTAATGCCTTTTTGCCTCACTTGAACTCTGGCATTATCCCCATATTCCTTTAGTTCTTCGGGAGTTAAGTCCTCGAATTTTTTACCATCTTTTTCAGCTTGAAGTTTTGTTAAAATTTCAATCGTACGCTGCTGAACTTCAACTGTTAAAGCTGGATATTTTTCAAAAGAAGATTGTTGTTTAGTCGTTAAATTCTTTTAATATCGTATTTCATCGCTTCATCATATTCTGCTTGTGTGATGGATCCAGCAGATAACATACGGCTGAGTACCGTTTGCATACGTTTAATACCAGCTGACATATCCTCTTTCTGTTCACCGCCCTTACTGAACGGTGTATAAACAAAAGGATTCTTTGGCAAACCTGCAAGATAAGCGGATTGTGCGAGATTCAATTTCGAGGCTGGCACACCAAATATTCCTCCTGCAGCTGCTTGTATTCCAGCAACGTTTCTACCGGATGAATTACGTCCATAAGGGACGATGTTTAAGTAAGCTTCAAGGATATCGTCTTTTTTCAAAACTTTCTCAAGACGCATCGCTAGAAGAATTTCTTTTGCTTTTCGGTCAAAAGATACTTCATTTGTTAATATTTGATTCTTTATGAGCTGCTGTGTTAAAGTACTGCCGCCGGTAACGATTGGAGCACCAGAAAATTCTTCATACATGGCACGAAAAATCGCTTTTGGCACAACACCATCATGCTCATAAAAATATTGATCTTCTGTAGAAATAACAGCTTTAATGACGTTAGGAGAAACATCTTTTAATTTTACTTCCTGTCTGTCTAAATCTGATTGAAGTTTGCCCATGTATTGATTGTTATCAAAATAAACCGTACTCGTTTCTTCATAGTTGTAAATGTCTTCTTTCATAGAAGAGTAGGCGCGGACAGGTTCGTCTTTTACAAGTGAAGCGAAGAAGCCTGCTCCCACTCCTGCTGCGAAAACACCACCAAGAATCAATAGTACAGTGACAATCAAAAACATGTTCCATGTAACGTTATATGTAATTCGTGCTGTTCGAATAATTCTTTTTCTTTCAAAAAGTGGACAAATTTCTCCCATTTTTGCTTAAGTCCATCAAAATGAGACATCATTTGGTAATCCCTCCCCTTGTGTATTATAACATAAGGTCGAATTATGATAGAATACAGTTTTTGAATTGAGGAGATTGACATGAAATTCATCTCTATGGTAAAAATAAATGAAGATTAATATAGCTAAAGCGAAGATAGGAATCAGTAGCAGGTGTCTCCCTGTTTCAGAAAGCTGGTGGTTGATGCGAACCAGTGCAAAGGCATGCTGTGAATTACCTCCTGGAGCTGTCTCTGTGAACATAAGTAGCAGAGAACGGATAAAACCGTTACGGAATGAAGTGAAAAGCTATAATTAGCTTTTAATTAGGTGGTACCGCGAGATTGTCATCACGTCCCTTTCCAACTGGAGAGGGACTTTTTTATTGTTTTTAGGGGCAGAGGATCTTTTCAGGATCTTTTCTAAAAGATGTTGGTTTTAAGAAATTTTGTTCTTTCTCTTCATTGACTGGTTGATTGGAGTGTAAGGTGCGAGACTCCTGCGGGACGAGCGGTCAGGTGAGACCCTTAAGGGCGCAAAGTGGCAAGGGGCTCACCGGTCGCCCCGCGGAAAGCGAAGCATCTGAAACGGAAATCAACTACTTTCAAAAGCAACTTGTTTACGAAAACAGCCTTATTAAAAGAAAGGAAAGAAAACATGAACATTCTACAAGATTTAGAATTTAGAGGTCTGTTAAATCAGATCACAGATCGAGAAGGACTTCAAAAAGAACTTGAAAGCGGGATCGTAAAGCTATACTGCGGTTTTGATCCTACTGCAGACAGTCTTCATATTGGAAACTTATTACCGATTCTTACATTAAGAAGATTTCAGGAAGCTGGCCATCAGCCGTTTGCTCTTGTTGGCGGAGGTACAGGGTTGATTGGTGATCCAAGCGGAAGACAAACAGAACGAACGTTGAACGAAGCTGAGATTGTTGTTCAATGGACAGAGAAAATTAAAAATCAGCTGTCGAGACTTCTTGATTTTGAAAGAGAAGCTAATCCTGCAAAAACAGTAAATAACTATGAGTGGTTAAGCCAGCTTACTATGATTGAATTTTTGCGTGATGTGGGTAAGAACTTTTCAATTAATTACATGCTTGCGAAAGATTCTGTTGACTCTCGTTTAGAAGCGGGGATTTCCTTTACTGAGTTCTCATACATGATTTTACAGTCCTATGATTTTCTTAATCTTTTCCAAAAAGAGAACGTAAAGCTTCAAATTGGTGGAAGTGACCAGTGGGGTAATATTACGGCCGGAATGGAATTGATCAGACGTTCTGGTGAAGAGGAAAAAGCGTTTGGTTTAACGATTCCATTAATCACAAAAGCAGATGGTACAAAGTTTGGGAAAACAGCCTCAGGAACGATTTGGTTAGATGCAGAAAAAACGACTCCATATGAGTTTTACCAGTTCTGGGTAAACGCTGCAGATGCGGATGTAATCAATTGGCTAAAATACTTCACTTTCTTGTCAAAAGAAGAAATTGAAGTACTTGAAAAATCCTAGCGGAAGCACTGGAAAAACGTGAAGCTCAAAAAGCTTTAGGACGGGAAGTAACAACACTTGTTCATGGTGAAGAAGCATACAAGCAAGCAGTAAAGATTACAGAAGCACTCTTTAGCGGGAATCTTTCTGAACTGACTGCTGCTGAAATTGAACAAGGATTTAAGGATGTTCCTTCTTTCACGGTAGAAAACAATGAGGAATTAAACATTGTAGATCTGCTTGTTGATGCGAAAATCTCTCCTTCTAAACGCCAAGCTAGAGAAGATGTAACAAACGGAGCCGTATCTATTAACGGTGAAAAGGTTCAAGATACTGCTTATATGGTTGGAGAGAACGATCGTATTGAGAATAAATTTGTTATTGTACGACGCGGAAAGAAAAAGTACACGCTGATCAGATACTAAATGAAAACTATAGGAACCCTTTCAAAAGTGGGGTTCCTCTCTAATTTTAATAAAGGATGTGTTTGTTTTGAAAAAATTCAATTAGCTGAAGACCTTCAATTCTCACAGATCGTTCACGGACATTGGCGATTAGCAGAATGGAACCTCTCACCTGAAGAGCTTCTTTCTTTAATGGAAAGATGTATTGAAGCAGGTATAACAACGTTTGACCACGCTGATATTTATGGGAACTACATGTGTGAGGAGCTTTTTGGACAAGCATTGGCTCTTAAACCTTCCTTACGTCAAGACATTCAAATCGTGACAAAGTGTGGGATTAAACTAATTTCTGAAAATCGCCCTAACCATACAATTAAATCCTACGATACGAGCAAAGAGCATATAATCGCGTCTGCAGAAAATTCATTGCAAAAAATGAACACGGAATATGTAGATGTGCTATTGATCCACCGTCCTGATCCGTTTATGGACCCAGCTGAAACTGCAGATGCTTTCCATACATTAAGAAAAGAAGGGAAGGTTAGATACTTTGGTGTTTCTAACTTCACTCCTGCACAAATGGAAATGCTGCAGCGTGAATTTGATGGACCTCTTGTGACGAACCAGATCGAGTTGTCCGTTCTCCACGAACAGTCTTTCTTTGACGGTACGATCAATCATCTTCAAAAAGAAAAAGTTAGACCTATGGCCTGGTCTCCACTAGCTGGTGGTAGATTGTTTAAAGGGGAAGATGAAAAAGGTCTGCGAGTGAAAAAGGCTCTTGAAAAAGTTGCGAGTGAAACAGAAGCTTCTTCCATTGATGAAGTAGCATATGCGTGGCTATTAAACCACCCTGCACAAATCATGCCGATTGTTGGAAGCGGAAAAATGGAGCGTATCCAATCCGCAGTAAATGCAGCAAATATTCCTTTAACACGTGAGCAATGGTTCTACATTCTTCAAGAAAGCACAGGTAAAGAAGTAGATTAATTATGAATATATCTTGAAATCACTCACCTGCACAAAAATTAAAATTTGTGCAGGTTTTTTTATTTCCTTATTCAGAACATTAAATTAGTAATTAGTACCTTAGTAGTATAAAATTAGAAAAAACGCATAAGAAATTGGGGCAATTTATATGTCATTAATCATTGAGAAAAGTTCTGCGAAAAGCTCACAAGTTTTAAATGAAAGTGCTGTTCTTGCTGCAATTGATCGTTCTGTAGCCATGATTGAATTTAATCCTCAAGGAAAAGTATTATGGGCAAATGAAAATTTTGCGAAAACAATGGAATATCAAGTGGATGAAATGCCATTGATGCTACATAAACAATTTTGCACAGACGAATTTTTAAGAAGCAGAGAATATGAGCTTTTTTGGAGAAGTCTACGCGAAGGTAAGACGTTTCAGGAAAAAATTCAGCGTGTTACGAAAACAAAACGTTTGATTTGGTTAGAAGCAACTTATACTCCTGTTCGTGATGAAAATAATCAAGTAATAGCAGTAGTTAAAATCGCAACGGACATAACGGAAAGAGAGAACAATACAATTGTGGTAGCTTCCGATCTTCAGCAGATGTCTTCCGTTCTACTTACTCGAGCAGAAGAGGGATTAAAGAAGAGTAATGAAATCTCTTCGTCAACTGAAAAATTAGTTGCAGAATCAAAACAAAATTTAACGATTTTAGAATCTCTAAAAAAACAAGCCTCATCTATAGAGGATATCGTAAAAACAATTCGTGAAATCGCAGCGCAAACAAACTTATTAGCCCTGAACGCAGCAATTGAAGCAGCTCGTGCTGGTGATCATGGAAGAGGATTTAATGTAGTAGCTGTCGAGGTTAGAAAATTGGCTAACCGTGTACAAGACTCCATTCAAGAAGTGAATTCACATATTGCAGGAATAACGGGTGAAATAAACAAGATCAATGATGTGACACACCGCTCTCAAGACGGTATAGCGCATAACCAGCAATTGATCGAACAAGCGATGCAAGAATTTTTGGGTATTGAGACTGCCGCTCGACAACTCGAATCACAAGCAAGCAAGTTTAAGGATCTTTTATAATTCATATATAAAAATAAGAAAAAACCCCTAATTCCTTCAAAAAAGGTGTTAGGGGTTTACTCTTATTAACGAGAGTAGAATTCAACGATAAGTTGTTCTGTGATCTCAGCTGGAAGTTCAGAACGCTCTGGTAAGCGAGTGAAAGTACCTTCCAATTTGTTTTCATCAAACGTTAAGAAGTCAGGTACGAAGTTGTTTACTTCGATTGCTTCTTTAATAGCAGATGAGTTGCGAGACTTTTCACGAACTCCGACTACATCGCCAGCAGATAGACGGTAAGAAGCGATATCAACACGCTTTCCGTTTACTGTGATGTGACCGTGGTTTACTAATTGACGAGCAGCACGACGAGTACGAGCAAGACCAAGACGGTAAACTACGTTGTCTAAACGAGATTCTAAAAGAACCATGAAGTTTTCGCCGTGGATACCAGCCATTTTACCAGCATCATCGAAAATGCGGCGGAATTGACGCTCGTTTACACCGTACATGTAACGAAGCTTTTGCTTCTCTTGTAACTGTAAACCGTATTCAGAGATTTTTTACGTTGAGTAGGACCGTGTTGTCCTGGAGCGTAAGGACGCTTTGATAATTCTTTTCCTGTTCCGCTTAGAGAAATTCCAAGACGACGGGAAACTTTCCATGTTGAACCTGTATATCGAGCCATAATTGACTCCTCCTTCACGTGTTTGTTTTGTGTTAAAACAATAACAGTGACTATGGCCTTTTCATAAGCATATTTTGTATAAAAAACAACTTCACTTCAGCAGCCATGAAGCTACACGATGTTCCCAGATTACAAAAATCAGGGTACAAAATAAAAACAAATGATGGACACAGTGCCGCTTATTTTACACAAAGAACAGTATAAACTTTTTTCTCTAGCTATGTCAACTATATCACAAATACATAGAACATTTTTCGGGACAAATTGTAAATTGTCTTCAAATTATATATGATAGTATTAAGAAAGCGCTTACATTTTAAAACGCCCTAAAAGGAGAAGTAAAAATGGACACAAAACGCTTTGAAACAGAAGTGATTCACAAGGGATACAATGCTGATCAGCATAGCGGAAGCTTGTCACCTCCGATTTTTCAGACATCTACGTTTGTCTTTGATAGTGCTGAAACAGGTGCTGCACGGTTTGCTGGAGAGCAAGAAGGTTATATATATTCTAGACTTAGCAATCCGACAGTCACGATGTTAGAAGAACGGATTGCGGCTATGGAGAATGGAGAAAAAGGACTTGCGTTTGGTTCGGGAATGGCTGCAGTATCTGCCATTTTACTTGGTTTGACCAAAACGGGAGATCATATTCTATGTTCTGAAGGAGTGTATGGATGTACGTTTGGACTTCTTCAGCTTATGGAAGAAAAGTATCACATCACACATAACTTTCATCCGATGAACGATGAGGAGTCTATCCGGTCCGCCATTACAGATCATACAACAGTGATTTATATTGAATCGCCCATTAATCCAACCATGAAGCTTGTTGATTTAAAAATGGTAGCCGATATTGCAAAGGAATATGGAATACCTGTTGTAGTTGATAATACATTTTCATCTCCCTATCTTCAGCGTCCGCTTGAATTAGGATGCGATGTGGTCATACACAGTGCTACTAAATATCTATGTGGCCATGGTGATGTGATAGGGGTCTTGCGGTAGGCAAGAAAGAGTTGATGAGTCATCTCGCTATGACAACACAAAAAGATATTGGTGGTGTCATGTCACCGTTTGATGCATGGCTGCTTCTTCGCGGAATAAAAACACTTCCGGTTCGAATGGACCGTCACTGCGATAATGCAAAAAAACTGGCGAATTTATTAAAAGAACATCATGCGGTTAGCAAAGTATTGTTCCCAGGTGATTCGGATTTCCCGCAATATGAGCTTGCGACCAAGCAGATGTCAAATGCAGGCGGATTGATAAGCTTTGAGGTAAAAGGAGACAAAGCAACGGCTCAAAAGTTTATGAATTCCTTAAAACTAATTAAGATTGCTGTAAGCCTTGGTGACGTTGAGACACTTATTCAGCATCCGGCTACGATGACACATGCTGTTGTGCCTGAGGTAAACAGAGTACAGATGGGGATCAGCGATCAACTGCTGCGCTTGTCTGTAGGTCTTGAAGCATGGGAGGATATTTGGACTGATTTAGAACAGGGATTGAATCAATTGTAATCAAAAAGCACTGTGCTATTGAACTGCACAGTGCTTTTACTATGGCTATAGAATTAAATATACTGAAGTAAAATTCCACAGAATTTCTCTAAGTTTTCACGATCAACTTCATCAAACCGTGCTTTTTCTGGACTGTCTATATCTAGGACCCCTAAAATGTTTCCGTCTTTTACAAGAGGTACAACGATTTCGGATTGAGAAGCAGCATCACATGCAATGTGTCCAGGAATTCGTGAACATCCTTTACAACTAGTGTTTCCTGATTTTGAGCTGACGTTCCGCACACACCTCTGCCAAGAGGAATTCTTACACATGCAGGCAGTCCTTGGAACGGGCCTAATACTAATTGATTAGTTTTTTCTTCAAAGGTATAAAATCCTACCCAGTTTACTCTGTCTAGAAATTGGTTTAATAGTGCTGAAGCATTCGCAAGATTTGCAGTTGCATTTGTTTCACCTTCTAACAATGCAGATAGCTGTTTAAATAAGAGAGAGTAAGCTTCATTTCTGTTTGTACTATATTGTTGAACGGAAAACATCAAGATTCCTCCAAACCTGATAAATTGTTTATTCTATCCTATCAAATAATGTTGAACTATACACCCAAAAGCCCTTATTTGTCGAGCGATTAATAAAGGTTTATGTCTTCCGCCCAAGAATTTTATACATGAGAGGGAAGGACGGTGAAAGAAAATGAAGGCAGATCCAATGGAAACGAAACTGAAAATAGCGGAAGCAGCGATTGCTCTTTTACAAGCCAAGGTTTCAAGGGAACGACCGTTAGGCAAATAGCGAAAAAAGCGGGAGTAAACCTTGCATTGATTTCGTACCATTTTGGAGGAAAAAAGGGCTTCTAGAAGAATTGATCACTTCATTTTTTGAGGGCTATATTAGAAGAATTGAAATCATTTATCATACTTCGAGCTCTCCAACGGTTAAAGGAAGTTTTATCGAAGTGGTAGAAGCTTTGTTGATCTATCAACAAAGAAACCTTCCTCTAGCGCGATTTGTCTATCGTGAAATGACACTTGATTCCACTTTAGTTCGTGAACTCATGTCTACGTATTTAGTAAAGGAAAAATACTTTCTGCAAACGTTGTTTGAGAAAGGCATGAAGAAAAAGGAATTCAGAAGACAGCCTGTGGACTTTTTAACCATTCAGTTTAAAGATATGATGATGCTTCCTTTTCTACATCCTCTATATTTAGCAGAAGTGTATCAGATAAGTGCTGAAACAGAAACGTTCATCCAACCATACAAAAAATGGATGGTGAACTGGTTTGATAAGTGTGTTTGCCAGCCTGAAAGAAAAAATCCCTGCTATCTGCTGTACAGAAGCCTTTATTCGGTTCTATTCAGGAGAAGTGGGGAAGTTAATGTTGCAGATGGAACTAGCTGATCAAATCCTTGACCGAGTCCCTTAGCGCTATGGGCATCTGACCCATAAACGAGAGGGATTTTTCTTTTTTGTGCTTCCTTTACGATCCAGTCGGATGGATAGGGTTCTAGGCAGTATGGTTTAACAGCACCTGCACCGTTATAATCAAGAGACAAGTTGCGTTCAGACACGGCCGTTAAGATCTCATCTATATCCTTTTCATTGCTGAATTTAGCTGGAAAGAGTGTTTGGAATTTCTTTGCAAGTGTTATATGTCCGATTCGAGTAGGCTGAAACTTTTCAAATGAATGATGGATGGATTTTTTACTGTCTCAAAATATAAGGAATAGACACTTGATAGGGAACCCGTTTTATCAATCATTTCTTTAAAGACATTCTCGTCGTAATCCATGCAATAGTAGTTTTCTTCTATCTGCAAAAAATGAACGGAAAGAATAGCATCGTCAAGCTCAGGCCAAACTTCTTTAAGCAACTGGCCGATCTCCTCTTCATACCCATCTATAAAATCCACTTCTAACCCTGTATATATTTCAATTTCTTGTTCATAGTACTTTTTAATTCTTTGATCTGATCAAAGTAATTCCCTAATTGATTGTAAAGCATGGCACTGTCTTTAGTTGGAGCAGGATCTGTAAAAGCTTTGGGTAATGGGGCATGTTCTGTAAACGTAATGCCTTTTAAGCCAAGAGATATAGCTCTTTCGATATACAATTCTAGTGTGTCTTTTGATCCGTGTGGACAAAAGGGGTATGAACATGACCATCATAATACATCCTTTTTACTCCTCCTTTCGACAATATCTTCATTAATTTGGAAAAAAATTATCATATTATGCAATTTTTTTGCGTCAAATGTTTGTTTACATGTTATCATAAAAGCATTAAACTGCAATTTTATAGAAGTATAACCTACATGCGGTTGTTAAAAAGAAATTACATACTTATACATAATACAAGTGATGGAGAAATTTGAACAGATAGAAAGGGTGCCTCTGATGATATACATAGTCATTGCCATAGTTACATTCCTAGCATTGATCCTTTACGGTACCATGTCACGCCGGAGAATTTATAAAGAAATTGACCGACTAGAAGCATGGAAGATGCAAATTATGAATCGCCCATTAACAGAAGAGATATCAAAAGTTAAGGGTATGGCGATGATTGGTGAAACGGAAGAAAAATTCGAAATGTGGCGTCAAGAATGGGACGAGATGGTAACGACACATCTTCCGAATTTAGAAGAAGATTTATTTGATGCCGAAGAGTATACAGATAAATACCGTTTTAAAAAAGCGCGTACTATTCTATTGGGCGTTAATCAATCATTAGAAAAAATGGATACGAGAATTAAAGCCATTACTTCTGAAATTAATGAATTAGTGACGAGTGAAGAATTAAATCGAGAAGAAATTGTTGAAGCGAAAGAAAAACTTCAGGAAACGAAAAAGTATTACTTAACTCACATCCGTGCACTTGGCCAGACGGCACCTATATTTGATAAGGAACTTGATGAAATCAAATCTTTGTTTGAAACATTTGAATCTCTTACAATACAGGGGAGCCACCTTGAAGCTAGACAAAGACTCGTAGAAAGCTTAAACAGAATTTCTGTATGTAAAACAAAGATGCAAGGAGTACCAGAGCTGCTTGTAATCTTGCAATCAGATATCCCGAATTCGCTGAAAGAGCTAAGTGCTGGTTTTACTGAAATGGAGCAGCAAGGCTATGTTCTTCATCATATCGGAATTGAGAAAGAAATCGGTTCGCTAAAAGAACTAAACGAACAAGCACTAATCAAAGTGTATGAGCTTGAATTAGATTCTGCACAGAAAGACTTGGACGAAACCGTACAAAAGATGGATCAATTATATGAAATGCTCGAGAATGAAGTTCATTCTAAACAATATGTTTTGAAAGAAAGAGAAGTCTTTTTCTCCAATATAGAAGACCTTCAAGAGCGGATTGAAAATCTTAAGCATGAAACTCAAATCGTTTCTTCAACCTACTTAATCGAACAAAATGAAGCGGATATGCAAAAGAAAATAGAAAAACTTTTCCATAAGCTGCAAAGCCGATTCATGATCATTCAAGAGTCGATTGATGAAAAAAGAGAATCCTTTTCAGTCATTCGTGAGATGATGGAAGAGATGCAGAAACAGATGGAAGAGCTTCAACGTTCTCAAAAAGTTTATGAAGAGATGCTTCATAATCTTAGAAAAGACGAGTTAGATACGAAACAAAGCTTGAAAGAATTAAGGAAAAAACTTTTAGAAGCAAGAAGAATGGTACAAAAAAGCAACTTGCCTGGTTTGCCGGAACATTATTTGATTACGATTGGAAAAGCGGAAGAGTATATTATCGAGGTTTCGAAAAAACTTGATGAAAAGCCCCTGGAAATGTCTGATGTTTCCTACGTACTAAATAAAGCACATGATGCGGTAAACGAAGGTTATGAAGAAACGTCTCAGATGATTGAAAACGCATTTTTAGCGGAGAAGCTGATTCAATATGGAAACAGGTTCAGAAGCTCTTACCAATCCGTCTCGATTCGATTGATTGAAGCAGAGATTGCTTTCCGAAACTATCAATATGAAGATGCCCTTCAAATCGCGGCATCCGCAATAGAAAGTGTACAGCCGGGAATTTTGAAAGAGATGGAAATCAAATTAAAGTCACACGTATAAAAACTGTCAGGTCCTATACCTGCAGTTTTTTTGCTGTTCAAAAAGATTGAATTGTAAAGGGTTAACAAAAACTATACAAAAAGTGTAGATGCGCACCATATCTAAATTATGGTATGATAATGAAATGTGTGTTTAGAAACGGTATGGAATGGATAAATGGAGGATTCAAAAATGATTTATTTGGATAACAGTGCAACAACAAAGCCATATAAGGAAGTTCTTGATACTTTTGTCACGGTGTCTGAAAAATATTTTGCTAATCCATCTTCTCTGCATTCTAAAGGAGGAGAAGCTGATAAATTGCTTGGACAGGCAAGAAAGTCAATTGCTCAGTTACTGGAAGTCGCTCCATCAGAAGTTATTTTTACTTCTGGAGGAACAGAAGGCAACAATATCGCAATCAAAGGGATTGCTTTTCAACATCAAAATCGAGGTAAACACCTTATTACAACTTCTGTTGAGCATGCATCTTCATATGAGTCCTTTCAATATCTAGAATCAAAGGGTTTTGAAGTAACTTATCTGCCCGTCAATCATGAGGGCTTGCTATCTATAGAAGATCTAGAACGTGCGATACGACCTGATACGATACTTGTATCCGTTATTCATGTTAATAATGAAACAGGAACGATACAACCTATACAAGAGATAGGTAAGATGTTGAAACAACATCGAAAGATCTTTTTTCATGTGGACAATGTACAGGGAGTTGGTAAGGTTGACCTTCCACTAAAAGAGTGTGAAATAGACTTATGCACATTATCTGCACATAAAATTCACGGTCTAAAAGGGAATGGCGTGCTTTTTGTTAAAAATGGCGTATCTCTTTCTTCGTTATTCACAGGCGGGGAACAAGAATTAAAGAAGAGAGCAGGTACTGAAAACGTTGCTGGGATTGTTGCCATGGCTAAAGCACTGAGACTAATCTTACAAGAGATGAAGGAAAAAAAGAGGACTTACTCTCTATAAAGCAATTTATGTTTGAAGAATTAAAGAATATTGAAGGAATTGAAATAAATACTCCAGAGAAACACTCTGCTCCTCATATTATTAATTTTTCAGTAAAAGGCATTAAACCAGAAGTTCTTATTCATTCTCTGGATAAACGAGACGTTTATGTATCAACCCGTTCCGCATGTTCATCCAAACAAGGCGGAGCTAGCCGTATCCTCATAGAGATGGGATTGGGTGAACAACGGGCATCAACTGCTATTCGAATGAGTACTTCATATGAAAACACAATGGCAGAAGCAACACGTGCGCTAGAGATTTTGAAAGAAGAAATATTAAATTTTAAAAAGGTAATGAGGTAATGAAGATGATTTATGATCATTTAGTAGTGCGTTATGGAGAATTATCACTAAAAGGGAAAAACAGAAGACATTTTGAATCACAGCTTTTTGAGACAGTTAAAAGAAAGATGCGTCCATATGGCGATTTGAAAATGGCGAAACTGTTTGATCGTATTGTGATTGAATTAAATGGGCATCCATATGAACCTATTGTAAAATCACTACAGGATATCTTTGGAATCCATTCGATTAGTTTAGCTGTTAGAGCTGAAAACGATATAGAAGAAATACAAAAAGCTGCATTAGTGGCCCTTAATGAAGCAATTGAAGGTAAAAAACGTTTAAAGTAACAGGTAAACGATCTTTAAAGTCGTTTCCTGTAAACTCGATGCAACTTAATCAAGAGGTCGGAGGATATCTTTTAAGAAACACGGAAGGTCTAACTGTTGATGTTCATAATCCGGACGTAAATGTAAAAGTCGAAGTGAAAGATACTGGAACTTACATCAGCTCTAAATCGTTTGAAGGAGCTGGAGGTCTGCCAATCGGTGTTGGCGGTAAAGCGATGCTGATGCTTTCTGGCGGTATTGATAGTCCTGTGGCTGGATATTTAACGATGAAACGCGGTGTACGTATTGAAGGGGTGCATTTCCACAGCCCTCCTTTTACTAGCGAGCGTGCAAAGCAAAAGGTAGTTGATCTAACACAAGAACTTACCCGCTATAGCGGAGGTAAGATCAAGCTTCATGTTGTTCCTTTTACTAAAATTCAACAAACGATCAAAGATAAGATTCCTTCTAGCTACAGCATGACGATCATGCGACGTGTCATGCTTAGAATTACGGAGAGATTAGCAGAAAATAACCATGCGATGGCAATTGCAAACGGTGAGAACCTTGGTCAGGTTGCGAGTCAGACGATGCACAGCATGTATGCGATTAATGAAGTAACAAACTTGCCTATTTTGCGTCCGGTTATAACGATGGATAAGCTTGAGATCATGAATATCTCCCACAAGATCGGAACGTATGAGATCTCTATCCGTCCTTATGAGGATTGCTGTACGATTTTCTTGCCATCAGCTCCAAAAACAAAACCAAAGCGAGAAAAAGCTATTCAATTCGAGAAAAATATTGAAAACCTTGAAGAATTGATAGAGGAAGCAGTTAATGAAGTTGAGACGCTGATTCTTGAAGAAGGAAAATCAACTGACGAAACTTTTGATGATTTGCTTTAGAGGCTTCTTTTTTCTCTTGCCTAACTGTGAGCCCTTGGGAGCTGTTGATTTCCGTTACAGATGCTCGCTTTCCGCGGGGCAGGGCGGTGAGCCACATTTGTACGTTTCACTCTTAAGTGTCTCACCTGCCCGCCTGTCCCGCAGGAGTCTCGCATCTTCCACTGCAATCAACTTGTCAATGAAGAGAAGAAACAAAATGAATCAAAAGCAACAAATCGTTTAGATAATAGGATTTCAAAATTAGGGTTGTTACTGGTCTTCTGAAAGCAAGTCTTGATGAGAAGTTTGGGTTAAAAGCATTAAAATACAGCTATAAGGAAAAAGTCTGCACAATTGTGCAGGCTTTTTTCTTTTTGAGCTATAAACAATCAAAATGGCAATGCACACAACAATTTCCAAGAATTGAATCGGCCATTTAGACACACATTATTAGTACAAAGGAGGTGAAACAACATGGCAAACCAAAACCAATTAGTAGTACCAGGTGCACAACAAGCTGTAGACCAAATGAAGTATGAAATCGCTTCTGAATTCGGTGTAAACCTTGGACCAGACAGCACTTCTCGTGCTAACGGATCTGTAGGTGGAGAAATCACTAAGCGTCTAGTAGCTCAAGCTCTAGGTGGATACTCAAAATAAATAGTAAATGGCTAACGGAGCGGGTTGTCCCCGCTCCTTTTTATTTGCGCAAAAATGACTTAATTTTAAAAATTTTCAAAAATATATTATAATGGGAGTGATCAACACGAATATAACGAAAGAGTGAATGAGATATGAATTTGATTGCTCCAAGTGTTTATAACCTAACAGAAGAAATGGAAAAATACGCTTTAAACCCTGAAAAAAAGCTTTAATCTGGATGGATGAAGAAAATGTAACCGAGGAGATCACGTATAAAAAGCTTTTGGATCGAGCTAATCAAATTGCAAATTCATTAGAAGAGTTAGGGCTCACAAAAGGTGACCGTGTACTTATCATCATGCCTCGATTAATTGAAACGTATGCTGTTTATATTGGTTGTTTAAAAGCAGGAATTTCTGTTATACCCTGTTCTGAAATGTTAAGAGCAAAAGATTTAAGTTATCGCGTTCAGCATAGTGAAGCGAAAGCAATTATTGCAGATTATCGTTTTACAGAGCAGGTTAATGAGATCAAAGATGATCTGCCAACACTTACATATAAAATTAGCGCTAACGGAGAAACGGATAACTGGCTAAGCCTTCAAGCCATAACGAATAATGTAAGCGTTTCCTACAAGGCGCCTGAAACATCCAAAGATGATATGGCTTTCTTATCTTACACGTCAGGTACTACAGGACAGCCAAAAGGTGTCGTACATACACATGGGTGGGCTTATGCTCATATCCGTACAGCAGCTAAAAGCTGGCTAAACGCTTCAGAGAATGACAAAGTTTGGGCAACTGCGGGACCTGGCTGGCAAAAATGGATTTGGAGTCCTTTCTTATCTACGTTAGGTACTGGATCAATAGGGTTTGTATACCAAGGAAAGTTTGATCCGCAAAAATATTTAACGCTTTTGCAAGAGCAGCAAATATCTGTTTTATGCTGTACGCCTACAGAATATCGTTTGATGGCTAAAGTGGATAACTTAGATCAATATCGTCTGCCACATTTGAAAAGTGCAGTTTCTGCAGGTGAACCACTTAATAGAGAAGTGATCGATACATTCGAAAAGTATTTCCATATTAAAGTACGTGATGGATATGGACAAACTGAAAATACATTGTTAGTCGGGACAATGGAAGGCATGGAGATTAAGTCTGGATCTATGGGCAGACCAACACCAGGGAACGATGTAGAAATCATTGATGAGAATGGAAATCCTGTAGGTGCAGGAGAGGTTGGAGATATCGCTGTTCATAAAGACTGTCCTGCTCTTTTTAAAGAGTATTACAAAGATCAGGATCGCACAATGATGGCTTTTCGAGGAGACTATTATGTAACGGGAGATAAAGCGAAAAAAGATGCTGACGGCTATTTTTGGTTTGAAGGCAGAGGTGATGATATCATCATTTCATCTGGATATACAATTGGACCTTTTGAAGTAGAGGATGCCCTTGTAAAGCATCCAGCTGTGAAAGAGTGTGCTGTTGTGGCAAGTCCTGATGAAATACGAGGTCATATTGTAAAGGCATTTGTCGTACTTCGGGATAGTTCAGATAATCATGACGTTTTAACAAAAGAACTGCAAGAACATGTTAAACAACTTACAGCGCCATATAAATATCCAAGGTCCATTGAGTATGTAAGCGATCTTCCAAAAACAACGTCTGGAAAGATCCGACGTATTGAACTTCGACAGTTAGAAGCATCTAAAACAAGTTGATGTTTTATGATTGTCTATTTTATAAAGGCTAATTCTAGGGGGATTTTGCTCACTTCTCTTCTTTGACAAGTTGGTTGAAGTGGAAGATCCGAGACTCCTGCGGGACAGGCGGGCAGGTGAGACACTTAAAAGTGAAACGTACCGAATGTGGCTCACCGCCTGACCCGCGGAAAGCGAGCATCTGGAACGGAAATCAACAACTTTCAAGAACTACAAAGCTTAAAAAAGCAGATCTCCATCTGCTTTTTTGTATGGATTAAAGTTATACTTATTTTAGAAAAAGTGATTAGTAAAAGGTGGTCAAAAAACGTGGGGACTTTGTTTCATAATGGGAAGATTTGCACGATGGTAAGTGAAGGTGATTTCTGTGAAGCTGTTTATGTGGAGAACGGCTTGATCATTAAAACGGGTACAGAAAAAGAATTATCTGAAATGTATGCTGAACGCATCATCAGAAAGGTTGATTTAAAAGAGAGTGTCATGTATCCCGGCTTTGTAGATAGTCATTTGCACTTGATTGGTCATGGTGAGAAATTGATCAGATTAGATCTTTCTGAATTGAATTCTTCTGAAGAGATGGAAAGCGCACTTCGAGAGAAAGCAAACACACTTGATTCAGATGAGTGGCTGATCGGTGAAGGCTGGAATGAGAATAATTTTATCGACCGTAAAATTTTTCACAAAAAAGAGCTAGATGCGATATCAGGAGGTCGCCCAGTTTTATTATCAAGAGTTTGCCGTCATGCTTTTTAGCCAATTCTAAAGCACTTGAATTAGCAGGAATTACGAAAGATACACCTGATCCTGCTGGTGGAATTATCGTAAGAGATAGCAATGGAGAACCAACAGCTTTATTGCATGATGGTGCCGCAGAACTTGTTAAGAAAGTGGTTCCAGAAGTATCACAAGAGTATTTAAATCGTGCCCTGAAAACTTCTATTCAACATTTGCATTCTTTAGGCATCACTGGGGGCATTCGGAAGACTTAAGTTATTATGGTTATGTTGAGCGGCCATTGAGTGCCTACAAGTCTTCAATAGAAGAAGAGGGTTTAAAGTTTCGGGCACATCTTCTCGTCCATCATGAAGCGCTCAACGATTTTAAAGAAATTGAACAAGATTACCAAATTCCTTTTGTGGAATATGGAGCATTAAAAATCTTTGCAGATGGTGCTTTTGGTGGCCGTACAGCCTGGTTGTCACAGCCATACAATGATGCCCCTGAGACATCAGGAGTATCCATACATGAAGACGAGGATTTATTACAACTTGTTCAAATTGCTCGAGAAAACAACATGAATATTGCCGTACATACCATTGGGGATATGGCACTAGTACAAACGATTGATGCGATAAAAAAATGTCCACCCAAAATGGGAAGAGATCGTCTGATACATGTTGGACTCGTAAATGAGAATTTAATTGAAGAGATGAAACAACTATCTGTTATCTTAGATATACAGCCTGGTTTTGTGGCTTCTGATTTTCCATGGCTGATCGAAAGGCTTGGAACAGATCGAATTTCAAATGCTTTCCCGTTTAGAACATTGGTAGATGAAGGTTTAATTTGTGCAGGTGGTTCAGATGCTCCGATTGAACCCGTAAATCCCCTTCTTGGAATCTTTGCTGCTGTAGCACGAAGGAAACCAGGAGAGAATCACGAAGGATACGTACCTGAGCAAAAATTAACAATGTATGAAGCAATAGGTATATACACATCCGGAAGTGCAGCCGCAATCATGCAAGAGCATAACAGGGGTTTGATTAAAGAAGGATACATCGCTGATTTTACCGTTTTAGATCGAGATTTATTTCAAGTGCCAGTCGACGAAGTTTTGGATGTTAACGTTGTATATACGATAGTAGACGGTGACATTGTTTACGAGAAAACAACTTAAATGTAGGCTGTTTTTAAAAGGATTGTTGCTTTTTAATGTAATAATGCAAAAAAGCATGCGGTAAATCTGCATGCTTTTTGGCTTGTTGTTATTAGAGAAAGCTTCTTCTCACCTTATGCCAAAACGAATTATCTTTTAATTTTACCGTCTTAATTCGCTTATCTGTTAGTTCGAAACTTAATTTTTCACAGTGTTTAATACTCATCGCCTCATTATCCATTCCAATGATCGGATAATGGCTATTATCATGTTTAATCATAAGGGTCATTTTGCGGTTATCACTTAACAAGAATGAGGATCCGAGGGTTCGGTAGTGATTATTATTTAAGGAAGCGAGTTCACTGATTTGATAACAAGCGAGCATAGGGTCCACTACCGCACCGTTTACAGATTTATTGTATGCTGTACTGCCTGTTGGCGTTGAAATAATCATTCCATCACCACGGAACGTTTCAAAATACAATTCATCAATATACACGTCAATTTCAAGAGTTCGAATAATAGAAGAACGAAGAGAACATTCATTTAAGCAATAGAATGATCCTTGTCCATCAATGTTTACCGATAAAGCGGGATACTTCCGGACTTCAATCTGCTCATTTTTCATCGCTTCAATCATACCTGTTTGATCGTCAATGTGAAAGTCGCAATAGAACTCTGACTCTAATGTACTGACTCCTACGTATAGACAATCATCTCTGAACCCCGTTTTGCGGACAGCTTGTAAGAAGGAGCCATCGCCTCCGATGCTTGCAATAATATTCGCTTCTTTTTCATTTTCAACAACTTCAAATCCTTCAGATCGTGCCAGTGATTTTAAACTCTCAGTTTTTTTCAGGATCGAATCTTCCTTTTTGTAAAAAAAGAAAATCTTATTGCGAACAGTCATATCGTATTCCTCCCTTAGATCCTTCAGCTTCATTATTGTGTTCTGAGTATTACAATAGAATTCCTGTTTCTATTGTAACAGACAACAAACATAGACATGGTTTAGATTGAATAACCAGTGCCCATAATGAAGGAATAGAAGGGAAGAGCTCGTATGAACTGGATTTTGATTGTGACCGGTATTTTGCTGTTTTTATTTATCATATTTTGTGTCTCAACGATTCATATTTCTGTGTATTTTGTTCATCGAAATGACAATAGCGATATTTTAATAACATTGAGAATGTATCGTATTATCAAATACAAACTGAATGTGCCTCTCATCCACGTAGATGCACAGGATCATTCGATTAAAATTAGAGAAGAAAAACAGGCGACGATGGGACAAAAAAAGAAAAGAAGAAAAGAGTGTCTTTTCAGCAGTTAACAAATCAATATCAAACCTTTAGAAAAATGCTAAGCCATATTCATCATTTTTATAAGATTCTAGCTGCTTTCTTAAAAAAATAAAAGTGGAAAAGATAGAATGGCATAGTGCGATTGGGCTTGGAGAAGCTTCATCTTCTGCCATCGCTGCAGGTACAGTATGGGGATTTAAAGGAATTGCTCTTCAGGTACTGCATACTTTTTTTAAGCTAACAGGAAATCCGAACATATCTGTCGTTCCGGTTTTTCAAGGAATGCATAGTGAAACGCGGTTCTCTTGTATGTTTTCATTTAAAATCGGGCATGCTATTGTCGTTATGTTAAAAATCTTAAAGTCCTGGCGAATGTCAAGTCGTTCAGCTAAGGTGAATTCTGAATATATGACTGGAGGCATGTAAAAATGAGTGAACATCCAATCCAGGGTTTAATGAAAACCGCGATGGAAAATTTAAAAGAAATGATCGATGTAAATACGATTATCGGTGATCCCGTGGAGACTCCTGACGGCAGTGTAATTCTTACTGTTTCAAAGGTAGGATTTGGATTTGCTGCAGGCGGAAGTGAGTTTGGGAATCAAGAAGAATCATCTCGTGCATCATCTCAGCAAGGTACGTCAAGTCAATCGAAAGAGATGCCGTTTGGCGGAGGAAGTGGAGGAGGAGTTTCAATCACCCCAATCGCATTCCTTGTAGTCAGCAACACAGGGATTAAGACCATCCACTTAGATAATAGTACACATTTATATGAGAGAATCTTAGATCTAGCTCCGGGTGTCATTGATAAGCTGCAGCATCTTATGAATAAAAACAAAAACAATCAAGGGCCATCAAGTACACAAAATCATGAGTTTTAAAAAAGCTAACATCTCGTTAGCTTTTTCTTCTGCATTGCTTTAAGATGAAAGGGAAAGTACATATTTTATTTCTTTGAGGAGGAGTATGGATCATGAGCGTAACATTTAAAGAAAAACCAGTTACATTACTAGGAAACGAAGTAAAAGTAGGGGACCAAGCTCCCGATTTTAAAGTGTTGGCAAACGATATGTCAGAAGTTACTCTAGCTGATTCAAAAGGAAGCGTACGTTTAATTGCTGCTGTACCTTCTGTTGATACAGGTGTTTGTGATGCTGAAGTTCGTCGTTTCAATGAAGAGGCTTCTAAGCTCGATAACGTGAAAGTGTTAACCATTTCAGTGGACTTGCCTTTCGCACAAAAAAGATGGTGTGCTGCAGCTGGCATCGAAAATGTTCAAACTCTTTCCGATCACCGTGATCTTTCATTCGGTAAGGCATATGGAGTTGCGATCGAAGAACTTCGCCTTTTAGCGCGTTCTGTTTTTGTTATCGATAGCTCAGACAAGATTACTTATGTTGAATATGTGAATGAAGTAACGAGCCACCCTAACTACGAAGCAGCAATTGAAGCAGCTAAAGCTGCAAAGTAAGCAATCAGTCATCTCCGGTAGAGCTAATGCATACCGGAGATTTTTTATTTGTCCCTATTAATAATTCAGTTGTTACATGAAATTAGTCACTTGATTGCGGCAAAAGTATACGGAAATAGCCTGAAAAAGACGTTTATCATTGTATTTGTTGTGCTTGATTTGCTAAAATGTTTCCTGTGTAAACTTAGGAGGAAGCGGATATGAGTTCTTTTAAAGATGTAGAAAAGCTGTTTGTCACGATGGATAATACAGCTATGGCAATTAAGGATAAACTTGATCTGCCTTATTTAGATGCACTTGTCGAAACGGGAGAGAACCTGTTTTTTCAAGAGATACCAAAAGAATACCCAAAAGAATTAACCACGGTACTAACGGATGAATATAAAAAGATTAACTTAACTGAATTCGGCAAAGAAGAAACACGTAAAGCGTTTCAGCTAGCTGTACTAAAAGGGATGAAAGAAGCTGTTCAGCCTCATCATGCTATGACGCCAGATGCTGTTGCTTTATTTGCAGGATATCTAGTTCAAAAGTTTACGAAGAAGTCCGAAAACCTAACTCTTTTAGATCCTGTCGTAGGCTCGGGAAATTTAATAACAGCTGTCATGAATCAGCTTAAAGATAAAGAAACGGTTGCTTTTGGAGTAGAAGTGGATGAAACACTTTTACGGTTAGCGTGGGTAAATGCTAATATTCAAAAACACAAAGTAGAGCTTTTTCATCAAGACGTGATCAAGCCGCTTTATGCTGATCCGGTTGATATAGTAATTGCGGATCTGCCTGTTGGCTATTATCCGGACGATGAGGGTGCCAAAGTATTTAAGGTTCATGAAAAAGAAGGCCATACATTCGCGCACCACCTAATCATTGAGCAGGCCGTTCATCACTTGAAAGATGCCGGTATTGGAATATTTATTGTACCGAACAACATCTTTGAAAGTGATCAAGCTGAACTGCTTAAAGGGTGGATGAAAGAAACAGTAACGATATTAGGGCTTTTACAGCTTCCTGAATCATTATTTAAATCTGCTGTTCACGCGAAAAGCATCCTGATTTTGCAGAAGAATGGAGAGGGAGCGATCAAACCTAAACAAGCGATGCTTGCTCAGCTGCCGTCCTTCTCGAACAAAAATGGATTAGAAAATGTAATGGAACAGATGAATGATTGGTTTAAAACAGAATGGGAACGTGAAAAATAACAGCGTGGGTTAAATCCTATGCTGTTTTTTTATGGATTTGCAAACGGATTCAAGTCTGAATTGCATGAATATAAGGTGTAAGCGTTTTACAACCTTGATATTAACAATGGGCAGTGTTTAAATAAGGAAGGATTATAGTATCAAGTGAGACAGAAGTATGCTGACTGCATCCTTCTTACTCATTGAATATGAAGGAGATGGCTATTTTGGCTAAAATTATTGCAATTAATGCCGGAAGCTCGTCCTTAAAATTTCAGTTACTTCAAATGCCTGAAGAAGAAGTACTGACAAAAGGACTTGTAGAACGAATCGGATTAAACGACTCAGTATTTACGATCGAGGTAGATGGTGAAAAAGTAAAAGAAATTAAAGATATCCAAGATCATTCAGAAGCAGTTTCTATGCTTTTAGATAAATTAGTAAAACATAACATTATTTCTTCTCTAGATGAAATTGAAGGAATCGGACATCGTGTTGTACACGGTGGAGAAAAGTTTAATGATTCCGTTCTGATTACCGATGAAATCTTAAAAGAAATTGAAGATATTTCTTATCTTGCACCGTTGCATAACCCTGCTAACGTAGTAGGAATTAAAGCATTCAAAAATGTGCTTCCGAACGTACCTGCAGTTGCCGTTTTTGATACAGCTTTCCATCAATCAATGCCTGAAAAATCATTTTTATACAGCTTGCCATACGAGTATTATGAAGAGTATGGTATCCGTAAATATGGTTTCCACGGAACGAGCCATAAATATGTTTCTGAAAGAGCAGCTGAGCTTCTTGGTCGCCCGGTTGAACAGCTTCGTCTTCTTTCTTGTCACCTTGGAAACGGTGCAAGTATTGCAGCGATCGAAGGTGGGAAATCGATTGATACGTCAATGGGATTCACACCTTTAGCGGGTGTTACAATGGGAACGCGTTCTGGTAACATTGACCCGTCATTAATTCCTTATATCATGCAAAAGACAGGTCAAAGTGCTGAAGAAGTAATTAATGTATTGAACAATAAGAGTGGAATGCTTGGTGTATCTGGTTTCTCATCTGACCTTCGTGATATCGAAAGTGAAGCTGAGAAAGGAAATGAACGTGCTGAGCTTGCTTTAGAAGTATTTGCTAGCCGTATACACAAATATATCGGTTCTTATGCAGCGAGAATGGCTGGAATTGATGCGATCATCTTTACAGCTGGTATCGGTGAAAACAGTACTGCTGTCCGTGAGCGTGTACTTCGTGGATTAGAATTCATGGGTGTGTATTGGGACCCTGCTCTAAACCAAGTTCGCGGTAAGGAAGCATTTATCAGCTATCCTCACTCTCCAGTAAAAGTAATAGTAATTCCTACAAACGAAGAAGTTATGATTGCTCGAGATACTATGCGTATTGCGATGTAGTCTTTAAAAACAGCCTTTTCATGCTCATGCATGTCAAAAGGCTGTTTTTTTGTCTGAAAATGTTGAGTAAAGAAGGAAAACGGATTGAAATAGCGTAAACCCTTTTATGTACTTAAAATCGTCTGGACCTAATTTGAGGGAGACTTGTCTAATGTACAAAAAGGAACAATTTCTATACGCTAAAGATAAAAACGTAAAAGCAATCGTGCGTAATTATGAAAAAGAGGATTTTAATGAGCTTATCCAAATCCAGCGGGAAAGCTTTCCGCCTCCTTTTCCTTCTGAACTTTTGTGGAATGAGAAGCAGCTGCAAAATCACATCACACTTTTTCAGGATGGGGCATTATGTGTGGAGATTGATGGAGTACTGGCAGGTTCAATAACAGGACTATTAGTGAATTTTGATCCGAAACATCCCAAACATACTTGGGAAGAGAAAACAGATAGCGGTTATATCTCCAATCATAACAACAGTGGCAATACGCTTTATGTTGTTGATATATGTGTCCGCCCTGCATACAGAAAACTGAACCTTGGCAAACTCCTGATGCAGTCACTGTATGAAACCGTTGTTCATCTAAAATTAGAGCGTTTGTTAGGCGGAGGCAGAATGCCCGGGTATCGAGAGCATTCGCACAATCTGTCGCCACAAGAATACGTGGAGAGAGTAGTAGATGGAAACATGTATGATCCAGTCATTTCGTTCTTGTTGAGAAGTGGCAGAACGCCGTTAGGTTTGGTTCCTGATTATCTGGAGGATGAAGAGTCATGCAATTATGCTCTTCTTATGGAATGGAGAAATCCTTTTTATTGATGGCTCTTTTCTAAAGGATTGTTGCTTTGGAAGCATTTTGTTCAATTCTCTTCTATGATAAGTTGGTTGGAGTGGGTGGTGGGAGGCTCCTGCCCCGCGGAGAGCGAGCACCTGGAACGGAAATCAACCACTTTCAAGAGCAACAAAGTTTTGCGAAAAAAGCCTTATTAAAATAATAAGATGACCCGTTGTTTTTTTACTTCATGAAGAGATTATAATACACTATATAAAAGGTTTTAAAGGAGGAGAAGTATGCCGTTAACAGACCGTGAAGAACAAATTTGGCAGGAAATCAAAGCCTGGGAAGAAGATTTTTTTACATATGAACCAACAGATTTTGGCCGTACTTATGAAAAATGGGCAACGCGACAAATGGATCTTCTATCTGATGAGATGCAGGAGACGATCGGCGAATATGTGGATTCTGCATTGTTCCATATTCATGCTCTTATACAAAACTCTCAATTTCAGCTTGATACAAAACAAAGAATCCTTTCTGAAGCAAGAGTATTTAGAGATGATATTTTTGAGATTGAAGATTTAAAGAAGTGCTCGATCGACCAGCTTTTCTTTATGGCAGATCAACAGATCGCGCGTAACCGTCTTTTATCTTTGTCTCAAGGTGGTCTTGCTGGAACAGGTGGCCTTCTCTTTTAGGAACAGATTTTCCAGCAATGGTTGCATTAGGAATTCGTTCAGTCCAATCAATTGCCATGCATTATGGATATGACATCCAAAGACCTGCTGAAATGATGAGATCGCTAAAAGTCTACCATGCAGCTACGATGCCAAAAAGATTTCAGCAAGAGAAATGGGACGAGCTAATGGCAGAAATCAGAGAAGAAGAAGATCCCATTTTTTATGCCGGGAAAGATGTTATTGCAGATATATCATGGATGTCTCACCCTATTCAGCAAGTTGTTAAGATGATGGCCATTCTGCTCCTTAGAAAAAAGCTGACACAAGGATTGCCGATTTTCGGTATGGCTTTGGGTGCTGTCATGAACTATCAGCAATCTAGAAAAATCACGGAAATCGCACACAAGTTTTATCAAAAGAGATATCTTTTTGAAAAATATTGAGAAACAGGTGTTGTTAAAATGAGTGTCCAAGAACATAAAGCACTAGCACCGAAAGTAGTGAAGTGCATGATTGTAACGGTAAGTGATACACGAGATGAAGAGACGGATAAAAGCGGAAAGTTGATCCGGACATATTTAAAAACCAAAAATCATGTGATCACAGAATATAGAATTGTTAGCGATGTTAAAGAATGGATTCAGGATGCAGCGGAGTTTGGAATTCAAAATGAAGAGATTGATGTTGTTCTATTTAACGGTGGAACTGGAATTGCTTCTAGAGATGTAACCATTGAATCTCTCACCCCCTTATTTGATAAAGAAATCACCGGTTTCGGAGAACTGTTTCGTATGCTAAGCTACACTGAGGATATTGGATCAGGTGCCATGTTAAGCAGGGCGGTTGCTGGTGTTAAAGGTAGAACGGCCATATTTGCTCTGCCAGGTTCGTCAGGTGCTGTGAAACTTGGAATGGAAAAATTAATAATGCCAGAGCTGAATCATGTTGTTCAACAGCTTCAAAAATAAAGAGGGTGCGTATGCATCCTCTTTTTTTACCCGTGTATTTTTGATGTTATGTTTTGATTTAATCTATACCATAACCATAGATCATTGATGACGGATGCTAAACTTGCAATTTTGTAGTTCAGCTCACATGATATTTCAAAGCTTTCTTCAATGGATAACTGATCTTGAAGCTCGTTAATGTTTCTTTCAATCTGCCCGATTCGGTCTGGAATCGACCCTCTTATTTTTTCCCAATGCAACAGAATGGTTGCTTGTAAAGCTTTGTCATACGTATCCCAAGGCTTATTTAAATGCGGCACAGATATCCCGAGCCTGTCATCCCAAATAAAGTAATTTTGCATATGAAATCACCTCTAACCCTATTGTACAAAAGGGGGCAAGTTGATGCGAGATAAATGTTACATGTTATTTTTATTCATTTTTAAGAATAACCTTGCAATTTTCATTGGAAATTTGTTATAGTATGAACTATCTTAAATGGTATTTTTATAAACAATAATGTATAAAAATAAACAACTATTCATTTTAGGAATCACAGGAGGAGAGATTTCATATGGGGAAAAAGTAGTTTTAGCTTATTCTGGGGATTAGATACATCGGTTGCTATACCATGGTTGGCGGATAAAGGATACGAAGTAATTGCATTATGTTTGGATGTAGGTGAAGGGAAGGACCTGCCTTTTATACAATCCAAAGCACTCTCTATCGGAGCGTCGGAATCCATCGTATTGGATGTTCAAAAAGAATACGCTGAAGAATATGCATTAGTCGCACTTCAGTCACATGCACTATACGAAGGGAAGTATCCATTGATCTCTGCTCTAAGCCGCCCGCTAATCGCTAAAAAGTTAGTTGAAACAGCTAAAAAATATGGTGCGACAGCTGTTGCTCACGGCTGTACAGGAAAAGGGAACGACCAAGTACGTTTTGAAGTTTCTGTTGCAGCACTAGCACCAGAACTTGAAGTGCTGGCACCAGTTCGTGAATGGAGCTGGTCGCGTGAAGAGGAAATTCAATATGCAAAAGAGCATGATATTCCGGTACCTATCAAAAAAGAAAATCCGTTTTCTATTGATCAAAATCTATGGGGAAGAAGCAATGAATGCGGCATCTTAGAAGATCCTTGGGCTGCACCGCCAGAAGAAGCATACGAAATGACAGTTTCTCTTGAGAATACGCCAGATCAGCCACAAATCGTTGAGATCGGATTTGAACATGGTGTTCCTGTATCACTTAATGGTGAAAGTGTACCGCTCGATCATCTCATTCACCAGCTCAATGAATGGGGAGGCGCTCACGGAGTTGGACGAATTGATCACGTTGAGAACAGACTCGTTGGGATTAAATCACGAGAAGTTTATGAGTGTCCTGCCGCTACAACACTCATTAAGGCACATAAAGAACTAGAAGACTTAACGTTAGTTAAAGAAGTCGCTCATTTTAAGCCGATCATCGAAAAGAAGATGACAGAGTTAATCTATGAAGGTCTTTGGTTCTCACCACTTAACGCATCGTTAAAAGCCTTTTTGGATGAAACACAAAAACATGTAACCGGTACTGTGCGTGTCAAATTCTTTAAGGGTCATGCAATTGTAGAAGGAAGAAAATCACCATACTCGTTATACGATGAAAAATTAGCGACTTATACATCAGACGACGCCTTTGATCACACAGCTGCAAAAGGATTTATATCATTATGGGGGTTACCTACAAAAGTAAGCAGCATGGTTCAAAAAATGAGGTGAAAGTGTGAAAAAGTTATGGGGAGGACGTTTCTCAAAACAGCCTGAAGAATGGGTAGATGAGTTCGGAGCATCCATTTCGTTCGATCAGCAGCTGGCAAGTCAAGATTTAAAAGGAAGTCTTGCGCATGCTAAGATGCTGTATCAATGCAATATTATCGATAAAAGTGCTTATGAAAATATTAAGAATGGGTTGCTTCTCTTGTACAGGAAGAGAAAGAAGGAGAACTTTCTTACTCTGTGAAGTATGAAGATATCCATTTGAACCTTGAAAAACTGTTAACCGACAAAATCGGACCAGACGGAGGCAAACTTCATACAGCAAGAAGCAGAAATGATCAAGTTGCAACAGACTTCCATCTTTATGTGAAAGAAGAAACTCTTTTGATCATAGACCATATTGAAGAACTGCAAAAATCCCTTTTGAATCTTGCTGAAGAACATGTGGAAACCATTATACCTGGATATACCCATCTTCAGCGTGCCCAGCCGGTTTCCTTAGCGCATCATCTTTTTGCCTATTTTTGGATGCTCGATCGTGATAAGGGTAGGTTGCAAGACAGTTTGAAGCGAACGGATATTATGCCGCTTGGTGCCGGAGCTCTAGCAGGAACAACTTTCGGTATCGACAGAAACATCACAATGAACGAATTAGGGTTCTCAAATAAGTATCTTAACAGCTTGGATGCGGTTAGTGATCGAGATTTTGCGATCGAATGCTGCAGCAACGCTTCTATGATCATGATGCATCTGTCTCGTTTTTGTGAAGAATTGATTCTTTGGTCTTCGGAAGAATTCGGATTCATAGAAATCAGTGATAGCTTCACAACGGGCAGCAGTATGATGCCACAAAAAAAGAATCCAGATATGGCTGAATTAATTCGTGGTAAAAGCGGCAGAGTTTATGGATCGTTAATGTCTCTACTCACATTGATGAAGGGACTTCCACTTGCGTACAACAAAGATATGCAAGAAGACAAAGAACCCGTTTTTGACACGGTAAAAACAGTTAAAGGATGTCTTAGCATCATGACTGGCATGATGAATGAGGTTAAAATCAATGCCGATAAGATGAACAAAGCCGTTCATCAAGATTTTTCGAATGCAACTGAACTTGCTGACTATTTAGCAAAAAAAGGGATTCCGTTTCGTGAAGCCCATGAATTAGTAGGTCAGATGGTACTCCATTGTATTCAAAAAGGCTGCTATCTTCTTGATATTAGCCTTGAGGAATATCAAACATGGTGTCCACTTGTGGAAAACGACTTATTTGTTGCGCTATCTCCAAAAACCGCTGTTGAAAGAAGGAATTCAGAAGGCGGTACAGGTTTTGATGCTGTACACAAACAGATTGATGCAGCGAAATCAAAAATGCTTGTTTCCAAAAATTAATACCGTTTAACTTTCTACTCAAGACAAAAACTATGGGTAAGTTCTTGATTTTGAAGGAGGAAGTACCCATGGAAAAGGAAAAACGTCCAAATCAACAGTTAGAATACGATTCAGAAGGCGAAATGACCGTTCATCAGCAGATAACAGAAGCATACCAAAGCGGGATTATTGATAAAGTAGATCAAGGGCAGCAAAGAACAAAGCTAGACGAAGAAGAAAGTCTTTCATAAATAGGTAATAAGGATGGCTCACATAGTTGAGCTATCCTTTTTATTTTTAAACCTATTTTGTGTGAAGGGTATAAGGCTGATCGGCGATTGTCGAGTTTTGTCAACTCGCGGGTATATGAGGGAATCTCGCGGAATTATAGCCAAATCTCGCGGGAAAAATGCCAAAATTTCAGGAATTATTTCAAAAATTTCTCGAATTAGTGCTCGTGATACCCCTCCCTGTATAAGGGGAAGCTCAATATTAGACGCAAATAAACTCTATTTTGTATTAGGTTACAACGAATTGATGATCCAACAACAAAAAACTGAATTTCCTTATCTTATTTAGGGCACCTTAATGCTGTCTTACAAGTGAATCAACGAAAAAGAATTTCAACTTTTTATTTTGAATCTTTGATGGTATGGTAACTATAGAATAATGAAATAATTTCCAATAATGATCAGGAGGGAATGCAATGAAAATCGGTGTACCGACTGAAATAAAAAATAACGAAAATCGTGTAGCGATGACTCCAGCTGGTGTATTAAATCTCGTGGCGTCTGGTCATGAAGTATTTATTCAAAAAGGCGCTGGGATTGGCTCTGGTTTTACGGATGAAGAATACGAAAGTGCTGGCGGTGTGATCGTTGAGACGCCTGTTCAGGCATGGTCGATGGAAATGGTTATGAAAGTGAAAGAGCCGCTGCCCGAGGAGTATTGTTTCTTTCGGGAAGGATTAATCCTATTCACATATTTACATCTTGCACCTGAGCCTGAATTAACTAAAGCACTGACAGATAACAAGGTTATTGGAATTGCATATGAGACGGTACAGCTGCCAAATGGAACATTACCGCTGCTTACACCGATGAGCGAAGTAGCGGGCAGGATGGCTGCTCAAATCGGTGCACAATTTTTAGAAAAGCCTAAAGGCGGTCTAGGGATTTTGTTAAGTGGAATTCCTGGAGTTCGACGAGGTAAAGTAACAGTAATAGGCGGTGGGGTGGTTGGAACGAACGCTGCAAAAATAGCGATGGGTCTAGGAGCAGATGTTACGATCATTGACTTAAATCCTGAACGACTTCGTCAGCTGGATGACATTTTTGGTGTAGAGATTAATACGCTAATATCCAATCCGCTAAACATTGCGCTTGCTGTTCAAGAGTCAGCATTAGTAATCGGAGCTGTGTTGATCCCTGGAGCAAGAGCGCCTAAGCTTGTAACAGAAGAAATGATTAAAGGGATGCAGCCGGGATCTGTTATTGTAGACGTTGCAATCGATCAAGGTGGAATCTTTGAAACGGTCGACCGCATTACGACACATGATAACCCGACTTATGAAAAGTATGGTGTTCTGCATTATGCGGTAGCGAACATGCCAGGGGCCGTTCCAAGAACATCGACAATCGGGCTCACAAACGTGACTGTCCCTTATGCTCTTCAAATAGCAAATAAAGGGTATGCGAAAGCATGTTTAGATAATGAGGCATTGTTAAAAGGAATAAATACGTTAGATGGTTTTGTAACGTATAAAGCTGTTGCCGAAGCACATCAGCTCGATTATAAAGATGCTGT
The DNA here is from genome assembly GCF_055814265.1 of Fictibacillus sp. EA-CB0309. Lineage (NCBI taxonomy): Bacteria > Bacillati > Bacillota > Bacilli > Caryophanales > Fictibacillaceae > Fictibacillus > Fictibacillus sp. EA-CB0309. Next base: position 1,375,984 of record NZ_CP169271.1, read on the forward strand.
TTCCATATTGAATAAAAAATAAATAGGTGACACCAAAAAGTCCAACGTTCCTTTTTACTGGAATAGGGCTTTTTTTCTGTTCTATAATAGGGTATGTAAGGAAAGTAGGATGAAATCAAGCGTCCTAATTAGAGGAGGGAGTATGTTATATGAAAGTGACGTATCACGGACATTCTGTACTTGAGATTCAAACAGGGGAACATTCCGTTTGGATAGACCCTTTTATTAACGGAAACGGACAAGCTAAAATTAATGTTAACGATGTAAAAGCAGATGTAATTTTATTAACGCACGGCCATAACGATCACGTTGGGGACACAGTTGAGATTGCAAAAGCAAACAACAGCTTAGTGGTAGCGCCTTTTGAACTTGCTAATTACATGAGTTCTCAAGGAGTAGAAGCACATCCGATGCACATTGGCGGAAGCCGCACGTTTGATTTTGGAAAAGTAAAGTTTACTCAAGCTTTCCACGGATCAAGTTATGAAGAAGAAGATGGCACTGTTGTGTATACCGGGATGCCAGCAGGTATTTTATTTTCACACGGTGGAAAAACCCTCTACCATGCAGGTGATACAGCTCTTTTCTCAGATATGAAATTAATTGGAGAATTCGAGAAGCCTGACGTTGCGTTTTTGCCGATTGGTGATAATTTTACAATGGGTCCTGAAGATGCACTCATTGCTGCAGAATGGATCGGTGCAGACGTAACAGTTCCTATCCACTACAATACATTTCCTGTGATCGAACAAGATCCAGAGACTGCATTTTCATCTAAACTCGGAAAAAAGGAAAAGTGCTTCAAAGCGGTGAAAGCTTAAACGTATAATGATTCTAACCTCTCTTTCTATGCATACGAATGATAGTAAGGGAGGTTGTATTTTTTATGAGCCAAGAAAAAATAGCAAAGGTCTTAATGTTGTCTGTGCTGCTTTATGTAGCGATTCCTGTATTATCATTAGATGGTCCGCTTTTGCAAAGTGTTTTTACGATCGCATGGAGCGGGTTTGCGTGTATGCTGCTCATTGGTTTGCTGTTTAAAAAAGACACTCTAAAGAAACGAGCAGTTAAGAAACAAAGTATTTCTGCAAATCAGAAAATGAGGAAAAGAATGCACATGGAAAGTTGAGTTTCTGTTTGTATGCCTGTATAATCTGTATTAGTCAAATAAATAAAACAGATAGATACAGGTAAAAGGAACGGTGAATGTAATGCTTACTAAGCATGAACAAATATTGCAGCATATTTTGGACCTTGATGTCGGATCAAAAATCTCCGTTCGACAAATTGCAAAAGATTTAACGGTTAGTGAAGGGACAGCTTATCGAGCGATTAAAGAAGCTGAAAACCAGGGAATCGTAAGTACTATTGAACGTGTTGGTACGATACGTATCGAAAGACAAGCGAAGAGCAATATTGAAAAGCTAACGTTCGCCGAAGTCGTAAATATTGTTGAAGGACAAGTACTTGGCGGGCGCGCGGGACTTCACAAAACGCTTCATAAATTTGTTATTGGTGCCATGAAACTAGAAGCGATGATGCGTTATGTTGACGCAGGAAGTCTTTTAATTGTTGGTAACCGAGTGAACGCGCATGAACTGGGACTGAAAGCTGGAAGTGCGATTTTAGTAACAGGGGGATTCGATACGGAAGAAGAAGTGAAGAGGCTTGCAGACGAACTTGAACTTCCTGTGATTTCAACAAGTTACGATACATTTACTGTAGCGACAATGATCAATAAGGCGATACATGATCGCTTAATCAAAAAAGATATCGTATTAGCATCTGATATATTGATACCTATTGATGAAACGCATTACCTCTTTCAACATGATAAAGTTCAAAGATGGCATGAATTAAACCAAGAGACGATGCACAGCCGTTATCCTGTTGTGGATCAAGGAAATCGTGTTACAGGTGTTGTAACTTCTAAGGACATTATCGGTGTTCCTGTATCCATGCAAGTAGAAAAGGTCATGACTCGTGCTCCTTTAACGGTTACAGAAAAAACATCAGTAGCAGCATGTGCCCACATGATGATTTGGGAAGGGATTGAATTGCTGCCTGTAATCGGTTCTTCTCATAAACTCATTGGAATCCTAACAAGGCAAGATGTCTTAAAAGCGATGCAGATGATGCAGAAGCAGCCCCAAGTTGGTGCCACTTTCGATGACCTGATTACCACAGAGTTAAAAGAACAAAAGATGGATCATGAAGTTACGTTTACTTGCAGAATCACACCTCAGATGACCAACCACCTCGGCACAGTCTCATATGGTGTACTGATGACTTTAGTAACAGAGACAGCTCGTAAAGCGTTGAGGAGAATTAAAAAAGGTGACCTTGTTGTTGAGAACGTAACATTCTACTATATAAAGCCCGTTCAGATCGATAGTGATATTGAACTGATACCAAGAGTGTTGGAAGTGAGCCGGAAATTTGGGAAAGTAGATGTCGAGATTCATCATGATGGAAAGATTGTTGGAAAAGCGATGATGATGGCTCAGCTTCTCGATCACCGTTCATAAAAAGGCTGTTTTCTTATCCTTTGTTGTTCTTGTGAGTTGTTGATTTCCGTTTCAGGTCGCTCGCTATCCGCGCGGCATGCGGTGAGCCACATTCGTACGTTTTACTCTTAAGTGTCTCACCTGTCTAGTTGAAGTGGCTAGCCCCTCGAGGTTAAAAAGTTAAATGGTCCAGAAGGCAAAGGACGCCTTCCTAGCCCATTCACCTTTTGCTTGTCGGGGCTGAACGAGCCACTTCCACTTTTCAGACTGCCCGCCTGTCCCGCAGGCGTCTCGCATCTTACACTCCTATCAACAATCATATAAGACAATAATTGAAAGCAACAATCGAAGAGAAATGAGCATTTAAAAATACAAAAAAGTCCCTGTTCTAGGGACTTTTTATCCATATTTATTTAATTTTTCTGTGCTTCTTCTCGAGCAAGCGTAAGAAAGTGCTTGTACATTTTATAGTTCATGATCAACAGAACAATCCCATATGCTAAGAAGATTAGTGCGACCCAAAGCTGTACACGGCCTTCTACAGCAGTCAGCTCATTTAAACCGAATGAGGCTAAAAACGCGCCAAGAGCCATTTTTGCTTTTGTTCCTGTCCAGCGCTTTAAAAAGGGTTCTTTTGCACGTACTTCTGAGACTTTATAAAACACATAGAAAGCAAAAGAAAGTATAATAAGTATAATAAAAATCGGCATTTGAAAAATTCCTCCACATATTTACTCCACTATATTGTAAACGTTTAAAACCATAATTGCCACAACGACATCTAAAAGGAGTCTGCTATGAAAGAAGAAATCTTACAAAAAATTGAACAGTATGAAAAAATCATCATTCATCGTCATGTGAGACCAGACCCGGATGCACTCGGATCGCAAGGTGGACTTGCTGCTATTATTAAAGCGAGTTATCCCCATAAGGAAGTTTATGCAGTTGGAGAAGAAGATGCAGGATTGACTTTTTTGAACAGAATGGACGTTATTGAAGATGATGTATACCAAGGTGCTTTAGTTATTATCTGTGACACTGCAAATTCTCCGAGAATCAGTGATAACCGTTACTCGTTAGGAGATCTTGTTATTAAGATCGATCACCATCCGAACGAAGATCCTTACGGAAATTTAATCTGGGTAAATACAGAAGCAAGTTCTACTTCTGAGATGATCATGGATCTGTACCTTTCTGGGTCTGACCATGGTCTGAAGTTAGACAAAAATGCAGCAAGACTTTTATACGCAGGTATTATTGGAGATACAGGACGGTTTTTGTTTGCAAACACGACTCAGAAAACCCACCGTTATACCGCAGCATTGTTAGAGACAGGATTTTCTCCATCAGAAATACATGAGAATTTATATAAGATATCTGAAAAGCTTGTAAGGTTAAACGGCTATGTTCTGCAGAACTTTTCTATCGTGGATGATTGTGTAGGTTATATCCATTTAACGAAAGATACACTAAAGGAATTCAACACAAATGCCAGTGAGGCATCACTGTTAGTTAACTCTTTTTCTCATGTTGATGGGTTGCTTGCTTGGGTATTTTTTGTGGATGAACCGGATCAGATTAGAGTTAGGTTGCGCTCAAAAGGGCCTGTGGTAAATAAGATAGCAGCTAAATTTAACGGCGGAGGTCATCCAAGGGCTTCGGGGGCAACGGTGTATACGAAGGATGAAACGCTTTCAGTGCTTACTGAACTCAGAAACCTTTGTAAAGAATATAAAGCAAAATAAAAAAGGCCTCATCGGGGGCCTTTTTATGCTTTGAAAATAAAATAAAATAAAAGTCGTTGTTAGTTAGCTTTGTCAGGGATAAACCAAGAGCCAACATCAGTTACATCTTCATGCACTTTCAAGTTTAATTTTGCAAGCTCTCTTTTGATTAGGTCTGCTACTTCTTTCGTTTCAGCAAAAGCAGAAAAGCCATTCTGTAATTCCTTTACCTTTTCACGGGCAAGTTCTTTTCGATTGATAATCATGTAGTTCCCCCCAATATTCACTTCTTTACTCATATTTTATACAAATTAAGGAGGTATTGCTATTTCTTTGCCCAAAGATTCATAAAAACGTAATATTTCGACCATTATTTATACATAATCATTCATCTGGTTTAGCAGATATATAGATTCGAAGGACGCCTGTATATAAATAAAGATGGTCAATCTTAACTCGATAAGCTTGTTCATCATCATCGAGGCGATAAGGTTTATTTTCTATCGCTTGGAAAAGCAGCGTATTGCTTTTTGCGATTGTTTCTGTATCTTCACCCATAAGATGTTCCAAATCATCTTCAACTGCTTTTATTAAATGCATCCTTGTCAGGTTTGATAATTTCTCAGAGTCTGAATCTGAAAACCTTACATTGATCTCATGAAGTTTGAATTTTTTTGCGAGTTCTTCATTTGCTCTTTTATCATCAGAGGTTAGAATTTCATTTTTTTCTTATAATCTTCTATCTTCAATTTTTGTTTTTCTAATTTATGAATAAGCCTTTCATGAGCTAATCCGCCTTGAATTAAGAAAAACGCCCAGCCGATAATAAATCCAATCGCCATTCCAGCAAAAAACGCTGGTAGCCTTTTCGTTGATACAGCGGGGGATCCTCATCAGTTGATGTTCTCCTGGCTGAGCCACTGAATTAACTGCATAGCCGTATTTGCTCCAGCAATCGCAACAAATATATAGGTTAATTGCTTAAAAATCTCTATCGTAGCTCCATTTTCAAAACTGCGCTCAAAGTTCGTGATGGTATCAAACGTTCCTCCAATCGCAGCGACGATGGCCCATATTTTAAGTCTCTTTGCCAGCTCCATCATCTCATATATAGGAGCTTTACCAACTAGAAATGCTGCAAGTCCACCGATTAATGCTCCGCCTAATAAAACGCCAAAAGCAATGGCGAAGTCTAAGATCATGTTTGAAAAAAATCTCTTACCATGAGACATCCTCCTCTCTACTCAATGTATGGACAACTTGAGAAGTGTATGCTCGTTTCATATTTGAAATAGGCTTTTTATTAGGCATTTTTCGAAAAGACTGTTGCTTTCAAACCTCATTTTTATTTTCTTCTGTGACAGTTGATTGGAGTGCAAGGTGGGTGCCTACCACTTGAGAAGCATCTCGCAAGGCATGCGACGAGGAAGCTCGCTCCGGTAACATTAACTTGTAGACGCAGGAGCAAGGATACTTCTTTGAGGTGGGCAGTCCGAAAAGTGGAAGTGGCTCGTTCAGCCCCGACCAGCAAAAGGTGAATGGGCAAGGAAGGCGCACTTTGCCTTTTTGACCGTTTAACTTTTGACCTCGAGGGGCTAGCCACTGGAACTAGACAGGTGAGACACTTAAAAGTGAAACGTTACGAATGTGGCTCACCGCCTGCCCCGCGGAAAGCGAGCACCTGAAACGGAAGTCAACCACTTCCCATTTTTTAGAAAACATCCTAGAAATAATAAACTCCTCCGATGAAAACAGTTTCATTAACACATGCGAACTTCTGTACTATAATGAAGTGCAAAGAGGTGCGAAAGGAAGTGAAGAGGATGGGATTTGTCCCTCTGCATATACATAGTGAATATTCGCTTCTAGAAAGCTCTTGCCGCATTGAAGAGCTTGTTCAACGTGCAAAAGATATGGGCTATACGGCGCTCGCCATAACAGATAAATCAAATATGTATGGTGCCTTAAAGTTCTATACGACATGTGTAAAAGCTGGAATTCAGCCCATTATAGGGTTAGAAGCTGAAATAGGAATAGAGCACCAAAACAACAAGGAAAAAATACGCTCATCACATAAAATTCTGTTATATGCCATGAACAACGAAGGCTATGAAAATTTATTGAAACTTACTACGCTTATGCAAACGAAGCAAGACGGAGAAGTTTCACCGCTTACCCATAAAGAGCTATCGAAACATGCATCTGGGTTGATTGCTATTTCCTCTGGTTCAGAAGGGGAGATTCAGAAATACATTGTTAATGAGAATCGTGAAGACGATAAACTGAACAGATTGCTTGAATTTTATAAGCATTGGTTCCCTGATCGTTTTTATCTAGGACTTGAAGACCATGATACGGGATTTGAAAAAACGTTAAACATGCAATTGCCATCTCTCTCTAGAAAGTTTCACATACCGTTAATTTGTATGCATGAAACGTATTATGTGAAAAAGGAAGATGCTAACGCACATGACATTTTGTTATGCATCAAGCAAGGTGAAAAGATTAATAGCCGTGATCGTATTAAACTTCCAACGAGTGAGTTTTATTTGAAATCACAGCATGAGATGGAAAATTTATTTTCACATGCACCAGAAACCTTGTCCGAAACAGTTAAACTTGCAGAGAGATGCTCTTTGGAGCTTGATCTAGGTAACATTGCCTTGCCTAAATATCCCGTTCCGGCTAATCGGGACAGCTATGAATATTTGACTCAACTGTGTGAAGAGGGCCTTTTAAATAGATATGAAACCATAACGCCTGATATTAAGAATCGCCTTTCGTATGAACTTACTATCATTAAAAATATGAATTTTGAAGACTATTTTCTGATCGTATGGGATTTCATGAAGTTTGCTCATGATGAAAAGATGATTACTGGCCCAGGAAGGGGTTCGGCCGCAGGTTCTTTAGTGGCTTATGTGCTTCAGATTACAAACGTTGACCCTATCCATCATCAATTGATTTTTGAACGCTTCTTAAATCCAGAACGGGTGACGATGCCAGATATTGATATCGATTTTCCTGATAACCGCCGTGACGAAGTCTTAAAATATGTGGCGAACAAATATGGGACAGACTATGTCGCTCAGATTATAACCTTTGGTACATTGGCTGCCAGAGCAGCGATTAGAGACGCTGGTAGGGTAATGGATTTTGCTCCATCGCTTATTGATCTTACGGCTAAAAATATTCCATCAAGACCTGGGATCACTTTAGAAAATGCGCTAAAAGAATCCGCTGGTCTTCAGCAAGCGTACACAACAGACGCAGATGTGAAAAAACTTGTAAAAATAGCCATGACACTAGAGGGATTGCCAAGACATGCCTCTACTCATGCAGCAGGTGTCGTTTTATCTGGTTCTCCGCTTGTACAAAAAGTTCCATTGCAGAGTGGACATGATGGGATTCCGCTCACACAATACAGCATGGATTGGCTTGAAGCTGCAGGTCTATTAAAGATGGATTTTTTGGGGTTGCGCAATTTATCACTCATTGAAAATATTTTGTTCGCGATTGAAAAGAATGAGAACGTAAAGATCAATCTTAATGAAATTCCTTTTACAGACGCCAAAACGTTTGAGCTTCTTGCAAAAGGAGATACGACAGGCGTGTTTCAGCTTGAGTCGGATGGAATGAGAAAAGTACTGCAGCAGCTTAAACCAACAGAGTTTGAAGACATTGTAGCGGTCAACGCACTCTATCGACCAGGTCCGATGCAAAACATCCCTGATTATATAGCAGGTAAACACGGTCAAAAAACGGTTGAATATATGCACCCGGACCTTGAGCCAATACTAAAATCTACTTACGGTGTTATCGTCTACCAAGAACAGATCATGCAGATTGCAACAAAAGCTGCTGGGTTTACACTTGGAGAAGCAGATTTGTTAAGAAGAGCTGTTGGTAAGAAGAAACGAGATATTTTGCTGCGTGAGCGTCAGCATTTTGTGGCAGGGTGTTTAAAACAAGGCTATGATCAAAAGTCTGCTGATGCCTTATATGACTTGATCGTTCGTTTTGCCGATTATGGTTTCCCAAGGAGCCATGCAGTTGCATACAGTGTTATTGCCTATCAGCTGGCTTACTTAAAAGCAAATTACCCAGCATATTTTATGGCTGCACTACTTTCAAGCGTTATTGGCAATCATGATAAAGTGTATCAATATATAAAAGAGTCTGAGCAAAAAGGAGTTCCTATCCTGCCTCCTTCCATAAAAAAGAGCTCAGCTGTTTTTACATCTGAAGGATCAGCCATTGCATTCGGTCTTTTAGCTATAAAAAATGTTGGTCTTCAAGCAGTAAAAAGCCTTATGGAAGAAAACGATAAAGAACCGTTTCAAGATCTGTTTGATATTTGTGCACGCTGTCCTCAAAAAACAGTAAATAAACGAACCCTTGAATCGTTAATTTTTGCAGGCGCACTGGATGATCTTGGAGAAGACAGAGCTGTGCTGTTAGCTTCCTAGAAACAGCCATCGAATATGGAGAAGAGTTTCAGGAAATCTCACGGAAAAATCAAATGTATTTATTTGATGATGACATTAATCTTCCTAAGCCTTCTTACGTATCCGTTCAGCCGTTTCAAGGCAGTGAGAAACTTAAGTTTGAAAAAGAAGCCCTTGGCTTTTTCTTTTCCTCTCACCCATTAGAACGATATCGTTCCATCTTAGGTAGCTGGAAAGCGGCAGATATTAAGGATTTAAACGAAAAAAATCCTCTGTCCGTCTTGGTGTTTTAGTGGACAAAGTACGTGTCATTAAAACAAAAAAGGAGAGCTAATGGCTTTTCTTACAATCAGCGATGAGAGCGGAGAGATCGAAGCTGTTGCCTTTCCGAAAGTGTACGAGGCGAATCACAGTATTCTCCAAAAAGGAGAACAATTATTTTTAGAAGGAAGTGTTGAACAGCGTAACGAAACATTACAGATACTTATTAATAAATGCAAGTTGCTGCAAGAATTAAAACCCAATGACCAACCGACAGTATTTATCAAGATTGATAAAGAACATCAGTCACCTGAACATTTAAATGCAGTGAAGACGATTTTGGAACAATCTAAAGGCAGTGTACCTGTTGTGCTCATATATGAAGAAAACAGACAGAAGGTTCAAATCTCACAAAAAATAAATGCTATGGAGAACGTATTGTTAGAGTTGCAATCTGTTATTGGTGAAGGTAATGTCGTGTTAAGAAGAAATTAAAAAACTTTACAGCTTGTTAACTTTTGTTATAATGAATGAGTCAATAATAGTGGTCTGACCACCTCCTAATTTGACTCATCGACCATAAATTTTAAAATCATTAGGAGATGAAGAGATGTCTACATTACGAGAAGAAGCACTACACATGCACCGCACACATCAAGGGAAATTAGAATCAAAATCAAAGGTACCTGTTCGCAATGCAAAGGATTTGAGCCTTGCCTATTCTCCAGGTGTCGCAGAGCCTTGTAAGGATATTTATGATGATAAATCAAAAGTCTATGACTATACAATGAAAGGTAACACAGTAGCTGTTGTTTCTGACGGAACAGCTGTTTTAGGTCTAGGTAATATCGGGCCTGAAGCTGCTCTGCCAGTTATGGAAGGAAAAGCAGTGCTGTTTAAGAGTTTTGCCGGAGTTGATGCATTTCCGATCTGTTTAAACACCACAGATGTGGACAAGATTGTTGAAACTGTAAAACTGCTTGAGCCGACTTTCGGTGGTGTGAATCTTGAAGATATTGCTGCACCCAATTGTTTCGTAGTCGAAGAACGATTGAAGAAAGAAACGAATATTCCAATTTTTCATGATGATCAGCATGGAACAGCAATTGTTACTTTAGCGGGTCTAGTAAACGCACTTAAATTAACTGGGCGTGAAATGTCAAAAATTAAAGTTGTTGTAAATGGTGCTGGTGCTGCTGGTATCGCAATTATTAAATTGCTAGATCGTTTCGGCGTAAAAGATATCATCATGTGTGATACAAAAGGTGCGATCTACGAAGGCCGTCCATTTGGAATGAATAGTGTCAAAAAAGAAGTGGCAAGCTTTACAAACCGAACAAAACAAGAAGGTACACTAGCTGATGTAATTAGCGGTACTGATGTTTTTGTAGGTGTTTCTGTAGAAGGTGCCCTTACTAAAGCAATGGTAGAATCGATGAACCCTGAACCGATTATTTTTGCTATGGCAAACCCTAATCCTGAAATTATGCCTCATGAAGCTCGTGAAGCAGGTGCGATGGTTATTGGGACAGGACGTTCAGATTTCCCGAACCAAGTCAACAACGTACTCGCATTCCCAGGTATTTTCCGAGGTGCTCTTGATGTAAGAGCGACTCATATCAATGAGGAAATGAAGATCGCGGCTGTACATGCCATTGCAAATCTTGTAAATCCTGTAGAATTAACTGCAGAATACGTTATTCCAGCGCCGTTTGACCCGCGTGTTGCTCCAGCAGTTGCAGCAGCTGTTGCGACTGCTGCTATGGAAACAGGTGTTGCAAGAATTCGTATGAATCCAGAAGACATCGCTGAAAAGACAAAGAGACTTGCAATTATCGGAAAAGATGAATGAAACCGGTAAAGGAGAGAGGAATGTCTGTCCAGCCTACCGAAAAAGTATATATTGAAATTTTAAAGCAAATAAAATCTATTATTGTAGAAGATGGCCTTCAAGCAGGTGACAAGCTTCCATCTGAAAGGGAGCTAAGTGAACGCTTAAAAGCAGGAAGGTCGTCTGTACGTGAAGCGTTAAGGTCTCTCGAACTGCTCGGTTTAATCGAAACCAGAAGAGGAGAAGGGACTTTTATACGTGAAGCAACCGGCCATCGTCTTGTAGAAGTGCTTGCGTCGTTCATTTTAAACGATAAAAAAGCAAGACAAGATCTTCAGGAAACTAGGCATATCGTGATTAAGGATTGTGCAGAGCTTGCTGTTTTAAGATGTGATTCATCCACGATCAGCAAACTGAAGAGATTCATTCAACAGATGGATAAAGACGGCCATGGGAAACTAAATGAAGTCTGTAAACAATTTGAAAAAACAGTGATTCAATCATGCGGCAATCATCTTCTTTATCGTTTATATGTGGAACTTACGGGTTATGGGTCATCATTGCAAAGAGAAAATACCTATTGGCCTCCGTTGCTGTGTGAAGAAGTTCTAGAACTTCTTCAACAGAAAAATGCTGTGAAGCTAACGAATCTGTTATCAAAACAAAACGATGCCCTAAACGCAATCGAATAGGTGGTGTTATTCATTCATGATTAAAGGATTGTTTGTTAAAAAGAAAAAATATGCCACAATACCAACTGGTAAAGTAAAACAAGATGTACCTGAAGGCATTATGAGTAAATGTCCAGAGTGCAAGCACATCATGGTAACAAAAGAGTTAAGGAAAAATCTGCTTGTATGTCAAGGCTGTCAGTATCATTATCCGATGTCATCTCAAGAAAGAATTGCGGCTCTGATTGATGAAGGAACCTTTACGGAATATGATGCGGATATGATTTCAGGAAACCCTCTAGAATTTCCTGATTATGTGGAAAAGCTTGAAGGTGACCGAAAGAAAACAAAAATAAACGAGGCAGTTGTTACGGGTGCAGGTCAGATGAATGGACTGGATGTAACACTTGCTGTAATGGACTCCCGGTTTAGGATGGGCAGCATGGGTTCTGTTGTTGGGGAGAAGATTACACGTGCGATCGAACACGCCGTTGATAATGAAACCCCGTTTATTATTTTTACGGCATCAGGCGGTGCTCGTATGCAAGAAGGCGTTCTAAGTCTGATGCAGATGGCCAAAACGAGTGTTGCTCTTAGAAGACTAAGTGACAGAGGGTTATTATTTATCTCTGTTATGACACACCCAACAACTGGAGGAGTATCTGCTAGTTTTGCCTCTGTTGGAGACTACAACTTTGCAGAACCAAAAGCTCTAATCGGATTTGCCGGAAGACGAATTATTGAACAAACGATTCGTCAAGAATTGCCTGAAGATTTCCAGACGGCTGAGTTTTTATTAAAACACGGACAGCTTGACAGCGTTATTCATCGTAGTGACATGAAAAAAACATTGAGTACACTATTAAAGATGCATACAGAAGGGAGGCGTTAAAGCATGGCGGCAGAACTAGAATTCGAAAGACCCATACACGAACTTGAAAAAAGATAGCAGAGTTAAAATCTTTTATGGACGAAAAGGATATTGACTTAACAGATGAGATCAATAGGCTGGAAGGAAAATTGTCTAATCTTGAAAAAAGTACGTATTCAGAAATGAAACCTTGGGATCGTGTTCAAATTGCCCGACATGCTGAACGCCCGACCACCCTTGACTATATTCGTTATCTTTTTACCGATTTCATTGAATTACATGGAGACCGGCTTTTTGGTGATGATGAAGCGATTGTTGGGGGAGTAGCTTTTTATAAAGACCTTCCTATTACCGTTATCGGCCATCAAAGAGGAAAAGATACGAAAGAAAACCTTCGACGTAACTTTGGTATGCCTCATCCTGAAGGATATCGCAAAGCACTGCGTTTAATGAAGCAGGCAGAGAAGTTTAATAGACCTATTATTTGCTTTATCGATACGAAAGGAGCTTACCCTGGGAAAGCAGCAGAAGAAAGAGGACAGAGTGAAGCCATTGCACGAAATCTCGTTGAGATGGCTGGCTTAACGGTTCCTGTTATTTGTGTTGTTATCGGGGAAGGCGGAAGCGGCGGAGCCCTTGCACTGGGTGTTGGTAATTATGTACACATGCTGGAAAACTCAACCTATTCGGTTATTTCACCAGAAGGTGCTGCTGCCATTCTTTGGAAAGATGCATCGCTTGCGAAAAAGCTGCAGAGTCTATGAGAATTACTGCTCCAGACTTAAAAGAAATGGGAATTATCGATGAAATTATAGAAGAAGTTAAGGGCGGGGCGCATAAAGATGCAAAGCACCAAGCTGAATTAATTGACCACATTTTGGAAGCATCCTTAAATAACTTGCTATCAATGACCGAAGAAGAGCTTATTAATCAGCGTTATGAAAAATATAAAAAAATCGGACAATTTGGGTTTGTAAACGATTCCATTGTTGTTAAATAGGGAATGTGCCTTTCTGCTTAGGGAAAGGCGCATTTTTTTGTCTATTGTTGTCTATTGTGTTCAACATTTGAACATGATATTTTAATAAGACGAGAGAACTAGAGAGGTGAAATGTTTCATGAAACGGATAGGAGTTCTAACTAGTGGTGGAGATTCACCCGGCATGAATGCTGCGATTCGAGCGGTTGTTCGAAAAGGAATCTACCACGATTTAGAAGTTTATGGCATATACAATGGTTATGCAGGACTAATTTCAGGGAATATTAAGAAACTGGAATTAGGTTCTGTTGGAGATATTATACATCGTGGTGGAACAATGCTGCATTCAGCACGTTGTTTAGAGTTTAAAACACCAGAAGGTCAGCAAAAAGGTATTGAGCAGCTTAAGAAATTCGGTATTGAAGGCCTAGTCGTAATCGGTGGCGACGGATCTTTCCAAGGAGCAAAGAAGTTATCTGAACAAGGATATCCTACGATTGGAGTTCCTGGTACGATCGATAACGACATTCCTGGAACTGATTTCACAATTGGTTTTGATACAGCATTAAATACGATTATCGATGCTATTGACAAGATTCGTGATACAGCTACTTCTCATGAACGCACGTACATCATCGAAGTTATGGGACGAGATGCAGGTGACCTTGCATTATGGGCTGGACTAGCTGATGGAGCAGAAACCATTCTTATTCCAGAAGAAGATCACAAGATGGAACAAGTGGTTCAAAAGCTTCAAAGAGGACACGAGCGCGGAAAGAAACACAGTATTATCATTGTTGCTGAAGGCTGTGGAAGCGGTGTTGATGTTGCAAAAGAAATCGAAACACTTACAGGATTTGAAACAAGGGTTACGGTTTTAGGACATATCCAGCGTGGCGGATCCCCTACTGCTTTTGACCGTGTATTAGCAAGCCGACTAGGTGCGCAAGCGGTTGAACTGTTATTAGAGGGTAAAGCTGGACGTACGGTAGGTATTGAAAATAACAAACTTGTTGATTATGACATTACAGAGGTTTTATCAAGAAAACATACCATTGATAAACAAATGTACCGATTATCTCAGGAATTATCCATATAATCCGCAAAATAGCATCGTACGGCTGCAGGAATCTGTATTTAGTCCGTACGATGCCTTCTTGCGAAAAAAGAAAATCAGGAGGCCATTTACATGATGCGCAAAACTAAAATCGTTTGTACGATAGGTCCTGCAAGCGAAAGCATTGATAAATTAAAAGATTTGATGAATGCTGGGATGAACGTTTCCCGTCTAAACTTCTCACACGGTGACTTTGAAGAACACGGTCAACGCATTATAAACATCCGTGAAGCTTCAAAAGAACTTGGTAAAACGGTTGCGATTCTTTTAGACACAAAAGGTCCTGAAATCCGTACTCAAACACTTGAAGGCGGAGTGGCTGAACTTGTAGCTGGAAATGAACTGATCGTTTCTATGGAAGAAGTTATCGGAAATGATAAGAAGATCTCTGTAACATACCCTGGTCTTGTAGAAGATGTTGAAGTGGGTTCAAGAATTTTACTTGATGATGGATTGATTGAGCTTGAAGTAATCGCAATTGGTCAGAATGAACTTACTACAAAAATCTTAAACTCAGGTACATTGAAAAACAAAAAAGGCGTTAACGTACCGAACGTAAGCGTAAAGCTTCCTGGGATTACAGACAAAGATGCAAAAGATATCGAGTTCGGTATTGAACAAGGTGTTGATTTTATTGCTGCATCTTTCGTACGACGTGCAACTGATGTACTTGAAATTCGTGAAATTTTAGACAAACACAATGCAAATCATATTCAAATCATACCTAAGATCGAGAACCAAGAAGGTGTAGATAATATTGATGAGATTCTTGCTGTATCTGACGGATTAATGGTTGCTCGTGGTGACCTAGGTGTTGAGATCCCTGCTGAAGAAGTACCTCTTGTACAAAAGATGCTTATCAAGAAGTGTAACGAGCTCGGAAAACCAGTTATTACGGCAACACAAATGTTAGATTCTATGCAGCGTAACCCGCGTCCTACACGTGCTGAAGCGAGTGACGTAGCTAACGCTATCTTCGATGGTACAGACGCTATCATGTTATCTGGAGAAACAGCTGCTGGTAACTATCCAGTTGAAGCAGTTCTAACGATGCACAAGATCGCTAGCCGTGCAGAAAGCTCATTAAACTACAAGACACTTTTATCTTCAAAAAGCAAAGAAAGCAAAACAACAATCACAGATGCGATTTCTCAATCGGTTTCCTTTACTGCGCTTAACTTAGATGCAGATGCAGTTATTACGGCAACTGAAAAAGGGCAAACAGCTCGAATGATTTCGAAGTATCGTCCTAAAGCGCCAATCATCGCTGTAACAAGCAATGAAGATGTTTGCCGCAAGCTTGCTCTTGTTTGGGGTGTAACACCTGTTAAAGGAGAAAAAGCAGGAACTACGGATGAAATGTTCCAAATCGCTATCGACTCTGCTTTAAAAGCGGATGCAGTTCAACACGGTAACCTTGTAGTGATTACTGCGGGTGTTCCTGTTGGTGAATCAGGGTCTACGAACTTGATGAAAGTACACATTATTGGTGATGTGCTTGCAAAAGCTCAAGGGATTGGACAATCATCTGCTTCAGGTAAAGTAGTTGTAGCCAAAACAGCTCAAGAAGCGATGGAGAAGATGACAGAAGGAGCGATCCTTGTAACGGTTGGCACAGACCGTGATATGATGCCTGCATTCGAAAAAGCTGCAGCTGTTATTACAGAAGAAGGTGGCTTAACTAGCCATGCTGCTGTTTGTGGAGTTTCTCTAAGCATTCCAGTAATTGTTGGACTACAAAATGCAACTGACATCTTCAAAGATGGTCAAGAGATTACAATTGATGCTTCTGTAGGATATATTTACGATGGAAGAAAGAGTGTTATCTAAATTATGAAAAGAGAAGGGTGAAACCTTCTCTTTTTTATTACGTAAAACTCCATATATCCTACAAATGAGCAGCTTATTATTTGTTTAACGAAAGCGGTGGTTTAATTTGTTCCGAGTATTATTACCAATTTTTATCTTAGTTCCAACAATAGAAGTAATTCTGTTTATTTTGGCAGGTCAATACATAGGTATCCCTGCCACGATTGCATGCATACTCTTCACTGGCATATTAGGAGCTTATTTGGCTAAAAAAGAAGGAACAGAAACGCTGCAGCGTGCAAAAAGGCAGCTAGAAAGCGGACAGATGCCGGGTGATGCTGTTTTAGATGGAGCGTGTATTCTAGTTGGAGGAGCACTTCTGTTAACTCCAGGATTTCTAACCGATTTTTTAGGTTTTTCTTTACTCTTTCCTCCATTAAGAAAGCCCGTAAAATTTTGGCTAAAAGCCAAGATCTTTCAAAAGATGAAATCAGGTCAATTTTATTTTATAAAAAGAAGATAGGTAAAAGTTTACGAAAACAGCCTTAAAAAAGAACGCTGCTTATCTTAAGCAGTCGTTCTTTTTATTTGTGTATAGGCTTCATAACGAACTGGTAGATTTCGTGGAAAAACTTCGCTTCATAAAGTGCTCGGATGATAACAAGAATAACGGGACCAATGATCAGGCCTACAAAACCAAATAGCTGGAAGCCTGCAAATAGGGCAACTAATGTTGCAAGAGGGTCCAGTCCGATTGTTGTGGATAAAAGCTTTGGCTCCATGATCTGCCTTTGAACAACTACGATCCCATAAAGTATTGAGAGCCCTATCGTCAGCGTATAGTTTCCAGTTAAGAAACAATAAGCGATCCAGGGTAAAAAGACTGCGCCTGTACCGAGGTATGGAAGCAAATCGATGGCTCCGATTAAGACGGAAATTGTAACTGCATAATCGATTTGCAAAATAAGCAAGCCAACTAATACGATACATGCTGTTATAGAGATTAAAGTTAATTGTGCTTTTAAAAACCAAATAATGCTTTTCGCAATTCTATATATACGGTATGGACGGTCAGCGTTAACTTTTCAGGAAAAGTAGAAGTGAGAAAACCAGTCAGTCTGTACCAGTCTTTACTAATAAAGAATGCTGCTAATAATGAAAAAATGAATACCGTTAAAAAAGTGGGAAGGCTTACAATCATGAGAGAGATGCTGTTAATAATAGCTTGCGTAATACTTGTAGCAGTCGTAGTAATTCCTGTTCCGATCTTCTCTATATTATCCATGACTGTTTCTTGTTGGTCTGTACCTAATTGGCTGTAAATAGAGAGCATATCTTGATATAGTGGCAGGATGTTTGTTTTAAAAGATTTTTCAAAATAAAACACCAGCTCTTGAATATAAGCAGGTAGTTCATGAGCAATATAAGCAAATCCGGTCATCATTTCTTGAATAAGCAGTGTTAAAAATAAGACAAGAACACCAAGAAGGGCTAATATGGAAAGAATGACAGCAAATGCTCTATTCATTTTAAATCTGGCAGTTAAAAATGCAACAAATGGATTGATGATCAGCGCAATAATAGCACCTGCAATAAACGGATACAAAATGCCAGAAACATAATAACTGGTATAAATAAGAACTGCTGCAAAAAATAAAATAGAGATTAAGCGAATTAATCGATGTGTCAGATCTGTATACACTTGTTTCACCCGCCTTCTTCAAATAAATCATTTAATTAGAAAGGATTTTATTCATGGAACCTATTCTTTTTTTGATAGGATTATTAATCATTGGTGTGATCGCCAAGAACCAATCTTTAATGATCGCAGTCGCTTTTTTACTAGTGTTAAAATTTACTGGTTTCGGTGAAAAATGGTTTTCTCTTGTTCAGCAAAAGGGAATTAATTGGGGAGTAACGATTATTACGATTGCCGTTTTAGTACCCATAGCATCTGGTGAAATCGGCTTTAAACAACTGTCAGAATCACTTCGCTCATCTTATGCTTGGATCGCCTTATTATCGGGGATTTTTGTTGCTGTTATTGCGAGCAGAGGACTTCACTTGCTGCAAAATGACCCTCATATAACAGCTGCTTTAGTGTTTGGAACGATTCTTGCAGTCGCTCTATTTAAAGGGGTAGCAGTTGGACCTTTAATTGGTGCAGGGATCGCCTACCTGGCAATGAAATTAGTTGGGATGTTCACGGGTTCATGACGCTTTTGCCACGAAATAAGTGTTATCCGTTCACAAATATCAGATTATTGTTTATAATTGATGTGTATGTCCCATTTCCTTTAAATAGTCTTTCATTTTTCAATTCTCAGTTTTGAGATTAAAAAGCCGGAAACGCGATAGGTAATCCATCTTTTTATCAAAGAAAAATGTAAGCTCTTTCTATTTTTTAAAAAATGAAATAATTAAAGGAGAAGAGAGAATAACAGAAAAAAAGGAGAGATAGCCATGACAGCTACAAGAGGATTAGAAGGAATTGTTGCAACAACATCTTCTGTCAGCTCTATCATTGACGATGTATTAACCTATAGAGGATATAGCATTGATGACTTAGCTGAACATGCAACTTTTGAGGAAGTTGTATACTTGCTATGGAATGGTAAACTGCCTAACCAATCTGAATTAGATCAATTTAAATCAGAACTGGCTGAGGCAAGTGAGCTGCCTGCAGAATTGTTGGAACAAATGAAATCGCTTCCTTTGAAGAATGCACATTCTATGACTGCATTACGTACGATCGTCTCAACACTTGCGATGTATGATGCAGATGCAGAGGATATGTCTACGGAAGGAAATTATAAAAAGGCCATCCGTCTTCAGGCACAGATGTCTTCCCTTGTGACGGCATTTGCGCGCATTAGAGAAGGAAAAGATCCGATCGCTCCTAAAAAAGAACTTAGCTATGCGGCTAACTTCCTATATATGCTAACAGGCAAAGAGCCTGATGAAATTTCTGAAACAGCTTTTAACAAAGCACTAGTATTGCATGCAGACCATGAGTTGAACGCTTCTACATTTACTGCACGTGTATGTGTGGCTACGCTTTCTGATATCTATTCAGGAATCACAGCAGCAATCGGTGCACTCAAAGGGCCTCTTCACGGGGAGCAAATGAACAAGTAATGAAGATGCTTTCTGAGATTGGCGAAGAAGCAAATGTTGAATCTTACTTGGAGAATGCAATCGAGAACAAGCAAAAGATCATGGGCTTTGGTCACCGTGTATACAAGAATGGTGATCCGCGCGCAAAACATTTGCGTGAAATGTCCAAACAGCTTACATCCATTACTGGGGAAGAAAAATGGTATACGATGAGCGTAAAAATTGAAGATACGTTAAAGCAGAAAAAAGGATTGCTTCCTAATGTAGATTTCTATTCTGCTAGTGTTTACCACAGCTTAGGAATCGATCATGATTTATTTACACCAATCTTTGCAATCAGCCGTGTTTCTGGATGGATTGCACACATTTTAGAACAATACGAAAACAACCGCTTAATTCGCCCTCGTGCTGAATATATCGGACCAGACAAGCAGCAGTATGTTGCTTTAGAACAAAGATAATATAAAAAACAATAGTGATATCATTAAAAGAGAAGGGATTCTTCTTCTCTTTCCCTATGTTTTTTAGTAGACTAGTAAAGTACATGCAATTGAAGAATTAGGAGGAATTTAGAAATGTCTAACGGAGAACGTATTACAGTCGACAATGGTGTATTAAACGTACCAAATCAACCGGTTATCCCTTTTATTGAAGGTGACGGTACTGGACCAGATATTTGGGCTGCTGCTTCACGTGTATTAGAAGCTGCTGTTGAAAAAGCATATAATGGTGAGAAAAAGATCGTATGGAAAGAAGTTCTTGCGGGAGAAAAAGCATTTAACCAAACGGGTGAATGGCTGCCTGCAGAAACACTTGATGTGATTCGCGATTACATAATTGCGATTAAAGGACCATTAACCACTCCAGTAGGAGGAGGAATTCGTTCTTTAAACGTAGCATTAAGACAAGAGTTGGACCTATTCACTTGCTTGCGTCCAGTTCAATACTTTAAAGGTGTTCCTTCACCAGTAAAACGCCCTGAAGATACAAACATGGTTATTTTCCGTGAAAACACAGAAGACATCTATGCTGGTATCGAGTATGCGAGCGGTTCTGATGAAGTGAAAAAATTGATTCAATTCCTTCAAGAAGAGATGGGTGCTAACAAAATCCGTTTCCCTGAAACTTCAGGTATCGGAATCAAGCCAGTTTCTTCAGAAGGAACTCAGCGTCTAGTGCGTGCTGCGATTCAATACGCAATCAACGAAGGCCGTAAGAGTGTAACGCTTGTTCACAAAGGAAACATCATGAAATATACAGAAGGTGCTTTCAAGAACTGGGGTTATGAGCTAGCTGAAGCTGAATTTGGCGACAAAGTATTCACATGGGCTCAATACGACCGTATCGCTGAAGAAAGTGGAAAAGATGCTGCAAACAAAGCTCAAGCAGATGCTGAAGCTGCAGGGAAGATTATCGTTAAAGATTCAATCGCTGATATCTTCTTACAGCAAATCTTAACTCGTCCAGCTGAATTTGATGTAGTTGCAACAATGAACTTGAACGGTGACTACATTTCTGATGCACTTGCTGCACAAGTTGGTGGAATTGGTATTGCTCCAGGAGCAAACATCAACTACGAAACAGGACATGCAATCTTTGAAGCAACTCATGGTACTGCTCCAAAATACGCGGGTCTTGATAAAGTAAACCCATCTTCTGTTATCCTCTCAGGAGTATTGATGCTTGAGCATTTAGGATGGGGAGAAGCTGCTAAGCTTGTACTTTCTTCAATGGAAAATACGATTGCAAGTAAAGTTGTAACATATGACTTTGCTCGTCTTATGGACGGTGCAACTGAAGTTAAATGTTCTGAGTTTGCAGACGAACTAATTAAAAATATGTAAGCTTTGTTGACCCCTTTCACGAGGGGTCTTCTCAAAAGACGATGAAATTATAACGTTTTCTATAATGTTTCTGGAGGGAAAGACATGGCTAACAAACGTAAAAAGATTTCAGTCATTGGCGGCGGATTTACCGGAGCAACAACGGCATTCATTCTAGGGCAAAAAGAAGTTGGGGACGTAGTATTAGTTGATATTCCACAAATGGAAAACCCAACGAAGGGAAAAGCACTAGACATGATGGAAGCGAGCCCGATTCAAGGGTTTGATGCTGCGATTACAGGAACGAGTGATTATGCAGATACAGCGGGTTCTGATGTAGTCGTTATTACTGCTGGTATTGCTCGTAAGCCTGGTATGAGCCGTGATGACTTAGTGAATACGAATGCGGGGATCATGAAGAGCGTAACGAAAGAGATCGTGAAACATTCTCCTGAATGTACGATCATCGTTCTAACAAACCCAGTTGATGCTATGACTTATACGGTTTTAAAAGAGTCAGGTTTTCCTAAGAGCCGTGTAATCGGACAATCTGGAATTCTGGATACAGCTCGTTTCCGCACATTTGTTGCAATGGAATTGAATCTTTCTGTAAAAGACGTTACTGGATTTGTTCTTGGCGGACACGGAGACGATATGGTTCCGTTAGTACGCTATTCCTATGCAGGTGGAATCCCGCTAGAGAAATTAATTTCTAAAGATCGTCTTGATGCTATTGTTGAGCGTACACGTAAAGGCGGCGGTGAAATCGTTAACCTATTAGGTAACGGATCCGCTTATTATGCGCCAGCTGTTTCATTAGTTGAGATGGTAGAAGCGATCGTTAAAGACCAACGCAGAGTTCTTCCTTCAATCGCTTATTTAGAAGGTGAATACGGTTATGATGGTATTTGTCTAGGAGTACCGACTATCCTTGGCGGAAATGGTCTGGAAGAAATTATTGAACTTGAACTTACAGCTGAAGAGAAATCAGCTCTTGATCAATCTGCAGAGTCAGTAAAATCAGTGATGAAAGTTTTAGCATAATCATGTAAAAGATTCGGGCATCCCCGGATCTTTTCTCCTATAAAGAATGAAAGCGCTACCATGATAAGGGGGTCTTTAAATGCTGATCGGAAAGAAACGAAAACTGGGGAGAAAAATAGACGAAATCCAAGCAGGAGAGAAGCTGGAGATGCAGGAAACGATTGAAGATAAAGATCTTCTTCTTTATTTAGGATTAACCAATGATAATAACCCATTATTCATACAGCATGACTATGCAACACTTACACCTTTTAAAAAGCCTGTTGTACCTCAAATCATGCTTATGGGAATGGTAACTTCTGCTGTCTCAAAATATTTACCGGGGCCAGGAAGCTCTATCGTAGAATCTCAATTTTCATTTGTTAAACCCGTCTTTCATTACTCGAAACTTACCTTTCTATTTGAGATAACAGAGGTAGATCGTGAAAAGCATCTTGCACATATGAAAGTTTCAGCGAAAAATGAAGATGGCATTGAAGTTCTAAAGAGCAATTTACAAGTATGTCCGCCATATGCTCCAAAATCCATCACATCAAATACAATGGAGAATTTTTAAACCTTTCATCTGAAGGGTTTATTTTTTTGCTCTTGTTTAAAGGGTGTTAGATGATTTTGAATGCTCTTGAAAGCCAATGATTTCCGTTTCAGGTTGCTCGCTTTCCGGGGTGTGCGGTGAGCCTCCCTACCGCTTTGCGCTGGTGGGGTCTCACCTGTCACACTGATCCCCAGGAGTCTCGCACCTTACACTGTAATCAACTAGTCAATGAAGAAACCCTATAGTTATGTTTTGATAGCCGTTGATTTCCATTTCAGGATGCTCGCTTTTTTGTGATGAACATAGTTGTAAATAGTAAGTATACTCAGCACTACAATAACGAAAAAATAGAACAACAATGTAAAGGAAATGTTAAGGGTATGTAAAGTCGGTATGAAAATTTTGCGATTTTTGTACACACTAATAAAAAAATAGTATGATAAATTTGTACAAGTCGTAAAAAGGTGGGAATTTGAATGAGCCAAAAGTTACTCGTTGTAGAAGATGAAGTTTCGATCTCAACATTGTTGCAATTTAACTTAGAACAAGCAGGGTTTCAAGTAGTAACGGCAATGGATGGCAAGAGCGGATTAGAGAAAGCGGAGAGCGAAGGCCCCAATCTGATCATACTAGATCTCATGCTGCCAGAAATGGACGGGCTGGAAGTTTGTAAGGAGCTGCGCCTGAAAAAATTAAATATTCCTATTCTCATGCTAACGGCTAAAGATGATGAGTTCGATAAAGTTTTAGGCCTTGAGCTCGGTGCTGATGATTATATGACTAAACCATTCAGTCCAAGAGAAGTAGTAGCTAGAGTGAAAGCAATTCTCCGCAGGACTGCATCAGTGAATATTGATTCTGAAAAACAAAAAGAAGAAGTTGAACATCTCAGAATTGGTGAAGTTGATATTTACCCTGAGAACTATGAAGCTTACTTTAAAGAAAAAGCACTAGAACTAACACCAAAAGAATTTGAACTGCTCGTTTATTTAGCTCGACACAAGAGCCGTGTTCTTTCGAGAGAGCAGCTTCTATCAGCGGTTTGGAACTATGATTTTGTAGGAGATACGAGAATCGTTGATGTGCATATCAGTCATCTTCGTGAAAAAATTGAAAGCAATACACGTAAGCCTGTTTATATCAAAACGATTAGAGGATTAGGTTATAAGTTAGAGGAGCCTCAATAATGCATGACTTTAAAAACCGGGTGCTCACCTTTTTTTGCTCGGTATTTTACTTGTTTTTATTCTATTAGCACTTATTATGGGAAACATCGTTCATCATAGTGTTAAAGAGAAACGAATGGAATTCTATACGGGAGAATTAAGCCTGATTGAAGAAGTCCTAAAAACAGAGGAACGAAAAATAATCATAACCAATTTATTGAGAACAGCCTCTAAAGACCTAAAAGGTGAGATCTATGTTCTGGATTCAGACTGGAATGTAAAGTATACATCTGACGGTGACAGTCCAAGGAATATGTCATCCTATTATCCCGGTGATACTCAAGAAACGAATGAGAGTCTCGTACAAAAGAACGAGAATGGCAAATTGTATTATACGCTAAAAAAGAAAGATGAATCAGGGTATATACAGTTTGCCATCCCAGAAGGTTCCGCGGAATCTGATGAGAGATCCATATGGATTATGATGTCAATCGGTTTTCTAGTTTGCTTTATTATCATTCTTTACGTATCGATTAAGGTGATTCATAAGATTGTTCGGCCTGTTGAAGAGGCAACCCAAACCGCTAAAGAACTTGCAAAAGGAAACTTTAAAGCAAGAACATATGAGTACTTCGGGGAGGATATTGGGGAGTTAAACTTTTCATTGAACGTATTGGCTCGAAATTTGGAAAAGATGACAAAGTCACAGGAATCACAGCATGATCGCTTAATCACTTTAATAGAAAATATGGGTAGCGGACTGATTCTGATTGATGCAAATGGCTATATTAATTTAGTGAATAAAGCATTTAAAGAACTATTTAAGGAACATGCTGATTTTTGGACAGGCCATCTATTTTACGAAGTATTTCCACACACCGCTATTAAAGAGATCGTTAAAGAAACCTATTTAACAGAAAAGAATGTAAGGAAAAATACAGTCATTCCGATTCATATTGAAAGAAAGCATTTTGATGTATATAGTGCACCCGTTTTAAATGCTAAAGGCAAACTGAAAGGTATCGTACTTGTTTTCCACGATATAACGGAGTTGAAAAAACTAGAGCAGGTAAGAAAAGATTTTGTAGCCAATGTGTCTCATGAACTCAAAACACCTATTACCTCTTTAAAAGGATTTGCTGAAACACTTTTAGATGGTGCTGGAGAAAATGCAGAGTTCCGGAATAAGTTCTTAACCATTATTTTGAATGAAAGTGACAGACTGCAAGCGTTGATACAAGACCTGCTTGATTTATCAAAAAGTGAGCAAAGCTTTCAATTAGATACACAACAGATTAATCTAGAATCATTAGTTAACGAAACGGTAGAAATCTTACTTCCAAAGGCCGATAAGAAAGAGATCTCACTTTCTGTCGACGTTAAAGGCAATACACTGATGGATGGAGATCCTCCACGGCTGAAACAGATTATCATCAACCTTGTATCAAACAGCTTAACGTATACGCCTGTCGGTGGCAGTGTATCTGTTATCGTCGAAGAGCTGAAAGAGCATGTTAAGCTAGTCGTTAAGGATACAGGAATCGGTATTAATGAAAGTGAGATTCCTCGTATTTTCGAGCGTTTTTATCGAGTAGATAAAGCAAGAAGCAGAAATTCAGGTGGAACTGGACTTGGGCTTGCAATTGTTAAACATCTAGTAGAAGCTCATCATGGGACCATCAACGTTCAAAGTAAGCCTGGTGAAGGATCGCTATTTACGATTTTATTTCCGAAAAAGATAGAGATTTAAGATTTACAAATCCTTAACACCCCTGTTTTCTTTAATTAATAGTGAGACCTTATTATAAAAGTATCCTTTTTCAGTACCCCTTAGCGAGAGTCCTTTGGATTCTCGCCTTTTTTTGTGGTGAAAATAGACTGTTTTCTTAAACTTTGATGTTATTGGAAGAGGTTGATTTCCGTTACAGGTGCTCGCTTTCCGCGGGGCAGGCGGTGAGCCACATTCGTACGTTTCACTCTTAAGTGTCTCACCTGTCCGCCTCAAGGAAGTTCTTTTGCTCCTGCGTCTACAAGTTAATGCTTACGCAGTGAGCTTCCTCGTCGCATGCCTTGCGAGAAGATTCTCAGGTGGTAGGCACGCACCTTCCACTCCAATCAACTGTCACAGAAGAAAATAAAAATGAGGTTTGAAAGCAATAATCTATAGAATATAGCCTGAAAAAAGCGGAACTTTTGGCTGCTATTAATAATCAGCACCTTTTGATATCCGCAGTATCTTTTGGTCTGCGGTGCACGCACTTCTGCGCGAACGTTAATAAACAAAAAGAACACGTACCGTAACTACAAAATCAATTTAGGATGAAATCTGTTTTTTACTTATTGGCTGTCCCTTTTGTCCTTCTTTTTTGTTTCTGTTAGCCGTCATGATACAATAGATTATAGAGAATTGTCCTCAGGAGGTTACGGACTTGGGAAAAACAAATAAATTAGTGCTGATTGACGGAAATAGTATTGCTTATCGAGCTTTTTTTGCTCTGCCCCTTTTAAACAACGACAAAGGCGTTTATACAAACGCTGTGTATGGGTTTACGCAAATGCTGCTAAAGATTTTGGAAGATGAAAAGCCGACTCATATTCTTGTTGCTTTTGATGCTGGAAAAACGACTTTCCGCCATAAGACGTTTGGTGAATACAAAGGCGGCCGTCAGAAAACGCCACCGGAATTATCTGAACAGTTTCCATTTATCAGGCAGTTATTAGATGCTTTTCAAATTAAACGTTATGAACTAGAGAATTATGAAGCCGATGACATTATCGGAACACTTGCTTCACATGCGGCAGATGGCGAGTGGGATGTCAAAGTGTTCACTGGCGATAAAGACTTGCTTCAGCTAGTAACGAAGGATGTTGAAGTTGTTTTAACGAGAAAAGGTATAACAGAGGTAGAAGCATATACAGTCGAACAAGTAAATGAACGATACGGTATCACGCCAGATCAGATCATTGA
The DNA here is from genome assembly GCF_055814265.1 of Fictibacillus sp. EA-CB0309. Lineage (NCBI taxonomy): Bacteria > Bacillati > Bacillota > Bacilli > Caryophanales > Fictibacillaceae > Fictibacillus > Fictibacillus sp. EA-CB0309. The sequence goes on from NZ_CP169271.1 coordinate 1,402,855, forward strand.
TATGAAAGGTCTGATGGGAGACCCGTCAGACAACATTCCAGGCGTGCCTGGAGTTGGAGAAAAGACGGCAATCAAGCTGATCAAGCAATACGGAACGATTGAAAAGGTATTGAATTCGATTGATGAGATCTCAGGAGCTAAGTTGAAAGAGCGTTTAACAGAGAATAAGGAACAAGCTTTAATGAGTAAAGAGCTTGCTACTATAACAAAGGAAGCTCCTGTTGAGATAGGTTTAGAAGATACAAACTACGAAGGCTATGATAATTCTTCTGTTTTCCCTCTTTTCAAAGAACTTGGTTTTAACTCACTGCTTGAACGATTAGGTGGTGACGAAGAAGTCCTTCAAGATGCAGAAAAAGAAGAGCTTAGCTTTCAGACTGTTACGAAAATAGAGCCTGACATGTTAAAAAGTCCTTCAGCCCTTGTTGTGGAGACTCTTACAGAAGATTATCATAAAGCGAAAATTCATGGTTTTGCGCTCAGTAATGAAAGTGGAACGTTTTACATTTCTTCCAACCTTGCAGAAGAATCTGATGAATTTAAGAATTGGCTTCAAGATGACGACCAAAAAAGGTAATGTTTGATGCCAAAAGAGCTCATGTAGCATTACATGGTCAAGGAATAACGTTGAATGGGATTGAATTTGATATCCAGCTTGCTTCATACCTGCTTAATCCTGCTGAATCTTTAGATGAGGTGGCTGATGTTGCTAAGCAGTATGGAAAGTCAAATGTAGACGTGAATGAAGCAGTATACGGAAAAGGTGCTAAGAAAAAGCTGCCGGAAGAAGAAGGAATTTTAGCTGAACACCTTTGCAGAAAAGCACATACCATCTTTCAATTGAGTGAAATACTAGATGAAAAGTTAAAAGAGAACGAACAGAATGATCTATTCTATCATCTAGAGATGCCATTAGCTCTCGTACTAGCAAAAATGGAAGAGTTCGGGGTAAAGGTTAAGGCAGATACACTGCAAAAGATGGGGGCTGAATTAGATCTGCAGTTAACGTCATTAGAAAAAGAAATTCACGAGCTTGCGGGTGTTTCATTTAATATTAACTCACCAAAACAGCTCGGTGAAATTCTGTTTGAGAAATTGAATCTTCCTCCTGTAAAAAAGACCAAGACGGGTTACTCTACTTCAGTTGATGTTTTAGAGAAATTAGAAGGAAAGCATGAGATCATTCATAAAATTCTTATCTATCGTCAGCTTGGTAAGTTAAGATCAACTTACATCGAAGGCCTTTTAAAGGTTGTGAAAGAAGATACAGGGAAAATTCATACTCGCTTTAACCAGGTGCTTGCTCAGACAGGAAGACTTAGTTCGATCGATCCTAACCTGCAAAATATCCCTATTCGATTAGAGGCAGGCAGGAAGATCAGACATGCCTTTGTCGCTTCTCAGCCAGGATGGAAGATTCTTGCAGCTGATTATTCACAAATTGAACTGCGTGTATTGGCACACATCTCTCAAGATGAAAACTTGATGGAAGCTTTCAAAAAGGAGATGGATGTTCATACTAAAACAGCCATGGACGTTTTTCATGTTGGAGAAGACGAAGTAACATCTGAAATGAGACGACATGCAAAGGCCGTTAACTTTGGAATTGTTTATGGAATTAGTGATTATGGGTTATCTCAAAGTCTAGGAATCACAAGAAAAGAAGCAGGAGAATTTATTGCGTCTTACTTAGAAAGTTTTCCAGGTGTACAGCAATACATGAAGGATAGCGTTACAGAAGCAAAGCAAAGTGGATATGTTTCAACTCTGCTTCATAGACGACGTTATTTACCGGAAATCAACAGCAGAAACTTTAACCTTCGTAGTTTTGCAGAGCGTACAGCAATGAACACTCCGATCCAGGGAACAGCAGCTGATATTATTAAAAAAGCGATGGTGGATATGGATCAGCGTTTAAGTGAAGAAAAACTTGAAGCGAAGATGCTCCTAACCGTTCACGATGAGCTTATTTTTGAAGTACCTGAGAATGAATTACAAAAGCTAGAACAAATTGTTTGTGAAGTAATGGAACAGGCTGTTGAGCTTGATGTACCATTAAAGGTAGATGTGAACTGGGGAGATTCCTGGTTTGAAGCAAAATAAATAAAAAAACAGCATCCTCATTAAAGTGGGGTGCTGTTTTTCTTAATAAAGTAGGTGGAAAAGATGCCTGAATTACCTGAAGTAGAAAACGTCAAAAATACGCTAAATCAATTTTTACCTGGAAAAGTGATTAAAGATGTAAAGATTCATTGGGAAAATATTATCAAACATCCAGGTACGGAAGAATTCGCCATGAAGCTTACAGGCCAAACCTTTGAGAAGGTGTACAGAAGAGGGAAATTTTTAATTTTCCATCTGAATGAAGATTCATTAGTTTCTCATCTGCGAATGGAAGGCAAGTATGGTTTGTTTGAATCGGATGAACCTGCTGATAAGCACACACATGTGGTCTTTGCGTTTACGGATGGAACGGAGCTTCGTTATCGTGATGTAAGAAAGTTTGGGACGATGCACTTATATCCAAAAGGGACAGAAGAAAGTAATGCCCCGTTGAAAACGTTAGGAGTAGAACCCCTATCTGACACGTTAACAGCGGCTCTTATGAAAAAGTTATTCTCTAACAGAAAGCGAAATATAAAAGCAGTACTGTTAGATCAGACGCTTCTAGCTGGATTAGGGAATATCTATGTGGATGAAGTATTGTTTCAAGCGGGGATTCATCCGGAGACACCTGCGAATGAATTATCACTCCACCGGTTAAAGAAATTAAAAACGGCAATAACGGATATATTGTCTGAATCCGTTAAAAATGGTGGAAGCTCCATTCGTTCTTATACAAATGCGATGGGTGAAACAGGAGGATTTCAACTGAAATTATTTGTGTATGGCAGGAAAAATGAAGCGTGCCGGGTATGTGGCACCGAGATCGAAAGGTTAGTAATAGCCGGAAGAGGAACTCATATTTGTAAGACTTGTCAAAGATAAACCATTTTAATGCTCCTTTCATATACTACGTTTACCGTTAACTGAAAGGAGTACAGGAACATGGTGGCTTACTCATTTGTTTTACTGGCACTAGCCGTCAGCCTGGACAGTTTTGGAGCCGGATTAACGTATGGAATGAAATCCATTAAAATTCCTTTTCGCTCCATTATGATCATTGCAATTTGTTCAGCTGTTACCTTTTTACTTTCAATGTTGCTCGGTTTTGCGTTAGAACAATTTATTTCGCCAAAAACCGGTGAGATATTGGGAGGCGTGATTCTTTTAGGAATCGGAATCTACTCTCTATGGCAGGTTTTTTACCGGAGAAAGAGAACATTGAGAGCATTGAAAAAGAACCTAAGAACATTGTGCTATTTGAAATCAAGTCTTTAGGCATTGTGATACACATTTTGAAGAAACCAGTTATGGCTGATATTGATAAGTCTGGTTCCATAACAGGCTGGGAAGCTGTTCTGCTAGGAATAGCATTATCGCTTGATGCGTTTGGAGCAGGGATCGGAGCGGCACTTATCGATCTTTCACCTTTTTTAACGACTTTTGCGATTGCTATAATGAGTGCGTTATTTTTGTGGGGTGGAATGGCATTAGGTTTATATTTTTTTAATAAAACAAATTGGATGAAGAGTTTATCCATTCTACCAGGTGTATTATTAATTGTGATGGGTTTACTAAAAATGTAACAGGAGGAAAAAACGATTGATAATCGGATTAACAGGAGGCATTGCAACAGGGAAATCGACAGTCAGTCAGATTTTAAGAAATCAAGGAATTCCTGTAGTCGACGCTGACATCATTTCCAGAGAAGTTGTTATACCAGGAAAAGAAGCTTATAAAAAAATCGTCTCTAGTTTTGGCGCTGATATCTTGCATGACGATAAGACGATAAATCGAGCAAAATTAGGAGAAATTATTTTTAACGATGCTGAAAAAAGAAACGTGCTAAACGACATTGTTCATCCTGCTGTTCGGCAAGAGATGCGGCAACAAGCTGATTCCTACCTCAGATCAGGTCAATCTTTAGTGATAATGGATATTCCTCTATTATTTGAGAGTAAACTTACTCATATGGTGGATCGAACCTGGCTCGTTTATGCCAAACCTGAAATACAGTTAAAGCGTCTTATGTTGAGAGATGATTTTACAGAACAGCAAGCATTATCTAGAATTCAATCACAAATGCCAATCGACGAGAAAAAGAAACTAGCAGATCTAGTGATTGAGAATAACGGATCTCTTACAGAATTAGAGAGTAATGTTCTACAGCTGCTAAATGAAACAAAAAACAGACCTTAAGATTTTATAAGGTCTGTTTTTTTATGTATATAAGCCCCTTTTTAGCCTATTTTAAATAAAAGTATGTTCTTTTTAGGATTCATTATGATATACTAATTACAGATAGATACCATAAAGAGTATAACACATTGGAAGGAGCAGCTTCATGAAAGCAAAAATTGCAATTAATGGCTTGGGGAGAATCGGAAGAATGGTCTTCCGTAAAATGATGGAGAACGATGAATTCGAGGTTGTAGCTGTTAATGCCAGCTATCCAGCAGAAACACTTGCTCACATGGTCAAGTACGATTCTATACATGGAACGTATCCTGGAGACGTTATCGCTGGAGAAGATGCCCTTTTTGTTAACGGAAAAAAGTTCTTTTAGTAAATTCCCGTGATCCTCGCGAACTTCCTTGGGGAACATTAGGTATTGATATTGTTATAGAAGCTACAGGCAAATTTGTTTCTCAAGAATCGGCAGGTCTTCATATTGAAGCGGGTGCTAAAAAAGTAATCATTACTGCACCTGGGAAAAATGAAGATATTACAATTGTTATGGGTGTAAATGATAGCGATTACATTTCGTCTGAGCATCATATTATTTCAAATGCATCTTGTACAACAAATTGTTTAGCACCAGTGATCAAAGTTCTAGATGATCAGTTTGGTGTACAATCTGGTATGATGACAACAGTTCATGCTTATACAAATGACCAAAAGAATATTGATAATCCACATAAAGATTTAAGACGTGCCCGTGCATGCGGAACTTCTATTATTCCGACATCAACAGGAGCAGCAAAAGCGATAGCAAAAGTACTTCCGCATTTAGAAGGAAAGCTAAACGGAATGGCACTTCGCGTTCCAACTCCAAATGTTTCTTTGGTGGATGTTGTTGTGGAACTTAAAACGCCAGTTTCGAAGGACCAAGTAAACCATGCGTTTCAATCTGCAGCTGAAGGATCAATGCAAGGAATCCTTAGTTACAGCGACCTTCCTTTAGTTTCAATTGACTATAACGGAAATGAAAACTCTTCGATCGTAGATGGATTGTCGACTATGGTGATGGATGGAAATAAGGTTAAAGTTCTTGCTTGGTATGATAATGAATGGGGTTATTCTTGCCGAGTGGTAGACCTGGCTAAACTCGTAGGTCTTTCTTTAAGTGCACCGGTTCAAGAAAAAAATGTATCAGTATCGTAAAAATTAGTAATCAAAAAATAAAAAATGATAACACGGAGTCGGGGGGATTTTCCCGGCTCTTTCTTTAGTTTTTGATAAGAAGTTGCTGATCAGAACGTGTGGTGCGAGGCGGAGAGAGGGCTTACCGCTTGCCCTGTGAAAAGCGAACATCATGGAGTGTTTACAGAAAAAGCAGATTAAAGATTCCATTTTAAAATTGATACAAAAAAATTTGCTCTTACTTATTGCAAATCAATTTTAAAAGAAGTATACTATGTTTCGTGAACTTCAAATAAAGCAAACAAAGGCATTGAATGCTACTTAAAGGGTTAGGACCTCTTTGGACTAACTTGCCCCCGTGGTAGATGTTCGATACCGCATGCTTGAAGGCATGATTATTTTTAAAAGGGGGACTATGCTAATGGATACAATGGGAAGACACGTAATTGCTGAGTTATGGGGTTGTGATTCTGAAAAACTAAATGACATGAAATTTATCGAAGAGACATTCGTTGACGCTGCATTGAAAGCAGGTGCAGAAATTCGTGAGGTTGCTTTTCATAAATTTGCTCCACATGGTGTAAGTGGGGTTGTTATTATTTCTGAATCTCATCTAACTATTCACAGTTTTCCTGAGCATGGTTATGCAAGTATTGATGTTTATACGTGTGGAGATCGAATCGATCCTAACGTAGCTGCTGATTACATTTCAGAAGCACTAGGCGCTAAGAAACGCGAAAACTTGGAAGTTCCTCGTGGAATGGGTCCAATTTCCGTTGCCAAATCAAAAGTTACTGCTCAATAATTAAAAACAGAATGTAAGCGAGGTGTGAGATTTCACACCTCTTTTTTATTTCACTCAAAATAGGGAATAATACGATACAAATTATGTTGCTTTGGAGGACTACTATGTTTAGAAAACTTCAAAATTTAATGGAAAGTCATGCGGAAACGAGTGAACAGCATGTGGACGAAAGGCTTAGAACGCATTATTTTAAAGCTAATAAGCTGGAAGTAATGAGAGTGATTAAACAAACCTTAGATGAGGACACCAATTTTCAGGAGCTGGGGTTTTCAGAAGAAAGGGGAGAGGTGACATTTGAGGTTAGACAGCCGAAGAGTGCATTTGTTGTTGTAAGTGTAGTAACAGTAAAGGCAAATCGTACAGCTGTAGATCTTAATGTTTCTACAGAATCTGCTCTTCCCTTCAATTTCGGCAATAACCAGAGACTTATCATGAGCATTTACGAAATCTTAAAACAAAAGCTTACGTTTATTGGCACGTCTATGGCTGAAAAATTGTAGGAATAGCTTGTCACATTCCTCCCTTTTCTTTAAGATAGATATAGAATAGAAAATTTTTTGGGGATGATTACAATGAGGTGTCCTACTTGCCAGCACAACGGAACAAAAGTGCTTGATTCAAGACCTGTACATAGCGGAAGGTCCATTCGCCGCCGAAGGGAATGTGAATCTTGCAGTTATAGATTTACTACATTTGAAACGGTAGAACAAACACCGCTTATCATTGTTAAAAAGGGCGGGGAACGTGAAGAGTTCAGCCGCGAAAAGATTCTTCGAGGGCTTATTAAAGCATGTGAAAAGAGACCTGTCCCCTTGGAAACACTTGAAAATATAGTTGATAGTATTGAAAAAGAATTGCGAAACTCAGGCGCATCTGAGATTTCAAGCACCGCTGTTGGTGAACAGGTTATGGAACACTTGTCTAAAACGGATGAAGTGGCTTATGTAAGATTCGCTTCGGTTTATCGCCAATTTAAAGATATTAACGTTTTTATACAGGAACTTAAGGAACTCATTAAAAAAGAGGAGCGTTAAAGCGTCTGGTTTACTGCTGTAACGCTCTTTTTGTTCCTTTATCATAAACAGTAAGAACAAAGACTATAAAATTCACTGTAATCATGGCTGACGATAAAAACCATCCGTCGGCCAAATTACTTTTAACTTTAATATATAAAGGGTGAAAACGATGACGGTACATTTTCAGGAAGTCGTGCCCGTTGATGCGTATTCCGTCCAGTGCAAGGGTGTATTGCATGAAGTAGACCACAAAGTTCTCACCATGCTTTATCAGCCATTGATTGGCGCTTTTGCACATAGTTTATACATGACATTATGGTGCGAAGCAAATATGGATCGACAGACACAAAAACACCAGCACCTTATGAACGTAACTCAGTTCTCATTAAAAGATATTTTATCCGGCAGAAAGAAATTAGAAGCGATCGGACTGTTAAAAACATATAAGAAAGATGGAGAGAGCTCAAGGGAATATATATATGAGCTTCAACTCCCACTATCTCCAAATGCTTTTTTTACTGATGGTTTTTTAAGTATTTATTTATTCAATCGCCTTGGAAAAGCGAAATTCACGGAAGTAAGAGAATCGTTCTATATTCCTCAATTAAATGTTTCCGGTTTTAAGGATGTGACCGCCTCGTTTAGCGATGTGTTTACTTCGCTGCATCCATCTGAGATGTCTTCAAAGAGTTATGCTGAGATTACAGAAAATGTGCTTCCAGAAGATGCCGCTTTACATGAAAAAGGGATTCATGGGAAAGTTGTACTAGGTGAGTCAACTTTTGATTTTGAGGCGATGGTGAATCAGATTTCGGCTTTTATCGTACCTAAAGAGATTCTTGCTCCTAAATTGAAGGAAGCAATCTATAAACTTGCTTATATCTACCAGCTACAGCCAATGGATATGAGCAAACAAATTCAAAACGTTTATTACTCAACCGGTGAGATTTCTGCAGAAAATTTAAGAAGAGAAATTCAAAAGTGGTACCGTTTTGAACATGAAGAAGGACTTCCTGTTTTGGCTTTAAAAACACAACCAGTTCCTTTAAAGGCGCTTCATGGGATGCAGCCTCAATCTAAAGAAGAAGAGCTTATTAAATATTTTGAAGAAGTGTCACCATACCGTCTTTTAGAAGACTACTCTGGTGCAACACCTTCCGAAGTTGATCTGAAACTAGTTGCGTATTGCATGCTCGATCAAAACTTAACGCCGGGTGTTACAAATGTTCTTTTGGATTACGTGTTATCTGAAAATGACATGAAGCTTGCTAAAGGACTGATTGAACGGATCGCTTCACATTGGGCTCGAAAAAAGCGCAAACCGTAACGGAAGCTATGGCGCTTGCTCGTGATGAAAAACGTAAATATAAAGAATGGCAAGAAAAGAAATCAAATTCTAGATCTTATAGAGATAATAAAAAACCGAACGTTACTGTACCAGATTGGCTGAAGCAAGATAAAGCTCCAACTAGTCAGCCAGACGAGACGAGTTCAAGTTCTACAGAAGATGAAAATCGGAAATGGCTTGAGAGCTTGTTAAATAGTTCGAAATAAAGGGGGAACAACATGGAATCCATAAAGGAATCTGTTAAACATATGCCGGGTTTTGATAAGTTTCAGGAGAGATATGAGCAAATGAAACAACAAGTACTATCTGACCCGGGTGTCATGCGTTTTTTAAGAGAAAACCCTGACATATCAGATGTCCACGCGGAAAAATTATTGTCCAGTTTTTACACCTTTAAGAACGAACAACATGCCTGCCGCAATTGCCCAGGTTTAGAGAAATGTCCTAATCTTATGCAAGGATACCGTTCTGAGCTGACGAAAGTTAGACAAACTGTAGAACTACGATACAAACCGTGCGAGCTGAAAATTCTTGATGAACAAAAGAAGACAATGACTTCTTTAATTAAAAGCTACTTTATACCAAAAGAGATTTTAGAAGCCAAGTTCGATCGTTTGTATAAACATAGTATTGATGAAACAAGACGAAATGCTATTTCAAAAGCGTACGAATTTGTTCAAATGGCTGGTACGGACCAACAGGTAAAGGGCATCTATTTTTATGGAAAGTTCGGTGTGGGTAAAACCTATCTACTCGGTGCTATTGCAAATGGATTAGCTGAGAAAGGGATTCATTCATTGATCATCCATACACCAGAGTTTCTGCGAGAGATGAAATCTTCACTTTCTGACGGCAGTTTTGATTCGAAAATGGAACTATTGAAAACGGTCCCTGTATTAATGCTGGACGATATTGGTGCTGAAAATATGACCAATTGGGTACGAGATGAGATTATCGGAGTTATCCTTCAATATCGAATGATGGAGAGGCTACCCACTTTATATACTTCCAATTGTGACTATGACATGCTGCAGCAGCATCTTTCATATTCGCAAAAAGGCGGTCTCGATGAAGTAAAAGCTCTAAGAATCATGGAGCGTATCAAGCATTTAAGTTCGCCGGTATTCATGGGTGGCAATAAAAATTTCAGAGAAGACTATTAATATCAGCTTCTGCTCTTTCTAGGGCAGAAGCTTTTTTTATGTTGTTTTGATTTACTAAAGTACTGTTTTAGTAAGCTTTGTTGCTTTTGAAGGTAGTTGATTTCCGTTTCAGATGCTCGCTTTCCGGGGGGGCAGGCGGTGAGCCACATTCGTACGTTTTACTCTTAAGTGTCTCACCTGCCCGCCTGTCCCGCAGGAGTCTCGCATCCTTACGCTTCAATCAACATGCTAATGGGAGCAAGTTTCATACTGTTCCAAGAAGCATCACTTTTTTAAGAAGAGCTAACTTTAAAACCCAAAGCTGTCTCTTCTGCTAAAATATGATAGGATAAGAACAGATGAAATCTTAAGAAATTGTATTCGGAGGTTACCGATGAGTATAGAATCTATTTTACAAAAAGCTTTGGATGGCGAACGTTTATCGGTAGAAGACGCCGTTAAACTTTATGAAAGTGATGAAGTAGAACGCATGGGAGAAGTTGCGGACATTATTATGAAAAGGTGGCACCCAGAACCGATCACCACTTTCGTAATAGGACGCAACGTAAATTATACAAACTTTTGTGATACATATTGCAGATTCTGTGCCTTCTATAGAGCACCGGGAAGTGAAGAAGGGTATGTATTGGACGATGAAGTGATCTTCCAAAAAATACAGGAAACCGTTGATGTTGGCGGTACCGAAATCTTAATGCAGGGTGGAACAAACCCAAATCTGCCATTTAGTTATTATACGGACTTATTGCGTGAAATAAAGAAGCGGTTTGATATTACGATGCATTCTTTCTCGCCGGCTGAAGTGTGGAAGATGGTCGAAGTATCCGGGTTATCACTTGAAGAAGTGCTCCGTGAACTGAAAGAAGCTGGTCTTGACTCTTTGCCTGGAGGTGGAGCGGAGATTCTGGATGACCGCACACGTAAGAAGATCAGTAGATTAAAAGGGTCATGGACCGAGTGGATCGAGTGCATGAAGACTGCTAAAAAAGTTGGCCTTCATTCTACGGCTACGATGGTAATTGGATTTGGGGAAACATTTGAAGAGAGAGCTCTTCATTTAAAACGAGTCCGCGATGCACAAGATGAAACGGATTGCTTCCTTGCTTTTATTTCGTGGACGTTCCAACCGGACAATACAAATATGAAGGCTGAGAAGACAACGCCAAGAGAATACTTGAAAAACGTTGCCATCTCTCGTATCTTCTTAGATAACATTCCAAACTTCCAATCATCTTGGGTAACAATGGGTCCTGAAGTTGGGAAAAAATCGCTTCATTATGGCTGCAACGATTTTGGAAGCACGATGATGGAAGAGAACGTTGTTTCAGCAGCTGGAACGACACACAAAGTAAACACGAACTTAACGCTTCGCTTGATTCGTGAAGCAGGTAAGATTCCTGCACAGCGAAATACGAAATATGAAACGCTTCGTGTTTTTGAAGATGAAGAAAAGGCAGAAAAAGATTTTGTTATGCAAAACTAATTGTGAACACCTGACATGAATTCGTGTCGGGTGTTTTTTTGTGGACTGAGACCGGTATGACTTTTGTCACAGCGGCATTCTTGTTAAGGAATTATTCTGTAGATGTAAGACGTGAGGAGGAATGATGATGCCGCAGCTTCAAAGAAATGTAAAGAAAGAAGTAACAGTAAAAAAAGAAAGAGAGTTGTTAGGCACACTTTTATCAGTAATGGGTGTAGGGTTATTTATCGTTTTATCATGGGCGGCAATATATTTGCTGTATCTTTCACGTTAGGGGTTGAAACATGCATATTCATAGATATGAAAAGATTTGGCTCTGGTCGGGGGCAGTATGTTTAACGCTTTTTCTATTAATTGTAGGTGTATCAGCATTTGCTATGGGGAACCAGCCCCTAGTCATATGGAAACAATCGATCCAGAAAAAGCTGTAATGACACCTCCTTTTGATAATCCAGGTTTTACAAAGGTTGGAGAAAAGGAATATGAGGCGGTTATGCTTGCGCAAGCTTTTACGTACACGTCCTCTAAAATGTCTGTACCTAAAGGCTCTACTGTACATTTTAAAGTAACAAGCACAGATGTGGTTCACGGTTTTGAAATTCCAGCAACGAATGTAAACATGATGATTACACCAGGATATGTGAGTGAGATCTCTTATACGTTTACAAAACCCGGCAAGTATCTCATTTTATGCAATGAATATTGTGGAGCAGGTCACCAAGTCATGGCAGTAACCTTGGAGGTGACAGCATGATTGATAAAAGAGATGCTCACTTAAGTTTAGCTTTTTTGACTGTTAGTTTCATTGCTCTTTTTATTGGTGCTTTAGCAGGATTACTGCAGACATTTGTAAGAAGTGGTGCAATTGAACTTCCGCTTTCTATTGGATATTATCAGTTGTTAACGGCTCATGGGGTATTGTTGGCACTTATTTTTACGACTTTTTTTATCTTAGGATTTTTATACGCTGGAATTAGTAAAACGATGGGAACGCTGTACGACGTACCAAGACGAACAGGCTGGCTTGGGTTTGTGATGATGACATTTGGTACAGGTTTAGCAACCGTATTCATTCTTTTAAACAAAGCAACGGTTCTTTACACATTCTATGCTCCACTCCAGGCATCTCCTTGGTTTTACATTGCACTTGTTCACGTTGTTGTGGGCAGTTGGTTATGTGCTTTTTCTATGTGGAACCAATATTACATTTGGAAAAGCAAAACGAAAAATAAACTTTCTCCTCTTTTTAGTTACATGGCAGTAATGACTATGGCTTTATGGTTTGTGGCAACTCTTGGTCTAGCAGCAACGGTTCTTCTTCAATTTATTCCATGGTCGATTGGCTGGGTTGATAAGATTGATATTTTAATTAGCAGGACCCTCTTTTGGTATTTCGGACATCCGCTTGTGTACTTTTGGTTGTTGCCTGCTTATATGTGCTGGTATGTTGTCATTCCAAAGATAATTGGCGGAAAAATATTCAGTGATGCATTAGCGAGACTTTCATTTGTGCTGTTTTTATTATTTAGTATTCCGGTAGGATTTCACCATCAATTACTAGAACCTGGAATCTCGCATGCGTGGAAGTTTTTCCAAGTAGTCTTAACGTTCATGGTTATTGTTCCGTCTTTAATGACTGCCTTTTCTATGTTTGCTGTATTTGAAACAGCAGGTAGAAAGAAGGAGCAAAGGGTTTGTTTGGCTGGATTAAAGTATTGCCATGGAGAGATGTCCGGTTTTTGCCCCTATGATGGGCATGCTGATTTTTATCCCAGCAGGAGCTGGAGGAATCATCAATGCTAGCCATCAGTTAAACCAAGTCATTCATAACACACTGTGGGTAACAGGACATTTTCATTTAACGGTAGCATCAACTGTTGCACTCACTTTCTTTGGCATCTGTTATTGGCTCATTCCTTATCTTACAGGAAGGACGTTAACACCTAGAATGAATAAACTAGGAATCATTCAAACCATCATGTGGACAGTAGGGATGGCGATTATGTCAGGTGCGATGCATATAGTCGGTTTGTTCGGGGCACCGCGAAGAACTTCTTATACGACTTATGCTGGTCATTCACAAGCTGTTGATTGGATACCTTATCAGGTCGCCATGGCAGTTGGAGGAACCATCCTCTTTCTAGCTATCATACTATTGATGTATATTGCTTGGTTTCTCGCTTTCAAAGCTCCTAGAGGTGTGATGGACTTCCCAGTGGGAGAGGTAGAAGAAAGTGCAGTATCCACTCCTGTCATCCTAGAAAACTGGAAGCTTTGGGTGGGCATTTGTGCAGCGTTGATTCTAATCGCGTATACCGTTCCTTTTTGGCACATGATTGAGCATGCACCCCCAGGATCACCGGGTTATAAGTTCTGGTAAAAAACGCTTGTAGACATAATCGTCTACAAGCGTTTCTTTTGTTTCTTGAAAAAGAACATAATTGATTTGGTGCAAAAATTGTTCTGTATCTTTATTGTTCTTGCTTAATTGTTCTTGAAGTACACTCAAAACACTTTTATCAAACAAACTATTAATAAAGCAGGTCTTAATATCCTTTTGAATGAGAACTCCTTGGGTATGAAAGTATTTCTTAGCCTTTTTCATTTCATTGAAAATATGGATACCAGGAAAATCTTTGGATTCGTGAAGCAGCCAAACCTCGTCTGAAACAGCCAAAGATAATGAAGTATGAAGAGATGATAATGGATCTGCCCATTCGAAGTATGGTGTAAGAATGCGTGCTTGATCTTTAACATACGGCAAATATAGTGAAGGTTGATGGGTGATCAAGATTTTCTCCTCAAAAAAAGGTTCAAGTTCTTTCAATATGTTTTGTATAGAATTCCTTTTGTGGGTTGTATGGAATTCCGTTAAAATAACTGCGGCAGTCATTCATATTACCTCCTTCTAACAAAAGGATAATTCAAATACTTATTAGGAGATGTATCAAAAATCACACAATGTTCACAGTCGGTGTGATAAAAATCACACTAGCAATTCGATTGGTGGATTATAATGGAAATAAGTAAAGCGGGGAGGTTTTGATGATGGGTGCCTGCACGCAACAGTCAAATTTTTGTTCGTATCAAAATACCGATGTATTTTCAAAGAACACATTTCAATATTTAGAGAACCTCATGTATTCAAAAAAAGTAGAAAAAGATCATTATCTATTTGTTGATAACGATCCTGCCGATCGTTTGTATTACTTAAAACAAGGTCAGATTAAAATCACTAAAATGAATGAAGAGGGAAAAGAGCTCGTCTTATATATTTTTCAAGAAGGCGATCTTATTGGAGAACTAGGCATTTCCTCTGATTCACGCTACAGATACAGTGCAAAAGCAACTAGAACGTGTGAAGTGGGAATCATTCAGCAGAAGGATCTAGAAACAATCATCTGGCAGCATGGAGAAGTGGCAGTAGAATTTATGAGATGGATGAGTAATATGCATGCGATTACTCGCTCCAAGTTTAGAGATTTAATGCTATACGGAAAAAAAGGGGCGCTATGTTCAACTTTAATAAGACTAGCTAATTCATATGGAGTGATGACACCTGAAGGGATTGTTCTCACGCAGCGTTTTACGAATACTGATCTAGCAGAACTGATCGGCACATCACGGGAAACGGTGAACAGAATGTTAAGCCAGTTAAAAAAAGAGGGTGCTGTTGTTTTTACAGAAGGAACGATTAAAATCACCTCTTTGGAGTATTTGAAAACAGCCTGCAGCTGTGAAGATTGTCCAATCGAGATTTGCAGAATATAGATGATTAATAAAGAGACCCCTAAATGGGGTCTTTTTATCTTTTTATTGGCTCTTTTCTATAGTCTATTTTTCTAAAAAATGTTGCTATAGACTTGTTTAGTTTTTCTTTCATTTTCTTCACTGATAAGTTGATTGGAGTGGAAGGTGGGAGACTCTCGGCTAGGACAGGCGGGCAGGTGAGACACTTATACGTGAAACGTACGAATGTGGCTCACCGCCTGCCCCGCGGAAAGCGAGCATCTGGAACGGAAATCAACTACTTCCAATAACAACAGATTTACGAAAACAGCAGTTTTTTAAAAAAATTATCGTAATTTTCCTTATATTTAAAATTTTGTGTATAATATAAGAATATTTAGAATAAAGGGGAAAACAAATAATGAACATGAAACGAAGATTTAAAATGGGACTCATCGGTTTATCTGCTGCATTCCTGGTAGCCTGCTCGTCTGGTTCGGGAGATAAATTAACGATTGGAACAGATGCGGCATACGCCCTTTTGAATCCTTGGATGGGGAAAAGATCGTCGGGTTTGATGTGGATTTGCTTGATGCTGTTATGAAAGAAGCGGGATTAGAATACGAAATCAAGAACACAGGGTGGGAACCTCTGTTTATTGCTTTAAAAAATGAAGAAGTATCTGCAGGTATTTCTGCCATTACGATTAATGACAAAAGAAAAAAACGTACGATTTTTCTTCACCGTACTTTGAATCAGTAAATATGATCCTAACAAAAGAAGGAACATCTATTAAGAGTGCAAAAGACCTTGAAGGAAAGAAAGTAAGTGTTCAAAATGGGACAACCGGTCAAGATGCTTTGGAAAAAATGTTTGGGAAAAATGAGAACATTAAAAAGTTTGATAACAATACTCTCGCTATTCAAGCTTTATTGAACGGGGAAGTAGAAGCGGTTGTTGCGGATAATGCAGTGGTTCAAGAGTATGAAAAGAATAATCCCGATAAAAATCTAGTGACAATCAGCGATAAAGATAGTTTTGAAAGCGAATTTTACGGAATCATCTTCCCTAAAGACGGTGATCATCAAGATGAGATTAACAAAGCTTTGAAAAAGGTGATTGATAATGGTAAGTACGCTGAAATCTATAAAAAATGGTTTGGTGAAGAGCCGAATGTAGATGTACTGAAACAATAAACTAGCCCAGGAGGTCTACATGGAATTCTCTTTACAGATTATTGGAGAGTATATGCCTTTGTTCTTAAAAGGGACTTGGATTACGATCCAGCTTTCATTGTTAGCCATTCTTTTTGGCACCATTCTAGGATTATTTATTGGACTCGGAAAAATGATGAAACAGTCTTACATAAGTCTTCCTTGTGTCTGGTACATCAGCTTTTTTCGAGGAACTCCATTATTAGTTCAAATCTTATTGATTCATTCAGCACTAATGCCGATTTTTATGAAGCCGCCCAATGTATTTGTATCCAGTGTTCTAGCTCTGTCACTGAATGCGGCGGCATATATAGCGGAGATCTTCAGAGCGGGTATTCAATCGATCGATAAAGGGCAGATGGAAGCTGCTCGTTCTCTAGGAATGAATCATGTACAAGCGATGAAACATGTTATCCTGCCGCAAGCTTCAAGAAGGATGATTCCTCCGCTTGGGAATGAATTTATTGTTCTGATTAAGGATTCATCACTGGTTTCCATTATTGCTACGCCTGAATTAATGTATTATGCGAGGGCAATGATGGGGGAATACTACCGGCCGTGGGAACCCTATATGACTGCAGCGTTGATGTATTTAATCTTGACCCTTGGAATGGCATTTATATTATCAAAAATTGAACGGAAATTTGTTTATGATTAAACAACCCTATGTACAGGGTTGTTTTTTCATGAGTAAGTAACATGTTTTAGGACCTCGTCCCATATAGTGTATTATTGAGGATTTTATATGGGGGGACTTATTTGGTCGCGATTGCTTTTTCACACCCATCAGACGGAATAGCTGTCTTGAAAAATATGATCAGGATGGCAGCAAAACATAAAATAAACCCTTCCTTTGCCAAATTATCTGAAACTTCTTCAAAAATTCTTGAACTGCACATACATGAGAAAAAATCGTTCATATTGGATGTGTTAACAGAATTTACACGGAATAAGGTAGAAGATATTTGTTTAAAGGAAATGATTGAACATGCTTTTTTTACACCGATACCGCTGAACAAAAGGAGATATTCTCTATAACAAAAAGTATCGTATTAGGAGAGATCGAAGGAATTCCTGATGTGAAGCATCTACCAAGCTTAAATGATTTAATTCGAAAGCAGTGGGACTCCATACTAGAGGCAAAGACCGAATTCTTAGAGTTTGAATCATTTATTAAATTTAGATTGAAAGAATACTTAGCTACCTTGCTAAAAATTGTTGAGTGTGCGATCGATGAATACAAATTGGAACTTGAATACCAGATGTTCGTGGAGCAATTACGGACGTGCTTAACAAAACAAAGATCTTTCTCTAAATCTGATATCATCATTATTTTTGAGAAAGAGCATGTATTTCTTTTTGATGAACAACAAAAACAGTTGTCACACACAGAATTAATGATGTTCCATGAAAAAGCTTTGCGGTTAACAAATGTCACGAATTTGGACGAAAGGCTTCTAGGTCCATTAATCGGATTGTCACCATCTTCTGCTAGAATCTATGCTTATGACATCGATCATCCTCTGCTTCAAACAGTGAAAAATATATTTCAAGAAAAGGTGACAATTAGCTCTATTGAGAAGATGCCTTATAAGGAACAGCGGTACTATCGCAAAAAAAATCATAAACATACAGAGCACTCTTGCTTTTTGAAGAGTGACTGCATATAATAAATGTATAATTTTATCACTTAATCTGTATTGAAAAGGACACGAAGCAAATTTTTACGGTTCAAAGAGAGGAAGTCTTGGCTGAAAACTTCCTAACACGGAAAATTGCTTTACCACCTTGGAACTTCAACGGTGAAATGCTTTTAGAGTAATCGTTGACGGCCGCAGTCCGTTACACTGTCCGAGTGCCGCAGCATATTTATTGTTGTGGAACAAGGGTGGAACCACGAGATAATCACTCGTCCCTTCTTTTAGGGACGGGTGTTTTTTGTTTTAGATCTAAAAGATTGTTGCTGTAACGGAAATCAATGACTTTCAAGGGCAACAATGTATGTGCCTAAATTAAAAAAGGAGATGTTTTATATGTCGTCAATTTCAATCAAGTTCCCAGACGGATCAGTCAAGGAATTTCCAAAAGGCGTTACTTCTGAACAAGTGGCAGAAAGTATCAGTCCAAGTTTAAAGAAAAAAGCAGTTGCAGGAAAAGTAAACGGACAATTATATGATTTTTCTCGTCCGATTGAAGAAGATGCTTCCATTGAAATCGTGATGCAGGATTCTAAAGAAGGTCTTGAGATGACAAGACACTCGAATGCCCACTTGCTTGCTCAAGCTCTTAAGCGTCTTTACCCAGACGTGAAGCTAGGAATCGGACCAGTTATCGATAACGGCTTCTACTACGATGTAGATATGTCTCACAATTTAACGCCAGAAGATCTTCCAGCGATTGAAAAAGAAATGAAGAAAATCGTTAACGAAAACCTTCCTATTGTGCGTAAAGAAGTAAGTCGCGAAGAAGCTCTTGAAATTTATGAGAAATTGAATGATCACTTAAAGCTTGAACTGATACGTGACCTTCCTGAAGGTGAAAAGATCACAATCTATGAGCAAGGTGAGTTTTTTGACCTTTGCCGCGGGCCGCACGTTCCTTCGACTGGAAAGATCAAAGCATATAAATTAATGAGCATCTCTGGAGCTTACTGGCGTGGTGACAGTGACAACCAAATGCTTCAGCGTATTTATGGTTCTGCATTCTTAAGCCAAAAAGATCTTGATGAGTATCTCCACTTTATTGAAGAAGCTCAAAAACGTGATCACCGTAAATTAGGAAAAGAATTAGAGCTATTCATGTTCTCTGAAGAGGCGCCAGGTATGCCTTTCTATCTTCCGAACGGCCAGACAATCCGTACTGAACTTGAGAACTTCTCTCGCGAACTTCAGCGTCAAGTGGATTATGATGAAGTGCGTACTCCATTTATGATGAATCAGCGTTTATGGGAGCAATCAGGACACTGGGATCACTACCACGAAAATATGTATTTCTCAGAAGTGGATGATACTAAGTTTGCGATGAAACCGATGAACTGCCCGGGACACATGCTCATCTTTAAAAATAAGCTTCATTCTTACAGAGATCTTCCTGTTCGTATGGCTGAGTTCGGTCAAGTTCACCGTCATGAATATAGCGGTGCTCTAAACGGTATGATTCGTGTTCGTACATTCTGTCAAGATGATGCACATATCTTCGTAACACCTGGGCAGATTGAAAGTGAGATCAAAAATGTATTCAAACTTGTAGACAAAATCTACAGCACTTTTGGTTTTGAATATTCAGTGGAACTTTCTACTCGTCCAGAAGATTCTATGGGTGATGACCGTTTATGGGAACAAGCCGAGGGCGCGTTGAAAAACGTTTTAGAAGATCTTGGAATGAACTACCACCTAAATGAAGGAGATGGAGCGTTCTACGGACCGAAGATTGACTTCCACATTAAAGATGCTTTGAAGAGAAGTCATCAGTGTGCAACAATCCAGCTGGACTTCCAGATGCCAGAAAAGTTCGATCTTACTTATGTAGATGAAAACAATCAAAAGGTACGTCCGGTCGTTATTCACCGTGCGATCTACGGATCAATCGACCGTTTCTTAGGAATCTTGGTTGAACACTTTGCTGGAGCATTCCCAACATGGTTAGCACCAGTTCAAGTGAAACTTATCCCTGTATCCGATGTTCATAACGAGTATGCTCATAAGCTTCAAGAAGATCTGAAGGAACATGCAATTCGTGTGGACATTGATACTAGAAATGAAAAGATGGGCTACAAGATTCGTGAAGCCCAAATGAAGAAGATTCCTTACATGCTTGTTCTAGGTGATAAAGAGATCGAAGACAATGCTGTAAACGTTCGTAAGTATGGCGAGCAAAAATCAGAGACTGTTTCTTATGAAGATTTCAGAGACAAAATTTTAGCTCAAATTAACGAAAAGAGATAAATGTTTTTAAAGAGAGCGGCCAATGCTAAAGTTGGCCGTCTTTTTTTATAAGAAAATGAAAAGTGGACAGTAAAATGCCCAAAGTGGACAGTAAATTACTGAAAGTGAACAGTAAAACAGAAAGAGTGGACAGTAAATACCCTAAAGTGGACAAAAAAACAGGAAAAGCGGACAGTAAATTACCCAAAGTTCAAAGGGAAAAACAAGAATTGTGACCACCGCTCTTAAATCGCTCAAAAAAACTCTTGCATTCTATCTGCAAACGAAGTAAAATTAATTTCGTTGCTTGTTATTACATTCGTTGTTTGACACGTATGTCTCCAATATGTTATAGTATGTAAGGTTAATAAAATAAGCAAAAGCATCAAACAAGCAGAAGCACCCGCTTCTCACCTGATTCGACGTCACTAGTGACTGTTGATGGGTAGATGGATATTCAGGCATGTCAAAGTGTACATAGCCGGTTTACTATGTGTGGGTGATCGTTGCGCCGACGCTTTTTTATTTGCAGAAATAACAAGTCGAGTGTATTTGCACTCACTGAAAAAATTTGGAGGTGACTTACTATTAGTAAGGACATGTCTGTCAATGAAGGTATTCGTGCCCGTGAGGTTCGCTTAATCGGTCCTGATGGAAGCCAGCTTGGCATTAAAACAAGACAGGAAGCTTTAGACCTTGCTGCAAACGCAAATCTTGACCTTGTACTCGTTGCTGCAACTGCTAAACCACCAGTATGTCGTATCATGGACTACGGTAAGTTTAAATACGAGCAACAGCGTAAAGATCGTGAAGCACGAAAAAATCAAAAGGTCATTACGACTAAAGAGATTCGTCTAAGTCCAACAATTGAGGAAAACGACTTTAATACAAAGCTTAGAAATGCCCGTAAGTTCCTTGAAAAAGGCGACAAAGTAAAGGCAAGTATTCGTTTCCGTGGACGTGCAATCACTCATTCTCAAATCGGAAAAACGGTATTGGAGAAGTTAGCGAAAGAATGTGAAGATCTTTCTACGGTTGAAACAAAACCGAAGATGGAAGGTCGTAGCATGTTCCTTATCCTTGCACCTAAAGCCGAAAAATAATTTTTACCAGGGAGGATAACCATTATGCCTAAAATGAAAACTCATAAAGGTGCTGCGAAGCGCTTTAGAAAAACTGGATCAGGTAAATTAAAGCGTGCTCGCGCTTATACTAGTCACTTGTTTGCTAACAAGTCTACAAAAGCTAAGCGTAAGCTTCGTAAAGCAAAACTTGTTCACAGCGGTGATTACAAGCGTATCCGCACATTGTTAACTTACAAAAAACGTTAATCGTTTATCAATCGATTTAAAAATAGGAGGTTTTTAATATGCCAAGAGTAAAAGGTGGCTATGTAACACGTCGTCGTCGTAAAAAAGTTCTTAAGTTAGCTAAAGGCTATTTCGGTTCTAAACATAAATTATTTAAAGTAGCACAACAACAAGTATTCAAATCTTTAATGTACGCTTACCGTGACCGTCGTCAGAAGAAGCGTGACTTCCGTAAGCTTTGGATCACTCGTATTAACGCTGCTGCACGTACAAACGGTCTTTCTTACAGCCGTTTAATGCACGGTCTTAAACTTGCGGGTATCGACATCAACCGTAAGATGCTTTCTGAAATCGCAATCACAGACGAAAAAGCTTTCGCTGAATTGGCTTCAAAAGCTAAAGAAAGCCTAAAAGCTTAATTAGAAAAAAGAAAAGATCATTTCCTCATTTGATGGAGATGATCTTTTTTCATTCTGAAGGGAAAAACAACAAGGTGCTAATCATATATCTAATCATTTTAAACGCTGCCGCCTATTATGTTATGAAAAGAGACAAAGCATCCGCAAAAGAAGGGAAATGGCGTACACCTGAAGCGCGATTATGGCTAATCGCATTTGTAGGTGGGGCACCCGGAATGTGGCTTGCTATGAAAAAGTTCCGTCATAAAACGAAACATTCATCTTTTCGATACGGTATTCCTATTTTAAGTATCATGATAACGGTTTTGGCGGGCTGGTTTTTATAGAAAGCTAATCCTGTTGAAGGTATCGTTTGTCTTTTAAGAATAGCCTCCAGAATATATAAAATCCTGGTGCCAAGATGGCAAGACCTACGATATACATAATCATTAAGGAATAAAAGGTTTCTTTAGCTGTAAATGCTTCATAAATCGTTAAATCAGGGAATACGATATAAGGCAGATGAGCTAAACCATAGCCAACACTAGCTAGACCGTATTGTAATACAGTTGCCAATAATGTAAAACGCGGCCGTCCAATTCCTGGGCGGTTTTGTTTTGGCCACCAAAGGGCCGCGTACGCCATTAGAAACGAAAGTAAAGATAGAATAAACCATATTTTTTGATCCATTAGGTTGTCTACCAGCCAACGGGATTCTGGTGCCATAAACAATAGCGTAAAAAGCGCAGAAAGCAAAGTAAGCGGCCCTAACATGATGGCATTGCTGCGATACAGTCTGTAAGCATCCTCTCTATTCGAAACCCGTGCGTAATCTGCTAAAAATAGCGATGACAGATAAAGTTCAGAAGTTAAACCGAAAAGTACATAAAGGTATAGCGTTGGGCTTGTAAACAATTTTCCTAACAAAAGGCTTTGAGTGTCTCCATCAACTGCGATAAATCCACCTTGAGAAATGGGCAGAACAGCTATGAGTAAGGAAGGAATCAATAATCCAGAAATTCCTGAGATGATAAACATCGTCCTTCTATACCCTTGTACAGAGTAAGAGAACACCATAAAAGCACTTCGAATGGCCAGCAAAAAGAGAATTAATGAAACAGGTACTAGCATAACGGTTCCAAGTGTGTAGGCTCCTTTTGGGAAGAAGCCTACAAACGCTACCACTAGAAGAACGAGAAACGTGTTGGTAATTTCCCATGTTGGGGATAAGAAACGATTGGCGATCCTGCCTGCCATCGTTCTATGATTGTTGTAGATCATCGCCCAAAACCCAGCTCCGAAATCGATGGAACCAAAAATGCTATAAATAAAAATAAAGGTCCACATCATCAGGATCGCTAAAACTTCTTCGCTCATCCTTTATTCCTCCTTCCTAACCTTGAATTTTTTCCATATCTTTTGAAACCGGATTTCGTTTGAAATAGGCCGTTAAAATAAGAACGGTTAATACGCTAAGAAGCGCATATAAAAATAAGAATAAAAGGAAGAGCATGCCAAGATCTTCATTTTTTGTAGCAGCTTCTGCTGTCGTCTGGACTCTATAAATCGTCCAGGGCTGTCTCCCGCTACAGCTGAACACCCATCCGAATTCAATGCCTAGCATGGATAGAGGTCCAGAAAATACAAGCGACCAAAGCAGCCACTTTGGAAATGGCTTTCCTCGCTTTTTAACAAAGAACCACCAATAAAATAAGGCGAATGCGGCCAGTCCCAATAAAAGAGTACCGATTCCTACCATTAAATTAAAGAGAGTGTGGACATAGAAAGGTGGCCACGTTTCACGAGGAAATTCGTATAGTCCCTTAACTTCCGTATCAAACTTTCCGGCAGCCAGCCAGCTGAGTGCCCATGGAATTTCTATGCCGTATTTAACTTCTTCTGTCTTAGGATCTGTATAACCACCTATTGCAAGCGGTGCATATCTTTGTGTTTCAAACAACCCTTCAGCTGCAGCTAGTTTTTCAGGCGAATGCTGATGCAGAATCTGTGCTGAATGATGCCCAGAAGTTGCCGAGACAAAACTCATCACAAGCGCGACAGCAAGAGACATGAATAAGCCTTTTAAGTGATAAGCACGTTCACGTTCTGGACGTTTTTTTAATAGTTTAAATGCCGCAACTGCTGCAACGGCAAAGGCACCTGTCATATATGCGGTAACCGCAACATGAAACGAGGAAGACAAAAAGCTAGGATTAAAAAAGGCATCCCAAGGATTTACATCATAGATCGTTCCATCAGGCTTGATCTTAAAACCAGCAGGTGTATTCATCCACGTGTTAACCGCAGAGATTAAGATCGCAGACGCAACGGCGCCTAGTGCAACAAAGAATACCGAGATCAAGCGAAAGTACCTTGGTAATCTGTCAGCCGCATAAACGTAAATAGACATAAACAGGGCTTCTAAAAAGAAAGCAAAGATCTCAATCTGAAAGGGAAGGGAGATGACCTTTCCTACGATTTCCATAAAACCTGGCCATAACAAAGATAATTGGACGCCGACAATCGTTCCCGATGGAATGGCAACACCTAAAAGAACAGCGAAGGCTTTCGTCCAACGCTTTGCCATAATAGCGTAGTCGTTGTCTCCCTTAACTTGATGAATGATTTCCGCGATGACGATCATTAAAGGAATACCAACGCCAAGCGTCGCAAAAATAATATGAAAACCTAGTGATGTTCCAAAAAAGGCTCTCGCGAGTACAACTGTATCCATGCCCGATTCCTCCTAAAAACTAAGAACTTTGTAAGTAAACAATCTATCTTTAAGGTGTCAAAAAATAGAGAGGATTATGCACACGAACATTTTGTCATACAGAGCTCGTCTTCTGTCATATGCTGACTTAAAGGGGGTGAGTGCGTGTTAGACAATACAAGTGTATACATCGAGGTACTCAAGTTTAGTGGAATCTTTGCCCCTTTGCTGTTTATTCTTTTACAGGCATTCAGACAATTCTTTTTCCTGCCTGTCGGTCTCATCTGTCTTACAGGTGGAATTTTGTTCGGAGCAGTTGCGGGCACTTTTTATTCCATCATCGGTATTACCTTGTCGAGTGTTCTTTTTTACTGGGGCATGAAAAGCATGCCGAAACTGATGAAAAAGTAAAAAAACTGCAAAAAAAGTGGATCGGAAAAAGAATGCCATTTTCGGTAGGTCAGATTGCTATTTTAAAAATGATTCCATTCATGCATTTTCATCTTTTAAGTCTTTGTCTGATTGAAATCTCGGCAAATTTTAGAGAGTATACGAAGGCTAGTATTATTTCAAACATACCGATCGCTATTTTTTATTCCTCGTTTGGATCCGTACTGCTTTCTCTGTCATTAGTAACATCTGCTGCAATCATAATCGTATTATCCGTTTTGTTTTATCTATTAAGAAGAAAAGAATTGGTCATAAAGTGGAGTGAATTTTTTGAGGCAGACCACGTAAAACGTGAAAAACAGCGCATGCCTGCATAGGGTATGCTTTTTTTGTTCAAACATAACAAAACTTCCACGAATAAAGTGCCAGATAAGTTATAATAGCTATTGAAATAGGTAGAGATAGTATGTACAAAATGGAGGACTTATATGGAGTACGAAATTAAAATAAAATTAAACAATGATAACGCGATATTACCTTACCAAGCCCATCAAGGCGATGCAGGATTGGATTTGTTTTCTATAGAGGAAATGATTATTAAACCAGGAGAGACAGGGTTGATTTCAACTGGGATACAAATCGAGTTACCTAAATTTACTGAAGCGCAAATTAGACCGAGAAGTGGATTAGCTCTTAAACATTCAGTTACTGTTTTGAATAGCCCGGGTACAATTGACGAAGGATATAGAGGAGAAATAAAAATAATATTAATAAATCATGGGAAAGTAGATTTTAAAGTTGAGAAGCACATGAAAATTGCACAAATGGTATTAGCACCGGTACTAAAGGTTCGTATTAAAGAAACACAAATATTAACAGAATCCGAAAGAGGCAATCATGGCTTTGGATCTACTGGAACTAAATAAAATAAAACTAGCCCATCATTTAATGTTGGGCTAAAACAACTTTTATTAAAATGTTATGAAATTCTCTTATCAATATCACCAACTCCTGGTATAAGCATACCGTCAGCATTTAATTTATCTGGTTCACCAACTACAAAGATTACCGGCATTGGATAAATGTCCATCATTAATTCTTCTATTCCCCTGTTAGAGTAAAAAACTGAGGCAACGATTATATTCCTTGGTTTATAGGTTTCAATTGCTTTTTGTGCTAAAGATATTGCTGTACATCCAGTAGCAAGAACTGACTTTGCAATTATTACATTTTCGATGTATCTTCCTTTAGGGATTTTAGGTAGCTCAACGGCAGCAATCTCGCTTTGTAAAGTTGAAGGACCTCGTAACCCTGCAAAATCCATATACCCACGTAATCCACCATCAAAATGTGAAGCAATTCCTTTACCGAAATAATTATAATCATCTCTAGTACTTAAGACTACAGTAGTTGGAATTGAAAATCGCATACCTTCAAATGGTAAATCCATAGGGGTCTGAATTTTAGTGGATGTTGTAAACATTTCACCAACTATTTCTTCTCCTATTTTCTCTCCTAGTTTATTCAGAGTAGTTCTTAGTAGCTGATTCTGTGCTGATTGATCTCGTATTTGAGTAGTTAAAGCTAATAAAAAATTTGATTTTAATACATTAACATTTGCCATTACTTATTAACTTCCGTAGAGGATAGTGTCCAAGTAGCAAATTGACCTTGTAATTTTGATAAACAGCCCCAAAAATCACTAAATAAATCCTGTTTATGAAAAATCACAATATGTTTTTTTCGAAGTAATCGTAAGTAATTTCTACCTTGTCCTCTGTTACGTTATAATATACGCGGGCACTTGATTCAGGTTTATTTTCTTTAGCAAGTCTAATAAAATGATCTACATAATCAGTACTACTATTCAAACTTGCTCTGTTTTTTAGCCAGTTAATAAATGACTTTTGAACAATTTCTCCTAATTCATGCGTATAAGTGAAAGAGCTCCTCCAATATCCTGAGTAATAATCACAAACTCTACTAATAAATTCTTGCTGTTTAGGATCAATTTTTTTATTGCTTTCTTTCATAAAAAGTAAAACTTTCGTGGGATCTGCATGGAGAGCCTGATCAAACTCAATCTCAGTAGCTGACTTTGAAAGTCCATTCACTTCCATTCCATATTTTGAACCCAAGATTAATATGTATAAATCACATTCTCTAGCCATTTTTAATGTTTCATGCATAGAACTACCAGAAAACGACTGGTCATTTAAATTACCTGCACCGATTAATTCTACAAAATCTGTAGAGGAAAAGGCTTTTTTAACTGCGTCTCTTTCACCAAGTAAATCTTTAATTGTGGAACTAATCATAATAGTAATAGGAACCATGAACATTCACCCCATTAAATTTTTTTTTTTGGTTGAAAATTGAAAAAATAAACTTATATTAATTATAAGTAATTAATTCCATTTATGTAACTTTTATATAAAACCGTAATAGAAATAAAATTTTTCGATAAAATTCGGTATTGTATAAGTTTAAGGAATAAGTGTATATTATAAAATTAGACATATTAAAATGCTAAAAAATAAAATTATATCTATGTGAAAAATAAAAAAACCCGGAAATCCCGGGTTTTACTTTAAGCCATCAGATAGAGTTGTTAAAATTTCTTCCTTCTTTTGCTGATCTGAATTTTTCCAGATCACTTCAAAAAGTACGCCAAGACCAGGAAGCATTTTTCTTCTCCACTTTCGATTGCATCAACAATCGTATCTTGTAATTGCTCTTTATTGTTTCCAGTAACGTTATGCAATACAGCTTTTCTTAAATCAAGATTCATGGGATAAGCACCTCTATTAATTTTTTCTTTTTTATTGTGTACGTTATGAGTAAGTTTTATGAGGAAAAATATTAAATATTTATGATTTAAAGGAGTACACCTTATAATGAAGCACATCGAATCAGAATCCAACGCTTCTTTAAAGCAATGGAAGAAGCTGCATACAAAAAAAGAGCGAGAAAGATCAGGCACATATTTGATTGAAGGCCCACATCTTATTGAAGAGGCAATAAAATCTGGTGCAAAGCTGCAGCATGTCATTATTGAAGAAAATTTTGAAATAAATGAAGCCTGGCTAAAAGAAAAGTTTACGCTATGGTCGGTTCCGGCTAAATTGATGAAACAGCTTTCTGAAACAGAAAAACCACAAGGGATTGTGGCTGTATGTGAAATGATGGATCAGTCAGCCGAACTTATAATAGAAAATGGCCGTTACTTATTGATAGACGGTGTACAAGACCCAGGTAATCTCGGAACAATCATTCGTACAGCGGATAGTGCTGGACTTGATGGAGTCTTCTTAGGTGAGGGTACCGCAGACCTTTATAATGGCAAAACAGTTAGGTCTACTCAAGGTTCTCTTTTTCATCTGCCGATTGTAAAAGCAGATCTTTTAGAGATTATCGAGCAATGTAAGGAGCGGAATATCACTGTTCTTTCAACTTCTTTGCAAAAAGCTGTTGATATGCGGAAAGCACCAGAAGTTGAAGGTTTCGCCTTAATCGTTGGAAACGAAGGAGCTGGTGTGCAGGAAGTTTTGCAAAAAGAATCGACGATGAATGTGAAGATACCCATTTTCGGTGAAGCTGAATCTTTAAATGTATCGGTCGCAACAGGCATTCTGTTGTATGAATTGCAGCGAAATCGAACGTAATTTGTTATGAGACGTTGCAATTGCTGATTTTTTTCATATATAATGAAAAAGATGAAAGGAATAGTGTGAAAAGCAAAGATGGAGAAAAGTAGATAATGATTCCGCCAAAAAGGGAGGAAATGTCCTGGACTGCGAGCATTTCTTTGGTAGGTATTATTGAATTCACTCCTGAGTTGTCACCTGAACGATTAAGTAGGGCTGACCGGTGAAGAGCCGTTATTTTAAATGAAGTGAACAGTGTATTTTTCATTGTTAAATTGGGTGGTACCGCGAACTCCTCGTCCCTTATTGGATGAGGAGTTTTTATATTTTTTAAGGAGGGGTTGCACGGTGAAAGACCGTTTAGAAGCTCTAAAAGTAGAAGCGATTGGCCAAATCAAAGAAAGCCAAGATTTAAAAGATCTGCAAGCAGTGAAAGTTGCTTATTTAGGAAAGAAAGGACCCATTACTGAAGTATTAAAAGGAATGGGTAAATTATCTGCAGAAGAACGACCTGTTATCGGAGCATATGCCAACGAAGTGCGTGACAGCATTCAGCAGGAGCTTGATAAAAAACAGACTGAGTTGGAAAATGCGGCAATCTCAGAAAAACTGGCGAAAGAAACGATCGATGTTTCATTACCAGGAAGACCTGTTAAACAAGGAAATTCGCATCCGTTAACAGCGGTTGTGACAGAGATTGAAGATTTGTTTCTAAGCATGGGCTTTACTATTGCGGAAGGGCCAGAAGTGGAAACAGACTATTACAACTTTGAAGCATTGAACTTGCCAAAGGGTCATCCGGCACGCGACATGCAGGATTCGTTCTTTATTACTGAAGACATCTTGCTTCGTACTCAAACGTCTCCAGTTCAGGCTCGTACGATGGAAAAGCACGAAGGTCAAGGACCTGTGAAAATCATCTCTCCAGGGAAGGTTTACCGCAGAGATAACGACGATGCAACACATTCCCATCAGTTCATGCAGATCGAAGGACTTGTGGTTGATCAAAACGTTCGATTAAGTGACTTAAAAGGTGTCCTTGAAACGTTTGCTA
Source organism: Fictibacillus sp. EA-CB0309 (assembly GCF_055814265.1). Lineage (NCBI taxonomy): Bacteria > Bacillati > Bacillota > Bacilli > Caryophanales > Fictibacillaceae > Fictibacillus > Fictibacillus sp. EA-CB0309. Next base: position 1,432,511 of record NZ_CP169271.1, read on the forward strand.
AGAAAATGTTTGGCGAAGATCGTAAAATTCGTCTGCGTCCAAGCTTTTTCCTTTTACAGAACCATCTGTCGAAATGGATATCTCTTGCTTTAAGTGTAGCGGAAAAGGCTGTTCGATCTGTAAGCAAACAGGTTGGATTGAAATCTTAGGAGCGGGTATGGTTCATCCGAACGTTCTTGAGATGGCTGGGTTTGATTCAAAGAAATACACAGGTTTTGCATTTGGTATGGGACCTGAGCGTATCGCGATGCTTAAATATGGAATTGATGATATTCGTCATTTCTATGCGAACGATATCCGGTTTTTAAAACAATTCAAAAATGCATAACTTGAGGAGGGGAATTACATGCTAATCTCTTATAACTGGCTAAAAGAATATGTAAACATAGAAATTACACCGTCTGAATTAGCAGATAGAATCACAAAAAGCGGTATCGAAGTTGAAATGGTCGAGTCGTTAAATAAAGGAATCAGCGGAGTTGTTGTAGGATATGTTCAAGAATGTATCCAGCATCCTAATGCTGACAAACTTAGAGTATGTAAAGTAGATGTAGGCCAAGGGGAAGTTTCTCAAATCGTTTGCGGTGCACCTAACGTGGCGCAAGGTCAAAAGGTTGCTGTAGCCGTGCCAGGTGCAGTTCTTCCAGGTAACTTTAAAATCAAAAAAGCAAAACTTCGCGGAGAAGAATCACACGGTATGATTTGTTCTCTTCAAGAGTTAGGCGTAGACACAAAACTTGTACCAAAGGAATATTCAACAGGAATCTTTGTGATGCCTTCTGATGCAGAGCCAGGAAGTGATGCATTAGAATACTTAAATCTGCATGACCACGTGCTTGAGCTTGGCCTGACGCCAAACCGTGCTGATTGCTTAAATGTGATTGGTGTTGCTTATGAAGTTGCAGCAATCCTTGAGCAAGAAGTAAAGCTTCCAAATTTAGCGATTGCAACTACAGAAGAAAAAGCGGAAGACTTTATTTCCGTTCATATTGATTCATTAGAAGATAATCCGTATTACGGAGCGATGATGATCCGTGATGTTAAGATTGGTCCTTCACCCCTTTGGATGCAGAATCGATTAATGGCTTCAGGAATTCGTCCGATCAATAACATTGTTGATATTACAAATTATGTATTGCTGGAATACGGTCAGCCGCTTCATGCTTTCGACTATAACCGATTAGGATCTAAAGAGATTGTTGTTCGTCGTGCAGCAGAAGGTGAGAAAATTCTTACTCTCGATGATCAAGAACGTACACTTAAAGACACACACTTAGTGATTACAAACGGTAAAGACCCGATTGCTGTTGCTGGTGTGATGGGCGGAGCAACAAGTGAAGTGCAAAATGATACAACAAACGTTCTTTTAGAAGCAGCTTACTTTGCCTCTGCACGTGTAAGAGCAGCTTCTAAAGATCTAGGTTTACGCAGTGAAGCAAGTTCCAGATATGAAAAAGGCATTGATCGTAACCGTGTATACGCAGCAGCTATGAGAGCAGCTGGATTGATGGCTGAACTTGCTGGAGGGAAAGTAGCTGAAGGAATTGTTGAAGCTGGAAAGCGCGAAGTAAACACATACAGTGTGAAGATGGACGTTTCTAGAATGAATGCTCTACTTGGAACAGAGATTTCGCCTGAACAAACAGCAGCAATCTTTGACAGACTAGGGTTTTCATATAAAGAAACGGATGGGCAGTTCGAAGTGGTTGTTCCTTCAAGAAGACCAGATATTACGATTGAAGCTGATCTGATCGAAGAAGTAGGACGTATTTACGGATATGACCGCATTCCAACGACGTATCTTTTATCAGAAGCACGTCCTGGCGGGTTAACGAAGAACCAAGCACAACGTCGTGACATCCGAACGTATCTTGAAGGTGCGGGACTTTATCAAGCTGTAACGTATGCGTTGACAACTCCAGCTAAGTCCACTCATTTTTCTTTTAGTGGTGAGACAGTTTATCCGATTTCCGTTGCTCATCCGATGAGTGAAGAGCGCAGTACGCTAAGAATGAGCTTGCTGCCACAACTTCTTGAAGTGCTTCAATATAACAGAAACCGTTCAATGGAAGATCTCGCTATTTATGAGATGGGCTCTGTATTCATCAATCGTCAGGAAGAGTTGACAGAACTTCCAGAGGAGTACGTATTTGTTTCTGGAGCAGTAACCGGTGTATTTAACGAACATTTGTGGCAAGGTGAAAGAAAGACAGTCGACTTTTACGTTCTAAAAGGAATTCTAGAAGGGCTAATGGGTGAACTGAATCTTTCAGAGCGCATCACGTACGAAGCAGGAGAAATTGAGAACATGCATCCAGGAAGAACAGCTATTGTGAAACTCGATGGTATTTCCGTAGGGTTTGTTGGTCAGCTTCACCCTGCTCTACAAAAAGAGTTAGATCTTAAAGATACGTATGTGTTCGAGTTGAGTGCAACAAATCTTTTAGAGAAGGAAACAAATGAGATGGTATATCAGACTCTGCCTCGTTATCCTTCTATTACCCGGGATATTGCTTTAGTAGTTGATCAAGAACTTCCAGCAGGTGATCTGACAACTGTGATACAAGCGGCGGGTGGAGAGTTATTAAAAGAAGTAAACCTTTTTGATCTGTATGAAGGAGAAAAGATGGAAGAAGGTAAGAAGTCACTTGCTTTCTCATTAAAATACTTCGATCCAGAACGTACACTTACAGATGAAGAGGTAGTAACAGCGCATGACCGCGTATTAAAGAGTTTAGAAGAACGCTTTGGCGCTCAATTAAGAAAATAAGCAGCAAAAAACCGGCTTATCAGATGATGAGCCGGTTTTTTTATAAAGGAAAATGTATTCCTACAGGAGCGTTACTTCCTCTTTTTACTCAACAGATTTAGTGCTTTTTGGGTGTTTGCAAAATGCTTCTTGGTTGCAGTATCAAAAACAGACTGTCCAAACTTCTCAACGAGCTCTGCCGCTTTAACATCGACATGAGGCCCTGCTCCCTTTGGGATTACCGTATTGAAACGTGCGCCTAGTTTATCCATCTCTTTTAAGAAGCTATATCTTGCCAAAATAGAGGCAGCTGCCACAGCAAGGTGAATAGACTCACCTTTTGTCGCAAAATAGAGCCCTTCTTTTAAAAGGTTTTTCTCTTTCGTTAAGTAGTTAAAATAAACACCAGGTTCGCAAAACTGATCCACTAATATACCTTCTATCTCTTTCCCTTCAATTTTAGCTTTTACATTTTGAAGAGCGCGGTTATGAAGAATTGCCTTGATTTTCCCTTGACTCATTCCTTTTTGCTGCAGCTCATTGTATTTTTCATTATTTAAAACAAGAAGAGAGTAAGGGACGGTGTGAATAAGTTCTTTAGCGATTTGAATGATCTGTTTATCGTTTAAGTGCTTCGAATCTTTAACGCCAAGTTCCCTTACTAGATCTAGCTGATCCCGTGATACATACGCTGCAGCAACAGTCATTGGGCCAAAATAATCACCTGTGCCAACTTCATCGCTTCCGATCATTGATAACTCTGCAGCATTTTGTGGCGGAGCATAGTGATGTGGTGGTTTAACGACTTTGCTTTTATCCTTAGATGGTGCGACTTGACCTGAAAATTTTTGAGACGCTTCTTCAGCGCCTTTTCCTTGAAACAGCACTTTCCCTGAATGATAGGCCGTTACAGTACAATCTGAAAGTTTAGCTGAAAAACGGCACCAGGTGGCGTTTTAGGTGAAAGGACTTGTGAAAGTTCTTTTTTCATTTCGAGTATTTCCGAGTTCGTCATTTTTTTTACAATATGTGCCATGCCTATTTTCCTCCTATGAATGAAGAGATTTCCAAATATATCAAAAAAGCGCTACAATAGAACAGAAATATTTTCAACTATGTACGATATTTGATAAGATAAAGATTAGAGTATTCATTAAATGAATGATCCTTTTTACAATAAGGAGGTTATTTTGTGGCGGAAGACAAAAATAAAAACCGTACTACGGTCGAGATATATGGACAACGTTATGTAATTGCAGGGACCGAAACTTCCAGCCACATTCATTTAGTAGCTGATAAAGTAGATTTGAAAATGAGAGAAATTCAATCTCATAATCGGTTTCTCGATACGAAACAACTTGCTGTACTAACAGCAGTAAATACAATGAGTGAATATTTAAAGATTAAAGAAGAGCTGAAAAAATTGCAACAGCGAATTGGAAAAGAGGAAAGATAGCATGCTGGATTTAATTTTATTTATCGTATTAATAGGCGGTTTTTTAATTGGATTAAAACGCGGTTTCATTATGCAGCTGGTACACTTGATCGGGTTTATAGCCGCTTACATTGTTGCTTACTTGTATTATGATGATTTAGCTCCAAAGCTGGAGTTATGGATTCCGTACCCTTCGTCAAATGAAAGTTCCGTATCATTCCTGTTGAACAGTATATCGCTTGAACAGGCTTACTATAATGCCATAGCTTTTGCTTTTCTGTTCTTTGCGACTAAGATTATTTTGCAGATTCTTGGTTCAATGCTAGATTTTCTTGCCAATCTGCCAATCCTGCATACGTTTAATAGATGGCTTGGCGGCTTATTAGGGTTTGTGGAAGTATACTTGATCGTGTTTATTTTGTTGTATATCGCAACGTTAGTACCGATTGAAGCCTTTCAAGCTCATTACGAAAATTCATGGATCGCACAGGGAATGGTCAAAAACACCCCCGTATTTTCTGAGTCAGTGAAGGAAATGTGGATGAAACATATGGCATAACTTCTCCCAAAGCGGAGAAGTTTTTTTGTCTTTGCTGTTTACGTTTAAACTCTGTTGTTCTTGAAAGTGGTTGATTTCCGCTCCAGGTTGCTCGCTTTCCGCGGGGGAGGCGGTGAGCCACATTCGTACGTTTCCGTATAAGTGTCTCACCTGCCCGCCTGTCCCGCAGGAGTCGGCAACCTTACGCTACAATCAACTTGCAAATGAAGAGGAAAGAATTCGAATGCAAGAATTCTTTAGAATAGAACCATTTAAAAAAACAACAAACAAAAAAAGCCATTGTTTTTCCAGCCATACAATTAATAATAGAGGTGAGCTCATTATGGTTAATAAAAAGAGGTAGTACGCGTACTTGAACAGATTGCTTTGTACCTTGAAATCTTAGGTGAGAATTCTTTTAAAGTTTCCGCTTATCGTAAAGCAGCGAACGCTCTTGAAAGTGATGAGCGAACGATGGATGAGATTGGTGATGTATCGAAACTGAAAGGAATCGGTAAAGGGACAGCTACGGTTATTTTCGAAATGATAGAAAAAGGGAAGTCGGACCTTTTAGTTGAACTTCAGGAAAGAGTACCGTCTGAATTGATTACTTTATTACAAGTTCCTAATCTAGGCGGAAAAAGATTGCTAAACTTTATTCAGAGTTAGGTATAACGAATATTGAATCTCTAAAAGAAGCATGTGAAAATGGTAAAGTAAGAGAACTGGCAGGCTTTGGTGCAAAAACAGAAGAAAAGATCCTATCTTCTTTAAAGGATCTAGGTAAACGCCCTGAAAGATTGCCGATTGCCTATATGCTGCCTATCGCCGAAAAGATAGAATTGCAGCTGGAAAAAATGAGGCACATTGAAAGGTTCTCTAGGGCGGGTAGCCTTAGACGTTACCGTGAAACGATAAAGGATCTGGACTTTATTATCTCTAGTAAAAATCCAGATAAAGTGAAGGAACAGCTTTTAAATTTAGAGGGCGTCATAGATGTTATTGCAAGCGGTGATACAAAAGTTTCTGTTGTATTAGATGAAAAGATGGCAGTATCCGTTGATTTTCGAATCGTTGAACCGCAGCAATTTGCTACGACTCTGCATCATTTTACAGGTTCGATGGAACATAATGTGAAAATGAGACAGCTCGCGAAGGCTAGAGGGAAAAAATCAGTGAGTATGGTGTTGAAAATACAGAGACAGGTGAAGTTCAAACGTTTGAGAGCGAAGAAGAATTTTATTCCCATTTCGATTTGAATTGGATACCACCTGAAGCTAGAGAAACTGGAGATGAAATAGAGCTTTTTAAAGAAAGTCATGATCTTATTCAATTGTCGGATATTAAGGGCGATCTGCATCTTCACTCAACCTGGAGTGATGGAGCCTTCTCTATTGAGGAAATGGCTGAAGAAGCTAGAAGCAGAGGCTATGAGTTCATGGCGATTACAGATCATTCTCAATATTTGCGTGTAGCGAATGGTCTTACTCCTGAGAGAGTTAGGATGCAGCGTCAAGAGATTAAAAAATTGAATGAAAAATACTCGGATTTTAAAATTTTTGCGGGAATTGAAATGGATATACTTCCCGATGGCACTTTGGATTATGATGATGAATTATTAGATGAAATGGATTTTGTTATAGCAAGTATTCATTCTGCTTTTTCACAAGACCAAAGCAAAATCATGAAACGGTTTAAAACAGCTCTAGAGCATAAGAAAGTAGACCTTATCGCTCATCCAACAGGACGCTTAATCGGCCGCAGAGATGGGTATGACGTGGACATAGAGTTGCTACTGAAGCTTGCCTCTGAAACCGGTACAGCTATTGAGTTAAATGCGAATCCTAATCGGCTAGATCTTGCACCTGAATGGTTACAAAAAGCACAAGAGCTCGATGTAAAGATATCAATAAATACAGATGCACATTTTAAAGATACGATGAAACATATGGAGATTGGAGCAGCGGTTGCACGAAAAGGTTTAATTAGAAAAAGCAGCGTGATCAACACGATGACTTTAAAAGAATTTGAAACCTATCTAAACCGTAAAAGATAGCTCTATATCCTCGAATCAGGAGGAAAGAATATGCAAGAAAAAATGCTGCGTGTTTTAGAATTGAGAAAAGTGATAGATCGGCTAAAAAAGCATGCAAGCTGTTCACTTGGACTGAATAAAATTGATTCCCTTATGCCTTTCACAACACTTGAAGAAGTGAACGAAGCACAAGAAGCAACAGATGAAGGTGTGAAAGTCCTGAGATTAAAAGGACAAGTTCCATTTGGCGGAATCTTTGATATTTCTTCAAACGTAAAGCGTTCTAAAATAGGTAGTCTTTTAAACGAAGAAGACCTAATGGATATCGCTTCAACTCTTTATGGGGGAAGACGGTTTAAAAGATTTATCGAGGGATTAACCGAGGATGGAATTGAACTGCGTATTCTAAGTTATGCGGCAGATCAAATCGTCCCTCTTCATGAACTAGAACAATCAATAAAAAATTGTATCGATGACAATGGACACATGATGGATAGTGCCAGTCCGGAACTGCGCGCGATTCGTCAGCAGCTTCGTACGTTTGAAGCAAGAGTAAGAGAAAAGCTTGAATCAATCGTAAGGTCATCGAGCTATCAAAAGATGTTATCAGACTCGATCATCACTATTCGTAATGATCGATTTGTTATCCCAGTTAAACAAGAGTACAGAGGGAATTTTGGCGGAATGGTGCATGATCAATCTGCTAGTGGAGCGACTTTGTTCATTGAACCACAATCTGTTGTAACGGTTAACAATCAGGTGAAAGAAGCTAAAGCGAAAGAAGCACGTGAGATTGAAAAGATTTTAAGAGAGCTCACTTCACAGGTTGCTGAGAATGCAGACGATATTTTAGTAAACGTAGACATACTAGCTGAAATGGATTTCATATTAGCGAAAGCCAGATTTGCTCATGAGTTAAAATGTACCCGTCCAATTATGAATGATAAAGGATTTATTTCCTTAAACAGCGGAAGACATCCTCTTCTTGATCAAGAAACCGTTGTTCCGACAAGCGTTATGTTAGGCGGGGAATATCAATCACTTGTCATTACAGGTCCTAATACTGGTGGTAAAACAGTTACACTCAAAACAATAGGTCTCCTTACATTGATGGCACAATGCGGACTTCAGATTCCTGCTCAGGAAGAATCTGAAATGGCAGTGTTTAAGAGTATTTATGCTGATATAGGTGATGAGCAATCTATTGAACAATCATTGAGTACGTTTTCTTCACATATGGTGAATATTGTAGATATTTTAAACAAGATTGATTTTGAATCACTTGTACTTTTTGATGAATTAGGTGCAGGGACAGATCCACAGGAAGGGGCAGCACTTGCCATTTCTATCCTGGACTTTGTTTTTGCTAGAGGAGCACGGGTTGTAGCAACTACACATTACAGTGAACTAAAAGCATATGCTTATAATCGTCCTGGAGTAATGAATGCATCCGTTGAATTTGATGTGCAAACGCTTAGACCGACATACAGGTTATTGGTCGGAGTACCAGGGCGAAGCAACGCATTTGAAATCTCGAAAAGATTAGGACTCCGCCAAGATATTATTGATTCAGCTCGTTCGCAGATTAGTGAAGATGAAAACAAGATTGATAATATGATTAAGTCTCTTGAAGATAATCGCAAACAAGCAGAAAAAGAAATGGAAGAAGCGGAACAGAGAAGAAAAGAAGCTGAGTCCATCAAAGCAGACTTAGCACGTGAGCTCGAGCTTTTCCAAAATGAAAAAGAACGATTGTATGAAAAAGCGAAGCAAGAAGCTGAGCAAGCTGTTGTAAAAGCGCGTGAGACGGCCGAGGAAATTATTCATGAAATTCGCGAACTCCAAAAAACTGGCGGACAAATTAAAGAACATAAACTGATTGAAGCGAAAAAGAGATTGGAAGAAGCCGTTCCTCAATCGAAAGCCAAAAGCAAGAAGCCAAAAGCTGTATCAACCAAGAAAGAATATGTTCCTGGAGATGAAGTAAGAGTACTCAGCGTTGGGCAAAAAGGACATATTGTTGACAAGGTAAGCAGCACCGAATACCAAGTTCAGATTGGCATCTTAAAAATGAATGTTTCAGAGAAAGATTTGGAATGGGTAAAACAAAGTAAACCGAAACCTGAACCGCGCTCATTCGTAAAAGTAACAGGAAACTCAGATTCTTCTCGTCCTGAGCTGGATCTTAGAGGAAACGGTACGAAGATGCGATGCTCGAAGTGGACCGTTATTTGGATGAAGCACTTTTGGCAGGCTTTAACCAAGTGTATATCATACATGGTAAAGGTACGGGTGCATTAAGAAAGGGCGTTCAGGATCTTTTGAAGACTCATCGAAATGTTAAATCCACTCGAATGGGTGCCGCTGGTGAAGGCGGAGGCGGTGTAACCGTAGCTGTGTTAAAGTAAGAGGAGATTTCTCTAGGGTTCATTCGAGGGGAAATGAGCCTTATCTCCAGCACAAAACCAAGCCATTTACAAAGGGGTATTGCTGAATGGATTTTATGAGTAACGCGTTTGTTAAAACAGCCGCAAACTACAGCGTTGTTGTGCTATGTCTTGTCGTCTTTTTAGCTGTATTTGAACTTGTTACCCGTTATAAAAACTGGGTGGAGATCAAAAACGGCAATTTTTCCGTTGCAATGGCTACAGGCGGTAAAATTTTTGGGATCGCCAATATATTCCGCTACTCTATTGCTCAGAATGATTCCTTGATCATGATGATTACATGGGGGATCTATGGGTTTGTGCTGCTTTTGATCGGTTATTTTATCTTTGAGTTTCTGACTCCGAAATTTCAGATTGATAAAGAAATTGAGAATGATAATCGAGCGGTTGGTTTTATTTCAATGGTCATTTCAATTGGTTTATCGTTTGTAATCGGTGAAGGAATCGAATAGCTGAAGGGAAAAAATATGGAAACATTATTTAAAGTCTTGTTTGTATTAAGTGGAGTATTTATCGCCGCAGGTCTTATATACTTATTTTTCTTTGCATAAGCGAAACCCGGGACTCATTATTGGTCCTGGGTTTTTTATTCCTCATTTAACCGATTATTTTTAATTTTTAAAAAAGTATATAAAATTGTATCCGTTTTCAATATAATAGGAATAAAGATATAGAAATTTTGAAGGAAGGCGTGAATTAAAGGAGGAGATGCAAGTGGAAAGACGGTGGCTTAACAGTTACCCAAGTGAAATTCCGGGACATCTTGATTACGACAGCAAACCTTTATTCGCGTATTTAGAATTAGCAGCAGAAGAAAAAGAGACAATACTGCTGTACATTTTTTAGGTAAAACATTAACGTTTGGTGAGCTTCACGAAAGCAGTTTGCGTTTCGCACATGCTCTATCAACACTTGGAGTGAAAAAAGGAGATCGGGTCGCTATCATGCTGCCTAACTGCCCTCAGGCAGTAATTGCGTACTACGGAAGCCTTTTCTTAGGTGCGATTGTTGTTCAAACCAATCCGCTCTACACGGAAAGAGAACTGCGCCATCAACTCTCTGATAGCGGTGCGAAAGTCATCGTTGGATTAGATTTGTTGTTCGGCAGAATCTCAGCAGTTCGTGGGGATACAAACATTGAGCACATTGTCATGACATCGGTTAAGGATTATCTGCCATTTCCAAAGAATTTACTTTATCCTTTTGTTCAAAAAAGGCAGAATCCAACAGTTGTAGTCGATATTTCTTACAATCACGAAGTTCATTCGTTTCGTGATCTGCTTAAACGCTCACAGGCGATTAAGCCTCAAATAGAAATCGTACCGGATGAAGATCTTGCACTGCTGCAATACACCGGAGGTACTACAGGGCCTGCAAAAGGTGTAATGCTTACTCACAAGAATCTAGTGACAAATGCGCTTCAATGCAATGCATGGATGTACAGAAACAAAGACGGTAAGGAAAAGATCCTAGGTGCTTTGCCTTTTTTCCATGTGTACGGCATGACGTGTGTAATGAATCTGGGCATCATTACAAAAGCAGAGATGATTATACTGCCTCGCTTTGACCCTGCACAAGTTCTTAAAACGATTCACAAGGAGCGACCAACACTTTTTCCAGGTGCTCCAACCATGTATATTGCATTGCTTAATCATCCAGATCTAAAGAAATATGATCTATCTTCAATACAAGCCTGTATCAGTGGTTCAGCAGCACTTCCACTAGAAGTTCAAGAAAAGTTTCAGGCTGTCATATCTGGCTCGCTTGTTGAAGGATATGGACTTACTGAAGCTTCACCTGTTACACATGCCAACCTCATATACGGAAAACAGGTAAGAGGAAGCATTGGCTTACCATGGCCGAATACTGAGGCAGCTATTATCTCTGCGGAAACAGGTGAATGGGCAGAACCTGGCGAGATTGGAGAATTGGCTGTTCGAGGACCTCAAGTTATGAAAGGCTATTGGAATCAGCCCGAGGAAACCGCATCGGTTTTCAGGGAAGATTGGCTGATTACAGGAGATATGGGTTACATGGATGATAATGGATACTTTTATATCGTGGACCGTAAGAAGGATCTGATCATCGCTGGCGGATTTAACATTTATCCACGTGAAGTTGAAGAAGTTCTCTATGAACACGAGAAAGTGCAAGAGGCTGTAGTTGTTGGTGTTCCAGATGAATACCGAGGCGAAACAGTAAAAGCCTTTGTTGTGTTAAAAGAAGGTGCTGAATGTTCAGAAGAAGAATTAAACAAATTCTGCCGAGAACATCTTGCATCCTTTAAAGTTCCAAGACTTTATGAGTTTAGGAATGAACTTCCAAAAACGATGGTAGGAAAAATATTAAGAAGAGTTCTTTTAGAAGAAGAACGAGAAAAAGCTAAGCAACAAACGTAAAAAGCTGCCTATAGGCGGCTTTTTTTATTCGGCTATCCTTCATTTTAAAAGTTCGTTTTAACTTAAACTTGTAAAATGTATTTAAAAAGTGACATAATGAAATTGACAGAAAAAGAAAGATTTGTTTTACAATTATGAATGAACAATCATTCATTTTTCAAAAAGTGATTGTGTTATACAAAAAGAGGCGATGGCAATGAAACGTAAAGGTCCAAAATACGAAAAAATAATCGATGCTGCCGTAAATGTGATTGCAGAAAACGGTTATCATCAATCCCAGGTTTCAAAGATAGCGAAAGAAGCGGGTGTCGCTGATGGCACCATCTATCTATATTTTAAAAATAAAGAAGATCTGCTTGTTTCTGTTTTTAATGAGAAGATGGGGACCTTTATCGAAAAGACAGAAAATGAGCTTAAAAGCAATGATTCAGCAATTGAGAAGCTTAGAATTCTTGTTGAAATGCACTTTAAGCAACTAACTGCTGATTATGAACTATCAATCGTTACACAGTTGGAGCTCCGGCAAACAAACAGACAGCTTCGTGCAAAAATCGGAGAAGTATTAAAGCGTTATTTAAATTTAATCGACTCTATTTTAAAAGACGGCATGAATGAAGGTGTGTTTGTAAAAAACATGGATTACCGGTTGGCTCGCCAAATGATTTTCGGAACGATCGACGAAACAGCTACAAACTGGGTAATGAATGATCATCGATATGATCTTCCTGCTCTTGCAGGGCCAGTGCATCAAATGCTTGTTAACGGTCTGTCAGTCAGGTCTGTTCATTCAGATTGATATGAATAAGGAGGGGTTGCACAATTGGAATTTCTACAAATCGAAAAACAAAATAAAGTGGCAACGATTAAACTTAATCGCGCACCTGCTAATGCGTTGTCCACTGGAGTTATAGAAGAGATCGATCGAGCGCTCGATCAGGTTGAAAACGATAGCTCCATAAAAGCCATTGTCATTCTTGGAGAAGGCCGATTCTTTTCAGCAGGAGCTGACATTAAAGAATTTACAGAAGTACCTGATGAAAAAGGGTTTGCTCAGTTAGGTAAAAAAGGGCAGGATGTTTTTAACCGAATTGAACAATTTTCAAAACCGGTAATAGCTGCTATTCATGGCGCGGCTCTTGGTGGAGGTTTGGAACTTGCGATGAGCTGCCACGTAAGACTTGTGGCGGAAGATGCTAAACTAGGACTTCCAGAACTTACTTTAGGCCTGATACCTGGTTTCGCTGGAACGCAAAGGCTTCCTCAACTTGTTGGAGTACCGAAAGCTTGTGAGATGCTCCTCTCGAGTAAGCCGATCTCAGGAAAAGAAGCTGTCACATATGGTTTAGCGAATGACGCTTTTCCAGCTGAAGAACTTTTTGAAAAGGCTTACAAAATGGCAGGAGACTTTTCAGAAAAGAGTGCCGTGTCCATCAAGTACACGTTAGAGCTATTGAATTATGCAAAACACGGCCTTTATGAAAAAGGGGCAGAGAAAGAGCAGGAACTGTTTGGCAAAGCATTTAAAAGCTTCGACGGACAAGAAGGAATCGCAGCATTTATTGAAAAAAGAAAGCCTGAATTTCAGGACCGATAACTAGGAGGGTAACGATGAACATTTATGTAATTTTAAAACGTACTTTTGATACAGAAGAAAAAATTTCTGTTTCAAACAATAAGATTTCTGAAGACAGCGCAGAATTTATTATTAACCCTTATGACGAGTATGCAATTGAAGAAGCGATCACGTTAAAGGATGCTCATGGCGGTACCGTAACGGTTGTAACGGTTGGAGATGAAGACTCCGAAAAAGAACTCCGTACAGCATTAGCGATGGGCGCTGATCAAGCAGTTCTTATTTCGAACGAAGACTTAGACAGCCAAGATCAATTTACGACTTCATCTGTTTTAGCTGCTTATTTTAAAGACAAAGAATACGACATTATCCTAGGTGGAAACGTTGCAATCGATAACGGAACAGGTCAAGTAGGTCCTAGACTTGCAGAACTCCTAGATATTCCGCACGTAACGACGATTACAAAAATTGAAGTGAATGGAACAACCGTTAACATTGAACGAGACGTTGAAGGAGATCTTGAGAAAATTGAAACGTCTCTTCCATTATTAGTAACGGCGCAACAAGGATTGAATGAACCTCGTTATCCTTCTCTTCCGGGAATCATGAAAGCGAAGAAAAAGCCGCTTGAAACGTTAGAGTTAGATGATCTCGATATTGATGAAGAAGACGTAGAAGCAAAAACAAAAACAGTAGAAGTTTATCTTCCTCCTAAAAAGGAAGCTGGAAAAATCCTATCAGGTGAAACAGCAGACCAAGTAAAAGAGCTTGTATCTCTGTTAAGAAACGAAGCGAAGGTAATATAAGGAGGAGACATCATGGCAAAAAAAGTTTTAGTACTTGCAGAATCCCGTGACGGTGCATTACGTAATGTTTCATTTGAGGCAATTGCAGCAGCAAAAGAAATTTCCGGCGGTGGAGAAGTTTTCGCAGTATTATGCGGTGAATCTGTTCAATCACTTGCAGCAGAATTGATTCACTATGGTGCTGACCGTGTTCTTGTGGCTGAAGATGAGAAACTAGCAAACTATACCCCTGACGGATACTTTCAAACAATAAAGCAGATTATTGATGAGGAAAATCCTGAAGCAATCGTATTTGGACATACGTCTCTAGGGAAAGACTTGTCGCCAAGACTTGCAGCCCGTTTAGAATCAGGACTTATCTCTGACGTTACTGGACTTGAACAAGCTGGAGAAAACACGGTATTCACTCGTCCGGTATATTCAGGAAAAGCTTTTGAGAAAAAATTAATTTCTGATGGTCTTGTGTTCGTGACGATTCGTCCAAACAACATCACGCCTTTAGAAAAGGATGAGTCTAGATCTGGTGATGTTAAGTCCGTTTCTGTTGAAATCAAGGACTTAAGAACAATTGTAAAAGAAGTTGTTCGTAAAGCATCAACAGGTGTTGATCTTTCAGAAGCGAAGATTATCGTAGCTGGCGGCCGCGGTGTGAAATCTGAAGATGGATTTAAACCTCTTCAAGAGCTTGCAGATGTGCTTGGAGCAGCTGTTGGTGCTTCTCGTGGTGCATGTGACGCTGATTATTGTGATTATTCACTTCAAATTGGCCAAACAGGTAAAGTAGTTACTCCAGATTTGTATATTGCTTGTGGAATCTCAGGAGCAATTCAGCATCTAGCTGGTATGTCCAACTCTAAAGTAATTGTAGCAATCAATAAAGATCCAGAGGCAAGCATCTTCTCCGTAGCAGATTATGGAATCGTAGGAGATCTGTTTGAAGTAGTACCTTTGTTAACAGAAGAGTTTAAGAAAGTGTTAGTATAGGAGTAGAAAAACGATTAAAACGTCCGGTACGCTGGACGTTTTTTTCAATCGTAAAAAGGAGGGTGTACAATGACTACTATCGCATTTATCCGTCATGGTGAAACAGATTGGAACACGGAGAGAAGAGCGCAAGGCTGCAAGGATATTCCGCTCAATGAAAACGGAATACATCAGGCTGATCGGCTAGCTGAAAGATTTATTGATCAAAAATGGGATGCTATTTATGCTAGTCCCCTTAAAAGAGCATATAAGACAGCTGAGGCTTTGAGTGGAGTTACAGGGTTACATGTAATGGCCGATGAAAGACTACGTGAAATTTCCTTTGGTGAGACAGAAGGGACAACGGAATCTGAACGGGTTGAACGCTGGGGAGAGGATTGGATGAATCTTGATCTCGGCAGGGAAACGAATGAAGAGGCTGATCTTCGCTGGAAAGCGGCGCTAAAAGAAATTACTGAAAACCATAAAAATCAAAAAGTGTTGATTGTGACCCACGGTGCGCTTCTTGTAAGAATATTTAAGGATCTTCTTCAAGACAAGACTGACCGATGGTATGGACTGAACAACACCTCGTTCTCTGTCTTTCAACTAACACCTGAGAACAGTTGGAGATGTGATTTGTTTAACTGCCAAAAGCACCTTGAAGAGACAGCGACTATTTAACGTTTGTTCAATTGAAAACTTGGGTACCATAAGGTTGAGCAAACTATTAGCAACTGAGTTATTTGTGGGATATACTTTGTTTACACTTTGTTATTTAAAAGGAGGGCCAAATAAATGGCTATTGTTAATGCATCAGATCAAACATTTAATACAGAAACGAATGAAGGTTTAGTACTTGCTGACTTTTGGGCACCATGGTGCGGACCTTGTAAAATGATTGCTCCAGTACTTGAAGAAGTAGATCAAGAAATGGAAGAAGTAAAAGTAGTTAAGCTGGACGTTGATGAAAATCAAGAAACAGCTGGTAAATATGGTGTAATGAGCATTCCTACTTTACTAGTATTTAAAGATGGTCAAGTGGTTGACCAAGTTGTAGGTTTCCAGCCTAAAGAAGCTTTAGTAGAGCTTTTAAACAAACATAAGTAAGCGATCTACAAAAAAGCCCGAACTTCGGGCTTTTTTTTGTGGAATAGATTTTTTTAGAAAGGCTATTCTATGTAGTTTTGAAAGTAGCTGATTTCCGCTCTAGGCTGCTCGCTTTCCGCGAGGCAGGCGGTGAGCCTCCTGCCGCTAGGGGCTAATAGATGTCTCCACCTGACCGGTTCGAGGAAGTATCCTTGCTCCTGCGTCTACTAGTAAATGCTATCGAAGTGAGCTTCCTCGTCGCATGCCTCGCGAGATGCTTCTCAGGTGGTAGGCACGCATCCTTACGCTTCAATTAACATGCAAATGAAGAGTAAATATAGATTCAATAGCAACAATTCTTTTGAAAGCCGCTTTAAGAGTTCCGCCTTACAAACCGCTGCAAGCAAGCATCTTAAATAGGAGCTAATATTTCTAAAAGAGAAAACATCCTTAGCTTTTGTAATATTTTCTAGGAAATATTGTCGATAAATGAATGTATATGGTAATTTAATCACGAAAGTATATTGATTTAGTACATACATGATATGATAAACGAAAAGACTGCAATGAAGTTAAGGGGGATGACATGACCTCTATATCGGTAAAACAAAAATTAATGCTGCTTCCTGATCAGCCTGGATGCTATCTCATGAAAAATGAGTTCGGTAAAGTAATCTATGTAGGTAAAGCAAAGGTCTTAAAAAATCGAGTGAAATCTTACTTTTCAGGAACGCATGATGGCAAAACACAACGGCTCGTCAGTGAGATCAGAGACTTTGAATATATTGTCACCTCTACGGAGATGGAAGCCTTAGTTCTCGAGATGAACCTTATAAAAAAGCATGACCCTCGGTATAATGTCATGCTGAAAGATGATAAAAGCTATCCATATTTAAAAGTTACTTCTGAAAAACAGCCAAGACTATTATACACAAGGAAAATAAAAAAAGATGGCGGCAAATATTTTGGACCGTTTGTGAATGCGTATGCGGCCCAAGAAACGAAAAAACTGTTAGACCGTATTTTTCCACTAAGAAAATGTGACACGATGCCTAAACGAGTGTGTTTGTACTATCACATCGGTCAATGTTTAGGACCGTGTGTTTACGATATTACAGAACAAGAAAACAAGCAGATGGTAGAAGGCATCGTGAAATTTCTGAATGGCGGATATCAAGATGTTAAGAGCCAGTTATCTGAAAAGATGCTTGAAGCGTCTGAGGCCTTAAACTTTGAAAGGGCAAAAGAACTTCGCGATCAGATTCAACATATTGAAGCTGTTATGGAAAAGCAGAAAATGATGACTGCCGATCTAGTGGATCGAGATGTGTTTGGCTATCATTTTGATAAAGGTTGGATGTGTGTCCAAGTTTTCTTTATCCGTCAAGGTAAAGTGATCGCTAGAGATATTTCTGTTTTTCCTTTTTACGGAGAGGCTCATGAAGATCTACTTACATTTATCGGTCAGTTCTATTTGCAAAAGAATCATCTGATGCCTAAAGAAATTCTCCTTCCGCAAGAAGTGGACGCTGAACTCATTTCAGAACTTCTTCAAGTAAAAGTGCTGCAGCCAAAAAAAGGACAGAAGAAAGAGCTGGTTGAATTAGCGACTAAAAATGCGACCCTTGCTCTTAACGAAAAATTTGCATTGATTGAACAGGATGAAGCTAGAACGATAAAAGCAGTAGAGAACCTTGGTGAAAGAATGGGTGTAGCTCCACCATATCGAATTGAAGCGTTTGATAACTCTAATATTCACGGAACAGATCCTGTTTCAGCGATGGTGGTTTTTGTAGATGGCAAACCATATAAGAAGGATTACAGAAAATATAAGATCAAATCGGTTGAAGGTCCTGATGATTATGCTTCCATGAAAGAAGTCGTCAGAAGAAGATACACAAGAGTGCTAAGAGAAGAAGGGGAACTTCCAAGTCTGATCCTTATTGATGGTGGTAAAGGTCAGATATCAGCCGCTCAGGATGTTTTAGAAAATGAGCTCAATCTTTTTATACCTGTCGCAGGGCTATCGAAGGATGAAAAACATAGAACGTCACAACTTTGGCTTGGTGATCCTCCAGAGATGATCCACTTGCCGAGAAACAGCCAAGAATTTTATCTTTTGCAACGGATTCAGGATGAAGTGCATCGTTTTGCGATCTCGTTTCACCGTAAGGTACGTTCTAAAAGTATGTTTGAATCCACGTTAGATAACATAGCAGGGATTGGAGATAAAAGAAAGAAGATGCTACTTCGCCATTTTGGTTCGCTGAAGAAGCTGAAGGAAGCGTCGGTTGAAGAAATACAAGAAGCTGGAGTACCTAAACCTGTTGCTGAACTCATTACGAAAGCATTTTTATCGAATGAGTAGTTGCAGTTGAAAGATAACTTTGTTAAAATGAAGCCAACTTTATAAAAATGCCATGCTTCGAATGAAGTGATGGTAGAGGAGCAGGAACCAATAGTAGACCATCTGAAGAGAAGAAGCTCTTGTGATGATGGAAGAAAGGGGATTCTTGCCGAAGTGTAAAAGGACTTCTAGCCTTTTATGCTGGACCTGTATTGAATAAATACAGAGCTGTCACACAAGTCCCCCAGGATTTGTGTGGAGGACTATCTCACTAAGGGAAACAAACTTGGCTTGCTACGGATAATAGCAACAATAGGGTTTTTTCCTTATTGTTGCTTTTTTATTCGTTTCTACTTTCAGAATAATATAACTTTTCTGGATGATAAAAATCCTGCTTGCGAAAAAGTTATTGTTGAAAGTATAAGTGCAACAAATTAGACGTAAAAATTTGAGCGTCAACAAAGTTTTCTAATAAAAGAGATAGAATATTACAACAAGAAGGGAATTGGAGAATCATGGGGAGAATCGTTCAAAAATTTGGCGGCACAAGTGTTGGTTCTGTTGAGCGGATACAGAATGTTGCAAAACGAATTATCAATGAAGTAGATGCTGGTAATGAAGTCGTTGTTGTCGTATCTGCAATGGGTAAAACAACAGATGAGCTTGTAAGGCTAGCTGGAGAAATCAATCAAAATCCTTCCAAACGTGAAATGGATATGCTCCTCACTACAGGAGAACAAGTTACGATTGCACTGTTGACGATGGCTCTTCATCAAGAAGGGTACAAAGCTCAATCCTTAACAGGCTGGCAAGCTGGAATTCAAACAGAAAATGCGTTTTCGAATGCTAGGATACTAGACATAGATTCCGAAAGAATTAACGGTTTGCTTAAGGAAGGAAACATTGTTGTTGTTGCTGGTTTTCAAGGTCTGATTCCTGAGACAAAAGATATTGCTACCCTTGGTAGAGGCGGGTCGGATACAACAGCCGTGGCATTAGCGGCAGCATTAAAAGCTGACCGATGCGATATCTATACAGACGTTACAGGAGTCTATACGACTGACCCTCGCGTTGTAAAATCGGCAAGAAAAATACCTTCTATCTCTTATGATGAGATGCTGGAAATGGCGAACCTTGGAGCAGGGGTCCTACACCCTAGAGCTGTAGAGTTTGCTAAAAACTATTCTATTACATTAGAAGTAAGATCGAGTATGAGTGAAGAACGCGGAACGTTAGTAGAGGAGGAACCATCAATGGAACAAAACTTAATGGTAAGAGGATTAGCATTTGAAGGGAATATAACAAAAATCACAGTTTCAGCGATTCCCAATGAGATCCATGCATTAGCGGAACTGTTTACAATACTTGCTTCAAATGGAATTAATGTAGATATCATCATTCAAAATGTATTAAATGAAGAAAAAACGAATATTTCATTTTCGATAGAATCAAACTCTTTGTCAGAAACACAAGAAGTACTTGCTGCTCATCAAGAACAATTAGGGTTTGAGTCAATCAGCTATGAAGGGGATCTTGCCAAGGTTTCGATCGTTGGATCAGGAATGATTTCTAATCCTGGTGTAGCTGCTAAAATGTTTAAAGCTTTGTCAGATCAAGATATTATGATTAAGATGGTAAGTACATCAGAAATTAAGGTTTCAACTGTTGTTAAACAACAAGATATGATCAAGTCTATTGAAACGTTGCATGATGCATTTGAACTGGATGCACGTGTTCCAGTACAGAACACGTAATGAACAAACATTCAAAAAGCCGGCATATGCCGGCTTTTGTGTTATTCGATCGTATCTTTTTTATCCCATTGAACGGTGATGGAAACTTTGTTCCGTTTAACGGATTCTAATGCTTCAGTTGTACATTTTTTTGCAGCTGGACTTGTTCGGCTAGAAAACCTGCTTCTAAGCTGAACGTTTGGTGATTGAAATTCTCGATACGCTGCTCAATAAGAACGGAGTGTAAAGAGAACAACATCTCTGTTTTTGATGCTTCGATCATTTCAAGATTACCCCAGCCTGCTTCATTAAAAAATGCATGTACTTCTTCCATCGTATGTAAAGGATATTTTCTGGCTAAGTGTCTACCTGCCCAATAGAGAATATTTCGTTCTTGTTTACCGAGAAGTTCAGGCAACAAATCGCTTCTAAGGATTTCATACCCAAAAGCTGAAACAGAAAGCTGTTCTACAGGGTGTTATCATCCTTTGTTTTTTGTTTAAACATTCTGCATCCCTTCTTTCTATTTTTATTATAACGGGAATGCTGTTCAAACTCTATAGCAACTATCGGTATTTGTCGAAAATCTTAACAGGAAAAAAACGTTGATGTATCAATAAAAATTACCTATTAAGTTGTTAGCGTTTTCTTGACGGTGTCAAACGATGGGAGTAAAATGGACATGTTGCTAGTTAATTAAACTAATTGTTTAACACTCATCCTCTAAATGAGGAAACTTAAAACGCTTACATGTGGAGAGGAACAAAGATTAGCAGCCAGAGAGAGGCTAAATTTGAAGGGGGCAAGAAAATGGCTGGCAGTAGAGATTTTATTAACAGAAGAATTCATTCATTATTAGGAGTAATTCCGATCGGGCTTTTTCTCGTTCAGCATTTAGTTGTAAACCATTTTGCAACAAGGGATGCTGAAGCATTTAACACCGCAGCACATTTTATGGAAAGTTTACCGTTTCGTATTTTCCTAGAAATGTTTGTTATCTATTTACCACTTTTGT
Organism: Fictibacillus sp. EA-CB0309; assembly: GCF_055814265.1. Taxonomy (NCBI): domain Bacteria; kingdom Bacillati; phylum Bacillota; class Bacilli; order Caryophanales; family Fictibacillaceae; genus Fictibacillus; species Fictibacillus sp. EA-CB0309. The sequence continues at coordinate 1,453,640 of NZ_CP169271.1, forward strand.
TTCATGCGGTGTTTGGTCTATATATTACGTTCCAAGCAAAAAACAACGTTAGTCGTTATGGCTATTTCCGCAATGCGATGTTCCTCGTTCAGCGTGTAACAGGCGTAATTACATTAATTTTTATCGCTTGGCACGTTTGGGAAACACGTGTACAAGCTGCATTAGGACAAGAAGTTAACTTCAATATGATGGCAGATATTTTAAGTTCTCCATTCATGGTTGTCTTCTATCTTGTAGGTGTATTATCTGCAGTATTTCATTTTGCTAACGGATTATGGTCGTTCTTTGTCAGCTGGGGCCTTACAGTTTCGCCTCGTTCACAGAAAATTTCAACATACGTAACAATGGCTGTATTCGTGGCACTTGCTATTGTTAGCGTTAGAACAATCTTTGCATTTATTTAAAAGGGGTGAGACAAATTGAGTAATCAAAAAATTATTGTTGTTGGCGGAGGTCTCGCCGGATTAATGGCTACAATTAAAGCAGCTGAGGCTGGTGTAAATGTTGACCTCTTTTCAGTAGTTCCAGTAAAACGTTCGCATTCTGTTTGTGCTCAAGGTGGTATAAACGGTGCTGTAAATACTAAAGGTGAAGGAGATTCACCATGGGAGCATTTTGATGACTCTGTTTACGGCGGGGACTTTTTAGCGAACCAACCGCCTGTAAAAGCAATGTGTGATGCCGCACCAGGGATCATTCACTTAATGGACCGTATGGGCGTAATGTTCAACAGAACACCTGAAGGATTGCTTGATTTCCGACGTTTCGGTGGAACTCAGCATCACCGTACAGCATTTGCTGGTGCTACGACTGGTCAGCAGTTGTTATATGCACTTGATGAGCAAGTTCGCCGTCATGAAGTTGCAGGTCTTGTAACGAAATATGAGGGCTGGGAATTCTTATCTGCAATTGTTGATAACGAAGGTCAATGCCGAGGGATCACAGCTCAAAACTTAAAGACAATGGAGATCGTAAGCTTTCCAGCTGATGCTGTTATTATGGCAACCGGTGGCCCTGGTATTATCTTTGGTAAGTCAACGAACTCCGTAATTAACACAGGTGGTGCTGCATCTTCTCTCTATCAGCAAGGTGTTTATTACGCAAATGGTGAGTTTATTCAAATCCACCCAACTGCCATTCCTGGTGATGACAAGCTTCGTCTAATGAGTGAGTCAGCACGTGGTGAAGGTGGACGTGTTTGGACATATAAAGATGGGAAACCTTGGTACTTCCTTGAAGAGAAATATCCAGCGTACGGTAACCTTGTTCCACGTGATATTGCAACTCGTGAAATCTTCCACGTATGTGTAGATTTAAAGTTAGGAATTAATGGCGAGAACATGGTATACCTTGATCTTTCTCACAAAGATCCTAAGGAATTAGATATTAAGCTTGGTGGAATCATTGAAATCTACGAGAAATTTATGGGTGATGATCCACGTAAAGTTCCAATGAAAATCTTCCCTGCTGTTCACTATTCAATGGGTGGTATGTGGGTAGATTACGACCAAATGACAAACATTCCGGGTCTGTTTGCTGCAGGTGAATGTGAGTATCAATATCACGGTGCTAATAGATTAGGAGCAAACTCATTGCTTTCTGCTATTTTCGGAGGTATGGTGGCAGGTCCATCTGCTGTTAAGTATATTAAAGGATTGGAAAAAACGGTTGAAGATGTTTCTTCTTCTGTATTCGACAACCAAGTTAAGAAAGATCAAGAAGTATACAACAACATCCTTTCTATGGATGGAACTGAAAATGCATACGTGATCCATAAAGAGCTTGGTGAATGGATGACGGACAATGTAACAGTAGTTCGTTACAACGATAAGTTAAAGCAAACGGATGAAAAAATTCAAGAGTTGATGCAACGTTACAAGAACATCAATATTAACGATACGTCTAAGTGGAGCAACCAAGGTGCGTCGTTTACTCGTCAGCTTTGGCACATGCTGCAGCTTGCTCGTGTTATTACTCTCGGTGCACTTAATCGTGATGAGAGCCGTGGAGCGCATTACAAGCCTGACTTCCTGAACGTAATGACGAGCAATGGTTAAAAACAACAAAAGCGAAATTCAATCCTGCGACAAACGGACCAGAATTTGAATATGAAGAAGTAGACGTTTCGCTTATCCAGCCACGTAAACGTGACTATTCTAAGAAGAAGGCAGGGGTGTAAGTATGAGCACAAAAATGGTGAAATTCATCATCTCAAGACAGGATAACCCAGAAACTGCCCCATATTTAGAAGAGTTTGAGATTCCTCATCGTCCGAATATGAATGTAATATCTGCTCTTATGGAAATTCGTAGAAACCCAGTAAATTCAAAAGGGGAAGCTACGACTCCTGTAACCTGGGAGATGGGATGTTTAGAAGAAGTTTGTGGTGCTTGTTCAATGGTAATCAACGGAAAGCCTAGACAATCATGTACGGCTCTAGTTGATCAATTAGAACAGCCGATTCGTCTTGAGCCAATGAAAACTTTTCCAGTTGTCCGTGACTTGGCAATTGACAGAAGCAGAATGTTCGATGCGCTTAAGCGAGTTAAAGCATGGATTCCAATTGATGGTACGTACGATCTTGGACCTGGTCCTCGTATGCCCGAAACGAAACGTCAATGGGCTTATGAACTATCAAAATGTATGACTTGCGGTGTATGTTTAGAGGCATGTCCGAACGTTAACTCGAAGTCAGACTTTATCGGTCCTGCCCCACTATCACAAGTTCGTCTGTTCAATGCACACCCAACAGGTGAAATGAACAAAGAAGAACGCTTGAATGCAATCATGGATGACGGAGGACTGGCATCTTGCGGTAACTCTCAAAACTGTGTACAGTCTTGTCCAAAAGGAATTCCTTTGACTACTTCTATCGCAGCATTAAACCGTGATACGAGTTTCCAAGCATTTAAGAACTTCTTTGGCAGCGATCGTTAAGCATTTGTTATAAGAATTAAACAAGGCTTCTCTCTTTTAGGGGAAGCTTTTTTACAATCAGTATTTCCTTGAGTTAGGAGTGGCTTCAATCAAGTTTTCTATCTAAGAGAGGCGGTAAGAGATGGCTAGACAAGATTACATATCAAATATGGATGAATGGAGTAATGAATTTTCTTTTTATCATGAACTGCAAGTCAGGTTTGGTGAGATCGATGGATTTGGACATGTGAATAATACGAATATCTTTACCTATATGGAAGAAGCGAGAATAGCGCTGTTTAAGGAATTGGGATTAATGACTGACTGGGGAGCTCCGAATTCGGCAGAGATTCCAGTTGTCGCAGACCTTCAATGTGATTATCTGGCTCAGATCATGTACGACGAAAAAATAAGAGTACATGTGAAAATCAATGATGTAGGATCATCTTCCATCGACATTCATTACTTGGGTATAAACGAAAAACAAGTTCCTGTATTTACAGGAAGAGGTGCGATCGTACAGATTTCAAGAAAAAATGGACGTCCTGTAAAGTGGAAGGAAGAGCTAAAAAAACAACTACATAATTTTTCTAAAGAAGCCCGTGTTTAAAAATGGGCTTCTTTTTATGTTTAATCTGTAATATTATAAATACTTTTTAAATGAACCAAGTCACTCACATCTGTCTTGTTACATACTATATGTTGACTAAATACTTCCAATATTCGTTGGCGGTTCCTAAACCCTAGCAAGGAGGGGTGAATTCATTGAAAGATAAACACTACCGACCGAAGCCTCTACTTACAAAAAGAGAGAGAGAAGTTTTCGAACTATTAGTCCAAGATAAGACCACAAAAGAGATTGCGGAACAGCTATTCATTAGTGAGAAAACAGTTCGAAACCATATTTCGAATACCATGCAAAAGCTTGGGGTTAAAGGACGCTCTCAAGCCGTTGTAGAGTTATTGAGGCTTGGAGAACTCGAGATTTAGTCAGAAAGCGGCTTTCATGTGAAAGCCGTTTTCAGTTTGCACGAATAGAAAGTTTTTATCATGATTATGGATACGTATAGCAAGTTGAAGTCGATATATAGCTGTAACAAGGCTGACGTAAAGAGATTTCGTCAGCCTCGTTTTCTATGCAGGCAAAAAGTGTAATTGATTTTTCTGCACTTTTTCAGCTATGATGAAAGTTATGATGTTAATGGTTTATGGACCTAAATGAAAAAGGTGAAAATTCATGAACAAAAGCCTGCAAGTAAAAAAGTACTTAACAATAATGTAGTTATTGTGACCGATTCTTCCAGCGAAGAACGAATCGTAATTGGAAAAGGGATCGGCTTTGGAAAAAGCAAGGCGAACCGATTCTGCCTAACCAAATAGACAAGCTATTTGTTTTAAAAGATGAAAGCGAGCAAGAGCAATATAAAACTCTTTTGACTCACATAGATGAAAAGATCGTTGAACTGATTAATGATGTAATTGTTCATATAAGAACAAGATTTGAAAACGACTTGAATGAACATATTTATGTAGCATTAACAGATCACATCACATTTGCCATCAAACGATTGGAGCAAGGTCTGGATATTAAAAACCCTTTCCTTACAGAGACTCAAACACTATACCCTAAAGAATATACGGTTGCAGAAGAAGTTATTGAAATAATCAATAAATCATTACGAATCCATCTTCCAGAAGGCGAAATTGGATTTGTTGCTCTTCATATTCATAGTGCGATTACGAATAAAAGCGTAACGGACATCAAAAAACACTCTCAATTGATCAATACACTGATGCAGATGGTTCAGCATTCATTAGAACTGACCATCGATACAAAAAGCATCAATTATTTGCGTCTTGTTCGCCATCTGCGGCATGCGATCGAACGAATATCTATGGGAGATATTATGGAAGAACAAGAAAAGTTAGCAAAAGTGTTGAAAGAAGAATATCCGGTATGCTACAATTTGGCGTGGAAGTTGATAAAGGTGATGCAAAACACCTTAAACAAACCCGTGCCACATGCAGAAGCTGTCTATTTAACGATGCATTTGCAAAGGCTTTCGCGTTATGACAATTAAGACAAACTGTAATAAGTAAATGAATATACAATACATCGTTTTTACGTGTTACTGATTCGATCAGGCATAAGTAAGAAACAAAAGTGTAGCAGACACCTAATTAGGATATATTAATATCTGATTAGGCAATTTGCTCATGTTTCTTATTTATGTCTTTTTTTGTTTTATGCGGAAGTAAATGGAAGGGTTATCATATTAAAAGGAGGACTTCCTATGTGGAAAAAACTTTTGGTGTTCTACAACGCGTAGGTAAAGCACTAATGCTGCCGGTAGCAATCCTGCCAGCTGCAGGTCTGTTGCTTGCCTTTGGTAATGCGTTTAAAAACCCAGCATTGATTGAAAGAATACCTGCATTAGATGCAGCATGGTTCCAGCTTGTAGCTGATGTAATGGAGAAATCTGGTGACATTGTTTTTGCCAATTTATCTTTATTATTTGCAGTTGGTGTTGCCGTTGGTCTTGCTGGCGGTGAAGGTGTAGCAGGATTAGCTGCAATCATCGGATACTTAATTATGAACGTGACGATGAGTGTTATTGAAGGGGTTACACCTGATATGATCGGAAAAGATCCTTCTTTTGCGAACGTACTAGGTATCCCAACACTTCAAACAGGTGTGTTTGGAGGTATCATCGTTGGTATTTTAGCTTCCTATCTATACAAGCGTTTTTACAATATTGAACTTCCTCAATACTTAGGGTTCTTTGCTGGTAAACGTTTCGTTCCAATCATTACTGCTGTATCTGCTTTAGCACTTGGTATTGTAATGACGTTCATCTGGCCTCCGGTTCAGCATGGATTAAATACGTTCTCTGAAAGTATGATCAATTCAAACTTAACGATTGCAGCATTTATTTTTGGTGTGATTGAGAGATCATTGATTCCATTCGGCTTGCATCACATTTTCTACTCGCCGTTCTGGTTTGAATTTGGCTCTTACAAATCCGCTGCTGAAGGACTTGTTCGCGGTGACCAAGCTATTTTCTTTGCGCAGTTAAAAGATAACGTCGAATTAACAGCAGGTACTTTCATGACTGGTAAATTCCCGTTCATGATGTTTGGACTTCCGGCTGCGGCACTTGCTATGTATCACGAAGCACGTCCTGAGCAAAAGAAAGTGGTAGCAGGTATCATGGGTTCAGCTGCTCTTACATCTTTCTTAACAGGGATTACTGAACCGCTTGAGTTTACGTTCCTATTTGTTGCTCCAGTTCTTTTTGGAATTCATGCTATTTTTGCAGGACTTTCCTTTATGGTTATGCACCTGTTAAATGTTAAAATCGGTATGACATTCTCTGGTGGTGTAATTGACTACTTGCTGTTCGGAGTACTACCTAACCGTACGGACTGGTGGCTCGTTATTCCTGTAGGTTTAGTCTTTGCTGTTATTTACTACTTCGGTTTCCGTTTTGCGATTCGCAAATGGAACTTGAAGACACCAGGACGAGAAATCGTTGATGATGAAGTTGAAACGAATGTTGGTGCGTCCAATAAAGATTCATTGGCAGCGAATATTTTAGAAGGTCTAGGCGGAGAATCTAATATCTCTAACCTTGATGCTTGTATAACGCGTTTAAGGGTTTCTGTTAATGACCCTAAGGAAGTTGACAAAGATCGTTTGAAAAAACTTGGAGCTTCTGGTGTCCTTGAAATGGGTAACAACATTCAAGCCATCTTCGGAACGCGTTCTGATACAATTAAGAGTGAAATTCAGGATATCATTAACGGTAAGACAGTAGCTAAGCCGAAGAATATCGAGAAAACGCCCGAACAAGGAAAAGTTGTAGTCACAAAAGAGACAGAAGTTGTTAATCCAACATCTTCAATTTCTACAGATGATCGTTTCGTTTCACCGATTAAAGGGAAAATACTTCCGATCACAGAAGTGCCGGATCAAGTATTCTCAGGAAAAATGATGGGTGACGGATTTGCGATCGAACCAGCAGAAGGCTTGGTGGTTTCACCGGTTAATGGTAAGATAATCAATATCTTCCCGACAAAACACGCTATCGGTATTGAGTCAGATGCAGGCAAAGAAATCTTAATCCACTTTGGTATCGACACAGTTAAACTAAAAGGTGAAGGATTTGAGAGCTTTGTTTCTGAAGGTGACAAAGTAAAAATTGGTCAGAAGATCTTAAAGGTCGATCTAAACTTTGTTAAAGAAAATGCTCCATCTATCATCACGCCGATTGTGTTTACGAACTTATCGGGTGAAACGGTTTCCGTTGAAAAAACAGGAACTGTCGCTATAGAAGAAGAAAATATTATTACATTTAAAAAATAAAGGGGTAATTATCATGGCAGAAAAAACATTCAAAGTAACTAGCGAATCAGGAATTCACGCACGTCCAGCAACAACATTAGTTAACCAAGCAGGTCAATTCAGCTCAGATATTACACTTGATTACAACGGGAAAAGCGTTAACTTAAAATCAATCATGGGTGTTATGAGCCTTGGAATCCAACAAGGATCTTCAATCGTGATTAAAGCAGAAGGTTCAGATGCAGAAGAAGCAATTGCAGCATTAGAAGATGTAATGAAAAAGGAAGGGCTTGGTGAGTAATGTCTGAAAAAATTTCAGGTATTGCAGCATCAGCCGGCATCGCAATCGCAAAAGCGTTCGTCCTTCAAAACCCTGAATTAACAATTGAAAGAAAATCAATTTCAGATTCAGCGAGTGAAATCGAGCGTTTCGATGCGGCGCTTTCTGTGTCAAAAGATGAACTTTCTGTTATTAAAGAAAAAGCGAACAAGGAACTAGGAGAAGATAAGGCAGCTATATTTGCTGCCCATCTTCTTGTATTAAGCGATCCAGAACTAGTTGATGCTGTAAAACAAAAGATTGAAAATGAAAAAGTAAATGCTGAAGCAGCTATGGACGATGTGTCATCGATGTTCATTAATATGTTTGAATCTATGGATAACGAATATATGAAAGAACGTGCAGCAGATATCCGTGACGTTTCAAAGCGTGTTTTAGCACACTTGCTAAATGTAACGTTCACTACACCTGCCAGCATTTCTGAAGAAGTTGTCATCCTTGCTGAAGATCTGACTCCTTCAGATACTGCTCAATTAAATCGTAATTTCGTTAAAGGTTTTGCAACAGACATTGGAGGGAGAACTTCTCACTCTGCCATTATGTCTCGTTCTATGGAAATACCTGCAGTAGTTGGGACTAAAACAATTACTGAAAAAGTTGAGAACGGTGTAATGGTAATCATCGATGGTTTAGATGGACATGTTATTGTAAATCCTTCTGAAGATGAAATTGCAACCTATGAAGAAAAACAAAAACAATATCAAAAGCAAAAAGAAGAATGGGCGAAGCTAGTGAATGAAAAAACATTCTCAAGCGACTCTGTTCAAGTAGAACTTGCTGCAAATATTGGAACACCTGCAGATGTAAAAGGTGTATTGGAAAACGGAGCGGAAGGTGTAGGATTATACCGTACAGAATTCTTGTACATGGGCCGTGACCAGCTTCCTACAGAAGAAGAGCAGTTCAAGGCTTATAGTGAAGTACTAGAGAAAATGGAAGGGAAACCTGTTGTTATCCGTACACTTGATATCGGTGGTGACAAAGAACTTCCTTATCTAAATCTTCCAAAAGAATTGAACCCGTTCTTAGGATTCCGTGCGATTCGTCTTTGCTTAGAAGAACAAGATATCTTCCGTACACAGCTAAGAGCACTTCTTCGCGCTAGCCGTTATGGAAACTTGAAAATTATGTTCCCTATGATCGCGACACTTGGAGAATTCCGAGCAGCAAAAGGAATCTTAATTGAAGAAAAAGAAAAACTTGTTGGAGAAGGAATTGAAGTTTCTGATTCGATCGAAGTTGGTATCATGGTTGAGATTCCATCAACTGCTGTGATGGCTGACACATTTGCTAAAGAAGTAGACTTCTTCAGCATCGGAACGAACGACTTGATTCAATACACGATGGCGGCGGACCGTATGAATGAACAGGTATCTTATCTGTATCAGCCATACAACCCTGCGATTTTGAGACTAGTCAAAATGGTTATCGACGCGGCCCACAAAGAAGGCAAGTGGGCTGGAATGTGCGGTGAGATGGCTGGAGATCCAATCGCGATCCCTATTCTGTTAGGATTAGGACTCGACGAATTCTCAATGAGCGCGACTTCTGTACTCCCAGCACGCAGTCAGATCTTAGGCTTATCTAAAGAAAAGATCAGCTCTCACATCGATCAGATTTTACAAATGGATACGATGGAAGATGTCGTGAAATTTGCAGAAGAGAACTTTTAAATAAGAAGAGACTATGGGGAGATTCCATAGTCTTTTTCTTTAGGTTGCTACTTTTGGAAGTGGTTGATTTCCGTTACAGGTGCTCGCTTTACATGTGAACAAGTGATTGAAAGAATAGAGCGTTGTCGTTGCTTCAGTTTTTTTAAAATGGCCCTTTTTAAATCTTCTAAGACAAAAATAAATTTTTTAACGAATGTTATTGCAATTTCATAAAATTATTAGCAGAATAGAAAACAATGATTAACGCCAGTATGGTATATAGAGATGAGGCGATGTTTTTGAACAAACCGATCGGAGTCATTGATTCTGGAGTGGGAGGCTTAACTGTAGCAAGAGAGATCATGAAGCAGCTCCCGAAAGAAAAGATTATTTATTTAGGGGATACAAAAAGGTGTCCGTACGGTCCAAGACCATTTGAAGAGGTTAGGACATATACATGGGAAATGATTAACTTCCTGCTAAAACAAGAAATTAAAATGCTAGTTATAGCATGTAATACAGCAACGGCTGCAGTCTTGGCAGAAGCGAAAAAAGCTGGATATTCCTGTTCTCGGTGTCATACATCCAGGTGCGCGTTCTGCTTTGAAAGCAACTCGAAATAATCATGTAGGCGTAATAGGGACAATCGGTACAATTAATAGCGGTGCATACAAGCAGGCTCTTAAGCAGATTCGTAACGATGTTATTGTTGAAAGTTTAGCTTGTCCGCTATTTGTACCTCTTGTGGAACAAGGAAAACTATCAGGTGAAGAAACATTAAACGCAGTCTCAGAAACTCTTTATCCTCTAAAAGATGTTTCCATTGATACGTTAATCCTTGGCTGTACACATTACCCGCTACTAAGACCTGTAATACAGCAGGTGATGGGGGAGCACATTAAGCTGATATGTTCTGGTGCAGAAACAGCACGGGAGGTTTCTGTCATTCTGGATCATAGCGGTCTTTTGAATACAGAAGATTCAAGACCTAACCACCGTTTCATAGCTACAGCAGAAAGCAGTCATTTTCTTCAAATCGCGAACCACTGGCTTGACCGTAAAATTGATAAAGTAGAGTGCATATCATTATAAATCCAAAGTTTTATCTAAAGGAGAGCAGAATCCATCATAGGTTCTGTTCTCTTTTATTTTTGTACAAGTGGTCTAATAGATGCATATAGCTCGTATACATAATAGTACAACCACTTGAGGAGGGAAAGTATGCGCAAAATGATGAAATCAGGGGCTCCGCTGCTTTTGTTGTCAGTGTCTTTACTGGTATCGGGTTGCGGAATTGGGGGAGAGAAAGCAAGAAACGAGCTTGATCCCCCAAAAGTGAACTATGTGAAAGAAGGGCAGTCGCTTGATAAGAAAGATAAAGCGGCAAGCGCTGAGCAAACACAAAAAAGACAGTTATTTTTATTCGACAGCAATGGAATGGTTGTACCGCAAGTTCTGGCTCTTCCAAAACATGATGAAACAGCAAAGCAGGTTTTGCAATATCTTGTTAAAGATGGTCCCGTAAGCAATATTCTGCCAAATGGATTTCAAGCAGTGTTACCGGCAGATACAGAGGTTTTATCTGTAAACATTAAAAAGGGGACAGCAACTGCAAACTTCTCTAAAGAATTTACTGAATATAACGCTACAGATGAGATGAAAATTCTCCAAGCTATTACATTTACACTTACTCAGTTTGATAATATTAAAAAGGTAAAAATTCAGATCGACGGAAAGAACCAAAATTCAATGCCTGTAAACAACACCCCTGTTGGCGACGGTGTAAGTAGGGTAGACGGAATTAACCTCGAAAACGGCAGCGTTGCTGATATTACAAGCAGTGAGCTCGTAACTCTATATTTCTTAGCTCAGACTCAAGACCAGACATATTATGTTCCGGTTACACGTCGAGTAGCGAAGGAAGGAACAGATAAAGTTACTGCGACGATTAAACATTTGATTGATGGACCTTCTGCAGAAAGCAGTCTTCTTACTGACTTTAGAACAGATGTGAAGTTATTGAGCACACCTGTAGTTAAAGATGGTGTAGTTACACTTAACTTTAACGGAGCTTTGTTAGATAATAAAGAAGAGAGCATGATCGCTGATGAAGTATTGAATTCTATCGTTCTTTCTTTAACCGAACTATCAGAAGTAAAGAAAGTAGCGATTAAAGTAGATGGTAAATCGAAAATCTTTAATGAAAAAGGCAAGGAACTTACAGCACCGGTTTCAAGACCAAAAGAAGTAAATACAGGTGAATTTTAAAATTAAATAGGTTGTGATACAGTAAAGAGACGAGAGAATCGTCTCTTTTTTTAATGAAAGGTTGTTTTCATTCATTGTAGCTTTTGAAAGCAGTTGATTTCCGTTTCAGGTTGCTCGCTTTCCGCGGGGCAGGCGGTGAGCCACATTCGTACGTTTCACTCTTAAGTGTCTCACCTGCCCGCCTGTCCCGCAGGAGTCTCGCACCTTACACTACAACTAACTGTTCAAAGAAGACAAAAGATTAAATAGCAACAATTCTAGAAAACAGCCTTTAAAAAAGAACTTTTTACAAAACGGAGGCTTACATAATGAAGATCTTAATAGCTACAAAAAACATAGGAAAAGTAAAAGAATTTCAATCCATGTTTGAGAATCTTGGATGTGAAATCCTTTCTTTATCAGATATTGAAGGTAGTCCAGATGTTGAGGAAACGGGAAAGACGTTTGAAGAAAATGCTATCTTAAAAGCGGAGACTATTTCTAACCAGTTGAACATACCTGTTATTGCTGATGACTCAGGCCTAGAGATCGATGCTTTGGAAGGAAGACCTGGTGTTTATTCAGCGAGATATGCAGGTATACAGAAAAGTGATGAAGATAACATGAACAAAGTTTTAGCTGAACTTGAAAATGTACCTGCAACACAAAGAAGTGCTCGATTTGTATGTGCGTTGGCTTTTGCAAGACCGCATAAAGAGACAATTGTTGTAAAAGGTGAATGTGAAGGTGAGATTTTAGGAGAAAAAAGAGGATCTGAAGGGTTCGGGTATGATCCTATATTCTTTGTTCCTCAACTACATCGTTCTATGGCCGAATTAGCAAAAGAAGAAAAAATAAAATCAGCCACAGAGCTGTCGCTTTAAAGAGACTAAAGAATCTGATCAATGAGGAGGATCTGCTATGGGAAAAGCCTTAATCGTAAGTGATAGTCATGGATTAACAGATGAACTAGTAACGTTAAAGAAGCGTTATGAGGGCGAAGTTGACTTAATGATACATTGCGGTGATTCCGAATTATCGACAAGTTCAGAGGAACTGTCTGGATTTGTAACTGTAAAAGGAAATATGGATTATTTAGGCCGTGATTTCCCTAATGAAGCGATCGAGTTGTTAGGACAAACTTGTATATATATAACACACGGTCATCTTTACGATGTGAAGATGTCGTATCTTTCTCTTGCTTACCGAGCAGAGGAAACAGGAGCAACAATAGCTTGTTTTGGACACTCACATGTTGCAGAAGCCTTTGAACGAGAGGGAATGATTTTTATCAATCCTGGGAGTATTAGACTGCCAAGAGGAACAATCGAAAAGACGTATGCTATGCTCGAGGTTGAAGAAGGGGATGTTTCAGTAAGTTTTTATTCATTAGACGGTATACGTATAGATCAGTTAAGTAAGACCTTTGTGAAAAGATAAACAACACGAAATAAAAAAGTTTTAAAAAATGGTTGACTCTTTTTTAGATATCATGTATATTTAGTTATGTCGTCGCGACAAGATCTAAATTGTCTGCGGGTGTAGTTTAGTGGTAAAACAAGAGCCTTCCAAGCTCTGGTCGTGAGTTCGATTCTCATCACCCGCTCCATTTGTTTTTCTCACGTTCAAATGGCACATGAAAAGTACATCTAAAGTTTAACGGATCTTACATTTAAAATGCATGTTATAAAAAACATATTTGTATCCACGGTCGACAGGTGGAACAAATCACTGTGTGCCCGCAGCGCATGGTAATTGCGGAAAGCGCATTGCTATGCGGAAGGGGCTCCAATACATATGTCCCAGTAGCTCAGCCGGATAGAGCATACGCCTTCTAAGCGTACGGTCGGGAGTTCGAATCTCTCCTGGGACGCCATAATACTTACATACAACAATTATCGACACACCTGATGTCCTCCATTAAAGGACGTTAAGGTGTGTTTTTTTTGTTTGATTTTGTCAAAAAGATATTTGATTCTTGGGTATTTTCTAATCTTGCCTCCGTTGGCAAGTTAATCGAAGTGTAAGGTGCAAGACTCCTGCCAGGTGAGACCCCACAGGAGTATATGAGGAATTGTCGAAAATCGGATAAATAGTTTTATCTACGGAATTATGAGTGCTATACACGTATATATCTTGGATTACCTCGTAAAAAAATGAATTACCTCGTAATTAGTGGTAACAACTAAGGCAAAAAGGGCTGACAAGACCCCGAAATTGTGACAGATGTGAGGATTCTTGGCAGGTCGGTCTCGGAAAAGGCGTTAATTCACATAAAAAGGACCTTCACCATGCAAATACATTGGCTCAACTCCCTTCAATCTATTCTTTAATTCTATTTCCTCCTGTAGATTTTTCAGGCTCATTCATTATCTTGATACCGACTCCCGTTTACTGAAGAACTTCCCTACAACAACAAAGCTTATGAAAGCAGATTTTTTTATCAACATAATTGTAAGCGCTTTAAAAATGTTTACAATGCGGATTTAAATTGCTCACAATCCTTATGCCCATGGGAATGTAAGCGTGTGCAAAATAACTGAAAAGTCAGAATTCAATAAAAAAACTCTAAATTCATGGTTGACCCTTACGGAATATGGGCGTAATATTGTCAACAATTATTACCTTATATTTAAAAAATTCTAATAATTCGAAATGTAAAGAAAAGGAGGATCACGATGCAGGAGCAATGGGTTTACGTTAATGGTGAGCACGTATTGAAGGACGACGCCAAAGTCTCAGTTTATGATCATGGATTTTTATATGGAGATGGGGTGTTTGAAGGTATTCGCGTTTACAACGGCAATGTATATCGCTTAGACGAACATCTTCAGCGTTTATACGAATCTGCTCAATCCATTATGCTGCAAATTCCACACACTAAAGAAGAGTTAACAGACATCATTGTCGAAACGCTCCAGAAAAATAAATATCGTGATGCTTATATTCGATTAGTAATTTCACGAGGAAAAGGGAATTTAGGACTGGATCCTTTCACTTGCGGCCATCCGGGTGTCATCGTAATCGCAGAGCAACTTGCTCTATTTCCTAAGAAACTTTATGAGACTGGCTTAGAAATCATCACGGTAGCAAGCAGAAGAAATCGTCCGGATGTATTAAGTCCTAAAGTAAAATCATTAAATTACTTAAACAATATTTTAGTTAAGATCGAAGCGAGTCTTGCTGGTGTAAGTGAAGCGCTTATGCTAAACGATCAAGGCTATGTGGCGGAAGGTTCAGCTGACAATGTATTTATTATAAAAGGCAATACGATTAAGACACCTCCAGGTTACTTAGGAGCTCTTGAAGGGATCACGCGGAACGCGATTGTCGAGATTGCACGCGAACAAGGATACAACATGGTGGAAGAGCCTTTTACGAGACACGATGTTTATGTAGCTGATGAAGTATTCTTAACCGGTACGGCTGCTGAAGTCATCGCAGTTGTAAAAGTAGATGGTAGAGTTATCGGAAACGGTACACCAGGTGAGCATACAAACAAACTTTTAGAATCCTTTAGAAAAAAGTAGTTGAAGAAGGTGTGAAAGTTTATTCAAATCAAGCCGTTCAAGCGGGATAAAAGAAGTATAGGAGTGTTACAGATATGCGCAGTAATATGATCAAGCAAGGAATCGATCGAGCCCCGCACAGAAGTCTTCTCCACGCAGCGGGAGTTGCACCAGAGGATATGGATAAACCATTTATCGGTGTTTGTAATTCCTATGTTGATATTATTCCGGGGCATATGCACCTAAACAAAGTAGGAGAATGGGTAAAAGAAGCGATAAGAGAAGCGGGCGGAATACCTTTTGAATTTAATACGATCGGCGTAGATGACGGTATTGCGATGGGGCATATTGGAATGAGGTATTCGCTTCCGAGCAGAGAAGTCATTGCAGACGCAGCAGAAACCGTGATTAACGCCCACTGGTTTGACGGTGTGTTTTATATACCGAACTGCGATAAGATCACCCCTGGCATGCTGATGGCAGCTGTTCGAACGAATGTACCAGCCGTATTTGTTTCAGGCGGTCCGATGGAAGCAGGGAAATCAATGGCAGGAAAATCGCTTTCTCTTGCCTCGGTCTTTGAAGGGGTAGGATCTCACCTTGCTGGAAAGATGACTCGCGAAGAACTATTGGAACTTGAGACGAGTGCCTGTCCGACTTGCGGATCATGCTCTGGTATGTTTACCGCTAACAGTATGAATTCCATTATGGAGATGCTCGGAATTACATTACCCGGCAACGGTACACTCGTAGCTACATCAGACGAAAGAAAAGCACTGTATAAAGAAGCTGCAGTATCACTTATGGATCTTGTGAAAAAAGACATTAAACCTAGAGATATTATCACTAAAGAGGCGATTGATGACGCTTTTGCATTAGATATGGCGATGGGTGGCTCAACTAACACCGTACTCCATATGCTTGCGATAGCGAATGAAGCAGAGATTGAGTACGATTTATCTCGAATCAATGAAATTGCAGAAAGAATTCCTTATCTTTCAAAGATCAGTCCCGCCTCTGATTATTCCATGCAGGATGTTCATAGGGCTGGTGGTGTCAGCGCTATCATCAATCAACTTTGCAAAATGGAAGGAGCTATTCATAACGATCGATTAACGATAACTGGAAAAACGCTCGAGGAACGAGTGCGTCACGCTGAAATTTTAGATGATGATGTTATCCGAAGAAAAGAAAACGCTTATTCACCAGTCGGCGGCTTATCTATTCTTTACGGAAACATTGCACCAGACGGCTGTGTCATCAAGGTAGGAGCTGTTGATCCTTCCATAAAAACATTCCAGGGTGAGGCGATCGTCTATGAATCTCAGGAAGAGGCGATTCAAGGAATCAATAATGGAGAAGTTAGAGAAGGTCATGTCGTGGTCATTCGATATGAAGGACCAAAGGGCGGCCCGGAATGCCAGAAATGCTTTCTCCTACATCAGCGATAGCTGGAAGAGGATTAAGCACTAAAGTAGCGTTAATAACGGATGGTAGATTTTCCGGAGCTTCCAGAGGAATCTCTATCGGTCATATATCACCTGAAGCCGCTCAAGGCGGACCAATCGCTTTTGTAAACAATGGAGATCCGATCCTGATCAATCTTGTAAATAGAACCATTCAAGTTTTATTAACGGAAGAAGATTGGATCGAACGAAAAGAAAACTGGGTAAAACCTGAGCCGAAGATCAAAAAAGGCTATCTAGCTCGTTATGCAGCACTCGTAACATCTGCAAACACTGGAGGAATCTTAAAAATTTAAAACCATAAAACGATGACGGAGAACAATGGTAGATGTGGAATACACAGAGAGCCGGTGGTTGCTGTGAACCGGTTATTCCTAATACCAGGACATCCCTCCTGAGTGCCCTTTTGAAAGAATCTTAAGTAGGAAGGGCCAAGCGATACTCCATTTTTTATCGCTTGTTATCAAATGACGGCTCGTCCGTCTTAAGGCGGTACTTGTCTGGAACTACGACAAGTACCGTGAAAAAGGGTGGTACCGTGGAAAAAATTAAACTTTTTCACCCCTTTGGATAGGATTAACCTGTCCATTTGGGTGGGGAAGTTTTTTTATTAAATAAAAGGTTCAAAGTTAAAGGAGGAATGAAAATGAAGGCCAGTTGGGTGGCTGAAAAAAATTCAGTTGAAACTTCATTAGTCTCTGGTGCTGAACTATTTATACAAGGATTGCAGAATGAAGAAGTGGACGTCTTGTTTGGTTATCCGGGAGGAGCAGTACTTCCAATCTATGATGCGCTATACAAAGCTGAAATGAAGCATGTACTAACAAGACATGAGCAAGGAGCCATTCATGCAGCTCAAGGATATGCGAGAGTGACAGGAAAACCAGGAGTTGTCCTTGCTACATCAGGGCCAGGTGCTACCAACTTAGTTACAGGTATCGCTGATGCAATGATTGATTCGATTCCTCTTGTTATCTTCACAGGCCAGGTAGCAACGAACGTAATTGGAACTGACGCTTTTCAAGAAGCTGATATTGTCGGAATTACGATGCCGATCACAAAGCATAATTATCAAGTCCAACGAGCGGAAGACTTACCAAGAATCATAAAAGAAGCATTTCATATCGCAAATACAGGAAGGAAAGGTCCTGTATTAATCGACATACCGAAAGATGTTGCGGTAAAAACAGCTGAAGTAAAAGAAACCGCGGGGATTCATCTCCCAGGATACCAGCCGACTTTAAAGCCCAATATCCTTCAAGTAAAAAGGTTAAATGAAGCGCTTCAACAAGCCAAAAAACCTGTTCTTTTAACAGGAGCTGGGGTTTTGGCAGCAAAAGCAGAAAAAGAATTAGTAGCATTCGCTGAATATCATCAGATTCCAGTTGCTCAAACACTTTTAGGGTTGGGAGGCTTTGCGGCAGAACATCCACTGTGTTTAGGTATGGCAGGGATGCATGGCACATATGCCGCAAATATGGCCCTTTACGATTGTGATCTATTAATAGGCGTCGGTGCTAGGTTTGATGATAGGTTAACGGGAAATCTTGATCATTTTGCTAAAAAAGCGCTGATTGCACATATCGATATTGACCCAGCTGAAATCGGAAAGAATGTTCCGACTGAGATTCCGATTGTAGGTTGTGCAAAAGAAACGCTGTCAGCACTAAATCAGATCGCAGACGAAAAAGGAGACTATAACGAGTGGATCTTACAGCTTTCACAATTTAAGAATGAATACCCGCTAACTTATAAAACAAATGAGTCAGAACTGAAACCACAGAAATTAATGCAAATTCTTCACGAAGTTACACAAGGAGGAGCAATCGTTGCAACGGATGTAGGTCAGCACCAAATGTGGGCCGCACAATATTATAGGTTTTCAGACCCGAACAGATGGATTACGTCAGGTGGTTTAGGAACCATGGGCTTCGGTTTTCCGGCAGCAATCGGTGCAAAAGTAGGGAAACCAGAACTGCCTGTCATCGCGGTTGTAGGTGACGGGGATTTCAGATGACACTCCAGGAACTAGGTGTACTACAAGATTGGGAGCTGCCTGTGATTGTCGTGATCGTTAATAATAAATCACTCGGAATGGTTAGACAGTGGCAGGAGATCTTTTATGAAAAACGATTTTCTCATTCTCTTCTTGATATTCAGCCTGACTTTGTAAAGTTAGCTTCTGCTTACGGAATTGATGGAAAACTTGCTGAAACTGAAGATGAAGTAAGAGAAGCTCTGACGGCTGCTCTTGCATCAAAGAAACCATTTGTTCTCGATTGTGTCGTTACCGCAGACGAGAATGTGTATCCGATGATTGCTCCAGGAAAAGGACTTCATGAAATGATTGGAGTGAGAGGATGAGACGCATCATTTCAGCAACGGTACTAAACGAAAGCGGTGTGTTAAACCGTTTAACCGGGTTGCTGACAAAACGCCAATTTAACATTGAAAACATTACGGTAGGGCATACAGAAGACCCAGCTGTCTCAAAAGTGACTCTGACTGTTTGGGTAGAAGATGACCGAAAAGCTGAACAGCTTGTCAAACAGCTTCATAAGCAAATAAATATATTAAAAGTTCGAGACTTAACAAACATGGCTCTTGTTTCAAGGGAGCTGGCACTTATCAAAGTATTAACGACTCCTGATACCAGAAGTGAAATAAAAATGCTGATTGAACCTTTCAGGGCAACAGTTCTCGATGTTTCATTAGAGAACGTAACTTTAGAAGTAACAGGTGATAGTGAAAAAATAGACGCACTGATCGAGCTGCTGCGCCCTTATGGCATCAAAGAAATTTCAAGAACAGGTGTCACTGCTATCCCTCGTGGAACACAAAAGAAAGTACTTGAACTTCACCCTATTCTATTATGTAAAGGAGACTCATTAAAATGGCTAAAGTATATTACGAAAACGAACTTTCAAACGACGTATTAAAGAATAAGAAGGTAGCAGTAGTGGGCTACGGATCACAAGGTCATGCACACGCATTGAACTTAAAAGACAGCGGGTATGATGTGGTTGTCGGTGTACGTGAAGGAAGATCGTTTAATGAAGCAGTTAAAGATGGTTTTGACGTATATTCAGTTCGCGAAGCAGCAAGGCTTGCAGACGTTGTTATGGTTTTGCTTCCTGATGAAAGGCAGCCAGAAGTCTATAAAAATGAAATTCTTCCAGAACTATCAGCAGGTAATGCACTTGTATTTGCTCATGGATTCAATGTTCATTATCACCAAGTGGTACCGCCTGAAGATGTAGATGTTTTCTTAGTTGCTCCAAAGGGCCCAGGACATCTAGTTCGACGTACATTCGAAGCAGGAGAAGGGGTTCCGGCACTTTTTGCGGTATACCAAGATGCTACAGGTACAGCTCGAGAAACAGCTCTTAGCTATGCAAAAGGAATTGGATCGGCTAGAGCAGGTGTACTTGAAACGAGCTTTCAAGAAGAAACAGAAACAGACCTTTTCGGTGAACAGGCTGTACTATGCGGCGGGTTATCTTCTCTTGTAAAAGCTGGATTCGAAACACTTACAGAAGCGGGTTATCAGCCTGAAGTTGCTTACTTTGAATGTTTACATGAACTAAAACTGATCGTTGACCTGATGTACGAAGGCGGATTAGAGGGTATGAGATACTCCATTTCAGATACGGCACAGTGGGGTGACTTCCAATCAGGTCCGCGCGTAATTGATGAGAGAGTAAAAGAGTCTATGAAAGAAGTGTTAAAAGACGTTCAATCCGGTGAGTTTGCTAAAGGCTGGATTTTAGAGAACCAAGCTAACCGACCTGTATTCCATGTTGTGAACAACCAGGAGAAAAACCACCCTATTGAAAAGGTAGGGAGGGAATTAAGAGCAATGATGCCATTCGTGAAAGCCAAACAAAAGAAGGAGGCAGTTGCTAGTGCGAAAAATTGAAATCTTTGACACAACATTGCGGGATGGGGAGCAAACAGCAGGGGTCAATCTGAATACAGCTGAAAAACTTGAGATTGCCAAAAGGCTTGAACGACTAGGTGTTGATGTTATGGAGGCAGGATTTCCTGCTGCATCTAAAGGAGATCTAGAAGCTGTACAAAAAATAGCTTCTACCGTAAAAAACTCAACGGTTACAGCTTTAGCAAGATCGAACACTGCTGATATTGATTATGCATGGGAAGCTCTAAAAAACTCTGCCGAACCAAGGCTCCATGTTTTTCTTGCAACATCACCTATCCATATGACCTATAAATTAAAGAAAACACCTGACCAAGTAGTAGAGACGGCAGTTGGAGCTGTAAAATACGCTAGGCAAAAATTCCCGGTAGTTCAATGGTCAGCTGAAGATGCTTGTCGATCAGATCTCGTGTTTCTAGCTCGTATCGTAGAAAAGGTAATTGATGCAGGTGCAACGGTTATTAATATACCGGATACTGTTGGTTTTACGAATCCTGAAGAATACGGTAAGATCTTCCGTTTTCTCTTAAACAACGTTCCAAATATAGATAACGCCATTTTATCAGCTCATTGTCATGACGATTTAGGAATGGCGGTAGCTAACTCCTTATCAGCTATCGAGAATGGCGCTAACCAGGTTGAATGTACGATTAACGGAATCGGTGAGAGAGCAGGTAATGCTTCGCTAGAGGAGATCGCGGTAGCATTAGCTATTCGTGAAGACTTTTATCAAGCAAAAACGAACCTTAAATTGAATGAGATCAGCCGCACGAGCCAGCTTGTGAGCCGATTGACTGGAATTGCGGTTCCGCCGAATAAAGCAGTTGTTGGAAAGAACGCTTTTGCTCATGAGTCAGGCATTCATCAAGATGGTGTATTAAAGGAAAAATCAACGTATGAGATTATTACGCCAGAGCTTGTGGGAGTTCCATCAAACCAGCTCGTGCTCGGTAAACATTCAGGAAGACATGCTTTTAAGGATTACCTGCACAAACTAGGGTTTCATCCCGATGACAGCAAACTAAAAGTTCTTTTTGAGGATTTTAAACAGTTAGCAGATCGAAAAAAGAAATGACAGAAGAAGATATCTTCGCCTTGTTGATCGACCATAAAATTCAGCCGGAAGTACCGCTGTATCAGTTAAAAGATATTCAAGTGAACTACGGAACGAATCAAATTCCAACAGCTACATTAAGATTGCTGACTCCAGATGGCACATTAATTCAAGACGCCGCTACAGGCTCAGGAAGTGTTGAAGCAATCTACAATACGCTTAGCAAGATGCTGCCTTCATCACTCAAACTAACAGATTATAGAATTCAATCTGTCGGTGCTGGAAGAGATGCGCTTGCACAAGTTTTTGTTCAGATTGTTAGTGACGGTTATGAAATCAATGGCAGCGGTACAGCTCAAGATGTTTTGGAAGCTTCAGCGAAAGCCTATGTGCATGCTTTTAATAAACTGCAGCTTCATTCTGAGAAGAAGAGTTACGAACGGATTAGTATTTAAAATTTAGGAGGGATGTTAGATGAAAAAGAAGATAGCAGTTTTACCTGGTGACGGCATCGGACCAGAAGTGGTCAAGGGTGCCCTGCAAGTGCTGGATGGAGTAGCAACACGGTTCGGTCATCAATTCGAAACAACTGAAAAAGTATTTGGAGGTGCTGCTATTGACCAGGAAGGCACTCCCTTGCCGGATGACACATTAGAATTCTGTAAAGGAAGTGATGCTGTACTGCTTGGAGCAGTCGGCGGTCCGAAATGGGATAAAGGAAACGTCCGGCCAGAACAGGGGTTATTAGCATTAAGAAAAGCATTAAATGTTTTTGCGAACGTAAGACCTGTTCAAGTCTTTCCGGGTCTTGAACATCTATCTCCTCTTAAATCAAGCAGGGTAAAAGGAGCGGATTTTGTTTTTGTTAGGGAACTAACGGGCGGAATCTATTTTTCGGAACCAAAGACAAGGAACGTGGACGGGGCAGTTGATACGTTGTCTTATACGAGAGAAGAGATTACGAGGATCGTAGAAAAAGCGTATGAACTGGCTGCTGCAAGAAGAAGGAAAGTAACATCTGTCGATAAGGCAAACGTGCTTGAAACAAGTAAGTTGTGGAGAGAGATTGTTGAAGAGACGGCTAAAAAATATAGAAATATAGAGACAGAGCACGTGTTGGTAGACTATGCCGCTATGAGAATGATCAGTGATCCTTCAAGTTTTGATGTGATCGTAACGGAAAACATGTTCGGAGATATTTTGTCTGATGAAGCTTCTGTTATTACCGGATCCCTTGGCATGATGCCTTCAGCTTCTCTTAGTGAGAGCGGTCCAGGTCTTTATGAACCAATCCACGGATCAGCACCTGATATTGCAGGAACCGGAAAAGCAAATCCGATCGGTATGATCCTGAGTGTGGGGATGATGCTTCGCCATTCCTTTGGACTTGAAAAAGAAGCTGCTGCTGTTGAATTGGCTGTTTTTGAAACACTTCAAGCAGGCTATCGCACACAGGATATTTATGATGGAACGGGTACTCTTGTAACGACAAAAGAAATGGTTAATCAAATTCATTTTAGAATGCTAGAGGATTCAACAAGCGCAACACTTTTAGAGGTTTATGTGTAAGGAGGAAGCTCTGTGAGTAAAACAATAATAGATAAACTTTGGGACCGTCATGTTGTCGTAAAAGAAGAAAATAAACCAGACCTTCTATACATTGATCTGCACTTAATTCATGAAGTGACATCACCTCAAGCATTTGCGGGATTGAGAGAAAAAACAGAACAGTAAGAAGGCCGGATCTGTGTTTTGCCACGATGGATCATAACATCCCTACGGTAGACCGTTTCAATATAAAAGATGAGACTTCTCGCTTGCAGGTGGAAACGCTTGAAAAAACTGTGAAGAGTTTGGCATTCAGCTGGAAGGATTAAATTCTGAACAGCAAGGAATCGTTCATGTTATCGGACCTGAACTGGGGTTAACTCTGCCAGGTAAAACGATCGTTTGTGGAGATAGCCACACATCCACACACGGGGCATTTGGGGCACTCGCATTTGGAATTGGCACGAGTGAGGTGGAACATGTACTTGCTACTCAAACACTATGGCAGAACAAACCGAAACAGATGAACGTCAAGATTGAAGGTAATTTAGGTTTTGGCGTCACAGCAAAAGATGTGATTTTATGGTTCATTGCGAAATTTGGAACCAATGTTGGCACAGGATATATCATTGAGTTTTCTGGCAGTACAGTCAAAGCTTTCTCGATGGAAGAAAGAATGACACTATGTAATATGTCGATTGAGGCAGGTGCTAAAGCATCGGTTATCTCTCCTGATGAGACTACTTTTGAATATATTGCCGGTAAGCGCTATGCCCCGAAAAATCAAGATTTTAAACAGAAATGTGAGGACTGGAGTAAGCTTGCGAGTGATCCAGAAGCAAAGTTTGATCAAATTATAGAAATCAATGCTTCAGAGATCGAACCGATGGTCACGTGGGGGACGACGCCATCTATGTGTCTCCCAGTCAGTGGACAGATACCAGCAGTGGATTCGTCATCTTCAAGTGAAGAAAAACAATCTTTGCATAATGCTCTTACTTACATGGGCTTTAAAGGCAATGAAAAAATAGAAGAGATCTCTGTCCAGCATGTGTTTATCGGGTCTTGTACAAACTCCAGACTCAGTGATTTAATCGAAGCTTCAAAAGTTGTAGAGGGTTCGAAAGTACATCCTGATGTACGTGCAATCGTTGTACCCGGTTCACAGTCGGTTAAAAGAGAAGCAGAGAAACTCGGGTTGCATAACATCTTTTTGGATGCAGGATTTCAATGGCGAGAATCAGGCTGTTCGATGTGTCTAGGGATGAATGATGATATCGTTCCAGAAGGAGAAAGATGTGCATCCACTTCAAACCGGAATTTTGCCGGCAGGCAGGGGAAAGGGGCCAGAACGCACTTAGTTAGTCCGATTATGGCCGCTGCCGCAGCTTTGAAAGGTAGATTTACAGATGTTCGTTCTGTCCTGCCTGATAAGGAATTGGAGGTGAACCGTTATGCCGGGGTTTAAGTCACATTCTGGTAGTGCGGCAGTCCTTGATCGCAATCATGTAGATACGGATCAAATCATCCCAAAGCAATTTTTGAAAAAATTGATAAAGCAGGATACGGTGAATTTTTGTTTTATGACTGGAGATACCTCTATGACGGGGGTGAGAACGCAGCTTTCGAATTAAATCAAGAAGAAACAAAAGGAGCTTCCATTTTAGTTACAGGTAAAAACTTCGGTTGCGGTTCATCGAGAGAGCATGCGCCATGGGCACTTAAGGACTATGGTTTTCAAGTAATTATCGCAGAAAGTTTTGCTGATATATTTTTTAATAACTGTGTAAAAAATGGAATATTGCCTATTAGGCTTTCGCAGAAAGATATTCAACAGCTTCGTAAAGATTCTTCAAAACAGGTTATTAAAGATCTGAAAGTAGATTTGGAAGAACAGTATGTGGCGGATGCGAACGGAGACGTTTTCCATTTTGATTTTGATCCGTATTGGAAAAAGATGCTTCTGAACGGATGGGATGAAATTTCTGTCACCCTTCAACAGGAAGCGAACATAAAAAAATATGAAGATGAGAGGATTGTGAACTGACAATGGGAATTTAACAATCACAGGGGAACGTTTATTTCACGCAATGGAGGAAGTGTCAAAGATTGCCCACCGTACACCACTCAAACAATCTACAACGTTAAACAAGTGGACGGGTGGAAATGTGTATATGAAGCTTGAGAACATGCAGAAAACTGGCTCTTTCAAACTAAGAGGAGCTTATTATAAGGTTTCAACACTGAATGAATTAGAATGTGCTAGAGGTGTCATTGCTGCTTCAGCAGGCAACCATGCACAAGGTTTGGCGCTTTCCTGTTCATTGCGTGGCATCAAATCAAAAATCTTTATGCCGGAAAATGCACCACTTTCCAAGATCGAAGCAGTAAAATCATATGGCGCAGATATTGTCTTAGAAGGCGACAATTATCAAGCTGCATATGAAGCAGCTAAAAGAGAAGAAATGGCAAACGGCGGTGTTTTTGTTCATCCATTTGACGATTATGACGTGATTGCAGGGCAAAGTACTGTTGCACTTGAAATGCTTCAGCAAAACCCAGAACTAAAAACGATTGTCGTACCTGTCGGAGGAGGAGGGCTATTAGCAGGCATCGCTTTGGCAGTGAAATCAGTCAGACCAGATGTGCGGGTAGTCGGTGTGCAATCTGTTAACGCCAGTGCGGTTTATCAAGCCTTCACAGGTACTTCTAAAAAGACATTATCTCGCTGTACTTCGATTGCGGATGGGATCGCGGTTGTTAAACCCGGAGAGATTACCGTTCCTGTGATTTCAAAATATGTAGATGAAATGGTCACTGTTACAGAAGAACAAATCGCTTACGCTATGATGTTTATGCTCGAACGGGAAAAAGTGGTCGTGGAGGGAGCGGGCGCTGCAAGCCTTGCGGCAGTCCTGTTTCATAGTCACCTTGCACTTGATCAGAAAGTTGGGCTCATCATAAGCGGCGGGAATGTAGATCCGGTAAAATGGTCCTTGTACAAAGGTATGGCCGATAAGCTGAATATGAAGAGAATAAGTTAGTTAATTGCAAAACCCTTAAAGATGAAATAAATCTTCTTTAAGGGTTTTTTTGTGCTAATTTGCCCTTTAGACATTTGGCTTTTTTGTAAAGCTGTTTTCGTATTCATTGTTGTTTTTGAATGTAGTTGATTTCCGTTTCAGGTTGCTCGCTTTCCACGGGGCAGGCGGTGAGCCACATTCGTACGTTTCACTCTTAAGTGTCTCACCTGTCTAGTTGCAGTGGCTAGCCCCTCGAGGTCAAAGTTAAATGGTCAAGAAGGCAAAGTGCGCCTTCCAGCCCATCCACCTTTTGCTTGTCGGGGCTGAACGAGTGACATCCACTTTTCGGACTGCCCGCCTGTCCTAGCCGAGAGTCTCGCACCTTACACTCCAATCAACTGTTCAAAGAAGACAATATAGAAAATTGAAAAGCAACAATCCTTTAGAAAACAGCCTTTCTAAAAGGTTATTAATTTTTTTATTCAGGAAAAATTTTAATATGGAAATAAATAAAGCTAGCTGAGCGAGTGAGGGAGGGAGTAGGTTTTTACTAACGCGAGCGAGCCCGTCATTGCTCGTTGTTGAGGATATGTGCTTGTTCAGCGGCATTTAAGTGCGCTGGACGAGCGATTCCCAAGTTTTTTGAACGCCAGCCGATTCGCTTGAAAGTGCTGATACATACATAGCTGTCTTGAGTTCCCCTCACGAAACTGCTATTCTTTAGTCAAACATTAACGGAAGCGGAGAGTTGTGATGACAAACGATAAGAACAACAATAATAAAATCATTCGGTTTCCTAATTTAAATGGACGGCTATTGGAAAAAGGCATGGACTCATTAAAAAACAAAAAATACGATGAAGCCCTCTCTTGTTTTGAACAATTGCTTCATACTGATCCTATGCATTCACAAGGCAACCTTGGTCTCGTATTGAGTTTAGTGGAGTTAGGAAGATTACATGAAGCAAAAATGAGATGCGACCGAATGCTTAAAGAAGGAATCGGTGAATATTACGATGTTCTTCAGATTTATCTAAGCATTTTAGTGCAGCTATCTGAATACATAACCGTCGTCTCCGTAATCGAAGCAGTCTTAGAAGAGCAGAAGATTCCAGCTGACAAAGCTGAAACGTTTTACCAGCTCCTTCAATTCAGCAGAAAAGTAATCGAACAAGAAGGGGTTCCAGAAGTTAAAAAAGATCCAGAAGCAACTGCAAATCCTAATCCGGATTTTCTTGCGTTAAAAGAAATGCTGTCCAGTGAGAGAGCAGACTCCCAGTGGATTGCCGTTCAGCAATTAAAACGGCTTGGACCTGAAATAACCGTTCCAATGTTTGAATCTTTTTTAGTGGATGAGAAAAAACATCCGGCTGTAAAAAGTTTGATCCTTCAATATTTGAAAGAAAACCAAATTAATAAAATGGTAAAAATCGAAAAATACGGTCAAACCGATGAAATTGACATAGCCAAACTTACAGAATTAAACGAACATCCCTTTTATAAGGAAGTAAAAACATTAATTCAAGATGAACTTGAACAAGAAAACCCATCATTACTAGACATTGCGCTTGCTGTATGGAAGGATTACACGCTGGCTCTTTATCCTTTTTCGCCAAAGCCTGAAAATAAACTTCTATGGTATGAAGCTTCCGTATTAGCGGCTTCCATTCTATGTGGAATTGAAGAAGAAATGGAAAATGAAGAGGAAGAATTGCAAAATGCAGTAAAGCTTCTCGTCGAATTGGAAAGATTTTATATGCAGACTTAATGAGAAAGTGATGTAACTTGTTGAAATACAGAACGTCTATGCTATAATGGAATGGTTGTAATCTATATGATAGTTATGGAAATACCGATGTTGGAGGGAACATTTAATGACTGCTAAATGGGAAAAGTTAGAAGGCAATCAAGGTGTCTTAACGGTTGAAGTTGAGGCTACTGAAGTAGATACAGCGCTTGATCAAGCGTTCAAAAAAGTTGTAAAGCAAGTTAACGTACCAGGATTCCGTAAAGGGAAAATGCCGCGTCGACTTTTTGAACAACGTTTTGGAGTAGAGTCTCTTTATCAAGACGCACTAGATATCCTATTGCCAAAAGCATATGGAGACGCTGTACAAGAAACAGGTATCGAGCCTGTTGATCGTCCAGAAGTTGACATCGAAAAAATGGAGCAAGGAAGCAACCTTGTATTCACAGCGAAAGTAATCGTTAAGCCTGAAGTAAAATTAGGTGATTACAAAGGTCTTGAAGTAGAAAAGACTGAAACTGAAGTTACAGATGAAGATGTTCAAAACGAACTAACTTCTTTACAAGAACAACAAGCAGAACTAGTTGTTAAAGAAGAAGGTACTGTTGAGAACGGTGACACTGTAAACATCGATTTTGAAGGATTCGTAGATGGAGAAGCTTTCGAAGGCGGAAAAGCTGAGAACTATTCACTTGAAATCGGATCTGGTTCATTCATCCCAGGCTTTGAAGAGCAACTAGTTGGTGAAAAAGCTGGAACAGAAAAAGACGTTAACGTTAATTTCCTGAAGAATATCATGCTGAAGAGCTAGCTGGTAAGCCTGCTGTATTCAAAGTGAAAATTCATGATATCAAAGCTAAACAACTTCCAGAACTAAACGATGAGTTCGCTAAAGAAGCTGAAGGCGATGCTGAAACATTAGAAGATCTTAAAAAGAACTTCGCACGAAGCTTGAAGAAAGCAAAAAGCAAGAAGCTGAAAACCAAACACGTGAAACGGTTATCGAAAAAGCTTCTGAAAACGCAGAAATCGAAATTCCTGAAGCAATGGTAAACACAGAGCTTGACCGTATGGTTCAAGAATTTGGCCAACGTCTTCAAATGCAAGGTATGAACCTTGACCTTTACTACCAGTTCTCTGGTACTAGCGAAGAAGCTCTTCGTGAACAAATGAAAGAAGATGCTGGAAAGCGCGTTCGTACAAACCTTGTACTAGAAGCAATCGTTGAAGCTGAGAACATCGAAGTTTCTGAAGAAGAAATTGATGCTGAACTTAGCAAGATGGCTGAAATGTACAAGATGGAAGTAGAACAAATCAAGCAAATGCTTGCTATGCAAGGTGGAAATGATGCAGTTGCTGCTGACTTGAAAGTTCGTAAAGCGATTGATTTCCTTGTTGAAAACAGCAAGACAGCTTAATAATTAAATCAGTTTTCAAATGAAACAAGGCGCGATTCCTTATTTATCGTGCCTTGTTTTGCAATACATAACAAAATTTAGGTAATTACTACCCCTATTTGAAAAAATAGGTTTTAAAACTCGCAGGATTGTTCATACTTATATAGAGCCACACCATACATATTTATTAAGCGTTATTATTTCCGTTTTAATATGGAAGTGTGATACAATCCATTATAATCAACGGAATGCTTAAGCGGTCGAAATAAATAAAACAGACTTTCCTTCAGAAAACGTCTGAACTAGGGTCAAGCGTTTCATCCATATTCTTGTTTTAGGGGTGATATCATTGTTTAAATTTAATGATGAAAAAGGGCAATTGAAGTGTTCTTTCTGTGGTAAAACACAAGATCAAGTAAGAAAACTGGTTGCTGGACCAGGTGTATATATTTGTGATGAGTGTATCGAACTCTGTACGGAAATCGTAGAAGAAGAATTAGGTACAGAAGAGGATGTAGAACTAAAAGAAGTACCGAAACCAGTAGAAATCCGTAAGATTCTTGATGAGTATGTAATCGGACAGGATCAGGCGAAGAAATCCCTTTCTGTAGCCGTTTACAATCATTATAAGCGTATTAATTCCACGCAAAAATCGGATGAAGTTGAACTTGCAAAAAGTAATATTGCGATGATCGGACCAACGGGTAGCGGTAAAACGCTTCTTGCTCAAACATTGGCTCGTATCTTAAATGTACCTTTTGCCATTGCAGATGCTACATCTTTAACAGAAGCTGGATATGTAGGTGAGGACGTAGAAAACATCCTTCTTAAATTGATTCAGTCCGCTGATTACGATGTGGAAAAAGCAGAAAAAGGAATCATTTATATTGATGAGATTGATAAGATTGCACGTAAATCAGAAAATCCTTCCATTACAAGAGATGTTTCTGGTGAAGGTGTTCAACAAGCGCTTCTTAAAATTCTTGAAGGTACGGTAGCGAGTGTACCGCCTCAAGGAGGAAGAAAGCATCCTCATCAAGAATTTATTCAAATCGATACAACGAACATTCTATTCATTTGCGGTGGTGCATTTGATGGAATTGAACAAATTATCAAACGCCGTCTTGGGAAAAAAGTAATCGGTTTTAGTTCTGATTCAAAACAAGCAGACTTAAAAGCAGGAGAATACTTATCAAAAGTTCTTCCTGAAGACTTGCTTCGTTTTGGTCTAATACCTGAATTTATCGGGCGTTTACCAGTTATTTCAAACTTGAACCCTCTAGATGAGGACGCATTGATTGAAATCTTAACAAAGCCTAAGAATGCACTTGTAAAACAATATCAAAAACTATTGGATATTGATGGTGTAGAATTAGAATTTACTGATGAAGCTCTTCGAGAGATCTCTGCACAAGCAATCGAACGTAAAACGGGTGCCCGTGGACTTCGTTCAATTATTGAAGGGGTAATGCTTGACGTTATGTTCGAGCTGCCATCCAGAGAAGACGTTGTCAAATGTATCGTAACGAAAGAAACGATCTCTGACAAAGTACCTCCTACATTAGAGCTTGAAGATGGTACTGTTATTGAACAATCAAAAGAAACTCCAAAAGAGAGTGCTTAATTTGAGGCCAGCAAATGCTGGCCTCTTTCTTTGTTTTGAAAAGCTCTATTTTGGGAAACTCACTTTATGCCAAACCACATATCATATACATTTTGCCACTACTATCGCCGCCGGAAAACTACTAACGTGAAATTATTGAGATTAATGTGAAATTATTTAAATTAATGTGAAAATAAATGAAATAACGTGAAATTATTGAAATTAACGTGAATATAATTTTGGGTGTTTCTTCCAAACACGCAATACTAGATTAATGTCCTTTTGAGGAATACCTTTTACTCCCACGGCATTTGTTCTCTGCAGATATTTTCTCTTTAGAGTCATAAGAGACTTCCTTCAAATCAAATAATGAACAGTTTTGTACTAATTCTGCTCGTTTTATTTAAAACTTCCCTCAGTTCACACTGTTAAAATGCCATTTTTCATCACTCCCTTCTTTTTAACAGGATTACCGTTTAGTTAACCACCTCCTCGGAGATACTATGATTATCACTACATAGGTATCGGGAGGAAAACAATGAACTGGACTGGCATAGCATTACTTATTCAATTATTCTTTGGAATCATAATCGGACTGTATTTTTGGAACCTGCTTAGAAATCAGCGTTCTCAAAAAGTAAGCGTGGATAAAGAATCAAGAAAAGAGATGGAACAGCTTAGAAGAATGCGTTCAATCTCTTTATCAGAACCGTTGTCTGAAAGAGTACGTCCTGGAAAATTTGAAGATATCATTGGGCAAGAAGATGGAATAAAAGCATTGGAGGCGGCTTTATGCGGACCTAATCCACAACATGTTATTGTCTATGGGCCACCAGGAGTAGGGAAAACAGCAGCTGCTCGTTTAGTGTTAGAAGAAGCAAAACGAAATAAGACATCACCTTTTCGTTCAACAGCCGTTTTTGTGGAATTAGATGCCACTACAGCACGTTTTGATGAACGTGGAATTGCAGATCCTTTGATTGGTTCTGTTCATGATCCGATTTACCAAGGTGCGGGGGCAATGGGACAGGCGGGAATACCACAGCCTAAACAAGGTGCGGTTACAAATGCACATGGGGAGTTCTATTTATTGATGAGATCGGTGAACTGCACCCTATTCAAATGAACAAACTCTTAAAAGTATTAGAAGATCGAAAGGTTTTTTAGAAAGTGCTTATTATTCTGAGGAGAACGCAAACATCCCTCAGCACATTCATGACATTTTCCAAAACGGTCTGCCCGCGGATTTTCGTATGATCGGAGCAACAACACGTATGCCGGAAGAAATTCCTCCTGCGATCCGTTCGAGATGTTTGGAAGTGTTTTTAGAGAATTACAGCCAGCTGAAATCGAACAAATCGCAAAGAGGGCTGCAGATAAAATTCAGTTGGGAATTGATGAAGAGTCTTTAAAATACATGGCTCAATATGCAAGAAATGGGCGTGAAGCTGTCAACATGATTCAGATAGCTGCGGGTATAGCTATAACGGAAGAACGTAAAAGTATTACAAAAAGCGATGTAGAATGGGTTACACATTCAAGCAGGATGGCTCCAAGACCAGAAAGAAAGATCGGAGCGAAACCTAAGATTGGTTTAGTGAATGGTCTTGCTGTGTATGGACCTACAAGCGGAGCGTTGTTAGAGATTGAAACTACCGTTCTTCCTGCTAAGAAACAGGGAACGATTACAATAACGGGAATCGCTGAAGAAGAAAGTATCGGCAATCAATCAAAGTCCATAAGAAGAAAAAGTATGGCTAAAGGATCTGTAGAAAACGTAATTACCGTTCTTCGATACATGGGAGTTGATGCATCCATGTATGATATACACGTTAACTTTCCAGGCGGCGGTCCAGTAGATGGTCCTTCAGCAGGAATTGCAATTGCATCTTCCATCTATTCTGCGATTCATAATATAAAAATTGATCATGAGATCGCGATGACAGGCGAAATTAGTATCCACGGAAAAGTAAAGCCGGTCGGAGGGGTAATGGCCAAAATATTGGCTGCCAAAGACGCGGGTGCTAAGCGCGTGCTCATTCCGTTTGAAAATAACCAAAAGATTTTTGACAGCATTGAAGATGTGGAAATTATCCCGGTTAAAAAACTATCAGAAGTCTTTCAACATGCCTTTTTAGATGAGAGTGAAGAGCAATCCGTTCCTGCATCAGCAGCATTAAACTCCCTCCTTCTTCTGTTTAAGGAGAAGAAGGGGTTTCTTTTTATTCCGCTTATAGAGTTGAAGCAGACAAGGTTTCTAGAAAACCATAGCTTACATTAGACAAAGTTAAGCATTATCGGTAGAATTGTACAAAGACTATGCATATAATTAATGATTACATAGCAGTTTTCGGAGGTGTTTTTAATGGGGAAAAACGAGTTCTTCCGCTCCTCCTCTACGCGGATTGTTGGTCTATCCAACGATGGTGCTTCATTTAGATGTAGGAAGAGAAAAATCCATTCAAGCGCTTGAAAAAGTTATGCTTGATGACCAGATGATTTTTCTATCTACACAAAAAGAGGTATCTATTGAAGATCCAGCTGAAGAGGAAATTTATAATGTAGGAACGTTATCAAAAGTAAATCAGATGCTCAAATTGCCAAACGGCACGATAAGAGTACTAGTTGAAGGTATTAAACGCGGGAAAATTACATCTTTTATTGATGAAAAAACCCATACGCAAGTAGAAGTTGAACTAACAGATGATGTTGAAGTGAAAGAAGCCGAAACAGAAGCGCTAATGAGAGCTGTTCTGGCACAATTCGAACAATACATAAATCTATCAAAGAAAGTGACTCCTGAAACTCTTGCATCTGTTCAAGATATTACAGAGCCTGGGCGAATGGCGGACGTCATATCTTCACACCTTTCTCTTAAGATTAAAGAAAAACAAAAAATCCTTGAGATCTTTGATGTGAAAGAAAGACTCGAACACTTACTTGCTTTGTTAAACAATGAAAAAGAAGTGCTTGGTCTTGAAAAGAAGATCGGTCAGCGTGTTAAAAAAGCGATGGAAAAAACGCAAAAGGAATACTATTTGCGTGAACAGATGAAAGCCATCCAAAAAGAGCTTGGTGACAAAGAAGGTAAGGTTGGTGAAGTAAGCACGCTAAAAGAACGTATTGAAGCGTCTGATATGCCTGAACATGTCATAGAGCTAGCCAAGAAAGAACTTGATCGATACGAAAAAATGCCAAACTCTTCTGCAGAAAGTTCAGTTATAAGAACGTATATCGAGTGGCTCGTCAATCTTCCTTGGAAGCAAGAAACAATAGATAACCTTGATATTCCGCATGCAGAAACGGTATTGAACGAAGATCATTACGGACTAGAAAAAGTGAAGGACAGAGTTTTAGAATATCTCGCTGTTCAAAAACTGACGAACTCACTGAAAGGACCTATCCTTTGTTTAGTCGGACCTCCCGGTGTTGGTAAAACGTCATTAGCAAGGTCGATCGCACGTGCCATCGGCAGAAATTTTGTGAGAATTTCCCTTGGTGGTGTTCGGGATGAAGCTGAGATCAGAGGTCACCGAAGAACGTATGTAGGGGCAATGCCTGGAAGATTAATTCAAGGTATGAAAAAAGCAGGAACGATAAATCCTGTGTTTTTACTTGATGAAATCGATAAGATGTCAAGTGACTTTAGAGGCGATCCGTCCTCTGCGATGCTTGAAGTTTTGGATCCTGAACAGAATAGCACGTTTAGCGATCATTATATTGAAGAGCCGTATGATCTATCTAAAGTTATGTTCGTGACGACGGCAAACTCTCTTTCGACAATTCCAGGTCCGCTTTTAGATAGAATGGAAGTTATTTCGATTGCTGGTTATACAGAAGTAGAAAAGCTTCACATTTCTAAGAATCACTTAATTCCAAAACAGCTTAAAGAACATGGTTTAAAGAAGAGCCAGATTCAGTTTAAGGATGATAGTATTTTAAAGCTAGTCCGTAACTATACGCGGGAAGCTGGCGTGCGTAATCTTGAACGTCAGATTGCAGGGTTATGCAGAAAAGCAGCGAAGCAGATCGTATCAGCTGAAAAGAAGAAGGTTGTGCTTTCGGCTAAAAACCTTGAAGATTATTTAGGTAAGCCTCGTTTCCGATATGGGCAGGCGGAACTAGAAGACCAAATTGGTGCAGCGACTGGTTTAGCTTATACGACAGCAGGCGGAGATACTCTTTCTATAGAAGTGGCACTTTCACCGGGTAAAGGAAAGTTAATCCTTACAGGTAAACTAGGCGATGTAATGAAAGAATCAGCACAGGCTGCACTAAGCTATGTTCGAACTAAAGTAGAAGATCTCGGAATTGATGCAGACTTTTACGAAAAAACGGATATCCATATTCATGTACCTGAAGGCGCAACACCAAAAGATGGGCCGTCTGCGGGTATTACTATTGCTACAGCGCTCGTATCTGCTTTAACGAAAAAGCCGGTAAGAAAAGATGTAGGAATGACAGGTGAAATTACATTAAGAGGCCGTGTGCTGCCAATAGGTGGTTTAAAAGAAAAATCGCTGAGTGCACATCGAGCAGGAATTAAGACCATTATTCTTCCGAAAGAGAACGAGAAAGATATAGAAGATATTCCGGATACGGTAAAAGAAGGGTTATCATTTATAACGGTGTCTCATTTGGATGAAGTATTAAAAGTTGCATTAGCAGGTGATGGAAAGTGAAAGTAAATACAGCAGAAATCGTAATTTCGGCAGTCGGACCAAAACAATATCCGGAAGGCAATCTTCCGGAAATTGCACTGGCAGGGCGATCGAATGTAGGAAAATCATCTTTTATTAATAAGATGATTCATCGTAAAAATTTAGCAAGAACGTCTTCTAGACCAGGAAAAACACAAACATTGAACTTTTATATCTTGAATGAGAGCTTTTATTTTGTGGATGTACCTGGCTATGGATTCGCGAAAGTTTCAAAAACAGAAAGAGAAGCGTGGGGAAAAATGATCGAGCAATATCTGGTTGAACGTGATCAGTTAAAAGCGGTCGTTCAGCTTGTTGATCTGAGACATCCTCCATCAAAAGATGATGTGTTAATGTATGATTGGCTCAAATATCACGAATTGCCTGTTATTGTTGTGGCAACAAAAAGTGATAAGATTCCAAAAGGGAAATGGGACAAACATAAAAAAGTAGTAAAAGAAACGTTAAACTTGGACCCGAGCGATAGAATCATCCTCTTCTCATCTGAAACCGGACACGGAAAAGATGAGGCATGGGGAGTCCTTAATTCTTATTTAACTAAATAATCTTACGAAATATACGGTTGTTCAAGTAAGGAAATACACTAATAAGCAGTCAAGCTTCTTTATCTTCATTGGCTTTCTACAAAAAATTATTGCTTTTGATTCTCTGTTTATTTTCTTCATTGACAAGTTTATTGGAGCGCAAGGTGCGAGACTCCTGGGGATTAGCGGGACAGGTGAGACTTCTAACGGTGCAAAGCGCAGAGGAGGCTCACCGCACGCCCCCGGAAAGCGAAGCAACCTGGAGCGGAAATAAACTACTTTCAAGAGCAGCAAAGTAAGCGGAAGCAGCCAATATTAAATAAACCCCCTGTGTTCACTTTATACACAAGGGGTTTTTGCTATTTCTTCTTTTTAAAAAACATAAGGTAAGCACCTAGAACCATTAAGATAATTGGCCAAAAATCTTCTGCTTTTACAAATATATTTTCTACAGAAGGGGTATTACTCTTAAAGAACAGTAACCATAGGGATAAAAGAGTTAAAATCAGCCCAGGTATAAGTCCTTCTTTTGTTTTTCGGTACTGAATTAAAAATGATAATCCTGCTAGCAGAATAATCATCTGTAGCGGTTCAGGCCATGTAGCTACTTTTGCTGCAGCATGAAAATGTAAACCCAGTCCTGTCAAGAAAACACCTGAAAACAGGCTTGACGAGTCTTTGCCCGAACTAGCTTGCAGGATTAGTGCTATGCCAATAATCACGATTAAAGTGGGCCAGGTCATATAAGGCTGAAGAAGTTCGATGTTCATTCTCATAGCGAAATAGAATAATCCGATCCCGAGTAAAATGATACCGCTGAAAGTGTTTCTTTGTTTCATAATGCCTCCATCTTAAACGTAAACCTTTGCTAAATTGGTCGAAATTTGTTATTTTTATTATTGGTGCTAAGTTTTAGTGAATATGGTTATCCTAAAACTGCTGAACACACATTAAAATGTGATAAATACATCATAGCATAAACGTTTAAATTCTGTTCACAATATTGGATATTCCGTATTTTAGGACATGTTATAATAAGGATAGAACATACATAATTAAGGGAGGTGAGCGCATGCATATTCTAGTGGTTGGACTTAATTATAAAACGGCACCCGTAGAAATTCGGGAAAAAGTTTCATTTCAGCCCGCAGAATTATCTGATGCGATCTCTACACTCCGAAAACAAAAAAGTATACTTGAATGTGTAATCGTTTCAACGTGCAACCGTACTGAAATCTATGCCGTTGCCGATCAGCTTCATACCGGAAGATACTACATCAAATCTTTTTTGGCGGACTGGTTTTCAATAGATAAAGAAGAACTCTCACCATTTTTGAACATTAGAGACGGAGAAGCAGCTGTTGAGCACCTTTTCAGAGTTACAGCCGGCTTGGACTCTATGGTTATTGGTGAAACACAAATACTTGGTCAAGTAAAAGACGGTTTCTTAGAATCGCAAAAGCTTGATGCTACAGGCACCATTTTCAATAAGCTTATGAAGCAAGCGATTACGTTTGCAAAAAAGTGCCACTCTGAAACTGATATCGGTGAAAATGCTGTTTCAGTCAGCTATGCGGCTGTTGAACTTGCGAAGAAGATTTTTGGCGGATTGCAAAATAAAACGATCTTAATCGTTGGAGCCGGCAAGATGGGTGAACTTACTGCGAAACATCTGCATGCAAGCGGTGGAAATGAAGTTCTGGTCATAAATCGTACATTTGAAAAAGCGCAAGAAGTAGCTGAGAAGTTTCATGGTACTGCTCATCCGTTCGAGAATCTCGAAAGCTTGCTCGTAAAAGCAGATATTGTAATCTCTTCAACAGGTGCAAGCAAGTTTGTTATCACGAAAGAAACAGCTGCACCGGCTGTTAAGAAACGTAAAGGTCTCCCATTGTTTATGGTGGATATCGCTGTTCCACGGGACTTAGATCCGGCTTTGCATGATTTGGAAAGCGTTTTTCTCTATGATATTGATGACTTAGAGGGTATCGTAGAATCAAATCTGGCGGAGCGTATGAAAGAGGCAGAAAAGATTGAGATTATGATTGAAGCCGAAATTGTTGCTTTTCAGTCTTGGATTTCTATGCTTGGCGTAGTACCATTAATCTCTGCTCTTCGTGAAAAGGCATTAAACATTCAAGCAGAAACGATGCAGAGCATTGAACGCAAGCTGCCAGATCTTACAGATCGCGAAAGAAAGATTTTAAGCAAACATACAAAGAGTATCGTGAATCAATTGCTTCGTGAACCTGTAACAAGAGCTAAAGAAATGGCAGGCGAGCCAGGAGCAGAAGAACAATTACAGTTATTCACTGAAATTTTTGGGTTAGAAGAATATTTGGATAAACAGAAGCAGTTGGAAACTGGACTTGCTGCAAACAGAAAAGAAAAGACTTCTCTTACAGACGAAGTGATTCATTCTTCCGCAGTAAGAACTTAATTTTTCGTTTCCCTCGGGCTCATGGAGTGTGAGCAAAATGAATTGGATATATGATCTGACTATTGTTCTATATGCGCTTAGCATTATAGGCTATTTTATAGATTTTCTTCAAAACAACCGGAAAGCGAACCAGTTTGCTTTCTGGTTGCTTTCTATTGTCTGGATACTTCAAACGGTCTTTTTTGTGTTAAGGATGCTGAAAGATCAGCGGTTCCCCATATTAACACCTTCTGAAGGCCTGTTTTTTTATGCCTGGATCCTTGTGACTTTTTCAGTGGTCATGAGCAGGTTTTTCCGGGTTGATTTTCTAGTGTTCTTTACAAACGTACTAGGGTTCCTGCTCGTGTCGATTCATTTGTTCGCACCTACAGGACAAGCTAGTGCGGTACTTGAGAAACAGCTTATATCAGAACTATTAATTATTCATGTTACAATGGCTTTTATTTCATACGGAGCATTCTCGCTTTCGTTTATCTTTTCATTCATGTACTTGCTGCAGCATGGAATGTTAAAACGCAAAAAATGGAGCAAAAGACTTCAGCGGTTTGGAAGCCTTTCATACTTAGAAAAACTATCTTTTCGATTGAATACAATCGGGGTGCCGCTCCTCCTTCTCAGTTTAATATTGGGAGTCGTATGGGCATTCTGGAAAATAAATGACTTTACACTTCTTGATGCAAAAGTCATCTCATCGTTTATCGTTCTTTTGGTTTATAGTACTTATTTATATCAAAAGGTAGGAAGAGGCGTTCAAGGTAAAACGTTAGCTCTTTGGAATGCTGCCGCTTTCTTGGTAGTGTTGATCAACTACTTTCTAGCGACTACGTTTACAGAATTCCATCTATGGTATAAGTAAAGAGATAGGAGATTCATATAATGAGAAAAATTATAGTAGGTTCAAGAAGAAGTAAATTAGCTCTTACACAAACAAATTGGGTGATCGAGCAATTAAAAAAAGCAGGTCTGCCCTTTGAATTTGAAGTAAAAGAAATCGTGACGAAGGGTGACGTTATTCTAAATGTCACGCTATCTAAAGTAGGCGGAAAAGGCCTTTTTGTTAAAGAGATCGAACAAGCAATGTTAGATAAAGAGATTGACATAGCGGTCCACAGCATGAAAGATATGCCATCTGAATTGCCTGAAGGACTAGAAATAGGATGTACACCTAAGCGGGTCGATCCAAGAGATGCTCTTATTTCAGAAAAGTATGCTTCATTAAGAGAATTGCCTGCAGGCGCAGTTGTAGGAACAAGTTCTTTAAGAAGAGCAGCACAGTTATTGAACAGACGCCCTGACTTATCGATTAAGTCGATTCGAGGTAACATTGATACACGGATTGAGAAGCTGAAATCTGGAGAATTTGATGCGATCATTCTAGCTGCAGCTGGCTTAGAAAGAATGGGATGGTCAAAAGATGTCGTTACTGAATTTTTGGATATTGATCTTTGTTTGCCTGCTGTAGGTCAAGGTTCATTAGCGATTGAATGCAGAAGTGATGATTCTGAAGTAAAAGAACTTTTAGCGACACTCAATGACGCTTATACGTATGAGACGGTTCAGGCAGAACGCTCTTTCCTTAACACGTTAGAAGGCGGCTGCCAGGTGCCAATCGCTGCATTTGCAACGATGGCAGATGATCATGAAGTTACGTTAACTGGATTGGTTGCAGATCCAGAAGGGAAAAAAGTGTTAAAAGAAATGAGAACAGGAAAAGATCCACACCGTGTAGGAGTAGAGCTTGCTGAAGAGTTAAAGACTTTAGGAGCAAAGATAATACTTGATGCTGTGAAAAAGGATTTAAATGCTTAATGAATACGTCAGGTGGACCATTAGCAGGTAAAAAGATACTTG
The DNA here is from genome assembly GCF_055814265.1 of Fictibacillus sp. EA-CB0309. Lineage (NCBI taxonomy): Bacteria > Bacillati > Bacillota > Bacilli > Caryophanales > Fictibacillaceae > Fictibacillus > Fictibacillus sp. EA-CB0309. The sequence goes on from NZ_CP169271.1 coordinate 1,493,959, forward strand.
TTACCCGGCCGAAGAGCCAGGCTAAGTCACTGATCAAGCTTATTGAAAAGAATGGGGGAACACCACTTTCTTTTCCCGTCGTGTCTATTAAAGGTATAAAGAATGAGGCAGCAGCGGTCCACGTAAATCAGTTATCCTCTTTTCAATGGATCGTTTGCACGAGCAAGAATGCTGTTGACTATTTTTTTCGGATGGTTAATGAGTTAGGGGTTTCGTTAGGAGACCATAAGTTTGCTGCTGTAGGTGAAAAAACAGCCGATGCATTAAGGGAATATGGTGTGACATCTATACTTGTTCCGGAACGTTTTGATGCGGCAGACTTAGCTGAAACGTTAAAAAAACATGTTTCAGAGGGTGAAAGAATTTTGTTTCCTAAAGGTAACCTAGCCCCTTCTTATCTAAAAGAAGAACTTAAGAGTACAGCTGTTGTGGAAGAACTGGTTGTTTATGAAACAGAGCCCGAAGATAATTTGGACTGGTCGTTAATCAATCAAGCGGATTGTTTCTTTTTTATGAGTCCTTCTGCTGTTTCATTTATGGTAAAAGGTTTATCTGATAGTAATAACAACATGAACTACAATACACCTGTTATTTGTGTAGGCCCTACAACAAAAACAGCTGCTGAAAAATGCGGATATAAGCATGTTTATATGCCTAGTCATTTTACTGCAGAAGATATGGTGAACTGTGCCATCTCTTATTTTCAAGGAGGAAGATAATATGAATTTTCAGCGTCATCGCCGTTTAAGAAAATCTGCATCCATGCGTTCATTAGTACGTGAAACGCATCTTTATGTGTCAGACTTTATTTATCCGTTATTTTTTGTTGAAGGTGAGAATGTAAAAAAAGAAGTGCCTTCAATGCCAGGTGTTTACCACCTATCATTAGATTTGCTGGAAAAGGAAGTAAAGGAGATCGAAAGTTTAGGCATTCAGTCTATTATTGTGTTTGGAGTGCCGAACGAAAAAGATGACTGCGGAAGCTCAGCTTATGACCATAATGGAATTGTACAAAGAGCGATTTCTCAAATTAAAGAGATCGCACCGTCTTTAACTGTCATTGCCGATACTTGTTTATGTCAATTTACTGACCATGGTCATTGCGGTGTGATTGAAAACGGTGAAGTGCTAAACGATGAAACGCTGACACTGCTCGCCAAAACAGCTGTTTCCCAAGCAAAAGCTGGAGCGGATGTTATTGCACCTTCAAACATGATGGATGGTTTTGTTGCAGCCATCAGACAAGGATTGGATGAGGCAGGATACTACGATGTGCCCATCATGTCTTACGCTGTTAAATATGCATCATCTTTTTATGGCCCGTTTCGTGATGCTGCCCATAGCACGCCTCAATTCGGTGACAGAAAAACATATCAAATGGACCCGGCAAACCGTTTAGAAGCACTGCGTGAAGCTGAATCAGATATTGCTGAAGGTGCTGACTTTTTAATGGTGAAACCAGCACTTTCTTACCTAGATATTTTAAGGGAACTAAAAGACAGATATCCTCTTCCACTGGTTGCTTACAACGTCAGCGGAGAATATTCCATGATAAAAGCAGCTGCAATTAATGGATGGGTAGATGAAAAGAGCATCGTGCTTGAGAAATTGATTTCAATGAAAAGAGCAGGAGCAGATTTGATCATTACGTACTTTGCTAAAGATGCTGCAAGATGGCTGAATGAAAAATAAGAGAAAGGGTGTTGGTATGAGAAGCTTTGAACGATCGATAGCAGCTTTTAACGAAGCAAAGGAAGTAATGCCAGGGGGCGTTAACAGTCCTGTTCGAGCATTTAAATCAGTAAAAATGGACCCTGTTTTTATGGAACGCGGAAAAGGATCGAAAATTTATGACATCGATGGAAATGAGTATATCGATTACGTTTTGTCGTGGGGACCATTAATTTTAGGACATGCCGATGACCAGGTAGTAAGAGCACTTAAAGAAACAGCTGAACTTGGAACAAGCTTTGGTGCTCCAAATGAAATGGAAACAAAATTAGCCAAGCTTGTGATTGACCGTGTGCCGTCCATTGAAGTTGTTCGTATGGTGAATTCAGGGACAGAAGCAACGATGAGCGCCCTGCGTTTAGCTCGTGGATACACAGGAAGAAGCAAGATCGTTAAATTTGAAGGATGTTATCATGGGCATGGAGATTCTTTATTGATTAAAGCAGGTTCTGGTGTTGCAACACTGGGTCTCCCAGATTCTCCAGGTGTTCCCGAAGGTATAGCAAAAAATACAATAACTGTTCCATACAATGATCTCGAAAGTCTTCAAGTAGCTTTTGATCAATTTGGAGAAGACATTGCTTGTGTTATTGTTGAGCCTGTTGCAGGAAACATGGGTGTTGTTCCGCCACAAAAAGGGTTCCTTGAAGGCGTTCGCAAAATGACTGAACAACACGGCTCTCTATTAATCTTTGATGAAGTGATGACAGGATTCCGAGTGGATTATGAATGTGCACAAGGTTACTTTGGCGTAACTCCTGATCTAACGTGTTTAGGAAAAGTAATCGGAGGCGGTCTTCCAGTTGGTGCGTATGGCGGGAAACGTGAAATTATGGAACAAATCGCGCCGAGTGGTCCAATTTATCAAGCGGGAACGTTATCAGGTAATCCGCTTGCTATGGCAGCCGGGTATGCTACACTTTCGCAACTTACAAAAGAAAGCTATGTTTATTTTCAAAAGCTGGGTGATCTGTTAGCAACAGGAATCTCTGAAGCTGCAGAACATTATGGTGTGGAACATACAATCAACCGTGCGGGAAGTATGATTGGATTCTTCTTTACTAATAAAGATGTCATCAATTATGAAACAGCTAAGTTATCGAATTTGGAACATTTTAATTCTGTTTTCCGAACGATGCTTCAGGAGGGAATTTCGTTGCCTCCTTCACAATTTGAAGGATTGTTCTTATCTACTGCTCATACGGAAGAAGATATTAACAAGACGGTAGCTGCGTTTAGAAAAGCTTTTTCTCAATTAAAATAATGAGAACCGATAGCGTTCGCTTTTAGAAGCGGGCGCTATTTTTATTATAATCATATTTCGTCCTCTTCTCTCATACACCTATATTGTATAACTATATGCAAACCGAAAGGAGGAGAAGGGCATGAGTCAATCGAAGCTGCGTTTCTCCATTGAGGAGTCTGTTTGGCTTAAGAAAGGACAGGAAGTAGCTGAAGTTTTGTCGATGTCACTTGATCCTGAAATTCGTATTACAGAGGAAGCCGGACAGGTTTATATCAAGGGAGCCCTTATTTTAAACGGCAGATATCGTGCGGAGAATCAAGATCAGAATGCGAGTGATTCAGAATTAAATCCGCTGGCTGAGAGCGTTTCTTACCGTTCTCTTACACAGTTAAGTGTTGCGGAAGATGGAGTAACTGACATCACTCATCGTTTTCCGGTGGACATTACAATACCGTCCTATCGCGTAGAAGATGCAAATGAGGTAAAAGTGGAAGTTGAATCATTCGAATACGAGCTTCCAAATTCTACTTGCTTTGAACTTTCTGCATCTATCTGTATATACGGCATAAAAGATGAGAAGCAGCGACAGGAAAGTCAAACGTATGATTCTCCAAAAGAGGAGGTACGTACGGTAATCGCTGAAGAGCGGTCGGCACAAAAAGAAGAGAAACAAGAAAAAGATATTTTTGCACCTTTCCAATTTGAAGCACGGCAAAGCGGTGGAGTACCGTCACAGCCTCAGCCAAACGAGTTTTTAGCTCGATTTAATGAGATTAATGCTGAAGTTCGTGATGAAAAGAAAACAGCTTTTGAGTTTAAACCGCATTTTGAAGTATCAGATGACAGGACAATGGAGGCTACTTTTGATTCGTTAAAATCCATTGCCTTTTCAAGTGAAGATACTCGCCATGCTGACTCATCTTCTGCATCTTCTAACGATGAACCTGAAGTTCACTATGAAGAAGATAATGAAGTTTACGGTGAAGTAGAAGCTACAGATCAAGCTGATTACTCAGACGCCTACGATCATGAAGAAGAAGAGGCTTATGAAAGCTATCAAGCTCAGCAAACACCAGACTATGAAGCACAAACGTACCAAGATCAAACAAACAGCTATCAAAGTCAGTCACCTTATCAAGATACGAATCGCCCATATTCTTATAATCCTTATCAGCAGCAAGAAGCATATCAGCAGCAGCCTAATCACTATGCAAACTATCAATATCAACAAAATCATTCAGAACGTCCTTCTTATTCCAATCAATATGAGTATGGTGAACAATCTTATGAGACAGAACAAGAATACGAGGGTTCAAGCTATCAACAGATGGAGGAAGATCAGGATTCATCTTATGCATATGAAGATAATAGCTATGCAGAAGCAGAATCTGCATCACAGCCAGTGGCTGAACAGGAAGATCGTGATGAGCCTAGAGATGAAAATGCACTTTATTTAACGAAGATGCTCTCTGCTAAAGAAGACCGTTTTTCTAAGATGAAAATGTACATTCTTCAGCGAGGAGACTCTTTAGAGCACATATGTGAGAGATATGATATCTCATTAAATACGCTGATGCGCATGAATCGATTACAGCAAGGTGAAGTATCTGAGGGGCAGATTATATATATCCCAGTAAGTTCACGTTAAGATGAGGTGCTGTTATGGGGCTTATTAACACCTTGGAAAATGAATATGAACTGTACGGGATAAGATGGAAAGAAAAACCTCATATCATTATGACCGACTTTGGGGAGAAACGTATTCGCTATTGGACGGAGGAAGAACGGTTAAAATGGCATGTTAAGTGGCGCGATGAGTCTTCAAAAGGCTCGGGCGCTGTGCCAGACCGTATGATTCGTACTAAAAGTGGGAAATTTGCAATACAATATGGTGAACAATGGATTTCCATACATGATCATGCAGAAGCTTTATTCGGCTGTGATGAGGTAGAACGATGGGGACAGTTCATCGGTATGTTATTAAATTCTGCCGTTAAATCTGATATGAAGGAGAACCCAGTCCTTCAAACAGAACTTCCGGTATTTGATATGAATCACTGTTTGCGCATGACTCAAAAATACATGGAAGCTAATTTCCACGTTATAACAACGAGTATTCATGAAGCAAAAGAGCGTCTTCTGCTTTCTGAGGCAATCAGGAGTAGGGTGAAGAAAAGTACATTGCCTGTTCTAGAAAGAGAGATAAGTTTAAAAAATGGAAAAAAATCTTTCATTTCTTATTTTACCAGGGTGGTGATGCTTGGCCGGTTAGAGGATACCTGCCTCTTCGAACGTTCTTTTTAGAGTGGTTGGAACATTCTTCAGCTCTTTCGTTAAAATTGCTGTTAACAGAGGTAAATAAGTACTTCTCTTTGGACCAGGAACAAGGATTACTCCTTTTAGCTGAGATTGTTACACCCTGGGAAATCTATGATTGCCTAAACCAATTGGATAACAGCTCATTAGAAAGAATGGTAGAGGGACTTAAGAAGTATGAAGAATGTTGGAGTGCAAACCGAACACTTGTAAAGACTGTAACAGAATGGTTTGATGAAAAAAGAAGGAAGGTGGCCCTATGACAACGGAAAAGGAAACATTAAATTACGGGCCCGTCCTTTTTCATTATGATCTATTTCCTGAAAAATTGGAGCAGCATGGGAAAGTGAAGAAGGTCATAACGAAAAGGGGTACATTTGCATTAAAAGAAGCAGAGATGACTGAGGATGAAAGAAGCTGGTTTACGCATGTGATCCAGCGTCTTTCAGAAATAGGCTTTCACCAGGTTGTACCTCTGTATCCGACAAAGTTTGGTGATTACACTGTACAACTAGGTTCAAGAACGTACTATTTGATGCCTTGGTTTGCTTCAGATGAGAGAAACGAAAGAGCAAAAGATGAAGTGCTTCTCGATCACTTAGGAAAAGTTCATGCATTAACGCTAAAAGAACAAGACTTTTCTAATGAAGTAGTTGAACATTCTTATCAGTACCTCATGAACCGATGGGAAAATAGACAATATGAGATGGAACGGTTTACAGAAGAAGCAGAACAGAAAACGTATATGTCCCCATTTGAATTAACCTATTTAAGCCATTTTCATCAAATCATGAGAATGACTGAAGAAGCAAAAAGAAGATTAAAAGATTGGTACGATACGTGTCAAAGGGAAAAACGTTACCGGAGCGTCCTTTGTCACGGGAAAGTTTCAAGAAATCACTTAATTTTTAACCCGACAGGTGAAGGTCATCTCCTTAACTTTGAAAAAGCAGTACTTGATACGCCAGTTAGGGACTTAGCGGTCTATTTCAGGAGAGCTGCACATCAAAGAGAATGGACAGTGGAAGAAGGAAAGTTTTTATTAGATCTTTACGAGAAACATGTACCATTGTTGAATGAGGAAAGAGGATTATTAATTAGTTATTTATCTTATCCTGAACCCGTTTTTAATGCAGTGGATCTATACTGCAGCAGACGAAACGATTATTCTCAAATTGAAATGGTGCATCGACTGGAGAGCAGAATAAGAGCAATGAAAAAATCCGGGATTTTTGCGATGCGATTATGCTAGCACCTCCTCCTGCGCCTTTAGATAATTCGGATTCTGTTCCGACGAAAATTCACATAAATGACGAAGGAGATCACATATAACACGTATATGTGATCTTTTTTTATTTCCTATTATCGCAATAAAATCAATGATTTTCTCTAAAACAACATTATGGATATTTTTTATAGAATATCGTAAGCGAAACAAAAATGGAGGATTACTAAGGTTAAAAGAATAATAAAATCTACAGCAGATGGAAATAGTATCGTCCTCAAAAGCTGAAAGATAATAAGTGGTGCAGTCAATTGTCCGATCGTTTGTTTAAGTGTTACAAACCAGCCAGCAGGAAAACGTGCTTTTCGAAAATACTTTCTAGCCAAGAAAAGCCCCCATTCGCCCATTTTAAATAATTTATGCAAAAACACGATTAATGTGAAAGACAGGCTTTCACTAAAATGAGTTGTGGTGAATAGAATAACTTTTACAAGTTAAGGTTATGCTATTGACTAAAAACAGATATGTTGTATAAAATATACTCAGATTCTATATTGAAGCGTAGATAGGGAATAGTACAAATGTAACGCCTTTTAGAGAGAGGATTCATCTGCTGAAAGAATCCTTAAGGAAAGTTCGTTGGAAGTCGCCCTTGAGCATCTTCTTTGAAACGTAGTAGGAGAAGACGGTCCATCCGTTATGAATGAAGTGTACAGCAAGTTTATTTAGACTTGCCGTAAAATAAGGTGGTACCGCGGAGTCCTTTCGTCCTTTATGACGAAAGGGCTTTTTTGTTTTTGGAAATAAAGGAGGAGAATAGAATGACGAACGAACAGAAAGAACTGACGATGCCAACAAAGTATGATCCGAAGGCAACCGAAGAAAACCGTTATGATTTTTGGCTGAAAGGTAAGTTTTTTGAGGCGAAAGGCGAGGAAGGGAAACAGCCTTATACGATTGTAATCCCACCTCCAAACGTTACAGGAAACTACATCTTGGGCATGCATGGGACACAACCCTTCAAGATATCTTAACACGTACAAAACGCATGCAAGGGTATGATGTATTATGGCTGCCAGGTATGGACCATGCGGGAATCGCAACACAGGCAAAGGTAGAAGGAAGCTGCGTGAAGAGGGTATTTCACGTTACGATCTAGGACGCGAAAAGTTTTAGAAAAATCGTGGGAATGGAAAGAAGAGTACGCTAAGTTTATCCGTCAGCAATGGGCAAAACTCGGGCTGGGTCTAGACTATTCTCGAGAGCGTTTTACGCTGGATGAAGGACTCTCAGATGCGGTTAAAGATGTATTCGTTACGCTTTATGAAAAAGGATTAATCTACCGTGGTGAATATATTATCAACTGGGATCCGCAAACAAAAACAGCACTTTCCGATATTGAGGTTATTCACCAAGATGTTCAAGGTGCTTTCTATCATATGAAATACCCGCTTGCTGATGGATCAGGTCACATTGAAGTAGCGACAACTCGTCCTGAAACGATGCTCGGTGATACAGCGATTGCCGTACATCCGAAAGATGAGCGCTATCAGCACTTGATTGGTAAAAAAGCAATCCTCCCGATCGTTGGGCGTGAGATCGAAATTGTTGGTGATGATTATGTTGATATGGAATTTGGTTCTGGTGCTGTAAAGATTACACCTGCACATGATCCTAACGATTTTGAGATTGGAAACAGACACAACCTTGAGCGTATCCTTGTTATGGATGAAGGCGGCAAGATGAACGAAAACGCTGGAAAGTATCAAGGCTTGGATCGCTTTGAATGCCGTAAACAGATTGTTAAAGATCTTCAGGAGCAAGGCGTATTATTTAAAATCGAAGAACATATGCACTCAGTTGGACACTCTGAGCGAAGCGGAGCGGTTGTTGAGCCATACTTATCAACACAATGGTTTGTTAAAATGCAGCCATTAGCAGAAGAAGCGATCAAGCTTCAACAAGGTGAAGATAAAGTAAATTTTGTTCCTGATCGCTTCGAGAACACGTATATGAGGTGGATTGAAAATATCCGTGATTGGTGTATCTCTCGTCAGCTTTGGTGGGGTCACCGTATCCCTGCTTGGTTCCATAAAGAAACAGGAGAAATTTACGTTGGTAAAACAGAACCAAAAGATCCGGAAAATTGGGAGCAGGATACGGATGTTCTTGATACGTGGTTCTCGTCTGCATTATGGCCATTCTCCACTATGGGGTGGCCTGATGAAGAAGCTGCTGACTTCAAACGCTACTTCCCTGGAAATGTTCTTGTAACAGGATATGATATCATTTCTTTCTGGGTTTCAAGAATGATCTTTCAATCGTTAGAGTTTACGGATCAAAAGCCGTTTAACGACGTATTAATTCATGGACTCGTTCGTGACTCTGAAGGCAGAAAGATGAGTAAGTCACTTGGCAACGGTGTAGATCCGATGGATGTGATCGAGAAGTATGGTGCCGATGCATTACGTTTCTTCTTATCTACAGGGAGCTCGCCAGGAAACGACCTTCGTTTTTATTGGGAAAAAGTAGAGTCTACTTGGAACTTTGCTAATAAGATCTGGAACGCATCTCGTTTCGCTTTAATGAACATGGATGGCATGCAGTATGATGAGATTGATTTAAGAGGAAAGAAATCACTCGCTGATCAATGGATTCTTACTCGATTGAACGAAACATCAGAAGACATCACTCGTCTGATTGATGCTTACGAATTTGGAGAAGTTGGACGTCTTCTTTATAACTTTATCTGGGATGACTTGTGTGACTGGTACATTGAAATGGCGAAGCTTCCTTTATACGGAGAAGATGAAGAAGCGAAGAAAACAACACGTTCGGTACTCGCCTATGTGTTAGACAATACACTTAGATTGCTTCATCCGTTCATGCCGTTTATTACAGAAGAAATCTGGCAGCATCTTCCTCATGAAGGGGAGTCAATCACGGTTGCATCATGGCCAGAAAAGAAAGAGGACCTTCATTTCCCTGAAGCAGCTAAAGAATTTGCTCTTATTACAGAAGTGATTCGTTCAGTTCGTAACATCCGGTCAGAGATGAACGTTGCACCAAGTAAACCAATCGAGCTTCAAATCAAGCCGAAGAATAAAGAAATTCTTGCTGCTCTAGAAAAGAATCGTCAATATTTAGTTCGTTTCTGTAATCCGAGTGAACTTGTGATCTCAGATGAAATCTCTGCACCTGAAAAAAGCATGAGCACCGTATTAACAGGTTTAGAAATGTACCTTCCTCTTGAAGGACTGCTTAACATTGATGAAGAGATTAAGCGACTAGAAAAAGAAGCAGAAAAGTATGCGAAAGAAGTAGAGCGTGTACAGAAAAAACTAAGCAATGAAGGCTTCATGAAAAAAGCACCTGAAAAGGTTATCGATGAAGAACGTGCAAAACAAGCAGATTATCAGGAAAAATATGATAACGTATTAGCGCGTATTAAAGAACTTCAAAGCTAAAAAATGTATAAATTGAGGCGGATCCTTATTACAGCAGGGATTCGCCTTCTTTTCGGTTAAGAAAGGCGGGAATTACGTGAATTCTTACGATGAAGCACTAGAATGGATTCATAGCTTATTAAAATTTGGAATAAAGCCAGGGCTAAAAAGAGTGGAATGGCTGTTAGAAAGAACAGGAAATCCTGAAAAGAAGTTAACCCTCATACATATTGCAGGAACGAATGGTAAGGGATCAACTTTAGAGTATTTAAGAAGTATTTTCTATGAAGCGAACTATTCTGTAGGTACTTTTACATCTCCATATCTGATTACGTTTAATGAAAGAGTCTCGTTAAATGGTCTGCCAATTGCTGATGAAGAACTTCTTCATTATTCGAGAATGTTAAAGCCACTTGTGGATGAGGTGTCTACCACATCACTTGGAAGTCCTACTGAGTTTGAAGTAATCACCGTTATTTCCCTTTTGTATTTTGCAGACAAGAAACCAGATGTTGTTCTGTATGAAACAGGGCTTGGCGGTCTTTACGATTCTACAAATGTAATTACACCAATCTTAAGTCTTATAACCAACATTGGCTTTGACCACATGGGTATACTCGGTGACACACTTGAGGACATTGCGTTTCAAAAGGCAGGAATTATAAAACCGAACGTCCCAGTTATTTCTACAGTTGAACAAGATAGTGCTATCAGTGTGATAAAACAAAAAGCAAAAGAAACAAAATCAGAATCATACTTTCTAGATCGTGACTTTTCTGTGCTTCATCTTAAAAGTATGGATCAGGGTGAGCGGTTTATTTTTAAAGATTTTGATAAGACGGAACATGAATACCTTATATCGATGAAAGGAACTCATCAAATAAAGAATGCAGGACTCGCTGCTGCAGCTATTATGCACTTAGTGAAGTCAGGTGAATTTAACATCTCCACTTCCGAAATTAAAGTAGGCCTAAATAAAGCAAATTGGGCTGGAAGATTTGAAAAAGTATCACAATCACCCGATATAATAATTGACGGTGCGCACAATCAGCAAGGAGTTCATGCACTTAAACAAACATTGATTAATCACTATCAGTCAAAAAGAATTTTTTACTTTTTGCGGCATTGCAGGATAAAGAGTATGGAAACATGATGAAAGACTTAGAAAGTGTTGTGTACGAGGCGTACTTCACGACATTTAATTTTCCGCGAGCTGCGTCTGCTGAGCAATTACTAGCAGAAAGTCCTTTTAAAAGGTCTATTGCTATTTCATCATGGGAAGAAGCTTTAAACCATGCTAAAGGACAATTAAAAGAAGAAGATGTCCTAATTATCACAGGTTCGCTGTACTTTATTTCTGAAGTAAGAAAAACTTTTCAAAATTTGGAATAACATTTATTGTAATTTTTTGAACTTTTGATAAAATTAAAGATAATGAATTTGTCCTAGTAAAAAAGATGTGTTTTTAAAGATCACATAAAGCAAGAGAGGGGACAAGGTGTTGACTACACGGATGGCAAATAGAAAAAAACGTATGTTTCTTGTAATTGCATGGATATGTTTATTCCCGCTTGCCATTTGGACGGCTACGCAGATGACAAGCAACCAGCCTGAAATCAACTTTATTGATTTAGGCATTATCTCCCTATTAGCAATTGTTGTTTCTAGTTTTCCTATTAAAGTTCTAAATTCAAACATCTCTTTTATGTCAGGAATTAATCTAGCTGTATTTTTGTACTTTGGATTAACTGTAGCACTTTTTATAACGCTTGTAGCCGTAGTCGCAATGTTCTTGTCCCTAAAAATACATATAATCAAAGAATATTATAGATATATGGCAAATACGCTTATGTTTACATGGATTATTATCTGCGAAAGCGCCGTATTCCATCTTTTTGGAGGGAAGTCGGTGCGTTTGAAGTAAACGAATCTATCAACTTAATACCTGTTATTGCATATGTGGGAACAGGCTTAGTTTTAAACCATGTAGCCATATACTTGCTTGTTAAATTTCTCTACGAAGAAGAAGTCGCTTTTTTTGAACGTGATGCAGTGTGGGACCTTGTTTCAGAAGTTTTAGCAATTCCAGTGGGTCTAATGTTATTTGTTCTTTATTCGCAATTAGGACGCCCAGGAATCTTTTACGTAGGACTTCCTTTTCTATCGCTCTCTATCATTATTAATCTGTACCATTCGAGCCAGCAGATTAACGATGCTCTTCAAAAAGCGAGTGAGATCGGCCAACAGCTTTCTGAGCATTTAAAAGTGAACCATATCTTAGATGTTTTTATTGAAAAATTAATCGGTTTTATGAATGTGGATTTTGCATTTATCTATGATGCTGATGCAGGTGAACATTTGAAAATCATACGCCAATATGCAAGTGAAGAAGGAATATTAACAGCTGTTCCTATAAAAAAACATGAAGCGATCAGCGGGAGAGTATGGGCGACGGGTAAGAGTATTCGTTACAGTAAACTGAAAGCTTGGCGGAACATTTCAGAGCTATTCTTTCATGGGAAAGCTCAATCCGTACTATCTGTACCAATGATCCGAAATCAAAGAATTGTTGGAATCATTACTTTTGCTTCCAAAGATAAGCATGCGTTTCATAAACATCATTTGATTATTTTAGAGATCTTAGCCAACTATTTAGCTGTTGCTATCGATAATGCTAGAAACTATGAGTCTACAAAATTAAAAAGTGAACAATGTCCACTAACGGGTTTGTATAATTATCGCTATTTTGAAGATCTTTTGACGGATATGTATCAAAATTATGAGTATTTCAGAAAGCAATTTTCAGTTATCCTTTTGGATATCGATCATTTCAAAAAAGTGAATGATACATATGGACACCAAAGTGGTAATGAAGTGCTGATCTTATTAGCCAGAAGACTGGAGAAATTTATTGGTGATCTGGGCACGGTTGCTCGCTACGGCGGTGAGGAATTTATTATAGTCTTGCCTGAATCTGGTGAAAGAGAATGTTTAGTACTCGCTGAACAGCTTCGTTCTGTCATTTCGGAAAAAGGATTTGAAATCCACAACGATCTCACGGATCAATGCAGACATCACATTTACATAACAGCAAGTATTGGTGTTGCAACTGCACCACACCAGGGAGAAGATGCGCTTACTCTAGTCAGAAATGCAGACCGCGCGATGTATACAGGAGCCAAACAGCAAGGGCGAAATAAAGTAGCAGCATATGTAGGTTAGAGAAAACTTTAGGCTAATTTCCTAAAGTTTTTTTATTTACTCAACTTCTTATTCTCGGATTTCCCTCTCATTTTCAAGTTCTATTAAAACGTAAATAGCATATGTTTTAGTAGATGATAGAGAGGAGCGGATACGGTTGAAACAAGAGATATCAATTTTAATAAACGGGAAAGAAAAGAATTTTAGTGAAGATAAAAAAGCACCAAAACAAGAGGATGCTCAAAGTGAGGTTGCGGCTGCAATTGAGTCAGTGAACAGGGAAGGTTATACGATTCTTGCAGCGCCTGTAAAGAAATCCGATCTTTCCTTTAAGAAAAGGAACTGGCATGTATTTTCACATAAGAAGACAAGCTTTCCTATGCCTCAAAAAAATAAAACACTTTCAAAGCAAATTCTAGCAGCCGTAATGGGCGCGGTAGTGACTGGAACGATCTTAGGGTTATTCGTATTGATGGTATTTTCTTCAGATATAACAGAAGCTGGTGATAAACAGATGGAAGCACCAGTTGTAAAAACAGAACAACCGGCTAACAACGAAAAATCAGTAGCGTTAACCCCTATCAAACTAGAGTTTTCGGCTCTTCAAGCAGGTGTCTTTTCATCAAAAGAACGTGCAGAAGGAGTAGTTAAGTCTATCGAAGAAAATGGGTTCTCGGCAGTTATTATAAAAGCAGATGAAGAGAAGTACTCGGTAATCGTTGGCATGGGCAATGAAAAACATCAATTAGATAAATATAATGAAGCTTATCAAAAGAAAATGGATAAACCGCTTCCGAAGACACTTTCATTTACATTTGAAAATTTAAAAACGCCAAATAATTTGGATGAAACCTACTTTAAGAATGGGCAGATTCTTCTGCAAAATGTGCTTACCCTTTCTCAGATGCCAGAAACGAAAGACTCAGGTCTTGATCGAACGTTAAACGACTTTAATAAGTGGAAAGAGTATGGCAATAACCAAAAAGATAAATGGAAAGAAAGTACAGCAAAAGCATCATCTGATTTTGAAAAACAGCTGGAAGGTGCTTTTTAGCACTAAAGGATTCTAAGAAAGGGATTTAAATTGGGCCTTCCAGCAAAAAGTAATGGATAGTTTCCAAGCTTATACAAATCTTCTTTCAACACTAAAATAAAGTTTGTTTAAAGTGTGGCTCAAATCAGTAACTTATGAGTCATACTTTTTTGTTATTTTACAGAGGAAATGTAGATTTACATTTAGTTTTTTGTAATTTGTACTTTTTAGCATTTTGTAGCAAACCGTATTAGAATTTTGTAATTTGCCCACATAAAATGCTGAATATTATCGAAAAAGTAATAGAAGTATGTTTTTTGGCGTGGTTTGTCTAATTTTTACAAGTTTGTTATTGTAAAACTGTACAAAAATTAACATCAATGAATTAGATGAAAGGTGATTTAAATGAAACGCCTCATATTAGCCTCTGCTTCACCTCGAAGATATGAACTTCTGTCATTAACGCTTCTTCCATTTGAAACGTATCCAAGTACACTTGAAGAAAAAATGGATCTTTCCCTTACTCCAAGTCAATTGGTAGAATCACTCGCTGAGCAAAAAGCTGCAGATGTCTTTACGTATAAACCAGATTGTGTGGTCCTTGGTGCAGATACGATTGTTTCTTTTCGTAACAATCGCCTTGGTAAGCCAAAGAATGCTGACGAAGCGGCTGACATGTTAAGAATGCTTTCTGGACAAACTCACGAAGTGTACACTGGTGTTTGCTTATTAGACCAAGAAAAGAAAGTGGTTTTTTCAGTTAAAACAGATGTGACTTTTTACACATTAGACGAAAAAACAATTTCTTGGTATATAAATACAGGTGAGCCATTTGATAAGGCTGGGAGTTATGGGATTCAAGGACATGGATCTTTACTAGTAGAAAAAATTCAAGGTGATTACTTTAATGTTGTAGGTCTACCGATTTCAAAAGTGGTTCGTTCATTAAAAGATTTCGCATTTTCATTCACCGAGTCAGTCACGCAGACTGAAAAATAAGGGGGAACGTAAGTGGTGACAAAACCGCTTATGATAAAAGATTACCCAGTACAGGAGAGGCCGCGAGAAAGACTGTTGAATGATGGTCCTGATGCGCTCTCCAACTATGAATTGTTAGCTATTCTTTTAAGAACGGGCACGAAAAAAATGTCAGCTATTCAACTTGCTCACCATATCATTCAGCAATTTGAAGGATTAAGGCATCTTAAAGAAGCAACAATAGGTGAATTGAAAGAAATCAACGGTATCGGATCAGCAAAAGCAGTCGAACTAATGGCTGCAATTGAAATTGGGAAACGTATCAGCCGTCTTCAGTTTGAAGAAAAGTATACGATAAGGTCTCCAGAAGATGGAGCGAGGTATTTAATGGATGAATTGCGCTTTTTGCAGCAAGAACACTTTGTTTGTCTATATTTAAACACAAAGAACCAAGTGTTGCATAAAAAGACAATATTCATAGGAAGCTTAAACACTTCTATTGTTCATCCAAGAGAAGTGTTTAAAGAAGGATTCAAACGCTCTAGTGCTTCGATCATCTGTTTTCACAATCATCCAAGCGGTGATCCTGCCCCTAGCAGGGAAGACATCGAAGTTACTAAAAGATTAGTAGAGTGCGGAAAAATGCTGGGAATTGAAGTGTTAGATCACATCATAATAGGTGATCAAAGATACGTTAGTTTAAAAGAAAAAGGATATGTTTAACATTGTCTTTTGTTTCTTTTTTAGCGTATAATCAAACGTATGAGTTTTGCTTGATGAAAGGAGTCTACATAAATGTTTGGTGGATTTTCAAGAGATTTAGGAATTGATTTAGGAACTGCAAACACACTTGTTTACGTGAAGGGCAAGGGTGTTGTTGTGCGTGAACCTTCCGTTGTTGCTTTGCGTACTGACACTGGTTCAATTGAAGCAGTAGGTAATGCTGCTAAAAATATGATTGGACGTACTCCAGGTAATATTGTTGCTGTAAGACCTATGAAAGATGGGGTTATTGCTGATTTTGAAACAACGGCAACTATGATGAAATATTTTATTCAGCAAGCCCAAAAGAATCGTTCTGTTTTTGCACGTAAACCATACGTAATGGTATGTGTACCTTCAGGAATCACAGCTGTAGAAAAACGTGCTGTAGAAGATGCAACAAAACAAGCAGGAGCGCGTGAAGCGTATACGATTGAAGAGCCATTTGCAGCTGCAATCGGTGCAGACCTTCCTGTTTGGGAACCAACGGGAAGTATGGTTGTTGATATCGGTGGAGGAACAACGGAAGTAGCTATCATTTCTCTAGGTGGTATCGTTACTAGCCAGTCCATCCGTATTGCTGGAGATGAAATGGACGATGCAATCATCGCTTACATTAAAAAGACTTATAATCTAATGATCGGTGAAAGAACGGCTGAAACGCTCAAACTTGAGATTGGATCAGCTGGAACGCCTGAAGGTATCGAAGACATGGACATCCGTGGTAGAGATTTGTTGACAGGCCTTCCAAAAACGATTACGATTACGGCGGAAGAAGTTTCCAGCGCGTTGCGTGATACTGTAAACAGCATTATGGACGCTGTAAAAGTAACTCTTGAAAAGACACCTCCAGAACTTGCTGCTGACATTATGGATCGCGGTATTGTACTAACAGGTGGTGGTGCTTTATTAAGAAACTTGGATAAAGTAATCAGCGAAGAGACAAAAATGCCTGTTATCGTGGCGGAAAATGCATTGGATTGTGTAGCAGTTGGAACTGGCCGTGCGCTTGAAAACCTGCACCTTTTTAAATCCAAAGCTGGTATAACTTCTAGATCTAAATCCAAGTAAGTAGGTGTATTTTCATGCCACATTTTTTTCGAATAAACGTCTTATCATCCTGCTAGTCAGTATTATCATTCTAGTAGCATTGATTGGTTTTTCGATGAAAAAAGGGAAAGCCTAACCTTACCTGAACAGTTTTTAAAAGATTCTGCAGGACTAACACAAACGATTTTCTATAAACCCGCTAATACAATAGCGGGTTTCTTTGAGAATTTAGCTGAAATGAAACAGCTTTATAAAGAGAATCAAATGTTAAAAGCTAGGTTAGATGAGTACGCAAAACTTTATGTACAGTATGAGGAAGTTAAAAAAACGAATGAAACACTAAAAGCACAGTTGGACAAGGAAGAAGATCTCACCGATTTTAAAGTGAGAGAAGCAACGGTTATCGGCCGTTCCCCGGATCAATGGAACCAATTTATCTACATTAATAAAGGGGAAAAGGACGGCATCAAACCGAAGATGGCTGTTATATCCCCTCAAGGATTTATCGGGAAAGTAACAAATGTTTCCTTGTTTCAATCAACAGTTCAGTTAATTAGTGACAATGACCGTACGAATCGTTTCTCTGCCATTGTTCAAGGTGAGAAGAACATTTTTGGGACGATTGAAGGTTATGATGCGAAAAAGCAAGCTTTGCTGTTTAAAAAGATTCCTGTAGACGCAAAGATTAAGAAAGGCCAAAAGGTCATTACTTCTGGTCTTGGGGATGTCTTTCCTCCTAACCTTCTAATTGGAGAAGTTGTAGATATCGAGCCGGATGAAGTGGGTTTGACACAGACTGCTTATCTGAAACCTTCTGCAGATTTATATGATTTAGATCATGTAATGGTGCTCGAACGAGAAATGCCTGCAGTGGATGAAAGTTTAAGAGAAAAGGAGGAAGAATGATGAAAAAAATCCTTCTTCCTTTTCTTATCTATTTAGCTTTTATTAGTGAAAGCTCTTTAGTTCAAGCTTTCTTGCCTCACGAAAACAGTATGGACTGGCAACTGATCCCCCGTTTTTCAATGGTTATGATCTTATTTGTTGCTATCTATTTAAATACTACATATGGACTTCTGTACGGACTGGCTTTGGGTCTCTTGACGGACCTTCTCTATACAGACATCATTGGTGTTTATCTATTCTCAATGGCTGCTACTGCCTATATTACGTCTATTTTTTCTAGATACTTATTTGGGAATTTAATTGTGACACTGCTTCTGTCCATTGTAGGAGTATCTATCTTAGAGTTTTTTGTATACGGTTTGAACAGTCTTATAGGAATCAGCAATCAAATGATTGATGTGTTTCTTTATAAAAGATTGTTGCCTACCCTCATCTTAAACGGTTTATTTGCGATACTCATTTATTATCCGTATGTAAAGCAGCTGAACCAAATAAAGGATACCCTAAAAGAAAACTAACTTCTGCAAAGAGGAATTTAGACCTAGCTGTCGAATGTTAGTACGTTGAGGTGAACAATGGCAATGGTACAAAAACTCCAGCACAACGTAACAATAAAAGGTACAAAAGACGGCCTCATTTTATTGTTGGATGATAAGTGTTCCTTCGAGAGATTAATCGAGGAGCTTAATGATAAATTAACCGCGGGAAGCGGCCAGTTGTTAAACGGACCTGTTATTTCTGTAAAAGTAAAAGCGGGTAATCGTTATGTAACAGCTGAGCAAGAGGAAAGATTACGGGAAGCACTAAAGCAAAAAGAAAATCTGATTTTAGAGCATATTGAGTCAAATGTTATAACAAAGGCAGAAGCCGAAGAAATGAGGAAAGATGCCCAAGTTGTAACGGTTTCAAAGATCGTCAGGTCAGGGCAGGTTCTTGATATTCAAGGAGATCTGCTCCTGATTGGCGATGTTAATCCAGGCGGTACTGTTATGGCGACGGGAAATATTTATATTCTTGGTTCGCTTAAGGGAATCGCTCACTGCGGAACGAAGGGCAACGAAGAAGCGATCATTGCAGCATCCGTAATGAAACCTTCTCAACTTAGGATTGCTCACCATATTAATAGAGCACCAGACTCTTATCCGGAACTAGGAAATGAGATGGAGTTTGCTTACATATCCAATGAAGAACAACAGATTCGTATTGATCGAATCAGTGCTGTTCACCGATTAAGACCGATGTTGAACAGTTTGGTATAGAAAGGGGAATGAAGCATGGGAGAAGCGATAGTCATTACGTCTGGGAAAGGTGGAGTCGGTAAAACAACGACTTCTGCCAATATAGGGACTGCTCTAGCTCTTTCTGGAAAAAAGTATGCCTTGTTGATACAGATATCGGTTTGCGTAACCTTGATGTATTAATGGGACTCGAGAATCGGATCATCTATGATCTCGTGGATGTGGCAGAGGAACGCTGTAAGCTAAACCAAGCTTTAATAAAAGATAAGCGCTTTGAGTGTTTGTACCTGCTCCCGGCAGCTCAAACAAAAGATAAAACTTCCATTACACCTGAACAAGTTAAGAAAATCGTTCAGGAGTTAAAACAAGACTATGACTATGTAATTATCGACTGTCCTGCTGGTATTGAACAAGGTTTCAAAAATGCTGTAGCAGGCGCAGATAAGTCAATAGTTGTAACAAACCCTGAAATCTCATCTGTGCGTGATGCTGATCGCATCATTGGACTTTTAGAACAAGAAGATGTAGAAGCTCCTAAGTTAATTGTAAATCGTCTTCGTAATCATCTTGCTAAAAGTGGAGATATGTTAGATGTAGATGAGATCGTTTCTGTTCTCTCGATTGAGCTATTAGGAGTCGTTATTGACGATGAAAATGTGATAAAAGCAGCGAACAAAGGTGAACCGGTTGCGATGCAGCCTGACTCAAAAGCTTCAATCGCGTACAGAAATATTGCGAGAAGAATTTTAGGTGAGTCTGTTCCACTACTTTCTCTTGAAGAAGAAAAAGGGTTCTTTGGAAAGATTAAAACGTTATTAGGGATGAAATAAAGCATCAGCTTTTCGCTGATGCTTTTTTTGAGCTGTTTCTCATTGTTGTTTTTGAAAGTAGCTGATTTCCGTTCCAGGAGCTCTGGAGCGGAAATCAACTACTAACAAAGCGCCAATGTATAAACGAAAACAGTTTTTCTGAAAAGTTGATGCTCCTCTTTCAAAAGCAACATAATCATCCAAACCATTTTACTCATATCTCTTCCGGACAAGTCATAGGATGTACATATATGATAAAAATGGAGGAACGGTTATGAAAAATAGAGCAGATGAAATCCGAAAGAAATACGGAAATATTTCTAAAAATGGCAGTTCAAAAGAGAGTGGCTCGGTTATCTCATCGAGGGAAGAACCAGAGAAATCTCATCCTCTATTTAACCGTCACGCCATGTTGATGCAGATCATGTTTTCCATCATCTTATTTTTAATAGTAGGGATTATCTTTAAAAATGGAGAACACACGGCTAAAGCGCAAAACTTTATTAAACATGTTTATGAAGATGAGTTTCAGTTTGCTGCTGCAAAAGATTGGTATGAAGATAAGTTTGGGAAGCCATTAGCATTACTACCTAAAGATAAGCTGCAAAAAGAACAAAAAAATACTGAAGAAGTAAGTGAAGTATTTGCGGTTCCTGCTGATGGAAAAGTATATGAAACATTTAGTACAAATGGAAAAGGGATCGTAATTGAAACGGGAAAAGAAGAATACGTTGAAACGGCAAAAGAGGGCTATGTGGTTTATGCTGGAAAAAAGGATAATTTAGGGCTAACCGTTATTATACAGCACTCGGACGAGCAAGAATCTTGGTATGGAGATCTTAAGGAAATCGATAAGTCTATAAAGCTTTATAATTATGTAGAAAGCGGTACTCGCCTCGGTAAAGTATCAGAAAATGAGGATGGGAAATCTGGTAAATTTTATTTTGCGATCAAAAAAGACAAGAGTTTTATCGATCCGAGCAAGGTGATTGATATTGATTAACTTAATAATTGAATTTATACGAAAAATAAAGATTAACCCCTTTTTTGGATTGTTATTTTTGGAGCCGTCTATACAGGACACTTCAGGAAATTATCATCTGGTTTTTCGTTGTTCTTATTCACGAGATGGGTCATTTTGCTGGGGCCCGTCTTTTTAAATGGAGAATTTCTAGAATAGATCTTCTTCCCTTTGGAGGTGCAGCTGTCGTTGAAGAGCACGGTACTAGACCCTTTCATGAAGAAGTATGGGTGGCCGTTCTTGGTCCGCTGCAGCATATATGGCTGACAGGAGTTGCATTTCTTTTAAGTCAGTGGGAATTCATTTCTGCTGATGACTTTTATTGGTTTTTTCTTCTAAACGTAACATTGTTCATTTTTAATCTTCTTCCGATATGGCCATTGGATGGAGGGAAAGTGGCATTTGCTCTTTTCACAAAATTCATTCCTTTTAAAGAGGCTCAGCGCATATTTTTACTAGTATCGGGAGGCATATTATTTATAGGGAGTGCTTGGCAGTTATCCATACAGCCGACACATTTGAATCTATGGGTGATTTGCTTATTCTTAGGATTAGCTCATGTCCTCGAATGGAGAAGCAGGCATTATGTTTTTATGCGATTCTTATTAAGCAGGGTGCAGCATAATTCACCAAGACCGACTTCAACAATTATTGTTCCGCCTACATGGTCACTTTCAAAAGTCACTCACCAACTTATGAAAGGGTTACACATTATATCGTCATTAAGAACCTCAAACCCATTAAGATAAAAGAAGCTGAGCTTTTAGATGCCTATTTTCATAAACATCCTCCTGAATGTGCAATTGGGAAAGTTTTTCGTTAGAATAATAAGAAGATGCGAAAACAGGGAGATGTGAGTTGAAAGATGCAGCGAGTGGTAATCAATGCAGCAGGAATGGAAAAACGTACTGCACTTCTAGATAACGACAAGCTTATAGAATGTGCTGTGCATAGACCAACTGAAAAGCCGTTAACGGGAAACATATACAAAGGGAAAGTTCAAAAAGTATTGCCAGGCATGCAGGCAGTGTTTGTAGACATTGGAACAGATAAGAATGGTTTTCTGCACAAAGATGACCTTCCTGCTTATCAACAGCTTTCTAGTGAGGATAAGAAAAAGGTATCTGTCTCGAATCTTATAAGAGAAGGAGAATCCATTCTCGTTCAAATAGCAAAAGAAGAGACTGGAGATAAAGGAGCAAAGTTAACAGCACTTATTTCTTTTACAGGTCACCTTCTCGTATATTTCCCATTCACCCCGCACATTGGGATCTCGAAAAAAATAAATGAATCCGAACGGAATGCACTTCAAACATGGGGCACTTCTGTATTAACTGATGGGGAAGGACTAATTATCCGAACTGGATGTGAGGACTTTCCGGAACAGGAAATGAACCAAGAGCTTGAGAACTTGAGAGGGCAGTTAAAAGAGGTTGTGAATAATTCAGCTGACAAAAAGCTCCAGCTTTAATCGTGCAGCCCCTTTTTTCTATCCTTTATTAGAAAGATGGCTAAACCCAAATGTAGAAGAAATCGTTGTCGATGATTATGACACATATAACCGTATAAAAGAGTATGCGGCTTCCTATCGTAATCCTTATTCAGTAAAGTTGTACAATGAAAAAGAACCCCTTTTTCGCAAGTTTGGAATCGACATAGACATTGAAAAAACACTATCTCCGCTTGTTTGGTTAAAGAATGGTTCCTTTCTGTACTTCAATGTGACAGAGGCATTAACGGTAATCGATGTGAATACCGGAAAATTCACAGGAAAAAAAGACCGTTCTAAGACAGTTGTTGAGACGAACTTAAACGCTGCCAAAGAAGTAATGAAACAGCTTCGCTTACGCAATATAGCAGGAATGATTATTATCGATTTTATTACGATGCAATCGAATGAAGACAAAGAACAAATAATTAAGGCGATGCGGGATGAAATAAAAAAAGATTCTTCCACCATGGTTCTGCATGGCTTCACAAAAATGGGCTTGTTTGAGATGACCAGGAAAAAGAACGTCCATCGCTGCTCGAAACGCTTGCGGAAAAACACGGCCGTCATATGATGGATGGGTATATACTTCGTGCCGAAACACTGTATTACGAGATCGAACGTTTGGCTAGAGAATACACATATGAAGATGTAGAAGCGATATGGATGGAAGTGCCTCATCACTTTTCAGAATGGATGCAAAAAAATCCAGATAAGCTGAAAGTAATTGAGGAACAAACCGGAGTCATTTTGTTTCTATCAGCAGGCTCTTCTACTCGTGAAATTATCGTGAGACAAACAGGTAAAGAAAACGCAGTAAAAAGCAGAATGCTAAAAGATTCAGATTGACACAAGGGTGCCAAACATGGTATCCTTTTTTCGTTAGTGTTTGGAGCACCCGCTCCAACCGCACAGACTAGGTTTTAAGTATTTTTATACGCCTAGGATGGCGAGTCTGAGTATAAGAGGAGGTGCACGTTGATGTACGCAATTATTCAAACTGGTGGTAAGCAAGTTCGAGTTGAAGAAGGTCAAGCAATCTATGTTGAAAAACTAGATGTTGAAGCTGGTGAAACAGTAACATTCGAAGATGTATTGATGGTCGGTGGAGACAGCTTGAAAGTAGGAGCTCCTTTAGTTGAAGGTGCTACAGTTACGGCAAAAGTTGAAAAACATGGCCGTGGCGAAAAAATCGTTGTCTACAAGTTTAAGGCGAAGAAGAACTATCGTCGTAAGCAAGGACACCGTCAACCATACACAAAAGTTGTGATTGACAAGATTAACGGGTAATTCTCATGATTAAAGTTTCTATTTACAGAAACCACGATCAAAACATACTTTCGTTTGCGATGGAAGGACATGCTGATTTTGCTCCACATGGCCAAGATTTGGTTTGTGCAGCCGCAACAGCTGTGTCGTTCGGTACAATTAATGCTATAGAAAAGCTTTGCGGCTATGAGCCGGAAGTGACCACGCATGATGATGGTGGGTTTCTAACGTGTAAAGTACCGAATAATCTTGATGATTCTACTTATCAAAAAACGCAATGGCTTTTGGAAGGCATGATTGTATCTCTTGCTTCAATTGAAGAAGGGTACAGCGAGTATATAAAATTGACTGAACATGAAGGAGGTGCAACGAATGCTTAAATTAAACCTTCAATACTTTGCCTCTAAAAAAGGGGTAGGTAGCACAAAGAATGGTCGTGATTCACAGTCTAAGCGTCTTGGCGCTAAGCGTGCTGACGGACAATTCGTTTCTGGTGGTTCAATTCTTTATCGTCAACGTGGTACTAAGATTTATCCTGGTACAAACGTAGGTAAAGGCGGAGATGACACACTATTTGCTAAGGTAGACGGAATCGTTCGTTTCGAGCGTTATGGTCGTGACCGCAAAAAGGTAAGTGTTTACCCAATCGCGCAAGAAGCGTAAGAGGGAGATGAAAACTCTAACCAGATTGGTTAGAGTTTTTTCTTTGCTTTGTTGAATTAAGTACTGCGCTAAATTTGTTGGTGTAAGGTATAGCCATATTAAAAGGAAAGGCTAGGAGTGCGATAATGTCAAACAAATGGACAACTGTCGATCTTTTGCGCCACGCCAGGCATGACTGGCTAAACCAGCTACAGCTTATTAAAGCAAACCTATCACTTGACCGCACAGAGCGGGCAAAAGAGATTATGAATGAAGTAATTGAACTATCCGGGAAGAATCAAGAATCTCTAACCTGAAAACCCCGAATTTATCGGAGTACTTATTAACATATAATTGGTTGAAACATCCGGTGAAATTGTATGGAAAAGTAAATGGGGAAAGCGGGGATTTCAGCTTATTTGAAGATGAATTGTTACATACAACGAAAGAAATATGCGATGTGTTGAACAATTCGATTTCGGGTTATGATGAATACTCACTTACTGTTACATTTGATCCTGCAGCTCTTCGAGTTTGTTATGCCTTTCAAGGGGCGCTGACAGACGAGGAGAGTACATTCGAAAACATGAAGAATATTTTTTCAACACATAAAAGCATGTTACTCATCGAAAGCTATAACCAGGAAAATAAGTGTTATTTTGATATTCAGTTAACTACTTAAAGGAAGGAGGAGAATTAAATGTTTGTCGATCAGGTCAAAATTTATTTAAAAGCAGGTGACGGTGGAAACGGAATGGTAGCGTTTCGCCGTGAAAAATATGTTCCAGATGGTGGTCCTGCAGGTGGTGACGGAGGAAAAGGAGCAAACGTTATCTTCGAAGTAGAAGAAGGATTGCGAACGCTTATGGATTTTCGCTACAACCGTCATTTTAAAGCACCACGGGGCGAGCATGGTATGTCCAAGGGCATGCATGGAAAAAAGCGAATGATATGATCGTAAAAGTTCCTCCAGGGACTGTGGTGACAGATGCAAATACAGGTGAAACGATTGCTGACCTTGTTCATCACCAGCAGCAAGCAATTGTTGCAAAAGGTGGTCGTGGAGGACGTGGAAACACTCGTTTTGCAACTCCGGCGAATCCGGCTCCTGAAATCGCGGAAAATGGTGAGCCAGGAGAAGAGCGTGAAGTTACACTAGAATTAAAAGTGTTAGCGGATGTAGGGTTAGTTGGTTTCCCTAGTGTAGGAAAGTCAACGTTCTTATCGATTGTGTCTGCAGCTAAGCCGAAAATTGCGGAATATCATTTTACAACAATCACTCCGAATTTAGGGGTAGTTGCAGTAGAAGATGGTCGCAGCTTTGTTATGGCTGACTTGCCAGGATTGATTGAAGGGGCTCATGAGGGTGTTGGACTAGGACATCAGTTCTTAAGACACATCGAAAGAACACGTGTTATTCTTCACGTTATCGATATGTCTGGGATGGAAGGCCGAGATCCTTACGATGATTTTGTAAAAATCAACGAGGAGCTTAATCAGTACAACATGCGATTAATGGAACGTCCTCAAATTGTTCTTGCTAACAAGATGGACATTCCGGGTGCAGAAGAAAACCTTGCAGAGTTCAAAGAAAAAGTCGGAGAAGAAGTTCAAGTCTTTCCGATTTCTGCGATTTCTCGTCAAGGAATTCGCGAAGTATTATTTACGACCGCTGATATTCTAGAAGTGACGCCTGAGTTCCCGCTTATCCATGATGATGGCGTGGAGCAGCAAAGGGTTCTTTATAAGCACGAAAAAGAAGATGCAGGTTTTTATATCACTCGTGATCCTGCAGGAACTTTTGTTATTAATGGTCCGAAGATTGAAAAGCTATTCAAGATGACAGACTTTTCTCGAGAAGAAGCGACGAAACGTTTTGCGCGTCAGATGCGTACACTTGGTGTTGACCAGGCGCTGCGTGATCGTGGGGCAGAGCACGGAGATGTCGTTCGTATCTTGAAATATGAATTCGAGTTTATTGATTAATAGCAGGCAGCCTATCCATTAGGCTGTCTTTTTTGTATACAAATGTCCGTGTGGAATAGACATTTTCCGTTTGATTGATTATAATATAGGTAAGATTGACGCCGGAGGAAAGTAATATGAAAAATGATCAGCAATACTATATGGTTAGAGAAGATGTACTATCAGAATCCATGCAAAAAGCTTTGGAAGCTAAATCTCTCTTAGATAGAGGAAAAGTAAAGACGGTGGCAGAAGCTGCTGAAAAAGTGGGCTTGAGCAGAAGCGCATTTTACAAATACCGTGATGGAATCTTTCCGTTTCATACAATGGTAAAAGAGAAAATTATTACGCTTTCTATTCATCTTGAAGACAGATCCGGTGCCCTGTCGAGCCTTTTAACAGTAGTTGCTTCTCAAGGATGCAACGTATTAACGATTAATCAGACGATTCCCTTACAAGGACGAGCACATATTACATTAACGATTGAAACCAACATGCTTCAAGGTGATCTGAAGGATCTGTTAAGCACACTTAATAGAATGGAAACCGTTGAACGAGTAGAAGTTGTAGGAACAGGTGCATAAGAAAATATATCAAGGTTTATGAATGAAGAATTGAAAAAGCTGGCTCCATTTGATGTTGGAGTCAGCTTTTTATGGTCTTTTGGTCAGTATGAACGCGTCAAATGCTCGTTCATGGGGTTTTATGCTCGTCCACGAAGATTTAATGCTCGCTCATGGAGTTTTGCGCTCGTTCAGCGAGCCTTTAGGCTTGCTGAACGAGCGCCATCCGAGAAATACGAGCGCCATCCGAGAAATACGAGCGCCATCCGAGAAATACGAGCGCCATCCGAGAAATACGAGCGCCATCCGAGAAATACGAGCGCCATCCGAGAAATACGAGCGCCATCCGAGAAATACGAGCGCCATCCGAGAAATACGAGCGCCATCCGAGAAATACGAGCGCCATCCGAGAAATACGAGCGCCATCCGAGAAATACGAGCGCCATCCGAGAAATACGAGCGCCATCCGAGAAATACGAGCGCCATCCGAGAAATACGAGCGCCATCCGAGAAATACGAGCGCCGTCCGAGAAATACGAGCGCCATCCGAGAAATACGAGCGCCATCCGAGAAATACGAGCGCCATCCAAGAAATACGAGCACCATCCTAAAACGGAAAGCAACTACTTTCGAAAACATTCTTGCTACAATAAAAATCCTTTTTCTTGTAACGCATCACAAACCCTATCTAACTTTTCCTGTGAGTCTGATGAGAGTGTATGCATATGAATACCTTCTGTTAACTCACTTAACAGAGTAGCGTTCGTTTCTTTAAGCCGCTTAATCAAATTTTCTACATCTTTTCGCGTGGAAAGCTTGAGTGAAGCTTTAATATCTCCATAAACAGGGTGTTCAACAGTTACATCTTCAATGGTTACACCGTAATCCACGATAGTATTAAGTTCGTCGATTGTTTCTTCAGGATGATGGTTTGCAGCAATAACGCACGTGAAAGAGTTTTTAGTATCAGGCTTTAAATAAACATAGCCTTGTGCAGTTGCCATAATGGGCTCGCCGCTCGCTTTAAGAAGCGACATGTCCCCAACGATAACTTGTCTGCTGACGTTTGTTTTGGCGGCGAGTATTGAACCGCTAAGGGGCTCTTCAGCTTCTATGAGCCACGATATAAGCTGAGACCTTCTATCATCACCTTTTAATTTATCAGGTTTGTTCATCTGGATAATACCTCGCTAACAGATCTGAATTTATTTGAAATCTCATTAAGAGCTTTTCCTAACATAGCCATATCTTCTATCGTTGTTTGATGACTAAGTGAGATCCGCACTAAACCGTGGGCTTCACTGTCAGTTCTTCCTACTGCAAGTAATGCTTTAGATGGTTCTTGCTGACCATTTTTACAGGCAGAGCCAGTGGAAACAGCTATCTTCCTTCTATTAAGTTCCTGCATGACAATTTGCCCTTCCATTCCCATTATTCTTATTGGAATAATGAAAGGAGAGCTATCCGCTTTTCCTTCAAAGATAATATCTTTATTTTTTAGTATAAGCGATAAGAACTGTTTTCGCATTTCTTCAGCATGTTGAAAATTAGCAGGTTGCTTTCTCATATACTCATCTGCCGCAGTAACAAAAGCTACAATGGATGGCATATCAACCGTACCAGGCCGGAATCCCCGCTCATGTGTTACATCAGAAAGAAGTGGTTTTATATGAACTGCCGGTGAGATGTAAACGGCTCCTGTTCCCTTTGGTCCATGAATCTTATGTGCAGAGACTGTAAAAGAATCTATGGAAACTGTGCTGAAATGGTCAGCGCTATATTTTCCGAATGATTGAACACAGTCACTGTGAAACAATACACCTTTATCCGCTAAAAAAGTTCCAATTTGCTTGATGTCTTGAACCATTCCTGTCTCACTGTTTACATGCTGAATAGTAACCAGTATGGTATCTTCTCGGATGGTAGATCGCAATTGATCTAATGAAATTTTCCCGTTATGGTTTACGGGAATTCTCGAAACTTCATATCCATTCTTCTCTAAAAAGGTAAGGGCGTATTCAACAGAAGGGTGTTCAATGTTTGATGTGATAATGTGTCTCCCTTTTTCTGTGCCCCAAACGCTAACGAAGTAATAGCTAGAAAATTCCCATCAGAACCTCCGCCAGTAAAATAGATTCCGTCTTTCTCTAATCCCAATAAATTCGCTATTGAAGTTCTTGCATGTTCTAATAAATCTTTTGCGTCTAAACCGCCATCATGAAGACTTTCCGTATTGTGAAAAAAACTTTCGATGTATGGATGAAAGCCTGAAGTGCTGTTTCTGACATAGGAGTTGTTGCAGCAAAATCGAGATATATCAAGGTTTTCACCTCTGTTTAAATAAAATAGTTGTATCTAGTTTAAATCTATGTAAATATAGGTGTCAAGACACGTGTAAAGTTGAGGTGTTTTATTAAATGAATCATATTGAAGCAGATGTATTGATTGTCGGTGGAGGAATCGCTGGCTTGATGGCTGCTGAATATTTAAGTTCGCATAAGAATGTGATAGTTATCACAAAGTTATCTGCAGAGAAATCAAATTCCTATTTAGCACAAGGCGGAATCTCTGCAGCCATTGATAAAGAAGACTCCTGGGTGGAGCATCTTCTAGACACCATTAAAGCAGGTCATCATCATAACGATCAAGAGAAGGTAAAACACCTTGTTCAAGAAGGGATAAACGTCATTCATACTCTTGCAGAGTGGGGAGTGAGATTTGACAGAAAAGAAAACGGTTCCTTTATGCTTGGAAAAGAAGGTGGGCATCACCGTAATCGAATCGTTCACGCAGGTGGAGATCAAACCGGCAAAAAGGTTATGGAAGCACTTATTCTTCGAGTAAAAGATAAAGTCAAGGTGTATACCCATCAATATGCTGTAGATTTAATAACACAGAATAACCGATGTTTCGGTGTGTATTGTAAAGATGAAGCAGGTAATCCAACCTTCTTTCATGCAAAGAATACGATTTTAGCCGGTGGAGGCTATGCAGGAATCTATGCGACTACTTCTAACGCTTTTGGATCGGATGGAAGCGTTTTATGTATGGCATACCGAGCAGGTGTTGAACTTTCTGACTTGGAATTTGTTCAATTTCATCCAACGTTACTATCAGGAAGAGATACAGTTGGATTGATTACAGAAGCAGTAAGAGGTCAAGGCGGTATCCTTGTAAATTCTAAAGGGATTGCTTTTATGGAAGGTGTTCATCCTCTAAAAGACTTGGCACCAAGAGATATTGTTTCAAAAAGAATATTTCAAGAGATTCATAATCATGGTGAAAGCGTTTATCTCGATATTAGAGGAATTAATGATTTTGAAAAAACTTCCCTGGCGTAAGTGAGTTGTGCAAAAAAGCAGGGGTTTCGTTAAAAGAAGGATTGATTCCCGTGGCGCCTGGTGCTCATTTTACGATGGGTGGTATTACTTCAGATCATAACGGCAAAACATCGATGGCAGGACTATATGCGATCGGTGAATGCGCGAATACGGGAGTACATGGAGCTAATCGATTAGCGAGTAACTCCCTCTTGGAAGGAGCCGTTTTTGCTAAGGCGGCAGCACAGAGTATCCTATTAACAGACGACAGCAATACGAATGCATTACCTTTAACCAGATTAGAACCGTTCACTCAGAATAATGGGCTAGCATCGGAACTACTTGGTGAAGAGCAGATTCGATTCATAATGGATAAGCATGCTGGAATCTGCAGGCATCAGCAAGGATTAACTGAAGCGGCAGAGATGCTGCAGTTAACAACCTGGAAACCTCAACTAATCGATGAACCATTATCTGTGATTCAAAGGTTAAATATGCAAACGATGGCTTGGTTAACCTTAACAAGCGCTCTTAAGCGTGAAGAAAGCAGGGGCAGTCATTATCGAAAGGACTATCCATTTCAACAAAGTGGGTGGGAACAAAAAAAGATTATAAGGAGTTTATGGCATGATGAATCCATTATTGCTAAAAAAGCAGCTACAGGAGTTCTTAATTGAAGATATTGGATCAGGAGACTTGTCAGCTTCACTGTTTGAAGGAAACACAGAAGTTACAGCAACGATTATCGCAAAAGATCAAGGAGTATTTGCAGGTGGACAGATTCTTTCAACGGGCTATGAACTGATAGATACGACTGTTCAAACAAACATTTATGTGGGTGATGGAGAGTGGTTTGAAGCAGGTACAAAACTTGCAGAAATCACCGGTAAAAGACAAAGTGTCTTATCTGGAGAAAGAGTGTTATTAAACTTGCTGCAACGACTATCTGGCATAGCCACGATCACTTCAAAAGCTGTTTCAAATTGCAATGGTGAAACACGCATTTGTGATACAAGAAAAACGACACCAGGACTTAGGATGCTTGAAAAATATGCTGTAAGATGCGGAGGGGGATATAACCACCGATTTGGACTATACGATACCGTGATGTTGAAAGAAAACCATCTTGCTGGATTTCAATCTATTCAAGCAGCAGTTGAAGCAGCAAGACAAAAGTTTGGACATACGGTAAAAATTGAAGTTGAAACCGAAACGGAAGAGCAAGTGATTGGAGCGGTTTTAGCTGGGGCAGATATTATTATGTTCGATAACTGTACGCCAGAAGAAATCAGACAGAGGATGAAACATGTACCTCCAAACATTATTACAGAAGCTTCCGGTGGCATTACCCTTGAGATGATCCCAGAGTATAGCCGAACGGGAGTCCATTATATTTCATTAGGTTACTTAACTCATTCTTATAAAGCACTCGATATCAGTATGAACGTTAAAGGAGTTGTAAAACATGACTATACTCGAAACCTTTCCTAAGTATAAAACATTGCCAGCTCGTTATTACGATATGTCATCAATAGAGATGGAACAAAGGATTAAGGAAATAAAGAAACAGTTAGGGAATAAGCTTTATCTTCCCGCGCATCATTATCAAAAAGATGAAGTAGTACAATTTGCAGATGTTACGGGTGATTCTCTTCAACTTGCCAAAATTTCTGCTCAAAACAAAGAAGCAGATTATATCGTTTTCTGTGGTGTGCATTTTATGGCGGAAACAGCTGATATGCTGAGCAGCGCAAATCAGATCGTCGTACTTCCTGATTTAAAAGCAGGTTGTTCAATGGCAGATATGGCTAATATTCATCAAACTGAAAGAGCCTGGTTCGAACTGAACAAATTATTGGGTGACACCATTCTTCCCCTGACTTATGTGAATTCTACAGCTGATATTAAAGCATTCTGCGGTAAGAATGGAGGAGCAACGGTTACTTCTTCAAATGCTAAAGAAATGGTAAGCTGGGCATTTGAGCAAAAGGAAAGACTACTTTTCTTACCCGATCAGCACCTGGGAAGAAATACTGCATTTGATCTGGGAATCCCACTAGAGGATATGGCGATTTGGGACCCGATTAAAAATGAGTTAGTCTTTGAAGGATCTGACATCGAGCGCATTAAAGTGATTCTTTGGAAAGGTCATTGTTCGGTTCATGAAAAGTTTACAGTCAATCAAATTGAGGACTTTAGACAGAACCATTCAGATTATAAAATTATCGTTCATCCTGAATGTACGCATGAGGTGGTAAGAGCTAGCGATCTAAACGGTTCAACACACTACATCATTGAAACAATCAAACATGCAGAACCAGGAACAAAATGGGCAGTCGGTACAGAGATGAATTTAGTTAATCGCTTAGCTCAACAGTTTCCAGATAAGAAAATCGTTTCATTAAACCCTAATCTTTGTCCATGTTTAACCATGAATCGCATAGATCTGCCACACTTACTATGGTCTTTAGAAAATATTATAGAAGGAAATCCGGAGAATATTATTACAATAGATGATAAAACAAAAAGATATGCCATAATGGCATTAAATCGAATGATGTAGCTCTAACTCCCCCTCTGTCATATCCTTCTTTTATCAGGCATAAATTGATAAAGGAATAATGACACTTCATTAAGATGTAGCAATATGCCCAAATGTTCATATACTGTAAGGAAATTTGGCAGGAGGGAGTTTTGCAGCGTGAGAATTCACATTGTGCAAAAAGGGGACACACTTGACAAAATAGCTGAAAAATACGATGTGCCAGTTAATGAACTAAGGAAAGCAAATCCTGGTTTCTCCAAAACAGATGTAATCGAGCGGGGGAAAAGATTAAAATCCCAATCAAGATGCCTGGAATGAAAAAAGAGCAGCCTATAGTACCGGTGAAAGAAAAACCGGTAGCACCCGTACAGGAAGCTCCAAAACCAGCACCGGTTAAGCCTGCACCAATGAAACCAGCACCTATAAAGCAAGAAATGAAGCCAGCGCCAATGAAACCGGCACCAATGAAACCAGCTCCAATGAAACCAGCTCCGACTAAGATGGACAAAAAAGACGTTCCGATGAAAAAAGATGTACCAATGAAAAAAGATGTTGTTCCAATGAAAAAAGATGTACCAATGAAAAAAGATGCTCCTATGCAAAAAGATGTACCGATGAAAGCACCTATGAAGCAGCCGATGGCACCCTGCACGACAAAGATTTTGCCGGTATGATGGAATCTTCGAACTTAGGTCATTATGTTCCGATGGGTTATCCTAATCAGCAGTCAAACATAGCGAACATGCCTAATATGGCAAATCAGCCAAACATAGCAAACCAGCCAAATATGGCAAATCAGCCTAATATGGCGAACCAGCCAAATGTGGCCAGTAAGCATGGGTTGTATCCAGGAAAAGATGGTTACGCACCTAATAAACATCCATTCTTAATGGAAGAATCTTCAGGTATGATGCAAAATATGTATGGCTCTATGCCACCAATGTTCCCAAAACCGCAAACATATTCGCAGATGCCTCAAGGGTACGGGATGATGCCTCCTCAAGGTTTTAGTGGTATGCCGCAACTTTACGGAGGAGGGTATCCACAAGGTGGTCAACAAGCTGGCGCCGGAATGCAGCAGGGGGCTCCATGCCATTCGGTGAATATCCTGATTCAGAGATGGATCAAATGCCAGCAGGAGAATATACACCTGGTGGTCAACAAGGCATGCAAGGAATGCAGATTGGTATGCAACAATCGGGTGATATGGGTATGATGCCAATGGGCATGTCTGGAATGCCCCAAATGGGCCAAATGAGCATGATGCCGATGGGAATGCCAGGAATGCCGCAGATAGGTCAAATGGGCATGATGCCACAAGGCGGAGGAATGCCAGGAATGCCGCAAATGGGTCAGATGGGTATGATGCCGATGGGAATGCCAGGAATGCCACAGATGGGTCAGATGGGCATGATGCCACAAGGTGGAGGAATGCCAGGAATGCCGCAGATGGGTCAGATGGGCATGATGCCACAAGGTGGAGGAATGCCAGGAATGCCGCAGATGGGTCAGATGGGTATGATGCCACAAGGTGGAGGAATGCCAGGAATGCCGCAGATGGGTCAGATGGGCGTGATGCCACAAGGCGGAGGAATGCCAGGAATGCCGCAAATGGGTCAGATGGGTATGATGCCACAGGGCGGAGGAATGCCCCAAATGATGCCACAAGATCAAGGAATATATAACATGCCTAATCCATATTCACAAGCGCAGTCTCGTGATCTTCAGGAAGATTTTGTGGAAGAACCGGAAGACGATGAATAGGGATGGTAGGGACGGTTTCCAAGGAGATCGTCTTTTTTTAAAAAAGATGAAAGAAATGGGTCTTGAAATACTTGATTACGGGTTCTTTCGTGATAATGTAATTTGGATTAATACTAGGCAAGGCAAGTATGTTCTAAAGGGTTTTAGCCGAGCGGAAACATGCAAAAAACAATTAAAGTTATCTAAACTTTATCATGGGCAAAAACCTAGAATCATGGGAACTTATACCGTTTATCCCAATCAAAAGAAGACGATGGAGTTTGGAGAATATATTTGGGCAATCATGCCTTTTTATAAGGGAGAAGGACTTCATTTTGGCAATCAATCCGATGTAAGTGCAGGAATGGATGCAATTAGTCGGTTTCATTCTTTTTCAAAAAACATTCCTTCCTCTATTTATGATCAGTTGTCTTCTTATTCACTTTACAAAAAGTGGAGTGATAGGTTTGATACGTTTAAATATCATGCTCGATCAGCAAAATGGAGTCATCAAATGCAGCCTCTGATTGCTGACATACTAATGTGGGGAAATTGGAGCCTAAAGAATTTTGATCATGATGCAGTTGAAGCACTTGAGAAAAAGCGCATAAAAGAAAAGAAATCACCCATGGAGATGTGGCTCCGCATAACTTTGTGATCAATAAAGAAAAATCTAAAGAAGCATATCTGATTGACTTTGATCTGTTTGCAGCAGTTCCTCAAGCCTTTGACTGGCTGCAATACGCTAATCGAATCTTACCGTTTTGGTATTGGTCTTATGCAAAAATAGAAGTAATGGGTAATGAAGATTTTTTATACTGGTTTACGAAAAGATGGTTTGTTAGCTGTTTAGTATTTCCTACGGATCTTTACAGGGAATGGAATAGAGCCTTGAAATATGAGGATCAAGACATGATTGAGGACGTTACGAGATTTACTTTGCGTGATTATTCTCACAGAAAAAAATTTGTTGAGAAAATCATAAAAAAATGAATTAAATAACATCCTACATTTAACAGATTATTTAGAGCCTTCTCTTGCCAAGCTAATGGTGAAAGGAGGTTTTTCCATTGAAGGTTTTGATAAAGACACTTACCGTAACAATCCTTGCTGGTGGTCTTGTAGGCTGTAACGGTGTAAATGAATCACAGGACAGGAATGACAACGATACTCGCCCAATCGGATATTATTCGAATGAGGGAGATAATCGTGGTGATCTTGACCGTGGAAGTGGATTTATTTCTGATATGGCTGACCGAGATGTAAACGATCATACCTCAACTTACCACGAAGATTACGATGGTAAGCTCGCTGAACGTATCGCCAATAAAGTAAACGACATCCGGGGTGTAGACGATGCTCACGTTATTCTTGAGGATAACAACGTCATTGTAGGAGTAGACACGGATGAAAGTAAAAAGGAAGAACTAACTAAAAAGTTAGGGAAACCACTGCTAACTTGGCGCCAAATCGTGATGTGAAGGTTGTATCTGATCAAAAAATGGTGAATCGCATTGAGAATGTTGACAATGACCTGCGTGATGGCCGTGCTTACACGGAAGTGGAATCAGATGTACGCGGAATCAGTAAAGACATCGTAAATGCAGGAAGCGATCTTGGAAATGCAATAAAACGTCCTTTCGAAAACAACCGCTAGATTTTAAAGAACTGTCAAAAGTTATTACAACTTTTGCGCAGTTCTTTTTTTCGCTAACTAAATTAAAATGAAGTGAAAACAGTGAGTAATCAGGTTGTTATAAAATAAAATTGAGCAATTATTAAGGCAAATTAAGCCATGATTGAAAAATATAGGCGATTCGAGAAAATCGACAGTTTTACTTGGTCTTCATCCAAAGGTCACAATGAAATCAAATTCACTTTTTATAAGGAATTAGAGGGTGGGCTATGTTACAATGGAGAATAGAAACATACGCTCGGTTTTAGCGTTAGGAGAGAAAAAGTTGATAGAAAGTATTTCTGGAAATGTAGATTACATAACAGCAGAATATATAGTACTGAACAATAACGGGATCGGCTATAAAGTGTTATGTCCTAACCCTTTTATTTATAAGATAAATGATCAAAAAACAGTGTATACGTATCAATACGTGCGTGAAGATATTCTTGCATTATACGGTTTTAAGAATCGAAAAGAGCGGGATCTGTTTTTAAAATTATTAAATGTATCAGGTATTGGTCCTAAAGGAGCATTGGCTATCGTAGCTTTCGGTCAGCCTGAACAAGTAGTAAATGCAATCGAACATGAAGATGAAAAGTTTCTAACCAAGTTTCCTGGTGTAGGCAAGAAAACAGCACGTCAAATGATTCTTGATCTAAAAGGCAAGCTGTCCATCTTTGCAGATGTTGAAATTACAGAGGGTCTTTTTGCGGAAGTTGAAACAGCTGGTGATGAACTTGATGAAGCGCTTGAGGCACTGGCTGTTTTAGGATACGGAAGAAAAGAAATTCAAAAGATTCTTCCTGAGTTAAAGAAAGAAAAGATGTCTGCTAATGAGTATGTAAAAGCGGCATTAAAGAAGTTAATGAATGCATAAGGACGTGAGGATGTATGGAAGAGAGAATTGTTTCTTCAGAGGAACGTCAAGATGAAGCAAACTTTGAGTTAAGCCTGCGCCCTGAAGTATTAGATGAATATATTGGACAAACTTCCGTTAAAGATAACTTGCGGGTATTTATTAAAGCTGCAAAGCTCCGCAACGAGCCGCTTGATCATGTGTTGCTTTATGGCCCTCCTGGTCTTGGTAAAACGACGTTGGCTTCAATTATTGCAAATGAGATGGAAGTTAATTTGAGGACAACGAGTGGTCCGGCGATCGAACGCCCTGGAGATTTAGCAGCCATCCTAACTTCATTAGAACCTGGTGACGTGTTATTTATTGACGAGATACATAGACTTTCACGTGCCATTGAAGAGATTCTATATTCGGCGATGGAAGACTTTTGCTTAGACATCGTGATCGGAAAAGGTGAGGTGGCAAGGTCTGTTCGACTGGATCTTCCCCTTTTACGCTTATTGGAGCGACTACAAGAGCCGGATCCTTATCCGCGCCGCTTAGAGATCGTTTTGGAGTGCTAGCAAGGCTAGAATATTATAAACCAGACGAACTTGGTGAAATCGTAAGACGTACCGGTGATGTGTTTGGTGTAAAAGTTGATGACTTGTCTGCCGAGGAAATAGCAAGAAGATCAAGAGGGACACCGAGGATTGCAAATCGTCTTTTAAGGCGGGTTCGAGATTTTGTGCAAGTGGAAGGCAAAGATACCATTTCGCTGCCCATCTGCCAAAAAGCACTTGAGCTTCTGCAAGTAGACCGTTTAGGTTTGGATCATATTGACCATAAATTATTACTAGGGATCATTCACACGTATAAGGGCGGTCCTGTCGGGCTAGAGACCATTTCGGCTACAATAGGAGAAGAGTCCATGACGATTGAAGATGTGTATGAACCGTATCTTTTGCAGATTGGTTTCTTACAGCGTACACCTCGTGGACGGATGGTTACAGAACAAGCCTATCATTATTTTGGACTGGAGGCGTCCACGGATTGAATCGGCTTTTAATCATTGCAGGAATCGTTCTGATTATAATAGGATTAGTAGGTACGTATATTGGCAAACTTCCTGGTGATATGGTTTGGAAAAAAGGAAACACTACTGTTTATTTTCCGATCATGACTTCCATTATCATCAGTGTTGTTCTTTCCTTGATCTTTATGATCATAGGTCGATTTAAATAGAAAGCAGGAATAAATGAAATGAACGTAAATGATTTTGATTTCCATCTGCCTGAAGAACTAATCGCTCAGACTCCTTTGGAAAACAGAACTTCTTCTAGGTTGATGGTGCTAGATAGATCACAAGAAAAGATTGAACATAAACATTTTTATGATTTGAAGCATTCCTTAAAAGAAGGCGACTGCCTTGTTTTAAATGACACACGTGTTCTGCCAGCAAGACTTTTTGGACAAAAGTCGGATACAGGTGCAAAAGTGGAAGTACTTCTTTAAAAGAAGAAGGAAACGATAAGTGGGAGACACTGGTTAAACCAGCTAAACGCATAAAACCTGGAACGGAAATCACGTTTGGAGACGGGCGCTTAAAAGCGGTTTGTAAGGGTGAGAGCGAGCATGGCGGAAGACAGTTGCAGTTTATCTATTCTGGGATTTTCTATGAACTTCTCGATGACCTTGGGCAGATGCCGCTCCCTCCTTATATTAAAGAACAGCTTGAAGAGAAAGACCGCTATCAAACGGTTTATGCTGTGCATCAAGGATCAGCAGCTGCACCGACAGCTGGGTTGCATTTTACAACTGAGATGATTGAAGAAATTAAAGCGATGGGTGTGCATGTTACGTTTATAACACTTCACGTTGGACTAGGCACGTTTCGTCCTGTGAGTGTAGAAAACATTCTAGAACATGACATGCATGCAGAGTTTTATCAGATTACAAAAGGTACAGCTGAACTGTTAAATGGAGTTAAAGCGGCTGGCGGAAGAATCATTACCGTTGGAACTACGAGTACCCGTACACTTGAAACGGTAGCAAACAAATTTGATGGAGAGTTTAGGGAAGACTCGGGTTGGACAGATATCTTTATTTATCCGGGATATACGTTTAAAGCGATCGATGGTCTGATCACAAACTTTCATCTGCCGAAATCAACGTTAATTATGTTGGTGAGCGCATTCGCAACGAAAGATTTCGTTTTAAGAGCATATCATGAAGCCGTTGAAGAAAAGTATCGTTTTTTCAGTTTCGGTGACGCGATGCTTATACTTTAAGGGGATTTATTTTACGATGAAACCAGCAGTAACCTATGAACTAATTAAAACGTGTAAACAGTCAGGAGCTAGACTCGGGAAAGTCCATACCCCGCATGGATCGTTTGAGACTCCTATCTTTATGCCTGTTGGTACGTTAGCTACGGTAAAAACGATGAGTCCTGAAGAATTAAAAGAGCTCGGTGCAGAGATTATCCTGAGCAATACGTATCACCTTTGGCTAAGACCTGGCCATGATATCGTAAAAGAAGCAGGTGGCCTGCATAAATTTATGAATTGGGATCGTCCGATTCTTACAGATTCAGGCGGCTTCCAAGTATTTTCTTTGAGTGATCTTAGAGAAATTAAGGAAGAAGGCGTTCACTTCAGAAACCACCTTAGCGGTGAAAAGCTTTTCTTAAGTCCTGAGGGGGCTATGGAGATCCAAAACGCGCTAGGCTCTGACATCATGATGGCATTTGATGAGTGTCCGCCATATCCAGCTGAATATGAGTATATGAAGGCATCTGTAGAGCGTACGAGCCGCTGGGCTGAGCGTTGCTTAAAAGGGCATGCTAGACCCCAAGATCAAGCTCTGTTCGGTATCGTTCAAGGGGAGAGTACGAAGAGCTGAGAAAACAAAGTGCAAGAGACCTTGTATCACTTGATTTTCCAGGCTATGCGGTTGGAGGTCTCTCTGTTGGAGAACCAAAAGATGTGATGAACCGAGTGTTGGATTTCACGACTCCGCATCTTCCGGAAAACAAACCTCGTTATTTGATGGGTGTTGGGTCTCCAGATTCACTTATTGACGGTGCGATCAGAGGAATAGATATGTTCGACTGTGTTCTGCCTACTCGTATCGCAAGAAATGGGACATGTATGACAAGCGAAGGAAGACTCGTGGTCCGAAACGCAAAATACGCCCGTGATTTCCGTCCAATTGATGAAAATTGTGATTGCCACGTATGCCGAACGTATTCCAGAGCGTATATTCGTCATCTTGTAAAAGCAAACGAAACATTCGGATTCAGATTAACAAGTTACCACAATCTATATTTTTTGGTAAACTTAATGAAGCAGGTAAGACAAGCTATTATGGAAGACAGGCTTCTTGACTTTAGAAATGAATTTTTCGAAATGTACGGCTTTAATAAACCAAACGCTCGTAACTTTTAAATAAGATTAGGCCCTTCTGCAAAGCATGCAACCTTTCTTTCAGGAAGCAATGATGTATTCGAAAACAGTCTTTAACTTATAGAAAGGGGTGAATAAGTATGGGAAATCTTGGAGGAATATTACCGATAATTTTAATGTTTGCGATTTTTTATTTTCTGTTGATCCGACCGCAGCAAAAAAGACAAAAAGCGGTGCGTGAAATGCAGTCTAATCTAAAAAAGGCGACAAAGTAGTAACGATCGGTGGATTACACGGAACACTGGATAGCATTGATGACAATGTTGCAGTTATTCGTTCGAATGATGGTGCAAAACTAACATTTGACCGCAATGCGATTCGTGAAGTAAAAGAAGAAGCAGCTCTATAGCAAAAGATAAGACCCGTTATGTAACGGGTCTTATTTATATGTTTGTTTATGACTGCTCAAGTTCACACCCATAATACCACCAATCATCGCTAAAAGAAGAAAAAGGGCATGATACATATACTGAGAAGTGTTGAACGTGCTTTGGTATCCTAGATATTGAATGAGAAATACAAGAAAAGAGAACAGAAGACTTGTACCGCCACCTAAAAGCCAACCTTTACTTTGCCCTTTTTTCCGGAAATCAACCCGCCAATAAATAATGATAAAAAAGATAAGCCGATCGTTACCCATTTAAGTGATGATTCTGTCAGTCCGGTAAAT
Organism: Fictibacillus sp. EA-CB0309; assembly: GCF_055814265.1. Taxonomy (NCBI): domain Bacteria; kingdom Bacillati; phylum Bacillota; class Bacilli; order Caryophanales; family Fictibacillaceae; genus Fictibacillus; species Fictibacillus sp. EA-CB0309. The sequence continues at coordinate 1,535,107 of NZ_CP169271.1, forward strand.
CGTAAAATTAGCGAGAGCACCAAACTGCATACCATAATCATAAGAAGAACTGCTATCAAACCCCGTCCCATAGAAGAAAACATATGTTTAATCCCCATCTTTTGATCCTCCTTATCCCTACAAGCTTTCTATATACTTTATTCACTCTTTTTCAAAATTAGAAGTACAAGCAAGGTATTTTCCCTTCAGTTCCCATTTCTTTGTTATTGGCAAAACCTTCGTATCATGTTTTTTCATTTCTGTGCCACACTAACAAATGGAATGTGATGAGAAAGTTAATGGAAGGAGGGGGATTATGGAGCTTTATACGATTATTTTTAGAACGCTTTTTATATATTTTTTAATCATGATTATCTTTCGTATGATGGGTAAACGTGAAATGGGTAAATTATCCATAATTGATTTTGTCGTCTCGATCATGATTGCTGAGTTAGCTGTCATTTCAATTGAAGATCCCACGATTCCAATGTTGAATTCCCTCGTATCCATTTTTGTGTTGCTCGGCATTCAGCTCTTATTAGCTTTAGTCTCTTTAAAGAGCAGAAAAATGAGAGAGATTGTTGATGGAAAACCTTCTTTAATCATTCGAGAAGGTGAAGTAGATGAAGATGAAATGAAAAAACAACGATATAATTTTGATGACCTCCTTACACAATTAAGAGAGAACAACATAAAAAGTTTAAATGAAGTCGAATTTGGTATATTGGAAACAACAGGAAAATTATCTGTTATTAAGAAAAATGAAGATTCAAACAGTACCCCATTCCAGATGATCTTACCACTTGTATTGGACGGAAAAATTTTAGAAGACAACCTTGAAAAAATGGATAAGACTTCTTTTGGCTGAGACAAGAGCTGAAAAAAGTCGGTTTTAAAGAAATTAAAAATATATCCTTTTGTACTCTTAACGATGATGGATCACTTTATGTTGACGAAATGAATAACAAAAAATAAAACAGCCCAACGGCTGTTTTATACCCATTTTTTTATGAATGGTATATGCTTTAGCTCTTCTTTAACTAAAAGTTTGAAGAAGATAAGTGTAAACAGATAAATGCCGCATGTTGCAGTAACACATATGATTAAACCTTGCAGCGGCGGGAATTGTGGCATCATATAGCGGTACAGGTAAACTGCACCTCCACCTGTAATAATTACTGCTAGCAGACAGAAAATAAAATCTTTTACAACGATCGTATAGCTGATCGCTTTAATTACTGTCGCAAAGTGTAGCAATGTTACGACAACAATACTAATCACAATACCGAGAGCTGCGCCCATAATCCCGAATTCTGGGCGTGTAGCAAGTGCGAAGATCGCCGTTAATTTAACTAGAGCACCAATCAGGCTATTGATCATCGCAGACCGAGCCAAGTCAAGCGCTTGAAGCACGGCTTGAAGAGGTCCTTGAAAATAGAGAAAAAAGAAAAAGGAGTCATGATTTTCACATAAGAAGCGGATGCTGGTGAATCATACATCAAGTCCATGATGGGAACCGCAAAAACATACATTACTACTGCTGCAATACCACCGGATAGCATTGAGAGTTTTAGTGCTTGATTAAGCCGATGCTCAATAAGATGGTATTTTTTTGTGCGTTCGCTTCACTTATAGCAGGGACCAAAGACACAGAAAGCGAATAGGTTATGAACGTTGGCAAAAACAATAAAGGAATAACATAGCCTGCGAGTTCCCCATATTGAGCCGTGGCTACAGCAGTGGTAATTCCAGCTAGCGCTAAACTTTTTGCAACAACGATTGGTTCAAAAAAGTACGAAACCGAACCGATCAATTGACTTCCTGTTGTAGGAAGTGCGATATTCAAAAGGTCTTTCAGTGTTTCATGTCCTTGTTTTAACTGTTTGAAGAAGCCTTTTCGTATGCGCATTTTCTTTTTTACTTTAAACATAGAAAACATGTATAAAAGAGATGCGAGTTCACCGATAATCACGGAGATCATCGCCCCAGCCGCTGCATATTCAACACCGTATGGCAGGAATAGACCGGTTAATAAAGCGACGAGTGCAATCCTGACAACCTGCTCAATCACTTGTGAATACGCGGAAGGTCTCATGTTCTGAAGACCTTGAAAGTATCCTCGCAATACAGAGGACACAGCGATAACAGGAACAACAGGCGCTATCGCGAGCAACGGCCATATGGTTCTTTTATCTGTAAAAAAGTATTGTGCTAACAACGGAGCTGCAATAAACAAAGCAATCGTGATTACAATACTAAGAACACCAGTGATGGCCAGTGACACGATTAAGATTTTTTTAACTTTCGATCTGTCACCCGTAGCATCAGCTTCCGCTACTAGTTTTGAAATAGCGATTGGAAGGCCAAGCCTAGTGAGCGTGACGGCTAATAAGAATGTTGGAACTGCCATCATATAGAGTCCAACACCTTCAGGTCCCATAACGCGTGCCATTACAATTCGGTTAATAAAACCGAGTATCCGAGTTACAAGACCTGCTAAAATAAGCAGTATCGTTCCTTGTACAAGTGTTTGTTTTGTCATATTAACCTGTCCTTTCTTGGACAATCTGATATATAACTATATGCACGATGTGTGAAAGGTCATGACAGCTTGTTTCATATTGAAAGGAGAGAAGACTGATGGAGGATACTCATTTTACTCATTGGAAAAAAGAAGTGAAGCCAGCCGTACAGAGTAAAAAGGAAGAATTTCATTATATGGGGTATGAAAGTGTTACAGAAGAGGAAATATGGGAATGTGTACAGGCTAGGTTAAAGAAAAAGAAAATTGAGCCTCGCCTATATGCGTTAGTCGATCAAATTTTAGCACTTTCACTGAATGATTTTATGACGTGGCTTACGATTCGATCTTATAAAGAGCAATAATATCAAAAGTGAAGCATACGCTTCACTTTGTTTATGTTTTATTTATGAATATTCCCATGACAAATTGACAGAAAAAAACAACAATCGCTATAATGGGAAGGATTAGTATTCGTACTTATACATAGTGTTGTCTTTTTGGTGCAGCATGAAGGAGGTTTCTTGAAGTGGTAAAAAGAAGTAAGATCGTCATCTTTTTTGTTGTACTTCTAATGTTTGCCGCACTTATTGGGCTTACGACAGAAAAGATCGTAAAAGAAACAAAGCTTGGACTTGATCTCCAAGGCGGTTTTGAAGTGCTTTATGAAGTTGAACCCGTAAAAAAGGTCAAAAAATAACACAAGAAACGTTAAAGAGTACGGTTGAAGCTTTAAACAGCCGTATCAACGTATTAGGTGTTTCTGAACCTGAGATTCAAATCGAAGGCAATAACCGTATACGTGTTCAGCTTGCGGGAGTATCTGATCAAAACAAAGCGCGTGAACTTTTATCTACACAAGCAGAGCTTACTTTCCGTGATGTTGATGATAAAGTGCTGCTTGATGGATCAGATTTAGAGGGAAATGGTGCAAAACAAACGTTTGAATCGAATAACAATAAGCCCATTGTATCTCTAAAGCTAAAAGACGCTAAAAAGTTTCAACAAGTAACAGAAGAAGTTCTTAAGCGTCAGCCACAAGGTGAAAACAATTTAGTCATCTGGCTAGATTATGAAAAAGGCGACTCTTTTAAAGAAGAACAAAAGAAGGAACTCGCAGGAAAAGAACCTAAATATATTTCAGCTCCTTTTGTAAATGAAGTGCTTACGCAAAAAGATGTAACGATTACGGGTCAATTCTCTGTGGAAGAAGCACAAAGTCTTGCAAGCATTCTAAATGCAGGAGCTTTGCCAGTGAAGCTTGATGAAGTTTATTCCACGTCTGTTGGAGCGAAATTCGGAGAAAAAGCATTAAATGAAACAGTGCTTGCAGGCTTTATTGGTATTGCAGCGATCTTTTTATTCATGCTGATCTTCTACCGAGTTCCGGGAATTATTGCTGTATTAACTTTATCCATCTACATTTGGTTGATTTTAGCCATTTTCTATTTGATGAACGGCGTTTTAACATTGCCTGGTATCGCCGCACTTATACTAGGTGTTGGTATGGCAGTTGATGCAAACATTATCACGTATGAGCGTATAAAAGAAGAATTAAGAAGCGGAAAATCCGTTTTAAGTGCTTTTAAAGCAGGGAACCGCCGTTCATTTACAACGATCTTTGATGCAAACATTACAACGATCCTTGCTGCAGCTGTTTTATTCGCATATGGGACGAGCTCGGTAAAAGGATTTGCATTGGTTTTAATCATTTCGGTACTGGCAAGTTTTATCACAGCCGTTTTCGGAACAAGACTATTCCTTGGATTATGGGTTCAGTCTCGTGTGATGGATAAAAAGCCAGGGTTGTTTGGTGTAAAGGAGAGTGACATCCGTGAGCTTTAATTACGACTTTGTAAAAAACAGAAACCTCTATTTCATCATCTCCATTCTCCTTACGATTGTTGGAATTGTATTTTTGCTTACAATCGGTCTGAAACTTGGTATTGATTTTGATAGTGGTTCACGTGTTCATATACAAGCGACTGAAACGTTAACAAATGAGGGTGTTGAAGAAGAGTTTAAGTCACTTGGTTTTGAACCAGAATCGGTAGTACTCGCTGGAAATAATGATCAAGCAAATGTTGCCTTTAAAGGAGCATTATCAAAAGACGAAGTGGCAAAAATAAACACGCATTTTGAAGATAAATACGGTGAAACACCAAGTGTAAGTACTGTTACACCGACTGTTGGCCGTGAGCTTGCACAAAACGCACTATTTGCAGTTCTTATTGCTTCAATTGGTATCATTATCTATGTAGCGTTCCGTTTCGAGTGGTCCATGGCTGTTGCCTCAGTTGTTGCATTACTGCACGATGCGTTTATGATTATTACGATCTTCAGTATCTTCAGAATAGAAGTTGATCTGCCGTTTATCGCAGCTGTTTTGACCATTGTTGGTTATTCCATCAACGATACGATTGTTACATTTGACCGTATTCGCGAAAACATGAAACTTGAAAAAGTAAAAACACAAGAAAAGCTAGCTGAGATTGTTAATAGAAGTATTCACGAAACGTTAGGTCGTTCCATCAATACTGTATTGACGGTTGTCATCGCAGCAGTTGCTCTTTTAATTTTTGGAGCAGATTCAATCAGAAACTTCTCCATCGCATTGTTAATCGGTCTTACTTTTGGTGCGTATTCGTCGATCTTTATCGCCTCTCAGTTGTGGTACGTAATGAAATCACGGCAGATGAAATCGAAAAGAACACGACCAGTAGAACCAGAACCAGAAATCTAAAGATAAATTTCATTCATAAATTGTCACCTCTTATCCTGTTTTGTATAATGAATAGGTTAAGAGGTGATTTTTATGCTGGAGCCTAGAACGAGGTGGGAAATCCAAGAACCTTCGGAAGAAAAGGCAAAATGGTTGTCCCAAGAATTAGACGTACCTCTGCTTATTGCGAATCTGTTAATCGTAAGAGGGATTGAGACAATAGAAGAAGCACAGGCATTTTTAAAAATAGATGTAAATCAATTTCACGATCCGTTCTTGATGGATGGCATGAAAGAAAGTGTTGAGCGGATACATAAAGCGGTAGAATCTGAGGAAAAGATTTTAATTTTTGGAGACTATGACGCAGATGGTGTTAGCAGTACAACGGTTATGTACTATGCGCTGAAAGAATTAGGCGCACAGTTCGACTATTACATTCCGAATCGATTCACAGAAGGATACGGACCTAATGAACCTGCACTCAGAAAAGCAAAGGAAGACGGTTACTCACTTGTAGTAACCGTAGATACGGGAATCTCTGCTGTACATGAAGCAGCTGTTGCAAAAGAGATCGGACTTGATTTTATAATCACCGATCATCACGAAGCGCCCCCTGTATTACCAGATGCATATAGCATCATTAATCCTAAGAAACCTGGCTGCACATATCCTTTTTCCGGTCTTGCTGGTGTAGGAGTAGCTTTTAAAGTAGCACATGCGCTCCATGGAAAACCTTTGCTGCACTTGCTTGATTTTGCGTGTATTGGAACGATTGCAGACCTTGTACCACTCGTAGATGAAAATAGAGTGATCGCGAAACTGGGAATAGAAGCACTCTCCAAAACAGATAAAATAGGGTTGCAAGAACTGTTAAAAGTAGCTGGACTCAACGATAAGGAACTTTCAGCAGAAGATGTAGGATTTGCGATCGGGCCGCGAGTAAATGCAGCGGGAAGACTTGGTTCGGCCATGCCTGTTGTGGAACTCTTTACTTCAAGCGACCGTGAAGAATCTGCCATGCTGTCAGAAGAGATCGATTTAGTTAACAAAGAGCGTCAAGGAATCGTTAATGAGATCACGAAAGAAGCAATTGCAATGGTTGAAGAGAGTTTTCCGCCTGAGGAAAATGAAGTGTTAGTTCTTGCGAAAGAGGGTTGGAACCCTGGGGTTATCGGAATTGTTGCCTCACGATTGGTAGAAAAATTTTATCGGCCAACGATTGTGCTTTGTTTAGATCCTGAGAAGGAAACGGCAAAAGGATCAGCCCGAAGCATTAAAGGGTTCGATATGTTTGAGAACCTGTCGGAATCAAGAGACATCCTTCCTCATTTCGGAGGACATCCAATGGCAGCAGGCATGACGTTGTCGATGCATGATGTGGATGAGCTAAGAAACAGGCTCATTAAGCAAGCGAAGATTTGTTTACAGCCAGAAGACTATCTTCCTGTAACATCTATTGATCTTAGTGCTACTCTAGGTGAGATTTCGCTGGAAACAGTTGAAATGCTAAGTACGTTAGCTCCATTTGGTGTAGGAAATCCATCACCTCGCGTATTGATTGAAGAAGTGCCAATTCGGGAGATGAAAAGGATCGGCAGTCAGTCCAATCATTTAAAGTTACAAGTAGGAAACAGTGAGATGTCAGTATTGGATTGTATAGGTTTTCAAAAAGGAAGTTTACTTGATGAGATGACTCCTTACTCCTTGCTTTCATTAGTTGGTCAGATTCAATTAAACGAATGGAACGGTTATCGAAAACCACAATTGATGCTCGAAGACCTCTCCGTTGCTCACTTTCAGCTTTTTGATTACCGAGGTCTAAAAGATGTGAGTAAAAGACTGATCGGGCTGCCGTATAGTAAAACTTGTTTTATCGCGTTTGATCAGCAGCAAACATTAAAGCATCTTGGCATGGAGGAAATGTCTGCAGATGTGATCGGAGAAGATGAACTTTTCACTCTCCCGAAAGATCATTTCACAGGCAAATACTTGGTGTTTTTAGATGTTCCATCATCCCTATCTCGCTTTTCTGAATGGCTCGAAATGATCGGAGAACCATCTAGAATCTATGCGGTGTTCCACCAAAACACCGAACATTTTTTCACCACATTACCAACAAGAGAACATTTTAAATGGTTTTATGGTTTTTAGCCAAACGAAAAACATTTAATGTTCGTAAAGATGGAGCAGAACTGGCAAAATGGAAGGGCTGGTCGAAAGAAACAATAGATTTTATGTCAAAGGTGTTTTTTGAGCTGGATTTTGTTACAATAGACGATGGTGTTATTTTCATTAACAAAGAACCTAGCAAACGAGAATTAGAAAGTTCTGATACATATCAGAAAAAGTTTGAACAAGCAGACATTGAGAATCAGCTCGTTTATTCTTCTTATCATTCTTTAAAAAGCTGGTTTGCAGAACAAACACGGCCAAAAGCCAGTTTGTAATTTTCAGGAGGCAAAGATTCATGGATTATAAGCCGTTTATTTCAGTAGTAGAAGATTTCCCAATCGAAGGCATTCGTTTCAAAGATATCACTTCACTTATGTCTGATGGTGCAGTATATAAACAAGCGATGGATGACATTGCTGTGTACGCAAAAGAAAAACAGGTTGATGTAATCGTAGGACCTGAAGCACGTGGATTTATCGTAGGCTGCCCAGTAGCTTACACACTCGGACTTGGATTCGTACCAGTTCGAAAAGAAGGAAAACTTCCTCGTGAAGTAATTAAAGTCGATTATGGTCTTGAATATGGTAAAGATGTTTTAACGATGCATAAAGACGCGATCAAACCAGGACAAAAAGTTTTGATCACAGACGATTTACTTGCAACGGGCGGAACAATTGAAGCAACGATCAAACTTGTTGAAGAACTTGGTGGAGTAGTTGCCGGAATTGCTTTCATGATTGAACTTACTTACTTAGATGGCCGTAAGAAGCTATCAGGTTATGATATTTTCACTTTAACTCAATACTAAACAGATGAGAGAGTTCCTTTTAATGGAACTCTTTTTTAGTTCTCTTCTAAAAAGCTGTATTTTAAAGGCACTTTTCTAAAGGATTGTTGTCATCTTTGAACAGTTGATTGGAGTGCAAGGTGCGGGCCTACCACTTGAGAATCTTCTCGCAAGGCATGCGACGAGGAAGCTCACTGCGGTAGCTTTACTTGTAGGCGCAGGAGCAAGAATACTTCCTTGAAGTGGGCAGGCGAGACACTTAAAAGTAAAACGTACGAATGTGGCTCACCGCCTGCCCCGCGGAAAGCGAGCGAACTGAAACGGAAATCAACTATTTTCAAAAACAAAAAGTGAGAAAACAGCTTTTTTTACAATCCTGTCACAAAAATTGCCCATTCATTCGACAAATTTCGTTTTTCGCTTTACATGAGGGTTCAATTTAACGATAATAGAAGCAATATACAATGACAACGTAAGGTGATTCCATGACGATTGAGCAAGTATTGCAAAAAGCGGAAAGTTATCTGTCTAAAGACGATATCGGCTTTATTACGAAGGCTTATGAATACGCAAAAAGTGCACATGAGGGACAATTCCGTAAATCGGGAGAGCCCTATATTCATCATCCTGTTGAAGTAGCAGCTATCCTTGTAAACCTGCAAATGGATCCTGTAACTGTAGCTGCAGGGTTTCTTCATGATGTAGTTGAAGATACGTCTATAACTTTAAAGGATATCTCTAACCAGTTTAATGAAGAAGTGGCTATGCTTGTTGACGGTGTTACAAAACTGAAGAAGATTAAGTTTAAGTCAAAAGAAGAACAGCAGGCAGAGAATCACCGGAAGATGTTTGTTGCGATGGCACAAGATATTAGATGTATTCTGATCAAGCTTGCCGACCGCCTTCACAACATGCGTACGCTTAAACATATGCCAAAAGAAAAACAGATTCAAAAAGCGAATGAAACGCTGGAAATCTTCGCCCCGCTTGCCCATCGTCTTGGGATCTCAACCATTAAGTGGGAGCTTGAAGATGTTTCTTTAAGGTACCTAAATCCACAGCAATACTACAGAATCGTTAACTTAATGCAGCAAAAACGCGCTGAACGGGAAGAGTATGTTCATCTAGTGATGGATGAAATGAAGAGCAAGTTAAAAGAAGTTAACATTCAGGTAGATATTTCTGGGAGACCGAAACATATATACAGCATCTATCGTAAAATGGCTAAACAAGGCAAGCAGTTTAACGAGATTTATGATTTGCTTGCCGTTCGAATTATCGTTCAAAACATCAAAGATTGCTATGCGGCATTAGGGATTATTCACACTGCATATAAACCGATGCCAGGGCGCTTCAAAGATTATATTGCCATGCCTAAAGCAAATATGTACCAGTCACTCCATACGACCGTTATCGGTCCAAAAGGAGATCCTCTTGAAGTTCAGATCAGGACTTCAGATATGCACCGTGTAGCGGAATACGGGATTGCTGCACACTGGGCTTACAAAGAAGGTGCGTCAAAAGCACCTGTAAGTACTTTTGAAAATAAACTGACGTGGTTCCGTGAAATTCTTGAGTGGCAAAATGATGTTGTAGATGCCGAAGAATTTATGGAATCATTAAAAGTCGATCTTTTCTCTGATATGGTGTTTGTTTTCACGCCAAAAGGAGATGTATATGAACTACCGTCAGGTTCTGTTCCAATCGATTTTGCCTACCGTATTCATACAGAAATCGGTAACAGATGCATTGGAGCAAAGGTGAACGGGAAGATGGTCACATTAGATTATCGTTTAAAAACGGGGGATATCATTGAGATCTTAACGAGTAAGCACTCTTATGGACCAAGTCAAGATTGGCTGAAGATCACGCAAAGTTCTCATGCGAAAAATAAAATTCGTCAATGGTTTAAGCGTGAAAGAAGAGAAGAGAACGTTGCAAAAGGTAAAGAGCTCGTTGAAAAAGAGATTAAAAATCGTGGTTACGAGCTTAAAGATATATTCACAACTGAAAATCTACAATATGTTGCTCAAAAGTATAATTTTGCAGGCGAAGAAGATATGTATGCAGCAGTTGGGTATAACGGTATCACCGCAGCTCAAATCGCTACACGTCTAACAGATAAAGTACGCCGTAAAAAAGAGCAGGATCCGGATAATTCTGAGCTTCTCGACGCGATCAGGGATTCTGCTGAAAAGCCGGAGCCAAAACGACGAACAGATTCTGGTATCGTAGTAAAAGGTATTGATAACATGTTGATTCGTTTATCTAAGTGCTGTAACCCAGTACCTGGAGATGACATTGTCGGTTACATTACAAAAGGCCGTGGTGTCTCTGTTCACCGAGAAGACTGTGTGAATGTTCATAACGAAGATGCGCAAGTTCGTTTGTTGCCTGTTGAGTGGGAAGGTAATTTGGAACAGCCTAAAAATTACAATGTGGACATTGAGATTAACGGATTCGACCGACGTGGTCTTCTTAATGAGGTACTGCATGCAGTTGCCGAAACAAAGACAAACATCACAGCGGTTAGCGGTAAATCCGATCGAAATAAAATGGCAACGATTAGTATGTCTATTTCAATCCACAATGTTAGCCATCTTCAAAAAGTTGTAGAGCGAATTAAACGCATTCCTGATATTTATGCAGTAAGACGTCTTATGCAATAGGTTTTAAGGGAAGTGAGATTGTAATGAAAGTAGTATTGCAACGTGCTAGAAATGCAGAGGTTTCTGTTGATTCGGAAGTGAAGGGCAAAATTGACAGCGGCCTTGTGCTATTAGTTGGTGTTACCCATGACGATACAGAGAAAGATGCTGATTATTTAGCAGAAAAAATCGTAAACCTTCGTATTTTTGAGGATGAGAATGAAAAAATGAACCTGTCACTGAAGGATATGGGGCGAAGCATTCTTTCTATTTCTCAATTCACTCTGTATGGTGATACGAAAAAGGGAAGACGGCCGAATTTCATGGAAGCCGCTAAACCTGATCATGCTATCACGATGTATGAATATTTTAACGACAAGCTTAGAAATTTAGGTGTTCATGTGGAAACAGGTGTTTTTGGAGCGATGATGGATGTATCGTTCACGAATGACGGACCTGTAACATTGATTTTAGATTCTAAATTGTAAATAGAAATGAATGAAACCTTCGCCTTGTTGGAAAGACTAAAGCAAAAAAGGCGGAGGAGTTTTTTTATGAGGCAGAATCGAAAAGGTATGGAAGGGGTTCCAGGTTGGAAGAATCTCAGTTTTCATGATTTTCTTTCTCTTGAAAAATCATCGAACAATATGGAACTCGCTGAAGAATTTGGATTGGATTTGTATCAAGTCAACCAATTAAAGAAAAAATAAAACGAGAAAACTATTGACATCATACCCTATTGAAAAGTATGATAGTCTACAATTCCAAAATGAAAAACTGATGACGAAGAAAAGTACCTTTACCCCACAGGGTTAGAGAGGAAATACCTTGGCTGGAAGTATTTCTCCCTGATGATAAAGTGAAAGACACTTCATAGGTTTTAATTCGAACGGTTAGTATAAACCTCAGTAGAGTTACACGTGTGCAATCGTTACTTGCATAATGAGGAAGCTTTTTAGCTTCGAAGCAGGGTGGCACCGCGGAAATCCCGTCCCTTATGAAATGGCACATTTCATAAGGGACGGGATTTTTTTGATTTTAACGAATAACCAACAAACGGGAGGATGAAAGAAAATGAGTATTAACATTCCAAGGGGAACGAAAGATATACTCCCAGGAGAAGTAGAAAAGTGGCAGCTGATCGAACAAAAAGCAAAAGAAGTATCAGCGCGTTTTAATTATAAAGAGATCCGCACACCGATCTTTGAGCATACTGATTTGTTTCAGCGAGGTGTTGGAGACTCAACAGATATCGTACAAAAAGAAATGTACACATTTAATGATCGCGGTGACCGCAGCTTAACCCTTCGTCCAGAAGGCACAGCACCTGTAACTCGATCTTATGTAGAAAATAAAATGTTCGGTCTACCAGGGCAGCCAGTAAAACTATTTTACATTCAGCCTATGTTCCGTTATGAAAGGCCGCAAGCAGGGCGTTATCGTCAATTTGTACAGTTTGGTATCGAAGCGATGGGTTCAGCAGATCCTGCCATTGATGCTGAAGTAATCTCACTTGCTATGACAGTATATAGAGAGCTTGGCTTGAAAAAGCTTCGTCTTGTTTTGAATACATTAGGCGATGCTGAAAGCCGCAAGTCTCATAAAGAAGCACTGATTGCACATTTTGAACCTAGAATTGATGAATTCTGTTCAGATTGTCAGAACCGATTATCGAAGAATCCACTACGAATTCTAGATTGTAAAAAAGACCGTGATCACGAGCTCATGAAGAATGCTCCTTCAATCTTGGAACATTTAAACGAAGACTCAAAAGCGTACTTTGAAGACGTAAAGTCAAGTTTAGATGCGATGAACATTGAGTATGTGATTGACCCAACGCTAGTTAGAGGATTAGATTACTACAACCACACTGCGTTTGAGATCATGAGTGAAGCAGATGGCTTTGGTGCCATTACAACACTTAGCGGTGGCGGCAGATATAACGGCCTAGTTGAAGACTTGGGCGGTCCTGCTACTCCAAGTATCGGATTTGCGATGAGCTTAGAACGGCTTTTGCTAGCGCTGGAAGCAGAGGGCGTCACGCTAGAAACAGAAGAAGAGCTGGATTGTTATGTTGTTGCGCTCGGTGATGAAGCAAAGAAAAAATCGGTTTCAATCTTAAGTAAGCTTCGTCAGAACGGTATTAAGAGTGACAAAGACTACTTAGATAAAAAGATGAAAGCACAGTTTAAAGCCGCTGACCGATTGAAGGCAAAATATGTTGCAATACTAGGTGAAGAAGAACTGTCAAAAGGAATCATTAACGTTAAAAATATGGATTCTGGCAATCAACAAGAAGTAGTGATCGAAGAATTGAGTACATTTATCAAGCAAGGAAATTAAGGAGGACACATCTTATGGAATATCGCACACATCAATGTGGAAAGATTACTGAACAATTTATCGGTGAAAAAGTAACGATTACGGGTTGGGTACAAAAAAGACGTGACTTAGGCGGATTGATCTTCATCGATCTTCGTGACCGTTCAGGAGTTGTACAGATCGTCTTTTCACCTGAAGTATCAGCTGAAGCTCTAGAAACGGCTGAAAAAGTAAGAAGTGAGTATGTTCTTACTGTAACTGGAAACGTAATTGAACGTGATCCAAGTACTGTAAATCCTGTAATGGCTACGGGTAAGATTGAAATCTCAGGTGAAGACATTAAGATTTTAAACAGTGCGAAAACACCTCCTTTCTCTATCTCTGAAGATGCAGATATTACAGAAGACATTCGATTAAAATATCGTTACCTAGACTTGCGTCGTCCGGTTATGCAAGAAACGATGAAGATGAGACATGAGGTAACTCGCTATATCCGTAATTTCTTAGAAACAGAAGAATTTATGGAGATGGAAACACCGATGCTTACGAAGAGCACACCTGAAGGAGCACGTGATTATCTTGTGCCGAGTCGAGTACATCCAGGAGAATTTTATGCACTTCCGCAATCTCCGCAATTATTTAAGCAGCTTCTAATGGTCTCTGGGTTTGAAAAATACTATCAAATCGTTCGCTGTTTTAGAGACGAAGACTTGCGTGCAGACCGTCAGCCGGAATTCACACAAGTCGATATCGAAACCTCTTTTATGGGCCAGGAACCACTTTTATCTATGATGGAAGAGATGATGACTGGGCTATTGGAAAAAGTAAAAGGTGTTGAGATTCCAAAGCCATTCCCAAGAATGACTTACAAAGAAGCTATGGACCGCTATGGTTCAGATAAGCCCGATACTCGTTTTGGTCTAGAGCTCATTAACGTTTCTGAAATTGTGAAGGAATCAGGGTTTAAAGTATTTGCTGCAGCAGTTGAGAACGGTGGGCAAGTTAAAGCGATCAACGTTAAAGGAAAAGCAGCCAACTATTCCAGAAAAGACATCGATGGACTTACTGAATTCACAGCTCGTTACGGAGCAAAGGGTCTTGCTTGGATGAAAGTTGAGGCAGAAGGCTTAAAAGGGCCGATCTCCAAATTCTTTAATGAAGAAGATGCAGCAAACCTTTCAAGTGCCCTTCAAGCAGAAGAAGGAGATTTGCTTTTATTCGTGGCAGATAAGTCTTCAGTAGTAGCGGACAGCTTAGGTGCTCTAAGACAAAAATTAGGGAAAGACCTGGATCTGATCGATCAATCAAAATTCAATTTCTTATGGGTCGTGGACTTCCCGCTTGTGGAGTACGATGAAGATGCTGATCGCTTTGTTGCTCTTCACCATCCATTTACAATGCCTAAGACAGAAGATCTTCATTTAATGGATTCAAATCCTGCTGAAGTAAGAGCACAAGCATATGATTTAGTTCTTAACGGATATGAGTTAGGTGGCGGATCGCAGCGTATTTACCAGCGTGACGTGCAAGAAAAAATGTTTAAAACATTAGGGTTCACTGAGGAAGCAGCACGTGAAGAGTTTGGATTCCTTTTAGAAGCATTTGAGTATGGAACACCACCGCATGGCGGGATTGCTCTAGGGCTGGATCGTATGGTAATGCTATTAGCTGGCAGAACCAACTTAAGAGATACGATTGCTTTCCCGAAAACCGCTTCAGCTTCATGCTTGCTGACAAACGCACCATCACAGGTTAATGAAAAGCAATTAGATGAACTGCACTTGTCTGTAAAAGTAAAGCAAAAGACCAAGTGAGTGAATATTTAGAAAAATACGAATCGTTTATTACAGAGACACATTTTGTCTTGTATTTGATATCTTCGTATGATAGTATGAATTTAAGCGATGGGTCCTATGGTGACCGTTAACAACCCGAAAGTTTTGAGCCAACATTAAGTACTAGGGAGTTTGTGTTTTCTCACAGCGTCCATGCCCTGAGAGATAGGGGACGGACAAAATGCGAAACAGGACACCCACCTGCGAGAGCAGGTTCAAAACTAAGGGAAGACGGCATTTTTGGGGCTCATTTTTTTGTGCGGAAAAAAACCAAGTAAGCATATTGATTTTGTTTTCAAAAGTGGATATGCTGATAAAGATGCATTTTCTTTATTTATGTGCACGTTGAAAGGAGATTTCGTTAGTATGCTTTATCAATTTTCAAGAAATGAACTTGCGATCGGAAAAGATGGTATCAACGTTCTGAAAAATTCAACCGTTGCTGTGCTGGGTATCGGCGGAGTAGGGTCTTTTTCAGCTGAAGCTCTTGCTCGTTCAGGAGTTGGCCGTCTGATCCTTATCGATAAAGATGACGTGGATATTACAAATGTGAATCGTCAAATACATGCTCTGGTCACTACTGTTGGACAACCGAAAGTAGACCTTATGAAAGAAAGAATTGCTCTGATCAATCCGGAATGTGAAGTAATCGCACTTAAGATGTTCTATACGGAAGAAACATATGAGCAAATTTTTGAATATGGTTTAGATTTTGTAGTTGATGCATCTGATACGATCTCCTATAAAATACATCTCATGAAGGAATGCTTGAACCGCAACATTCCTATCATCTCAAGCATGGGTGTTGCGAACAAACTAGATCCGACCCGCCTTCAAATTGTTGATATTTCTAAGACAAGCTATGACCCAATCGCTAAGGTTATCCGTCAGCGTCTAAGAAAAGAAGGGATCACAAAAGGCATTCCGGTTGTTTTCTCAGATGAAAAACCAGTACAAATCCGTGAAGAAATCCGCAAAGAAATTGTTCCTGAGAACGCGCCTGGCATCCGTAAAGCTAAAATGCCGCCTTCTTCCAACGCGTTTGTTCCGTCCGTATCAGGACTGTATATGGCTGGCTATGTAATCAATAAAATTATTGAGAAAAACAATATAAAGATTGAAAGAATTCGATAAATATTAGGGGAAAAGGTTCTGGCTGGTTCTGGTCAGGACCTTTCTTATATTTTTTGGATGGTTAGATAAATTTAATTGCTCGAAGATAGATTATTTTTATCCGATTTTCGACGACATTCAGCAAACGCACATAAAAAAAGACTCACTTGGGCTTAGTTTCACCCTTATGAGTCATCTAACTTTATTTTGCTAGTTTCTCTAGATTTCCGTTCTTATCCATACGGAAGCTTACGTTTGGATTTGTTTCCTCATCTTGAAACAGCACCATTTTTCTTGCTCGATCCATTATTTGAATAAGAGCTTGATAATCTTCCTGAACCGTTTGATGCTCTTTTTCAAGAACGGCAAGCTGTTCTTTCATCACTTTATTTTGCTGCAGCAATTCGTTCATCTGTAGTCGCAATTCCATATTTTCCTGAACGAGTTTACCGCTGGCCATTCCGTTTCGTTTTAATCCATTTAGGAAATCTATCACTTCGTCAAGTGTAATTCCATCTACGTTACTAGCTTGTGGCTGACGGTTAGTGAATGAAACTGGCGATGCTGCTGTTGTTCTTGAAACATCAGAAACTGCCGGTGCTTCAACTGCAGCCTGCTGAACATAACTCGGTGGAGTTTGAGTAGCAGGTGTTGAAGCTGCATTGTTACTATCATACGTAAATGGTGTTTTAAAGAACTCTTCAGGATGATAGGTTTCATCATCATGCATCTGAGGTGTTTGGACCTGCTGAATTGGCTTAACAGGCTTTGCTGCAGGCTTAGGCTGCTGTTGCTGAGATCTTGCCAAAGCGCGCTGACGCTCTTTTCTTTGCTTTTTAGCAATCTTTAAAGCTTGTTCGTATTTTTTCTAACGATCGCATTCCATCGAAAGCCAACAGCTGCACTCGTTCGTTCTAATTTATCTCCAACCTCTTCAAAAGCATGCAACTGTGTACTGCCTTCACGGACATGGCGCAAAACCGTTTCGGCCAGCAATAGATCGTCTTCTTCTGACCATGCGTCCTGTCTGATTTTTGACACGGTAATCCTCTCCTTAGCTACAAAAATATTCATTTACTTTTTTCATGTTTACCAATGAGAGAGAATCCTATACACAGAGGTAGAGAAATTTTGCTAGTTTGATAAGTTAGAAAAGCTTATAAAGCTGTCAGAACAAGAAATCCGTTAAAAGTCTCATAGATTTACTGTCCTTTTTTCTTTCGTTCATTAAAGTAGTCGAGTCGTTTTTTTATATTTTTTTCAAACCCGCGTTCCGTCGGCTCATAAAAAGTCTTGCCTTGCAGATGACGAGGCAAATAATCTTGCGGTACATACCCATCTTCATAATGATGTGGATACTTATAGTCTTCACCGTGTTTTAATTCTTTTGCTCCTTTATAATGAGCGTCACGCAGGTGGATGGGAACAAGGCCTGTTTTTTCTTTCTTTACAGCGTCGAGTGCTTTATCTATTCCCGTAATCACTTTATTGCTTTTTGGAGCCGTTGCTAAATAAAGTGTTGCTTCCGCAAGAGGGATACGCGCTTCAGGCATCCCTGTAAAATCAGCTGCATAGCTTGCAGCGTGGGCAACTAACAATGCGTTGGGATCAGCTAATCCGATATCTTCAGCAGCATGTACAAGCAGACGGCGTGCAATAAATCGCGGATCTTCTCCGGCGTAAATCATTTTAGCAAGCCAGTAAAGAGCGGCATCTGGATCAGAACCGCGAATGCTTTTGATAAAAGCAGAGACTGTATCATAATGGTTGTCTCCTTTTTTGTCATATTGAAGCACTCTTTGCTGTATGGATTCTTCTGCAATCTCAAGTGTGATATTGATGTTGCCATCCTTATCTGGTTTCGTGGTCAACACAGCAAGTTCCACCGCATTAAGAGCTGTTCTTGCATCACCGTTCGCTATAGAAACAATATGATCTTGAGCATCTTTTTCCATGTTGACCGGATGCTTACCGTATCCTCTTTCTTTATCGGTAAGTGCTTGCTCGATAACTTTCGAGATATGCACGTCAGTTAGAGGTTCAAAGCGAAACAATCGTGATCTCGATAAGAGAGCCGGATTAATCTCGAACATCGGACTTTCTGTCGTGGCGCCTATTAAGATAACACTGCCGTCTTCTACATAAGGGAGAAGGGCGTCCTGCTGACTTTTGTTGAAGCGGTGGATTTCATCGATAAAGAGCACCGTCTTCTTTTCCTCTAACAAAAGCCTTTCTCTCGCAGCTCCCATAATTACTTTTAAGTCGGCCACTCCGGAAGTAACAGCATTTAACTGTTCAAACCATGCAGAAGTGGAGTTAGCGATGATTTTAGCTAAAGTGGTCTTTCCGGTTCCAGGAGGACCGAAAAAGATCATTGGGGTAAGCTGATCCGCTTCGATCGCACGTCTTAATAGCTTACCTTCTCCTGCAATATGTTCTTGGCCGATAAACTCCCCAATCTTCCTTGGACGCATGCGGTTAGCAAGAGGTCTTTTTAAAGAGTGAGAGCTTTCGTCTTTATAAGAAAACAAGTCCATTGATTTTTCATCCTTCCGTACACTTGTTCTAGTCGTCATATGACAATACTATACATCAGTACGTCATGCAAGGTGAAATGATTTCATGCTATAATAAGCTTTAGATTTATGAAAAGTGGTAGAATCAGACAACTTAATAGGGAAGGATTTTGCATCGTGAAAGACCAAAAACATTCAAGATGGAACAAATTTTTGTTTCAGTGGTCTGTATTTTTTGTAGGACTATTTATTATGGCCTTCGGGATTGCTCTTATGATCAAGGCAGACTTAGGAAGCGCTCCATGGGATGTCCTTCATATCGGTTTGTTTGCACAGTTCGGATTATCGATTGGAACATGGTCGATCATTATGGGCTTTTTTGTAATTTTAGCAACATCATTATTAACCAAAAAGATGCCTCAATCAGGTGCTTTTTTAAATATGGTGTCTGTTGGCTTGTTTATCGATTTTTATTTATGGCTGCCATTTTTCCATGATCCCTTAACTTGGGTTGGGAAATGGCTGTTCCTTATAATTGGAATTCTGATTTTAGGTTTTGGCATCGGACTGTATATTTCATCAGAGTGCGGAGCAGGACCAAGAGACAGCTTAATGCTCGCTCTTACAGAAAAATCAGGTATGAAAGTTTCAAACATTCGTCTTTTTATGGAAATAATCGTTCTATTCTTTGGGTGGATGTTAAAAGGACCGGTTTCATTCGGAACCATTCTTTTTTGTGTAACAATAGGTGCAATCGTAGGAAGAACCCTTCCGTATTGCCAGAAGTTAGTGAAGTTTGTATTAGAACGGAGTGAACAATATGAAAATATCAACAAAGGGTCGATACGGATTAACCATCATGATGGCATTAGCGAAGAGATCAGGTGAAGGTCCAATCGCTTTGAAATTAATCGCAAAAGAATATAGTCTATCTGAGCATTACTTAGAGCAGCTTATCGCACCGCTTAGGAATGCAGGGCTTGTTAAAAGTATAAGAGGTGCTTACGGAGGTTATATTTTAGCTAAAGAAGCTTCGACGATTACAGCCGGAGATATAATCCGTGTTCTAGAAGGGCCGATTTCTCCTGTAGAAGTGATGGACGATGAAGAACCGGCTAAACGCAACTTATGGATTAAGATTCGTGATGCGGTAAAAGACGTATTGGATTCTACAACTCTTGAAGATTTAGCTAATTATGAAGATGAGGGCGGACAGGACGCTTACATGTTTTATATATAGGAAGGAATGGAGTAATGAAAAACGTTTATTTAGATCACGCTGCAACATCTCCTGTACATCCTGAAGTGGTTGAAGAGATGATTCCGTATCTTACCGAACATTTTGGAAATCCTTCAAGTATTCATCAATTCGGCAGACGAGTTCGAAAAGTACTGGATGATGCGAGAGCGGCAATTGCGGAATCAATTGGTGCGTCCCGAAATGAAATCATTTTTACAAGCGGCGGTACGGAAAGTGATAACCTTGCAATATTAGGTGTCGCTTCTGCTTTGCAAGGTAAAGGAAAACATCTTATTACAACTCATATCGAACATCATGCGGTTCTTCATACTTTTCATGAACTTGAGAAGAGAGGCTTTGAAGTGACCTACTTATCGGTTGATGAAAACGGAAGAATCTCACTTGAGGAGCTGCAGCAAGAAATAAGAAATGATACGATTTTAGCTTCCATTATGTTTTGTAACAATGAAACAGGAACAGTTCAGGATATTGAAGCGATTGGCAACATATTAAAAGAAAATGAAATCATTTTTCATACAGACGCTGTTCAGGCATATGGACTTGTTTCAATTGAAGTTAATGAGTTGAACATTGACCTGTTCAGTGCTTCTGGCCATAAGATTAACAGCCCGAAAGGAACAGGTTTTCTTTATGTAAAAGAAGGCACTCCATTTATTCCACAAGGTTTCGGAGGAGAGCAAGAGCGAAAACGCCGTGCAGGAACCGAAAACGTAGCGGGAATCCGAGCACTTCATAAAGCGGCCGTTCTTGCTGAAAGTGAGCGCAAAGATCGTTACGCGGAATACCAAGAATATAGAGAAACTATGAAAAAGATCTGGGATCAAGAGGGCATTACTTATGTTGTAAACGGAAGTGAGGAATATACACTTCCTCATATACTAAACGTCAGTTTTTCTGGGGTTAAAACGGAAGTTCTTTTAGTTAATCTAGATCTAGCAGGAATTGCAGCGTCAAGCGGATCGGCTTGTACAGCAGGTTCGCATGAGCCTTCGCATGTATTGGCAGCGATGTTTGGAGAAGATGAGCGGACAAAGTCATCGGTTCGATTCAGCTTCGGATACGGTAATAATTTGGAAGATATTGAGTATGCGGCAATCGAGACAGCAAAAATCGTGAAACGTTTAACAAAATAAGTTACAATGTTTGTCATATGAAAGAAATGAGGTGGACAGTATGCAAATGGAATCAAACAAAAAGGCACCTCAAGATACACGAGTAGTCATTGGAATGAGCGGTGGTGTGGATTCTTCAGTTGCCGCACTTTTATTAAAAGAGCAAGGCTATGACGTTATCGGCATCTTTATGAAAAACTGGGATGATACCGATGAAAACGGCGTCTGCACAGCAACAGAAGATTACAACGATGTGATAGCGGTCTGTAACCAGATCGGCATTCCATATTACGCGGTGAATTTTGAAAAAGAATACTGGGATAAAGTGTTCACGTACTTTTTGGAAGAATATAAAGCAGGAAGAACACCTAATCCTGATGTAATGTGCAACAAGGAGATTAAATTCAAAGCTTTCCTTGAGCACGCCATGAATTTAGGTGCGGATTATGTAGCGACAGGCCATTACGCACGTGTGGCTGAAATAGATGGTGAAGTTAAAATGCTTCGCGGTGTTGATGAAAATAAGGACCAAACGTATTTCCTTAACCAGCTTTCCCAAGAACAATTACGGCGCGTATTGTTTCCGATCGGTGAGTTGAAGAAACCTGAGATCCGCAAGATTGCGGAGGCAGCAGGACTTGCTACCGCAAAGAAAAAGATTCTACAGGCATTTGCTTTATTGGAGAAAGAGACTTCAAAGAATTCTTAAGTCAGTATCTGCCTGCAAAGCCTGGTGAGATGCAAACGTTCGAAGGCGAAGTTAAGGGCAAGCACGATGGATTGATGTACCATACGATCGGTCAGCGTCACGGCCTCGGTATTGGTGGAAGCGGAGATCCATGGTTTGTTGTCGGTAAGAATTTAAAAGACAACGTATTATATGTGGAGCAAGGTTTTCATAATGAAAAGCTTTATTCTGATAGTTTAAAAGCGGTTAAAATGAGCTTTGTTTCTGACAAGCCTTTGTCTGCTACTTTTAAGTGTACGGCAAAGTTCAGATATCGCCAGCCTGACATGGGCGTTACCGTACATGTAATGGAAGACGAAACCCTTCATGTCGTTTTTGATGAACCACAACGCGCGATTACTCCTGGACAAGCTGTCGTGTTTTACGATGGAGATGTTTGTCTAGGCGGCGCAACGATCGATACTGTATACAAAAACGATGAACCGATTACGTATCTATAAGAATGATAAAAAACTGGCTAAATGCAGATTGCAAACTGTAAACAGCCAGTTTTTTTGCGTTTTTGAGGATTTAAGGGGTTTTAGACTTTATAGATATAAGCCAAGGTATAGTGGTGCTCATGCAGCGGCATGTCTATGCTCGCTGCATGAGCGATTCCAGAGATTTATGAGCGATTCCAGAGATTTATGAGCGATTCCAGAGATTTATGAGCGATTCCAGAGATTTATGAGCGATTCCAGAGATTTATGAGCGATTCCAGAGATTTATGAGCGATTCCAGAGATTTATGAGCGATTCCAGAGATTTATGAGCGATTCCAGAGATTTATGAGCGATTCCAGAGATTTATGAGCGATTCCAGAGATTTATGAGCGATTCCACCCATCACGCCAAAGCATTCAGAAAAACTATGCGTCAGCCAGCACGATTTGTTATACTTTTGAAGGAAATCAAAAGTGGGGGAATACAGATGGAACCTTCAAAAGGTCTTGAATATCTAAAAAAGGGAAGTTTGAGGAAGCGGCAAAAAGTCTGGAATCTATGATTGAGGCGGATCCTCAAAATCCCGTTCATTATATTAACTTTGGAAATTTACTTTCTGCTGTTCATGAACATGAAAAAGCGATTCAATTTTTTGATAAAGCCCTATCGCTTGACGAGAATGCAATAGCGGCACTATATGGTGCTGGCATCGCTTGCTACCATTTAGAGGAATTCGCCAAAGCGGCAAAACTTTTTCAAGAGGCCATTAAAGGTGGTTTGCAAGATAGCGACACTCACTTCATGACAGGTATGTCATTCGTTTCGCTCTGTGAGAATAGGCTAGCGTTTCCATACTTGATGAGAGCAACTGAACTTAACGCTGAGGATCAAGAGGCACTGTTTCAGTTTGGTCTGTGTCTAGCGAGAACTGGAGATATACAATCAGCTTTAAACACATTTGAAAAAGTTGTACAAAACGATGAAAACCATGCGGATGCATGGTACAACTTAGGTGTGACACTTAGTTATTTTGACCGAAACGATGAAGCGCTTGAAGCATTCGAAAAAGCGCTAGACATTCAACCTGACCATTATTTAGCAGGGAACGGGAAAAGAAATATCGAAAGTAAGAATACAAACCATTAAAGGGGTGCTTTATGGCACAGCAGCCTTCCTTTCATTTAGACGATGAAACGCCAGAAACGTCCCGATTTATAAAAGGTACGTTGATTGCTACTGTCTATCATCAGTCGGAAAGCCTCTACACCGTTGCGCGAATAAGGGTGAAAGAGACAAGTGAAAATTACAATGAAAAAGAAGTCATGGTTACGGGATTCTTCCGCCATTACGAGAAGATGAACTGTACTTATTTTATGGCAAATTTAAAGATCATCCCAAATACGGCAAGCAATATGAAGTCGAATTCTTTCAAAAAGAGATGCCACAATCAAAAGAGGCAATGATTCAATATCTCTCCAGTGACCTGTTTAAAGGAATAGGAAAGAAGACGGCAGAACATATCGTTGAAGTAATGGGGAATGATGCGATAACCAAACTGTTGGAATCCCTGAATACATACGCCAGATTCCGAAGTTAACAGAAGATCAGGCTAAAAGCTTGCACGAATCTCTTTTACAGAACAGAGGATTAGACCAAGTGATGATGGCGGTTCAGCCCTATGGAATTGGACCACAGCTTGCGATGAAGATCTTTCAAACGTATCAGGATGAAGCTGTTACGGTTATTAAAAACGAACCTTATCGACTTATTGAAGATGTTGCCGGAATTGGATTTCATCGTGCAGATGAGATCGCAAAAGGAAATGGCATGCAAGTGAATCATCCAAACCGAATACAAGCAGCTTGTCAATTCGTACTGCGTGATCAGGGAACAGATCTCGGGCACTCTTATCTGCCGATGGAAGATCTGCTAGAAGGTGTGAGAAAGCTTTTAGCAGATGGAAAGAACACGGTCGATGAGATGAGTATTTTTAGAGAGATTCAAGACATGGAGGCGGAACAGCGTTTAATTATTAAAGAGAACGTTGTGTATTTGCCCTCTCTATATTTTGCAGAACGTGGATTTGCGCAAAAGATGAATCAATTATTACAAAGTCAGCAAAACGATTATCACATTGATGTTGAAAAATTGGAAAGTGAACTATCAGCGCTTGAAAAAAGACTTAACATGAAATATGCGAACAGTCAAAAAGAGGCGATAAAAAAGCTTTAACATCGTCACTAATGGTATTGACTGGGGGACCAGGAACAGGAAAAACCACTGTAATAAAAGGGATTGTTGAACTTTATAGCGAGATTCATGGTGTGAGTCTGAACCCAGATGATTACAGAGGAAAAAAGAACCATTTCCTGTACTACTTGTTGCACCAACTGGTCGTGCTGCGAAAAGAATGACTGAATCGACAGGGATACCGGCACACACGATCCATCGTTTGTTAGGATGGAAAGGTGGGGGAACTTTTGAAAAGAACGAAGATGAGCCCATTGAGGGGAAGCTGTTAATTGTTGATGAAATGTCAATGGTTGATATTTGGCTCGCGCACTCTCTATCGAAAGCACTGCCGAAGCATATTCAGATTATTTTTGTAGGTGATGAAGATCAGCTACCATCTGTTGGACCAGGCCAAGTGCTAAAAGACTTGCTTCAATCCGAACATATTCCACAGACACGATTAGTGGATATTTACAGGCAAGCAGAGGGGTCATCCATCATACGATTAGCTCATGAAATGAAAAACGGCAACGTACCCGATGATCTACTTAATCCTCAAAGCGACAGACGTTTTTTTCATGTTCAGGCGAACAAGTTTTTCAAGCGATTCTTCAAGTTTGTGAAAATGCAATAAAAAAAGGATACACTTCTAGGGATATTCAAGTACTAGCTCCTATGTATAAAGGTTCAGTGGGAATCGACCGATTGAATGTTGAGCTTCAGCGTCTTTTAATCCTGAGAAACAAAAACAGCGTCAACTGCAAGTTGCCAATGTTTTTTACCGAAAAGGAGATAAAGTACTTCAGCTCGTCAATCAACCAGAGGATCAAGTGTTCAATGGTGATATTGGTGAGATTGTTGCTGTAATTTATGCCAGGGAGAATACGGATAAAGAAGACCAAATCGTAATCAGCTTTGACGAAATCGAAGTAACGTATAAAAGAAGTGAATTTCATCATTTCACACATGCTTTTTGCTGTTCGATACATAAGTCACAAGGCAGTGAATATCCAATCGTAATTCTTCCAGTTTTAAAAAGCTATTATAGGATGTTAAAACGGAACTTGCTTTATACAGCAATAACGAGAAGTAAAGAATATTTAATTCTATGTGGTGAACAAGAAGCTTTTACTTGGGCAGTTCAGCGCTCAGACGAATTGGAACGATTCTCGGGATTGAAACTTCGTCTTCAAGAAACGCAGCTGGAAAAAGATTTAACGAATGAGACCCTTCTAAACGAAACAAACTAGAAATGTTCGGGAGATGTAAGATGTCATCTCGTCGGACATTTCTTTTTTATTTCTAGAAGTCAAGATTCTTCAAAACCAATAATTGCGTATATTTTTTCTGGTTTCAGGACACCCTTGTAAAAGTAAAATTTAAAGGAGCGAGAGCAAGTGGAATGTCCGAACTGCAGTAGAAAAGATATTGGGAAAATCGGTGTGAACCAGTATTATTGCTGGAACTGTTTTATTGAGCTTTCCATTGTTAAAGGAAGACTGTCCCTTCATCAAGTGGAAGAAGACGGCTCTCTAACTTCACTCGATGATTTATTTGAAGATCAAGATCTGACTTATAGAGAAAGCACGTCATAAGTACAAAACTCTAATGTCGAGGTGATACAGCATGAGCAGGACGATGAGTTCTCTTTTCGCACTTGGTATTGGAGCGGCAACATATGCGATGAGAAACAAAAAGGATGTCAAGAATGTCCAAAATGAATTACAATTTTTCGGATATCTCTGATCTTTGGACTTCAAGACGGGTAAAAAGAATCCGAAAAAAGTCGCAAAAGCCATTTATTAAAAGTACGCAAGCCCCGTCTCAAAAAAGGACGGGGTTTTTTAAAGAAAAGGTGAAAATATGACAAGAGACAATCGAATGAAGTGGGTTTACAGGCTGACACTCTCTTTATTATTGTTTTTATGTTTGTTTCTTTTGATGAAACTTTACCCTCTATACGAACCATTATGGAGCGCCATTAAAGGGGTATTCCTGCCTTTTTTTCTTGCTGCTCTTATTACATATCTGCTGCATCCAGTCGTTGAATACGTGCATGAAAAAGGGCTGCCGCGATTTGTTGCGATTTTAAGTATCTACCTCCTGTTCTTTGGCGGATTAGGGTATGCTGCTGTCAAAGGGTTTCCTTACTTTGTTGTGCAGATGAAACAACTGTTAGTAAATGTGCCCGCCCTTGCCGAAGATTACAAAGATCTTTTATACAAAGTCGATAAAGGAACTTCAGCACTTCCGTATTCGGTTCATTCAAAAATTGAAAATTACATCGTGAAAATGGAAACCAATGCACAGAATATCTTAACTAATGCCATTTTTTCATTACGAAAGATCGTGGATTATTTCTTTGTAATCATTGTTGTTCCGTTTTTAGTATTCTATTTTCTGAATGATTTTGAGAAACTAAAAAAGCACTTTGGTTTGTAACGCCAAGAAGATACCGAAACGAAGGTAAGCACCTGATAAAAGATATCGATCAATCTCTTGGAGGTTATATAAGAGGGCAGTTATTTGTAGGAGCGATTTTAGGGGCTGCAGCGATGATCGCTCTATGGCTCGTAGGTATGCCGTACCCCATCCTGTTAGGGCTTGTTATCGCGATAACCGATGTCATTCCGTATTTTGGTCCGATCTTAGGGGCGATTCCAGTGATACTAATCGCTTTAACGATCTCTTGGAAGATGGTCTGGATTACGGTTGGTATTATGCTCGTATTACAGTTCATTGAAGGCAACATTTTAGGACCTTTTATCGTAGGACGAAATCTTCATATCCATCCCGTATTTATTATCTTTTCTCTATTGCTTGGAGGAGAGCTAGCTGGAGTGCCTGGTATGATTCTAGCCGTACCCATTTTTAGTGTGATTAAAGTGATTGTCATTCACATTAGGGAACATCGGCTGAAGACAGATTGACAAGTAAGAATAAATAAACGTATACTAACGCTAGAAGATAAAAAATCGCTGAAAGAGATAAGTACGTTTCAGACCTTCCAAAAGAGAGAAACATCCATCGGCTGAAAGATGTTTTAGGAAGAAGGAAACCGAAAGCTACTCTGGAGTGCAGAAGGAAAATCTGCCGTTATGCCGCGTTAAGGCTTAATCAAGGTGATATGCTTTCAATTGCATATAACCAGGGTGGTACCGCGTGAATTCAAAACTCTCGTCCCTGTTTTATACAGGGATTGGAGTTTTTTTGTTTTTATCTAACTCTTTTCGTAAACTCTGTTGCTATTAAAAGTAGTTGATTTTCCGCTCCAAAGCAACGTTTTTTAGAAAAGTACCTATCTGAAAAAGTAAAAGGAGAATGAAAACGATGAAATATTTGACTTCAGCTCAAGTTAGACAAATGTTCCTTGATTTTTCCAAGAAAAAGGCCATGGTGTAGAACCTAGTGCTTCCTTAGTTCCGCATGAAGATCCTACTCTTTTATGGATCAATAGTGGTGTTGCAACACTGAAAAAATATTTTGACGGCCGAGTGATTCCTGAGAACCCTCGTATCACAAATGCACAAAAATCGATTCGTACGAACGATATCGAGAATGTTGGTATTACAACTAGACACCACACGTTCTTCGAGATGCTAGGAAACTTTTCGATCGGTGATTACTTTAAAGTGGAAGCGATTCTTTGGGCATGGGAATTCTTAACGAGTGAAAAATGGATCGGCTTTGATCCTTCAAAACTTTCTGTGACGATCCACCCAGAAGACGATGAGGCATTTGAAATTTGGACAAAACAAGTAGGGTTACCTGAAGAGCGTATCATTCGTTTGGAAGGAAACTTCTGGGATATCGGCGAGGGACCGAGCGGGCCTAATACAGAGATTTTCTATGACCGCGGTGAAGCTTTCGGCAGCGATCTATCTGACCCTGAACTATATCCAGGTGGAGAGAACGATAGATATCTTGAAGTATGGAACCTTGTGTTCTCTCAGTTCAACCATAATCCGGATGGCACATATACACCACTTCCTAAGAAGAACATCGATACAGGTATGGGGCTTGAGAGAATGGTTTGTGTAATCCAAGACACGAAGACGAACTTTGAAACAGATCTATTCATGCCGATCATCAAAGCAACAGAAAAGCTTTCTGACACGTCTTATGGCTTAAGTACAGAGACAGACACTGCGTTTAAAGTAATCGCTGACCATGTTCGTACGGTAAGTTTTGCGATTGGTGACAGTGCTCTACCATCAAATGAAGGAAGAGGATATATTCTTCGACGTTTGATCAGAAGAGCGATTCGTTTTGCGAAAAAGATCAACATCAACAAGCCTTTCATGTATGAACTAGTACCAACTGTTGCAGACATCATGGTAGACTTCTACCCAGAAGTAAAAGAAAAAGTTCCGTTCATTCAAAAAGTCATTAAGACGGAAGAAGAACGTTTCCATGAAACAATCAACGAAGGTCTTGCAATCTTAGAAGATGTGATGGCAAAAGAAAAAGAAGAGGGAAGAACTGTTATCTCTGGAAAAGACGCATTCAAGCTTTACGATACGTTTGGTTTCCCATTCGAGCTTACCCAAGAATATGCGGCTGAAAATGGAATGGATGTCGATCTAGAGGGCTTTGAAAATGAGATGAAGGCACAGCGTGAACGTGCTCGTGCTGCAAGACAAGAAGTGGACAGCATGCAAGTACAAGGTGGAGTGCTTTCTGACATTACAGTAAAAAGTGAATTCTCAGGTTATGACCACCTATCAGGAGAAGCTAAAATACTTGAAGTTCTTCAAAACGGTGAGCGCGTTGCAATGGTAGCCGCAGGTGAAGAAGCTCAAGTTATCTTGAATGTTACACCTTTTTATGCAGAAAGCGGTGGTCAGATTGCTGACCAAGGTACTATTACAGGTAAAGAGCTGGCACTAAAAGTGAAAGATGTTCAAAAAGCGCCAAACGGACAAAACCTTCACACAGTTGTTGTTGAAAAAGGTGTTCTCGAAAACAATATCGAAGTTTCAGTCGAGGTTGACCCTGAAATTCGTGCAAAAGTAGTGAAGAACCATACTGCTACTCACCTTCTTCATCAAGCATTAAAAGATGTTCTTGGAACGCACGTAAATCAGGCAGGGTCTCTTGTACAAGAAGGTCGTTTGCGTTTTGACTTCACACACTTTGGAAGCATTTCTTCAGAAGAGCTTGAGAAGATCGAGGAGATCGTTAACGAAAAAGTATGGGGCAACATTCCTGTCGAAAAGATGGTTAAGAATATTAACGAAGCAAAAGCAATGGGAGCAATGGCTCTGTTCGGTGAGAAGTACGGTGAAACGGTACGCGTTGTAAAAGTAGGAGATTATAGTCTTGAACTTTGCGGTGGGTGTCATGTAAATAACACTTCAGAGATCGGATTGTTTAAGATCGTTTCAGAATCAGGAATTGGAGCTGGAACTCGCCGTATCGAAGCTGTAACAGGAGAAAATGCATATCGCCTGATGAACGGTCAAGTTCAACTTTTGAAAGACACAGCTTCAAAATTAAAGACGAACCTAAAAGATGTTCCTCAGCGTATTGATGCACTTAACGAACAGATACGTGAACTGCAAAAAGAAAAAGAATCCCTTGCTGCGAAAATCGGGAACATGGAAGCAGGAAGTCTTGTTGATGAAGTTCAGACGATCAATGGTGTTTCTGTTATTGCAAAGAAAGTGAACGGTATGGATATGAACGGCCTTCGCACGATTGTTGATGACTTAAAAAACAAACTTCAAAGCGGAGTTGTTATTTTAGGAGCAGAAAATGCAGGGAAAGTGAACATTGTAGCTGGAGTGACAAAAGATTTAGTATCAAAAGGATACCATGCGGGTAATCTTGTAAAAGAAGTTGCAGTTCGCTGTGGCGGAGGCGGCGGTGGCCGTCCTGATATGGCTCAAGCTGGGGAAAAGATCCTGAAAAGCTGCAAGAAGGAATAGATTCTGCAGTTGAAATGATTAAAACGGTTTCCTAAGCTTTCCTCTTTCATGTACAATAGAGATAGAAACTAATTTGTCCCATAAGGGAGATCTTCAGAAAGAGGTGTTCGCTAGTGAGTTCCATGGACAAAACGATGAAGTTTAACTTCAACGAAGATGATGCTTATAAAACGAATGTTGAAACTGTCCTGTTTTCTGTTTATGACGCCCTGCAGGATAAAGGATACAACCCGATTAATCAAATCGTAGGTTATTTGCTCTCAGGCGATCCGGCTTATATTCCTCGTCATAATGATGCGAGAAGTATGATCAGAAAACTGGAGCGAGACGAGCTTATTGAAGAGCTTGTTAAATCGTATCTCTCAACTCAAAAAGAAGGAAGCCGTTAATGACAAAAACACTTGGATTGGATGTCGGAACGAAGACGATAGGTGTTGCTGTTTCAGATGCTCTGGGATGGACAGCACAAGGAGTCGAAACGATCCGGCGCCGTCCTAATCAACCTGAACAAGATTATGAACGAATTCAAGAGCTGATTAAACTTCATGATATCAGCAAAATCGTGGTCGGCCTTCCTAAAAATATGAATGGTACGATCGGTCCCAGCGGTGAGGCTTGTCAAAACTTTGCCAAAGATATTGAAAATCTTACAGGTCTTTCGGTTATCCTATGGGATGAAAGACTAACAACTATGGCTGCTGAAAGAACTTTGATTTCAGCTGACGTAAGCAGAAAAAAACGAAAACTAGTGATCGATAAGCTGGCTGCTTCGATCATTCTGCAAGGTTATTTGGACAGCCAACAATAAGAAAAGTAGAGGTGAGCCAATCATGGCTAAAGAAGAACGCGAACGCATTATTATTCCTGACGAAAACGGTGACGAAAATCTATTTGAAGTTTTATTCAAATTTGATGTTGATCAAACAGGTAAATCATATATGGTAACAATTCCTGTAGCTGATTCAGAAGATGATGATACAGACGAAGTAGAAGTTTTTCCTTTCCGTTATGAAGAAAAGGGCGAAGAAGAAGATGATCTAGCATTGTTCCCTCTAGAAACTGACGAAGAATGGGACATGATCGAAGAAATGTTAAATACATTTCAAGATGACGAGTTCGAAACTGAAAATTAATGGTTAGAAAATAGGAAGATGGTTATGATACCATCTTCTTTTTTTATTCCATTTTACGGCTATTCTCGACAATTTCTGCTAGCAAACGTATAATTAAACAGGTGGAAGGGGAAATGTAATGTTACATCTCCAGTCATCTGGGAATTACATAAATGAAAATAAAAGTAAAAAACGCACAAAAACCATCATACTATCCATTCTGGTTCTCTTTTTAGCAATCATCATTGCTGCCGCAGCAGGAGCGTATTTTTATTTTAATAAAAATACTAGCCCTCTAGACGCTGATAACAAAAAGAACATGACAGTTGAAATTCCAATCGGCTCATCTTCTGCAGACATTGGTCAAGAACTTGAGGATAAAGGAATCATTAACAGCGGTGATTTTTTCAGGCTCTACACACGAGTTAAAGGAGAAGGCAATTTCCAAGCAGGTATCTATGAACTGTCACCTTCAATGAACCTTTCAGAAATTATTTCAGCTCTTAAAGAAGGAAAGATGTTCAAAAAACCAGAGTTTACTCTAACCATCCCGGAAGGATATAACGTTCCACAGATAGCCGGACTGATCAGCAAGACTACAGGGTACGATCAAGCTGATATACTAAAAAAGATGGCTGATAAAACCTATCTGAAACAGCTGAAGCAAAAATATCCTTTATTACCGGATGATATAACGAAAGAAGGACTTTATTATCCACTTGAAGGCTTCCTTTTCCCTGCAACGTATGATTTTGAAGTTAAAAAACCAGAGATAACAGATATTATTGACAAGATGGTTGAGCAATCATCTATTATCTTAAAAAACATGAAACTGAAATTAAAAATAGCGGTTATTCACTATTTGAAGTGATCACATTGTCCTCCCTTATTGAAGAAGAATCTCAACGTGATGAGGATCGAAAAAAATCGCAGGAGTATTCTATAATCGACTAAGTCAAGATATGAAGCTAGATTCCGATCCAACCGTTAAATATGCAAGAAAAAATTTCGATGTACAAGTTTTATACGAACATCTCGAGTATGATTCTCCTTATAATACTTACAGGTATAAAGGGATTCCAATCGGTCCGATCACATCCCCGGGTGAAAAAGCGATTGAAGCTGCTTTAAAACCAGTTAAAATGGAAGAACTCTTTTTCTATGCAAGGCCGAATGGTGAAGTGATCTACACGAAAACTTTAAGTGAACATAATGCTGTTTATAAAAAATACAGAGATGAATGGAAAGTTTGGCAAGAGAAAGACAAACAATAACTTTTTAGAGAGAACGTTTATACGTACTCTCTTTTTTATGTTTTCTTTTATAAGAGAATGTTTTTTTGGCCTTATTTTATTGCCCTTTGCCAAATCATCTGTAAAGTCCACTCTGCCTAGAAAATATGAAAAAATAATAGGACTCTCGCCTTCAAATAAAGATTATGTTACAATATACCGGTTAGTGTGAAGGAGGCGTGTTACTTTGGTGTCAAATGAAGTAAACCAATACATTGAAAAAATAATTCCAACGCGCTCTGAACAAGTACTAAAAATGGAGCAATACGCCAAAGAGCATAATGTGCCGATCATGGATCTAACAGGGATGGAAACACTTCTTTCATATGTAAGGCTAAAAAAGCCAAAACGTATTCTAGAAGTGGGCACTGCCATTGGGTATTCTGCCATTCGAATGGCCCTTGCTTGTGAAACAGCTGAAATTATTAGTATTGAAAGAGATGAAGAACGGTACAATATAGCAAAAGATAACGTTAAAACTCTTCATCTGGAGAGCAGAATTACCTTGTTATTTGGTGATGCGAATGAATTGCAAAGCCAAGTAGAAGACTATGCCCCATATGACTTTATTTTTATAGATGCAGCTAAAGGACAATATCAAAACTTTTTTGATCACTATTCCTCCATGCTGTCTCCAGACGGCATCATCGTTACAGATAATGTTCTCTTTAGAGGGTATGTCGCGGATGAAAGCGGCCTAGAGAGTAGAAGACTTCGTTCTCTAGTTAAAAAAATTAGAAGTTTTAATGAATACATGATGCAGCATCCTGATTATCAATCTTCAATCTTGCCGGTTGGTGATGGTATGATGGTGAGCATTCGAAATCCTTAAGGGTACAGGAGTTTGGAGGAGTAAAAGCAATGGCACAAAAACCGATTGTAATTGGGGTTGCAGGTGGATCAGGATCAGGTAAAACGACAGTAGCAAAAGAAATTTACAGACAGTTTGCCAATCAATCCATTCTCATTATTGAACAAGATGCTTATTATAGAGACCAATCAGAGAAATCGATGGAAGAGAGATTGAATACTAATTATGATCATCCTCTTGCTTTTGATAATGATCTGTTGATTAAACATATTTCCTCGCTATTAGAGTACGAATCCATTGAAAAACCAGTGTATGACTATACAGCACATACAAGAAGTGATAAAATTATCCCAGTTGATGCTAAAGATGTCATTATATTGGAAGGTATTCTTATTCTAGAAGACGAGCGATTACGTGATTTGATGGACATCAAGTTATTTGTTGACACAGATGCAGATGTGCGAATTATTAGAAGAATGGTTCGTGACATTCGTGATCGTGGCAGAACACTAGAATCTGTAATTGATCAATATACTTCCGTAGTGCGGCCGATGCATAATCAATTTATTGAACCAACGAAAAGATATGCAGATATCATTATTCCAGAAGGCGGTCAAAACCGTGTTGCGATCGACTTAATGGTAACCAAAATAAAGACCATATTGGAAGACAAAGCATTATTGAAAAAATGAGGAACATCATCCTCATTTTTTCGGTATACACGGACAAAACACAGCTCTAAGCTGCTTGGCAATCAACTATTGTCCTATTTTTTATACATACCCTGCCCGAATTATCATATAACGTAACAAGGGTACTGAGATTATTGAAGGAGTGAATATTATGGCAGACGAGAAAAAACACTATATGACCTTAGAGGGTAAGCAGAAGCTAGAAAATGAATTAGAATTTTTAAAAACAGAGCGCAGAAAAGAAGTTGTTGAGCGTATTAAAGTAGCACGCAGCTTCGGAGATCTTTCCGAGAACTCTGAGTATGATGCAGCAAAGGACGAGCAGGCTTTTGTTGAAGCTCGTATCGTTCAATTAGAAAAGATGATTCGTGATTCAGTAATTATTGAAGATAATAAAGACCAATCTGATAACGTTTCCATCGGGAAAACGGTTAAGTTTCAAGAGCTTCCAGATGGAGACGAAGAAACATATGTTATCGTAGGGAGTGCAGAAGCTGATCCGTTTGAAGGGAAAATTTCAAACGATTCTCCAATGGCAAAAAGTTTGTTAGGTAAAAAGCCAGGAGACAAAGTTTCAGTTCAAACGCCAGGCGGAGAAATTAGCGTTGTTATTTTAGAAGTTAAATAAAGTGTAAAGATAAAGAAGGCTTGCAAATTTTTGCGAGTCTTCTTTTTTTGGACATTGATTAAGAACAATAGGAGTCGGTGAAAATGTGGATAAGGTGGTGAAATGTGTATGGTATCTAGAAAAAGAACAATAGGACTAGCTCTTTGTTTTCTTTCACTTATCCTTTTTTAATCTATCGGTTAGCAGATATACAATTGATCTCAACAACATCCTTTTCAAAGAAAAAAGTTAACCTAATACAAGAAAGTGTTAATCAGCGTACACACCGCTTTACAATAAATGATGGCAGGGGTTATTTTTGGATCGAAACGGAGAACTTCTGTCAACAGACGTAAAACCACAAGTAGTCGTTTTTCCTAATCTTTATACAAGAAAATGGCCGTTGGCAACGATTGGAAACATACTCGAGATACCTTCACAAGAAGTTGCGAAAATGATTCATCGACTTAAGAAACCTTCAGCGCTCTCTCTCCAAAAAGAACTCAGTCTGGATCAAATGAATGAGATTAATAAGCTTGAGATATCAGGTCTTTACGCACAGCTCGTTACAAGAAGAAAACCGATTCCGTTTGCAAATCATATCATTGGTGCAGTTGGTCAGGATCCTGATCTAATAAAGAGAAAGTACGGAGATAAATTAAAAAAGGAACGGTTACTACATCCACAAAAACAGGCAAGAACGGGATGCAATATACGTTTGATCCCTTTTAATATCTGAAGGGGAAACACAATATATCTATCACGTTGATCGACAAGGTCATCCTCTCTTAGGTCTTGACGTCAAATATCGTTCTCAAACAAATCCATTGTACCCTCTCTACGTTAAGACGACGATTGATAAAAAGATGCAGGAAACAGTAGAAAAAGCGCTGGATGTTCATGGAATTAAAGATGGCGGTGCTGTTTTGTTGGATATTAAATCAAACGAGCTCTTAGGTATGGCGAGCAGACCATTGTTTACAAGTGAGACGATTTTTAACCACGGAAATAATATGACGTCACAGCAAATTCCGGGGTCTGTCTTTAAGATTGTTACGGCAGCTGCAGCAATTGAAGAGAATAAGGTTCAAAATGATAAAAGATACGATTGTAACCTCAACATATATGGAAAAAAAGATGAGAGACAATTAGGCAATCTTAATGTGGAGGATAGCTTTACACAGAGCTGCAATAAA
The DNA here is from genome assembly GCF_055814265.1 of Fictibacillus sp. EA-CB0309. Taxonomy (NCBI): domain Bacteria; kingdom Bacillati; phylum Bacillota; class Bacilli; order Caryophanales; family Fictibacillaceae; genus Fictibacillus; species Fictibacillus sp. EA-CB0309. Next base: position 1,571,136 of record NZ_CP169271.1, read on the forward strand.
ACGTTCGGTGAACTTGCGAATGAATTAAATGTGACGAATCCTGATTATATAGAGAAGTATGCAGAGAAGATGGGACTTCTTCACTACAATGGCTGGCAAGGAGAAGTGTATCATCTGAATTCCTTTTCACATTTTTATCAAGAGGAAATCGGCCAAATTAAATACAAGAAAAAGAAAAGTACGGACTACCAATCTGCTTTAGCTGTTTCTCAAACAGCGATCGGACAGCTTGATGTGAAAGTCACACCTCTTGCAGTGGCGAATATGATGGCGACGATTGCACGAGGCGGGATGAGGTATGAAGTGAAAGCCGCTAAAAGTGTAAATTTTGCCAACGGAACGGAATTAATTGAATTCGAAGATCATTTAGCAGAAGATCAAAAGCTTTCTTCCTATACGATGATGAGACTTCAATCACTTCTCTTAAACGTCGTGAAAAATGAAAGAGGTACAGGTCATGCTTTGCAAGCACTGCCGTTTCAAGTTGCAGGCAAGTCAGGAACCGCGCAAAAAGGAGAAAGAACTAACTTCAATAACAAATGGTTCGCTGGATATTTTCCATCTGAGCAACCACGTTTTGCTTTAGTAGTCGTTGACCTAAAACACGATAAGACCAACAGAACGATACCTGTTTTTGCGGACATTGCTAATGGAATTATGAACATTGCGAACAGAAGTGAACGTATTAAATAAAAAGAGAGATAGGAAATAGTGTTCGTAGACATCATCCTCGTGGTAAAATAAAAAAGTAATTTTACTGAGGAGGATATTATGAAACGAAACCAACGTTATGAAACAAGACTTGAAAAACGAAAGCAAAATCGTTTTTTAAACATAGCAATCGGATTAGTTGTTTTGCTGATTGTTGTTGTTGCATTTAATCTTTTCTCAGGCGATGATAACGAAACAGCTACAACAAACGAAACGGAACAAACGGCTGATAAAAAAGAATCTAATAATAATTCAATTGAAATGGAAACAGATGATTCTGACAGCAAACAACAAGAAGAAGATTCTGCGAATAAAGAAAATACCGATGAAGAAGCAGAGAAAGAAGAAACAGAATCAGAACAACCTGCTGGCGGAGGCCCAGAAGGTCCATGGGAACCAATCGGAACCTCTCAAACGGAGCCGCACCAAAAATCTTATGACGATGGATCACAAGACTGGAACGAGATGGTTCAAGCCCTTTCTTATGCAACAAATATTCCTCAAGATCAGATGACTATTTTTTGGCTAGGAAATGGTGGAGGTCCAGATCTTTCAAAAGGAACCGTGCAATCCAAAGCTGATGGGACTAAGTATGATGTAATGCTGCAATGGGTTCCTGAAAAAGGATGGCAGCCAACAAGTGTAACACCTGTTCAATAAAATGACAAACAACCTGTTGAAATGGCAGGTTGTTTTTTTTTGGAAAGGGCTGTTGGCTTTGAAAGTTGTTGATTTCCGTTTCAGATGCTCGCTTTCCGCGGGGCAGGCGGTGAGCCACATTCGTACGTTTCACTCTTAAGTGTCTCACCTGCCCGCCTGTCCCGCAGGAGTCTCGCATCTTACACTCCAATCAACTATCATAGAAGACAAAATTTGAGAGTAACAATTTCTTAGGAAAGAGCGTTGTGGTAAAAGCATTGTTGCACTTGTAAGTGGTTGTTTTCCTTTTCAGATTCTCTCTTTTTAAAAGATATTAGGAACGCACCTTACACTCCCATCCATATTCTGAAGAAGGCAACATAAATAAACCGAAAGCAAAAATCTTTTAGCAAAAATATTTTTGGAAATGCAGAACGCCTCTCTTTAACCCTCTTACTATTTCTTCAAAAAATTGTAATATACACCAATCCTCAAAGATATTACATTTGAAAATTTTTAGAAATTGTGCTAATTTGGAACCTGTAAGATTTTAATTCATAGTATATTGATAGGAATTATATAATTTAAAACGTGGAGTGGGAAAAATGGGACGAGAATTTATTGATCTTTTTGATGAGTGGTCTTCTTCTTATGACGAAACAGTTTCAGGAGACGATCAGGAATATAAAGAAGTCTTTCATAAATACGATGAAATATTAGAAACTGTTGTTCAACGATCTGGCAATGTTGTATTAGAATTTGGGGTAGGTACTGGTAACTTGAGCGAGAAACTTCTTAAGAGTGGAAAAACCGTTGTTGGTATTGAGCCTTCAAAAGGAATGCGTGAAAAAGCGATAAAGCGAAATCCAGATCTAACGCTCTACGATGGTGATTTTTTATCTTTTCCGAAACTCAATCAGGGAATTGATACAGTCGTTAGTACTTACGCCTTTCATCATCTAACGGATGATGAAAAAGATACTGCGATCGGACAGTATAGCCAGCTGCTCAAAAAAGATGGTAAAATTGTCTTTGCAGATACCGCTTATCTTCATGAAGACGATAAAAAAGAACGTCATGAAAAAGTTAAATCTCAAGGCTACCTTAACTTATTAAAAGATTTGCAGACAGAATACTATACAACCCTGGGTGTCCTTGAAGATATTTTTAAAAAATATGACTTTGACGTTTCATTTGAAAAGCTGAACGAATATGTCTGGCTGATGGAAGCGGTAAAAAAATAGACATTGGAGAATAACATGAAAAGAATCGGAATTATCGGTGCGATGGAAGAAGAAGTTGTTCTATTACGTGAGCAGCTGACAGAGCTTGAAGAGAAAAAAGTGGCAGGTTGTGAATTTTATAAAGGTTTATTGAACGGTCAAGAAGTGGTCCTTTTAAAATCAGGAATCGGGAAAGTAAATGCGGCAATCGGGACAACGTTATTAATTCAACTGTATAGTCCAGACGTTATCTTAAACACTGGATCTGCCGGCGGATTCCACTCAGATTTAAATGTAGGAGACGTAGTCATCTCAACCGATGTTCGTCATCATGATGTAGATGCTACAATTTTCGGCTATGAGCACGGCCAAGTGCCTCAGATGCCGCCAAACTACCTACCTGATCAAAAGCTTGTAGAGGCGGCTGTAAAGGCTGGTGAGCGTGTACAAAACATCCAAGTTGCAAAAGGTTTGATTGCTTCAGGTGATTCGTTTATGAGTGACCACGCAAGGGTAGAGGACATCAGAGCCAAGTTTCCTGCTCTTTATGCAGCTGAAATGGAAGCTGCTGCGATTGCTCAAACGTGCTATCAATTTTCTGTTCCTTTTGTTATCATCCGTTCTTTATCGGATATTGCCGGAAAAGATGCACGTGTATCTTATGACCAATTCTTAAAAACGGCATCTAAGAACTCAGCAGAACTAGTACAACAAATTGTAGAGGAGCTGAAATCATTATGACAAAGAAAATGAATGTAGAAAGCTTTAACCTTGACCATACAAAAGTTGTGGCACCATATATCCGTTTAGCGGGTACAACGACAGGAGCAAACGGAGATGTGATCCACAAATACGATATCCGATTTTGCCAGCCTAACAAGGACCATATGCCGATGGAAGGACTTCATTCCATCGAACATTTAATGGCAGAAAATATCCGTAACCATCATTCAACAGTCGTTGATATCAGCCCTATGGGTTGTCAGACTGGTTTCTATCTTTCTGTAATCAACCACGATAACTATGATGAGATTTTAGAAGTGCTTGAAAAGACATTGAACGATGTTTTAGAAGCGACAGAAGTACCGGCATGTAATGAAGTACAGTGCGGCTGGGCAGCTAACCATAGTCTTGAAGGTGCGAAAGAAATCGCGCGCAAGATGCTTGCTAAAAAAGATGAGTGGCATATTGTTTTCTCAGAATAGAGGACGATTGAGATGAAATTTTATAAAAACGTGCACGAACTGATCGGCAATACGCCTCTTTTGGAAATCACACAGTTTTCTCTTCCAGAAGGTGTACGTCTATTTGCGAAGTTAGAATTCATGAACCCTGGTGGAAGTGTGAAAGACCGTCTTGGGATGGAACTATTAGATTCTGCTTTAGCAAAAGGACAGCTGGTTAAAGGCGGAACTATTATAGAACCTACAGCAGGGAATACAGGGATTGGTCTTGCCCTTGCTGCGATTAATAAAGGGATTAACGTCACTTTTGTTATTCCAGAAAAATTCAGTATTGAGAAACAAGAGCTTATGAAAGCGTTAGGCGCAAAAATTATTCATACACCTACAGCAGATGGTATAAAAGGTGCAATTAAGAAGACGAAGGAGCTTTTAAGTGAGATTCCAAACTCGTTTTCTCCTTCTCAATTCTCAAATCCCGACAATCCGAACACTTACTATAAAACATTAGGCCCTGAGATTTGGAACGACCTTGATGGAAATGTTGATATTTTTGTGGCAGGTGCGGGTACGGGCGGAACCTTTATGGGAACGGCGCGCTATCTCAAAGAAAAGAATAATAATGTAAAAACCGTTATTGTTGAACCAGAAGGATCGATCCTTAACGGAGGCGAATCTGGTCCGCATAAGACTGAAGGAATAGGGATGGAGTTTCTGCCGGAATATATGGACACAGCCTATTTTAACAGCATTCATACCGTTACAGATGTTGATGCTTTTCAACGGGTAGCAGAACTGGCTAAAAAGGAAGGACTGCTCGTTGGAAGTTCTTCAGGAGCAGCACTCCACGCTGCATTGATCGAAGCACAAACTGCACAGTCAGGGCAAAACATCGTTACGATATTTGCAGACAGTTCAGAGCGTTATTTAAGCAAGAAAATTTATGAAGGGGGCATCTGATATGAAACGTAAAACAAAATTGATCCACGGAGGCATTCCTTCTGATAAAACAACAGGAGCTGTTTCTTTTCCGATCTACCAAGTAAGCACTTATAAACAAGAAGATGTAGGAGTTCACAGCGGTTTTGAGTATTCTCGAACAGGAAATCCTACAAGGCATGCACTTGAAGAGTTGATCAAAGACTTAGAAGGCGGTAAGCGCGGATTTGCGTTTGGCTCAGGTATGGCAGCCATCACTGCTGTCATGATGCTTTTTGATTCTGGTGATCATGTTATTTTAACGGATGATGTTTATGGCGGAACGTATCGTGTGATGTCTAAAGTATTAAATCGTCTCGGCATTGACTCAACTTTTGTAGATACAACCGATATCGATCAGATTGAAGCAGCTCTAAAACCAAATACAAAAGCGGTTTATGTAGAAACGCCGACAAATCCGCTCTTAAAAGTTACAGATATAGAAGCGGTAGCGTTATGGGCGAAATCTAAAAACCTTTTATTCATGGTGGATAACACGTTTAACACGCCATATTGGCAAAATCCAATTGAACTAGGTGCTGATATCGTTCTTCATTCCGCAACGAAGTATATCGGCGGCCACAGTGACGTTGTAGCAGGTTTAGTCGTTGTAAATGACGAGAAGCTAGGGGAAGATCTCCATTTTGTTCAAAATTCTACTGGCGGCGTTTTAGGACCTCAGGATTCATGGCTATTAATACGAGGTATCAAGACACTTGGTCTACGTATGGAAGCTCACGAAAGCAATACAAAGAAAATTGTTGAGTTTTTAAAAGAGCATCCATCTGTTGAGAAGATTTATTACCCAGGACTTGAAGATCATCCGCAGTACAAAATTGCAAAAAAACAAGCTGGCGGATTCGGAGGAATGGTGTCATTTGATGTTGGATCTCTTGAAAATACCAATGCTGTACTGAAAAAAGTAAAGTACTTTACTTTAGCTGAAAGTTTAGGTGCAGTAGAGAGTTTGATCTCAGTTCCTGCTAGAATGACTCACGCGTCTATTCCTGCAGAGCGCAGAGCAGAGCTTGGCATTACAGATGGCTTAATCCGAATCTCTGTAGGTATAGAAGATGCAGACGATTTGATTGAAGATCTTAAAAATGCATTAAGTTAATGACAAATTGGAAGAACAAGTGCCTTAGCAGGTGCTTGTTTTTTATTTGCTTTCTCTAAGAGATTCTTGCTTTCAAATTTTGTCTTCTTTGATGGTTGATTGGAGTGTAAGGTGCGTGCCTACTACTTGAGAATCCTCTCGCAAGGCATGCGACGAGGAAGCCTACTGGGGAAGCATTAACTTGTAGACGCAGGAGCAAGTATAGTTCCTTGAGGGCGGGCAGGTGAGACACTTAAACGTGAAACGTGTAAATGTGGCTCACCGTCTGCCCCGTGGAAAGCGAGCACCTGGAACGGAAAATCAACCACTTCCAATAAATGCTTGCTTTTAAGTCAGATGAATTTCCATGATCACGATTTAGACAAAGTTTCTTCACGTTTTTGTCAAAAAATGCTTGGTAGGTCGCTGTCTTACCTATGTTATCCTTTTAATAGAGGTTAGGAGGTAGAGACTGCTATGAAAAACAAAGCTGAACAATTACAAAAGAAGATGGCTGACTACCAGCGTTTCGGTTTTATTTTGTTGGCTGTTAGCACGTTCTTTTATTTAGGATTAGTACTTCCTGTTGAAGACAAAAACTTTATCCAATCCATCACGTTAGGGATTGCTTCTACCACGTGTTTAGGATTCACTGCACTTATGTACAATGTCGTAAGAAAGTGCAAAACACAATTACAAGAACTGAGCGAATAAACCTTATAATAAATTTCACGTACCGTCCCTTAAAAAGGGGCGGTATTTTTGTTTTTATGGATTAAAAATTAGGGAATGGATACGGAATGGCCTATAAAGGTCATACTAAGACTTAACAATCTATAGAGAGAAAGAAGTGGAGTAATTGGGTATCATTTGGGCACTTATTACAGCAGTTTGCTGGGGAAGCATCGTATTAGTGAGTGAAAAGCTAGGCGGTGACTTTCACAGTCAAACATTTGGGATGACATTAGGAGCCTTATTGTTTTCGATTGTTGCGTTCTTTATCGTACAGCCTGATCTAAACATGTCTGTTATGGCGATAGGAGTCGTTTCAGGTATCTTTTGGGTCATCGGACAGCGTAACCAATTTGCTAGTGTTGATTATTTAGGAGTTTCTAAAATTGTACCTTTATCAACAGGTATGCAGTTATTTGGAACGACTTTGTTTGGCGTCATCGTCTTTCATGAATGGAAAACGACGACGGAAATTATTATTGGGTTAATTGCAATCTCTGCGATTGTGGCAGGAGCTCTGTTAACGTCGAAAAGAAGTGAGCAAGGCGACCAAAAAGACAAACAGAACTTTAAAAAAGGAATCACGTTTCTTTTAATTTCGACAATAGGATACGTTACATATGTGGTCATCATCAGATGGTTTGAAGTGAATGGCTGGCAGGCCATTTTACCACAGGCAGTGGGCATGTTTTTAGGAGCACTTGTCTTATCGCTAAAACATAAACCATTCAATAAATATTCAGTCAGAAATATTCTAACAGGGCTGATTTGGAGCACAGGGAATCTGACACTTCTGCTTTCTCTGCCTCTTATCGGGATCGCCACAAGCTTCTCGCTTTCACAAACCGGTATCATCATCTCAACGCTTGGCGGGATTTTTCTATTAGGCGAAAAAGAAGCAAAAAAGAGATCATATGGGTGATCTCAGGCTGTGTGCTTATCATAGTTGGCGGCGTTATGTTAGGATTCACTAAATCATAGAGGAGCTGAAAAACAATGTATCCAGATTTAAACGGAAAGACGGTTATCATAACGGGAGCGGCCACAGGAATTGGTAAAGCATGTGCGTTGCGATTTGGACAAGAAAAAGCCAACGTCGTTATTAATTATCACTCTGAAAAGCAAGTGAAAGAAACGGATGAAATGATTAGTGAAATTAAGAAAAGCGGCGGAAATGCGATTTCTATTCAAGGTGATGTAACGAAAGAAGAGGATATTCAACAACTCATCAAAAAAGCAACAGAAGAGTTTGGATCCCTTCATGTTATGATCAATAATGCAGGAATAGAGAATGAAGTACCTTCACATGAACTGACATTAGAGGACTGGAATAAAGTGATCTCTACGAATTTGACAGGACAATTTTTAGGGTGCAGAGAAGCCATTGATTACTTTTTGAAAAACAATATTCAAGGTGCTGTTATCAACATGTCAAGTGTTCATGAGATTATCCCTTGGCCGCATTTTGTACATTATGCAGCAAGTAAGGGCGGTATTAAATTAATGACCCAAACCCTGGCACTTGAATATGCTCCTAAAAAATAAGAATTAACAGCATTGCTCCTGGTGCCATTAATACACCGATTAATGCAGAAAAATTTGCTGATCCAAAGCAAAAAGAGGGTGTCCTAAAACTGATTCCGATGGGGTATATTGGCGAACCTGAAGAGATTGCAGCTACGGCTGTATGGCTAGCGTCAAATCAAGCAAGTTATGTAACAGGATTAACATTGATCGCTGACGGCGGTATGACACTATATCCAGGATTCCAAGCAGGAAAAGGTTAAAAAAAGTTGTCCGCCTTTAAAAGGTGGACAACTTTTTTATGTTATAGAAGGATTCCAGTTAGTGTACCAACACATAGGAGAATTCCAAAAGCCATATGAAGCAGTGCGGTTAAACCAAGTGCTTTGTTTAATTCTTTGGCATCCCATGTAGATATCGCGATCTTAAGACCTTTTAACGCAATTGGAAGCGTGATAGCAGCTATAAGACTCCATATTGGTAAAATGTCTATTATAATAAGTGCTGCTAAGCTTACATATGTGCCAAGCATCAAGATATAATACTCAACTCTAGATGCTTTTCTTCCGATTAATCCAGCAACGGTAGTTTTGCCAATCTGTTTATCTGTATCAAAGTCGCGTAAATTGTTAGCATGAAGAATGGCCATTACTAAAAGAGCATTAGGAATTGCAGCTAAGAATATCTCGAGATTTATGTTTAAGGTTTGTGTGTAAAAAGAACCTACAACAGCGAGTATGCCTAACGTGCTTCCAGATGCTATTTCCCCTAAACCGTTATAAGCAAGAGCATATCGAGTAGCTGTATAAAAGTATCCAACCAATAAAGATGGAATACCGATATAAAGAACAACAGGGCCCGTTAAAGCTGTTAAAATAAGTCCAACGATTATGCTGAGACCAAAGAAGATTAGTCCGGTTATATAAACTTGGCGAGGTGTCATCTCTTTCCGATCAATGACGCCTGAAGGACTCAATGAACCTGGTATATCTGCTCCCTTTACATGATCAAAGTAGTCGTTAACAAGGTTTGTTCCACATTGTAAAAATACAGCACCAAGAAGTGTTAATAAAAAAGTAGTCCAATGAATGCTCGTCCATTGCAGCGCTAAAATCGTCCCGAAAATGACGGGTATGACCGAAGCGGTTAGTGAAAAAGGTCGTGTTGAAGCAAAGATGACCTTAGGATGTATCATTTGTGTTTCCCCCTTTACACTACTCATTATAGTAAAAGTATGTGAAAGTGTACACATAAAAATCTTGCACAACAGTTACCTAATTTTACGAAATGGAACATCTTTTTGTAAACTTTTTTCTGTTTCTGCATATCCTTTTAAAGGCTTAAAAATATTTCTTTACAACACTTGGTAATTTGTGTATGATTTGCTAAGTAAAGTAAAAACAAAAAGGAGGTTGAACACAATGATGAAATTGAAAATGATCAATCAACTGAATAGTAGTAAACGTTCGACCGCCCTCTGGAGCATTATGTCTGTTTAATTTTGTTTAAAAGACACCGCGGGTCGAATGCCTGCGGTTTTTTGTGTGCCTATTCAACACCGCAGGATAATTTCCTGCGGTGTTTTTTTATAAATCTAAAGGAGGAGATGGAAATGATAATGGTTGGAATTACACTGCTTACATGGCTTTTAACGGAGAAAGACTCGACCTAAGAAAAAAGATAAATTGAAAATGAGGAGTGAATGAATCATGTTTACACTACATCTGTTTTTTGTAACGATAACCTTTTCTATAAAAGAAACAGCCGATCAAAAGAGCTATACGTTTATGATGAAGAAGTAAAATCTCTATATGATCGAGCCAAAGAAAAGGCTTCCTATAATATATCTTCTTGGCTATAAGATAAATAAAAAAGAGCGCCTGCCATAAAGATGGCATGGCGCTATTCTTTTAAACATGACGGCAAAAAATAAGATAGATTATCTGTTATCGCGTTTCCGATACGATACCCAAAAGCACTTGGCTTTCCGTTAATAATAAATGTGCCAGTCATTCGATGGCCTTCTTGCACACCTTGCTGAGACTCAAATTTCATTTTAGGAAGCGGCACATGCTTTTGATAAATACTTACATAATTGGCGTAAGTCGTATGCTGATCTTGATCAATCAAGCTGCCATTCTCGTCAAATACTCGAACTGTATCTCCCTCGCGCCCAAAAGCCGGTTTTTGCACAAACTTTTCTTTAGTATTTAAGAAAATGTCAGGCTCTAAATAAGTAGGCAGAAAATAATGTCCAATCCATTCATGTTCTTCATTTGTGAAGAATGGTGATTGTTCTTCATGAAGACCCCAGATAACAGCGAGAACAGCTTTGCTTTGTAATAGAAATGCAGAGGGAGGATTAATAATGGCAAGTTTGTTTTGAATAACAAGCTGAGTCAGTTGAATTCCTATTTCTTCATTCGTCTGTTTATCTTTATCTTGAATAAGAATTTCAATTGGAAACGTCTGTCTATATAATACATCGATTTTTTTGCCCTGCTGATCAAACAACCCTATATCCTTTTTAATGACTAATTTATCCAAAGGTACAAATTGTGAAGGAAATCCAGAAAGGTCTTTTAAATAAAGAACAGTCTGTTTGTCTTCTATATTCTCATCATGAGCTGTAAAAACAATGTTAGGTGCATGTGATGTTTTTAACTGCCGATAAGCCGTTAAGATAGCAGAACGAACAGCTTGTTTTAATTGTTTTTCCGTTCCTTTATTCGGGTCTTTGCATCCAAAGTGTTCACTAATTAACCCATTAATTCTAAAACATTCATAGATGAAGGTAGGAGTATCACTGTTGAACTCCATGATCTTATGTCCTGACGGTGTTTCGATAGAATCTATTCTACCGATCACCGTTTTAGGCAACGGTGTATGATAGCGAAGAAAGGGGAAAAGTGATTCAGGAAAGCCTAAAAGTTTTAATGTAGCATCATCAATATTTTCTGATTGTAAAAGTGCAGCTGTCTTAAATAGAATTTGCCCTGCTTTTTCTCCAAGATGTTTTATGGCTTCCGGAACGTCTTCAGAGATTTCATACGGGTTGTATAATGCATATTCTTGTCCGTACATATCCGCCCAGAATTCAGGATACTGCTTATAAAATTTTTTTCTATTTTCTGTGTAACTCATAATGATATATACCTCCGAACATACATTCAAGAACCGTAAACTGGTATTATAAACATAACAAAGAATAAAGAGGATGAGAATAATGGAACTTACTTATTACATAGAAAAACAAGAGAGTTATGAACCTTTCTTAACCTATAAAATACCTGAAAACATGCATAACGATGAAAAGTATGCGAGACAGCTTTGTGAATTTTTTGTTTCAGGACAAAGGGAGTACAAACTGCAATCCAACGAAATGAAGGGCAGCGAAGAGATTTTAATCGTAAAAGAAATCGGTCCTATTAGAGAGTTTTCTGAAGAACCGAATTACAAAGGAAGAGGAATATTTTTAGAATTTAGAAGTTACAATTCATCAGGAGATATGCCACTGCTGCATGTTCAAGCCGTAAACAGCCACTGGGATGTTATCCGCTATTTATTAAAAGATGTCGTTGATATTCCAGGTAAAGGACAGTACCTACGCGATTCCGCTGAAATTGATGAAGACAGAGCTGTTTATGTTATGTACGTAGGAGAAAAAATATAAGCATGCGGCAACTGCCACATGCTTTTTTAATATGTAAGACATTGGGCGATAACCCAGCCAACAGAAACGCTTAGAAACATGACGAGCATTCCTACAGCTTTGTTGTCAGCGTCAATCGCTTTTGAGATACTCGAACGAATGGCTAAGTGTTCTGCAACAAACAATGCTACGATTTGAGCGATAATTCCAACTGATCCCCAGATGAGCAAATCAATAATGCTCAATGAATTTGCAATTGAAGATCCAATCACAAAGGCAAGACCAAAAAGTCTCCCGCCAAGTGATAAAGCAGCCGCACAGTTGCCTTTACTGATTAACTGTAGTTCTTTTGTTTTTGTTGTTAGTTCGAATATGATAAAGCCGACAAATAATAATGCTAGCCCCGTAGCCGCATAAAGGGCAAAATTAAGAAATAAGTTATCCATCTTCACAACTCCTTATGATTTATCCGCCAAATCCCTGGCTTCCTCCGAAGCCAGATCCACCGCCTTTGAAACTTGAACTGTTTTTATAGGACTTATAAGCAGAACTTTTTAATAAACTGCTCTTCCCTTTGTAGTAACTGCCACCATGGTAGTAATGGCCAAAATAGCGAGAATTGGTGTCGTCACATTCATACACCCCGTCGTCTTCATCCCATTCCCAATCTTGGCATTCAGCATCTGTTGGTTCTGGTGGAATCTCTTGTGCTTGGTCGTTACAGCCAGAGAGCATCACAGCAACTGATGCAGAGGATACACCTGCAATAAGCTTTTTTGTTTTATTCACATCTTCACCTCATTCCAAGCTCAATTATAGTATGGTTTATGCTGTTTTAAAACCATTTATTTCTAGTACGTTATAAAAAATAAAAAGGTTCCATGTGATTTTGGATGTACAGACACACCCAAGCCCAGCATCGCATAAAGATAAGGGAGTACAGAATCGTCTTGGAGGTGCTGTTATGTCATTAGTAGGTGTGTTGGCCTATTTTTTTAAAGAAGTCATGCTGTTTGTGTCATACGTTAAGAACAATGCGTTTCCCCAGCCCCTGTCTGAAAATGAAGAGAAGCAGTACTTAAAAGAGATGGCAGAAGGCAATGAACACGCAAGAGCCATGCTGATCGAGCATAACTTACGGCTTGTTGCACATATCGTAAAAAATTCGAAAACACAGGAGAGGACACAGAGGATTTAATATCCATCGGTACCATCGGCCTGATTAAAGCGATCGAGAGCTATTCCAGAGGGAAAGGAACGAAGCTTGCGACCTATGCAGCTCGTTGTATAGAGAATGAAATATTGATGCATCTTCGGGCATTGAAGAAAACAAAAAAGATGTATCACTTCATGACCCAATCGGAACGGATAAAGAAGGAAATGAGATCACATTAATCGATGTATTGAAAGCAGAAACAGAAGATGTCGTGGATGCTATTCAATTAAAAATGCAAAAAAAGAAAATTTACGATTATATTCATGTACTAGATGATCGGGAAAAAGAAGTCATAGTGGGACGTTTTGGATTAGATCTTCAAAAAGAAAAAACACAGCGGGAGATCGCAAAACAGCTTGGTATTTCAAGAAGTTACGTATCAAGGATCGAAAAAAGAGCACTCATGAAGCTGTTTCATGAGTTCTATAGAAGCCGTCAGCAATCAGAACGGTAAAACAAAGTAGGAACTCTTCTTTTTCTTTTAATTAAAATTCTGGTATATGGAAAACGATGCTTTAGCATGAATTCCCAAATACCGAAATCTTATCTTAAGAGTAAGTAAACAGCTCAGTTACTTATCTGAGCTGTTTTCTTTGTTTTATCGGAGGTTCTGATCCAGTAATGAATTGATAAACAGTTCGATTTTTCATCATAATATCGGTTTGGAGGAGTAATTTGAAGAAAGAGTTTGTGTTATACAACACTGTATGCAGCCAACCTAAGGTCATAATGATTAGCTTTTGTGTTGTCAGTTAATAAAATATTGTTCAATTCAGCAACAACATAACGATCTAATAACAAAAATTTTAGCATTTCTCCAATATTATTAAGGGAATATAAAAACTAATATGATAAAATAATGTTTGTTTCCCAATTTATAACAAGTTGGGGAGAGGAGTGATTAGTAATGGATTCATATACACCAAAAGTAAAACAAATATTTGAGTACCTTTTGGCTGTCAAAAAAATGAACGAAAAAATTATACGTTCGGTCAAAGAATATGAAAAAGTATGGTGGCAGTTCGACTTCCCTAATATAGATGGATGCTACTTTAATGGTAATGGTCAGGTAGACAATGCATGGTTAGAAGTCCACAAACAAGTTATACCGCCAACACCAGCATTACCTATTGTCCTACATCAATGGGTTAAAACTTGGAATAATCCTGAGAAGGAGCCACTTGTAGAAGAGAAAATCTTACATAACGAATCAGAAGAAGCATTTGAAGATAATGCTGAACGAGTTGATGTATTTCAAAAGTGGTTAAAAGAAGAATGGAGACCTTGGGCGGCAGAGGCTAAACCAAAAAGGGAAATTCAAAAGATATACATGGACTTATTCACACTTCACCAACGTTTTCAACGTGAGGGTGAAGGGATAGAACTTGTCTGGGGGCATGGAATGCTTTCTTGGAATACCCAGAAGGATTTCATACAGCGTCCCCTTTTAGTGACAAAGCTTGAGTTACAGTTTGATGCTAAACAAGGAATCATAACAATGATTCCAACTAGCAAAGGGACTATTATGGAAACAGATATGTTGAACAACTTAGAAATTCCTAATATTCAACGTATCGAACAAATGGGAAGAGAGTTGTCTGCAACAGATCTCGATATGTGGGATGAAGATTCTATTGCTCCACTTTTAAAGGAATTTGTACATACGATAAGTTCAGAAGGAATCTATAAAGGTGAAGAATTGCCAGATGGAAAGCCGACCAATCCTGTTATTAGTTATTCACCACATATTATTTTAAGAAGTAGTAACGGAAGAATATGGGAAAATGAACTGAAAGATATCCTTGAGAAACTGGATGATGGAATTCCTGTTCCCCAAACGATTAAGCTGTTGACAACGGAAGAACAAGAAATAAAAAAAGATAGCACAAGTGAAAGTTCAGATAGTTCATGGTCCTCTGTGGGAGAAGATCTATTGTTCCCACTACCCTCAAATTTCGAGCAAAAAATGATTGCTCAGAAATTAGCCACAAGTCCAGGTGTAATCGTACAGGGACCGCCAGGCACAGGGAAAAGCCATACTATCGTCAATTTGATAAGTCATCTTTTAGCACATGGAAAAAGAGTTCTTGTTACGAGTGAAAAAGAGAGAGCTCTGCAGGTGCTTCGAGATAAAATTCCCGAAGACATCCGTGCCCTTTGTGTCAGTTTGCTAGGTGGTGATTCAAAATCAGTAAAAGAACTAGAAGACTCTGTAAAATCGATCGCTGAAAACATGGATCGACTGGACCCCAGAGTTTTGAACAAGAAAATCGAATCACGAAAAAATGAACTATATGAAACGAGAAAAGCTATCGCAAAACTGCAGACAGAGATTAATCGAGCCGCTGAAACAGAAAACGAAAGAGTATTAGTTGATGGTGTAGAACAAACACCTTTAGAAATTGGGAAATGGCTTAGTGATAAAATTACCCATAACTGGTTTCCTGATCGGTTATCGTTAGAAAAAGAGTTTCCCATCACTGAAGAAGAATTCAAAATTCTGCTTCTGAAACTTGAAACGTTAGCTAAAGCTGATATCGAACAGTTAGAGTCAGTTAGACCGAAAACTATTGAGATATGGTCTCCTTCTGAACTAGAAGAAATGGTTAAGCAATTTTACCTAACTCAACGTAATGTAAGTGAAAATATTCACTCCATCAAAGATTGGAGTGTTCCTGAAGAATATAAGGATCTTAGCTCACTTACACAACGAATCACAGAAGCCATAAAAAAGCTTGAACAGTTACAGGAACCTTGGCATCAAACAATACTTCAAGAAGTTACCATGAATGAAAATAAGGTTATAGAATGGAATGACTTTATTACAGAATGTAAAGAGAGAACGGAACGGTTAAATCAGCTAGAAAAAGAGCTGATTGAAGTAGAAATTCAGTTTCCTGAAGAATTTAACCTTGTTACCTCAAAAGAAGACTTACAAGAGCTTTTGACAAAACTTCAGAGCAACAAAGGTTTAAACTGGATGTTCAAAAATGTAACGGGAAGAAAGTTTGGATATCTGTTAAATGGAGCTAAGGTTGATGGTTTACCCATCCGTAACAGTAAAGATGTAGAGACATTGTTAAAACATATAGAAATTCAAGAGATTAAAAACAAGTTAACACTCAAATGGAATCGAACGATGCAAGAGATTGATGGTGATACCATTGATCAGAAAATGAACAGATTCTCGCATCAGGTAGTCTCTCAGTTATCTAAAATACAGACTCTTGTGGACTGGAAGACAGATACTGTTCACAGTTTGCAAGAACTTGTAAAATCAATCGGCGTTTCAAATCCATACAAGTGGACGGATTTAGATTGGTTTAATCAAGTATCACTTGGAATAAAGACTCTAGAAGATGTGAAAAAGTTTGAAGAAATACAACAAAAGATAGACCAAACATCATCATTCTTAAATTTTGGAAAAGATGTAAGCAATGCTCATTCATCTTGGCTTCAGTTAAAAGCAGCATGTGATCAAAAAGATGTGGAAAGTTATACCAACCTCTTCTTAGCTTTAAAAAGATTAGAGGGGATGGAAGAAGAATATCAAAATTTTAAAGATACAATCGAGAAACTAGAGGCAGTATCTCCGAAATGGGTCAGTCACCTTCTGGAGCTTGGCGGACATGGAAATCCTGTAATAGTACCTGATGATTGGAAGGATGCATGGAAGTGGAGCCAACTCAACCATTGGTTGGAGATGCATCAAAAGAATACAGATATTGAACAAAAAGAGCGTGACTTAGAACTGGCACGTAAAACAGAATCAAGAAACATTCGGGAATTAGTAGCAGAGTCAACTTGGCTTTCACAAATTGAAAGAACAACCAGAAAACAAAAAGCTAGTTTACATGCATGGCTGAATGCGATTAAGAGGATTGGAAAAGGTACAGGAAAATACGCCAACATGTATCGAAAAGAAGCAAGTGAAGAGATGAATACATGTAGGGGAGCTATTCCTGTTTGGATCATGCCGATTCAAAAGGTGATCGAAAATATACAGTTAAGTGATGATTTATTTGATGTTGTCATAGTGGATGAAAGTAGTCAAAGTAATCTATTTTCACTATCTGCTCTTTTAAGAGGAAAGAAAGTCGTTATTGTGGGAGATGACAACCAGATCAGTCCTGAAAGTGTCGGCCAAGATATCGGAGAAGTCAAGCAACTTATCGATCGATTCTTACACGACATACCGCACAAAAACCGATATGAAATGAAAACAAGCCTTTACGATATCACTTCCCAAGTGTTCGATAGTAAGATTCCATTGAAAGAACATTTCCGATGTGTGCCAGAGATCATCCAATACAGCAATGATTTGATGTATGGCGGACAAATGGATCCATTGCGTTTACCGTTAGGAAATGAAAAAATCACACCACCTGTGAAAGCTGTTCGAGTCGAAGATGGATTCCGAATGGAACACACGACTAAAACAATAAATCGACCAGAAGCAGAATCACTTGTAGAGTATATTTCAGAGCTCTGTATAGATCCTCAATACAATAACAAATCATTTGGTGTAATTTCATTACAAGGGCATGACCAAGCTCGTTTAATCGAGGATCTATTGCGAGAATCAATCGGGGAAGAAGAGATGATTGAGCGAAAGATTGTTTGCGGGGATTCGTACTCCTTCCAAGGAGATGAGCGTGATATCATCTTTTTATCGATGGTGGCAGCTACAAACGTGAGAATTGGACCTCTGATGAAAAGATCTGATATGCAAAGGTTTAATGTCGCGGCGAGTCGTGCAAGAGATCAAATGATTTTATTCCATTCTGTCGATTTAAAAGACTTGAACCCAGGTTGCGTAAGATACAGTTTGCTTCAATATTGTTTAGAACCAAATAGAGTGCAATTGGAGCTTAATGAAGTGGAGCATGAATTCGACTCAGAGTTTGAAAAAGATGTCTTTAAACTTGTTTCTGCACGTGGTTATCGCATAGTACCTCAAGTAAAAGTCGGTACATTAGGGAAAAAGATCGACCTCGTAGTCGAAGGAATGAGAAGCAGGTTAGCGATCGAGTGCGATGGTGACAAGTGGCATGGTCTAGATAAATGGGAAGATGATTTGGAAAGGCAGAGAATCCTTGAAAGAGTAGGTTGGACATTCTGGCGAGTTAGAGGTAGTGCTTTCTATCGCGATCCTGTTGCAGCAATGGAGTCTTTATGGGTGAAACTTGATGAGATGGGGATTAAGCCTGTTGGAGCTACTGAAGAGCAGGAAGAAGAAAAAATAATAAAGTATGATGAGGAAACTGAAAAGTTAGTAACTGTAGAGGTAAGAGAAGAATTGATTTTAAAAGAGACTGATTCCGAACCTTTAAATGATCAAAGTAATAAAACAAGTCATTTATTCCAGCAGTTTTCTATTGAAAACTTAGACAGCCAATTCGAAATCACTTCATTCTTAGTATCAAAAGGTTTACAAATGGTTGATAAAAGGTCTTCTGGAGGGTCACTATGGGTAGTAGGTGGAGAGGAACTTTCTCCTATAATGAAAGATCTATCAGTAAAAGGATACAAATTTACTTTTGCTAAAAATGGTGGAAGAGCAACAAAAAAATCTGCAAGTTGGTATCTAGTAAATAAGTAATATGAGAAGTACAAAAAGAGTAAATAACGTAATACCCATACATTTAATATTGACAAAGCACTGCAAGTTTGCAGTGCTTTGTCTTCAAAAGAAAAAACACAGCGGGAGATCGCAAAACAGCTTGGTATTTTAAGAAGTTACGTATCAAGGATCGAAAAAGAGCACTCATGAAGCTGTTTCATGAGTTCTATAGAAGCCGTCAGCAATCAGAACGGTAAAACAATGGTTATAAAGGCTGGTAACATTTACAGCCTTTTTATTTTGGGCTTCGGGCAAACTAAAGAAAAAAGGAGTTTTTATATATGGCACGCAGAAAAAGACAGCCTATCGTTCCTGAAGCTAGAGAAGGTCTCGATCGGTTAAAAGCGAAAGTGATGAGAGAAGCGGGATATAAAGTGTCTGATCAGTCACCAGATGATGTGAAATATGAAGTCGCAAGAGATATGGGAGTATCGTTAGAAAAAGGATATAACGGTACGATTACGTCTAAAGATGCAGGACGGGTAGGCGGGCAGATTGGTGGAAGAATGGTTAAAGAATTAATACAGCAGGCAAAAGCAAACTTAGGAAAACAAGTGAGGTAAGAAAACACTGTGTTTAAATAAATAAAAGAGGGAATAGAATAGGTAAAAAAACCAGGAGGCGTTTCTATGCAAGAAGCTGTTTTATATGGATCATTCGTCGTCATGTTGGCCTATTTTGTTTATGCTGCAATAGCTGAATAATGTTAGAGAGCTCTCCTTTTTTGGAGAGCTTATTTTTTGTTTGTCTCTTTTCTAAAGGATTGTTGCTTTAAAATTTTTTTGTTTTATTTGCTTCTTTGACAAGTTGGTTGGAGTGTAAGGTGAGAGACTCCTGCGGGACAGGCAGGCAGTTCGAAAAGTGGAAGTGGCTCGTTCAGCCCCGACCAGCAAAAGGTGAATGGACTAGGAAGGCGCATTTTGCCTTCTTGACCATTTAACTTTTGACCTCGAGGGGCTAGTCACTGCAACTAGACAGGTGAGACACTTATACGTGAAACGTAAGAATGTGGCTCACCGCCTGCCCCGCGGAAAGCGAGCACCTGGAACGGAAATCAACTACTTTCAATAGCAACTATGAATAGAAAAACAGCCATATAAAAAAATAAATCAAATAATAAACTTCATGGTCGATTTTTGTTTGAATATTTTTTATAATAAGAAAAGAGTGGAAATATGTACATAATGGGGGAGAAATAATGTTATTACAAGATTTAAGGCAAACATGGGAACTTGATTCCGTTTTTCCTGGTGGTAGTGAATCTAAAGAATTGTTAGCTGAAATAAAGTGGACTGAAGATGAAGCAAAGGAATTAGCTAAAAAAGCAGAAACCTTCACTTTTTCAAACGAAAATTTCTTGAATCTTATTGAAGAACTTCAAAACTTTTCTGAGCGATTATCAACTGCAGGAGCTTTTATTGGTTGTTTAATTGCGCAAGACGTAAAAGATAAGAAGGCGATGGCTCTTCGTGGAAGATTAGAATCGGTTTACGCAGCCTTCTCAAACGTAGGTTCAGTAATCGATCAAAAAATGATGGATATCTCTAAAGATGCATGGAAAGACCTTATGAGTCTTCCTGAGTATGAACATATTGCGTTCTCTTTAAACGAGAGAAGAACGAATGCCAAAGAGAAGCTTGGTATCTCAGAAGAGTCATTAATTAACGATCTAGCAGTTGACGGTTATCATGCTTGGTCTACTCTATACGATCTAGTAGTGGGCAGAATTAACATTAAAGTAGAGATCGATGGCAAAGAAGAAGAACTATCTGTTGGCCAGGCAGAAAACAAATTCTCAAGCCCTGATCGTCAAGTTCGTAAAGATACGTTCGAAAAATTTGTTCAGGCTTGGGATCATGAAGGTGAGTTCTGTGCGGCTTCTCTTAACCACATCGCTGGTTTTAGAAACGAAATTTATAAGCACAGAGGCTGGGAAGAAACGTTAAAAGAACCTCTTGCAATTAATCGTATGAAGAAAGAAACGCTTACAGCAATGTGGGATGCGATTACTTCTAAAAAAGATATTTTTGTAAAGTATCTTGATCGCAAAGCCAAACTGTTAAATCTTGAAAAATTAAGTTGGTATGATGTTGATGCACCCCTATCTTCAGCTAACAGCAAAATGAGCTATGATGAAGCCGCTCAGTTTATTGTTGAACATTTCCGCACATTAGCACCAAAAATGGCAGATTTCTCAGAAAAGGCATTTTTGGATGGCTGAATAGAAGCGGAAGATCGTTCAGGTAAGAGACCTGGCGGATTCTGTACAGGTTTTCCAACGAAAAAGAAACACGTATTTTTATGACATTCTCCGGAACACCTAGCAATGTTTCTACACTTGCACATGAATTAGGTCATGCTTTTCATTCAGATGTATTAAAAGAAATGCCTTACTACGCAACAAATTATGCGATGAATGTAGCAGAAACAGCTTCTACATTCGCTGAGATGATTGTTGCTGATGCAGCAGTTACAAATGCAAAAACGAAAGAGGAAAAAATTGCGCTGCTTGAAGATAAAGCACAAAGATCTGTAGCGTTCTTTATGAACATACATGCACGTTTCTTGTTCGAAACAAGAATGTATGAAGAAAGAAAATCTGGTCAACTGTCAGTCGAGCGATTATGCGAACTAATGGAAGTAGCGCAAAAGAAGCGTTTAATGGTGCGCTTGAAGAATATCACCCATATTTCTGGGCGTCTAAGCTTCATTTCTACATTACAGATGTTCCGTTTTATAACTTCCCATATACGTTCGGATATTTATTCTCTGCTGGTATTTATGCAAAAGCAAAAGAAGAAGGCCCATCGTTCGAAGAAAAATACATCGCGCTTCTTCAAGATACAGGTAAGATGCAAGTGGAGGAGCTCGCACAAAAGCATTTAGGCATTGATGTGACAAAGCAAGATTTCTGGTTAAAAGGAATCGAGTTAGCTGCTGCAGACGTAGAAGAATTTTTGGCGCTAACAGAAGAGTAAAAAATAATAATGGCAGTTCCTTTGAGAGGAGCTGCCGTTTTTTTGTTGTATATAAAAAGGAGACTTGTGGATAAAACAGAATTGAATGAAAAAGCCTGGCATCATGCCAAGCTTTTGATTCTTCCGTATCTTTTTTATCTTTTTTCAATGGAAATGGTACTGATCATGAGAACAGATAATCCGATAGTCAGGAACATATAAAAGAATCCCGGTACTAAATGAACTGTTAGATATCCAGCAGCCATTAAACAGCCGGCTACGGTAATGGGGACACCTACAAAGGAACCGGTAAACTCGGTAATATTGAAGCGGGCAAGACGGATGGCACCGCAAACAATAAAGATGATGGTAAATATCATACCAGGAACGCCAAACTGATGAAGTACAACTTGATAGATTAAAAAGGCTGGTGCAATACCAAATGATATTAAATCACAAAGTGAATCTAATTGTTTTCCAAACTCTGATTCAATATTTAGCATTCTAGCGACCATCCCATCAAATCGGTCGAACAAACCTGCCAAAAAAATTAAGATAAATCCAATTTTTAAGTCTCCTGAAACCATAAATAATAAAGCTAAAGCTCCTAGTGATATATTGATTAACGTTAAGAAATTAGCTGTTTGGCCTTTCACTTTCTTTAACGTTGAATCAATCCTCTCTCTCTCGAGCATGAACATACAATCACTCCTCAAAAGGGTAACGAGCTGGAACGAAAGTGATCAAATTTTAGCGGAGGATGATAAAGTAATTCCTGCAGCCCATTTTACCAACAATGTCCGTTGCTTAAAATTATATACCCAATCCACTCATTATATGTCTGAGAGAAAATGATTCAAAGTTGTACCTGCCTATTGGTCGTTAGACTTATGATTTTTTTCAAGTTCATTGAAGACTGTTTTATCTGATAGTGGAACACCTGTCCGATATGCAGCTCTAGAGATCATGTGACCCGCTACAGGAGCTGTCATAAGTACGAAGAGAATTCCAAGAATTAGTTTTCCGCTAAACAAGTTCATTTCAGCTAACACATAGATAAACGATCCAATTAGTATTCCAGATACACCAAGAGTTGAAGCTTTACTTGCTGCATGAAGTCTTGAATAAACATCTGGAAAACGGAGTACACCAAGTGTTCCTGAAAAAATAAAAAAGGTGCCGATGATAAGGAAAAAGCTAATCACGATCTTGATCAATGATAACACCCTTTTCTAAGAATTTTGCAACAGCGACCGTTGCAATAAACGTCAATATTCCAATCAGCAAGATAATATCGTTAAGCTGAACTGTATCCAATATAATGGCCATAATCCCTGTAATTGCTATTAAGTTAATTCCAATTGTATCAAGTGCTACAACTCGATCTGGATTGGAAGGGCCAGTTACCGCTCTATAAAGAAGAAGCAGAATAGAGATGGTTGTTACGAACAAACAAATGTGGACTACGATCGTGAACCAATCTGTCATCGTGTAACCTCCCTTATTGCTTTTTCAAACGAGTCTTTAATACCTACGATCGTTTCATTAACATCTGGAAGATCGATTGCGTGGATGTATATAAATCGCTGGTCTCTTGAAACGTCTACTGACAGTGTCCCTGGAGTAAGAGTAATCAAGTTAGCAAGCAGTGTAATCTCCCAATTCTTTTTTACATCAATGGGGAGTGCAATTATTCCTGGCTGAAAATCAAGCCTTGGCTTGTATACCCACTTTAAAACTTCTATGTTAGCTAAAATCAGCTCTTTTATAAAAAGAAAGATTAGATACCCAATCGCTCTCACTTGTTTAAAGTAGTATGAATCAGGAATGAATCGGTTTAGTAAAAACAGCAGAGCTGCCCCAATCACAAATCCAACTAAAAAACTTGCAAAAGAGTAGCTCTCAGATAAAAACATCCAAATAACGCCGATCAGCAAATTTAGAATAAGTTGAAATGTCATAGGGTTACTCCTTTAATACATAATCAATATAGATTTGAGGATCAATTAGACTGTCTGCTGCTTCCTGAATATATGGATAAAACCATTCTGCACCAACACCTAAAAGAATGGAGATAGCAATCAGTACAGCAGAAGCCGCAATTCCTGAAGGTTTTACTTTTTGTTTAGGCTCTTCTTTTAGCTCTCCCCAGAAAGCACCTATGAAAATTCGGATTACAGAAAATAAGATCAACAGACTAGATAACAATCCGACGCCAGCAGCAATGTAATGACCTTCGTCCATTGCGCCTCGTAAGAGCAAGTATTTACCTATAAAACCGCTAAAGGGAGGTATTCCTGCCAAAACAAGCGATGCGATAAAGAACATCCAGCCCATAAGTGGTGCAGTTTTAATATATCCGCCCATTTTATGAAGGTTTGAGGTTCCAGCATGCCAAGCCAGTAATCCTACTAAGAAAAATAATGCAGCCTTAATCGCCATGTCATGTACTAAATAATAAATCGTACCTGCAAGCGATTCAGGAGAGAATGTTCCGATTCCTAGAAGCATAAAGCCTATGGCAGGCATAATATTATAGGCGATGATTAGTTTTACATTCGATGTAGACAGTGCTCCAATCACTCCAATCAACATGGTAAGAGTGGCTACCCAGATGAAAAAGGTATGAGTTAGCTCAAGTTTGTGAGAAAAAATGAGTGTAAAGACTCTTAGCATGGAGTAGACTCCGACTTTTGTTAAAAGCGCTCCGAACAGAGCTGAAACGATTGGTGAAGGAACAATGTATGACTTAGGAAGCCAAAAATACAAAGGGAATAATGCGCCTTTCGTTGCAAAAACAATAAATAATAGAATCGCTATGCCTGTCAAGATTCCTTGCTGTTCAACTTCGGCAACCCTTTCTCCCAGTTGTGCCATATTTACTGTGCCAACTACGGAGTATAAAAAAGCGACTGTCGTAACAAATAAGATTGAAGAAAATAAATTTAATAAGATGTATTTGACAGATTCGCGGAATTGATGCTTGGAACCTCCAATAATAATCAATCCATAGGACGCCATTAATAACACTTCAAAGAATACGAATAAGTTGAACAGATCACCTGTTAAGAATGCACCGCTTACTCCTGCGATCAATAAAAGGAATAAAGGATAAAAGTAGTGCTGGATCATCTTATCTGTAACTGATGCTAATGCAAAGATAGCTGCAGATACCGCAATCACATTGACAGCGAGTATCATAATGACCGATAACTTGTCAGCAACAAGAACAATTCCGTATGGTGCTTTCCATCCACCTGTCTCTAGAATAAGAGGGCCATTCGTAAAAACGTAATAACTTAAGAAGATCGATACCCCTAAGTTTAGAAAAACTACAAGAAAAGAAGTATAAATCGTTAGCTTTTGTTTCTTATTAAAGAAAACGAGCAAAGCGCCGAAAAATAATGGTATAAATATTGGCAAAAATACTAAATTACTCATCATCTGTTCCCCTTAGCTGATCCATCATATCCGTCTTATTGCTTTGATAGGTACGGTAAGCTAATACAAGAAGAAAGCTCGTTACCCCAAAACTTATAACAATAGATGTCAGTATTAGCGCTTGAGGAAGAGGATCGGTATAGACTTTGATCCCCTTTTCTAAAATGGGAGGTGCACCTCGGTTCAATTTTCCCATCGTTAAAATAAATAGGTGTGCCCCATGTGATAAAAGCGCTGTGCCTAGTACAATTTTTAAAAGTTGTTTTTGAAGTAAAAGATAAACGCCGGCTGCAAATAAAGTTCCGGCAAGTATAGACATTACAATTTCCATTAGTGATTCATGTCTCCTTTATCCCGGTATTTTATCATGGCGAAAATGCCCAAAGCAGCTAGACCAAGTACTGCTATTTCAAATAAAGTATCCAATCCACGGAAATCAACAAGGATTACGTTTACGATATTATCTCCGCCGCCGAGTTTATAGGAGTTATCAACGAAATATTTTGCAATGCTGTCAAAGTATTGTGAGCTATGTGAAGAAATCGCTACAATCGTAAGCAATGCTCCCGTAGAAGCCGCAATTACAAAATCCACAATTTTTTCAGAACTTTTTTTATCCGACTTTTTTAACTTTGGAAGATGAGCAAAGCATAGCAAGAATAAAGCTACAGTGATTGTTTCGACGATTAGCTGTGTCAAAGCCAGGTCTGGTGCCCGGAAGAATACGAACAGCAAAGAAAGCCCATAGCCAACCACTCCGATTACAATGATCGCAGCAATCCGTTGTGTCATCCAAATGGTTGCAATAGCAGCAACAGCCATTACAAAACCTATTAATACCTCTGGCCACGTAACTGGAGCTAAGTCATCAAACGATATTTTAAATCCGTCTGTAACGAAGATAAATGCTGATGTTGAAATGACCAAAAATACAAGAATGATGGATGTGTATAAACGCAATGAACCTGTCATATAAAATTTCGTAAATTTACTCGAGAAACTCAATAGCTCGTTTACGATAGATTGGTAAATTCGATCTGTTGAGAACTTTCCCGGTACTCTATTGTAGATCGGCTGCCATCTTTTTAGAGTTAGTGCAAGAATGGTTCCAACAGCAACAACAATCAGTGACATATGCAAAGGTGTATTATCAAAACCATGCCAAAATGCTAAGTGAGTTAGAGCAAGGTCACCTGTAACCGATGCAACTGCCGGAGCAAGTAATGGCTCGTTAATTAAGTTTGGCAATAATCCGATCAATACGACAAATCCAATAAGTATGATCGGAGAAATCAGCATGCCAATTGGCGCTTCGTGAGGTTTTTTCTCTAATTGATCTAGCTTGGCTTTACCTGTAAATGCGCCAAATACTAAATACATGGAATAAACAAATGTAAAGATACTCCCAATTACAGCTAATAATGGAACCCACTCAGCAAACATCCCAGCAAAACCGCTTGTTTGCTCTAATTTCAATGAAGAATCAAAGAACATTTCCTTACTCAAGAAACCATTGAAAATCGGAAGCGGAACCCCTGCCATGGAGAAAGCTCCAAAGAATGCTAGAGTGGCGGAGATCGGCATAAACGTATAGAGTCCGCCTAGTCTCCTAATATCTCTTGTTCCAGTCTCATGATCTACAATACCTGCAATCATGAACAGGCTGCCTTTAAAAGTGGCGTGATTAAAGATATGGAAGATCGCTGCAAGCGTTGCTATACCTGTTCCAAATCCGAGCATAGTCATGATCATACCCAACTGGCTGATCGTTGAATAGGCAAGAATTCCTTTTAGATCAGTTTGACGCGATGCAAGAATAGACCCTAAACAGAGGGTAATTAAACCGACGCCTGAAACGATAAGAAAAAATACATCCGTTCCACTGAATATAAGTGAGAATCTGGCGACTAAGTATATTCCTGCTTTAACCATCGTTGCCGAGTGGAGATACGCACTGACAGGTGTTGGTGCTTCCATTGCATCAGGTAGCCAGCTGTGAAACGGAAACTGTGCAGATTTTGTAAAAGCTCCCAACAGTAGCAATAACAATATAGGAATAAAAAGATCACTCTCAATGATAACAGAGCGATTAGCAATCATCTCTCGGATGCTGTTTGTTTCTGCGGTGATAGATAATAGTATGAGAGCACCTAACATGGACAAGCCGCCAAAAACAGTTACGAGCATTGATTTTTGTGCACCATATGTCGAACGTTCACGATAGAACCAAAAGCCGATTAGTAAAAATGATGAAATGCTCGTAAATTCCCAAAAGGTATACAGTACGAATACGTTGTCAGATAGAACGACTCCCAGCATCGATCCCATAAATAAGAGTAAATACACATAAAAATGAACGAGCTGCTCTTTTTTCGATAAGTAAAAAATGGAGTATAAAACAACGAGGGAACCAATCCCCGTAATCAATAAGGAAAAAGCATACTAAGCCCGTCCAAATAAAAACTCAATTGGATATCGAGCGACGGAATCCAATTAGCGACACTTTGAACTATTTTTCCTTCAGCTAATACAGGCAATTTCAAACTAAATAGAATAAACAGCACGGCTGGAACAGGCAAAACAAACCAGCCAGTATGTATCCGGCTTACTTTTTTAGCGGCAAGCCCGATCAACAGTGCTGCTAAAAAGGTACAAGTATGTAAATATGTAACATAAATACCGGCAAACCTCCTTAAAACCCAATAATAATCGTAATAGTCCATTACATTGTAAGCAAAACCTTTCCGTTTTAGCAAATACTTTACTAAGCAGAAACTCTCTCTTTGACATTAGGTTTTTATTAACTCTTGAATATCCTTCCCAAAAAATACCTAACCTATTTGAGAGGTGAATGATAATGAGACTATTTCATATATACGGGTTACTTTTGATTTTGTTTCAATTAACAGGATGTTTAAATGATTCTGTATATAAAAAAGAAGAAGGAAGCCCTGGATTTCAGCCAAGAGAATATTATAGAGAACATATAAGCTTTTCCGATACAGGCGTTTTTAACGCTTCGTCGCTTGCTGAAGAAATGAAAAGGGAAATAACAAAAGACAAACTCATAAAACATGCCATTGTTTTAAAAGATGAGGAAAAGTACGTAGTCGCGATAAAAGTTAGAGCTTATCATCATAAAGAGGCGGAAGCATTGAGTAAGAAGTATAAGCAGTTCTGGGAAGATAAATGGAAGATTCCTGTTGATATTACCTTTACCCCCGGTGATTATAGAAAAGCAGAGAAGCTGTTTGCCACAAAAAATAGAGCGTACGTATACGCTCTACATTAAAACTTGCTGTAATCTAGCATGAAGTGATCTTCTGTCAATCTCTTTTTTATAAGTAAAATAAAATCATTGCTAAGTTTCAGTTCTCTTGCTTTTAAGTAGGATTCAATCAACAGGTCGTCCGAAAGTTTTTCCATAATATAGCCCTTACGAAGCGGCATGGTCACCTCCTGTTTTTTATAAAAAATGGTGAAACAGCTATTCTAAATTCGTATAAAAGTCATAAAATGTTAAGTTGATGTTTTATGTACTTGCTTTATGTACTTTGAAGCTTACCATGTATTGTAAAAAGGAACAACCGTTCGTTTATCCACAGTGTTTGGTGGATAAGTTGTGGGTAAAATGTTAACATCTTAGAGAAAGATAACTGATATCAAGGTGAATAATGTGCATAAGATTATCCACATTGTTTGGTATGGGAACAATTTGTCGAAAACTTTTTTAATTCTTTTAAATAATGCTATTTTCTTAGGGCTGTTTTCGCATACAATGTTGCTTTTGAAAGTAGTTGATTTCCGTTTCAGGTTGCTCCTTTCCACCGCTTCGCGCATTAGGAGTCTGCACCTGACGGCTCGTCCCGTAGGAGTCTCGCAACCTGCGCTTCAATCAACTTTTCAATGAAGAACAAGAAAAAAGAATTTCTTAGAAAAGATCTTTCAGAAGTTGCTCTTGAAAGTAATCCTTTTAGGTGTGGTGTGCCATATACAAAACATTCATCTTGTCCAGGGAGCGAATGAACAAAAATAATGTATTTGAATTCTTACTAATAGCAAACGTCACGAAAATACACTGAAATGACGGGAATTGTAGAAAAATCGTTTGTACTTCCTTTCATTACTGGTAAAATAGAAACGTTCATAAGGAAATGTGAAGAGGTGCTAGAATGTTAAAACATTTTTTACCGGATCAGCATGTTCAAAATATATTGGACATTACACCGGAAATGTTAGTTGAACGAGGAGTTAAGGGGATTATCACAGATTTAGATAATACGCTTGTGGAATGGGATAGACCTGAAGCAACTCCAGAATTGATCGAGTGGTTTACTTCTATTAAAGAAAAAGGTATTTTGATCACAATCGTATCAAACAATACACAACATAGAGTAAAGAGTTTCTCAGACCCTGTTGGTATTCCATTTATCTATAGTGCGAGAAAACCAATGACTAAAGCTTTCAAACGTGCTTTAAAAGATATGAAACTGAAAAATGAGCAAGTTGTTGTAATCGGTGATCAGCTTCTTACAGATGTACTTGGTGGAAACCGATTAGGTTTGCACACTATACTCGTTGTACCAGTGGCTAGCAGTGACGGTACTTGGACAAAGTTCAACAGAAAGATCGAACGCGTTATCTTGTCTTGGATGAAAAGAAAAGGCATGTTGCATTGGGAGGAATAAATTTGGAACAAATCAAATGTGTGGGCTGTGGAGTCTCCATACAAACAGAGGACAAAGAAGCGCTCGGATACGCACCTCTTTCAGCACTAACGAAAGAGCTGCCTATTTGTCAGCGCTGTTTTCGTTTAAAACACTATAATGAGATTCATGACGTTAGTTTAACGGATGATGATTATCGCAAAATTGTCTCTAGTATTGGTGATGAAGATGCGCTTGTTGTAAAGATTGTAGATATCTTTGATTTTAGTGGAAGCTGGCTGCCTGGTTTGCATCGATATGCAGGCAAAAATCCAATACTTCTTGTAGGGAACAAGCTTGATCTGCTGCCAAAATCGGTAAACCCAAACAAAGTCATTCATTGGATGAAGAAAGAAGCAAAAGAACTGGGATTAAAACCGATTGATGTTCAGTTGATTTCAGCAGAAAAAGGGTACGGAATCGAAGAATTAGCAGAAGCCATCGATCATTATCGTAAAGGAAAAGATGTGTATGTTGTAGGTTGTACGAATACAGGGAAATCTACATTTATTAACCGATTGATTAAGCAGTATGGAGAAGATGCAGCTGATTTTATTACAACTTCTCATTTCCGGGTACAACTCTCGATCTTATTGACATTCCTCTTGATGGAAGAAGTCACATGTATGATACTCCAGGAATCATAAACCACCACCAGATGGCACATTATGTTTCTAAAAAAGAACTGAATATCATCATGCCGAAAAAAGAAATAAAGCCGATGGTGTTTCAACTAAACGAAATGCAGACATTGTTCTTTGGCGGCTTAGCGAGAATGGATTATATTAAAGGCGGAAAACAATCCTTTGTCTGTCATTTCTCTAACCATCTAAACATCCATCGAACAAAAACGGAAAAAGCAGACGAGCTTTATGAAAACCACTTGGGTGATATGCTAGCTCCACCAGAAGATGTTACAAACTTTCCTAAGCTTAAACGCTATGAATTCATGATCAAAGAAAGTAAAACTGACGTTGTGATTTCAGGACTCGGTTGGGTTACGTTTCCGGAAGCTGGGGCAAAAGTCGTCATCCATGCTCCTGAAGGTGTAGCGGTCACTGTTCGAAAATCCTTAATATAAGGAGGATCTTTCAAAATGATAAAAGCACTTGTAATCGGGGATCCGATTGAACATTCTTTGTCCCCAGCTATGCACAATGAAGCTTTTAAGCAAACGGGCATCTCTGGGATATATGAAAAGCAAAGAGTGAAGTCAGAGGATTTAGAAGCATTTATCAAAACGTTTAAAGAAAGTAACTACGCTGGATGTAATGTAACCATTCCACACAAAGTATCTATTCTTCCTTTTTTAGATGAAATCGATGAGGAAGCAAGAGAAATTGGTGCTGTTAATACCGTCGTAAATAACGGCGGTAAGTTGATTGGATATAATACGGATGGAATAGGTTTTTACTAAGTTTAAAGGATAAAATCAGTAAACCTCTTTCAGATCTTAACGTGTTATTGATTGGTGCAGGCGGTGCTGCACGTTCAATTTGCTACACACTGAAGAAAGAGAACCCAAAACGTTTAGCAATCGCTAATCGTTCAGAGGACCGGCTTCAATCTTTATTAAAAGATCTAAATGATGAGCGTATAGAAGGTTTGTCTTTAAAACGAGCTGAAGAAGATCTTGCACGTTTTGATGTATTGATCAATACGACTAACGTCGGGATGTATCCTGAGATCCATTCGGTACCTTTAAAGCTAGATCATTTAAAAAAAGATGCAGTCGTATGTGATATCGTTTATAACCCTCTCGTTACAAAATGGTTAGAAGAAGCTGATGATAAAGGTGCCGTTACTGATAATGGCGTTTCAATGCTCGTTATGCAAGGAGCAATGGCTTTTAAAAAATGGACAGGTAAATTTCCTGACACAAATAAAATGAAACAAATTGTTATTGAACAACTTAGGAGGTAACTATGCTTACAGGTAAACAAAAACGCTTTTTGCGATCAAAGGCACATCATATACAACCCATTTTTCAAGTTGGTAAAGGTGGAATAAATTCGAATTTAGTAAAACAAGTTGAAGAAGCATTAGAAGCTAGAGAATTAATTAAAGTAACTGTACTGCAAAACTGTGAAGAAGATAAAGATACAGTAGCGTCAGAACTATCTACTGGCTCTAAGGCGCAATTGGTACAAGTTATCGGCAGTACAATCGTGCTATACAAAGAATCAGTGAATCAGAAACGCATTGAACTCCCATAAGGAGTGAAAGAAAGAATGGAAAAACAGATCGGACTTTTTGGTGGAACGTTTAATCCGCCGCACATCGGACATCTGCTAATTGCCCAAGAAGCAATGAAGCAGTTAAATTTAGATGAAGTGTGGTGGATGCCTTCCTCTAAACCACCACATAAAGAGAAAGACGTTGAAGTTCCAGATGAACAGCGGATTGAAATGGTGAAAAAAGCAATTGGTAACAATAATCAATTTTCCCTTTCTTTACTTGAGTTTGAGAGAAGTGGACCTTCATATACTATTGATACGATACGTCTTCTCACCAAAAAATATCCGCAAATAAAATTCACTTTCATTATGGGTGGAGATATGGTCCATTCATTAAGCAGCTGGCATGAAATTGATGAATTAAAGAAACTTGTTCAATTTGCAGGTGTTGGTCGTGCAGGATATCCCTTTGACCACCATTGGGAAAGGTATCGGGTAAAACTTGTAGAAATACCTACTATCGAGATCTCTTCTTCTTTAATACGTTCAAGGTCAAGAGCTGGGGAAAACATCCGTTATTATGTCTCGGATGAGGTCTGGAAACATATTAAGGAGAACCGCCTTTATGGAACGAATTGAAGCACTGGAAATTGTTAGAAAGAAGCTTACTGACCACCGTTTTATTCATACGTTAGGGGTGGAAGAGACCAGTATACTCCTAGCGAATAAGTATGGCGCAGATCCCAAAAAAGCTGAAACTGCTGCGATTTTTCACGACTATGCTAAATTCCGTCCAAAAGACGAAATGAGAGAAATCGTAAGAAATGAGGGACTTCCTCAAGACCTTCTTTTATATGGCAGTGAAGTATTGCACGCACCAGTAGGAGCGTTTTTAGTTAAAAAGAAGTTGGAATTGCAGATCCGGAAATTTTGAGTGCTATTTACTACCATACAACGGGTAAAGAAAATATGACAATACTTGAAAAAGTGATTTTCCTAGCTGATTATATTGAACCAAACCGTCAATTTCCCGGGGTTGATGCTGTAAGAGAGTTGGCACAGGAAGATTTGGATCAAGCTTGTTTGATGGCAGTTAAAAATACGATTGGTTTTCTCATGAAACAAAATCAAAAAATCTACCCACTCACGTTTGAAACGTATAATGGATTGCTTCAAGAAATCAAACAAAAATTTTAGGAGGAGTGCACTGGATGAACGTAAAAGAGCTTATGGAATTGGTAGTTAGAACCGCAGATGATAAGAGAGCAGAAAACATAACTGTTTTAGATATGGAAGGAATCTCACTTGTCGCGGATTATTTTGTTATTTGTCATGGTAATTCAGAAAAACAAGTTCAGGCCATTTCAAAGGAATTGAAAGATGTTGCTCTAGAAAATGATATTCAAATTCGCCGTATGGAAGGTTACGATCATGCTCGCTGGGTATTAATTGACTTAGCAAATATCGTCGTACATGTATTCCATCGTGATGACCGCAGTTATTATAATCTTGAAAAATTATGGGGAGATGCCAATAAGGTTGATGTAGATGCTATTCTTGCCCCCCAACAGAACTTATAAATGAGTTATCAGCAATTTGCATACCTTTATGATGAGTTAATGGAGGATGCTCCTTATTCAGAATGGCTTTCTTTTGTGAAAACGTCTGTGTCAAAATACCTTAATGATGGAACACGTTTTTTAGATGTGGGCTGCGGAACCGGCTCAATGACAATTCTTTTAGCAAAAGAGGGATTTCATGTAACTGGAGTGGATCTTTCTTCAGACATGTTAATGGTCGCTAAGGAAAAAGCAAAAACAGAAAAAGTTTCGATTTCTCTCTTTCAACAGGATATGAGGGAATTAGAAGGGTTAGGCTCCTTCGATTGTGTCACGATACTATGTGATTCGCTTAACTACATTTTGACAGAAGAAGATGTAAAACGTACCTTTCTTTCAGCAGGAAATCATCTTACAGCTGGAGGACTGCTGCTGTTTGATGTTCATTCTATACATAAGATCAACGAAATCTTTATCGGACAAACCTTTGGCAGCAATGAAGAGAGGCTTTCTTACATATGGCAATGCTACGAAGGTGAACTTGAAAACAGTGTGGAACATGACTTATCCTTTTTTATTCAAAATGGGACCAAATACGATCGGTATGATGAACTCCATACACAGCGAACATTCTCTGTAGAAGACTATACGCAATGGTTAAAGGAATGTGGCTACGACCTATTAAATGTTTCTGCTGATTTTCTACCAGAAGAGCCATCGGATGAAAGTGAACGTATTTTATTCGTTGCAAAGAAAAGATAGGCTGTTTTGAAAAGCTTTGTTGCTCTTGAAAGTGGTTAATTTCCGTTCCAGGATGCTCGCTTTCCAGGGGTGCGATGAGCCGCCTAAGCGCTTTGCACTTTTAGGAGTCTCACCTGTCCCACTAATCCCCCAGGAGTCTCGCATCCTTGCACTACAATCAACTTGTCAATGAAGGTAAATGCCTCAAAAGTAACAATCTTTTAGAAAACTGTTAAAAAGATAAAAGTTTAAGAAGACAGCCTTTGTGCTGTCTTTTATTGTAGGAAACGTTACAATAACAAGTAAAGAGTATTACTTTCTTACAGAATTAGGGAGAATTTATATGTTAGATCAAGATTCGTTGCTTAAAAATAATATTTTAGAGACGATTATTGATAGCGCTTACGAATGGATTGTAGTCGTAGATCATGAAGGTATCGTCCGTTATATGAATAAGACATATTGTAAGTTTTTAGGAGAAGATCCTAAAGAAGTTATCGGAAAGCATGTTACTGATGTTATAGAAAATACAAGGATGCATAAAGCGGTGTTACAAGGAAAGGTGGAAATCGCTGATCTGCAATTCATTAGAGGCAATTATATGATTGCTAACCGTATTCCAATTCTAAATGAAGGGAAAGTAATAGGGGCAGTTGGTACGGTTATATTTAGGGATACAGAACAATGGAAAAAAATGAATTCTCATATTAAAGCTCTGCTTCATGAACTCAATTTTTATAAAAAAGAGTGGGAAGAAATAAATGGTGCTACATATACGCTAAATGATTTTGCTGGAACTTCAGCTGAAGTTGGAAAAATAAAAAAACATGTAAAAAACATTGCTAGTGGTGATTTATCGGTATTGATACGTGGTGAGAGTGGAACGGGTAAGGAATTGCTGGCACATAGCATTCATCAGTTAAGTGAAAGAAGTTCCAAACCGTTTATAAAGCTAAATTGCGGGGCGGTTCCTGAGCATTTATTTGAGTCGGAACTATTTGGCTATTCAGAAGGGGCTTTTACGGGAGCAAAAAAGGCGGGAAATTAGGAAAGTTTCAACTTGCAGATGGAGGGACATTATTTTTAGATGAAATTGGCGATCTCCCTCAAAGTATGCAAATCAAGCTGCTTCGAGTACTTCAAGAGAAAGAGGTAGAGCCTGTTGGTGCGGTACATACTCAGAAGGTAAACGTTAGAGTGATCGCTGCAACAAACCGTCCGCTAGAAAAGTTAATTATGGAAAACAAATTTCGGGAAGACTTGTTCTATCGTATTAATGTACTACAGATTCAGATACCGCCACTTCGTGAGCGCAAAGAAGATATTTGGCCATTGGCAGAAAACTTTATTGTGATGAATGGCAAAGAGACAGGTAAAAGGATCCTCAGCTTTGATGATGATGTTAAAGAAGCTTTTCTAGAATATGACTGGCCCGGAAACGCAAGAGAACTGAAAAATTTCATAGAAGCAGCTATTCAGCTTACACAAAGTGATCGATTGACGTTAGACGCTTTCCCAGATTTTCTAAAAGAAAAATTAGGGGTAAATAAAACAGTAATGACCCTTAAAGAACATGTGCAAGAAACAGAAAGAAACGTAATCTCTTATTATCTAGAGAAGATGAATGGTGACATTATGGCTGTTGCGAAACAACTGGGAATAGGGAAAACAAATTTGTACGATAAAATCAAAAAGTATAATATTCGGTAGTAAATAATACCTTCCGAAAAAACGGAATGCCATTCCGTTTTTTCGGAATTATTCATAATGTTAATTAAATGAGTAGAAAATCAGCTTTATATACATCCTTTATGATAATATCCATACATGAGTGAAGCTCTATCATCTTTATTTTCCGATTTTTCGGAAAAAATATATTTATATGACGCTTACAAAGGATTTTCCTTGTTGGCATGGAACTTGCATTAAATAACAGAGTGTACATTATAGTGAAAGGTGCTGTTGCTATAAAAAATGAAAGCGCTTTACAAAGTATAAGAACGATAGAAATGGGGGAATAGAAATGGACATTATTATTATATTATTGGCATTATTTTTCTTAATGTTTGTAGCGTATAGAGGCTTTAGCGTTATCTTATTCGCGCCGATCGCTGCACTTTTTGCTGTATTGCTAACAGAACCAGGACATGTACTTCCGTTTTTCTCTGGGGTTTTTATGGAGAAAATGGTTGGTTTCATTAAGTTATACTTTCCAGTGTTTTTATTAGGAGCGATATTCGGAAAGGTTATTGAGATGTCAGGGTTTGCAAAATCCATTACGCAGTTTGTTATCAAACTGATTGGACCATCGAGAGCGATGCTTGCTATCGTGCTAGTTGGAGCCATTCTAACATACGGAGGCGTATCGTTATTCGTAGTTGCATTTGCTCTTTACCCGTTTGCAGCAGAACTCTTTAAATTAGCAGATATTCCGAAGAGACTTATACCGGGAACCATCGCATTAGGTGCTTTTACTTTTACGATGGATGCTTTTCCGGGTAGTCCACAAATACAGAATATTATCCCAACATCATTCTTTGGAACGACGACTTGGGCAGCACCATGGCTCGGTTTTATTGGTGGAATGTTTGTTTTCATTATTGGTATGGTCTACTTGGAATGGAGACGAAGACAGGCGGCAGCAAAGGAGAAGGCTATGGAACAGGTCACAGCAACGAGCCTGAAAAACTAGAATCTGAAAACCTGCCTAACGCATTTATTGCGATTCTTCCACTAATTTTGGTAGGAGTGTTCAATAAATGGTTCACGGTTCTTATTCCAAAGTATTACGGAACAACGTTTGACTTTTCTGCCATCGGTATGAAAAATGTACCTGACATTCAGATTCCGACACTTGCTGCTGTTTGGGCAGTTGAAGGTGCTTTGATTATTGGTATCGTTACGGTACTTCTGTTCTCGTTTAAAAGAATTAAAAACAACTTTAATAAAGGAATCAACTTATCGATTGGCGGCGCACTGCTTGCTACTCTAAATACTGCATCAGAATATGGGTTTGGGGGAGTAATTGCAGCACTTCCTGGTTTTACTGCGGTAAATACTGCAATGTCAAATACGATTAAAGATCCGTTAATAAATGAAGCAGTGACGACTACCACTTTAGCTGGTATTACAGGATCAGCGTCAGGCGGTATGAGTATAGCGCTCGCAACAATGAGTGAAACGTATATTGCTCAAGCGAATAAATTAGGCATTGATCCAGAAGTACTTCACCGTGTTGCCTCTATGGCGAGCGGAGGAATGGATACTCTTCCTCACAATGGTGCTGTAATTACTCTATTAGCCGTTACAGGATTAACTCATAAACAGGCTTATATTGATATTTTTGCAATGACAATTATTAAAACGGTAGCTGTATTTGTAATCATCGGACTTTATTATGGGCTTGGTATCGTATAAGAATTTTAAAGAAAGGAGTATACATTCATGAAATCGTTCGTAGAAGAAAAAGTTGTTTTTATCACTGGGGCTGCAAGCGGGATCGGACTGCAGTTAGCTAAAGCTTTTGCCGAACAAGGTGCAAAGGTTGTGATCAGTGACCTTAATGATGAGAAGGCAAAAGAGGCAGCTCAAGTTTTGGTGCAGAATGGCCATGAAGCAACCGGGCTAGGGTGTAATGTTACAAGAGAGGAAGACATAACAAGGGCCTTGGATCGAGCCGTTCAACATTATAATCGGATCGATATCCTGATCAACAACGCTGGATTGCAATACGTGTCTCCTTTAGAAGAGTTCCCGACTGAAAAGTTTCAGCAGTTGATTGATGTAATGCTTACTGCTCCTTTTATTGCGACAAAACATGTGTTTCCGATTATGAAAGAACAAGGGTTCGGACGTATCATCAATATGGCATCAATAAATGGTTTAGTTGGTTTTGCTGGAAAGGCCGCTTATAATAGTGCGAAGCATGGAGTAATCGGTTTAACGAAGGTAGCGGCTTTAGAAGGTGCAGCGCATGGTATTACTGTTAATGCTGTGTGCCCGGGATATGTAGACACACCGCTTGTAAGAGGGCAGCTTGAGGATCTAGCGAAAACTAGAAACGTTGAGCTCGAAAAAGTCTTAGAAGAAGTGATCTACCCGCTTGTTCCTCAAAAACGCTTGCTTGATGTTCAAGAAATTGCCGATTACACGCTGTTTCTTTCTAGTGACAATGCAAAAGGTGTTACAGGGCAGGCTATTGTGATTGATGGCGGTTATGTGGCCCAATAAAAAAATAATATTTTATAGTTTTAATTGACATTAACTATATTTAGTGTCAAAGTAGATGTTACAAACCTATATATGGAGAATTCAGGTGCCGGAGCTTCCGGCTTAAAAGGAATTCGGTGAGAAACCGAAGCTGTCCCCGCAACTGTAATTGTGGACGAAATGGAATAGCCACTGTACAGATTAGCTATATTTTTTATGGCTGCTGTATGGGAAGGCCCAAAGTAGGAAGAAGCAAAAGCCAGTAGACCTGCCTGAAATACTCCGATTTTCTTTTCCTCGGGGATTGGGAGAAAGAACAGTGGCTGTATAAAGGTAATATTTTAGCATTCACACGTTTCTTTCACCCTCTTCCTGATGGAAGAGGGTTTTTATTATGATTTAAGGAGTGTTTGAACGATGAAAATGACAGCTGCAAACTCTTTACTCGGGGAGTGGTTAAGAGAATGTGTAGAGAATTTCCCAGGAATCCAAGCGAACGCATTTTTAGAAAGAGCAGAGAAACTAGAACGTGAATCAAACGATTCTGCATCACTTTTCAGACAATTAGTGATGGAAGCATTGAATGGCTTAACTGTTGAAGAGCCAGATTGGACGTTTGTGGCGGCACAGATTTATTTAAGGCAGCTATATGAAGAAGTATTGAGTAACAAAGGAGAAATAGAGAAACGCCCATATTCAAACTTGTATGGATTAATTCAAAAATTAGTGGACCTGAATATCTATGATTCTACGATTCTTTCTTCTTATAGTAAGCAAGAGATAGAAGAAGCTGAAAAAATGATAGATCCAGCTAAAGATAAGCTTTTTACATACATAGGATTAAAGACACTGGCTGACAGATACTTGGCAAAAGGATTTAATCATGAGATCTATGAATTGCCTCAAGAACGTTGGATGCTCATTGCGTTATTTTTAATGAGGGATGAGGTAAAAACAAACAGGCTCGAGCAAGTGAAAGAAGCCTATTGGGCACTATCTAATTTGTATATGACTGTCGCAACCCCGACACTAGCAAATGCAGGTAAAAGTTACGGCCAGTTAAGCTCATGCTTCATCGATACGATTGATGACAGCCTAAGGGGAATTTTTGATTCAAATACAGATGCTGCAACTGTTTCAAAAGGCGGTGGAGGACTAGGAATCTATCTTGGCAAGATTCGTGCAAGAGGCTCGGATATTAAAGGATTTAAAGGAAACTCATCAGGTGTTATTCCATGGATGAAGCAGTTAAACAATACAGCTGTTTCTGTTGATCAGCTTGGCCAAAGGCAAGGGGCGATTGCCGTTTACCTGGATATATGGCATAAAGATATTTTAGAATTTTTAGATGCTAAGTTAAATAATGGTGATGAGCGAATGAGAACACATGACCTATTTACAGGGGTTTGTCTGCCTGATCTTTTCATGGAACAAGTTGAAAAACGGGAGGATTGGTATTTGTTTGATCCTCATGAAGTACGGAAGATAAAGGGATACTCCTTAGAAGATTTCTTTGACGAAACAAAGGGCACGGGAAGCTTCAGAGAAAAATATGCTGAGTGTCTTGAAGACGAAAGACTTTCCAAAAAATGTGTACCTGCGATTGAAATCATGAAACGAATCATGAAGTCTCAGCTAGAGACGGGAACTCCTTTTATGTTTTATCGAGATACGGTCAACCGTTTAAATCCCAATCCTCATAAAGGAATGATCTATGCTTCTAACCTGTGTACAGAGATTATGCAAAACATGTCCGCAACCGTCGTTACTTCTGAGGAGACTGAAGATGGGGAAATTGTAATTAGAAAAACACCAGGAGATTTTGTTGTATGTAACTTATCGTCTCTTTCTCTCGCTAAAGTAATCCAGGATAATGTGTTAAAAAGAGTAATCGATATACAGATTAGGATGCTTGATAATGTAATCGATCTTAACCGTATTGATGTACCTCAAGCAGAGCTTACTAATAAGAAATATAGAGCGATAGGGGTAGGGACATTCGGATGGCATCACCTTCTAGCTAAAGAGGGAATCAAATGGGAAAGTGATGAAGCAGTATCATATGCAGACCAACTTTATAAAACTATCAATTATTATGTGATCAATGCCAGTTGTGAGCTCGCAAAAGAAAAAGGAGAGTATCCTGCATTTAAAGGATCAGACTGGAACACTGGTGACTATTTTATAAAGCGCGGTTATTCCACTGAAGAGTGGCAGTGCTTAAAAGAAAGAGTCAGCATACACGGCTTAAGGAATGGTTATCTTATTGCCGTTGCACCCAATTCATCCACGTCAATAATTGCAAATTCAACACCTAGTGTCGATCCTATTTTTAAAAAGTTCTACTCAGAAGAAAAGAAGAATTATAAGATTCCTGTAACAGCACCTGAATTGAATGCTGAGACAACGTGGTTCTATAAATCAGCTTTCCTTATTGATCAAACATGGAGTATTGAACAGAATGCTGTAAGACAAAGGCATGTGGATCAATCAATCTCGTTTAATCTTTATGTAAATCATAATATAAAAGCGAAAGAGCTCTTGCATCTGCATATGTTGAGCTTCCAAAAAGGGTTGAAGACCACCTATTATACGAGATCTACTTCAATTGAGCTGGAAGGGTGTGAAAGCTGTGAAAGTTAAGGGTGCAGAAAATTTGCAAGAGAGAAAAATCTATGATGTGGAAGCACCTAACGCTTCTACAGGTATTATCAATGGACGAAGCTCTAATGTGTTGAATTGGGACGATGTAAGGTATAAATGGGCTTATCCGCTATATAAAAATATGCTGTCCAATTTTTGGACACCATTTGAAATCAATATGTCTAGTGACAGCAAACAATATGTGAACCTTACTGAAAAAGAGCAAGATACCTTTAATAAAATTATTGGCTTGTTAGCTTTTTTAGATAGTGTACAAACGGATTATTCAAGCAGAGTGGCTGCTTATTTAACAGATTCCAGTCTAGCAGCTCTCATGGCTACTCTATCTTTTCAAGAAGTAGTTCATAATCAGTCTTATTCATACGTTTTGTCTTCATTGGTTCCGAAGTCTAAGCAAGATGAAATATTTGAGTATTGGAAGACGGACGCTGTTCTAAGAGAACGTAACGATTTTATTGTACAAGGCTATGAGGAGTTTCTTCATAATCCAAATCCTGAAACTTTTTAAAGTCTATTATTTACGATGTGGTTCTTGAAGGATTGAATTTTTATTCTGGATTCAGCTTTTTCTATAATTTAGCTAGAAACCAAAAGATGGTCTCAACTTCAACGATGATTAACTATATTAATAGAGATGAACAACTACACGTTTATTTATTCTGCCAAGTGTTTAAAGCAGTCTTAGATGAATATCCACACCTAAGAAACGAAGAACTTGAGATATTTGCGAAAAATACGTTCAAAAAAGCCGCTGAGCTGGAGATAAAATGGAGCAAGTATATCATAGGGAATTCGTTTGATGGTATTCATGAATCTGATTTAGAATCGTACATCAAGTTTATGGCGAATAAACGATTAAATGAACTCGGGTTTGAAAAACTGTACCGTCAGCACAATAAAAACCCGCTTCCTTGGATCAAAGCATATTCTGATGTGAATGCTGGAAAAAGTGATTTTTTGAGCAGAAATCGAGACAATACACAAAGGTCTCTGATGAAAATGGGTTTGATGAACTATAAAAAGCCGGGAAATTCATTCCGGCTTTTTTCATTTGATTGTTTATAATGACAATAAACCTTATTTTAGTTCTTCCTTCACTTCAAACTGCTGACTTACTTTTTCACATTCCTCATAGTATTTTTCATGTGTCCGCTTAATAACATGGTCAAACACTTCGTCAACCTCGTTGCTTAAAATCTTAATGCCTTCTCCTGTAATGCCGCCCTTTACACACACTTTCTGTATCAATGTAGGCAGTGTATAAATATCTTTTTCAAGCAATTTACCCATACCGATGATCATATCACTAGCTAGCTGTGTTGCTTGAGATTTAGTGATATCTGTTTGATTAACCGCTGAGTTAATAAAACATTGCAGCACGTACCCAATAAATGCAGGACCGCAGCTTGCAATATCAGAAGAGATGCGGGTAATGTTTTCATCAATAACAAGCGGAGTAGAAATGTAGGCCATCAATGAAAGAAGCTTCTCTCTATAGTCGGAGTGACATTTTTTGCCGAATGAGATGAGAGATGACCCGGATAACGCACGGTTATTGATGCTTGGAATGGCTCTAGCAACATTGCATTCTAGCAAGTCTTCCAGCTGTTCACATGAAATAGGGCTTGTAATCGACACGATTAATTGATGTTTAGAAATAGTGTTTTTGTTCGTTGATAATAACGAATAAAATTCGTGAGGTTTTACACAGATAAATACAATGTCAGCAAATCGAAATACTTCTTCTGGTGTATTTCCAATCTTCAATTTCGGATAGGCATGCTGCAGCCTCTCCGCTTTGGACAGGGTGCGGTTAGTAACCATCATCCTAGATGGTGAAACGGCTGAAGATTCGATGAAAGAAGAAGCAAGAACGCTTCCCATGTTTCCGGTTCCGATAATTCCAACCTTCATACCTGAACCTCCTTCCTCTACCTTAAAATCTATGCGCACAATGTTTTGAATATGATTTTTGCGAAGTTCAAGCTTATCTAAGTAGGTGAAATAATGGTGAAAATAAAAGAACACCTGAATTGGATCATTGGCATAGGTATCGTCTTTCTACTTGCATTAAGTTTATCTCTATTCAATTATTTCAAAAGTGAAGAAAATATGCCTATAACATCTCAAATACCCATACAAAATGAAGCGGAAATGAAAATTCCAGATGCGACTGCGCGTGAAAAAAACGTTGAAAATAACGAAGTGCAAGGCTTAATAATGGTCGATGTTCAAGGAAGTGTGAAGAAACCAGGTGTTTATAAGATGAGAGACGGAGATCGCGTTATGCATGCTATTCAAAAGGCTGGCGGTTTTCAAGAAGGAGCAGAGCTTCGTTCGGTAAATCAGGCTTTAAAAATTTCTGATGAGATGATTGTTTATGTTGCTTCAAAAGGGGAGGAATACAAGGTTCAGAGTGTGGAAGAAAACACTAGCTCTCAAACTAGCGGTGTAATAAACATAAATTCAGCTGACGAATCCTTACTACAGACGCTAAACGGCGTCGGTCCTGCCAAAGCTCAAAGTATTATCACCTATCGTGAAGAACATGGTCCATTTACTTCAATGGAGCAATTAATGGAAGTTAGGGGTGTTGGAGAAAAAACGATTGAACAATGGAAAGGTAAAATCAGTTTTGAGTAATGGTTTTTATTGACCCTATAAATAACGGGGTCTACACTAGTGTTATATAAAATAAAAGGAGGCGGTAGGTGTTGCAACGAATATCTTGGAACGAATATTATATGGCACAAAGTCAGTTGCTTGCTCTACGGAGTACGTGTACACGATTAGCTGTAGGAGCAACAATTGTAAGAGATAAACGAATTATCGCTGGTGGATATAACGGATCTATTTCAGGCGGCGTACATTGTATCGACGAAGGCTGTTACGTAATAGATGGTCACTGTGTACGAACGATACATGCAGAAATGAACGCTCTTTTGCAATGTGCAAAGTTCGGAGTACCAACTGAAGGTGCTGAAATGTATGTAACCCATTTTCCTTGTTTGCATTGCTGCAGATTGATCATCCAAAGCGGTATAAAAAAGATTTATTATGGTGAAGACTACAAAAACCACCCATACAGCATTGAACAGTTTAAAGAAGCAGGTGTAATTGTAGAAAAAGTAGAAATGAAATCCCCTCCTTCTGCCATTATCACAAACGAAGTATGAACCCTCGATATGCCGTCTTAAGTGCACTTTTTGCACTTATTGGAATTTGGCTGTCCAAAAGTCACTCGGTAACCGGGATTGCAGGATCTGCATTTCTGGTTATCGTAATGGTTTTACAGATTAAAAGAAAATTCCTTTTCATCCTCTTTATTCTACCGCTCTTCTTTATCTATTCTCATTATGATTTAAAGCACAGCAAGTCTAAAATACCTCAAAGTCAAATAATGTTTCCCGGACAAATAAACACCATCCCAAAAATGGATGGAAAGATGCTCAGTTTTCAATACGAAACGAATAACGAAACAGTGGTTGTTCAACATAAAATGAAAACTTCTACTGAAAAGGAGCAACTTAGAAATCTCGAAATTAATATGAGCTGCATACTAAAAGGGAACCTTAAAGAACCTGAATCACAAAGCCATTTTTACGGAATGAATTATCGTGAGTATTTAAGAAACAAGGATATATATTGGATACTTGAGACTGAAAACTTCGACTTTAAACACTGTGAAATAACGAATCGGTCCAGCGCTCAAGACAGAATAAAAATTTGGAG
The DNA here is from genome assembly GCF_055814265.1 of Fictibacillus sp. EA-CB0309. Taxonomy (NCBI): domain Bacteria; kingdom Bacillati; phylum Bacillota; class Bacilli; order Caryophanales; family Fictibacillaceae; genus Fictibacillus; species Fictibacillus sp. EA-CB0309. Next base: position 1,615,897 of record NZ_CP169271.1, read on the forward strand.
AAGCCGGGCGATTCAACAATTAGAAAATCAATTTTCAAAAAATACAGCTGGTCTAATGAATGCTCTCCTTTTTGGTTATAGAGATGGGATTGAGGCAAAAACACTTCAAGCGTATCAGAAGCTGGGGTTGACACATCTATTAGCTGTATCAGGGTTTAACGTTGGAATCGTTTCATTTGTTTTATATTTCTTCTTTGTTCGAGTGGGAATTGTGAAAGAAGTAGCCTACATAATCATCATTTTTTTCTTGCCGATTTATATCGTTTTAACCGGAGGAGAGAGTTCTATCGTCCGGGCTGGTTTGATGGGAATTGTTGTGATATTGATCATGATGTTCAGAAGAAAAATTAGTCCAGCAACACTCCTGTCTTGTGTTTGCATAGGGATGCTTGTTTGGAATCCTTCATATAGCTTTGAACTTGGATTTCAGCTTTCTTTTTAATGACCTTCGTACTAATTACTTCAATTTCTTTATTCCAAGGTAAATCCTACACCAGTCTGCTGATCATGACATCGTTTATGTGCTCCTTATATTCTTTTCCTATCGTTCTTTATCATTTTTACGAGTTTTCGATCTGGTCTATTCCTTTTAACATGATTTACATACCTTTTGTTTCTGTTATATTGTTCCCTGTTTCTTTTGTTGCGCTTTTTCTGTCTTTTTGTGTACCAGAATTTATTCCACACGTTGCTTTTGTCATTGAATTCGTGTTTGGCTTTTCAGTAACACTCCTTACTAAAGCTCAATTACTGAAAGGAAGCATCGTTCTTGGCCGGCCGGTTACGTGGTTATTTGTATTATATTTTATATCTATATTTTATTTTTTTATAAATGGGAGGTAAATAAGCGATTTCAATTACAAATAGCTATCCCGTTTTTACTGGTGATCATCATTCATACGTTTATCCCCTATATCAATCCAAAGGCATCCGTTACCTTTATAAACGTCGGTCAAGGAGACAGTATTTTAATAGAGTTGCCATACAGAAAAGCTGTCTATTTAATTGATACAGGCGGAACAATCTCTTTTGATAAAGAGGACTGGGAAAAACGTGAAGAAGAGTATAATGTTACGAAACAAGTAGTGCTGCCACTCTTAAAAGCTAAGGGGATCAGGGAAATAGACGGGATGATCATTAGTCATGGCGATATGGATCATGCTGGCGGGGCGGAGTTTTTACTCGAAAATCTCAGGATTAACACAGTTTATTTACCAAACAAAGAAAAAGATAATGAACTTGAAGAACAGGTTCGAAATACTGCTCAAGTAAAAAATATTGATGTAATAAGGTTAAGTAAAGGTATGAAATGGGGAACCGATCATGCTTTCTTTTATGTGTTACATCCAGGCGCCACTCCTTATTCCTCTAACAATGGCTCAATTGTTCTTTGGGTTAGTCTTTTTGATAAACGATTTTTGTTTACCGGTGATGTTGAAAACGAAGCAGAAGCTGAGATTATTAAAAGTTTTAAACACGTGCAAGCCGACGTACTCAAAATTGGCCATCATGGAAGCGCGACATCCTCTACTGATTCTTTCCTAAAAAAGCTATCACCTCAATATGCGATTATCTCAGCAGGTAAAAACAACACATATGGCCATCCTGCTCGTGAGGTTTTAGAACGATTAAAGAACGAAAAAATCATGATCTACCGCACGGACCAACAGGGTGATATTTCCTTTGAAGTAGGAAAGGAGAGTTTGAAAATAAAAACCGCACAATAAAAAAGAACCGAATGCGATTCGGCCCTTTTTTATGTATTATGCAATTGCTTTTAGAATGACTCCGATGGCGAAAATTACTGTAAAGAATCCAAATGATACAACAAAGCCTATACCGGAATCTATAAGGTCGTTACGCTTGCTCTGTACATCTTTCTCAAAATGGTTCATGTGACAACCCTCCTAATCCATCCTTAGTATACGTTATCATTTTTAAAAAATCCATACTGAAAATGCTTTCTTTTACTGCTTTTATCAAAAACTTACCAGAGATGAGATTCGTTGTCACCAATAATATAAAAATGCATAGGATATCCTATTAAAGCTAACCGTAAACGATATAATCGTTTTGGTGTTAGTGTTTATCATAAATGAAGGAACAGGCATACGCTCTGTTCCTTCTTTTGCTTGCAAATGCCTTTCATTCGCCATAGGATTATAAGGAGAGGTGAAAAAGGTGCTAACAGTTGAATCATTAAAAAAGAAGATAAAGAATAAAGAGTCGTCTCCAATCTATCTCATTTGGGGAACAGAACTTTATTTAGCAGAAGATGCTATAAAAACTATTACAAGCCTCTTGTCTCCTGACGAGAAGGACTTTAACTTGAGCGTTCATAATCTGGATGAAATCTCCATTCAAGAAGTAATTGAAGATGCAGAGACGATGCCTTTCTTAGGAGACCGTCGAGTCGTAGTCATGAAAAACGCTGCATTTTTAACTGCTGCAAAAGAAAAGACAAAAATAGAACACGACTATAAAGTATTTGAACAATACATACAAAATCCAGCGGAATATACGACACTAGTCATTGTGGTACCTTATGAAAAGCTGGATGAACGAAAAAAGATCGTTAAACAATTAAAAACACAAGCGGAAGTCATACAAGTTTCTCAGCTTAGCAACGATACCGCTGAAAAATGGCTTCAACAAGAAGCTGCTGCTTCAGGGGTTACCATTGATAGAGAAGCGGTGGAACTTCTACTTGCTCGATTGGGTACGAAGATGTCAATTTTGGCAAAAGAGATGGAAAAAATGGCTCTCTTTGTTGGGGAGAATGGCGTGATTTCAAAAGAAACGGTGGATTCCTTAGTTGCTAGAACACTAGAAGATGATGTTTTTGGACTTGTGGATCACGTGGTCCATAAAAGGACTGAACAAGCCCTTAGAAGCTTTTATGATCTTATGAAACAGAATCAAGAACCAATCCAGATTCATGCATTGATCACGAGGCAGTTTCGTATCATTACTGGTGTGAAAGAACTTTCAAAAAAGGGTATGGTGAGAAACAGATTGCTTCCTCATTAAAATTACATCCTTATGCAGTGAAATTAGCTTCAAAACACGCAAATCGATTCGATGAAGGTTTTCTAAGGAACTGTCTGAATAACTTTGCTGAAACAGATTATAAATTAAAAACGGGTCAGATGGATAAGACGCTTTTACTGGAGTTGGAGATTGTAAAACTTTCACAAGGTTCATAAGACACTGGAAGCTTTGACTGCAAAAAACTTTATATGATTAAGTTATGGGCCTTGAGCAACTTTTATAGGCCCAAAAATTATTTTATGGGCCCTTAAAAAGTTTTATAATCCTTCAAATTTATTTATAGGCCTTCCACAACTTTTATAGTCCTTCAAAACTTTTTATAGGCTTTTCGACAAACAAAACAACACCACGCACATTCGCGTGCCCAGAATTGCCGATTCAAAAAATAAAAGGCCGGCGTTAACATAATCGCAAATGCCAGCCTATTTCCATATATGAAGACCCCTTTTCAGCAGTTGGAAAGGGGTCTTTTGTATTTTTCTGCCTAGTCAGACAAAAGCCAGCTCATAACAGATTAGACGGCAAGAATTTAAATGATTATAAGAACAAAATAAAAAAACGACCTATTGGTGTAAGGCCGTTTTTCGGGTTTCATCCTTCAATTTATGCGTTAACACCGTTTAAAGCCTTAGCAAGACGAGACTTTTGGCGAGAAGCTGCATTTTTGTGGATAAGTCCTTTGTTCGCTGCTTTGTCAATCTTCTTAGAAGCAGTAACAAAAGCTGCTTGAGCACCTTCTGCATTGTTTGAAGCTGCAAGTGCTTCAAAGTTTTTGATCGCAGTACGCATGCCAGACTTAAGTGAAGCGTTGTGAGCACGACGCTTTTCGTTCGTTTTTACACGTTTAATCGCTGATTTAATATTAGCCAATCCATTCACCTCCCTAAATGAACCATGAGCAACAAAATTACTTTCCGTTGCAAAAAATAGGACACAAAGTATTCTATCAAAATCGCCCTTTAAATGCAATACAAGAATGAAAAGGAAGAGTTGCGGCAAAAATACATAATAAAGGATGGTGGTAGATTATGGGTAAAGATTTGGATCTTCAAGCCTATTCAGTGCGTACGGATCTGGCAATAGAAGCTCACGATATGCTATTAAAAGAAGATGAGGCTGTTAATAAAAGTACTCTTGAGGGTGTCGTTATACATGAAAAAGATAGAGATGGTATCAAGTGTGTGAGAGTTGAAATCGATGAGAAAGGTGCAGAAACAACTGGTAAAAAAGCGGGTGTGTATTTAACCTTTGAAGTACAAGGGATTCGTGAAAAAGATTCTAAACTTCAAGAGAGGGTTCAAGAAGTTTTTGCACATGATTTTAATCAATTTTTAAATGAACAAGGAGTGAAAAAAGAGGATACATGCTTAGTTGTAGGTCTAGGCAACTGGAATGTAACACCTGATTCCCTTGGTCCTCTTGTCGTTGAAAATTTAACGATTACGAAGCACCTTTTCGAGTTAGCACCTGAAAACGTTGAAGAAGGATTCAGACCCGTCTGTGCAATCTCACCGGGTGTAATGGGTATCACAGGAATTGAAACAAGCGATATTATTGATGGCATCGTAAAAAGGGTGAATCCTGATTTTGTAATTGCAATTGATGCTTTAGCATCACGATCTATTGAGAGGGTTAACGCTACGATTCAAGTGTCCAATACTGGAATCCATCCAGGTTCAGGTGTTGGGAACAAACGTAAAGAACTGAGCAAAGAAACATTGGGTATTCCGGTTATATCTATAGGTATCCCTACTGTTGTTGATGCGGCAACGATTACAAGTGATACGATTGATTTTATCTTAAAGCACTTTGGCCGGGAGATGAACGAGAAAGACAAACCGTCCAAATCTCTTTTGCCTGCTGGCATGACGTTTGGAGAAAAGAAAGTACTAACCGAAGATGACATGCCTGAAGAAGGTCACCGTAAATCATTTTTAGGAATAGTGGGTGTGTTGGAGGACGACGAGAAGCTTCGGTTGATTCGTGAAGTTTTAGCTCCTCTTGGACATAACTTAATGGTTACGCCAAAGGAAGTGGATGTGTTTATAGAAGATATGGCGAACGTTCTTGCAAATGGATTAAACACCGCTTTACATGGTGGAATCGATCAAGGAAACACATCGTCATATACACATTAGGTTTTTAGTCATGTTTGGATAAGCTTGTGCATAAATTTAAATTGTATATCCCCACGTGGAGGAAAAATCATGGCAAAATTTATGTTAAAGTGTTTCGGACTGGTAATCATACTTTTATTCGGAGTCTTATTTGGTATTCAAAAAGCACATTTTGAGATGGATGAATTAAAAGGGCCATCTCAAGAGAGTCTTGAATCTTTATCATCAACAACACAAAGTCTATCAAAAACAGAGACGGAGACCGTAACGAGTCATGATATAAAAACAAAACAAGAGACATTAAATAAAATTGATTCTTTTAATGTGTTTTCTGCACTTGGCCAAAAACTTACATCTTGGATCTCTTCAGCTTTTAGTTTCATGATCTCTGTTTTCGGTATCATCATACAGGAGATGTTAGCTGTCTTTTCGCCATAAGAACCATAAAGGATTTCTCCTTTAGAGGTTCTTTTTATTTTACCTTTTATTTAATAATCAACAACTGCTAATCCTATTTTTGAGGTTGTGATTGAAACAGATACCTTGTATTGCTATAATCAAAGCTAGTGACTTTTCCTAAAATTGTAGGAGTGAACGTATAATGAACAGAGAAGAAAAATTAAAAAGACAAGCTAAGATCAGAAACTTTTCCATCATTGCTCATATTGACCATGGAAAATCTACTTTAGCTGACAGAATTTTGGAAGAAACAAGTGCTCTAACACAGCGTGAAATGAAAGAACAGCTGTTAGACTCAATGGACTTAGAACGTGAACGTGGAATAACGATTAAATTAAATGCCGTTCAGCTTCAATATAAAGCAAAAGATGGTGAAATTTATACGTTCCACTTGATTGATACCCCAGGACACGTAGATTTTACATACGAGGTGTCTAGAAGCTTAGCAGCTTGTGAGGGAGCGTTGCTGATCGTTGATGCTGCTCAAGGAATTGAAGCACAAACGTTAGCAAACGTGTACTTGGCTCTTGAGAATGATCTTGAGATTTTGCCGGTTATCAACAAGATTGACCTCCCGAGTGCTGAGCCAGAACGAGTGCGCCAGGAGATTGAAGATGTTATCGGACTGGATGCGTCAGAAGCAGTACTTGCTTCAGCGAAAGCAGGCATTGGTATTCAAGACATCCTAGAGCAGATTGTGGCAAAAGTGCCAGCTCCTCCAGGTGATCCAGAAGGGCCGCTTAAAGCGCTTATCTTCGACTCTCTATATGATCCGTATAGAGGTGTAGTGACGTATATTCGTGTTGCTGAAGGAACTGTTAAGGTCGGCGATAAGATCAAAATGATGGCAACGGGTAAAGAGTTTGAAGTACTTGAACTAGGGGTGTTTACTCCAAAAGCGGTTCAGAAAGACTTCTTAACGGTTGGTGATGTTGGTTTCTTAACGGCATCCATCAAAAACGTCGGCGATACACAAGTCGGTGATACGATTACTAGCGCTGTAAAAGGGGCAACAGAGCCTCTTCCAGGTTATAGAAAGATGAACCCAATGGTATATTGCGGACTATACCCAGTAGACACGGCAAAGTATAACGATCTGCGTGAAGCGTTAGAACGACTTGTATTGAATGATTCTGCTCTTCAATATGAGCCAGAGACATCTCAAGCCCTTGGATTTGGATTCCGTTGCGGATTCTTAGGACTTCTTCATATGGAGATCATTCAAGAACGTATCGAACGTGAATTTAACATCGATCTAATCGCAACAGCACCAAGTGTTATTTATAACGTTACGATGACGGATGGGAAAAAATAGTCGTCGATAACCCTGCAAATATGCCTGAAGCACAGAAGATTTCTGTCGTTGAAGAACCATATGTAAAAGCTTCAATCATGACACCGAACGATTATGTTGGGACGATTATGGAGATCTGCCAAAAGAAACGCGGGATCTTCATGACGATGGATTATTTAGAAAACAATCGTGTAAACGTGCTTTATGAGATTCCGCTTTCTGAGATCGTGTATGATTTCTTTGATCAGCTAAAATCAAGTACAAAAGGGTACGCATCTCTTGACTATGAATTGATTGGTTATAAGCCATCAAAGCTGGTTAAAATGGAAATATTGCTGAACAATGAAAAGATTGATGCCTTATCAGTTATTGTTCATAAAGACTTCGCGTATGAGCGCGGTAAAGTTGTCGTTGAGAAGCTGAAAGAACTGATTCCGCGTCAACAGTTTGAAGTGCCAATCCAAGCTGCAATTGGTCAAAAGATTGTCGCTCGTTCAAACATCAAGGCATTAAGAAAGAACGTTTTAGCTAAATGTTACGGTGGGGATATCTCACGTAAACGTAAGCTATTAGATAAGCAAAAAGAAGGTAAGAAGCGTATGAAGACAATCGGTCGAGTTGATGTACCACAAGAAGCGTTTATGGCCGTTCTTCGTATGGATGATACTAACAACAACAAATAAAAACCATTATAAGACCGCGAAGGCAATTTTAGCGGTCTTTCCTAATTTATGAGAAAAAAGGCGGTGAACATCGTGCTTAAAGCGGCATATCTTCATATCCCATTCTGTGTTCAAATTTGTCACTATTGTGATTTTAATAAGATATTCATACATCAGCAGCCCGTAGATGAGTATATAGCGTCCATGAAAAAAGAGATGCTGAATACGACATCCAGGTTTAAGAACTATGAAATGGAGACGATTTTTGTAGGAGGAGGCACCCCACTTCTTTAAGCGAAAATCAACTGAATACCTTTTTAAATGATGTAAACGAAGTGTTAGGAAACAAATCCTTAAAAGAATTCACAGTTGAGGCGAATCCTGAACAAACAACAAAAGAAAAAATCGCAGTTTTAAAAAACAATGGGGTTAACAGGCTGAGTATAGGCGTACAAGCATTTCAATCCTCTTTGCTAAAAAAATTAGGCCGAACACATAATAGGGAAGATGTGTATTCGACGGTTGCTGAAGCTAAAGCAGCAGGAATTCACAATATGTCGATTGATTTGATGTTTGGTTTGCCGGGTCAAACGATGGATATGTTCAAGAAGTCAGTAGACGAAGCGCTAGCCTTAGATGTTCCGCACATATCGTCTTACTCATTGCAGATTGAAAAGAAAACCGTATTCTATAATTTAGCCCAAAAAGGTAAGCTCATCTTGCCAGAGCAAGAGCTTGAAGCCGCTATGTACGAATATTTAATTGAAACTCTTGATAAAAAGGGATACAAGCAATATGAGATCAGCAATTTTGCGATTCCCGGGTTTGAGAGCAAGCATAATCTCCAATACTGGAATAATAACGAGTATTTTGGCATTGGCGCAGGAGCTCATAGTTATGTTGAGGGGACGAGAAGAAGAAATGCGGGTCCGCTGAAACAATACATGAACTTAATTGAGGAACAAGGTTTTCCTTATATCGAAGAACATCCCGTACCTTTATCTGAAAAGATGGAAGAAGAAATGTTCATGGGACTTCGAAAACATGAAGGAGTTTCTGATAAGACGTTTGTTAATCGATATGGAGTATCTATGTTTGATGTTTATAAAGAGCCGATTGAAAGATTGATCCAAAAGGGATGGCTTGAAAAAAGGAACGGCACACTTCGTTTAACAAAGTACGGAATTCCTTTAGGTAACGAAGTCTTTCAAGAATTTATTGGTGTAGTTTTAGATTGACAACGAAGAGTACCTTTTGGTAACTTATATTATAGATTTAGCACTCGCTCTTTAAGAGTGCTAACAAATGGGGTGATGGTATGTTAACGGAACGTCAACTCTTTATTCTTCGTGTTTTAATAGATGACTATATTAAGCATGTTGAGCCTGTAGGTTCCCGTACAATCTCTAAACGAGAGGACATTACCTACAGTCCCGCAACGATTCGAAATGAACTTGCGGATTTGGAGGATCTTGGATTTTTAGAGAAAACCCATACATCATCTGGTAGAATACCGTCTGAAAAAGGTTATCGTTTTTATGTAGATCACCTTCTACCTTCTCTTTTTATGAAAGAAAGTGAGATTGGACAATCAGAACTTTTATTCACAGAAAAGGTACAGGAGGCAGAAGCGTTATTTGATCAATCAGCTAAAATTCTATCGGATCTGACCAATTATACATCTGTTGTTTTAGGACCGAACGCTCTAGACATGAAACTTAAGCACATGCAGATCATTCCGATATCGTCACAGATGGCTGTTGCTATTTTCGTAACGAACACCGGACATGTTGAAAACAGACAGATCGTTCTGCCTGATACGATTGAACCGTCTGAACTTGAGAAACTCGTTAATATTTTAAACGAGAGACTCGCAGGGGTTAGATTGATAGAGCTGAACACACGTATTCAAAAAGAACTTTCAGCTGTGTTTAAAAAACATCTCCGGGATTATCAAAACATGGGGGTTTTCCTCGATCAGCTTCTATTATGGAGCAAGAAAGAAAAGCTTTTTTATGGCGGGAAAACAAACATGCTTTCTCAACCAGAATTCCGTGACCTTGATAAGGTTAGACCACTTCTCGATTTTTTGGAAACGCGTGATTTAATGGAAAAGCTTGTTTCCTCTACTGATAAGGGTCTAACAATAAGAATCGGTACTGAGAATGAGCATGAAGCAATGAAAAATTGCAGTGTGATAAATGCTTCCTATACGATGCATGGAAAACATATAGGCACAATTTCATTGATCGGTCCAACGAGAATGGAATACAAGAAAGTTATTTCGCTGCTAGATTCGTTATCCAAGGAAATGACGAACCGGTTAAACGATTTTTCAAAATAAATGTATTAGTTTAGGGAGGTGAAAGCATGAACAAAGAGGACATCACTCAAGATCAAACACATACAGATGTGAATGAAGAAGTGACGAAAACGGAAGAAGTTGTTGAAGAAACAGAAGCTTCAACCGAGGAAACACTTAGTGAGGAACAGCAACGCATCTCAGAATTAGAAGCAAAGCTTGAGGAAGCTAGTCAAAAAAATCTTCGTCTGCAAGCGGACTATGATAATTTCCGTCGCCGTACAAGAGAAGAACAGGCAGCGAGCCTTAAATATAAATCTCAAAGTCTTTTAGAACAGTTATTACCTGCACTCGATAACTTTGAGCGTGCTTTGAAGACTGAAGCTACGAACGAGCAAACCAAAACGTTAATCCAAGGTATGGAAATGGTTTATCGTCAGTTGGCAGATGCGCTGAAACAAGAAGGATTGACAGAGATTCCGTCAGTCGGTCAAACATTTGACCCGAACTTGCACCAAGCTGTTATGCAAGTAGAGGATTCTGAATTTGAATCCAACACGGTTATTGAGGAATTGCAAAAAGGTTATTTGTTAAAAGATCGAGTAATTCGACCAGCGATGGTAAAAGTAAACGCATAAAAACTACATATGAATGATGGAGGGAAAAACATGAGTAAAATCATCGGTATTGACTTAGGTACAACAAACTCTTGTGTAGCTGTTATGGAAGGTGGAGAAGCGGTAGTTATTCCGAACCCGGAAGGTAACCGTACAACACCATCAGTAGTAGCATTCAAAGACGGAGATCGTTCAGTAGGGGAAGTAGCAAAGCGTCAAGCTGTAACGAACCCGAATACAATCATGTCGATTAAACGTTATATGGGAACTGACCATAAAGAAACGGTAGAAGGCAAAGATTACACTCCGCAAGAGATCTCTGCGATCATCTTGCAAAAATTAAAGTCTCATGCAGAAGACTATCTTGGAGAAAAAGTTGAAAAAGCGGTTATTACAGTACCTGCTTATTTCAATGATGCACAGCGTCAAGCTACTAAAGATGCTGGACAAATCGCAGGACTTCAAGTTGAGCGTATCGTAAATGAACCTACAGCAGCAGCATTAGCATACGGTCTTGAAAAAGACGAAGATCAAACGATCCTCGTATTTGACCTTGGTGGTGGTACGTTTGACGTATCAATCCTTGAACTAGGCGATGGTTTCTTTGAAGTAAAAGCTACTTCTGGAGATAACAAGCTTGGTGGAGATGATTTTGACCAAGTAATCATCGACCACTTAGTTAGCGAATTTAAGAAAGAGAACGGTATTGACCTTTCTCAAGATAAGATGGCGCTTCAGCGTTTGAAGGATGCAGCTGAGAAAGCAAAGAAAGATCTTTCTGGTGTAACATCTACACAAATCTCATTACCATTTATCACAGCAGACGCATCTGGACCTAAGCACTTAGAGTTAAATTTAACTCGCGCGAAGTTTGAAGACCTTTCTTCTAGCTTAGTAGAGCGCACGATGGGACCAACTCGTCAAGCACTTAATGACGCTGGTATGTCTCCGTCAGATATCGATAAAGTAATTCTTGTTGGGGGATCTACTCGTATCCCAGCTGTGCAAGAAGCAATCAAGAAATTTACAGGTAAAGAGCCTCACAAAGGCGTGAACCCTGATGAAGTTGTAGCACTTGGAGCAGCTATTCAAGGTGGAGTGCTTGCTGGTGATGTAAAGGATGTAGTTCTTCTTGACGTAACACCACTTTCATTAGGTATCGAAACAATGGGTGGCGTATTTACAAGATTGATCGATCGAAACACAACGATCCCTACATCGAAATCACAAGTATTCTCTACAGCTGCTGACAACCAAACTTCAGTTGATATTCATGTTCTTCAAGGGGAACGTGAAATGGCAGCACACAACAAGACGCTTGGAAGATTCCAGTTGTCTGAAATTCCGCCAGCTCCACGCGGTGTTCCTCAAATCGAAGTAAGCTTTGATATTGATGCGAACGGTATCGTAAATGTACGTGCAAAAGATCTAGGTACGAACAAAGAACAATCTATTACAATTAAATCTTCAACAGGGCTTTCAGATGAAGAAATCGACCGCATGGTGAAAGACGCGGAAGAAAATGCTGAAGCAGACAAGAAGAAGCGTGAAGAGATTGATACAAGAAACGAAGCGGATCAGCTTGTATTCACCGTTGACAAAACGTTGAAAGATTTAGAAGGTAAAGTTGACGAAGCAGAAGTGAAAAAAGCTGAAGAAGCAAAAGAAAGCTTGAAAAAGCTCTTGAAGGCAATGATATTGAAGCGATCAAGAAAGAAAAAGACGCTTTGAGTGAAATCGTTCAACAGCTATCTGTAAAACTTTATGAGCAAGCTGCACAACAAGCGCAAGCTCAACAAGGTGATGCAGAAGGACAATCTTCAAGCAAGAACGATGACAACATCGTTGACGCTGATTACGAAGAAGTTAACGACGATAAAAAGTAATTTTTAGCAGATAAAAGTCAAAGTCAGGTCATCTTGACTTTGACTTTTTTTCTGAAGTAAAGATTAGAACATCCGACTAAAGACGTAACAAAAGTGTTGCAGTTTTCGTCTTGAGTCAGGTGGTATTCAATGGTAAGATAACTTTTATGTGAGAATTCGGGAGTGTCCTATATGAGTAAACGAGATTATTACGAAGTACTTGGATTAGATAAAAACGCCTCAAGTGATGAGGTGAAAAAAGCATACCGTAAACTTGCCAGAAAGTATCACCCAGATGTAAATAAAGAGGCAGATGCGGAAACAAAATTTAAAGAAGTTAAAGATGCTTACGAAACGTTGAGTGATCCACAAAAGAAAGCTCATTATGATCAATTTGGCCATACGGATCCAAATCAAGGATTTGGTGGCGGCGGAGCCGGTTTTGACGGTTTCGGCGATATATTTGATATGTTTTTCGGCGGTGGAGGCGGTAGACGAAATCCGAATGCTCCTCGCCAAGGTAATGACCTTCAGTACGGACTGCGTCTTTCTTTTGAAGAAGCTGTGTTCGGAAAAGAAACTGAAATTCAAATTCCTACAGAAGAATCATGTGGGACTTGTCATGGTTCTGGTGCAAAGCCTGGAACAAAACCGGAGACATGCTCGCATTGTAACGGAAGTGGTCAGCTGAACGTTGAACAAAATACACCGTTCGGCCGAATTGTTAACAGAAGAGTATGTAACCACTGCAGCGGTAAAGGAAAAATCATTAAAGATAAATGTAATACTTGTCATGGTGCAGGAAAAGTACGCAAAAACAAAAAGATCTCGGTAAAAGTACCTGCTGGTGTTGATAACGGTCAGCAGATCCGTATGTCTGGCCACGGGGAACCTGGAGTGAACGGTGGACCTGCAGGTGATCTTTATGTGGTGTTCCAAGTAGCGAATCACGAGTTCTTCGAGCGTGATGGAGATGACATCTTGTGCGAGATGCCATTGACGTTTTCTCAAGCAGCACTTGGAGACGAGATTGAAGTCCCTACTTTATATGGGAAAGTTAAGCTGAAGATTCCTGCAGGAACACAAACAGGAACTCATTTCCGCTTAAGAGGAAAAGGTGTTAAGAACGTTCATGGAAGAGGTCAAGGTGACCAGCATATCCAAGTGAAAGTAATTACACCAAAAAACTTAACAGAAAAACAAAAACAGCTGCTTCGTGACTTCTCAGAAATCAGCGGCAGCATGCCAGATGAACAACAAGATGGATTCTTCGACAAAGTCAAACGCGCATTTAAGGGCGAGTAAAACTCTTTCAATAAATCAAAAGATTTTCCTTCCAAAAGCCTGCTGTTTTGTATGTATTACCTTCATTGACAGGTTGATTGGAACGGAAGGTGGCGAGACTCCTGCGGGACTGGCGGTCAGGTGAACCTTTAACGGCGCAAAGCGGCAAGGGGCTCACCGCCTGCCCCGCGGAAAGCGAGCCACATGGAGTGGATATCAACCACTTTCAAAGCAAGCAAGTAATAACCTATAAAAATGTTCTAAAAGCTAAACTAATAAACGGAGTTGATATGATGAAATGGTCAGAGATTAGCATCCACACTACTCAGGAAGCTGTTGAACCAGTATCGAATATTTTACATGAGGCAGGAGCAAGCGGAGTTGTGATCGAGGATGTTGATGACCTCTCTAAAGAGCGTCAATCCGTATTTGGCGAAATCTATCAGCTCAACCCATCTGATTATCCTTCTGAAGGTGTAATTTTAAAAGCTTACCTACCTGTTAACAGTTTTCTAGGTGAAACGGTTGAAGAGATCAAGCAAGCGATCACAAACCTTGTTAAATATGATATTGATATTGGGGCAAACACGATATCTATTTCAGAAGTGAATGAAGAAGAATGGGCAACCGCTTGGAAAAAATATTATAAGCCGGTAAAAATCTCAAAGAGAATCACGATTACTCCTACTTGGGAAGATTACAAGCCTGTTAATTCTGATGAACTTATTATCGAATTAGATCCTGGTATGGCTTTTGGGACAGGAACACATCCTACAACTGTTATGAGCTTACAGGCCATCGAAAAATACATCACAGAAGGCGATTCTGTTATTGATGTTGGAACAGGATCAGGTGTATTAAGTATCGCGTCTGCTATGTTAGGTGCAAAACAAGTTGAAGCATATGATCTTGACGAAGTAGCCGTAAACTCTGCGCGTTTAAATGTGAAGCTGAATAAGGTCCATACAAAAGTCCACGTAGACCAGAATGATCTTTTAAAAGGCATTGAGGGTCCTGTCGATCTTGTTGTAGGAAACCTTTTGGCTGAAATCATTCTATTGTTTGTCGAGGATACAGCTAAAGTTCTAAAGCCAGGCGGATACTTTATTACATCAGGGATTATACAAGGAAAAAAACGTGATGTGAAAGAAAAGTTAGAACAACAAGGCTTTACAATCGTAGAAGTCTTAGAAATGGAAGATTGGGTGGCAATCGTTGCTCAAAATCAGAAATAAGAAGATAGGAAGTGCACTTCATGCAAAGGTACTTTGTTCCTCCAGAAAACTGGAGAGATGACCGCGTAGTAATAACAGGGGAAGATGCGAAACACATCTTAAAAGTGATGAGGATGCAAGATGGAGACAACATCATCTGTTCAGATAACAATGGTCGTACCTCTTTGTGTGAAATCGTTGAGCTTGGCGGTAACGCTGTTGAAGTACAGGTAGTTAAAGAGGTTGAGACACAAGCTGAGTTGCCTGTCTTCGTTACCATTGCCCAAGGACTTCCAAAGGGTGATAAGCTCGAGTACATTGTCCAAAAAGGCACAGAACTTGGAGCTGTTTCCTTTTTCCATTTGCAGCTGACCGTTCAGTCGTAAAGTGGGATGAAAAAAGGCAGTGAAGAAGCAAGAGCGGTTAGAAAAGATAGCAAAAGAAGCTGCAGAACAGTCTCATAGAAGCCGGATTCCTGAGATCTTGAATCCAGGTTCTTTTTCTGATTTGCTTAAAATGGCGGAACAGTATAATATAAAAATCGTTGCGTTTGAGGAAGAAGCTAAACAAGACGAATCCTCACGTTTTGCTTCTGAGTTGAAAACAGCAGCTAAGGGAGATTCCATCCTTTGTGTCATTGGCCCTGAGGGAGGAATCAGCGAAAAAGAAGCGGTTTCCCTTAGTGAACATGGATTTATATTGTGCGGGCTTGGTCCTAGAATCTTAAGGACAGAAACAGCTCCATTATATATGTTATCTGCCATTTCTTATCATTTTGAATTAAAGGGGTGATCAATATGCCATCCGTTGCATTTCATACGTTAGGTTGTAAAGTAAATCATTACGAGACAGAAGCGATCTGGCAACTGTTTCAAGGTGAAGGATATGAACGAACTGACTTTGACAGTACAGCAGACGTTTATGTGATTAATACATGCACAGTTACGAATACTGGTGATAAAAAAGCAGACAAGTGATTCGAAGAGCCATCCGTAAAAATCCGGATGCGGTTATTTGTGTTACAGGTTGTTACGCTCAGACTTCACCAGCAGAAATTATGGCGATCCCGGGCGTAGATGTAGTGGTCGGCACACAAGATCGTTCTAAAATGCTTTCGTATATCCAACAATACAAAGAGGAACGTATGCCGATCAATGGAGTTTCAAACATTATGAAGGCACGAGTATATGAAGAACTAGATGTGCCAGCCTTTACTGATCGAACAAGGGCATCATTAAAGATTCAAGAAGGCTGCAATAATTTCTGTACATTTTGTATTATCCCTTGGGCAAGAGGTCTTCTCCGTTCACGAAAACCAGAAGATGTACTTGCTCAAGCTCAGCAGCTCGTTGATTCTGGATACAAAGAGATCGTTCTTACAGGGATTCATACAGCAGGTTACGGCGAGGATATGAAAGACTATTCGTTTGCAAAACTGCTTGATGATCTAGATAAAAACATTTCAGGCCTTAAACGTATACGTATTTCTTCAATCGAGGCTAGTCAGATTTCTGATGAAGTGATTGAAGTTATGGGAAGATCGGACAAAGTTGTTCCCCATCTTCACATTCCTCTTCAATCTGGTTCTAATACAGTTCTGCAAAGAATGAGAAGAAAGTATTCGATGGAAATGTTCGGAGAAAGATTAGACCGATTGAAAGAGGCACTTCCGGGACTTGCAATCACATCAGATGTAATTGTTGGGTTTCCTGGAGAGACAGAAGAAGAGTTTATGGAAACGTATCGATTCATTGAGAGTCATAAATTTATGGAACTTCATGTATTTCCTTACTCGAAGCGTACCGGTACTCCAGCTGCTAAGATGGAGAATCAGGTACCAGAGGATGTTAAGAATGAACGTGTTCACAAATTGATCGCATTATCTGATCAATTAGCTAAAGAATATGCTTCAAACTATGAAGATACAGTTGTTGAAGTTATTCCAGAAGAAGCTTTTAAAGATGCACCAGGAAGCGATTTATTTGTTGGGTACACTCCAAATTATCTAAAAGTTGTTTTTGAAGGCAGCGAAGAGATGATCGGTAAATTGGTGAAAGTGAAAATTACTGAAGCTGGGTATCCTTATAATAAAGGTGTATTTGTAAAACAAGAAATGGAAGAAATCCTGAAGCAAGCTGTTTCAAGCTAACATCCTGGAGTTCATGCCAGGATGTTTTTTTAGGTGGCTGTTTTCTAAAGGCTGTTTTCGCATACAATGTTGCTCTTGAAAGTAGCTGATTTCCGCTCCAGCTTGCTAATTAAGAGAAAAAACATTCGAAAGCAACAATATTTACAAAAACAGCGGATTATTATTTTAGATTTTGAAGTAACTCGATTTATGTCGAATTATTTGATATGATACTAACGGTGTTTAATTTTTTTATTTAAGAAAGGGTTTGTTGAAATGAGCAATTTAAACGTTGCAAGAATGATTGACCACACAGCATTAAAAGCAGATACTTCAAAGCAAGAGATCTTAACTCTATGTGAAGAAGCTAAAAAATATAATTTCTTTTCTGTATGTGTAAATCCTACTTGGGTTTATACAGCCTTTGAACAATTAAAGGATTCAGATGTTGCCGTATGTACGGTAATTGGTTTCCCATTAGGAGCAAACACACCTGAAGTAAAGGCTTTTGAAACGAAGAATGCGATTGAAAATGGTGCTACTGAAGTTGATATGGTTATCAATATTGGAGCTCTAAAAGATGGTAACTATGAACTAGTTGAACAAGATGTTCGTGCTGTAGTTGAAGCAGCAAAAGGTAAAGCACTTACTAAAATCATCATTGAAACGTCTCTTTTAACGGATGAAGAAAAAGTAAAAGCATGTGAAATTGCTGTAAAAGCTGGAATTGACTTCGTTAAAACATCTACTGGATTTTCAACTGGCGGAGCGACTGTTGAAGATGTTAAGTTAATGCGTGAAACTGTTGGACCAAATATTGGTGTAAAAGCATCTGGAGCAGTTAGAGACCGTGAAACAGCTCTAGCTATGATCGAAGCTGGTGCGACTCGTATTGGTGCAAGTGCAGGAATCGCAATTGTTGAAGGCGGAACATCCACTTCAGACTATTAATTTTTGTTTTAGAATAATTACCTGCTCTCTCCGACCAACTTGTTTAAATTAAGTTGACCGTATTGCAAGGATATATTATAATGGCAAAAGATATGTGACGCATCTTTACTTTATGTAAGGGTGGTCTGGAGGAGGGAAATACAAATGGCAGAAACACGTATTCGCAAGAATGAATCCATTGATGATGCTCTTCGTCGTTTTAAAAGATCCGTTTCCAAAGATGGAACATTGGCTGAAGTTAAAAAGCGCAAGCATTATGAAAAGCCAAGCGTAAAGCGTAAGAAGAAGGCTGAGGCAGCAAGAAAGCGTAAGTTCTAAGCGGGGTGTAAGTAAGAAATATGAGTCTTCTTAACGATTTAAACCAAGATATGAAACAAGCGATGAAGGACAAGAACAAGCAAAAGCTTTCTGTTATTCGCATGCTTAAGGCATCACTTCAAAATGAAGCCATCAAGCAAGGACGCGAATTAAATGAGGAAGAAGAGCTTACCGTTCTTGTACGCGAAATGAAACAAAGAAAAGACTCCCTCCAAGAATTCGAAAAAGCTGGCCGCGATGATTTAGTCGCTGGTCTTCAAGATGAAATTGCTGTTCTTACGCCATACTTACCAAAACAGCTTACAGAAGAAGAACTGCAAGAAATCGTTGCTCAAACGATTACTGAAACAGGTGCTGCTTCAAAAGCTGATATGGGTAAAGTTATGGGTGCACTTATGCCGAAAGTTAAAGGGAAAGCCGATGGCGGTCTCGTTAACCGTATTGTGCAGCAACAATTATCATAATTGAAATGACAAACGCTCTGTATACTATACAGAGCGTTTTCTTATTTTTTGAAACTTTTCCCACAAGATAACGTAAAATAAAATTGAGGGGGGTTCTTGTGAAAAAAACCCGTTTATTCATATATATGCTTTGTCTCTTATGGGGGTTCTATGGTTTGATTTCTACCCATCATGTTTTCTCCGCTGGAAAAGGGAAGACGGTAACTTTTATTCCAGTTGAACATGAAGTAGAGAGAGGTCTTGAAGTTTTTTAGAACGGAATATTAAAAAAGCAGAAGATGATGGTACTGATCATATCGTACTTGAAATCTACACACCAGGAGGCAGAGTAGACGCCGCATTACATATAGCAAAAGTCATGAGGGAAACAGAGATTCCAATTACGGCTTATGTCGTTAAGAATGCTTTTTCCGCAGGAGCTTATATAGCTCTTAATGCGGATCAAATCGTTATGAAACCTTCTACCACCATTGGATCAGCAGCTGTTATCGACAGTCAAGGCAATACAGCAGGACAAAAAGCAGAATCTGCTTGGAAGGCAGAAATGCTTGCAGCAGCAGAGCTGAATGAAAGAAATCCTCTATACGCTGAGGCAATGGTAGACCCGGATGTCGAGATTCCTGAACTTGGTTTAGAAAAAGGAGAACTGCTTACTCTAACAGCTAGCGAAGCAACAAAAGTAGGGTATGCAGAAAAAATCGCAGAAGATCGTCAGGAACTTCTTGCGTTTTTAAATTTGGAGGATGCTAAAGTTTTAGAATCTAATCCCACGTTTGCAGATAAGATAGCTCGCTTTGTTACAAATCCTGTCGTTGTACCCATCTTGTTGTCTTTGGGAAGCTTAGGACTTGTGTTAGAGCTTTATACACCAGGTTTCGGAATTTCAGGATCTATTGGTGCGCTGTCGCTACTGCTATTTTTTTATGGACATATGATAGCCGGTTTAGCGGGTTGGGAAGCAATCATCTTATTTGGAACTGGGATTGTATTAATCATATTGGAATTATTTCTGCCTGGAGGAATAATAGGCATACTAGGGGTGGTTGCCATGTTGACCGGATTAATACTAGCAGGTGGTTCACTATCAGGGATATTAATCGCCATTGCAATAGCAATTGTTGTGACAATTATAGGATCTTACTTTTTCATAAGATCGTTTGGGTACAATGGACCGTTGAAACGACTAGTCTTATCCGATTCAACAAGCTCTGAAAAAGGATACCTTTCTCATAAAGAACGAGTCGATTTAACAGGTAGAACAGGAATAACAGCTACCGCATTAAGGCCGTCTGGCAGTGTGAAGTTAGAGGATGAATATTTAGATGTAGTGTCTGAAGGCACTTTTATCGAAAAAGGACAACATGTAAAAATTATTAAAGTAAGTGGTGGACGCATCGTTGTAAGACCCATTGAAAATAATGAATGAATGGAGAGTGTGTAAATGTTAGAATTCGGTTCTATCGCAAGTATTGTGATTATCGGACTCATTGTTATTGCTTTAGCAGTTTTATTTACTTTTGTTCCAGTTATGTTATGGATTTCTGCATTAGCTGCAGGAGTTAGAGTTGGAATTTTCACATTAGTAGGGATGAGGTTAAGAAGAGTTATTCCGAATCGTGTAGTAAACCCTTTAATTAAAGCTGTAAAAGCTGGATTAGAGTTAAGTACAAACCAGCTTGAAAGTCACTACTTAGCAGGTGGGAACGTAGACCGCGTTGTTAACGCATTGATTGCTGCGCATCGTGCAAATATAGAACTAAGCTTTGAAAGAGCGGCAGCCATCGATCTTGCGGGGCGCGATGTCCTTGAAGCTGTTCAGATGAGTGTTAATCCTAAGGTTATTGAAACTCCTTTTATCGCTGGTGTAGCGTTAGATGGAATCGAAGTGAAAGCAAAAGCAAGGATTACAGTACGAGCAAATATTGAACGCCTTGTTGGTGGAGCGGGTGAAGAAACAGTAATTGCTCGTGTCGGTGAAGGGATTGTTTCTACAATCGGTTCTTCTCAAAACCATAAAAAAGTTCTTGAAAACCCAGATATGATTTCACAGACCGTTCTATCTAAAGGATTGGATGCTGGAACAGCTTTCGAAATTCTCTCAATTGATATTGCCGATATTGATATCGGCAAGAACATTGGTGCTGAGCTTCAAACAGATCAAGCAATGGCTGATAAGAATATTGCTCAAGCAAAAGCAGAAGAAAGACGTGCGATGGCCGTTGCTAATGAGCAAGAGATGAAGGCGAGAGTTCAAGAAATGAGAGCAAAAGTTGTGGAAGCAGAAGCAGAGGTTCCTATGGCGTTAGCAGAAGCGCTTAGATCTGGAAACATGGGCTTTATGGATTATATGAACATGAAGAACATTATGGCAGACACAACGATGCGTGAGTCGATCAGCAAGTCCTCTCATTCAGATAAAGAGAACAATGATGATAAAGGGCGGAAGATTTAAGGATGTTAGAAGCGATTCTTGAACTGCTGTTTGCGAATATTGTTTTTGTTATTCTAGTTGCAGGTGGAATATTTAGCTTCTTTAAAAGGTTGAAAGAAAATCAGAATACCTCAAGACCTGTACCCCGTAAGCGTGAAACGGAACTTCCAAAACAAACTGTCTCACCTTTTGGTATTCCAGCACAGCTTGAACATAGAGAAATTGTTGAAAATAAAGCAGCAGAGATTGTTGGCAAGAATTACGAAAGGCCAAAATCTAACCGTCAAATTAATACCGAAAATAACAATCGTTCGAACCGCTACCAAGATAAAGAAGAAATTTTAAGCGGCTTTAAAGTAGATCAACAAGAACTTCAAAAAGCGATTATCTGGTCTGAAATTCTCTCTAAGCCTAAAGCTCTTCAAAAGCGATAGTATTAAAACGAAACAATGAAATAGTGTGATAGTTTACCCCTGCTCTCATAAAAATGGAGAGAGGGGTTTTTTTATGGGAAAATTGCGGCAGCAAGTAAACAAATGGATGATGCAGAACCTTGAACTACCAGCAGATGTAGTGATGGATTTACCCCGGATTACGATGATTGGACAACTACACATATATATAGAAAACCACAGAGGTGTAAAAGCTTTTTCAAATGAACAGCTTACACTCAAATTAAAACAAGGGACTCTCGTTATTAAAGGAAGTGAATTTGTGATCAAAACGATCTTACCGGAAGAAATCTTACTTGAAGGTACAATATCTTCAGTTGACTTTGAAAATGAATAACGAGTTGATGAATAGGGAGGGACAAGATGAAAACCAATTGGAATCATGTGAAAGGCTATGTAAGGATTGAAATTATTGGACAAGAATCTAGCTCTTTTATAAATACGTGTTTGCAATCCGGAATACAGATATGGGATATCCAGCCTCTTGATCATAACCGCGTACTCGTCTCTATTTCTATATCTGATGTTCGGAAAGCGAAATCAATATTAAAAGAAAACAAGCTAAAGATTAGAATAAAAGAAAAAAGGGAACACCTTTTCTTTTAAAAAGAATGTGGAAAAGAAATGGTTTTATTCTTGGTATGGTCTCTTTTATCTTTGTGCTATTTTTATTATCAAATATGATTTGGAATATAAATGTTACGGGGGCAAATCCTAAGACAGAGTATGAGTTAAGAAAAGCCGCTGTTGAAATGGGAGTTACAAAAGGAAAGTTTATTTTTCTGTTGCCTAACGTTAGAGAGATTCAGCGGGAATTAACAGAGAAAATGGACAATGTCACATGGATTGGTGTAACCCAACATGGAACCTCATACCGCTTGGAAGTAGTTGAGAAAGAGATTCCTGAAGCAAAACCAATTACCGGACCAAGACATCTCGTCGCAACGAAAGAAGCCGTCATTCATTCTGTATTCGTTGAAAAAGGACAACCCATCGTTGGTGTTAATGATTATGTAAAGAAGGGGTCTTTATTAGTTTCTGGGCTCATTGGAAAAGAAAAAACCACAGCTCGTAAGTGCAAAGGGAGAGGTTTGGGGAGAAGTATGGTATCAAACAGAGGTGGAAGTACCATTAAATACTTCTTTTCAAACGTACACAGGAAAATATAAAAACAGACATTATGTATCCTTGTTTGGGCTAAATCTTCCTGTATACGGTTTTTCTGATGGAGAATTTGAAGACAAAACGGAAACACTAAATGAAACACCTCTTTACTTAGCGAAATGGAAGATGCCTTTTTCTTATATAAAAAAAGAAATTAGGGAAACGGATGGAGTCAAGCGCTCCTATACGAAAGCAGAAGCCATAGAAGTTGGTAAAAAGATGGCGAAGAAAGAATTGGGAAAGAAATTGCCTGAAGATGCAAAAATTAATGGTGAAAAAGTTTGGCAACAAAACGTCTCGAATGGTAAAGTTAAACTAACGATGCTCTACCAAGTAATTGAAAATATTGCATCTGAACAACCTATACCTATCCAACAAGGAGAATGAGTAGTTTGTCAGAAACGAAAAGACTTAATTCATTACAACTCGAAAATACGACTGAAGCAGCTTCCCTTTTTGGGCCGAACGATGCCTTCTTAAAGGTGATTGAAGACAAGCTTAACGTTAACATCGTCACCCGTGGAGAGGAAATATCAGTTTCAGGGGAACTTGAAAAAGCCGAAATGGTTGAAGAGACACTGTATGTCTTGCTGAAATTAGTGCGAAAAGGAATAAAAATCTCAGAGCGAGACATTGTTTATGCCGTTCAGCTTGCTGAAAAAATATGCTGGATGAATTAAGTGAGTTATATGAAGAAGACATCGCAGTAACAGCAAAAGGTAAACCTATTCGCGTGAAAACGCTCGGTCAAAGACACTATGTTCAGTCGATGAGAAAGCGTGATCTTGTTTTTGGTATAGGACCTGCAGGAACTGGAAAAACATATCTAGCGGTAGTGATGGCTGTTAATGCATTAAAAGAAGGTAAAATGAAAAAGATTGTACTTACTCGTCCTGCTGTTGAAGCGGGAGAGAGCCTTGGGTTTCTGCCTGGCGATCTAAAAGAAAAAGTAGATCCTTATCTGCGGCCTCTATACGACGCACTGCATGACCTCCTAGGGGCTGAACATACGGAAAGACTGATTGAGCGCGGGACGATTGAAATTGCTCCATTAGCGTACATGAGAGGCCGTACACTTGATGAAAGCTTTGTTATATTAGACGAAGCTCAAAACACAACACCAGAACAAATGAAAATGTTTATAACGCGTCTTGGGTTTGGCTCGAAGATGGTTATTACAGGTGACTTAACACAGATTGATCTTCCACGTGGAAAGGAATCTGGGTTGAAAGTAACCGAAAAGAGGCTGGAGAGCGTAAAAGGCATTGATTTTATATACTTAAAACAATTGGATGTTGTACGTCATCCGCTTGTTCAACGAATTATTGAAGCATATGAAACATACGAAGACTAAGCCGCCAAATCTCTGGTGGCTTTTTTACGTGGTGCAAGAATTGGACAAGATGTTAAGGAGAATAACCGCAGCTCGCTCAACTATTTCACTACTTATGCTTTCTCATCTATTGCTCTAAGTAGAGATTTCGTTCTTGTCTATTCAAAAGGCTGCTTTCAAAAGGATTGTTGTTTTTTTATTTTTTATTGCCTTCTTTGACAGTTGATTGGAGTGGAAGGTGCGAGACTCCTGCGGGACAGGCGGGCAGGTGAGACACTTAAAAGTGAAACGTACGAATGTGGCTCACCGTCTGCCCTGCGGAAAGCGAAGCACCTGAAACGGAAATCAACCCTTCCAGGAGCAAAAAAGTTTGCGAAAACAGCCACTCAATAACTGGATTACTTTTATCTTTTTCTTTTGATAAGTACCATATTTGTACAATTTTTGCTAAGATTAGAACAGGATGTACAAGTTTAAGGAGTGGTATCGCTTGTCCAATATCAGGCATCTTTTGTCCAATTACTTTCGTTTAAGTGTAGCAACAGTATCCTTTATTGTTATGGGCATCATCTTGTTTTCCCTTTTAGTCAGCAATGTGACTCCCAATGTAGTGGACGTCAATGTTTATGAGCGTGCTCCTAGGGATATCCAATCTCCTATTACAATTCCGCTTGAAGATCAGACGGAAGCGAGGAAAAGGCTGGCTGAAGAGAGTGTTAAGAATGAATATACCTTTAATAAAGATCTCGCTTTACTTCAAGCAGAAGCCCTGAAAGATCTATTTGATCTAGTCATTACCATTAATAAATCAGAAGAGGAAAAGAAGGATGACGAAGCCCCGCTATCCATGGATCAGAAGTTAGAACAGATAAAAGATTCGATAGACAAATCTGAAATATCTGATGAGACATATACTGCTCTGGCTCAAGCGAGTGAAACAGAATTAAACAATATGAAGAATTTGGGTCCGGATGTTGTGAACAAGGTTTTATCCAATCCTATTATGGTTGAAGAGGTAGAAGATGCTAGGAATGAAGCTGTTCAACTGATCCGTGAAAATAGCAATCTGTCCTATTCTTTAAGAAATGCTACAGAAGAAATCACTAGAAGTTTTATTATTGCGAATAGAACGCTTGATACTGAAAAAACAAGACAAAAACGAAAAGAAGCAAGTGATAAAGTTGAAGAGGTTGTGATTAGAGAAGGAGAAGTCTTAGTTAAAAGCGGGGCTGTGATTACGCCTGAAATCTTTGATAGGCTCAAAAAGGTTGGATTA
Organism: Fictibacillus sp. EA-CB0309; assembly: GCF_055814265.1. Lineage (NCBI taxonomy): Bacteria > Bacillati > Bacillota > Bacilli > Caryophanales > Fictibacillaceae > Fictibacillus > Fictibacillus sp. EA-CB0309. Next base: position 1,641,279 of record NZ_CP169271.1, read on the forward strand.
CTGGATCAGGAAATGAAAACGTATCCGTATTATGGTTTGTTCCTCTTTGTGCTGATCGTAATGGCTGGTTTGTATTATTTTATGAAAGAAGAGCGTGAGAAGGAGCATTTTAGAAAATATGTAACAATCTACGCCTTATTGTTCACGCTCACCCTCGTTGTAATGAAAGTGTTAAGTATCAGTACCAATCTTGGTTTAACGAGTCTAATGTATGCGGTTCCTGTTGCTGCAGGTGCGATGATGATCAAGATGCTATTTAATGAAGAGCTCGCTGTTGTTTCAACGATTATTTTTGCTTTTAGTGCAGCTTTAATCTTTAACGAGCAAACAGCAGGGAACTTTAACTTTATCATGAGCATGTATGTTTTATTTAACGGAATTGCTGGAATTGTATTTCTAGGCAAAACACAGCAGCGTTCGAAAATTCTTCAAGCTGGATTTTTCGTATCTTTTATAGCCATCCTAACGGTAGCGAGTGTTCTATTGTTGCAAAACGGAAAGTTCACATCTCTGCAAATAGGATTAGATCTTGGCTGTGCAGCCATTTCTGGTTTTGTCTCAGCTGTACTCACGCTAGGGTTGTTACCTGTTATTGAGTCTTCTTTTAACATATTGTCAGTAACAAAACTTATCGAACTATCTAATCCAAATCATCCTATATTGCGAAAAGTATTAATGGAAGCGCCGGGTACTTATCATCACAGCATCATGGTAGCCAATCTTTCTGAAGCAGCTTGTGAGTCTATTGGTGCTAACGGACTTCTCGCAAGAGTGGGTTCTTATTATCACGATGTTGGAAAAACGAAACGCCCCCATTTTTTTATAGAGAATCAAATGAATATGGAGAATCCGCATGACAAGATTGCTCCACAATTAAGTAAGACGATAATAACCGCACATCCTTATGATGGGGCAGATATGCTTAGAGCAGAAAAAATACCGAAAGAGATTATAGACATAGCTGAACAGCATCACGGAACGACTTTGTTAAAATTCTTTTATCATAAAGCAGCTAAGCTAACAGATAAGGAAGTTGCAGAATCAGACTTCCGATATCCTGGGCCAAAAGCCCAAACAAAGGAAGTTGCTATTATCGGTATATCAGATGCAGTTGAAGCGGCAGTACGATCATTATCTAAACCAACACCAGTTAAAATCGACGGAATCATTCGAAAGATAATAAATGATAGACTTGAGGATGGACAGTTTGACGAATGTGACATTACCCTTAAAGAACTGGATACGGTAGCTAAGACATTGACCGAAACATTGAAAGGGATTTTTCATTCCAGAATTGAGTATCCAGAAGAAACGAAAAAGGTGGAAAAACAATGATACTACATGTAGAGTATTTAAACGAAATTGATGAAAACAGCACAGAGTTTCAGGAACTTTTGACAAATGTCCTAGAAAAAGCGGCTGAAATGGAAGAAACGGGCCAAGCAGAAGTATCTGTGACCATTGTAACGAAAGAAAGAATTCAAGAAATTAATAGTGAGTATCGACAAAAAGACAGTGTAACGGATGTCATTTCCTTTGCCATGGAAGAGATGGGAGAAGATGAGACAGAAATTATAGGCGGAGAAGAGACGAGGTTCTTAGGAGACATTATTATCTGTTTAGATGTTGCTAAAGAACAGGCCGCAGAGTATGGCCACTCTTTAGAAAGAGAAATGGGCTTTCTTGCGGTACACGGCTTTCTGCATTTATTAGGTTATGACCATATGAACGAAGAAGATGAAAAAAGAATGTTTGGCAGACAAGAAGAAATCTTGGAGCAATACGGATTAAAAAGATGATTTCATGGAGAAAGTTGTTCTCAAGTTTTATGTTTGCATTTGCAGGCATTCTTACAACGTTTAAAACAGAACAAAATTTTCGAATCCACACCTTTATCAGTGTAATCGTTATCACTACAGCGATTGCACTTGATTTTTCTTCAGCGAGATTAATCATATTATTTATTGTTATCGGTCTGGTTTTAGCGCTAGAGCTAATCAATACTGCTATAGAAAATACAGTGGACTTAATTACACTGGAACATCATCCGCTTGCCAAGAAGGCGAAAGATGCTGCTGCAGGAGCAGTTTTGGTTTTTTCAATATTTGCTGTTATAATCGGTATACTGCTCTTTATTGAACCGCTTATAAACAGCATAAACAATATGAAGCAATAATTGTTAAGAAGGTGAATGAGTAATGAACAAAGAACAATTGATGGATCAAGCGAAACTAGCACGTGAAAAGGCTTACGTACCTTACTCTAAATTTCAAGTAGGTGCAGCACTTCTAACAGCTGAAGGTAAAGTATATATGGGAGCAAACATTGAGAACGCTGCTTACAGTCTGACTTGTTGTGCTGAAAGAACGGCGTTATTTAAAGCGTATACAGAAGGCGATAAAAAATTCAGTGCAATCGCTGTAGTAGCAGATACAAAGCGTCCAGTGCCGCCATGTGGAGCATGCCGACAAGTAATCTCAGAGCTTTGCCCGCCAGAAATGCCGGTTTATTTAACAAACTTAAAAGGTGACGTTCAAGAAATCTTAGTAAAAGATTTATTGCCAGGTGCTTTTTCGCCGGAGGATTTAAATGATTAAAGAAGGTTATAAATCTGGATTTGTTACCATCATCGGAAGACCGAACGTTGGGAAATCCACACTGTTAAACCAAGTGATCGGGCAGAAAATCGCCATTATGAGCGATAAGCCTCAAACAACAAGAAATAAGATTCAAGCGGTTTACACAACAGATGAAGCGCAAGTTATTTTTATTGATACACCTGGTATTCATAAACCGAAACACAAGCTTGGGGATTTCATGACGAGAACCGCTCAGCAGACGTTAAATGAAGTGGATCTGATCCTCTTTGTGATCAATGCTGAAGAAGGGTATGGCCGTGGAGATCAATTTATTATTGACAGACTAGAGCATGTGAAGAATCCAGTCTTCTTAGTCGTTAATAAAATTGATAAAGTACATCCAGATCAACTGCTTCCGCTTATCGATATGTACAGAAATAAACTAGACGTTGCCGAAGTAGTGCCAATCTCTGCTTTAAACGGCAATAATATCGATACACTTTTGGAACAGATCGTTTCCTACATGGAAGAGGGGCCACAATTTTATCCTGAAGACCAGGTTACCGATCATCCTGAGCGGTTCATTACGGCAGAGTTGATTCGAGAAAAAGTTCTTCATCTTACGCGAGAAGAAATTCCGCATTCAGTTGCTGTTGTCATCGAAGAGATGAAGGTGCGTGAAGAAAAGAATGTTGTGTTTGTAAATGCAACGATTATTGTAGAACGTTCTTCTCAAAAAGGAATCATCATCGGCAAACAAGGTAAGATGCTTAAAGAAATCGGAAAAAGAGCAAGAACAGATATTGAAACTCTGTTAGGCTCCCGCGTCTTTTTAGAATTGTACGTAAAAGTACAAACCGACTGGAGAAACAAGCAAAAACAGCTAGTTGAGTTTGGTTTTAACGAAGACGAGTACTAGGGCTAAAAACGCCACTCTAAAGGAATGTTGTTCTTTATTCCCTTCATTGAAAAGTTGTTTGTAGTGCAAGGTGTGAGACTCCTGCGGGACAGGCGGGTAGGTGAGACACTTAGAAGTGAAACGTTACAAATGTGGCTCACCGCCTGCCCCGCGGAAAGCGAGCACCTGGAACGGAAATCAATTACCAAGAGCGACAGTTTGCGAAAACAGTAATAATAAAAAAATGTTAAAATTTCCTTCACATGAAAAAAACAATTAAGGTGAACCTAGTTATAACAGGAGAAAAACAAATAGAAAGGTGTGTCCAAACATGAAAGAATTTACTTGGAAAGTATTCTGTGAAACGGGCAGTATTGATACCTATTTGTTATACAAAGAGCTAGACCATGAAATAACAGCATTATCAGCAGTTATTCCTTATGAAGAGTCTCTTGAGGAACCTCCATTTCATTAATAGTAACTACGGTGCCTTCTTGACGAGAGGGTGGTGATTTACCATGCTTTATAAAGTGGAAGGAATAGTCATTAAAACCGTTCCGTATGGTGAATCCAATACAATTATAACTTTGTATACAAAAGAATTAGGAAAAATTGGCGTAATGGCTAGAGGGGCTAAAAAACCAAAAAGCCGTTTCACATCCATTACGCAGCTTTTTACATACGGAATATTTGTTTTTCAAAAAGGCAGAGGACTCGGAACCTTGCAGCAAGGTGAGGCTTTGTCTTCTTTTCGCAAAATAAGAGAAGATTTAGTTAAGACTGCTTATGCTGCTTATTTAGCGGAATTGTTAGATAGACATACATCTGAAGATGATCTGAGACCAGACCTTTTTGGATGGATAAAGCAAGCGTTGGAATATATCAATCACGGGACTGACCCAGAAGTGATTACCTTTTTGTTTGAGATGAAAATGATGAAAACAGCTGGAATTGTACCTGAATTAAGCAAATGTGTATCTTGTCATTCGACAGAAGGAGATTTTTCTTTTTCTATTCGAGAAGGTGGTTTTCTTTGTGAAAGGTGTTCTTATAAAGACCCTTATCGAATGAAGATCTCTAAAGGTTCGGCTAAGCTTTTAAATATGTTTTATCACTTAGATTTAGCCAGACTTGGCAATGTATCTTTAAAAAAGAAACGAAAAGAGAACTTCGGATGCTATTTGATGCGTACATGGATGAGTATTCAGGTGTGTTTTTAAAATCAAAGAAATTCCTTAAACAATTAGATGATCTATCTTGAAAAACTGTGAAGTCATTAATCTTTGCAGTTTTTTTAGTTCGCATTCTTCCTTAAATAGGTTATAATAATGAAAATAAGTATAACACATTGGATGCGGCAAAAGGTGGTGTAAACAATCGAACTAAATAAGAGGCAGCAAAAAATTTTAGAGATTGTTAAAGATAATGGACCGATAACCGGAGAGCAAATTGCAGATCAGCTGGACTTAACACGGGCGACTTTAAGGCCAGATCTAGCGATTTTAACGATGGCAGGCTACCTGGATGCAAGACCAAGAGTAGGGTATTTTTATACAGGTAAGACGGGTTCACAATTGTTAACCGAAAAGGTAAAAAAATTAAAGTTGCTGAATTCACTTCCATTCCAGTGGTTGTTCAGGACTCAGCTACTGTTTATGAAGCGATTTGCACGATGTTTTTAGAAGACGTCGGAACACTATTTATTATTAATAAAAACGGACATCTAGCAGGGGTCGCTTCACGAAAAGATTTACTGAGAGCAAGTATGGGAAAACAAGAAATAAACAGCATTCCAATAAATATTATCATGACAAGAATGCCTAATATAACGTATTGTTTTAAAGAGGATTTCTTGTTAGATATCGCTCACATTTTGATCGGAAAGCAGATCGATTGTCTTCCAGTAGTCAAGCGTTCTAACGATGAGAACGGTCTTGAAGTAGTTGGCAGAATAACGAAGACCAATATTACGAAGGCTTTTGTCGAGCTAGCACATGATGAATTACTATAATTGAATGGGGAGGCCAACATGACAGGACGTCCAATTGTATATGTCGTGTCCGATTCAGTCGGTGAGACGGCAGAGTTGGTTGTAAAAGCGGCTGCTAGCCAGTTTAATTCAACCGGGATTGAGATTAAACGTGTACCTTATGTAGAAGATAAAGAAACCATAGATGAAGTGGTCTCTTTAGCGAAAGATCATAAGGGTATTATTGCTTATACACTTGTAGTCCCTGAAATAAGCAACTACCTTGCAAAACAGGCTGCATCATTCAACATCCCAACTGTGGACATTATGGGACCGATGATGAATCAGCTGCAATCCAGGCTGAATCAGGTACCAAGATATGAACCGGGTGTTGTACATAAACTAGATGATGACTATTTTAGAAAAGTAGAAGCGATAGAATTCGCAGTAAAGTATGATGATGGAAGAGACCCGCGTGGTATTTTAAAAGCAGATGTCGTTTTAATCGGTGTTTCTAGAACGTCGAAAACACCACTATCACAATATTTAGCACATAAACGATTAAAGGTTGCTAATGTGCCGATCGTTCCTGAAGTAGAACCACCTGAGGAATTATTCAAGGTTTCACCTAACAAATGCTTCGGCCTTAAAATTACGCCTGAAAAGCTAAACGACATTAGGCGAGAGCGTTTAAAAGCGCTTGGGTTAAATTCAGAGGCGAATTACGCCAACATGGAAAGAATTAAGCAAGAGCTTGTGTATTTTAACAAAGTTGTAGATCGAATTGGATGCAGAGTAGTAGAAGTTTCCAATAAAGCGGTAGAGGAATCTGCCAATGTAATCTACAATCTGTTTCAGGGAAAGTCTTATAAATAGCTCTGAGAATCGTAAACTTCCCTAACTTATATAAAAAACAATGGGGTCTATCATAAAAAGCGCAGATGATTGCGCTTTTTATTTTGGGCTAGACCTGTAACGGAAATCAACCACTTCCAATAACAGCAAAGTTTAAACAGCTTTATTTTTTATTCTTTTTACTGGTAAAATAGGTCGACTTTTATTATAATATTACATTGTGATTAAAATTTATAAGTTTGTCCAAAATAGTGATACATTGACTATGCTTTTTTTCGACAAATGCTCTCATATGAAGGAGAATCACTGTTAAAGTAGAACATATGAATATGGAAAAATTTATTAGAAATGTATTTATTGATGCAGATGCTTGCCCTGTCGTAATAAAAGAAGAGATTAATAAGTTTTCTATAATGTATAACTTTGAACCTATCTTCGTCACTTCTTATGCACACGCAAGCAATACTGACCAGCCTGGGCGCTGGATTTTGGTTGATGCAAGTCCTGAGGAAGTTGATATGTACATACATAATCATTCTAAGCAAAATGATCTTGTTGTAACACAAGATCATGCATTGGCTAGTCTTCTTCTTTCAAAAGGGGTTTACGTTATAACCCCAAGAGGGAAACAATTTCAAGAGAATGAAATGGAAAGAGTACTGCATGAACGTTATATGTCTGCAAAAGCAAGACGTTCAGGCAAGCATTCAAAGGGACCTGCAAAATTTAAAAAGGAGGACACTGAAAGGTTCTGCACAGTTTTTTGCGAAATCCTGTCGAATGTTGAAGGAAAATAGAGTTGTGCCACGAATATATATCTAGTGTCTAAAGAAACAGAGATTCTGTGGTGGTAATATGGAACGTATACCTGAGGATTTAATAGAGAAAGTCAGGTCATCAAACGATATAGTAGATGTGATTAGTGATTATGTTCCTCTAAAAAAACAAGGCAGAAACTATTTTGGACTTTGCCCGTTTCATGGGGAAAAGTCGCCATCCTTTTCTGTCTCGCCTGAAAAGCAGATCTACCATTGTTTCGGGTGTGGAGCAGGAGGCAATGTTTTTTCTTTTTTAATGAACATTGAAGGATACTCTTTTATTGAAGCTGTAACTCAACTTGGGAAGAAAAGTGACATTGAATTGCCTCAAATTCATCAGCAAAACTTCTCTGAAAAAAGTACTGACGAAAAAAGGACTATGGCAGAGGTTCATGAGTTATTGGCTAAATTGTATCATCATTGCTTACTTCACACAAAACAGGGCAGACCAGCATTGGAGTATTTGGAAAACAGAGGATTTACAAGAGAATCTATTGAACGTTTCCAAATTGGTTTTGCACCAGATTCATGGGAAACAGCCTCACAGTTTCTTCAAAAACGAGGTATGGATCTAAATATAGCTGAAAAAGTCGGTCTGATCGGTAAAAGGCAATCAGATGGAAAGCCGTATGATCGATTTAGAAATCGTATCATGTTTCCAATCTGGGATCGAACAGGTATAGTAGTTGCATTTGGAGGAAGGGTTTTAGATGGTGAGGACGAGCCGAAATATTTAAACAGTCCTGAGTCTAAAATCTTCCAAAAAGGAAAAACGCTCTATGGATTAAACCTTTCCCGTGCTGAGATGAGGCAGAAGCAGCATGCTGTAATTTTTGAGGGGTATGTAGACACGATTGCAGCTTTCAGAGCAGGTGTAACAAATGGTGTGGCTACATTAGGCACATCGCTTACCGAGGATCATGCTGCTATTTTGAAACGAAATGTTCAATCAGTCACAATCTGCTATGATTCTGACCGGGCAGGAGTAGAGGCAGCCTTTCGTGCATCAGAAATATTATCGAAACAAGGCTGTGCCGTGAAGATTTCTCAAATGCCAGATGGAATGGACCCCGATGACTATATTTCAAAATTTGGAAACGAGTCGTTCCTAAAAGATATAATAGGGGCTAGCCTGACTGTAATGGCATTTAAAATACAATACTACAGACGCGGCAAAAACCTCCGTGATGAAGGAGAACGGATGATCTATATCGAAGAGATTATCCAGGAAATAGCCCGTCTGCCAAAAGCGGTTGAACGAGATCATTATCTTCGGCAGATCGCTTCTGAATTTAATTTGTCATTAGATGCATTAAAGCAACAGCAAACTCAGACTTTCAAGCAACTGCAAAGGTCTAAGGATAACGGCCCTAAAAAGCGGGATAATAATTTTAGAATACAAACACTTTTGCAGAAGTCATTGTTGCCGAGAAACCTGAATGCTGAGCGGATTGTTCTTGCTCACATGCTAAAGAGTGAGGACGCAGCTTTCTTGATTCAGGAAAAGTTGGACTCGGGCTTTAATGTAGAAGAACATAATGCAATCGCCGCATACTTATATGCCTTTTATGAAGAAGGAAATAAACCCAATGTAGGGTTGTTCATGCAGCGTATTGATGATGACAAGTTAAGAAAATTAGCTTCGGAACTAGCGATGCTCACAATCAGCGAAGAGTTGAATGAGATAGAGCTCGCAGATTATATTCGCATTATTTCTAGTTATCCTTTATTGCGGGAAATACAAGAAAAAGAGAAGCAGCAAGAAGACGCGATAAGAAGGAATGAAATAAAACTGGCAGCCCAAATTGCCCAAGAAATTATGAGAATGAAAAGATCTCTTAAATAATCGGGATGTAAGATGGTTGAAGTTTTGGAAGGAGGGGATCGAATGGCTGAGAAACCAAACCGTCAAGGAACGGAAGGCGAATTAACCATCGATCAAGTTAAAGAACAATTAGTTGAAGCCGGTAAAAAGCGAGGACGGCTCACCTATACAGAAATTACAAGCAAGCTAGCTCCGTTTGAACAAGATTCTGATCAAATGGACGAGTTCTATCATTACCTGGAAGAGCAAGGTGTTGAAGTTGCCGAAGCTTCTGATGATTCCGAGGATGAAGAAGATCCTAAGTTCGTAATGGAAAAAGAGGAAGAAGAATTCGATCTAAATGATTTGAGTGTTCCACCTGGAGTTAAAATCAATGATCCGGTTCGAATGTATTTAAAAGAGATCGGGCGTGTTGATTTACTTTCAGCAGATGAAGAGATAGAACTTGCAAAGCGTATTGAAAATGGTGACGAAGAAGCAAAACGCCGTCTTGCAGAAGCTAACTTGCGTCTAGTTGTTAGTATTGCAAAACGCTACGTTGGCCGAGGTATGCTGTTCCTTGATCTTATTCAAGAAGGAAACATGGGTCTGATTAAAGCAGTTGAAAAGTTCGACTATGATAAAGGCTTTAAATTTAGTACGTATGCTACGTGGTGGATTCGTCAAGCAATAACTCGTGCCATTGCTGACCAAGCTCGTACAATCCGTATTCCTGTTCATATGGTTGAGACGATCAATAAATTAATACGTGTTCAGCGTCAGCTTCTTCAAGATCTTGGCCGAGAACCATCACCAGAGGAAATTGGAGCCGAAATGGAGCTTACTCCTGAAAAAGTCCGTGAAATCCTTAAAATTGCACAAGAGCCGGTTTCATTGGAAACACCAATTGGTGAAGAGGACGACTCACATCTTGGTGATTTTATTGAAGATCAGGATGCACTTGCACCTTCTGAAGCTGCTGCATACGAGCTATTAAAAGAACAACTTGAGGATGTCCTAGATACGTTAACAGATCGAGAAGAAAATGTTCTTCGCTTACGTTTTGGTCTTGATGACGGACGCACTCGCACTCTAGAAGAAGTAGGTAAAGTTTTTGGCGTAACGCGTGAACGTATTCGTCAGATCGAAGCCAAAGCTCTCCGTAAACTCCGCCATCCAAGCAGAAGTAAACGATTAAAAGATTTCTTAGAATAGAAAGTTTGCCCCTTAGAGGGCAAGCTTTTTTATTTCTTTTATTTTACTGATTATTCCACTTCAATGCAAACTGTCCAAAAACCTATTTTCTGCCGCTTTTTCTGCCAAATCCTATTTCTTGCTTACGCATTCTGCTTTATATTAAATTTAAAATTCTTTAAATCTTGTAAAAATTCCGCCTTTATATCTATAATAAATATGTAAGCGCATACAATATTGAGCGAAAATTATTAAAGGGTGGGATGCAGCCATGAATTTTACATTAACAGAAGAGCAGTTAATGATTCAAAAGATGATGAGAGAATTTGCAGATGAAGTCGTAGCACCAGGAGCTGAAGCCAGAGATAAAAATAAAGAATTTCCGCTAGAAATTTTCCAAAAACTTTCTAAGCTCGGCATGATGGGACTTCCTTTTCCAGAAGAATATGGAGGAGGAGGAGCTGACACGATCAGTTTTGCGATTGCTGTTGAAGAACTGAGCCGTGCATGCGGATCTACAGGAATTACATATTCTGCACACGTTTCTTTAGGCGGAGCTCCATTGAACTTATTTGGTACACATGAACAAAAAGAAAAGTATCTAACTCCGATTTGTACCGGTGAATCTTTTGGTGCGTTCGGATTAACAGAACCGAATGCTGGATCAGACGCTGGAGGTACGGAGACTTCTGCAGTACTGAATAACGGAGAATGGGTTATTAATGGAAGTAAATGCTATATCACAAATGCAAGCTACGCAAAACATTTAGCATTAACCGCTATTACGAACAGAAATGGCAGTGATAAGGAAATCTCTGCTATTATCGTTCCAACAGATGCTAAAGGTTTCCGCGTCATTGATAATTATGAAAAAATGGGTCTTCATTCATCCAATACAACTGAACTTTTCATGGAAGATGTAACAGTTCCAGAAGAAAACTTGTTAGGAAAGCGTGGAGACGGCTTTAAGCAGTTCCTGGTGACGTTGGATGGCGGAAGAATAGGCATAGGCGCGATGGCTGTTGGAATCGCACAGGCGGCTTATGAAAAGGCTCTTGCGTATGCAAAAGAACGCAAACAGTTCGGAAGGTCGATCTCCAAGTTTCAAGCTATTCAATTTAAACTTGCTGATATGGCTATGAAAATTGAGCTTGCAAGAATGATGGTTTATAAAGCAGCTTGGTTAAAAGACCAAGGTAAAAAGTTCTCTAAAGAAGCTTCAATGGCTAAATTATACGCGTCAGAAGCGTGTATGCAGATTTGTTCTGAATCTGTTCAAATTCATGGCGGTAACGGGTACATGAGAGATTATCATGTAGAACGTTATTTTAGAGATGCAAAACTTCTAGAAATCGGAGAAGGTACATCAGAAGTTCAACGTATTGTTATCGCTAGAGAGATTGGTTGCTAACGTTCGTTCATATTCTCATGTGATGGGGTGAATTATGGCTGAGTTAATGAAAGTAACTGTAGGAGATTGTTTAAAGAAACAGGCATTGAATTTTAAAGATCAAGAAGCTATGGTTTACAGTAAACTTGGAATTCGCTACACCTATCAGGAATTTTATGAATTAACAACAAAAGTTGCCAAAGGTTTGATGGCAATGGGAATTGAAAAAGGAGACCACATTGCTGTATGGGCTACAAATGTACCGGAATGGCTGCTTCTTCAGTTCGGTTCAGCTCGAGCAGGGGCTGTTTTAGTAACCGTAAATACGAACTATCAGTGTTCAGAACTGGATTATTTATTAAAACAATCTGACGCTAAAGCACTTTTCTTTATAGAAGAATTTCGTTCCACTTCGTATAAAGAAATGGTCGATTCTGTTAAAAGCAGGACGGATGAATTCCCTTTGCTTAAACATTTTGTTTTATTGGATTCAGATTCTTCATCGTATGAAACGTTCAAAGATATTTTAGAAGCTGGAGCAGTTATATCCGATGAAGCCCTTCAGGTAAGAGAGGCGTCTCTTCACTGTGATGATGTAATCAATATGCAATACACATCAGGAACGACTGGTTTCCCTAAAGGTGTAATGCTTACACACTACAACATTGTAAATAACGCTAGGCAGATTGCTGATAGCATGAACCTCACAAATGCTGATAGATTGTGCATACCTGTACCGTTTTTTCATTGTTTTGGCTGTGTTCTTGGAACGCTTGCTGCCGTTTCTGTTGGAGCAACGATGGTACCTATCGTACAGTTTGATGCCCAAGAAGTTTTAGAAACAGTAGAAAAGGAAAAGTGTACAGGTTTGCATGGAGTCCCTACGATGTTTATCGCAGAACTAAATCTTCCTGACTTTGATTCATATGACTTAAGCACACTGCGCACGGGCATCATGGCAGGCTCGCCTTGTCCGATTGAAGTAATGAAAAACGTGATTGGAAAAATGGGCATGTCAGAAATTACGATTGCTTACGGCCAGACAGAGTCATCGCCTGTTATCACACAAACGAGAACAGATGACCCGATTGAAAGAAGGGTTGAAACGGTTGGGAAAAAACATGCACAAGTAGAAGCAAAAGTAATTGACCCTGTAACAAATAAAGAAGTTAAATCAGGAGAGCAGGGCGAACTATGTACGAGAGGCTATCATGTGATGAAAGGCTATTACAAAATGCCTGAAGCCACTAATGAAGCCATTGATAGTGAAGGATGGCTTCATACTGGTGATTTGGCAACGGTGGATGAAGAGGGTTATTTTAAGATTACAGGCCGATTAAAAGATATGATCATTCGTGGAGGTGAAAACGTATATCCAAGAGAGGTAGAAGAGTTTCTCTATTCTCACCCTTCAATCTTAGATGTTCAAGTCATCGGTGTACCAGATAAAAAGTTTGGTGAAAAAGTAGCTGCGTGTATACAGGTGAAAGAAGGGTACACTCTTTCTGAGGAAGAGTTAAGGAATTATTGTAAAGGTAAGATCGCTCACTTTAAGATTCCTGAATACTACATGTTTCTTGATCAGTACCCAATGACTGCTTCGGGTAAAGTACAAAAGTTTAAGTTAAGAGAACAAGCAATCGAGGCTTTGTCAGTTATTCATGAGTAGCCACCTTGTGTGGCTATTTTTTGTTGTCGTATTTGAGATCTGTGCAGGGCGTTTCCTTTTTAAATAAGGATTTTTGTAAGTCTGGTTTTGTTTAAATAGTTAATACTGTGACAAAACTGGGAAAAATAGAGTTTGTACTTCCCAAGTAAACGCTTTTACAGTACAATAGGTTATGGATTGTTTACCAATACATATTAAGTTTATCAAGACAACAACAAATGTACCTGTACAGACGAAGGAGGAATATGCATGAAACGTAATCCACTCATTCCTTTTGCCATTATTGGAGTTATTGGAATTGTTCTTATGCTTACAATGGGCGGATATGGTATTAACAAAATTCATACAGCTAGTCAGGATAAAGAAAAGGCTGCTATGGATCCAGAAGCAATCTATAAGCAGAACTGTTCTTCTTGTCACGGACAAAATTTAGAAGGTAATGTTGGCCCTGCCCTTGAAAAGATTGGCGGCCAGTATAAGCCAGAAGAAATTGCGGATATCGTTAAAAACGGTAAAGGGTCTGGAATGCCTGCAGGACTAGTAAAAGGTGAAGAAGCGAAAATACTAGTTGATTGGTTAGCTGAAAAAAATAAAATAAGAAGAGCTTCTTGTTAATCTAACAAGAAGCTTTTTTCTTTGCAAAAAATCAAACAAGTTACGAATACTAAAGTGAAACAAACTAATGAGACGGTGATAAACATGAATTCTGAAAAATTATCAAAGCGGCTTGAAAGAGTTGCTTCCTATGTACCCAAAAACACAGTTCTAGCAGATATCGGGTCTGATCATGCGTATTTGCCTTGCTTTTTGGGGCTTAAAAAAGTAATCAAAAAAGGAATTGCTGGAGAAATCACAGATGGACCATTGTTATCTGCTAAAGAGCAAGTAACACTAGACGGATTAAACGAAATGATCGAAGTGAGAAAAGGTGACGGTCTGGCTGTTCTGAAACCCAATGAAGCAGAAGTCGTAACCATATGCGGTATGGGAGGTTCCCTTATAACATCCATTTTAGAAAAAGGAAAAGAAAAGTTAGGGAGTGCTAAACGTCTCATTCTTCAGCCTAATATCGGGGCTCGAAACGTTAGAAACTGGCTGTTAAAAGAAGGTTGGGTTCTTGTAGCAGAAGAAATTCTAAAAGAAGACGGGAAAATTTACGAAATTCTTGTTGCTGATCGAGCTGGGAACCAACCTTACACAAATAATATTGAAGCAGAGATTCTATTTGGACCATTTTTATTGAAGAATCAGAATGAAGCGTTTAAAGAAAAATGGTCTGGGGAAGTCAACCAATGGAAAACCATCTTGAATCAAATGGAAAACAGTCAAGGCATAACAGCCGAAGAGAAAAGAAAAGAGATTGAAAAAACTTAAAGCTAGCAGAGGAGTGGATTCTTTGAGTAAAGCGGCAAGCGGTCAATATATCATCTCTCTCTTAGAAAGTTTTGCACCAAAAAAGATGGCAATGGAGGGTGATCCCATTGGCTTGCAGATTGGTTCACTAAACAAGCCTGTAAAAAAAGTGATGATTGCTCTTGATGTATTGGAAAGTGTTGTCGATGAAGCGATAGAAGATGATGTAGATCTAATTATTGCACACCATCCATTGATCTATCGTCCTTTGAAAAAATAGATACGAATACTTCAAAAGGAAGAGTGATTGAAAAGTTAATCAAACACGATATCACGGTATATGCCGCTCATACCAACCTTGATGTTACGGCTTTAGGTGTAAATGATTGGCTTGCGAATCAATTGCAGTTAACACAAACAGAAGTGCTTTCAACCACCTATGAAGAAAAACTTGTAAAATTATCGGTGTTTGTACCTGTTTCGCATGAGGAGCAAGTGAGAGAAGCGATTGGCAATGCAGGTGCAGGTCATATAGGTAATTACAGTCATTGTACATTCACATCCAATGGGATAGGTACATTTACTCCGCTGGAAGGGACTACGCCATACATTGGAAAACAAGGTCAGTTAGAGCGGACGGAAGAAGTGAAGATCGAGTCAATCCTGCCAGAATCGATTCAAAAAGCTGTAGTCGCAGCCATGAAAAAAGCTCATCCATATGAAGAGGTCGCGTACGATCTTTATCCACTTTTGAACAAAGGAAACGAGCTCGGAATAGGCAAGATCGGAAAGCTGCCTAAAGAGATGGATCTTCAAGAATTTGTAGATCATGTAAAAAAGGTCTTTCGTATTTCAAGTGTTCGAGTCATTAAGGGGAATAAGTCTTCTATAAAAAAAGTAGCTGTTGTTGGCGGAGATGGAAACAAATATATCTATCCATCACTTCACAAAGGTGCGGATGTCTTAGTGACAGGGGATATTTATTATCATAACGCTCATGATGCACAAGAAGAAGGCCTTACAATTATTGATGCAGGACATCATATTGAACAAATTATGAAACGAGAACTGAAGAATGTTTTGGAGAATCAGCTTACGTCCGGAAAATATGAGACTGTTGTTGTAGAATCAAACCTGATAACCGATCCTTTCACGTTTATGTAGTATACTATCCTTCCTTTAGTCGGAAAATGAAAAAAGCAAAGCTGACAAAAATATCAGCTTTGCTTTTTATTATTTGGCTGTTTACTAAAGGATTATTGCTTTTAAATCTTTTTGTTCAATCGCTTCTTTGAAGAGTTGATTGTAGTGCAAGGTGGGAAACTCCTGTGGAAAGCTAACACCTGGAACGGAAATCAACTACTTTCAATATCAACAATGAATACGAACAAATCCTATTATTTTTCTCTTTTACTTTTGGGAGGATACGATTTAATGTAACTTTACGTTCTTTTTTCCACGTTTCTTCATTCGTATCATCATAATTTTTAAGAAAATCAATAACTTCTTTTGTTATAGGAGTTGGAGTAGAAGCACCAGAAGTGATGCCAACCTTTTTAACACCTTCTAACCAGGCTAGATCGATCTCTGATACATCTGAGATTCGATAAGCGGTAGTACCTGCTATTTCTTCTGAAACTTGTGCCAAGCGGTTTGAGTTATTACTTCTAGGGTCACCGACAACAAGAACAAGGTCACAATCTCCAGCTTGGTTCGCAACAGCTTCTTGTCTTACCTGTGTCGCTAAACAGATTTCTTTATGCACCTCTGCAGATGGGTACTTCATAAGCAACCGTTTAATAAGTTCAGCTACATCCCATTGACTCATTGTTGTTTGATTCGTAATAAGAATCTTATCGCTTTGAACATCAAGTGCTTCTAAATCATCAATATTTTCAACAAGATGAACAATGTGTGGCGCGATACCGATCGCACCTTCTGGTTCAGGATGTCCCTTTTTTCCGATGTAGATGATTTCATAGCCTTCTTTTTCTTTTTCTCGGATAAGATCATGTGTTTTTGTTACATCAGGACACGTTGCATCTATTTCATAAAGACCCTTTTCATGCGCGATGCGTCTCACTTCTGGTGAAACACCATGAGCCGTATAGATTACTGTACCTGATTGAATGTTTCGGATAATATCTAAGCGGTTATTTCCGTCGAGCGTAATGATTCCTTCTTCTTCAAAGGCATCAGTCACATGTTTGTTGTGGACGATCATACCCAGAATATAGATGGGTCTTGGCAGAGTGGGATCATTCGCAGCCTGCCGTGCCATCACCATAGCATCAACCACGCCGTAACAGTACCCTCTCGGAGATATTTTTACTATTTCCATGTTTGGATCTCTCCTTTATTCATATAAAAGACAGCACAGAAATCTATGCTGTCTTGGGAGATTTACTTCTGTATGTCTTTATTATAAAGGAGAGACCATTAGAACTCAAACACTATACTTATACATATAGTTTAGGTCCTTGCAATTGATAGCCTTTTGGCACGTTCGACCTTGGTGCTGATGGGATGGCTTTCGTTGAATTTGAAGCGATCTTGCCTTTGGGAGCTGCCTCGGCCTGTATGGCTGCTTTTGAAGATTTAGGACCTGCAACAACTACTGGCTCATCAGATTCTGGTTTCCGTTTGTCTTTCTTTTCTTTTTTCTTTGACTCGTTTTTTTCTTTTGCTTCATTTTTTCTTTTACTTCATTTTTTTCTATGTTCATTTCCGCTTTTTCGGAGGTATCTGCCTCAGTATCGTTATCTGCCTTTTTGCTCGGTCCGCTCTGGAAATCTTTAAGAGCTGTCATGATCGAAGGCAGATTTCTCATTGCAGGACCGTATTGCTTGATCATAGGACCCATGGTTTCAGCAACTTTTAGTACCTTTTGAACATTGTTCAGCATTGTAAAGACATTGGTACCACCTGTAACACTGCCGCCGCTTCCAATTGTTCCTAAAAATCGATCTACTGAACCCATCTGACGAGGCATCGGGTTCATTCCGGGCATTCCTTGCATGTTGTGCATATAAGGATTTACCTGAAACGGCTGCATCGGATGCTGAGGTTGATTCGGATATCTATAAAATGGCTGCATAATTCCCCCTCCTTTCCAAAATAATACGCTCATATACAGAATATGAAATTAGAAAAACATGTGTGATATTTATCCCTGTTTTCTTCCTAATTGTAAGGATGGTTGGCGGAAAAGCAAAACTTACTCTATAATACTAAAAGTGAATGAATTTATATTGATAAAGAAAAGGTGAGCGCATGAAATCTCCGTTTGAACGGTTAAAAATAAACGAATCGCTCCAAACTGCGTTAAGTAGTATTGGATTTGAAAGACCAACTGATATACAAGAACGTGTTATTCCTGGAATTATTAATGGACAAGACATGATCGGACAGTCACAGACAGGTTCAGGAAAGACATTTGCTTTCTTGTTGCCGCTAATGCACAGAATTGATGTAACAAAAGACGAAGTACAAGCTGTCATTACGGCACCAACACGTGAATTGGCACAGCAGATCTACAACGAGTTTCTTAAGATCTCTGAACATATGCCAGAAGAAAAACAAATCCGAGCAAAAGCCATCGTTGGTGGAACAGACAGAAAGAGAATGGCAGAAAAATTGAAGACCGTTCCTCAACTTGTAATCGGTACACCAGGGCGTATTAAAGATCTTGTAAACGCACAAGAGCTAGTTGTTTTTACAGCTAATATGCTCGTTGTGGATGAAGCGGATCAGATGCTGGATATGGGCTTTATTGAAGATGTAGATTTAATCGCTTCACGCATGGCCAACGAACTTCAGATGATGGTGTTCTCAGCGACAGTTCCAGAAAAACTGCAGCCGTTTTTGAAAAATATATGCAGAACCCTAAACACGTTCATGTAGAGCCTCAGCATATTACAGCTAAAGACATCAAGCATGTTCTTATTCAAGCGAAGCATAATGATAAACTTCCGATGTTAATTAAAACAGCAAGAAATTATAATCCTTATTTTGCGATTATTTTTGCTAACACAAAAAAAGCAGTAGATGAGATCGCAGATGCTATGAGCGCAGAAGGAATGAGTGTTGAGCGTTTGCATGGTGACATTCCGCCACGAACAAGAAAGAGCATTATGAAACGCGTTCAAAAAGCGGAGTTTCAATTCTTAGTTGCAACAGATCTTGCAGCACGAGGAATTGATATTAAAGGTGTCAGCCACATCATTAACTATGAGTTTCCGAAAGATCTTGATTTCTACATTCATAGAGCAGGGAGAACCGGCCGTGCAGGAATGTCAGGAATCTGTGCTTCTCTTTATGAACAGACAGATCAGCATTCTGTTCAAAAATTAAAAGAGAAAAAATTGTTTTTCACTTAGAACAATATAAAAATGGTGAATGGGTGCCTGTGAAACCGAGCAAAAAAAGCACAGGTGCTAAAGAGCAAGACGGCGTATATGTACCAAAGCCACGCAAAGTAAAACCAGGTTATAAGAAGAAAATGGACGAGCAGAAAAAGAAGTTAATGAAGAAGAAAAGAAGAAACATTAGATAGATTGTTGGGGAAGAGGGGAAAATATGATTAAATTAGGATCTCACGTTTCAATGAGCGGTAAGAAAATGCTTCTAGCTGCAAGTGAAGAAGCCGTTTCATATGGTGCCAACACATTTATGATCTATACAGGCGCACCTCAAAACACAAGACGCAAAAAAATCGAAGACCTCAATATTGAAGCGGGAACAAAACATATGATTGAAAACGGCATCGTAGATATCGTTGTTCATGCACCTTATATCATCAATATCGGGAATGCGGTTAAACCTGAAACATTTGAGCTTGGTGTTGATTTCTTAAGAAGAGAGATCGAACGAACCGATGCACTTGGAGCAAAACAAATCGTGCTGCATCCTGGTGCACACGTTGGGGAAGGTTCTGAGATTGGTATCAAAAAGATCATTGAAGGTCTTAATGAAGTGTTAACAAAAGAGCAAAACGTTCAAATTGCATTAGAAACAATGGCAGGAAAAGGATCTGAATGCGGTAAAACGTTTGAAGAGCTTGCACAGATTATTGATGGTGTTACATTGAACGAAAAACTTTCTGTTTGTTTTGATACGTGCCATACTCATGATGCAGGATATGACATCGTAAACGACTTTGATGGTGTTATGAATCAATTTGATAAAGTAGTCGGCATGGATCGTATAAAGGTATTCCACATAAACGACAGCAAAAATGTTAGCGGAGCTGCAAAAGACAGACACGAAAACATCGGGTTCGGACATATCGGATTTGATGCATTAAGCTATATCGTGCATCATGATCAATTCAAGGATATTCCTAAAATTCTTGAAACACCTTATGTAGGCACAGATAAAAACAATAAAAAGCCTCCGTATAAATTAGAGATCGAGATGATTAAAGCAAAAACGTTCGACCCAGAGCTTCAGAACAAACTGTTGAACGCATAGGTTATGTGACACTCGAAAGAAATGAATCAATTAATAACAAAAAGCCGCATAGTTAAAGCGGCTTTTTGTATTACCTATCAATATAAGTCTGAATTAAGTATTGGATATAGTTCGCTTTTTCAGGGCTAACTTCTTTTGCGATGGTAGCAATAATCATCTTGCGCTGTGATAGATTTTTGATATCAATCGTCTGCCTTCGCAATATGTTTACGATCTGTACGGCTTCTTTTTGTGATATGGGAAGCTGATATTGCGCGGCTAGTGTGATCAGCTCGTTCGGACTGATCGAATTAAGTTTCTGATTTACAAAATGAACAATGATTGGATTCATTTAGAAACCCCTCCCGACTTTCTCATTGTATGAGGCAGATGCGGAGAAAGTGCTAAAAAAGACTTTGGAAATTGTCCAAAGTCTTTTTGTATATATTTTATACGATTGTATGAAGGATAAAATTCATAAAGAATAAAAAGGCGATAACATACATTGGCGCTGTAACTTGTTTCTTCTGCCCAGACATCCATTTAACAAGTGGATATGCGATAAATCCAAATGCAAGACCATCCACGATGCTATACGTTAATGGGATCAGCGCAATGATTAGAAAAGATGGAAACATCTCTGTAAAATCAGCAAAAGGAATATGCTGAATCTGCTGTACCATCAAACCGCCAATGATAATCAAAATAGGAGCTATTGCCCCATCAGGAATATAAGCAATGAAAGGTGCTGCAAACATCGATAAAACAAACAACACAGCAACTGTAATACTTGTGATCCCTGTTCGTCCGCCTTCTTGAATACCAGATGCGCTCTCTACCGTTGAAATTGTTGGACTTGTTCCAAATAAACCAGAAACGATAGAAGAAGCTGCATTCGCTTGAAAAGCTTTTGGGAATTTTTCTTGATCTGGCAACAGTCCATATAACAGTCCCATGTTCTCGAATGTGATGATCATGGTTAATGAGAATGTTGCAATCCAAAAGGAAAGCTCAGTAATTCCTGAAAAATCGAAAGCGAATAATAATTCTCCAAACGGCTTAAAAGAAAATCCATCAGCCATGCCTTTGACTTCTTGTGTATGACCCATAAAGAATCCAATAAGAGTGGTCAAAGCAATCCCAATCAAAAAACTTCCTTTAACGTTTTTTAGAAACAGTGCTAGTGTAACCGAGAGACCTATTACAGTCAGGATAGCGTCAGGACGATCTAAATGTCCTAACTTAACAAAAGTCGCGGAGCTCGCTTCGATGATTCCGCCTTTTTGTAATCCTATAAATGTTAAGAACAACCCGATTCCCACTGTTATGCTATGTTTCAATGATTGAGGTATACTTTTTGAAAGTATATCCTTTAAAGGTGTCGAAGCTGCGATTAAGAAAAATATCCCAGACATCACGACAGCAGCAAGAGCTTCTTGCCAGCTTAAATTCATACCTTGGACGATGGTATACGTGAAGAACGCGTTTACCCCCATGCCAGGCGTTAATACGATCGGAGCTTTTGCGTATAACCCCATGATCAGACATCCAACTACAGAAGTAAGGATCGTAGCGAGAACTACGCCCTCATATGGCATTCCAGCATCTGCTAATATTAGCGGGTTAACGACAATAATATAAGCGATGGTGAAAAATGAGGTAATTCCTGCAAGTACTTCTTTCTTTAGTGAAACTTGATTTTGTTCCATTTCTTCCTTCCTTAAATCTTAAAAACATCCCTCTCCCACCCAGCAGTTTCCTGCCAGAGTTGATTATATAGCAAATGTAGAAATATGGCTAGAAAAAATCATTTACAATCTTGTGTCCACCCTATATAATTTGACTTAAGTAAAAAAGTTGCCCAGAGGAAACATTTTCTTAAGCGAAAATAATCACTATCCTTCTTTTTGTTTCATACATTGTGAAGGAACTATTTTTTTAACTAAAAGTTGCTCTTAGGCAAAAAAGTTACCGAGTGAAAAAGGAGGTCTTTTTTCCATGGCACGTGCATTAAAGATTGAACAATTATATGTTTCCTACCTAGGAATCAAGTTGTTAAAGATATATCTTTTTCAGTGGAAAAAGGAAGTTTAGTCGGCATTATAGGACCGAACGGAGCAGGTAAATCCAGTATGATGAAAGCCGCATTAAACTTAATCGCTAAAGATAAAGGCGAAATTGAGGTTTTTGGAGAACCGCTTAAAAAGTGGAAGAAAAGAATCGCTTATGTTCCTCAACGTTCAGATATCGATTGGGATTTTCCTATAACGGTATTTGATGTAGTACTTTTAGGAACGTATCCAAAACTAGGTTTATTTAAAAGGCCTTCAAAAAGTGACCGAGAATGGGCTTTTGAATGTTTAAAAACTGTTGGAATGGATGAATTCAGCAACCGACAGATCGGAGAGCTTTCAGGAGGACAGCAGCAAAGAGTTTTCCTTGCCCGAGCACTTGCTCAAAGGGCAGAGTTGTTTTTTCTTGATGAACCGTTTGTTGGTATTGACGTCGCAAGTGAAGAAACAATCATTCATATATTGAGGGATCTGAAGAAAGAAGGAAAAACGATTCTAGTCGTGCATCATGATTTGAGCAAAGCGGAGTCTTACTTTGATCACTTGCTTCTACTGAACAAAAACATGATTCATTACGGTGCTTCTGAAGAAGTTCTTCAGCCAGAGGTGATCACAAAAGCTTACGCCAATCAGTTTTCATTTCTTCAGCCTAAAGGGGTGAATGTGACAACATGAGTATTTTTGAATTTTTTCAAGCGCTGCTACAATATGAGTTTTTACAGAAAGCACTCTTTACTTCCGTAGTAGTTGGGGTAATTTGCGGAATCGTAGGATGCTTCATCATCTTGAGAGGCATGGCCCTAATGGGAGATGCGATTTCTCACGCAGTATTACCAGGAGTTGCAATCAGCTATATGCTGGGCATTAACTTTTTCTTTGGAGCAGTTATTACGGGTGTGCTAACAGCTATCGGAATCGGCTATGTAAGCCAAAACAGCAGGATTAAACATGATATGGCGATTGGCATCATGTTCACAAGCATGTTTGCAGTAGGAATTGTAATCATAACGATGATGAAAAGCTCTGCAGATTTATATCATATACTCTTTGGTAATGTTCTTGCTGTAAGGATGAGTGACATGTGGATCACACTTGGAATCGGCGTATTAGTAATTGGGCTAGTCGTTCTGTTCTATAAAGAACTGCTCGTTTCAACCTTCGATCCAACAATGGCTCAAAGCTACGGACTACCGAATAAATGGATACACTATGCACTAATGGCTGTACTAACAATGGTTACGGTTGCTTCTCTGCAGACCGTTGGAATCGTTCTTGTCGTTGCCATGTTGATCACTCCTGCAGCAACGGCTTATCTTTTAACAAACCGATTGTCGGTGATGATCTATTTATCTGCATTGATTGGAGTTATTTCGTCAGTATTCGGTTTATATTTCAGCTTTACTTACAACCTGGCGTCAGGTGCGACTATCGTTTTGGTATCAGCCCTTCTTTTTGCACTTGCGTTTTTCTTCTCACCATCTCAAGGTTTAGTATGGAAGGCGCACAAATCAAGAAAAAACAGACTAGAGTTGATGGGGAAATAGGGAGGATGATTGTATGTTTAAGAGAATAGGAAGTCTCATTTTAGCTGGTTCATTATTAACGGCTGCAGCAGGTTGCAGCGTTGGCAAGGATGATTCAGAAAAGGTAGAAGTCGTTGCTACTTACTCTATCATTTATGACTTAGTCAAAAATGTTGGTGGGGACAAAGTGGACGTTCATAGCTTGGCGCCGATCGGTTCGAATCCGCATGAATATGATCCTCTTCCTGAAGATGTTTTAAAAACAACTGATGCAGATGTTGTTTTCTTTAATGGATTGAACCTTGAGGAAGGAAATTCATGGTTTAATAAGTTGTTGAAAACATCCAATAAAGAGGGTAAAGATGCGCCTGTTTACCGAGTAAGTGAAGGTGTTAAAGCCATTCACTTGGAATCTAAAGGACTTGAAAAACAATATGATCCACATGCGTGGTTAAATATTGAGAACGGCATCATCTATGTTGAAAATATTCGAGATGCGCTTATAAAAGAAGATCCAGAAAACAAAGAGTACTATAAAAGCAATGCTGAAAAATACATTAGTGAATTAAAAGCTCTTCATGATAAGACCATTTCAGAGCTAAATATGATCCCCAAAGAAAAACGTGTCCTTGTAACGAGTGAAGGGGCATTCAAATATTTCGGAGAAGCGTACAACATAGAAACAGCTTACGTTTGGGAGATCAACTCTGAGAATCAAGGATCTCCACAACAGATTAAAGATTTGGTTGATTTACTTAAAGAAAGAAACGTTCCTGCGTTATTCGTTGAAACAAGCGTAGACGCGAGAAGTATGGAAACTGTATCAAAAGAAACAGGTATTCCTATCAAAGGAAAAGTGTTTACTGACTCATTAGGGAAACCTGGTAAAGATGGGGACACGTACAAAAAAATGATGGAATGGAACACCAAAACCGTTATTGAAGGCTTAAAATAAGAGATGAAGAGGAAGCTGAGGAAACACCTTCAGCTTCTATTTTTTTGTTTTTACTGTATTTGTTTTATAATAATTAGATGCATGTTTGAAATTAAGGTGGTTAATGTATGAAGATTAAAGCAGTTTGTTTTGATATGGATGGTGTAGTTGTAGATACGATGCGCCACCATGTTAAAGCTTGGCGTTATGCATTTAATAAAAAAGGCTATGATCATGATGAGCAGGTGTTTTACTTAAGAGAAGGAATGCCAGGCAAGAAGACCATTAAAGATGTATTTAAAGTTTCTAATGTAGATGCTACGGAAGAGATCATTGAAGATATATATGTACAAAAGCGAAATTACTTTAAGAACAATGCTCAATATGAGTTTATAGAAGAAACAGTTTCGACACTAAAAAGCCTTCAAAATCATCATATACCGATTGCTTTAGTAACCGGAAGCAGAAAAGAATTCGTTACCGAAGTGCTCGAGAAACTTCCAATCACATTTCATACAATCATTACCGGTGATGATGTGAAAGAAGGAAAGCCCGCACCTGAACCCTATTTATTAGCCATGGATCAGCATCCTTACGATCCATCCGAGTGGCTGGTGATTGAGAACGCACCACTTGGTATTCAATCTGCAAAGAGTGCAGGAGCTTTTTGTTTAGCCGTAGAAACAACGCTTGATCAGAAGTATTTAAAAGAAGCCGATCAAATTGTAAAACCCAAAGAATTACAACGAACGGTTGAAAGGCTATTAAAAGGCGTTGAGTAAGAAGTTAGTTTTACCCATTTCACAGCATGTCGCTTAGGCATGTTGTTTTACTTTGTTCAGATTTCGTGTATACTATGAGACAGTCTAAATCGTACTCATTACTACTTATTTTTCATTTTCACGGAGGTTAGTCATGGAGAATAATGCAAATTCAATAGCCATTCGTGTAGATGATTTATCGTTCCATTATGGTGATAAAAATGTACTTCAACATGTAACGATGGAAATCAAAAAAGGATCTTTTTAGGGCTTGTAGGTCCGAATGGTTCAGGAAAATCTACACTAATCAAATGTATTTTAGGTCTCCAAAAGCCTCAGCAAGGGCAAGTTTATCTTTTTGGAGAAAAAGTAAATAAATTTAATGATTGGGATAAGATCGGCTATGTTTCCCAAAAAGCAAACAGTTTTAACACAGCATTTCCAGCAACAGCGTTTGAAGTTGTGTCTATGGGGCTTTTCGGCAAGGTTGGTTTGTTTCGTTTCTTAAAGGCTGCGGATAAAAAGAAAGTATGGGACGCTTTAAAATCTGTAAACATGGATAAATTTGCGCATCAGAATATTGGTGAACTCTCTGGTGGTCAGCAGCAGCGAATCTTCATCGCGCGGGCGTTAGTAAGCGACCCTGAGCTTTTAATTCTCGATGAACCGACTGTTGGCGTTGATACAGAGTCATCGGAATCTTTTTATAAGATGTTAAAAGAGCTTCATCGCGATAACAAAATGACACTTGTTTTGGTTACACATGATGTAGGGGTTATGACCAATTATGTAACTGATGTAGCATGCTTGAATAAGCAGGTTCACTTTCATGGTAATACAAAAGAATTTGAGGAAAGTTCTTCTGAAAACATGTCTGCTTTTTATGGGCATCATGTTCATGTACTCCACCATGATCATGAACACGAGTAAGGGATGGATGAATGTTACCGTTTTTAAAATATGAATTTTTACAAAACGCCTTTTTAACAGGAATTATGGTGGGACTTCTTGCTCCTGTTTTAGGGGTCTTTATTGTTGTCAGGAGGCAAGCTTTAATTGCTGATGCACTTTCCCACATTACATTAGCGGGAATCGCTGCTAACTTGTTGTTAGGAAAGTGGTCACCATTCTTTGCTGCAGCTAATCCCATATACCTTGGGATGGCTTTTTCGGTGGGTGGAGCTATTTTTATTGAACAGCTTAGAAAAGTATATAAACATTATGAAGAACTTGCTATACCGATTATCATGTCAGCAGGGATCGGTTTAAGTGTTATCTTTATTTCAATGGCAGATGGATTCAACACTGATTTGTTCAATTACCTATTTGGAAGTATTATTGCGGTCAAGAAGTCGGATGTTTGGACCGTTTTTGCTATTCTTATTGTTGTCCTGTTATTTGTTTTCTTCATGTATAAAGAATTGTTTGTTCTATCCTTTGACGAAGAGCAGGGAAAACTCTCTGGAATAAGAAGCAATTGGATCTTAGTTGCATTTATGGCGATTACGGCCTTAGTAATTGCCGCATCAATGAAAATAGTCGGTATTCTTTTGGTTTCTGCACTTATGACGCTGCCGGTTGCGGCAAGTATCCGAATCGCAAAAGGTTTTAAACAGGCAATCTTGCTTTCCGTTCTTTTTGGGGAGGTTGCCGTCATTTCAGGCATGTTTCTTTCTTATTATCTAGATCTAGCTTCAGGAGGAACCATTGTTTTATGCCTTGTTGTTATTTTATGCTTAAGTATTCTTTATAAAAAATTTACAGGTTCCAGAAAGGTGGGTCACTTGTGAAATTTGCCATGACGATAGATAAAGCAATGGAGATTCTTAAAGAAAGCGGATATAAGTATACAGAAAAAAGAAAAGATCTTCTTTCTTTATTTTCAGTGGAAAAAAGATATCTTTCTGCAAAAGATGTCCAAGAAGCACTCAAGGAAAAATACCCTGGTCTTAGTTTTGATACGATCTATCGAAATTTAACGACTTTCGTTGATTTAGGACTGCTTGAAGAAACCGAATGGGAAGGTGAAAAAAGTTTCGATTCACCTGTTCACATAATGAACACCATCACCATTTGATCTGTCTTACATGTGGGAGCACGAAATCGATCCACACATGCCCGATGGAAGTTTTGAACAGTGAATTAAACGGGTTTGACGTAACGGGTCATAAGTTTGAGATCTACGGTTATTGTACGGAATGCAAAGATTAATTTTTTTGTGTGTAATCAAGTATGTTCCTCCTTTTATTTAGCCAAGCTAAAGACAAAGGAGGTTTTTTTATGCCTGAAGTAAAATGTAACGTATCCAATTGTACCTATTGGGGGAAGGCAATAACTGTGCAGCAGATGCCATTCTTGTTGAAATTGACAAGCATGCGAATATGTCTGTTGATATGAGCGCTGATGGTAACCTCCATGGAGATGCCGCTCATAAGGATGCTGCCTATGATCCAGCTGAAACTTGTTGTCACACGTTTAGACCGAAGCACTAAACGAGGAGGCCGTAATTTGGCCTCTTTTCTTATGCCCATAACTTAACATCTATGAATTACCACTTTTAAAGCCATAATAAGAACGCTCCTTAAGACTAAAAGAGGGGGAATCATCATGGCATACGAAAGAGATGAACGTAATATAAACGAAGCTGGCTTTCGCGAAGAAATGGCGGCTGAAGCTGTACCCGTTCCTGTTAGAAGTGAGATGACACTACCTGAAAACGAGCGACCTCGTTATGCAGATAGAGAAAGAGATCACCAACATGAACATGAACACGATGTAAACCGTGAAAGAGCAGGTGGAAAAGCCGCTGGAGTCATTGCGATTATTCTTTCTGTCTTATCACTGTTCATACTTCCCGTGTTATTTGGAGCAGCAGGTATTATCGTTGGTTTTATTGCCAGAAGACAAGGTGCACATTCGCTCGGAAATTGGGCGATCGGAATAGGTGTCGTATCGATTATCATTTCGTTATTTTTCGCACCATTCTTTTAAAGGAAGAAGGAGCAAAGGAAGAAGCTGAGGCTTCTTCTTTTTTTGCGGTGAGAAAGTCGTTTTGTTGTCAGATTGTGCCGAAAATTAAATATATTTCAATTAACGTGAAATTAATTGAAATAATGTGAAATTAAATATCCATGAATAGGTTTGTATGTTGGGTAAGCACAAATAAATGTTTTGTCCTTATCAGATGTTCGGTGGTAGTAAAATATCTTACTGGAGCCTTCAAAAATGATGAAAAACGATATCTCCCATCGCGAACGGACACTATTCCTCATAAAAATAACTGGAATAAGACCGGGAAAATTGTAATCCATCCAAACAAATGAAAAAGCTCCCAATAAACGGGAGCTTTCTTAAATCTTATGTCTGCTGTGCAGCTGCTTCAGCTTTTAATTTTTCTTCATGAGCTTTTGCCAAAATATCTACTTCTTTTTTAAGTTCATCTAAAAGCTGATCTTCAGGAATTTTTCGTACGATTTCTCCATGTCGGAATAATAGTCCTTCTCCGCGAGCCCCAGCTATACCGATATCA
Organism: Fictibacillus sp. EA-CB0309; assembly: GCF_055814265.1. Taxonomy (NCBI): domain Bacteria; kingdom Bacillati; phylum Bacillota; class Bacilli; order Caryophanales; family Fictibacillaceae; genus Fictibacillus; species Fictibacillus sp. EA-CB0309. The sequence continues at coordinate 1,670,078 of NZ_CP169271.1, forward strand.
GCTTCACGAGCTTCACCAGGTCCGTTTACAGCGCAGCCTAGAACCGCTACTTTTATAGGAGCGCGTACATTAGAGATATACTCTTCTACTTCATTAGCGATTGAAATTAAGTCGATTTCAATTCGGCCGCAAGTTGGACATGAGATCAAAGTAGCAGCATCAGAGAGAAGTCCGAATGATTTCAACAGCTCACGAGCCACTTTAACTTCTTCAACTGGATCGGCACTTAACGAAATACGTACAGTATTACCGATACCTTTGTGAAGAATGGCACCAAGTCCAGCCGCACTCTTAACAGTACCAGCAAAAAGTGTACCTGATTCTGTAATACCAAGGTGAAGCGGATAGTCAAATGCTTTTGAAGCTTTTTCATATGCTTCAATCGCTAGGTTGACATCGGATGCTTTCATGGAAACGATAATATCATGAAAATCAAGTTCCTCTAGAATTTGAATATGGTGCAGTGCGCTTTCCACCATACCATCTGCAGTAGGATATCCGTATTTTTCAAGATATTTCTTTTCAAGAGAACCTGCGTTTACACCGATTCGAATTGGAATCCCTTTAGCTTTAGCTGCTTTTACAACAGCTTCTACCTTTTCGCGGCGCCCGATGTTTCCAGGATTAATTCTGATTTTGTCAGCTCCGCCTTCGATAGCCTTAAGAGCAAGTTTATAATCAAAATGAATGTCCACTACAAGCGGAATATTAATTCTTTTCTTTATATCTGCTATCGCTTCAGCAGCGCGCATGTCTGGACATGCTACACGTACGACCTGACAGCCAGCTTCTTCTAGACGCTTTATTTCAGCTACTGTGGCTTCTACATCATGTGTCTTCGTTGTTGTCATACTCTGAACAATAACCTGATTTGTACCACCAATTGTTAAAGGTCCTACTTTTACAGGTCTTGTTTTAGAACGGTGGGTGATTTCACTCATTTGGTGAATCGCTCCTTTTTCAAATTGACAGTATTAGTCTGTCCTATCATCAGTTCATTTTAGCAGGGATTATTTTGTTTTGACAAGTAATGTTATCTATCCACCTTATTGTAAAGTGGAAATTTATATGATTTTCCTAATTGAATATTTTCTGGGTTCACTCCAGGATTTAGGGATTTGAAATCTTTTATCATGGTAACAATTGAGTAATTCCCATTCGAATTAAGCCCTTCAACAACTGAGATTAATGTTTCTCCAGGTTTAACCTCATATGTTTCATACGTTTTATTTTGCTTTTTTTCTGTTTGGATCTCCGTATTTGCATTTGCAGGTGTAGATTGAGGGAGTGTACCAATTTTTAAATCATAAGCTACTACATATAAAATAAGCATAATTGCACAGACTCTCAAGAAACGTTTCATGAATTCCCTCTCCTTTTAGCATAAATTCACATATAAGACTATATGCTTGTCCATCTTTATTATGACAAGTTTAAAGTGACTTCTTAATTGACGTTGGTGTAAAATGGTAAGGCAGGAAGGACAGAAAAAAATATTTTTCTGCGTATCTTTGTAGATGTACCGATTGGAGAGGTGAAAGTTATGAAAAAGCAAAAGTGCTCGCCCTGCTATCCATAATGGCTGCAGCATTATTTATTGCCCCTTTAAAAATGTTTGCAGACGCAGCACCCGGGGATGTCATCGTTACACTTGGACAGAACTTAACGGAAGAACAAAAGAATAGTTTATTAAAAGAAATGGATGTATCTGCTGATGTAGAGACTGTGGAAGTAACAAATGAAGAAGAACATCAATATCTAGGTGAGTATATATCGAAAGCCCAAATTGGATCAAAAGCGATCTCGTCATCAAAGATTACAATTGGCGAAAAAGATCAAGGGTTATCTGTTGAAGCAAACAATATTAACTGGGTAACAGAAGAAATGTATATGAATGCTTTAACGACTGCTGGTGTTACCGATGCAGAGATCTATGTTACAGCACCTTTTGAAGTGTCTGGTACAGCTGCATTAACGGGAATTCTTAAAGCATATGAAACAACAGCTCAGATCGAGATTCCAGAAGCACAAAAACAAGTAGCTAATGAAGAAATGGTGAAAACAGCTGAACTAGGAGAAAGAATCGGTACAAAAGAAGCAACAGAGTTAATGACTCGTGTTAAAGAGGAAATAGCAAAGAATCCGGTAAAGTCAGAAGAAGATTTGCGGGCATTAATCGAAAAAGTTGCAAAGGATATGGGCATTGAATTAACGCAGGAAGAACTGAATGGGCTTATCGCCTTGTTTAACAAGATGAAAGACCTTAATATCGATTGGGATCAGGTTCAAAGTGATCTTAAGAACATCAGTGAAAATCTTGGAGACTTCTTAAACAAGGAAGAGACACAATCATTCATCCAAAAAATAATCGATTTTCTTATCGCACTGATCGAAGCGATTAAATCACTCTTTAAATAGGCAGTAAAAAAGCGGCACATCAGCCGCTTTTTTATTTTTTTACAGGAATCTTAGTAATAGCCAGGGTGCAAATAATAAACGATAATAGCCAAAACCAGATAAAAGAGTAAGAAATTTGTACATTTAATGTAAAAAGAATAGTGAATAAAAAAGAAGGCAGGGTAATGGAATAACAGGACATAACCCATAGATGTCTATACGTAAGTCTTCTGCCAAATATTTTTGTTGCAAGAATCGCAACACCAGCTAATATGGAGGCCCCTGAAAATAATACGCCTGAGAGCAGGACAAACATAACAGCATAAATAACGGCTACTATTATAGGGAATATTCCATCTAATGAAGAAGCGAAATTTTGCATTTGAGCTGGATTTAAACCAAAGCTTTCAAAATTGGACAAGGATTGATTACCTGATAGAAGGCTTAATAAGAAAATGATTAAAACAGGGAAGATACATAATAAGGTCAGGGATAAAACATAAAGAATCGTACTTCCTACACCTAATAATCTAAATTGAGCAATCGACTTTATAGAATATAAACTTTTAACAAAACGGATATGTAATTTCATTAAAGAATCTCCTTCGTTTACTGACCATAAATAGTTTACATGAACCTAGAACTTTCGACAATAAGATTCATTTGTAAAGGAAATGTTACAAATTCCGATTTTTTATTTACACAAACTATACAAATAGAGATAATGGCAAAGGTTGATAAATGATAGTTAATAAGGAGCTGTAAACATTGAATTATCAAGAAATGTTATTTCAATTTATCGGGGGACTGGGGATCTTCTTATTCGGTATTAAGTACATGGGAGATGGCCTTCAAAATTCTGCAGGAGACCGATTACGAGAAATACTTGATAAATTAACGACAAATCCTTTTATGGGAGTTTTAGCTGGGATATTTGTAACAGTATTGATTCAAAGTAGTTCAGGCACGACCGTTCTAACGGTAGGACTTGTTAACGCGGGATTCTTAACTCTAAGGCAAGCAATCGGAGTTATCATGGGAGCAAACATTGGAACAACGATTACGTCATTCATCATAGGTATTGATGTTGGTGAATATGCTTTGCCTATTATAGCAGTTGGATCCATCTTAATCTTTTTCTTTAAAAATCCGAAGTATAACTATTTTGGACAGATTACGTTTGGTTTTGGTGCATTATTCTTAGGTCTTGAACTTATGGGTGATGGTATGAAACCATTACGCAGCCTTGAAGCATTTCAAGAGCTGACGGTTTCTATGAGTGACAACCCAATACTTGGAGTTGTGATTGGAACATTATTTACTGTAATCGTTCAGTCTTCAAGTGCAACGATTGGTATTTTGCAAGAACTTTATTCTCAGAATATGATTGATCTTAAAGCGGCACTGCCTGTATTGTTCGGGGATAATATTGGTACTACAATTACCGCTATTCTAGCAGCAATCGGTACAACAGTTGCAGCAAGACGTGCTGCACTTACACATGTAATCTTTAACTTGATTGGAACAGTCATCTTCTTGATCATTCTTGTTCCTTTCAGACATTATATTGAATTCTTAACTCAAAAGCTTGACTTAGAACCAGCTATGCAAATTGCGTTTGCTCATGGTACGTTTAATGTGACGAACGTTCTGATACAATTCTGGTTCATTGGGTTATTAGCCTTTATTGTTACCAAGCTAATTAAAGGTGAAGATGTATTGATTGAGTACAAGGCGAAACATCTTGACGAAATCGTATTAGAGACATCACCTTCACTAGCAATCAGACAAGCTAAGCAAGAAATTATTCGTATGGCCAATTATTCTCAAGCGGGATTAAAAGAAGCCATCACCTATTTAAATGAAAAAGATAAAAAGAATTCTGATCTTGCTCTTCAATATGAAGAAGCAATCAATAACTTAGATCGTCAGATAACATCTTATCTTGTTAAACTGTCTGCACATCCGTTAACACCTCAAGAATCCAATGAACACTCAATGCTTTTAGACACATCTCGTGACATTGAACGTATTGGGGATCATATGGAGAATATTATTGAACTTGTTGATTATCAACTGCGTAATAATGTTCGTTTGACAGACACGGCTAAGCAAGACTTAGATGAAATGTTCACCTTAACGGTTTCAACAGTCGATAAGGCCGTTAAAGCATTGGAAGAAGGAAACATTGAACTGGCTAAAGAAGTACTCGGATTAGAAGATAAAATCGATAAAATGGAGCGTACACTTCGTAAACAGCACATTATGCGTATGAACGAAGGACTATGCGACGGAAATGCAGGTATTGTTTTTGTTGATATTATCAGTAACCTAGAAAGAATAGGGGACCACGCTGTTAATATTGCAGAAGCTGTATTAGAGAAGTAAAATGAAGCCAGGGAAATTCCCTGGTTATTTATTTGGTCTTTTACGAGAAAGGAGAAAGAAGTGGACTATTTATATTGGTTTTTGATTGGTTTAGCGTTCGTAATCAGTTTTATTGCGTTAATCTATCCGATCTTACCTGGAGTATTATTTTTAGCTGCCGGTTTTTTAATCTATGGATTTGCTTTTTCATTTGAGCCGTTCACTCCATTATTTCTTATCGTGCAAATGCTATTGTTTATTAGTTTGTTTGTTGTTGACTACATAGGGAATGCTTATGCGGTTAAGAAAAAAGGAGGATCTAAAGCGGCTTTATGGGGAAGTACGATCGGGTTGATAGCTGGACCATTTGTAATACCTGTTGCTGGGATACTGATTGGGCCGTTTCTAGGTGCTGTAATTGCAGAACTTCTATTCCAAAGAAAAGGATTGAAATCAGCCGTTTCTGTAGGTATTGGTACGGTGCTAGCTTTCGTAGGAACAACACTGATTAAAGTCTTTACACAAGCTTTAATGATCGGTTATTTTTATTATCAAGTATTATAAATCTTCATTGCTTATTGCTGTCGGGCGTGTTATATTATTTTTGTTCTAAAAAGTACATGTGTTCGCGCAAATTCATTTTAAAAATGTTATTGACATTAATTGCGGCAACGTGATATAGTAGTTCTTGTCCTTAACAAAGTTAAGACGTTATTCCACAGTAGCTCAGTGGTAGAGCTATCGGCTGTTAACCGATCGGTCGTAGGTTCGAGTCCTACCTGTGGAGCCATTTTGGCGGTGTAGCTCAGCTGGCTAGAGCGTACGGTTCATACCCGTGAGGTCGTGGGTTCGACTCCCTCCGCCGCTACCAAAATATTTTACTAATCACGATGGCGGTCGTGGCGAAGTGGTTAACGCATCGGATTGTGGTTCCGACATTCGGGGGTTCGATTCCCCTCGTCCGCCCCATAACATTTACATAAGCTTTATCTTTGGACCCTTAGCTCAGTTGGTCAGAGCGGTCGGCTCATAACCGATTGGTCGTAGGTTCGAGTCCTACAGGGTCCACCACATAATCGAGGAGGTATACCCAAGTCCGGCTGAAGGGATCGGTCTTGAAAACCGACAGGGGTTTAACGACCCGCGGGGGTTCGAATCCCTCTACCTCCTCCATTACATATTATGATGAAAAGATTTTTGGTTTTGAAAAATTTTTGGCTCGATAGCTACGAGCGTTACAGCACGAGTATGCTGCGAGTTGTCTCGACGGATACACCCTAGAAGGGAACGTTTAGAGGAAGAGACACAGTTATTAAATAAGACCATAAAATTTTGAAAAATTTTTGGCTCGATAGCTCAGTCGGTAGAGCAGAGGACTGAAAATCCTCGTGTCGGCGGTTCGATTCCGTCTCGAGCCACCATATTATACATATTAACCTTACGGCGTGCCGTAAGGTTTTTTTATGACTATAAAGGGTACAGTGTTTAAGAATTGAAAGTTCGTTATAAATTTGATAAGGTAAACATGTTGAATACTTTCTAAACAAGTAAGTTGATTAAATGGTTTCACTTTTCAAGCTACCCTTGAAAATGAACATATAAAACTCTACATATTATAAGGAGGAAATGAACATGGCTAAATTTGAACTGCCTGCATTACCTTATGAAACAAACGCACTTGAACCGCATATCGACAAAGAAACAATGGAGATCCACCACGGTCGCCATCACAAAACATATGTTGATAATTTAAATGCAGCACTTGAAGGACAAGCTGAATTTGAAAACAAGAGCTTGGAAGATCTTCTTTCCAACCTTGATGCTCTACCGCAAAGTATCCAAAATGCTGTTAGAAACAATGGTGGTGGGCACGCTAATCACAGTCTTTTCTGGGAAGTGATCGCACCAGGCGGAGCTAACGCACCATCTGGAGAGCTTGCTGACAAAATCAACAGCAAATTTGGAAGCCTTGATGCTTTTAAAGAAGAGTTTGCGAATGCTGGTAAAACAAGATTTGGGTCTGGCTGGGCTTGGTTAGTTGTAAACAACGGAGAGCTTGAAGTAACAAGCACGCCAAACCAAGATACACCGGTTATGGAAGGTAAAACGCCAATTCTTGGACTAGATGTTTGGGAGCATGCTTACTATTTAAATTATCAAAATAAACGTCCAGATTACATTGCTGCTTTTTGGAACGTTGTAAACTGGGATGAAGTTGAAAAGCGTTATAACGAAGCAAAATAATTAATGAAAGCTGCTGGCTTGCCAGTGGCTTTTTATTATGCCTTTATCATGAATTTCATAGTTATCTGCTAACCTTACTAAAAGTTCATCAAGAGATAGATTACCGTCACCGAATGGAACAAACGATTGAATAACAAATACATTTTTAGATTGAAAAGACCAAATAAAATCTTTGTTCAGCTTCGCACTGTCCTCCAATTTTTCAAAATCAACCATTACTTCGGAGTCATGGAGCAGTTCTATATCTACTTGATCAAAAATCCAATACTCAAACATATCATCATACTCCTTTATACAATAAAAACCAATTAATGAAAAAGTGAATAGCCCCTATCTTATTGAAAGACACTAACGACGATATGTAAGGGGGCGAAAACATGAGATTAAAAAATTCATGGATACCGACCAATACCCTAGAGATTTGTTCTTATTGTTATTTGTAGGTGGTTTATTTACCTTAAGTACAGCTCTTTCAAACACGTTTGTTAACATTTTTTATGGAAACAATCTGGGGAAATCACCGATATCGCTTTTTACAATCTTTCTATTGTTGTCATGCAGCCGATCGCGTTTTATTTAGCGGGATGGTTTGCCAAAAAGATTGATCGCGTTATCGTACTCAGAATTGGTGTATTAATCCTTGCTTTATTTTATATTGGTGTCCTTTTCATGGGGTCTGTGGCAAGTAACTATATCATTGTACTTGGGGCGATGTTAGGATTAGGCTTAGGATTTTATTGGCTTGCTTTTAACGTACTGACATTGGAAGTTACCGAACCGGAGACTCGAGATTTTTTTAACGGATATCTTGGCGTATTAAATTCCTTTTCGGGTATGATTGGTCCACTTAGCGCTGGGTATATCATTACTAGGATGGACAAACATTTAGGATACGAAACAATCTTCAGCATTTCAATGGTCTTGTTTTTAATTGCTGTAGCAATTAGTTTCTTTTTAAAAAGAAGAAAAGCTCACGGTTCTTTCGGGATCACGAAGGTCATGAAGGAACGAAAAAAAGACAAAGCTTGGCTGCAGCTGCTAAGGGCACACTTTTTTCAAGGGTTTCGTGAAGGGACATTTATTTTTTTAATTGTTATTTGGGTGTATACGACCTCTAAAAGTGAGTTTGCTCTCGGTACATACGGATTTGTTCAATCCTTAGTATCTTTTGTTGGCTATTATTGTGTGTCACATTATTTAAGTCCTAAGAACAGATTGAGAGCTATATTTGTTGGAGGATTGTTGCTCTTTATTTCACCGTTTATTCTGCTTTTACCCGTTTCATTCACTCTTCTCATTGTATATGGGGTATCTGTATCAATTGCTTATCCTCTGTTGTTGGTTCCATATGTTTCATTAACGTATGATATCATCGGGAAATGCCGGGGTATTCATGAAAAAAGAATTGAGTATATCGTTGTTCGTGAAATGTATCTGAATGCAGGAAGAATCATTTCAATCATAACGTTTATCATCGTTGTCAGTCTTTTAACAGAAGAAAAAGGTATCCCTTTATTGCTGCCCATCTTAGGTGCAGGCCACTTTTTAATATATTTTTGCTTAAGAAAAGTTTCTTTTTCTGAAAGTAGACCTGAAAAAACAATTGAGCTTGCAGAAACGCAGCAAGACGGGAACAATCCTAACAAACAATAATTATCTTTTGACATAATTGCCTTGGTAAGGATACTATTATTATGTAGATATAATTACCGGTTCGTTTTAGACACCTTTTTATAAAGGTGTCTGTGCTGTTTTAAAGGGAGATTTACAATATTATGAAAACAAAAGACAATAAAAAGAAAAATCATGTACCTATTCGAATCAATGCCCTCTTTTTATCGGTATTCTTTCTCTTTTCCGTTCTGGTTCTGCGACTTGGTTATGTGCAGATCGTAAAAGGTGAAGAATATAAGCGCGATGCCTACTTAACAGAAAATGTAACAACGAAATTGGATGCTCCACGAGGCAAAATGTTTGATGCGAATTACCGGGTAGTAGTGGATAACGAGCCAGTTTTCTCTATTACATATACGAGGACACAAGAAGCAGATGCAGAAGAAAGATATCAGTTAGCAATAAAATTAGCCGACCTTATTGAAAAAGATTTTAAAGAGCTAACCGAACGAGATAAAAAAGACTATTTTATTTTTCTGAATGAGAAGGAAGTAGAATCGAGAATTTCTAAAGAAGAGAAAAAGGATACTCCTCCAGAAGAACTTTATGACCTTATGCTTCAAAAAGTAACACAAGCAGATATTGAGTCTTTTACAGATAAAGAGCTCGAAGTTCTTGCGATTAAAAGTGAAATGGATCGAGGTTACACGCTTTCTCCGCAACGAATTAAAATTGGTGCTACGGAAAAAGAAATCGCTTTGATCAGTGAACATTTACCTGAACTTGAAGGTGTTGATATAAAACCTGATGCTGAACGGTCATATCCTTACAAGGATTCTTTCCGTGATATCTTTGGTCAGGTAAAACAAATACCAAAATCAAGAATGGATTATTACACTGCACGTGGTAATGACCGTAACGATATGGTCGGAACGAGTTTTCTTGAAGAACAATACGAATCCATTTTACGTGGAACGAAGTCGAAAATAAAATATGTTACAGATAAAAAGGGTAATCCAGTTGGAGATCCTGTAGAGGAAGATGGGGCAAGAGGCAGCGACCTTATTTTGACTGTAGACATGGATCTCCAGCAAAAAGTTGAAAAAGTCATTGAAGAAAAACTAAAAGACGCCATTCGAGGCAAGTATGCATACGATAACAAAAAGTTAAATAGCGCTTATGTTGTAATGATGAATCCGAATACCGGAGAAATATTATCCATGGCGGCTAAGAAATACGACAGAAAAACAGGGAAGTTTACAGACATACCTTTTGGCAACGTTTATGACTCATATGCCATGGGATCAACGGTTAAAGGGGCTACTGTTTTAACCGGTCTTAAAGAAGGAGTTATCGAGCCAAATACAATTATTTATGATGCACCATTGACTTTTGGTGACAGCCGTCCTTTAAAATCTCATGAAAATATGGGACCTGTCGACGCTGTTGAAGCTTTAGAAAGATCTTCAAACGTATATATGTGGCATATTGCCATGCGTTTAGCTGGCTATGATTATTCTAATAAGCGCTTTAACGAGAACAAAGTTCAAGAAGCATTCAATATATTAAGAAACTCATACAGTCAATTTGGTCTTGGAGTACCAACGGGAATAGACTTGCCTTCTGAGGCAACTGGTTATAACACAGGGATGAGCAGTGAATTATCGCAAGCGATGTTCTTCTCCATCGGTCAATTCGACACATATACACCGATGCAGATGGCACAATACGTTTCTACGATTGCAAACGGTGGTCTTAGAATGCAGCCGCATCTTTTAAAAGAGGTAAGAGAACCATCCGTTGACCCAAATAAGTTAGGAAAGCTTCTTTATCGATTTGAACCTAACATTTTAAATAGGATTGAAATGAAGCAAAGTGAAATTGCAGTAGTGCAAAAGGGTTTTATGAAGTGATGAACGGCAACAACGGTACAGCTTCATGGAAATTTAAAAACAAAGATTATAATCCAGCAGGTAAAACAGGAACAGCAGAAATTGATAAAGCAACAGGTGTTGTAAATAAGACGCTTATTGGATATGCCCCTTATGATAAACCAGAGGTTGCTTTTGCTGTGGTAGTTCCGAACATAAAAGAAGGAAACACGAACAGTGAGATAGCTGAAGGTGCCCTTGATGCATATTTCTCCATGAAGAAAGAAGGTATCCCAGCTAAACCAGAAATGGAAAATGAAAGTAAAGTAGAAGAACCGCGCTAATTATTAGCGTGGTTCTTTTTTGTATGGTGAATCTTATCATAATGATCATTTCTAAAAGTTCGCTGTTTTAGAGATAGAATGTTCTACACCCTGTGGAAAGCGAGCACCCTGGAGCTTAAATCAACTACTTTTACGAGAAACGCTGTTTTCGAAAATAGCTTTTGTATAGATAAAGACTATTTGTAAAGAATAAAAACATATTCGTCGATGAACCAGTCTTAACATTATCTTTACAATTCGTTAAAACGTAATTCACATTCAAGGTTTATTGTAGAACATGTAAGAAAGAAACAAGCATTTAAAAAGGGATCATGACCTGAGAAAAATTTCTCTAACATGAAAAGACGAAAATCATATTTAGGGGGACCTATCAAGATGAAGAAAATGAAGTCTGTGTACCTTTTGGCAGTAATGTCACTAATCCTAGTTTTCGCTGCAGCATGTGGAAACAAGAGTGAAGATGGAGCTGCTGGCGGTGGAGATCTAAGCGGAAAAATCAAAATCGACGGATCATCTACAGTATTCCCTATTATGGAAGCTGTTTCTGAAGAGTTCCAAGCTGGAAATCCTGATGTTCAAGCACCAGTTGGAGTATCTGGAACTGGCGGTGGATTTGAAAAGTTTGTTCGTGGAGAACTAGATCTTGCTAACGCTTCTCGTCCGATTAAAGATGAAGAAAAAACTGCTGCTACAGATAAAGGTATTGAATTCACTGAGTTCGAATTAGCAAAAGACGGTTTGTCTGTAGTTGTTCCAAAAGAAAATGATTTCATTGATCACCTTACATTAGATGAGTTAAAAAAGATTTTCCTTGAAGAAAACGCTGCAAAAACATGGGCTGATGTTCGTGAAGGATGGCCGAAAGAAAAAATTGAAGTTTATGCGCCTGGAACGGACTCTGGAACATATGACTATTTTGACGAAGTAATCCTTGAGGAAAAACCTATGCGCCGTGACGCACAACTTTCTGAAGATGACAACGTATTAGTACAAGGTGTAACAGGTTCTAAGAATGCAATTGGCTTCTTCGGTTATGCGTACTACCAAGCCAACAAAGAAAAAGTAAAAGCAGTTCCGATTGATGGCGGAAACGGACCAGTTGAACCAACAGCTGAAACAATTGAATCAGGCGAATATGCTCCACTTTCTCGCCCGTTGTTCACTTATGTTAATAACAAATCTTTAAAAGATAACGAAGCAGTTTATGAGTACATGAAGTTTGCTCTAGAAAATGCAGGTGAACTTGCATCATCTGATTCAATCGGATATGTATCTCTTCCGAAAGAAAAATATGAAGAGCAAATGAAAAAGCTTGATGAGCTTGCAGGTAAATAATAGTCCTTTATTGAAATAAGGGTATGGTAAATAACATACAGGTGAGGAGTGGAACAAACTCCTCACCTTTAACCTGTTTAGTATTGTCGAATTATAGGAGGTCTTGTTGGTGTCAAGAGATAAATCAAACCAAAAATCAATCCGCTCTATGATTCAGGAGAATAAATCTTCAAGAAGTCAATCGGCGGTAATGGAAAAGGTAGTTCCAAAAATCTTTTTGATTTGTGCTATTATTTCAATTTTTACAACTTTAGGTATTGTATTTACATTGTTAACAGAAACATTCACATTTTTTAATCGGGTTTCAATTGTTGAGTTTTTCACAAATACACGATGGTTCCCTTTTACATCTGACGAAAATGCAGACTACGGAATTTTGGCTTTGGTGATGGGTACTTTAACGGTCACAGCCATTGCCATGGTTGTAGCTATTCCTGTAGGTCTTGCTGTAGCTATATATTTAAGTGAGTATGCATCAGCGAAAACTCGAAAGTTTATTAAACCAATTCTAGAAGTATTAGCTGGTATTCCTACAATTGTATATGGATTCTTTGCGCTAACGTTTGTAACACCTTTATTAGATAAGATTATCCCTGGAGGAATTTCGATCTTTAACGCTTTAAGCCCTGGTATAGTTGTAGGGATTATGATAATCCCTATGATTGCATCATTATCTGAAGATGCGATGAATGCTGTTCCAAACTCTATGAGAGAAGGTGCTATGGCTTTAGGAGCGACGCGTTTTGAAGTTGCTATTAAAGTGGTACTGCCCGCTGCACTATCTGGAGTAATTGCATCGTTTGTTCTAGGTATTTCAAGAGCAATTGGTGAAACCATGATCGTGACGATTGCTGGTGGATCTAGACCAACTGCTGATATTAATGTAACAGAATCTATTCAAACCATGACAGCTTATATCGTACAAGTCAGCCAAGGTGATACAGGTTATGGTACTACCATCTATTACAGTATCTATGCTGTAGGTATGACGTTGTTTGTATTTACTTTAATCATGAATTTGCTTGCTCAATTTATTTCCCGCAAGTTTAGGGAGGAATATTAATGGGTTTAATTAATAAAGAATCTATGAAAAAGAAAATGGGGAGCAGAATAGCAGCGAACGGTTTTGCTAAATTCCTGTTTATACTTGCAACATGCTTTTCCCTGCTAGTGTTAGGTGTTTTAATCTATAGAATACTATCTGAAGGGTTACCTTATCTAAGTCTAGACTTTATTACAAACTTCGCATCTAGAATGCCTGAACGTGCTGGTATTTGGGCAGCCCTGCTAGGTACCATTTGGATCATGGCGGTTACGGCACCTGTCTCATTTATCCTTGGTGTTGGAACGGCTATCTACCTAGAAGAATATGCAAAGAAAAATGCTTTTACAAAATTTGTTCAGATCAATATTTCCAATTTAGCGGGTGTTCCATCCATAGTATTTGGATTGCTGGGACTTACAATCTTTGTCCGTTTAGCTGGACTCGGATCGAGTGTTTTGGCTGGAGGATTAACAATGAGTTTATTAATTCTTCCTGTTATTGTTGTTGCTTCCCAAGAAGCAATTAGAACGGTTCCGAGAGAAATTCGAGAAGCTTCATTTGGAATGGGTGCAACAAAATGGCAAACGATTAGAAGAATTGTATTTCCTGCAGCGCTTCCGGGTATTTTAACGGGTACAATCTTAGCATTGTCACGTGCGGTTGGTGAGACAGCACCATTATTAGTATTGGGTGCATTAGCGTATGTTGCATTTGTTCCGGATGGATTGTTTTCACAGTTTACGGTACTTCCGATTCAACTTTATAATTGGACAAGCCGACCGCAAGAAGAGTTCCATATGCTTGCTGCGAGTGGAATCATCGTATTATTGATCATCTTGCTGATCATGAATTCAATCGCTGTATTTATTCGAAATAAGTTTCATAAGCGCTTCTAACAGAGAGAAGGAGGACAAAAAACATGGACATCACAATTAATAAGCAATTGGTACAAAAGGGAGAAAAAGATCAGGATTTCACACCTGTCTTTAATATAAACAACTTGAACTTATGGTATGGACAAGATCACGCACTTAAAGATATTAAATTTGATATCCCTGAAAAACAGGTTACTGCCATTATCGGGCCATCAGGGTGCGGTAAATCAACGTTTATTAAAACGTTGAACAGAATGGTTGAAATGGTTCCGATCGTTCGTATGTCCGGGGAAATTGTCTACAGAGATAAAAATATTTTTGATCCTAAATACGGTGTAGAAGAACTGCGTACACAAGTAGGTATGGTATTTCAAAAACCAAACCCATTCCCTAAATCGATTTATGAAAATGTTGCATATGGACCACGTATTCATGGTATTAAAAACAAACAAGTTCTAGACGAAGTTGTCGAAAAAAGCTTAAGAGGCGCAGCCATTTGGGATGAAGTGAAAGACCGTTTGAATGAGAATGCCTATGGTTTATCCGGAGGGCAGCAGCAGCGTCTATGTATTGCACGCTGTCTTGCAATTGAACCTGACGTAATTTTAATGGATGAACCTACATCTGCACTTGATCCAATCTCGACATTAAAAGTTGAAGAGCTTGTTCAAGAATTGAAAAAGGATTATAGCATTGTTATCGTCACACATAACATGCAGCAAGCAGCTCGTATTTCTGATCGTACAGCATTCTTCCTTAATGGAGAAGTTGTAGAGTACACAGATACAAGCACGTTGTTCTCGAATCCATCTGATAAGCGAACAGAAGATTATATTACAGGACGTTTTGGCTAATAAAAGCGAATAGGAGTGGGATAAATGGTTGTTCGTGAAAATTTTCAGCTTCAATTAGAAGAAATGAAAAACGCTATTATTCAGATTTCAAAGCTGACAGAAGAAGCTTTGCTCGTATCGGTAGAAGCTCTAAAAAATCAAGATTTAGATAAAGCATTAGAAGTAATAGAAAATGATAACAGAATAAATGTCTTAGAAGATGAGATCAATGATATGGCCATACTTTTAATCGCAAAACAAGCTCCTGTAGCGTCGGATTTAAGAAGAATTATCGCGGCTATTAAGATTTCATCTGACATTGAAAGAATGGCTGATTTCGCAGTAAATATTGCAAAATCAACGATTCGAATCGGCAAGCAGGAACTGATTAAACCACTTGAAGAACTTCCTAAAATGGCTCATCACGCTATTAAGATGCTGACTGCAGCTACAAAAGCTTACGTTGAAGAAGACGTTGCACTTGCAAAAGAACTAGCTGAAATGGATGACTATGTTGATGAAACGTATGGAAAAATTATTAAAGAGCTTCTAGAGTTAATGACCAAAAACCCTGATCACCTTTCACAAATTAGCCAATTGTTGTTTGTGTGCAGATACATTGAGCGTACGGCTGATCATGCTACAAATATTGCAGAAAGCATTATCTTCTTGGTTAAAGGAAAAAGATACGGACTGAATGATTAAATAGACTTTTTCTTAAGGCTGTTTTCGTAATATGACTGCATAAAAAAAGCAAGCGCATTAAACATTGCGCTTGCTCTTTTTTTATGTACAATTATGAACTTGTAATTTCTTTGGCGATTTCATCAAAGTTCATCTTGCTGTTTACTTGATGAGATTCAGCCCTTACTGCACCTTCTAAGTTGTTTGAACGTAAATATTTCAAGAACTCTTTGCTGTCTTTAATGATATTTCCTTTTTGTAAAAGATCACAAACTTCACCAGTTGTCATTCCTTGAGTGATTGTCAAAGTCATTTCAGCAACTTTTTCTTCCTCTTTTACAGGAGCGGTCTTAGGTTCTTCCTTTGTTGCTGGAACAGCAACAGTATTTTGTGTTTCTTTTAATGTAGTAAATTCTTCTTTTGAAATTGCTATTTCGCCTTTTTCAGAAAGATATTGAGATACGGTTTCATCTGTCAAAACAGAATCTGTATCTGTATCAGCTGTATAATAAAAACCAGCTAAAATACCAGTTGAAAGAATAATACCTGCTGAAAATCCGCGAAGGTTTTTGCTTGTCATACCCATTTCCCTCACAAATTTAGTTCTTATCGTTAATCATCATTTCGTCTTCAAGAACTTTTAATTTCTTTTTTATTTGATAGATTTCTTTCATTAGCTGAATCGTGAAATTTTCTAGCTGGGTTTCAACTGAGTTTTCTCGATTTTTTCTAAAGGAAAGAATCAAAAGAATAACACCTACAAGTAACAATCCAAAAATAGCAAACTCCATAATATCCTCCCTAAAATAAAGCTATACACTTTACTTTTATAACATAGTATTGACCCGTGGTATAGGGTTTTTCGCAAATGTTTACATAAATTGCTACGATTCGACTATTTTCACGCAACCCGTGATAGAGGTTGGAAGTCGCCATGCAAAATCAATAGCGTTTTTTGTCCTACTTTGTCAATTTGACAGAATAATCTGACGGAGCAACCGGTTACAAAAACTTTACATATACGGAAATCTCAAGTGGGGTATGGAAGCGCCATTTTTCGACTTTTTTGACACATTGTATATAAAAATATCCAGTGATACGATTATTAAAAATACTAGGTATAATCTTTAGTTTACTAGAATAATTGATTAGGATGAGGTGATGAACTTGATCGAAGATATTGTGAAGTTAAAGGAAAAAGGCCTTACGTTACAAGAGATCGCACAAAGAATGAACATGTCTTTAGGAAAGGTTCAATACCGCTGGAATAAATACCGCCAGCAGCAAACACCATTGAATCACGAACTTTCTCCTCAAGCTGTTGAACAGAAGGAAAAGTGGTCGATGCCATATGAATACGAAGAAGATAATGTGTGTTTAATGCCAAGAACACCTGATAGTTTGTATGCATATTGGAGTTTTACAGATTCCATAAAGCAGATGGCAGAACATCATTTCCGCACAAAATGGGAAGAACTTCCTTCTGTGTTAAAGATCTATGATGTAACCGACATAGATTTTTTGGACATAACGCACACCGAACTTTTGAAGTAGAGATCCCTCCAATGACAAATAATTGGTTTATTCAACCTTTAGAATCTGGAAGGACATTTATTGTGGATATTGGAACGCGCACTTTTGATGGAAGCTTTTTCACACTGCTGCGATCAAATCCAGCTGAAACAAGTCCGGATCTTTATAACAGTTTGCAAGATGAAAAGATAGAGCGATGGAAACATCAGGATGTTAACGAGCCTGAATGGCTGGAGAACTTTTCAACCTATTCGTACTATCAAAAAATCAGATAGGAGAGTAAAACATGTCTAACGGGTATTTTTCATTGGTCTTGCACGCTCACCTTCCTTATGTGAGGCATAAAGAAGCAAATCGATTAGAGGAAAGATGGGTATTTGAGGCACTTACTGAGACTTACATCCCGTTATTGTGGGTACTCGAAGAACAGCCTGAATTCTTGTCTTGGACCTTATCGTTTTCACCACCACTTCTTGAACTATTAAACGATCCAGTGATTCAGAAACGATATTTAGAACATTTAGATCTTACAATAAAACTTGTTCAAAAAGAGAAAAAACAATCTGCTATTACGGAAGAAAAAGAAATCATTCAATTTTACGAAGAACGTTATAAAAGAATCATGGAAACTTACCAAAAACATGATTGTAAAGTTACAAACGCTTTTAAACGTTTTATGGAGCAAGGGAAGGTCAATTGCATTACTTCTTCGGCTACCCACGCCTTCCTTCCATATGTTCAAACAGAACAAGCATTAAAAGCTCAAATCCTTGCTGGAGTTCAAACATTTGAAAAGTATTTCGGTGAGAAGCCTAAAGGGTTTTGGCTCCCAGAATGCGCATATTCCCCTGGAGTAGACAAAGTGTTAGCAGAAGCTGGAATTCTCTATACCTTTGTAGATGAGGAAACTTTGCTAAGAAGCAAGCCCGCTCCGTCTAAAGGAATTGGGGCGCCCGTTTATTCTCCGCATGGAGTGGCATTGTTCTCAAGAAATCAATGTATTTCTGAGACGATTTGGAACTCATCCATTGGTTATCCTGGAGATTATGATTATCGTGAGTTCTATCGTGATGTAGCCTATGAGCGTGACTATGAGTACATTAAGAGCTTTATACATCCTGATGGTATAAGGATTGATACTGGATTAAAGTATTGGCGTATTACTGGAAAAACAGAAAATAAAGATTGGTACCAAAGAGATTGGGCTTTAAATAAACTGCAACAACATGCATCCGATTTTAGTAACCGAATTACAGAATATCTACATAACAACAAACAATCTTATCCTCCTCAGCTCATAACTGCACCATTTGATGCAGAACTATTTGGACACTGGTGGTTTGAAGGACCTGAATTTTTACTTCAAGCAATGAATGTTTCAACTGACAAAGACATCACGTGGATTACACCTCAAGAATTTTTAAACCGACACTATCAAGACCTTGAAACCGTTAGACCATGTTTCTCAACATGGGGAAAAAATCAAACAGGTGAAGTATGGTTAAACGAAACCAACGCCTGGATGTATAGACACCTGCATCACTGTGAAAGAAAGCTAGTTGAGCTTGCCGCTTATCTTTCAAATGGCAAAGTAAACATCGTCGTTGAACGATACGCTAATCAGATGGTAAGAGAGTGGATGCTTGCTGCTAGTTCTGACTGGGCTTTTATCGTTGAAGGTAATAGTGCCTCACAGTATGCAAAGAACCGTTTTCAGCAACACATTGAAAGGTTCAATGAACTGAATGATTCCATCTATAACCAGAACTATAACCCGGAAGAAATTTCAGCCTACGAAAATGAATTCCCTTTTCTTATGACAGATCTCTGGCAATTCTTTAAAAATTCGCATGATGAATACGTGGAAGCTCACTACAACAAGAAAGAAGGTAACGGAAAGAAAATTTTGATGCTATCTTGGGAGTTTCCTCCGATGGTAGTAGGTGGATTAGCAAGACACGTATTTGATCTATCAAGAAAGTTGGTAGATCAAGGATCTGAAGTTTATGTTGTGACATCTGCGGTTGAGGGATATCCAGAACATGAAGTCAATAATGGTGTTCATGTTTATAGGGTTGCAGGTAAACAGCCGAATTTTGAATCGTTCTTCCATTGGACAGGAAGTTTGAATATGGCGATGGCTGAACAAGCGATTTCTCTTGCTAAAAAGTTTGATTTTGATTGTATACACGCTCATGATTGGCTGGTTTCTGTTGCTGCTCTCGCCATAAAGAAGGAACTTAATGTTCCGCTAATAACTACGATTCATGCAACTGAGCATGGAAGGAATAATGGAATTACATCTCCGCTTCAATATGAAATCAACCAAAAAGAATGGGAACTCATGGATGGTTCGGACAGTCTTATTGTGTGCAGTAAATACATGAAAAAGAATTAATCGATGTTTTTAGCATTCCAGAAGAGAAGATTACGATTCTTCCAAATGGCATCGATCCTGAGCAGATTGCCTATCAATCTGAATTTGAATTTGACAAAAATGATAACAACCAAGAACTTCTTTTATTCTCAGTTGGAAGACTAGTAAAAGAAAAAGGATTTCAAACGATCATTGATGCTGCAGAGATTCTAAGGAACAATGGAAAGCGCGTAAAATTCGTTATCGCTGGAAAAGGTCCTTTGTTTGACGAACTGAATGAGATGGTAAGGCAGAAACATTTAGAGGAATTTGTGCACCTTGCTGGATTCGTAAGCGATGAAGAAAGAAATGAATGGTTCGCGAAAGCCGATGCAGCTTTGTTCCCAAGTCATTATGAACCGTTCGGTATTGTAGCACTTGAAGGCATGGCTTCCGGTAAGCTTACCATCGTTTCAGATACGGGTGGTTTAAGAGAAATAATTGATCATGAAGAGACGGGATTAAAGGTATATCCAAATGATCCTTATAGTATCGTTTGGGCCGTTGAATTCATCCTTTCTAACCGTGATCGATGCAAAGAGATTGCCCAAAAAGGTGAAGAAGTCGCAAAAACTGTTTTCAGCTGGGATTCTATAGCAGAAAAGACTGCTGAATTATATGCAATATCTCATAAAAACAAAACATCAAAAGTGGGAGGAATCGTGTAATGAAGGGTGTAATTATGGCAGGCGGAAAAGGGACACGTTTAAGACCACTTACATGCAATATGCCAAAACCAATGGTACCGATGCTTCATAAACCTGTAATGGAATATGGAATTGAACTTCTTAAGAAATTTGGTATTACAGATATTGCTGTTACCGTCCATTATCTTCCGGATGCAATCAAAAACTATTTTGGTAACGGCCGTGATTTTGGTGTAAACCTTCATTATTTTGTAGAAGACTCCCCATTGGGAACGGCGGGTTCGATCAAAAATGCTGAAGAATTTTTAGATGAGCGTTTTATTGTGATCAGCGGCGATGCTTTAACAGATTTTGATCTTGCTAAAGGGATTAATTTTCATGAAGAAAAGGATTCATTGGCAACGATTTTCATGAAACAAGTGGATTCACCTTTGGAATATGGTGTGATCATGACGAATCAAGAAGGAAAGATTATTCGCTTTTTAGAAAAGCCAAGCTGGAATGAAGTATTCAGTGATACGGTGAATACGGGGATTTATGTACTAGAGCCGGAAGTATTTAATTATATCGAAAAAGATGTTCCAGTTGATTTTAGTAAAGATCTGTTTCCTTTACTTATGAAAGAAGACAAAAATCTGTTTGGTTATCAAGCAGAAGGATACTGGTCTGATATTGGGAGTCTGCAGCAGTACCGTCAATCTCATTACGACATGTTAAACGGCCTTGTGAATCTGCCATTTGCAGGAAAAGAACATGAACCCGGAGTTTGGGTCGGTGAAAATGTCTTTATAGAAGGCGGTGCAGTCATTGAGGCACCTGTAAGCATTGCGGATGGAGCAGTCATCAGGAAGGGTGCGCATATCGGGAAATTATCTGTTGTAGGAAAAAACAGTGTTGTTAGCACCGGAAGTTCATTAAAGAAAACCGTCTTATGGAACGATGTCTTTGTAGGGGATCAGTGTGAATTAAGAGGAGCTACAATCGCGAATGGTACGAAAGTAGAGAAAGATGCTTCTGTATTTGAACATGCGGTTGTAGGTAATCATTGTACAATCGGAAGAAACGCTACACTTAAACCTGATGTGAAAATTTGGCCAGAAAAAGAAATTTTTGAGGAAGCCCTTGTCCATACTTCTATCGTATGGGGGAAAAAGGCGACAAAATCTTTGTTCGGCTCTAGAGGAATATCTGGAATCGCTAATGTGGAAATCACACCTGATTATATTGCTCGACTGGCTTCTGCTTACGGGGCTGTTCTTCCGTATGGATCACAGATCATCATTGCAAGTGACTCTCATGATTTCTCAGTAATGATAAAGCAGTCTTTTATACAGGGCCTTCATTCGTCAGGTGTGCACACACTTGATATAAGTCCGACGGTTGCACCCGTTGTCCGTTTCTCCATTGAAGAAGAACGTTTAGAGGGCGGAGTGTATGTCAGGTTCTCCAATCCTACCGGTGAAAAACAACTGATGATTGAGTTTTATGATAATAAAGGACTTCCTATTCATTCCGATCTTGAGCGAAAGATTGAAAATGCGTATTGGCAGGAAGATTATAGACGTGCCTCTTTTGACCGTATCGGTAAAGGAGCTGTACAAGGGAACAAACATGAAGACTATATCTCAGCTCTTTTAGAAGAAATACAAGAAAAAGGGATTCAAGAAGCCAAGTTTCGTGTAGTAGTCAATTACAATCATCAACCATATTTAAACTTTATTCCTAACCTTTATAACCGCCTTAACTGTGAAATCTTAACGGCCCCATATCAAACAAAACCTGAGGAAATGGCATCATTCGTTAGGGTAACGAACGCCAACATCGGTGTACTGATAGGGGAAGCTGGGGAAACATTGCGCCTCATTACCGAGACAGGTGAAGTGCTCGATGAAGAGACGATGCTCGCACTATATGTATTTACAGCTTTTTCACAAGGTAAACAAAAAGAGATGGCAATCCCGGTTTACGGATCTTCAGCGTTAGACTCCATGGCTGAACGTTTAAAAGGGAAGTTGATTAGAACGAAAGCTAACCCTAGATCAATTATGGAAGTTGGGAAAGGCGTTCTAAACTACCAATACGATGCTCAATATGCCTTTGTTCATATTTTAGAAATTATGGCTATCCAAAAAATCACTCTATCTGAATTGGTAAAGATGCTTCCAGATGTGCATATGTTAAGAGAATATGTACCTTGTCCAAGAGACAAAAAGGGAAGAGTGATGCGTAGACTGATGGAGGACATACGTGATAATAACGTAGAGTTGCTCGATGGCATCAAAGTGTTTCATCCTGAGGAGGCTGGACGCTAATATTGCCAGATGTTGAACAGCCTGTATTTACGGTTTATTCACAGAATACAGACCCTGAACAAGCGAAACAAGCTGCATCGCAATATATTGAAAAAATTCAGTTATATCAGCAGGTGTAATGTATGCCAAGACATTTGGTTTTAGGTAACGGGAATTTATTAATCAATTTAGATGAGCATTTGCAGATCAGAGACATCTATTTTCCTTACGTCGGTCAGCAAAATCATGTGCAGGGACATGTTAACCGCCTAGGAGCCAGTATTAATGGCTCCTTTTCTTGGCTTTCCTCAAAAGAATGGATTATTGAGCCAGGATATCACGATGACTCACTAGTAACTCTTTCTTATGCTAGAAATAATAAAGAAGGCATAACTCTTAAAATTGAGGATGCTGTTCATCAAAGAGAAAACATGTTTATGCGCAGGATTACTGTTCACAATGAGTCATATGAGGAAAAAAGATTAAACTCTTTTTTCATCAGGATCTTTCCATTTATGAAAATGAAGTTGGAGATACGGCTTATTATGATCCGGAAAAATCAGTAATCATCCACTATAAAAAGAATCGCTATTTTTTGTTTACTGCTTCTTTTGACCAAAAAGGGATTGACCAGTATACGACAGGTGTAAAACGGTTCTTAAGTGCAGAAGGAACATGGAGAGATGCTGAAGATGGTCATCTTCATGTGAACCCGATTGCACAGGGGTCAGTAGACAGCACTTTTTCAGTCGAAGGAATTGTTCCTCCTCATGAAAAAGGTGATGTATATTATGCGTTAACCGTTGGGAAAAGCAGAGAAGAAGTGTTTTCGCTCTATGATTATCTCATGGAGATCGGACCATCTTTAACTTTAGATAAAATTGACGTCTATTGGCGCAGATGGGTGAATAAAACGAAAATTAACCCCTGCAATCTATCTGATGAACTACTAAATCTGTATAACCGCAGTTTACTCATTATACGCACTCAAACGAATGAGAACGGATATATCATAGCGGCTAATGATTCTGATATTCAGCATTATAACCGTGACCATTATAGCTATATGTGGCCAAGGGATGGTGCCTTAATAGCAGCAGCTGTTGCTAAGGCGGGATTTCACGGCATGGTAAAAAACTTTTATCGTCGGTGTGCAGATGTTTTAACAAAAGAAGGCTATCTCCATCACAAATATAACCCGGATGGATCGATTGGCTCATCTTGGCACCCTATGATCAATAAAGATGGTGACAGCCAGCTGCCGATTCAGGAAGATGAAACCGCACTTGTTTTGTGGGCGTTTTGGGAACATTACAAAGAAACAGGTGATATAGAGTTTGCGCAATCTCTATACAGATCACTCGTTAGACCGAGCGCGAGATTTTTGCTTCAATATATGCAGGATGAGTTAGATCTTCCTATGCCATCGTATGACCTATGGGAAGAAAGAAGAGGGATTTTTACCTTTACAGCTAGCAGTGTATATGGCGGACTTATGGCAGCTCATTCATTTGCTACATTATTTGGTGAAGATGACCGTGCAGAACGGTATAAAAATGGTGCGGATCGTATAAAAGCAGGTATGGAAAAACATTTATACGATGAAGGAGCAGGAAGATTTTTAAGAGGCATCTACTTATTAGATGATAATGCGTATAAAAAAGACTTTACGATGGAATCCAGTATGTATGCTCTCTTTGCATTTGGAGTCTATCGCGCTGATGATGAACGCGTTGTTCGAACGATGCAGCAGATGAATGAAGAGTTAAGTATTAAGTCAGGTGTAGGTGGAATTGCGAGATACACGAATGATTATTACTTTCAACAAACGCATGATATGGCAAGAGCTCCAGGGAACCCTTGGCTGATCTGTACACTTTGGCTGGCAAAATGGCATATTCAATGTGCTAAATCTATTCATGACCTAGAACGTCCTCATGAAATATTACGCTGGGTACAGCAGCATAGTTTTTCAACAGGCGTCTTACCTGAACAGCTTCATCCGTTTACAGGTGAAGCATTGTCAGTTGCGCCTTTAACATGGTCACATGCCACATATGTCGACGTTTTGAAAGAATATACAAAAGTCTATGAGAAACTTTCGCAAAACTCACTTGCTCGTTAGAAAAGAATTTGTTATCATGTTATGGTATGGTTTAATAGAGAATAATGACTGTTAGTAACCATGATTATGTACTTTGGTAAAGATGTGGAGGGAAACAACAATGCGTGTAAACATTACTTTAGCTTGTACTGAAACTGGTGATCGTAACTACATCACTACTAAAAACAAGCGTACGAATCCAGACCGTTTAGAGCTTAAAAAATACAGCCCGCGTTTAAAGAAATACACAGTTCACCGTGAAACAAAGTAATTTCACGTAGAAACGCCTGAGACCCATGTAAATGAGGGATCAGGCGTTTTTTCATTCTCAAAATTTCTATACACGAATAGCTACATGATATGATAAATACATCACTTAATAGAGGTGTTTGATAAATGAATAAATCTGAATGGCGAAAAAAATAAAACAAATGTTGCTGTTGACAAAAGAGGATGAAAGAAGAAACAAAAGCAAGGCGATCTCTAACCATCTATTTGATACGGAAGAATGGAATAAAGCACAAAGTATCGGAATTACCGTTTCTAGAAAATTCGAATTGGATACTGCTTTTATTATTACAAAAGCGTGGGATGAAGGTAAGAAAGTCGCTGTACCTAAGTGCTATTCTGCAGATAAACAAATGGAATTTAGAGAAATTCGCTCATATGATGAACTTGAAAATGTGTATATGGATTTATTTGAACCTAAAATGGATGCGACCGAGCTTATTACTTCTGACCGAATAGACTTGATCATCGTTCCAGGACTCGTGTTTGATAAGAGTGGATATAGGATCGGATACGGCGGTGGTTATTATGATCGTTACTTACAAATGTATCAAGGTTCAAAAATATCACTTGCATACTCCTTTCAAACGACAGATACACTTCCACACGAAGAATTTGATATTCCAGTAGATCAAATCCTTACGGAAGATGGACGATTTATGTAATGGAAATCATAATCATAAGTGGGATTGCTCTACTTACTCTATTTTCTGCCCTTTTAAAATGGCTTACTATTCCGGAAGTGTAACAGCTTTCGTATTGGGCTTTATCATTTTTAAAGCTTTTGGCTGGCAAGGGCTGGTTATATTAGGCGTATTTTTTTAACCTCTACCTTATTAACAAAATGGAAAAGAAATTTAAAGCAAGACGAAAAAGCACTGCATGCAGAAGAAAAAAGGGAAGATCAGCTGGACAAGTATTGGCTAATGGAGGCGCTGCACTAATCGCTGCAGCATGTCACCTCGCCATTCCGAATCCTGTTTGGCTCATCATGTTCACTGCAGCTTTTGCGACCGCCACAGCGGATACATGGGCTTCTGAAATCGGTGTTCTCTCAAAAAAGAAACCATTCCATATAAAAGAGTGGAGAACAGTAGATCGTGGGCTATCTGGAGCTGTATCAACACTTGGTACTTTTGCGGCTGCTCTTGGTGCACTTTTAATCGGATTCAGTTTTTATCTTCTGTATGACATGTCATTTCTGCTTGCGCTATGTATTGCTGTCTCTGGTTTTATCGGCAACTTAGCTGACACTGTATTTGGAGCGTGGTTTGAACAAAAGTTTCTTTGCTCACTCTGTAAAAAAGAAACCGAAAGTCGAGTGCACTGTGGAAAGAAAACGATTAGGGTATTTGGGTTTTATTGGGTGTCAAACAATCTTGTGAATTTCACTTCTACTATAATAGGTGGAATGATTGCGGGAGGACTTTATCTATGGATAAACAATTGAGCTGTGTCGGAGTCGTTATAGCAGGTGGTGAATCTCGGCGATTTGGAAGTCCAAAAGTGCTAGCAGAGTGGAATAACAAAACATTCTTTGAGCGTTCAATGGATTCAATTGCTCCTTTATCAGATAGTCTTGTAGCCGTAGTAGGAGAAGAATGGATAGAAGCATTGAATCCGTACAATAGTTATCATGCGGAAATCATTACAGATGTTGATTTCTTTAAAGGAAATGGTCCTTTAGCAGGGATCTACAGCGCAATGATAAAAAGAGAAGCGGATTATTACTTGATTACACCTTGTGACATGCCGAGGATGAGCAGCAGGATGTATGAAAAATGGCTAAAAGTTGCCATGACTCATCCAGAGTATGATTGTGTTGTGCCACTTTGGAAAGGAAAAGTATATCCCCTTAACGGCGTATACAAACGGACTTGTCTGCCTGATATAGAAACATGTTTAACCAATGGAACGTACAAGGTATTACAGTTGCTGGAACGAAAAAACACCCATTATATAGATATTCGCAAGGATGAAGAGTACTTCTTTAACAATGTAAATACAAAAGAAGAGCTTTTGAAATTGGAAAATCAAATAAAAGCGAGAGAAAAATAAGAGCCATATTGTCAGTGCCAATGACGAATAAAATGTGCATATAAAACAGAAAGTAGTAGCAAGGAGGTTTTTATATGAAAGGGTTTGTGATTAAAAGTTTTTTGATATTCCTTGCTATTATGCTTGGCTACAGAATGAGATATCGCATGATTAATATGGCTCTTGGTCAACCGCTAATCCGTCGTTTCTTAGTTGGAAGCGCCATGTCTTTTCCGGGATTGCGCTCTAAAATGATGGACGAACTTATTTAGGTATGCAGACCGCTCAAAAAGCTGCTTTCTTTTTGATTTAGATAATACGCTGTTTGATTATGAAGCCTCCTTTAAGAAGGCTTCTTTGTTTGCTTTTCATACAATTACGAATAATGAATGGAAAGATACCCTATTTGTAGAAAAGTGGTTCACTTATTATAAGGCTTACTGTGATTTGTATTGGCCTCTTTATGAAAAGGAATTGATGTCACGTCAGGATTATCAAAAAAACGGCTGATTTCATCATTTGAGGCAATAGGGTTAAAGAGCCTCTGTGATGTGCAGGTTCGGCACTATCAAAAAGTTTTTGAAAAGAGTGTTCCTACTGAAGTGGAACCGTATATTTGGATAAAAGAAATCTTTAAACGATTAGATCAGCTAGGAATAATAATCGGAATCATTTCAAACGGTGACTCGTTAATTCAAAGGAACAAAATAAATAATTTGAAATTACATGTCCCAGAGAAAAACATTTATATATCATCCGAAATAAATTTTGCAAAACCCAATCCCGACATCTTCCATCTAGTTAAAGAGTGTACGAATGCAGAAGTTTATCATTATGTTGGAGATGCTTATGATCTAGACATTGTGCCAGCACGACAAGCTGGATGGACTGCAATATGGTGGAACCCGCTCAAGCAGCCTGCAATGTATAATTCTTACGCGATTTATAATTGCACATCAAGCAGTGAATTGATTGAAGTCATTAAGAGATGTATTGAATCAGCTGGATATTCTCTCCATTAGCGGTTTGAAGTAGTACAAATAAATATTTTTTATCTTTGCTGATTAAAATGAACGGCATAGAACTTCCAATCGGACTTACTTTTTGTCCGTTCTTTGTAGTGATGCCTAAAAAGTAGTTTTTGTATAACCCTTCCCAAAGTTTTCCTATAATTTCTTGGCTCTTTGCTTGAGAGAACCCAGGTAGCGGCTTAACATTGTAATCTGTTAAAGATTCTAATGAGATCACATTATAGTTATTGGGATCGATTTGATAATAATTTGTCGTTTGTGTAAGTGTTCTTTGAAGATACTGATTCGTTTTTTCATCTAATGCATTTTTTGCTCTTCTCTCTGAAGCGTTATTTGGAATTTGAAACCCAGCAAAAGATTGGCCAAGTGCAGATGTATACAGATAATCATTGCTCATTTGTTGAACAGAACGATACTTTTCTTCGTTTAGGTGAATTTCTCCCTGATGATAGGAAATGGCCTCCCAAAGTCCAGGAGTCGAACTCTTAATATCTTTCTCTAAATCAATTGATTTTGCAGATGTTTTCCATTCAGTCATTTTGTTATTTAATTTTCCGTTTTCAAAAATCATAGCGATGTCTTGCCGCAGATAAACCCGTTCAGATGTCTCTGAGTTTACACTCCAAAGTAATTCGTAGCTTGTCGGTGTACCCGCAATAAATGAAAGATCTGTTTTAGCCTTTGAAAAGGAAAACGAGCTGTCTAAAGGAAAGAATGTAATACTTTCACGCGCTTCTTTTTTAACAAACGGCTGGTAGATGATTCCTATTACAAGTATAATAATCAGCAGATAGATTGAAATTTTCCACTTCATAACGTTAGGCCTCCTATAGGACAAACTTGTTCCTAAATTCTATGCACTAGGCAAAAAAATAGAAGATGGAGTTGCAGAAAACGTAGGATTGGTGGAAACGAGGGAGAAAAGGTAATGGAAATACAAACAAATGAAATTGTCGGCTTTATTAAAGAACTCGTACATATTCCAAGTCCTTCAGGAAACACAGAAGCTGCAATAAGCTATATGAAAACATTTTTGAAGAAAATAATGTTTCATTTACCATGAGCAATAAAGGTGCTGTAATAGCAACCATTAAAGGTGAGGATGATACAAAACACCGACTCCTGACTGCGCATGTGGATACTCTCGGTGCTATGGTTAAAGAGATTAAAAATGATGGTCGCTTGAAACTAGATTTGATCGGTGGTTTTTATTGGAACACGATTGAAGGTGAATATTGCTCGATTCATACGAACACTGGAAAAGTATATTCGGGTACTGTTATGATGCACCAAACAGCAGCACATGTTTATAAAGGAATGAACGAATTAAAGCGCGATGAAAAGAACATGGTCGTTAGAGTCGATCAAGAATTTCATTCCAAGAAAGATGTTGAAGAAGCGGGAATCTCTGTAGGAGATTTTGTTTCTTTTGCTCCAAGGTTTGAAGAGTCTGAAAGCGGATTTGTAAAATCTCGGCACTTAGATGACAAGGCAAGTGTAGCGATTCTTATGCACATCATTAAACAAATTAAGCAGTCTTCAGTTACATTACCTTACACAACCCATTTTCTGATCAGTAATAATGAAGAAATCGGATTTGGGGGTAATTCTAACATACCAAAAGAAACAGTTGAGTATTTAGCAGTGGACATGGGGGCAATTGGTGATGGGCAAGCAACAGATGAATTTACAGTAAGTATCTGTGCAAAAGATTCTGGCGGTCCATATCATTTTGCTTTAAGAAAACATCTTGTCGCGCTAGCGGAAAAACATAATATTGGATACAAAGTAGATATATACCCTTATTATGGGTCAGACGCAACTGCTGCGATTCGAGCAGGGGCGGACATTGTACATGGTTTGATCGGACCAGGAATTGATGCTTCTCATGCATTTGAACGTACTCATATTAAGTCATTGAAGCAAACAGCGGATCTCATAAACGTATATTTGCAATCTCCGCTTGTGTAACAATTAAACCCTAGCCATTGCTAGGGTTTATTCTTTTGCTGTTTTCGTAAACATTGTAGCTCTTGGAAGTTGTTGATTTCCGTTCCAGGTGCTTCGCTTTCCACAGGGGCAGGATTTGGCGAGGATTGCAGACTCGTGGAAGATTGAGAGCTAAATCTCGTGGATAAACAGTCAAAATTTCTGGATTGCGTGCTGAAACTTCTGGATTTCTGAAGCTGTACACCCTGAGAGGTTTGATGAAAAGCAACAAATCTTCTGTTAAAGAGGTATGAATTGATAGAAGAATGTGAAGGATGATAGGCAGAGGAGTGATGAAAAAATGACATACCTGCCAAAAAAACAACCTCTTTCACCGAACTTTGATGAAAATGTACATTATATGAAGAAACAGCTTGGTGTAGATGTCAGTTTTGATTGCATTCACTTAGACTTAGAATATGCCGGCAGAAGAATGGCTTTATTTATGGTCGATGGATTTGTTAAAGACGACATCCTTCACTATCTAATGAAGCTTTTAGCAGATCTCGAACCCGGCCAGTTAGAACCAGACCCTTTATTAAAATTGATGAAAACCTATTTACCGTATATAGAGATCTCAACGTCTGACGATTTGAATCAAGGTATCGATTGGGTATTAAGCGGTCCTACTGTTCTGATCGTAGAAGGGGTATCAGAAATCCTCCAGATCGATGCAAGAACATATCCGGTCCGTGGACCAGAAGAACCGGATGTTGAACGTGTTGTTAGAGGCGCGAGAGACGGTTTTGTTGAAACGATCGTTTTTAACACTGCATTAACAAGAAGAAGAGTACGTGATCGATCGCTGCGCATGGAATATATGAGTATCGGTAGACGATCAAAAACAGATGTTTGCATCTCTTATATTGAAGATATTGCCGATCCGCATATTGTCGAGAGAATTAAAGATTCTTTGAAGAAAATTGACACCGACGGACTACCAATGGGGAGAAGACGGTCGAAGAGTTCATATGCGGAAGACACTTGAACCCTTATCCGCTAGTGAGGTATACGGAGCGTCCAGATACTGCAGCTGTTCATTTGTTTGAAGGGCATGTATTAGTCTTTGTAGATGGCTCACCTTCTGTTTTAATTACACCAACTACCTTTTGGCACCATCTTCAGCATGCAGAAGAATATAGGCAAAAACCAGTTGTTGGTGCCTATTTAAGGTTTGTACGTTTCTTAGCTGTATGGATTTCAATTTTTCTTCTGCCTCTTTGGTATTTATTTTCTGTACATAAAGAGCTGCTCCCAGTTCATCTATCTTTTATTGGACCAGAAGAAATTGGAGTTGTACCTCTATTTTTGCAGTTCGTTATTATTGAATTAGGAATGGATATGCTACGTATGGCCACCATTCATACACCAACTTCTGTTTCAACAGGTCTTGGGCTCGTTTCTGCCATCGTAATTGGACAAGTAGCCATTGAAGCGGGATTGTTTGTAAATGAAGTCGTTCTTTATATTGCAGTTGCTGCCATCGGTACATTTGCCACACCAACATACGAGCTCAGTCTTGCCAATCGTTTATTAAGGCTCGCTATGTTAGCACTTACTGCGTTGTTAGGGGTTCCAGGTTATATTTTTGGCTTAACACTAGCCATATTGTTCTTTGTTTCTTTTAAATCTTTCCATATTCCTTATTTATGGCCATTCATTCCGTTTAACTACAAAGCCATCAGGGATGTTATCTTTAGAATACCAATGCCTCTTAAGAATAGAAGACCAGTTGTACTGCATCCAAAAGACCCTGATCGATAATTTTGAAACAGCTGAAATCAATCAGCTGTTTTTTTATGCATAAATTCTGTGCAAAGGCTTGCATTCATCCCTATATATTTTGTTATAATGACAAAGGTGATTAATCATGAAGACAATGTATGATGTTCAGCAGCTGTTAAAAAGGTTTGGAACAATTATCTATACCGGAAATGCAATTGCTGATTTAGAATTAATACAAGAAGAAGTACGAGAACTTTACAATCAAAAACTGATTGATGTAAACGAATACAAAACAGCAATTCTTATTATTCGTGCAGCACACAATAAATTACAATAAAGGATGAGACAAGATGGAGAAATGGTTAGTTGGCGTTGACCTAGGCGGAACAACAATTAAAATAGCTTTCATAACTTTAGACGGGCATATTGTAGAAAAATGGGAGATTCCTACAAATATTGAGCAAGACGGTAAGAACATCGTGCCTGACATCGCTCTATCGATTGATGCAAAATTAAAAGAATTGTCAGAACCGAAAGAAAAGCTTGCTGCTATCGGTATGGGTGCCCCTGGATTTATCGATATGAAAACTGGATTTATTTTTCACGCAGTTAATATCGGATGGAGAGATTACCCACTAAAAGAAGAACTTGAAAAAGCAACGGGTCTTTCTGTTACTGTTGATAACGACGCAAACATTGCTGCAATCGGTGAAATGTGGCGCGGTGCTGGAGATGGAGAAGGTAACTTACTTATGGTAACTCTAGGTACAGGTGTTGGCGGCGGAATTATTGTAAACGGGCATATTATGCATGGTACGAACGGAATGGCAGGGGAAATTGGACATATCACTTCCATCCCAGACGGCGGTGCTCCATGTAACTGTGGTAGGACGGGCTGTATTGAAACCATTGCCTCAGCAACAGGAATCGCAAGAATATCAAAAGAAAAAGCTTTAAAAGATACAACTTCATCTCTTTACAAAATCTTAGAACAAAACGGTGAAATTCAGGCTAAGGATGTTGCAGCTGCAGCAGAAAAGGGAGATCAAGTCGCAATCGAGACGTTAGAAGAAGTTACTTTCCATTTAGGTCTTGTGATTGCGAATCTTGCGAACAGCATTAACCCAGGAAAAATCGTTATAGGTGGCGGCGTTTCTAAAGCGGGTAACACCCTTATGAAGAGACTTGAAGAGAAATTTAAACACTATGCTCTTCCAAGGGTTGCTGAAGGCGCTGAGTTAAAGGTAGCCACTCTAGGCAACGATGCAGGGGTTATAGGCGGAGCATGGCTAGCAAAACATAACCTTTAATATTCATTTGTAATTAGAGCCACATTCTTGTGGTTCTTTTATTTTGCTCTTATCTAAAAGATTGTTGCTTTCAAACCTCATTTCTTCTATGCCAGTTGATTGGAGTGTAAGGTGCGTGCCTGCCACTTGAAATTCTTCTTGCAAGGCATGCGACGAGGAAGCTCACTGCGTAGCATTTACTTGTAGACGCAGGAGCAAGAATACTTCCTTGAGGTGGGCAGGTGAGACACTTAAGAGTAAAACGTTAAGAATGTGGCTCACCGCCTGCCCCGCGGAAAGCGAGTACCTGGAACGGAAATCAACCACATCCAATAACAATAAAGTATACGAAAACAGCCCTTTTATTTGCTCTTTTTGAAACTTTTTGGGATAAGTTCGTCTAATGGTTTATGAACATAAAAAAAGGGTAAAACTAAAATAGTTTTGTTGTCCTATATTGTCAGAATCTTGAAATAGTGCGTTAGGGTATTGAATTCTTGTGTGAAACCATTTAATATACTCTTTATGTAATCCTTTGATTAAGGTTTTGTAAATTTGTAAATATGGATTTACAATTCCATTTGATCTTACCGGATGCACCAGAGAGTAGTTAATAAGGAAAATTAAAACGTGCAGGAACACAAGAGTTCTTTTTGATTGAGGAGGTCAGAGAACACATGAAAGAAAAAATGAAACAAGCTTTTGCAGATTATAAATTTTTCTTTATAGCAATTGCTTTATTATGGATTAAAACATATGTCGTTTATAAAACAGCTTTTGAATTACCAATGGACAATAAAGTACAGGAATTGATCCTTTTTATTAACCCGATTAGTTCCGTTATCCTATTTTTAGGAATCACCCTTTATTTTAAAGGAAGAGCACATAGACGGATGATTGTAGCTGTCAGTGCTATCATGAGTTTTGTAATGTATGCCAATATGGTGTTCTACAGATTCTTTAACGACTTTATTACGATTCCCGTCTTGTTTCAAACAAGCAATATGGGTGACTTAGGTAATAGTGTTTTTGAATTGATCCAGCCAACCGACTTATTAGTATTTATTGATATTGTGATTTTAGCGTATTTTATGAGACGTGCCGATTACCGTCCTGCTCGCGCTTCACGCAAGCAAATTACGATCACATTTGCTGCGGCAATCGTGTTTTTTATCGTCAATGTAGGGATTGCTGAGACTGAGCGTCCTCAATTATTAACTCGTACATTTGACCGTGAAATGCTAATCAAAAACATTGGTTCATATAACTATCACATCTATGATTCCATTATCCAATCTAAAGCAAAAGCTCAGCGTGCCTTTGCGGATGGAAGCGAGATCACAGATATTGAGAACTATTCACGAGCTAATTACAAAGAGCCGAACCCTGAAATGTTTGGTAAAGCCAAAGGCAAGAATGTATTTGTCATCTCAGTAGAATCAACTCAGAACTTTGTTATTAATGAATCTGTAAACGGAAAAGAAATTACACCATTTATGAATGATCTTATTAAAGACAGTTATTACTTCCCTAACTTTTATCACCAAACAGGGCAAGGTAAAACTTCTGACTCAGAGTTCTTATTAGATAACTCGTTATATCCGCTACCAAGTGGAGCAGTTTTCTTTACGCACTCTCAGAACCAATACAACGCAACACCAGAGATTTTAAAAGAACAGGGTTACTATTCATCCGTACAGCATGCGAACAACAAGAGTTTCTGGAACCGTGATATCATGTATGATAATTTCGGTTATGACCGTTACTACTCATTAAAAGATTTTGATGTCACACCAGAGAATTCAATTGGATGGGGTTTAAAGGATAAAGACTTCTTTAAACAATCCATTCCTCATTTAAAAGAAATGCAAGCAATGAATAAGCCTTTCTACACGAAATATATTACGTTAACGAATCACTTCCCATTCACATTAGAAGAGGAAGATGAAATGATTCCAGAATGGACTTCTAACGATGGAACAGTTAACCGTTACTTTACAACAGTTCGTTATACGGACGATGCATTAAAAGAGTTTTTTGCTGATGTAAAGGAAGCAGGTTTATATGAAGATTCAATCTTTATTATGTATGGTGACCACTACGGTATTTCCGAAAATCATAATGATGCAATGGGTCAATTCTTAGGAAAAGAAATTACACCTTTCGAATCAACTCAATTGCA
Source organism: Fictibacillus sp. EA-CB0309 (assembly GCF_055814265.1). Lineage (NCBI taxonomy): Bacteria > Bacillati > Bacillota > Bacilli > Caryophanales > Fictibacillaceae > Fictibacillus > Fictibacillus sp. EA-CB0309. Next base: position 1,705,219 of record NZ_CP169271.1, read on the forward strand.
AAAAGTACCGTTAATCATCCACATGCCTGGTGAAAAAGGTAAGGTAATTGATTCGGTGGGTGGGCAAATTGATTTAAAACCAACGATCCTGCACTTGCTAGGAATTGATACAAAAGGCGACATTCAGCTAGGTTCAGATTTATTCTCTAAGGACCATGAAGATTTCGCTGTACTACGTGATAATTCTTATATCACAAAGGATAATGTGTTTACTGATGGTAAATGTTATGACAAAGCAACGGGTCAACCTGTTGAAGGTGAAAACAATGCTTGTGAACCATACAGCGAGCGCGCTAAAACTGAACTAGACATGTCAGACCGTATTATATACGGTGACTTGTTGAGATTCTATGATAAAGATAAGGCGAAAGATAAGGCCGTAGATAAAGAAGACAAAGAAAAACAGAAACAATAAATAAGTTAAGCACTTAGCCTCGGCTAAGTGCTTTTTTTGCATATATGAGTAGGGTAAACATACATCTTTAAGAGGAACGTTTTATAGGGAGGGCTCTGTTTGGAAATTATCATGCGTAACGGCGATTCACTGTGGTACTATTCTCAACTTTTATCTATCCCGTACGTGTTGATTAAAGACTCTAATCCGAATATTTCCAGTGCAAATATGCAAGCAGGTGAAAAAATTCATATACCGGGTTTAAAGATTGAGAATTACAAAATTAAAAATGGGGATACATTTTTTTCAATTTCAGAGAAATTAGATATACCGCTGGATGCTATATACTTATTTAATCAAAATGTGAATCCCAAAAAATATTTACAAAGGACATCATAAATATTCCTAAAAAATTACCTTTCCCTTTGATAAATGCACAGCGAAAATACGATACAGCCGCCTTACAAAAAGATATGAAAATTCTGCTAGATACTTATCCATTTATAAAGAAGCAAGAGATCGGCAAATCTGTACTCGGCAAGTCGATAGATATGCTTATCATCGGTAATGGTAAAAAGAAAGTTCATATTAATGGATCTTTTCATGGTAATGAATGGATCACGTCTGGTGTATTAATGAAGTTCATCAATGAATATGCCTCTGCGCTATCGAGTGAAGCTGATTTGAGTGGCTACAAACCTTCTAAGCTATACAGAGATACAACGCTGTTAGCAGTTCCCATGGTCGATCCTGATGGCGTCGATCTTGTATTGAATGGTCCGCCTGAAGACGCTGTGTACAAAGAACTTGTGCTTAAATTAAATAAAGGAAGCAAAGACTTTTCTGGATGGAAAGCAAACATTCGCGGGGTAGACTTGAATAATCAATTTCCCGCAAGATGGGAGCTTGAACAAGTGAGAAAGCCAAAAGCTCCTGCACCAAGAGATTATCCAGGAACAGCCCCATTAACTGAACCTGAAGCAATCGTGATGTCTGAAGTGACAGAAAAATTTCAATTCGATCGAGTAATCGCCCTTCATACTCAAGGAAAAGAACTATACTGGGGTTTTGAAGGTGAGGAGCCTATGCCATTATCAGGTGAAATCGCCGAGGAGTTTGAAAGGGTAAGCGGGTATAAAGCCATCAGATATGTAGATAGCTATGCGGGATATAAAGACTGGTTTATTCAAGAGTACAGAAAACCTGGATTTACGATTGAACTCGGAATTGGAGTCAACCCATTACCATTAAGACAGTTTGATAAGATATATGAGGATACAAGAGGCATCATGCTTGCAGGCTTATATATGTAATACAAAGATTCGCAATCATAAAAAGAAAAAACCATCAGAATATGAATTCTGATGGTTTTTTGAGTTTTTAATGGCCTGTAGATCCGCCGCTGCCTACTAATACGTCCAGTACAGTCATGACTGTAAACCAGCCAAAAACTGCAAACGTTAAAAAGGCAAAGCCTGCAGCCATTAAATTTTTAATTTTTAACGAACGCAATAGTCCCAATGCAGCTAAAATAGCTACTAAGCCGAATATAATGGCTAATCCCATTATTCTGTGCCCCCTTGCTCTGGAGTAATACCAATCCTATGTATAACGCTTTCACACAGGTACAACCTTGTATTATTTTACTTGTTTTATTCTGGTTTGTCGAGTGAACATTTAGAACAAAATGAATTCGAGTGTTACTTTATAAGCAGAAGCCCACTTTTTAATGAGGAGCTGATGATGTTTACCTAAAATATAAATTCTTTTTCTTCCTCACAAACAGCAATTAATTCTTCTTCCGCTTGCAGGAGAAACATTTCTCTCTCTTGCTCCTCGCTGTTAATGATATGAAATGCACAAATCATATCCAGATAAATGTAATGGTTTTGTGAATCTGATACGAATCCATAATCCTCATATAAAGGTGTTGTCTGTATGGGATTGATGTGAAGTAAGGGGAAGGTCTCATAAAAATCTTCAATAGTATCTGAAACAATAATAAGATCATCATGTTGATCATGAACATGTATGTCAGTGCTCTCTATATTTTCGTATCCATAATATACTTTCATGCATTTCCTCCGTAATTATGACTATTTTAGTGTAAGATAGAAAGGAATAACATGCAATTGGAGGTTTGATCATGAAGTGGAAAAAGCTAACGGTAGGACCTGTTCAAGAAAATACATATATTATACACAACACTCTCGATGAAGCGATTGTTATCGATCCTGGCAGCGAAAGCAAGAAAATCATCCAAACGATTGAGGCGCTTAAAGTAAAGCCATTAGCTATTCTTTTAACACATGCTCATTTCGATCATATAGGGGCGGTAGATGACGTTCGAGAAAAATACAAAATTCCTTTATACTTGCACAAAAAAGAGTCAGACTGGCTGAGCGATACAAAAAAGAATGGTTCGAAGTATTTTGGTCAAAGAATTACAGCAAAGCCTGCAAGTCATCTTTTATCCGATCAAGACAATACCTTGAAGATTGGCAGCTTTACTTTTGAAGTCCTTTCAACTCCCGGACATTCACCGGGAAGCGTTTCTTTTATTTAAAAGGTGCCAGGGCAGTTTTTTCGGGTGATGCTTTATTTGCAGGAAGTATCGGGAGAACGGATCTTTCTGGGGGCAACCAAGATATCCTATTAAAAAGCATTCATGAAAAATTACTGAACTTACCCGAAGAGACGATGGTTTTATCAGGTCATGGTCCTGAAACTACCATTGGAATGGAAATGGATTCAAATCCTTTTTTAGGTGGTCTTTAAGCGTGTCGCTATTGTCTCTCCTTTATCAAAAACTTGAAGAGACCAAATGGTTAACGATGGAGGAATATATGGAGTACGCTCTATATCATCCTACAGATGGATATTACATGAGCGATAATAAGAAAATTGGAAGAAATGGTGATTTTTATACATCAAGTCTCGTATCAGATGTATTTGCGACCGTTTGGGCTGATTTCTTTGATAAGGTTATTCAAAAAAATAACTTAGACCCTGTCGTAGTAGAATTTGGTGGAGGAAGTGGCCATTTTGCTCAGCAAGTTCAGACAGCTTGGAAAAAAACAACACACCTCCTATTACTTATATCATTGTAGAAAGAAGTCCCTTTCACAGAAAATTGTTAGAAGAAGCATTAGAAGATTTTCCAGTAACGATTTTAAGTTCTTTTGAAGAGCTTAAACAAGAATACCCTTCCTTTAAAGGCATCATTTTTGCAAATGAAGTTCTTGATGCTTTTCCGCTACGGATTTTTCAATGTACAAAAGAAGGCTGGTTTGAAAAAGGCGTTACCTTAAAAAATAAAGATGAAAAACTATCCTTTGATTATAAAAAGGTCGATAATCTTTCATTACTTCAAACATTAAACAACGTTTTTGCGGGTCGAAATAAACGAAATGAATTAGAAGTATCGTTTCAAATGATCCAATGGTTAGAGAAACTGTACGAATGGACGGAAAAAGGTTCGTATTTATTCTTTGTTGATTATGGACTCACTGGTGATGAATGGAATCATGCTCATCTAAAAGAAGGAAGTATTCGAGGTTATTACCGTCATCAAATTCAGAACAATCCTTTAGCATATCCAGGTAAAATGGATATTACATATCATGTAGATTGGGATCATGTACAGAAGACAGGTAATGAATGTGGGGTTGAAACGCTTCAAATTAAAAATCAAGGTGACTTCTTGCTTGAAGAAGGTCTATTGTTACTGTTACAGAATACTCATAATCCGGATCCGTTTTCGATCGAACATAAAAGAAATCGTGCAATTCGTTCCTTTTTACTCGACAGCACGTTAGCGAATGGATTCCAAGTCATACAACAAAAAAAGCGGACCGTTTAGAACGGCCCGCTTTTTTATCGCTGTAGTTGAGTACTTCTTAATGTCCTCCGCCAGCTCCAGGAGTCATCATAAATGTTGACCAGTATGTAAATCCAACAAAGAAAACAGTTAAATAAGCACCAAAGATATAAATATACATACGCTCAGATAAGTTCAAATAACCTAATGAAACGAACATAATCGTTTGTCCTAAGAACAATAACGCCATGTCTTGCATGTCGCCAAGATAAGCCATGACGCCGATAATTCCAGTCCAAAAGCCTAAAACCTTATACATTCTTGACATATGTATCCCCTCCTTTTTTCGCCAATACTTGTATCCTTTAGTATTATATATGAGTTTCCACTCTCTTGTAAATGACAATTGTAAGCGGATAAATACACAATTAAAAGATAATTAATTAAAATAGGCTATTTTTGGTTTATTATGTCTCTTTTAAAGGTAATGTAAACCAAAAGGAGTGAGTCTTATGAGCTCGATTATATTCTACACTTATCCCAGCTGCACTTCGTGTCGAAAGGCTAAAATGTGGCTTAAACAAAATAAAGTTTCTTTTGATGAAAGACACCTTTTTAAAGAAACACCTTCTGTTGAAGAGCTTAGAGAGCTATTAAAGCTTACTAAGTACGGAACGGAAGATATTTTGGCAAAAAGAAGCCAATCCTTCAAATCTTTAGATGTGGATATTTACGATCTTTCCACAAATGAACTTCTTAAGTTGTTAACAAAAAATCCAAAGCTCTTGAAGCGTCCGCTAGTCACTGATGGTAAACAGCTGATCGCAGGATATAGTCCTGGAGATATGAAAAAATTATGTGCGTCAAAAGAAAAAGAACACATTTCTAGTCATGTGTCCTGAACGTAGCACTCTTTATATGAAGAGTGTTATTTTTTTGGCTGGGCTAGCTGGATTCGAACCAACGCATGACGGAGTCAAAGTCCGTTGCCTTACCGCTTGGCTATAGCCCAATGCAACAATAATAGTATGAGCTGTGTCGAAATTTATATGCGTTCTTTTTTATAAAAATTGCAGGAATTGTCGTTTAATGAAAGAAATGATTAACAACCAAAGAAAAAAGGAGGCTGATAATGCTTGCCGATTAAATTATTAGGCACTTCTATCCTTCATGAGGCTGCAATGCAGAATGCATCAGACATTCATTTTATACCAATCAAAAAAGGGGTATCGTTCAATTTCGAATAGATGATCGGCTTATTGAATTTAAAACACTTTCTCGAGAAGAGTACAACCGAGTTATAGCACATTTTAAATACTCTGCAAGAATGGATATTGGTGAACAGCGCAAACCGCAAAGCGGTGCAATGGATGTTATGCTAAATAATGCAAATGTGCATCTTCGTCTTTCGTCCATACCCTCTGCTTTTAATGAATCTCTTGTTATTCGATTACTTCCTCAGCAAGAAACCTTATCTCTTTATGAATTATCTCTTTTTCCTCAAGTGTTACAAAAATTAATCTCCCTAATAAAAAGATCTAGCGGATTATTATTGTTTACAGGTCCAACTTGTCCGATACGTGGGGACAATGTTATCATATTCTTATAATTAAATACCGAAATAAGGACTGATAACAACGTGATTTACTCCAACACCAATATCAAGAATGTATGTATATATTTACGACTATCAAGGGATGAAGAAGGAAAGGGTATTGAAGAAGTATTGAGAAACCACCGAGAAACCTTGATTGACCTTGTAAAGAAAAACAATTGGTCTTATGAAGTGTTTGAAGAAGTTGCTTCATCAAGAACAATTTCAAACCGTACCGAAATGGTAAAATTAATTCAGCGAATTGAACAGTATCATTTTGATGCAATTGTTGTAATGGACATTGATAGATTAAGTCGTAACGAATATGATCAGAGTGATATTAAACGTCTACTGTACAATACAGGAACATATGTAGTTACACCATACAGATTATATGATTTAAGAAGTGATGAAGATACTCTACTTTTAGGGATCACCGGATTGATTGCTTCACAAGAATACAAGATGATTCTGAAAAGGATGCAAAGGGTAAGATGTTTGCACAGAAACAAGGACACTGGACAAACGGAAAACCACCACTTGGTTATGATAAAGATTCAGTTACAAAAAAGCTTATAGTAAATAACCGTGCTGAAGATGTGAAATACATCTTTAATCAGATAGTGGATGGTACATCTATACCCAATTTACTGAAACAACTTGAATTGATGGGTATTAAAACAAAAATGGGTAGTCCTTTCAGATATAATTCGATACTTAGATTAGTGAACAATGAGTGTTATAAAGGCATGATGATAAGTAATAGAAGTATTGGTAAACATTCCGGAATACGACCTGAAGAAGAATGGATAATTGTTCATAATAATCATGAAGCAATTGTTGATGAAAGTGTTTGGGATAAAGCCAATAAGATTGTAAATGAGTACAGTTTTAAAGCACCAAGAAGTAAGAACAGAACATACCCAACCAGTAACCTTGTGTATTGTGGAAAATGTGGAAAGCTTCAAGGATGTAACTATCATTCACGTATTGATAAGGTTTATGTGAAAATGTGCAGTTGTGGGAACAGATCGCATTATTACAATCCTGTGTTAAAACTAATTAAAGAACAAGTTCTGGAATACAAACAAGTCATATTGAAAGCTATTCAGGGAATTGATGATGGATTGAAAGAAGATACTACTGAATTCACCATTCAGCAACTTACAAAGCAAATTGAAAAGGTTAATAAGGCATTGGTGAACATTGACTTCCTTTTTGAAGAAGCTGAAATTGACTTTCTCACATATAAAGAACGAAAAGCAACACGACAGAATCAGTTAGAATCATTGGAAACAGAACTTCAACAAGTTCAAAGTCGAGATCAAAGAGTTGTCAAGGATGAATTAGTTGAACAGTTGAAAGTAATTGATAAGTTGTTTGATAGTTGGCATTTCCTTGATGGTAAAGGATTAAGTGATGAAGAAGTAAACAGATTATTGCATTACTTGGTTGATAAGATTGAATGGACTTATGAAAAAGGAAGCACTGAACCAAAGCTTGAAATAACCTATAAGTAATCTTTTAATACAAACCTTCTGTGTGTTAAATAGGGGTTTTTTGTTGTCATTAAATCTATTACTATATCAACTGTAAAATATTGGTGTACAATTGAAGTGATTTAAAGTATAGGGGATGATAATAAATGGACAGAAGAAAACTGTTATACAGCATCTTAAAGGAACTTCAGGATGGTAATGAACCCAAACAAGCAGACTATGATCTTGATAATGAACATTGGGGTGAAATGCTGGAATTAATACGTGATGAAGGTTATGCAAAGAATGTAACTGTACAACGTGCAGGAATAGGCAATAAGGTTGTATATGCTTGGCTGGATAAAGCCAAGATCACTTTTAAGGGTATTGAGTACCTTGAAGCAAATAATGCAATGGCAAGGACATATAAGGGGTTAAAAGAAGTACGTGATTGGTTTAAACTTTAGAAAAGGGTGTGTAAGAAATGGATAGAAGAAAGCTTATATATAGCATCCTGAAAGAAGTGGAAAAAGGTTCTGAACCGAAACAAGCTGATTATGGTTTAAGTGATGAACAATGGGGTGAAATAACTGCATTGATTCGTGATGAAGAATATGCAAAGGGTATATCAATCTTATATGCTGATAATATCCCTTATATTGTTTCTTATTCTTCAGCTAGACTTACTATGAAAGGCATTGAATATCTTGAACAGAATAGTGCTTTAGCAAGGACATATAAAGGATTGAAAGAAGCACGTGAATGGATTAAGTTGTAGTTGAACACAAACGTATATAAAAAAAGAACCCTTGTATCTGAACCAGCACCGGAACAGAAGCAAGGGTTTAATTGTTTTGTAGTTTCAACAGAAAGCAAGAAGAAAAAGATAAATGACTTTCCATATTGTGTTAATATTTAACTATAAATTATTAAGGAATGATTATCATTAAAATAAAAATGACATTGATGGAAAACGCTTATGATTTTCTACACAATTCTTTATACTATTTCCATTTAGCTACATGTGAAGAATATCCAGCAGACTATAAACGGTTTTGGAAGTTTTCTTTAGTGAATTTAGTGCAATCACTTGAACTTATTTTCAAAGAATTATTAGTACGTGAAAATGAGTTTTTAATTTATGAGAACATTGATAAGCCAAAACATACTGTATCAGTAACAACAGCATTGAATCGTTTGAAGAATATAGTGAAAATAAACTTAGATCAGAAAGATGAGATCGTAATAAAAAAGCAATTGATCTTAGAAATGAAATTATTCATTATGGAATTGAACTTGATATAAAAGAATTGTCAGCAATTTATATTGTTTTGTTTGAGTTCTTACATTCATTTCACTTTAGGTTTTTAGGTGAAGAACTCCACGATAAAATTCATCCTGAATATTGGGAAGAAGAAGCATTATTAATTGAACAATTTAAAGATGATTTAGTCATTTATAATGGTGTGGAAATTAATAAGAACTATGCAATTGAAATTGCTGAATCACAACTGTTTACAACTTTTATTGTACAAGGTGATGAATATAAAAGAATCAAATTTGGAGATGAACCTAATAAAGACAACTATTCTGTATATAAACTAACTCATTGTGGAGATTGTGCAGTTAAGCAAGGTTATTTTCATGCACTTGGATGTGATTTAGAATTATGTCCTAATTGCAAAGGACAAGCGATAACATGCAAATGTAATCTATATGATGAGTTATATGAAGAAGAGTAAAATATTTTATTAAGGATGTAAAAAATGAACCAATTTATTATAGATCAGCCGTCATTGGATTCTTACTTTCGTGGTGTGATACTTTTCGGTAAAAATGCTGCAAGTTACAAGTTTGCTTTGGGAAAAAGCTTGATTGAACTTGCAACACAAGGAACTGATTTTGTATCTGAAAAAGATTTGGCGGTTCCCTTTATCAAGTATACAAACGAACATTTTCAGAATGGTACAAAACAAATAACATCAAACAGCAGTGGTTATTTTAATGCTTTCAAAACGTATAATGAAGGTTCTACTAGTATTGATGAAATGGTTAAGCTTACACTTAACAATCCTTTTAAAAATGTTATTGATAGGTTTCATGTTGTAAATGATACTGAACTTGATATGAAGTTTTACGAGAAAACAACAAGAAACGGTGTAAAAGGGATTGTATTAACTGATAACGTTTTTAAGCTTGAAGAACAAAGTAACTTTAATGATCTGATAAACGAAACAGAAGCACGTTGGAGATTAGTTGAAACTGCATGGACTTTAAAGATGAATCCAGCAGTGTTAAACGTTCGTTATGATACTGATACTGATTTATTTTTTATCAATGCACAGAATGATCTTCAAAGAAGAATTAATATAACTTCATCAAGGGAAGCATTAAACGGTTATCAACGTGGTAAGTGCTTTTATTGTGATAACAAGATTAGTATTGATTCTTTAGCTGATGATTTGGCTGATGTAGACCATTTCATACCACATACATTACAAACCTATACAGTTACAGATATAAATATCAATGGTGTTTGGAATTTGGTGTTAGCTTGTAAGGAATGTAATAGGGGTGCAAATGGGAAGCTTGCAAAAGTACCTACATTAAAATACTTAGAAAAGTTATATAATAGAAACGAATATTTTATAAGTAGTCATCATCCTTTAAAAGAAACGTTGTTAAATCAAACAGGGAAACAACCACAAATAAGAATGAAGTTTTTAAACGACATATATAATTATGCATACAATTCATTACTTTTCACTTAGGAACCATTGAAAAGATTCAGGTAGATGCATCCTAATGGATGTTTTTTATTTAATATAGATTTTATTATGTTATTCTGTGCTAATTCTATATTAGAAGTATGAGATACAAAAAACATTTTACAATATTTAATGGGGTTAGATATGGATACACAGTGGACACTTGAAACAGCAAAAAAAGCTTTTGAAAAAGTTGGTCTGATACTAAAAGCAACAGTATATAAAAATACAAAAGAATACATGGAGTACGAATGTAAACAATGTGGGTTTATTGGAACAAAGCAACTCACTAAAGTACACCATAGAAAACAAGGTTGTAAAATTTGTGGTAAAGCTAAAGGGCAAAATCAAGAAGAATAACAATTGATGAATTAAAGGAAAAGTTTGTTACCTTAGAAGCTGAATTAATAAGTACTGAATATCATAAGCGTGATTTACCACTTAAGTTTAAATGCTTACTATGTAATGAGATCGGACAGAGAACCTATGCTTCGGTAGTTAACAGTAAATTAGCATGTCTAACTTGTGGAAATAAATTAAGAATAAAAAATAAAACCAAATATACAACTGAAGATGCAAAAAAAATCTTTCTGGAATTAGGTTTAGAATTATTGGAAGAACAATATTCATCTTTTCATGAAGATATGAAATATAGATGTTTAGATTGCGGTTACTCAGGCGTAAAAAGTCTAAGTGTTGCAAAAGCAGAAAAAGGATGTCCGAAATGTGCTGGGATAATTCCTTTAACTTATGACGAAGTTAAAGAGTTGTTTAATGATTTTGAATTAAAATTGGAAGAAGAAGTTTATTTAAATGCACGTACTGGAATGAAGTATACTTGCTTAAAGTGCGGTAAGCAAGGTAATAAAACAGCAGATAGTTTAAAAGCTGGTAAGGGTTGTAAGGGATGTTCTACTATTGAAACGAGTACTAAACAAAGACTTCCTTATGATACAGTTAAAAAATTAGTCGAAAACATTGGATGGACATTAATTGCAAAAACTTATAAAGGCTACAGTAAAAAGCTACACATGAAATGTGATAAAGGTCATGATGTATTCATTAGTTTAAATAACTTTAGTAATGGTAAAGGGTGCAAAAAATGTTCTGGAATGGAATCTCCAACATTAGAAGCAAGAATTGCTGCATTCTATAAGCTGAATTTAGAGTTAATGGATAAAGAATATAAAAATGGGAATACACCATTAAAATACAAATGCTTAGAGTGCGGGTATATCGGTGATAAAACATGGAAAAGTGCCAGAAATGGATTTGGTTGTTTAGCCTGTTCACCATCATCAATAGGAGAAGAACGAATTGCTAACTGGTTGATATTAAATGATATTGCACATAAAAGACAGTTTAGAATAAGAGAGTGTAGAAACAACAAACCCTTACCATTTGATTTTGCTGTATTAGATGGGAATGGACTACTTATAAAACTAATAGAATTTGATGGTGAACAACATTTCACTGCAAGAGATTATTTCGGTGGAGAACGTGCCTTTTTAATTAGACAAGAAAATGATCAAATTAAAAATAGATATTGCATGGATAACAATGTAGATTTATTGAGAATTTCATATTTAGAAATTAATAAAATCGAAGATATCTTAGAAGATCAGTTGAATTTTTCCTGTAAATCAAATCCAAATTTTGCTAGTATTTAATTAGTAAATTATGGAGGTCATTAAATGGGAAGAAATAGTAATAGAAAAAAAGCAAGAAGAGAAGGGAACCACACCTTAATCTCAGAACATAGTAGACAAGGAAAGAAACTAATTCCACCATTTATGCAAATAGAAAAATTAAAAAAAGTTTCATGGGCTAACGATAGATTACCTGAATCATTATTGGTTGCTTTATTAGTTTCTTTAAACAATAGAGAAGAAGCAATTCATATCATTAAACGGGTGTCTAAATTTTTTTATGATCTAAAAGAAGAACATAGACCAGCTGATTTATCAATTTCCAGTTTAGCAAAATTAGAAGCAAGTATTTTTGATAAGTTTTTAGATTTTATATGCAACCAATTAGGTATGAAGGATACTCTACTTCCTTTGGCATTATTTGATAATATTCCTGGGAAAGACAAATGGAGAGAATATTTAAGTATTGAAGAACCTAAAAGTGAATGGGAAAAACTATTTATTACAATTGCAAAATGCTTTAATCACCAATCCCAAGAAGCAACTGATTGCAGATGGTCAAAATTATATTACCTTTTAGTTATAGGCAATTTTCCAATGCCTAAGGATATGGCAGAAACAATATTTGGATATCCCTATGAAGAAGGAGATATGCAGCGTGTTAGACCTTTAATTCGAAGTACTGAAATAGCAGTAAATATCCTTCCTGATGGAACAACAACAGAATCTTATTGGAGTGACCATTTTTGGGAACAAGGTATGAACGATACACCTTGTTGGAGTATGGATATTAGCATAAAACAAAATAAAGATATTAAATTGGATCAAATACAATTTGAATTAGTAAAAAATTCATTAAAGGATCATTTCGCTTTAACTAACATATCTACGGCTGTTGATGCTAAACATGATACGGTATTTGGTTTGGCAATGTATTGTATGGACATTCTTGAAGAATTAATAAGAGATCAAAATAATACATCTATTTTAAGTAGAATGGGATTAAGAACTATTGTCGAATGTTATATTACCCTTGCATACTTGTGTAACCAAGATAAAGAAGAAATTTGGCAAGCATATAGAGTGTATGGTTCTGGACAAGCAAAATTAGCATTCTTAAAGTTGGATGAAATGGAATCAAAACCAAAGTATGTTGATTCCGATACCTTACAAGCTTTAGCTGGTGAAGATCAGTGGGAAGAATTTGTAGAAATAAATCTTGGTCATTGGGAAAATACAAATTTAAGAAAAATGAGTGAAACTGCTGGGGTTAAAGAAGAGTACAATTCTTTTTATGATTGGACATCTGGTTTTGCACATGGTCAATGGGCAGCTGTAAGAAATACCACGTTTGATACTTGTGGTAATCCTATGCACCGACTTCACAGGATACCTAAAGATAAACCGGAGTTTAATGATGTTACAGAAGATGCAAAGCTGTTATGTAATAAGGTATTAGATTTAGTGAATAAGGTATATCCTGAATTTATGCTAAGAATAGAGTAAAAATTTTATTATCAAATCCCTTTATGTTTTTTCTATAAAGGGATTTTCCTTTTTTATACTCACTTCGTTCGTAATTTCCTTCACTATGTTCAGGAAATCCCTATTCCAGAATTAATGTTTTTATTAATATGTTCTGAACGAAGTGAAGAACTAAGCCGTTAGGCTTATAATTACTGGTTATTCTTCAGTAAGTTTAACCGGAAACTTATTCTACGTAAGTTTACCGTTATGTTGTTTTCTCTATCTTTATGTGCTTGAAACAGACCGAAAGTAAGACAAAACGCACCTAATTGTAACAAAATGTTCACAATTAATGCTAGTAAGTCACAAATCTTTGTCTTACCTGTGAATAACGTAATTTGTGGTGTGTTTTTACTTGTTAAAGAATTTTTAATGTGTGATGGAAGTACTTTTAAAGGTTGTTAAGGATATTTTAACAAGTATTTTTGCTGAAGATAGTTGTAAATTGATTGATTGGGATATGGTTATTTTCAGCATGAAACAAGCTGGACACGTGGAAAAGAAAATAAGTGTAAAGTGTTTTTCCTATACAAACAAAAAACCAGCATCAACTGTTAAGTATCAACTGGTTCAGGTTATGTATTAATCTTTTAGTTTTGCTTGAAATTCAGACAAACTTACAATGAAGTATACCTTATAAATAGTATTGCTTGCTTCAGTAATTACCTTATGAAACATGTATTCAGCGTTTAACGTTCTGTACTGGTTATCAATGATGTAAGCTGGTGAATCAATCTTACTTGCTTTTTCAAACCCATCAATCATTCTGATAATATGATCTGCATTTTCATAACTTGCTTCACGAAGTATTTCTTGGTTGAAAGTGTCTACAAATTGTAATATAAACATTCATTAACCACCTTCCAATAAGATAGTTCAATTGTAACATTAAAAAGGAAATAGGTGGAAATAAAAAAGAACCGGTTATTACACCAGTTCCTTCTGTTCTTCACGCTTCTTCAGATATCGGTGTAAAGTCATACGTGATACACCAATTTCTTCAGAAGCTTGTTTAATATTCATTTCACCAGTATCAATTAAATGTAAAGCATAGTTTAGTTGCTTGGTATCTACTGCTTTTCTTCCGATCTGTTTACCCTTCTTTTTAGCAACTTCCAAACCTTCCTTTGTTCTTTCTGAAATAAGGTCACGTTCAAATTGTGCTAAACCTGAAAACATTGTAAACATTAGCTTTCCGTGCGGTGTGGTGGTATCTAACCAGCTTTCTTTCAGTGATTTAAGGTTTACACCATTTTCTTCAAACAGTTCAACAAGTGCAATTAAATCTTTTGTGCTTCTTGATAAACGTGTAAGATCGGTTATTAAAACAGTATCTCCGGTTCTTAACTGTTCTAGCATCTTATTTAACTGCGGTCTTTCTTTCTTGGTTCCGGTTACCTTTTCAAAGAATACTTTTTCAGCACCGGCATTTAATAGTGCTTCTTCTTGTCGATCAAGGTTTTGTTCAACTGTACTTACCCGCATATAGCCAAATATCATTATGTATGTTCCCTTCATATTGTTCTTGATTATAGTGTAACAAAAAGGGTTATGCGAGTAAAGTGTTACACTTTTATTTTGTTACATCCTTTTGTTACACGAAAAACAGCGTAAAATCAAGGAACAAATAAGTTCAATTCAATGTAACTTTAACGAACGTAATGTTACATGTAATTAATGCTGTTAAACATTGAAGATCACTGAACAACCTTTAAGCTTCATATTCAGTGTGTGTAACTGTTGTAAAAGTGTTGAATACAAACCATTTAGAAGTATTTACTGAATGAATACAGTGCTTCCCGTACCTTCTGTTGTGATGCTTAAAGACAAACGAAATAACACATGATTCAAATTGCTGATTCAGTGTGTTCAGTATAAGTTGAAGAATAATATTCAAAAATACATATGCCAAAATTTAAGATACCGGTATAAGGGGGATGGGATGATAATGATGTGTTGGTTTAGGTATTTATTTTACATACAATAAATTGAAATAATGGGATTTTATTATGATAAAATTACTTGTATATAAATTATAAATGGGGTGTGTACTATTTTATTTAATACGAGGGAATATGCCATAATTATTTGGTTTATTATATTTTTGGTGTTTGTATTAGTTTCTCTTAATAAAAGTAAAAAAGGTTTTGGCAGTATTATTAGAGTATTTAAATTATTTCTTAATCTACTTAAACATCCTTTTATGATAGCAACTTTGATGTACATAGTATTTTTATTCTATTGTTATAGTACATTTGGATATATCAAAGGTCTGGATTTAATTAAAGATTATATAAAACTAATATTTTTCGGGTTGTTTCCTATGATCTATAAAGTTGTAACCCAATATACTCAAATTAATGTTAGAAGCATGGTAAGTGGAATGATAAAGTTCAGTATTATTCCAATGTTTATAATTAATGAATACACCTTTAATATTTTTGCGGAGTTATTATTAGTTCTAACTTGTACAATAATAACCATACTAATAGCAGTGGCAGACTATAAACCTGAATATGAAATAGTAAAAAAATACCTTAATTGGATAATTGTTGTGATTTTAATACTTGTAGTAATTTTTGCATTCAAAGGGTTCTTTTCGAAAATTAATGATATTGAAAATTTAACATTTTGGAAAAAAATGTTTATGGAACTATTATTACTAAGTCATTTACCATTATTATTTTTGTTGCAAATTGCTTGTTATTATGAAAACCTACTAATACGGATTAGAATTAAAACCCAATTAGGAAAAACTTTTAAGGAAAAAATGATCATTTTTTTATTTTATTTAAGAACTGTTATTTTAGTAAGCAGAAACTTAATGAAGCTTCAAATCTTGTAACGAGAAATCGTATAGAAACATTTAAACAGTTAGAAAATATTTTTGTTGACAAAGAACAGGATATGTCTTACTTTCATTAGTTTTTAAATCCCTATATGTGTGAAAGTAATAATACATCAAAAGGTGCTGGATTCCAGCATCTTTTTTTATTGTAGCTTTCAATAAATTTGAAAATGGAAGGGTGTATTCAATGAATAATAGTCTTATTAAAAATCTTCGATTAATAAAAGGATTAACACAAAAAGAACTTTCTGAAAACATTGGTGTTCATAATTCATTAATTTCAAAAGTTGAAGGCGGTAAAGCAACACTTACTAAGAAACTGGAACAGAAAATTAAAGATTCGTTCCATACTGAAGGATTTACTGAAACTGATCTTAGACAATTTACGGAACTGGTAAAGAAAATTGGGGGATCAAGTACATGATAGTAATTAAATCGGAAGAAAGAAAGAATACAGAAAATGTGAAACGAAACTTAAAATACATCCAGAAAAGCATACTGAATGGAACTTATAAAGAACAAAGTGCAATTCTTTCGGTAATTGTTGCTGAAACTTTTGAAGTAATTAAGAACATGAAGTTCTTTTATGAAGTGCCTTTTTCAAATGAAAAGTACACAAACCATTTTTACACTTATTCCAGCATGGCTAAAACATCAAAAGCAAAACTGCTTTCTGATCTTGAAGAAGTACAACGAGAACTTTCAAGAAGAACCACAAATGTAAAAAGGTTACTGGTACTTATTGAAGGTATGCTTCAGACAAACTTATATAAAAACGGTATACAAGCTTCACTTGATAAATGGGTGAACACTTCAAACTTCACAACAAAATACCAGCTTATTTATGTGTAAAGGGGATGAATGATAATGGAAAATAAAAAGATTCCAGTTCCTTCAGGTATTACTGAAGAACAAGCAAGACTTGCAAAAGCATTTGTTCAAGAAAGGCATATTTCAGGTATTAACGTTGCTGATTTTTGCAGTAAATACGGTGTTTCAACTGCTACTTGGTACGGTGATAACTTTATGAAAAACCCAGTGTTTGAAAGTTACATAACTGCACTTGGTGGAACTGTTGTAAGTGAAGATGAGAAAGAAGCTTATCAGATTGTTAAGCAAAAGATAATGCAGATGGCAACAAAACAAAGTGCCGGTGTAAAAGAAATTCAGTTGTTTCTTGAAAACTTTTCCCATGTTGTTGAAGCTGATAAACAAGAAAGAATGAAAGAACTTGGTATTTTTCCTGAACATGAGAAGTCACAGCATAAAACTATTGAAGAAAAGAAAGCTTCATTGCTTTCAAGGTTAAAGGGATAAGGGTGGTTATTTTATGAATAGTTATCAATTAATTTCAGCCGGTTATGAAGCTGAACGTCAGAAGCAACAAGCAATTAAACAAGCTGATTTAAAGAACCAGCAAGAAAAAGAAGAAATGCAGAAAGCAGAAGAAGCTGAAGGGAGTAAAGCAGAAGTTTCTGAAATGCCTTTAGAAGATCAAGTAAGACTTCTTTCAATGGCAGTGCTTGAACTAACTGAAAAACTTAATGGGAATGGGGAAATGGAATAATGAAATTACTAAACAAACTTGAAGGATTATTTGTAAAGGTTGATAAAACAGAAGAATCATATCAAAAAGCACGTGAACAGAAGGAAGAACAGCTTCTTCAACTTCAGGTAGAACTGAAAGAAAAAGAATTAAGTTATCGTGATCTTCATAAAATGGCAATGCTTGGACAAGTTACACAAGCAACTTTTGAAGCTGAAAAAGGGAAGTTCGATAAATTAAAAGAAAAGGTTGCAGAAGTAAAGAAAGAACTTTCATTAATGGAAGAATACAAAACAGAAGATGTACACGCAATTCTTGCAGAACTTGAAGCTGAACGTGGTAAGTATTCAGCAGAAAAGCAAAAAGAAATTAAAGCTATTCAGGAAGAACTTCTTGCTTCAAAACTTGCTTATATTGAAAACCTTGTTAAAGCAAAAGAACGTTATGATGCACTTACTTCACCAGCAAAAAAGCTTGATGCACTTAAAATAAAGCTTGGTATGAAGCAAACAACCTATGTCAGTGATGCCTATGAAGCAATAAACCTTGTTTCAGTTGGTGCTGAAGGTTATGAACGTTTAACAGTTGAACAGCGTGAACTTCATGATGCTTTAGCTTTTGGAAGAACACCGGAACAACTTAAAAGACTTGTGAAGGGAAGTAAATAACATGGAAGTTATTATTGATCTTTCATTTTTCCTTTCAGCATCTTTTGTTTTTCTTACTGGTGTAATTGATCAGTATTTTGTAAATTTAAAATTTATATTCAAACCCTTATGAAATATAAAACCCTTCATTGTTCCATAATTGGAATGGTGAAGGGTTCTTTTTTTGTATGTAAATACTGTACATGTACCATATGCGAATTAAACGGTATGTACGTACATCAGGAAAAAAGTAAATTAACTACAATCGTCACCAGCAACCCATGTTTTATGTCTGAAGTTTATCCCTTTGTTGTATCAGGTTTGAAAGCACACCTAAACAAAGGGGAATAAGAATGAAAAAGGAAAATCAAAAGAAGCACATTAAAATAACTGTAATAACAAAAAATAAACCTTCTATTGAAGCAATAATAAATTCAGCAAAATACCTTAAATCCTTGAGTGAATAACTTAGGGATTTTTTTATGGTTATAAATTTGAAGATAATGAAAAAGCAAAAACATTAGTTTCTTATGCTAAACGAAGGAAAATAATAGGATAAAATGGAACAAAATGTTATGATTTATCTTAGTAATAATTATTTGATAGTTATTTTGAAGGGGGACAATTTAACTTGCTAATTCAAGGGAATTTCGATGGCAAAGTGCAAAAGATGGTGGTGATCCGATTGCCACTGGAGAAATACCGTTAATTATATTTGAAGGAGTTACATACCAGTTTCCGGAAATACTTAGATTAATTGATAGGGAAAATAGTGACTGGCAAAAACTCTTTGAAGGTGTAAAATTTAAATATACTAAGGTGAAATCCAGTTTCTTTGAACGCTTTATTAGTGGGATTGATAAAGGTAATTATGACTGGGAAATTGATATTGATTACTCGGTAGAACATATTGAAGTTTATAGACACAGTGTGCCAATTCATCTTCACATACCTGTTAAGGTTTATTAAGAAAATTAAGACTGCTGAATGCCTATGTTGATTCATAGGCATTTTCTTTTTGAAATTTGTTGTCCCGAAATACATTTCTAACTGGTTCAGGTAAAACAACAATCCTTTACTCCTTGCTTCATTACCTTCAAAAACACTATAAACGACAAGTAGTAACACTAGAAGATCCTGTAGAACGTAAAGTTGATTCCTTTCTACAAATGGAGATCAATGAGAAGGCTGGCATAACGTATGGCGAAGGTTTCAAATCCTTATTACGTCATGATCCCGATGTAATCATGATCGGTGAGATTAGGGATGAGTCCACAGCTAGACTCGTTATCCGTGCTTCTTTAACGGGCCATCTCGTATTGTCAACGATGCATGCGGCTGATTGTATAGGGTGTATAGATCGCCTGAGAGAGTTTGGCATTCAGGAGGCTGAACTCAATCAAACACTTATGGGGGTTGTTTCACAAAGACTTATCTCCATTCCTTGTCGCTTTTGCGGGGATGATTGTTATGATTTTTGTTTTAAGTCTAGAACCTACAGGAGAGCTGGCATCTATGAAATGCTGTGTAATCAAGAATTAGAAGTTGCTTTAAACAGAGCTAATCATTTGAAGTCCCTTTACAAAAACCTTCCTTATTACTTTAACCATGCTCTCGCAGCCGGATTTATTACAAAGGAAAGTTATGAAAGATGGATGGGAGGAGAGACCTAAGTTGAAGAGCGGAGGCTGGAAACGAGCTTCTCAAGGAACTTTTCTTTATAAACTTGGTTTTTTGTTAGAGCAAGGCTACACCATTCAAAAGAGCATCGAGCTTTTAAAGTCACAACTGCCACAAAAAAGCAGGTATTGTTAGAGGATATGCTTGATATTCTTGCTTCAGGTCGTTCAATCCAAGACGTTTTTTCACCGCTTCAATTACCTAAAGAAGTGATGAGTTCTTTATCGATTAACAGTACTAACGGAAATTTGACGAAAAGTTTAATGGAGAATGGTACATTCATGAAAAAGAAAGCAGAGTGGAACCTGCGACTGATTAAAGCACTAAGGTATCCTTTGTTTTTGTTGTTTTTAACAGCTTGGATCGGCATTTTATTTTACCAATTTTTATTTCCTCAATTTTCACTTCTTTTTCTTCCTTAGAAGTTAAAACTCCGACTTTTACAACGTGGATGCTAACATTTTTAGGATTGATACCCAAAATAGGGTTGATCGTTCTAATCCTTAGCGTAATCTCTTGGATTATCATTTACTTCATCAAGAAGAAAGCTAAATATTCTACACAAATGAGTTTATTGATGAAGATCCCTCTATGTAAAAAAATTTTACGCTTAACCAATTCGCACTTCTTTAGTGTTAATTTCGGAACGATGTTAAAAAGTGGTTTGCCGGTATCTGATGCATTAGTTGTCATGGAAATGCATTTAAACAAAGGCTTCTATAAAGAAGAAAGTCAGCGGCTACAAAAAGGATTGATTAATGGAAAATCGCTGCCCGATCTTTTGCTCATAAAACCATATTTCACAAAGGAATTAGCGGAGATTGTTCGTTTCGGTCAGGCACATGGAAAGTTAGGAACTGAACTGATTTCATATGGAGAGTGGATCTTTAGTGAATTAGAAGAAATGATCTATTCTGCATTGCAGAAAATACAGCCTGTATTATTTGCTGTGATAGGAGGTTTTGTTCTGCTTATGTTTGCATCTATGTTATTACCCATGTTCAAACTGATGGAAGCATTATAAGGAGGATTATGAATGAAAAATGAAAAAGGATTTACCCTGATTGAAATGATGATCGTTTTACTTATTATTTCTGTGCTGATGCTTATTGCGCTCCCGAGCATGACTAAGAATAACAGTCTTGTAAAGTCGTTAGGCTGTGAGGCAACCATCGATCTTGTGCAAGGGCAAGTGGGTGCTTATGAAGCAGAGAATAATAAACTCCCTACAATTACTGATTTATATGATGACAAGTATATTGATACGACGGTGTGTCCTGACAAAAAACCACTAGTCATAGATAGCGAGGGAATTGTTAGTGTGAGTAGTGAGTAAGCACAAACATCCGTTGAGCAATCAACAGGGGTTTAGTTTAATCGAAATGGTAATCGCATTGATGATAATCGCAACAATTGGCGCAATTGCTTATCCTGCGTTTGACACGTTTAGGAAAAATAGAGAAACAGAATACTTTTTACGATCCTTCCAAAAAGACATCGTTCATATGCAGCAAAAAGCGATCAATGAAAATCGAATTTATAATTTGTCCATTGACAACAAGACTCATGTATATGAAGTAAGGGGAAACGGTTTACGTGAGCCACTAAAACGAACTTTTCCAGAACACATACGTTTTGAAAGCTTTACAATCCTTTTAACGATTCAGTTTAATCAATACGGAAATATTAGTCGAGCAGGAACAATCTACATTCATTCTGCAAATGGTACGTATAAGATGGTATTTCAGATTGGTAAAGGAAAGTTTTATGTTACGAAACTCTAAAGGCTATCTATTACTTGAAGCCATGCTAAGCGTTTTGCTGATCTCCGCAGTGTGTTCCATCTGTTTACCTTTCATCCATGTCGCTTATCAAGAACAAAAAACCTCTAAAGAACTTTTATACGCTATGACAGAAGTAGATTTAGCCGCTGCAATATATAGTGCGGATGAAGGGCCGGTGACAGAAAAAGAGTGGACCCAAGAAGGTATACGTTATCACCTATTAACAAGAAAAGGTGTTACAGATGAGTATGAAATATGTATTGCGTTTCAAGGTTCTAACGATAAAGAGTACCAAACCTGTGCAAGTTCTTACTAAACGGTTTCTTAATAAAGATGGTCATTCCCTTATAGAAGCAATTATTGCACTTGGCGTTCTGCTTGTACTTGCCTCACTCATCCCGTTGCTGCTTTTCCCCATTCAGAGACATCCACCTTCAATCCTACTTGAAGAAACAGCATTATTTTTTTCTATGTTAGGTAAAGAAGTGAGAGAAGGAAATCGATTGAAGTAAGAAACAACGGGTTGTACATTACTCAAACGACGGGTGATGAACTAAGTTTTACAAAATATCATTCTCTTATACGTAAACAAGTGAATGGGTTAGGACATGAAGTGTGGGTACAAAATGTTCAAGATATGGTAGTGACGTACACATCTGAAAAATTTATTAAAATAACTCTAAGGGATGCACAAGGAAAAGAATTTATACGTGTTTTTAGGAGATTAGAATAATGAATGAAAGAGGATTCGTGTATCCCCTTGTTGTTACTCTTTGTTTTATGATCCTGATCTTCTTTAGTTTTGTTACAGAGAATGTGTTTTCTGAACGAGAGTTTGTTTATTTGCAAGAAGAACAAATGCTTCAAGTTCGTCTTTTACAGCAAGCTGTTGACCGCGCTTCTGAATTGGTTGATGTTGTCGTTTACTTTCCTTCAGAGCACCTATTGAATGTGAATGAAGGCCGTATACAAATAGTGATCTCGAAAATGTCAGAAGATGAAGTTGTGTTTGATATTGATGCTGTTACAGCTCGACAGCATACAAGAAGAGCGAAAGTGTATTATAATGTAAAACAGAAAAGCGTAACAAAATGGGTGGAGGGTTGAATTTTGAACATCATATACTTAGTCGGATTTATGGGTTGCGGAAAAACATCTGTAGGGAAACAACTTTCTAAACAGTTAGAAGTTCCGCCTTATGACGTTGATTCGACCGTTGAAAAACTTAGAGGGAAGACCATAAAGGAAATCTTTCACAACGAAGGTGAAGAAGCGTTCCGAAATTATGAATCACTTGCCATTCGACAACTGCCGCTCGAGCATGCTGTAGTGATGACTGGAGGCGGGGCAGTCGTAAGGGAAGAAAATCTGTCCTACATGAAAAGTAAAGGGATCGTCATCTACTTAAAGACAAGTTTTCCGGTTCTGTGGAATAGGCTGATGAAAGAAGACGAAAGAAATAAAAGACCTTTATTATTAACTCGAACGAAAGAGGAAGTACAGGCGCTTTTTGATGAGAGAAGTAAGCATTATGAAAGAAGTGATATTGAGATCGTCACTGATCATTTCACTACTGAAGAAGTGTGTCATGAAATTCTAGAGAAGTTAAATCGTTTAAATATGGAGCAATTAGACAAAACTAAGAAGTGAATGTAATCAAAAGGAGTTTTGTCAATGGCTGCAGGTACAGACGTTATTAAAATTCTTACACAAAAAATTGTTAAATATTTGGATGAACCAAAAGCCGTAAGAAAGGAAAGGCGAATTTCTAAAAAAATAAAAGAGAGCCAATACTCACTTATTTGTTTGGTGTTGTTCCAATGGCGCTTGGGTTAGCATTTCGTAAAAAAGAAGAAAATAGGGATTGGCTGGAAAAAGGAAGAGCCGGGTACAGAACCTGGCTCTTATTTACATTGTATTATGAAGTCTGTTTTTTAAAGGATTGTTGCTTTTCCTTTTTTTTATTGTCTTCTTTGAACACTTGTTTGTAGTGGAAGGTGCGAGACTCCTGCGGGTCAGGCGGGAAGGTGTGACACTGCAACAAAGTTTGCGAAAACAGACATCATGAAAGGTAAAAGAGCCCCCGTTTATGATCTCTACGATAATTTTCGGCTCGTACTGCGTACGGAGTGCTTCTTTTTCTACGTGATACGCTTCTGGCTTCGTGAGAGAATCCTCATAAAAGCTCTCCAATAAATCCTGATCTTCTTTCCAACGGCTTCTCGCATCCTCTGCCCACGTGTGGTTATCTGCATCAATCACTTCTTGGATTTTGTTCTCCAATCGTTTGATTGCACTCTGAGGCTTAATAAATGGAGAAAGTGTATAACAAAAATCCGGAATCCTTTTCGTTAATAACATTTTTTGAAGACGCTGATGAAATTGATCTTCAATTGTTCCATTAATCAATTGAATACCATAAGAAAGTACTCGGTCTTTCTTTTGATCACATTGATAGGTGACTTTAACATTTAGGCAGAGCCATGGTTGCAGCGGTACTTGTGCTCCTTGTTGTGGGACAGATTCATACAGCCGAATAAAAGACGCGAGTTTCTTCGTCGATCCAAAGATTTGGTGAAGTCGTGGTGACCCAAAATGGATAAACTCGCCTTTTCCATCAGGTGCTTGCTGTTGTCCTGTTACAAGTGTTAACGTCATCGGATTTGGTGTACCACCGGTTTTCTCAAGATAATGCCAGTAGAACGGGCGATTCATTAAGACTTTGTCCAGTTCTGTGGTCAATTGGACTTTCATATAACTAAAGTTTTTTTCAAGAATCCGGCATTCATTTGCATCAAAATATCGTTCAAGAAAGCGATGTATCTCGTGCTGCTGCATGCTCTTCCCATCCTTTCTGCTTGATCCCGCCATCCAAGTTGATTAAGGAAGCAAGATTATCCATCTTCACTCGGATCTCACCTTCACTATCAGACGTGTTCATGATGTCTGCTATATGTCGCTCTATGTTCTTGATCTCAAATTTTGTTAAAATCTCATCGAGCTCTCCAATAACACTTTCAAATAGGTTAATTTTGTTGTATAGCAGATTTAAGATATGTTCCTCTATTGTGTTTTGAGTTGCAAAGTTGTAGATATGAACATCCCCTTGCTGGCCAATACGGTGGATACGTCCGATTCGCTGTTCGATCCGCATCGGGTTCCATGGTAGATCATAGTTGATAATATGCTGACAGAATTGAAGGTTAATTCCTTCTCCCCCTGCTTCAGTTGCGATTAACACTTGAGCGCGTGTTCTAAAGAGGTGGGTCATCCAATCCTTTTTGCTTCTTTTAAACCCGCCCCTAAAAGGTACTGAAGAGATGCCGTGCTGCTGTAAAAACCACTGTAAGTACAATTGAGTAGCGCGATACTCTGTAAAAATAATGACCTTGGAATCGATCGATTGGATGAGTTCCAATGCTTTTAGAGCTTTGGAATTTTGGTCGACCATTTCGATTTTTTTCATTAAGTCAACGATCCGGTTCTCCATCAACGTCGAAGGTACCTCTTTTTGCAACATGTTTTTAAGTGTTAAAAATACAGCTTCTCGAGAACTGCATGCTTCACGCTGCAATGTAACGATTGAGAACTTACTTCGATCAAAGTATGGGTCTCGTTTCAGTTTTGAAATTTCATCATATAGATCACGTTCGGTTTTTGATAATGTAATAGGTATGGTTTTAACAAGGCGTTTCGGCCATTTTAGACCGGTTTCTTCACGTCTGTTACGTACCATTACTTTGTTAACAAGTTGCTTTAACTTCTCTTCATTCTTAAGGGAATACTTATCTTCTTTAAAGTCTTTATCAAAGTTCTCTCTGTTTCCGAGGTGTCCTGGTTTCAATAGAGATACAAGATTAAAAATCTCCTCAACTCTATTTTGTACAGGAGTAGCGGTTAACAATAAACAGAACTTCTTTTTTAACAACTGTACAAATTCATAGTTTTTTGTTTTTTTGTTTTTGAGTTTGTGTGCTTCATCTATAATAACGAGATCATAATCCTGATTTAGCACGATATCACGGTGGGGAGCGCGCTTGGCAGTATCAATAGAAGATACAACAACGTCGCATTGTTCCCAGACGTAAGCTTTTTCTGTGCAATAGCAGGGATAAAGAACTTTTGATTCAATTCGTTTGTCCACTGAATAACAAGTGATGCGGGAACAAGAATCAGAATCTTTTTCGCTAAACGACGAATCATATATTCTTTGAGAATTAATCCTGCTTCTATCGTTTTCCCTAGCCCAACCTCATCTGCTAATATTGCTTTTCCGTTCATTTGTTCAATAACGGTTGTTGCAACGTCCAGCTGATGTGGCAAAAAAGTCATCTGTGGGAGATGGTTCGGAGCTTGAAGTCCTAGAAAATCAGGAATTGCCAAATGATTCTCTGCCTCGAGCGCCAAGTTATACATATCCCAATTGGCCCAAGGTCCATCTTCTTCCACACGCTTAAAAAAGTCATCATGCCAATCTTGCTGAAACTGAACGTCGATTTTCATAACGGATTTCCTTTCTTTAAAAAAGTTCGTTGCCATTCCATTTGTAAAAATGATAGGATAATAATGTAGTAAACATAGTAATAGTATGTGCGACCTTGGACAATAACATACTCGCGAATGAAAGTAAGAGGAGAGACTGCGTTAGCAGCGCCGAAGGAGCAAACAATTGTGAAACTCTCAGGCAAAAAGACTCTTGCTAGACGCATCTCTGGAGAGTGCTTTTTAATAGATGAAAGCCACCAACGAAGAAACTCAGGAAGCTATACTGAGAAACTTACAGGTTGCAGGACAGAGGATCCCATTTTGAAGGGGTCTTTCTGTCCTTTTTTTGTCCAGAAAAGTCCGAAAATTTTTAAGTATGAAAAAGGAGGAATTCACATGGCTACAT
Source organism: Fictibacillus sp. EA-CB0309 (assembly GCF_055814265.1). Classification (NCBI taxonomy): domain Bacteria; kingdom Bacillati; phylum Bacillota; class Bacilli; order Caryophanales; family Fictibacillaceae; genus Fictibacillus; species Fictibacillus sp. EA-CB0309. The sequence goes on from NZ_CP169271.1 coordinate 1,731,845, forward strand.
TGTTACGAACACCGCTATTCGAAACATACAAAGAACACGGTGGAAAAGTAATTGATTTTGGTGGTTGGGAATTGCCTGTTCAGTTCTCAAGTATCAAAGAGGAACACGAGGCTGTAAGAACAAAAGCAGGTCTATTCGATGTATCTCACATGGGAGAATTTGATGTAAGAGGACCTAACGCATTATCGTTCTTGCAATATACGATGACAAATGATGTTTCCAAACTTCAAAACGGCCAAGCGCAATATACGGCTATGTGCTATGAAAACGGCGGTACAGTAGATGACCTTTTAATTTATAAAAGAAATGATAACGATTACTTGCTCGTTGTGAATGCCTCAAATATTGAAAAAGATTTCGAATGGCTTATGAGCAAAAAGCCTGAAGGTGTAGAACTTGTGAATGTGTCTCCTGAATATGCGCAACTCGCTATTCAAGGACCACAAGCAGAAGAAATTTTACAAAAGCTTACGGATACAAACCTTTCTGAGATCGGATTCTTCCGTTTTAAAGAAGATGTTTCATTAGCTGGAATATCTGCTCTTGTTTCTCGAACAGGCTACACAGGTGAAGACGGGTTTGAGATTTATTTGAAAACTGAACATGCTGAAAAATTGTGGAGATCCATTCTTGAAGCTGGCAGTGAAGATGGTTTGCTTCCAGCAGGACTTGGTGCGCGTGACACGCTTCGTTTTGAAGCTAAGCTCGCTCTATACGGTCAAGAACTTACAAAAGAGATCACTCCAATAGAAGCAGGAATCGGATTCGCTGTAAAAACAGATAAAGAAGAAGATTTTATCGGAAAAGAAGTACTGGCAGAACAAAAGAAGAATGGGGCACCAAGGAAGCTTGTCGGCATTGAAATGATCGATAAAGGTATCCCGCGTTCTCATTATGAAGTATACAAAGGTGATGTGAAGATCGGTGAAGTTACTACCGGTACACAATCGCCAACACTGAAGAAGAATCTAGGCCTTGCTTTGCTCGAAAAAGAGTATACAGAGCTTGGTACCGAAGTCGAAGTACAGATTCGCCAAAAGCGCTTAAAAGCAAAAGTAGTCACTTCACCATTTTATAAACGAGGAAAATAGAGTTCTTAAGGAGGAGAAACCATGACGTTCCGCTATTTGCCAATGACAGACCAAGATAAAAGGAAATGCTTGAAACGATTGGAATTGAAACGACAGAAGATCTTTTTCAGGATATTCCAGAAGAAGTTCGTTTTAAAGGACGCTTACAAATTGAGGAAGCATTGTCTGAACCTGAGCTAGTTAAGGAAATGGGCCGATTGGCTGCGTTAAACAAAAATACAAAAGAATATGCATCATTCCTAGGAGCAGGAGTTTACGATCATTACACTCCATCAATCGTTAACCATATGCTTCTGCGTTCTGAGTTTTACACAGCATATACACCTTACCAACCTGAGATTTCTCAAGGTGAACTTCAAGCGATCTTCGAGTTTCAAACGATGATCTGTGAATTAACAGGTATGGATGTTGCTAACTCTTCCATGTATGATGGCGGAACTTCACTTGCTGAAGCAGGTCTATTGTCAGCAGCGCAAACGCGCAGAAAGAAGATCGTTGTTTCCAAGTCCGTTCATCCAGAATCTCGTGATGTTCTGAAGACATATGCTAAAGGACAGCATTTAGAAGTGGTTGAAGTTGAAATGGAAGACGGAATGACGTCACTCAACGCCTTGCGTGCTGAGGTGGATGAAGAAACGGCATGTGTGATCGTGCAATATCCAAACTTCTTCGGTCAGATCGAACCGTTAAAAGAGATTGAAGAAATCGTTCATGGAGCAAAAGGGATGTTTGTTGTTTCTTCAAATCCGTTAGCTTTAGGCGCACTAACTCCCCTGGGAAGTTTGGGGCAGATATCGTTGTAGGTGATGCACAGCCTTTTGGAATCGCACAAGGCTTTGGTGGACCTCACTGTGGATATTTTGCTGTAACAACCAAGTTAATGCGTAAAGTACCTGGACGTTTAGTTGGTCAAACTCTCGATGAAGACGGGAAGCGCGGTTTTGTATTAACGCTTCAAGCGAGAGAACAGCATATCAGACGTGATAAAGCGACAAGTAACATCTGTTCAAACCAAGCGCTAAATGCTCTTGCTGCATCCATTGCCATGACTGCTCTAGGTAAGCAAGGTGTTAAAGAAGTGGCTCACCAAAATATCCAAAAAGCACACTATGCAAAAAAGTACTTGAAGAAAAAGGCTTCAAAACAGCCTTCACAGGGCCGTTCTTTAACGAGTTTGTTATTGAGTTAAAGTGTACAGCTAAAGAAGTGAACGCAAAACTATTAGAATCTGGCATCATCGGCGGTTATGATTTGGGTCTTTCGTATTCAGAACTTAAGAACCATATGCTTTTAGCCGTTACGGAAATGCGAACAAAAGAAGAGATCGATCAGCTTGCAAATGTATTGGAGGGATTAGCATGCGTACAGAACATCAGTCATTAATTTTTGAATTGTCCAAACCAGGTCGAGTGGGGTACAGCATTCCTGAACTTGACGTTCCAGAAATAAATGTAGAGTCAATCATTCCTTCCGATTATTTGCGTACGGAAGAAGCTGACCTTCCTGAAGTGTCTGAGCTGCAAATTGTTCGCCACTATACAGCATTATCCAATCGTAACCATGGAGTTGATTCAGGTTTTTATCCGCTTGGTTCATGTACGATGAAATATAATCCGAAGATCAATGAAGATGTAGCACGTTTCCCTGGATTTGCAAATATCCATCCGCTTCAAGAAGAAGAAACTGTTCAAGGTGCGATGGAAATGATGTACCGTCTTCAAACATCTCTGGCTGAGATTACGGGTATGGACGAAGTAACTCTGCAGCCGGCAGCTGGTGCACATGGTGAGTGGACAGGTCTTATGATGATCCGTGCTTATCATGAAGCGAACGGAGACTTCAATCGAACAAAAGTTATCGTTCCAGATTCAGCACACGGAACGAACCCAGCATCGGCGACCGTAGCCGGGTTTGAATCCATTACTGTAAAATCTGACGAGCGCGGTCTTGTTGATCTTGATGATTTAAAACGAGTAGTCGATCAAGATGTTGCGGCTCTTATGCTTACGAATCCAAATACACTAGGACTTTTTGAAGAACATATTTTAGAGATGGCAAAAATTGTCCATGAAGCTGGTGGAAAGCTTTACTATGACGGCGCGAATGCAAACGCAATCTTAGGTTTTGCTAGACCTGGAGATATGGGCTTTGACGTTGTTCACTTGAATTTGCATAAAACATTTACAGGACCACATGGCGGTGGCGGACCTGGATCAGGGCCAGTAGGAGTGAAAGCGGATCTGATTCCTTTCTTGCCAAAACCAGTACTTGTTAAAGAAAAAGATGTTTATAAGTTTGAGTACAATCGCCCACAATCAATCGGTCGGGTAAAACCTTTCTATGGTAACTTCGGAATTAACGTTCGTGCGTTTACTTATATCATGACGATGGGTCCTGATGGATTGCACCAAGTGTCTGAAAATGCAGTATTGAACGCAAACTATATGATGCGCCGACTTGAGCCTCATTTCGATCTTCCTTTTACACAGCACTGTAAGCATGAGTTCGTATTATCAGGACGCCGTCAGAAGAAGTTAGGTGTAAGAACACTCGATATTGCAAAACGTCTTTTAGACTTTGGCTATCACCCGCCAACGATCTACTTCCCATTAAGTGTGGAAGAAGCCATTATGATCGAGCCGACTGAGACAGAGTCAAAAGAAACACTTGATGAATTTATCGAAAAGATGATTCAGATCTCGAAAGAAGCAGAAGAAACACCAGAAATGGTTCAAGAAGCTCCTCATACAACAGTTGTAAGAAGATTGGATGAAGCAACAGCTGCTAGAAAACCAATCTTAAAGTACAGCAAACAAGTATAAAAGTACAAAAAAAGCAGCCCGATTTTTTCGGGCTGCTTTTGTATGTGTTAATTTGATTTTACACGGCCTGTCCATTTGCGGAAGCCGCCTTGTAAATGATGGAGTTGGCCGTACTTTTTCTTTTAAGAAAGTTGGCTGCACGAGCGCTTCTGAATCCGCTCTCGCAATATAAGTAAACAGGCTGGTCGTTACGAACTTCCTTCAATCTTTGCCTCATTTGAGATAAGGGAATGTTGCGAGCTCCTAAGATGTGTCCCTTTTTAAATTCTTCAGGTTCACGGACATCAATCAGTTGAGCTTTTCGATAACCTGCCTTGAACTCTTCTTCGTTTAAGGTCTTTAGAAATCTCTTTTGGTATAGACCCATACCAATCACATACGCCAATAAAGCTACTACAATACCTGCTAAAACTATCCATCCCATAACGCTTGCACTCCTTTAAACAATCTACCACAATTATAGCGGTGCGCGGCTCTATAGGCAAAAGAAAAATCTAACTTTAAGCGATTGTTTTGACACATGCCCCGAATTTGGTACACTAGTTACGAATGAATGGCAGGGAGACGAAGACGTGGAAAAAGAAAACTGGTATTATATCGATTCAGGAAATTGCGAACCAGCAATAAATATGGCAATGGATGAGGCTCTTTTAACTTGGCACAGTGAAGGGAAGATTCCGCCTGTTATCCGCTTTTATGGATGGAATCCAGCGACATTATCCATCGGCTACTTTCAAAAAGTAGAAAAAGAGATTAACCTTGATGCGGTAAAAAAATATGATTTAGGATTCGTTAGGCGTCCAACTGGAGGTCGGGGAGTTCTTCATGACCAAGAATTGACGTATAGCGTAATCGTATCTGAGTCACATAAAGATATGCCTCAAAGTGTTACAGAAGCCTATCGAGTGATCTCTGAAGGAATTAAAGAAGGCTTTCAAGGTTTAGGTCTGGATGCTTACTTCGCTGTTCCAAAAACAGAAGAAGAACGCGAAGGGCTAAAGAATCCAAGATCTGCAGTATGCTTTGACGCTCCATCGTGGTATGAATTAGTCGTGGAAGGCAGAAAAGTGGCAGGCAGTGCGCAAACAAGACAAAAAGGCGTGATTCTGCAGCACGGATCGATTCTACTAGACTTGGATGAAGACAAACTCTTTGATTTGTTTAAGTACTCAAGTGACAGACTGCGTGAAAGAATGCAGGCTGCGTTTAAGAAAAAGGCAGTTGCGATTAACTCACTGCTAGCTGCTCCTGTTACGATTGAAGACGCGAAGGTTGCCTTTAAAAAGGGCTTTGAAGACGGCTTGAACATTAATCTTGTTCCATATACTCTATCAGACGATCAATGGGTCGAAGTGGAAAATATCGCAAATACCCGCTATCGTAACGACGAATGGACGTTCAGACGTTAATAATAGAAAATCGAAACCTCATAGAGGTCTCGGTTTTTTCTTTTTGGTAAAGAAAGTAAAAAAAATAGAAGTCAAGATATTAATTTTTTTACTAAAAAGGAGGATTTTGCGAAAATCACGAGTTTTAAAGCTTTATGTAACTTCCAATTAATACAAATCTTATATTAAGCCAAATTTTTAATGAAATCATAAAAAATAGTGTTCAATCATCAAATTTCTGAATTATACTCATGATTTCAAGTTTGACAATTTTTTTCTTTGACATGTGGTTTACGTATATATAGTATAAGGGTAGAACTTATACATACAAGATATAGATTTTCATCGTGTGTATTTTGAAAAAGGAGGAGAAATATGGACATAGTTGCAACTGTTAAAAAGGGTATTGATATTGACGCTCTCAACAGTGATATAGCTCAATTTCCACAAGTGCACCCCGTAACTTCTACCATGAAAACGACTCATAAAGGTGTTTCGCGATTGGTGATGCTTGATCGATACAGTTTTAAAGACACAGAAAAGAAAACACTCAAACCGGGTGATTTTGTTGTTTTAACCGTAAAAGAGGATCCAAAGTTTCCGGCAAGAGGGCTAGGATTCATCCAATCGGTCAACTGGGATGACAAAAATGCCGTCGTACTCGTTGAAGATGAATTTAAAGCGGTGCTAGAAAAGCCGGAAGAAGCCGAAACAGGATTGATTACACGTTCACTTGATGTGATGGACAAGCCGTTAGAAGTTTACTACGAGCAGATCGCACTAAGAAATGCGACAGGCTTAGCATCTGTAGAAACGACTGAAGAGAAGCGCCAAGAATTATTCCAAAAGTTTTATAAAGAACTTTCAGAAATGAATTTTGTTCCTGCAGGACGCGTTTTATATGGTGCTGGTGCAGAAACAGATGTAACGTATTTCAACTGTTACGTTATGCCGTATGTAAAAGATTCTCGTGAAGGCATATCAGATCACCGTAAGCAAGTGATGGAAATCATGAGCAGAGGCGGCGGTGTTGGAACGAACGGTTCTACACTTCGCCCGAAGAATGCTTTAGCAAGAGGCGTAAATGGAAAATCATCAGGCTCTGTATCATGGCTGGATGATATCGCGAAGTTGACGCATTTGGTTGAGCAAGGTGGAAGTCGTAGAGGGGCCCAAATGATCATGCTGGCGGACTGGCATCCTGACATCATTGATTTCATTATTTCTAAAATGCAGAATCCTCGTATTTTGCGTTACTTGATTGAAAATACGAACGACGAGAAGATAAAGCAAGTCGCTCAAGATAAATTGAAGTTCACACCGCTGACACCAGCTCAGAAAGCGATGTATGAAGGCATTCTTCGCTATAAAGACATTCCGGGAACAGGCGGATTTGATTCTGATGTTTTACGCGATGCTGAGACGATGCTTCGCGACGGAGGAACATACAGCGTTCATAATTCTGAGTTCTTAACAGGTGCGAATATCTCAGTTACGATTACAAAAGAATTCATGGAAGCCGTAGAAAATGACACTGAGTATCTATTACGTTTTCCGAGTGTCGAGGCCTACACGCCTGAAGAAATGGAAGCATACAACAACGAGTGGCATGAGGTTGGAGATGTTCGTGTTTGGGAAGAGAAAGGTTATGGTATTCGCGTATACAAACGAATCCAAGCGCGTGAACTTTGGAACTTGATCAACATTTGCGCAACATACTCAGCTGAGCCAGGAATTTTCTTTATTGATAACGCCAATGACATGACAAACGCTACAGCATATGGACAAAAGGTTGTAGCAACAAACCCATGTGGAGAACAACCACTTGCACCATACAGTGTCTGCAACCTTGCAGCAGTAAACCTTGGCAACATGGCTGACAAAGAAAATAAAACAGTCGATTTTGAAAAACTGAAACAAACCGTTGAAGTTGGCGTACGCATGCAAGACAACGTTATTGATGCGACACCATACTTCTTAGAGCCAAATCGCGTTCAAGCATTAGGTGAGCGTCGTGTAGGACTTGGAGTAATGGGACTTCATGACCTACTGATCTATTGTGAGACAGTATATGGATCAGAAGAAGGAAACAAGCTTGTTGACCAAATCTTTGAGACAATTGCTGTTACGGCTTACCGTACTTCCATCGAGCTTGCAAAAGAAAAGGGTAGCTTCCCGTTCTTAGAAGGTGAATCAGAAACGGAAACTGCTACATTAAGAAATAGATTTATTGAAACGGGCTACATGAAAAAGCTTCCTCAAGATGTTCGTGAAGACATCTTACAATATGGGATTAGAAACTCTCACTTGTTAACAGTGGCTCCTACGGGTAAACAACTTGCCCCCAGTGTTTGCAAAAACGCTGCGTAAACTTGGCTATATGCGGGAAACTCTGAGTATCCTTTTGTACCAGTACCTTGCCAGTACGAAAGTTGGTAAAAATCAAAAGGTGCAGACAATCCGCAGGGAAGTCGTGGCTGACCCCTCAACGACTACATGCCGAGCACCAGAAACTTCATGCTTTTACACCTTGGAACAAAAATAAAAAGGTGATAGCATATGGAGAAAAATTGTTTGAATTGTGATCAACATATAAAGGTTAAACCCAGTCAATTTGATAGGAAAAAATACTGTTCACGAAAATGCAAAGGTGAATACCAAACAAAGAATCCAATAAATCAACATTTGTTAAAAAGAAGAAATGTTGAATGTGACTTTTGCAAAAAATCATTGCTTCGCAAACCGTCTATTATATTTACAACTAATTTTTGTAATCACACTTGTAAGGCTAACTATCAGAGGTTAAACAAGATTAAATTTAGCCATTTAATAAAAAGAGTGAAATTACAATGTAGAGAATGTAAAAAAGAATTTTTTCTTACACCTTACAGGGCCAAAACAGCAAAATATTGTAGTAATAATTGCTCATACAAAGCTATATCTCGAAATGCAAAAAAAACTTTACTAGAAAACGTAAAGTTAGTTGTACACTTTGTTCAAAACACTTTTATAAAAAGCAAAGTGTTATCAAAAACAATAATTTTTGTAGTGAACAATGTATGGGTATTTATTATTCTGAGTCTGGAATCTTTTCTGGACCTAATAGTGGAACCTGGCAGGGTGGAGATATTAATTATTACGGTCCTAATTGGAGAAAAAAAGACGGGAAGCTAGAAAACGTGATAAGTATACTTGTCAAGACTGTGGGACTACTGAAAAAGAACTTGGTCATGAACTTTCTGTACACCATATAATCCCCTTTCGAGAGTTCAAGGGGGATTGGAAAGAAGCAAATAGACTTTCGAATCTAATGAGTCTTTGTGAACACCCTTGCCACAGAAAGAAACATTCAAACAATTAACTGGTTGATGATATAGTCTGATCCTTATGGCGACATAGGGAGTGGGTACTAATAATCCCACCCTCTGATTGAAATCAGAGAGTAACAAAAATGAGTACAGGAACCATGGTTGGAGTCTCCACAGGATTAGAGCCTTACTTCTCATTCTCATACTTCCGAAGCGGTCGTTTAGGGAAATTTATTGAAGTAAAAGCTGATATCGTAAAAGAATATTTAGACAGCAATCCAGAAGCGAACGAAAACGAGCTTCCTGAATGGTTTGTTGCCGCGATGGAGCTTGCTCCAGAAGCGCATGCCGATACACAATGCGTTATCCAGCGCTGGGTAGACAGCTCGATCTCTAAAACGGTTAACGCGCCAAAAGGATATACGGTTGACCAGGTTCAAAAAGTTTACGAGCGTCTTTATAAAGGTGGAGCGAAGGGCGGAACGGTTTACGTTGATGGAAGCCGTGACTCACAAGTTCTTACACTTAAAGCTGAAGAAACGTTTGAACAGACTGAGATCGATCTTGGTATGGAAGAAGAAAAAGCAAAGTCGTTATTTTAGATACAATTACGGACCTTCGTTCTACGGATGTAACAATCGGGAACGAAGTAGGAAATACTTGTCCAGTTTGCCGAAAAGGAAAAGTAAAAGAAATCGGCGGCTGCAATACATGTACAAACTGTAATGCACAATTAAAATGTGGACTATAAGTTAAGCGGGGAAGGAACTGGAAATGTTCCTTCCTTTTTCTTTTTCACCAAATAGCACATACTAACTCCATCATTTGTGAAAAAAATTGTGGGGTGTTTTGTTATGGCAGGTGCCAATAAACCTTTTATGCCGCAGTTGATCTATTTTGAACCGCGTGCACTTGAATATCCGTTAGGAAAAGAATTGTTCGATCGATTCAGCAAGTTGGAAGTTGAGATTAGAGAAACGACTTCACATAATCAAATACGTGATCTGCCAGGAGATAACGATTTTCAAAAATACAGAACGGCTAAATCAACGCTTGTGGTCGGAATCAGAAAGACCTTGAAGTTTGATTCGTCTAAGCCGTCTGCTGAATACGCTATTCCTCTTGCAACGGGATGCATGGGTCATTGTCACTATTGTTACTTACAGACGACACTTGGCAGCAAGCCGTATTTAAGGACCTATGTAAATACGGATGAAATTTTTGCTCAAGCTGAAAAGTATATGCAAGAGCGAGCACCGGAAGTTACCAGGTTTGAGGCATCGTGTACATCTGATATCGTTGGGATCGATCACCTTACACATAACTTAAAAAGAGCGATTGAATTTTTGGTGCAACAGATTTAGGCAGACTTCGTTTCACAACAAAGTATCATCACGTTGATCATTTACTGGATGCCAAACATCAAGGAAGAACCCGTTTTCGTTTTAGTGTGAATTCTCAATATGTGATCAAAAATTTTGAACTCGGAACAAGTCCGTTGGAAGAGCGTATTAATGCGGCTATACGAGTTGCGGAAGCTGGGTACCCGTTAGGATTTATCGTAGCTCCCCTATATCTTCATAAAGATTGGGAAGAAGGATATAAAGAACTTTTTGACATATTAGAAGCGAAAATTCCGAAACATTTAACAAACGACCTAACGTTTGAACTCATTCAACACCGTTTTACGAAACCAGCAAAAAAGTTATTGAAAAAACTATCCAAAATCTAAGCTTGAAATGAACGAAGAAGAGCGTAAATATAAATGGGGACGTTATGGAATCGGTAAATATGTGTATCAAGATGATCAAGCGACAAGATTACGGGAAACGGTTGAAAATTACATTCATACAATGTTTCCAACAGCAAAGATCGAGTATTTTACGTGATGGAGTGATTAGGGCCTTCCCTTGTCACGCTTACCATTCTATAGTATCCTTTTTATAGAGACCAAGCTGGTTTAGTATATAGGGAGGGAACATTTTGCCGCCAACCCCAAGTATGGAAGACTATATAGAACGCATTTACGCCCTTATCGAAGAGAAAGGCTATGCCAGGGTATCAGATCTTGCTGAGAACCTAGAAGTGCATCCCTCTTCTGTAACCAAAATGATTCAGAAACTCGACAAAGGCAAGTATGTCGTTTATGAAAAATACAGAGGATTCGTTTTAACGCCGAATGGCAAAAAGCTCGGTAAACGTTTAGTTTACAGACATGAATTACTTGAAGAATTTTTGAAGGTTATTGGGGTAGACCAAGAAAACATCTATCAAGATGTTGAGGGAATCGAGCATCACTTAAGCTGGAACGCTATAGATCGAATTGGAGATCTCGTGCAGTTCTTTGAAGAAGATGAGAACCGATTGAAGCTATTAAGGGAAGTACAAGCGAAGAATGAAGAACAAGAACAATCATAAATTTATGGTTGTTTTTTTATTTTGGGTGAATGGTCTTATCAATGCTGTAGGTGCAAGTGGACAGTATTTTGTGAGAAGTGGACAGTAAAATCTAAAAAGTGGACAGTAAATTTAATCTTCATCATGAAGGACTTTTTAAATAAAAAAGCTTGTGACAAAAGACTTTATTTTTCTTGAATCGGTTATAAAGGACATCTTCTGCTGATTAGGATAGTAGTGGAGGAGATGTTTATGCGGATTGATGGTGTTTTTTCTGGAGGAGGCATCAAGGCACTTTCTTTGATCGGAGCTGTTGAAGCAGCTGAAAATCGAGGGCTTACTTTTGAGAGGGTAGCAGGAACGAGTGCAGGTGCGTTGATGGCAGCTTTAATTAAGGCTGGCTATTCGGCAGGAGAAATGAAAGAAATAATTGATAAATTGGACTTTCGAAAATTTCTTGATACGAGTAAAACGATTGTGCCAATTCCCTTTATGAACTGGATAAAGTTATATTGGAAACTAGGATTGTTTAAAGGAGATTACTTGGAAAACTGGGTGGCGTCACTGTTAGCTGCAAGGGGGATCGTGACTTTTGCAGATATCCCTTATGGCAGCTTGAAGATTATTGCTTCTGATATTACAAGAGGCAGGTTGATTGTCTTGCCAGACGATTTAGAAGAATATGGGTTGCTGCCTGAACGATTTCCGATTGCGCGTGCAGTAAGAATGAGCTGTAGTCTACCATATTTTTTTACCCGATCAAGTTATTTAATCGTGTCGGACAGAAAAGCTATATTGTTGATGGAGGGGTATTGAGCAACTTTCCGATGTGGCTGTACCAAAGGAAAGATCGTGTTCCGATCCGCCCGGTATTAGGGTTTCAGTTAAGTTCATATATTAATGATCACATTCCAACACATAATGTAAAGAATGCTGTACAACTGTTTAAAGCATTATTCGAAACGATGATGCAAGCACATGATAACCGCTATATTGACTCGCACGATGCGAGAGATATTATATTTATGCCGGTTAAACATGTTTCGGTAATTGATTTTCAACTCTCGTCCGAAGCGAAAAATGAATTATATACATTTGGTCATGATCGAGCAGAGCACTTTTTGCAAAATTGGATTGCAGGGAAGAGGCATCCGCATCCAGCATATAACCCAGCATACAAAAATCGAGCCTAATCCTAAAAGGAGGCTCGATTTTTTTTCTTGTTCTTTTTACCTTCGATCACGGTTAAATGATGTTCACGTGTTCTCTTTTTCTGAGCGGAACTTTTTGCAGTCTTTTTGTTTGGAAACAGCGGAGATGCTTTCGGCGGTTTTTGATTGGAGCCATACCGCTTTTGCGACTGTTTGACTGCTTTTCTATATTTGCCGTTTACACCCGATGAGGTTCTCCGAAAGATAAAGTAAAACACGGCGACCACTGCTGCTCCGATCAGAATGGTTGTAAACAAATCGCGAGGTGAAGTGACTAGTTGATAAAGAATACCGACAATAGCCAGTGATATAACAAACCAAATGATAGGATGCAATTTTCTGTTATTCTGTTGCAACAGGTTCACCTCCTTATGATTTAAACGATTTGACTAGCGTTTTTTTCACTTTCATAGGATGCGTCACGACGTAACATTTCATTAAAAGAAAGTATGGAAACTTCTATTTGTTTTTCATCAGGTTCTTTTGTTGTTAATAGTTGAAGCCATAGTCCCGGGTATCCAAGGTAACGGAGAACGGGAACGTCTCTTAATTTATTCGTTAACTGTAATACTTCAAAAGATACCCCTAAAACGACAGGAATAAGCGCAAGTCTGCATAAAATTCTTAGCCAAAGCGGATCAGATGGGAAGAAATAATAGATAAACATTCCCACGATGACTGTAAATAAGATAAAACTGCTGCCGCATCGGTAATGAAGTCTAGAGTGGCGTTTCACGTTCTCGATCGTTAGTTCATCACCAGCTTCGAAAGTATTGATGACTTTGTGTTCTGCACCATGATACATAAATACCCGTTTAATCGCTGGTGTTAACGAAACGAAATAAATGTAGCTTAATAAAAAGATAAACTTGAACAATCCTTCTAGAAGATTTTGACCTAAGTGCCCTGGTACGACAAAGCGAAATGCTTCTGCTAAAAATACAGGTACGAGTGTGAACACAAACTTTCCAAATAGAAAAGATAATACACCGATAATGGCTAAAGAAAAGAAAAAGCAAACTTAGATGGTTTTTCTTCTTCTGCTTGTTCTTCTTCTCCAGGCTCTACTCCAAACCGTTCAGCTGAAAAGTTTAAATGCTGAGTGCCGTTCATGCTCGCTTCGATAATCGCTATAAATCCTCGTAAAAAAGGAATCTTCTTTAATTTAGATAAAATAGGAGAAGGTTTCTTTTTTAGTTCAAAATACTCGATGGAATCATCATTTCTCCGTATTGCCGTAACGTATGTGTGTTTACCGGCAAACATAACCCCTTCAAGTACGGCTTGACCGCCGTAAGCGGGCTTTTTCTCTTTTGTCATGTTGAACCCCCAGCCTAAAGTTTTGTAGGTACTTTCTATTCTACAGTAAAGCCGGATAATCCTCCACAAGGGATGATTGTATTTTTCCCATTTTATACATGTTTTACACGGATTATGATTGATCAATGTCTATAAGTTTGGGCAGTGGTTTTGTGGACATACTAGAAATGTTGGAGGTGATCGTATATGAGCGATTCAAAATTAGAACAAGATAAACAAGAGTCTCAATCCTCGTTCATGAGCAGAGTGATAGGGGTTGGTTTTTTTGGAGGTCTAATATGGGCTTCATTTGGTTTTATTGCATACTACTTTAATTTTTCAAAAGTAGGTCCTGCTCTCGTTTTAGCACCATGGGCACTCGGAAAATGGAAGTCTCTGTGGCTCGGGCAACTGATCAGTATCCTAATCGTCGCTTTACTATCCATTCTTGTAGCGATCGCGTATCGTTATGCCTTTGCTAAGATTAAGTCGATGTGGGCGGGAATTTTATTTGGAGTGGCGTTGTGGGCGATTGTGTTCTATTTGCTTCACCCTATATTTCCTGGTTTAGAGCCTATGAATACGATTGGTAAAAACACGATTACAACGACGCTTTGTATTTATATTTTATATGGGGTTTTTGTAGGGTACTCCATATCCTTTGAATACAGTGAACGTTATGGCCAGGCACATGGGAATAAGGAATCAACACAAAGTTCGTAACTATTCAAATGTTTAGCTGCTATGATAGAATGTTTTATGAACATTCTATTTTTTTATGCAAAGGCTAGGTGTTTCCGATGGACAACAGAAATTTTCTTATCATTAATGGACCGAATTTAAACAGATTGGGAAAACGGGAGCCTGGCATATATGGTGCAAAAACATTGGACGATCTAGAAAACGAACTAGAAGCGTTATCTGCAAAACTTCTAATGGCAGTTTCCTTTAAACAAAGCAATAGTGAAGGGGATATCATTGATTTAATTCACAGTGCTGCAGGACAATTCCAGGGTATCGTCTTAAACGCAGGGGCTTATACTCATTATAGTTATGCGATTAGAGACGCAATCGCCAGTGTGGATGTCCCTGTAATAGAAGTCCATTTGTCAAATGTTCATGCTCGGGAGGAATTTCGACGTGAATCTGTTATTGCCCCAGTTACGATCGGACAGATTTCAGGATTTGGTTTTGATAGTTATAAATTAGCGCTTCATGCTTTTAACAATCAATTAAAGGGGGATACAATATGAGACGTGTAGAAAAAGCGAGAGAGTTATTTGAAACGTTTGATATTGATGCATTGCTAGTTACTTCTTCTTCAAATCGCTTCTATTTAAGTGGATTTAAAGGTAGTTCAGGTGTGCTTTTGATTACAAAGGAAGAGGCTATATTGGTTACGGACTTCCGCTATAAGACACAGGCAGCTGAACAGGCAGAGGGTTACCGAGTTGTCATGCATACCGCACCGATTCCAGAAGAAGTGGCAAAGTTAACGAAAGAACTTTCCATTCAGAAACTTGGTTTTGAACAAGATCATGTTACATATTCTTCTTACCGTACATATGAGAAACAATTAGAATCACATGAGACCGGACTAGTACCTGTAACGGGGCTGGTGGAAAAGTTGCGCTTGATAAAGGATGAATCAGAGATTAAGATAGTAAAGGATGCTGCACACATTGCCGATGCCGCTTTTTCACATATCATAGAGTATATTCGTCCAGGCCTTACGGAACGTGAAGTTTCAAATGAGTTAGAGTTCTTTATGAGAAAAAATGGAGCAACTTCTTCATCATTTGATATTATTGTGGCTTCAGGCTATCGTTCAGCCCTTCCACACGGTGTTGCTTCAGATAAAAAGATTGAGACTGGTGAATTAGTAACCTTGGATTTTGGTGCATACTACAAAGGTTATTGTTCTGATATTACTCGTACGGTTGCGATCGGTAATGTTTCAGATGAGCTTAAAGAGATCTATCAAGTTGTCTATGAAGCCCAGATGCTAGGAATGAAAGGCATCAAGCCGGGAATGACGGGCAAGGAAGCAGATGCGTTAACACGGGATTATATAGCTTCAAAAGGATTTGGAGACTATTTTGGACATTCAACAGGCCATGGAATAGGCTTAGATGTTCATGAAGGACCTGCTTTATCCATGAAGTCTGATACAATTCTTGAGCCGGGGATGCTTGTTACTGTAGAACCTGGAATTTATGTTTCAGGCATAGGTGGAGTTCGTATTGAAGACGATACACTTATCACGAAAGACGGTAACGAATTACTTACTCATTCAACAAAAACTCTTTTAACGATTAGTTAAACGATTCAGGAGGATAAAAACATGATTTCAGTAAACGATTTTAAAACAGGATTAACGATTGAAGTAGATGGAGGAATTTGGCAAGTTCTTGAATTCCAACATGTTAAACCAGGAAAAGGAGCGGCATTCGTTCGCTCTAAACTTCGTAACCTTCGTACTGGCGGTATCCAGGAAAAAACATTCCGTGGCGGAGAGAAAGTTGCAAAAGCTCATATCGAAAACCGTAAAATGCAATATCTATATGCATCAGGAGATACGCATACGTTTATGGATAACGAATCTTATGAGCAAATTGAACTTCAAGCTTCTCAAATTGAATATGAGCTAAAGTACTTGCTTGAGAACATGACTGTTCACATCATGACGTATCAAGGTGAAACGATTGGTGTTGAACTTCCGAACACAGTAGAATTAGTAGTCGCTGAGACTGAGCCTGGAATCAAAGGTGATACAGCTTCTGGTGGAACAAAGCCTGCTACACTTGAAACAGGATTGATCGTACAAGTTCCTTTCTTTGTTAACCAAGGAGACAAGCTTATCATCGATACAAGAAATGCTGCTTACGTATCACGTGCATAGTTAAATAGTTAGAAAAGCCTCATCCTGATTCTTTTATTGGGAGGAGGCTTTTTTAAACTCTGTTATTATTGGAAGTGGTTGAATTCCACTCCATGCTGCTCGGTTTCTACGGTACGGGGCGTGTGGTGAGTAACAGTTCTATGCAGTTCTTACGTTACTACTCTATAGTTAGCGTTTTTATCAATTTTAGGGTACGTGTTCTTTTATTTGTTACACGTTCGCTCAAACTGGGCGGTGTTTCGCTCCAAACAACTCCCATTTCGCCCCGTGGATCCCTATTTTCACTCCAACTAGCCATAGTTTCGCTCAGTGCGTTCCACTTTTCGCTCCGACAGTTGAAAATACTCCCTCTAGGCACTTTCTAACATAAAAAAAGAATGATTTTCATTCATTTAAAAGATCAACTCATTTTAAATAATGATTGCTTCTATTTCTGCGTAATTTTATATCATTCTCTCTACCAAATTATAATTGTGTGCGCTAAAAATGAAATTTACTAGATCTAATATAATCAAAATCTGGTAAAATCGCCTAGCATTTGAATTTTCAGCTCCTACCTGATTAATCAAGGTGTAATAAAGCTTAATTTACTTTCCTCTCTAAAACATCTCCCTTAAACTCACTTCATTTTTCTCAACAGTTCTACTAAACCTCCCTTTATTGGCATAAAGCGTAGGGATAAGCCATACGTTTATAGTACTAGCCTTTTAAAGGAGAACGGGTTATGGAAACCATTTTTAGACTTTTTCCGGATGAAATTCAGCATACATTAAGAAATATGCCAGCATCTGTCCTTCAATCAGTTGAGGAAATTAGAGTTAGGATCGGGCAGCCGTTAGAAATTTTATGTTCGGGTAAGCCAATCTATCCGTCAGAAAAACCGATTTCTGCAGAAGAATCCCAAGTATTGCTCAATCGTTTAAGTCAGCATTCTTTATATGCGCTAGAAGAAGAGCTGAAGCGGGGTTATATTACGATTTCTGGAGGTCATCGTGTAGGACTAGCAGGTAAAGTGATCACTGAACATGGTTTTGTTAAAGCTATCAAAGATATCAGTTCATTTAATGTAAGGATTGCGAGGGAAAAAATAGGAATCGCAGAACCGCTGCTTCCCTACCTATTTCAGGAAAATTGGCTGAATACATTGCTGATCGGTCCTCCGCAAACCGGGAAAACCACCCTTTTAAGAGATATTGCAAGGCTAGTCAGTTGTGGCGTAAACCAAAAAAAATTCCGTCTTTTAAAGTGGGAATCGTTGATGAGCGTTCTGAAATAGCGGGTTCTATTAAAGGAATTCCCCAACATTCCCTTGGAAAAAGAGTGGATGTACTGGATGCCTGCCCAAAAGCGGAAGGTATGATGATGCTTATACGTTCAATGAGTCCGCAAGTTTTAATCGTGGATGAAATCGGGAGAAAAGAAGACGGTGAGGCTATTCTGGAGGCTATGCATGCAGGTGTACAGATGATTTTCACTGCGCATGGAAGCAGTTTGGAAGATGCGCTCAAAAGGCCTGTAATGAAACCATTATCCGGTCTTTCATTGTTTCAAAGATATGTCATTTTAAGCAGGGATAAAGGTCCAGGTACAATACAACGGATTTATAACAGGGATTTCAAAGAGATCTATCGGTCGTCAGGTGGTGCAGCATGATGAGTTGGCTTGGTGCGATCGCTATTCTTTCTGCAACGACGATATTTGGATTTGAATGGGCAAAACGTGTAAGAGAAAGACCTAAGAAATTAAGAGAACTAAAAGTCACGCTTCAAGCACTAGAGGCAGAGATCATGTACGGATCAACACCTCTTCATGAAGCGTTTCAGCATATAGGAAAACCATTAAAAGAGCCATTATCTTCGTTTTTTCTTACTATTTCTGATTTATTGGTCGAAGGGGAACTCTCCGTTCAAGAAGCATGGGACAGCCAACTGGCTGTATTAGCAAAGGAAACGTCTTTTAAGGTTGGAGAAATAGAAGTGCTTCGCCAGTTTGGATCAACGCTTGGCAGACATGACAAAGAGCATCAGCAAAAACAGATACAGTTAACACTTGCCCACCTTAATCGTGAGGAAAAAGAAGCAAGGGACATACAAGAACGCTATGAAAAAATGTGCAAAAGTCTTGGGGTGTTAATGGGACTTTTAATCGTTATTCTCTTAATGTAACAGGAGGTCTCACATATGGGATTGGATGTAAATGCAGTGTTTCAGATTGCAGGACTAGGAATAATTGTCGCGATGCTTCATACCGTTTTAAAAATGATTGGAAAAGAGGATTACGCGCACTGGGTAACGTTATTAGGATTTGTTGTTGCCCTTTTTATGGTCATCACACTTTTAGATGACTTGTTTCAAAAGGTAAAAGGAGTCTTTTTGTTTCAGAATTAAGGAGGGGGCCAGATTGGAAATTATCCAAATTGTTGGTTTTGGGCTGGTCGCTGCTTTCTTAGCCTTAGTCCTTAAAGAACAAAAAGCGAATTTCGCCTTTTTGGTTACACTCATGGTCGGAGCAGGAATTTTTTGTTTCTGATCGATAAAATTGGACAAATATTAACCATGCTCCAGCGACTTGCAATTAATGCAAACGTGAATATGGTTTATGTAGAAACGTTATTAAAGATTATTGGAATCGCTTATATTGCAGAATTTGGAGCACAGATTACACGGGATGCAGGTCAGGGAGCCATTGCTTCTAAGATTGAACTTGGAGGTAAGATCCTGATCCTTGTGATGGCTATACCTATATTGACGGTTATTATTGAAACCGTGCTGACGCTTATTCCCAAATAAGAAAGCAGGTTGTAAAGATGCAGACAAAGTTGATGCGGACAAGTCTAACTATGCTAGTATTCTTCTCTTATATGCTATTTGGCTACTCAGAATCTGCATCTGCGAGCTCAATCACTTCGAAAATGGTAGAACAACAAGTCTCATCCATGCAGCTTGATGAAATTAAACAATATTGGGATAGTATCTCTAGTGAATATGGTGGTTTTTTGCCAGAAAGTCAAAAAGGAACGTTTCTTGAATTTGTAAAAGGAGAGAAGGATTTCTCCCTAAAAGGGTATATGTTGGGCCTTTTGAAATTTATGTTTCATGAGCTTGCCGTTCACGGAAAGCTGTTAGGAACTTTAATATTGTTAACCGTATTCAGTATGCTCCTGCAATCTATCCAGAATGCTTTTGATCGTTCAGCCATATCAAAAGTAGCATATGGCATCATCTACATGGTTTTGATCATTTTAGCATTAAATAGTTTTCACGTTGCGATCTCTTACGCAACAGAAGCGATTGATAATATGCTCAGCTTTATGATTGCACTCATTCCACTTCTTCTTGCGTTAATGGCAACAGTAGGAAGCATCGCTTCAGTGGCGTTCTTTCATCCAGTCATATTATTTTTAGTAAACACAAGCGGACTATTGATTAAAAACTTCGTGTTGCCTCTGATTTTTTTATCAGCCTTATTAAGTATCGTTTCCACCATGTCCGAACATCACAAAGTGACGCAACTCGCAAAATTGTTAAGAAATATCAGCATGGGTGCTCTGGCCTTTTTTTCACAGTCTTTCTCGGTGTGATGAGTGTTCAAGGAGCCACTGCAGCTGTAGCTGATGGAATTACGATTAAGACAGCAAAATTTATTACAGGCAATTTTATTCCGGTCGTAGGACGCATGTTTACAGATGCAACTGACACAGTTATGAGTGCATCTATTTTACTTAAAAATTCTGTTGGTATTATTGGAGCTCTTTTATTACTTTTATTAGCCATCTTCCCAGCAATTAAAGTACTTATTCTCGCATTTATATACAGTATGGCAGCAGCGCTACTACAGCCGTTAGGGGCGGCCCAATCGTAGAATCGTTAGGTATCATCGGTAAAAGTGTCATGTTCATTTTTGCGGCGCTTATGACTGTCTCTATCATGTTTTTTCTTGCAATCACAATTATTATTGCAGCCGGTAATGTCACACTGATGGTTCGATAGGAGGTGGAATCGTGGCCTTTTTAACGGAGTGGATCACAAACATTATTATTCTTGTCTTATTAGCGGGAGTCATTGAACTTTTATTGCCCGGTAACCAGTTTCAAAGCTATATCAAGATGGTCGTAGGGTTACTTATACTTCTTGCTATGCTTTCACCTTTATTTAAACTTATAAACTCTGATCTAGATCAAGTGTTTCTGGCTATGGATCTGCCAGCCGCTGCAAAGGAAAATGAAATAAAAAATTCAATAGAAGAGAATAAAAGTGAAATACAATCCGCACAACGTGCATATATATTAGAGCAAATGGCTGTCCCAATGAAAAAACAAGTTCAGGAGGAGCTGAAAAAGACGTATGAATTAGAAATTGTCGATCTTCAAATCCAAACGGAAATGGGTACGGAGCCGTTAAAGCCTGAAGATATTACTGGTGCAAAAGTGGTACTGGCCAAACATCATGAACAAGCAGGGATTTCAGAAGTTTCAGAAGTGGATGTTAGAATCGCTGATCCACAAAAAAAGAAGCCCATGAATACCATGTTCCTAATGAAATTGTGCATTTCTTGGCCAGCCAGTGGCAGCTAGATTCACAGCAAGTTGAGGTGCAATTGGAAGGGGAGAGGAGTTATCCCAATGAAACATTCATTTTGGGAACAGATGAAAAAACGGCTGCAGCTTAGTGATAAAGCAGGGAATAAACAAAAGTACTTACTTGCATTACTTCTATTGGGAATTTCTCTTATGTTTATTAGCAAAATGATAGACTCCCCTGCTCAAAAAAGCGCATTAAATGGAATAGGCATGGAGACAGAACAAAAATCTCAAGCAGTTTTTAAACAAGCCAAGGAAGTTACAGATAAGAATATTAAGACGTATGAAGATCGTTATTCCAACGAGCTAAAAGATTTATTAGAACAGATGCAAGGTGTAGGAAAAGTATCCGTCTGGGTTGAGCTTTCCACAACAGAGAAAAAAGAGTTTGTTACAGATGACAGCACCCAAAGTCAAACAACATCAGAAAATGATAAAAATGGCGGCACAAGAACGATAGAAGATCAAAAGATAGATGAAAAAGTCGTTATCATTTCAAACGATGGTAGAGAAGAGCCGATTATCGTGACAACAGAAAAGCCTAAGATAAAAGGAGTGGCTGTTTTAGCACAAGGTGCCGAGAGCATTCAGACAAAGGCAATGATTATCGAGCTTGTTAAGAAAATCTTTGATATTGGAAGTGACCAGATTTTTGTAGGACCAAAAAATCCTGAGGGGGAATAAACAAATGTTATTGAAAAAACAAACGGTTTGGCTTTTAACGATGCTTAGTTTAATTATTGTATTATCGGTCTATTATATTACAGCTCCGGGTGGAACAGATGACTTAGCCTATCTTGAAGCAGGCAAGAAATCAGGTAAAGATGCGACCGTTTCAGGAGTAGCGAATGATGATCTGTTTACAGCACTTCGTTTAGAGCGAGATGAAGTTCGCGATGAGATGAGTGCAGATTATGTAGCGGTTGCAGGTTCAGAGGATGCATCAGCAGAAGTTCAAGCGGATGCTTGGGCAAAAATGACAGAGCTTCAGTCACTCACGATGCAAGAATCAACAGTAGAGACATTGATCAAGTCGATGGGCTTTGATGATGCACTTGTTAGCACGATGAACAATCAGATCAAAGTAATTGTAAAAGCTGATAAATTATCCAAAAAGAAGTTGTAGAGATTATGAACGTAGCTAATGAACACCTGGGCAGCAGCAAGACTGTAGCCGTTGAATACCACGCATCTAAATAAAAACTCTGCTGTAGCAAGTTTTGTTTCTTGATGAGCTGAGATATGAGAGCTGGCTCCCTGTGCTGTGGGAGTCAGCTTCTTTGATTTTTCCGATGAATGTGAGAACGCTGTATTGTTCATTCGTATTATGGATTTAAATAAAGAAAAAAGGGTAGAGTTTTTTATTTTTACAGAGTTTCATGATATATTTTATAGAAACTTAAAAGTTTAACTGGTTTGCACTTGTATGTGACAGGTAATGATAGAATAACAGAGAATACATGTCGTAAACGCTTACAATATAGCTAAGATTCGTGTACTATTAACTTGTACTTGATTCTAATGTATCCATGAAATGAGAAATATGGTATATTACATGTGTTAAGACCTAGTCACAATAGAAGGTACTAACTAAAAATCTAAACTGGATAGGATTGTTAAAAGGAGTAGAGATCTGATGCTAAAAATACAAGAAATCCGTGAACTGATTAAGCTAATTGACAAATCAAGCATTAACGAATTTAAATACGAAAACGACGGATCTAAAATCGTCCTAAAAAAGAACGATGGAACAGCAGTTTCTTATCATGCAGAGGAAGTGCAGTCTCAGCCTGTAGTAACTAAAGCACCGCCAGTAAGAGAACAAGTTCCAGCGGCAGAACCAGTAAAAGAGAACACTGAAGTAAAGCAAGAAACAAAGCCGGCAGAAGATGATGCTAACTTACATAAAGTAGTTTCACCTATGGTTGGAACGTTTTATGCTGCGTCTTCCCCAGATGAAGAAGCTTTTGTTAAACCGGGAGATCAAGTTTCAAAAGACAGCATCGTTTGTATTATCGAAGCGATGAAACTATTTAACGAAATCGAATCAGAAGTGAATGGTGAGATTGTTAAAGTATTAGTTGAAAACGGACAATTAGTAGAATACGGACAACCTCTGTTCCTTGTGAAAGCAGAATAGGAGGTTATGTCTATGATTAAAAAGCTATTAGTAGCAAACCGTGGTGAAATTGCAGTACGGATTATTCGAGCGTGCAAAGAACTTGGTGTTGAAACAGTAGCCGTTTATTCAGAAGCTGATAAAGATGCCTTGCACGTCCGTTTGGCAGATGAGGCTTATTGTATCGGACCGACTGCTTCAAAAGACAGTTACTTAAACTTCACAAACATTATGAGCGTTGCGACACTAACTGGTTCAGAGGCCATTCATCCTGGGTATGGATTCTTGGCTGAGAATGCTGATTTTGCAGAACTATGCAGGGAATGCAATGTTACATTTGTAGGTCCGAGTGCTGAAGCGATCAACAAAATGGGTATTAAAGATGTTGCCAGAGCAACGATGGCAGACGCAGGAGTTCCTATCGTACCGGGTTCTGACGGGATTATCAGGGACAAGGAAGAAGCCATTGAACTCAGTAATAAAATTGGGTATCCTGTAATTATTAAAGCAACAGCAGGCGGTGGGGGTAAAGGGATCCGCGTAGCAAAGAATGAAACGGAGCTTTTAAAAGGCATTGCGATTACTCAGCAAGAAGCGGCAACTGCTTTTGGCAACCCGGGTGTTTATATTGAAAAGTACATTGAAGACTTTAGGCATGTAGAAATACAGGTGCTTGCAGATAACTATGGAAATGTTATTCACTTAGGAGAAAGAGATTGCAGCATCCAAAGACGTCTTCAAAAGCTTCTTGAGGAGACGCCTTCTCCAGCTATTTCTCCGTCGAAACGCCAAGAGATGGGAGACGCTGCTGTAAAAGCGGCTGAAGCTGTCCAATACTCTGGCGCAGGTACGGTTGAATTCATTTTTGACCACAATACGGGTGAGTTCTATTTCATGGAGATGAACACACGCATCCAAGTAGAGCATCCTGTAACAGAGATGGTTACTGGTATTGATCTCATAAAAGAGCAGATTAAAGTGGCTTCTGGTGAAAAATTAAGATACAAACAGGAAGACATTGAATTTAATGGCTGGTCGATCGAGTGCAGAATTAATGCAGAGAATCCTGAAAAGAACTTTATGCCATCTGCTGGAAAGATTGAAATGTATCTACCTCCAGGCGGCCTAGGCGTTCGAATCGATTCTGCTGTATATCCTGGCTATACAATCCCGCCATTTTACGATTCTATGATCGCGAAAGTAATCACATATGGAAATACGAGACAAGAAGCGATAGACCGTATGAAACGTGCATTAAGTGAATTTGTCATTGAAGGAGTTCATACGACCATTCCGTTCCACCTGCGTCTGTTAAACCATGAGACTTTTGTGAATGGTGACTTTAATACAAAGTTTTTAGAAAATCATGATTTAACTTCAAAAAGCGAATAAGTGCGGAGGTGTTTAAAAGATGAATGAACTATCATTTGAAATGGAAAGTTACTCATCAGAACTAGGGAAAGTTGAGATCTCACCTGAAGTCATCGAAGTAATCGCAAGTATTGCTGCTTCAGACGTTGAAGGTGTAGCATCCATGAGAGGAAGCTTTGCAAGCGGAGTTGTAGAACGCCTTGGAAAGAAAACACACGGCAAAGGTGTAAAAGTTGAACTTTCTGAAACAGGTATTTCAATTGATGTTTACGTATCCATGAAATACGGCGTTGCTATTCCAGACGTTGCTCAAAAAATTCAAGACTACATCAGACAAGCTCTTTTAGATATGACAGCTCTAGAAGCAACGGATATTAATGTATTCGTAGTCGGTGTGCAATTCGATTCAAAAGAAAAACAGAATGAAGCACCAGAAGTAGATTATTAAAAAGATCAAAGGGTGAGGTGAGTAACCTTCCCTTTGATCTTTTTTCTTGTTGTTTATTAAGAGTAGTTAAGGCAAGGGTATAAGGGGTGCAGAAAAAAATCGAGTGATGTCGACTCGCCGGTATATAGGCAAATCTCGCCGGATTATAGTTTAAACTCGCCGGATTAAGTCATAAATTTCTAGAATTATCTCGTGAATTTACTGAATTAACAGCAAATATACCCCACCTCGTATAGAGTGAAAGCAATTTGGAGAGTAAGAAATCCATATCCTGTAGAGACCCTACAAAAGATAAAAAGGTAAAATACTTTTTCATTTATCATGTAAACCTTGATAGATAGTAAAAAAACTGAATGTTCGGAAGGGTTTGTAAGTCCATTGTTCGGATTGTAACCACTCCTCACAATATGGTATTATGCTAGATAGAAATTGTTCGCAAATAGAAAGGAAGTCGGATTATGAAACGCAGACTTGCCAGAGAAAAAGCATTTCAATCGCTTTTTCAAATTGAAGTAAGTGACACATCAGCTAATGAAGCTATGGAGCATGTTTTAGAAGGAGAGCCATCTGATGAATTTTTAACAAAAATGGTTCATGGTACGGTAGAAAATAAAGAGGAGATCGAGCGTTTTCTGACGCCGTATCTTGAAAAATGGAGTTTTTCAAGACTGGCAAATGTGGAGCGAGTTGTTCTGCAAATGGCAGCGTACGAATGGCTCTATATGGAAGAAGTCCCTAAGAACGTAACGTTGAACGAAGCGATTGAAACGGCTAAAATCTTTGGCGGTGAAGAAGCAGGACGTTTCGTAAACGGTGTCCTAGGAAAAATAATCAAAGACATTAACAATAAATAAATAATTAACAACAACTTTTGAGGGGATTTAGAATGGCTGTGTTAGATGGAAAACAAATTGCGAGAGAGATTAGAGAACAACTTGCAAAAGAGATCCAAGACCTAAAACAAGAAGGAACTGTTCCTGGTTTAGCTGTTATTCTAGTAGGCGATCACCCAGCGTCTCGTTCATATGTTCTTGCAAAAGAAAGAACGTGTAAAGAGCTCGGAATGCACTCTGTATTATCTGAACTTCCTGAATCTATTTCTGAAGAAGAATTATTGGAATACATTCAAACGTTTAACAATGATGAACAAATTGATGGGATCCTTGTACAACTCCCCTGCCTTCACATATTAGTGAATCAAAAGTAATAGAAACAATCCTGCCTGAAAAAGACGTGGACGGTTTTCATCCAATTAACATTGGTCGAATGCATGCCGGTGACGAACACGCTTTTATTCCTTGTACACCACTAGGTATTTTAGAGATGGTAAAACAGACAGGTGAAGAAATTTCTGGTAAGCATGTTGTCGTTGTAGGGAGAAGCAACCTTGTTGGAAAACCTGCTGGGCAACTGTTTTTACAAGAAAATGCGACTGTAACGTTCTGTCATTCGAGAACAAAAAATCTAACAGAACAAACCTTGCAAGCCGATATTCTAATAGCAGCAGTAGGAAAACCGAACCTTATTACAGAAGATATGGTTAAACCTGGTGCAGTTGTTATTGATGTGGGTGTAAACCGTATGGAAAACGGCAAATTGTGTGGAGATGTAGACTTTCAAGCAATCAAACCAAAAGCAAAACATATCACTCCAGTTCCTGGTGGAGTAGGTCCAATGACGATCACGATGCTGATGAATAACACGGTGCTTGCTTCAAAATGGAGAAAGAAGCTAAAGGAAGTTCTTTAATGCAAAACAACAATCGGTATGTCCCAATATCGGCTGTAACCCGGTATATTAAGCGATTATTTGAAAATGACGGCAATTTGCAGGATGTTTGGGTAAAAGGTGAATTATCTAATGTGAAGCTGCATAGCAGAGGACATTTGTATTTCACCCTGAAAGATGCAAACAGCAGAGTTTCAGCGGTTATGTTTGCAGGGAATAACAGATACTTGAATTTCAAACCTGAGGAAGGTATGAATGTTTTGATTCAAGGATCTTTCTCTGTGTATGAACCACAAGGGCAATATCAGCTCTATGTGAAAACGATGCAGCAAGACGGAGTTGGCAACTTGTTTCAAGCTTATGAGAACCTAAAGTATAAGCTAGAACAAGAAGGGCTTTTTGATTCATCACAAAAAAGCCGCTGCCAAAGTTTCCAACAGAGATCGGTGTGATCACTTCTCCGACAGGGGCTGCTGTCAGAGATATCGTCACAACAATCAAACGCCGTTTTCCTTTAGCGGCTATCACTTTATATCCTGTTCTTGTCCAAGGGCCTGGTGCAGCACCAGCCATTGTCCGTGCGATAGAACAAGCAAACGATGTAAGTAAGGCAGATGTGCTGATCGTCGGACGCGGCGGGGGATCGATCGAAGAATTATGGGCGTTTAACGAAGAGATCGTTGCTCGAGCAATCTTTTCTTCAGAGTTGCCTGTCATTTCCGCGGTAGGGCATGAAACAGATTTTACAATATCTGATTTTGTTGCAGATCTAAGAGCACCGACACCAACAGCAGCAGCCGAGATGGCCGTACCTCACCTAGATGAACTGGGTGATAGGCTCTTCCAAAGAAGTGTAAGGCTTAAGAGAGTTATGAATGAATATTTGGCAGGGCATCAACAGCATTTGTCCCGCCTGCAAAAATCGTATGCATTCAAATATCCTACTCAACTAGTAAAACAAAAAGAGCAGGAACTTGATAGAAACTTGGATAAATTAAAAAGAACTGTTGAAAGTTTTGTAGGTCAGCACCAGAACCAGCTGACACAAATGAAGCGTCAACTATCATTGTTTTCACCTGCAGGACAGCTTAACAAAGCGAACGAACGAGTTGTTTCTTTACATAAATTATTGGTAAAAGAAACTAACCGCCATGTAAGGCAGCACCAAAAGGAATTCTCTAATAAGATTTCAAGGCTATCTTCTCTAAATCCACTTGCCATTATGGAGAGGGATATAGCTTAACGTATAAACAAGGAAAGAAAGAACTCGTTAAATCTGTTAAACAAGTAAAAGCAGGAGATGCGTTAACGATAAAGTTAAAAGATGGACAGGTTGATTGTCACATCACGGGAACGGAGGCGTCTTTAACGAATGAGTGAAAAAGCGGGCAAACTTACATTTGAAGAAGCGATGGTACAGCTTGAAGAAATCGTAGAAAAGCTTGAGCAGGGTGATGTACCGTTAGAGGAAAGCATTGATTTGTATCAACAAGGCATGAAGCTTTCAAAGTTATGTCATACAAAACTAAAAAATGTTGAGAAGAAAATGGATACAATCATGCATGAAGATGGAAGAGAAGAACCTTTTGTGATTCAGGAGGAAGATCATTGATAGCGTTCGAACAATATCTTCGTGATAAAAGAAATTGGTTGAGGATCAGATGGTTGTATACTTGAATCAGCTTAAAGCTCCTGCAACGCTAAAGAATTCGATGTTGTATTCCATTTCAGCTGGCGGCAAGAGAATCAGACCTATTCTTGCACTAGCTGTCATGGAATCCTTTGAAAAGGACCCTCTGCAAATTTTAGATGCTGTATGCTCTATAGAATTTGTACACACGTATTCATTGATACACGATGATCTCCCGTCGATGGACAATGATGATTACAGAAGAGGAAAACTCACTAGCCATAAAGTGTTTGGAGAAGCTCAAGCGATTCTAGCGGGAGATGCTCTTTTAACGGAAAGCTTCACCCTAATTACAAACAACCTATTACTGACTCCTGAACAAAAAGTTAAGATGATCGCAGTTCTTTCAAAGGCTGCTGGAGCAACCGGAATGGTTGGAGGTCAAGTCGAGGACCTTGAGGGAGAAGACAGAGATCTTACTTTACATGAGTTGGAAAGCATCCATGAAAAAAAGACGGGGAAAATGCTAGAGTGTTCCGTGTTATTTGGCGGGATTGCTGCTGATGCTTCAGAAGATGACCTTTTGCACTTGCAAAGTTATGCACGCCATATTGGAATCGCATTTCAAATTCAGGATGACATCCTTGATGTAACCGGAAATCAAGATGATTTAGGAAAACCCGTCGGAAGTGATGAAGCCAATTTAAAAACGACATATCCTAAAATACTAGGTCTGGATGGAGCAAAGAAAGAAATGGAAAATCATATACATATTTCTTTGGAACATTTAGACAGAATCAACGGAAATACAGGCATATTAGCGTCCATTGCTGACTACATTATAAAAGAAACCACTAATAGATTGTTGAGCAATTGGAAGTATGATATGATATTATTTGCTTTGGAGTGGTGCAGTATTCTAGTCAGCCCCCGTTCCTGAAGGCGGGCCTAAAAATCCGCCAAAGGGCACATCGATGAAGTTCCTTGTATTGGCTTGAGGCGCCCAGCCTTGGGTCAACGCTGGGAGTTAAGGTTGAAGGGCGATCCACAATGGCATGTGGGCGATGACCCTTCTTCCGCGGAGGCCCCATATTTGCGGTTTGTGTTCAAAAGACCTTACTGCGAAATGGGGTTTGAACCTGCTTTGCCGCTTTTCTTGATTTCAGGAAAAGAGAAGGCGAGCAGCGTAGCCTGCCTTGAGTGGAGCTTGAGGGGATTATGGTGTGAAAAGCCTGTATCGGTTGGCCGCTGATTTTGAGCTTTATACCATATGAAATCTTCTCTGCAAAAGAGGCTAGGGAATGTGCGCGAGGCTGTTGAGGAAAACTCCTAGACTGTTCTAAATTTGACACCTTTTAGGGATTATAGTGCGGACTAAGTGGTAATCTAGTCTAACGTTTGGTGACAGCGTTAAGAAGAGAGTAAAGGGAAACCGCGAATATGGCGACATTTCGTACTCTTCTGGGAAAACCTACTGGACCTAAGCCGCAGTCTTTACTTAATAAGGTGACCACTCCCTTATTACATAAAGTGACCAAAAAAGAAGGAGTTATGCATGAAGCATTCCTTTTCTAAAACACTCAAATGGAGTACAAGCATTGCCGTTATCACTCTTGTGTTAGCGGCTATTTTTACAGTTGTGTCCTCCTTTTTATTAAACGGAGTTTCTTGGGCTATTGGTATGGGAATCGTCTTTTTAATCGTTCTAACAGGCGTATTCTTTGATATTGTAGGTGTTGCTTCAACAGCTGCGAAAGAAGTTCCATTTCATGCGATGGCATCAGAGAGGGTTCCTGGTGCAAGACATGCTATAATCATTACAAGAAACGCGGATCGTGTAGCGAATTTTTGTAATGATGTAATAGGGGACATTTCCGGTATTGTGAGCGGAACAGCATCTGCTGCAGTAGTAGTGGAACTTACACTCTCTATGGGGAATAATTCTGGATCAAACTCAGAGTATTTGATCTCGATCATCTTCACGAGTGTAGTAGCTGCTCTTACTGTCGGAGGCAAAGCCCTTGGAAAATCATACGCGATCAACCACTCAACCTTTATTATTTTTCAGGTTGGGCGTTTATTATATTTTTTAGAGGAAAAATTAAGAATTAAACTGCTATCGCCTGCTAAAAGAGAGAAGAAAAGGCGTTAATGGAAAGAGAGGCATATTCCATGAACCTGGAAGATATTCAAGATCCTCATTTTTTGAAAACTTATGAGACCGAACAATTAAATGAATTAGCTGGTGAGATCCGTTCTTTTCTAATTGAAAAACTTTCAGTTAGAGGAGGCCATTTAGGCCCTAATTTAGGTGTAGTAGAACTGACGCTTGCTATGCATAAAGTGTTCGATAGCCCAAAGGATAAATTTATTTGGGATGTAGGCCACCAGGCATATGTTCATAAAATCCTTACAGGAAGAGCTTCTCAGTTCGATACACTTCGTCAATACAAAGGATTATGCGGATTTCCAAAAGGATTGAAAGTGAGCATGATGTTTGGGAAACAGGTCATAGCTCTACGTCACTTTCAGCTGCAATGGGAATGGCAATAGCACGTGACTTGAAAAAACGGATGATAAAGTGATTGCTGTCATTGGCGATGGTGCTCTAACAGGCGGAATGGCCTTAGAAGCGCTAAATCATATCGGTCACGAAAAGAAAGATCTAATTGTTATCCTAAACGATAACGAGATGTCTATCGCACCAAATGTAGGAGCTCTTCATAACGTTCTTGGACGCATGAGAACAGCTAGAAAATACAATAAAGCAAAAGATGAGTTAGAGTCACTTATACGCAAAATCCCAGCATTTGGCGGGAAGTTAGCTGCGACGGCAGAACGTGTAAAAGACAGCTTGAAGTATTTATTAGTGTCTGGCATGTTTTTTGAAGAACTAGGATATACCTACTTAGGCCCTGTTGACGGTCATGATGTGGAAGATTTAATTGAAAATCTAAGCTACGCTAAAAAGACAAAAGGTCCTGTCATCGTTCATGTCCTTACGAAAAAGGTAAAGGCTACGAACCCGCAGAAACTGATAAAAAAGACAGCTGGCACGGTGTAGGCCCGTATAAGATTGAATCAGGCGAACAAATTAAACCACAGCAACAAGGGCCATCATACAGCGGTGTTGTGAGCAAGACGTTGGAGAAATTATCACATAAAGATGAAAGAATCGCAGTGATAACTCCTGCAATGACGATTGGATCGAAGCTTGTGGATTATGGAAAAGCTTTTCCTGATCGCTTGTTCGATGTTGGAATTGCCGAACAGCATGCAACAACGATGGCAGCAGGACTATCGACACAAAACATGAAGCCGGTGCTTTCCATTTATTCTACATTCTTACAGCGAGGCTACGACCAAGTGGTACATGACGTTGCCAGACAGAACCTGAATGTGGTATTTACGATTGACCGATCTGGTTTGGTTGGTGCAGACGGTGAAACACACCAAGGTGTGTTTGATATCGCCTTCTTGCGTCATATCCCGAACATGGTGTTAATGATGGGTAAGGATGAAAACGAGCTGCAACATATGGTACACTCTGCTCTTCAATATGATGACGGTCCTATTGCGATCAGGTTTCCAAGAGGAAACGGTTCCGGTGTTCCGATGGATGAAGAGTTTGAAAGTATCCCAATTGGATCTTGGGAAGTTCTAAAAGAAGGAGACGATGTTGCGATTCTCACTTTTGGAACAACGATTCCTATGGCACTTGAAGCTTGGGAAATACTCGCAAAATCCGGAGTATCTGCCCGAGTTATTAACGCGCGCTTTATTAAACCTTTAGATTCAAAAATGCTCAATGAGCTTTACGCACAAAACATGCCAATACTTACATTAGAAGAGGCTGTCCTTCAAGGCGGATTTGGAAGTGCTGTTTTAGAACATGCAGCGGATAACCATGCGAATGTAATCGTGGATCGAATGGGGATACCTGATTGTTTTATTGAGCATGGAAGTGTTACAAAGCTTTTAGAAGAAATCGGAATTACAACACCTGATCTAGTCAACCGTGTTAAAGCGCTTGTTAAGAGAAAGGCAGAAAAGGGTCTTCTTACATGAAAAAAGAACGTGTAGATGTTTTGCTTGTCAACCGGGGGCTTTGTGAAACAAGAGAAAAAGCAAAAAGATCTGTTATGGCAGGGCTTGTATATTCAGGAACGAACCGGATGGATAAGCCTGGAGAAAAAATTGAACAGGATGCCCCTTTACAAGTTAAAGGTGATGTAATCCCATATGTCGGAAGAGGCGGTCTGAAGCTCGAAAAAGCACTTAACGTTTTTTCTTTTGACGTGAAAGATAAAATTGGGATGGATATTGGAGCATCTACAGGCGGTTTTACAGATTGCGCTCTTCAAAACGGCGCATCCTATATATATGCAATCGATGTAGGCTATAATCAGCTGGCTTGGAAGCTTAGAAATGATCCTAGGGTAGCTGTAATGGAAAGAACAAACTTTCGTTATGTGACCCCTGACCAGCTAAAACAGGGCGTCCCGGATTTTGCAACGATCGACGTTTCGTTTATCTCATTGCGTATCATACTTCCTGTTCTGGCTCAGTTGATGCCTGAGGGCGAATTAATCGCATTAATTAAGCCTCAGTTTGAAGCGGGCCGAGAAGAAGTGGGTAAGAAGGGAATCGTTAGAGATTCGAAAGTTCATGCAAGAGTGATCGAAGAGATCATTGATTTTGCTCGTAAAACAGGCATAAATCCAGTGGGATTATCATTTTCACCTATAACTGGGGGAGATGGAAACATTGAATTTTTGATGCATGGAAAAGTGAATAACGAGGATTCCTTAACAATCACTTCTGAAAAAATAAATGAGGTTGTTAAGGAAGCTCATGACACATTAAAGAAAGAGCGGGAATAAATTCTCCGCTCTTTTATTATTTTCATTCATGAAAAATTTACATCTTATGCACAATAGTATAAGATAAAGTCAGAATGTGACAGTGTAAATTGAGGTGGAATTGCGAGTGAATAAAGGACAACGACATATTAAAATACGTGAAATGATTAGCAATTATGATATTGAAACACAAGATGACTTAGTTGAACTGTTAAAAAATGCAAACTTTAATGTGACACAAGCAACGGTTTCTCGTGATATTAAAGAATTGCATCTTGTCAAAGTTCCTATGAATGACGGACGCTACAAATACAGTCTTCCGGCTGATCAGAGGTTCAATCCTCTTCAAAAGTTAAAAAGAACACTTACAGACAGCTTTATTAGCATTGATTATGCAGACCATTTAATTATTATGAAGACCCTGCCTGGTAACGCAAATGCAATTGGAGCGTTAATCGACAAGTTAGATTGGGAAGATTTAATGGGAACGATCTGTGGGGATGATACCATCCTGATCATTTGTCGTTCAAAAGATGTTAGTGCAGATGTATCGCAGCGCTTTTTAGATATGCTGTAATTTTTAAAATAAGGTGTGATGTAGTTGCTAGCAGAATTAAGTATCCGTAATTTTGCTATAATTGATTCCTTAACTGTCTCTTTTAAAAAAGGATTAACTGTGTTAACTGGTGAAACAGGGGCAGGTAAGTCAATCATTATTGATGCGATCGGCCTGTTAATCGGCGGGAGAGGCTCTACTGAGTTTGTTCGTTACGGTACTCATAAAGCCGAGATCGAAGGATTGTTTCATATTCATCCTGGACATCGCGTTTACGAAAAATGCGAAGAAGTCGGAATTTCGATTTCAGAAGAAGATGAAATGGTTGTTCTAAAAAGAGATATTACGGAAAACGGCAAAAGCATTTGCAGAGTAAACGGAAAGCTTGTTACACTCTCTGTTCTTAAAGAGATCGGACAGGCTTTAGTAGACATTCATGGACAGCATGAGACCCAATATTTGATGCAGCCTGACAAACATCTCTTTTTACTCGATAGCTTTGGTGATAAGGGTTTCAAGAAAGAAATCATTACTTATGAAGCAGCGTTTAAAGAGTATAAAGAAATCGGCAAACAGCTTTCTGAACTATCCAGAAACGAACAAGAAATCGCTCAGCGAATTGATTTATTGGAATATCAATTCGAAGAGATATCTGGTGCCAATTTAATTCCAGATGAGGATATTAAACTTGAAGAAGAAAAGAATATGTTATCGAACTTCGAGAAAATTCACGGGTCTCTTCAAGATGCCTATCACAATTTATACGGAGAAGGAAAAGCGCTTGAGTTGATTTCAAGTGCCCTGGCTGATTTTTCTCAAGTAGCAGCACTAGATGAGTCGTTAAAAGCTGATGAAGAACAATTTGGCAGCAGTTTTTATGTTTTAGAAGAGCTCACATATAAAATTCGGGATATGTTTGATTCATTAGAATATAACCCCGAAAGACTCAACAGTATAGAATCACGGCTTGATGAAATAAGTAAACTTAAACGTAAGTACGGAACTTCAGTTAAAGAAATAATTAGTTATGGGGAAAAAATCAAAAAAGAGCTTGAACTGATTCAAAATAAAGATAACCACATAGAAGTATTAAAAAAGAAACAAGACCATATTATTTCAAAACTTGAGACCTCTGGTAAAAAGCTTACTAAGAAACGAACAGAAACTGCAAAAATTTTGAAAAACGCTATACAGCAGCAGCTAAAAGAGCTGTATATGGAAAAAACAAAGTTTGAGGTGGTTATGGGCCGAATAGAAGAAAGCCAGTTCTTAAAAACGGGAATGGATTCTGTGGAGTTTTATATATCTCCGAATCCTGGTGAGCCGCTTAAACCGCTATCTAAAGTTGCTTCAGGCGGGGAATTATCCAGGATCATATTAGCTTTAAAGACTATTTTCTCTGAAAACCAGGGAATCACTGCCATTATTTTTGATGAAGTAGATACAGGTGTTTCAGGGCGAGTCGCACAAGCCATAGCTGAAAAAATCTACCGTGTTTCTGTAGGTTCACAAGTACTTTGTATAAGCCATCTTCCACAAGTTGCTGCGATGTCTGATACACATCTACACATCTCAAAAGATACCTTGCAAGGAAGAACAGTTACAAAGGTTCTTACATTAAAAACGGATGAAAAAGTAAATGAAATAGGCAGAATGATCTCTGGGGTTGAGATTACAGATCTCACAAAACAACACGCTAAAGAATTACTGGAGCTTGCAGAGTCCATTAAAAAGTCATCATAAACTTTATTCATGAAAAAGCTATCCATTTAAGGAATAGCTTTTTCTTTTTTCTCGGTTATAAACTCATGGTCCATAGGCTAAATTAAAGGTACAGCCATGGTGAGGGTGTGAGCTAGGAGCGAGGAGAGTGTAAGATGTATAAGGATTTACTTCGGCGAATGATCGGCGTTATTCTCCTTGGAAGTTTAGTGGGAATCGGTTTTTTGTCTCCTGTGCGTGAATATGTATCAATGCCTAAATCGATTACCTTTTTTGAAGGACAACATGCATTACAATCCCTTCCTGCGGGGACAACCATTCAACAGGAAGAAACAAATATTTATACAACTGCAATGGAAAGCCAAAGAATCGTTTCGATTCAAGCCAAAACAAACGGTGATAGCATGGCAACTCTTGAAGCAGCAAGTTTTCCCATAAAGAAGATGAATGTAAAAGTTTTGTCTGATTTAAAGGTTGTACCAGGCGGACAATCCATAGGTGTGAAACTAAATACACTAGGGGTCCTAATAGTTGGGCATCATCTTGTTAATACGACTGCAGGAAAACAATCTCCCGGTGAAATTGCCGATATTCAGGTAGGAGATATTATTACCAAAATTAACGGAAAAAATATTAAGAAGATGGGTGATGTCAGCCCATTCGTTAAACAATCTGGGGAGTCTCGAAATCCGTTAGATGTAACGATAATAAGAGACGGCAAAACACTTCATAAAACACTTAATCCTCTGCAGGACAAAAACGATCAGTCTTATCGAATTGGACTATATATTCGTGATTCAGCAGCAGGGGTTGGAACGTTGACTTTCTATGATCCGGCATCATTTAAGTATGGTGCGTTAGGTCATGTTATTTCTGATATGGATACGAAGAAGCCGATTAAGGTTAATAACGGTGAAATTCTAGGATCGACCGTAACCTCTATTGAAAAAGGTTCAAACGGACATCCTGGAGAAAAATTAGCACGTTTCTCGAATGACCAAAGGATTTTGGGAAATATATCCAAAAACAGTCCTTTTGGGATATTTGGCAAATTAAATGACAAATTATCAAACGGTGATTGGAACAAGCCATTGCCAATTGCTCTTTCTGATCAAGTAAAAGAAGGTCCTGCTAAAATCCTAACTGTAGTGGATGGATCGAAAGTACGGGAATTTAACGTAGATGTTGTAAGTTCTGTTCCGCAAAAGTTCCCTGCTACAAAAGGTATGGTTATTAAGATCACGGATCCTGAGCTGTTAAAAATAACTGGGGGAATCGTTCAGGGGATGAGCGGAAGCCCTATTATTCAAAATGGCAGAATCATCGGTGCCGTTACACATGTTTTTGTAAATGATCCAACATCAGGTTATGGCGTTCATATTGAATGGATGCTTGATGAAGCAGGGATCAATATCTATAAAGAAACAAAACAGGCGAGTTAATTCACTTGCCTGTTTTTTTGGGATTTTTTTATAAGGTGTTTTTACATTGTTGCTTTTGAATTTGGTCGATTTCCGTTCCAGGTTGCTCGCTTTCCGCGGGGCAGGCGGTGAGCCACATTCGAACGTTTCACTCTTAAGTGTCTCACCTGACCGCTTGTCCCGCAGGAGTCTCGCACCTTGCACTTCAATCAACTTGCAAATGAAGAGAAAAACCTTAAAGCAAATCCTTATGAATATAGCTTTAAAAAAGGGAAACAACACCTGAAGAGGAAATATTAATTGCTCCAACAGAAACGGTATAAGCGAAAACAGACTTTTTTTATAATTTAGACAATCGCAAGAAAATTTTGTATAATGAATGGTGTAAAGAAAATTCGACAAAAGAATATGATTACATACCAATAACTGTCGAAATTCAAAGTAAATTGAAGAAAATGGCTTTATCTGCTACTAAAACAAAATAATTTTAAAAAATTTAAAACAAAATAAAGGGATTTAACATTTATTGTTGAAATTGTACATTGGGAAAAACAAGAAATTGTTGGATGGGGAGGAAATAATGGTGCAAAAAATTAAAGTTTGTCTAGCTGATGATAATCGTGAGTTAATTAGTCTTTTGAGGGAATATCTTTCAAGTCAAGATGATATGGAGGTAATTGGGGTTGCATATAACGGTCAAGAATGTTTGTCCGTTTTAGAAAATAAGAATCCTGATGTATTAGTTCTTGATATAATTATGCCGCATCTAGACGGATTAGCTGTACTTGAAAAGATCAGATCAAGTGATGATCTGCCTCAACCGAATGTTATCATGTTAACGGCATTTGGCCAGGAAGATGTAACGAAGAAGGCAGTAGACTTAGGAGCGTCATACTTTATCTTGAAACCATTTGATATGGACAATCTGGCTAGTCAAATCCGTCAAATCTGCGGATCTGAGAAATCAACTGTTCAACGCGCATCCAGCAACATTCGAAACAATTTCCAATCAACGATCAACAAACCGCGCAACCTTGATGCAAGCATTACAAGCATTATTCATGAAATTGGCGTTCCTGCTCATATTAAAGGGTATATGTACTTAAGAGAAGCAATTTCAATGGTATACAACGATATTGAACTGTTAGGATCCATTACAAAAGTTCTTTATCCGGATATCGCAAAGAAATTTAATACAACATCAAGCCGTGTTGAACGTGCCATCCGCCATGCGATCGAAGTTGCATGGAGCCGTGGAAATATCGACAGCATCTCATCCCTATTCGGCTATACGGTTTCTATGTCAAAAGCGAAGCCAACGAATTCAGAATTCATCGCAATGGTCGCTGATAAGCTAAGAATTGAACATAAGGTAATGGCATAAATACTTACCCACTCATTCTGTAATTAATGAAAGCCAATAAACATGATTTTAAGCCAATAAATTTTTTAACGGAAGTCCAATGAATTTTTATAATTCGTTGGGCTTTTTGCGTTTGAAAAGAGGAGTGAAATTATGAAGCTGTCTGAAACTGAATGGTACTTAAACGACTTTTTAATTTTCTGCCAAAGCAAAAATTTATCGAAAAAAACTCTTTCATCATATGAACAAACATTAAAACTTTTTCTATTGTGGCTGAAGAATGAGCAAGAATTGGAAGAGATCAATCGTGTTAAAACAGGACATATTAGACAATACATTGCTTATGTGCAGGAACGTGGCAAATACACCGTAGTTAATCGAAAAGAATCAATCAACATAAATCACCCACACAACAGAAAAGATTTCAGTAAGACCGTTAGCAACGTCACAATCAACAATTATATTCGGAATATTAAAGTATTCTTCAATTGGCTGCATGACGAAGGAGAAATTAGAAAGAATCCAGTTGATGGGATAACAGCAATAAAAACGGAGCGAAAACAGAAAAGTGGGATTACGAAGCAAGAATTTCAAAAGTTGTTAGACGCTTTCGATTACACCAAATATCATGGTTACCGAAATAAAGTTCTCGTTATGTTGCTTCAAGACACAGGGACAAGAATAGGTGAAACCTTAGCTATTGAGAATGATGATATTGATTTTAAACATCGTATGATATTGATGAAACATACAAAAGCCAGACAAGAACGTTATGTGTATTTCTCACAGCAACTGGCTCGTGAATTAAAACATTACATTCAGTTTAAAGACAGGTATACGGATTCATTGTTACTATTCCCAACGACACGTGGCACACAAATGTCCGTACCATCATTTGAGAAGCAATTGAAACAAACTGGAGATAGGGCTGGTGTTTCAGTACACCCGCATCAGTTGAGAAACAATTTTGCACGACAATATTTATTGAATGGTGGCGATATATTTACGCTTTCAAAAATATTGGGACATTCTTCAGTTCAAGTAACGGAACAAGCGTACATGGATTTAACTCGTGAAGAGATCGCAAGGAAGTATCATGAACATTCGCCATTAGCGAAGTGGAGAGTCAGATAAAATAAAAAACGAACAGGTCATAGGGCGGCAACCCTGCTGTTCGTTTAACACACACAACCCAAAAGGATTGGTATGTTTATTTTAGCATGTTTTCCTTTTGGCGACAAAAGAGGAGAGTTATACATGGATATTAAAACTGAAATCAATCACCTTCAGAAACAAATGCTATCACGTCTACAGGTTAAAAAAGGTTCGACTATGTTTATCATTATCGAGGCGATTTCTCGTCAAGCTGTGAAATCTGGTGCATTTAGGGTATCACAGAAAAATTCTACACTTGCAACAAAAGCAGGAGTGAACCCTTCCACCATTTCTAGAGCGTTGAGAAAATTAAAAGATAAATGTAGCGATATTATTTCTATCTATCAGAATCGCAACTGTAAGGAAAATTTTGCGGCTCTTGTTTTTGAATTTTCACCTCAAGAAATTGACCTACTTAGTAATAAGGAGGTAGAACGTCAAACGGAAACGTCAAACGGTGAACAAACGGAGCCAGTCAATACTGACAACGACAGTACACAGGTGGCTGAAGTTCCTTCTAATTTATCTTCTAAGATTTATAATTTGGTATTCATTAAAAATACAAGTAAAGATAAAGAAACTAATATGATTGTTAAACAAGATGTTGACCATTCGGAAACAATTTATGAAGAATATATTAATGCAAAAAAACAAGGAATCAACAAAACGCTGTTTAAAAAAATCCTAGCTCAAGTAGAACATAAAAAAGGAATCAGTAATTTTAAAGCGTATTTGCGTGGAACAATTAAAAATGTGATGGAACATATTGAAAGTAAAAAGAACACTAGCAGCGTTTATGATTTTTATAATTATTTGGAGTCAGAAGATGAAGGTATTACATACAGCTTAAGGAATAAATTCGTCACATTTGATTGGTTGAATAATTGAATATTAACATTCAACGTCAGTATTCCGTCAGCTTTGCGTTTAGTTCGTGTTGGGTAGGCAATACTCGTGGAACAAAAGAAAACACCAGCCATGATTGACTGGTGAGTGGAGAATGTTATTGATTCAATTCATCCTCTGAAATTTGTTTTGATGAACAGTTCTTTAAAAGATTTTGAAATTCATCTATTATTGTTATATCTCTCGGTTTTGAATAATCGAGGTTAAAATCTATTCTGTCTGACTCGTCTTCATAAATGCGGATTGTGAAGTAAAAACGATTTTCAGCGCTTTCAAATTCTACTAACATTTCATCTTTAAGGACAAATGGATCGAAGTTTATTTGGCTGTATTCATCTAGCTTGCGGATAATGCCCAAATTATTTTCTCCATAAATTTCTTTTTGAAATGAATACTCATTACTTATAAGATTTTCTATACCTTTAACCATAATATCTTGAACGTGCATTGTATCAAAAAGATATCTGAAAGCTTTCAAATCGTGTAAAACTGTGTCTATTTTTTTATCAACAGAATTTAAAAATGTAATGCCATTTTTTTCATGGTTGCGTCAATTTCATCATCATTGAGTAAAATTTCAAGTTCCTCATTGTAATGTTCTTGCCACAATGTTTTCCAATCTGTTGAGTTTGTTGCAGTTGTCATAATCAATTCCACCTTTTTTTGAATTTTACTATTAGCAATCGGTGGCTTATGTAATTGGTTTTTTGTAATGCCTTATGTCGGCTAATTCAATATAGCAAGATGATTTAAAGTTGTCTAGTTAAAACACGAATTATAATAATGTTAAAACGTGTTAATGTTCGTTTTTTATGAACGTTAAATAGAGACGGTATATGTAACTCACAGCAATTTGCCGCATGTGGTATTTTACGGTTATATGGGGTTTAAAGGTCAAGTACACTAAATAAAAAAACGCAATTTACCACCGGCAAATGCGTTAAGAATTTTTTAATATTTTTATTTCTTTTTCTTCGTATCAATCACAATCAATTTTGGTCGCTGTTTCTTTTTAACTTTAGCAAGGATTTCTTCACGTTTCATGAGTTGAGAAAACAATTGGTTGAGATCACTCACTTTATCACCTCCAAGTCTAACTTTTGACATTTAATAAATAACTCCTTTTTTAATATTGGAAAATGATATAATTACATAAAAAGGAAATGGGTGTTCGAATGAATAATCAACTTGATGATTTTGAATTGTTGCTTAAATTTGTAGAACCTCAATTTACAGAAAATCTGCTCAAAGGAGAAATTTATTTTTCAAGAAATCGTCATTTTATAAATTTGGAAGAGCAACAAATTGACGTAGGCATTGGTGATAAGCGAGAAGGCGTGTGGAGTAAAGTTTTAAATCCTCAAACCGAAGAAATGTACATTACCATGGAAAACGGAGAAGAGATCAAACTGGATTTTGAAAAAGGAGTTTTCCGACAAACATACGATGATTTGAAAGATTATCCAATTTGCTGTTTTGTTGTGCTTTCGTTTAAAAATGGAGATTTATTAACTTTAGAGAACGAAAATAAAATAATCATAGAACCTCAACTTGCACAGAAATTATCAGAACAATTTGCTGGAAGGAATATGATTTTATTTACAGAACCATCAGAATTCATTAAACGGATAGATGACGTTCTTAAAAAGAAAAAGTTAAATTTCATACGTGATTATGTTAAATATTATGATGATGAATTAGATGCACATCCATTGCCACGTGAAGATTTTCATAAGAAGCCCTATAAATCTCTTTTGTATAAAAGGAAATTCTTTGATTTTCAAAGAGAATATCGAATTGTTATAAGGGAAAAGTCTGATAAAGATTTATCAATTAATGTAGGCAATATCAAAGACATAACAATTGATTTAGGAACAATTCAACAAGGGCGATTAGAAATAAATCTTAAATATACGGAAAATGAAAAAGCTACAAAATAAAAGGGAAGTGGTCACTCATGCGTAAATTAATCAAATTGTTCGTAGCTGTAGCGTTGCTCTGGGGTATAATCTTTTTTACTGCATGGGTTACATTGTTCCCTTATGAAAAGGATAAAGCTGAAGAAGCTGATCGAATCAAAGAGTTACGAGAAATGAGAGCGCCATTAATTGAAGAATTAAGTAAAAAGTAAATTGCGGGGAGGGAAACATATGGACAAATTTGTAATGATATTGCCTCTTGTCGGTGTACTTGTTGGTGGACTTATAACCTTTTTTATACAACGGAGCATGGTTAAGAGACAGCAAAATTGGGACAGGGAAAAGCTTAAAATTGATAATTATTATAAAGGTGAGTCTGAGAAATT
The DNA here is from genome assembly GCF_055814265.1 of Fictibacillus sp. EA-CB0309. Taxonomy (NCBI): domain Bacteria; kingdom Bacillati; phylum Bacillota; class Bacilli; order Caryophanales; family Fictibacillaceae; genus Fictibacillus; species Fictibacillus sp. EA-CB0309. Next base: position 1,774,428 of record NZ_CP169271.1, read on the forward strand.
CAAAGCGTATAACAAATTATTGCAAAATGATAGCATATACCGCATACATGATTTTGACAGGCATAAAGGTGGAATGCTGAATCAAAAAGTATATAACGAATATGCCAAACCAATTATATTTGATATTTATCATTTATTAGATGAAGAAGTAGCCAAAGAAGTAAATAACATCGAAGAAATTTATACAAAACAGCTACATGAAGAAGAAGCAAACTCAAGTGACAGAAAAAATCTTAGCGACAGCTACTTGAAAATAATAGATACAATTCAACAAAAATTTCAAGAGTATCGTGAATCAAGAAAAAATATAGTATAATAAAAATAACCACAACCGTTTTCGGCTGTGGTTATTTTTATTATAAGCAACTTTCTATGTAATTTAACATGTGTAAGATTGAGTCACCAAATGGTTCATTATTAAGTAGCAATTGACCGTTTTTATAATCAAGAGTATGATCGCTACCACATTCTTCAGAAATACTGTCAATTTCAATTACGCCTTCATTGAAGTAAAGTCGGTGTTCAGTTTCGTACATATTGTATTCTGGGTCGGTTGCCCATGAAAATATCAAATCAATTAGTTCTAAGAATTTTTGAGCTTTAGTTAAATCGGTGATAATTCCTTCTTCGATTTCTTCCAGCAATGATGATTTGTTATAAATCATGCTTTCAACAGCGACATGTAAAGATTCATCTTTAAGAATTGATTCGTCAAAATCTGCTTCCAGTAAATTCTTAACAACTTCTTCCATTGTGTTTGGTAATGCTTGAGTTTTCATAATAATAATCCTCCAAATTGTTTTTGTTTTTGATTACACCTGAATTGTATTGTGTTCAAATGAAATGTCAGGTAAATAGGAGAAAAAAGTTTAATAATCTTTTTTCTTCATTAAATAGGCAAAATAAAAGACGCTCCATTAATCGGAACGTCTGCTAATTTTAATTGGCTTTCCACTCAAACTCGCAAGATCATGAATCATGCCTTTCGTTTTTTATTTTTTGTAAACTCTTCAAGTTGTTTCCTTTGCTTTTCGACATCTACAGTTTTTCTCCTGTTTTCCTAATTGTATTGCCAATAATCGTTTCATCATAACTGTTACCCGTTAGCTTTGCTAAGTCCTTCCTGAGTTCTGGTGTATCAATGAACGCAAAACATTGATACTTCTTATTTGCTCTGTTTCTTGTCGTGTACTCAAGGTCGTGGCCGGCTTTAATAAGGTCTACAGCGAGTGTTTTTTTGTAAATCATTTTAATACCCATTAAACGTACTCCAAGCACTGTTCAATCTTCTGTACAGAATTATAATCAAACCATTTTAAAGTTTTAAGTAGTTCTTCAGCATTTTGCATCTTGATTTCAAATGCCATCGTTTCAGTCTCTTCCAACATATTAAAATCCTCAACAAAACTGTTAATCACTCGGTACTTACAAAAAGGACCTTCCTCATTTTTGGAGATACATTCCTTCAACATTTCAATAGCAGCAGGTATTAGCTCTCGTTCCATTTGTTAAATCCTCCTTTAAATCCCTATTTATTCAAGTGTACAACGTGCGAATTTTGCCGGCAAATTTGTTCAAAAAATTTTTCGGAACTGCTTTACACTCCTGAAAAGAACAATACAATAGCGGAGTTAATAACAAAAAATGTCCGACAATGTCCTTACTTTTATTGTTGGTATGTATATACGTTATATAAGCGATTTTTAGGAGGATATAAAATGAAAACTAAACAAAGACGTTCAGAAAAGTTGTCTGCAAGAATTACGAAAGAAATAATGCTGGCATTGGAAAAATATGCAGAAATTCAAGATATAACAGTTTCACGTGCAGCAGAAAAGTTAATTAAAAAAGGTCTTGTAAGTGGAAAACAAAATGATTGAGACAAAAAAGCAATATATCACAAACCTCATTGAAGAAAGCGGAAAAACAAAAGCTGACTTATTTAATGAGAAATACAACTCAATCATTGCTGGCGGTGTAGGAACGGGGAAGTCAACATTTGTTTGTCGTTCGTTATCAAAACTATTGGAATGTGACCCAGGTGAAATCCTGCTAGCAGCTCCATTGACTTCTATCGTTAATCAATTGGTTGCCAAAGGAGAAGTAGTTAAGAAGAGTCAAAATGAACTATTGAGAACGGGTTTTTTTACATTAGACAATGTTTCCGTTTGTACATATCATGCTCTAAAGAATGCGATTCTTGGTCGTGAAAATGCTAAAATTCCACAACAAATTAAGTACATAGTATTTGATGAAGCACACCAAATGATTACTGCGGAAAGTTATGCAAAACATGGATCGTTCTTTTTGAAATGGATAGAAGATAACAATATTCAAGCATTGTTTTTAACAGCAACTCCAAAGGCACTATTAACATATAAACATAGTAAGAAGCCTTTTAAGGAAGTTCTCGGTGTGAAATCAAATGTAAAAGTAGGAAACATTTATTTTACAACTGAAACCGATTTGTTAAGTCACGTTAAGTTCTTTTCACGAGGCGACAACAAAATTTTCATTGCTGTCCAAACGGTAACAGATGCCTTGAAGTTGGAAAAAGAATTGAATGAGCGATTACCTGGTTCTGCATATGCGATTTTCAGTCGTTATCATGACAAGGCAAATGATGAAATGATTGAAACAGCGGACAAAGTAATTAAAACCGAGCAATTCCCAGAAGATGTTCGTTTTTTGATTGTCAATGGAGCTTATACTGAAGGAATGGAATTACAGACAAAATGTGATTATGCAATCATAAAACAGCCTTCTGTAGATAGCATTGTTCAAGCTGTCGGGCGCTTACGTCAAGGTGTGAATGATGTTGTAGTTGTACTATCGCAAAGTAAGTTTTTTGCTCAAGATAAGCTTTTATTCGATGAGTTTGAGAAATTCTTAACAGCATATCGAGCAGAAAATAGTGAAGTTGTGAAACGTGAAATGTTGTTGGGAATGTATCATGAACAAAATGAAAAATATGGGAAGCATGAGTTCGTAGAAGTTCATAAAGTGATCAATTACGTAGCTGACTATCAAATTAATATGCCGTTATATCATAACTTGGAAATTAAGTTGAATGACGCATATAAATTATATTGTGTAGATGGCGAAATATCTTCAGAACAATTTGAATCACTTGAAACCACTTTCAGACCATATTTTCCTGACACAAAATTTTATATTATGAATGATAAAGGTTTTGTATGTAAGGAAGAACAGTTCAATCAAGACCTTATGGAATTTGTAAATGACATTGTCGGAAGAACAATATATGCGAATCCTCATGAAAATGGAATTGATGTTTCATCAGTATGTCGTAAGATCATGCAGCTTCGTGAAAAATACAATTTGAATTTTGAGAAGCCAGTGACTAAACTGAAACAATTAAATACCATCTTGAAACCATATGGTTTTAATGTAGGTAATCGTAGTTCGGAAAGAAACAAAGAAGGCATTGTTATCAAGAAGTATAAGATGATTTATTGTACCACTTCGTAAATGAAGTGGTATTTTCTTATTCATTAACATAGCATGTGGTACATCATGAAAGATTGTACCACTTCCTAAAAAATTGCTAATTCTTATAGTAATCACAGTATGTGGTACAAATCAGCCGAAGGCAAAACAATGATAATACGAAGCGCTAGCGGAGTAGTTGATGAAAAAGCGCTTTTTGCTTTTTCGTCAACAAGGTCTGGTGGGACTATGCCCACCTAGTATAAATAAAATAAAAATATTAAATTAACGTTAGTACAATTTGAGTACTAACGTTAATCTAAAGATCAAAAACTATCTACTCATTTTTTTCCTGGTCAAAGAGGAAAGGACCAGTTCCTGGGAAATACAAAAAATATTAAATCCCAGCAGTTAGAAATTGGAAATAGGGTATATACACATTTAAAAACTGTTAAAAATGTATTAAAAACATAAAAAAACACATATTTTCTATTCGTTTTTTGAGTGTTTTTACTTCGAAATCCGTAGATTATTGATGTGGAAATTCAAAGAAACTCAAGCATGGTGCGGAATTATTGGACTATGTTTTGTTTAATATGCGGCATTTTTGAAAAATCTCAGTTATGGGGAAAAATATTTTTTGTATTTCCCACCCCTCAGTCCTCTTGTTCCCTACCTATTTTTCCATTTGACCTAGAGGGGGCTATTTGTTGAAAAATTTTAGTTAAGGAAAATGAATTTTCCAGAGAAGACCACCCTCAGTCCTTTTGTTACCCTCCAGGAAAAAAACCACCTATCATTTTGACATGATTAAGTGGTCTGTATTATTATCCTTCTATTTAAATGAAAAACACACTAAAACCATATATGTTTGTAAAAATATAGTATAATTGACATACGAAATCTAATAGAAACGGTGATAACTATGGGGAGTAACTTTTCATTTTTCCGTGGGAAATGGGACGTGTTAGCAAACCTAGGCGAAACTGCAGAAAATAATGTATATCAAGATCCACATACAACCTTAATGAAACTGCGTCTTTTTGGTGAGACCATAACTAAAATCATATTAGCTTCTGAAAATATTAAAGAAACTTATGATACAAGACAAGTTGATAGAATTAATACTTTACGTCGTGAAGGATTAGTTGAGCCTGAGTTAATTGATATTTTTGAAGCTCTTCGTCAGAAAGGTAATTTAGCATCTCATGAAGCATATGGAAAAACTGAAGAAGCAAAAGCTCTCATTAAATTAACTTTTCGTCTATCAACTTGGTTTATGGAAGTTTACGGAGATTGGGACTTTGAAGCATCTGAGTACATAGAGCCTAATGAGGACACGAAAGTTGATGTTGAAAAACTTCAACAGGAATATGAAGATAAAGTAAAGGAACTTGAAGAGGAATTAGAGTTAGCTCGCCAAAAGGCAGAAGCTGAAAAAGATGAAGTTAAGATCGAACGGAAGAAAATTTCTAAAAACTTCATGCGTAGACAACAGTTATCTGAAGCTGAAACAAGAGCAATAATTGATCAAAAACTTCGTACTGCAGGTTGGGAAGCAGACACAAATAATTTAAACCAACAAACCAAAAGGACAACTCCTGAAAAAAACAGAAACATGGCAATTGCAGAATGGAAAGTAAATGGTGGCAGAGTGGACTATGCACTTTTCGTAGGTCTTCAATTAGTGGGAATTATTGAGGCTAAAGCGCAAAGAAAGAACATTCCTGGTATCCTAGAGAGTCAAACCAAAACGTATGCAAAGAATATCATTCAGCATGGAAAAGAAGAGATCACTCCTACAACAGGTAATTATAAAGTTCCTTTCTTATATGCAACAAACGGTAGGCCATACCTCAAACAATTACAAGAAGAGTCAGGTATATGGTTTTGGGACTCTCGTAAACCATTAGAACATGCTCGCCCATTAGAAGGATGGCATTCTCCTGCTGATTTACAACTTCTTCTGAGTCAAGATGATGCAGATGCGAACAAACGGCTTGAAGAAGAGGACATTAAAAAGTTCGGTCTACGACAATATCAACAAAAAGCAGTTCTTTCTGCTGAAGCAGCCTTAAAAGAAGGACAAAGAAAAATGTTGGTTGCTATGGCAACAGGAACAGGTAAAACTCGGACTGCTATTGCACTAATGTATCGTTTAATTAAGACAAAGAAGTGTCGGCGTATATTGTTTCTAGTTGATCGAAACTCTTTAGGCAAGCAAACTGAAGATGCCCTTAAAGATACCAAAATTGAAGGATACTCATTCTCGGATATCTATGATGTGAAAACACTTGAAGATATGACACCAGATGTTGAAACAAAAGTACAGATTGCTACTGTACAAGGAATGGTTCGGAGACTATTTTACAGTGATAGTGAAAAAATGCCTAGTATAGGTCAGTATGACTTTATCATTGTTGATGAAGCACACAGAGGTTATACAAGCGATAGAGAAATGTCTGAAGAGGAGTTAACCTTTCAAGATCAAAATGATTATATAAGTCAGTATAGACGAGTTATTGATTACTTCGATGCAGCTTGTTTAGGACTTACAGCAACGCCAGCACTTCATACAACTGAAATTTTTGGAATGCCAATCTACAAATATTCTTATAGTGAAGCTGTTTTAGATGGTTTTCTTGTTGACCATGAACCACCTTACTTATTTAAGACTGAATTATCCCAAGCGGGTATTAGTTTTGATAAAGATGAAGAGGTTGAGGTATTTGATGTTGACAGTGGAGAAATCCAATTAGAAAAGATGGAAGATACCGTAAAATTTGAGGTCGAACAGTTTAATAAAAAAGTGATAACAGAACCCTTTAATAGAGCGGTATTGGACAAACTTACAGACTATATTGATCCATCCAGTAAAGAAAAAACTCTTATATTTGCAGCTACTGACCAACATGCTGATTTAATTGTTCGATTACTTAAAGAAGCATTTAAAGAACGTGGTGACGAGGTAGAAGATGATGCCATTGTTAAGATTACTGGTTACATCTATAAACCTATAGAAATGATTAAAAGATTCAAAAACGAACGTCTACCCAATATAGTTGTGACTGTGGATTTATTAACTACAGGTATTGATGTACCAGCAATTACAAACTTAGTTTTCTTAAGACGTATACAATCACGTATCTTATATGATCAAATGTTAGGACGTGCTACCCGTTTATGTCCTGAAATTGGGAAGACTCATTTTAATATTTATGACGCTGTTGGTATTTATGATAAGTTGCAAAGCTATACAGAAATGAAACCTGTAGTTAAACAACAAAACCATACTATTGGTCAACTTCATGAATCCCTTTCGAATGCTACTTCAGAAGAAGAAGAAGCTTATTACCGAGAGCAATTAGTAGCAAAACTTCAACGTAGAAAACAAAAGTTCAATGAAGAAGGAATACAAAAATTTGAAGAGTTATCTAATGGCAAAAAATTAGATGATTGGGTGAAAGAAGTGCAGTCATATAATTCTCAAAAAGCGAAAAATGACTCACTCTTATTTGAGTTTGTAGAAACATTTCGTCCAAAAGGTGAAAAGCGCTTTATTTCTAATAAAGAAGATGAAGTAACAGATGTGGTTCGAGGTTATGGCGAAGGGAATAGTCGACCTGAAGATTATTTAGATGGATTTGTGAAATTCATTAAGGAAAACATGAATGAAATTCCTGCTCTTCAACTTGTGTGTACTCGACCTAAAGATTTAACAAGACAAGATCTTCGTGAACTTATTACAATATTAGAAACTAAAGGATTCAAGCAGTCTCATTTACAGACTGCATGGAAGCAAACAAGAAATCAGGATATAGCAGCAAACATAATAAGTTTTATCCGACAAGCGGCATTAGGTGAAGCGCTTGTGGATCACGACACTCGCATAAAAAACGCAATGCAACAAGTATACTCATTAAATGATTGGACTCCTAGACAGAAAAAATGGTTAGAGCGAATTGAAAAACAGTTAATTCAAGTACCTGTATTAGCACCCACACCTCAAGATGCGTTTTCAGATGAACCGTTCGTAAGTCGAGGCGGATACAAAATGTTAAAGCGAGAATTTGGTGATTACATTGATAAAGTAGTTACTACTATAAATGATAATTTATATATTAGTTAAAATTGTGCCTCTTTAAAGGGGCACTTTTACGTTATAATAGTTAGGTTGTTTTGTAGTAGTAAGTACTATAATTTGAAGCATATATATGGAGGAAAAACAATGAACAACCAAGATATCGTTCAGAAACTATGGAATTTATGTAATGTATTATGGGACGATGGAATTACATACCAAGAATATGTAACAGAATTGACGTATTTGTTATTTTTAAAAATGATGAAAGAGCAAGAAACCGAAGATGTTCTACCAGAGGAATATAGATGGGATAATTTATTAGAACGAGAAGGAATTGAATTAAAAAAATTCTATCAGCGTTTGTTACTTGAATTAGGTAATAGTGATAATGAAAAGTTGAGTCAAATATATAAAGACTCCTCTACAAGTATAGATGAACCTAAAAATCTGGAAAAAATAATAAAATCACTTAATGCCCTTGATTGGTATAATGCCAAAGAAGAAGGTTTAGGAAATCTTTATGAAGGATTATTAGAAAAAACGCAAGTGAAACTAAATCAGGTGCAGGTCAATATTTTACTCCTCGTGTATTAATTGACCTTATTGTACAACTTGTAGATCCAAAAGTAGGAGAAAGGTGTAATGATCCAGCAGCTGGAACCTTTGGATTTATGATCGCAGCTGACCAATATTTAAAAAGTAAGACAGATGATTATTTTGATTTAGACCCTAAAGAAGTAGAGTTTCAAAAGAAGGAAGCATTTACAGGAATGGAACTTGTACATGGTACTCACCGTTTAGCATTAATGAATGCCTTGCTTCACAACATGGAAGGTCGCTTAGAGCATGGTGATTCTTTATCTAGTAACGGTAAGTGGATGAAAAATTTTGATGTTATATTAACAAATCCTCCGTTCGGTACAAAAAAGGTGGAGAACGTGTATCACGTGATGACTTAACATTTCAAACTTCAAATAAACAGTTAAATTTCTTGCAGTTAATTTATAACGCATTAAAAGACGATGGAAATGCTAGGGCAGCTGTTGTTTTACCTGATAATGTACTTTTTGAAAGTGGAGTAGGTGCTCAAATACGTCGTGATTTAATGAACAAATGTAACCTACACACAATCCTACGTCTACCCACAGGAATCTTTTACGCTCCAGGTGTAAAAACAAATGTATTGTTCTTTACAAGAGGTAAAACAGATCAAGATAATACAAAAGATGTTTGGGTTTATGATCTTCGTACAAACATGGATTCATTTGGTAAGCGAAATCAACTAACGATGGCACATTTTGAGAACTTTATGAAAGCGTACGTTGCAGAAGATCGTTCCAAGATTGAAGATGAAAGATGGAACAAGTTTAAACGAGAAAACATTGCAAAGAAAAATGACAGTCTAGATATAGGTTTAATTGCTGACGAAGCGTTAACTTCATATGACAACTTACCTGATCCTATTGATTCAGTTGAAGATGCGATGTCTAAGCTTCAACAGGCTATGGAGTTGTTAAAAGAAGTTGTTGAGGAGCTTCGAGAAGTGGAAAAAGACAAGGTGATTAATAAATGAGTAAAATAAAAAAATAACTTAGTTGTTGAATTGAAAGACGAAGAATTGTTTGCAGGAAAAAGCAACCTTTTCGTTTACCGAGCAATTGGACATGGACAACCGTGGATGTATTAGGAGATGTCGTGACCGGTTCAACTCCCAGTAAGAGTAACAAAGAATATTATGGTCATGAATTCCCTTTATTTAAACCAACAGACTTAAATCAAGGATATTATGTGGTAGATGCAGTAGATAATTTATCTGAGGAGGGCTTCCGTAAAATTCGAAAGATACCAGAGAAGAGTATTATGGTTACATGTATTGGAGCTACAATTGGTAAAACGGGATTTTCAAGAAGACAGGTTGCTGGGACCAATCAACAAATCAATACTATTGTTCCGAATAATAATTTGGTAGTACCTGAATTTATCTACTTTGGTGTGATTTCACCCTTTTTTCAAAATAGTATTAAAGAGAACTCTTCTTCGACTACTCTACCAATAATTAACAAGAGTAGGTTCGGAAAATTAGTGTTTCCTCTTCCGCCTTTATCTGAACAAAAACGTATCGCTGAAATAGTAGAGAGGCTGCTAAATAAAATTTATGAAGCGAAACAGTTAATAGAAGAAGCGGAAGACACATTTGAGCTTCGCCGTTCGGCTATATTAAATAAAGCATTTCGTGGAGAGTTAGGTACAAATGATCCAGATGAAATACTACTTAATGCACCAAAAAAATTCAAAATATAGAAAAGGGAGAAAATCTTTTCAAAGTTCCTGAAAACTGGATGTGGGTAAAGGCAGAAACTATAGCGAAGTGGGGATCAGGAGGAACTCCATCTCGAAAAAAACAGGAGTATTATCAAGGAAATATACCTTGGTTAAAAACAGGTGAGTTAAGAGATAAGATTATTTACGATTCAGAAGAGAAAATTACAGAAGATGCATTAAAGAATTCAAGTGCAAAACTTTTTCCAAAAGGTTCAGTTGCTATTGCCATGTATGGAGCTACAATTGGGAGAACAGGGATTTTGGGTATAGATGCAGCAACTAACCAAGCATGTGCAATCGGAGTGCCTTCCGAACTAACCAATACTGAGTTCATGTTTTACTATTTCTTTTCACAAAGGCAAAGGTTAATTGATAAAGGCAAAGGAGGAGCACAACCGAATATTTCACAGACAATTATTAAGGCATTCCCTTTTCCGTTACCTCCTTTAGAAGAACAAAAGAGAATAGTTAAGAGAATAAAAAATGTTCTAAATAAGCTAGATATTGAAAAGGAAATTACGGAGTCATTATACATGCAATTAGAAATTATTAAACAATCTATTCTTTCTAAAGCATTTCGAGGTGAACTTGGCACAAATAATCCAACTGAAGAAAGTGCAATCGAACTACTAAAAAAATTCTTCAACAACAAGTAAAATAAGGATTTCACCAAGTAACCTTACAAATTATAGATAAACAATATAATAATACTATCCTTAAATTGAATAAGTTTTTATTGTATCTATGGTGTGCTTCCGAAAATGGATTGCACACTATTTTTTTATCTGCGAAACCTTACATATCAAATTTAATCAATACAATAGTCTCATGATACACAACAAAAACAAAACAATTTGGAGGAACTTTAATTATGAAAAAATTAACACTTGCAGGAATCGAATTTATCAAGGTTGGCACAGGAAGAAAAAAGAAATGTATTTTAACCAAAACAATAACAACTTAATTGTCTTTCGACCGTATGACGGATTAACTCCTAATGATGTACTTAATCAAATGATGGACGATCCATGGGATTACATTGATATGGTTTTAAATGAAGATGAAGACATTGTTGTTGTAATGTCTGCAATTGAAGGAACTACTGCTGATTTTGTAATTTTTTATGATGTTGAAAACGTACAGGAATTAGCATACAAGAAATATAACGAAGTTATAAAAACATTGGACGATATATTTGAAAATGCTAAAAGCAAGTCACACAAACATTGGAAGCATGTAGAAGTTGCTGAAGGTGAAGTTCACCCAGTACACACAAGTCAGCAAGGATATATTGCTGAGATGACTACGATTGAATACAATTCGGGGAACCTTGAGGCTGATGAAAACGGTTATGTTGTTGCTCATATTAACGGAGATGTTCAAGACAATAGAGCAGAAAACCTTCAATGGGTGAAAGTTTGCTAAATGAATCACTTCGACCACGAGTTTTAGGAGCTTGTGGTCATTTTTTTGATTTTTCACGTTACATTTGATTTCACCTAACAAAATTAGTATAGAAATACAGAAAAACTCTAAAGGAATATTTGTATTAATATGGAATATTTAGTCGAGGAGGAATGAAAAATGAAATATTGTGTCCTGTACACCATTAATGATTATGGAGTTAGAGAATATTACATAAAAGGCAAGTCAGTACAACATATTGAAGATAGGATAAAAGCTTATTCTGATGGTTTCCTGTCAACTAATAAATGGACATTAGTAACATCTAACATAGAAAATGGGTTCTTAAGAGAAATTAATTTATCAGAGTTCCCAGATAAAACGAAGAAAGACTTCGGTATAATTAATGAAAATAGTAGTTTTTCATCTTTTGAAATAAGTTCTGCTGACCCAGAGGATTTTAAGTAATTATTAGTAATTGGAGTTCAAATGTATTTTGGAATTAGGCTTTAAATACAGAGGATGAAATTGTTAAATTACAACAAGGCTGTGATCACTATCGTAAAGTAATTTTGCTTTTCTTTTAAGTTCATTTGTAATGGATAAATACCAGGTCTTTTTTGAGCTATTCCACTTTTTCAGTAATAAGAAATTGTCCCAAGTGAGTTCGTATATTGCTTTTAAAGACAAATTCTTATTCAAAATTACTATTATTACGTAATCGAATTTTTTCTCTTGCGGTAAGTCCAAACTAATATCATTCAACCCATTAAATACACTAGTAGTCTTGGTTGTAGTGGCCTTTATACTGTAGCGTTCTTTGTCAATGTTAACTGCATCTATACTTTTTGCTCCGATTTTAACAGGATCTAAATTTGGTAATACAGAGTTTTCATTAAAGAAATTTACCGCCAACCGTTCACCCCATTCCCCAACAAGATTGTTTGTTCTAATCAGTTTTCTTTCCCTGAGCTCATCAAGTAGAAATCCATACACCTCAATAAGACTAAAATCATCCATCTCCTGTAAAAGTTTTTTCATTAAATCACACCTTTCTAAAAGATTAATAATATTATTTCTACATTAGATAGGAAATGCCTGTTCGGATATTAAATATTTGCATTACACTTTAAGATCATTTCAATACAATAGCAGCAAAAAGTAGTAGGAGTGATTGAATGGAAAAAAGTTTTATGTTTATACTCATTCAATTAATGATGAAGTGTTTTACGTTGGGAAGGGCTCCGAGAGAAGGGCTTACTATTTTGCACAAAGAAGTGAGAAGTGGAAAGACTTTGTTGGCAATAACATTGGATCAGTAAAAGTAGATAAAATTAAGTTTTTTGAGTATGAAGATGAAGCATATGAATACGAAGAAGATTTAATTTCGTATTTGAAAAGCATTGGTCTATGCCAAGCAAATACTAGTATCGGTAAAATACACGCCTCAGAGTCAAAGCAGAAGCAGAGTGATAACTTAAGAGGAGAAAATGCTCCTTGGTATGGGAAAAAGCTATCACAAACCCATAGACAAAAATTAAGTATCTCGAGAACAGGGGTAAGAAATCATAGATATGGAAAATTCGGAGCAGATCACAGTTGTTCTAAACCGATTGTCGCCATTTTTCCAAACGGTACACGAATAATAGCACCTTCTAGAACCGAATTAGCAAAATTATTAAAATCGGAATTTGATATGGGTTTAACCACTATAAAAAAGTGTATCTCTACAGGTGAACCATTTAAAGCGTACTACAAACGACACGAAAAACTGGATGGTTTAAGAATAAAATATGTAGGAACATGAATGTAGGTTTAACTTTATCTTATTCTTGTAAGCAATTTCACCTTATTATATAATGAAAACAGTTTAATAAATTATTAAACGCAAACCAATAAACAACGGACTTTCGCTAAAAATTGAAGGTTATTAAATCGTTATTTATAGGGGTTTATTTATACAAAATGAGAAAAATGTGCCAATCACTTCAGAGTTCATCGCAATGGTCGCTGATAAATTAAGAATTGAACATAAGGCTATGGCATAAGTACTTATCAACAGGGTTCTGGGTTTTAAAGAAGTGACACACTTTATCTATAAACTCCTACCCTAACGAAAGCAACAGATATTTCCTATTGTTGCACCTTCACTTAATCGTGAAGGTGTTTTTGTTTTCAACCAATTTTAATAAATACAACATAAAAATAACCAGCTTCCTTATAGGGATCTGGTCATTTTTTTCTATATTTCAGTTGTACTTTATTTCTTTTGCGATCTCTGTAAAAGATGAACCCTCCTACAAAAGCTAATCCCAAAATAAAACTAAACAACCCTGCGATAAATTGTAGCCATAAAACAGGGAATGGCGTTTGTAATACCCCAAATAAAGTGTCTCTCATCCATTTTATGCCCATTACGGCCATAATTCCAGGGATTAAAACAATAACCAATGCTGCATATCTGCTCATGAAGATCCCCACTCCTTTACATCTATTATTGTACATAAACTTCAAATTCTTGTCGATGTCATTTAAGTTTGCAAACCCTTTCATGCTAAGGTATGATAAATATGTGAAAAAAATTGCACGCAGTACAGTTCGACGGAAATGGAGGGATAATTGTTGCAAAGGGTAGTCTTAGTGACCGAGCAGGAAGAAGGACTTCAGATAATAAGTCAAATACAACAATCTGAAGTGTTTGAACTTGTAGGTATTCTGCAAGATCAGCTGCATCCGATGTCATCCCTATTTGAGAATGTCCCGGTTTTTACATATTCATCTGCACCAGAAGTAAGTGTAGATTTTATTATTTATTCTCATTCATGTAAGGAAAGTGCAAATCTTCTATATAAGGACAAGTTTCCAGCCGCTGGGCAATTACCTGTCACTCAATTTCAAGTTTTGCTTTCACTTATAAACGATAAAAAACTAGCAGTAAAAGATTTAGGTCATCTGCAGCAGCTCAGGAGTATTTTAGATAATACGCATGATGGCATGATCGTAATAGATCAACATTTAATGATAACGATCTTTAATAAAAGTGCTGAAAAAATGACAGGATTGTCTAAGGAAGATGCTGTAGGAAAGTCGATTCTTGAAGTGATGCCTAACAGCCAACTGCCGAGGGTAATGGATTCAGGGATAGAAGAAGTAAACCAGGAGCAAATATTAGCAAACGGAACAAAAATTTTCACGACAAGAACACCCCTCATGAATCATGAAGGACGTAAACTTGGAGCATTTGCCGTATTTAAAGATATCACTGAAATTGTAGATCTTGCAGAGGAAGTAACGAATCTGAAAAGTATACAAAGTATGTTAAAATCCATCATTCAATCTTCAGAAGAAGCCATATCAGTTGTTGATGAAGAGGGAAAAGGGATTATGATCAATCCTGCGTATACAAAGCTTACAGGTTATACGGCTGAACAAGTGATTGGTAAGCCTGCTACAACTGATATCTCTGAAGGTGAAAGTATTCATATGCAAGTCCTTAAAACAAGGAAGCCGGTTAGAGGCGCTCGTTTGCGGGTGGGACCAAATAGGAAAGATGTCATTGTGAATGTAGCTCCAGTCATTGTTGACGGTCTTCTAAAGGGCAGTGTTGGCGTCATCCATGATGTTTCTGAAATAAAGGGGCTTACTGAAGAGCTGAACAGGGCTAGACAAATTATTCGGACGCTGGAAGCAAAATATTCATTTGAAGATATTATTGGGAAATCAGAAGAAATGAATTTCGCAATGGATCAAGCAAAATTGGCAGCTTCAACTCCCGCCACTGTATTGCTTCGAGGAGAATCAGGTACGGGAAAAGAACTTTTTGCTCATGCGATACATAATGCGAGCAGCAGAAAATTTAACAAGTTTGTTCGTGTGAATTGTGCAGCACTTTCAGAATCTCTGTTGGAAAGTGAGCTTTTTGGTTATGAAGAAGGAGCATTTTCTGGTGCGCTAAGAGGCGGAAAAAGAGGACTGTTTGAGGAAGCAAACGGCGGAAGTATCTTTTTAGATGAAGTCGGTGAGTTGTCTCAAAACACTCAAGCTAAACTATTGCGTGTTCTGCAAGAAAATGAAATCAGGCGTGTGGGTGGCACTAAAACGATTCCGATCAATGTTCGGGTAATTGCTGCTACGAATGTTAATCTCGAAAAAATGATTGCCGACGGTACATTCAGACAGGATTTGTACTATAGGCTGAATAGAATGCCAATCTATATTCCACCGCTCAGGGCGAGAAACAATGATATTATACTGCTTGCTAATCATCTTCTGCAGAAGTTGAATCAAGATTACGGAAGAAACATTGATTTTATAAGCAAAGATGCAGAGGAATTCTTACTAGCGTATCATTGGCCGGGAAATGTTAGGGAGCTTGAGAACGTGTTAGGCAGGGCCATTATCCATATGAGTCATACGGATTCTCAGATCAACAGGAGCCACATCTCCCTATTGTCTCTTGAGCAGAAGAGGGCGAAATCAGAATCTACTGTTGATAATTACGTTTCTGGAGAAGAAACTAAAATCCTCGCTCAACAAATCGATGAGTTTGAAAAAAACATTTTAACAGAAGCTATAGAGAGATTTAATGGCAACAAGACAAAAACTGCCAAGGCACTAGGTATCTCATTGCGTAATTTTTATTATAAATTAGAAAAATATGGTCTTGATGAAAAACTACGCAAATAATTTCATGCAATTAATTGCGTATTGCGTGCAAAAAATGCATACATTTTGCTGATAAACCATCAAAATATCTAAAAAAAGTTGGCATGAAAATTGCATTAATTAATCCATGGTAAACAAGGGGGGATAGCATGCGTTTGCAAAACTTGGTGAGCCAAGCCAAAAAACAGCAAGTGAAACCAGTCATCGCAGTGGCAGAAGCTGGCGATCAAGAGGTTTTGGAAAGCGTACTAAAAGCATATAAAGAGGGCTTAGCCCATTTTATTTTGTTTGGAAACGGTGAAAAAATATCTGACTGGCTAGAAAGAAATGCAGATGAATCTCTAAATGGAATAAAAGTTGTTCCAACAGACACAGCCTCCGCTGCCTTAAAAGCAGTAAGAGCTGTTCATGATGGGGATGCAGATATTCTCATGAAGGGACTTGTTTCAACCTCTGCGCTCTTGAAAGCTGTTCTGAATAAAGAGATTGGCCTTCGAACGGGTAAGGTTTTATCCCATGTAGCAGCATTTGAAGTTGAAGGATTTGAAAAACTGATCTTCATTACGGACGCTGCTATGAACATAGAACCGGACCTTAATCAAAAAGCGCAAATCCTGCAAAATGCGATTGATTTTGCTGCACAAACGGGTGTTGAAGTACCAAAGGCAGCTGTACTCGCAGCAGTGGAAAATGTTAATCCAGCGATGCAAGCGACACTGGACGCAGCAAGCCTCACCGTTATGAGCCTTAGGGAGCAAATAAAGGGTGGGATTGTTGAAGGACCGTTAGCGCTTGATAATGCAATTTCTAAGGAAGCTGCAGCACATAAAGGAATTACAGGCAAAGTTGCAGGAGATGCAGACATACTTTTAGTTCCAACTATCGAAACTGGAAATGTACTCTATAAATCCCTGATCTATTTTGCTCGGGCAAAAGTTGGAGCTGTCATTTGCGGTGCAAAAGCGCCGATTGTTCTTACTTCCAGAGCAGATTCTGCTGAAAGTAAATATTATTCCATTGCCTTAGCTGTAAAATCTGTCATCACTGATAATAAACTTTAGGAGGAAAACAAAATGGAAATTTTCAAATATATGGAAACTTACGATTATGAACAAATGGTGATCTGCCAAGATAAACAATCAGGATTAAAAGCAATCATCTGTATTCACGATACAACACTAGGACCTGCACTAGGCGGAACAAGAATGTGGACGTATGAAACAGAAGATGCAGCAATTGAAGATGCTCTAAGACTTGCAAGAGGAATGACCTATAAGAACGCAGCTGCTGGATTAAATCTTGGCGGAGGTAAAACAGTTATTATCGGTGATCCGAAAAAGACAAGAACGAAGAGATGTTCCGTGCGTTCGGACGTTATATCCAAGGATTAAACGGACGCTACATTACAGCTGAAGACGTAGGTACAACAGTTGAAGACATGGATCTTATCTACCAAGAAACTCCATTCGTAACGGGTGTATCTCCAGCGTTTGGTTCAAGTGGCAACCCATCTCCTGTAACAGCATACGGTGTATACCGCGGTATGAAAGCAGCAGCTATGGAAGCGTTTGGAACAGATTCATTAGAAGGAAAAGTGATTGCTGTTCAAGGTGTTGGTCATGTAGCTTACACACTTTGTAAACACCTTCACGAAGAAGGAGCATCACTGATCGTTACCGATATTAACAAAGAAGCTGTTCAGCGTGCAGTTGAAGATTTTGGAGCGAAAGCAGTAGAGATTGACGAAATTTACAGTGTGGATTGTGACATCTTTGCTCCATGTGCTCTAGGTGCGATTATTAACGACGACACGATTTCTAAAATTAAAGCGAAAGTTGTAGCAGGGGCTGCAAATAACCAGCTAAAAGAAACACGTCATGGAGATGCTCTTCACGAAATGGGAATTGTTTATGCTCCCGACTATGTAATTAACGCTGGTGGGGTAATTAACGTGGCTGATGAGCTTAACGGATATAACCGTGACCGTGCGATGAAGAAAGTTGAAACAATCTATGACAACATCGCTAGTGTTATTGAAATTTCAAAACGAGATAACATTCCAACATACCTTGCAGCAGATCGCCTTGCTGAAGAGCGTATTGAGCGCATGAGAATGTCTAGAAGTCAGTTCTTATTAAATGAAAGACACATCCTGTCTAACCGTACTCGCTAAGAGTTCATATCAATGGAGGTTTGAAACGTGCATCAAAAAGAATTTCGCATACTAGTGATTAATCCGGGCTCAACCTCTACCAAGATTGGTATTTTCGACAACGAAAGGCCTGTATTTGAAAAAACAATACGTCATGAAACAGAAACCATCCATCAGTTTGAGTCTGTTATTGATCAATATTCATTTAGAAAAGAAACCATTTTAGAAGCACTGGACTATGAAGGAATAAATATTTCTAAGCTGAGCTGTGTAGTCGGCCGTGGCGGTTTATTAAGACCGATCGAAGGTGGCACTTACAGTGTTAACGAACCGATGCTTAAGGATTTAAAAACAGGGTACTCAGGTGAACATGCCTCTAACTTAGGAGGTATTCTTGCTTATGAGATTGCTGAAGGACTAAACATTCCTTCATTCATCGTGGACCCAGTTGTTGTGGATGAAATGGATGAGATTGCTCGCATTTCAGGTGTTCCTGAAATAGAAAGAAAAAGTATATTTCATGCACTAAACCAAAAGGCAGTTGCAAGACGCGTTGCCAAGATGCTAAATAAATCTTATGAATCTCTCCGCCTCATTGTTGTCCACATGGGCGGAGGTATCACTGTAGGTATCCATAAGGATGGACGAGTGATCGACGTAAACAATGGGCTTCATGGTGAAGGTCCATTTTCACCAGAGCGCGCTGGTACCGTTCCGATTGGAGACCTAGTCTCTCTATGCTTCTCTGGCGAATATTACGCAGATGAAGTAATGAAAAACTTGTCGGTCAGGGCGGACTTGTTGCTTATTTAGGAACAAACGATGCGAGAACGGTAGAAGAAAAAATTGAGAACGGTGATAAACAAGCAGCGCTCATTTATGATGCAATGGCTTATCAAGTTGCAAAAGAGATCGGTTCTGCCAGTACCGTTTTACATGGACAAGTAGATGCAATCATTCTTACGGGTGGTCTTGCTTTTGGCAAGGAATTTGTTAAGAAGATAACGGATCGAGTTGAATGGATCTCTGACTGTATTATTCAGCCAGGGGAGAATGAGCTTCAAGCGTTAGCAGAAGGTGGCCTTCGTGTATTAAGAGAAGAAGAAAAAGCAAAGGTTTACCCTGGAGGAAAGACTCCGGCTGGAGTGCCACTGGATTAACTAACAGCAAAAGGAGATATGAGCGATGTCAAAAGACTTTGATTTGGTCATATTGGGCGGAGGAACGGGCGGCTATGTTGCCGCCATCCGTGCTGCTCAATTAGGAAAAACAGTAGCAGTTGTTGAAAAAGGAAAACTTGGAGGCACTTGCTTACATAGAGGGTGTATACCTAGCAAAGCTTTGCTTAGAAGTGCTGAAGTTTATAAAACGGCTAAAAAAGCTGCTGACTTTGGTGTAGAGATCGAAGGATTAGGTTTGAACTTTTCTAAAATGCAGGAACGCAAACAATCCATTGTAAATCAGCTGCACATGGGCGTGCAAAGTTTGATGAAAAAAGGCAAGATTGAAGTATACGAAGGCACTGGCCGAATTCTCGGACCATCGATTTTTTCTCCGATGCCTGGTACGATTTCCGTTGAGTTTAATGATGGAACGGAGAACGAAATTTTAATCCCACAAAATGTAATCGTTGCCACTGGTTCAAGACCTCGTTCACTGCCTGGTCTAGAGATTGACGGTAATTATGTTATGTCAAGTGATGAGGCGCTTGAAATGGAAACATTGCCAGCATCCATCATCATTGTAGGCGGCGGTGTTATCGGAATTGAGTGGGCATCGATGCTAAATGATCTTGGAGTCGAAGTTACAGTATTAGAGTATGCTGACCGCATTGTTCCTACTGAAGACGAAGAGATCTCGAAAGAAGCGGCACGTGTTTTAAAGAAAAAGGAATCAAACTGGTAACGAGCGCAAAAGTACTTCCTGAAACTTTAGAAAAAGGTGAAGGGGTAATGATCTCCGCTGAACATAAAGGAGAAACAAAACAATTCAGTGCTGAAAAGATGCTTGTTTCTGTTGGACGTATGGCGAACACAGAAGGTATCGGAATCGAAAACACAATCATTAAAGTTGAAAACGGATACATTCAAACGAACGAATATTTCCAGACAGCAGAAAGTCATATCTATGCAATTGGTGACGTTATTGGAGGACTTCAGCTTGCACATGTTGCTTCACACGAAGGTATTACAGCTGTAGAGCATCTTTGCAACCTTAAACCTGAACCGATCAACTACGACAACATATCAAAGTGTATCTACTCTAGTCCAGAAATGGCAAGTGTAGGCCTTACTGAAAAACAAGCAAAAGACCAAGGATTTAACGTTAAAGTAGGAAAGTTTCCCTTTAAAGCGATTGGGAAAGCCCTTGTTTATGGTGAGAGTGATGGGTTTGTTAAAATCGTTGCCAACAGCGACAATGATGACCTTCTAGGGGTTCATATGATTGGTCCTCACGTAACAGATATGATCTCAGAAGCAGGATTAGCAAAAGTTTTGGATGCAACACCATGGGAGATCGCACACACGATTCATCCGCATCCATCTCTCTCTGAAGTATATGGTGAAGCAGCATTAGCTGTTGAAGGAAAAGCGATTCATTTCTAAGGAGGTAAAACAAATGGCAGAAACACGTCATGAACAATTAGGTTTAACAAATGAAGATGTTATCCATATGTTTAAAACAATGCTTTTAGCTAGAAAAACCGATGAGCGTATGTGGCTTTTAAACCGTGCAGGTAAAATTCCTTTTGTTATCTCATGTCAAGGCCAGGAAGCTGCACAAGTTGGTGCAGCGATGGCGTTAGATAATGAAAAAGACTTTGTCTTGCCATACTACCGTGATATGGGTGTTGTACTCCAATTCGGTATGACAGCAAAAGATTTAATGCTTTCCGGATTCGCAAAAGCTGAAGATCCAAACAGTGGAGGCCGTCAGATGCCAGGGCACTTTGGTTCTAAAAAGCTTCGCATCGTAACAGGCTCTTCGCCGGTTACAACTCAAGTACCACATGCTGTAGGTATCGCACTTGGAGGCAGAATGGAAGGAAAAGACCTTGTTACGTTTACCACGTTTGGTGAAGGTTCTTCAAACCAGGGAGATTTCCATGAGGGTGCTAACTTTGCATCTGTTCATAAGCTGCCTGTTATCTTTATGTGTGAAAACAATAAGTATGCGATCTCAGTTCCAATTTCTAAGCAATTAGCGTGTGTAAATGTTTCTGACCGTGCAATCGGGTATGGTATGCCTGGTGTAACGGTTGATGGAAATGATCCTCTAGCTGTTTATGAAGCAGTTAAAGAAGCGGCTGACCGCGGAAGACGAGGTGAAGGACCGACATTGGTTGAAACAGTAGCTTATCGTTTGACGCCTCACTCTTCTGATGATGATGATCGTGCATACAGAACGCGTGAAGAGGTTCAAGAAGCTAAGGCAAAAGATCCGATCCATACGTTTGCAGCTTACTTAAAGGAAAATGGTATTTTAACTGAGGAACTAGAAAAACAGATCACTGACGAAATTCAAAAAGAAGTGGACGAAGCGACAGAATATGCAGAGAACGCAAAATACGCTGATCCTGAGAGCGCACTTCTTCATGTATACGCAGAGTAAAGGGGAAAACGAGATGCCGGTAATTTCTTATATTGATGCTGTAACACAAGCGATTCGCGAAGAGATGCAGCGTGATAAACGAGTTTTTGTTGTGGGAGAAGATGTTGGTGTTCGCGGAGGTGTTTTCCGTGCAACGACTGGATTGATCGAAGAATTCGGTGAACAGCGAGTGATTGATGCACCACTTGCAGAATCTGCGATCGCAGGAGTAGGAATCGGAGCAGCCATGTACGGTATGCGTCCAATTGCAGAAATGCAGTTTGCTGATTTTATCATGCCAGCTGTAAACCAGATTGTTTCAGAAGCAGCAAAAATTCGATATCGTTCAAACAACGATTGGTCATGTCCGATTACGATTCGTGCTCCTTATGGTGGCGGTGTTCACGGAGCACTCTATCACTCTCAATCTGTTGAAGCTCTTTTTGCGAATGTACCAGGTTTGAAGATTGTTATGCCTTCAACGCCTTATGATGTTAAAGGCCTTTTAAAGGCAGCGATTCGTGATGAAGATCCTGTACTTTTCTTTGAACATAAGCGTGCTTACCGTTTGATCAAAGGAGAAGTACCTGAAGAAGAGTATGTATTACCAATCGGAAAAGCCGATGTGAAGCGCGAAGGTGACGACATTACCGTTATTACATACGGACTTTGTGTACACTTTGCTCTTCAAGCTGCTGAGAAGTTAGAAAAAGACGGAATCTCAGCTCATATTCTTGATCTTCGTACGGTATACCCATTGGATAAAGAAGCGATTATTGAAGCAGCTTCCAAAACAGGTAAAGTGCTTCTCGTTACGGAGGACAACAAAGAAGGAAGCATCATGAGTGAAGTTTCAGCGATCATTGCTGAAAACTGCTTGTTTGAATTAGATGCACCTGTTCAACGCCTAGCAGGTCCGGATGTACCTGCGATGCCATATGCACCAACAATGGAAAAGCACTTTATGGTGAATCCTGACAAAGTAGAAAAAGCCATGAGAGATCTTGCGGCATTTTAACAATAGGAGGGGACTTTAATGGCTACAGAAAAAATTACAATGCCTCAGTTAGGGGAAAGTGTAACTGAGGGTACAATCAGTAAATGGTTGGTACAGCCTGGAGATACGGTTAAAAAATACGATCCATTAGCTGAAGTTATGACCGATAAAGTAAACGCAGAAGTTCCATCATCTTTTAGCGGAACAATCAAAGAATTAGTTGCTGGTGAAGGCGATACACTTTCTGTTGGTGAGCTGATCTGTTATATCGATACAGAAGGAGAAGGCGGGGGAAGTGCACCTGCCGCTTCATCTTCAAAAGAAGAGAAACCTGGAGAAACAGCTTCAACACCTTCAGCATCTTCGAGTTCGAATGCTGTTAAGCCTGCTGCAAACGTCGATCGAGGGGCGAGAGGACGTTTTTCACCTGCAGTGGTACGTATGGCATCTGAACATGGCATTGATCTAGACCAAGTAGAGGGATCAGGACAAAACGGAAGAATCACTCGCAAAGATCTCCAAAAGATTATTGATTCCGGTCAGATTCCTACAAAAGGTAACAAACCAGCTACAGTAGATGTTTCAGCAGCACCTGTTTCATCTGATTCTCAAGTCACGGCTCAACCTCAGCCACAACAATCTGCGCCAGCATTAAAGCCGGTGGCTATTGACACAATGCCTGGTGATATTGAAATTCCGGTATCGGGTATTCGCAAAGCGATTGCTCAAAACATGGTCCGTTCAAAGCACGAAGCACCTCATGCTTGGACAATGGTAGAAGTGGATGTAACAAACTTAGTAGAATATCGTAATTCTGTAAAAGGTGATTTTAAAACAAAAGAAGGGTACAACCTTACGTTCTTGCCTTTCTTTATCAAGGCTGTTGTAGAATCACTAAAAGAATTCCCACAGATCAACTCCATGTGGGCAGGAGATAAGATTATTCAGAAAAAGGACATCAACATCTCAATTGCTGTTGCAACTGATGATGCACTATATGTTCCAGTCATCAAACATGCAGACGAAAAGTCTATCAAAGGAATCGCACGTGATGTGAAAGAACTAGCTGATAAAGTAAGAACCAATAAATTAGCTGGTGATGATATGAAAGGCGGAACGTTCACCGTAAATAACACAGGTTCTTTCGGATCTGTAATGTCTACGCCGATCATCAACTATCCGCAAGCTGCTATCCTTTCTGTAGAATCGATCGTTAAGCGCCCGGTTGTTATGAACAATGGCATGATTGCTGTACGAGATATGGTTAACCTTTGTCTTTCTCTTGATCATCGAGTTCTTGATGGTCTCGTATGCGGTCGCTTCTTAGCTGCAGTAAAAGCACGTTTAGAGAGCATGACAAAAGAAAACACATCAATTTATTAAAAAATGTGTTTTTCAGGTTTATACGGGTTTTATTGCGGGTAGAGATAACTATCAACACCTCCAAACCCCATAACCCCCTAAGAAAAATGCCGTATATGTTACGGCATTTTTCTTTTTTATATGTCCACAATTGAGTACAATAAGAAAGAAAGGAGCTGAATATAAATGAACTTTCAATTTAATCTTTTTAATGATGTAGTAGAAACGGCTCGTAAAGAAATGGTAGAGGCTGGCTATACGCAGCTTTTCAAACCAGAAGATGTTGAAGAAGCTTTTCGTAAAGAAGGTACAACACTTGTCATGATTAATTCCGTATGTGGCTGTGCTGGAGGAATCGCACGCCCCTCGGCTTCATATTCGGTAAAACAAGACGTTCGCCCGGACCATCTTGTTACGGTATTTGCTGGACAAGATAAAGAAGCAACAGAGACAGCGCGTTCTTATTTCACAGGCTACCCGCCATCTTCTCCTTCTTTTGCCTTATTAAAAGACGGTGAGATTCAAATGATGGTCGAGCGTCATGAGATTGAAGGCCATGAACCGATGGAAGTTGTAAATAAGCTAAGAAGTGCCTTTGAAACTTATTGTAAATAGGAAGAAAGATGTTAAGCTGGCTCGAATTTGAGCCAGCTTACTTTATAGATCATAAAATGAAGGTGAAGCCTGAGATTTATGAGCGATTACAAGGACTTATGAGCGATCGTGGAGTTTTATGAGCGGTTGCCGAGATTTATGAGCGATCTCGGAGCTTTATGAGCGATCGCAGAAGTTTATGTTCGCCCGCGAAGTTTTACGCTTGCTCACGGTCTTTCGCTTGTCGCTAATTTATCTATTTACTATACTACTCGCAATATTCGTAGCCCAAGCATGCGAGGAATGAAATAATATTTTTTCTGCTTCCTCAATCTCCATCCACATAAGTTCATGATCTTCTTCAACAGGCTTTTTAACATATTCCCCAAAACTTCCTGTATAAAAATACCCCTTATTCATTATGTGTTCTCCATGACTGCTTTTAAAATATTGCCGTGCTTCACCGACAAATTGACTTACATTAAATGAATAACCAGTTTCCTCTATACATTCTCTTTTTAAACAAGCGATATGTTCTTCTCCAATTTTTAACCCTCCACCCGGTAAGAAGCCCTTGCCGTTCTGAATGATGATAGCTGCCTTCTCTTCTTCATCTAGGCCAACTGCATAGACTGCCTCTCGCTCGCGGTAAACCACGCCATGTATTTTCTCGCCAAATTCCATTTTATTAGCTCCTTATATTTGAATAAAAATACATTCAGAATTATTAAAATACTTAAAATAGCCATTTTGTGTGTTAATATTCATTTTAACGAATAAATATAACATTTTGTACAGGGGGATCTACAAATGAAACGTAATCTTTTGAGCATTTATTTTATCATAGTACTGGCAATGTTAGCTGGATGTGGCGCAGTTGAGGAAAAGAGTTCTTCAAATACGGGCAGCGAGTCATCAGAAAAAACATTAGTGATGGCAACTTCTGCTGATTATCCGCCATATGAGTTTGTAGAAACAGCAAAAGGCGGAGAAATTGTAGGTTTTGATATCGATGTTGCCAATCATATTGCAAAAAAATTAGGATACAAGATTGAGATTAAGGATATGGACTTTAACGGTTTAATTCCGGCATTAGACAGTGGGAAGGCTGACTTTGTTATTGCTGGTATGACACCAAACGAAGAGCGAAAGAAAACAGTAGATTTTTCAGATGAATATTATGCAGCTCAGCAATTAATCGTTACAAAAGATAAATCAATTCAAACCGTTGATGATCTTGAAGGTAAGACACTAGGAGTTCAATTAGCATCCATTCAAGAGAAAGAAGCGGATAAACTTTTAAAGGATCATAAATTTGAAGTGGTTCAGCGAAACAAAGTTACTGAGTTGGTTCAAGAGATGAAATCAAACCGTGTAGATGCAGCAATCATTGAAGATGCTGTAGCTTATGAGTTTTTAAAGAAGAACAAAGAACTATCATCATTTGCACTGCCAGAAACGGATTCGGCAGGATCAGCCATAGCGTTTCCAAAGGAAAGTGAATTAACAGAGAAGTTCAATAAAGAGTTAAAGAAGATGAAAGAAGATGGCACATTAGATAAGCTCGTTGAAAAATGGTTCGGTGTGAAAAAACAGTAAAGAAAGAGAGTGGTAGGCATGAACTTGGATTTTGCCCAGCTCGTGCCTTCTATTCCGTACATTCTATACGGAATATGGGTTACGTTGCAGTTCGTGGCAGTATCATTAGTATTTGGATTTTTGTGGGGAACAGTACTTTCCCTTTTTAAAATAGGGAAAATCACGATCTTAAGATGGTTTGCAGATGCATACACCTCAGTGTTCAGAGGTACGCCTTTAATTCTACAGATGCTGATCATTTATTATGCGATTCCGCAGCTGACAGGCGTGGATATTGGCGCATTTGCCGCAGGGGTTCTTACATTTGGACTTAATTCTGCTGCTTATGTTTCAGAAATTATACGTGCAGGCATTAATGCTGTTGATAAAGGTCAAAAAGAAGCAGCGATGGCGTTGGGGTCCCTTACCGCACGATGATGTTAAAGATCATACTGCCTCAAGCTTTTAAGAATATTTTGCCGGCACTTATGAACGAGTTCATCACATTGACGAAAGAATCGGCTATTGTTTCTGTTATCGGAGCGCTTGATATTATGAGACGAGCGCAGATTGTCGGTGCAAGCAATTATCGCTTTTTTGAACCACTATTATTAGCTGGTTTAATCTATTATCTGCTAGTTATGCTATTGACGCTCGCAGGACGTGTAATGGAGAGGAGGCTCGCAAAAAGTGATTGATGTTCAAGGTTTAAGAAAAAGTTTTGGAAGTAATGAAGTTTTAAAAGGGATTTCAACAACGATAAATAAAGGGAAGTTATAGCCGTAATCGGGCCGTCCGGTTCAGGAAATCCACGTTTCTCCGTTGTATAAATCTGCTTGAAACTCATAGTGAAGGCTCTATTAAGTTACAAGGTAAAGACATAAAATCTATGGAGCTCCATCTTCGTAAAAAGGTAGGAATGGTGTTTCAGCACTTCAACCTTTTTCCGCATCTAACCGTGCTAGAGAATGTCACATTTGCTCCTCAACAAGTCTTGAAGGTTTCAAAAAGTGAAGCTGAAAAAGCTGCTTTAGATTTGCTTAGCACAGTAGGTCTTAGTGACAAAGCAAACAGCTATCCATCTAACCTCTCTGGCGGGCAAAAGCAGCGTGTTGCTATCGCAAGAGCGCTTGCTATGAAGCCAGAAGTAATGCTATTTGACGAACCAACTTCAGCGCTAGATCCAGAGATGGTAAAAGAAGTACTTCAAGTTATGAAGAATTTAGTGAAGCTTGGAATGACGATGGTCATCGTTACGCATGAGATGGGGTTTGCAAAAGAAGTAGCAGATCGAGTGCTGTTCATGGACGATGGAAAGCTGGTGGAGGACGAAGAACCAGTCGTGTTCTTTGATAGTCCTAAAACGGAGAGAGCTAAAGCTTTTTTAGAAAAAGTACTATAAGGATTGACAAGGACTTCTTTGATGGAGTCCTTTTTTATTTGAAAAAGCAATCCCATGTAAAGTATGGCATAATGGGATAAAATGTTGAAAGAAATCGAAAGAAGGCTTACTATTCTATGAAATTTACGATTGGTTACCGAACGTTAAAAACCGCTATAGGCGCTGGACTTGCGATTGCGATCGCAGAGTGGCTAAAGCTCGACTTTTTACGTCTGCCGGTATCTTAACCATCCTCTGTATTAAGATTACGAAGAAACGATCGGTCATCAGTTCTTGGGAACGATTTGCGGCGTGTTTGCTTGGTATAGTCTTTGCAGCCCTCATCTTTTCGCTAGTGGGCTATCATTTTTACGCTTTAACCATTTTGTTAATCTTGTTCATTCCAACACTCGTATCACTTAATCTAAAAGAAGGAATTATTACGTCTTCTGTTATCATTCTTCATTTATATACCCTTCAAAAGATCTCATGGGATATTGTACTTAACGAATTTAGTATTATTGTGATTGGAATAGGAATGGGACTTATCATGAACCTGTATATGCCATCAATGGAAAAGACGCTATTAAATATGCAAAAAGAACTTGAGAAAAGATATAAAGTTATTTTTCATGAATTTCATCTCTATCTTGCTCATGATAGACACGAGTGGGATGGGAAAGAGATCACGGAATGTGCTGAAATTATCTCAAACGCAAAAAGTCTCGCTTTTCGTGACGTTGAAAATCATTTTCTTCGTTATGAAAATCAATATTATCATTACTTTAAAATGAGAGAAAAACAGTTTGAAATCATACAGCGGATGCTTCCAATTATATCTTCAATTAATAAAACCTATGTTCAATGCGAAAGATTAGGGAGTTCTTTGAACGGTTGGGGGCAGCTGTTCATCCTGGGAATACTGCAGTACTGTTTCTAGATGAACTAGAAAAAATGAGGCAAGATTTCAGGGAGATGCATCTTCCAAAAGACCGGGAAGAATTTGAGACTCGCTCTAAGCTGTACCAGCTGCTTCAGGATATAGAAGATTATTTAGTGATTAAAAGTAAGTTTAAAAAATAAGCTGTTTTCGTATTCATTTGTTGCTTTTGAAGGTAGTTGATTTCCGTTTCAGGTGCTTCGCTTTCCGCGGGGCAGGCGGTGAGCCACATTCGTAAGTTTCACGTATAAGTGTCTCACCTGCCCGCCTGTCCCGCAGGAGTCTCGCACCTTCCACTGCAATCAACTGTCATAGAAGAAAATAAAAATAAACATTTGAAAGCAACAATTTTTTAGAAAAGAGCCAAAAAATAAAACGAATGTAGCTCATGAGTCACCCTTTATTTACAAATACTAAGCAAAAAATGACAGGGTGATGAAGAATGGTAAAACTAAGTATTGCATTTATCTTGTTATTTTCACCAATATGGCCATTAGGGAACGCTAAAGCACTTGGTGACCCTTACGTGATTGTTAATAAAACGTCAAACCGGCTCGCTTTAGTTGAAGAAGGAAAAGTAATAGAGGTTTATAAAGTGGCAACAGGGAAGTCGAAAGAGCTAACACCAGAAGGAGAATTTACAATTACCGTAAAAGCAGTAGATCCCTACTACCGCAAAAAAGACATACCCGGAGGCGACAAGACCAATCCGCTCGGATCGAGATGGATTGGCTTTGATGCCCAAAATACAGATGGACGGACTTTCGGCATTCATGGGAATAACAATCCATCAGCCATTGGAAGGTTTGTAACAGCTGGCTGCATAAGGATGTATGAAAAAGACGTGCAAGAACTTTATAGCAAATTAAAGATAGGAACAAAAATTAAAGTGATTCACTCCCAAAAAAGCTTTGAGGCCCTAATTAAATAAGCAACGTAAAACCCCCAGCCTTCTTTCTGACTGGGGGTTTTTATGCTTTAGTAAGATGTTTTTATAAAAAGAAAGCGACCCCTGTTAAAAGACTGCTTACCACTAGTGAGATAATCATAATATATACCACGGTTTTCATCATTTTTTGAGACACATTCATTACCTCCCATAACTTTTCCATCTTAATTGTAACGTGTTTAAGTCACAGAAACAAGAATTGTACAAACGTCTTTCTGCATTTTTCGTCGAAAATTTGCGCATTCAAGCAGGAAAAAGCGCTTACAAAACGAAAGATGTTATGTTGAGAATATTTTTCTTTGTTAACAGGAGGCCTCTAATGGATAAACAACAGCGATTAAAAGACTGGCAAGAAAAAACAGAGCAATCAATGAATAGATTTCCAGAGCGAAAAGAAAGATTTCATACCTCGTCTGATATAGAGATTGAAAGACTATATGGTGCAGAAGAAGATCATTATCCGATGGATTCACTGGGACTGCCGGGTGAGTATCCATTTACACGAGGATCTCAATCAACCATGTATCGATCCAAATTCTGGACGATGAGACAATACGCAGGATTTGGTTCTGCTGAAGAGACGAATAAGCGTTTTCGCTATTTGCTAGATCAAGGCCAAACGGGTCTATCTGTTGCATTCGATCTTCCCACTCAGATCGGATATGACTCTGATCATGGGATGGCTCGCGGTGAAGTAGGTAAAGTCGGAGTGGCTATAGATTCGATTGAAGACATGGAGGCACTTTTAAAAGATATTCCACTTGATAAAGTGAGTACATCTATGACGATTAACGCACCTGCTTCCGTCCTGCTTGCTATGTATATTGCTGTTGCTGAAAAGCAAGGAGTGGGACCTGATAAACTTTCAGGCACGATACAAAATGATATTTTAAAAGAGTACATCGCACGTGGTACATACATTTTTCCTCCAAAGCCATCCATGCGTTTAATAACGGATATCTTTGGCTATTGTCAGGAGCATGTGCCGAAATGGAACACGATCAGCATCTCTGGCTACCATATTCGAGAAGCGGGTTCTAACGCAGCACAGGAGCTTGCTTTCACGATCGCTAACGGACTGGCATATGTGGATGCAGCGATAGATGCCGGATTAAACATTGATGACTTCGCACCGCGCTTAGCGTTTTTCTTTAATGCTCATAATCAATTCTTTGAAGAGGTAGCGAAATTTAGAGCGGCAAGAAGAATGTGGGCAAAACTTATGAAAGAACAGTACGGCGCAAAAAATCCGAAATCATGGCAGCTTCGTTTTCATACGCAGACTGGAGGATCAACTCTAACTGCACAGCAGCCAGATAATAATATTGTACGGGTTACGACTCAGGCTCTATCTGCGGTCCTAGGAGGAACGCAAAGTCTTCACACCAACTCAAGAGATGAAGCACTAGCACTTCCAACAGAAGATTCTGCTAGAATTGCACTTCGTACGCAGCAGATTCTCGCCCACGAAACGGGTGTGGCTGATACGGTAGATCCTCTTGCTGGGTCTTATTATGTAGAACATTTAACTGATGAATTGGAACTGAAAGCAAACGAATATATTGAAAAGATTAAACAGATGGGTGGAGCTGTTTCTGCGGTTGAACAAGGCTATATGCAGCGTGAAATTCACCACACGTCTTATGAAACACAAAAAAAGATCGAAAATGGCCAGGAAATCATTGTGGGAATGAATAAGTTTACGATTGAGAACGAACCACAGCCAGAACTATTAAGAGTAGATCCAACGCTAGGTGAAAAACAGAAAGAAAAGTTGCAAGCCTTAAAAGCTAAAAGAGACCAAAACCGAGTGAGCGCTCAGTTGGAAACATTGCGTTCTGCCGCAAAAGGAAAAGACAACTTAATGCCGATCATTGTTGAGTGTGTGAAATCATACTGTACGATCGGTGAGATATGCGGTGTCCTTCGAGAAGAATTTGGAGAGTATACAGGCGTCTAAGACGAAAGAGGAGTGGAGAGAGATGACGAAAACAATACGTGTTTTAATAGCCAAACCAGGACTGGATGGTCATGACCGAGGGGCTCTAGTCGTTTCACAAGCCCTAAGAGATTATGGTATGGAAGTAATTTATACAGGTTTAAGACAAACACCTGAACAGATTGCAGCAGCTGCTCTTCAAGAAGACGTGGATGCGATCGGTTTGTCTTGCCTTTCAGGAGCTCATAATGAGCTATTTCCAGAAGTGATGCGTCTTCTTCATGAAAAAGGGGCAGACGATATCATCGTAGTCGGAGGTGGAGTGATACCTTGGGAAGACATCCCGTTCCTAGAATCAAAAGGCATTCAAAAAGTTTTTACACCGGGTACCCCAACGATCGAGACAGCTAAATTTATCGAGCAAGCCGTTTTTGAGCGCGATGGTATATCTAAAAAAGCAGCAGCGGTTGCACCAGAGCGTGTTGACCATATCGGGATTGCTGTTTCATCACTAGACGAAGCTCTTCCTTTTTATGTGAATGTTCTCGGCCTAACTCTTGAAGCTATAGAAGAAGTACCTTCTCAAAAAGTAAAAGTGGCTTTTATTAAGATTGGAGAAACAAGGCTAGAGTTACTAGAAGCTTTGTCTCCTGATAGTCCAGTTGCTCAATTTATTGAAAAGCGTGGACAGGGGGTACATCACGTTGCGTTAGGCGTGACAAACATTCAAGAACGTATTAATGAAATGAAAGCAAATGGAGTCAAGATGATTCATGATGCTGCCGTTCCTGAAGCTGGCGGTGCCTCAGTAGCTTTTATGCACCCTTCTTCCACCCATAAAGTGTTGTTTGAGCTTTGTGAAAAGAAGAAAAGTAAGGAGGAAGCATAATAAATGGACATCTATGACAAAATTAATGAGCTTTATGAAAAGAAGACAGAGATCGAGCTAGGCGGTGGAGATGACCGAATTGATAAACAGCATGAGAGAGGGAAACTGACCGCAAGAGAGCGAATCGATCTTTTATTAGATGAAGGAACATTTGTAGAACTTAATCCTTTTATGGAGCACCGCTCTCATGACTTTGGTCTTTCCGGAATGAAGGCACCTGGAGAAGGTGTTGTTACGGGATTTGGCAAGATACATGGTCGACCTGTGTACTTGTTTGCGCAAGATTTTACGGTATTCGGCGGTGCACTAGGCGAGATGCATGCTAAAAAGATTGCTGCTGTTATGGACCTTGCCGCTAAAAACGGTACACCTTTTATTGGTCTGAACGATTCAGGAGGAGCGCGTATTCAGGAAGGTGTTATGTCGTTGGATGGCTATGGACACATCTTTTACAGAAACAGCATCTATTCCGGTGTGATTCCTCAAATATCCGTTATAATGGGGCCGTGTGCAGGTGGAGCGGTCTATTCACCAGCGATTACTGATTTTGTTTTCATGGTGGAAAAGACGAGCCAAATGTTTATAACGGGACCAAAAGTGATCGAAACCGTCACGGGTGAGAAAATTTCATCGGAAGATCTCGGTGGCGCAGAAGTTCATGCATCGCGAAGTGGAAATGCACATTTCACAGCGCCTACTGAATCTGAAGTTTTAGAAGAAGTTAGAAGGTTAATCTCATACCTTCCGCAGAATAATAAAGAGAAGACACCCGTTTTGCCATGGGGAGATGAAGAAGACGACCGTCCTGAACTTACTGAAATCATTCCATTTGATTCAACAAGACCTTATGATGTCAGAACGGTCATAAATGAAGTTGTAGATAAAGATTCTTTTATGGAAGTGCATGCACAATTTGCAAGAAATATAGTTGTAGGTTTTGCAAGAATAAAGGGTGAAGTGATAGGATTAGTATGTAATCAGCCAAAAGTCATGGCTGGAGGACTCGATATTGATTCTTCGGATAAAGCATCCCGTTTTATCCGTCTATGTGATTCATTTAATATCCCGATCATTACATTTGAAGATGTGACTGGATTCTTCCCTGGGGTCAAACAAGAACACGGTGGAATTATCCGTCATGGAGCAAAAATTCTTTATGCCTATTCGGAAGCGACTGTTCCCAAAATAACAATTATTCTTCGAAAAGCCTATGGCGGTGCTTATGTAGCGCTCAACAGTAAATCGATTGGTGCAGATTTAGTGTTTGCATGGCCGAACGCAGAAATTGCTGTGATGGGGCCTCAAGGGGCTGCTAATATTATCTTTGCAAAAGAGATTGAACGAAGCGAAGATCCTGAAGCGACAAGAGCTGCTAAAATAGAGGAGTACCGCACGAAGTTTGCTAATCCGTACATCGCTGCTGCAAATGGCATGGTCGATGATGTGATAGATCCACGAGAAACAAGAATCAAGTGTATTCAAGCGCTTGACATGCTGCGCAACAAGAGTGAAGACAGACCTTATAAAAAGCATGGAAATATACCACTATAAGAAGCGAGGGAATACATAATGGTAAATGCAGACCGCTTGTTGAACGAATTTTTAGAGCTCGTTCAGATCGATTCTGAAACAAGACACGAAAAGGAAATCTCAATCGTACTCAAAAAGAAGTTTGAAGAACTTGGTCTAGAAGTGTATGAAGACGATGCGGAGTCAAAAACAGACCACGCCGCAGGAAACTTAATCTGCACATTAAAAGGAAACAAAGAGGGAGTAGACACGATCTATTTCACTTCTCATATGGATACAGTCACTCCTGGTAACGGGGTTAAACCATCCATTAAAGATGGTTATGTAGTAACAGATGGTACAACGATTCTTGGAGCAGATGACAAAGCAGGACTAGCAGCTATGTTTGAGGCGATTAAAGTCCTAAAAGAACAAAACATTTCTCATGGTGATATCCAGTTTATTATTACAGTCGGAGAAGAATCTGGATTAGTAGGCGCAAAAGCAATGGATGCGTCTAAAATCACAGCAAAATACGGCTTCGCGTTAGACAGTGACGGTCCGGTTGGAGATATTATCGTAGCTGCTCCTACACAAGCAAAAGTACGAGCAAAGATCTATGGTAAATCTGCACACGCAGGTGTAGCTCCTGAAAAAGGTGTTTCAGCCATTACAATCGCAGCTAAAGCAATCGCTCGTATGCCACTTGGCAGAATTGATGAAGAAACAACTGCAAACATCGGA
This sequence comes from Fictibacillus sp. EA-CB0309, assembly GCF_055814265.1. Classification (NCBI taxonomy): domain Bacteria; kingdom Bacillati; phylum Bacillota; class Bacilli; order Caryophanales; family Fictibacillaceae; genus Fictibacillus; species Fictibacillus sp. EA-CB0309. Next base: position 1,808,978 of record NZ_CP169271.1, read on the forward strand.
CATTTCCATGGTGGAGGAACGGGAGAGCAGACCAATATCGTGTGTGACACAGTTTTTGTATTGGCTGAAGCTCGCTCATTAATCAATGAAAAAATGGAAGTGCAAACAGCTAAGATGAAAGAAGCATACGAATCAGCAGCTGCTGAAATGGGCGGCCGTGCTGAGGTTGAAATCGAAGTGATGTACCCTGGATTTAAGTTTGGTGAGGGCGATCACGTAGTTGAAGTTGCAAAAAAAGCTGCAGAAAAGATCGGACGCCCACACAGACTGCTTCATAGCGGTGGCGGAAGTGATGCGAATATTATAGCAGGTCATGGCATTCCAACCGTTAACTTAGCAGTTGGTTATGAAGAAATTCATACAACAAATGAAAGAATGCCAATTGAAGAGCTGACGAAAACGGCAGAAATGGTATTAGCAGTAATTAATATAGCTGCTGGTGAATAAGATAAATGACGAAACTTGGCGAATTTCCGCCAAGTTTTTTCACTTATATAGGTCATGTTGCCTGTTTTTGTTCGTCCTTAAAATAAATTGTCGTTTAAAAGTTGACAGTCACTTTATGGTTTATGTAAGATATTTTTATCATGTAAAAGAAAATATTGGTAATTTAAGAAATCTTATTTCGGGGGAGGAAATGGGATGAGTCAATTATCGGATATGCATATGATGGTAAATTATATGCGTGGTGTGTATAAAGTTCTAGAAGAAGATTGGCAGAAATCAGCAAAAGCGATTGGATTAACACAGGCAGAACAGCATATTTTATGGATTGTATCTCTCGAAGAAGATATTACGATCTCTAAGATCGCATATTATGGATTGTGGGATGTATCAACTGTTATGCAGGTTATAAAGCGGTTAAAAGACAAAGGTCTTGTTAGATTAGAGAAAAAGAACGATGACCGGCGTATATCCTATGTGTATTTAACAGAAGAAGGATTGGAAAAGCATAAAGAATCAACAAGTTTCAACTGCCAAATATACGGATTCCTTCAAAAATGGCTGGAAGACGGAAGCAAGCGAGAGTTTTATCGCGAGCTTATTCAATTACATAAAGATTTAAATAAACATTTTCATGGCGAAGAATTTGTGGATTGGGTAGAAGATACTGGCAAGCGGCTTCATGAGACAAGGTAGAAAGATACCTTGTCTTTTTTTTCTTTTGTTCTTTTCTAAAAGATTGTTGCTTTCAATTCTTCTATGACAGTTGAATGGAGTGTAAGGTGGGAGACTCCTCGAAAATGAAAAAGCACATTTTCTTCGTGCGATGCGTCGTTGCCGGAGCCTTCCTTGTCCTGCGGGACAGGCGGGCAGGTGAGACACTTAAAAGTGAAACGTACGAATGTGGCTCACCGCCTGCCCCGCGGAAAGCGAGCACCTGAAACGGAAATCAACCACTTCCAAGAACAACAAAGTTTGCGCAAACAGCCTTTTCTTTTGTTTTTAAAGCTTGTTCGCTAACATATACTAATAAATATAGTTTTTTTAAAAAGGAGTGTTCATGTGTATCAGTCTCCTGTGTCTAAAAGAAGAATCATCTTTCATGTTGACATGAACAGCTTCTATGCTTCTGTAGAAATGGCCGAGAACCCTGATCTTCGTGGAAAGCCCGTTGCTGTAGCAGGAAATGTGGAAGAGCGTAAAGGCATCATAGTGACTTGCAGCTATGAAGCAAGGGAAAAAGGAGTAAGAACCACGATGCCACTTTGGCAAGCGAGAAAGCTTTGTCCAAATCTTGTCGTAGTTCCGCCAGACTTTGAAACTTATAAAATATATTCATCACGCATGTTTCAGCTTTTACAAGAATATACAGAATGGGTGGAGCCTGTTTCCATAGATGAAGGGTATATGGATGTGACAGATTGCGTGCGTCCCCTTGAAATGGCAAAAGAAATTCAGACAAGACTGCTGAACGAGCTGAACTTACCGTGTTCCATAGGTATTGGACCAAATAAATTTTTAGCAAAGACAGCCTCAGATATGAAAAAACCACTCGGTATCACCGTTCTTCGAAAGAGAGATCTTGCTGAAAAGTTATGGCCGCTGCAAGTAGGTGAGATGCACGGAATCGGAAAGAAAACAGAAGAAAAGTTGAATAAATACGGTATCATTACGGTTAAAGATTTAGCAGAGGCTATTGATTATGAACTAAAGCACCGATTTGGAATCAACGGTATTAAAATGAAAGAAAGAGCTAATGGCATCGACCCCCGTCCTGTAGACCCTAGTTCTGCAAGTGATTATCGATCCATCGGGAGTTCTACAACATTAAGTGAAGATCTAATCTCTGTAACAGAAGCAGAGGCCGTTTTTAAAAGATTAGCGGATAAAGTAACAACCCGGTTAAAAACGAAGGGCTATGTAGCTTTAACACTTGCCATCACCATTCGATACAGCGACAGAACTACAATCACCAGAAGTAAGATGCTCCCGAATGCTACCCAGCATTCAGTTGATATACAAAAAACAGCTCTAGATCTCTTTCGTCGTCACTGGAATCATGATCCAGTCCGTCTTCTTGGAATCACTGCTACAGAAGTGGTCGAAAAGGAACATGCGACCTATCAGCTTGATCTATTCTCTGTAGAGAAGAACGAAAAAGATGCTTTGCTTCATGATGTATTATCATCCATCGAAAGGAAACATGGTGAAGGGATCATTAGAAGGGGAAATAAGTAGCAGGAGCTGAGGATATCATGATCTCAAAAAATAGTGTGATCAGAACAGTTGTATTAATTGCTGTTTGTCTTGGGCTATTCATTATGTTTGCATATGTTTATAAGCAGTCCAGAATAGAATTGTTTGATGTCTGGGCGATGAAGAACGTTTCTGACATTCACCAGCCTGTTTTAATTGATATGTTTATATTTTTCACAAACATAGCCTCAAGGCCTTATCAATATGCGATTTTTATCTTCTTTACTGTAATCTGGCTCCTCGGAGAAAGAAAATGGATAGAGCCATTTGTTTTAGCTGTTTGCCTTTTTGGTATTCGTTATGAAAATCAATGGTTTAAGGATTGGTTTGAGAGAGACAGACCTATGTATGATCGTGTTATTGAAATAACGGGGTATAGCTTCCCAAGCGGTCACGCTATGATCTCCATCGCTTTTTTGGATTACTTTCTTATCTGTTAGTTCAAAACTATGCTTTTTTGCGCTCTTATAGAAAATATATTTATATTCTTACCGCACTTTTTATTGGATTAGTGGGCTTTAGCAGGGTTTATCTAGGTGTCCATTATCCAACAGATGTCCTCGGTGGCTTTGCTGCTGGCGGAACATGGCTCCTTTTATGTGTTTTGCTTTATAAGTTGCTGATTGGACTTGTTAAGCGAAGGGAGCATTGATAGGGTGAGGAAGTTCTGTTCTATCGTTCTATCACCTAAATCACCTAATATAAAGCAAAAAACTGGCTCTATCAGAAGAGCCAGTTTTGTATCTGCGCGTTACCAACCGCGCTCATATTGTTTTGGACTTTGAAGGTCTATTCCAAGGTCTTGTGCTGCTGATCGTGGCCAATACGGATCTTTGAGGAATTCTCGTCCGATAAAAATGAGATCAGCACGGTTGTTTTGCAGAATTTCTTCTGCCTGACTGCCTGTCGTAATCAAACCTACAGCTGCTGAAGCGATTTCTGCTTCATTTTTAATTTTGTCCGCAAAAGGAACTTGATAGCCAGGGAATGTATTGATTTTCGCAGGGACAACAGCTCCTGAACTGCAGTCAACAAGATCAACACCATCTTCTTTCATCCACTTCGCATACGTTACAAAATCTTCTGGAGTATTTCCTTCAGGGTGATAATCATTCGCTGAAATCCGAACAAATAATGGGCCATCCCACTCTAGTCTCATTGCTCTGATGATCTCTTGTAAGAAGCGGTAGCGGTTTTCCTGGCTGCCTCCATAAGAATCACTTCTTTTATTAGATAGAGGTGAAAGGAATTCATTAATTAGGTAGCCATGTGCCCCGTGGATCTCGAGCACATCGAAGCCCGCTGTCTTCGCTCTTTTTGCAGCAGCTCTAAATTGATTCACCGTTTCCTCAATCTGTTGCAGAGTCATTTCTTCGGGTGTTTTCATTTTATCTGAAAACGCTATGGCAGATGGGGCGATGATTGGTCCGTCAATCATTGCCTTGCGTCCAGCATGAGCAATCTGAATAGCGGCTTTCGAAACATTGTCATGAATAGACTTAACGAGATGAGACAAGCCTTCCACATGGCTGTCATCCCAGATCCCTAAGTCTTCTGGGCTGATTCTTCCCTGAGGACTTACCGAAGCTGCCTCTGTCATGATCAATCCTGTTTGGCCGACTGCTCTTGATGTGTAATGAGTAATATGCCATGGGGTTACTATTCCATCTTGATCGTAACAAGAATACATACACATAGGTGACATAACGATACGGTTTTTTAGCGTAACGTTACGAATCGTTAGCGGTTGAAACAATAACGGTTGAATAATAAACAACTCCTTTTTCCATTAGGCGCACTTAATGTTCACTCGCCCTTTACGTTCATTGTAAATCGTACTACCACCATTTTTGAAGAAATCTGCTCTTCGTCTTTGGTGATGTACCGTTTAACAATTGTTTTGCAATGATGGGATAGTCGGTGATAATGGCTTGGGTGCCCCAATCAAAAAAATAGTTCATCCACTTTTGACTGTTAACTGTGTAAGGACGTACCGGTATATTATTCCGTTTAAAGCCTTCCATGATGTATGGATGAAGTGATTTGTAGTTTGGATGAGCACTTTGTGAACAGACCGCTTTTACATATTCCCATGGTTCATATAAGCCAGAAGAATAGAGGGGAGCCGTCTCGATATATGCGTTCATCTTTCTGATCTTGACTAAACTGTAATGATTAAACGATGAGATAACCGTGCGTTCTTCCATTCCATAATGATGCAATAGCTGCAACACCTTTTCTTCTAGACCGTTATATTCAATAATATTATTTTTTAATTCAATATTTAGCAGCATTGGAAGAGGAGCGATCCATTCTAAAAATAGTTGTAGGGAGGGACATGCTCACCACTAAATGATTTTGAAAACCAGCTTCCTGCATCTGCCTTTATTAGTTCTTCATATGTATAATCAATGACATGACCTTTTTTATTTGTGGTCCGATCCAATTTTTCGTCATGAATGATAACGGGAATACCGTCTTTGGAAAGCTGTACATCTAGTTCGATACCGTCTGCTTCATCTTCATATGCCTTTTTGAATGCAGCCATTGTGTTCTCTGGACAATCTTTACTAGAACCTCTATGAGCAAAAATATAAGTCATGATATACAGCACCCTTCTAGAGAAAATTTAAGATTATAGACAGTATAGGTGATAATGAAACGGATTGGAAATGAAAGAAACCCTTCCTATAATGAGGAAGGGTAAGTTATTTTCTGCGTTTGGAACGCTTCTTCTTTTCTTCTGCTTTATGTTCTTCGACACTAGCCCCTTTTTCTGTAAGCCAATGGATAAAAACAAGCTCTTTTTCTGTAAGAGATCGCTTTGTGAACTTTTCAAACTGAACGCGCAATTCAAGGTATCTTTGGGAAATTTCTACTTCTGCCACATAAATCCCTCCCTAAATCTAGCTCTCTATAGTAAATGATAAAGACCAGGGTAAGGGCTTGTCAATTTTTTCTAATCGTCAATTTTCGCAGAACTATCTAGAGAAATGGAGCAAAATAATAAAAAGGAGTTGATTACTTATGAAAATCTCCATCAAATTATGTTCCTTACTGCTGGCAAGTTTTCTCTTATTTATCTCTGTTCCAACTGCGGTTACAGCTGCATATCCCGGTATGCAAGAGCCCGCTTATGCAAAATGGGGCAGGCTTGCTGTTTTTGAAACAGGTAAGCGCTACCCCGATTACGATATTGTAGATTATTTATACGTTGGTCGAACTATAGCTCAAAATGGAGATAATGTTGAAAGGTTTAAGCTGTGGATCAGAAAAGGCGCTTCCGAAAAAGGTGTCGTCGTTACGATAACATTAACCCCAAATCGCGTATTTAAGAGTATTTCGTTTCAAGAGACAGCCCGATAGAGCATCATTTCATCTTTCCTAATTCTTCTGATCGTTTTACAGCTTTTTTGATACAAGCTAAAAAAGCATCTTGAACGTGATATTGATCAAGCTTGCCAATCCCTGCCTCAGTCGTGCCGCCAGGACTAGTGACTTTTCTTCTAAGCTCGATTGGGGATTCTTTTGTTTGTTTAAGCATAAGCGATGCACCTAGCAAGGTTTGAGAAATAAGTGTTTTCGCTTCTTCCTGAGAAAGGTTTAATTCTTCAGCCGCTTTTTGCATAGCTTCAGCAATATAATAAATGTAGGCAGGACCGCTTCCTGAAAGACCTGTCACGATATGAAGTTTTTCCTCAGGTACGAGCGTAACCGTCCCGATTGTTTCAAACAGTTCAAGAGATTTTTCAATATGTGCTTGTGTGGCGTATATACCAGCTGAAAGTGCGGTTGCTGAATATCCAATCGATGCTGATGTATTTGGCATGGCTCTGATTACAGGGTTCTCTTGATTTGTCCATTCTGTAAGGGTTTCTGAACTGATGCCGGCCATTACAGAAATGATCAGCTGATGCTTTTGAACAAACGGCTTGATGCTCTCGACCGCACTGTACGCATCTTTTGGCTTTACCGCAAGAATGATGATATCTGCATTCATTACTGCTTCTTCTATCGTTGAGGCGGGTATCACACCATACTTATCTTCAAGTTCTTTAACTCGTTTCGTGTTGTTGCGGTTTTTTATCGTAATTAAATCTGCTCGCCATTTTTTTGTTTTGATTAATCCTTCCATGATGGCCTCAGCCATTGCACCAGCACCAATAAAAGCCATTTTCTCTTTTCCCACGATCGATCCCTCCTCAATTTTTGAGTATAAAAAAACTCCCAGTCCTAAAGTTAAAGGACGGATGGGAGTGATCCGTGGTACCACCTTTGTTGGCATTATTGCTTGCCCGCTCAAAGTGTCTTTATCGCAGAACTGCGCCAGATTTCTCCAGACTGCTCCAGGGCAGGTTCGGCAATTCCTTTCCGGTGAAATCTTGCAGCCTATGGATTTCACTCTCTATTAACGGGGGAGGTTGCTTACTAATCCCTATCAACGCATTTATTTATTGGCCATAATTGGCATTTCTTTTATATTTTAAAAAACATTATGCTATGATTTCTATATGTATGTCAACTAGTTATTTTATTTGGAGGAAAAGATGACAAAAAAGCAACCATTATCCCGATCACTCTGCCTACACCTTTTGATGTAGGGCCTGTCAATTGTGTCCTCCTAAAAGGTGATGCAGTCACACTTATTGATTCCGGTGCAAAAACAGAAGAAAGCAGAGAAATTCTTATTTCTTCTCTGAAGGAACACGGACTCACTTTTAAAGATTTAGATCAATATATTTGTACACACTACCACCCGGATCATGCTGGACTGTCAAAAGAGATTCAAGAATTTGGTGTGCCGGCACTCATGCTCAAAGAATCCGTTCCTTATGTTAGCGTGGATCGTGAATTTACGGATTGGGCAGAATCGTTCTATACAAATCTTTATGATTCTTTTGGAGTGCCAGATTCATTAGGCAGAATCGAATTGTTAAAGCTGCGTAAATATCGAACGTTTTCAAGTCCATTCGTTCCTGATACTACTCCAGCACCAGGGGATGCTGTTTCTGGTCATGAAGGATTTGTCTTTTTAAAGACGCCTGGTCATGCGCCCGATCATCTGTCGCTTTATAGTGAAGGTGAGGGTATCTTGATCGGCGGGGACGTTCTTTTGCCGCATATTTCATCCAATGCTCTCTTAGAACCGCCTGCAAAACGTGGAACCGAGCGTCCCAAAACGCTCCTTCAATACCGTGAGACTCTTCAGCATCTTTCAACGTTACATTTAGAAATGGTTTATCCTGGTCATGGCGAACCTTTTGCGAACGCTCACGATTTAATCAGCAAAAGACTTCACGATCATAATGAGCGGGCAAACGCTCTTGAACATTTGTTAAGTGATGAGCCTTTAACCGTATTTGAGCTGTGTGCACGTCTTTTTCCTAAATTATATGAAAAGCAGCTAGCGTTGGTTGTCTCGGAAGTTGTAGGCCATCTTGACCTTCTTGAATCTGAAGGAAGAGTATCAAAAGATGAAGAGAAAGCAACTTTTTATTATCGCAGAACAGGAGTTGTAAGATGAGTACACTGAACGGAAAAGTAGTTTTGATCACAGGAGCATCTGGAGGACTAGGTGCCCACCTTGCTATGGATGTTGCAAAAAAGGGGCTATCCCCATCCTGACTGCTAGAAGAGAAGATCAGCTAAAAGTAGTGCAGGAAACGATCTTAAAAGAAACCAATGTAACTGCACCATACTACATCCTAGATGTTTCAAACCAAGAAAGTGTGGATGTGGTGTTCTCACAAATTTTAAAGGAACATTCACACATACATATTTTAGTGAACAACGCTGGTTTAGGCATCTTCGAAGAGTTTGCCCAGTCACCTTGGAAGAATATCGAGGGTATGTTTTCGACGAACGTTCTAGGTTTAATGGCGTGTACGAGAGCACTTCTGCCTCATATGCTCCAAAGAGGAAGCGGACATATTGTAAATATCGCTTCACAAGCTGGCAAGATCTCAACACCGAAATCAAGCGTGTATGCAGCCACTAAACATGCTGTACTAGGTTTCTCTAACGGGTTACGCCTTGAAGTTGCTCACAAGGGAATTGACGTGACAACCATCAATCCAGGACCAATCGCAACAAACTTCTTTACGCTTGCGGACCAGTCAGGAAACTATGTAAAGAATGTACAAAAACTGATGCTCCAGCCTTCCCATGTTTCAGAAAAAATCGTAAAAGCGATGGAACGTCCTGTACGTGAGATTAACCTGCCATGGTGGATGAATATAGGGAGCACGATGTATCAAGTGATGCCAAAATTGATTGAAACATTAGGCGGAAAATCGTTTCGTCAAAAATAAGTGACTATAATTATATTATGTTAACTAAAATATAAAGCAGGTTCTGTTCCTATAATTAACAGGATCTGCTTTTACTTCGTTGTAAAATATTCATAAACAACGTCTTGAATAATCGCATAAACAGCCTCTTCTTGATCCTCTTCGCTCATCTGCCCCAGGATTTTCTCCTCAAGCTCATTCCACTCATCCTCAGTTAATATGCAATCTTCTTCTTCCCATAAGTAATCTTTCAACGTCTTTACGATCATTTTTCTTAACAAAGAGCTGTCCATTTTTTCACCTGGCTTTCCTTATAAATCCTAGACTTTTGAGCCGAAAACGTCAATCTGCAAAATTTGCTGAAAAAATTACCATTGTTATAAGAACATACATTCGGTTAAAATGGGTATACATATAAGGAACAGATGTTCGTAAATGATAAAGGGGTTGTGACAAATGAACTATGATGAAATGCCGAAGCGTACCATTTTGTGCATGGACATGAAGAGTTTTTATGCAAGCTGCGCAGCTGTACGCTTAGGGTTAAATCCGCTGACGTGTCATTTGGCAGTAGTAGGGGATACAGAGCGGCAAGGCAGTGTCGTGCTTGCTGCTTCTCCGCGATTAAAAGCTGATTTTGGTATCCGGACAGGGAGCAGGCTGTTTGAAATTCCGAAAAATAAAAACATTATCATTGTAAACGCACAGATGGCTTTTTCCTTGAAAGATCGATGGAGATCACAAAACTGCTGCACCGTTATGTTCCGCCTGAGTCCATACACACATACAGCGTAGATGAAAGTTTTCTTCAAGCCGATGGAACAGAAAAATTATGGGGAAGCGCACAAGAACTCGCAGAAAGAATCCGCCGCGACATCTGGCGAGAGTTCGGATTACCGTGTGCAATCGGAATCGGTCCAAATATGCTTCTGTCAAAGCTTTGTCTAGACCTCGAGGCAAAGAAAAAAGGCGTAGCCGAATGGGGATACGAAGATGTAGAAACGAAGCTATGGCCTCTAGCTCCTTTAAGTCAGATGTGGGGTATCGGATCGCGGGTGGAACGTACGCTGAACAGAATGGGGATTGTAAAAGTAGGTGATCTGGCACACTATCCGCTGGAGCTTTTAGAGAAAAAGTTCGGGGTGATGGGAAATCAGCTCTACTATCATGCATGGGGAGTGGATCTGTCCGAGATCGGAGCTCCTATTCTTCAAGGACAGATCAGTTATGGAAAGAGCCAGATCTTACTGCGAGATTACACAGATTTAAACGAGATTAAACATGTCATTTTAGAGATGTGTGAAGAGGTGGCAAGACGTGCTAGACGGGCAAGAAAAGCAGGAAGGACCATCAGCTTTGGATTAGGATACAGCAAAGATGAAGGAGGAGGAGGCTTCCACCGTTCCAAATCAATCGATCAGCCAACTAATATTACGATGGAGCTCTATGAAGTTTGTCTGGATTTGCTTCGGACTTTTTATCAGGGAGAGACGGTACGTAAGATTTCAATCGCCCTTTCCAACGTCTCTGAAGATGCAGAAACACAGCTTACTTTATTTTCTTTAGATCATCCACAAAAAAGAAAAATTGGCTATGTGATGGACGATATTCGGCAAAAATACGGCTCCAACTCTCTTTTGCGAGCTGTTTCCTATACAAAAGGAGGAACAGCTTTATACAGAAGCCGGCTTTTAGGCGGGCATAAGGCATAAGGAGGAGGGCGAACAGTGATTCGTGACAGAGGCACCATTAAGTGGACGGCGATGATGCTGCCGGAACACGTGAAAATGTTAAGAGATCATCAGGACGGTCTAGATTACGGGCGAAAACCTGAACTAGATGAACAAAAGTACGAAGAATTTAATGAGACGATCTGTGTCGCCATGGAGGAAAATCAAACATTAAAGTTTACGTATTTTGAAAATGGGAGAAGTGCTGAGCTTAAGGGACAGGTTCATTACGTGGATGAATTCAAGAAGGAGTTAAGGGTGATGGATAAGGCGGACAAGATGCATATCCTAAGAGTGACGGAAATTATGGATATTGATTATGCATAAAAAAACTGGTCCCGAATACAGGACCAGTTTTTTTCTCTTTTTTTACAAGTCTCTTAACAGCCTTTTATTATTATCCGAAAATCTGAGTTAAGTAGATCATGATCAAGAGCCCGGCGATAAATGATAATGTAGCAGAGCGGGCGTGACCATCGCCATGGCTTTCTGGAATGAGCTCTTTGTATACGATAAAAAGCATAGCACCAGCTGCGAAAGAAAGGCCATAAGGTACAAGATTCTCTACATAGGAAGTGAGAATATAACCGAGCATAGCCGTAACGATTTCAACAGCTCCTGTTAACGTCGCAATAAAGAAAGCTTTTATTCTGTTCATTTTTTGATGAATTAAGAAAAGTGCTACAAGTAAGCCTTCTGGTGCATTTTGAAGACCAATCGCAAATGCAATTAATCCGCCAAGTCCTGTATTATCACTCGCATAACTAACACCGACAGAAAGTCCTTCAGGTAAATTGTGCAGTGTAATCGCAGCAATCACGAGAATAGCTTTTGAATCAATGCCCTTAAAAATTTTAGAGTGATCAAGATCCACATGCGGAATGAATCGCTCCAAAAGCAAAAGTGTTAAGGTACCAAGCGTGATGCCAATTGTTAGCACAGTTAAGTTTGATAATTCTAAAGCTTGGGAATCAAGCTGAAAGTCGATGCAGCGACCATGATGCCTGCTGTAAGGGCAAGCAAAATGTCACGGAATCGGTGTGTCACCTGTGACCAGAAGAGAACAGGCAAAGCACCAAATCCGGTTGCTAATGCAGATAAAACACTTCCTATTAAAGCAGCTTCCATTCTGTACCCACCTTAGTCAAATATCCATTTTTATAAAAATAGTCATATACCCCTTTTAGTATACCGCCAATTCATTTTTAATAGAAGTAAGCGCAATTTTAACTAGCGCATTTAACGGATTAATAAGAAGGTGACAACTTGAAAGTCATTATAATTGACCCCGGCCATGGAGGTAATGATCCAGGTGCCGTGAATAAAGATAATTTTGAAAAAGTATACAATCTGGCCATCGCAAAGAAAGTTCAATCCTATCTACAAAACAACTATGAAGTAAACGTAATTATGACACGAAGTAGTGATACGACAGTATCGCTAGAAGAAAGAACAGATTTAGCAAACAGCAAAAATGCAGATCTTTATGTGTCCATACACCAGAATAGCGGTGGTGGAGAAGGCTTCGAGAGTTATGTGCATCCAAGCGCAGGAGCAGAAACGAAAAGAATACAAAATGCAATTCATGTCCCGACTGCAGCGGTTATGAATAAATATGGTGCTCGTGATAGAGGGCAAAAACAGGCTAATTTTCATGTACTCCGAGAAACTAAAATGCCTGCGATTTTATTGGAAGTCCTATTTTTAGATAATGAGAAAAATTTAGCTGTATTAAAAAGAGAAGATTTTCAAAATGAAGTGTCTGCAGCCATTGCAACTGGAATCGCACAAGGGCTTTCACTTCCAAAGAAACAGTCAAATCCAACACAAATTTTTACCGTCATAGCGGGTGCGTTTGAACAAAAACAGAATGCGAATGACCGGATTTCATTCCTGTCGAAACAAAAGATTACAGCCTTTATCGACGAAATAAAAGCTGGTAATAAAACATATTACAGAGTACAAGCTGGTGCTTTTCAAGACAGAGGAAACGCTGAAAATTTTGTTAAGAAGATACGTTCCCTTGGCGTAGCCGATGCATATGTGATCGAGAAAAATGAAAATGAAACCGTGCCGGATCCAAAACCGCCTAAACCTGAGCCTCCGAAACCACAACCAGAACCGCCTAAAGGACTGACGATACTAGGACCGACGTTGTTGTCTGCAGCTGAAATGGAGAGATTTGTTCAAAGTGTTAATCCTAATGCACCATCATTAGCAGCTTTATATGTGCAGATTGGACAAGTGTATGGAATTAGAGGAGATGTTGCATATGCTCAAGCTGTTCATGAGACGGGGTATTTTCGATTTCAAGGCGATGTAAAAGCCTCTCAAAATAACTTTGCTGGAATCGGAGCGACAGGTAAGAACGAGTCTGCTGTGTTTAAAACACCGCAAGAAGGCGTTTTGGCCCATATACAGCACTTGTTTGCTTATAGTTCCACACAGCCGTTACCAAAGCAATATCCTCTTGTGGATCCTAGATTTCAATTCGTTCAAAGAGGAAGTGCCGTAACATGGACACAGTTAAATGGAAAATGGGCTGTTCCGGGAACAACATACAGTACTATGATACTTGAAATATACAAAAAAATGCTAAATGAAACGAAGACACCTCTTCAAATGAGAATCAATTCAATAAATACAAGACTGAATGAACTATAAAAAAGCCGGGGGATCCCGGCTTTTTTATTTCCGTTCAGGTTGCCGCAATTCGCTCAACTCATGAACTCTTTATACAAAAACGATACAAAAACACTTTTTGAAAACGCAAGGTTAAGGAAGAATTAGCCAAAAGGGAGTGAGTTGTTATAAAATGATAACTAATAATTTGTAATTCTATGAATTACAGCTTGCAAAAAGTCCAGAAGAAAGTATCCTTTCTTTTAGTTGAGTACTGGGCGGATCACAAATAATTTCAACAGAATCGTCTGGATAGATCGATAGTGCAATAATGCCCAAAAAACTCTTTCCATCAGCGGTACGATCCCCTTTTTTAGATAGATGGATTCTGTAAAGCTGCCTGTTAGCTCAACAAGTTTTGCGGCGCGCTCTGCATAAATAGGCGCAGTTGCTTTAACAATCACAATAGATAACCTCCTTTGCCAATCACACTATGTATGGATATGTGCAGAAGAAGGAAAAATGCTTACTAAATGAAATATTTACATGGAGGGTCTATGAAATTAACAAAAAAATGGCTATACATTGCTTTGTTTGCTGCGGCAGTGATCGTATTCATTCTCTGGCTGCAAAAAAATTATAAGGGATTCAGTCCTGAAGAATTAAGAAATTGGATCATGCAGTGGGGATGGATTGCTCCATTTATCTTCGTTGTCCTTTATTCAGTGAGGCCTTTTGTGTTATTTCCGTCTTCCATTTTTGCTATAACAAGCGGCCTATCATTCGGTTTTTATTGGGGATGTCTTTATACATATCTAGGATCGCTTGGAGGGGGACTCCTAACTTATTACGCGATCAACCGTCTGGGCCGATTTAAGAAAAGTAAACAATGGAAAAATGAAAAATATGAAAAAGTACGCAGCAAGATAGAAAGAGAAGGGATTCGGTATGTCCTATTATTGAGATTGCTGCCGGTTTTGAATTTTGACCTTGTCAGCTATTTAACATCCCTGACAAAGGTTAAGTTTAAAGACTACGCGATTGCAACAGCAATTGGAATCATTCCAGGTACAATCGCTTATACGTATTTAGGGACATCAATGACCTCGGGAAGCAAGGAAGTAGTGTGGATCGGAACAACCCTGCTGTTTGTCATTGTAGGTTTACCTCTGATCTTCAAAAAGAAAATGAAGGCGAAAGTAGGATTATAGCGATTGAGATACAGTTTCTTGCGGTGAGATAAGGCTCATGGCAGACTCAGCATCAGCCCCTTCAACGATATAAAGAAACGAATCTCCTTCTTTCAGTGTTAGGAAGAATGAAACTAGCTGAGATAATCCAGAGGCGTGGACAGTAATTCCGTCTTTGCATAAAAAAAGCTGGCTGTTAATTTTTTAGCAGATTGCATAATTTCAATCGCTTTATTAACCGTATATTTTGCTGTAACTTTTACTTTTCTTGAGCAGATTTGTTTCATAATCTCTCAGCCTCCTGCATTTGATATTGCTGATATATTTCCCATTAGTAAGTGAGGTAAAACAGGGTCTTTAGTCCCGATGTGCAATTTTAAGAGAAAAACAAGGTATTTTGGCTTAAAAGAGGTGTTCTCTGCATCTTAATATGTAAGTTCTAAAAGTCTCGTATTCATGAGAAGCTTTACGATAACTACTTCAACCACTCCCAAGAGCAAAAAGGTTATAAAAACAGCAAAAAAAGAGTACCGCTGCCTCGAGAAGAGGTGAGCAGTACTCTTTTCATTGTTTATGAAGTGATCTTTGCTTTTTCACGTTTTGCCTGTCTTCTAAAGAATAATTCATAAAGGACAGGTACGATGATCAATGTTAACAAAGTAGAAGTAGTTAGTCCTCCGATTACAACAATCGCTAAACCTTTGGAAATCAGCGTTCCAGAGGAAGTTGTCAATGCAAGCGGGATTAGTGCTGCAATGGTAGCAAATGCTGTCATTAATATCGGTCGTAAGCGGGTTTTACCTGCTTCTAAAAGTGCCTCACGTACAGGCATCCCTTTAATTTCACGGTTCTGGCCGATACGGTCTACCAATACGATGGCATTCGTTGTAACAATACCAATCAGCATGAGTATTCCGATCATGGCACTTACAGAAAGTGGTTCATTGATCAGATATAATCCTCCGATCGCTCCCACAGGAACGAACAAGAGAGAAGAAAGGATAATAAACGGTATACGAGCACGGCCAAAGGTAATCAGCATCGTTAAGTAAACGAGACCGATGGCAACAAGCATTGCAAGACCTAGATCTTTAAACGTATCCATCGTTTCTTCGCTTCCGCCGCCGCCTTCAGTTGATACAGAAGCAGGAAGATCTACATTATCTTCAACGCCATTAATAACGTCTTGTGTAACCTTTTGAACATTGTCTCCTTTAACTTGTGCAGAGACTTGAGCATAAATCTTACCATCTAGTTTCTGGATGCCTGTTACTGTTTCTTTTTCAGAAACATCAGCAACGTCTGAAATTTTTACAGGTCCAGATGTACCGAATACAGTAAGATCCTTAATCTCATCTAGAGATTTTACAGATTCGTCATACTCAACTTTTACATTCTTTTGGTCTCCATCTAACGTAAGTTCACCGACTTCAACAGGTTTTGTTACATCAGAAACTGCTCCTAAAACGGCAAAGCCTGACACACCTTTTTCAGCTGCTTTTTCTGTATCGATCGAAACAGCCCATTGCTTTTGCGTATCTTTAAAGTTGTTCGATACATATTTGATCGAATCGAGAGTCTTCATGTAATCTTCAACTTGGCTTGCAGCTCTTTGTAAATCTTCTAGATTGTTTGAGTATAAATCAATGTTTACTTCGTTATTAGATGGTGGTCCGCCGCTCGAAACTTCCTGCAAGCTGATAACGGTTCCTTCTGCTTTTTCATCGGTAATGGCTTTTATATCTTTTTCAAGTTCTTTTAATTCTGTTTCAACGTTTGCTTCTTTTTTAAGGTTTACAAAATAGTTAGCAACGTTCTGACGTTTGAGACCGGTTTGGAAATCACGTGACCCAATACCCGCTGTAACATCTTTAATCGTGTCTCTTTGAGCCAGGTAATCTTCAACTTCAAGAGAGATCTCATTTGTTTTTGTTACATTTGTACTTGCAGGCAATTCAACGTTAACGGTTAAAGTTTTCTGCTCTTCATTCGGAAGGAATACCATTCCCAATTTTGTTGCCAGGAAGAATGATCCTCCTAAGAGAATAAAGGAAGTGAAGAGAACAAGAATTTTATGGTTAAGAGAAGCTTTAATTAATTTCTCATAGCCGCGCTGCAACGGACCATCATTTTTCTCTGGTTTAACTTTTTTAAATGCATATTTTGCTAAGATGGGTACAATTGTAACAGCAACGATGAGTGATGCTAACAGCGCAAACACAACGGTTAAAGCAAACGGCAAGAAGAACTCACCCGTTACTCCGCCAACTAGCCCGAGCGGCAAGAATACAACAACGGTTGTAATCGTCGAAGATACAATTGCTTTTAAAATCTCGCGTGTAGAGTCGATGATCAGCTCATCGCGGTCATAGTCTCCGTCCGTTTTTCTGATCCTTCTGAAGATATTCTCAATAACAACGATACTATCATCCACAACACGCCCAACTGCAACAGCCATTCCGCCAAGAGTCATAATATTTAAGGTAATATCAAGACGGTCTAAGAAGATAGCTGAAACGAGCAAGGAAAGCGGGATAGAGATAATCGCGATAATGGTTGCTCTAAAGTTTCTAAGGAAAATCAGAACGGCTAAGGAGGCGAATAATGCACCAAATAAACCTTCTTTAACCAGTGTGTTTACGGAATCTTTGATGCCTTCCGCCTGGCCGAATCCAATCGCATAGTTTAACTTATCATCATATTTCTTTTTGTTAAGAACTTCGATCACTTTTTCAGCGACTTCAACCGTGTTTGCATCTTGTTTTTTCGTTACGGCCATAGAAAGGGAAGCTTTTTGGTTATATCTTGTGATCTCACTTACATCATCAGTTTCTTTTACTTCGGCAATATCACCAAGCTTTAAGCTAGACGGTGCTTGAGGAGCTTGTGTTTGTGCAGGAGCTCCTTGACCGCCAGGTGCTCCACCACCAGCGCCACCTGGTGCACCAGGACCTTGTGCATTTCCAGCTCCTCCAGGAGATTGGGCGGGTGCGCCTTGGCTGCTGGAGATTGAAATTTCTTTTAGTTCAGCAACTGTATCTACAGCCTCTTCAACACGAACAGGAACCGTAATCGAATCGTCAGTTACTGTACCTGCCGGGAATGAAATATCACGGCTGTTGATCGCCTCTTTCACTGAGTTTAAGGTTATTCCAGCTTCTTTTGCTTTCTCTTTGTCTAATGTAATCGAAACGAATGTTTCTTTTACACCACCTACCGAAACGTTGTTAACGCCTTGGATCTTTTTAAGTTCTGGAACCAATTCATCGTTTACAAACGCTTGAATGTTTTCTCCTTCTTTTTCAGGGAATAAAGAAATATTGTAAATAGGTATGGTTCCAAATGAAAAACGGCTTACTTCAGGTTCAACGTCATCTGGAAGATTTGTTTCTGAAATGATGGATTTTACTTGATCTTCTACATCATCCATATTGGCTGTAAAAGGAAAGTCCATACTAATGATAGAAACACTTTCAAGTGAAGAGCTTTTTACTGATTTTACATCTTCTACCTGCTTTAATTGAGTTTCAAGTTTGTCTGTTACTTGCTGGTTCACATCTTCAGGAGATGCTCCTGGATAGACAGTTTGAACCGTCAATTGTGGAAACTCAACATTTGGAAGCAGATCCACTTTTAAGTTCGTGAACGAGAATACCCCTCCAACAATGAGCAAAAATGAAAAAATAAATATCGCTACTGGGTTTTTTAGACTGAATTTTGTTAACCAGTTCATTGATCCCTCTCCTACGTATGTTTTTATATGTGTATTTTCACATATGTTTATCTATAATATAATGTGTGTATAAGATTTATATCAAGTAATAAGAATAAATAATTTGTGAAAAATATGTTACAATGCAAAACAGTACAGTATGAAAGAAGGGTAACAAATGGCGTTAAGGTATGCGCTGTTAGGTTTATTGGCAAAAAATGAAGCAACAGGATATGAGCTGACACAGCAATTTAAAGAAACGGTTATTCATTTTTGGACAGCCCATCACACTCAGATCTATCGTGAACTAGTTAAAATGGAAGAAGAAGGTTTAACTCAATCTAAGACCGTACAGCAGAGTGATTATCCAGATAAAAAAATATATACGATCACCGATAAAGGGTTTGAACAGCTTCTTGAATGGATGCTGAACAAGCCTGTAAATGTCCCAAAGCTAAAAGACGATCTGTTATTAAGAGTATCCATGTTTCACTTTATTCCTACAGAAAAAGCAATTGATTTTTTAGAGAAGAGTAAAGAACACCATCAGATGGGCCTAATGATGACGAAAAAATGGCAAGAAGAGAACTTTCCAAAAGGAACGTATGGAGAAAATGAACTTGGCGAGTATTTAACGAGTGAATTCGGCATTCGATATATGGAAAGCTGGTTATCATGGTGTAACTGGGCGATTAAAGTTTTGAAAAAGAAAGGTGAGTCATAAAATAGCATGAAAATCGTATTTACAGATGCAGCATTAACTCGATTGGAAAAAAGGTACAGGGAAAAGAAGGGTACTTAAAACTCAAACATGATACAGAAGGGTGCGGATGTGTTGTGAGTGGGGTAGCGGCCCTTTGGCTGGTTGATCAAACAGAGGAGAACGACACGAAAATCGAGACGAACGGTCCGGATTTATATATGGAATTTAATACAGCAGTTTTCTTCGATGAGAAAATGACGATTGATGCTCCAGCTGGTAATCACTTCGCGTTAAAAAGCCCTGCAGAAATTTTAAATCCTTCCATGAAATATTACGATAAAACGAAACAAAACACGGGTATGTAAGCCCGTGTTTTTTTTAATGCTGAGAAACATTTCTTACTAAGTTAAATTGTTTGCTTGATACTGGCTTTGATAGAAGTGGAGATATATAGGCTGCAGCTTCGAGCAGTTTATCAAGGTGAATACCTGTTGAAATACCCATTTGAGATAGCATATAGACGACATCTTCAGAAGCGACGTTTCCAGAAGCACCTGGTGCAAACGGACAACCGCCGAGCCCTCCGGCAGATGTATCAAAACGGTCGATCCCGGCTTGCAGACTGGCAAAAATATTGGCAAGTGCCATTCCCCGCGTATCGTGGAAATGAGCGGTAAGAAGCGTCGTTGCACGCAGATGATGCTTCAATAACGTAAATAGTTCATAGCACTCCGATGGATTAGCCATCCCGATCGTGTCAGCTACACTGAGTTCATCTACACCCATTTCTTCAAATTCGAGACAAACTTTTAATACATCCTGTTCATCGATTTTTCCTTCAAAAGGACAATAAAAACTTGTAGAGATACAAGCTCTGACGAAATACGCTTTGCGTTTCAAATCATCAATAAGAGGTCTTAATTCATTCATGCTTTCTTCGGTCGTTTTGTTGATATTTTTTTGTTGAATGTGTCACTTACACCAACGAATACAGCAATATGTTTCACGCCTGATTCAGTGGCTAAATCGATTCCTTTTTTGTTAGGAGCTAGCACAAAGTTTCTTAGATCATCTAAGCAGTTTTCAATAACAAAAGAGGCATCTTGCATTTGAGGCACCCATTTTGGTGAAACAAATGAGGTGAGCTCCATTTCTTGAAATCCCGCATTCTTCAATAATGAAATAAATTCAATCTTATCTTTTACTGGGATCAGATTCTTTTCGTTTTGAAGCCCATCCCGCGGTCCAACTTCGATAAGTGTGACTCGTTCAGGTAAGTCCACTAATGTAAAACCCCTTTCTGGAAAGCGTTTTCCTTCCTTTATTTTAACTAAAGAAAATCGTCTGTTGCAACACATTTCAAATGTTATGGTATGATAAAAAGGAATTTTCAGAAATTTTCAAGCGTTTAATAAGGAGGAGACTAGGAATGGTTTCAAGAGAGAGAGATGCTGTAATTGTAAGCGCTGTCAGGACGCCGATCGGAAGTTTTATGGGAAGTTTTAAAACGGTATCGGCGACAGAATTAGGTGCTATCGCTATTAAAGACGCGTTAAAAAAAGCGGGGATTCCGCAAGATTCCGTAGATGAAGTTATTATGGGGAATGTACTCCAAGCAGGACTTGGACAAAATCCTGCACGACAAGCTGCGATTAAAGCTGGGTTGCCGAATGAGGTATCTAGCATGACGATCAATAAAGTATGCGGTTCCGGCTTAAAAGCCATTCATTTAGCTTGCCAGGCGATCTGGCTGAACGAAGCAGATACCATTGTTTGCGGCGGTATGGAAAACATGAGCCAAGCTCCTTATCTATTGAACGGGGCGAGAGATGGTCTGCGTATGGGGAACGCTCCAATGGTAGATTCCATGATCCAAGATGGACTATGGTGTGCGTTTGGTGATTATCATATGGGCATTACTGCAGAAAATTTATGTGAAACCCATTCACTGTCTCGTGAAGAGCTAGACGAATTTGCTGCAGAAAGCCAAAGAAAATGTGCACAAGCTCAGGAACAAGGGAAATTTGATGATGAGATCACACCGGTGGAGATTCCTCAGCGCAAGGGAGATCCGGTGATTATAGATAAAGATGAATATCCAAAACCAAGTTCTACTGCTGAGAAGTTAGGCAAGTTAAGACCAGCTTTCAAAAAAGATGGCATGGTAACAGCGGGTAATGCTTCTGGAATTAATGACGGTGCGGCGGCACTTGTTGTGATGAGCAGAAAGAAGGCAGAAGAATTAGGTCTAAAACCGCTTGCTGTCGTTAAAGCGAATGCAAGCGCGGGTGTTGCTCCTGAAGTTATGGGAATCGGCCCGGTAGAAGCTGTGAAGAAAGTCTTGAAGAAAACAGAATTGAGTATGAAAGATTTCGATCTTGTAGAAGCAAATGAAGCATTTGCGAGTCAATCTCTAGCTGTCGGCAAAGATTTGGAGTTTGATAAAGAAAAGCTGAATGTAAACGGGGGAGCGATCGCACTAGGGCATCCGATCGGAGCAAGCGGTGCAAGAATTGTAGTAACTTTGCTTCATGAGATGAAACGCAGAAATTCTAAAAGAGGTCTCGCAACACTCTGCATAGGCGGCGGACAAGGTGTAGCATCGGTCTTTGAAAACGAAGAAAAATAATTAGCCGCATACAAGATTATAAGAACGCTAAACATGAAAAGGAGAGAGAAAAATGAAACCAATAGTGAACTCAGCACTTGAAGCTGTAGCAGATATAAAAGATGGTTCTACACTTTTAGTAGGAGGATTTGGATTAGTTGGAATTCCTGAAAATTTAATCCTCGCTCTAGTTGAAAAAGGAACAAAAGACCTTACAGTGATCTCAAACAATTGTGGAGTAGATGATTGGGGTCTAGGTCTTTTGTTAAAAAATAAACAGATCAAAAAGATGGTAGGTTCTTATGTTGGTGAAAACAAAGAGTTTGAAAGACAAGTTTTATCGGGGGAAATCGAAGTAGACTTGATTCCACAAGGAACACTCGCAGAAAGAATCAGAGCGGGCGGAGCAGGAATCCCAGCATTCTACACACCGGCAGGAGTAGGAACACCGATTGCAGAGGGGAAAGAAACACGTACATTTAACGGTAAAGAATATTTGCTCGAAGAAGGGATCGTAGCGGACTTCAGTTTAATCCGAGCGGCTAAAGGAGATAAAGCTGGTAATCTGATCTACAACAAAACAGCGCGCAACTTCAATCCGATGATTGCAGCAGCCGGAAAAGTAACGATTGCTGAAGTGGAAGAGCTTGTTGAGATCGGTGAACTGCACCCTGATTACATACATACACCAGGTGTATATGTACAGAAAATGATCATTGGAACACAAGAAAAACGCATCGAGCGTCTAACAGTAAAACAAGGATAAGAGGAGGGAAACCATAATGAACATTAGAGAAAGAATTGCCAAAAGAGCAGAGAAAGAAATCGAATCAGGATTCTATGTAAACTTAGGGATCGGAATGCCTACGATGGTGGCCAATTTCATATCAGATAATAAAGAGGTTGTCCTGCAATCTGAGAACGGACTGTTAGGAATTGGACCTTATCCTCTTGAAAGTGAAGTGGATCCTGATCTAATTAATGCGGGGAAAGAAACGGTAACTGCCATTAAGGGCGCTTCTTATTTTGACAGTTCTGAGTCCTTCGCGATGATTCGCGGCGGACATATTGATATCGCAATCCTTGGTGGAATGGAAGTTTCAGAGAATGGAGATCTTGCTAATTGGATGATTCCAGGAAAGATGATAAAAGGGATGGGCGGTGCGATGGATTTAGTGCACGGTGCGAAAAAGATCATTGTCATCATGGAGCATGTGAACAAAGCAGGTGAAAGTAAAATTTTAAAACAATGTCAGCTTCCATTAACGGGTAAAGGTGTCGTGGAACGAATCATTACGGACCGTGCCGTAATGGACGTTTCAGATAAAGGTCTTGTCCTTAAAGAAGTAGCTGAAGGATACTCAGTGGATGATGTCTTGAACTCAACTGAAGCAAAGCTTACTGTCGCAGAGGATGTAAAACTAAACGCATATTGATAAAGAGGAGGGTGTTCTATGTTTGGAGCAATGACCCGCGCCTCTAATAAATTGATGCAGCGGTTTTTACCTGATCCTTTTATATTTGTCATCTTATTAACAGGAGTAGTCTTTTTACTTGGGCTGATCGTTACCGGTCAGTCCCCTGTAAAAATGGTGTCGTTCTGGGGAGATGGCTTTTGGAAACTACTTGAGTTTTCGATGCAGATGGTCCTTATATTAGTAACAGGGTATGTGCTAGCGAGTTCACCGTTTTTTAAGAAAATACTAAGAAAACTCGCATCATACGCTAAAACACCAGGTCAAGCCATCATCAGTGTTACGTTGGTGGCACTTTTAGCAAGCTGGATTAACTGGGGATTCGGTTTAGTTATTGGGGCTATTTTTTCCAAAGAACTAGCTCGTCAAGTGAAAAATACAGATTATCGTTTGTTAATCGCAAGTGCTTATAGCGGATTCGTTGTTTGGCACGGCGGTTTATCAGGCTCGATCCCTTTAACGATTGCTACCCCAGGACACTTTATGGAGAAAACGATGGGAGTCATCTCAACGAATGAAACGTTGTTTGCCCTTTTAATCTATTTATTATAGGTGCTCTTTTTATTGTATTACCTTTAACAAACCGTCTTATGATGAATAAAGATCAAGCTTACCAAA
Source organism: Fictibacillus sp. EA-CB0309 (assembly GCF_055814265.1). Lineage (NCBI taxonomy): Bacteria > Bacillati > Bacillota > Bacilli > Caryophanales > Fictibacillaceae > Fictibacillus > Fictibacillus sp. EA-CB0309. The sequence continues at coordinate 1,832,626 of NZ_CP169271.1, forward strand.
TTGATGCGTCCCTTCTTGAAGACGGAGTTGAAGCAGCCACTCTATCAGAAGCGGATACGCCAGCAGAAAAGCTTGAAAACAGTATGTGGCTGTCCATGATTATTGGAATTCTTGGCCTTGCATATATGGTCTACTTTTTTGCAGCAAACGGCTTTAACTTAAACATCAATTTTGTTAATTTTATTTTCTTGTTCTTAGGCATTTTACTTCATAAAACACCTAGGAACTATATTAATTCTGTCGCAGAAGCTGTAAAAGGGGCTAGCGGCATCATCATACAGTTTCCATTCTATGCGGGGATTATGGGGATGATGGTCGGTTCAGGGTTAGTAACGGAGATGTCTGAATGGTTTGTAGCCATATCAAATGAGACTACCCTTCCATTGTTTACGTTTTTGAGTGCGGGGATCGTCAACATATTCGTTCCATCTGGCGGCGGGCAATGGGCTGTACAGGCTCATGTGGTTTTGGATGCTGCTAAAGCACTTGATGTATCACAAGCGAAAACAGCAATGGCTGTTGCATGGGAGACGCGTGGACCAACCTGATTCAGCCTTTTTGGGCGCTGCCTGCATTAGCGATCGCAGGACTTAAAGCAAAAGATATTATGGGATTCTGTTTAATTGTTCTTATTGTAAGTGGGATTATCATCTGTGCTGGTTTTTTAATTTTTAAAATGTGAGGTGCTAAAACATGGGGATCTATGTAATAGATGGTGCTAGAACACCGTTTGGTTCGTTCGGAAAATCTTTAATAGATGTAAATCCAACACATCTGGGTGAAATAACGGCTCTTGAGGCAATTAAACGAGCTAACATCACTAGTGCAGACATTACAGATGTGGTTTACGGAAACGTGATTCATTCTAGTAAAAATGCAGCCTATGTCGCACGCCATACCGCTTTAAAAGCAGGCGTCCCATCAGATGTTCCAGCAATGCTCGTTAACCGTTTATGCGGATCCGGATTGCAAGCAGTCGTTTCGGCGATGCAGAATCTGCGTGATCAGGAAGAAGGAATAGCGCTTTCTGGAGGCATAGAAAATATGTCGCAGTCCCCTCACGTTTCCTTTCATCACAGATTTCATAATCAAAAGTTTGGCGCGATCTCATTTGATGATATGCTTCTTCAAACCTTAAGCGATGAGTATATTGGATGTGGAATGGGAATAACTGCTGAAAATCTAGCAGATCAATATAACATTACGAGAGAAGAACAAGATGAGTATGCGAGTTTAAGCCATCGTAAAGCAGCAGAAGCAAGAGAAAAGGGCAGATTTCAAGAAGAAATCGTCCCTGTTACATTGAAAAGCGGCGCACTTTTTACAGAAGATGAAGGGATAAAGCCAGAGACTTCCGTATCTCTGCTAGGTCAATTAAGACCTTCTTTTCAAAAAAGATGGAACGGTTACAGCAGGGAACTCATCGTCTATTAACGATGGTGCAGTGTCTTTGATCCTTGCTCATGAAAAATCAGTAAAAGAAAAAAGCTTAAAACCGCTCGTTGAAATTGTCTCATGGTCAGTAACAGGAGTAGATCCATCCATTATGGGGATCGGACCTGTTCCAGCGATTAAGAAGCTGCTTCAGAATGCAAACCTTTCTATCGATGAAATCGGTTTATTTGAGATCAATGAAGCATTTAGTTCTCAGTACTTAGCTGTTGAAAAAGAGCTTAAACTGGATCGTGAACGAACGAATGTGAACGGCGGTGCCATTGCACTCGGCCATCCTGTAGGTGCAAGCGGTGCAAGACTATTGTTGACTCTCGCTTATGAAATGAGACACCGCAACGAAAAATACGGAGTAGCAAGCCTTTGTATTGGCGGAGGTCAAGGAATCGCGATGCTTTTAAAATCTGTATAAAAAAGACTGTTTTCGTATTCATTGTTGGTATTGAAAGTAGTTGATTTCCGTTCCAGGTGCTCGCTTTCCGCGGGGCAGGCGGTGAGCCACATTTGTACGTTTCACTCTTAAGTTTCTCACCTGCCCGCTTCAAGAATGCATCCTTGCTCCTGCGTCTACAAGCAAATGCTACCGCAGTTAGTTTCCTCGTCGCATGCCTTGCGAGATGCTTCTCATGTGGTAGGCACACACCTTGCACTCCAATCAACTTGTCAAAGCAGTGAATGAACAAAAGATTAAGAAGCAACAATCCTTTATAAAACAGCCAAAAAGAAAGTCCCATTCAGCACAAGCTGAATGGGACTTTTTTGTCTTTTATGCACGATGTGTTTCATAGATTTCTGCAGGGAAGAGTGTGTTTAATGAAGCAATCTCTTCATTAGTGAGAGCTGAACGATCGAAAGTCTTGATGTTTTCTAAAAGCTGTTCGACTGAGCTTGCTCCAGCCGCTGCGGTTGCGACAACAGGTTGACTAAGTACATACTGAAGGGCTGCATGTGTCATGTTTTTATCTTGCAAGAATTTTTTTGCTTTTTTTACTTTTTGCTGAATATCAGATCCACTATAATTTAAATAATGGTCCTCGGGATTCTTATGAAACACTTTTTCACTTAGCCACCCTTTAGCAACAGGACCTCTTGCGATTACACTTATATTTTTTCCTTTAAATACGAAAAAAGTTCTTCAGGACGTCGATCCAATAAACTATACTGCATCATAACACTTTGGATATTAGAGTGCTCAGCATAATACTTAATCGTGTTCGGACGTATTGATGATATCCCGTAATAACGAACGTGTCCTTCAGAAACTAGCTCTTCAAAAGCTTCGATCGTTTCATCCATAGGGTCATCAATTGTTCCTCCATGCAACTGATAAAGATCAATATAATCGGTTTGCAGACGTTTAAGACTGTCTTTGAAAGCGGACTTAATGTGTTTTTTTGAAGGATTCCAGTTCCAGCCGTCTTTAGACTGATTCCATTCATTTCCGCCTTTTGTTGCAAGAATGATATCTTGTCTTATATCCTTTAAAGTCTTGCCGACAAACTCTTCATTCCAGCCAAAACCATATAAATCCGCCGTGTCAAAATAGTTAATTCCTTGCTCAAGCGCCGTTTTAAGAATTTTTTCGTTTTCACTGCCTAGTTCAGGAGCGAGTGACATACAGCCCAATCCAAGTTCACTTACATACAGATCAGATGAACCTAATTGTCTTTTATTCATTATTGCTCTCCTCCATTTCATTTCTTTTCGATATGTACCTAGAATTAACGTATCATATTGACCTTTGAAAAGGAAAAAGTCCGCACTTGAAACCAGACAAAAAACCGATGCGAAAGAATAGCTTCGCACCGGTTTAATTCATACTTGATCCAAGCTTTATTTTTTGGAGAGGTAGCATCGATCCAATCTTGAACAAGCTCATGCTGTTTCATATAGTTTCGTAACATGTATTGAATCTGCCACGCTTTACCCACTAACGTAATACCTTTTGGCTGAAGGTAGATCTTCACCCGCATTACCTCCTTCATATCCTAGTAAATGCAGTATTCCAAAGTATGATAGACTTTATGTAGAAAAGAAGATAAATAGACCATCGGAGTGTGAATAATGGAAAACTTATATGAGAAGACGTTAAGTAAAGAACAAATTTATAGCGGGAAGATTATTGATCTATATGTAGAAGAAGTTGAGCTTCCAAACAAAAAGAAAGGGAAAAGAGAAATTGTAAAACACCCTGGTGCTGTGGCTGTGCTTGCTGTTACAAATGAGGGGAAGATGCTGATGGTCGAACAGTTCCGTAAGCCTCTTGAAAAGACAATTATCGAGATACCGGCTGGAAAACTAGAAAAAGGGGAAGATCCATTAGAATGCGCAAAACGAGAATTGATGGAAGAGACCGGCTATAGCTGTGAGTCCATGGAATCGATCGGTTCGTTCTACACATCCCCAGGATTTGCAGATGAATTAATTCATCTGTATTTTACAGACACACTTGTAAAACAAGGGGCACAAATGACAGATGAAGATGAGTTTTTAAATGTTCTTGAGATCAGCGTTGATGAAGCAAAAGCAATGGTTAAAGACGAAAAAATTCATGATGCAAAAACAGCTTACAGTGTTATGTATATGGAGTTAGCGCGTGCACTCAAAAAGTAACTTATTGCCTTTTTTTGCTGATATGCACATTCATATCGGCGCATCGAGAACAGGAAAGCCAATTAAAATTACAGGTTCACGCTCATTAACGCTTTCAAGCATTTTATATGAAGCAAAGAATATAAAGGGTATGAATATAGTAGGAATCATTGACTGTCATGCACCAGAAATACTAGGAGAGTTAAAGCAGTTAAGAAACGAGGGTATGCTTAAGAAGTTGAATGGCGGGGGATTGGATATTGGTGGACTAACGCTCATACCCGGCGCTGAAATTGAAATTAAAGATGAAAATTGCCAGGGACCAATTCATGTTCTCGTTTACATGCCTAGCATTGAGGCGATGGAACACCTAAGTCACTGGCTATCTTCGAGAATGAAAAATATTAACCTAAGCTCACAGCGAATGTACGGAAGTGCAATAGAACTGCAGCAATTTGTGAAGTCATTAGGAGGATTGTTCATTCCTGCTCATATATTTACTCCTTTTAAAAGTTTGTATGGAAAAGGAGTAAAGACGTCTCTAAAGGAAGTGTTTGATCCGGACTTGATTGATGCGGTTGAATTGGGGTTAAGTTCGAACACGGAGATGGCGTCTACATTAGATGAGCTTTCAACTTATACGTTTTTAACCAACTCAGACGCTCATTCATTAGAAAAGATAGCACGTGAATATCAGATGCTTTCTTTACAGGAAGCAACGTTTGATGAATTTAAATGTGCGCTGCATGAAAAAGAAGGCAGAGAAATTATCGCAAATTACGGTCTGAATCCGTATCTTGGAAAATACTATAATTCTGTTTGTGAAAATTGCTTGCAAGTTTTTCAACCAAACAATAAAGCTTGCAGTGAGTGTGGAAGTACTAGGTTTGTAAAAGGAGTAAACGACAGAATAAACGAACTTCAAGGAAAAGAGACTCAACAAAGAAACCGGCCGCCATATATCCACCAGATTCCGCTAGAATTTATTCCAGGTCTTGGTCCAAAGACATTGACTAAACTGCGTGATGCATTTGGAACAGACATGGATATTATTCACGCTGCTTCAAGAGAACAATTGCTGGAGATTGTTAAACCTGTAATAGCCGATCACATTCTTTCTGCCCGTAGCGGCGAGCTGTCAATCCAGATCGGTGGTGGCGGCACCTATGGAAAAATTATCTGAATGTCATCCTATTAATTCATAAAAAATGAGACATACCTTCCCCGCCGATTCATAGAATAGAATTAAGAGTTTCGGTGGAGGAGGCCATACATAATGGAGAGTTTGCGCTATTATATGCATCGTCACCTGGAAGAAAATAAAACGTTGTATGCGTTTGTTGGAGTTTTATTTTTAATGGGTGTTATTTTCGGAGCAATTATCGTTAATTCATTGAGTTTAAATCAGAAACAAGACCTCTATACGTATTTATCTCGTTTTTTTGTTCAAGCTGCTGAAGGCGGCTTCACTAGTAAATCGGATATGTTTTTTCAAAGTTTCGGCCACTATTTAAAATATATGGGTCTCATGTGGGTTCTCGGGTTATCTGTTATTGGACTGCCTGTCATTTTAGTTATGTTGTTCTTAAAAGGAGTAGTCATCGGATTTACGGTAGGGTTTTTAGTTAACCAGATGGGCTGGTACGGCTTTATGTTATCTTTTGTTTCTGTTCTGCCTCAAAATGTACTTTTAATCCCTGCATTTATTATCGTGACAGTAGCTGCTGTTGCTTTTTCCATTAAGATGATCCGCCAGCTAGCTTTTAAGAGACATCATATGCCTTTTTTGCCACAACTCATGAGATATACGCTATTAGTAGCGGGAGTTGGAATACTGGTGCTTTTTGCCTCCACAATGGAAGCTTTTTTTACACCAGCATTAATGGAACAAGTGATCAAATGGTCCATTCAATAATTAATAATAAATGTTTATTAATAATAAGTTTAAATCGTAATTTAAAATGACTTTAAATTGACAACTTTTTTCTCCATGCTTATAATTGTCTTGTGTATACATAAGGAGGAAAAGGGTATGGAAAGCAGAATCGACCGTATCAAAAAACAGCTGCATTCACAAAGTTATAAGCTGACTCCACAGCGTGAGGCGACCGTGAGAGTCCTCCTCGAAAACGAAGAAGATCACTTAAGTGCGGAAGATGTATATCTGCTCGTTAAAGAAAAGGCGCCTGAAATTGGTTTGGCGACCGTTTACCGTACTCTGGAACTCTTAACCGAACTTAAAGTAGTAGATAAAATTAACTTTGGTGATGGGGTATCCCGTTACGATCTAAGAACAGAAGGTGCCGATCACTTTCATCATCACCTTGTTTGTATCGAGTGTGGAGCAGTGGATGAAATACAAGAAGACCTTCTTGGCGATGTGGAAAAAGTTGTTGAAGAAGGATGGAATTTTAAAATTAAAGATCATAGGCTGACATTTCATGGGATTTGTCATAGATGTCATCCAAAGAGTGAAGGAAGCGAAGAATAGCGCTTCCTTTTTGTTGTTTAGGAAATTATAAATTTTTAGACGTGTGGACGGTTATTCGTGGACGGTTATTCGTAAGGTTTTGTGCAACGGAATCTTTTTAGAAGTATCTCTTTTTCCTTTAGGAAGTAAAAAGGAATGGTTAATATTTGAATAAGAGTGATTTAAAGTATCTTCCGGGCTGCAATAAAATCGTTTTGCATCCCCGTTATTTCTTCATCTTCTTCATTGACAAGTTGATTGGAGTGGAAGATGCGAAACTCCTGCGGGACAGGCGGGCAGGTGAGACACTTAAGAGTGAAACGTACAAATGTGGCTCACCGCCTGCCCCGCGGAAAGCGAGCATCTGGAACGGAAATCAACTTCTTTCAATAACAACAAGATTTATCTAAAACAGACTTTATTTCAAATGCATTTACAAAATATAAAGCAAAGAATATTTACAAAATCTTGAGAATCGGGTAACGTATGATTTGTAGATTTAACTTTTATGTATAATCAGGGAACATATGGGCATAACCTGTACTATATGAGGACAGGGGTGGACATGATGATTTCCTGGATGAAAATCGTTTGGAATACAACAAAGGTGTTCTTTGCTTTTTCGATTTGCACGCTTGTTTTTTATTTCGGTTTGCTCTGGATCAACCAGGAATACGAAAACTACCATAGATATGACGAACCTAAAGGAAAAGCGGTTAAAGTCTTTAATTTGAGTTCTGACAAGGATTCGAACGTTGTTAAAAGGCTTTTCTATTTTTACCAAACGGGTGAGTAAGGAGGGGTAATGTGAACGGTCATGTTCAGGATTTTCTTCAATATATTATTGTAGAACGAGCCCTCTCAAAAAACACAATTGATTCTTATAAAAGAGATCTGACTCAGTATGTACGTTACTTAGAAAAAGTGGAATCTATTGAAACCATTCATAAGGTTGACCGTAATCATATTATGGGATATCTTTTATTTTTAAAGGAAAATGGTAAGGCTTCCACGACGCTTGCTCGTAATATAGCGTCTATTCGATCGTTTCACCAGTTTCTTTTAAGAGAGAAGGTATCACACCAAGATCCTTCTGTACATATTGAAACACCAAAAACAGAAAGAAAGCTGCCGAAAGTTTTATCGACTCAAGAAGTCGAAGCGCTGCTGGATACACCTGCTTCGAACGACCCTTTCTCACAGCGGGACAAAGCCATGCTAGAGTTACTATACGCAACTGGTATCCGTGTTTCAGAACTCGTACAGCTTTATATAGGTGATGTGCATCTCGATATGGGTTTCATCCGCTGTATAGGTAAAGGGAATAAAGAACGAATCATTCCGCTTGGAAAGATGGCTCAGGCAGCGATTGAACGATATTTACATAATGGACGTTCAATCATGTTAAAGGGTAAGAAAACAGAAGCTCTATTTTTGAATCACCATGGTAATCGTTTATCTCGTCAGGGATTTTGGAAAATACTAAAACTGCTTGCAAGAAAAGCTCATATTGAGAAGGAACTAACACCGCATACGCTTCGCCACTCCTTCGCCACACATCTTTTAGAAAATGGAGCAGACTTGCGTGCTGTACAAGAAATGTTAGGACATGCTGACATTTCAACAACACAAATATATACACATGTCACGAAAACAAGATTAAAAGATGTTTACTCCGCCTTCCATCCGAGGGCGTGAGCTTTCTTTTAAAATGAGATGTCAGACTTCTGACATCATCAAGGTTTTGTTTGTTGTTTCTACTAAAAGGAAATAGTAAATAAAGTGCATGTATGAACTTCAGGAGGAAAAATGAAACAATCACGCTTTAAAAGAACTTTTTAATCGTAATGGATTCTGTAGGGATCGGTGAAGCACCTGACGCTGAAAAGTTTGGAGATAAAGGCGCTCACACTTTAGGGCATATCGCAGAAAAAATGAACGGGTTAAGTGTTCCAAACTTGGAAAAGCTCGGACTCGGAAATATTGATTCAACGATGAAAGGGATACAGCAAGCAGAGAATCCTCTTGCTCATTATGCAAAACTTCCTGAACTCTCAAACGGTAAAGACACGATGACAGGTCATTGGGAGATCATGGGTCTTCATATAAAAGAACCTTTTCAAACGTTCCCTGACGGTTTTCCAGATGAACTGATCGATATGCTTACTGAAAAGTGGGGCAGAGAAATACTAGGGAATAAAGCAGCTTCAGGCACCGAGATTATTTCAGAGCTTGGCGAAGAGCATGTTAAAACAGGTAAATTAATTGTATATACGTCTGCAGACTCTGTATTGCAAATCGCTGCTCACGAAGATGTTGTGCCGCTAGAAGAATTGTACAAGATTTGCGAAACAGCTAGAGAAATGACACGTGAAGGCAAGTACATGTTAGGCCGAATCATAGCCCGTCCGTTTAAAGGGGAGCCGGGATCTTTTGAAAGGACGTCTAATCGTCATGATTATGCGCTTAAGCCTTTTGGAAGAACGGTTATGAATGAGTTAGAAGATAAGGGTTATGACAGCATCGCTCTAGGAAAGATTTCCGATATCTTTGATGGTGAAGGCGTAACGAAGGCCATTCGTACGAAATCAAACATGGACGGAATGGACAAGCTTGTTGAGTCTATGGATGAAGATTTTACTGGACTTAACTTCTTAAACCTTGTCGATTTTGACGCGCTGTTTGGGCATAGAAGAGATCCAAAGGGCTATGGAGAAGCATTGGAAGAATTTGATGCTCGATTGCCTGAAGTTTTAGAGAAATTAAAGGAAGATGACTTGCTGATCATCACTGCCGACCATGGTAATGATCCTGTACATCATGGAACAGATCATACACGTGAATATGTACCATTGATGGTTTATCACAAAGGCATAAAAAATGGGAAGCAGCTTAATGTTAGCAATACGTTTGCTGATATTGGGGCAACGATCGCTGAAGTCTACAAAGTGAAGAAACCAGAAATCGGTCAAAGTTTTTTAAATCAGCTTTAAGTTAAGGGGGAAAATAAAATGTCAAATCAATTGCAGACATCTGCTGAATTCATTCAATCAAAACTTACATCTACTCCAAAAATAGGCTTGATCCTAGGTTCTGGACTTGGAATCCTTGCTGAGGAAATTGAAAATCCAGTTATTATTCCATATTCGGAAATTCCTGAATTTCCTGTATCAACAGTAGAAGGACATGCAGGTCAGCTTGTTATTGGTGAGCTTGCAGGTAAACAAGTTGTTGCGATGCAAGGCCGTTTTCATTATTACGAAGGATACTCAATGGAAAAAATAACATTCCCGGTTCGTGTGATGAAACTGATCGGAGTAGAAACCATCGTGGTAACAAATGCAGCTGGTGGTGTTAACAAGGACTTTGAAGCGGGAGATCTGATGCTGATCACAGATCATATCAATAATTTTGGTAACAATCCATTAATTGGTTCTAATGATAGTTCTTTTGGAGTACGTTTTCCAGATATGAGTGAAGCATATACTGCATCACTTCAAGATGTGGCTCGCAGTGTTGCAAAAGAATTAAACATCTCATTAAAAGAAGGCGTATATGTAGGAAACACAGGACCTTCCTATGAAACACCTGCAGAAGTGAGAATGCTTCGTGTTCTAGGTGCAGATGCTGTAGGTATGTCTACGGTTCCAGAAGTAATCATCGCACGTCATGCGGGCATGAAAGTGCTTGGAATCTCATGTATCTCAAATATGGCTGCAGGTATTTTAGATCAGCCTTTAACACACGATGAAGTTATGGAAACAACAGAAATGGTAAAAGCTAATTTTCTTTCTTTAGTAAAAGGAATCGTAAAAGAAATCTAAGGGTATTAATAGTGCCAGTGTTACTTCAGTTACTAATGGTACAAAATCGAAGTTTATCCAGTTAGTTAAACAAATTGTTTTAGATGTATCGATATAAGAAAGTGGTGTAATTGACATGAGAATGGTTGATTTAATTCAAAAAAGCGTGACGGTAAAGAACTAACAAAAGCTGAAATAGCTTATATTATTCAAAACTATACAAATGGCGAGATCCCAGACTATCAGATGTCTGCGTTTGCCATGGCTGTTTACTTTAAAGACATGACAACTGAGGAACGTGCTAATTTTACAATGGCGATGGTTGAATCAGGTGACCAAATTGATCTTTCTGCAATAGAAGGTATAAAAGTCGATAAACATTCAACAGGCGGTGTGGGTGATACAACAACTCTTGTATTAGCTCCATTAGTTGCTGCTCTCGGTGTACCTGTAGCTAAAATGTCAGGAAGAGGACTTGGGCATACTGGCGGAACAATCGACAAATTGGAGGCAGTGCCTGGCTTCCACGTTGAAATTGACAACCAGCAGTTTATCGATTTAGTAAATAAAAATAAGCTCGCTGTTATTGGCCAGAGCGGAAACCTGACACCAGCGGACAAAAAACTTTATGGTCTTCGTGATGTTACGGCAACAGTTAATTCGATCCCACTCATTGCAAGCTCGATCATGAGTAAGAAAATTGCAGCTGGCGCAGATGCGATCGTACTTGATGTCAAAACAGGTGCTGGAGCATTCATGAAAACACCAGAAGAAGCAGAAGAGCTTGCGAACGCAATGGTGAAAATCGGGAATGCTGTTGGGCGAAACACAATGGCTGTCATTTCTGATATGAGTCAGCCGCTGGGTCTTGCGATCGGAAATGCGCTTGAGATCAAGGAAGCAATCGATACACTTAACGGGAACGGCCCTAAAGACCTTGAAGAATTATGCTTAACACTAGGTTCTCACATGGTGTATCTCGCGAAAAAAGCAGATTCCCTTGAACAAGCCCGTGAGATGCTGAAAGAAGCGATTACATCTGGTAAAGCTCTTGAAACGTTAAAGGTGTTTTTAAAAGCACAAGGCGGAGATGAGTCTGTTGTCGATCATCCTGAAAATCTTCCTCAAGCAGCTCATACGTTTGAACTGGCTGCAGAAGAAGATGGATATGTTTCTGAGATCATTGCGGATGAGATCGGTACAGCGGCAATGATTTTAGGTGCAGGACGAGCAACAAAAGAATCCGAGATCGATCTAGCTGTTGGTCTTATGCTTAACAAAAAAGTTGGGGATTCCGTGGCAAAAGGAGATTCTCTCGTGACAATCTACAGTAACACAGAAAATGTAGAAGATGTTAAAAAGAGAATTCGTGATGCTTATACGATCTCAAAGAATGCTGTGGAAGCACCACCGCTTGTATATAAAGAAATTAAAAAATAATTGTAGAATATTAAGGTGACGCAAGAGGAAACTTTTGGGTCATCTTTTTAGTTGGCTATTTTTGCAATTTTTTTTGGTCGTAGTTGATTTCCGCTCCAGATAACTTCGCTTTCAGTGAGGTGCGCGGTGAGTAATCATTTAGATAAGAGTCAAAATGAGCTGATTCAAAAGTTTAAACTTTTGAATCAGCTTTTTTATAGACTTTTCGCCAATGTTTCCTCTTCCTATTTTGTAAGCTGTCTGAAACTTTAAAGTGTATTTAGTCAAGCTTGTATTTTAGATGGAAGATCCGGTATAAAGTGAAAAATTATGGAAAAAATAAAGCTATATGAATGGAGGGAACTGTATGAAAGGCGTTATTTCAGGTCTACTTAGTATTTGTTTGCTAGCTTCTTTTTCCATCCCAAAAGCGGAGGCTGCGGAAAAAGAAAAGATGAAGCTTGCTGAACAAAGCCACTCGGCAATTTTAATGGAACAAGATAGTGGCAGTGTTCTGTTTGAAAAGAATAGCCATGAAAAGCTGCCACCAGCAAGTATGACTAAAATCATGACGATGATACTTATCATGGAAGCGATCGATAAAGGGAAAATCAGCTGGAACGATAAGATTCGTGTTTCGGATTATGCAGCAAGTATGGGAGGGTCACAAATATTCCTTGAGCCTGGTGAAGAGATGCGGGTAGAAGATATGGTCAAAGGAATTGCAATCGGCAGTGCCAATGATGCATCTGTTGCAATGGCCGAACATATCGCTGGATCAGCAGAGTCTTTTGTTAACATGATGAACGATAAAGCAAAAGAGCTCGGTTTAAATGATACGTTCTTTAAGAATCCAACCGGACTTCCTGCAGCTGGACATTACACGTCTGCGCACGATATGGCACTCATGGGTAAGGAGCTTCTCAAACATGAAGAAGTTACAAAGTTCACTGGACTTTATGAAGATTACTTAAGAGAAGAATCAGAAAAGAAGTTTTGGCTCGTTAACACGAACAGACTCGTTAAGTTTTATCCAGGAGTAGACGGTTTGAAAACCGGATTTACGAATGAAGCCAAATATTGCTTAACAGCAACGGCAAACAAGAACGGAATGCGGGTAATCGCTGTCGTTATGGGTGCGCCTTCTCCAAAAGATAGAAATGCCCAAGTCACGTCGATGCTCGATTATGCCTTTACCCAGTTTTCCACTAAGAAGCTATACGACAGACATGAAATAGTAAAAGAAGTAAAAGTTCAAAAAGCAGAGAAATCAAAACTGCCTGTTGTTACTTCAGAAAACATCTCCCTTTTATTAAAAAAGGGTGAAACAGCGAAAAAAGTAAAAACAGAAGTAAATGTAGATAAAAATTTGAAATTGCCTGTGAAAAAAGGACAGCAGATCGGTTCTTTAAAAATATATAGCGGGGATAAATTGATCACGGAAAGTCCAGTTTTAGCTTCAGAGACAGTGAAAAAAGCATCATGGTGGAAACTTTTCAAACGAACAGCAGGACAAATGTCAAAATCCTCCTGATTATGATGTATTCTTGACAGTTATAGGCGAATTCCCACTAGTTTTGTCAGGAGTGAAGGAATTCGTCTATTTTTATAGAAACTTCACGTTATCCAAAAAGAAGGAGAGGATAGCGTGGGATTAGCTGTCAATCTGGAACTTAAACACACCGTATTATGTATCCGCTTAGACGGAGAACTTGATCACCATACAGCAGACATGCTTCGGTCACAAGTTGAAGAATATTTGAGAAAACATACGGTAAATCATATTGTATTAAATTTAGAAGGTTTAAGTTTCATGGATAGTTCAGGCTTAGGTGTAATACTCGGACGTTATAAACAGATCAAGAGTCAAAATGGAGAGATGGTAGTATGTGCCATATCGCCAGCGGTAAAAAGACTTTTTGAAATGTCGGGACTATTTAAGATTATTAGGCTTGAAGAAGATGAAGAGCTTGCCCTTCAGGCTTTGGGGGTGGCTTAAAATGAGAAATGAAATGAAAATTCAATTTTCAGCGTTAAGTCAAAATGAATCTTTTGCTCGTGTTACAGTAGCGGCGTTTATCGCTCAAATTGATCCAACGGTCGACGAACTGACTGAGATCAAGACAGTCGTGTCAGAGGCTGTAACGAACGCGATTATTCACGGATATGAAAACAAGGCAACAGGTATGGTCTATATTGAAGCAGCCATTGAAGAGGACACGATTCATCTAACAATTCGTGATGAGGGAATGGGAATACGTGACCTTGATCAGGCGAGGCAACCGCTCTATACATCAAAACCAGAACTCGAGCGCTCAGGTATGGGCTTTACGATCATGGAAAACTTTATGGACAGTGTAGAAGTCATCTCAGAACCGTCATACGGCACTACGATTCACTTGACAAAATACTTAACCAAAAATAAAGCAATGTGTAATTAAGGGAGTATGTCTATGGATGTCGAGGTGAAAGGCAGCAAAAGTGAACCGTTTCTAAAGGATGAAGAGATTAAGTTATTGATCAAACAGAGTCAGGAAGGAGATCAGTCAGCCCGCGATACGATTGTAGAAAAGAACATGAGGCTGGTCTGGTCTGTGGTTCAACGCTTTTTAAACAGAGGTTATGAAGCTGATGACCTCTTTCAAATCGGCAGTATCGGATTATTAAAATCAGTAGATAAATTTGATCTTTCCTATGATGTAAGGTTCTCAACATATGCAGTACCGATGATCATCGGCGAGATTCAGCGTTTCATACGAGATGATGGAACAGTGAAAGTAAGCCGCTCTTTAAAAGAGACTGGGAATAAAGTAAGAAAAGCAAAAGACGAGTTATCAAAATCACTTGGGCGAACTCCTACCATATCAGAAGTTGCTGAACATCTTGATGTTGCAGTGGAAGATGTGATCATGGCACAGGATGCTGTAAGAGCGCCACAATCTATCCATGAAACCGTTTATGAAAATGATGGTGACCCCATCACTTTACTCGATCAAATATCAGACCATTCGGAAAACAAGTGGTTTGATAAGATCGCTCTAAAAGATATCATGGATAAGCTAGATGAGAGAGAACGTCTAATCGTATATTTGAGATATTTTAAAGATCAAACGCAATCCGAAGTTGCGGATCGTCTTGCGATTTCTCAAGTACAAGTGTCAAGACTCGAAAAGAAAATACTGTTGTTTATGAAAAACCAGATGGAGACTTAAACGTCCTATCTGGTTTTTTGTTTTTTTAAAAATCCTCGTAAGATAGTTGATTTCCGCTCCAGGTTGCACGCTTTCCATGGGGCGAACGGTGAGCCTCCTGCCGCTTTGCGCCATTAGGAGTCTCCACCTGCACGCTCGTCCCATAGGAGTCGGCAACCTTCCGCTCCAATCAACTTGCATGAGAAGTACAAAAAGAGAAAATCTAAAAGAAATCGCTTAGCCTTTTCTTCAAATGTTCTTTAAATGTTCTTTTAAGTTATTCTAAATCAGTAATAACTTTCAAATTTAAGTTCAACAGCATTTAGAACTATCTAAAAGCATCATTGATTAGGGAGATTGGAGTGTAAGGTGCGAGACTCCTGCGGGACAGGTGGGCAGGTGAGACACTTAAGAGTGAAACGTACGAATGTGGCTCACCGCCTGCCCCGCGGAAAGCGAAGCACCTGAAACGGAAATCAACCACTTTCTACTACACCAAAGAATAAGCATATCTTTTTTTGTGGTATTTTTTGGATGGTGTTCAATGTGAGGCATGATAAGAATTACCGTATCGCATACTAAACACAAATGCGCTTAAGAAAGAGGTGAAGTGAAATTGGATAAAACGGTATACCTGCGTATGCGTCAGCGTGTACAGGTCCTTTTGCATCAGAAAGTAACAATTGGTGAGGTTGCACAGATTGTTGCATCTGATGAGTTAGAAAGAGACATCAAGGGATATATTATCCATGAAGTAACCCCTGAAGATAAGCATTTGATTGTTATAGATGTCATGCGTGTAATCGGAACAATACAAAAGAAAAAGCCTGGTTTAGATGTTCAGACTATCGGCCCTGCACAATCGATTCTAGAAATTCAGATGAAGCAAAAAAAGTTAGCACCAGTTTATTTTGTACTCGTATGGCTTTTGCTTTTTACAGGCTCTGCGCTTGCAATCATGAATTTTCATGAAGATGTCAGCATGCAGCTTGTTCATCAAAAAATCTATTTTATGATAACAGGGCACTATAAAGAACAGCCTTTATTGCTTCAGATTCCTTATTCATTTGGTCTCGGACTCGGAATGATCTTGTTCTTTAACCATTTGTTCCGTAAAAGGCTTAATGAAGAACCAAGTCCCTTAGAAGTTGAGATGTTCAACTATCAACAAGACCTTGATCAGTATGTAATCGTACATGAAAACAAAGAAACCGAGAAAAAGATCAATGGGAATTAAAGTCTTACTGGTTGCTTTTATTGGATTCGGCGGAGGAATAACAGTTGGTTCTGGTCTCGTTGCACTGATAACGGTTTTAGGGATCGTACCTAGGCTTATGCAACTTTCAAAAACGTACCGGTACATCAGAGGTTATGAATTAAGCATTATATTAGGAGCGGTAATTGGGGGTGGATGAACTTAAGAAACGCTTCAATTTCGTTTCCAGCATTTTTCCTCGTTCCAATTGGTCTATTAGCAGGAATCTTTGTAGGGATGCTTGCAGCCGCATTGACTGAAGTCTTGAACGTACTACCGATTCTTGCAAAAAGAGTAGGGTTCGGTGAGAAGATCATCATCATATTAATGGCGATTGTATTAGGGAAAATTTCAGGGTCCTTGTTTCATTGGATGTACTACATTAATCATTAAGGATGTGAATGCTTTATGGCAACAAAAGAAGAACAGCAGGCATACGCAAAAAAATTAAGCCGATTCAGCCAAAACCGCCTTATGTGTTGAACTGTTTCAAAGCCTTTTTGGTAGGAGGAATTATTTGTACAATCGGTCAAGCGATACAAATGTTTTAC
The DNA here is from genome assembly GCF_055814265.1 of Fictibacillus sp. EA-CB0309. Classification (NCBI taxonomy): domain Bacteria; kingdom Bacillati; phylum Bacillota; class Bacilli; order Caryophanales; family Fictibacillaceae; genus Fictibacillus; species Fictibacillus sp. EA-CB0309. The sequence goes on from NZ_CP169271.1 coordinate 1,849,359, forward strand.
ATGACCTATTTTAATTTTTCACAAGAAACTGCGGGTAACCCGACCGTTGCAACGCTCATTTTAATTGCGGCGCTTTTAACAGGGCTAGGTGTTTATGATAAGATCGGTCAGTTTGCTGGAGCTGGTTCTGTAGTACCAGTTACTGGTTTTGCGAACGCTGTAACGAGTGCTGCACTAGAACATAAGAGTGAGGGTCTTGTACTTGGAGTGGCTACAAATCTGTTTAAACTTGCTGGAGCTGTTATTGTTTTCGGGGCTGTATCTGCCTATGTTTTTGGCATGATCCGCTATATCTTTCAGCACTTGACATAAGGAGTGAGGGCATGAATTTATTAGGAAGACAAACGTGGAAATTTGCGAATAATGTGTATTTGAACGCAGCAGGAACAGCCGTTGGTCCGATGGAAAGTGAAGGTCCATTAGGCAGTTACTTTGATAAAACATATAACAACTTGCATTGCGGGCAAAAAAACTGGGAGCTTGCTGAAAGGCAGCTGATGGAAGACGCGATCAATGCTTGTTTACAAAAAGTAAAGATGAAGCCTGAAGATATTAATTTTTTGTTAGCAGGTGATCTGCTGAATCAAATTGTTTCGTCCAACTATACAGCACGTGGAAACGGCATCCCCTTTTTAGGCGTATTTGGAGCTTGTTCAACTTCTATGGAGTCCTTAGCGTTAGGAGCAGCATTGGTAGATGGCGGTTACGCTAACCGAGTTGTGGCAGCAGTTAGTTCGCACAACGCTACAGCCGAAAGACAGTTTAGATACCCGACTGAATATGGCGGACAAAAACCAGATACGGCGACGTTTACCGTTACAGGTGCAGGTGCAGCGCTTGTCAGTAAAGAGGTCTCGGATATTAAAATCACATCAGCAACAGTTGGAAAAGTAGTCGACTTAGGAATAAAAGACCCTTTTGATATGGGTTCTGCGATGGCTCCTGCAGCAGCTGATACAATCGCTGCTCATTTTAAAGAAATGAATGTTGAACCAAATGAGTATGACTTAATCGCGACAGGAGATCTTTCAGGAGTAGGAGCGCCGATCGTAAAAATGCTGTTAAAGGAACAGGGTTATGATGTTTCTGATAACCATCGTGATTGCGGGCTGATGATCTATCGCTCGGGTCAGCAGGTGTTTGCTGGAGGAAGCGGTTGTGCATGCTCTGCAGTTGTCACGTATGGATACATTCTAGATGAGATCCGAAAAGGGAATTTAAAGAAAGTACTTATGGTAGCGACAGGTGCACTTTTAAATCCTGTTATGGTTCAACAAAAAGAAAGTATTCCAACGGTTGCTCACGGCGTTGTTCTAGAGCGGGCGGAAGGAGGACAATAAGATGGAGTTTTTCTGGGCATTTGTAATAGGTGGAGCCATTTGCGTCGTCGGTCAATTGATGATGGATGTTTTGAAATTAACACCAGCGCATGTTACCACTTCGTTTGTAGTGATCGGAGCAGGTCTTGATGCTTTCGGAATCTATGATAATTTAATCAAGTTTGCAGGAGCAGGTGCTACCGTCCCCATCACAAGTTTTGGTCACTCACTGCTTCATGGTGCGATGGCAGCAGCTGACGAACACGGGTTTATCGGAATAGCGATGGGTATTTTTGAGTTAACATCTGCAGGTATCTCTTCAGCCATTTTGTTTGGTTTTTTAGTAGCAGTCATCTTTGAACCAAAGGGGTGATCTTATGGTAAAAAAACGGGTCATTTTCATAACTGATGGAGATCTGTACGCATTGCGGGTTGTCGAACATGCTGCTAAACAAGTTGGCGGCAGATGTATTTCGCAATCATGGGGAAATCCATCCAAAAAGAGCGGTGAAGAACTTGTAGAAATGATCCGTACAACACCTAATGATCCTGTACTTGTGATGTTCGATGATTGTGGTTTTAAGGGAGAGGGACCAGGAGAACATGCTATGAGATACATTCATCAGCAAAAAGACATAGATGTTATTGGTGCGGTAGCGGTCGCTTCAAAGACGCATTTTGCAGAGTGGACGAAAGTACATTGTTCGATGGATAGATATGGTGAACTCACAGAGTTTGGCATTGACAAAAGCGGACTGCCTGACTTAGAAACAGGAAGAATTAACGGCGATACGGTGTATATTCTTGATGAACTGAATCTTCCTTTTGTGGTTGGAATCGGGGACATCGGCAAAATGTCAGGTTTCGATGCTGTTGAAAAAGGGGCTCCGATTACGGTTAAGGCTATAAAACTCATTTTAGAAAGGAGCGACTCAAGTGGCAAACGACGCAAAAAATAAGACTCCAATCAGCAAAAACATTCATGATACAGAAAAATTTCTAAAAGAACGTCTAGGCATCGGGGTAAGTTTCGATGTTGGCGTCAGGAAAATTTTTGTTCTTAAAAAAGAATTACAACTATATTATTGTACCGGTCTTTGTGACAGTGAGTTCATCATAATGATCTACCGTGAACTCATGGATATGGATCACGGTCATAGATCGCCAAGCAAAGTGAAAGACCTTGTACATAATCATCTAGCTCACCAGCAAGTGGAGCTTACAAAGTCATTAGATGAAGCCGTAGACCGGATGCTTTCAGGACTCATCGTTATCTTTGTTGACGGTGAGGAAGAAGCATTTGTTGTTGACGTTAGGAGTTACCCAGGAAGGTCTCCCGAAGAACCGGATATCGAGAAAGTTGTAAGGGGTGCCCGAGACGGGTATACGGAGAACATTATCATCAACACCGCCCTTACGAGACGACGTATTCGAGATGAGCGTTTAAGACATGAAATTATGCAAGTTGGGGAACGGTCAAAAACGGATGTATGTCTTTCTTATATACAGGATGTTGCAGATCCAGGGCTCGTAGATCTGATAAGAAAAGAACTCAGCTCTATAGAGATTGATGGCATACCGATGGCGGATAAAACGATTGAAGAATTTATTGTTAAACAAGGCTGGAATCCGTTTCCCTTAGTCCGGTATACAGAGCGACCAGACGTTGCAGCTCAGCATTTGATGGAAGGTCATGTATTGATCATCACAGATACATCACCGAGTGTTATCATTACTCCCACAACACTCTTTCATCATGTGCAGCATGCAGAAGAATTCAGACAGACTCCATTTATCGGTGCTTTTTTAAGGTGGACGCGTTTTACTGGTATGCTTGCTTCAGTATTTTTAGTTCCGATGTGGCTCCTTTTTTCTATGCAAAAAGAGCTGCTGCCACCTTTTATTGATTTTATCGGACCAAATAAAACAACCAACATCCCATTGTTTTTACAAATTGTCTTTGCGGAAATCGGGATTGATATCTTGAGGCTCGCCGCCATTCATACCCCTAGTGCCCTTTCGACCGCAATGGGTCTGATTGCAGCAGTATTAATCGGACAAATTGCAATCGACGTAGGTTTGTTCGTTCCAGAAGTTATTCTATATGTAGCAATCGCTGCGATCGGATCGTTCTCAACACCAAGTTACGAGCTCAGTATCGCCAACAAAGTACTCCGGCTCTTCTTAATTGCAATGGTGATGCTCTTTAAAGTTCCGGGGTTTGTAATTGGGTTTACGATTATGGTTATATATATGGCAACCATCAAGAACTTGAACACACCGTATTTATGGCCGCTCATTCCGTTTAATCCAAAAGCTTTTATGCAGATTATTGTTCGAATTGCCGTGCCATTGTCAAAAGTGCGGCCGAGCATTGTTCATCCACAAAACAGCAAAAAACAGCCAACTAATTAATCTGTCCCTTGCTGATTGTTGAAAATTGTGTTAAATTCATAACTAATTATATATGCCTCATATGAGGTAGAGGCGCAAAACGAATGAGTAGCATATGGAGTTTGTGGATGACGATGAAATATGTTGAAAGGTCAATTTGCCGAAGTGTAGGAAGAGCTCCATCTCTTTTTATGCTGGGCCGCTGCTGAACAAGCAACGGACTGTCACTACAGCAGTAGTGGAGAGCTATTCCGACATGAGGGTACGGTTATGACAGCCTGCCTTAGTTGCGGCTGTCTTTTGTATTTGTCGGGATTGAATTCTCTATCAACAACGAGAGGGGATTTTTTGTGAATTTACACGGTACAGCACAAATCGGACAAAATCATCATCTATGGATAGGTGGTACAGATACGGTTGAACTTGCAAAAAAATATGGAACACCACTTTATCTGTACGATGTATCTTTGATAAAGAATAGAGCAAGAGGTTTTAAGAAAGCATTCGAAGAAAAAGGTGTGGGTTACCAAGTAGCGTACGCCTCAAAAGCTTTCTCTTCCATCGCCATGTTTCAGCTGATCGATCAAGAAGGATTAAGCTTAGATGTGGTTTCAGGCGGAGAGCTTTACACAGCTCTTCAAGCAGAGTTTCCAGCAGAACGAATTCATTTTCACGGAAACAATAAAAGCCCGGAAGAATTAGAGTTTGCACTTAACGCGGGAGTAGGCTGTATTGTAGTTGATAACTTTTTTGAGATCTCTTTACTAAAAACGTTAAGCAACAAACTCAATAAAAAGGTTAATATTTTATTGCGCCTCACTCCTGGCATTGAAGCACATACACATGATTACATCATAACTGGCCAGGAAGATTCTAAATTTGGTTTTGACCTAGGTAATGGCCAAGCTGATAAGGCGCTAATGGAAGTTCTTAATTTTGAGGGTTTTCGTGTATTAGGGGTTCATTGTCATATCGGCTCACAAATCTTTGAAACAGATGGTTTTACTTTAGCGATTGAAAAGCTATTTGGGCACTTTAAGAAGTGGGAAGAAAGCTATAACTATTTTCCGACTGTCGTAAACCTTGGCGGAGGCTTTGGTATTCAATATACTTCTGAAGATACACCGCTCTCACCAGAGCAATATGTAACGGCTATGATTGAAGAAGTGAGCAAACAAATGAACCGTTTTGAAGGAAGAGATTTACCTGAATTGTGGATTGAGCCAGGCCGCTCCCTAGTGGGTGACGCTGGAACAACGATCTATTCAATCGGTTCGCAAAAAGAGATCGAAGGCGTTAGACATTATGTTTCTGTTGACGGTGGAATGACCGATAACATTCGCCCGGCACTCTATCAAGCAAAGTACGAAGCATGTGTTGCAAATAAAATGAACGAAAAGCCTGCACAAACCGTATCAATCGCAGGGAAATGCTGTGAGAGCGGAGATATGCTGATCTGGGATATCGAGTTGCCAAAAGTAACGGATAACGACTATTTGGCGGTATCATGTACCGGAGCATATGGATACAGCATGGCGAGCAATTATAACCGCATCCAACGTCCTGCAGTTGTGTTTGTTGAGAACGGAGAAGAACAACTTGTAGTGAAGCGGGAAACGTATGAAGACCTCATTAAGAATGATGTCCCATTAAAAACAAATGTTTTTGTGTAAATTAGTTTACGGAGCAGTCATTTAACCGTACAATGGTAGTTGTAATGAAGTAGAAGGAGGCCATTTTTATGAAAAAAGGTTCTATTGAATTTGAAAACGGCGAAAAAATACTATTTGATTTGTTCCAAGAAGAAGCACCTGGAACAGTAGAAAACTTTGAAAAATTAGCAAACGAAGGATTTTATAACGGTGTAACGTTCCACCGTGTTATCCCTGGTTTCGTAGCACAAGGCGGAGACCCGACGGGAACTGGAGCTGGCGGTCCTGGTTATTCTATTCCTTGTGAAACAGAAGGAAACCCGCATAAGCACGTAGCTGGTTCTCTTTCAATGGCGCATGCTGGCCGCGATACTGGGGGAAGTCAATTCTTTATCGTTCATGAGCCACAACCTCACTTGAACGGTGTTCACACTGTTTTCGGACAAGTTACTGAAGGCATGGAAACGGTACTTCGCATTAAACAAGGCGATGTAATGAAAGAAGTTAAAGTTTGGGAAGAGTAATCTTCTAAAGTAAGAAAGCTCCGGAAAATAATCCGGAGCTTTTTTATATATAGATTTACTAAATTATTATGTCATCTCGTCAATATATCATTACAATTAGTCAATTTAATCATTGAACTCGTCGAATTTAATAATAAATTGGCTGAATTAAAGCAACAAGTTGGCGAATTGTATGAGTCATCCTTTATAAGATTCTGTTTTTCTTCAGTTTTTGTCTTTTTCGCTCATCAATAACTGCGGAACGATCTCTTAATGTGTGCTTATGAACGATGTTGTCTTCAGTCATAGCTGATAAGAACCACTCTTCCTCTGTTACACCTGCTTCTAATAAGCATTTTTGTAATAACTCCGTTGTTAGGGGAAGAGCAATCGGCTCAAAAGGTTGCTGTTGCTGAATTTTTTGTTTTCGTTCATGAATCAATTCAAAAAATGATACGGATTCTATTCCAAGCGCCTTTAAAGCTGATTCTTCTTTTTGCAGTTTCACTTCACAACTCGTGATCATTCTTTTCGCACCGTTCATGTTGCCGCGTCGCTGGTGATATAGAGCAACAGCTAACTGAATGAGTCCGGGCCATAGATCCCCTTTCATTCCTTCTTCTTTCCAATACTCCTCAAGAACTTCATGGCATTCAAAGTAATCTTGTTCTCTATGAAAGTGTATTAAGTATTCAATCCATGGTTTTGGGTAATTCACAGTCATTCACGCCCCTTAATAAGCTCGAATTCAAGTTTACCATATGCACCGTGTGAATAAAAACAAACCGCGATACGAACAAAATATGATATAATTTTATAATACAAAAACGCTGATAAAACTGGGGAAATGTTATGCAATATAGTGTGAAGCTTGATGGATTTGAAGGTCCGCTTGATTTATTGCTTCATTTAATACAAACCTACGAAGTGGATATTTATGATATTCCAGTAGCGATTATCACTGAGCAATACCTTCAATATATACATACGATGAAAGAACTAAAACTTGATGTGGCAAGTGAATTTTTAGTGATGGCAGCCACTCTTCTAGCGATTAAGAGCAAGATGCTGCTGCCAAAGCATGAGGAAGAGCTATTCGAAAACCAAATGGAACTTGAGATGGAAGAAGATCCGAGAGATGAGCTTGTTAGAAGGCTTGTAGAATATAGAAAGTATAAACATGCTGCAGATGAACTAAAAGAAAGGAATCCGCAAGAAGTTTAATCTATACAAGACAGCCGCTTGATCTGAGTCAGTTTGAAAAAGAAGAAACTGCCAAGCAAGTAACAAATGTAACCCTTTATGATATGTTGCAGGCAATGCAAAAAGTCTTTCAAGAAAAGGTTACTAGAGCACCAAGGCAAACAACGATTGAGCGTCAAGAGATACCTATTGAAACAAGGATGGAACAAATAAAAAGTTCACTCATTTCGGTAGGGGGACGAAAGAAGTTTACAGAGCTGTTTGATAAAAGCACAAAAGAGCATGTGGTTGTCACGTTTCTTGCGATTTTAGAACTAATGAAGGTGAAAGCCATCAATTGTGAACAGCAAGATCATTTTAGTGAAATATATATAACGATGTTAGAGGAGTAATACAATTTGGAACGAAATGAAATAAAAGCGGTTGTCGAAGGTTTGCTTTTTGTCAGTGGAGACGAAGGAATTGATAGAAAACAGATCGCTCAAGTACTGGATATCGACAACAAAGAACTGGATCCTATCATTGAAGAATTGAAGGAGAATTATTCGTCATCAGATAGAGGGATGTCTATTGTTGAATACGCTGGATCCCTTCAATTTGTAACAAAGCCGGATCATGCGGTCTATTATGAGCGGCTTGTCGAAACACCGGGACATTCAACACTTTCGCAGGCTGCACTTGAAACACTCGCAATCATTGCTTATAAACAGCCGATTACGAGGTCTGAGATTGAAGAAGTAAGAGGTGTGAAAACAGAAAAGCCGTTACAGACGTTATCTGCAAAAGGACTTGTAAAAGAAGTTGGAAGAGCTGAGGGTACCGGAAGAGCGATCCTCTATGGAACAACCAAAGCATTTTTAGAACACTTTGGTCTGCAGAACATTAAGGAACTGCCGCCGCTTCCTGAGAACATTAAGGAAGAAAGTGTTGAACAGGAAGCAGACTTGTTCTTTTCAAAGTTTCAAGAATCACTATCTACTGAAGATTAGTAAGGGGGAGTTATGCATTGTTGATTCAGCATATTGATGGTATAGAGTTAGAAAAAGAAAAGCCGAATACATCTGAGGATTTCTTTAACCGTTCAGAAGCTACTTATGAATTGAACGGGAAAACACAAACTTTTCACCTACTTTATGTACGATATTTTGAAGAAAAACTTCAAGAGGAATTAACACAGCATGACTTTTGGAAAAATTATTTGGATACTTACAAGATACGGGAGATTGCAGCACTTGTTGCGTTAAACAGCAATGATGCATATTTAAAGCGGAAACGAATTTATATAAACGACTATGAGGAATTTAGGAATCTTTTTGTTCATTCAAACGAAGATGTACTGAGATCTTATTTAAACACTTTAAAGAAAATAGCTAAGTAGAGCAGCCGTTAATTCTGGCTGTTTTTTTATTGGAAGTGGTTGATTTCCGTTCCAGGTTGCTCGCTTTCCGCGGGGCAGGCGGTGAGCGACATTCGTACGTTTCACTTTTAAGTGTCTCACCTGACCGCTTGTCCCGCAGGAGTCTCACACCTTGCACTCCAATCAACTTTCAAAGAAGTAAATAAAAATGAGGTTTGAAAGCAACAATCTTTTAGAGAAGAGCCTTTCTAAAAGACTGTGCTATTGGAGTGGTTTGAAGTATTACATTACCGAATTGACTCTGTTTAAAATTTATTGAGTCTAATAGCAATTTATTGAGTCTTTAAACTAATTATTGATTTTAAATTAAATTAACTGAGTCTTACTGCATACCCCTTCTAAAAAAGTCTCCGTTTTAAAAGCCGGTTTAAGGGTAAATTACTAAATAAGGAAAAAAAGGAAATGCAGCAGAAGGAGAGAGATAACTTGCCTAGAATAGCAGCAGTAGAAACGATAAATCCCCCGCACAAGCTTTCCCAAAATGAAACGATGGAATTTGCAAGAAACTTATTTCAGGATGCATTCTCAGATATTGAGCGGTTGTTGAAGGTATTTCAAAATGGTGAGATCGAGTCTCGTTACTTTGCGATGCCTATTGATTGGTTTAAGAAAAAAGAAGTTTTCAAGAGAAAAATGATTTATACATAGATTTTGCCACAAATTTAGGAGCAGAGTGTATAGAAAAGTGCATGTCAAATCAGAACATCAACATATCATATGAAAATATTGACGCTATATTTTTCATATCGAGTTCTGGACTTTCTACTCCAAGCATCGAAGCAAGGATTATGAATATACTCCTTTTTCATCCCATACAAAGAGGATACCAATTTGGGGTTTAGGGTGTGCTGGTGGAGCAGCAGGTTTTTCAAGAGCCTATGATTATTGCAAAGCTTATCCGAAGTCCAATGTACTCGTATTAAGTGTTGAGCTATGCTCATTAACATTTCAGCACGAAGATTTATCAAAGAGCAACTTAGTTGGGACATCTTTGTTCGCTGATGGTGTTGCATGTGCCTTGATTTGTGGTGATGAAGCCGAAACGGGCATGTCATCAGAAGTAAAACCATATATAAAAGATACGATGTCTACGTTAAAGCCGCATTCTGAAGACGTAATGGGGTGGGAAGTCAAGGATACGGGACTGTATGTTGTGTTTTCAAGAGATATTCCAAATGTGATCCGAACATGGCTAAAACCCAATGTTGACGAGTTTTTGGAGAGAAATAAACTGGTTGGTGAACAAATTAAACATTTTATCGCTCATCCTGGCGGAAAGAAAGTACTTGAAGCTTATGTTGAAGCTCTCGGACTGCCTTTATCAAAGACAGATATCTCAAGGGACGTATTAATGACAAATGGAAATATGTCGTCGGCAACGGTATTCTATGTATTAAAAAAGTTCATGGAAACGGAAAAGGAAGATGGAGATCTAGGAGTGATGGCGGCTCTAGGTCCTGGTTTTTCCTCTGAAATTCTATTAGTGGAATGGAGGAAGTAAATCGTGTGGTTTCTTCTTTTTTGGAGTTTTCTCGTGATACAAAGGCTTGCTGAAGTTAGAATTGCAAAATCAAATGAACAGAAACTTCGAACTAAAGGTGCTATTGAAGCAGGTAAAGACCATTATAAGTGGATGGTTTTAATGCATGTATCCTTTTTTGTAGTCTTCTTTTTTGAAGTGTATGTCCTAAACGCAAAACCGCCTAATTGGTGGCTGATTCCTTTTGTACTGTTTCTTATTGCTCAAGTTATTCGGGTTTGGGCAATTTCCTCATTAGGCGTGTACTGGAATACAAAAATATTGCTGCTTCCCGGAGCAAAAGTGGTAGCGAAAGGTCCGTACCGATTCATGAGACATCCGAATTATACCGTTGTCTCTCTAGAGCTATTAGTCATTCCTCTTATTTTTGGTGCCTATTACACAGCGATCTTGTTTACAATATTAAATATTTTAATGTTAAGAGTACGAATACCAGCAGAAGAAAAAGCACTGATGGAACTGACAGACTACGAAAAAAGCCACGGTGAAAAACAGCGTTTCTTCCCTAGTCAATAATAACGGAAGTAAATCCCATTCATAACCTGTCCTTGTTTGCATAAACTTTTACAAAACACCTAAAGGGCGGGATTATAAATGAAACAAACTATAAAACCATTACTCCTCGTTATTATCTGTACGCTTATCCTTGCTGTATTCCCGCAAGAAGCCAAAGCTGAACCTGGTGTATCAGCAAAAGCTGCTGTGTTGATGGAACAATCATCAGGAAGAGTGTTGTATGGGCGAAATGAACACCGGCCGATGAGAATAGCGAGTATTACAAAAATCATGACTGCAATCATCGCGATAGAATCAGGAAAGATGCACGACACGGTTACGATTACAGAACATGCAGCCCGAACAGAAGGTTCTTCACTCTATCTAAAGCCAGGTGAAAAGATCCCTCTTGAAGACTTAGTTTATGGGTTGATGCTTCGGTCTGGAAACGACTCCGCGGTTGCGATTGCTGAACATGTCGGCGGAAGTTTAGAAGGCTTTTCATATATGATGAACCAAAAAGCGGAAGAAATCGGAATGAAGCATACACGTTTCAGGAATCCACATGGACTGGATACTCATGAGGATCATTATTCAACCGCTTATGATATGGCTCTTCTGACAAAGTATGCAATGAACAATGATACATTTAAAGATGTTTCTTCCACGAAAGTTTACCGGTCAGAACAAACCGGTGAAAAATGGGACAGAGTATGGAGAAACAAAAACAAGATGTTGAAGCTGTACATCAACTCCACTGGTGGAAAAACAGGATATACAAAGCGTGCCAAGAGGACTTTAGTTTCAACAGCTGAAAAAGACGGCATGGAACTGATTGCTGTAACACTTAACGATCCAGACGATTGGGAAGACCACAGGAATTTGTTTGAGTGGGGTTTCCATTCATTTACTATGACAGAACTTATTAAAGAAGGTAAAATCTCTAGCATTAAAGATAAAGGTTATAAAGGCAAAGTTGAAGCTGCCAGAACATTTTCTTATCCATTGTTAAAAGAAGAGATTAAACAGATCTCTTCTTCCATCCATTTATATAAGCTACCGAAATCAGGGAAATGGGAAGAAGAGAAGGTACCTAAGCCTGTTGGCCGATATTTCATAGATTTAAAGGACACGAGAATTGCTGATCTCCCGCTTTATTATGATGGCAAAGCCCTTATAAAACCTGATCAAGATGGCTTATGGACATCATTTAAGAACATGCTGAACAAGCTTTTCTTTGTTGCCAAGGAGCAAGACCGCCTATGGTGAATTACATTTGGGTTGGAATGATGGTGGTAGGTTTTATTGTTGCTGGGATTAACGGAACAATGGATAAAGTGAACGAAGCCATTTTCACGAGTGCCAAAGAAGCTGTTACGCTAAGTTTTGGGATGATCAGTATTCTTGTATTTTGGCTAGGTATTATGAAAATTGCTGAAAAAGGCGGTTTGTTGGAAGTGCTGGCTATTCTTTTTCGTCCTATTGTAAAAAGGCTTTTTCCCGATATACCAAAAGATCATCCAGCCCAAGGCTATATTCTATCTAATATGGCTGCCAATTTGCTTGGACTCGGGAACGCAGCAACACCGATGGGCATAAAGGCGATGGAACAGTTAAAGATCTTAAACGGTGGAAAAAACGAAGCTAGCCGTTCTATGATTACGCTGCTTGCGATTAATACATCAAGCATTACACTCATACCAACAACAATTATCGCAATACGGATGAGCTACAACTCACAGTCTCCAACTGATATTGTAGCTCCAACATTAATTGCAACTGCGATCTCAACGGTTGGTGCTATTTTAATAGATAGATATTATTATTACCGCTCCTTGCCAAAAGGAGGGAAATAATGTCCTTCGTACAATCGTTTTCGATATGGTTTATTCCACTTTTAATCGGTTTTATATTATTGTATGGCACCTATAAAAAAGTTCCAACTTATGAAACGTTTGTTGAAGGCGGTAAAGAGGGTTTTTCAATCGCCATCAACATCATTCCTTTCTTAGTTGGCATGCTAGTAGCCATTTCAGTATTCAGAGCATCCGGAGCGCTGGATTATGTCATGATGGCGATGCGTCCCCTATTTTCATTGTTTCATATTCCGGCAGAAGTAGTCCCGCTTGGGCTTATGAGAACGATCTCTGGAACGGGAGCACTTGGTATGACATCAGACCTTATAGCTACACATGGACCTGATTCATTTATCGGGAGGCTCGCTTCAACCATCCAAGGAAGCACAGATACAACCTTTTATGTGCTGACAGTTTATTTTGGAGCAGTTGGAATCAAAAAGATGAAGTATGCGCTTAAAGTAGGGTTGTTAGCAGATTTAATCGGTTTTCTGGCTTCAATCGCTGTTATCTCTCTCTTGTTTTATGCATAAATCGACAAAAAAGAGCCCTTGTGGCTCTTTTTTACGTTTACCGAGGTTGAGAATTACGAATAATGAAGGTATGATGAGACATGAGGTGAAATCATGGAACGATTGCAAAAAGTGATTGCCCAAAGCGGAATAACTTCCAGAAGAAAAGCTGAGGAGTTAATTCGTGAAGGCAAAGTGAAAGTGAACGGAAATGTAGTGACCGAACTCGGCACAAAAGTAGGTACAAAAGATAAGATTGAAGTGAATGAAATTCAAATTCAACGGGAACAGCCCGTTTATTTTTTGATGTATAAACCTTCTGGTGTGATTACAGCCGTTTCTGACGATAAAGGACGAAAAGTAGTGGCTGATTATTTTAGGGACATCATCGAACAGCGTGTATTCCCTGTTGGAAGATTGGATTATGATACAACAGGTGCGATCATTATGACGAATGACGGAGAATTTGCAAACGTACTAATGCATCCGCGTTATCAGCTTGATAAAGTGTACATTGCAAAAGTAAAAGGTATACCGCCAAGAGAAAAGATCAAGCAGCTAGAGAGAGGCATTCGTTTAGAGGATGGCATGACTGCCCCTGCAAAAGTAAAGGTAAACTCAATCGATAAGAAAAAGGGAACGGCTATCGTGGAACTGATCATACATGAAGGTAAAAACCGTCAAGTTAAGCGTATGCTAGAAGCGATTGGCACTCCCGTTATGAAATTGAAACGAGAAAGATACGGCTTTTTAGATCTTAAAGGGCTTAATCCAGGAGAGTTTAGAGAATTAACACCACATGAAATAAAGCAGCTGAGAAATCTCGCTGTCACACAAACGTCAAAAAAAGCCGTAGATAGGCTTTTTTTCAAGTTATAGTAAAATGGAAGCGGCTTAAAGGAGCGGATGGATGTTGAAAAAAATAGATTATGGTTTCGCTCTGCTTTGCTTGCCATTTTAGTTGTTGCAATCGGTTATACCATTTACAACAGTATGAATGAAGAGTCAGGTACATACATAAGCAAAGGGGATTCGGCTCCTAATTTTGTACTTACCGATCTAAATGGCAAACAGGTAGAACTGGAAGATTACCGTGGAAAAGGTGTTTTCTTAAATTTCTGGGGAACTTGGTGCAAACCTTGTGAACGTGAAATGCCTTATATGCAAAGGCAATATGAAAAATATAAACCACAAGGTGTAGAAATATTAGCGGTCAACGTAAGTGAAACGAATGTTTCCGTTAACAATTTTGCAGAACGATATCGCTTGTCCTTTCCTATTCCGATGGATAAACAGCGTGAAGTAACAAAAGCTTATGGGATTGGTCCGATTCCGACCACCATTCTAATTGATAAGAACGGTAAAGTGGTCGATCGGACGAGTGAGTCATTGTCAGAGAAAAAATTATTTCCTTTATGGAAAAAATAAAGCCGTAACGGGGTGATAAGATGCAATCGATAACATGTGAATGCGGCCACTCCAACCCATACGGAACTAGTCTTTGCCAAGCCTGCGGCAAACCGCTGCAGCAAGACGTTGAGGTTTTATCAAGCATGAGGTATGAAGGAAGCGCCAGACGATCTCAAACGTATAAACAAACGTTTGTTGACCGGGTATGGAACTTCTTTTCGTCTGTAAAAGTAGGGGTTTGGTTAATTGTTATCATTTTAGTAGCAGCAGCAATCGGGACAATCTTTCCACAGGAAACGTTTATCCCTCCCAATGTTGATCCTGCTACCCATTATGAAAGCGAATACGGAACACTAGGTCTGATTTATTATCTGTTAGGGTTTCATAATCTTTATGGTTCTTGGTGGTTTATTCTTTTACTTGGCATGTTAGGACTTTCTATTATCATTGCCAGCCTTGATCGTGGAATTCCACTTTATAAAGCTTTGAAAACCCAAAGAGTCACAAGACATGACCAATTCATGAAGAAGCAGCGTTTGTTTTCGAAAAGCCATGATGTTGAACTTGAAGAGATCAAATATACTCTCGAATCTCTTCGCTATAAAGTTCGTGAAGAAAATGGCAACTTATTCGCTGAAAAAGGACGATTTTCACGATGGGGTGCTTATGTAAATCATGTCGGTCTGATTATTTTCTTAACGGGTGCGATGCTTCGATTCTTTCCAGGTATGTATGTGGACGACATCTTATGGGTGAGAGAAGGAGAAAAAGCTTCCATTCCAGGTACAGCCAGTGATGAAGGTCAGTACTACCTTGAGAACAATGAATTTATTCTCGAGATGTATGATAAACAAGAAAAGAAGTTTAATAGTGCACTAAGTTCCGTTGACGGGGAAGTTGCTAAGAACTATCAAAGCAACGTCACGCTTTATAAGACAAAAGAAAATCATACAGCGGGAGCAGACCCTGAACTTGTAAAAGTAAAAGACGGCGAGATTCGAGTAAATGAACCGTTTAAATTCGATTCTTTCGCACTCTATCAAACTGATTTTAAATTGAATGAGTTTTACAAGATGAGCTTTGAACTTGAAGAAAAGTCAACTGGAAATAAGTTCGGCAAGTTAACGGTTGATCTTCATGATCCAGAAACTGAGTATGATTTAGGGAATGGTTATAAAGTTAAAATTGAAGAATACTTTCCTAATTTTATCTTGAACGAACAAAACCAGCCTTCTACAGTCAATAACTTGCCAGATAATCCTGCATTTGTTTTTTCCATGTATTCTCCAAAAACACCTGAAGGGGAAAAAGCGTTTGTAGGTATTCAAAAAAATATAGATTCCGGGGAAAACCAGTTTAAAATGACTTTTGCGGGAATTGAAACAAAGGACTTAACTGCACTTACCGTCAGAAAAGACCATACGCTATGGATTATTGCGCTTGGCGGAATTATTTTTATGATTGGTGTAACGCAAGGTTTGTATTGGAACTATAGAAGAATTTGGATTAAACAGAATCAAGGTGAAGTGTGGGCAGCAGCTCATACGAATAAAAACTGGTATGGCTTGAAAAAGATGTGGAGTTCCTGTCCAATAAGACAAACCTCACACCACTAGAAGAAAAAGAATCTGATTCTAAGTAATGCCGTTCAAGCGGGAGGGTTAATGATGGCTGAAATCAGCAGTACGCTTTTATATAGTGCATTTATTATTTATTTGTTCTCTACTCTATTTTTTGCAATGTCCATTTCTGATAAAAAGAAGAAAGATGCGGCTCATACAAAAAAATGGGGTAAAATCGGTTTTATAAGTTCGTGTATAGGTTTTGCAGCTCAACTAGGCTATTTCATAACAAGATGGATGGCAAGTGGACATGCACCTGTAAGTAACTTGTTTGAGTTCACAACATTTTTTGGCATGATGATGGTGCTTGCGTTTATTATTTTATATGTCATCTATCGTACGAATGGTTTAGGTGTTTTTGCAATGCCTGTCGCAGTTCTTGTTATTGCATATGCGAGTATGTTTCCGAGAGATATTTCTCCGCTTATCCCTGCACTTCAAAGTGACTGGCTGAAAATCCATGTTACGACTGCAGCGTTAGGCGAGGGAATACTTGCCATTTCATTCGTATCAGGTCTCATTTATTTAATTCGTACGGTCGACCAAACTGTAGCGTCTAAGAAAACACTGTGGTTGGAAATAATCCTTTATAGCTTAATCGCTGTCGTTGGATTCATTGTTGTTTCAATCGGATTTAAAGGTGCTGGCTATCAAACGGCATTCGAGATGATGAACGAACAGAATCAGCCTGTTAAGGTAGTCTACGATATGCCTGCCATTGCCGGTCCTAGTAATGGTGAACAGCTAGATAACTCGTTTGGACCTCTGTTTTCAACACCATCTTGGATGAACGGGGTAGATGCATCAGTTAAGCTTAATACGTTTATCTGGTCTCTTTTAGCTGGCGCAGTTCTTTATGGCTTGCTTCGCTTGATCTTAAGAAAAGAATTGCAGCAGCTCTTCAGTCAAAAGTAAATATGAAACCTGATCTTCTTGATGAGATCAGCTATCGGGCGGTAGCAATCGGCTTTCCAATCTTTACGCTAGGAGCACTTATCTTTGCGATGATCTGGGCACAGCAAGCTTGGTCCAGATTCTGGGGATGGGATCCGAAAGAAGTTTGGGCACTGATTACGTTCTTGTTCTATGCGGCTTTCCTTCACTTAAGACTTTCAAGAGGATGGCACGGCGAAAAGTCCGCATGGCTTTGTGTTTTAGGCTTCTGGATTATCACGTTTAACCTGATTGCCGTAAACCTAGTTCTTGTCGGTTTGCATTCGTATGCATAAGAATCAAAATAGAGTCTCTCTTTTATAAGAGGGACTTTTTTGTAGGGATTTAGAATGTTTAGGAAAGGCTCTTTTTTAAAAGATTGTGGCTTCTGTGATAGTTGATTGGAGTGCAAGGTGGGAGACTCCTGCCCCGCAGAAAACGAGCACCTGGAACGGAAATCAACCACTTCCAATAACAACAAAGTTTAACAGCCTTACGAAAAAAGAGATAATAGTTATACAACGTGTCCTGTTTGTTTGAAGCGGTTTGTTTCATGTATGATAGAAGCAGGATATAAAGACGTGTTTATCATGATTAGATGTGGAGGATTGAATATGGATACAGAAGCTAAAATACTAGTTGTTGATGATGAAGAAAGAATTCGCAAACTGTTAACAATGTATCTGGAACGTGAAAACTATGAAGTACATGAAGCTGAAAACGGTGAGGATGCTCTTCAGATGGCGGTATCAATTAACTTTGATCTCATCTTGCTCGACCTCATGCTCCCAGGAATGGATGGCATTGAAGTGTGTGAGAAGTTAAGAGAAAAGAAAGCGACACCAGTCATCATGTTAACAGCAAAAGGTGAAGAGCTTAACCGTATTCAAGGATTTGAAGCAGGTACGGATGATTATATCGCGAAACCTTTCAGCCCTAGAGAAGTAATCTTACGTGTGAAAGCACTGTTAAGAAGATCTTCACCTACGAAGTTCCTTCAAACAGAGACTGTGGCTAAAAATGTTGTCGTATTTAAACACCTAACGATTGATCATGATGCACACCGTGTAACTGCAGGAGGCAAAGAGGTAAATCTAACTCCTAAAGAGTATGAATTGCTTTATTACTTAGCAAAGACTCCTGATAAAGTTTACGCACGTGAACAATTGCTTAAAGATGTATGGAACTATGAGTTCTTTGGTGATCTAAGAACAGTTGATACACATGTAAAAAGACTTCGTGAAAAGCTAAACAAAGTTTCACCTGATGCGGCGTCCATGATTGCGACAGTTTGGGGAGTCGGCTATAAATTTGAGGCGGGTAATGAATGATCTGGAGAAGTGTAGTTGGTAAGCTTTGGATAACGATTATCTTGTTAGTATCTGTTGTACTAACACTTTTAACCATTCTTCTAACCCAGTTCTTTGAGTCGTTTTATGATAACCAAGCAAGTGAACAATTAAGGAAGATGGCAGACCGCCTCGTACTAATCATGGAAAGCGATGAGAATAAAGAAGAAGCCATTCGCATTACAAGTGAAATGGCTGAAGCGTATTCCATGTCTATCATGATTATTGATGAAAATCAGGAATCATTCATGTCGAAAAACTCTTTTGATGATGCACCGTATATTCCTGTTTCTGTGTTCAATGAAAACGATAAACTGTCAACGGTAACAGAGAATGGGAAAAAGATCTATGTAAACGATAATTTCCCTGTTTTCAATCAAAATGATGAGTCCATGCAGACGATGATTATTTATGGTGAACCATATAAAGCCGGAAACACAAAAGGCGGCATATATGTTTATCAGTCGATTGAAAATGTGAATAAGACAACCAATCATACAAAGTATCTGATATTTTTAGCTGCTGGAATAGCCATCATCTTAACAACCATTTTTGCGTTTTTCTTATCTACCCGAATTACGGCCCCGTTAAGAAGAATGAGAGAAGCCGCAACATCTGTAGCTAAAGGTGAATTTGATATGAAAGTACCAATCTTAACGCATGATGAGATTGGTGAACTGGGAATGACATTCAATCGTATGGGACGTCAATTAAAAAACAACATCACTGCGTTGAACCAAGAAAAAGAACAGCTGACAAGTGTTTTAAGTTCAATGGCAGACGGTGTGATTACCTTTGACAGGAAGATGAACATTCTAGTAACGAATCCTCCTGCCGATCGTTTTTTACAAGCGTTTTATTATGAATCAGGTATGAAGACTGAAGTGAACGGAAATGTTCCTGAAGCTGTCAGACAGCTGTTTCAGCAAGTAGTATCACTTGAGAGTGAGCAGATGACAGAGATTGCGATACAGGGGCGGTCATGGGTAGTCGTAATGACACCTTTATATGATCAATCCCTTATCAGAGGTGCCGTTGCCGTTCTTCGTGATATGACAGAAGAACGCCGTATGGATAAGCTAAGAGAAGATTTTGTTGCCAATGTTTCACACGAGTTAAAAACACCGATTGCTATGTTGCAAGGATATAGTGAAGCGATCGTAGATGATATCGCAGAATCAGAAGAAGAGAAAAAAGAACTTGCTGGAATTATATTAGATGAGTCTAAACGAATGGGCAGGCTTGTTAATGAACTGCTCGATCTTGCGAGACTAGAAGCAGGTCACATGAAGCTTCACTACACGACTCTTTCCATTGTACCTTTTGCCGAAAGAATTGTACGTAAGTTCCAAGGACCTGCCAAAGACAGAGATCTTCAATTAGACCTCTCAATCAACGGTAACCTGGACCTCGGTCAAGATCAAATAGATGTAGATCCGGACCGAATTGAACAAGTGTTAACCAATTTAATTGATAATGCGATTCGCCATACGGCACAAGGCGGATTTGTAACTCTGTCGATTGATGTGAACGAACAGAACGTTAAGTTTTTTGTGAAGGACAATGGATCTGGGATAAAAGAAGAAGATTTGCCATTTGTTTTTGAACGTTTCTATAAAGGGGATAAAGCTAGAACAAGAGGTAAGTCCGGTGGTACTGGTCTTGGGCTTGCCATAGCTAGAAACATCGTTGAAGCTCATGGGGGACAGATTAGTGTTCACAGCAAAAATAATGAAGGTACGACATTTTCTTTTGTTATTCCGCGAACGTTGAAATAAATTAGCAATACGTCCCGATTAATCTTGTTTCATAAGGAACAAACAATGATATTTAAAAAAGATTTCACAAATTTCTCCAATACGTTATAATAAGAATTGTGTTTTTAAAAAATTCATAAGTGTTAAACAGGTGCAGTCCAGTATTGGACAGCTTAATAGGGAAAACGGTTAAATGCCGTTGCGGTCCCGCCACTGTAATTGTGAGAATCCTAAACCACCGCCACTGTGAAAATGGGAAGGCGTTAGGAGACGATGATCAAGAGCCAGGAGACCTGCCTGTTTGTTACATGACATGACCTACGAGGATAGGGGTGTTTAACAGTGCCGGAGAGCCGGCTGCTGTTTTCTGCCTGTATACTATTAATCTCCTTCGTAGACGAAGGGGATTTTTTAGTTATACGTAAATTTATTTTTAAAATAAGGTCCTTCTGTTAAGATTGTTGCTTCTTGGTCATGCCAGTCCCTACACTGACAAGTTGATTGGAGTGCAAGATGCGAGACTCCCTGCGGGATGAGTGGGACAGGTAAGACTCCTAATAGCGCAGAGCGCTAGGAGGCTAACCGCACACCCCGCGGAAAGCGAGCATCCTGGAGCGGAAATCAGCTACTTTCAAGAGCAACATTGTTTTTGGGAAAGCCTTAATCAAAGACAAGGAAGAGGTTCATGATGAAAAAACTACTATTAGTACTTGCGACAATGATGATGATGATGATGGTTGGCTGTGGAACGACTGAAACGAAGGAAACCGCAGATCAGCCAAAGCAAGAAGAAACGAAAAAAGAACAGGTAACGGTCCAGATCACAAAAGATAACGGAAAAGAAAAGGTAACTGAAAAGAAAGTGGATTTAACAAAGGATGCAACCATCATGGACGTGATGCAGGATAACTTTAAGATTGAAACGCAATACGACGGTGCTTTTATAAGCAGTATTGAAGGAGTTGCAGGCAACGAACAGGATAAAACATCTTGGTTCTTTTCTGTTAACGGAGAAGAAGCGATGAAAGGTGCAAAGGAAATCACTTTAAAACCTGGCGATATTGTTGAATTTGATTTCCACAAGTATGAATAGGCTGACGGTTAAAAGAATAACGATCATCGCTTTGCTTGCCGCTATTTTGACAATAGGCAGAATAGCGTTTGCAATGATACCAAATGTTCAGCCAAACACAACTATACTCATATTGGCATCGTTTGTACTTGGTCCGATTCAAGGGCTTATACTAGCCATAATAAGCACATTGACGACTAATCTTTTTTAGGGCATGGACTATGGACGTTCGGACAGATGATTGCTTGGGGCCTGATTGCCGTAATGAGCGGGTTTATAGGAAAGTACCGCCACAACATTCCATGGTTGATTTTACCCATATATGCAGGGTTCTGCGGCTTTTTATTTGGTTTCATCATGTCCGTTCTTATGGGCGGAATCATCATGCAGAAATTTTGGCCGTATTATTTAGCCGGTCTGCCATTCGACCTAAATCATGCTATTGGAAACGTCGTATTCTTTATCGTTTTGTATAAACCTCTCTTATACGTAATGGAGACACATATTAATAAAGATGTAAGCCAAAAAGCTGCCTTTGAATAGGGAGCTTTTTTTCTGCAAAAAATGGTTCAAAAAAAGTCATATTTGAATAGGATGATAAAGTTGATTCAACAATTCTTTAGGAGGACAAAATGAGAGACTATTTAAATCGTTTTTTTGCAGTGCTATTTTTAATGATGTGTCTAAGCGTATTATTTATTGGGGTTAAATTAGGAGCATAAACTCTTGATTGAAACAGATATTCATGATACATATGGTAAAACGTTTTTAAAAAGGAGATTAATATGCTAACGGATTACCATTCTCATCTGGAAAAAGGCACTTTAACAATTGACTATCTAAAGCAATTTGTAGACATTGCAAAAGAAAAAGGAATTCAAGAATTTGGAATTTCAGAACACGCTTATCACTTTTATGAAACAAAGAATATTGTATCAAAACCATGGATGGAAGAAAGACGCTATTACAAAATGGATGACTATGTGAACTTGTTTAATCAAGCTAATCGATTAGGTATGGACGTTAAAATGTCTATTGAGATGGATTATACACCGGGAAGCCATGAGGAGATGGCAGCGTTCATTAAATCTTATCCCTTTGATTATGTGATCGGATCTGTTCACTGGGTAGACGATTTTGGGATAGATTTGGCAGAGTACCGGAAAGAATGGGACCGTCGTGATCTCTATGAAACGTATCGTGCTTATTATGATCAGATTGTTACGCTTGCTGAATCAAACCTATTTGATATTGTGGGGCACCTTGATCTTGTGAAGATCTTTAACTATGTTCCTACCGATAAAGAATTCTTATTACAACAATATGACCGTGTTACCGATGCTCTAAGCCGTTCAAAGACATGTGTGGAGATCTCATCTGCTGGACTTCGGAAACCTGTTGGGAGGCTATATCCTGAACCAGAGTTGCTTTCTCTTTGCTATGAGAAAGGAATACCAATCGTACTTTCTTCTGACGCTCATGAACCTCATCAGGTTGGAGAAAACTATGAAGCATCTATTAAGTTAGCCAAAGAGACCGGATACACGAAACTCATGACGTTTAGAGGTGGAGAGAAAAGAAGTGGAGTTGGGGTAAAGAACACTCTTACAAGGTAAACAAAACATACAAAAAAGCTCTGCATGATGTAATGCAGAGCTTTTAATCTTTCTTACTTACAAGTCTAGCGGTTTACAAACGAGCAGGTCTTCAATACTTGCAAGCTCCTTTTGTGTGGATTCCGGCAGCTGGTTATCAAATGTTAAAACCATCATCGCTTCTCCGCCAGCTGATTTTCTTCCAACGTGCATCGTAGCAATGTTAATGTTTCTTTCACCTAAAAACGCTCCAACTTTCCCGATGATCCCTGGAGTGTCACTGTGTTCAATGTACAGAAGAGAACCTTGAGGAACAAAGTCTACCGTATAGCCGTTTAACTGTATAATACGACCACCGAAACCTTTAACTAGTGTAGCAGAAAGGGTAAATGTCTTATTGACACCCGTTACTTTTACATGAATGATGTTTGGATAACCATGGTCTTTAGTTCCATGTTTTTCTCCAACCACAATGCCTTGTTCTTTCGCTGCAACCATACTGTTAACATCGTTAACTGGCCGGTCAAGTCTCGTTTTTAAAAATCCACAAAGAAAACTGCGTGTGAGTGAAGTTGTATCGGTTTCTGATAATGATCCACCGTAACCGATGGAAATCTCTAAAACAGGTTCTTTAAAAAATTGAGTTGTAAACGAACCAAGAAGGTTGGAAAAATCATAATAAGCGATCAGCTTTTCGTAGGTGTCTTTAGATAATGATGGGAAATTCACAGCATGTTTTAATGGCTGGTTTAAGAGATAAGATCTAATTTCATCACTTGCCATGTATGCCACATTCTTCTGTGCTTGGACAGTTGAAGCGGCGATATGCGGGGTAACAATGACATTGGGATGATCGATCAACGAACGGCTTACTGGCGGTTCTTGTTCAAACACATCCAATGCACAGCCAGAAAGGTGCTCGTTTTCTAAATAATGGAGAAGTGCTTCTTCGTCAATGATGCCACCACGTGCACAATTCAGGACAAATGCACCTTTTTTAGCAAGTTTTAAATTGTCATAATTTAATAGTTTACGGGTATCTTTTGTAAGCGGGGTATGAACGGTCATGATGTCACTTTGTTGAATAAGCGTGTCAAGGTCAACAGAAGTAACAGATAGTTCTTTTTGTTTTTCCGCAGAAAAATACGGATCAAAAACAAGCACGTTCATGGAAAAGCTTTTCGCACGTTTTGCAAGTTCTGAACCAATCCGTCCCATACCTATTATACCGAGTGTTTTTTGGTATAGTTCTTGACCAGTATATTTTTTTCGATTCCATTCACCTTGTTTAACTGATTGATTAGCTTGGGGGATATTGCGTACTAAAGACATCATCATTGCCCATGTGTGTTCTGCCGTTGATATGGTATTTCCTTCAGGTGCATTTACGACAAGAACGCCTCTTTTAGTAGCAGCATTAATGTCGATGTTATCGACTCCTACACCAGCGCGTGCGACGATCTGAAGTCCAGACAATTTCTCTAAAACAGCCTCAGTGATTTTCGTTGCACTTCTTACCATGATGCCCTGAATGTTTTCAGGTTGCTCAATATCCTCAAGCTTTCCAAAGATAAGTTCAACGCCTTCAAGCTTTACTAATGGTTCAACTCCATCACTCGTAATTCCATCACATACTAATATGGTTGCTGTCACAGTTCCACCCCTTGATTTTTCTAAATAAGTATTATCAATATTTTGATAATTTAACACATTCTGAAGAAGGGTACAACTATGATTTTTAAGATAGCGGTTTCAAAATCCAGAAAACTAATTGACAATGAGAATCATCCTTAATAAAATAAAGAAAAAACCCTCTAAAAGAGGGTTTGATGGAAACTTGTAACTATTCGTATTTTAATGCATCACCATCAAAAGGATCTTCAGCAACTTTGATGGAGTCGGTAGGACAACCTTCAAAAGCGTCTTGCATGTCTTCTAACAATACATCTGGAATTTCAACGATTCCTTGGTTATCGTCTAGAGTTACGAACGCAATTCCTTCGTCGTCATAATCGTAAATGTCTGGTGCTGCAGCTCCGCATGCTCCACATGCGATACAAGTTTCTTTGTCAACAATCGTATACTTTGGCATAGTGAATACCTCCTAAGGAATTGAAAAAATACCCGCTTACATATTTAACCATTTTAAATTAAGGGTCTACTAATCATATTGTAATAAGTATCCCTCTACTTTTCAATAGAAAATTAGTATCCTCATCATATCTTTTATTCCCATCCTTCCTCAAAATATAACACTTTTACTCTTAAATTTCCTTAAATCTGATAAGATAGATTATATGATATCGTGTGGTGATTTATTATGGATATTTGTCATGTTGTTTTATTAGATACATTGTATAGAGTGAACGGCAGCAGAAAAAGTACAGGTATTTATTATATTCTTACAGGAAAGAAAACCTCTCAGTCTTTGTCTGATAGTCAATGGTTTGGTATTGAGCACTATTATGCCTCATTAAAAGGTATAACGTATGCTGCATACACAGAGACAATAGAGGCTCTTTTGAATGAAAAATGGATTGTTTCAGATGGAGATCAGGAATACGTAATCACCAAAACAGGGGAACAAGTCCTTCTAAATGAAAAAGAAAGACTTTCATTCTTAAATAATTTGAACGGCTTAAAATATGCATCTATCGAGACTGCATGCTGGCAAGTTCTTACTCTATATGTGCAAGCACTCTCAAACTCTCTATATGACAATGTTGACTACTCTCCAATCGTTAGAGACCACCTGGCCGTTCAAAAAGTTAAAAGTTTATTTCCGAGATCTGGAATAGAAAGAAAAGAAAAAGCTGAATCTCTTTACTATGAGATGTCGCGATTGCTCTTGATTCATGACCCTCTATCTGCAGATGTTTTTGTGAAGAAGCTGTCCGGATACAATCGTATCGGGAGTACCTTTGAACAAGCTACGCGAGAAACAGGCATTAGTCAAAGAGAAGCGATTCTTCGTTTCCGATCAGTACTGCACGTGTTTATTCAAAATGCTGCTGTCAAAAAACAGCAATTTCCGGTATTCCATTCCTTGTTTTGTTCCTTAACTGACATTCCAGCACTTACAAAATCTGCGTCGCGTACATACGAAATGCTGAACAAAGGAAAGACACTTCAAGAAATCATGGAAATAAGGAACATAAAGGCTAGTACAATTGAAGACCACCTTGTGGAGTTCGCGCGCGAAATCCCCGACTTCTCCATTCATTCTTTTATTAAAGAAGAAGAGATTCAGAACGTAAAAAAGTTTTACAATAGAACGAAAGAAAATAAACTCCGGCCCATTAAAGATGCATTTCCTCATCTTTCGTATTTGCAAATAAGGCTGGTATTGGCAAAAGAAGGTGGAAAACATGCAACTGGAAGCAGCGCTTAAACAACTATATGGCTTTTCGGAGTTTAGACCTGGACAAAGAGAAATCATTTCGGACCTGCTTAAAGGGCACGATGTGTTAGGCATGCTTCCAACAGGGACAGGGAAAACACTAATTTATCAGATGGCTGCTAATTTATTGAAAGGCAGGGCGCTCGTTGTATCCCCGCTCGTATCTTTGATGCAAGATCAGGTAGATCAGTTTAAACAGGCGGGCTTTAAAAGAACGGTTGCTCTGAACAGTTTCTTAAACCACGGCGAGAAACAAGTAATCTTAAAACAAATGAAAAACTATCAATTTGTGTTTGTCAGTCCTGAAATTATTCAGAACCCTTTTATTCGTTCCATCCTGTTATCGGTAGATTGGTCATTATTTGTAGTCGATGAGGCCCACTGCATCTCACAATGGGGTCATGAATTTCGCCCCTTTTACTTAGACTTGGCAGATATGAAAAAAGAGATGGGAAACCCCTTTGTCTCGCTTTAACTGCCACTGCAACACCAAAGGTCAGAAACGATATTCTGCAGCATTTGGACATGCATGATGCTAAGATACACGTTCATAGTGTCAATCGTCCTAACATATCTATCTTTGTTGAGTCTTTTGATGAGTATGAACAAAAATTTGAACGTGCTATGAAACTTGTTGAAAATTTAAAAGGACCTGGGATTATTTATACGAATACGAGGAATGCTGCCGAACAGCTTGTTGTGGCGTTGCAAAATAATGGAGTGAACGATGTCTCATATTATCACGGCGGTATGGATCCAGATGAAAGGCTGCTTGTTCAAAAGCAGTTTCTTAAATCTCAATTGAATTTAATTGTTTGTACAAATGCATTCGGAATGGGTATAAATAAAGCAGACATTCGATATGTTATTCATTTTCACACCCCATCTACAATAGAGGGCTATATTCAGGAGATTGGGAGAGCAGGAAGGGATTCAAAACAATCTGCAGCAATTTTGCTGTATCATCCCGCTGATCTTGAAATTCCGTATCATTTTATTGATCAAGAACTGCCAGACGCTGCACAGGTCGAATATCTGTTTTCAGATCACGAACATTTAAATCAGCTTACGTTTTCAGAAAAGATGCAGCTTGCGGGTCTATCAGAAACGGGCCACCGCTTTATGGAGTATCATTTAAATAAATCGGGTCTTTTGAACAGATCAAACATTTTAGTCGAGGAGAAAACCCCGTTAAAATTGAAACTGAAAAAGAGGATCGAACAAAGAAAAGCTGAAAAGATAAAGTCCTTACAAATGGTTGAAACGTGGGCTGCCAGTAAGGATTGCAAACGAAAGGGACTGCTGAACTATTTTGGTGAAGACGAACCTGAAGAAATAGACTTCTGCTGCAGCAACTGTGAAGCTGAGATCTCCCTTTTTATGGGAATCATGACCAACTTAACACTTCGTATGAACGATGGGAAGATGAACTAAAACGACTATTCAGACAGGAAGTGTAGAAATAAGCATGAGCAGACCTGTTAAGAACAACTGGATCAATCAAATCACACCTAAAGAGCTGTTATTGAACGTTTATCTTTCACAAAGTTTATTTATAGCGGCAGCATTAGGCATAGCAATTCTATTTAAAGTTCCATTTCCCTGGTACTTACACCAGATCTCTCTCTCTGCTAATGAGTGGTTCCTCGCTATAGGAACAGGTTTGTTTTTACCTTTTTTATCAATACAGTTAAAGAAACGGCTTCACTCTGATTCTTTAGATGATGGCGGGATAAATGAAAAAATATTCAGTTCGCTTTCTTATCCGCATATTCTTATTCTGACAGGAATTATCGCTTTTGCTGAAGAATGGTTATTTCGAGGAGTACTTCAACCTTTAGTAGGCCTAGTTTTAACAAGTATCATTTTCGCTGTTTTGCATGTCAGGTATATTAAAAAACCAGTTCTATTTAGTATTGTTACTGGTCTTAGCTTTTGGCTCGGTTTGATATATGAATGGACAGAAAACATTTGGGTTCCTTTTTTCGCTCATTTTTTAATTGATTTTATATCAGGTTGCTGGATTGCAGGACAAAGCAAAAACAAAAACGATAACAAAGACAGCGAGGAATGGAGTGTGGATCAGGATGACGAATGATCAAGCTGAGAACTTAAGAAAACAAGCTGAAGATTGCCAAAATGCTGGTAACCTAAACGCTCCCTCTTTGCCGTCTAGAAGTGAAGTGCACGGAAAAAGAAGGGAAAGTCAAAAAAAGCAGAAGGAAACCAAAAAGGTAAAAAGGAAAACAACATTTTTGGCCACACGTCTACTTTTAGGCGCATTTATCCTTTTGATTGGAATTACCCTAACTTATAAAATATGGTCAGAGAATATGTATACACCTGTACATAGTGAGGACAAAAAAGGTGTTGAGCAAGTAGAAATCGAACGTTAAAGACCGTCAGGAAACTGACGGTCTTTTCTTATATATAAGCTAGGTTAATAATGATAGCAAATTAGCGTTTATTAAAAAGCATGAATCTGCTTGTATAGGCATAGTTATTTTACAGGAGGTTATGCGTATGAATGCATTGAATCACTGGAAGATAAAGCCCTTTGTAAACGAGTTGACAAGCATGGTTCTAGCGCAGCTTGTGGACAAAAAGCAGAGAAAGACAGATGGAAAAAAGCGATTAATCAGTGGGGTTTATCTATGATTTTTGTTGTGATAGCTACCTTCGTTTATCTTTATTATTATAAACTTCCCACAGCCTCAATGTTTGCAAATCCTCTAACTTTATTGTTTACGGATGAGATGGTGTGGATTTGTACAGGTTTTCTTATTTTCTCAAGCTTTTATATGATTTGGATGAAAAAGAAGTACAAAAAAGCTGACGATGATTTTGAAGCGATCAGAAAAGATTTCATAGATCGTAATGAAGAATGGTGGAGTGATGAGGATCAATGGGATCAGAGGCACATTGTTTTTGAGTTTATGAAAAAAGAATATAACATCAATATTCTTCACAAATAAGTTTTACTGACAAGGACAACCGAAAAATAAACAAGAATCCCGATCGTGGCGCTGACCTTGTATAACCACTGTCATTTCACAAAAATGATCGATTCTACCGAATGCAAGAGTTTCATGTTTTTCAGTGCAATACACTTCGATCGGAAGTCCAAGACGCATGCTGTAAGATAAATCCAGGTCTGTAATGAGAGACTTATTTTTTAATTTAGTTAATGTCATGATGTTTTTCCTCTCCTATTATTTTGGTTAATCATGTAAATTAATCATACGGTAAATTTACAAATTTTTCAACTAATCTTTTTTAAATATTCAAAAAATTTAAAGGGTGTTCTTTCACTTTAGGATGGTTTTGATTTGTATGATATGATCATTTAAACCGTTGCAGGAGGCCATAATGATCTTTATATATTTATTTATCGCTGTTGTTTTTTTACTGTTACTATATATGTATATTGAGGCACACCGAAATCGTGTCATATATGATTCAGTTAAGATTGACAAGCTGCCAAAATCATTTGAAAACTTCAGAATCTTTTTTATTTCGGATGTTCATAAACGAAGGATATCTGAAGAAGTTATTCATGCAGCACAAAAAGCAGATGTGGTCATAATCGGAGGAGATCTTGTTGAAAAAGGAGTTCCAATGAAAAGGGTAGAAGATAACATAAAGCTGCTTTCGAAATTGGGTCCTGTTTTCTTTGTATGGGGGAATAACGATTATGATGTAGAACCTGCACAGCTTGCGGCTACGATCGTAAAACAGGGAGCTCGAATACTTGATAATTCAAGTTTCAGCATGAAAAAAATAATGAGGAGATAGACTTCCTTGGCGTAAATGATACATCTTTAGGTTATTCTTCATTAGAAGATGCATTACAAGATTGCCGTTCTTCTTGCAGAGTTTTAATCAGTCATAATCCTGATATATCAAAAAGCATTGAAAGACATCACAATATCCAGCTCGTTTTAACAGGCCATACACACGGAGGGCAAATCCGTCTAGGACCGCTCGGAATAGCTAAGAGAGGCGGCTGGTATAAAGAGGAAACACACATGCTTTTAGTGAGTAACGGCTATGGTGCTACCCATTTGCCCCTCCGATTCGGTGCACCAAGTCAAACGCATTTACTTTCACTTACAAGGTAAAAAGTTTACAGTATAATGATTTATTAGATATACTCTTCTTAACCTATTTATTGGAGGAAGAACGGATGCCTAGTGAAGGGAAATATAACATTAAAGCGGTTTCTAAGATGCTTGGCATTCAAGCAGGTACATTAAGAGCTTGGGAAAGACGCTATTCTATTGTTCAGCCTAATCGTAACGAAGCTGGCCATAGATTATACACCGACGAACAAGTATACATATTAAAATGGCTAGTAAATAAAGTGAATCAGGGGTTTACAATCAGTCAAGCGGTTGACGTTGCGCAAAATGGGGAACTTTATAAAGAAGCGGTTCCATTTGCAGGTGAAAATACAGATCGAGCAGCTGAAATGAGCAACATGATATTAGATGCGCTATTAACGTTTCAAGAAAAAAAGCAAACGATCTTTTGAGTCAAGCATTTAGTATGTATAATTTGGAAAAAGTCATAATTGATATTTTGGGCACATTATTAGTACGCGTAGGACATCTGTGGGAAGAACAGAAAATCACAGTAGCGCACGAACATTTTACTTCATCCTTTTTAAGGAGTAAAATTGGACAACTTATTCAATGGCTTCCATCCGATCCTTATCTGCCAAAGGTTATTGCAGCATGCGGACTAGATGAAGAACATGAATTGGGTCTTCTTATGTTTACTTTGTTTTTAAGAAGAAAAGGATTTGAAGTTATATACTTAGGTCATGGAATACCAAAAGAAGATTTTGAGGTTGTAATTAAAGAAGTAGAACCAAAAATGGTGTTTTTCTCGTGTACGATTGCAAATAATTCTACCAAAACACTTCAATGGGTAAACGGACTGAAAGAGCAGTTCCCAAATATCGCATTTGGTGTTGGAGGATCGGCTATCAGCCAATTACCATCAGATATTCAAGAAAATTATGAACCATATCTAATCGGAAGTGCAAAAGTGGAATGGGACGACTGGATTTCTCAGAATCTGAAAAATATTTAACTTTTGGTATTATTTGCTTGGATGTTTATCACCAACTTTTTACAAACTCATATATTGATATTAAGACATAATAGCGCCGATCGTAAGGGGGACCAGAGATGCGGGTAGAACGGTTAACCTATAACAAAATAAAAATCTTCCTAACTTTTGATGATCTGAATGAACGTGGTATTTCTAAGGAAGAAATATGGCAGGATATTCGAAAGTTCATCAGCTTTTCCGTGATATGATGACTGAAGCTGATGATGAAGTAGGATTTAAAGCTGATGGTCCTATTGCGGTTGAAGTCTTTTCACTTCCAGCTCAAGGTATGGTTGTTATTGTTACTAAAGGTATCAATGAGTATGAACTTGAAGAAGAATATGATGAAGATTATATAGAAATGCAGGTTACCTTAGATGAGAACGACGAGATTTTTTACGAATTTTCATCATTTGAAGATGTTATTTTGCTTGCAAAACGTCTTCACTCTCTAGAGATTAAAGGTGGTACTCTGTATTCTTTTAATAATCACTTTTACTTAAAGTTTGAAGAAGATGAAGTCAAACCAGTAGACCTTGATCTATTCATTGCTCTTCTTGCTGAGTTCGGCAGCTCATCAACAATAACTAGCTACAGAGTAATTGAGTATGGAAAACAGTTGATGAAAACTGATGCAATCAGTGAACTGTACCGTTATTTCAAGTAAAAACAAAAGAGAGGGCGCAAATTTTTGCGTCCTTATTTATTTTGGCTTTAAGTAAGTTGTTTCAATTCTCTTCTTTAACACGTTGTTGGAGTGCAAGGTGCGTGTAGACGCAGGAGCAAGGATACTTTCTTGGATGTCCGTTTTCAAGGAGGCTCACCGCACGCCCCACGGAAAGCGAGCATCCTGTAACGGAAATCAACTACTTTCAAGGGCAACAAAGTTTGCTTAAGGAGACAATTATAAAAGATCATTTATTTTTATCATGTATATATCATTGTGAAACTAAAGAGTAAACGTGTTATGATTATTAATATTTTTTCATCCACTGAACCGTTATGACGGCAGGGAATATAATATATACATAAACTTTTGGGCTAGGAGTGACCATTACGATGAAAATTGCAGTATTATATGGCGGTGTATCTGCTGAACGCGAAGTATCCCTATCTACAGGAAAGCAGATCATTTCTGCGCTTGAAAGCAAAGGGCATGATGTTACAGGTATTGATTTCCATCCATCGCGACTCAATGACTTACTAAATCTAGAAGCAGATGTCGTTTTTCTAGGACTTCATGGTAAGTATGGAGAAGACGGCAGATTACAAGGACTGTTAGATATGCTAGAGATTCCATATGTAGGATCGGGTGCATTAGCATCAGGTATTGCTATGGATAAAGCTAAATCCAAGCAGTTCTTTAAAGATGCAGGCATTAATATCGCTAAAGAGAAGGTACTTTACAGAAAATCATATGTTGAGGATCAATTGGAGCTTTCTTTTGATTTTCCAGCAGTAGTTAAACCGAACAGAGAAGGATCTACAATAGGTCTGACAATTGCGAAAAATCATGAAGAACTTCTTAAAGGAATTGCTGAAGCGTTCCTACACGATGATACGATTCTCGTTGAGCAATTTGTAAGCGGGAAAGAGGTTACTGTAGCGGTTATGGGGGAACATGATAACTATAAAGCTCTTCCTGTTGTCGAGATCGAACCGAAAAATGCGTATTATGATTATGAATCAAAGTACGCAGAAGGTGGAAGTATCCACTATGTTCCCGCACGACTTGATGAAAAAACAACAGCGTTGTTGCAAAAACAGGCTGTTCTGGCTCATGAGGTGCTAGGGTGTGAAGTTTATTCACGTGTTGATTTTATCGTGCCTCACGATGGATCAGAACCTGTTATTTTAGAAGTAAATACGCTCCCGGGTATGACACCGACAAGTCTGTATCCTGATGCTGCAAAAGAGATTGGGATGGATTATCCGTCAATGATTGAAAAACTAATTGAACTATCACTAAAGAAATAAGAAATTATAGAGTATCTAAGGTCCCCGTTTTCAATAGAAAGCGGGGATACAAAAATTGGACATGCCGTTTCCCCATTTGATTTATAAATCATTGTTTTTTGATTTGCTTCTCACAGAAATCATATAATTAAGGCCATGAGAGCTTTGTATGGGTATACATTCTCGTCATTATGTTTTCTGTGTACCGTGGTCATACTAAAATCACTTAGAAACACTTGTTTAAAGCCTTAAAATTCAGTTAATTTCTATCATTGAAAGGCTAGAGTTATTAATTATCTACGCAATAAAATTAATAGATGCGTATAGATATAAAATCCTACTAAAAATTAACGAAAATAGCTTGATTTAGTTCAATTTATTCACTATAGTAAAGGTGTTTCATGGAAATGAAAGCGTTATACAATTAGGATGTAAAGAAGCTTGATTAAACTCTAGAGGTGACGAATATGGGAGGTAAACAAATGACAGCCCAAAATACTACAGACCAAAAATCCGACAATCATCATGAAAATGACAATGTGCTCCAATCCACGCAATCCGTAATCGCGGATGCGCTCGATAAATTAGGATACTCTTCCGAAGTTTATGAGTTATTAAAAGAGCCGATTCGAATGTTGACTGTTCGAATCCCGGTAAAAATGGATGACGGCAGCACAAAAATTTTTACAGGATATCGTGCCCAGCATAATGATGCTGTTGGTCCAACTAAGGGCGGCGTTCGTTTTCATCCGAATGTATCAGAAATAGAAGTAAAAGCGCTCTCAATCTGGATGAGCTTAAAAGCTGGAATTGTAGATCTGCCATACGGCGGAGGAAAAGGCGGAATCATTTGCGATCCGCGAACAATGTCTTTTAGAGAACTTGAAAGATTAAGCCGTGGGTACGTAAGAGCAATCAGTCAGTTAGTTGGACCTACAAAAGACATTCCTGCTCCAGACGTATTTACAAATTCACAAATTATGGCATGGATGATGGACGAATATAGCAGAATTAGAGAGTTTGATTCTCCAGGATTCATCACAGGAAAACCACTTGTTTTAGGCGGATCTCACGGACGAGAAACAGCAACTGCTAAAGGCGTTACAATTTGTATACGTGAGGCAGCAGCTAAAAAAGGTATTCAACTCGAAGGTGCTCGTGTAGTTGTACAAGGATTCGGAAACGCAGGAAGCTTCCTTGCTAAATTCATGCATGATGCTGGCGCAAAAGTAATCGCTATTTCAGATGCTTATGGCGGTCTTTTTGACCCAGAAGGCTTAGATATCGATTATTTGCTTGAACGCCGTGATAGTTTTGGAACAGTAACCAAATTATTTAAAGATACGATTACAAATCAAGAGCTTCTGGAACTTGATTGCGATATTTTAGTACCTGCAGCTATTGAAAATCAAATTACGGAAAAGAATGCACACCAGATCAAAGCTTCGATTGTTGTAGAAGCGGCAAACGGACCGACAACGCTTGAAGCGACTAGAATTTTATCTGAAAGAGGAATTCTATTAGTTCCAGATGTTTTAGCTAGTGCTGGTGGTGTGACGGTTTCTTATTTTGAATGGGTTCAAAACAACCAAGGGTATTATTGGACAGAAGAAGAAGTAGAAGAAAAGCTAGAAAAAGTTATGGTTAAATCTTTTGATACGGTATATACCACTGCGATGAACAGAAAAGTAAACATGAGACTAGCCGCATATATGGTTGGTGTTCGTAAGATGGCTGAAGCATCTCGCTTCAGAGGATGGATTTAATCTTTTGCAAACTCCTACCAAATCTCCTATCATTGATGATAGGAGATTTTTTTGGAATAATAATAAAGAATTTTTATGACGAGTTTTTTGGAGTGGTGAGAAGTGAAGATAGATGTTTGTATTATTGGCGGAGGTCCTTGCGGGTTAGCCGCTGGTGTAGCATTGCAAAAGAAGGGGATTTCGTATTGTGTAATTGAAAAAGGTAACATCGTGAATACCATTTACCAGTATCCGACCCATCAAACGTTTTTCAGCTCAAGTGAAAAACTTGAAATTGGAGATTTTCCTTTTGTACATGAACAGAGAAAGCCTAAGAGAATTCATGCGTTAACGTATTATCGTGAAGTCGTAAAAAGAAACAAGCTTCATGTACGCACTTTTGAAAAAGCGGAATCTGTTACAAAAAAATCAGATGGAACTTTTACCATTCAAACGATAAATCGAAAAAAGAAACATTGAGCTATGAGGCAAAATGGGTAATTATTGCAACTGGTTACTATGACAACCCTAATTTGATGAACATAGAAGGAGAAGACCTTCCTCACGTTTATCATTATTTTAATGAAGGCCATCCTTTCTATGATCTTGATGTAGCTGTGATCGGCGGAAAAAATTCAGCGATAGATGCAGCGTTAGAACTGGAAAAAGCAGGAGCTCGTCCGCATGTCTTTTATAGAGGCAGTGAATATTCACCAAGTATAAAGCCTTGGGTGCTTCCAGAATTTGAGGCTGGAGTGAAAACAGGTAGTATTCAAATGACATTTAACGCTTCTGTGAATAAAATTACGAATGATGGCATTTTCGTGAATGAAAGTGAAAAGGAAAAGTATTACCCTTTTCATGCGGTATTTGCCATGACGGGTTATCACCCCGACCATAAGTTTCTTTCTAATATGGGAGTCAGCATACATGAAGAAACTGGACGGCCTTTTTATTCAGAGGAAACGATGGAGACAAACGTTGAAGGGCTATTTATAGCAGGTGTTATTGCAGCAGGTAACAATGCGAACGAAATCTTTATTGAAAATGGAAGATTTCACGGTGAGATGATCGCTAAAACGATAGAAGAAGAGAAAGAAACCGATAACCTTTATGCGGGTTATCGGTTTCTTTATTGTGCTATTCAAGGAAAAGCTGCTGCAGTTTTTCAGGATCACTCGTATTTTCTAAGGCAATCATCAGCTTTAATCTCGCTTTTTGGCCATTTAAACCGTTTGAGAAGATAGCACCCAGTTCTTTTAAATGTTTTCCTCCGCCTTCATACGAATAAATATCTTGCGCAATTCCATTAAAACATCTGGAAACAAGGACAACTGGTAATCCTTTTGAAATAAGTTCTGTTATTGCAGGAACCGTTGCGGGTGGCAAGTTGCCTTGTCCTAAAGCTTCAATTACAACACCGTCTGCAGAGTTTGTTGAGGCTTTAATCAAACTGCCGTCCATTCCT
The DNA here is from genome assembly GCF_055814265.1 of Fictibacillus sp. EA-CB0309. Taxonomy (NCBI): domain Bacteria; kingdom Bacillati; phylum Bacillota; class Bacilli; order Caryophanales; family Fictibacillaceae; genus Fictibacillus; species Fictibacillus sp. EA-CB0309. Next base: position 1,885,675 of record NZ_CP169271.1, read on the forward strand.
GCATATGCTTTAAGTAAGACGACGTTCTTGGAGAAATTCTTTACATGAAAAGAACTTGATTTCAGTGGTGTATGATGAAACAGAACGCCTCTTTTTGTAACGATTCCGATCGGTCCATATTGAGGACTCTGAAAAGTAGCGATGTTGCTGGTGTGAGTTTTTGTTACGTTTTTTGCAGCGTGTATCTCATCGTTAAATACAACGAGCACGCCTTTTCCTAGTGATTGTTCTTCACAAGCAACCCTCACAGATGAAATAAGGTTGTAAGGACCATCTGATCCATGTTCATTGCTTGAACGCATAGCACCTGTCACGATTACAGGTATTGAAGTTTGAAGGACTAGATCTAGTACATATGCTGTCTCTTCTAGTGTATCAGTACCATGTGTAATTACTATGCCATCATACTGATCTGAATCAGTTTGAATAGAAATGAACTTGGCTAACTCCAGCATATGTGACGGTGTTATATGAGGAGATGGCAGATTAACATAGTTTTTCACCGTAATTTCTGCAATATCAGATAGTTCTGCAATGGTTGCTTCTAAAGGATGTATCTCTTTCGTATTGACGCCGCCTGTTGATTTGTTTTCTTCCATTGCGATGGTTCCGCCGGTATGAATCAGTAAAATCTTTTTCATTGTTGCTGCCCTCCCTAATTCTCAGTGTTCTCTATTCCACTTCTTAAAATATCATGTTACGATATAAAAAAACAGTAGAAAAGAGGCAGGACATGCTAGCTGTAATCTCTGCAGCGGTGGCTCCGGCTATTGCTCTATTATCCTTTTTTTACCTAAAAGATAAATATGAAACAGAACCTTTATCGTTAGTGGTCAAAGTATATATATTTGGTCTTCTTTTAGTCTTTCCAATTATGGTGATTCAGTTTGGAATAAATGAAGAGATGAACGTCCCGTTGTTTGCTGATGCTTTTTTTGTCAGTGGCACACTTGAAGAGTTTTTCAAATGGTTCTTAGTGTTTTATGGAGCCTATCTGCATGAGGAATTTAATGAACCCTATGATGGAATTGTATATGCAACAGCTTTATCGTTAGGATTTGCTTCCTTAGAAAACATTTTTTATCTTTATACGTTTGGGATCGAAGAAGCACTGGTGCGTGCACTTCTTCCGGTAAGTGGTCATGCTTTATTTGGTGTTATCATGGGTTTTTATTTAGGAAAAGGGAAGTTTTCAACTGGCAGAAAGAAAACGATTTACCTCTCGTTATCCCTTATTTTACCAGTTTTGTTGCACGGTACATTTAACTTCTTGTTATTATCCAGTACAAAATACATCTTCTTTTACATGTTCCCGTTTATGATCTTCTTATGGTGGTTTGCTCTTCGGAAAGTAAGACTTGCCAATACGGCATTAACTCCATATTCAAACGCAGATGCGAAGACCGGTATTTAGCCGGTCTTCTTTTATTTTTGTGAACAATGAGACTTTGAAAGCTGAATAAAATAAAACAGATTACAAATGATATCTGTATAACACGAAATGGAGATTAAATTACAGGAGGCTTACTTTCTCATGAAAAGAAATTCAGCTTACATAAAGGGAGTATTGTTTGCAATCGCCCTTTGTTTTGGGCTTTTTGCTGGATTTGGGCAGAACAATGCACATGCATTTTCAAACCAAGTCATACAAGTAGGAGCTACGGGTGAAGATGTGGTTGAACTGCAGTCCAGGCTTCAATATCTAGGTTTTTACACAGGTAACATTGATGGTGTTTTTGGATGGAGAACCTATTGGGCATTACGAAACTTTCAATATGAGTTTGGTTTACCAATCGATGGTTTAGCAGGGGTACAACAAAGAATAAGTTAGCCAAAGCTTCAAAGTATGATAAAGCTTGGGTGAATAGGCAGATTGATTCAGGAAAGAAATTTTCTTATTACGGCGGTGAAAAGAAAAGTGCGAAGAGTGGGGCTGCAAAAGGCGGAGCTGCAAAGGGTGGCGGAGCTAAAGGTGGGACCGCAAAAGGCACAAAAGGACCAAGTCAAGCAAAAGCTAAACCTGCTCAAGTGAAGCCGGCAAAAAATATACCTGACGGCTATTCACAGAACGATGTTAATTTGATGGCTAATGCTGTTTATGGTGAAGCTCGTGGTGAGCCATACATCGGTCAAGTTGCAGTAGCTGCAGTTATAATCAACCGAGTAAATAGTGCCTCTTTCCCTAACACAGTCTCTGGAGTAATCTTCGAACCTGGCGCTTTCACAGCTGTAGCCGATGGCCAGATCTATTTAACGCCAAATGCGCAAGCGAAGAAAGCAGTGATGGACGCGTTGAACGGCTGGGATCCGACTGGTGAAGCAGAATATTATTTTAACCCGGATACAGCTACATCAGGCTGGATATGGGGTCGTCCTCAAATCAAAAAAATTGGAAAGCATATTTTCTGTAACTAATAAAGGGGTGAAATGATATGATACGCACAATCCTAATCGTACTGTTGTTCGTTGCTGTAGCAGGAACAGGCTATTGGGGCTACAGTGAACACCAAGAAAAAATGCTGTACTTCTACAAGCTGAGAACAACTATCAGCGCGCTTTCCATGATCTGAACTTCCATATGGACTCACTTCATGACAAAATCGGTGAAACGATCGCGATGAATACTAGAAATCAGTTATCTCCAGCCCTAGCGCAAGTTTGGAGACTAACGTCAGAGGCTCATAATGATGTAGGTCAGCTTCCGTTAGCACTGCTTCCTTTCAATAAAACGGAAGAATTTTTAACGAAGATGGGCGAATTTAGTTATAGAGCAGCTGTACGTGATTTGGATAAGAATCCGCTTAGTGATAAAGAATATAACACTTTAAAAGAGTTGTACGCGAATTCAACAGAGATCCAAAACGAATTAAGAAAAACAGAATCACTTGCTCAAAAGAACAACCTTCGCTGGATGGACGTAGAGATGGCACTTGCAACTAACAAACAGCCAGACGATAACACGATTATTGACGGATTTAAGACTGTTGATAAATCTGTTGAAGGCTATTCAGATACGGACTTTGGAACAGAAGTGTCAAACATGCAGAAAATGAAAGATCGTGACCTCAGTCAGTTAAAGGGCAAAAAGATTACAAAAGAAGAAGCAAAAAAGATAGCGGTAGACTTTTTCCAATTAAAGAAGAATGTCAAGATCACTGTGGAAAGTACAGGAAAAGATGCAAAGTATGATGCTTATTCATTAACGCTTTATAACCCTGAAACAAAAGGGACAACTTATATGGACCTTACAAAAAAGGGTGGTTATCCGCTATACGTTCTTTATGACCGAAATGTTGGAAAGCCAAAGATCTCTTTAAACGAAGCCATGATGCAAGCAGAAGATTTCCTCAAAAAGCATATGGAAAGCAAAATGGAGATGGTAACAAGTGATCAATACGACAACATCGGTGTGTTCACTTTCGCCCGTCTCGTGAATGACGTAAGGATCTATCCTGAAACGGTCTCTGTAAAAGTAGCTTTAGATAATGGAGATATCATGGGTTATGAAGGTACAGATTTCCTTCTTGCCCATGTAGACAAGAGAACACCAGTGTTTAAGATATCTGAAAAAGAAGCAAGAACAAATCTAAACCCTAAGTTTGAAGTAAAAGAAATAAGCAAGGCCTTAATACGAAACGATATTAATGAAGAAGTTTATTGCTATGAGTTTCTTGGTACTTTAGGAAATGATACGTACCGTGTATTCATCAATGCTGAGAACGGCAATGAAGAAGAAGTAAGAAAGCTGAAAGAAGCTGAGCCTTCTTATAACGATATTTAATAAAGAATGTTTAAGCAAAATTTCGCAGTTTGAAATTTTGCTTTTTCTTTTATTTCCAACTGTCATAATAAGGGAAGATAGCTAAGAAATGTTTTATTTGGGGAAGTATGATGATCTCAGTTGGTGAACAGTTATTTTTAGAGCCTTTATTTTCGGACAAAAAAGATAAATACCGTTGTAAAGTATACGACATAAAAGAAGAACGTCTTTATATTGATTACCCAAGTAATGAAAAAACAAATCGTACAGAATATTTTTTTGACGGAACACAGTTTAAAGCATCCTTTGTCGATAAAGAAAAGAATGTATTTATATTTCGAACAGAGCTGTTGGGCCGGAAAATCGAAAACATACCTGTATTAATGATTACCTTGCCAAAAGTTGAAGAAATCCAAAAGATTCAGCGAAGAGAATTTGTAAGAGTTGAAACCATGCTCGATACTTCAGTTGTGAACAGCAGTGAATCTTATCCAGCATTTAATTCTGTTATTCTCGATATTAGCGCAGGAGGGATGCTGCTTTCCTTCCAATAGGACATTCGGTTAAAAGTGAGGACAAATTGGATTGTCTAGTTGTTCTGCCAATGCAGTCAGGTGAAAAAGTATATCTGGACCTTCCATGTACCGTTTTGAGAGTATTAGATGGCCACACGAACGGACGTCAAAGAGCATCGCTTCAATTTGATCAAATTACACAAAAAGACAGCCAGTTTATTATTCGATTTTGTTTTGAACAGCAGCTTTTAATGAAAAAGAAAGAGCATGTCAGTTTTTAGTTTTAATGAATGCCTGTTTTCAAGGTGGATCACCTCACGTTCCGCGGAAAGCGAAGCAACTTGGAACGGAAATCAACTACTTTTAAGAGCAACATAGTGGGGTAAAAAGCGTTGAATTGCCTGACAAAAGTGACAACGCACATAAAACCGGATAATTCGTTACTTTCAGGGAAAAATATTCCCGAAAAGAAGGTGACGGATTTGTATGAGACGATTCGAACGTATTCTAATTCAGCTTGCCATTGTTCATTTTATCTTGTTAGTTACCGCCCAAGTTTTACTTGAGATTCCTCCGTTTAAAATGTATACGAATAAAAGCATCTATTACGAAGGAGTTATCAAGAACAATCAAGAACCAGCCTTGGAAACCATAGACCGTTAAACCACATATATGGTAAGATACATATAGAGAGAATCTGATATTTTCAGATTTAACACAGAAAAAAGCAGGGGATACTCACCTGCTTTTTATTGCTATGTATGCATTGTCATAGGGATCTTGTAGGAGGAAACATGAAAAAATTATTATCAATTGCCATTGATGGCCCAGCAGGGGCTGGAAAAAGTACGGTAGCCAAGCAAGTAGCTGAGCGCCTTTCTTTTATTTATATCGACACAGGTGCCATGTACAGGGCATTAACGTATAAAGCTCTTTTAAATGGAGCGGATCTAAACGATGGAACAGCTCTTGAAGCTGTTTTAAATGATACAGATATCAAACTTGTTATTACGGATCAAGGACAAGCTGTTCTTCTTGATGGAAAAGATGTATCAGAAGAAATTCGAACGAGCGAAGTAACCAATAACGTATCTTTCGTAGCTCGTCAGCAAGAAGTTCGCACGGAAATGGTAAAAAGACAGCAACTGCTTGCCGAATCTGGCGGTGTTGTGATGGATGGCCGTGACATCGGTACACATGTAATGCCGAATGCAGAACTAAAAATCTTCTTAATTGCTTCTGTTGAAGAAAGAGCTCGCAGAAGGTACGAGGAAAACCTAGCTAAAGGGTTTGAGGCGGATTTTGAGAAATTGAAAAGTGAAATTGCTTTAAGAGATAAACGTGATAGTGAGAGAGAAGCGGCTCCACTAAGAAAAGCAGAAGATGCTATTGAACTAGATACAACAAGTATGTCAATCGAAGAGGTAGTTTCAAGCATCCTTCATTATGCTAAAGAAAGGGCACTGTAAAATGAAGCTTTATTCTTTCGGTAAATGGCTGTGCGGGACATATTTTAAAGGAACATATAAACCTGAAATCATTGGAGCGGAAAACATGCCACAAACGGGCGGTGTGCTGCTCTGTACGAATCATATCCATAACTATGATCCCCCTCTTGTTGGAGTGGCTTCACCGAGAGAAGTTCATTTTATGGCTAAGGCTGAACTTTTTCTGTACCCGTTCTTAAACATATTTTGCCGAAGATCAACGCTTTTCCTGTAAAACGTGGAATGAGTGATAAGACGGCGTTAAAAACTGGTATGAATCTTTTAAAAGAAGGTAAAGTCGTCGGCTTGTTTCCTGAAGGTACGCGCAGCAAGACGGGTGAGATCGGAGAAGGATTAGCTGGTGCCGGATTCTTTGCCCTGAAATCTGATGCACACATCGTTCCATGTGCGATCGTTGGCGAATATAAAAAAGGAAAAAGTCTAAAAATTATATTTGGCAAACCAATAGACTTTACACATTTTCGGGAGCAAAAAGCTTCCGCTAAAGAAGCCACTGAGCTTATAATGAAACATATAGGTCAGTTAAAAAAAGAGCACGAATAAACAAGATTTACTTTTGAGTTGTTTTATAAAAAAACAGCTCCATGATCGATGTTAATGTTCTTTCATTACCGAAAGTTCAATAAATTACTTTTCTAATTTTTGAGGAGGGCACGAACATGACAGAGGAAATGAGCACAAGTTTAACAAATGCTACCATGGCTGAAAAAGGTGAAATCATTAAAGGTACTGTATTAAAAGTGGAAGACAAGCACGCGTTAGTTGATATCAGCGCAAAGCAAGACGCATTTTTGCCGATTAATGAAGTTTCAAGTCTTTTTATTGAGAAGGTTAGTGATGTGTTGAATGAAGGAGATCAGATCACTGTTAAAGTACTCTCTAACACAGAGGACAAGCTTCTCGTTTCAAAAAAGCGGTAGACAGCGAAAAATCGTGGAGTGAACTGCAAGAAAAGTTTGATTCAAAAGAAACGTTTGAAGTTGTTGTTCACGATGTAGTAAAAGGCGGGCTTGTAGTAGATCTTGGAGTTCGTGCTTTTATTCCAGCTTCTATGGTGGAGTCTCATTTTGTTGAAGATTTTTCGGATTACAAAGGTAAGACACTTTCTGTTAAAATCGTCGAACTGGATGCGGAAAAAGGACGTGTCATTTTATCTCATCGTGCTGTAACGGAAGAAGAAGCTGGCGCTAAGAAACAAGAAATCTTAGATCGACTGGCACCAGGTGAGATAATTGAAGGAAAAGTACAGCGTTTAACGGACTTTGGAGCTTTCGTAGATATCGGGGGCGTGGATGGATTAGTTCATGTTTCACAGTTATCACACAATCGAGTGGACAGTCCATCTGAAGTGCTTAGTGAAGGTCAAACCGTTAAAGTAAAAGTGCTTTCCGTTGATCGCGATAATGATCGAATCTCATTATCGATAAAAGAAACGCAGCCAGGACCATGGGAAGAAGCGAGTTCTTCCATTAAAGCAGGAAGTGTAATTGAAGGCACCGTAAAACGCATCGTTACATTTGGAGCATTTGTAGAAGTAGCTCCTGGGATCGAAGGTCTTGTTCACATTTCTGAGATGGCCAACCGCCATATTGGTAACCCGAGTGAAGTTGTAAAAGAAGGTCAGCAAGTAACTGTAAAAGTTCTTGATGTAAATAGCCAAGACAAAAGAATGAGCTTGAGCATGAAAGCCGTCCAAGATGAAAAGGAAAAAGCAAACCTTAAAGAAAATCTTCCTAAAGAAGAAAAAGGGTTCTCCTTAGCAGATATGATCGGTGACCAGCTTAAAGGATATAAATAACTCATTACTTACAGCTTTCGATGATTTTTAAATCGAGGGCTGTTTTTTTGTGGTTAGAAGAAGGTGTAAAGTGGCAATAATGCTACCGAGGTGAATGACATGAATGATGGTACGTTTTTTTATTGGTTCATGTGGATGGGCTGGGTCATAGCTACGTTTCTCATCAAAAAGGGTTCAGTTAGAAATCAATCTGTATTTATTACGTTAACTGGAATTATCTTGTCAGATACCATCATTCCGTTTTCGCTTGGGAATATAAATGCAGCGTTCTTATTCTTCTTGTGTATAGGGCTGATTTATTTGATTAGACATACCGATCAGCTTCTTTATTATGTAACAGGAAGTTTTATTGTTGCTACAGGTTACGTGTCGTTAGAACTTTTTGCTCTATACGACCCAGTAAAATTATTTTTTGATAAAAAATATATGATCACTATAATTCTGACTTCTCTTCTAATCTTGCTAACCAAAACGAATAGAGATCTTTTCTACCTTCCTGTTATAGGTCTTTTTATCGGTGACACCGTTTATCAGTTATTGATCTATAAACTTAGCGGTACTATAGAAATCGGTTCGCTATATGTGATGGATTTATTGGTCTCAACTTCTATGATGCTCTTATTTATGGTAGTATTGGTAGATATGTTCAAAAAGATAAGACGTACAGCTTTTAAAAAGGTCATTTCTGCAAAACAGATTTAGAAGATATTGAGTTGTCTAAAGTGTAAAGAATTTGCTAAAATAAGTGGACTTGTCTATTTACAAGAAAATGATGGAACATATAAACGAAAATTTGATGATTGACTTGATCAGGAAAAAGGGAAGTGTCTACATGACGAAACCAGTCTTAGCTATAGTAGGAAGACCGAACGTAGGAAAATCTACTATTTTTAACAGAATTGCGGGAGATCGTATCTCTATTGTTGAAGATATGCCAGGAGTAACACGTGACCGTATTTACAGTTCAGCAGAATGGCTGAATACCGAATTCAACCTTATCGATACAGGCGGAATTGAAATTAGTGATGCACCATTTATGAGTCAGATGAAAGAACAAGCAGAACTTGCTATTGAAGAAGCAGATGTTATTCTCTTTTTAGTTGATGGCATGAACGGAATTACAGCTGCCGATGAAGAAGTAGCTAAAATGTTGTTCCGTTCAAAAAAGCCTGTTGTATTAGGTGTAAATAAGATTGATAACCCTGAACGTAAAGAGCTGCTGTATGAGTTTTATAGTCTAGGGATGGGTGAGCCGATCGGCGTATCAGGAACACACGGTATTGGACTTGGAGATCTTTTAGATCAAGTAGTAAGCCATTTCCCTGAAACGGTTGTAGAAGAAAAAGAAGACGACACGATTTATTTTTCATTAATAGGCAGACCGAACGTAGGGAAATCTTCACTAGTAAACGCCATTCTTGGTAAAGAACGCGTTATTGTGAGTAACATTGCAGGAACGACGAGAGATGCGATCGATTCCAGCTTTGAACGTGAAGATCAGAAATATGTGATCATTGATACAGCAGGAATGCGCAAACGTGGAAAAGTGTACGAAACGACTGAGAAATACAGCGTTATGCGTGCGATGAAAGCGATCGAACGTTCCGATGTTGTCCTTATGGTTATCGATGCGGAAGAAGGAATCATTGAACAGGATAAAAAAGTTGCTGGTTTCGCACATGAAGCCGGTAAAGCTGTCGTGATTGTTGTAAACAAATGGGATGCTGTTGAAAAAGATGATAAAACGATGCAAAAGTTTGAGCAGAAGATTCGTGATCATTTCCTTTACTTATCATATGCACCGATCGTTTTCGTATCGGCAAAAACGAAGCAGCGTCTTCATCAGCTATATCCTGTAATTAATCAAGTTGCAGAAAATCACTCGCTCAGAGTTCAGACAAATATCTTGAACGAAGTAATCATGGATGCAGTAGCCATGAACCCAGCACCAATGGATAACGGAAAGAGATTAAAAATCAACTATGCAACACAAGTGGCTTCAAAACCACCAACTTTTGTAATCTTTGTTAACGATCCAGAGCTTTTCCACTTTTCTTATAAGCGTTTCCTGGAGAACAGAATACGTGAAACATTTGGTTTTGTTGGAACGCCGATCAAAATCTTTGCTAGAAAGAAAAATGATTAAGGTTTCATGATGACGATCGTTCTCTTCGTTTTCTCCTACTTTACAGGATGTATCAGCTTTAGTTACTTGCTGACAAAAGTTTTGAGAAATGAAGATATCAGAAATCATGGCAGTGGTAACGCAGGTGCTACAAACACGTTACGAGTACTCGGGAAAGGTCCTGCGATAGCTGTCCTGCTATTAGATTGCTTTAAAGGTGTATTGGTCGTATCAGCCGTTTTTGGTTTACAGATTCTCCTGTACTAGCTGTTTTGTGCGGTTTAATGGCTGTTATTGGTCACAACTATCCCGTCTTTTACGGATTTAAAGGCGGGAAAGGAGTGGCTACGGCAATCGGTGTGTTTGCTGCTGTTGCATTTTTACCTTCTTTAATAGCAGGTGTGATTGCAATCATAACGATTTGGGTTTCCAGGTTTGTTTCATTGGGTTCTATCGTTTTTTAGTATTATCTCCGTTTTTTATGCTGTATCAATTTAACTTGCCTATTGAAGCTGTCTTGGCAAGCTTCTGTATTTCGATCGTTTCGATATGGAAACATCGAGAAAATATGGCTAGGATCTGGAGAGGAAACGAACGCAAAATTTAATAGTGGAGTGTGACATGTATGGATAATGTTGCTGTTTTAGGTGCTGGGAGCTGGGGGACCGCTCTTGCCATCGTATTAGCTGACAATGGTCATGATGTCCGTTTGTGGGGCCGTAGAGAAGAACAAGTTGTTGAAATCAACAAAGAACATCGCAATGAAAAGTATCTTCCAGGAGTAGTGCTGCCTGAAAATATAAAAGCGACCACTCAATTGGAGGAATGCGTGAAAGATGCAGATACAATCGTACTTGTTACGCCTACAAAAGCAATGAGAGACGTATTGAATCTTTTAAAAAATAATCTTGCATCTCCTGTTACTATTGTACATGCTTCAAAAGGAATCGAACCTGGTACATATAAACGAATTTCTGAAATTATTGAAGAAGAACTGCCTGAGTCTGTTCTTGAATCGGTTGTGGTTCTTTCCGGACCTAGCCATGCAGAAGAAGTTTCTTTAAGGCAGCCAACTACCGTTACCGTGTCTTCTACAAATATGAAAGCTGCAGAAAGAGTTCAAGATCTTTTTATCAACCAAAACTTCCGCGTGTATACGAATCCCGATGTTATTGGTGTTGAACTTGGCGGTGCTTTAAAAAATATTATCGCTTTAGGTGCAGGTCTTTCTGATGGTCTAGGATACGGAGATAACGCAAAGGCGGCGTTAATCACGAGAGGTTTAGCGGAGATTGCTCGCCTTGGCACACATATGGGTGCAAACCCGCTTACATTCTCAGGTCTTACGGGGATTGGAGACTTAATCGTGACTTGTACGAGTGTACATAGCCGTAACTGGCGTGCTGGCAATATGCTTGGAAAAGGAATGCAGCTTGATGATGTGCTACAGAACATGGGTATGGTTGTAGAGGGTGTTAGAACGACTCAAGCCGCATATGAACTAAGTAAGCGGGAACAAGTTGAAATGCCGATTACACAAGTATTATACGATGTTTTGTTTAACAATAAGGGTGCTAAACAAGCTGTCGATGATCTCATGCAGCGTACGAGAACACATGAAGTCGAGGATGTATCTTCTTTAAAGAGTTAGTCAAGCATGATATGGGCGAATGTCTAAAATATTTTAGGCAATCGCCTTTTTTTCTTTCACGCTTCTTTTTTACTTGCATAGGATAGGGGTGAAAAGGAAGTGGGAGGAGGACTTCAGGTGGAACGTGAACAACAATTTTTTGATAAGATCGAGAAGAAAACAAGTGTAAAAAAGGATGATATTTTTAAACTTGCCCAATCCGTAAGTGGCTCTAATCTTCGCGACGAGCGCACGATTCGAATGCTGATTTCCCAAGTATCTTCTATGGCTGGGGTAGCCGTTACGAAACAAAAAGAAGATCAGATCGTTCAAGCTGTTCTTAACAACAACATCCCTCTAGACCTGGCGACATTATCCAAGATGTTTGATGGTAAGTAGAAGAAAGCTTAAAAATAAACGTTAAGAAGCACCTAAATCATGGAAGTGTTCATACAGTGCAGGAAGTATTTAGTCGAACACCTGGTCATTAGCCGGGTGTTTTTTTGTTTAGGATCCTCGCCCACCTGTGTACCGTTGTTGGTTTACAGGTTCACAACCATGAAAATAAATGGGGGAAATGCAGTTGTTCCTAGAGTGTTTAAGTAACTGAATGTAAAGATGGGACGAGCTGTAAGAAAAAGAATTACGAAAAAGCAGTAAAGCAGGGGCTTGGGTGTGCGAACGAATGTGGTTGGTGCGTGAACGTATTAAAAAAACACATACCGTAAACGGGAACTAAAATTAAGTCGAAAAGGTGATCTCCGTTGCTTGATGCTCCGAACGAGGAGGGTGCGGTCGGAAAGAATCTCCTGTCTTAAATGAAATTATCTTAAAACGGTACACGTTCCTGAAAAAGTAAAGGAAACAACAAGAAATATGCTATAATGTACGCTGTGGACAAGGAGGATACATATGAGTGAAGGTTTATTGAAAATGTGGGTGGCGTTGTCTGCCATCGGTTTAATGTTTATTGCTGTTTTTTCTATCATGTTCAGCCGTTCAAAGTTATCAGGTATATTTCAGACTGTTGTTTCGTTATTCGCCTGGATCTGCATGATTGTAGCAGGTATTCTTATCATAATCGTTGTATTCAGCGGACCTGTTCAAGGGTAAAGGAGGAAATCAAGATGTCAAAGAAATGGTGGATTCCTCTATGTCTAATCGTGTTAACTCTTTCTGGGTGTTTATATCCCGAAGAACGAAAAACTCAAAATCGAGCTCCTTATCAGGATCAGATTACAGCGGTTCAGCAAGCCGTTGAAAGTTTTCAGAAAGATACAGGTGTGCTGCCAATTAAAACGAAAGATGCGGATACCGATATCTATCAAAAATATTTGATTGATTTTAATAAATTAGTTCCTAGATATATGCAGGAGCCGCCCGGAAATTCTTTTGAAAAGGGTGGAACCTTTCAATACGTTTTAATCGATGTGGAGACGAAGCCGACGGTTAAGCTCGTTGATCTTGTTTTAACAGATAAGGTTCAGGATGTTCAGGTCGCACTAAACATCTATATGGCAGAACATCAGTACCCGCCGTTCAAAAAGATAGAGGCACAGGGCAGACACACACTTGATTATAAAAAGTTAGGCTTTAAAGAAGACCCTTACGTTACAAGTCCGTTTACTGGAAAAAAACTGCCTTTGATGGTTAATGCGGATGCAAAGATTTTTATAGATTATAGAAAAGATCTAAAATCAGCAATCTCAAGCTACTCGAACGAATTAGATAAGCATGAAGATATCCGTCATTTGTTAGCGATTCATTCGTTTTTTGTGCCTGTCTATTCGGTTCCTTATACAGTTGAAAACAATCAGCCTGTTTTTTTAATAAAATAGGCATGAACTCTCCCTTTTTCTAATACATTCATAGAAAAGGCGGAGAGATTTTTTTGGAAATCCTTTTAACGAAACAAGCTTTATAGTTTCATCGGTAGGCACTGTAGTGCGCCCTCCCGTTTTTATGGAACTATACAACAGAGAAAAGCGAGGATCCAATAAAAATTTCCGTTCCTTTGTCATAATCAATAGGACAAAATCATACGATATATTGTCCAAGACTAGCATCCGGAACTTTATTTGGATCGGGAGGGAAACGAATGGAAAAAATCGATATTTTCAAAGATATCGCCGAAAGGACGGGCGGAGATATCTACTTAGGCGTAGTAGGAGCAGTAAGAACGGGTAAGTCCACTTTTATCAAGAAATTTATGGAGCTTGTGGTGCTGCCAAACATTGAAAACGAAGCAGAACGTCAACGTGCTCAGGATGAGTTACCGCAGAGTGCAGCTGGACGCACCATTATGACCACTGAACCCAAATTTGTTCCAAACAACGCGGTAAGAATCAACGTAGGTGATGGGCTTGATGTTAACATCCGCCTGGTAGACTCTGTAGGTTATGCAGTACCAAGTGCTAAAGGGTACGAAGATGAAAACGGCCCTAGAATGATTCATACTCCTTGGTATGATGAGCCGATTCCGTTCCATGAAGCGGCAGAGATCGGCACAAGAAAAGTAATCCAAGAGCACTCTACATTAGGAGTGGTCGTCACAACGGATGGATCAATCGGAGAAATTCCAAGATATGATTATGTGGAATCAGAAGAGCGTGTTGTAGAAGAGTTAAAAGAAGTTGGAAAGCCGTTTATTATGCTGATCAACTCCACACAACCGCATCACCCAGATACACAGAAGCTGCGTAATGAGCTTTGTGAAAAATACGATATACCCGTACTCGCAATGAGTGTTGAAAGTATGACAGAGCATGATATCAACAATGTACTCAGAGAAGCATTATACGAGTTTCCGGTGCTTGAGGTCAATGTGAATCTTCCTAGCTGGGTCATGGTGCTTCGTGAAAACCATTGGCTGCGTGAAAGCTATGAAGAAGCAGTAAGAGAAACGGTTCAGGATATTAAGCGTCTTCGTGATGTGGATAAAGTGGTCGGGTTCTTTGCAGACTATGACTTTATTGACGACGCGAGACTAGCAGGAATTGAAATGGGTCAAGGGATTGCAGAGATTGATCTCTTTGCACCAGACTACCTGTACGACCAGATTTTAAAAGAAGTGGTTGGGGTGGAGATCCGTGGGAAAGACCATTTGCTTCAGTTAATGCAAGAGTTTGCATACGCTAAAACGGAGTATGATCAAGTAGCAGACGCCTTAAGAATGGTGAAGCAAACAGGTTATGGAATTGCAGCGCCAGCCATCACAGATATGAGTCTTGATGAGCCAGAAATCATCCGACAAGGATCAAGATTTGGCGTAAGGCTGAAAGCGATTGCTCCATCTATTCATATGATTAAAGTAGATGTAGAATCAGAGTTCGCACCAATAATTGGTACGGAAAAACAAAGTGAAGAGATGCTCAGATATTTGATGCAAGACTTTGAAGAAGATCCGCTATCAATCTGGAATTCCGATATCTTTGGAAGATCGCTTAATTCTATCGTAAGAGAAGGAATTCAAGGCAAGATTTCACTAATGCCGGAGAATGCTAGATATAAATTAAAAGAGACGCTTGAACGCATTATTAATGAAGGATCAGGCGGATTAATTGCCATTATTTTATAACGTTGGGACTCCTATAACCGGGAGTCTTTTTTTTGCTTTGGCTGTTTCCGTATTATTTTTGTAAGTGGTTGAAATTCATGACTACCAAAACTAATTAAACAAGTGAGAACACTTCTTGTATTTATGCTTTCATGGTAAAAATAGCACAATTGTCCTGCCGGAGAGGAGAGACTTTTTACCTCGTTGGATGGTTCTTTTTGTAAAAAAGGTCAAAAAATAAGGAATTTTAAGGGTTGAATCGCGAAAAACGGCTAAAAAAGATTGAATTTCTGTATGTAATCGTATAATATTAGGCTTGTTACAGATTAAATTAGTAAAATCCTGTATATTACATATAAAATTAATACTGTACGAAAATATTTCATGACCGATATAAGGTGAGGAAATCCTTGAGAGGAGGTGAATGGAATGAACAAGACTGATCTAATTAATGCGGTATCTGAGCAAGCTGAGCTTTCTAAGAAGGATGCATCTAAAGCAGTTGACGCTGTTTTCGAAGCAATCACTGGTACTCTACAAAGCGGTGATAAGGTACAACTTATCGGATTTGGTAACTTTGAAGTACGTGAGCGTGCGGCTCGTAAAGGACGCAACCCACAAACTGGTCAAGAGATCGAAATCTCTGCTAGCAAAGTTCCTGCTTTCAAACCAGGGAAAGCCCTTAAGGACGCTGTTAAATAATTGATACATAGGGCAACTTAAAAGACCGTGAATTTTTTCACGGTCTTTTTTCTATGCCTTAACTTTAAATAAGCTGTAAATGTATTCGTCTTCCTTCAACTTCGGATTACTCACAAACGAAACTTTAACTCCCATGGTGTAAGGGGTTTCTCCTTTTGCTATTCTTCTTTCAGTATGCTAAAATTTTTCTATTGTGTTATTGGAATTGGAGGACAAAAAGCGTGGCAGAAGTTCAAAAAGAGAAAATTGAAACAGCAGTTAAAATGATTTTAGAAGCTATTGGTGAAGACCCTGAGCGAGAGGGATTAATAGATACACCAAAACGAGTGGCAAAAATGTACGAAGAAGTGTTTCAAGGTTTAAACCAAGATCCCAAAGAACATTTTGCTACCATTTTTGGGGAAGATCATGAAGAATTAGTACTTGTAAAAGATATCCCTTTTTATTCAATGTGTGAGCATCATCTCGTCCCTTTCTTTGGGAAAGCGCATATCGGCTACATACCTAAGGGCGGAAAAGTGACAGGTTTAAGCAAGCTTGCTAGAGCGGTGGAGGCTGTTACGAAGCGCCCTCAGCTGCAAGAAAGAATTACTTCTACAATTGCAAACAGCTTACTCGAGACATTGGAACCTCATGGGGTAATCGTTGTTATTGAAGCAGAGCATATGTGTATGACTATGCGAGGTGTTAAGAAACCTGGTTCTATGACAGTAACTTCAGCGGTTCGAGGCGTTTTTGAAAAAGATCCAGCTGCTCGTGCAGAAGTATTGAGTTTAATCCGAAACTAAAGGAGAATAACCCATGAAATCAGAATTTGATTTTTTCGTAATAAAAGCAAAAGAAAATGGTGTGAATGTAATTGGGTTAACACGTGGTACGGAAACAAGATTTCATCATTCTGAAAAACTTGATAAAGGTGAAGTGATGATCGCACAGTTTACAGAACATACTTCAGCAGTAAAAGTTAGAGGGAAAGCTGTTATCTATACGAAACACGGAGAAGTAGATACAGAATCGTAAGGAATTACTGGCGGTAATGTCGCCGATAAGATGCGCTAGGCCATAAGCCTAGTTTTCTTTATGTCTTTTAAAGAGGTTGAAACCTTACATTATTGGCGACTATGGTATAATAAGAAAGCACAATTTTGCTGTGTCATTGGAGGGATTTGATGAACACCATGGAACAAATTCAACGCTTAAAACAGCATACACTTTTATTGATGCAGCACAGCTATGTGGAACGTTATATTCAACCTCCAGTCTTTAGTGAATCAAAGGTATTTATCACGTACTGTCTGCTCCGTGAACTTGAGCTTGATGAGGCTGTAGAAGCAGAATATTTTAGTTCGATTCTTTTAATTCAGTCTGCATTAGACCGCCATGATGATATCTTGGACGAAAATATTACCGTCAACAAGAAGAAACGGCAGCTTGTTGTTTTATCTGGCGACTATTTCAGCAGTCTATACTATCTTCTGTTAGCTCGTTGTGAAAACTTAAATTTGATCTCACAATTATCGAGTGCTGTGCAGAGTATTAACGAACATAAAGCAAATCTGCATAAACAAGACAAGCTGCTTAATGGAAGTGTAGAATACTTGAAAAACGTTCAGAGAATCGAAAGTCTATTATTTACAAAAGCAGCAGAGTCATTTGGTCTGCATACATATATCCCTTTTATTGAACGTTATCTTCTTGTGTCTCGTTATCAGAATACAGAAATGAGAAGACAGTTAAGCGAAGAACAATTGAACTATTTGAAAACGTGTGAAAAAGAATTGAAAAATAAAGATGTTGAAATGCCCCTCATGTTTCATAGAGAAGGGTACAGCATCGAAACTAGCAGTGAAAATGACTTAATGTTAGGAGAGGGTTAATCCGATGTTGAGCAAAGAAGAACGGGTTCACTCTGTATTTGAAAAGATCTCTGATCAGTATGACTATATGAACGATTTAATCTCATTTAAACAACATAATAAATGGCGCAATGATACGATGAAGCGCATGAAAGTACTACCTGAAATCATTGTTTGGACGTTTGCTGCGGAACGGGAGAATGGACATTTGCTCTTGCTGAAGCGGTTGGGACAAAGGGTAAAGTCATCGGCTTAGACTTTAGTCAAAACATGCTAAACGTTGGAATAGAAAAGCTGAAAAAACGCCAGTCTCCACAAGTGAGTTTTATTCATGGGAATGCAATGGAGCTGCCGTTCGAAGATCATACATTTGATTTTGTAACAATCGGATTTGGACTTAGAAACGTCCCTGATTACCTTCAGACGCTTAAAGAGATGGCTCGGGTTGTAAAGCCAGGCGGGAGAGTAGTGTGTCTTGAAACTTCCCATCCGACTGTCCCTGTATTTAAACAACTCTTTAAATTTTATTTTACGTACATCATGCCTGTATTCGGTAAATTATTTGCTAAAAGCTATCAAGAATACGCATGGCTTCAAGAATCAACAGAAGCGTTTTTAACAAAAGAAGAACTGAAAGAATTATTTAAAGAAGCAGGTTTGTCTAACGTTGAAGTCAAATCGTATGCACTAGGTGCTGCCGCCATGCATACTGGGAAAAAACAGCAATAGAAGAGAGCGTTGCAGTGTGTGGAATAAATTTAAAATAATTTTAGAAATGATTAAGTTTGAACATACCATCTTTGCTTTGCCATTTGCTTATTTAGGTGCAATCATGGGAAACATTGTTGAAGAAGGCACTATGCCATCACTAGTCGAATGGTTATGGATCACACTTGCCATGGTTGGTGCTAGGAGTTCTGCGATGGCACTTAACCGTGCGATAGATTCAGAGATTGATGGAGCGAATCCAAGAACGAAAACACGGGCCATTCCGGCAAAGCTGTTAAAAAGAGGCGAAGTATTTATATTTATAGCAGCTTCACTAGCACTTTTGTTCGTTAGTGCCTATCAACTGAATCCTCTATCAGTGAAACTGCTGCCGTTGGCTGTCTTTTTCTTGTTATCTATTCGTATACAAAGCGATTTACTTATTTATGCCATATTGTTTTAGGTATAACAATCGCGATTGCACCTCTTGGAGGATGGGTTGGTGCAACGGGAACATTGAGTCAAGAAGCGATTTTGTTATTTTTGGGTGTTTTGTTTTGGACAGCAGGATTTGACGTGATCTATGCGACACAAGATGCTGACTATGATAAGTCTCATGGTCTATACTCCATTCCTTCTGCGTTTGGTATCGCGAACGGATTGATGACAGCTAGATGGCTCCATGTTGCTAGTTTTATAGCTTTTATTTCATTAGGCGTAGTTTCAGAAATGGGCTGGATTTATTACCTTGGTGTTTTCATTTCAGGTGTGATCATGGTCTATGAGCATTCACTTGTTAAGCCGAATGACTTATCAAAGCTCGATGTAGCATTCTTTACGATGAACGGTATCTTGAGTGTCGTTATGTTTATCTTTTCAATAGGGGATCTTTTATTATGAAGACATTTACAATAGGAATTACAGGAGCGAGTGGCGCGGTATACGGCGTAAGACTTGCACAGGAAATTTTAAAAAGCGGGCACAAAGTACATCTTGTTGTAACAGAAGCGGGATGGCAAGTGTTTAGAGAAGAGTTATTGTGGGATACAGAGAATCGTGAAGGGTGTATTGAGGAATATTTTGCTTCATATGGCAAAGAACGTTTTCATTACCACACATTGCGTGACTTTAATGCACCGATCGCCAGTGGATCATACCAGAACGATGGGATGGTTATCATTCCTTGTTCTATGGGAACTCTCTCTGGTATTGCACATGGTGCTTCTGGCAATCTATTAGAACGCACTGCTGATGTTATGCTGAAAGAGAGCCGTAAACTCATATTAGTGCCTAGAGAAACACCTCTTCATAAAATACATCTTGAAAACATGTTAAAAGTAACCGAGGCCGGTGGGAAAATCGTTCCTGCTATGCCAGGTTTTTATCACCTTCCTAAGTCCATGGACGACCTCGTAAACTTTTTAGTAGGAAAAGTTTTGGACAACTTAGGTGTACATCACGAATTGTTTACTCGCTGGGGAGACTGATAGATTATGAACATCGGGGAAATCAGCTATACGAACATCATACCTCTCTATTATTATTTGGATAGAGAACGTCTGATGGATCAAGGTGTAACGATTACACATGCTGTTCCGTCAAGAATAAATGCCTTAATGGAGAACCAGTTAGTAGATATCGGAGGCATTTCTTCCTTTTCTTTCGGAAAGAATGCCGATCGTTACAGTCTTGTTCCAGATCTTTCTGTGTCTTCTTACGGAAGAGTGAACTCTATCTTTTTATTTTCTAAACACAAAATCGAGGACTTGAGCGGTAAAAAGATCGCGTTAACTTCGAGCTCAGAAACATCTGTTGCACTGTTAAAGATTATTTTAGATCGCTTTTATTCTGTTGAAGTTTCATATCAAGTGGAAACCCCTCATTTTGAAAGGATGCTTGAGAATTACGATGCTTGTCTTCTTATTGGCGATGATGCGATCTCAGCATACCGAAAAAGAGGTTCATATCACGTTTATGATCTTGGGGAGATTTGGTTCCAACAAACAGGGCTTCCTATGATTTTTGCCGTAATGGCTTATCGCGATGAAATGGAAACAGAAAAGGGCTCGCTTCTTTCGTATGTTGGAAAAAGTATGATCGAGAGCAAAGAACGCTGCCAAAGAGAAAATTTTGTTCCCGTCATAGAACGAGTGCTATCAGAGCATGGAGGGACTTTTCAGTTCTGGGAATCTTATTTTAATGGATTAAATTATCAGTTTAGTGGCGAACATGAAAAGGGACTCAACCTTTATTTTCAGCTAACTGTAGAGTGCGGATTGTTAAAGACAATGCCCTCTATCTTAAAGTATTCGTATAAGTAACGGGCGATAGGGTGAAACAAAAGTGAAGTTAAAGGACTTATACTCATTTCTAAAAAAAGATTTGCAGCAAATTGAAGATCAGCTAGTACAATCCGTTCGTTCTGATCAAACATTGATTCATACGGCTGGTGTTGAACTGTTAAAAGCAGGGGAAAGAGAATTCGCCCTGTATTTGTCCTGCTATCCGCTCAGTTTGGGACATATAACATTCAGCAGATCAAAAAGCCTGCTGCCGCGCTGGAATTGATTCATATGGCCTCATTGGTTCATGATGATGTAGTGGATGATGCCGATATGAGGCGGGGAAGAGAAACGGTCAAAGCAAAATATGATAATAAAATCGCCATGTATACAGGAGATTTTATTTTTGCATCCGCTTTGAAACTCATGTCAGAAATTGATATTCCGCGTGCTCATCAGATTCTTGCACAAGGTATGAAAGAGATGTGCCTTGGCGAGATCGAGCAGATTAACGAACAGTACGATACTGATCAAAATGTAAGAAAGTATTTCAAACGTATAAAAAGAAAAACAGCTCTTTTGATTGCGTTGAGCTGTCAGTTAGGTGCCATCACTTCAAAGGCGGACGTCTCACTGCAGAAGAAATTATATGAATTTGGCTTTTGTGTAGGCATGGCCTTCCAAATTACAGATGATATTTTAGATTTTACAGCATCTGAGAAACAGTTAGGCAAACCAGCAGGAAGTGACCTGAGACAAGGGAACTTGACGCTGCCTGTACTGTTCACTATGCATCAGTATCCTGAGATCAAAGAAAAATTAAATGTGTATTACGAAACAAAAGATGCTTCTTTGCTCGCTGAACTTCTTAAAGATATTAAACGTCTTGGCGGTATTGAATACGCAACGGAGATTTCTGATAAATATTTAAAGCGTGCAAAACTAGCTGCTGCTTCCTTACCTGAAACGGATGCTAGGGATAGTCTGTTAAAAGTAGCAGATTATATCGCTGGTCGAAAATTTTGAGTGATTGCTAATTTTTAAAATTTTTGGTACGATTTCTCTGGGGAACTTGTCCCACATATACATAGATGATAGGAGAGGGAATGCATGGAAAAAACGTTTTTAATGGTAAAACCTGATGGTGTTCAACGTGCGTTAATCGGAGAAATCGTATCCCGTTTTGAGAAGAAAGGTTTTCAGCTTGTCGGTGCTAAGCTAATGAACATTACTGAAGATCTTGCAAAAGAACATTATGGTGAGCACAAAGAGCGTCCGTTCTTCGGAGAACTTGTTGATTTTATTACTTCCGGTCCAGTATTTGCTATGGTTTGGGAAGGTAAAGACGTTATTTTAACAGCTCGTAACATGATGGGTAAAACAAACCCAGCTGACGCTGCTCCTGGTTCAATCCGCGGAGACTATGCTGTACAAGTTAGCAACAACATTATTCATGGTTCTGACTCTGCTGAAAGCGCTGTCCGTGAAATCGGCCTTTTCTTCAAAGAAGAAGAACTTGTGTCATACGATAAAGCAGTTGCGGTTTGGATTTAATTTTATAACAAAATGAAAGCGTTTTAGCCGGCCGTTGTGCCGGTTTTTTAGTTTTTAACCTGTTAGATACAGAAGGATTTCAGTTTGATGAGGTCTTCTGATTATTAAAGCCACGTTGTAGTTCTAGTTACATCGTGCAATAAAGTCTTTTGGCGATTCCGCTCTATTAAAATCAACTGCACTAGCATGGATTTAGTTGGAACGAAGAAAAGAGGCTGAAAAATGGTCTAGGAGGTAGAAAAATGAAGGAGAGAAGCTGGATTTGAGATTGTAAGTAAATGAATTCTCGTTATTAAAACAAAATATTGCTTCTCATATGTAGTTTTAACCTCTTATATTAAGAATCCTGGATTAATCCCGCGAGTTATTGCAATAATCCCGCGAGTTGTAGTTATATATCGGCGAGTCGACATCATCAGACATAATTCAGCAAATCGAAAACTAATAGATTTTAAAAGTGCCACCACTTAACGCAACAATTTAAAATAAAATCCGATACTATACATATATAGATTAAATTTGCATGGCAGTGAATTGGAGAGAGACATATGGATCGCGACTATGAAAGCTTTAAACAGAGCATATATGATCAAACAGGAATAGATCTTTCATTGTATAAGGAAGCACAAATGAAGCGCAGACTCATTGCGCTGCGCGATAAACGTTCGTTCGAGACGTTTTCTGATTATTTTCGTGCACTCACAAAAGATCCGGAGCTGCTTATTGAGTTTTTAGACCGGATGACGATTAACGTTTCTGAATTTTACCGTAACCCAGCTAGGTGGGATGTGCTCGAGAAAAAATCATTCCTTTGTTAGTAGAAGAAAGGCCATCATTAAAAGTATGGAGCGCAGCCTGCTCCACAGGAGAAGAGCCTTATAGTTTGTCGATGATGTTATCTGATTTCAAAAAAACTTGTTAAGATTTTCAATACTTGCCACAGACTTAGATCAACAGGTGTTAGAGCAAGCTAAAAAAGGGTTTTATTTCGAAAAAGCAATCAAAGATGTACCGAACGATAAAAAAGCACGACATACTACCAAAGAGGAACTCGGAATAAGAGTTTCAGAATCGATTAAAAAGCACGTAACCTTTAAAAAACAGAACTTGCTTTCAGATCGTTTTGAATCAGACTTCGATTTAATCGTTTGCAGAAATGTGATGATCTATTTCACTGAGGAAGCAAAGACCGTGCTTTATCAAAAGTTTAGTAAAGCGCTTCGAAAAGGCGGTTTCTTGTTTGTAGGAAGTACAGAACAGATCTTCAATCCGGGTCTATACGACCTGGAATCTGTAGAACCATTCTTTTATCGTAAACTTAGTTAAACGGAAATCTTACCGTACAAATCGGTTGACAGATTTGCAACAATGGTTTATTGTAACTGATAAGTTTAGAGCAAATAGTTTAGAGTAATTAGTTTAGAGTTTAGAGCCTAGTTGAGACAAGTTGAGAGAGTTTGAGTGGAGCAGAGCCGAGAATGGATATGTACATATGCCATGCGGATTATTTCTGCATGGCTTTTTTGTATGGTTTATATGAAAAACGTACATGTTCCTGTAAAGATCGACCTCTTAAATCCTCCTCATTCTCCGTATTAAACGGAGGTGCAGATATGATTATATCCTTTCCGAGTCCTCCTTGAACGTTATTGTTTGCGGCCATAACAAATAAAACGTTTAAAGGGGTGTTCATATGATTTCAAATATCATTCAAAAAATAATGAAACACGAAACATTAACTGAAAATGAAGCTTTTTATTTTATGGAGAACCTGGCGAAGGGTGATGTAACAGACGCTCAAGCGAGCTCTGTATTAAGCATTATGAGCTTTCGGGGTGAGACGGTAGAAGAAATCGTAGGTTTTGTAAAAGCCATCAGAAAGCTTTCGAGGGCAGCAGATTCTTCCTTTCATCAAGATCTTATGGATACTTGCGGTACAGGTGGAGATGGTGCTTCGACCTTTAATATCTCTACAGCTGTTAGTATCATATTAGCTTCTCTAGGGATAAAAGTTGCAAAACACGGCAATAAAGCAGTCACGTCAAAGAGCGGCAGTTCGGATGTACTAGAAGCATTAGGTATTCAAGCGGCAAGTAATCACTATGAAGCGAACTCACAATTAATCAAACACGACATTGCTTTTTTACATGCGCCATATTTTCATCCGGCACTTAAAAAAGTGGCTTCTTTACGGCAACAGCTTCCATTTCGAACGATTTTTAATTCGATAGGACCTTTATTGAACCCAATGTCACCCGCCTATCAGCTTATTGGAGCAAGCAATGAAAAGGTAGCTATGAAGCTTGCAGAAGTGATTAAAGTGTTAGGCATCAAACGAGCGCTGGTCGTTACAGGCAAAGAAGGGCTGGATGAATGTTCGATAACAGGTGAAACGTGTATGTTTTTAGTTGAAAACGATACAGTAACTGACTTTATCTATACACCAGAAGATGCTGGGTTAAAACGAGGATTATTAAGTGAGTTAACAGTTAAAAACAAGCAAGAAAGTGCGGAACTCATACGATCGATTCTGCAGGGTGCTGGAAATGAATCAGCAAGAAACATCGTAATATTAAATGCAGCAGCAGCTCTTTATGCATCCAGACGGGTCTCAAGTATTCGATACGGTGTTGAGATAATAAAACAATGCTTACAAACGAAAGCTGCTTTTTATCATCTTCAAGAAATGACGAAACGAGAGGCGAATGCACATGTTAACTAAAATTTTAGAGCAAAAAGAAAGAGAAATTGCGGTTCTGCCTCCATTCAATAAAGGAGAGCTGGACTATCGAGATAAAGATCATCGGCCGTTTGCATCTCAAATTGCAAACTCATTTAACAAACCAGCGCTGATTGCCGAAGTGAAAAAAGCTTCACCTTCAAAAGGTGTGATTAAGGAAAACTTTGATCCGGTAGACATCGCCGTTCAGTATGAAAAAGCGGGGGCTTCCTGTTTGTCTGTCTTAACAGATACAGAGTTCTTCCAAGGAAACCTTCAATATTTGAATGACATACGAAATCATGTGTCACTTCCATTGTTAAGGAAGGATTTTATTATTGACGAAAAGCAGGTCGTTGAAAGCGTTGAAAACGGAGCAGATGCGATCTTGCTAATTGCGGCATGTTTGACACGTAAGCAATTACAGAATCTTCATGCTTTCGCAACGGAATGCGGATTAGAGTGTTTAGTAGAAGTTCATTCCAAAGAAGAAATAGAACAAGTCTATGATGTTTGTAATCCTGCGATGATTGGAATTAACAATCGTGATTTAAAGACGTTTGCCACGGTTATTCAGCACACGTTTTCCCTTCTTCCATCGATTAAGAAAGAAACGCTTGTGATTAGCGAAAGCGGCATTAAAACGGCTAGAGATGTGAAAAGTCTTTTGAATCACGATGTGAACGGAATGTTGATCGGTGAGACATTGATGAGAGCTGAATCCATAGAAAACAAGATCAAAGAGCTTTATCATGACTGTTCAAATTAAATATTGCGGCTGTCAGTCAGAAGAGGATTACAGATTATTAATAAACACAAATGCTGCCTTGATCGGTTTCATCTTTGCGGAGAGTAAAAGGAAAGTAAATCCAACTGACGTGAAGGGCTGGATTAAGAAATACGGAAAACCGAAACAGCTCGTCGGAGTATTTCAAAATGCTTCAATGAAAGAAATAATGGATGTGAAGAGTAAAGCACCTATAGATATCATTCAGTGCCATGGAGTTGAAACGGTAGAAATGATTGAAGTATTGAAGAAACGATTCAACAAGAAAATCTATAAAGCACTGCCTTATCGTAAACAAATTCTTGAAGACATTGAAAATTACAGTCATGCTGCTGATGCAATTATCGTAGACAGCGTATCAAAAGGACAGTTCGGCGGGACAGGCGTTCCTTTTTCGTGGAAAGACGTTCCGATAATGATGAAAAAAGCTGAACAGCAAGGTATACCTTGTTTCATAGCAGGAGGAATTACGCCTGACAATGTTTCTTTACTGCTGCAGAATAATCCCCACGGAATCGATCTAAGCGGCGGTATAGAGGAAAACGGGAAAAAAGCGTGAAACGAATAAAACAGTTAGAAAGGATGATGAATTTATGACAACGGCTAATGTACCTGATCATCGAGGGAGATACGGTGTATTCGGCGGAAAATACGTCCCTGAGACGATTATGTTTGCACTTGAAGAGCTTGAGACAGCTTTTGATGAAGCGATGAATGATAAAGAATTTAATGATCTGTTTCAAAAAGAACTTGCAATCTATTCTGGAAGACCAACACCACTAACAAGAGCAGATCGGCTAAGTGAGGCCATTGGCGGTGCGTCCATCTTTTTAAAAGAGAAGATCTTAATCATACAGGAGCTCATAAAATCAACAACGCCATCGGCCAGGCACTTCTTGCTGTAAGAATGGGCAAGAAGAAGATTATCGCTGAAACAGGAGCGGGCCAGCATGGTGTTGCAGCAGCGACAGTCGCAGCTAAATACGGATTGTCTTGTAAAGTGTATATGGGAAAAGAAGATATACGAAGACAAGCTTTAAATGTGTTTCGCATGAAGCTTCTTGGAGCAGAAGTGATCGAAGTAACTAGCGGAAGTCAAACGCTAAAAGATGCAACGAACGAAGCGATCAGAGAATGGGTAGCTTCAGTAGAAGACACGTTCTATTTGATCGGTTCTGCAGTCGGTCCGTATCCTTATCCTAAAATGGTAAAACAGTTTCAGCAGGTGATCGGTCATGAAACAGAAAGTCAGTTTACTCAAGCACATGATGGCAAACTACCTGATGCTGTCGTAGCTTGTGTAGGCGGGGGAGTAATGCGATCGGGATGTTTGCGCCTTTTATTGAGAAAGATGTTCCGTTGTATGGTGTAGAGGCAGCTGGTCTTGGAGTAGATACGGATCAACATGCTGCAACTCTATCCAAAGGATCGAATGGTGTTATTCATGGTTCACTGACGAAACTGCTTCAAACAAGTGAAGGGCAGATTACAGAACCCTATTCCATCTCAGCAGGTCTTGATTATCCTGGAATCGGCCCAGAACATGCTTATCTTCATGAAACAGAAAGAGTAAAATATGAAGCTGTAACAGATAAAGAAGCTTTAGAAGCGTTAAAGCTTTTGTGTGTAAATGAAGGTATTCTATGTGCTTTAGAGAGTGCTCATGCTGTTGCGTATAGTTTAAAGCTCGCTAAATCTATGAACAAAGATCAAGCTGTAGTTGTATGTTTGTCAGGACGAGGCGACAAAGATGTTCATACACTTATGGATCACGCAGAAGGAGGCGAATAAAGAATGAACAAAAGATGGGAAGTCTTTCAGGATTCTTCAGACTATCGCTTTGTGCCCTACATCATGGCTGGTGACCCAAGTGAAGAAGTCACCATTGAATTGTCATTAGCTCTAGAAGAATGCGGTGCGGCTGCACTAGAACTTGGAGTTCCTTACTCCGATCCTTTAGCGGATGGTCCTGTCATTCAAAGAGCGGGTATGCGCGGTCTTGCCCAAAAAGTTAATCTTGAAAAGACAATAGCGCTTGTTTCAAAGCTTCGTGAAAGAGGATTAACGATTCCAGTTATTATCTTTACTTATTATAATCTTTTGTTACAATTAGGAGAAAATCGCTTCCTGAAGTTAGCAGAAGAAAACGGTGTGGACGGTATTCTCGTTCCTGATCTGCCGTATGAGGAAAGCGGCTATTTGCAAGAAATGTGTTCACAGCATAACCTTGCTCTTATTTCGCTGGTATCACCAACAACACGTGAAGAAAAGCTAGTGAAGCTCTCAAAAGAGGCAGAAGGCTTTTTGTATTGCATATCATCATTGGGCGTTACCGGAATACGAAGCGAGTTTAGGGATGGTTTGGACGAATTCTTGCGAGCCGCAAAAGCAAACAGCAACGTTCCCGTCTTGGTAGGGTTCGGACTGTCACAGAGAGAACAAATCCAACAGTTTGAAGGAAGTAGTGATGGGTTTATCGTAGGCAGTGCGATCGTCAAAAAGATTGAGGAACTTGAAGGAGAGCTGCTAACTAACAGGAGGAAGCGATCAAAATGTTTAAATCGTATATTGAATCATTGCTGCCTGTCTATAGTCGTTAAAAAGGAGTGGGAAAATGCAGCCGAAACAGCAGTTGTTATCTTTAAAACCTTACAAACCAGGTAAACCAGTAGAAGAAGTTAAGCGAGAATTAGGTCTTGAGAAGATTGTAAAGCTTGCATCAAACGAGAACCCCTATGGATGTTCTGCTTCTGCAAAAGAAAAAATAGCCGAAGAGCTTTCAAGCCTTCATGTTTATCCAGATGGATACTCAGCAGAACTTAGAGAGAAGCTTGCAAACCATCTTCAAGTGAACCAAGATCAGCTCATCTTTGGTAACGGATCTGATGAGGTCGTACAAATTCTGTGCAGAGCTTATTTATCACCTGAAACGAATACCGTAATGGCGGCTCCGACTTTCCCTCAATACAGACATAATGCTGTTATTGAAGGAGCAGACGTGAGAGAAGTTCAGTTGGTAGAAGGAAACCATGATCTAGATGCCATGCTAGAGGCAATTGATAATGATACGAAAATTGTATGGCTTTGCAATCCGAACAATCCGACTGGAAACTATATTCCTGAAGCTGAGTTTGTAAGTTTTATGAAAAAGGTGCCACAAAACGTTATTGTTGTAAGTGACGAAGCTTATTTTGAATATGTTTCAGCTGCTGATTATCCAAATACAGTAGATTACTTAAATGATTTTTCGAATCTAGTAATTTTAAGAACCTTCTCTAAAGCGCATGGTCTTGCAGCGCTACGGATTGGTTATGGAATCGCTGCAGCACCGATCATCCAGTCCATTGAACCTGCAAGAGAACCCTTTAATACATCTCGCATCGCACAAGCGGCAGCAATTGGAGCGCTTGATGATGAAGGATTTATTAAGGAGTGCAAAGCGAAAAATAGAGAAGGATTAGAACTTTTTATGCATTCTGTAATCAAAAAGGGCTGCTATATTATCCTTCTGAAGCAAATTTTATTTTGCTGGACGTTCAGTCAGATGCAGATGAAGCGTTTGATTATTTATTGAGAAAAGGATATATCGTACGCTCAGGAAATGCCCTTGGTTTTCCCACTATGATTCGAATCACAATTGGCGAAGAAGAACAAAACCAAGAAATTATTGAACATTTAGGAACGTATATTGATTCGCTTGTACAAAAAGTAAATAAATAAACAAATAGCCCGGGTCCATTGTCACAGAACTCGGGCTATTTTCATAATTTTCAAAAAAGTGTTGCATTTTAAATAAGCTCTATTTATAATGAATGTAATATGGTTTCTCTCCACTCCTATCCATATTATACTTTCCTGACAGCGCTTACATGTCAGGACTTTTTTTGTTTTCATTATTTTTTCTCACATAAATCTCCCGTTTCTATCATAGCTTGTCTTAAAGAGAAAAAAGGAGGCGAGCTATGCGATATATTATTGAGCGCCCGCTGCAATCGCTCGGTACAGATACTGTTCTTTCCTATCTAGTAGACTCTCAAAAAATCTCCTACGTCTCACAGGGCCCTCTAAGAATGAATGTTATGAAGATGTCCATGCAAGGTTTAAAGATGATACCCGGGCATATCAGTCCTCTAATGTCATTAAATAGATTGCCTATCGAAACGGTAAAGCAGCGACTTGTTGAGAGAGTTCGAAGCGGTACGACTACATTATTAACATCTGCGGAGATTAACTACTTGCATGAAGCAGAAACAGAGTTAAAACGAACACGCCATCTTCTTGTGTCTAGTTCAATCGATTATTGCATTGGTCTAAGCATGTCTCCAGAAAAAATTTCACCACAAATCATGAGCTTTTGCCGAAAGAAGAAAATTCCATTCATTCAGTTGATCTGTAAAGATTTTAAACAGTTAACACACGTAATTTGGGAAAGAATAAGAGAAACTACTTTTGATTATGGAACAGTCATTTTTCCTTCTTTCCCATCTCATATTGAAACAAAATTTAAAAAAACATGGCAAAGAAAATGGAATGAACTTGCAACTAAATTCCAAATTCCAACGCTTTTTAATGAATTAATTGAGGATGAACCACTACCATTACCAAGTTTAAAGATGCTTGGGATCTATCCGGTCAAAGGCGGCTTGTTTACAGGAAGTGATGCAGATTATTGCATCCTTGGCACCGATGGAGTGAATGAAACGTTAAAGAGTGTAATTGTAAGAGGAACAATCGTCTATTCAGAAAATGTTCCGGAAAGACAGCAAGGTTACGGGAAAGAAATTATCGTTATCAAGCCCCGTCGTTTTGGAGAATCTCTCGTTTCTCGTGTATAATAAGCACAAGAATACTAGGGGTAAGGGAGTTTTATCATTGAACGATATCCAAGATGCAATTAGGCTCGTAGAACACGGCGAAGTAGAAAAGGGCATGTCTTTATTAGATGAACTAAAACAAAAAGCAACAGATCCAGAAAAGTTTGAGATTGCAGAAGTGTATCTAAACTGGGGACATACATCAGAAGCAATGAGCCTTTTTAATGCACTTCTTGAAAAATATCCAGGTGACGGTGAGCTGCTTGTATCAGTAGCTGAATGCTGTCTGGACGAGGGAATGGATGAGAAAGCAATAGAATATTTAGACCAAGTAAATCAGAACGATGATGAATATTTAAGAGCACTTATCCTTCAAGCTGATCTGTATGAAAGTCTTGGATTGACCGAAGTAGCCGAGCGTAAGCTGACTGAGGCACACCAAAAGGACGAAAACCATCCCGTACTTTCTTACGCATTAGGTGATTTTTATTTGAGACAAGGTAAATTTGATTCAAGTTTGCCGCTTTTAAAGAAAGCAATGGAAGGAAATGCAGAAATTGAAGACTTGACGCTTAGATATGCAGAAGCATTGAGCCGTGCCGGGAAATTTGAAGAATCACTTCCTTTTTACAGAAAAGGCCTAGATCATCACAAAGATCTTTATAGCTTATTTGGCCATGGCGTTACTGCTTTTAAAGCAGGAGAATTTAAAGAGGCCATTTCGAGTTTAGAAGAGTTAAAAGATATGGACCCGGATTATACAACGCTCTATAGTGTACTATCCGAAGCTTACGAAGAAGAAGGTGCTTTGACAGAAGCTTATGAAGTTATATCAGAAGGATTAAAAAGAGATGAACATAACGAAAATATTTATTTGCAGGCTGCAAGGCTTGCATATAAGCTTCATAACCCTATTCAAGGGGAACAGTGGGTCAAACAAGCACTGGAACTAAACCCAACACGTATAGAACCATTATTGCGGTTAGGTGATCAATATATACGTGAAGAAAGATTTGAGGATCTTTTGAGTCTATACAAACCACTTGCTGAAACAAAAGAGGAGATTCCGCTCATGTATTGGCATCTTGCAACAGCCAATAAAGAAACAGAAAATTACAGTGAAGCAGCTAAGTGGTATGAAAAAGCGGCAGAACTTTTTCTGAAGACCCTGTTTTCTTAGAAGAACATGCCTATTTCCTTCTTGAGGAGGAGAGCAGGAAAAAGCGAAAATCATCTTCGTTAATCTGCTAAAACAAAATCCTGAACGGGTGGATATTGAAGACGTTTTAAATCGATTGGAAGAATTTTAAAACTTTCTGAAGCAAAGAAGGATTTTACAACCTGTGAGAGAATATAAATTATTAAACAAAAGACGTGTTTTTGAATGATGGGGGATTGCAATGAGCAGCACCGTTTCGGTCCTTGAAAAAAAGGATTTTATCAAATGGTTCCTTAATCATTATCAGTTAAAGAAGCGCGAATGTGTTTGGTTATTAAACTATTTAGTTAGTGATGACCAACTGATGGAGAAAGTACATTTTGTAGAGAAGGCTGAGTATTGTCCAAAGGCTATAATCATGTCCACTCAATGCACAGACGGGGTTCCTTTCCGTTTTTACAAACAAAATGTTCTAACGACTGATGCCGAAAAATCATTTCATGACATCCGCTTAAACCAAGAAGAAGAAATCTATCTCGAGCTCAATTTTAATGCATCACGGCTGACGCCAGAATATGCTTCGGTTTTAGAAGAAAATCCTCACTTGCCACAAAATATGTCAATGGACAAAAAATACGGCATTTGGGCGGAAATGGTTTTAGAGAAGTCGATCGAAACGTACCGTAAGAACGATATTATGTCCAAGATCGATGAAGCATTAGATCAGAAAGATTATGATAGTTTTACGAAATGGACCAATGAACTAAAAAACTTAGAAAAACAGCCGTCCTAGCAATGTAAAGGTGACTCTTTAAGGGTCGCCTTTTTTGTTTCTAAAGGTTTTTTATTGGCTGTTTTCGTAAACTTAGTTGTTTTTGTAAGTGGTTGATTTCCGTTCCAGGTGCTTCGCTTTCCGATGGGCAGGCGGTGAGCCACATTCGTACATTTCACTCTTAAG
Source organism: Fictibacillus sp. EA-CB0309 (assembly GCF_055814265.1). NCBI lineage: Bacteria > Bacillati > Bacillota > Bacilli > Caryophanales > Fictibacillaceae > Fictibacillus > Fictibacillus sp. EA-CB0309. The sequence continues at coordinate 1,918,106 of NZ_CP169271.1, forward strand.
TGTCTCACCTGCCCGCCTGTCCCGCAGGGCAAGGAAGGCTAATGCAGCGACACATCGCACGAAGAAAATTTGAAGTTCAAGAGTCTCACACCTTGCACTCCAATCAACTGTCATAGATGAAATGAAGTTTGAAAGCAACAATCTTTTATAAAAAAACATTTTTTGACGAGCAGATAAATAATGTTGATAGATGCTCGTCCAGCAGCTATTTGCATGCTGGACGAGCGATTCCAAAGATTTACGAGCGATTCCAAAGATTTACGAGCGATTCCAAAGATTTACGAGCGATTCCAAAGATTTACGAGTGAACCGCCGAGATTTACGACTTCCATGCCCCCATCTCTTCTACACCCACCTCATTTTTTAAACCAATCCGTTTATGTTGAAAGAAATATGGTACGATAAAAGCAGTACATACCAAGTAAGGAGAACTTCATAAAATGAAATGGAAAACGAAAGACGCAGATGTATTCTTAAAGTCAGGAGAGTATGTGGACTCTCTCTTAATCCCATTAACACCTGTTAGTTTCACACAAGATTTTAAGTCTAGTGTCACGATGGCGGAGTATACAGAACTTCTTTGCGGAGAAATGGAACGCCAGCTTCATGGCAGATTGTTTTTAGCACCTAATTTTACATATGTAAAGAGTGAGCCGGCTATAGAAAGATTAACAAGTTTCATAGAACATGTTACAAATTCCGGACACTTTAAACACATCTTTTTGATGACCTCGGACGTATATTGGAAGGAATTCGAACAGCGTTTAAGTGGACAACTTTTTGGGTACCTGCACTGCCGCTGGATAGCATGGATGAAAACTATAAGCTTGAAGTTGTAAAAGAACAGGTAAAACCTTTATTTCAGCTCATTTTCAACGATTGGCAAAGAAGTATAAATTCGTAATATTTACCACATGTCATATTGACATTAAAAGACAACATAAGCTATCATGTTTATGTCCTAGTAATATGTGTGTAAAAGTCCGGATGGACCGTCATTTACAGCATAAGGGGGGAAAACAATGTCAAAGGAAGATATTTCAAGACGTCAGTTCTTAAACTACACATTAACTGGCGTTGGCGGATTTATGGCTGCCGGCATGCTTATGCCAATGGTCCGTTTCGCCCTTGATCCGATTTTAAAAGAGGGAACAGATCAAGAAATGGTAGCGGTTACGAGCATGGAAGAACTAGCGAACGAACCAAAGCGTTTCGATTTTAAAATCAAACAAAAAGATGGCTGGTACGAGTCTGATGTAACTCAATCTGCCTGGGTTTATAAAGCGAAGAATGGTGATGTTATCGCACTTTCTCCAATCTGTAAACATCTAGGTTGTACGGTAGACTGGAATACAGATCCATCGCACCCTAATCAGTTCTTCTGTCCTTGCCACTTAGGCCGTTATACGAAGGATGGAACAAACGTTAAGGGTACGGCACCTCTTGCACCGCTGGATGTATATGACAGTCAGGTGAAAGATGGAAAGCTTTATTTAGGAAAGGCAAAACCAAGAAAGGGGGCGTAATGAATGCTACAAAAGATTTATGACTGGGTAGATGAGCGCCTGGATATTACGCCGCTTTGGAGAGATGTTGCAGACCATGAAGTACCTGAACACGTAAACCCCGCACATCATTTTTCTGCGTTTGTTTACTGTTTCGGTGGACTAACCTTCTTCATCACGGTTATCCAAATTCTTTCAGGTATGTTCTTAACAATGTACTATGTGCCTGATATCGTGAATGCTTGGGAATCCGTATATTACCTGCAAAATGAAGTGGCATTTGGAGTTATTGTACGCGGAATGCACCACTGGGGCGCGAGCCTTGTTATCGTAATGATGTTTCTACATACATTGCGCGTATTTTTCCAGGGAGCTTATAAAAAGCCAAGAGAGTTAAACTGGGTTGTTGGAGTACTTATTTTCTTTGTTATGTTAGGTCTAGGTTTCACAGGTTATCTATTGCCTTGGGATATGAAAGCGCTATTCGCAACTAAAGTAGGGATTGAGATTGCTATGACAATTCCTGTAGTTGGTCCTATCGCTAAAACATTCCTTGCTGGTGGAGAAATTATCGGAGCACAGACGCTTACGCGATTCTTTGCGATTCACGTATTCTTCCTTCCTGCAGCATTGTTAGGTCTAATGGGTGCCCACTTCTTAATGATCCGTAAACAAGGTATTTCCGGACCGTTGTAAAAACAAACATAAGTTGAAAAGTTTCATGAGAGCAAAGGAGGGAAATATATGCATCGCGGTAAAGGAATGAAGTTTGTCGGTGACTCTCGTGTCCCTGCTGAGCGCAAGCCGAATATACCAAAAGACTATTCGGAGTTTCCAGGAAAAACGGAAGCGTTCTGGCCAAACTTTCTTTTAAAAGAATGGATGGTAGGAGCTGTATTCTTGATTGGATACCTCGTACTGACAATCGTCCATGAATCTCCTTTGGAGAAAAAAGCAGATCCTACCGATGCTGGATATATTCCTCTACCAGACTGGTACTTCCTATTTTTATACCAGCTTCTGAAGTACAAGTATGCGGCAGGGGATTATGTTCTTATCGGTACTGTTATCATACCGGGTCTTGCATTTGGTGCGTTAATGTTGGCGCCATTCCTGGATACAGGTTTGGAGCGACGACCTTCTAAACGTCCAATCGCAACAGGATTAATGTTATTAGGTTTGATTTCTGTTACATATTTAACATGGGAATCCGTTGTGACACACGATTGGGAGAAAGCAAAGACACAAGGTAAGATCGTTGATGTAAGTTTTGATGAAAACGATCCTGGATATAAGATTTACCAACAGCAGAGCTGTGTTGGCTGTCACGGTAACACGTTATCAGGCGGAGCATCTGGACCATCCTTGATCGGAACAGGTTTAAAGCCTGAAGAAATCATGAAGATCGCAAAAGAAGGTAAGCCGCCAGGCATGCCGCCTAATGCGTTTAAAGGTTCTGATGATGAGCTAAAACAATTAGCTGAATTCATCTCTAAACTAGAACAGAAGTAACAGTTAGAAGCCGGCTCGGTATGGGCCGGCTTTTTTCTGAATGAAGACGAAACATAGCAAACAAAAAGGAGTATGTGATTATGTCTTGGATTCGAGCGATCATCATGGATCGCATGTTCTTACTACCACTTCTTCTGATCAACATACTAGGCACGATCTACGGATACTACTGGTACCTTTACCAGCTGCAAGACACACCTTGGTACTTCTTGCCGTTCGTACCCGATAGCCCAACAGCTTCTCTATTTTTTGTTTTTGTCATCATCGGTTTTTTGATGAAAAGACAGCATGGGTGGATCGAGGCATTGGCTGTCGCAACCCTTTTTAAGTACGGTATATGGGCAGTAGGTATGAACCTAGGTGGTGCTTTTGTAGGTACACCGTTAGATCTTATCAACTATATGCTTATCTTTTCTCATCTTGGCATGGCCGTTCAAGGCTTGTTGTATGCCCCTTATTATAAAATTAGGGGTTGGCACGTGGCACTTGCTGCAATTGTCCTGTTTCATAACGAGATTATTGACTATGTGTTTGATATGATGCCAAGGTATGACATTCTTGATCCGTATCAAGACATGATCGGATACTTGACCTTTTGGTTATCTGCGTTATCCATCTTTATTGTTTGGAAAATGAGAAAAGCATAGAACACGTTCCAATTCCTTATTTATAGGTCTATCCTTGTCCCAGCTCTCATACGTTTTAAGTATAAGGGTACAGGAGGGACAACGGATGAGAAGGTTTGGATGGGCATTGATGGTTCTCTGTATGTTTTTTGGACTTGCTATGCCAGCATTTGCATCAAATCATACAGAAGCAAAGGAATGGTCTGAGATAAATGAGCTAACGAGTGAGATCTGGGAGCTTGGTAAAATAGAACGGTATGAAGAAGCGGCTGGTGTGTTAGCGTTCACTTCTTCTAACATCACCCATATAGACGATGTTTTGTCCTTAAGACCGGAGCAACAGCGTATCGTTGAAAACACGTTCGCTGATGCTGTATCTTCTCTTCAGAATCCACAGTGGTCAAAAGAAAAAAGCTAAATAAGCTAACCGAAGTTCGTTTATTAGTGGATGCCCTTCAGACCGATTATGAACCGTTATGGAAAAAAACTGGGTTAATGATGCTTGAGCCTTTTATCACGATGGAAAAAGGAATAAGCGAGGATGATTCTGTGGCATTTCATCAGGCAGCTAATCTTCTGCTTGAACGGTACGAAACAGTCAGACCAGCTCTGATGGTCGATCTTAAAGATGAGGATCTTCAAAAGCTAGATGAACACGTCTCTTACGTTGATGCTAACCGCAGTAAGATTCTAAAGGATACCGCCCATCAAAAACAGCTTGAGACAGCTGCTGCTGATTTTGAAGCACTGTTCTTCGCAAAAAAAGATAATTCAGAGCCTTCATTGTTTTGGTTAATATTCTCTATTGGTGGAATCATATCTTCAACATTAATATATGTGGGTTGGAGAAAATACAAAGGTGATCAAGAAGAAAACTTGCGTGTTCCAGATAAACGTTGATGTCATGCATATTCTTTGACAAACATTGAGTTGAAAACGTAATATATAATTAACAAAAAGCTTTTTATATGGAGGAATGCCAACAATGGGTGGATTTTTAATCTACTTCGCAATTTTGCTTATTGTTCCAATCTGGGCACAGATGAGAGTGAAAAGCACGTACAAAAAGTATTCGAAAGTAAGTAACAGTACAGGAAAGACTGGTGCAGAAGTAGCACGAGAGATTTTAGACCAAAACGGACTTTATAGCGTACAGGTTGAACCTGTTAGGGGAATGCTTTCTGATCATTACGATCCTCGCAGTAAAGTTGTACGTTTATCAGAAGATAACTATTACGGAAGTTCGATTGCAGGTGCCGCTGTTGCTGCTCACGAAGTAGGACATGCGATTCAAGATGCGGAAGGATATGCGTTCTTACGATTCAGACATGCCCTTGTTCCTGTCGCAAACATCGGTTCGAATTTTTCGTTTTTCTTAATACTTGGCGGTATGCTGTTAAGCTCAATGAATATGTTCCTTCTAGGAATTATCTTCATGTCAGTAGCTGTATTGTTCCAATTCGTAACATTGCCTGTAGAATTTAATGCAAGCTCACGTGCGATGGACCAGATTGTTTCAACAGGATTGATTCGCAACAACGAGGAACGCGGCGCACGTAAAGTGTTAAACGCTGCTGCACTAACTTATGTTGCAGGTGCTCTTGTAGCATTACTGGAACTAGCGCGATTCATCTTCATGTTTTTAGGCATGAATCAAGACGACTAAAACGAAAACTCCCGAAAAATTCTTTCGGGAGTTTTTTTATCTGCCTATAGGGTTCTTATCAGCATCAAGTGTAAAGCCTTCACCGATTACTTCATGTACATCATTAACCGTAACGAAAGCATGTGGATCGATTCTCTCAATAACCTGCTTTATACGGACGATCTCATTCTTTGCAATCACACAGTACAGAACCTCACGGATGTTGCCAGTAAATGAACCTTTACCATTTAAAATGGTTGCACCTCGGTCTAACTCTTTAATGATATCAGCAGCGATCTCTGTGTTTTTATCTGAGAAGATCATCACTGCTTTGCCAGCATAAGCACCTTCTTGCATAAAATCGATCACTCGCGCACCGATAAATACGGCAACCAACGTGTACATCGCTTCTCTGTAATCCAGATAGACAAGGGAGATTGCAATGACAACAAAGTCAAAGATAAACATCGTCTTACCCATGCTCCAGCCTAAGAACTTATGGCCAAGTCTCGCGATAATATCAACTCCGCCTGTCGTACCACCGAATCTAAAGATAATTCCTAAGCCTACTCCGATAAATACGCCTGCGAAAAGAGCAGCTAGCGTCATATCTTCCTTAAGATCAATGGTAACAAAGGAAAAACGCTGAAAAATAAATAAAAAGACAGAAACAGCAACCGTTCCGATTACCGTGTAAATAAAAGCATTTCTTCCAAGCAGTTTCCATCCGATAAAAAACAATGGAATGTTTAGTGCCAGGTTAGAGTATGAGGGATCGATTGAAAATAGAAAATAAAGAATGAGTGTGATCCCAGTAAAACCACCTTCTGCTAAGTTGTTTGTCATGTTAAAATGGACGATTCCAAACGAAAAGATAGCAGCTCCGAACAGGATGAAAATGATATTTTTTAGTTTGATTGGATAACTCATAAAATGCCTACTTTCCTTCTAAATACGACTTTCGTCTTCAATCATGCCTTCCTATTATAAGCAAAATTTCATGAAATTTGTCAAACAGAAAAATTACCGATAACATAAAGAAGAATAATATAGAATGAGGAGTGTCAACATCATGGCCAATCGTACCTTAAAAGAGAGTCAGGACGTTGTAGATCAATACATATCACAATTTAAAGAGGGCTATTTCAGCCCGCTAGCTATGCTTGCAAGATTAACAGAAGAATTAGGCGAACTTGCTCGTGAAGTGAATCATCATTATGGAGAGAAACCAAAAAAATCAACAGAAGATGCAAAGACAGTTGAAGAAGAACTGGGCGATATGTTCTTTGTTTTAATTTGTCTTGCAAACTCATTAAATATAGATTTAGACGAAGCGCTGAGTACGGTGATGAACAAATTTGAAACACGCGATAAAGACAGATGGACACGAAAAGAAGGAGAGTTAGACTCATGAATAACATTAAAATTATACTAGCGGGACCACGCGGGAAAATGGGACAAGAAGCATTAAAGATGATTGAGGAAACACCTCATTTTGAACTAGTGGCAGCTGTTGATTCAAAAAATGATGGATTACAAGTAAAAGACTTATCAGGAGCTCCAGAGTCAATGGAAGCTCCCGTTTATGATGATATGGAAAACTGTTTACAAGCAGTAGAGGCAGATGTAGTTGTAGATCTAACGCGCCCTGACATTGGTAAGAAGCACCTTGAGATGGCACTAAACCATGGCCTTCGTACGGTTATTGGTACAACTGGTTTTACCAATGATGACCTAGAACGTCTAACGATGCTCGCTGAAGAAAAGAATACAGGTGCCATAATTGCTCCAAACTTCGCGATTGGTGCGATTCTGATGATGAAGTTCTCTCAGATGGCAGCGAAGTATCTGCCAGATATCGAGATCATCGAGAAGCATCATGATCAAAAGCTAGATGCCCCTTCAGGTACAGCTTTAAAGACCGCTCAGCTTATTACTGAGGTACGTGAAGAGAAAAGACAAGGTCATCCAGATGAGAAAGAAGATCTAACGGGCGCAAGAGGCGCAGAACTAGAAGGAATTAGGATTCATAGTGTAAGATTGCCTGGTCTAGTGGCTCATCAAGAAGTTATTTTCGGCGGAGAAGGACAAGTGTTAACGATTCGACATGATTCGATGAACAGAACTTCTTTCATGCCTGGAGTCAGACTGGCAGTTGAAAGTGTAATGAACTTAGAAGGTCTTGTTTATGGCCTTGAAAATATTATGGAATAAGAGGGGATACTATGAGAATAGCTCTTATTGCGCACGATAAGAAGAAAAACGATATGATCAATTTTACCGTCGCCTATGCACCAATTCTAAAGGATCACACTTTGTTTGCGACAGGCACGACAGGTTCAAAGATTCAGGAAGCTACAGGTCTCGATATAAAACGATTTCAATCAGGTCCTTTAGGCGGAGATCAGCAAATTGGTGCATTGATTGCTGAAAATGATCTAGACCTTGTTCTCTTTTTTAGAGATCCACTAACAGCACAGCCTCATGAACCAGATGTATCGGCATTAATGCGTTTATGTGATGTGTATCAAATTCCGCTTGCGACAAATGTTGCATCAGCAGAACTTTTTATTCGATCACTCGAGCGAGGAGATCTCGATTGGCGAAAAATTATAGATGAAAGAGAGTCAGAGAAAAAATGAACGTTGATACCTGGCTTGCCTTTGGTGCTCATGCTGATGATGTAGAAATTGGTATGGGAGCTACAATCAAACAAGAAACTGAAAAAGGCCGAGAAGTGGTTATCTGTGACTTAACAGAAGCAGAACTTTCATCAAACGGCACAGTTAACATTCGTAAAAAAGAGGCTAAAGAGGCAGCTGAATTATTAGGGGTAACAAACAGGCCGAACTTACGGTTACCAGACAGAGGACTTTATTTGCAGCATGACTATATTTTAAAGTTGATCTCCGTTATTCGAGAGCATAAACCTCAGTATGTGTTTGCTCCCTATTGGATCGACCGTCATCCAGACCATGGCAACTGCGCTCGTCTTGTTAAGGAAGCTGTCTTTTCTGCTGGAATCAAAAATGTGAAGGACCCAAAAAACTTGCCAGCTCATAAAGTGAAAAATATTTTTTACTATTTGATCAATAGCACGGAAAAACCACAACTGTTCGTGGATGTGAGCACTTCGTATTCTTCTAAGATTGATGCGTTAAAAGCATATCCATCTCAGTTTATTAAAACAGCAGACAGCGTGGATACTCCGCTCACAAACGGGTATATCGAACGTGTGGAAAACCGTGACAAGCTATTTGGACTAGAAGCTGGCGTATCTTATGCAGAAGGCTTCATACCAGAACAAACTTTTGTAACCAACAATTTATAAGGAGTAAGCCATGACGTTAAAAATAGGTATCACTTGCTATCCGACTGTAGGCGGATCTGGAGTGGTTGCGACAGAACTAGGAAAACTTTTAGCAGAAAAAGGACATGAGATCCATTTTATTACGTCTAGTGTTCCTTTTCGTTTAGGAAAATTTTATCCTAATATCTTCTTTCATGAGGTAGAAGTGAACCATTATTCTGTGTTCAAATATCCGCCTTATGACTTGGCGCTAGCGAGCAAGATGGCAGAAGTGGCGAAAAGAGAAAAGCTTGACCTTCTTCATGTTCATTATGCTGTACCTCATGCTGTTTGTGCCGTATTAGCCAAACAGATGCTGAACGATAACATCAAGATTGTCACAACCCTTCACGGAACAGATATTACGGTGCTCGGATACGATCCGTCACTTAGTGAAATGATCAAGTTTGGTATCGAGAAATCGGATGTGGTTACATCTGTTTCTCATCAACTAAAAGCAGATACTTTAGAGCTATTAAATATCAACAAAGACATCATACCTGTGCATAACTTTGTAGATGAAAGAGTTTATTACAGAAGAAGCAATAATGCTGAATTAAGACAAACGTACGGAATTGATGAGAACGAAAAAGTAATCGTTCATATCTCTAACTTTAGAAAAGTAAAAAGGTTAGAAGATGTGATCAAATCGTTTGCTTTGATTCGAAAAGAGCTTTCTTCAAAGCTAATATTAATTGGAAACGGCCCCGAACTAACGACTGCTTGCGAGCTGGTGCGTGAGTTAGATATTGAAGATGACGTTTTGTTCTTAGGAAAACAAGAAAATGTGGGCGAATTGTTCTCCATTTGTGATCTGAAACTTCTTTTATCAGAAAAAGAAAGTTTCGGGCTCGTTCTGCTTGAAGCGATGGCTTGCGGTGTACCTGTAATTGGAACAAATATCGGTGGTATTCCTGAAGTAATTGTTGATGGTGAAACAGGATATATGGTGGAAGTAGGAGATCCAGAAGCGGTGGCAGAAAAAGCCGTTGCGCTTTTACGTGACAAAGAAAAGCTGACCCTTTTTAGAGAAAATTCGGTAAGACATGTAAAAGAGAACTTTTTATCAGAGAGAATCGTCTCGATCTATGAAGATATCTATTATTCTTTATTAGAGGATCACTCCGTATGAACAAAATGTTTCAAGAAGCTTTGCCTGTTTTAAAGCGCTTGGAAGACGAAGGGTATAGAGCTTATTTTGTCGGCGGCTGTGTGCGTGATTTTTGTCTAGACCGGCCCATCAAAGATATTGATATCGCAACGAGTGCAAGACCTGAAGAGGTACAAAGAATTTTTCCAAAGACCATTCCTGTGGGGATTGAGCATGGAACAGTCATTGTCCGATATAATCATGTTTCTTATGAAGTAACGACTTTCAGGAAAGAAGACAAATATGAAGACTTTAGAAGACCTTCAAAAGTATGGTTTGTCGATGATCTAAAAGAAGATCTCTCTAGAAGAGATTTTACATTTAATTCGATGGCGATGGATACATCATTTCACTTGATTGATCACTTTGGAGGAAGAGATGATCTTAAGCTCGGACAGATCTGTACAGTTGGAGATCCTCATCTGAGATTTTCAGAAGATCCGCTCCGTGTTATGAGAGCTTGCCGTTTTATGAGTGTATACGACATGAAGATAGAACTTGAGACAAAGAAGGCGATCGAAAATAAAGCCCCTTTGCTTAAAAAATTTCAACTGAACGCATTTCCATTGAGTTCATTAAACTGCTCCAAGGCGTGCAGGCAGGTCATGCACTTGATTTTATGAAACAAAGCGCTGTGATGAATTATCTGCCTTTTCCTTTAAAAGAAAAAAGAAGTGCAGGCTACTTAGGATTTGAGTGGACCTTACTACAAACAGAGCATCAATGTTGGGCTGCCATCATCCTTTTATCACATGTCAGTGATTCACGAGAATTCTTGAAACGTTGGAAACTTCCCAACACGACAACTAAAAAGTCTTAGCGCTGTTAGCCGCTTATGAAGTGAAAACGTGGAGAAAGATTGATTTGTATCGAACAGGGCTTTCCACTGCGTTAGAGAGTATGACGTTAAAAAGCACGATAGAAAATGTATCTTATGAACATGAAAAGCAAAATCTTCAAAAGCTAGCTAGCGAGATTCCAATTTCATCTAGAAAAGATATTCCGATAGACGGTGAAGAAATACTGAACATCAAACAAAAAGCACCAGGTGTCTGGTTAGGTAAACTCCTCGACGAGATGGAGGAAAAAATCGTTAAGGGAGATCTTAGCCTCTCAGAAAATGTGCTTAAGGATTGGGTAAAAAGGTGGGAGCCATAATGAAAGAAGCACTATTGCATATGCTTTCAGAAAACGAGGGAGAGTTTGTATCTGGTCAAGAGATCAGTAATAAACTCAACTGTTCCAGAACGGCAATATGGAAGCACATATCAGAACTTCGTAAAAGCGGTTATACGATAGAAGCGGTTCAAAAGAGGGGATACCGATTGGTTACTTCACCAGACCTTGTTACCGCAGAAGAAGTATCTTTATACACGGGTAACGGAACGTTCGGAAAAAAGATCACGTACAAATCCTCTGTTAAAAGTACGCAAGAGATTGCGCACAGTCTAGCAAGAGACGGAGCAGCTGAAGGAAGCATCGTGCTTGCGGATGAACAAACAGGTGGAAGAGGCAGATTAGGAAGAGCTTGGCAGTCGCCAGCTGGGACTGGCGTTTGGATGAGTCTGATTTTAAAGCCTAATATTCCGCTTCAAAAAGCGCCGCAGCTCACATTGTTGATTGCGGTTGCCGCTTCAAAAGCGATTGAAAGAGTTTCTGGTCTTGAAGCGGCTATCAAATGGCCGAATGATATTTTAATCAACGGTAAGAAGACAGCAGGTATTTTAACAGAGCTACAAGCAGAAGCGGATTCCATCCATTCAGTGATCGTAGGGATCGGGATGAACGTCAATCAAGAAAGCGAGCATTTTTCAGATGAGATCGCTCAGATTGCAACAAGTCTTGCGATTGAAGGCGGACAAACGTACAAGCGAGCTGAAGTGATCGGTGTGCTTCTGCAAGAAATCGAAACATTGTATCACCAATATCTCGAACAAGGATTCGGTGTGATTAAGCTGTTATGGGAAGCGAGAGCATTCAGCTTAGGTAAACGAATTACAGCGAGATCTGTAACGGGCTCTATAACAGGTTATGCAAAAGGAATCACAGAGGAAGGTGTATTGCTGTTAGAAGATGATACGGGCAAGGTACACTCGATCTATTCTGCTGATATTGAAATTCCTTCTCCTTAGGATAAGTACGTGATAAAATAAAATCGTAGGCGGTATCCGTGTGGAACTGCACTAAGTTTGTCTAGTTTTACCCACAAACCTTATATCTGCCTAGATCCAAAATTAGGACCGGGACAGAGGGAGCAAACAACAAAAGTCTAGGATGTTTTCCTATGCCTTCTTCCTCTTTGGAAAGAAGGTTTTTTGCACTTTCTGGCCCTGTTAGTTAAAGGTAATTTCCGTATGCTTTGTTGCTCTTGAATGTAGTTGATTTCCGCTTCAGGTTGCTAGCTTTCCGTGGGGCGACCGGTGAGCCCCTTGCCGCTTCGCGCCATTAAGAGTCTCACCTGACCGCTCGTCCCGCAGGAGTCGGCAACCTTGCGCTACAATCAACTTTCGAGGAGGATTTAGGTTCCAAATAGCAATTATCCTTTATAAAGAACCTAACAAAAAAACTCATTAGCAACTTCTTATGGAGATAGCCAAACAAAAAACAGGGAGGCTTTATGATGAAAACTACTAAAAGTTTTCTTAAGATGAAAAGAGACGGCAAAAAAATCACGATGGTAACCGCTTATGATTACCCTACGGCTGTTATCTGTGAAAAAGCAGAGATGGATCTTTTGTTAGTTGGAGATTCTCTAGGCATGGTTGTATTGGGCTATGAATCCACGATACCCGTAACGATGGATGATATGATTCATCATACAAAAGCGGTAAAACGCGGTGCACCGAACACGTTTATCGTAACAGATATGCCTTTTATGACGTATCACGGTTCGATCGATGAAACGTTGAACAACGCACGCCGAATTCTACAAGAAAGCGGTGCGTCTGCTGTCAAAGTAGAAGGCGGCAAACAAATCGTTCAGACTGTTGAGCGTTTAACAGACGCTGGAGTTCCTGTAATGGGACATCTCGGCCTCACGCCGCAGATGGTTGGTGTTATGGGTGGTTATGGTGTTCAAGCGAAAGAAGAAGCAGATGCAGCGAGACTTATAGAAGAGAGCCTTCTGCTCGAAAAAGCAGGGGCGTTTGCCATCGTTTTAGAGTGTGTTCCGCAGCAGCTTGCCGAGATCGTAACCAAAAAACTGTCCATTCCTGTAATCGGCATCGGTGCAGGGAAACATACGGATGGGCAAGTACTTGTTTATCACGATATGATTGGCTACGGGTTTCACCATGTACCAAAGTTTGTGAAGACCTATGCTAATGTGAAAGATATAATGGTCGACGGACTTTTAAAATATAAAGAAGAAGTAAAAACTCAGCAGTTTCCAGAAGAAAACCACAGTTTTAATATGAAATCTGAAACGCTTGACTCATTGTACGGAGGAGTAAAATCATGAAATTGATCAACCGCATCCAAGACATTCAGACACTTATTTCAGAAGAAAAAAGTCAGGAAAAACAGTAGGATTCGTACCTACGATGGGGTATCTGCATGACGGCCATCTCTCGCTCATCGAACGCGCGAAAAAAGAGTCTGATGTGATTGTAGTCAGCATCTTTGTGAATCCACTTCAATTTGGGCCGAACGAAGACTTTGACAGATATCCGCGAGATCTGGAACGAGATAAACAGCTCGCTTTAGATGCTGGAGCAGACGTATTGTTTTTCCCTGACACGAAAGAGATGTATCCGGATGAGCCTGTTGTTACCGTTTCTGTTAACAAAAGAGTGGATGCATTATGCGGAGAGACCCGGGTAGGGCACTTTGACGGAGTAGCAACTGTACTTACTAAACTGTTTCACATTGTTTCTCCTGACTTTGCTTATTTTGGACTGAAAGACGCACAGCAAGTGGCGGTTGTTCAAGGGCTTGTTGACGATTTCAACTTTCCGGTAAAAGTGATCGGCTGTGAGACGAAACGAGAGTCAGACGGCCTTGCAATGAGTTCAAGAAATGTGTATTTAACGGAAGCAGAAAGAAAAGAAGGTATCCACTTGAATCAATCATTATTAAAAGCTAAGAACTGGCTTTTGGACGGTGATAGTGGTGAGACCGAACAAAAGATGATAAAATACTTGGAGGAACATACGAGCGGTTTTGTTGAATATTGCAAGATTCTATCGTATCCTGAACTTCTTCCTCCAACACCAGATTCAAAAAAATTGATTATTGCGGTCGCTGTTAAATTCAGCAAAGCCCGTTTGATTGATAATGTCATCATAGACAACATTTTAACGAGACAAGAAAGTGGGGAAGAAACATGTTCCGTACGTTAATGAAAGCTAAAATCCACCGTGCAACGGTAACTGAATCTAACTTAAATTATGTAGGTAGCATCACGATTGACGAAGATATTTTAGATGCAGTTGATATGATTCCGAACGAAAAAGTGCAAATTGTAAATAATAATAATGGTGCGCGATTTGAAACGTATATCATCCCTGGAAAACGAGGTTCTGGTGTAATGTGCTTAAATGGCGCAGCAGCTAGACTCGTTCAAGAAGGCGATACCATTATCGTTATATCTTACGCGATGTATGATGAAACCGAAGCAAAACACCATGTACCTAAAGTAGCGATTATGGACAAAGATAATCGTGTGCATGAGATGCTCGGAGTTGAACCTGAGGCTACCATATATTAATTCTATAGAAACAGCCACAGGGGAATGAGGTGAAGGCTATGACACGGCGGTTTGTCGTTATCGATTTTGAAACAACAGGAAATTCAGCAGCAAAAGGAGACCGAATTATCCAGATTGGTGCGGTCGCCGTTGAGGCAGGACAGATAACGGACAGATTTTCGACGTTCATCCAGCCAGGCGTTCCCATCCCCCATTTATTGAACAATTGACGGGCATCAACGACGATATGGTGAAAGATGCCCCGTTGTTTGAAGAAGTGGCACCAAAGCTCCTTCAGATGTTAGAAGGAGCTTATTTTGTTGCCCATAATGTTATGTTTGACTATTCATTTCTACAAGGCGAGCTAGACCGTTCTGGTTATTCTAGACTATCTATGCCGCTGATCGACACGGTCGAAATGTCGAGACTCCTCCTGTTAGGAGCAGACGGTTATCAGTTAGGCATGCTCGCTGACTATCTAGGGCTAGAACATATCAACCCTCACCAAGCAGACAGCGATGCTGAAGTGACGGCAAGACTCTTAATTCATCTTTTAGAAAAGCTAGAAAACTTGCCATTAGCGACGCTTGAACGACTCACTCCTTTTTTAAAGAAGCTGCAAAGTTCTTTAGAAAGCATTGTTGGTGATATGATCGCTGAAAAGTCAGCTTTTTTAGCAGATGAAGAGACGTATGATTTTTACAGAAAGCTCGCTCTTAAAAAGAGACCGGATTTTGTACAATTTTCAGATGATGATTTTACAGAGTTTAAAGACGAAGAGGTTCATGATCAGCTTCAGCAGCATATGCAGCATTACGAAGTGCGAAAAAGTCAGCAGAGAATGGTCGAACTCGTCGATGAAGCTCTTCACACGAATCAGCATCTTGTGATTGAAGCGGGAACGGGTGTAGGGAAATCGCTCGGTTATCTCATACCGGGTATTCGACATGCAAAGGAAAAAGACCGGCCGCTTGTCGTTTCTACACATACCGTCCAGCTTCAGCAACAGCTGTTAGAACGTGATGTTCCACTTTTAAAAAGAATCATGCCGTTTGATTTTACAGCGACTCTTCTTAAAGGAAGAAATCATTACCTATGTTTAAGAAAATTTGAACATACGCTTATGGATCATCACGATGATAACTACGATATGAACTTCACAAAAGCACAGTTGATCGTCTGGCTTACTGAAACCGAAACCGGTGATGTTGAAGAGCTGTCGATGGCATCTGGCGGAAAGCTGTTTTGGAACACGGTCAAAAGTGATGCCAATTCGTGTTTGAACCACCGATGTCCTTGGTTCTCCAGGTGTTATTATCATAAGCAGAAGAGGGCAGCTCATGAATCAGATCTAGTAATTACGAACCATGCGTTGCTGTTTACCGATTTAAAATCAGATAATCAACTGTTACCTGTTTATAAAGAAGTAGTGTTAGATGAAGCACATCACGTTGAAGAAGTCGTAAGTGATCATTTTGGGAAGGAAACGGATTATTTTTCATTCGTAAAGTTGCTTGATAGACTTTCACAAACGGATGGGGACGGAATGATGAACATGTTCAGAGAGATCTGCGACTTGCTTGAAGTTCCTAAATATCAAAATCATCTTGCCAATTGGGATAATCTTTTTCTGATGTGAAGAATGAGCTTGATGAGATCTTCAAGCAGATCAAGACGATCTGTTTACGTAAAGCCAAATCGTCTCGCTCCACAGAATTAACGAAATTAACGCTTCGTTATACGAAAGAGGATATTGAGGCTGTCGCTTGGGAACCAGTCTTAGAGATGGAAGCGAGAGCACGTCAGTTTATGGGTGATCTTGTGAAGCCTGTAAAACGTGTTTTAAAGAGCTTTGATCACTATGAAGAACATTTAACGGTCCAGCAAAAAGGTTTCTTAGTTGATTTAGAAGGCATCTTAAACGATCTTCAGGACGAGATGACAGATCTTCACCACTTAGTGTCTTGCCCGTTATCTGAAGAAGTGTACTGGATGGAAGCAGAGTCAAAAGGTCCGAGACACGCGGTTACACTCTTTGCGAAGCCTGTTGAGATTGATCAGATCTTAGCTGATAAATTCTTTGGTAAAAAAGCTCGGTCGTGCTCACTTCTGCGACGATGAGTGTAAAGAACAGCTTCCGTTACTTGAGTGAAAGGCTTGGACTTTTAGACTTTGGTCCGATTAGCGCACAGCTTCCTTCTCCTTTTCAATATGAACAACAGGCGAAGCTTATGGTGCCTACGGACATTCCGCTCATTAACGAAGTGGATCAGAAAACGTTCGTTAAAAAAATCTCGTCTTCTCTGTACGAGATCGCAAAAGTAACGAAAGGACGCATGCTCGTTCTGTTCACTTCGTACGAGATGTTGAGAGAGACACACGGAGCGTTTAAAAGCTTGATGGATGCCGAAGAGTTCGTATTAATCGCACAAGGCGTAGATTCCGGAAGCCGGGCGCGTCTTACAAAGAACTTCCAGCGGTTTGATAACAGCATTCTGTTTGGGACGAACAGTTTTTGGGAAGGAATCGACATCCCTGGAGACGATTTATCTTGTCTCGTGATTATCAGACTGCCGTTTACTCCGCCCGATCAACCTGTGATGGCTGCGAAAAGTGAGAAGCTGAAAGCAGAAGGCGGAAATCCTTTCTATGATCTTTCGCTTCCGCAAGCGATTATCCGGTTTAAGCAAGGATTTGGCCGTTTAGTAAGAAGCAGCCGTGATAAAGGAGCCGTTTTCGTATTTGATAGAAGAATGATCGAGACGAGATACGGCAAGTCATTTATACAATCACTTCCAAAGCTTCCGGTTTCAATTAAACCGATTGATGAACTGGTTTCAGAACTGGATGATTGGATGGAATAAAGCGGTTCTTGAACAAAACAAAAATAGTCTTGCAAATAGCCATCTAATTCTCTTATGAATTAGATGGCTATTTTTAGTTTTTATACTCGAATTTGCACCCCATCCGTATAGGTTTTAACAAGGTTTCAATAATTTCTGTCATGATGGTTTTGATGTTCCAATTATGCACCAATACATTATCCCAACCCTGATGAAGAAGGAAAAAAGGGTTGAATATGGAAATATTAAAGTAACTTAACTTTTTATAAAGGAGAACACTTTATGACGATTGGTATTAGTACCGTTCAGGACGTTCTTGAAAATTACAGATGTGCCGTTTATGAGAAAGATGTTGAAAAATTCCTATCTTCCTATGATGCTGATGTACATATTTATGATTGCTGGGGAAACTGGGAGTGTAAAGGTATTTCTTTATGGAGAGAAAATGTAAGAGAGTGGTTTAATGGTTTGAGTGAAGACGGAGATTTACTAAAAGTAGATTTTAACGATTTAACTATTGAGGAAAATACTAACGTTGCATTTGTTCATTGTGCTGTTACGTTCGCTGCTTATAAAGAAAAATCTGGAGAGAAGCTTCGTCAAATGACAAACCGTTTTACATTTGGCTTTAAAAAAATAAATGAGTCTTGGCTCATAACACACGAACATTCATCATTGCCAATAGATATGAAAACGGGAAAAGGTATGTTTAACCTAAAATAAACAGGTAGTTGGGGAAGAATAAGTAACAGATAAAATATTCCTTTTTTTTCTCAATTGGATGCGTTTATTTAAGAATGCTTTATATCGAAAGAAGCGGTAGGGTATATATTTATGTTTAAACTTTGAGACTTTCCATTGAGGGAGGTCTTTTTTAGTGACGCCTTTAAATAAAATCAATATAATTATTAAAAAATAGGTATTATTTAATGAAAAAAATAAAAATAATTAATACCGTAATTAATATTTTTGAAATTTTTGTTCACTTTCTTACTTATGTTGTATATAATCAAATTATACAAAAAGAAAGGAATCTGATATGGCTCATCCATTACTTACGAATTGTCCTGTTTGTACACAAACACTCAAGATTACCAAACTTCATTGTTCACATTGCCAGACGACAATCGAGAACGAATTCGAATTATCAAAATTTGCTTCACTAACGAAAGAGCAGCTTCATTTTGTTGAAGTCTTTCTCGTATGTAGAGGCAATATTAAAGAAGTTGAAAAAGAACTTGGAATCTCATACCCAACCGTTCGAGGCAAGCTGAACGACATTGCATCTTCATTAGGATATGAACAAAAAAGAAGAATGAAGTAGACGAGAAAAAATTGTTATGATGCTTGAACGTGGAGAGATTTCTCCAGATGAAGCAATCAAAATGTTAAAAGACGAATAGGAGGAATGTGAAATGAAAAGTGAGATTGAAAAAGTTTTAACAATGGTTCAAGAAGGTAAGATTGACGCTGAGAAGGGTTCTGAATTAATTCGAGTTTTAAATGAAAAGGAACAAAGTACATCTGTTAGACCATTAAGCAATCCTTCTCATAAACCTACTAGTTACAGCGACAAAACATTAAGGATTCGTGTTGTATCTGCTGAAAGTGACAACGTAAATGTAAACCTTCCTATTAAACTAGTAAAGGCTGTTTTAGCAGCAGGACACAGTATTGCTTCAAAAATTCCCCAATCTGAACAATATGTAAATGATATTAATATCGATCTGATCTTTGAAGCAATCGAAAATGAACTGGACGGTCAGATTGTTGATGTGAAATCTGCAAACGGGGATACCGTTTCAATCGTTATTGAGTAGGTTACAAAATATGTTACTTGTAAATGTAAAAACAAAAGAAACAAAGTTCACAATACCTGTTCCTTACGTCCTTTTAAACATAGGTGTTTCGATTTTAACCTCCAAACTGTTAATTCGACACGCAAACAAATGGTCGAAACCTCATCTAGATAAGAAAAATATATCCTTTACCATTCCTTCCGTAGATAAAACAGAACTCAAACGTATTATTAAAGAATTGAAAAAGCATAAAGGTCTAGAGTTAGTTAATGTAAAGGCACAAGACGGCACCGAAGTGATTGTAAGATTATAAAAGCGTCGAGCATTTTGGAGTTAAATGAGTTATTCCACGAATCGGGTGCTTTAACAGAATAATGAAATGAAAAAAGAGCTCAAAATTCAGAGTGCAAAATCTCAAAATATTTGTCCTCTTCTTATACCGAACGGTAGCATTTCTTCGAAAAGGAGAAATGCTCTTTTTTATGGAAGTAAAGGGTAGTTTAAAGTAGATTGAGATTCCATTTAGGAATATGAAGGATTAATTAATTAAATTAGGGGGTATCTAGATGTTTGAAATATTTAATTTTGATGAAATTTATCGTGAACGTGATGATTTCACCCCTCTAGTGTTAGTTTCCTACCTTAAAGGTTTCGAAACTCCAAAAGGTAAAGGGGGAAATAATAATTAAAACATTATAAGATTTACTTGATGTCTGATAGTTTTCACCTTGGACGATTAGGTACATTTCCTCAAACAGGAGAAGTGCTTTTTTTATTGAAGTAAAAACGGCAATGTAGAATAAGGAACTTTTCAATGAAGATTATGATCGGAAATTGGTTATTCGGGTCATATTTTGGCTAGGGTTAACACCCTAATAACAACCAGATAGGATGACCTATCTATTAAATCTTGATAGGACAGGCTGTCGCTGTTCTGGCACACAACTTGCATGTATAAATTTGAATTTTCAAATAAATAGTAGGTAGCCTTCTATTATTCTGATTTTAAATAAGGCTATCAAAAATAATGAAGGAGAGATGCAATTTTGAACAAAAAATGGATGGCTGTAACACTTTCTCTTGCACTAGGATTATCATTATCAACACCTTCCGTAAGCTTTGCTAAAAACAAGAAAGAAATTCAAGGGAATCTCGTAATCGCGGGTGGAGCTTTAGGCAGCAGCAACAAAGCGGTTTATAACGAATTTATTCAACTAGCTGGCGGTAAGGAAGATGCAAAGATCGGAATTATACCAGCAGCGAGCAGCTCTCTTAAATCATCACAAAGTTTCAAAAAAGATTTGGTATCATATGGATTGGATGAAAAACAGATTGAGATCGTTCCTCTTGCGAATCGTGATTTTAGCGGTACACCAGAAGATGAATCCAAGTGGAGAAAGAACGCGAACAGTGATCGTATAGCAGACGATATTGAAGATTTAAGTGCAATCTGGTTTGTTGGAGGAGATCAACTGCGAATCACAGATACTTTAGTAAAACCTAATGGAGATCAGACAAAAGCATTACAAGCCATTTGGAAAGTGTATCGTGAAGGAGGCGTTATCGGAGGTACGAGTGCAGGGGCAGCCGTCATGAGCGATGTGATGATCACAGGTGGTGACAGCTTAGGTGGCTTGAACAATGAGTTTGTTACGAAAGATAAGGCAGGTTCTAGCGAAGAATACGAACCTGTTTATCTTGAAAGAGGTCTTGGATTCTTTAAGTACGGAATTGTAGATCAGCACTTTGATGAACGTGCTCGCCTTGGCCGTTTAGTGATGACAGCACTAAAAGAAAAAGCAACAGGACAGTATGCTTATGGCGTGGATGAAGATACGGCACTTGTTGTGAACAACAAAGAAAAAACAGTGAAGGTAGTCGGAAGAAGCGGGGTTTCTGTGGTAGACGTGGGTCAGGCTAAGGTCACCGATTTTAACAAAGCTCATTTTAAAGATGTTTATATCAGTCATCTCGTTTCAGGTGATCAACTAAATGTGGCTACAAAGGAATTTATTATAAGTGATCATAAAGATGAGACGAACGGATATGAATACTACGAATTTAAACCTCTAGACGCAACAGGAGTTTTTACCTCATACGGAAGATTAAAAGAATATATCTCTTATTCATTGGTCGATAATGCAACAACGGATGCTGTTAAGAGTTATTTATATGATTCTAATGGTGATGGCTTTCAACTTACGTTTAGAAAAACGGAGAACACAAAGGGCTATTGGGGTTATAAAGATGGACAAAAAGACGATTATTCGTTTACAAACGTTGCTTTTGATGTAGAACCTAGAAAGGTTGGTTTTACAGAAAATAAGGATGCATTCTCTGAGTACAAGCACTCTGCGTTTAAAGGACCTGTCATCGACCGATCAAAGCCAGTTAAAGGAAATCTACTGATTGTAGGTGGTTCTCTAGGAAGCACGAATGATGATGTTTATAAAAAATTTATTGATTTAGCAAAACAAAAAGAGGGTTCAAAAGTTGGGATAGTACCAGCTGCAAGTTCCAGCTTAACATCATCCAAAACGTTCAAAGAAGACCTCGTTCGTTATGGGATGACATCAGAACATATAGAAATTCTTCCGCTCTCTGTAACGAATGACAAAAAAACACCTGAAGATGAGTCAAAATGGGCGGAGTTAAATAAAAATAACGAAGATCTTGCCAAAAAGTAGAGCAATTAGATGCGGTGTGGTTTGTAGGTGGTGATCAAACCAAGATTACAGCTTCACTACTGAACCAGAACGGATCAAATTCTAAAGTATTAGATGCCATTTGGGAAACGTATAAAAATGGAGCGGTACTTGGGGAACAAGTGCTGGTGCTGCGATAATGAGTGATGTCATGATTGCTGGTGGAGGAAGTTACGATACCCTTGCATCCGGTTTTACGGAAACGTATGACGGAATGCTGCAGCAAGAAGGCGGTCCTGGTTATTTAGAACGAGGGCTTGGTTTCTTTGAATATGGCATTGTGGATCAACACTTTGATAATAAAGCACGTCTTGGCCGATTGATTGCTGTCTCTAATGATAAAGGTGATCACAACAAACTATCATATGGCATTGATGAAGATACAGCTCTCGTCGTATACAATGAACAGAAAAAGCGGAAGTTGTTGGTAGAGGGGCGTAACCTTAGTTGATCTATCAAAACAGGTAAGAAGTCCTGAGCTTGGTCAAAGTCAGTTTAAGAATATTAAGCTATCGTGGATCAACCAAGGCGATGTGCTCGATCTTACAACAAAAGAAATTTCGATTAACGAGAATAAAGACAGCACTACAGGTTATGAGTATTATGAATACAAAGTGCCGCCTCATTCAGGTGTCTTAAGTGCTCACGGGGTGTTAAACAAATTCATCTCTTACAATCTAGTAGATAATGCTGGAGCGGCGAGTGTGAAAAGTTACAGCTTCAACAATAACAAAGGATTTGAGTTGAACTTTAGAAAAACTGCTGAAACAGAAGGGTATTGGGGATATACGGACGGTCAGAAAGATGATTATTCTTTTGTAAATGTATCTCTTGATATAACCCCAGTAAATGTAACGATAGATTAATAAATTAATGTAGTTGTATCTACCTTTTTGAACCGACCAGACAAAAATCTGGTCGGTTTGATCGTGTTGAGGAACTGTTGAACTGCTTCTACGTATGGCAACAACTAAATGTTAGTCTGGATTTGTCGTAATAGATCGACTCGTCAATATAAGGGCAGAATTCGTCATATTACAGCCTAAGTTGGTCAAAATAATTACGAAATTAGTGAAATTAATATTGAAATTTTTCAATTTACCATGTGGGGACTACGTTTAGCTTAAGTAGATAAGTTAGTTTCACCTCATCCGTTATTTTTTGTATGACACAAAAGTAGATTCCAAATTTAAGAGTGCAAAAAGATTACAACAACAGCCTTAAACAAAGACATTTTCCGTCTTTTTCACGGATTCTAAAGTACCACTTTCACAGAATTTCTGCTATAGTAAACAGGGATAAGATTGTATGTAAGAGGAGGAAGAACCGTGGAAAGCAAAATTGAAGTTCTTTCGACGCTAAAAGTGGACAAGTCCAGTGATTTGTACAAAGTAGTATCTGAACTGAACAAAACATTAAAACATCAAGATTTAATGTTTGGTCTCGCGTTAGATGACGAAAATAAAAATAAGATGATTTTTACGATCTATCGCACATAGGAAGGCTTAAATATGGGAAAAAAGTGGATACTTGTTATTATTGGAATCCTTATCTTAGCAAGCTGGCAAGCCTATTATCTTTTTAATGGTGTGCAAGCCAAGCCCGGAAAGAAAGAAGCAGAAGCTGTTGAGATTGCAAAAAGAGAAAAAATCTTGTCACTATTACAAATGTTGATCACTTTTTTAAGAATGAAACTTATTATGTAGTAGAAGGCAAGAACGGAAACGGCACAGATATGGTCGTTTGGGTCGGAGAAGATAAAGAAGTTACTTCCGAGATCGCAAAAAAGGATTATCAGAGAAACAAATTCTTGATTTTGTAAAAACCAACTATGATGCGAAGAAAATCATCGACAGCCGTCTAGGCATGGAAGATGGTATTCCATTGTGGGAAGTTGTTTATTATGATGATCAAGATCGCTACACCTATTTTTATGGATATTTTGAAACTGGTAAACGTTACGAAATCTATCGTCTTAAAGAATCTGAACAATAATAAAAAGTGGAGGGATTTAGTAGTATGAAGCTTGCAAAACGTGTGGAGGCATTAACTCCTTCAACAACTCTGGCAATCACAGCAAAGGCAAATCAATTAAAGGCAGAAGGGCACGATGTAATCGCACTTGGGGCAGGTGAACCTGACTTTAATACACCGATACATATTATTGAAGCTGCATATGAGTCTATGAAAGAAGGACACACGAAATATACGGCATCTGGCGGACTTCTTTCGCTGAAAAAGCGATCGTAAACAAGCTGAAGCAAGATCAAGGACTAACGTATGAACCTTCTGAAATCATCGTAAGCACTGGAGCAAAACATTCGTTATACTCTTTATTCCAAGCCATTCTGGATGAAGGTGACGAGGTCATCATCCCGATTCCTTATTGGGTGAGTTACCCAGAACAAGTGAAATTGGCTGATGGGACTCCTGTATATCTAGAAGGTAAAGAAGAGAACCAGTTTAAGATCACGGCAGAAGATTTGAAAAAGTGATCACGAAACAAACGAAAGCACTTGTATTGAACTCTCCAAGCAACCCGACAGGATCGCTATATTCAGCAGAAGAGCTGCGCGCGATCGGAGAAGTGTGTCTTGAGAATGATATCTTAATCGTTTCTGATGAAATCTATGAAAAACTCGTTTACGGCGGAGTGAAACATACATCAATCGCAGAGCTTTCACCAGAGCTGAAAAAGCAAACAATCATCATCAATGGTTTGTCTAAATCACATGCGATGACAGGCTGGAGAATCGGTTTTGCAGCAGGCGATGCTAAGATTATTAAAGCGATGACGAACTTAGACAGCCATAGCACATCGAACCCGACGACTACTTCTCAGCACGGAGCACTTGCAGCCTATAACGGCACACAAGAACCTGTTGAAGAAATGCGTCAAGCGTTTGAAGAGCGTATGAACAAGGTTTACGATCGATTGATCACCATTCCTGGAATCACGTGTGTAAAACCGAACGGTGCGTTCTATCTGTTCCCAAATGCAACAGAAGCGGTTAAAATGACGGGGTTCTCTTCAGTAGATGAGTGGGTAGAAGCTCTTTTAGAAGAAGAAAAAGTGGCACTCGTTCCGGGATCAGGCTTTGGAGCACCGGACAATGTGAGACTTTCCTATGCAACAAGTCTTGATACAATCATGGAAGCGTTAGATCGAATCGAACGTTTTATCAACTCAAAACGCAAGTAATGATTGATTTTTAGGATGTTCTCATTCATAATTTTTTGGTAGATATTGATATTTAGTACAGTGGAGGTACATGTAGTGAAAACAACGATTAATAAGCTTAGTGAACACGTAGGCAAGACCGTAACGATCGGCGCTTGGCTCTCTAATAAGCGTTCTTCAGGTAAGATCGCTTTCTTACAGCTTCGCGATGGATCTGGATTCGTGCAAGGTGTTGTCGTAAAGAGTGAAGTTGGCGATGAGATCTTTGCAAAAGCAAAAGGACTTACGCAAGAATCCAGCCTTTACGTTACTGGAACGGTTAAAGAGGACGAGCGTTCAGCTCTAGGTGTAGAACTTGAAGTAACAGATGTTGAAGTTCTTCATCAAGCGGTAGATTATCCAATCACACCGAAAGAACACGGAACTGAATTCTTGATGGACCACCGCCACCTTTGGATCCGTTCTAAGCGTCAGCACGCTATCTTAAAAATCCGTAACGAAATCATTCATGCCGTGAACGAGTTCTTCTACAACAACGACTTTGCAAAAGTAGATCCTCCGATCCTTACTGGAAGCTCTGCAGAAGGAACGACATCATTGTTCCATACGAAGTACTTTGAAGAAGATGCGTACCTTTCACAAAGTGGACAACTCTATATGGAAGCGGCAGCGATGGCACTTGGAAAAGTATACTCGTTCGGTCCGACTTTCCGAGCAGAAAAATCAAAAACTCGCCGTCACTTGATCGAGTTCTGGATGATCGAGCCTGAGATGGCTTTCGTTGAACACGAAGAATCCCTTGAGATTCAAGAACAGTTCATCTCACATATCGTTCAATCTGTTATTAAACGCTGTGAAAACGAGTTAAATACACTTGGACGCGATATCTCTAAGTTAGAGAACGTAAAAGCACCTTTCCCTCGTGTTTCTTATGACGATGCGATAAAGATGTTAAAAGAAAAAGGCTTTGATGATATCGAGTGGGGAGACGACTTCGGTGCGCCTCACGAAACAGCGATCGCTGAAAGCTTTGATAAACCAGTCTTCATCACGAACTATCCGAAAGACATTAAAGCATTCTACATGAAGCCAGATCCGAACCGTGACGATGTTGTATTGTGTGCAGATTTGATCGCTCCTGAAGGATACGGGGAAATCATTGGAGGAAGTCAGCGTATTGATGACCTTGCACTTATGGAACAGCGTTATGAAGAGCACGGATTAACTGATGATGCTTACAAATGGTACCTTGAACTTAGAAAATACGGAAGCGTTCCTCATTCAGGATTCGGTCTTGGGTTAGAGCGTACGGTAGCGTGGATCTCAGGAGCAGAACACGTTCGCGAAACGATTCCGTTCCCGCGTCTATTGAACCGTCTATATCCTTAAGTTAAATTAAAAAATCTCCCAGCTCATGGGAGATTTTTTATTGTTTTCAGGAAGTGATTTTAGGATGAACAAGTGCAAATAGGTCGTTTTGGAGAAGAATCGGAATTAAGTCGTTTTCGTTGCCAATTAAGTCTAAAATAAAAAAATTAAGTCTAAATGGTACCAAATTAAGTCTATACGATAAAATAAAGGCTTTCCTGCAAATTTCGACATGCTGCTAGGGTGCGCCTGTTACATTCAAACCTATCTTTTTCTCAACATTCACCAGTACAGTGAAAATAAAAAAGCAAGTATTATATGCTATAATGAAAACAGAGGTGTTTTAAAAATGAACGGTACATTATTTGAAAGATGGATGGCTGAAGGGTCGATCAGCATCCCTAATATGCTATTAAAAACGTACAAACAGATCGGGTTAACAGATAACGAATGTATGTTATTTATACAGCTGCATGTTTTTATAGAATCAGGAAACTACTTTCCGACACCTGTCGAGCTGTCTGAACGAATGTCAGCAACAAGTGACGAAGTGTCCTCAATGCTTCGGTCATTGATCGGAAGAGGCGTACTTGGCATGGATCAATACGAAGATAAAGAAAAAGGCGTCTATTTTGAGGCCTATACCCTCCAGCCGTTATGGAACAGGCTGCTTCAAAGCCTAAAAGAGGAAGAGCAGATTAAAAAAGAGGTTCATAAGGAAAGCCAAGAACAAAACGTTTTTGTTCTTTTTGAAAAAGAATTTGGACGACCACTATCTCCGATGGAACTTGAAACGTTGAAGATTTGGATGGACGAAGATCAGCAATCGCCTGAATTGATTCTATCGGCACTTAAAGAGTCCGTTTTATCTGGAAAGTTAAATTTTAGGTATATTGACCGTATTTTATTTGAGTGGAAGAAAAACGGCATTAAAAGCCCAGAAGCTGCAAAGATGTACGGCGAAAAGTTCAGAGTCAGACAACTGCAAAGATCTGGTCATACAGATCAGCCTCGAAAAGACTCTGGGTTAAAAAGACCCGCTTACAATTGGCTGGAATCTTAAAAACTTGAAAAGGCCTTATCATTAAGGTCTTTCTTTTTTATGACAGGAGGTAAAGTATTCGTGTTAAATAAAACACAAATTCAATTTTGCTTAGAACAGATGGAGGACATGTTTCCAGATGCTCACTGTGAGCTGAATCATTCAAATCCGTTCGAGTTAACGATCGCCGTGCTTCTGTCCGCTCAATGTACAGATGCACTCGTAAATAAAGTAACTCCAAAACTATTTGCGAAATATAAAACACCACAAGATTATCTGAACGTGTCATTAGAAGAGCTGCAAGATGATATCAGATCGATTGGACTGTACCGCAACAAAGCAAAGAACATTCAAAAACTGAGTGAACTTGTCTTATCAGAATACGGAGGAGAGATCCCGAAAGATCGTGATGAACTGACGAAATTACCTGGTGTAGGAAGAAAAACGGCGAACGTTGTTGTATCTGTTGCTTACGGTGTTCCTGCCATTGCCGTTGATACTCATGTTGAACGTGTTTCAAAACGTCTTGGAATCTGTAAGTGGAAAGATTCAGTACTTCAGGTCGAAGAAACCCTTATGAAAAAGATTCCAAAATCGCTTTGGGGAGCTACACATCACCGTTTAATCTTTTTCGGAAGATACCATTGTAAAGCCCAAAACCCGAACTGTCCGGAATGTCCGCTACTTTCGATTTGCCGTGAAGGCAAGAAGCGAATGAACCAAAAAGAAAAGAAAAAGTTGACTCGAAAATGATGACGTAACGTCTTTTCGAGTTTTTTTATGTACAATGAATTTTCCGTGATTGTACAAGCATTCCTTCCCTTTCTTCATATCATATAGAAAGGGAGTGATGTTTTTGTGTCATATTCAATCACATATGACTATATTAAAATAGGAAATGCAAGACCTGGTGTAAAGCTGGACGGTCCGATTTTTGGAGTAGCTCATGATACAGGTAATCCAGGTTCTACAGCTAGAAACAACCGTAACTATTTTAACAACGAGCAGCCGAGTGCAAGTGCTCATGTGTTCATTGATGATCAAGAGATTCTTGTGATTATTCCGCTCGATGAAAAAGCGTACCATGTACAATACGGAACACAATTGGACAACCTGCGTTTTAGCAGGGAATCGAATGATGCAGCGATCGGTGTGGAACTTTGTTGGGGAGGTGCTATCAATTTTCAGCAGGCGTACGATCGGTATGTTTGGTTTTGGGGCTATCTTTGTAGAAGGTATAACTGGAGGCCACAGGAAAGGATAGCTAGCCATAAACAATTGGATCCTGAAAGAAGAACAGATCCCGATAATGCATTAAATCGTTATGGAGTTACATTCGAGCAGTTTTTAAAAGACGTAGAGAAATCCATCACAAGTGAAGTGATCTCAACACCGCCTGTTACAAACAATATGTATCTAAAACGTGGCAGCAGCGGCGAAAGAGTAAAAGATCTACAGACCAAACTAAACCGGACAGGCTCTACCTTAGTGGTAGATGGAGTGTTTGGGGCGAATACAGAGAATGCTGTTAAGGCATTTCAACGAAAATATAGCCTAACGGTTGATGGAATTGCGGGACCCAATACGTTAAATAAACTAGAAGCTGTTTTAAAGCAGTCAGCTAAACCATCACAACCAGCTAAGCCTGCCAATCCTAATGGAAGCGCCGTTGTACCATACCCTGGATATGCAATCAGTAAAGGTTCAACGGATTCAGTCAATATTAGAAGAATTCAACGTGCATTAAATATTACAGTTGACGGTATTTTCGGCAGCAATACAGAGTCAGCAGTAAGAGCGTATCAGAGACGCAAAGGTCTTGTATCAGACGGAATAGTTGGTCCAGCTACTTGGAATACACTCTTTTAAAGAGTTACAATACGATTAGATAAGAGATTATCTTTGGATAAACTCTTTTTTTGTTTGTTCAATAACGCGGAGGTTTGAATATGACCCAAAAGAAAATGTAGAAAGTATCTTTTTAGAATGGAAAGCAAAAGCAGAAGAAATTGCTATAACCTTTAAAAATCGAGACAGAAAACGTGCAAAAGAACCAATGGTGTACTTCTTTAACCGTTTTTTGCAGTCTCTGTTTGCGGGTAATGGACAAAGTGCAACGAAAGAAGAATTAATAAACTGGAAAGATCATATAAAGGGATTGAAGCATCTGCCCGTCAATGCAATTGAACGACTTATGTTCATTGAAAATCAGCCGGACCATTATCAATCATTTATCCAGCTAAGTGAGTTATTTTCAGAATGGGAAAAGAAAAGTGTCATACTTTTAAGACGAAGTACATAAGGACAAGGCTCTTGGACATATGATGATGACATGAGACGTTTTTAGGAGGGGTATCATGCAGATTCATGTGGTGAAAAGAGGGGATTCTCTTTGGAAGCTTTCACAATACTATAAATTGCCGTGGCAAGAGCTGGCCGCGGTAAACCGTCTTACAGAAAAAGATGTACTGACAGTAGGACAGACACTTTTTATTCCAACACCATTTACGTATACCGTACAGCCTGGTGATTCTTTAGAAGAGATCGGCAAAAGAATCGGAGTATCTGTCGCTCAGCTTCAGCAGGCGAATCCAGGCGTAACAGATGAGACGATACAGGCAGGAACCCAATTGAATGTTCCACAGAGAAGTAAGAAGACGATCGTTACGAACGCGTTTGCAGAGCCTGTTCCAAAAGCAAAAGAAAATTTCATAGCAGCAGCAAAAGGACTAAGTTATATTACGATGTTTAGTTATGAAGTAAATGAAAAAGGTGTGTTTAAACCACTGAATGACACAGCTTTCTTAAAAGAAGCAAAGAATAAAAATGTTAGACCAATCATGGCAATTACAAATATTAAAGACGGTGAATTCAGTGAAGAAGTGGGAACGGCGATTCTAACGAATAAAGAAATTACAAACAAAGTAATAGATGAGTCCCTTCGTATTATGAAACAAAAGGGTATGAAGGAATCTCAGTAGATTTTGAGTTTCTTGGAAAACAGAATAAAGAAGCATACAATCAGTTTTTAAGAACAATGACAGAGAGAATGCATAAAGAAAATTTTATTGTAATGACAGCAGTAGCACCAAAGATATCTTCCACTCAGCAAGGAGAATGGTATGAATCGCATGATTACAAAGCACACGGTGAGATTGTAGATTACGTGATTTTAATGACTTACGAATGGGGATATAGCGGGGGCCACCGATGGCTGTTAGCCCACTCCCATCTGTAAAAAAGTGCTAGACTATGCCGTAAGTGAAATCGATCCAAAGAAAATTTTGATGGGGATCAACTTATACGGTTATGATTGGACGCTGCCTTATAAACCAGGAGGAGAGTTTGCGAAAGCGCTAAATCCTGTTCAAGCTACACAGCTTGCTGGAAAACGTCAGGCAGCAATCAAGTATAGCCGGAAAGATGAGGCGCCGTTCTTCAGATATTGGGATAAAAATAAAAAGGAGCATGTCGTTTGGTTTGAAGATCTAAGGAGTATGAAAGCAAAGTTTGATGTTGTGGATCAGTACGGATTTGCAGGGGTAAGTTTTTGGAATCTTTCATTTGGCTATCCAGTATTTTGGAATTATTTGGTTGACCGTTATAACATAAAGTGATCACTCTGTTGCCATTATTGACGTAATGGTAAACAGCTAAGCCTCTCGTTTTTGCCAGAACTTTTAAAATTGATAAAAAGTTAATAGTGTTATGAAAACTGCCCTTAACCGTAGACAAACAAAAAAATCCGCCAGCCTTATGCTGACGGATCTTTTTTTGTTTATTGGTTGAACGGAGGGAGGAGTCCTCCTCCGTTTCCACCATTTTCTTCTCTACCTCCGTCTTGGCCTGGCGGAGTGCCAGGTTCACCTTCACTTGGAGGCTCTGTTCCAGGTTCCTGTCCTGGTGGAGTACCTGGTTCACCCTCACTTGGAGGAGGAGTGCCAGGTTCACCTTCAGCAGGAGGCTCTGTTCCAGGTTCTTGACCCGGAGGAGTGCCAGGTTGACCTTCACCCTCACCTGGAGGAGGTTCTTCACCTTCAGGACCTTCTATCGTAATAGATGTTTCCGCAGGCTCACTTTGAGTGTTGTTTTCGCTGTCGACGGCTATCACTTGGAATGTGTATTTACCTGGTGCAGGAGCTGGAACAACAAATTTCGTATCGTTGATCGTTGCACGTTCCTGCATTGGTCCGTCGTTATAGCTCGCGAGAACTTTAAACGTAACACCCTGTTTCTTTTCGTACTTCCATTTCACTTCAATCTCATTTTTGTTTTCTTTGAACTTCGCTTCTAAACCTTCGATCGTTGATGGTTTTTCAAACTTATCACTTACGCCCGGAAGGTCAGTGCCTTTAACAAATAGTTCGATGATTTTCTCGGAATCAGGTGTAAACTCACTAGCACGTTTTCCAGTTCCTTTTTCCATCGCAACTTCTGTTACTGATTTCGGCTTCTTAAAGTCGGTGTTCTTGTGATCTAATTGACTCATGATGTCGCGGAAAATCTGTTTGGAGTAATCCGCTTCATTGTCGTTTAGATAAAGACCCTCTTTCATATCTGCGTAACCAGTCCATACCGCTGCAGTATAAGTAGGTGTATAGCCGGCCATCCATGCATCTTTTGTTGCACCATCTGGGAAACCATATTTATCACGATCTTCTTTAGAGTAGTTTGTCGTACCCGTTTTACCAGCTAAGTTCAGTCCGCTTACGTTAGCTTCACGTCCAGTACCTCTATCCATCACATCTTTAAGCATATCTGTGACCATATATGCGGTGTAATCTTTCATAGCCGCTTTTGGCTCTGAGTCGACTTCGATCACACGGCCGTCTGGGAATTCCACTTTACGAATCGTTGTTGGTTTCGAGTAAGTTCCTCCATTACCGAATGATGTATAAGCACCAGCAAGTGTAAGAGGGGAGATACCTTTTTCAAATCCACCAATCGCATAAGAAGGATACGTGGTGTCAGGATCTAAATCAAACCCTAACTTGTTCGCAAAATCTGTCGCTTCCTCCGCTCCAACTTCTTGGAAGGCACGAACGGCTGTCGTGTTCTTCGATTCAACAAGCGCTTGACGCATGGAGATATCGCCAACGTTACGATCATTAAAGTTGTTGATCGTGATGTCTTTTAATTCAACAGGTTCATCTTTTAAGATATAGCCTGTGTTCCACTTTTTGTTTTCGATCGCAGGACCATAGTCCAAGATCGGTTTGATGGTTGAGCCAGGCTGTCGTTTAATCTTAGAGGAGAAATAGTTACTTAATTCACCTCCACGACCGCTTCCTACTGCACGAATTGCGCCTGTTTTCGTATCTACTAAGGCAACACCTGATTGAAGAATTTCATTTTCGTTTTCTAATTTTGCTTTAAGAACATCTTCCGTTGCTTGTTGTGCTTTTGTGTCAAGATTTGTATAAATCTTCAAGCCTGAAGAGTAAATATCCGCTTCTTCAAGTCCTTCTACGTCTTTTAAATCATCGATAACTTGTTTGATGTAGGCGTCATAAGGACGTGATTCTGTTTTTACATTACCTTCATCGATCATGTCTTTGACTGGAATACTTTTGGCTTTTTCAGCTTCTTCTTTTGTAATGAATTTATGCTGTGCCATTAAGTTCAACACGACATTGCGGCGATGTTCGGCTTCTTTTGGATTCCTAGTAGGATCATAATAACTTGGTGCTTTCGGAAGCCCAGCTAATAGGGCTGCTTCTTGAACTTCCAATTCATCTACATTCTTGTTGAAATATACTTTGGCTGCTGTGGCAATTCCATATGCTCTGTTTCCAAAGTAGATTTTGTTCAAATACATCTCTAAAATTTGATCTTTCGAATATTTCTGTTCTAGCTGTACAGAAAGATAGGCTTCACGAATTTTACGTGTAAGTGATTTCTCATTTGTTAAAACGGTATTTTTAATAACCTGCTGAGAGATCGTACTCGCACCTTCTGCTCCAAATCCTTCTCTTACGTTAGCAAAAGCTGCACCCGCGATACGGCGTACATCAATACCGCTGTGTTCACGGAATCGAACGTCCTCTGTTGCAATAAAGGCGTTTTGAACAGACTCCGGAATTTCATTAATTTTTACACGTATTCGCTTTTCGTCCCCTGAGACTAAAGAGACTTCTTCACCGTTCATATCCATAATCTTAGAGGATACAGGTGTCTCAAGTTCTTTTGGATCTAGTTTCGGCGATGTTGCGGCAATGACGCCAACCGTTAAGAGTCCTAGTATTCCTAAAATAAGAGCGAGCAACAGGAGGGTCTTCTTCCAATTGCGTCCACCTCTTGGTTTTTTGGTTTTCGTTTTATTTGCCGGTTTGGAACCATCACTTGATTGTCTGCGTTCCACACGGCTTCGGTAATCTTTTGACATAGTTTTACCAACCTTTCAACTTCATAAAAAAATGAACATGTTCAATTATTCGACGGCTTTTGACAATTTATGAACAATGAAGGTGATGATTAAAAGTAGACTGAATCTACTACGTTTAAGTAATTTAGCCGAGGCTGATACCCGATAGTAATAGAATGTCCTTTTTCTTCAATTTCACCCTTTGGAATGGACTTTCTTCCCAAACTTTGTTCTTTCCAAAAATGAATCAGGTGAGAGCTGTCGAATAAATAGCTCTCATCTGTTGATGAGAAACGGAGAATAACAAACGAGATGCCTCCATGATCCAAGATGTGCTGCATATGGGTAAGCTGGTGTTCATGAAAGTTCTTTAAAGGAAAACTCGTTTTATTCTTCGTCTCTTTTGCTTCAAAGTCAATGTATCTTCCTTTATACACCCCATTATAATCGGTCGTGGAAGCGAGTTTGAAATACGCTTCACGAATGACGGCGGCAGATCGTTTTGGATATTCTACATTTACGATCTGAACGGGAGTAGGTTTCTTATGGATGATCGCTTGATTGGTTAAAAGATAATACTCGTTGCTTTGATTGATATCATCTTCTAACGACATTCCTCTATTGCTGTATGAAATCTCTTTTTCATAGTAGAAGATGAGGATTGTTTTTTACGATAGAAGTCACTTTCTTACCGTTCGGATAATGAAAGGTACCCATAATTCATCTCCTTTACAACGAAAGATGGCTATGCGCATTAAAAAAAGATACACATAGCCGACAGATGTTTACTTTACTTTTTAATAGTTGAGAAAGTTCATCTTCTTGAAAGCCCATTACGACCTCTTTGCCATCAGTGCTTTCAATGACAGTAACAGGTGTGGCAGAAGCACCAAGGTCGATCACTTCTTGCATATGTGCTTGGGATTTACGTATATCTCGTTCTTCAAAAGGAATATCATTTGCTTTTAGCCACTCTTTTTCTGCAAAACATGGAGGGCATGTTTCTTGTGTGTATATGATCACTTTTTTCTCCAAAATGTTTATGCCTCCTTTTTCCAAATGCATCTTTCATAACCATTAGTTTACTCTTTTTTCTTATATGACACAAATATTTTATAGCATGAAAGCAAACGATAAAAAATAGGACAAAATGCAGGGAGGAACAGCGTGGAGAGGGCTATTGAGGAGATTGTACGCGACATTTTGAATGAAACGAATTCACAAAATCGTGATAATATTTCACGTACCGTAAGCTATGCCTACTTTTATAAACGTAACCCTGAGCTCAGATGGGCGATGCTCGCTAGCCTTGTTTCAAGGAACGCTGGATATAGCATGTGTGACTTAAAAGGGGATTGGCTGCCAAGAATGCTGTCTGCTGACACAAGAAAGCATTTATTCCTAACGTATGAGCGGGCGAACTGGCTGATCTTCCAAGATGCGTATCCTCAGCTTTTGCTATACGAGTACTCCAAACAACAAGGAGTGCCGCTTTTTCACCTGCTAAAATTCTTTGGTGTTTCAAGATTCATGGAAAAAGAGTGGGAAAGATTTTGGAGAGAGAAAGATCTGAAGCGAATATGTACCTCGTTAATTATCAACGAACAGCATGTGATTGAAAAGCCTGTTATTCATGATTCATTTTATAAAAAGCGTATTTTCTGGAGTGTACCGTTTCTTCTGCAAGATTACATGCATTTCAGCACGGTTCT
This sequence comes from Fictibacillus sp. EA-CB0309, assembly GCF_055814265.1. Classification (NCBI taxonomy): domain Bacteria; kingdom Bacillati; phylum Bacillota; class Bacilli; order Caryophanales; family Fictibacillaceae; genus Fictibacillus; species Fictibacillus sp. EA-CB0309. Next base: position 1,953,594 of record NZ_CP169271.1, read on the forward strand.
TTTTCCTGTTGTCTCTGGGGACGTTTTTGGGATATCGGTTCATGGGTTTAAGAAAACGCGAAACCGGATCGAAACAGGGAAAATACTCTATGCGATTTTATTTGAGTCCAAATGGAGTGACGAAATCCTATCCTTTTCCGATAAAGTGACTCACACGGGTTCAAGGCATGATTTTGAAAGATATATATATCCTAAAAAAGAAGAGAAACTCCATTTTTACGGATGGCTTTTCCGATTATCGAGCATCACAGATCGAACAGCAATGATTGGTACAAGAAAAGCATGAATACTGAAAAGTTTTACCTGCCCGTTAAACCGTTACGTAATATTTGTTTAACAGACTGGTACAAACAAAAACAAAGACAATTGAAAATAGGAATTCTCTTAAAAGAATGGATACAGCATACATAAAAAAGACGGCTTGCAGTGAAGCCGTCTTTTTTATGTTATGTGCTTGGAATGTCTGGGCCATTTAGCTTTTTATCACCATAGCCTGTGTTTTCTTTTTGATTTTTCTTTTGAGTACCAGTTTCTTCTTGGCTCGTATACTGATTCTGCTGTTGTTGCTGTTTGCTTTCTTGGTTCATGTTGGCACCTCCTTTTTGTTTCACCTGAACTGTTCTTAGTTTTGGAGTTGTTGCGACTGAATATACAAACAATCAACAAAATGAGTGTCGAATTTGTAGTGATTCCGTTATATTCCACTTTCTTTGCCGAATGAAAACTAGTTTTGTCAGGTGTGAAGGGGAAGGAAGGATACGGCTCGAAATTAGTTACCATAAGAAAACGGGGAGGGATTCATGATGGAAATGGTGTTGATGAAAACCAAAACTGTCTCTGAAGAGCTTGGGGTGAATCCGACAACAGTTCAACGTTGGGTTAGACATTTTAACATTCAATGCGACAAGAATGAGCACGGCCATTATTTATTCAGACAAGAGGACATTGATCAGTTAAAGGAAATTAAAATGCAGCTCGACAATGGACTTTTGATGAGTGACATTCAAATCCAAACCATTCAAACAACAGAACAATCATTAGAACTGCCAACCCAATTCGAAGAGAAGTTCAATCGCTTGAATGCTGCCATAGAAGCTTTAGAAAAAAGGTCGAAGAGAAAGCAGATGCCGTTGTATCGTATCAGATGCTGCAGCACGCGTCAGAGCTGGAAGAGCTGATCAAAAAGATGGAAAACATGGAAGCACGCCTACAAGATCTAGAAGTGGCACTTCTAAAGCAAGATTATCCAGAAGAGCGACTATACGTAAAAGAAAAGCCAAAAAAGAACTGGTTCGTGAGTTTGTTTACACTGTAATTACTGTTTTTATAAAAGGTTCTTTTCTAACAGGTTATTGTCTTTCTTCTTTGACAGTTGATTGGAGTGTAAGGTGCGAGACTCCTGTGGGTCAGGCGGGCAGGTGAGACACTTAAAAGTGAAACGTTACGAATGTGGCTCACCGCCTGCCCCGCGGAAAGCGAGCACCTGGAACGGAAATCAACCGCTTTCAATTGCTACAGAGGATATCCATTAACACTAAATAAAAATCAAAAAGTGTAAGTCTCTTCATTCTTTGGTAGGATATAAAGAATGGAGGGACTTTTTTATGAGCCATTTATATAGTTTAACGACCGAATTAATCGCTGATATAGATGAAGCGTTTCATATTTATAAAACAGAAACAAAAACAAGAGAAACAGAAGCGGACTTTTATACAGAGGTAAAACCGTTTGCCGATCGCATTCACTTTCGTGTGAAAGACTGGGAACCTCTTGCAAGGGATTGGGTAATCGCAAATAAACCTAAATATCTTTACCCGATTCAAATCAAGACGGCGGCTGAAAATATCGGTTATTTAGGAGTCTATGTTTTTCAAAAGAAAATGAAAGATAAGCGCATTACGGAAATGGTGAAATCTGTTCTCTATGTGTTAAACCAGTTGAAAGATCAAATGGCTGAGGATCAATCGTGATAATTTCACGTACCGTACTAAAATATCGTTTTTAAAAATAGGGAGAGAACAAGATGTATCATCCATCCGTTTATGATAATCTAAAGGTTGTGCTCGAAGGAGCAGTTTATGACCTGGATTTTTCAGGAGAAATTGAGATTGTTAACCGCAAAGATTTAATAGACCACGCGATCATGGAAAGAAACTATTCTATTGATTTTGTGGTATCAACGATTGGGGAATTAATGAGAGGAAATATTACCTTAACGTCAACTCTCGAAGATTTGGCGATGGAGAAGTTAAATGATAATCCAGAAGGTGCAGGTAGTAAAATCTCTTGTTTTATTGAAACACCGGTTTACGAAATTGAAACTGACTGCAAACAGCTTCAGTCCATCCTAAAAAAATGGGGAAGCGGAGATTTAAAAGGAGACATTCAGCAAAAACTTACTTATATATATGGAGAGCCTAGACATGTATTCAACAACACGATCTCCATACAATTGCAAAAACCGGTAGCTGAAGAAGAACCTGAACGAATTTCATCAGTACTTGAAGAATTAATAAAGTCTATGAAAGAAATGAATGAATATTTTAAGGGGTATAAAAAATGACACAATCGCTACAAACATTTCCAAAATTCATCCAAAACGCTTGGAATAAAAGCGGCTTTTCAGCATTAACAGATATTCAAGAACTATCGATACCTGATCAGTTAGAAAACAAGGATATGATTATCGAGTCTCCAACCGGTACAGGTAAGACTCTTGCTTATGCATTGCCTGCTCTGTCAAAATTAAATCCAGAAGTGAAGAATGCTCAAGTACTCTTTTGGCACCAACAAGAGAACTAGCAATGCAGATCTATGAAGTTTGTCAGAAGTTCACAGAAAACAGCGGACTTAACGGTGCATCTCTCATTGGTGGAGCAAACATGCAGCGCCAGTTAGACAAACTAAAGAAAAAGCCGCAATATATCGTAGGTACACCAGGAAGAGTTAAAGAATTAATTCAGAACAAAAAATTAAAAGTTCATGAAGTGAAAACCATTGTGATCGATGAAGCAGATCATATCATCGAAGCAGGATTTAACGGTGACGTGGAGCAAGTAATCGTGGCGACATTAAAAGATCGTCAGCTTGTTTTTGTTTCAGCGACGATCAATAACAAGACAGAAGATTGGTCAAGAAAATTAGCAGTTGATCCTGTTGTTGTTAAAGTTGAGAAAGATGCTGTAAAGAGTGAAGTAACGCATACATTCATGGTATCTGATTACCGTGACAAAGTAGAAAATTTACGTAAGCTGATTCGTCATACACCTGGAATTAAAGCGATGGTCTTTATCAATAGCTCGATGAAAATGGATGAGTTCGCGACAAAACTTGAGTACAAAAAGATCAAACTCGGTGTATTGGCAGGAAACTCAACAAAACAAGATCGACAAAAAGTTATAAACGATTTTAAGAAAGGGAAGATTCCAGTTCTTTTAACAACAGACGTCGCGACACGCGGATTAGATATTCAGACGTAACACACGTTGTTCATTTTGAAATGCCAGAAGATGTGAAGCAATATGTCCACAGATCTGGAAGAACGGGCCGAATGGGGAAAGAAGGAACAGTTGTTTCATTAGTAACAAAAGCAGAATTAACTTCTGTGAAAAAATGGACAGCCAAGATGAATGTATCCCTGCAAAAGCAGCTTTTAGAAAAGGGACAAGTCATTGTAGAAGATGGCGGTAGTAGAGGTGCTTATTCGGATAAACGACCAGCTTCTCCGAAAAACGGAAAGCCAGCACAAAGAAAATCAGACGTTCCTAGAGAAAGAAGATAAATTCATAAAAAGGATATTTCTTTGGACTATAGAATCTATCCTCTATAAAGGGGAGAGATACGTTTGGAAACGACTGAATTTTTATATCAGATTAAACCAGTTAGAGCAGAATTCATGGAGAATCAGACTAAAGAGGAACAAGAAAAGCTTCAATTACATTTTCTATACCTTCAAAATTTGTTAGAAAAGGGGAAATTGGTTTTAGCCGGTCCTTGTCTCGATGCTTCATTTGGTATTGTTATTCTTCAAAATACAAATGAAGAAGAGGCACAGAGAATCATGGAAAACGATCCCGCGATCCGAGGGGAAATCATGACTGGAAGCCTTTATCCGTTTCGAGTTTCATTAATAAAAGAATAGAAGCTCTTATATTTTTCAACACTGTAACCATCGTATGGTTACAGTGTTTTTTCAAATGCAAAGGATTTAACAGCTCATACTGATAAATAATGTTATAAGTTTATTAATGACAATCCCAGTTGTACAGGACACGTTTGAAATCTTTGTTTTTAGATCTTCTTCTGTAATAAAGAAGTTACCTACACCAGCATCTCCCCACATAATGTCGTTCTCACCTTCATCATCCGTATCAATCTGAAGCAGAGTCACACGGTAATCATCCCATTCAGCCCCATAATCACGAGGGTCAGTTTGTGTGAAGAAAGCGTATCCTCCCATTTTGTGGCCCATGTTTTCAACATGTTCACAGAAGACGTCGTAAAGCGTTTCCTCTCCCCACATATTTTCTTCACCTGTCGCTAGATCCATATTAATGGATTCATAACTATCTTCAAATCGAAAATCGCTCACACCAAGCGCTTCTTCCGATAAAGAAAAAGAAAGGCGGTATTCACCTGAGAATGGAAGGTCTTCACTATCGCTGTCATCAAGATAAGAAAAATCGGTAATGTGAGGGAGCTCTGTACTTTCATGATAGATGACACGGAAATTACTTTGATTTGTAGGTTGATCAAAATCCATTCCCATCAGATCATCATTTCTTGAAAGATAGAACTGCAGAATTCCTTTTTGGGGAAAAGGCTCGATATGGGGTACTTCTTCAAAATTAATCTGGCATAATAAGGCCATATGCAGTCCTGAAGAATCGACAGGGTGCTCAAAATGAATTGGCAAGTAAGGAGATCCTCCGATTTTGCTGTCGGTAATAGATGTTGATTGACGTTTTGCTTTCATTGAAACAAAAGGAACAATAGTATGTTCAATTTCTTTTCTATAAGGTTCTAGGGATTTAGGTAGAGTTATGCTCATAAGTGAATTTACTCCTTATCTTTTTAGTTTAAATTTCCATTAATAGAAAAACAATCATTAACTGTTTCTTTTTTAGCAGGTAATGTACACACCTCATTGAAGTTATATACATGTTGTATTATCGAATGGGAGGAAATAACATGTCACAGAAGTATTCAGTTATGGAAGAAGCACAACCTTTTTACTTTGAAGGCAACAAGGTGGGGATATTAGTTTCTCATGGTTTTACAGGTTCGACCCAAAGTATGCGTCCACTTGGTGAGGCATATGCGAGAGCAGGTTATACGGTTTGCGGTCCGAGACTTAAGGGGCATGGTACGCATTATGAAGATATGGAAGAGACTACATATCACGATTGGGTCGCTTCCATTGAAGAAGGCTATCATTGGCTAAAAGAGCGTTGTGACACCATTTTTGTTACGGGTCTTTCCATGGGGGGACACTCACGTTGTATTTAGCGGAAACCTACCCAGATATTAAAGCAATCATTCCAATAAATGCAGCGATTGATATTCCCAACCTACAAGCCATGCAACAATCCGATGTCCGATTTCTAGATGCAATAGGTTCTGATTTAAAGAATCCGAACGTGACGGAACTAGCGTATGATAAAACACCGGTTCAATCAGTAAAAGAAATTGTGAAATTAATGAAAAACGTAAAAGATAATCTTCAATCCGTTACATGTCCCGCGTTAATCTTAGTATCAACAGAAGATCATGTTGTTCCACCAGATAACTCTCAAACCATTTATAATTCCATTTCATCCTCAGATAAAAAATTTGTGCAATTAGAGAACAGCTATCACGTTGCTACCCTGGATTACGATCAACAACTTATTATTGACGAATCACTTAAATTTATGGAAAAAGTACTTAATACGGTAAACGCGTAAAGTAGGTTTGCTTTTTGACCATTGTCTATAGAATTGAACCCAAATCCTTAATTTGTATACTTTCATAGAGATCGACCAAGTTTGTTATGTTCATACTCTAACTCATGTCCATTCACTTTTAAAACCTCACTTGGAAGCAGCAAAAGGGTCGATTCAAAAAATGAATCGACCCTTTTAACTTTTTTCAAAAAGCTTATTTTATGTTTTAGGAAATGTAAATCCTTCTCCAAACACATCTCTTACATCGTGGACAACAACAAACGCTTTTTCATCAACACGTTGAATCATCTTTTTTAACAAAAATAGCTCTTGTTTATTGATCACCACGTATAAAATATCTTTTGCTTCGTTCGAGTAATGACCTCTTGCATTAATAATAGTAACTCCACGATCCATCTCATCGCTTACTTTTTCAGCGATTTCGACTGTGTTTTCAGAAATGATTGTGACAGCTTTTCTCGTATCGAAACCATCAATCAAGTAATCCAAAATTTTAGTACTAATATAAATAGATATTCCCGTGTACATCGTGTTTTCAATTCCAATAACAAATGCGGAACCAATAACCACAAGAATATCAAAAACAAACATAGTTGTACTTACACCCCAGCCGAAATGCTGATTCAGCATACGTGCAATAATGGTCGAGCCTCCGGTTGTACCGCCTGAACGCAACACGAGCCCTAATCCAATCCCGATGAAAACACCTGCAAAAACAGTACCAAGCATGATGTCAACAGGGTTACCCATACCCTCTGTTAAATGCATAAAGAGAGAGGTAAAGAAGATGGCAATCATCGTATACCAAGTCACTCTTTTATTTAAAACTTTATAACCAATGGCTAAAAGTAAGCCGTTCATGATGAAGTTTGTCAGACCTGGTGACCAGCCAAATACATAATAAAGAGTCATCGAAATACCTGTAACGCCGCCTTCACCTAGTTCGTTAGGGATGGCGAACCAATTTACACCAAGCGCAAAGAACAGGGATCCAATAATTATTAATGTAATTTCTTTTCCAGTGTGGTTCATAATATCACTCCGTTCTACCTGAATACGTAGGATAATATATCATAATGTATTACTTCGAACAAGATTGTTCTACAATTTTGTTCAATCATAAATCTTCTATGTTAGAATAAGGTAAAAGAACGTATAGGCAGGTAATATAAAATGCGTAAAGAAACAGTTGAACAGAAAGTTTATCACTTAATTAAAAACGCAATCTTGAATAGACAGATTGCGCCGGGTAACCAGTTATTTGAAAATGCCATTGCAGAGAAGGTCAATGCGAGCAGGACTCCAATTCGGAGTGCAATCATGAAGCTGAAATCAGAAGGGTTAGTGAATGTTATTCCAAACAAAGGAGCATTCATCGTTCAGCCAACGATTGAAGAAATGATTCAAGCATTTGAAATGAGAAAAGCGCTAGAGGAAATGGCGATTCAGAAAGGATTCTCCAATCTTGGGGGAGATGACGTTGAGCAACTTAAACAACTTCTTAATGAAATGAAGAGCGCTTATATAGAACGAAAGGTCGTAACGTATCAAGAGAAAAACAATGCATTTCATCTTGTTTTAGCAAAAGCTAGTGGAAACAGCTATTTAATTGAGTTTATGAAGAAAGTTTTGAGTCAGATAACAATTTACATGGTGCTCTATGATGTCTTTAATGAAGATTCTAACAATGAAGACCTAGACATACTTGAACACGAACAAATGATCCAATACATTGAAAAGGGAGAAGAAGAAAACTTACGAGCTTTACTTCTTCAGCATCTTGATAACAGTTTAACCAAGCTTCAGCAGGATAAATTAAATTATCAGTCTCTTACAACATTGTTTTAAAAAGGGAGCACCTTGTTTATGAATGACTTGGTCAAAAACAAAAGGAGATTTTGTATGGGTCAAACAGAAATACAGGGGAAAATTATTATCCTTAATGGTACGCCACGATCAGGGAAATCGAGCATTGCCTCCGTTATTCAAAACGAATTTGAAGGTGTATGGATGAATATTGGGGTGGACCGTATCATGGATATGACACCAGAGAAATTTCAGCCAAGCATAGGTTTAAGACCAGGTGGAGAGCGGCCCGATTTGGAGCCTATCATACAAAAGATGTATCTTGCTATGTACAAATCAATTGTAGCTTTCAGTCGTGAGGGCTTGAATGTCATTGTGGATGTTGGTCATCATGATGGGTATTCAGTAGAGCGTAAAATTCTTCAACAAGCAGCTCAGATTCTTAACGGGACGCCAGCATGGTTGATTGGTGTGCGCTGTCCTATTGAAACTGTGATGAAACGTCGAATAGAGACCTGGCAAAAAGGCTATACTCTGGAAGGGAAGATACCAAGACCAATAGAACGCTGGCAGAAACTTGTTCATATCCCCGGTATATATGACTTAGAAGTGGATACTTCCTTATATACTCCAGAAGAGTGTGCAGCTCAAGTTCATAATAGGGTTTATGAAGGTCCTCCCCTAAAGCACTCCAAAATTTACAGAATCTTAATTAAGAACAATTACTTGTGCCATTTTCATTAAAAGTTACTGAAATTCATCATACGAATACATAGAAAAGACTGATCAAGGGTATGTTTTGTAACCTTATGTTTCAGTCTTTTCTTTTTTTCTATTCCGTTTATCTAACTTAAAGATTTATCCGAAACGGGTGATGAAAGTCTAATTAATGTAGAAGGTTGTCCATATGTCATTGAATTATCTATGAAACTTTCCAAGGATTGTACCGAATGGGTGACGACTTTAATTAAATAGTTATATTGTCCAGCTAGGCGATGACACTCTATTACATCAGGGTGATCTTTACAGAATTCAACAAACTGCTTGCATTTCGTATTGTCGTATAAGATAAAAGCCATGATCGGTTTATTCATTTTTTCAGGATTAATAATCGCCTTATAACCCTCAATTATTTGTTTATCCTCAAGCTTCTTAACTCGTTCATGAACGGCAGGATTCGAGAGACCAACTTTCTTTCCTAATGCCGTTATTGATAACCGAGCATCTTGCTGCAAATGTAAAAGAATCTCTTTATCAATTTCGTCCATATTTTTCCCCTCGACTTTAAAAATTTAGGAGTATTCAATCTTTTTCCGATGTTTTCAATGAAATTCATAAGAAATAGCGTTAATATTCCATGTAAAAACAGTTCTGGAAAAAATATAATATATTCAGTGGTTAATTACAACGAATAAAACTTAAAGGGGTTTGAACAATATGTTAGAGATGAGAAAAAAATGTGAAAAATGTTCGGAAACGCTTCATGAAAAGTCGGATGCTTACATATGCGTTCATGAATGTACGTACTGCCCATCATGCACAGTCGAGATGAATCATATTTGCATGAATTGTAACGGTGAACTAGTTAGACGTCCAAAAGCGGGATCACAAATCATAAGTTGTGTATTAAGTAAATGAGGGACCTTTATGTCACATTCCAACAAATTTAATAAAAAAATATACTAGAATGCGTTTAATAGATTACGAGTTTGGTAATAATACTAGTAACAATAAACTCATTTTAGGAGGAACTAAAATGCTAATGACGACTGTGAACTTGAGTGAATATGCAGGGAACAAGGATTTTGATTTAAACGGTTACATATCTCAACTAATATCTACACCTTCACAAACAAAGTAAACGGAGGGCAGCCTATAAGGCTGTTTTTTTGTTTTACACTTAAAATCAGAGCATAGTAAACTTTGCAATTTGCATAAAACTTTTAGAGAAGACTCTTCTGTAAGAAATAGAAAAAAGAATACCAAATGCCAAGTTATCATTTTGACGTCTGGTACAAGTTTCTATTCAAAGAATTATAAGAAAAATGTTTTATACTTTTATACCTTTGATAGAGACTGTATGAAACCCTCTTGATTGAGGTCCTTTCACTATCGAAACATCCTTAAATTCCGTTTCCATCATTAATGGTATCACTTCTTTTTCTGAGATTTCCTTTACACTTTCCCATACTTCATTGTCTTTGCCATTAGAAAAAGTGATAACGACCACTCCACCAGGCTTAAGAACTCTAGAAATTTCTGAAATGATGACATTGATTTCACTCCAAAAATAAATAGTTTGAATACTATACACCTTGGTGAACATGTCGTCATTAAAAGGAAGGTTATTAAAGTTTGCTTGAACGAGTCTAGCTCTTTTGTTATTTATTGCCTTTTTATTTCGGATTCCAGCAGATCTAATGGCTGTTGGAGACAGATCTAAACCTACAATTTCTTGCACGAGATTATTTCCTGTAATCAGTTGTATGGCATATCCAGCACCACAACCAAGTTCTAAAACTCTATCTTGTTCTTGAAGTTCCAATTGTTCTATTGTCCACTCCGTTTCAGGTTTGTGCTGCCTGACCATCTTTTCTACGATATATGTACCGATCAATCCCTTCGGCGTTTGATAATGCTGATCTATATACTCTTTTACTGAATGTAGTAATTTCATCATTTTCTCCTTTGATCCTATTTTAAACCATTTGTGCTCTTACTTCTTATTCGCTTTAGCTCTAGATGAACCCTCTTGATTATGTTTAAAACCGATTGTTAGCTTTATAATAGGGTAGAGTGATATTCCTAATTGAAAGGACAGATTAGGTTGAAGAAATTAAATGTTGATATCATACCCTATTCATCTGATTTTGCTGAACAAACCGTTAAGATGTTGCGCGATAGTAAATTCGAGGCAATAGGTGTAAAAATGTCTCATAGTTTTGAAAGCCATATGTACTTTTTAAACAACATTTTAATAAAAGAGTTTGTCGTCGAATTAGTGATTGTTGATGCAAAAGTCGTTGGAATGATTGCATATAATCAAACCGAAATAAGCCAGTTATATGTTCATAGCGGATATCAAAAAGAGGGTATAGGTAATGCATTGCTTCAACGAGCAAAGAAACACTCCAGCGGAAGGTTAACGCTATACACATTTGAAGTGAATAAAAAGGCACAACGGTTTTATGAGAAGAATGGTTTCAAGATTATTGGAAATGGCCATGAGAATGAAGAAAATCTGCCAGATATTCAGTATGAGTGGAGGGCAAAAAAGGAATAGTCTTTGTAAGATTCATAAATGCATATTCTTATATCTTTGGAGGTGCAGTAATGACTGAATGGCATAAAGAAGGTTTTGTGATTTCGATTGAAAAAGAATGGCTAAATACGGATTTGATTCACCAATTTTTAAGTGAAGAGGCTTATTGGTCCAAAGAAATATCGAAAGAAGTAGTCATGCAATCTATTATGAATTCAAACTTATGCTTTGGTGTATACAAAGGTGAATTAAGTAAGAATTCTGTTGAACAAGTAGGTTTTGCAAGAGTTATAACCGATTTAGCCACATTCGCTTACCTTTGTGATGTTTTTATTAAACCTGATTACCGAGGGTTAGGGTTATCAAAATGGTTAATAGATATCATTTCCAACCATCCCGAAATTCAAGGTGTTCGCAGATTTATGTTAGCTACTAATGATGCACATAAGCTTTATGAGAAATATGGTTTTAATGAGATAGATAAACCAGAACAATTTATGCAAAAAGTAAACAAGTCTTAATATCTTTAAAATTTAAATGAAATCGCTGTTGCGTTTTGTTGTTTGAATCATCTTACTCAACAAACGGGCCAGATTGTGGAGTAACATTTCTTAAGGACATTGGATATTTATATTAAAGTAGACAAGAATTCAGCTGAGGGGTATTGTACCAAATAATTTACATTGCTATTATTTTTCGAGAAAGTAAAGGTACAATAATACTTATATAGTTTATTGATTATAAAAGATAATGAGGTAGGAAAAAAATGATTGCAAAAACAGAAGAAGATTTTAATGGTTTGAAAGAAATTGGCAAAATTATTGCCTCAATTAGAGATGAATTGGTACAAAGAACAATTCCTGGCATAACGACCAAAGAACTTGATGATATAGCCGGAGAACTTTTAGAAAAAGTAGGTGCAGTTTCAGCTCCAAAAGGGGAATATGATTTTCCTGGCTATACTTGCATTAGTCTTAATGAAGAAGTGGCACATGGTATTCGGGTCATCGGGTTATTCATGAAGGGGACCTAGTAAATATAGATGTATCTGCATCAAAGAACGGTTATTTCGCAGATACAGGAATCTCATTTGTAGTAGGAAAAGGAGAAGAAGTATTAACGAGAATATGCGACGTAGCTAAAAAGGCATTTGAAGCAGGTCTTAAGAAAGCAAAACCCGGTTCCAAAAAAGTAGAATCGGAAAAGCAGTATTTGAAACAGCGAAACAGCATGGATTCACTGTTATCAAAAACCTTACAGGACATGGTGTTGGACGTAGAATACACGAAGCACCTGACCATATTTTAAATTATAATGATCCATGGGATAATGAAATATTAAAGGAAGGGATGGTTATCGCATTCGAACCATTTATCTCAACCTTTGAAGAAGAAGTATTCCAAAAAGAAGACGGTTGGACCTATGTTACAGAAAAAAGCTATGTAGCTCAATTAGAACATACGATTATCCTTACTAAAAATGGTCCGATTATTGTCACACTTTAATTCAAGCAATGAAGTTTCTAAAATTATAGCCCTTATTTAGATTTTGTATTGTGAATAAATGTACTTAAACTAACGGGTGCGTTTCTGTAAAAAGAAATGTGCTTTTTTATTGTTGGAATACATGTCTGGTAAACAAGCTGTATAAATAATCTCCATTGTTCTTTAAAGTATATGGTAAATTTAAACAAAGGGAATAAAATACAAATCATAGGAGCTACAAAGAATGATATTGAATACTTATATATCAGGTAAGGGAGAACCGATTGTATTAGTACATTCTGGTGGAATGACTGGTTTAACTGAGTATGAAGAGCAAAAGGATTACTTTTCATCACATAACTTTAAAGTAATTAGACCTGACTTAAGAGGCCATGGAAAATCTGAGGGGAAATTGAGGATTATTTTAGCTATTGCGCTAACGATTTAAGGGACACATTGGATTCATTAAATATTCAAGAGTGTCATATTGCAGGAGTGTCTATAGGTGGCATTGCAGCCTTAATGTTTGCTAAGAAATACCCTTCCAGAGTGAAGTCTTTAACTTTTTCAGGGGTTTTTCCAACTAAACCGGAGAACTGGGATGAACTATCTATTATAGAAGCTGAGCATCATAATAAACTCTTTGAAAACTTAGAAATAGTTGAAGCACTTAATAACATGCATGGAAACAATGACTGGAAAACATTACTTAAGTCATTTAACTCAGATGACTTTTATCCTTTCAATGAAACGGGAGATTTATCTAATGTAAAATCTCCAATATTATGTATGGTCGGAGGGACAGAGGATCTTGAGATGTCTGCAGCTATTACGTATAAAGAAAGGAATCCTGACATCAATATTTCTGTGATACCCTTTGCTGGTCATTTAGTGCATAGAGAACAACCTGATTTATATACAAGAACATTGGCTACCTTTATTAAAAGTCTTGAGCAAAATTAATTAAATAATTACCTTTAGATTCTATTCCAGAAGAGCGTGCGTGTTGATCTAAGAAGGATTAACGCCTTTTTAATGATACATATTGAACAAAATTACTGGAAGGGTGTGTTTAATATATTTGCAACTAATATTTTTACTTATAAATCAAAGGATGGAAAAACAGTAACTATTAGAGAAGCTAAAGAACAGGATGCAGAAAGTATGCTAGATTCTGCTTCAAAAGCTTTAATTAACGCTCCATACATACTAAGTTCGTTTGAGGATGTAAAAAACTTGAATGTGAATGTTATCCAAAAACGTTAAAAGCTTATCAGGAAAATCCAAATTATATACAGTTTATTGCTGAAGTTGATGGTAAGTTAGTAGGTAAAATAGATTTTAAGAACGGAAATAATGAAAAAATTAGTCATCAAGGCGCATTTGCAATGATTATATTACCTGAATATCGAAATTTTGGTATTGGTAGAGCTCTTCTAAAAACGTTAATAGCTTGGGCTAAAAATAACAGTGAGATTGAAAAGGTTTGTCTTGAGGTAATGGAAGATAATTTAGGTGCAATCCAGTTATATAAAAATCTCGGCTTTTTTGAAGAAGGTAGAAAAGCAAAGGGTGTAAGATTGGATGGTGGCTATCAAGACTTAATATTAATGGCTATATTCGTTTGAATTTGAACATTGTTCAACAATCGGGTGCGATCGCTCAATATATTAATTCCCTTATTTACAAGAGTTCCTGATAATTAGCTTTTTTCACCAAGGACAATTATTTCTCTTTCAATAAGAAACACTGAAATTTCAAATGCTTCTATTCGCCTTTTGGCTAAGGTGATCTGAGATTTATATCTATTAGGATTTTCTTTAGCTTCAAGAGTTTTTATTGTTTCTCTTAGTTTGTTAAGAGTTGAGTTAATTTGACGTTTTGCTTCAACCAAGTCAGATACCATAAGATCCATCTGAATACATCCCCTTTTTTTAGCTAATGATTGGTAATTATTATTTACTGACATTCTGAATAATATAGAATATCGAAATTTGAGAAACTGTCAAAGTTATACCTCATCTTTTAGATATCTTAACTTCAAGTCTTAAACAATAGGTGCATTTCTTCAAGAAGGAGAAGTGCATTTTTTTGTTGAATCATTAATTGTTAGGAAATTGGAAAAAGGGAGTAAATGAATGAAAATGAAGATAAAACATTAAGGGTTTTGAAAGTTCTTTCCTTGATCGTAATTGCCATTAGTGCTGCTTTTATAGCATTATGATTGAGCCAGATTCTGCAAATTCTTTCCGTAATAAGTGATAATTTAAATGGGATTTCAACTAGTCTATTTGATTTATCGAACAAAGAATGAGGGTTTGAACCTAATTTACTGTGGAACTATACGAGTTGAACTCTGCTCAATTACCTAAAAACCTACATATAATATCTATATTGCACAAGCGGGTACATTTCTCTAAGTAAGAGAAGTGTTATTTTTTTATAGATTGAATGAAAAACGTGCAGGGTAGAAGGGATTTAATGTCTAAGAATGAGAATCTAAAATAGAAATGCAGGAATAAATTTGTATTATGTAAGGGGAATCAGCAGATGTTTGATGAATTTAATTTTGATTTAATTTATCGTGAACAAAATGCTATAACTCCTTTAGTGGTTATGATGTGTGGAGTGGCTGGGTCTGGGAAAACTACCTTTTCACAAAGGTTAGAAAAGAAAGGTTTTGTACGTCTTTCGATTGATGAAGAAATTTGGGCCACCATTGGTCGTTGGGGGATTGACTACCCGATGAATAAGTTTGAGGAATACAGAAAAGTTGCAGAAAAAATTACGTATGCGTTTAATAAAGTTAATCCACGATAAACAACAGGTGGTAATTGATTTCAGTTTTTGGGATCGTTTAAGAAGAAACGAATATAAGAAACTTATTAAAGATTCAGGTGGTAAGTGGAAGCTGATCTATCTAAAAGTGGATTCAAATGATTTGCGAGAAAGACTTAAGTTACGTAACAACCGTTTTGATGCGAATTCCTTCCCGATTTCAGAGGAACTATTAACTTCTTACCTTAATGGTTTCGAAATTCCAAAAGGTGAAGGGGAAATTGTAGTAGAAAATTAAATCTATTTTAGAAACAATTCATTTAAAAGGGAGTGTTAGTATTTTTTCAACTCATGTTAACGTTTATAAAACCAAAAGTGGAAAAACCGTAACAGTAAGGGAAGCCGGGGTACAGGATTCAGAAGTGATGTTAATAACTGCACCAAAAGCTTTAGTAGATGCTCCCTATATGTTAAGTACCGTGGAGGATATAAAAAAGCTAAGTCTTGAAGATATGAAAGGGAATTACAATATTACTCCCAAAAACCTAATTATATAAAACTCGTGGCTGAATATGAAAATAAGCTCGTGGGTGCAATTGATTTTAGAAATGGAGATAAAGAAAAAATAGCACATCAAGGCTCTTTTGCGATGACCGTGTTACCTGAATATCGAAATCATGGTGTTGGAAGAGCACTGGTAGAATCACTGATTACCTGGGCTAGAAACAACGATACCATTGAAAAGATATGTCTTGAAGTCATGGAAGACAACCATGGAGCAATTAGATTATATAAATCTTTGAATTTTGTAGAAGAAGGAAGAAAAGCGAGAGGTGTTAAGATGGAAAATCGATATCAAGATTTAATATTGATGGCTTTGTTTGTTTAATAAAAATCAGTGAAAAAGTTTATGAGGATGTGAAATTGCAATTTCCTATCACATTTATCTTAGTCATGCTTACTGGTACCGTTTTAAAGTTCTTTATTCCTAAGCACTGGGCTATATGGCAAGGTATCTAAAAGAGGTTTAACCGAGAAAAAGATATCCATATATGTAGGCGTTTCTTCAATGGTTGCAGTTTTTCTTACTTCAATATATCTTTCGAATATCTATGATAAGCAAGCGTGATTATTTCTTGAAGATACATCTATAAGGTCTGTCATATTAAGTTGAATTGACATTTTGCAGGGGGCAAACTTGGAAAAATTCATAATAAAAAACATAATTAATCTTTTACACTATGATACAAGCAGTTTAATTATACAAAGTAAAAAAGAAGGTTTTCGTTTTGTAGAAAGATTAGTAAATGATTATAAAAATGGTACGAATACTTTCGACGATTTAGGTGAAACCCTATTTGGTGCTTTTACTGAAAAAGGTGAACTAATTGCCATTTGTGGACTAAACAAAGATCCTTTTTCAGACAAACAAAACATTTGTAGGTTGAGAAGGTTTTATGTTAGTAAAGCATACAGGGAGAAAGGTGTTGGCAGCTTATTATTAAATAATATTATTATTGAAGCCAAAATGTATTTTAGTGTTATGGTACTTCATACAGATACCGAACAAGCTGATCATTTTTATACTTCTTTTGGATTTTCTAAGAGTAATTGTTACCCAAATTCAACTCATTTTTTAAAGTTATAAAAGTAACTTTTCTTTGTAACTGTAATAATGCATTTCTATAAAAAAAGCTTTGCTGGGAGGTAGGCAAAGTTTTTAAAAACAGCTCCACAAGAGTGTGGAAATCCAGGTGAATTAGTTTATCATTTTAGGAGCACTGGGGGTATCCCAAAGATACTCTAATCAAAGTAAGTCTGCTTTACCAGTCACTATAGAATGCCTTACACATCATGCAGTATATGTAATGCAAGATGCTAACCAGCTAATTACTTTTTATGGGTTCACATACATTTATGTGATTCTTCCGTCACATTTGTAAGACCTTAATTATTAATATCAACTTCAAAAGTCGTTATTCCTGAGGTGGAAAATGAACGAAACTAAGAAAATCTGGAAGCCACTTTCTGTTATCGAAATCCAAGAGATATTTAACCAGATTCCTGTGCAATGGTGGATTGCTGGTGGATGGGCATTGGATTTATATATGGATAGAATTACCCGAGAACATGAAGACATCGATATTATCATCCTTAGATCCGAACACCTACCATTACAAGAGTATTTGTCCGCTGACTGGGAAGGATACAAAGCATTCAAAGGAAATTTAATACCTTGGCACATGAAAGAAAAGCTAGATTCTCAATTTGATAATATATGGTTTAAGAAAAAGGGAGAAACTACGTGGGCCTTCCAGATTATGATCATAGATTCAGAAGATGATTATTGGATTTACAAACGAAATGGTACAATAAGAATGAAACTAACTGATATCGGATTAAAAAATTCTGCAGGTATTTCTTGCTTAAGACCAGAAATTCAGCTTTTATATAAGGGTGGCAGTTCGTTGATTAGGGAAAAAGACATTCTGGATTTAGAGAACGTCTTGCCTATGTTAGATGATACAAGTCGAGAATGGTTAAGAGATTCATTAACCATCCAGTACCCTAACGGACATCCATGGATTGAACAAATAAATGTCTATTCCAATTAAACATATATAACTAGTCAAATAGAAAAATGAAGTAAGGGTGGTTTATCGCCTCCCTTACTTTCTTTTTCTTGTAGAAGAAAATTCAAGTGAAAAGGTGAAACTCCAATGAGCAAAATAGTTATTCTAGCAGAAAAACCATCGCAAGCTAAAGCTTATTCAGATGCCTTTTCGATAAAGAAAAAGATAAAACGTTTATTGAATTAAACCCATGCAGCATCTTTCCAAGTGGCGCGATACTTACATGGGGAATCGGTCACTTAGTCGAGCTGAAGCAACCTAAAGAATATAAGTCTGAATGGGGAACGTGGCGATTATCTTCTTTACCGATCTTGCCTGAACGTTATGAATTTAAGGTGGCGTCTGGAAAGTATGAACAGTTTAATGCGGTAAAACGGTTATTTAAAGAAGCAGACATAATCATTAACGGTTGCGACGTGGATCGTGAAGGTTCAAACATCTTTTATTCGATTTATCATATGACAGGTGTGAGAGGCAAAACCATTAAAAGACTATGGATAAATTCTTTAGAAGTCGATGAGGTTCGTAAAGGATTTTCTAATCTTCATGATAACGAGAAAGATCTATTGTTGTATGCCGAAGCCAAAACACGTCAGATCTCTGATTGGCTCGTTGGAATGAACGGAAGTCGCCTTTATACGTTACTTTTACAGCAAAAGGGCCTTTCGGATAGCTTGAGCATTGGTAGAGTGCAGTCGCCAACAACATACTTGATTTACCAAAGGCACCTCGAGATTGAGAATTTCGTGGCTAAACCGTTTTATGAGATTGAAGGAAACTTTATAGCTGCAAACGGAGTATACAAAGGAAAAGCAAAAATAAAAAGTGAAAAACTAGAAGAGGTTCAACAGCTGTTAACTCAGCACAACATAACAGGAAACGATATCGGCATCATTAAATCTGTTTCAAAAAAGAAATGCGTATCAAATCACCTAAGTTGCACGCTCTCTCTACTCTGCAAGCAACAGCAAATAAACGATGGAAATACAGTCCGAAGAAGGTTTTGGATACGGTTCAGAAATTGTACGATAAGAAAATCCTATCGTATCCAAGAACAGATACACAATACATAACAGAGAATGAGTTTGCCTATCTATCTGCTAATCTTGAATCCTATCAAGAACTAATAGAGAACCGCTTTACTGCAGCTTCTAAAAGACCTAGTAAAAGATATGTAGACGGATCAAAGGTTCAAGAACACTATGCGATTATTCCTACCAAAAAGGTTCCAACGCGTGCGAAAATTCAAGGGTTATCGATAGAAGAAAGAAATATATACTTTGAAGTGTTGAACACGACGCTTGCTATGTTTCATCATGATTATGTGTACGAAGAAACAAAAGTTACAACGAATGTGAACGGTTTAGACTTCGAGTCCGTAGGAAAAACAGAGATGAGCAAAGGTTGGAGAGAACTGTTTAACTATAGTTCAAAAGACAGCTCAGCCAAGAAAGATGAAAACGCAACACAAACTCTTCCTAAACTTGAAAAAGGCGAGGAAGTGAAGAGTATTGTCAAAATGAAAGAAGGGATGACAACTCCTCCGAAACCTTATACAGAAGGTCAACTCATCTCGATGATGAAAACGTGTGGTAAGTCGGTCGAGAATGAAGAAGAAAGTGAAATATTGAAAGAAGTGGAAGGCTTAGGTACGGAAGCGACACGAAGTGGAATCATTGAAACCATTAAAAAGCATCAATACATTGAAGTAAAAAAGAACATTGTTCATATAACCGAAAAAGGGAAGATTTTATGTCAGTCAATAGAAGGGAACCTGCTATCGAGTCCTTCCATGACGGCCAAATGGGAAACCTATCTTAAGAAAATCGGAAGCGGAAATGGTACACCTCAGGCCTTTTTGGGAAGTATCGCAAAATTTCTAAATAAATTGATCGAAGAAGTACCTGGACAATTGAATGCAGATTCTATTCAGCAGAGTATTGATGTAGTTAAGAAAGTGAATCAGAAACCGATCGTTGTATGCCCTCGTTGCAAAAAAGGAAGCATCATTCCCAATCGATCATACTATAGCTGTTCAGAATATGCGAATGGTTGCAAACAGACCTTTCCAGGGAAATTACTAAGTAAAAATATTACTGAGAAACAAGTGAAGGATCTGTGTACGAAAGGCAAAACAAGTGTCATTAAGGGATTTAAACCAAAAGCCAAAGAAAAGAGAAAGTTCGATGCAATGCTCATATTAAAAGATGATTTAACGATAGGATTTGAGTTTCTTAAAAAGCAATTTGTGAAGAAATGAAAAAAGTAGTTCTAGGTAAAATTAAAGTTGGTATGAAGCGGACGATGGATTGTAATCGGCCTTACATTTTTTCTTACTTGGGGGATTGCAGGTGTTGAACTTTTGGTTGCCTTCAATAAATGCTTTAGACTTCGCCAAAAATAATGCATGTTAATCCTGATCAGAAGGCTCGTCATAGACGAGTCTTTAACGTTTTTATAACAAGCAAATTTTTTATTTGGAAAACAGTTGACATTTTAGCTACTCGGTCATACAATGTAGAGGTAATGAGTAATACTTAATAGCATAATTGCACTTAAGTAAAATTTTTTATTTCAGTACTAAGTCATACTTATTATAAGTCAGATAAAATAAAGGAGGCTTTTGACATCGAAAATTTAACAGAGATGCTGAAGGGTTCACTTGAAGGCTGCGTGTTGGAAATCATCAGCCGTCATGAAACCTACGGCTATGAGATTACACGCCGCTTAAACGATCTAGGGTTTACAGAAGTTGTGGAGGGTACGGTATACACCATCCTCGTGAGATTGGAAAAGAAGAAATTAGTAGACATTGTTAAGAAGCCGTCAGATATGGGACCACCTCGAAAATTTTATTCTCTTAATGAAGCTGGCAAACAGGAACTTGAATCATTTTGGAAAAAATGGGATTTTGTATCATCCAAGATTAACGTCTTGAAATCACAATAGTCTCATATGATATTTCATCCAAAATTTTAATTGAAGTGATTATTAAGGAGGAAAATAACATGTTGGAATGGATTAAAAAAATGATAGGTGATAAAAAAGAGTACAAAATGATGATGTCACGAGTTGAAGCCCTTCCGGAGGATTATCAATTAGTATTTAAAAAGATTCAAAACTATATGTGGAACTTTTCAGCGGGCAACGGTATGGATATGCTGCACATGCAGTATGAGTTAATTGATTTGTTTGAAGCTGGTGCGGCTGAAGGGAGACAAGTGCTAGAAATCACTGGCGAAGACGTGGCGTCCTTTGCTGACGAACTCGTGGCTAATGCTAAAACCTATTTTGCTAAATATCGTGAAGATTTGAACCAGAGCATTATGAAGGAATTAGGAAAAAATAAGATAAAAGGCTGAATAGCTTGAAAAGAGAACTATTCAGTTAAATTTTTTGCACGGTACTAAGTAATACTTATTATCAGTAAGACTTAATAGTGGAATTGAATATTTAAGCTTTATTAAGAATTTTATAGGAGGAAAAACATGAATCAAACAGCGATTTCATTAAATGGATTAAAGAAGTCTTTCAAAGATAAGGAAGTTTTAAAGGGAGTAAATCTTGAGGTACAGCGGGGAGAGATATTCGCGTTGTTAGGATCAAATGGAGCGGGCAAAACGACGACTGTTAACATTCTCTCGACTTTAATAAAAGCGGATGATGGGAAAGCCTTTATTTGTGGGTTTGATGTCAATCGTCAACCAGATCAAGTACGTCAGAGTATCAGTTTGACCGGGCAGTTTGCAGCTTTAGACGGAATGCTCACCGGGCGGGAAAATCTGACGTTGATTGCCAAGTTAAGGGGTGTCTCTAATCCGGCACAAGTCGCTGATCAATTACTTGCAAGATTCAGCCTGACAGAAGCAGCGAACAAACGCGCAGATCAATATTCTGGTGGAATGAAACGAAGGCTTGATATTGCGATGAGCCTAATCGGGACACCAGAAGTGATTTTTCTCGACGAACCAACAACAGGGCTAGATCCTGAAGCGCGTATTGAGGTTTGGGATACCATCAAGGAGCTTGCTATTGGTGGCACGACTATTTTGCTAACCACTCAATACTTGGAAGAAGCAGAACAACTCGCGGACCGTATTGCCATTCTGCATGGCGGAAAAATCATCAAGACAGGTACACTTACCGAGCTTAAAGAAATGTTCCCGCCAGCGAAAGTGGAGTACGTTGAGAAGCAGCCATCACTGGAAGAAATTTTCCTCGCGATCATCGGTAAAAGGGAGGCTATTTAAATGAAAAGCATCACAGGAATTTTACTAGGACGTTTAATGCGTAACATCATGCGAAGCCCTGATACGATTATCACGGTGGCGATTACGCCAATTATGATGATGCTATTGTTTGTCTATGTATTTGGCGGTGCGATAGAGGCAGGTACAGATAACTATGTAAATTATTTATTACCCGGCATATTGCTTATGGCCATTGCATCCGGTGTCGCTTATACGTCTGTTCGACTGTTTACGGATGTAAAAAGTGGGTTAATGGCGCGTTTTATAACAATGCCAATCAAGCGGTCGTCGGTATTGTGGGCTCACGTATTAACCTCTCTTGCTTCCAATGCCCTTACGATTTTAATCGTTATCCTGGTAGCGCTGTTGATGGGTTTCCGTTCTAACGCTGATATTCTGGATTGGCTTTCTGTAGCCGGCATACTTGGGATGTTTACTTTGGCACTAACGTGGCTCGCGGTCATCCCTGGGTTAACTGCGGGGTCTATGGAAGGAGCAACAGCATACTCGTATCCACTTGTATTCTTACCATTTATCAGTTCAGCCTTTGTTCCTACAGAAACGATGCCAAAAATGGTCCGTGTTTTTGCTGAAAACCAACCTGTGACTTCCATTGTAAATGCGATTCGTGCTTTATTGTATAACGGGTCTGTTGGAAACGATATCTGGATTGCGCTTGCCTGGTGCATAGGAATCATGGTGATTGCTTATTTCTTCGCTAGTAAACAATTTAAACGCCAGTTAGGTTAAAACTTAGAATTAAGAAGCTACGGAGAATTTTAAAAAAGACAAAGTCAAAATGGACTTTGTTTTTTTATATCCTTTTTTTTCGTGTTTCAACTTCTGTGCTAATCAGAAACTTCTTTGGATACTAAAGAAATCATTTGAAGGGAATGGATGGGGAGTAATCAATCCTTTTAAATCTTTCATTGATCCGGGTCATGGTGGTACTGACCCAGGAGGAGTCGCTAATAATCTAACAGAGAAAACCTTACTCTTCAAATAGGGATTCGAATTCGAGATATTTTAATAGCTGAAAAACAACAATTTTTCAATTCTAATTAGCAGGACTTCTGATGTAACGAAGTCAATAATGGAACGAACAGATGCTGCAAACGCATGGGGTGCTGATTTTCTACTGTCTGTTCATATTAATGCCGGCGGGGGAACAGAGTACGAAGATTATATCTATCCGGTTCCAGCGCACCTATTTTGTACATGCAGAAGTTTTGAAAGTCGTGAATTTCAGTGACAGAGGGCAGAAGAGTGCAAACTTTCATGTGCTGCGTAAATCGAATATACCTGCTCTATTAACTGAGAATGGGTTTATCGATAATATAAATGACGCAAATAAATTAAAAACATCTGCACCGTCATGGAAGAGTGCTTTAATATTGGGAAAAAATTATAGGTTTTTCGACTTATTTGTAGAAAAGAAAATAGATATAATTTCTTTTTGATCCGAAATATAGTTCTATCTCCTCATTAAATTAACCCAACCTAAATCCCCTTCCTATTTGAAAATGTTTTTGAGATGATAATTCCTGAAGTTAAAACATTTTTTACCAAGTACATGGGTTAAAGGTTTCATGGAATTCTGAGCATCTAACATTGTATTTACTTTGAAATGGAAAATGGGAAGGGAAACAATATGAAAAGCACAGGTGTTGTTAGAAAAGTGGATGAGCTGGGAAGAATCGTCATTCCCATTGAATTGCGTCGTATGATGGATATGGATATAAAAGATGGGATAGAGATTTTTGTTGAGAACGATAAAATCATCTTAAAGAAGTACATACCAAATAACTCATGCATCATTACAGGGGAAGTGACTGACCAGAATGCAAGGTACGCTGGTGGGAAATTCGTACTCAGTCCGAACGGAGCAAAAGCTCTCCTAGAAGAACTTGAATTAAAGTTCTAGACACATGATTCGTCACTATTAATGTTTTGAAATTGTGAAGAAAATAGTATGGAGGATACCCTTATCAGATCGAAACCATAAGTAATATTAAAATAATAGGGAGATTAAAATTAATTCTATTAACATAAATTTAAGTTCCTTCAATTCATTGCAACTAGAAATAATGTAACTCAAGATTATTAACCAGGACTCCAAAAAACTTTAAGATATGAGTTGAGTACACAACTACAAAAAGCATGCGGCAAAATGCTGCATGCTTTTTTAGTGGAAGTCGTGCGGAAGATCCTTATTTTTTAAATAACTGTACCCAAGCTCCTTGGTAATGAGCAACCCCAATAGAGTCATAATTAGAGCTTAAGATGTTTTGGCGATGACCAGGACTGTTCATCCAGTCTGTCATAACAGCTTGTGGAGAAGTTTGTCCTTTTGCAATGTTCTCACCAGCAGCTGTGTAATCGATTCCAAAGCTGCGCATCATGTCAAACGGAGAACCGTAAGTGGGTGAGTTGTGATCGAAATAGTTGTTTACGATCATGTCTTTTGCTTTTGCCATAGCAACATTGCTTAGTTCAGCATCAAGTGTTAATGGGGCAAGGCCAGCTTTTTGACGCTCTGTATTCACAAGTTGTGAAACTTGAGTTGCGTAAGAACCTACAGATGTATTAGGTGTTGAAGTTGTAGATGGTGCAGGTTCAGATGCTGTATTTGCTGGCAGATCTAGAACTTGACCAGGATAAACCCAGTTGATTTGTTTGATCTGAGGATTTACCTGTTGAATTGCCCATAAACTAACATTTGACGCCGAAGCGATCTTATATAGAGTGTCTCCTCTTTTTACCGTATAGATCTTTGAAGAAGACGGAATGTATAACGTTTGACCAGGATAAATCGAATAACTAGTAAGTCGGTTCATCCCTAGTATATGAGAAAGGCTTACATTTTTCTTTTGTGAGATCTTCCACAGTGTGTCATTTTGCTGAACCGTATAAGGTGTTGAAGCATACGCAGCCGTACCCATCATAAGAAAGGCTGCTAGTGATAAAGATAGTATTTTTAAACGCATAATATCCCCCAAATATCCAGTTCCCCCAACGACTTTCACTATTTAAATGTTCACATAATTTAGACCGGTAAACAACTGGGAATGGCAGAAAAATTTTGTAAATAAATGTATCTTGAAGGAATTTCATGTCGTTAAGAAGAAGTAGTCATGAACAAACAATCAGAAAGGGTGGATGTTATGAGTCTGCACCAAGCAGCGATGGATGGGAAGTTAACTGAAATTGAGGACTTATTAAAAAATGAAAACGTACAAATAGATGAATTGAATGATGGGTGGTCACCGCTGCATTTAGCTGCACATTTTGGACATATCAATATCGTAAGACTGCTTCTTGAACAAGGGGCGGATGTTCATGTAAAGTCAGGGAACAACATGGCAAACACACCTCTTCATGCTGCCGCGGCAAATATGAAGAATCGTCAAGAAATGATCGGTCTATTATTATCGCATGGAGCGGATATTAACGAACAGCAGAGCGGCGGTTGGACGGTCCTTCATCAAGCGGCACAGCACAACGACCCTGAAATGATTTCTTATTTTATAGAAAAGGGAGCGGATCCCTTCCTCGCAAAAGGGGATGGAAAGACCGCACTAGAATTAGCGGAAGATGAAGAGTCGCTCGAGGCTGCTTCTTTATTACGAAACTACTCTTTGAATAAAATCTAAAATACAGGACGAGTCCTGTATTTTTCTTTTTCTCATAATTTGTTATTATAGGAAAGGTAGTTTTTTAAGAAGCAGAAGTAGGTGAAATATATGGACTTTCAAGTATTGTTATATTATAAATACGTTTCTATTGAAGATCCTGAAGCGTTTAAAGAAGAACATCTTGCTCTTTGTAAAGAAATCGGATTAAAGGGCAGAATTCTTGTTGCCCATGAAGGAATTAATGGTACGGTTTCAGGAACAGTGGAGCAGACAGAAGCTTATATGCATGCTATGAAAAACGATCCCCGCTTTTATGATACGGTTTTTAAAATAGAGCAATCAAACGAACATGCTTTTAAGAAGATGAAGGTTCGAGTGAGGCCAGAGCTTGTCCATCTAAGTCTTGAAGATGATGTAAACCCGAATGAACTTACAGGAAAGCATCTTTCTCCAAAAGAATGGCTTGAAGCGATGCAGCAAGAAGATGTTGTCATACTAGATGCGCGAAATACGTATGAGTATGATCTTGGACACTTCAAAAATGCGATCAGACCAGACGTTGAAACATTTAGAGAGCTGCCTCAATGGGTACGTGAAAACTTTAGCCAGTTTAAAGATAAGAAGGTTTTGACCTATTGCACAGGTGGAATTCGTTGTGAAAAGTTCTCAGGGTTTCTTGTAAAAGAAGGATTTAAAGACGTATCACAGCTAGAAGGCGGAATTATCTCCTACGGGTATGATGAAGAAGCAAAAGGCAAGCTTTGGGACGGGAAATGTTATGTCTTTGATGAACGGATCTCTGTGCCGGTTAACAGAAGTGGTGAAGAAACCGTCGTCGGAAAGTGTTATCATTGCGGAAATCCCGAAGAACGCTATGTGAAATGCGGAAATCCAGATTGCAACGCGCATCTATTGATGTGTGAAGAATGTGAGCATGAGCATAAACGCTCGTGCAGCACAGCATGTAAGGAACACCCTTGGAATCGTTATGTAAAAGAATGTGAAGCAGAAAGTGAAAGTTCTCCTTTATAAGGAGAGCTTTTTTTGTGCGAGAGAAGTGTGATATGCCAAATTGTATGCATCACGTGAATAAAAGCAGAAAATGTTTCTGTCAGAAGCGCAAAGAAAAAGAATAAATTCACGGTAAATCTAAAATAATTTCACGGATAAATACAATATTTTATCCATTAATTCCTATTTTTGAATCGTATAAAGTAAAATACAAAAAGGGGAGTGAACATGAAAAAAGGTTACATATTGTTGAGTTTGTGTGTTTTGTTATTTGGAAGTTTCGCGTTTTACGATTCCAGTTTGGTAAGATCATTCGATATCGCCTTTAGAGAATTTATTTTAAGTTTACGAACGGAATGGTTAAATAAAGTTGTGCTATCCTTCACTCATGTTGGGGATGCAAAAGTGCTAGGAGGACTATGCCTATTAGGAGTCATAACACTCTTTCTTGTAAAACAAGTGAGAAATGGTGTTTTGCTACTCGGGAGTATCGTTGTATCTTATGGATTGAACCTCTTAGTTAAGAGCATGTTTGAGCGGGAACGTCCGATGGATTTTCGCTTAATGGAGGAAGACGGATACAGTTTTCCGAGTGGGAACGCCATGGTAGGGACAACATTTTATTTGTTCGCCGCAGTTCTTATCTATCAACGATACCAAAAGCGTTGGATCCTTTGGGCTGGAGTGATCCTTCCATTCTTGTTAGGGGTAAGTCGAGTCTATGTAGGCGTACACTATCCATCTGATATATTGGCAGGAATGGCATTTGGTGTCTTACTTGTACTCTTCTTCAGCAAACTTACAATAAAATCGGTCCAGAACAGAGAAAGCGTTAACAGAAACAACACAAATACCGCTTTATAACTTACCAATCTTTGTCCTCTTTTGGTATAATAAAATGTAATGTTTACCGAAAGGGTGCAAAGAGATGCTGCCAATTGTGTTTCCTGAAAACAAACTTGAGTACATTCCGGCTTTTATAACGCTTGCGATTTTTACGATTTTTGCATGGAGAACGGTAGTCTTTTTTAAGAAACATTCTGCAAAAGAGTTAAAAAGAGCACAATTAATAGAAGAAGATTTGTTAAGCAAAGAGCTGAAAAACAAGGACTTATGAAGAGTTCTTGTTTTTTTTGAAAAAAAATTTATATTTCTATGAATAGGTTTTCAGAATTTACCCATACTACCTTTAACGGAAAACAAAAAAGTTTTTCGTACATATTATCTCCCAAAGGAGGAAATCGCATGGCACGTAACAACAGCAACCAAATCGTGGTTCCTGGAGCACAAGGAGCTCTTGACGCAATGAAGCAAGAGATCGCTGCTGAGTTCGGAGTACATCTTGGACCAGACACAACTTCTCGTGCAAACGGATCTGTAGGTGGCGAAATCACTAAGCGTCTTGTAGCACAAGCGCTAGGCGGACTTCGTTAATCAGTAACCTCCTTGTAAGAAAAAACCCGGAATTCGTTCCGGGTTTTATTTTTTTGTTCAATTATAGATAAATACATCATGAATAATCATGTATAATGAAAGCGATAACAAACAAGTTACTCGTCCAGGGGAGTGGATTAGAATGACAGAACAGAAAAAATTAGACAGCAAAGAAACAGAAAAAGGAATTCACACTGATTTTATTAATCAAATGACCTACGGGGAATATCTGAACCTTGATAAGATTCTATCGGGTCAGAACAGACTTTCCGGTCATCATGATGAAATGTTGTTTATTATTATCCACCAAGTATCTGAATTATGGATGAAACTCATTCTGCACGAAACAAGGTCAGCGATTTCTTCGATTGAAAGTGGCAATCTTCATTCTGCTTTCAAGATGCTCGCACGTGTTTCAAAGATTCAATCTCAGATCATTGAATCGTGGGATGTGCTTTCAACGTTAACGCCAGCAGAATACATGGAGTTTCGTGATAAGCTTGGACAAGCATCAGGCTTTCAATCGTATCAGTATCGCATGATTGAATTTGCGCTCGGCTATAAGACTCCGCATATCTTGGAGATCTATAAAAAAGATGCAGACCTTCACGAACAACTTACATCCGCTCTTCATACGCCAAGTTTGTACGATGTATCAATCCAGGCGTTAGCGAAAGCGGGTCTTCACATCGATGAAGAAGTGCTTAACCGTGATGTTACAAAGCGATACGAATACAACAGCTCGGTAGAAGCAGCGTGGCTTGAAGTCTATCGAAATGTGGAAAAGTATTGGGATCTGTATGAGTTGGCTGAAAAGCTTGTAGATATTGAAGACTGGCTGCAGCAATGGCGATTCCGTCATATGAAGACCGTTGAACGCATTATAGGATTTAAAGTAGGAACAGGTGGTTCATCAGGCGTGAACTATCTAAAAAAGTATTAGATCAACGTTTTTTCCCAGAGCTTTGGGATCTGCGTACAAGTATATAGATTTAAAAAGGATGGCTCTTGGTAGCTGTCCTTTTTGTTTACATAAAATAGGAAACCGGCTTCATACTAATGATAGGAAATTAGAAGGAGTCGAAAGTATGCCTGAATTGCCTGAGATGGAGACGTATCGTGATTTTTTGAGTCACAATATCTTACATAAGCCAATAACAAACGTTGAGATTAATAGAGAAAAATCAATCAATAAACCGGTTCAAGCCTTTATTAAGGCTGTTCAGGGAAAAAATATCACCTCCATAAAAAGAAGAGCGAAACACTTAATCTTCGAATTAAGCTCAGGAAATTACCTGCTGCTTCATCTCATGCTTGGTGGCTTGATGTTTCTTGGGAACGCAAACAACAGCCCTGATCGGACAAAACAAGTTATACTGTCGTTTGGAGAACTTCAGCTCAATTTTATCGGATTAAGACTGGGGTATCTTCATTTATTACGTAAAGAGGAATTGGATGAGAAACTTCAAGACATAGGTCCAGAACCTTTACAGATGACACATGATGAGTTTCAGAAACGTATACAACCGAAAAAAGGTGCCTTAAAACCTTTGCTAGTAGATCAAAAGTTCATTGCTGGAATTGGAAACTGTTATTCGGACGAGATCTGTTTTGAGGCAAGACTAAATCCGTTTCGAAAAGCGAGTGAACTGTCAGATACGGAAATTAATCTTCTATTTGAGTCCATCAAACCCGTTCTTACAAAAGCTATTCAATACGGAGGTTATATGGATTTTCCAATGTTTGAAGGAGATACAAAAACAGGAGAGTATAACAAGAACACACTCGTGTATGAGAGGGAAGGAGAAAGTTGTAATCGGTGTGGTGCTGAGATCAAGAGAGCAGAAAGTACAACGCACAAATCCTTTCATTGCCCAAATTGCCAAAAATAAAGAAATTATGGACAGCATTTCTCAGATGCTGTTTTTATTTTTGGGCTAGAACCAATTTTTAGTTAAATATAGGCGGATAAAGCAAAGATCATCGTTTTATATCATTAGTAAATGAAAACGTTAAAACAAAAAATCATGTTTAATCCTATTTACGGCTTATTTTTTTTCGCTCTACCCATAGTGTTTTGGATCGAGTCATACACATTTCCCATCAAAAAATGCTTTTGAATGAGTGTGTTCCAAATATTTCACTTCATACATAACCTGATTGAAGAAAAGTAATCAATGAGGTGATTAGTTTGAAACATGATGATGAGTCAACAAGTTGTATATATAATCTGCCCAATTGCTATAAACCGTTTATCAGTCCCAATCCAATTACGTCTTTTAATCCCGTTCAAGTTTCTCCTACCATTCACAAAAGCTCATTTATTAGTCCTTTTACTAGCGTCATTGGTGATGTAGCCATAAGAAAAAATGTTTACGTAGCCCCACTTGTTAGTATACGTGCTGATGAAGGTACACCTTTTTATATTGGATCTGATACAAATCTTCAGGATGGAGTTATATTGCATGGGTTATTAAATAAATTCGTAAGTGTAGATGAAGAGGAGTATTCCATCTACATTAGCAAGAGAGTTTCCATTGCACATGGAGCTCTTATTCATGGCCCTTGCTATATTGGCAAAAAGGTATTTGTTGGGTTTAAATCTATCGTATATGATGCCTTTGTAGAGAGTGGCGTATTTATTGCTAATAATGCAGTTGTTACAAATGGTGTTCATATTGCCAAGAATCGGTTCGTTCCCCTGGAGCTTATATTGATACACAGAAAAAAGCTGATGCACTTTCAAGAGTACCTCTAGACAATAAAGAATTCGCAAGAGAAGTACAGCGAGTCAATCAGGAGTTTCCAGCTTCATACAATATGCTATTTGGAGATATCCGTTGTTCTTGTGGAATCGCATACGAAAGCCGCAAATAATTGGCAGACTAAAATCAATTCCAATGTAAAGAGTTATTAAACACTTGTCTCATTCTGTCGAGAGTTTTAAAGGATCTACTATTTCATTACGAACAAATATTCGTTAAAATAGGTAATGAGGTGGTAACCATGTTTCGAAAAAATCCATCAAGCAAGTAATGGATGTTTTACGTGAACCTGATCTATCAAAACAAATTGTGCACTGGAAGACGATCGAACCACGAGAAGCGGTTTCTGTTCCACTTCCAGACTCTTTGCATACAAACATACGATCTGCTCTTCAAAAAAGAGGGATATCTTCACTATATATTCATCAGTTATCGGCGTTTGAAGCAGCCTTACGTAAAGAAAGCTTTGTAGCTGTAACACCAACGGCTTCAGGGAAAACACTTTGCTACAACTTGCCTGTGCTGCAAGAGGTAGCAAACAATCCTGAAGCTAGAGCTCTTTATCTTTTTCCTACAAAAGCTCTCGCTCAAGATCAAAAGTCTGAGATCAATGAACTGATTGATGAGATGGGACTCGATATTAAAAGTTATACGTATGATGGCGATACACCGGCAAATATCCGCCAAGTGGTGAGAAAAGCAGGGAACATCGTCATGACGAACCCTGATATGCTCCATGCCGCTGTTCTTCCGCATCATACGAAATGGGTCTCTTTATTTGAGAACTTAAAATATGTCGTTGTGGATGAGCTGCATACATACCGAGGTGTGTTTGGAAGCCATGTGGCGAATGTTATCCGCCGATTAAAACGCATCTGCAACTTTTACGGAAGCGATCCGATCTTTATTTGCACTTCAGCAACGATCGCGAATCCAAAAGAGTTAGCAGAACAGCTTACAGGCAACCCGATGACACTCATCAATAACAACGGTGCGCCAGCTGGCCGAAAGCATTTTTGTTTTATAATCCGCCAGTCGTAAACAAACCGCTTAACGTGAGGCGAAGTGCGACACTGGAAGCCAGAAATCTCGCCAAACTATTTTTAGAAAATCACATACAAACGATTGTATTCGCGCGAAGCCGTGTAAGAGTTGAGATTCTGCTCACTTATTTACAAGAGCTCGTGAAAAAGGAGTTCGGCACGAAGTCGATTCAAGGATACAGAGGCGGTTATCTGCCAAAACAGCGGCGTGCTATTGAAAAAGGACTTCGAAACGGAGAGATCATGGGGGTCGTTTCGACAAACGCACTAGAACTTGGTGTCGATATTGGGCAGCTTCATGCGTGTATTTTGACGGGCTATCCAGGATCGATTGCGAGTGCATGGCAACAGGCTGGACGAGCAGGACGCCGTCAGGATGAAAGTGTGGTCATAATGGTAGCATCGTCATCACCACTTGACCAGTATGTCATACAAAACCCGGATTATTTCTTTGAACGATCGCCAGAATCGGCTCGTATGAATCCTGATAACTTAATTATTTTAGTAGATCACCTGAAATGTGCAGCTTATGAACTGCCATTTAAAGAAAACGATAAATTCGGCAATCAAGAGATTCAGGATGTTTTAGAATTTTTAGTCGATGAACAAGTGCTTCATAAGCGTGGACAACATTTTTATTGGATGAATGATTCGTTCCCGGCTCATAATATCTCACTTCGATCAGCATCTCAGGAAAACGTCGTCATCATAGATCAGACAAATGTCGCAGATGTAAAAGTGATTGGTGAAATGGACCGCTTTAGTTCCATGACCCTTCTTCATGAAGAAGCCATTTATCTGCATCAAGGGACACAATATCAAGTCGAAAAACTCGATTATGAAGAAAAGAAAGCATTCGTTCGTGAAGTGGACGTGGACTATTTTACAGATGCGAATCTTGCTGTTTCATTAAACGTGTTGGAAGTGGACAAAGAAACAAGAAACGAACAAAACGCAAAAGCCTACGGTGATGTTATGGTCGTTGCAAAAGCTACGATCTTTAAGAAGATCAAATTCGAAACTCACGATAACATTGGATCAGGTCCTATTCATCTGCCTGAAGAAGAGCTTCACACATCCGCAACATGGCTAACGTTTCAAAATGAAGAATTGAGCGAAGAGAAGCTGGAAGCAGGTTTACTTGGAATTGCACATGTGCTGCGTCACGTTGCACCACTCTTTGTTATGTGTGATGCAAATGACTTGCACGTAGTTCCACAAGTAAAAGCGGTTCATAATCAGCTGCCAACGATCTTTATCTATGATCGTTACCCAGGCGGAATCGGTCTAAGTGAAAAAGTATATGGCTCGTGGGATACGGTACTCGATCAAGCACTTTCCATGATTAAGCGTTGTCCTTGTGAAAACGGCTGTCCGTCTTGTACAGGAACTTTAGAAGAAGGAAATAACAGCAAAGAACTTGCCGTAAAACTGATTTCTCAAATAAAAGGAGCAGCATATCATGTCGATTCAAAATAAACTGAACCGACTAAAAAAGCATATGGTGAACCCTGTTTCGACACCACCTGTTCAAACAAAGGCAACAACTGAGACTCCAAAAGATCCTGCAATTGATCATGCGGAATATTGGGAGAAGTTTGGCGCGTCACCTTACTTTTTCGAAGACGATTATTGCATCATTCGAAAAGTGCAATATCCACTGAATCAAGTTTGGGGTCGCTATCGGTTTTCTGATGTGAAGAATGCAGTAGCACACTGGCAGGATGTAAATGCCCAACATCCCCTCAACGCCAAAGGTCTCGACGTCTCTGAACTGTTGTTTTTCGATACGGAGACAACCGGTTTAAGTGGTGGCGCTGGAAATACGATCTTTATGCTCGGAATGAGCCAAATAAAAGACGATCACGTTTTAGTTCATCAGTTTTTCTTGCCAGGACCAGGGTCTGAAGTGGCACTTTATCATTACTTTTTAAATCATGTTAAAGAATTGCGGAACCTTGTAACATATAACGGAAAATCATTTGATTGGCCACAAGTAAAAACACGTCATACGTTAATTCGCGATTATGTTCCATCGTTACCGGAGTTTGGCCACTTTGACCTGTTACATGGTGCAAGAAGGCTATGGAAAGAGACCCTGCCCGCAGTGAAGCTTTCGGTTGTTGAAAAAGAGATATTAGGCGTAAACAGGATACACGATACTCCTGGATTTTTAGCTCCGATGCTTTATTTTCAATATTGCAATGAAGGAGATCCTTCGCTGCTTGAGGGTGTTTTTCAGCATAATGAGTGGGATGTATTATCGTTAATTACGCTCTTTACACACATGTCCGGCATTGTGACCGGAAATAGTTTCCGGACAGAGAAAGAAACGTTTGAGACGGCTAGATGGTTTGAATCGTTAAATGAAGTAGAAAACGCTACATCCCTTTATGATGAACTGCTTCAAACCGGAACTTCACTTCGATCTCAATCAAAAAAATCGCTTGCTGCTCTATATAAAAAGCAGAACAAAATAGAGATCGCGGTTCTTTATTGGCATGATCTGCTTCAGGAAAACGAGTTGGATGAAGAGCCTGCAGTTGAGCTTTCTAAATATTATGAGCATGTACAAAAAGATTATGAAAAAGCGCTCCATTTTGCAGTTCGTGCTTATAATGTTTGGAAGGGCAAAAAAAGGTTAACAAAGAGGAAAGAAGAGCAGGAAAAACTGGCTTTTGCAAAAAGAATCGAACGATTAGAACAACGTATCATCCAATATTCGTAAAAATTCGTCAAATTTATGAATTAATTCAAAATATCTCTTCTCAATTGCCTTGGTTTTTTGTAGAATAAGAGAGGACATGAAAATGTTTTTGAGAAAATAAATTTCCCCTCTTTTATTCCCCGGGTAAGCGCAAAATACGCCATGAAACCTCATATTTCTACGTGGTTTTCGTCAATATTCTGTGTGGTTCGATTGTTTTCGCGAAATAGCCTGAAATGTGAAGAGGGAAATGATATATTTTAAGCTATGGAGAGATGGTACGTGAAGCAGTGGATTGTCGTTCTATTTTTTGTTGTAGTCGGTTTGACGCTCATGATTGGCAATGAAATCAGTCACTCAACACAAAACTTTTAATGGAAAGCCCGGCTATGGATGAAGCCGGGTATTTTCGTTAACAGGGGGTTGTATTAAAATGCTACAAACGTTACTGATCAGCGGATACAAAGCCCATGAGCTAGGCATCTTTAGTGATAAGCATGAAGGGGTATACTACATAAAGAAAGCACTTCAGCAGAGAATTGTTACTTTACTTGATGAAGGATTAGAATGGGTCATCATCAGCGGCCAGCCTGGTGTGGAAATGTGGGCTGCTGAAGTGGTGTTTGAACTGCAGCTGGAGCACGCTGATCTGAAGCTTGCTGTTTTAACACCATTTTTAGAGCAAGAAGCCCGCTGGAAAGAAAATGTACAAGAAAAATATCATGAAATTTTAGCTCAGGCTGATTTTGTGGATTCTGTAAGCCGAAAGCCTTATGAGTCGCCTGGGCAGCTGCGTGTAAAGAATCAGTTTCTTGTGCAGAAAAGCGATGCTATTCTTCTTCTGTACGACGAAGAAAAGGATGGTTCGCCGAAGTATTATCTGGATGCGGCGAAACAAAAGCAGGAAATGGACAATTCGTACGAAATATTTTATATTACTCCTTATGACTTGGATGTTCTTGTACAAGAAGAACAATATAATCGCAATGAATAAGTAAGAGTAAAGTAGAAAGAAATTGACATTTAGGTCAGGTAGTGAAAAAATAAATCTTAGAATCTTTGTGTGAGGTGATTCACATGAGTGAACAACGTTTTCATTTAACGGCGAAAGAAATTTTGGAAAAAGACTTTAAACAAGGCTTTCGTGGCTATGATCAAGACGAAGTAGACAAATTCTTAGATCTTATCATTAAGGATTACGAAAACTTTCAAAAAGAGTACGATGCGGTTGTCCAAGAAAACAATCGATTGCGTCGAGAAGCTCAAAATTCTTCTGATCATCAGCAGACACGCAGAATGCCTGCAGTAACTTCAAGCACGACGAACTCCGATATTCTTCAGCGTTTGTCCAACTTGGAAAAACATGTTTTTGGAAGCAAATTATACGATTGATTCCAGTTATTATCCATTTGTTTTTATTAATTCAGCATGCTATAATGAATCTTGCTTTTAAAAACTAAATCAATAACGTTCGGGTAATCGCTGGACCTATTTTTTAGGTTTAGAGGAAAGTCCATGCTCGCACGGATCTGAGATGACCGTAATGATCGTGCCTGGCCAAAAAATAAGCCAGGGTATCTTGGTTTGCTCTTTTGAGCTTACTGGGTTAACGGCTGGGAACGCACCTAAGTCCATTGGATATGGTGTTAATACCTTGAAAGTGCCACAGTGACGTAGTCCCGATGGAAACAGAGGGAGTGGAACGAGGTAAACCCCACGAGCGAGAAACCCAAATTATGGTAGGGAGTTTCCCACTTCGGAATTGAACGAATGGGAGAACAAGAAGCTAAGGCTTTTTGTAGATAGATGATTACCACCGGTGTACGAGGCTGCCAGCCGCTTGTAGTACTAAGGAACAGAACATGGCTTACAGAACGTTATTGGTACCTAAATTAAAGCTGAATGAGGGCCCTGTTTACCGGGGCTTTTTCTATTTACATAAAAAAGAGTCTAGAATTAAGGGTATACTGTTAACAATACTAAATGCAAGAAAAGTAAGGAGTTTTATAAGATGGCACAATTACGACTGCTCGCAACAGCTGCTATGGGATTAGAGGCCCTAGTAGCGAATGAAGTACGTGCACTAGGTTTCGAAAACGTAAAAGTAGAAAACGGAAAAGTGTATTTTGATGGTGATGAGAAAACACTTGTAAAAGCTAATTTATGGCTTAGAACTGCGGACCGTGTAAAGTTAGTGGTTGGCGAATTTAAAGCAGAAACGTTTGATGAACTATTTGAAAAAACAAAGGCGCTTCCATGGGCGGACTTTATTCCAGAGGATGGCGAATTCCTGTAATCGGCCGTTCGGTAAAATCTAAGCTTTTCTCGGTTTCTGACTGTCAGGCGATCGTGAAAAAAGCGGTAGTCGACAATTTGAAAACCGCATATAATCGAAAAACATGGTTCCCTGAAGATGGTGCACTGTATCGTATTGAAGTAGCGATTCATAAAGACATCGCAACATTAACGCTTGATACGAGTGGGACAGGTCTTCATAAGCGTGGTTACCGTGAATTGCATAGCGGAGCGCCGATTAAAGAAACGATGGCAGCGGCACTTATCATGCTGACGAATTGGACTCCAGATAAACCATTTGCCGACCCGTTCTGTGGATCAGGAACACTTCCGATTGAAGCAGCGATGATCGGACAAAATATCGCTCCAGGCTTAAACCGAGAATTTGCTTCTGAAAAATGGAACTGGATCGATAAAAAAGTATGGTACGAAGCAGTAAGTGAAGCGCAAGATGTAGCAAAGTATGACCTTCCCTTGATATTCAAGGCTCTGATATCGACCATAAGATGATCGAACTGTCTAAGAACAATGCGAACGAAGCTGGATTTGAAGACTTTATCACGTTTAAACAGATGCAAGTGCGTGATTTCACAACAAGAAAAGATTACGGCTACCTTGTTACGAACCCGCCATACGGAGAACGTCTAGGGGAAAGAGAAGAAGTTGCACAGATGTACCGCGATCTAGGAAATGCTATGAAACCTTATGATACGTGGAGTGTGTACGTCATCACTTCAAACGAAAAGTTCGAAGAGTATTACGGCAGATCAGCAACAAAGAAACGTAAATTGTATAACGGAGATCTGAAGACCGATTATTATCAGTTCTTTGGGAAGAGACCTCCGAGACAGCAATCCTAATGATTGTGGGTTGATGCCCAAAATTTTTGGATTCAGCTTAAAAACTCTTGGATTCCATTACTAAAACTTTAAAAATGAAAGGCTGGCTCATTCAGAGCGAGCCTTTTCTTTTATAATGCCAGCGTGAACTTCAAATAATTTCACGTACCGTACGTTTTTTGTAAAAATTACATAAAAATACATGAATTTAAGGTGATTCGATTTTATCGTAATTTGCATAACTACCAGAAACTAAACGCTGACTCAAGTCACTCTTTGTAAGTATCATTAAGGCCAGTGAGTATGAGACTACATATGCTTATCGTAGTTTAAAGACATCACGAACATGTACATACTATGCCTAACAATTAAACAAAGGCAGGTTTTTAGTATGTACTCACAATTCAGCCATTTAGATAGCATCAAAAAGGCGTATCATAACATTCATCCACACTTGGAAGATCACCATAAAGAAGAAATTCAAAATGTACTTCATCAATCCATCGGACACGCAAACAATATTGATCCATCATTTGCCCCGTATGCTGAAATGTTTAAGGAAGAATTTTAAGTAAGGTTCTTATCATTTCTGGGCCAATTCGTTACTTTTCTTCATTGACAGGTTGATTGGAGTATAAGGTGCGGGACTCCTGCGGGTGAAGCGGGACAGGTGAGACACAGCAGGGTGTAAAGAACCAAAGTGGCTCACCGCACGCCCCTCGGAAAGCGAGCAACCTGTAACGGAAATCAACACTTCCAAGAGCAACTAAGATTTAACTAAAAAAATAAAATCGACCAGCAGGACTTTTTTATTGCGTCACGAATTCTTATAACGGTATGTTTTTAATGAAACCGTGAAGGGATGGAAAATTAAATGACGCAAACTAAATTAACTGTTGAAAAAGAATTTTTAGATTATGTAAAAAAATGGTGCATGTAAACGAAGCGATTGGCCTTATGTATTGGGATTTGCGCACGGGCGCTCCTAAAAAAGGTGTTGAACAACGCTCTGAAGTGATCGGAACATTATCTTCCGATGTATTTGCAATGTCGACTTCTGAGGAAATGAAAAATTACATCGAAGAACTTTCAAAGCCAGAAGTCCAGGGCTCGTTGTCTGACGTAACGAAAAAGACGTTAGAGGAAGTGAAAAAAGATTATGAGCGCAATGCGAAGATTCCTCCAGCTGAATTTAAAGAATATGTGATTTTACAATCAAAAGCTGAGACAGTTTGGGAAGAAGCGAAGAACGCATCAGACTTCTCCTTATTCCAGCCTTACTTAGAAAAGCTTGTTGAATTCAACAAGAAGTTTATTGAGTATTGGGGCTATGAAGGCAACAAATACAACACACTTTTAGATATGTACGAGCCAGGCGTTACGGTTGAGATCTTAGATGAGACATTTTCTAAGCTGCGTGACCGTATTGTACCTTTGCTTCAAAAAGTTACAGAAGCAGGTCAGCCAGATACGAAATTCTTGTTCGAACACTTCCCAAAAGATAAGCAAAAAGAATTCAGCCTGCATGTCCTAAAAGACATGGGTTATGACTTCGATTCTGGTCGTTTGGATGAAACGGTTCACCCGTTTGCGATCGGTTTGAACCCTGGAGATGTTCGTGTAACAACAAAGTATATGGAGAATGACTTCCGTACAGCTGTTTTCGGAACGATTCATGAAGGCGGACACGCACTTTATGAGCAAAATATATCAGATGAGCTCGTAGGAACACCACTTGCAACAGGTACATCGATGGGAATTCATGAGTCTCAATCTCTGTTCTGGGAAAACTTTGTTGGCCGTCACTTTGGTTTCTGGAAGAACCATTACTCGATGTTAAAGAGCGTTTCTGGTGCACAGTTTAACGGAGTAGAACTTGAAGATTTCTACCGTTCTATTAACGTGGTTGAGCCATCACTCATTCGTATTGAAGCAGATGAAATGACATATCCACTACACGTTATCGTTCGTTATGAAATTGAAAAAGGTCTGTTTAACGATGAGATTGAAGTGAAAGACCTACCGCGTATTTGGAACGAAAAAATGCAAGAATATATTGGTGTAACACCGAAAAACGATGCTGAGGGTGTGCTTCAGGACGTTCACTGGTCAGGTGGAAGCTTTGGTTACTTCCCATCTTACGCTTTAGGATACATTTACGCTGCACAGCTTAAAAATGCGATGCTAAATGACATTCCTGACTTCGATGCACTTGTTGAGTCTGGTAACCTTCTTCCGATCAAAGAATGGTTAACAAAGAATGTCCATCAGTACGGTAAGATGAAGAAGCCGATTGAAATCTTGAAAGATGTAACAGGTGAAGGGTTAAATCCAGATCATCTGATCGCATATTTTGAGAAGAAATACAGCGATATTTACCGCTTAAACGGATAATCTTCCATAAGCCGGCGGCTCTCGGAACGAACTCGAGAATGCCGGCTTTTTCATGAAAATGTTTCATTTGTACGAATTTTGTCTAAAACTATATAAAAAGATATTAGGAGGAAGAAAAGATGGGAGCTGCAACGACGCAAGATATACAGAACCTATTAAAATTAAGAAAACGTATTGCTGTAGTCGGTCTATCCGATCAGCCGTTTCGTACTTCCTATATGGTCTCAGAATACATGCAGAATGCAGGCTATGAGATTATTCCTGTGAATCCTAATGTCACTGAGGTTTTAGGGCAAAAAGCATATGCTACCCTTGAGGATGTTGAAGGACATATTGATATCGTCAACGTGTTCAGACGCAATGAATTCCTGCCGGAAGTTGCCCGATCAGCCGCAAAAATTAAAGCAGGTTTTTTCTGGGCGCAGCTTGGTTTATACAGTGCAGAAGCAGAAGAGATTTTGCAAAGTGCAACGATTCCTTATATTATGGATAAGTGCATTAAAGTGGAACATGCTATGATACGGTAGTAATGAACCACCCGCAATCATACGGGTGGTTTTCCCATGCTTAACGACATTGTCACTTTTTTATAAGCAAATATTCTTTTTAGGCTAAAGGTTTTCGGTCGATATACCGAGAAATAAGAGGAGAATATACAGACAGTAGTAGTATAGAAACAAACGTTCTGCTATTATAGTAGTACTGCAGCAACGTGAAAGGAGCAACACATTTTGGCAAGTAATAAGTCATTTATGGAATATAACGATGATGCCATACAGGTGCTCGAAGGTTTAGAAGCCGTTCGAAAGCGACCTGGTATGTATATTGGAAGTACGGATGCCAGAGGTCTACATCACCTCGTTTATGAAATTGTAGATAACGCCGTTGATGAAGCTTTAGGCGGATTCGGTGATTACATACATGTGAAAATTCACAAAGATAATAGTGTGTCAGTATCAGATGATGGCCGTGGAATGCCAACTGGTATGCATAAGCTCGGAAAACCAACACCAGAGATCATCTTTACAGTCCTTCACGCTGGAGGTAAGTTCGGACAAGGTGGATACAAGACATCTGGAGGACTTCACGGTGTTGGTGCTTCAGTTGTTAACGCCCTATCAGAATGGCTTGAAGTAACGATTCACCGTGATGGAAAGACGTATCGTCAGCGTTTTGAGAATGGCGGTAAGCCCGCTACAACGCTAGAAGTGATTGGAAACACACGCAAGTCTGGAACGACCGTCCATTTTAAACCAGATCGTACGATGTTTTCCACGATCAACTACAACTATGAAACATTAAGCGAACGTCTTAGAGAAGCTGCGTTTCTGTTAAAAGGGATTAAGATTGTTCTTGAAGATGCCCGTAACGGTGAAAAAGATGAGTTTCAGTTTGATACAGGTCTAGAAGCATTCGTTAAATATTTGAACGAAGATAAAGATACCCTTCACTCTGTTGTCAGTTTTGAAGGGACACAGAATGAAATAGAAGTTGATTTTGCATTTCAATACAACGATGGCTACGCAGAAAACGTATTGTCATTCGTAAACAACGTTCGTACAAAAGACGGCGGAACGCATGAATCTGGTGCGAAGACAGCGATTACGAGAAGCATAAACGAATATGCCCGTAAAACGAACATGTTGAAAGAGAAAGATAAGAACTTGGATGGATCTGATATACGGGAAGGGTTAACGGCGGTTGTTTCTGTACGTATCCCTGAAGAATTTCTTCAGTTTGAAGGACAAACGAAGAGTAAACTTGGTACGAGTGAAGCGCGATCTAGCGTTGATGCGGTTGTAGCTGGGAAGCTCGCATATTTTCTTGAGGAAAATCCTGCAATAAGTGAAATGCTCATCCGTAAAAGTATTAAAGCCGCACAAGCTCGTGAAGCAGCTCGTAAGGCTCGTGAAGATGCGCGTAACGGCAAAAAGAACAAGCGTAAAGATTCGATGCTGAGCGGTAAGTTAACACCAGCTACATCTAAGAATCCTGAGCGTAACGAACTGTACTTAGTTGAGGGTGACTCTGCGGGCGGTTCGGCCAAACAAGGACGAGACCGTAAATTCCAAGCGATTCTGCCGCTTCGTGGTAAAGTTATCAACACGGAAAAAGCCAAGCTTGCAGATATCTTTAAAAATGAAGAGATCAACACGATCATTCATGCAATCGGTGCTGGAGTTGGCTCTGATTTTACATTGAAAGATGTGAACTACGATAAAATTGTCATTATGACCGATGCGGATACAGATGGTGCGCACATTCAGGTCCTTCTTTTAACGTTCTTCTATCGTTACATGAAGCCGCTTATTGAAGAAGGAAAAGTGTTTATCGCGCTTCCTCCTCTATACAAAGTGAGCAAAGGAACTGGAAAGAAAGAAGTCATCGAGTATGCTTGGGATGAAGACGAGCTAAGAGAAGCACAGAAAAAGATCGGAAAAGGCTACATCATTCAACGTTACAAAGGTCTTGGCGAAATGAACGCCGACCAGCTATGGGAAACAACAATGGATCCTGACACACGTACGCTTATCCGTGTACGTATAGATGATGCTGCCCGTGCCGAAAAACGTGTATCTGTCTTAATGGGAGATAAAGTTGAACCACGTCGTAAGTGGATTGAAGAACACGTGGCATTCGGTATAAACGAAGAAACAAACATACTAGATAACGAGAACTTGTCAGCATTCTGAGGAGGTTTAAAGATTGTCACTGCTTGAGAAATTTAGAGAGCTGCCGTTAGAAGACGTAATCGGCGACCGCTTCGGAAGATACAGTAAATACATCATTCAGGAGCGTGCATTACCTGATGCAAGAGACGGCCTGAAACCGGTTCAGCGCCGTATTTTATACGCAATGTTCGCAGAAGGAAACACAAACGAGAAACCATACCGTAAATCGGCCAAGACGGTCGGTAACGTAATCGGTAATTATCACCCGCACGGTGATTCTTCCGTTTACGAAGCGATGGTCCGTATGAGTCAGGACTGGAAAGTAAGAAATGTACTGATCCAGATGCACGGAAACAACGGCAGCATCGACGGAGACCCAGCAGCAGCCATGCGTTATACAGAAGCAAGGCTTTCTGCGATTGCGTCTGAACTATTGCGTGATATTGATAAAGAAACCGTAGAATTTGCACCAAACTTTGATGATACAACGGAAGAACCGATAGTGTTGCCAAGCCGTTACCCGAACCTGCTTGTAAATGGTTCAACGGGTATCTCTGCTGGTTATGCGACAGATATTCCGCCACATCATCTAGGTGAAGTAATCGATGCGGTTACGATGCAGATCGATAACCCAGATGTTTCACTTGATGAATTAATGACGGTAATGAAAGGTCCTGATTT
This sequence comes from Fictibacillus sp. EA-CB0309, assembly GCF_055814265.1. Taxonomy (NCBI): domain Bacteria; kingdom Bacillati; phylum Bacillota; class Bacilli; order Caryophanales; family Fictibacillaceae; genus Fictibacillus; species Fictibacillus sp. EA-CB0309. The sequence continues at coordinate 1,997,228 of NZ_CP169271.1, forward strand.
CCCAACAGGTGGAATCGTTCAAGGGCTTGACGGAATCAAAAAGGCGTTTGAAACAGGTAAAGGCCGCTTTGTCATCCGTGCAAAGACTGAGATTGAAAGCTTAAAAGGCGGTCGTCAGCAGATCGTTATCACAGAAGTACCTTTTGAAGTGAACAAGGCGAACCTCGTTAAACGTATGGACGAGTTACGTTTAGATAAAAAGGTAGACGGTATTGCTGAGATCCGTGATGAGACGGACCGTACTGGTTTACGAATTGTAATCGAGCTTCGAAAAGACGGGAACGCTGAAGGAATTTTAAACTTCTTCTTCAAAAATACCGATCTTCAAGTCTCGTATAACTACAACATGGTTGCGATTCATAACAAAACACCAAAGCTGATGGGTTTAAAAGCCATTCTTCATTCTTATATTCAGCATCAAAAAGAAGTAGTTACACGCCGTACTACTTACGATCTGAGAAAAGCAGAAGAACGTTCACACATCGTTGAAGGTTTGATCAAAGCGATCTCCATTCTAGACGAAGTGATTGAAACAATCCGTGCTTCTAAAGATAAGCGAAATGCTAAAGACAACATTATCGAAAAGTTTCAGTTTACAGAACCACAAGCTGAAGCCATCGTTACGTTGCAGCTTTATCGTTTAACGAATACGGATATCACGACGCTTCAATCTGAAGCAGAAGAACTGGCTAAAAAAATTACGTATCTGCGTTCACTCTTAGATAGTGAGAAGAAACTATTCAACGTGATCAAAAAAGAGTTGTCTGAGGTACAGAAGAAATATGCTGACCCTCGCCGCACGGTAATCGAAGCGGAAATTGAAGAGATTAAGATCGACATGGAAGTGATGATCCCGTCTGAAGACGTGATGGTGACCGTTACAGAAGATGGCTATGTAAAACGTTCAAGCGTTCGTTCTTTCAGCGCATCAAACGGTGAACCGCCAGGCATGAAGGATACGGATTCACTCCTTATGGCGTCACAGCTCAATACAACAGAAACACTTCTCATGTTCACGAACAAAGGAAACTATATTTATCTGCCAGTGTACGAAATGCCTGAGATCCGCTGGAAGGACATGGGGCAGCATTTAGCGAGTCTTGTTGGACTGGATAAAGATGAGAAGCTGATTAAAGCGTACCCGATCAAAGAATTTGCAGAGGATCAATACCTCATCTTCTTTACGAAACAAGGTATGGCGAAGAAAACAGAACTCAAGTCTTACAAAGCATCACGCTACAACCGTCCTCTTATGGCAGTTAAGCTAAAAGCGGAAGATGAGGTAGTAGACGTTTCGTTAACGAACGGAAAACAAGATGTCTTTATTACAACTCACTTTGGATTGGGATTATGGTTTGCGGAAGAGGAGATCTCCATCGTTGGCCAAAGAGCGTCTGGTGTAAAAGGAATTAACTTAAAAGCTGGTGACCATGTGGTAAGCGGATTTGCGCTTCCAGAAGATCCAGAGAAAGCGCAAGTGATTATCGCCACCCAGCGCGGTGCATTGAAAAAGATGAAGGTTTCTGAGTTTGATAAAACATCACGCGCTAAGCGAGGCCTTGTGATGGTCAGAGAACTAAAATCAAACCCACACCGCATCGTCGGTATGAAGCTAGTATCAGAAGATGAAACACAGTTTGTGCTAGAGACGAAATCAGGAAAAGAAGAAACCATTTCAGCTTTAAACTATAAACCAGCTGATCGATACAACAACGGTTCGTTTGTTGTGGATAGTGCTGAGACAGGTCCAATCACACGAATCAAGTTATTGGTTTCAACTGAACAAACAAAAGAGTAGCGTATGCTGCTCTTTTTCTTCTTTTTAATTGCTCTTGAAAGGTGTTGATTTCCGTTCCAGGTGCTCGCTTTCCGCGGGGCAGGCGGTGAGCCACATTTGTACGTTTCACTCTTAAATGTCTCACCTGCCCGCCTGTCCCGCAGGAGTCTCCCACTTTGCACTACAATCAACTCGCAAATGATGAGAATATAAAAAAACAAAAAGCAACAAACTTTAGATTAGGTATTATGGAAAAACAACTAGAGAAATGAGAGATACATAACATGAAAAGCAATACACATCTACTTGGGGGAGTGGCAGCAGGTGCGATTTATAAGATCGTAACGGATCTGCCGCCTGAGACACTTCAGCATGAACTGACCTTTTTTGGAGCAGCTGTTCTGGGGAGTTTGCTGCCAGATCTTTGTCATCCAGGTTCGTATTTAGGCAAGAAGACTAGCTTTCTATCAAAAACAATTTCAAAAACGTTTGGCCATCGGACCATTACGCACAGCTGGATTATGATTTTACTCCTGATGATGCTGCCACAGTGGATCGATTGGCGTTATGAAGATAGTTTAAGCATGGGTCTACTCGTAGGGGTCATCTCTCATATCATACTGGATGCCGCTACTTCAAGAGGAATTCAGCTTCTCTACCCGCTGCCTATTCGATTTCGTTTTCCACTGTATACAAAAACAGGGTCGAAAACAGAAACAAATATCGCATCAATTATTAGTTTACTAGCAGCTGTTCTCATGGTTCATCTTTATATCGTTTCGCTATTTTAAGACATGAACTTAAAAAAGGGTTTAATTTCCTCCCTCAATGGTAATACAACAATTGTATACACAAAAATGAGGAGTGGTTAAATAATGGCTAGAATTGCAACGGTATTAGCAAACATGTTTGAAGATGTAGAATACACGGAACCAGCAAAAGCGTTTCGAGAAGCTGGCCATGAGGTAACCGTAATTGGTTCAGAAAAAGGAGCAACACTCGAAGGCAAGCAAAAAGAAGCGCAAGTGACAACGAATGCTGCCATATCAGAAGTTCAACCGGATGACTTTGACGCTCTATTCATTCCTGGTGGGTTTTCACCGGATATTCTAAGAGGTGACGATAAGTTCGTTCAGTTCACGAAACATTTTGCTGATGAAGGCAAGCCGGTGTTCGCGATCTGTCATGGACCACAGTTGTTGATCTCTGCAGAAGTGTTAAACGGAAGACACATCACAGGTTACAAATCGATTCACGTTGATCTAAAAAACGCAGGGGCAACAGTAAAAGATGAAGAAGTGGTGGTTTGCGGCGGAAATCTTGTGACTAGCCGTCAACCTGAAGATATTCCAGCGTTTATTCGAGAATCATTAAAAGTGATCGAACAATAAATAGTAGAACATGGAAATCGCCTAGGGTTATTCCCTAGGCGGTTTTTTCTATGAAATGAAACTTATGGTAAATGAGTTCGTACAATGTTGTATGAAATTATAGAATGGATGGACTGACATGGAAACAAGAGATTATTTGTTGAGTGAACTAAAAGAAATTGAGAAATGGGAAAAAGATCAAAAAGGATTATGGTTTTGGGAGCGTATCACACGCTTGCCATTTAAGCTGATTGATAGAGTAACACCAAAATTTATTCAAAACAAAATTGGTACACTTCTCGATGAAATTGGCAGCTATATTCAAAATGGCGGACAATATCTATCAAACGAGAAATCTGTTTTTCAGTTTTTGAAAAGAAAACAGGGCGTACGATTAACGAGTTATCAGATCTTCAAGACGTTCCTGTAGAAGAAATGAAGAAAGTTTCATTAGAACTGGCAGACAAGAGAAAAAGTGCAGCAACACTTCAAGGAGCAAGTACAGGCATAGGTGGAATCATTACACTTGCCATAGATATTCCTGCTATACTAGCAATCTCTTTAAAAACACTTCAAGAGATAGCGATTATACATGGATACGATCCCAATGATAAACAGGAAAGAGTGTACATTTTAAAATGTCTGCAATTCTCAACCTCAGATTATGTTGGCAAAGAGGCAATCTTAAATGAACTTTCTGCAATAAGTGAAAAAGACGATCAAAAGTCGCGAGAAGTCATTTCTCAAATTCAAGGCTGAGAGAAGTTACATTAACGTTTACTGAATCATTCGGATGGAAAAAGCTGTTTCAAATGGTGCCAGTGGCTGGAATCATATTCGGTGCGTTTGCAAACCGCTCGATGATTAGTGATCTTGCTGAAACGGGGACGATGCTTTATCAGAAAAGAAGGATTGTTGAGAGGTTGGGGAGTGTTTCAAATTCTACTAATGAATTATAGTAACATTTTATTAAACTTATTAAAATCGTCTGACTCACGTTAGACGATTTTTTATTTTTGCAACTGTGTCTAATAAGTTCACATAAGTGACGAGTTTACTTTCATAAATATTTAAAGTGACCATTTTGAATATATCTATTCTTGGGCTATTTAACTTCGACCAAAGACCATGAAGGGGATGAATGTAATGGAGACGATTCATAATACAATGAGCGTATTGAATTCATTAAATAAACCCTCTAAAAACGAATTAAGAGACGTACTCTTAAACTTAAAAATCGATCTTGAAGATGTAAATCATATTTTAAAATCGTCAGAAGGAAAACCATACTATAGAAAGCTCCTTTATCAAAACGAAGAAGTGGAAGTATTGGTGATGAACTGGTCTCAATTAGAATGTGCGCCTCATGATCATGGTATTTCGCAAGGGTGGATCAAAGTTCTGAATGGGTCTTCTCTGAACACCGTCTATGAAGTGAAAGAAAACGGTCTGCCTTCAGAATTATTTACGAAGATCCATAACAAAGGAAAATTATTTTACGCACCTAAAAAAGGTGTTCATAAAATGAAAGCAGAAGAGGGCAGCGATTTAGTAACACTTCACCTCTATTCACCACCGATAAGTGGAATGATGGTCTATGATCTTGAAAAATGTTCAGTATGTGTTGTATCAGATGATTGCGGGGCATGGTGGCCAGATGAACAACGTCAAAAGTTGAAAGAAATACAATTAACTAATGATGTATTGGCTTAAATTGAATTAAGCACCTGTTACCTAAAAACAGGTGCTTTTTCTTGGCCATAAAGATCAAACAGAATAATACTTTTTATAACAGTGAGTTAGTGCCAATAACGGCCAAATGTAATCGTAACTATGGTAATAAATATAAAATGCTCCGGTAAGCCGGCTCCAGTTGGATAGCTAGATTGTTCACGATGTTTCATCAACCACTTAACTGCCTTCTCCATTTCAGAAGTGGGCTCTTTATGGATAGCCGTTAGTGCATTAAGAGCCCATGCGGTTTGGGATGGTGTACTTGCGTTTAATTTTACATATTTTCGTTGATGATCACTGGCACAGGATTCTCCCCAGCCGCCATCCTCATATTGCACATTTAATAACCAATCTTTAGCTTTTTGTATTCTCTTGTTCTGTGGATTTACGCCACAAGCGATTAGTCCTGTAATGGCGGCCCAAGTTCCATAAACATAACAGACGCCCCAGCGACCATACCAGGAGCCATCTTGTTCTTGGTTTGCTAAAAGCCAATTTACCCCTTTTTTACAGAGGTATGATCTTGATTCAGTCCATGAAACTTCCCCAAAAACTCTAACGTTCTCCCTGTTATGTCAGAAGTTGAAGGATCGATTAATGCATCTTTTGCATGTTTGATCGGTAGATTGCCGATCAAATAACGGTTTGTATTTTTCTCAAATGCGGCCCATCCGCCATCATCGTTCTGCATAGATATAAGCCATGCGAGTCCACGTTCATAAATCATTTGATAATGAGAATAGGAATGAGATAAATGTGCCATTATGCGAAGCGCAGCTTGTGTATCATCAATATCAGGATGTTGTGTGTTGCCTAAAGAGAACCCCCAGCCCCCAGGTGCAGCCTCCGAATTATGAACAGACCAATCTCCATACTTTGTTTGCTGCTGAGATAAAAGAAATTGTGATCCCTTCATAACACCTGGATCAGTAATGGGTACACCCGCTTCAAGCAGCGTATATAGAATGAGTGACGTGTCCCAAGTTGTGGAAGGAGAGTTCTGCAAGTGAAGCGTTCCTTCAGCTTCACAAAACATGTTCATCAAGCCTGTGAGTGCGTTTTGAATAATTGTTGAGTAGCGTTCATAACCAGAGGACAGCAGGCCATAAATCATAAAAATGGTCGTTAAACTATAGCTTAGTAGAGTTCCGTCAGGTTCAATATGGTTTTGAATATAAGACAAAATGTTCTCTTTCTTCGTTTGAAGGTAAGAATCTCTAATATTCAACAATGAAAATAAGTTCACCCAATCCTGCATATGAGCACCTTCGTCTCCATCTCCTGTGAGGTCCGATAAGTCAGGTGTATATTTGGAAGTAAGCTTTTTCTTCCCTTCAACCATCAACAAAACAGGTGCAAAATGAGCTCTAGCATAGCTGCTAATATCAAATCGATTTATGGGAGAGGTAAGAGGAAGAGAAAAAAGGATGGCTGGATCAATTGGAACATCGGGCCATTCGTATAACCCGTTCATCGCGAGAAAGACTTTTGTAAGAAGATCGGCCTTCTTCAAACCGCCATTTTGCTTAATAAAATGCTTAGCTGGCATGAGTTTGTCATCATTTGCGCTAAACTGCTGCGAATAAAGAAGTGCCGTATAGGCTTGTATCGTTGCAGACAAGTTGGCTGGTTCCTCATCTGGGTAGACACGCCATAAACCGTCTCTAGATTGTTGTGAGAGGATGCGTTGTGTGATCCTTTTAAGCAATTTTTCATTTCGATATTCAATCGTCCTTAACAGGATGAGTATATAAGCATCCGTAATCACTGAGTTTTCAAAGCAAAAACGCCAAGTTCCATCTGGTTTTTGAAGAGAAAGCAAATCATTACAGCGTCTATAGATTTCATTTTCAAGTTTTTTGAAGTCCATACCCATCACCGCACTTTTCCACATAGTGATTACAGTTTATGTGCATAAAAGGTTATCCTATGAACAGGGAAGTTGAATCACTGTTATTTTTAATAAAATCACGTTAAAATCTCTTTAACAATAAAGTTTTGTCATAGGAGGAATGGATTTTGAGCAATAAAGAACTTGCAACATTTGCTGGCGGTTGTTTCTGGTGCATGGTTAAACCATTTGATGAACTACCTGGGATTCATGGTATTGTATCTGGGTATACGGGTGGACAACTTGAAACCCCAACTTACGAACAAATTAAAACGGGTGAAACCGGGCACCGTGAAGCCGTCCAAATTACGTATGATCCGGAGCTTTTTACCTATCAAAAATTATTAGATCTGTATTGGCCGCAAATTGATCCGACTGATGATGAAGGTCAGTTTATTGATCGAGGAAGCCAGTACCGTACGGCGATCTTTTATCATACAGAGGAACAAAAAGAACTAGCAGAGAAATCTCGGAAGGCTTTAGAAGAAAGCGGCCAGTTCAATAAGCCGATCGTAACGGAGATTCTGCCAGCAAGTGAATTTTATGAAGCAGAAGAGTATCATCAGAATTTTTACAAAAAGAATCCTAAAGCATACAAAGAAGAGCGTGAAACGTCTGGTAGAGACACGTTTATAAACGAGAACTGGAAGTAGATTACCGTAATAATATTATGTAAACTTATTTAAAAGAGGCTTTAGTCATAAGTCTCTTTTTTGTATGCTCCTAAAATTTTTAAAACTATGATACGTTAAAGTTAATAAGAATTCTTTAGAGGTGATGAGTATAAAAACGTATATAGCTTTGTTAAGAGGAATTAACGTCGGCGGTCATAAAAAGATCAAGATGGAGGAACTGAGGAAGCTTTTTGAGGGTTTGGGATATGAAAGTGTAACGACGTACATACAAAGTGGAAATGTTATCTTTCAATCTAATAAGTTTGCTGCTGATATTGTGGAGCAACTCGAAAAAGAGATCGAAGCAGGATTTGAGTTTTCTGTAACAGTTGTAGTAAGGACGTCAGAACAATTTCAGGAAATCATTCATAAATGTCCATATGATCCTGAAACTTTTACAGAAGGGAAAGCCTTCATGTTTCCTTTTTAACCTATACCCCTTCAGCAGAAAAGGTTTCTCAACTTGAGTATTTTGATAGTGGTATAGACGAATATAAGATCATAAATAACGAGATTTATTTATACTTAAGGCAAAGTATACGACATTCAAAATTAGCCATTCAGCTTTCCAAGTTAGGTGTGCCAGCTACTGTTCGAAATTGGAATACGGTTAAAAAGTTAGGTAGTTTAGCTGATGAGAAAGAGCGAATTTGAAAAGAACTAAAAAAGCACGTCCATTAGCGTGCTTTGTTCTGTATCATCTTCTCGCTAAACCAATTTAACGCTTTTTTTGCATCTTCGGGTGACATACCTTGAGATACGTTTTTTAACGCAGACCGCCAGACGGAAGAAAGAAGAAATTCTACTCCTTCTACTAAATTCTCTCCTAAAATTTCTTTGAACAGGATGGCTACTAGGTCTCGATTAGAGCTATAATCGGGCTCACTTAGTAGTGTGCACACATTTAGTTTTACTGCAGCATTAAAACCTACTATCATTGCAGATTTAAGTGACGTTAATGAGTCGTCATGAACATCTGCAGCACCTTCCATTCTGCTCGTTATTCTTCTTTCAATTTCTTCGCGTACAACTTTATACAGTTCGATCTTATTTCCAAAATGATGATATAGAGCTCCAGTTGTTACGCCTATGGATTTAGCAAGTTGTTGGACATTTACTCCTTCATAGCCGTGCATCCCAAACTCTCTTATCGCTTGGTTTAATATTTTTTCTCTTATTGAACCTGGAATTGGAATATTTGATTTCATGATTAGAGTATATCATGTTGACACATTAACGTAAATGATTTACGATTTACATAAATTGTTTATGTGCTAAAAAATGGAATAAGGAGCGTTGTCACATGAAGTTAGTTTTTCATTCTCAACCAGTAAAAGACATGAAGAAAGCCGTAATTTTTTACCGTGATGTGCTAGGGATGGAAGAAGCGTGGAGAGAAGGCGATCATACAGTAGCTTTTAAGACAAATGCAGATACTCAAATTTTGCTCGAAGATGATAATGGGGAACATGAATTTGGGCCAGGTAGCGTTTTTTTAGTTGATAGTGTTGATAATTACTTCAAAGAAAATAATCGAGCGCTTTCTTTTGTCAAGAAGCCATGTGATATCCCTCCAGGTCGATATGCTATTTTCAGTGACGATTCAGGAAATCCAATCAGAATAATTGATATGTCAAAAAGGTCTTGAAGCCTTGTAGATCCTACAAGGTTTTTTTCTGGTCTTATTCCACATCCAAAGGCGACTTAAGCTGATCATCATGTGTATCTATATAAAGTTTATTGCTGCTGGTCAATAAGGCATAAACAACTTTTTCCGCTGAGAGGTTGCGCTTTATGAGTTCGTTTTGCAGCCACTCATAAGAGATGTTGTTTTCTTTTAAGTTGTTCTGTAAGATCTCGCCATCCATAATCAACTCAATCGGCAGTTTTACTTCAGGTTTGTACATATTTAAGTCTTTACGCGTAACGTTAAGGTGCTGCTCTTTTTCTTTACAGATAGCAGTCCGTTATTTTCAACGAGAGCATAATCCACTTCGTCAACAGAAAAGATATCTTTTTGCCTAAGCTGTTGATTTAAATAATCGAGTGTGTAGCGCATTTTCTTCATGTTGTGTTCGAGTATCTTGCCATTTTCTATTACGACAGTTGGATCACCAGCTACAAATTTTCTAGCTCTTTTGCTTTTTAATGAAAGATAAGCAGAAAGGTAGATCAGGACTACAAAAATTACTAGTCCGAGGAAGATATAGCGAGCTTTGATTTCAAGCGCAAATGAGAGGTTTGCTGTAACAGAACCAAGTGTTACAACCGCGATGAAGTCAAAGATTGTCATTCTGGAAACAGTATGTTTGCCTAGTATCCGGGCTGCAACATATAAAGCGATAAAAGCAACAATAGTACGTATCACAACATCTATATAAGTGTTCAAAGACTTCACTTCCAATAACCAGCATTATTTATCATTTATTATTCTTTTTATCCAAATAAATTGAATTTAAGACTGCACTAGAAATAGGTCATAAGGATTTATGGTGATCTGGACTTATCTGTTAACGAATAAAAAAACGCACAGAATTTATACTGTGCGCTTCAAACTTCACGATTTGGTTTTCTTGTACTGATTCAACACATGAACCATTCCTTCTTCGATAAGTTCATTTGCTGGCTTATCCAGTTTTTTTGCTAAAGTTTTAATTTCTGAGTACAGTGAATGACTTAATGTGGTATTTACATTTTTACGGTCATGATTTTTCTTTCGTATTTCACTCGTATACATCTAGCTACCTCCACTTCAAAAGGAGTTGATTTTCATTTGGCTCATGCTTTCATTCATGGCATTCTTTTAGCTTTTGGACTGATCTTGCCATTAGGCGTACAAAATGTTTTCATTTTTAACCAAGGTGCTCAACAACCATCGTTCTGGAGAAGTCTTCCTGCTGTTGTAACTGCTGGTGTTTGTGACACCATATTAATAGTGTTAGCTGTAACAGGGATATCGGCTATTATTACTGCTTTTAGCACGCTTAAATTGTTATTAATGATTGTTGGTATTTTCTTTTTATTGTATATGGGGTGGTCGATTTGGTCTAGCAAAACGAACACGGAAACCTCTCAATCTAGCATGCAGCCTAAACAGCAAATCATTTTCGCCGCAACTGTATCCCTTTTAAATCCGCACGCTATTTTAGATACCATTGGTGTGATTGGTACGAGTTCACTGGCCTATTCAGGATCTGAAAGGCTAGTGTTCACACTAACTTGTGTCGCGGTGTCATGGCTCTGGTTTATAGGATTGGCATTAGCAGGAAGAACGATTGGGAGAATAGACTCTGGGGGAACCATCTTAAATCTTATTAATAAAGTATCAGCTATCATTATTTGGTGTATTGCAATATACCTAGCAACTATTATTTTTTAAATAATCTAGTTCTTTAAGCATCCTCTGAAACGTTGAGTGCAACTATCTACTTACAAATACTAGAAAACAATAATTGTTAAATCCTTCCTTTGACTCTAGGTTAATTCGCTGAATTTTGAAATAATTTAATTCAGTAGCGAACTAAAATCACTGGGAGGTACATATGAACAGAAAATTTGTGTTAAGTCTTAGTCTTGCAACAGCCTTAAGTATTGGGAGTATTGGTTCATTTGTTTTAGCTCATGATGAATTAGGATCGGATATTATTGAAAAGGGAACAGGCCCTGGTTATGAAGCCATTGAATCAACGATTGAAGGATCTCAAAGTTTTAACTGGAAAGAGGTAGCAGCTGTACAAATCAAAGAAAAAAACGGCAAACAGAATAACACAGCTGACGTTTATGTACATAAAGGTTTCGCGTACACTGGAACACATACGAAAAGTGGTGGTGAAGGCGGAGTTCGTGTTTGGGATGTTAAGGATCCATCAAATCCTAAAGAAGTAGCATTGTTTGCAGATGATATCCCTGGGACATGGCAAGAAAAAGTAATCGTGAAACGTGTTAGTACAAAACACTTTCAAGGGGACTTAGCCGTTGTATCTGTTCAGCAACTTAATCGTAAAGCAGAAGACTCTGTTGGAGGGTTTCTTTTATATGATGTAACGAATCCTTATCAGCCAAAAAAGCTTGGATTTTGGGAGCTTGATAAGCGTGTTACTGGAACACATGAACTGTATTTAACGGAGCAGGGTGGCAAACCATATGTTTTGACTGCAAATCCATACGCTGATTATTATACACATGGAGAGCAAAAGGACTTCCAAATTGTTGATGTGAGCAACCCAGCTTCACCACAAACGATTTATCAGTTTGATCCTCGTGAATTACCAGAAGTGCCAGAGAATTTTGACGGCTATAACTGGACAGATTCGAATGGAAAGCAGCGCGCTGTATTTAACCACAGTACGATGGCTGATGTAAACGGTAAAACAGCTTATCTGTCTTTCTGGGACTTAGGTACAATCGTATTAGATTTGGAGAATCCGGAGAACCCAACCTATTTGGGAAGAACAACATTTAGTGCAACACAGCAAGGATCTGCTCACTCTGCTGCTCTTGCTAAAGGCGGAAATGTGTTGATCGAAACGCGTGAAGTGTATAATCCTACAAAAGCAGGCTATGAACAATCTTATGGCTATACACGTATTTTTGATATTAAGGACAAGAGAAATCCTAAGCTATTAAGTGAGTTTAAAACAGAGCTTGTTGACGATGTTCAGTATGGTGTCACGTTTGCAAACACTGTTCACGATCCGAAAGTACATGGCAATACACTGTACCTTTCACATTATGGCGGAGGGTCCGTTCAGTGGATATTACAGATCCTAGCAATCCTGTAGAACTCGGTAAATATATCCCTGAGAAATCAAACATCTGGGGTGTTGATGTAGCAGGTAACTATGTCTACGCTTCCGATATGGGAACAGGGTTAAAAGTTCTTAAACTCACAAACGGGGAGCAATAAACGAACGATATGAATAATAACAAAAGTCCAATTCGGTGAAATTGGGCTTTTTGTATGCAAATTTTTAGTACAAAGTGTAAGCTGTTTACAGATAAAAAGAAGAGAGTGATCTGTCATATGAATCAACAAATGAGATTACGTGACTATGGGATAGTGATTGGACGTATGGAAACAGGGACCTTTAACTCAATAACGGATGTTGAGGGGGTGACGGTTGGACAAGTTACCCTTAGCGAAGGCAACATGCAAACAGGTGTAACAGCGATCCTACCTCATCAGGGAAATACGTTTAAAGAAAAACTGATTGCTTCTAGCCATGTTATTAATGGTTTTGGGAAAACGATGGGGACCATTCAGATAGAAGAACTGGGTGTACTTGAAACACCCATTCTCCTTACAAACACGTTAAGTATCGGGACAGCTGCAGACGCACTTATTCAATATATGCTGGAGAAAAACCCTGAGATTGGAAGAACCACGGGTACTGTAAACCCAATCGTAGGAGAATGTAATGATATGCTGCTGAATGATATTAGGGGACAATCCGTTAAAAAAGAACATGTCTTTCAAGCTTTGCAACATGCCTCAACAGAGTTTTTAGAAGGCAGTGTTGGAGCTGGTACAGGTATGCTTTGTTATTCTTTAAAAGGTGGAATCGGCACGTCATCGAGGCGAATTCCATTAGATCATGGAGATTATACAATCGGTGTACTTGTTTTATCCAACTTTGGTATTCTGAGTGATCTGATGATAAAGGGACGAGCTATTGGTCTGGAGTTAAAAGAAGCACTCCTTAAGTCGTGGGAAGAAAAAGATAAAGGTTCTGTGATGATCATTATTGCAACAGATCTTCCCGTTTCTGAACGACAGCTTAACCGAATTGTAAAAAGATCAGTAGCAGGTTTGTCTAGAACGGGATCAATCATAACCCATGGAAGCGGGGAAGTGGTGATTGGTTTTTCCACAGCTACTAAAATACCTCATGACAAACCCGCCCAATGTATAACGATTCCAACGATTCATGAAGAGGATATGGATATTGCATTTCGTGCAGTCAGGGAGGCAGTTGAAGAAGCTGTGTTAAATTCATTGGTCACCGCTACCCATGTTATAGGTAGAGATGGAAATGAACGACCTGCTTTTAAAGATCTATTGAAGGAATTTAATATTCCGTTATAGTGAAGGCGAATAAATTTATAGGCTTAATAAAAGCCCTATCAGAAATATGATCTGATAGGGCTTAAATCTTTTTATACAAACAAACTCAATAATAAGATAAATCCTAATCCAGCTACTGAAATAATGGTTTCTAGCAACGTCCAAGTTGCAAACGTTTCTTTCATACTTAAACCAAAGTATTCTTTGAACATCCAGAAACCAGCATCGTTTACGTGTGAGGCAATCAAACTGCCAGCACCTGTTGCAAGTACCACTAATGCAAGGTTCACGTCAGTTTGACCCAATAAAGGAATAACGAGCCCAGCAGTTGTTAAAGCAGCAACCGTTGCAGAACCTAAAGAGATACGAAGGATGGCTGCAATCATCCATGCAAGTAGAATGGGTGAGAATGTAGTGTCTTTAAATAAATCAGCTACATAGTTACCAACACCACCGTTGATCAGAACTTGTTTGAATGCACCACCGCCACCGATAATCAATAGCATCATACCAATGTGTGTAATCGCTGTTGTACATGAATCCATAACGGTTTTAATCGGGATATTTCTTGCAAGTCCCATTGTATAGATTGCTACTAATAATGATATCAACATGGAAGTAGAAGCATCACCTACAAAACGAACGATTTCAAATGTTTTGCTATCCGCGATTCCCATTGTGTTTTGAACCAAGGTAATAATGGTTGCGATAGACATTAAGATAACGGGAAGCATTGCTGTAAATACAGAGATACCAAATGAAGGTGTGTCTTCTAATTTAAATACTTTTTGTTCACCTAATGATGCAATGTTACCTGTTTTATTAAATGAATCCGGAACAATTTTTTTAGCGATCTTCGTAAATACTGGACCTGCTAGGATAACAGTTGGAATCGCAATAATGAAACCGTAAAGTAACACTTCACCAATGTTAGCACCAAATTCTCCAGCAATAACGGTTGGTCCTGGATGTGGAGGCAGGAATCCGTGTGTTACGGATAACGCTGCTACCATTGGAATACCAAGATATAGAATAGAAACGCGTAATTGTTTTGAAATCGCAAATACGATTGGAATCAATAATACTAAACCTACTTCAAAGAATAGAGCAATACCGATAATGAATGAAGCAACAACGATCGCCCATTGAATTTTCTTCTCTCCAAATTTCTCAATTAAAGTAATGGCAATTCGTTGTGCACCGCCGGCATCAGCAATTAATTTACCTAACATGGCACCAAGTCCAAAGATTAACGCTAGATGGCCAAGTGTTCCCCCTAATCCCGCTTCAATAGATTTAACAATTTCGCCAAGCGGCATTCCAAGTGCTAACGCGACACCAAATGAAACGATGATCAATGAAATAAACGTGTTTAATTTGAAATACATGATTAATAGTAATAACGCTAAAATTCCACAAGCTACAATAAATAATGGCATGATAAGATCCTCCTGATGTTATTTTTCTCTATTGCTTAAGCTTCTTTGATAAGCTGCAATACGTGTATAATCTTCTTCAAGTTTTCTAGATAAACGAATAAAGATCGGTAATAATTCTCTATACTCTTTTACAGCTTCTTCATTAGGTGTGTGTTTAAAAGTACTGCCAATCATTTCAGAAGCGGCTTCAAATGACTGTATTTTTCCTGTAGCATATAACCCTAGAATACAAGCTCCTAAACAGGAACTCTCATAAACTTCTGGTACAGCCACTTCTGTATCAAATATATCTGACATCATTTGACGCCATATCTCCGAACGTGCAAACCCGCCAGTTGCTTGAATACGGGTTACAGGCTCATCCATGCATTCTACTAATGCTAAGAACACCGTGTATAAATTGTAGATCACACCTTCTAAGGCAGCTCTTATCATATGTTCTTTTTTATGAGACAGCGTTAGTCCGAAAAATGAACCTCGTACATCTGAATTCCATAATGGAGCACGTTCCCCAGCAAGGTAAGGGTGGAATAACAATCCATCAGCGCCAGGACTCACGCGTTCAGCAATCTTGGTTAGAATTTCGTAAGGATCGATTCCTAATCGTTTTGCTGTTTCTAATTCCGATGCTGCAAATTCATCTCTAATCCACCGTAGGACAACGCCGCCATTGTTAACAGGCCCGCCGATTACCCAATGGTTTTCGGTTAGAGCATAGCAAAAGATTCTGCCTTTTTCGTCTGTCTGCGGCTGGTCAATGATAGTTCGAATGGCACCGCTTGTACCAATCGTGACAGCAATCTCGCCTTTGCCAATCGCATTGACACCAAGGTTAGATAACACACCATCACTTGCCCCTATGACAAATGGTGTTTGTGAATCGATACCAATCTGTTTCGCTAAATCTAAATGACAATTTTTGAAAACAGCAGTTGTAGGGACTAAATTAGAGAGTTGATCACGTGTGATACCTGTGATTTTTAATGCCTCTTCATCCCAATCCAACTTTTTTAAGTTCATCAAGCCCATCGCCGAAGCTAGAGAATGATCAACAACATATTCATTAAAGAACTTTTGAAAATGTACTCTTTAATCCCAATATATTTTTTAGCATGGGCAGCAATTTCAGGATAATCATTTACAATCCATGAGATTTTGCTTAATGGACTCATCGGATGAATCGGAGTACCTGTTCGTTTGTAGATTTCATGACCATTCAGTTCTTCTTTTATCTTTCTAGCCCACGCTTCACTGCGATTGTCAGCCCATGTGATGCAAGGTGTTAATGGCTGATCGTTATGATCCATCGCAATAACACTGTGCATGGCACTGCTAAATGAGATAAACAATATCTCTTCAGGTGAACATTTTGATTGTTTTACAACATTTGTAAGGGTTTGCAAAACAGTTTGAAAAATTTGTTCAGGATCTTGAACAGCTGTTGAAATATCAGGCGTATGAAGCGGATAACCGATATTCTCTTGTGCAACCACCTCACCATTTTCACTGAATAAAACAGCTTTCGTGCTCGTGGTACCGATGTCGACTCCTACCATATAGCTTTTTCTTTGCTGTGTACCGTCGATATCTAACATTTATTTACTCCTTTTCTTGCTCCCGTGCTCTTGATAGCATTTGTTGTGACATCCATAGATCATCTACTTTTCCTTGTACGTCATCAAAGTTTTGATGCAGAGATTGAATCATGATGTCTCTGTTTTTTGTGGAAATCGCATCAATATAAAGTTCATGGTTTTTCACGATACGGGATAGATCGTCGTACTTTTCATTAAAATGCATGCGCATCGATAATAGAATGAAACTTTCCATTACTGGTTTTGTGTTACTCCAGATCATCGTAATGTAGGAGTGATCGATGGCCCTAATGATGGTTTCATGAAATAAGACATCCTGAAAGGCGAACTCATCAGCGTCTTTGTACTTGATGGCAATTTGCATCATTTCTAAGATCTTGTTGAGCTCTCTCTCTAATTCGGTTGTGTCAATCTTGACTAGACGTTCAAACACGAATGTTTCAATAAGTAGTCGAACATCGTAGATCTCTTCAACTTCTTTTTCTGTTATTCCAGTGACGACTGCACCCATGCGTTCTAATCGAATAAGATTTTCGTTTGCAAGAACTTTTAATGCTTCACGAATAGGTGAGCGGCTTACATTATATTCAGCAGCTAATTTATTTTCAGATAATATGGTACCGCTTTCAATAAGTCCCGAAATGATTCTCATTCTTAGCTCGCATGTTACACGTTCACCGGTTGAGGCTTTAGATAACCATTTTGCAGGATAAAGAGAATCCTTTGATTCGTTCAATAAAATAACCTCCTTTGAGAAGAACGAGTATACTTGTATACAAGTATTATAGTACATGCTTTCTAAAATGCAAGCGCTTTATATTAATGAATGATTCAATGAAGGATGGTAAATTATGTGAGGCTATCGGTTACGATGTTCATTGTATAGGGGGTATATGAGGTTTTAGCGGTATAAATGGTGGATGTATCGGTGGGGTTAGATTTAGTGGTGAAGTTCAAGGATTTATAAGCAAGAGAGTAATAATTATAGGCTGTTTTTGTAAACTTTGTTGTTATTGGAAGTGGTTGATTTCCAGGATTGATAAAGCACAGATACACAAAGTATGTCACGCATAGGTCGATGTATAGATAATGGACCGATGGAATCCTTCTGGGGATCGCTCAAATCCGAAAAGTATTATTTACATAAGTATGAGACATTTGAAGACCCATCTCTAGCGATTGATGAGTATATCCATTTTTATAATTATGAATAATTATGAAAGATATCAAAAACGACTAAACGGCCTCAGCCCTCTAGAATATAGAGCTGAAGCCGCTTAATAAGTTTTTATTATTTCCACTGTCTACTTGACGGGGTGCAGTTCAAATGCTCTGAGCTGTTTTAACCTTACAATCCACTCGGAGAAAGAGCGATTGCTTTCAGTGCGTGATCAAGGTCATAGATAAGGTCATCCACTGTTTCAATACCGATTGAAAGGCGGATTAGTTCAGGAGTAACACCTGATTTTCTTTGTTCTTCTTCTGATAACTGCTGGTGCGTTGTGCTAGCAGGGTGGATGATCAGCGATTTCGAATCTCCAACGTTCGCCAGGTGGGAGAAGATGCTTACGTTCTCGATTAATTTTTTACCTTCCTCAACACCGCCTTTAACACCAAACGTAAGAATGGCACCTGCTCCTTTTGGTAAGTATTTTTGAGCTAATTCATAATAAGGACTGCTAGGTAGCCCCGCATAGTTAACCCAGTCAACGGATGGATGGTTTTCTAAAAACTTCGCTACTTTAAGCGTATTTTCAACGTGTCTTTCAATTCGAAGCGCTAACGTTTCTAGTCCTTGGATGAATAAGAACGAGTTGAAAGGTGCGATGGAAGATCCTAAGTCACGCAGCAGCTGCACGCGAGCTTTTAAAATATAAGCAAGTGGACCGAATGCTTCGGTGTACACGATTCCTTTATAGCTTGGATCGGGCTCAGTCAGGCCTGGGAACTTTCCGTTGCTCCAATCAAACTTTCCAGAATCAACGATCACACCACCGACTGATGTTCCGTGACCACCAATAAATTTCGTTGCAGAGTGAACAACTATATCGGCACCGTGCTCAATTGGACGGCACAGGTAAGGAGTGGCTAGTGTATTATCTACAATAAGCGGAACACCCGCTTCATGGGCGATATCAGCAATCGCTTGAATATCTGCCACATCAATTTTTGGATTACCGATCGTCTCGATGTATACTGCTTTTGTTTTTTCCGTAATGGCATCTTTAAACGATTGAAGATTATCGATCTCCGCAAATTGTGTTTGGATGCCGAGTTTTGGAAGTGTTACAGAGAAAAGATTATACGTACCACCATAAAGGGAAGTGGAAGCGACGATCTCATCGCCAGAACCTGCGATATTGAAAATGGCATTTGTGATTGCAGCCTGACCAGAAGCAAGGGCAAGGGCACCAACACCGCCTTCTAATTTAGCGATTGTCTGCTCAAACGCGTCTTGCGTCGGATTCATTAAACGCGTGTAGATGTTCCCGAATTCTTTTAACGCAAATAAGTTAGCAGCATGTTCCGTAGAGTTGAACTGATAAGAAGTAGTTTGGTAAATCGGTACTGCTCGCGCTCCAGTTGTCGGATCTACTTTTTGTCCTTCATGCAGTGAAATTGTCTCAAATCCAAATTGTCTTTCTTCGTTTTTTGCTTGTTCGCTCATTTTCAAATCTCTCCTCAACATTTTTTAATTTTTTGGGCATCCAATTTGAATTCAGATTCAACTTATCCAACAAAAAAGACCTCTTCCAAAAGAAGAGGTCCCGATGATTTCACACGATCGAAGTCTCATCTTTCAGAACGTTAATGTTCTGCTGAAATTAGCACCATGCGTGTACGCTGGTTGCCGGGCTTCATAGGGTCAGTCCCTCCGCCTCTCTGGATAAGAAGATTTGAATATTGAATTAAGATTTATAATACATAGCTCATAATCAATAGTCAACAGAATTTTTTAAAAATTTCGTATTTTTATTTTTGGGGTTGCTTTTTACAGCATAGATTACGCCAACAGCCCAAAAGGCTGCAAGAACAAAGTAGATTGAGAACATCGTATCGGAAGACAGTCCAACAGTAAGAAGGAGTGTTCGAATATTGGTGATGATGATTAATCCTCCCACTAGAACTCCTAAGATATGTGAGGGGATCAAGCGGACAAGCCAAGCTGCGATTGGAGCAGCGATCACTCCGCCGGCCATGAGCGCACCTACCCAAAGCCATTCGACTTGTTCCCACCCGAGTGAGATAAAGAAACCGATAGAAGCTGACACAGCTACAGCAAATTCACTTGTATCGACTGATCCAATCACTTTTCTTGTTTTCATATCTTGCTTTGCCATTAAGACAGGAGTCGTGACAGGACCCCATCCGCCGCCACCCGTTGCATCTAAAAATCCAGCTAACAAACCAAGCGGCAATAGTTGTTTTTTTGTAAAAGGCTTGCTAGTAGCTGCCCGTTTTTCACCAAGCTTAAAAAGAAAACGATACAGAATATAGACACCTAGCAAAATAAGAAAGATTGAAATATAGGGCTTTACTACATCTCCAGGAAGACTGCTTAAAAAACAAGCTCCAACAAAAGCACCAATGGAACCTGGTAGTATTAAACGAAGAACAACCTGACGATCAACATTTCCAAACTTAATGTGAGATATTCCTGAGGCAGCGGTCGTTACGACTTCTGCTAAGTGGACAGAAGCTGATGCAGCCGCTGGGGCTATACCCGCTACTAAGAGCAATGAAGTGGAAGTTACTCCATATGCCATTCCAAGTGAACCGTCGATCAATTGTGCAACAAGTCCGATAAGAGCTAGAACAATTAACTTTTTCATACTTTTCCTCCTCAAAATAAAAAGGCCCTTAACAAGTGATGTTAAGAGCCTTCGGTTTTCCGATCAGCGATGCGGATGAAATTTTAGTTATTACTATATGTTCCAAAAAGACAAAATGTCAACTGTTTGTTTAAATATTTTGTAAAAAAAGAAAAATTAAAAAATAGGTCTTGATATCCGCTTCAGATGTGATATGATTTTTAAAAATTAAACTCTTATCAAGAGTGGTGAAGGGATCTGGCCCGATGAAACCCGGCAACCTGCAATCGTAAGGTGCTAACTCCAGCAGAATGTTTTTACATTTTGGAAGATAAGGTAATACGTTTACCTCCACTATCTTTCCGAAATGGGAAGGTTTTTTTGTTTTTATAAGAGATATTTGACTTAAAAAGGGAGGCAGTGGAGTGGCGAACGAAAATAGTGCAAACGATTTTCTTCCTCAGCTTGAAAAAATGCTGAGCAGTATCAAATTTGGATCAATCACATTAATCGTACAAGATGGAAAAGTAATTCAGCTCGAAAAAACGAGAAGGTAAGAATTAAATAGCTCGCTGACTAGAAAACTAGAGGCGGTTTTAACGAATGGGCAGTGTCCTAAAAACGTTAAAGCCGCTTTTTTAATGGCAAGAAGGAGGTAACAAATTGCTAACGTACGAAACATGGGACAACAAAACCCGTGAATTTAACAGTGATAACCCTACAAAAGGTGCACTGCATGTTTTGAAGTGGGCTTATGAAACATATGAAGATGATTTGGTTTACGCGTGCAGCTTCGGAATTGAAGGAAGCGTCCTTGTTGATCTTGTTCATCAAATAAAGCCTGATGCTCAAATTGTTTTTCTTGATACGCATCTGCATTTTCAAGAAACGTATGAAGTTATTGAAGCAGCGAAGAAAAGATATCCATCTCTTCAGATCAAGTTAAAGACTCCCGCTTTATCTCTTGAAGAACAGGTGAGTAAGTACGGTGAAGAGCTTTGGAAATTGAATCCGAATCAATGCTGCAACATTAGAAAAGTGATCCCTTTAGAAGAAGAACTGAACGGAGTAACAGCCTGGCTTTCTGGCCTCCGCCGTGAACAATCACCTACCCGCCAAAACACACAATTTGTTAATCGGGATGGGCGATTTAAAAGCATTAAGATTTGCCCGCTTATTCACTGGACTTGGAAAGACATTTGGCGTTACGCACACAAAAATAATTTGCCGTACAACAAACTTCACGATAATGGCTATCCCAGTATAGGTTGTGAGCCATGTACACAGGCTGCACTAAACGCAGATGACCTTCGTTCTGGACGTTGGTCTGGTTTAGGAAACTAGAATGTGGCCTTCATCAAAATGAAAGCCAATAAAGAGAAATTTAGGAGGAGAGAAACGTAATGAGTACAATTCAGCCCCACGGAGGAAAATTAATCAGCCGTTATCAGCCAGAGACACCTTATCACCACATACAAAAAGAAATCACTCTCGATGCGACAGCACTTAGCGACCTTGAATTAATAGCTATAGGAGCATATAGCCCTTTAACAGGATTTTTAAATCAAGAAGACTATCAATCTGTTGTTCATGACATCAGGCTAAGTGATGGAACAGTTTGGAGTCTTCCGATCACGTTACCGGTGAATCGTGAAACAGCTGAAGGACTAAGGGCAGGTGAAGAAGTTCGGTTAACGTACGAAGGAGAAACTTACGGAATCCTGCAGGTTGGAGATATCTATACTCCTATTAAGCAAATAGAGGCAGAGAAAGTCTACAAAACTACTGATAACGATCACCCTGGTGTAAAGAAATTGCTAGAGCGTCCTTCTGTATACGTAGGCGGAGACATCACGCTCGTTAAACGTCCTCTGAAAAAGGAATTCAAAGCCTATCATCTCGATCCTAGTGAAACGAGAAAGACGTTTAGTGATTTGGGATGGAAAACAGTAGTAGGCTTTCAAACGAGAAATCCAGTTCACCGTGCACATGAATATATCCAAAAAACAGCGCTTGAAACGGTGGATGGCCTCTTCTTAAATCCGCTCGTCGGTGAAACGAAATCAGATGATATACCAGCTGATGTTCGTATGGAAAGCTATCATGTCCTTTTACAGAATTATTATCCAAGTGACCGTGTCTTCCTAGCTGTTTTTCCAGCCGCAATGCGCTATGCAGGTCCACGTGAAGCGATTTTTCACGCTCTCGTTAGAAAAAATTATGGCTGTACACATTTTATTGTAGGCCGTGATCATGCAGGCGTCGGAAATTATTACGGGACATATGAAGCACAAGAAATCTTTTCACAGTTTACAGCAGATGAGATCGGCATAACGACACTTTTCTTTGAACATAGCTTTTTCTGTAAAAAATGTGAAGCAATGGCCTCTTCAAAAACGTGTCCTCACACAAGTGAAGATCATGTGATTCTATCTGGAACAAAGGTACGAGAGCTGCTTCGTAATGGTGATTTGCCGCCTAGCACATTTAGCCGTAAAGAAGTAGTAGAAGTCTTAATAAATGGGCTAAGAAAACATGAAGAAAATCACCGAAAAGGAGATTCAAATGAGCAAACCTCACAATATAATTTGGCACGATAGCTCGATTACGAAAGCAGACAGGCAAAGGCAAAATAACCATTCTAGTTTTGTACTTTGGTTTACCGGTCTCTCAGGTTCAGGCAAGTCAACCATTGCGAATGCACTCGCAAAAGAACTGTACGAGCGAAACATTCGTAACTATGTACTGGATGGAGACAACATCCGAAATGGATTAAACCGTGACCTATCGTTTTCAGATGAAGATAGAACGGAAAACATTCGCAGAATCTCAGAAGTTTCTAAGCTGTTTGTTGATAATGGAACGGTTGTGCTGACAGCATTTATCTCTCCATTTTTACAAGATCGCGAGAAGGCAAAGGCAATTGTTTCAGAAGAAGAGTTTATTGAAATCTTTGTGGCATGTCCAATTGAAGAATGTGAGAAAAGAGACCCAAAGGGATTGTACAGCAAAGCACGAAATGGTGAAATTCCTGATTTTACTGGAATTGATTCACCTTACGAAGAACCGGTATCACCTGCTCTTACCATTCATACAAACGAACAAAGCATTACCGAGAGTGTGGAAATCATCTTAAACTATTTGATAAACAGGAAGTTGATTTAACTAACGATAAAGGAGATCGAAAACGATGGCATATGAAAAAGCGTGGGCAGATAATCCGAAGATCAATAAAACAGAACAAAAAAGCTCGTAAAAGATGGCTTAAAAATATTTGAAGATATTCCTCATTACGCAGAAAACGGCTTTTCTTCTATTCCGAAAGAAGAATGGGATAGTTTCAAGTGGGCTGGCCTTTATCTGCAGCGTCCTAAAAAAGACGGATATTTCATGATGAGGGTTAATGTTCCATCAGGCATTTTAAGCTATGAACAAGTAAAAGCTCTTGCTTACATTTGTAAAGATTACGGAAGAGACGTGTTCGATATAACCACTCGGCAAGCGATTCAATTTCACTGGCTTACGATTGATCAGATCCCGGATATCTTTAATCGGTTAGAAGCGGTTGGGTTATCAAGCGCTGGTGCATGCGGTGACATTACGCGAAATATCATGGGGAATCCAATTGCTGGCATTGATCCACATGAACTATTCGATACGACTGAGATCGTAAAAGAAGTATATGAGTTTTTTCAGCATAATGAAGATTTCTCTAACTTGCCGAGAAAATACAAAATGTCCATTAGTTCAAATGTGAACAATAGTGCTCATGCTGAAATTAACTGTGTGGCATTTACGCCAGCTTTTAAAGAAATGGAAGATAAAGAGATTCCAGGATTTCATATAAAGATCGGCGGTGGTTTATCATCTAGACCATTCTTAGCACAGCCGCTTGATGTGTTTATTGAACCGCATCAGGTAAAAGAGGTTTCAATCGCGATTACTACCATTTTCCGTGACTACGGTTATCGGGAAAAGCGTCATCTAGCACGCCTTAAATTCTTGATGGCGGATTGGGGACCAGAAAAATTTAAAGAAAAGCTTCTAGAATATACCGGACCGCTTCACTCTAAAGGAAAAGATGCTCTTAAAACATGGAACGGCGGATACTTTTATGGTGTTCATCCTCAAAAGCAAGAGGGATTAAGTTATATCGGTTTTAACGTACCTGTTGGCCGACTTCATGCTGATGAAGTTTTAGAGCTTGCTGAAATTGCGAAGAAATACGGAAACGGTGAAATTCGAACGGTAAATTCTCAAAACTTAATTATTCCTAACGTTAAGCACGAAAACGTCGAGTTGCTTTTACAAGAAGGCATTTTTAAACGCATCACTACACAGCCTTTATCTTTCATTGGTCATTCTGTTTCTTGTACCGGCATCGAGTATTGCAACTTGGCACTCGTTGAAACGAAAGAAAGGATGCGCAGGATCGCAGACAACCTCGATCAGCAAATCACCCTGGATGTTCCCGTTAGAATTCATATGGTAGGCTGCCCTAACTCATGCGGACAGCGTCAGATCGCAGATATTGGTCTTCAAGGCGTATTGTTAAAAACGAAAGAAAAAAGATGGTTCAAGCTTTTGAGATTTATGTAGGAGGCACACTTGATGATGGTGGAAAGTTTAACGAAAAGCTTAAAGGAAAGTTCCATGCGGATTCACTAGACGAAGTACTTTTCCGCTTCCTCACTACATTTAAGGATACAAAGCTTCCATCAGAAAGCTTTTTTGACTATATAAACCGACTTGGGCTTGAACAGCTTCAGAAAGAACTGGACCGAATTGCAGAAGAATTAGAAGAAAAAGTCTCATAAGAAGGGGTCTCTCCATGTATTTATATAGATTTGAAGTAATTTCAAAATCAACGGTTATACCCGTTGTCATAGCCGCTTCAACTGATGAACAGGCTTTTCAGTTAGTTGATATAGAACTTGAGAAGTATTTTTGAAACAGCCTGATGTTGACGAGATCTCTCTTTACGAAAAGAAAAGAATTCGTACAGGCAACGGGTTCGTGCTATATGAACGTGAAACGATATTAAATCCTTAAGGAGTGATGATGATGGGAAAAGTATATCTTGTCGGAGCTGGCCCTGGTGATCCAGGGTTGATAACCGTAAAAGGTCTGCGTTGTATTCAGGAAGCGGATGTCATTTTATATGATCGTTTAGTGAATAAAGAACTGCTCTCTTATGCAAAACCGGACTGCGACTTAATTTATTGCGGTAAACTGCCAAACTACCATTTCATGAAGCAAGAAACGATCAACAGTTTCTTAGTTAAACACGCTCAAAAAGGAAAAGTAGTAACTCGTCTAAAAGGCGGTGATCCCTTCGTGTTTGGAAGAGGTGGAGAAGAAGCAGAAACACTTGCAAAAAGTCGTATTCCGTTTGAGGTGATTCCTGGAATAACATCAGGGATTGCAGCACCAGCTTATGCAGGTATTCCTGTTACACATCGAAATATCGCTTCAAGCTTTGCGGTCGTTACCGGTCATCGTAAAAAAGGGGAAGAAGATGAACTGAAATGGGAGAGTCTAGCGAACGGTATTGATACGTTAGCGATTTATATGGGAGTGGGCAACCTAGGTTATATTTGTAAACAGTTGACGAGACACGGAAAAAGCAAAGAAACACCAGTTGCCCTTGTTCAATGGGGATCATTAGAGAGTCAACGAACCGTTACAGGTACACTCGATACGATTGAGGAAATCGTGGTTAGAGAACAAATTGAGAATCCGAGCATGATCATTGTCGGTGAAGTCGTTCGTCTTCGCAGTGAACTGAAATGGTTTGAACAGCTGAATGATGAACCGAATGAGCTAGCTGCCATAAGCGAGGCTCTGTAAATGAAGGCATTGCTATTTATCTGTCACGGTACAAGACTGGAAAAAGGACTTATAGAAGCGGAAGAATTTGTGAAACTCTGTATGGCACAAGTTGATGTGCCCATTAAAGAGATTTGTTTTTAGAGCTTGCTGAACCCTCTATCGCTCAAGGATTTGAAACATGTATACAAAAAGGAGCAACGAGTATCTCTGTTATTCCTGTGTTTTTATTAAGTGCTAACCATATAAAAGTTGATATTCCAAAAGAACTTCACCACTTGCAAAATAAATATCCAGGAGTTGAAGTGATTTACGGGCGTTCCTTCGGTGTACACGAAGCCATTTCGCATTTGTTGTGGGAGAAGATCACCAAAAGTGCAGTTAGTTTAAGAGAAAATCCCCATATTCTGCTTGTGGGCAGAGGCAGCACCGATCAAGATGTAAAGCGGGACCTAGAGACTATCGCGTCTAACGTTCAAAACCATTACGGGATTCCTAGTATTCAAGCTTGTTTTCTAACTGGTTCAGAACCGAGCTTTGAAGAGGCTCTATGGAATAGTCGCGAGTTATATGACCAAGTTATTGTTGTGCCTTATCTTCTATTTTCAGGGCTATTAATAAACGGGATGAAACTTACGATAAACCGCTATCAGCAACAATCTAAACAAAAAGTAACTCTTTGTGAGACGCTAGGCTACCACTCTATTCTTAAAGATGTTTTACTCACGCGTATCAATGAAACACTTGAAACAAAGAAATATGCATTTTCTTAAAAAGCGAGGAATGCTATGTATCCCATACATGTAAACTTGTCTGGTAAAACGGTCGTTGTAGCAGGCGGTGGTTTGGTAGCTTATCGGAAAATTAAGGATTTTTTGAATGAAGAAGCAAAAATTACTGTAATCAGTCCAACTGTTGTTAACGAGATTCAGGAATGGCATGCAGAAAAAAGCTGATTTGGATTGAAAGAGAAGTGAAACGTGAAGATTTGGAAGAAGTATTTCTAATCATTGCGGCGACCAATTTTAAAGAAGTTAACACTTGGATTGCAGCTCAGGCAAGTTCAAATCAGCTTGTGAATATAGCGGATCAACCACACCTTGGCAATTTTATTGTTCCTAGTGTTGTAAAAAGAGGTAAGCTCATTCTCTCAGTTTCTACCTCTGGAGCTAGTCCCAGTCTATCTAAATCTATAAAAAAAGAACTTCAGCAAAAATACAGTGAAGACTATGAAACTTATTTAGATTTTTTATTTGAATGCAGATCCATCATTAAGAAGGAATATACAGAAAAATATCGAAAAGACTTATTAACAAAGCTAACAGATCGGTCTTTTTTATATGACGTAGAAAAACAACGCTCGTATAAACAGGAATTATTAAAGAAGATAGATCGGAAGTTAGTAAATGAACCCATAAATGAATAGACCCTTATCAAGAGAGGTAGAGGGAGCGGCCCTATGAAACCTCAGCAACCAGCAGCTATAAGCTGAAAAGGTGCTAATTCCTGCGAGTTCATCTGTTGAACTTGTAAAGATAAGAAGACCCCGACGCTTTAAAAAAGTCTTCTTTTATAGAAGGCTTTTTATTTTTATATAGGAGGCTATCATGAGTTTAATCACAGATTTAGAACAAAACAAGATACTGATCGGTGATGGTGCGATGGGAACACTTCTGTATTCGTATGGATCTGACTTTTGTTATGAAGAGTTAAATCTTTCTCAAGAAGAGCAGATCTATAACATCCACCGGGCTTATTTAAATGCAGGCGCTGATATCATTCAAACGAATACGTATGCAGCGAACTATTCGAAACTTGAACGTTACGGACTTCAAGATCACGTAAAAGAGATCAATAAAGCCGCTGTTCAAATTGCTAGAAAAGCCGCTCAAAGTGAATATGTTGTAGGTACGATCGGTGGAATACGCGGCATTAAACCAAATAGCATTTCCCTTGATGAGATCAAACGCAGTTTTCGTGAGCAGCTGTATTGTTTGTTGATGGAGAATGTAGACGGCATTCAATTAGAAACGTATTATGACCTGCAAGAACTAGAAACGGTTTTAGAGATTGCTAGAAAAGAAACATCTCTTCCGATCATTGCTCAAGTGTCATTGCAGGAAGTCGGTTTTATGCAGGACCGCACTCCGATTTCAGATGCTTTGACCCGGCTTGAGAACTTAGGTGCTGATGTCGTGGGATTGAACTGTCGTCTTGGACCGTATCACATGCTGATGACGCTTGAGGAAGTTCCATTACCAAATCGGGCTTATCTTTCAGCGTTTCCTAATGCATCGCTTCCTTCTTATACAGATGGCCGTTTTAAGTATGAAGGGGACGCTGATTATTTTAAAGAATGTGCTCATTTGTTTAGGCAGCAGGGTGTTCGTTTACTAGGCGGATGTTGTGGTACGACGCCTGCTCATATTCGTGCCTTCTCAAGTGAACTTCAAAACGTAGAGCCTGTAACAGAAAAAGAAGTGAAGCAAAGAAAGCGAAAGATTGTCATTCAGTCAGCATCAAAACCGAAATATGTACCATTGAGTGAAGAAGTAAAAACAAAGCAATCTATTATTGTTGAATTAGATCCACCACGTAAGTTAGATACATCACGTTTTATGGAAGGAGCTAAGGCGTTAAAAGAAGCGGGAATCGACGCACTTACCCTCGCTGATAATTCACTTGCTTCACCACGTGTTTGTAACTCTGCATTAGGGTCAATTGTGCAGTCCCAACTTAACCTTCGCCCGCTCGTTCATATTACGTGCCGCGATAGAAATTTAATCGGCCTTCAGTCTCACTTGATGGGACTTCACACGCATGGAATCCATGAAATACTAGCTGTAACTGGAGATCCCGCAAGCGTCGGAGACTTCCCAGGTGCTTCATCTGTTTATGATGTCACCTCTTTCGAACTTATTAAGCTCATCAAACAGTTTAATGAAGGGTTATCACTTTCAGGTAAAGAGCTTGGAGAAAAAACATCCTTTACGGTAGGAGCAGCTTTTAACCCAAACATTCGGTCCATTGATAAAGCAGTTGAGCGGTTAGAGAAAAAGATTGCTTATGGAGCAGATTACTTTATCAGCCAGCCTGTTTTTTCAGAACAAAGACTTATTGAAACGTATGAGGCTACAAAGCACATTGATAAACCGATCTATATTGGGATTATGCCGTTAACTTCTTCCCGAAACGCAGAGTTTCTTCACCATGAAGTTCCAGGAATCAAACTGTCTGATTCTGTGCGTGATCGCATGGGCAAGTATAAAGATGATCCAACACAAGCATGCAAAGAAGGCTTAATGATTGCAAAGTCATTATTAGATACAGCCATGGAACTCTTCAACGGCATCTACCTGATCACGCCATTTATGCGTTACGAACTAACCGTGGAATTAGCACAATATGCACGAGCTAACCATCCATCACTATTAGCCAGGAGGTCACAGAATGCCTAAGTCATCAATAGAAAAGCAGCTGGAATCAAAGATCTTAATCATGGATGGTGCGATGGGAACGATGCTTCAAGAAGCTAATCTCACACCAGAAGATTTTGGCGGTGAGGCATATGACGGTTGTAATGAGTTTTTAAATTTAACGGCACCCCATGTTATTGAATCCATTCATTATAAATATCTTGAGGCAGGCGCTGATATCATTGAAACGAATACATTCGGCGGTACGAATCTTGTACTGGATGAATACGAACTAGGTCATAGAGCTTATGAGATCAATAAGCTTGGAGCGGAAATTGCAAGAAAAGCCGTTGATGCTGTTTCAACAGAACAGTGGCCTCGTTTTGTTGCGGGCTCACTCGGACCGACCACAAAAACGCTCAGTGTTACGGGCGGAACGACATTTGATGCGTTAAGAGATGCTTATGCTGAACAAGCAAGAGGATTGATTGACGGAGGTGCAGATCTTCTCCTTTTAGAGACAAGTCAAGATATGCTCAATGTAAAAGCTGGTTTTTTAGGGATTGAGCAAGCTATTGAACAAACGGGAAAAAGAATCCCACTTATGGTTTCTGGAACGATTGAACCGATGGGAACCACACTTGCGGGTCAGTCGATTGAGGCCTTTTATATTTCGTTGAAGCATATGAACCCGATCGCAGTAGGATTAAACTGTGCGACAGGTCCTGAATTCATGCAAGATCACATGCGTTCCCTATCGAATCTATCCACATCAGCAGTGAGCTGTTATCCGAACGCAGGACTTCCTGATGAAGAAGGAAATTATCATGAAACACCAGAATCACTAGCCGCTAAGCTTTCCGGTTTTGCAGGAAAAGGGTGGCTAAATATCGTTGGTGGCTGCTGTGGAACGACACCTGCTCATATTGAAGCACTATCAACAGTTATGAAGAACTATCCACCACGTCACCTGCAAGTAAACGAAATTCATATGGTCTCTGGAATTGAACCTTTTATATATGATGATCCAACGTTAAGACCGATCATGGTAGGAGAAAGAACGAATGTTATCGGTTCACGAAAATTCAAACGGTTGATTGCTGAGGGGAAGTTTGAAGAAGCGGCTGAAATTGCCAGAGCCCAAGTGAAAGGCGGTGCGCATGTACTCGACGTTTGTTTAGCTGACCCTGACCGTGATGAATTAAGCGACATGGAGAAGTTCATGAAAGAAGCGGTTAAGAAAGTGAAAATCCCATTTGTCATCGACTCTACAGATGAGGATGTGTTAGAACTCGCATTAAAATATTCACAAGGTAAAGCCATCATCAATTCTATTAATTTAGAAGACGGTGAAGAACGGTTTGAAAAGGTGATCCCGCTTCTTCATAAATATGGAGCGGCAGTTGTTGTCGGAACAATCGATGAAACAGGTATGGGTGTATCTGCAGAGCGAAAATTGGAAATTGCTAAGAGATCGTATGACCTTTTAGTGGATAAATATAACGTTTCACCTTCAGACATCATATTCGATCCACTCGTATTCCCTGTTGGAACTGGTGATGAACAGTATATCGGATCCGCAAATGCAACGGTTGAAGGGATACGATTAATTAAGAAACATTTTCCAAAGTGCTTAACTATCCTTGGTGTCAGTAACGTATCTTTTGGTTTGCCACCAGTCGGTCGTGAAGTATTAAATGCTGTATACCTATATCATTGCACACAAGCGGGACTCGATTATGCCATCGTAAATACAGAAAAGCTAGAACGTTTTGCCTCCATTGCACCGGAAGAGATTGAAATGGCAGAAAACCTATTATTTCGTACAACAGAGAAAGCTTTATCTATTTTTACAGACTTCTATAGAGGAAAGAAGAAAGAAACCAAATCAAAGCTGCCTGATATGACATTAGAAGAGCGGCTTCAATATTACATTTTAGAAGGTACAAAAGAGGGTTGATTCCTGATTTAGAGATTGCTTTAAAACAATACGCTACACCTCTAACTATCATTAATGGACCATTAATGGATGGCATGAAAGAAGTGGGCAGACTTTTTAACGATAATCAGTTAATCGTTGCAGAAGTCCTTCAAAGTGCAGAGGTAATGAAAGCCTCTGTTGCCTTTTTGGAGCCATTCATGGAAACGAATGATGAGTCTGCATCAAAGGGAAAAGTTCTACTCGCAACCGTTAAAGGTGACGTGCATGATATCGGTAAAAACCTGGTAGACATCATATTAAGCAACAATGGATTTAAAGTAGTCGATTTAGGCATTAAAGTAACGTCGCAAGAATTGATTGAAGCGATTAGAAAAGAACAACCTAACATTATAGGTCTCTCCGGATTGCTTGTAAAATCAGCTCAGCAGATGGTCTTAACCGCAAATGACATGCGTGAAGCGAACATCTCCACCCCTATATTAGTCGGTGGTGCGGCATTATCCAGAAAGTTCACCGATACGAAGATTTCTAAGGAATACGAAGGAATGGTTCTTTACGCGAAAGATGCGATGGAAGGACTTTCACTCGCTAACCAAATTCAAACGCCTGAAGATTATGACATACTGGCTGTTGAACTTAAGGAAAGGAAAAAAAGGGTAGTGCTTGATGCAGGGAGTCATGAAGGCTCTTCGTCAGTTGCAACAGCCGTAAGGGTCCGGTCGAAAGTTTCTCAGACCGCTCCAGTTTTCGTTCCAAAAGATACAAAAAGGCACATTTTAAGAAATTACTCAATATCCCATATACAGCCTTACATCAATTTACAAATGCTTTTAGGGCATCATCTAGGGATTAAAGGGAAAATTTCTCGACTGCTTCAAGAGAAAGATGAGAAAACACTTCAAATCAAAGCAGTTGTTGACGGGCTGTTGGCGGAAGCGAAGGAAAAGAATTTAATTACGCCTTCAGCACTGTATCAATTCTTTCCAGCGCAAAGTGACGGTGACAGTGTACTCATTTATGACCCTATCGATCAACAAAGGATTATCGAGACATTTGATTTTCCTAGACAAAACAAAGAGCCATATCTTTGTATAGCGGACTACTTAAAATCAAAAGACAGCGGGGAAATGGATTACGTCGGTTTCTTTTCTGTAACAGCTGGAACCGGGATTCGGGAGCTAGCTGCAGAACTAAAAAAGAAGGCCGTTTTCTAGAAAGCCACGCTCTCCAAGCATTAGCTTTAGAAACAGCAGAAGGCTTTGCTGAACTTGTTCACCAACAGATGCGAGATCGCTGGGGCTTTCCAGATTCAGTAGACTTTACAATGAGAGAACGCTTTTCAGCACGTTACCAAGGACAGCGTTTCTCCTTTGGGTATCCAGCTTGCCCAGAACTTGAAGATCAGCAAAAGCTATTTAAGCTAATTCAGCCTGAAGATATCGGTATCCAGTTAACAGATGGCTGCATGATGGAGCCAGAAGCTTCTGTATCTGCTATCGTGTTTGCCCATCCAGAAGCAAGGTATTTTAATGTATTGAGTTGATCAATAGCACCTGAAATAAGGTGCTATTTTTATTATCGAATTAATGTTTATCTAAGTAGATTTTAAAATTTTCATATAATTAAGACAGTTTAGTTTGATTGCATACATTTTTCTATTATGATGAAAAAAGAGGGAGGAGTTATGTTCATGAAAAACATCGAATTTAATCTGCCGACCATCATTCGAGCTGGAAACGGTGAATTTAAAAGAGCAGGGATCCACTTGAAAAATGTCTTAGAAGGAAAACGAATCTTTATTGTAACAGACCCCGGTATTGAGCAAACTGGGTTTGTAAAACAAGCTATTCAAATGTTAGAACACCAAGGTTTTGAAATCAGAACGTTTAATAAAGTGCGACCAAATCCGCGGGATATCGATTGTAAATTGGGTGGTGAAGACGCAAGAGATTTTCGTGCCGATGCCATATTGGCAATAGGCGGAGGATCAGTTATTGATTCAGCGAAGGCAATAGCAATCTTACAATGCCTAGGTGGTGAGCCGCAGGATTACGCTGGGCGTGATAACGTACCTAAAAAAGTAACTCCTATCATTGTTGTTCCGACTACTGCTGGAACAGGTGCAGAAGTAACCCGTTCATCAGTAATAACGGATACGGCAAAAAAGATTAAATTCACGATCAAGGACGTCAATATCGCACCAGTATTAGCGATTGTGGACCCTGAACTTACCTACGGACTACCCGCTCATTTAACTGCATCCACAGGAATGGATGCGTTAGTACATGCAGTAGAAGCTTTTACTTGTAAACTGTCGAATCCTATTTCAGACGGTCTTGCATTACAAGCAATGAAACATATATACCCTTATTTAAGAACAGCCGTAAATAATGGGAATGATCAAGAAGCCCGATACAACTTAATGGTCGGTTCAACAATTGCAGGCATGGCTTTTTCTCATGCTGATGTAGCATCCGTTCATTGCATGGCTGAAGCAATCGGTGGATTATATGATACTCCACATGGGGTCGCGAATTCCATGTTCTTGCCATACATCGTTGAATACAATGCAGTGACGAATCTAGAAAAACACGCAACAATCGCAAGGACACTAGGAATTGCTTCTCCAAATGATCCTGATGAGGATGCATCCGCACTTCTCGTAAAAGAAATGAAGCAACTGGCAGAAGACCTATCCATTCCAAAGTTCTCCTCATTACCAGAAGTGAACGAGACCGATTTCGATTATCTTGCTGAGTCCTCATTCTTGAATGGCTCTACACCAAGCAATGCTAGGGAAATAACAAAAGAAGATTACCTGGAAATATTTAAGATTGCTTACTCAAAGAAACATAGTGGAATAAGCCTTGATTAATAGATCTGCCTTATAGAATGAAAGAAGGTAAGCGGGGATGCTTAAACAAAACGAACAAGCTTTACTAAAATTGATTTATTCTGTAGAAGGAACATATGGCGTTTCGATCTATCATTTTGAAACGAAAGAATGCTTTGAATCTCATTCAGATGTGCTTTTTTACTCAGCTAGCATTATTAAGGTGCCAATTATGGCTGCTGTATTTGCTCATGCTGCAGAAGGGAAATGTTCATTATCTGATAAAATTCCGGTGAGGGAAGAAGACATTGTGCCTGGGGATGGTATCATAAAGCATTTGTCACCTGGTATGGAATGGATCATTCATGATTTAATCGTATTAATGATTATTGAAAGTGACAATACAGCTACTAATGTTTTGATTGATTTGGTAGGTATAGATCAGATTAATACATACATGAAAGAATGGGGATTTGACCAAAGTCACCTACATCACAAACTGCAAATTAAAGCTGCTAGAGAACCAGGAAAGATGAATGTCATAACCGCTCATGAAATTAATGAATTTTTAAAGAAAATAGCAATTGGGTCTGTGGTTTCTTTATATTCGTGTAAAAAGATGATTGATATTTTAAAACAGCAGAAGTTGAATGATTTGCTGCCAAGTCTGCTTCCTGAGACAGAAGGTGTAATCGGAATGATTCCGAATTGGGAAATTGCGCACAAAACAGGATATGTACCAGGGATCGAGCATAATGTAGGGCTGCTTTATTTTCCTGGTCAAACTTATGCTGTTTCTGTTCTCAGTAAAAATGTGTCTAAACGTTCTGAGCCAAGGCGTATTATGGGTGAGATAGGGCAATTGTTGTATCAAGTTTCCTCAAAATAAAAAACGATAAAAAAGCTAATGGCTGTAAATAACGGCCATTAGCTTTTATTTGTTAACAAACTGAATCTGTAGATTTTGGATTTTTTAATCCGAACATTGGTCGAACGAACAGAGCTAGATACGTACCTAACATAGCCATAACTGCCCATACCCAGCCGTGAAGACTAAATGAAGCAATTCCACTAAAGTAAGCACCGATGTTGCAGCCAAATGCTAAGCGAGCACCATAGCCCATCATTAATCCACCAATTATAGAAGCGCCAGCAATACCAGGTTTGATCTTTCCAGGTTTAAACGTTCCTTGGAAGGAAGCTGAAATAAATGCGCCAAGCATAATACCGAAGTTCATTACGCTTGTTCCATCTGCAAGGACACTTTTTGTAAGAGCTTCACCATTCTTGCCATCGAAATAACCCCAAGTAGATACGTCAACACCAGTTGCCATCATGGCTTTACCGCCCCATAGTGCAAACGCTGATGTGATACCCCATGGACTTCCTTTAACCGCTAATGTTAATGCATTTAATAATGCGAGCACGATTGCTGCTGTAAACAACGGCCATGAACCACGAAGTACCTTTTTCCATCCAACAGTAGTCGGCAGTGGCTTCATCATAGGTGGATTCTTCTTTTTAGCAATTTGAACGGTTACCCAATAAATTAAAGCAAACAATCCTAACTGGACTACTAAAGCGCCGAAATAGCCGAGTCCTGGAATTTGGTTTAATGAAAGCGGTGGAAGAGAAGGCAATCCCATCCAAAATGTGAAGTGGTAAGCCCCTAGAACAGATCCTGCAATAAATGAAATAAGGGTTAAAATCATAGATGATGATCCGCCACCTAAAGAATAAAGGGTTCCTGACGCACATCCGTTTCCGAACTGCATCCCAATACCGAACAGAAAAGCACCAACTAAGATACTAATGCCAACTGGTGATACATTTCCTGTTGGTTCAACACCCGTAAAACTAAAACCAGTACTAAAAATAATTGCAAACAATACCGAAGCAACTGCAAGCATCACCATATGCGCTTGCAATCCTTGCACGTTTCCAACAGACACAAGCCGTCTAAAAGCTGAAGTGAATCCAAAACGTGCGTAAAGCAGTGCACAGCCAAGCAGTATGCCGATAATAAAAAGTGTTCCTTGAGTCCAGTCAGCAACATTGACGATCGCTGTAAGAAGAATAATTGCAGCTAAAACGCCTAATGCCACTAAAGGTTTTTGCATAGGACTAAGTTCAGTTACTTCCGTAGTTGGCTGGCTTTTATACGCTTTGTTCATTTTTGTATTTAAAGCTGTTTTAGCCACACTATCCCGCCTTTTCCTATTAATTTTATCGGAATTAATGTTTAACATTATACTATGAATCCTGAAAAGTGCAAATGAAGAGGAGTTTACGAGGTATATTACGTACTTAGTATATAAGAGTATGATTTAAATGGTAAAACTTTACAATAAATAACAAGGTGATATAGAGTTGAAAAAAATAAATACAAGTGGGGTTAAGCGAAATCAGAAAGAACTACTTAAATTTTGTGGAAAATTAGCAAAGAAGGCTTTACACGTGATTTCGAAATTGGCTGGAGTAGCATCAGAAATACACTTATACATATTGCTGATTGTTATATATTAAAAACAAAACAACATTGACTCCAAAGGAAGAAATTCAGTGAATTGTTCAGCGATTTGAACAAGTGGATCAGTATATAGCTGATGTATGTGAAGAGCTAGCAGAACAAATGGATCAACCAGTTTGTACGGATAATCCTTGGAGAGATGAAAATGAGCTCCAAGGAAATTGTTGATGCAACTAAAGGCCAAATTATGACCAAATATTTTAACTACAGATCCAATGTATTAATCGATGTAAAAATCAATCCTATTTTTCTATTTCGTCTCACTATCCTAAGTAATCTTTGGTTATGAGACCTGTTTTCATTAGTTTCACATGGGTGCCGAGAATAGATATTATGTCACCTAATTAAAAATAATAAACTAACTTTTAATTAGATTTACTACTCTCCTCTTTCCATAATAAACAATGAAAAAACACAGATAGCGTTAATTACGATCTGTGTTTTTTACTTATTATTATTCCTTCTCAGTAGCAATGGAGTTAAATTTTAGCTGGAATTCTTCATCAGTATCCAACCAACGATGAACAGTTTGTATTTTTATATTTGCGCTGTTACAGGCTTCTAATAAATCTGCTTTTGTTTTGTAATTCTTAAGTAATAATGATTTTCTCGCTTGTATAGCAGATTTAGTAATTTTAAATGGACGGACCTTTAATTGTTCAGGTGGTAGTATTTCTCTTTTAAATTCAATGTGTTTTCTTAATAAATATAAGTTTTTATCTTTATAAATCCAGTTTCCAAAGTTGTAAACGGTTTTTCTACCAGAAAGAAATAATCTATGATACTTTTCATTACTTACTATGAAAGGTTCAAATGAATAACATTCTAATTTTTTCTTAAGATGTTCCATGAATACTATAGAACCACCAACAAACGATACTGTTCTTTTTTCAAAGTTAATATTCCCATCACCATCAAAATACCCTCTAATAAAATGACTTATATACTCCTCTGGTACATAAGGAAACTCGAGTGTTGTTGATTTTTTTGGTACCATCCCATGTAAGTGCATTAAATCTTCTTTCATAATCTTGCTAGAGATGTTTAATAAATGTACGACTGTTCTGGGGTTTGATTTAATTGGATGTGTTGATTGGAGTTCGTTTCTGATGTCTTCGAGGATCTCGGGGTCTTTTTGTGAAAAACTAACCATTTGCAAGTCTTGTGGCAAACACCCATCAGCAGCAAAAAATCCTAATACATAGGCCATCGATGCTGACCATGTTTTGAAGTAATCTTCATTTACAGTATATTTTCTTAACCAACTGCTGTGTGCCTGTCGTTCTACGTTATTTTTCTGCAGAACCGAATTAATGTACCTAGCTGTTACGTTTGCTCTCATTCGTATACTTATATCATACCGAACATATGTTCTTAAAGCGGGTTTTTGGCACTTTTCTATATAAAAAAGACGCTACACACTAAGTGAAAGCGCCTTATATTTGAAACTTTCCTTCATAAAACAATTAGTTTTAGCAAAAAAGGTACTACTTCTATTTAAATATGCCGACAGCTCTCTTGGGATCTGCGGGTCCTTCGTGCTCAAGTGCATCGAAAACAAAATTAAAAGCGAGTGGATCTTGAGCAATGTTCTGATGTTCAATTTGATCGTATGGGTAGTAATCCTGAATCGTGACATTTGTTACGTTCTCTTTCTCTCCGTTTAGAAAAGCGGATGTAAAAGGAACAACAATCTCATCATTACGTGTTGTAACAACCGTGTATGATACATCACCTGGTGTTTCGTCACCTTCATTCAGTGCTAAAAGAAAATCCGAACCTGAAGCTTGTTGCTGACACGCCTTGCAAGAGGCAAGATCGGCTCCAGTTGATGTAAGCTTTGTAAGGCCCGCTACCCCTTCTGTACCATGATTAGATGGAACAAGTCCAATCAAATCCTCTACCTTTTCAGCTCCACCCAGGTTCTTCATATAATAACGAGGCATCATTCCTCCTTGGCTATGTCCGACGATTGATACTTTTTCAGCTCCAGTTAAGTTTAAAACGTTATCAATAAAAGTTTTAAGTTCTGCTGCCGAATCCTCAATTGGACCCGATGCAGGAACTGTACCGGTATAACCGTAGTTTAATGAATAAACACAATACCCTTTTTCTTTTAACAAGGGTGCAAGATTTATGAAGTTTCTTTCCATCGTTTCAAAAGTTCCAGGCACGAGCACGATGGGTTCAGGGTGCTCAGCAGTAGGCTTACACGCTGAATCATTCGCTCCAGGTGGCGGGAGCCCCTCTTCCGTCAGAAATCCATCACTTGATGATTCTTGTGCTATAGCAGTAGTTTGATTTCCATTGAACACGATAACCGAACTGAATATCAAGGTGTAAAGTATACTTAACCTCTTGTTCACTACATATCCCTCATTTCTGTATTTAATAAAAAAAGACAGCATAATTCCTCTAAAAGGATTTATGCTTGTCTCCAATTTCCTGCATACTCTAATAATTAACTTATACAACATTAAACTAAAGAATGTAAGCGTTGTCAATCTTTTAACTAG
This sequence comes from Fictibacillus sp. EA-CB0309, assembly GCF_055814265.1. Classification (NCBI taxonomy): domain Bacteria; kingdom Bacillati; phylum Bacillota; class Bacilli; order Caryophanales; family Fictibacillaceae; genus Fictibacillus; species Fictibacillus sp. EA-CB0309. The sequence goes on from NZ_CP169271.1 coordinate 2,036,650, forward strand.
TATTTCTGAAGTAAAACTACAGGTAACTTATGGAATGATAAGAGAGATAATTAATAAATTTTTGGCACTTTTGTATATAAAAGAGACGCTATCACAATGTGACAACGCCTCATACATGGAACTACTTCATAAACTTTTTAATCATCTTCAGACCATTCTCCGCATTCGGATAGCGGAAACTAAAGTCGAATTTGTTCGTCTGGTTTAGTACACTTTTGCTATGAGAAAATGCCACAAAGCTGGATTCCCCATGATAACTGCCAATCCCGCTCTCGCCTACTCCTCCAAATGGCAGATAAGGCGTTGCGATGTGCATTAACGTATCATTAATTGATCCGCCACCAAACGAAATGTTTCCTACTACTTTTTCTTCTATTTCTTTATTTGTAGTAAACAAATACAAAGCTAGTGGTTTAGGGCGACTCACGACAAATTCAATCACTTCATCAATATCCTCGTATTCCATGACCGGAAAGATTGGACCAAAGATTTCGTCGCTCATGACAGGAACAGATGAATCTGCGGGAACCATTAGCGTAGGTTCGATTTTTTCAGTTGCTTCGTCATAACCACCACCAAAAAGAATCTCCCCGTCTGATAAATAGCTTTTCAAACGATTAAAATGACGATCGTTCACAATTTTCCCGTATGCTTCATTCTGCAAAGGCTGTTCTCCATAAAACTCTTTAACCACTTCTTTAAATGTTTCGATAAATTCCTGACGTATATTCTTATGAAGGTACAAATAGTCTGGGGCAATGCACGTTTGGCCTGCGTTTGTAAATTTGCCAAATGCTATTCGTTTACAAGCAAGCTTAATATATGCTGTTTCATCAACAATACAAGGACTCTTACCGCCAAGTTCTAGTGTGATTGGAATGAGCCGCTTGCTTGCCGCTTCCATGACCACTTTCCCTACCGGTACACTTCCTGTAAAAAAGATATAGTCTAACGGTTGATCTAGTAAGATCTGGGTAGTTTCAACTCCGCCTTCTACAACAGCAATGTAGTCAGGGTGGTAATATTCTTTTATCAATGCGTCGATTAGCTTAGATGTATGTGGTGTTAGTTCTGATGGTTTTAGAATAGCTGTGTTTCCCGCTGCTATTGCGCCGATTAATGGAGCGAGCTGCAGCTGAAACGGATAGTTCCAAGGTGCAATGATGAGCGTAACGCCGTATGGCTCAGATATGGTATATCCTTTTGATCCGAAATGTGTTTTTGCTGTTTTAACTTTTTTCGGTTCCATCCACTTTTTAAGATGTTTTTGTGTATGGCGAATTTCTTCTAATAAAAAACCGATTTCTGTTGTATAAGCTTCGGTCTCTGATTTATTTAAGTCTGACTTTAATGCATGCAGAATCTTTGACTCGTTATTTCGAATCAGTTTGGAAAGATTGTTTAGAGCTTTCATACGGAATTCATAAGATCGTGTTCTCCCGCTTCTGAAATAAGTCCTTTGAGCTTGTATCAGCTGATCAATCGTTTCTTTTGACTCTTCTTCTATGGTGAATGAATGATTCAATAAGGACGCCTCCTATCACTTTATCCCATATTAAATTAAATGTTTAAACTTATTGACGCGTCATTTCAAATAACTATAATATGTTTACCTTAAACAATCAACGACTTTGTTTTAGTCTCGTTATTATAATATGTTTGTTAAAAATTATACTGTGGATGATTATTTAGTAAACAACTCTAAAAAGTTTCGAGCTGCTTTGGAAAGATAATGATCTTTTAACCAGATTAAGCCTGTTGAAGCTGTTAGTTCAGATTCGTTCACTTTCTTAAATTTTACATTATGATTCCTGTTTTGCTTTATGACCGTTTCAGGAACCAGAGCTGAGGCCACTCCACATTCTACCAATTGCAACATTACCATTATATCTGAACACTCAGCTATTATATTCGGGGTTATTTGAAGTTTGGAAAAAGCCTCTAATATACGATAGTGTATTCCTAATCCTGTTGTACTTGGAAGAATGAGCGGTGATTTGCTGATTTCTTTAAGGGAAATGACTTGGTCACCATGATATTCAGTTGGAGAAATATAATAAAAAGCCTCTTCACGTAATGGAAACATGTTAAAATCATCTATCTCTAAAGGTAAACGTATGATGGCAAGATCAATTGTTCTCTCTCTTACTAGCTGACACAGATGAGAAGATTCATTTTGTTGAATGGTATAAGTAATGGAAGGAAACTTCTCATGGAACTTTTGTAGAAAAGTTGGGAGTTCGTGTGAGGAGAAAGTATTAATTCCCAACTTTAATTTACCATTTACTCCGTTTCCAATCTCCCTTACCTCAGTTTTTGCCTCATCCATGATTTGTGTTACTTGCAAAGCATATTTGTATAACGCTTCGCCCGCTTGTGTAACTGTAATTTGCCTGCCATGTCTTTCTATTAATTTTGAGCCTATTTCTTCTTCCATCGCCCTAACATGCTGACTTAATGGAGGCTGAGAAATATGGAGTCGTTCAGCAGCAGCCGATATTTGTTTTTCCTCTACGATGGCTATAAAATACCGTAGTTGTCTTATATCCATAATTACAATTCCCTTCATAACTATATGAAAACATTTAGAAAAACTTAATTTATTTATATTTTTCATATAGATTAACTTCTTGTATCCTATTTTAGGTAAAGAATTCTATTTGTAAAAGGTGATTTTTATGAAAAGGCTCAAAATTAATAATAGCTTAAGCGTTCTTCAGTGGTTTATTTTCTTATTAGCAAATTCAGTTGCATTGCCTATTGTTATTGGAGGCGTATTTGGATTGTCAATTGAAGAGATCTCTGAACTGATGCAGCGGACTTTTTTAGTAGTAGGTTTGACATCGTTTTTACAAGTCTATCTGGGTCACCGGTATCCAATAGCAGACGGTCCTGCAGGATCTTGGGTGAGTGTTTTCGTAATATTGGCTGAGGTTGCGACTCAGCTCGGCCAAAACAAGATTGAGACGCTTCAATTGTTAGAAGGTAGCATGCTTGTTGCCGGTGTATTGTTATTCCTATTAGGTGTTACGGGATATGTTAATCGGATCCTATTTTTATTCACTCCACTTGTTACAGGAACTTTTCTGTTTATTCTAGCTCTTCAGCTAAGCGGCGTTTTTCTTGAGGGAATGTTGGATTTTGATAAACGTACAATGTCACCCGATTTTATTACAGCAACGTTATCAGTAGGCGTATTTATTCTAGTTCTTTTTCTTACAAACAAAGGTAAAGGATGGATAAAAAACTATGCTGTTTTTTTAGGGATATTAACTGGTTGGCTAATATATTTCCTTCTAGGAAAATCTGGCGCTTCAATTTCTGTTCAATCAGCATTCATTAAGTTGCCAGAGTTTTTTGCCTGGGGAGTGCCTAAGTTCAATGCAGGCATTATATTAACTGCGATCCTTTTTACTTTTATTTTGGTCTCAAATACGATCGCTGCTGTGTCGTCGGTAAAACAAGTCTTACCTGAGGATGAAGAAGAATTTGGAATGACGATTAAGCGTGGAACATGGATTGGTGGAGTCTCTCATGGGATAGCTTCTTTATTTTCGACTATAGGCGTTGTCCCGCTTCCGGTTTCCGCAGGATTTATAAAAATAACTGCACAAAGAAGCGTCAGACCGTTTATAGTGGCTTGCTTAGCCTTATCAGCCATTTCCCTATTTCCACCTATAGTTCATGTGTTAGCTCTACTCCCGCTCCAGTTGCAAGTGCAGCACTTCTTGCTTCTTTTGTGCAGATGATAGGCATAGCGTTTCAATCGATCTTAAGGGAAGAACTAGACCAAAGACGTTTAACCATCTTTGGCATAACAATGGTTGTCAGTATTGGAATTATGTTTCTACCCGCAACGACTTTTCAAACTCTGCCTGCTGTCATTCAAAATATATTGAGCAACGGATTATTAGTTGGAACGATAATGGTTATTCTACTTGAACAGTTTTGGAAAAAGGAATAACTATTTATGATGATGAGTAAACAATAAGGCCCCTCCTTGAAGAAAGAAGGGGTTAGTTTTTTAATTCAGATTTAGTCTTGTTTGATGGTAGAAACCTGCCATTCAACACCGTATTTATCTGTCACTTGACCGTACGAAGGGCTCCAGAACGTTTCTTGCAGAGGCATTGTTACTTTACCATCTTCTGAAAGCTTTTCGAACACTTTCTTTGCGTCATCAACCGTATCGATATGAATCGCAATACTTAATTGGTTTCCGAGGTTGTAAGGCATCCCAGGAAACGTATCTGAAAGCATCATTACTGTATCCCCTACTTTAAACTGGGCGTTCATCACACGATCCTTTGCTTCACTAGGTAGTGGATAATTCGGATCTTCTGGCATTTCTCCAAAAGTCTGCAGTGAAATTAGTTCGGCATTAAATGCATCTACATAAAATTGTACTGCTTCTTTTCCATTTCCGTTTGTAACTAAGTAAGGATTAACTGCTACAATCATTTTTTACACCTCATCGTCTCGTTTTTAGGGATACAGAACATTTGTTCGATTTTATCTTATCACGATTATGTAAGATGTGTCACTAAAATTTATATTTCTATCTTTAATAAGGATAAACCTTCTTTTATTAAAAAGAAAAAAGAGAACCTTATAGGCTCTCTTTTGCTTTTGTTCTTATTTTAAGTCAATACTATAAATCCCAAATCCGTCTACGTTTGTTTTGTTTAGGTATTTGATCTTGCTCTCTGCACTCGTATACTTTTGACCATTTGGTGAAGAAATAAACGTTACATTTACATTTGCATTGCCGGTAATCGGCGCAATTGACCAGTTGTTATCAGCTGTTGGTGTTATTTCTTTCATCTCTGTGATGTAATCCATTAAGATTTGACGGTTCTCATCGGCTGAATCTACAACATATTCACTGCCTTTTACGCCTGGGAAGTTTCCACCGCCGCCAGCTCTATAGTTGTTTGTGACGACAACAAAGTCTTGGTTAGGGTCGACCGCTTGTCCGTTGTATGTGAGGTTCATAATCCGACTGCTGTTAGGATTGATAACTGCACCGTTTTTATCATATTTGGCAGGCTTCGTTACGTCGATTTGATAGTTAACCCCGTCAATTACGTCAAAGTTATATACAGGAAAACCACCATCTAATAGCTCTTGCTCTTCTGTTTTGTTTGGATCGATTGTCTTGAATTTACCAGCGGACATTTCAAGCCATTCTTTTACAACAGATCCTTTTACTTTCAAAGCTTTTAGTGTGTTGTCGTATAGATAAAGATCTCCTGCGCTGCGGATTGTAAGTGGACCTTTTTGTATTTCAGTGTATTCACCAACACCGTTTCTTCCTGCTTTAAATGGTGCTCCTACAGAAAGGATTGGCAGGTCTTTATATTCGGGCTTATTTAAAGAGATGTATTTTTCTACATACCATTTTTGTGCGTTCGTTACGACTTGAACAGATGGATCGTCTTGAACAAGTGCAAAGAAGCTATAAATGTCATCAGTTGTTGTACCGATTGGTGTGTTTACATATTTAATGGTAGCATCGTGAACATCTTTTACGGCTTCAACTACTTTTTCATCAGGGGTAACTGTTTTTGCACTTCTTACTGAAGACTGAGATCCCACGATCTTCCAGCTGCCTTTTTCTTGTTGAAGGGTCAAGTCAATTAATCCAAGTGAACCTCCGCCATAACCTGCTTGTACAGCCGGTACGCCGTTAATCGTTCCTTTAGCATTATCCACTCCAGGAAGTACATTGCCGTTAGCATCTTTAAATAAAGCATCTAAGGATTTTTCATCGGCTGCTGGGAATATTTTATGTGTGTGTGAGAACGTAATGGCACTAATACCCTTAACTTTACTTAAAGAATAGATCACATCTTCTGTATTTGTGTCACTTCCGTTAAAACCAGAGTGAGCTTGTGCAATGATAAGATCTGCTCCTTTTTTCTTCATTTGAGGAACAAACTTTTCGGCACTTTCAATAATGTTCTTTGTGATGACTTTACCGTCTAGATGAGATTTATCCCACTCGTTAATTTGCGGAGGTACAAATCCGATATAACCAATTTTAAGAAGTTTTGGTCTGCCGTTTTCATCTTTAACCATTTTCTTAACAATTTTATAAGGCGTATATTTGTTAACATCATTGTTTGGGTTATTATCATGATCATCCACATAGACGTTTGCATTTACGAAAGGAAAATTAGCATCATCATATGTTTCATCCAAAAAGTTTAATCCGTAGTTGAATTCATGGTTTCCTAGAGTAGCCATATCGTATCCCATGAGATTCATAGCGGCAATAGCAGGGTGAACTTCACCTTCTTTTAATGGCTCAATTTTTGCTTTATATGTACCAAGCGGGGTACCTTGAATAAGGTCTCCATTGTCAACTAATATTGAGTTTTTGTTTTCTTTCCGAGCTTGCTTTACAAGAGTAGCTGTTTTGGCCAATCCTACAGTTTCAACAGCTGCGTTTTTGTAATAATCAAAGTTAATAAGATTCGTATGGATATCTGTCGTCTCCATGATTCTTAGATTAACTTTACCATCTTTTTTAGCTGGCATTTTTGCAATAGCATTTCCAGCTAAAGGTGAACTTAATAGACTTATTGCTAACGTAAGAGAAACTACTTTTTTGTGATTCATTTTCATGTCCCCTAACCCCTTTACAATAATTGAGGCTAACGTGTCTGGCCCCAAAATATAATACCATGTGCCGTTTATTAAAAGATAGAGAACATAGAGAAGAATCAGAAACTTTACACTAAATACATATTTTTTAATCATATAGACCTATTATATAATAGGAGAAAATTCATGTGTTTTGCATATTCATATGGTATATTATTCCTAAAGGGGATGTTGTTATGGCAAAATCGAAAGCAAGGAAATTGAGAGAAAAAATGATTCGTGAAGGTTCGCTTAACCCATTGGCAAATAGGAGCGCCTTCGCTACTGAGGAAATGTACAAAATCATGGCTACGAAGAAGACTAAGACAAAGAAAGAAAAATTAGATCAGAGTAAACATAAAAAGCGGCTATCATCTACTGGATACAGTGAGGATAACCGCTTTTATTATTATACAGCTTGCTTTTGACTTTTTTGTATTTGAGGGATATTCACCTTTTTAGCTTTTGCGTTAAACAGTAAGTTCAACAGAATAGCCATTAAGCTGCCTGACACGATTCCGTTCTCTGTTAAAATCTGTACACTTTCTGGAAGCTTGCTGAACAATTCTGGTTCTACCGTTACACCTAGCCCCATTCCGACTGAACAAGCTATGATTAAAAGGTTTTCTTGCTTTGCCAGGTTCACTTCACTAAGCATTTTGATACCTGAAGCAAATACCATACCAAACATCGCGACCATCGCTCCGCCCATAACCGGCGTTGGAATCAACGTTGTAAGTGCGGCAACTTTAGGAATTAAGCCAAGGAATACTAACATTCCTCCAGCTACATAGATTACCTGTTTTGTTTTTACTCCTGACAACTGGACAAGCCCGACGTTTTGAGAATACGTTGTGTATGGAAAGGCGTTAAAGATACCACCAAGAATAATAGCAAGACCTTCTCCTCTATACCCTTTTGTTAAGTCTTTAGGTGTCAGGTTGCGGTCGCATATTTTACCTAGTGCCATGAACACTCCAGTAGATTCAATCAAGCTTACGATTGCAACCAGGATCATGGTGATAATTGCTCCGACCTCAAATGTTGGAATCCCAAAGTAAAATGGCTTTGGCATGTGAACCCATGAAGCCTGCATAACTGGAGTAAAATCAACCAAACCCATAGATGCAGATGCAACTGTTCCTGCAATCAGACCAATCAGGATGGATACAGAACGAATGAATCCTTTAGAAAATCGAAAAAGAAGTAAGATGAAACCAAGTACTCCAAATGATAGGATGAGATTTTGTGGTGAACCAAAGTTTTCACTCCCTGCTCCACCTGCCATGTCTTTAATAGCAACCGGAATCAGTGTGATCCCGATAATCGTAACGACAGATCCTGTTACTATTGGAGGAAACAGCTTAAGTATTTTCCCGAAAGCACCCGCAAAAATCACCACGAACAGTCCTGCTGCAATAATAGCACCGTAGATCGCGCTTATTCCATATTGACCTCCGATTGCAATCATTGGACCTACGGCAGTAAACGTACAACCTAATACAACGGGTAAACCAACTCCAAAGAAGCGGTTTTGCCAGACTTGCAGCAGTGTTGCTAGTCCACATGTTAAAAGGTCGATTGCTACTAGATAGGCAAGCTGTTCAGGTGATAGTTTAAGTGCACCGCCAACGATCAAGGGAACAATTACCGCTCCAGCATACATCGCTAGAACATGTTGAATTCCTAGTGAGAATACTTTCCCTTTCTTCATGATGACATCACCTCGCTTTGAATAAAGGTAATTCCTTTTGGACTCATTTCTTTCACTCTTGCAATGGATTCTACTCGGTACCCTTTTTCCTCTAGTTTTTGTCGTCCCACTTGAAATGATTTTTCAATAACAATCCCGAACCCGGCAATGTGAGCATTCGCTTTTGTTACAATATCGGCAAGTCCGAGGGCCGCTTCTCCGTGTGCTAAGAAATCATCAATGATTAGAACTTTGTCACCAGATTGAAGGAATTTCTTCGCAACGGATATCTCATTTTTTTCTTGCTTTGTAAATGAATAAACCGAAGATGTCAGCAAGCCTTCAGTTAGTGTTAATGATTTCTTTTTGCGAGCGAAAACTACTGGAACTTGGAGTTCTAATCCTGCAAAAACGGCAGGTGCGATCCCTGAAGATTCAATCGTTACTATTTTTGTAATTCCAACTGCTTTATACCGATTTGCTATCTCAGTACCGATCTGCTTCATAAATTCAGGGTCGATTTGATGATTTAAAAACGAGTCAACCTTTAGCACAGATGAGGACAGTACAACACCCTCATCACAAATTTTCTTTTCTAAAAAATTCATTGGTCCACCTCTTAATCTATTTTTAAATAACAAAAAACCGGAGAACCGCTTCTCTCTGTTCGAGTGAAGCAATTCTCCGGTATAGAAAACGGAATAAAAATAACCCAATACAACCTTATTGTAAGGATGTTTGGAAAGTTTGCGTCACTCGTAGTCAAACCCTTAACGGGGGTTTGGTAGAAACTTGCAGGCCATATCCCTGCGATTATACGAGCTTATGAAGTTAACTCACATTATACGGTAAAGTGAAAAAAGAAAACCTCAATCAGAGGTTTTACTTTTTTTATCGGTATATTTATTAAAAATAGGATATACAACAAATCCTAAAAAGAACAAACCAATGCCTAATGTGAATGTTTTAGCATCCGCTGTCCCTGAAATAATAACCCAGCTTGAGTAGATGAATGCTAATAAAGCGATCGCTCCGTCTCTGGCCCGGGATCCTTTGATCTGATCATATGTTTCACCTTTATAAACAAGCTTTAAGAAGTAAACAGCTGATATCAGATACGGAATCAAATAGGCAAGTGTAGCTGAAGTTGTTAGGAACGTGTACGCTTCACCAATTGTCCCTGAAATCGTAGAGAAGATAAAGATTTGAGACATAATATTTGTAATAGCTAATGCGTTAACTGGACTTCCATTCTTATTAACCTTACCAAAGAAAGCTGGAAATACACCTGATTTAGCCGCTTGATAAGGAACTTCGGAACTTAACAGAATCCAACCAATCGTTGAACCAAATAACGAAATTACAGCCAATAGACCCATGAGAGATGCACCTGTATTTCCAATCAATGCTGATAATACATCGACAAATGGCTTGTCTGAAGCCATAAGCACTTCTCTTGGCAATACGTTCATCGTAAGTAACGTAGTGATCATGTAAATGCTAAGGGCAATAAGAAGACCAATAATCGTAGCTTTTTTAACATCTTTTTGAGAAGAAGCTCTTCCTGACAACACAACCGCTGATTCTATACCAACAAATGCCCATAACGTTGCAATAGCAGCCATGTTAATTTGACTTCCAAGTCCATGAGAAACACCTGCCTCATCGACTACTGGGAAGTAAGCATCAGCAAATAAGGTAGATTCAACCGCGAATAATGCAGCGACAATAAATAACATAAACCCGATCACTTTTGAAGCGGTCGCTACAAAGTTAAGCTTACCAGCTCCATTCATACTTTTAACTAGAATAAAATGAGTAAACCATAGCAATACCGTACAAACAATAAATGTGATCACTTTTCCAAGCTGTATTTCTTGGTTTAATACGGTTCCTACTACCTTTGAACTCTGCATCATTGGGAAAAAAGTTGATAAATACCCTGCGAAACTAGTGATAATTGCGACGTTGCTTATCCAGTTAGCTACCCAATATCCCCATACCATGCTGAATCCTGCAACATTTCCTGCTTTCGGATTTGAAAATAAGGCTCTTGCATAACTTTGCGGACCAGCTGTTAATTCTGGTTTTCTAATAGACAACGAACCAAAAACTAATGCGATCATTAAAACCCCAAAACCTGTAACGGCCCAAGCAGCGGTTACTCCCAATGGGCTTGCTGTTTGTGCTAATGTATTTGGAAGCATAAAGATACCTGACCCTACCATATTTCCAACAACAAACGCCGTCAGAAGCCATACACTCCAATTATTATTTTTCATGCTGTAATAACCTCCTGTTGATTTTACGCCAATAAAAAAACACGTATGGAAACAGCCCATACGTGTTATAATCAGCTTCCCACATAATCCCTCATAGCTCAACGCAGAAAATTCTGCGACAGTTCTGCACTTATTAAATGCAGCCCCAATGAATTTTTATAGTGGACAAAAACACATTTCGGCATCAATTCCTTTCAAACTGTTGTCATAAGCACCACTTGCCTCTAACAGTCCTACTCATAATTAATGCGACCTCTACCTCACCGAGATTAATGTGAGGACTTATATTTAATTAAATTATGTTCCGTTTTGAAGAATAACAGATTGTTCATGATGCGTCAATGGAATGTATTGACTATAAATCTATCTGTAATCAGAGCTTTGTCTAATTGTTTTATATACTCTTTTCCCGATTAATGCATACCCTTTTTCATTGGGATGAAGATGATCTGAGAAATAATCCCGCTTATTTTTATTGATAAAGAGATCATCCGTACGAATAAAAGCTGTATTTGTATTTTTTTAGTTATTTCAATTGTTGAAGCATTCCAATTTGATACCGCTTCGTTTACGACAGACATTGCACTCCATTTGACCTTGGGGTTATATATGCCCAAGATATAAATGGTCTTTGGGTGTTCCTTGTCTTGTACTTTTTTAATGATTTGGTTTAGATTTTCTTTATAAATTTCCTCGTTTGCAGAAAGCTCTTCTTTATTAAATTTCGTTAAACGATCTGTACTTTTTAATAAGTCGTTAGTCCCTATGTTAATAAAAATAAAATCAGAGCGTTTTGCTGTTTTAGCAATTTCAGGATTATCTAACCGCTTTAGTAAATCAGTGCTTGTATCATTAGGAACACCATAATCATGGACAACAAGCTGTGTTTTTAAATCATCTTCGTACCTTTTCTCTACATCTCCAATATATCCATTGTCACTTGTGTCGCCTAACCCGTATGCTAATGAATCCCCAAGAGCGGTGACTTCCATTTCATCTGAATTAAAATAGTACACAATAATAACTACACTTAATAAAATGATTAAACTAGCTACGATTACAAATGAGCTTTTCTTCATAGCTCTAACCACCGGCTTTCTAGTTGATTATTCTAAGTATGTATCAGATGGGAAAAGTTTAAGCCTAACCATTATCCTGTATCATTTTGTATGTATACCTGTTTTATAGAAATTTCAAACCAGAAGCTATTTTAATTAAAATTTATTTAAAAAGACAGCAGAAAATAAAAGTTCTGCTGTCTAGCCATTAAATTATTTTTTGAAATTAATTCAGCCACAAGAATATACCGTTCAGGTGACGCTCCAATAAAATTAAAAGGGTAGCAAGTTGAAACCGTTAATGTTGCTCTTGGTTTTGGAACAATTACTGTTCTGTCATCTTTACCAACGATGCGAACATTTTTTACTTGATACGTAAATGTTCCAGCTGATGTCTCAACGATCAAGAGATCACCTTTACCCACCTCTCCAAGTTTACGAAAAACGGTATCACGATGTCCTGATAAAACAGAATTATCATTCTCACCTGGTAAGACACTTTTAGCGAAATGGCCTACTCCTTGTTCTAATTCTTCTTCATCTGTTCCATGAAAGATTGGGAGTGAAGCATCCAGCTTTGGAATTATGAGATTACCAATGTTGTCGCCTTTTGCAGGTCTCTCAGGATATAGACTCTCCTTTTTAGGGACAGCTTGCTTTTGTGCAACAGACTTATCATAATCTTCTTTAGCTTCCATTTGTCCAGTTTTGAATATCAAATACCCTTTCATAAATGTAAAGGCATTTGTACTGCTAAACCAAACTCCAAACAAAATCAACGCAACGGATAATGTCAGAAGAATAATCCGAAGTTTACTTTTGTCCTTCATTTAAAACCCTTTTACTCTCATTCGTCTAAATAGTAAAATCCCTGCCGCTGCAAGTCCTAGTCCAAGTCCAACGTTCTCCATATGGTTGGTAGCAGTTTTAGGAAGTTCTCCGCCTTTTACTGTTTTTACAGGTGGTTTAGCCTTAGTTGGTGGTGCTGTAATGATTTTTTCAGCAGTTTGAATATCTTTACCTGTCTCTTGGATAATTTCAGAACCAAACATATCTGCTGTAATACGGATGTCTGCTAATAATTCACCACTCAAGTTGTAGATTTCCATGATTAAGTCATGACCATTTGTAGAATCCATCGTCATCAACGTGTCCATTGAAATGGGTTGTTTTTGTCCATCAACAACAAGATAATATTTTGTTTCAATTTGTAAAAGGTGTTTCATTTCAGAGAAAATTGAAAGTAGTTCAGCAACTTGTTCAGCAGAAAGTTCATCTGCAGTTTCGAAATCTTCAAATGCCATCATTCGTTCAGCAAGCAGCATCATTTGATCAAGGAAAGCTGGATCTTCCCAATTTAGTGTTTCTAAATGAGCAAAAAGCTTTTCCATCTCTTCGTCTGTTAAATCAATCTGTGTAAAGAGATCTGCTATTTCTTCATCCATGTAGTCATCGCCGTTTATATAAAAATCAACAGCCCACTCAAGATCTTCAATGTATTCGTAGCTTTCAAGTGAATCATCGTTTTCTTTTAATAAAGCTTCAAGTTCTTCTATGGAACCCAGGTTATAGTCTTTCAATAACTGCTGAAGGTTCTCGTCATTGATTGGAGTACCTACCCAATCGTCACCGTTAATATAGTAGTCTACAGATGACTCTAAATCTTCAATGTATTCATAGTTATCACGTGAATCATCATTTTCTGCTAATAATGCATCCAGTTCATCGATAGACTTGATGTTGTAGTCGTTTAATAGCCGTTGAAGATTTTCATCACTTATAGGTGTGCCGATAATAAAATCAACTTCTTCAAACAATTCTTCTTCAAAAATAACATACGTTCCTTCTAGAACATCTTGTCCTTCTTCAAGAAGACCGTAGTCAATTAAAAGTTCGTTAAGTTTTTCACGACTTATGTCAAACTCTTTTAACACAGCTTGCACGCCTTCTTCTGATAAAGGAGTACCTAATTCATCAACAGAGTAAAATTCCCTTAAAGTCCAATCTTTACTTTTTAAGTAAGCTTCATAATCTTTTGACGTCCAACCAATTTCTTGTAAGAAAGCTTTGTACTCTTTGTCATTTGCACTGATTGCAAATGCTGAAACTGGCAACATACCAAGGCTAATGGATATAGCCAGTAATAAGGATAATAACTTTTTCATTCTTGACCCCCAGAAAGTTGTTTTAAAATAATTTCTAGAAAATTATACTTCCAAAATCTTCTTTTGGATACAGGTTTTTTCTACCATTATTTTATTGTATTTGTATAATGTTCCATCACTGTTTTTATATCGAAAATGGGGGTTGAATACTGCTCTCTTTCAATAAAGTTCAATATTTCTTCATTGTAAAAACAACAAATATTGTTTACGATACTAGTAACTTCTTTTTATTTAGTAAAAAATCTATGAGGTGAACAATGGGTAAACAAAAAAAGAAAAATGTTTATGTCAATTCAACAAAGAAAAAAACAAGTTCCTCCCCTGTTTGGCTGTTCTGGACCATTGGTATTGTAACGGTAGGATTAATCATCTTTTTGTTTAGTGGTGCTCTTGGTGATAATGACTCTTCAAATATCAGCATCTCTTATGAAAATCAACCTTACTTAGGCAATGAGGATGCACCAGTTAATATTATTGAGTTTGGAGACTACAAGTGCCCAGTCTGTAAAAGTTTTAACGAGTCATTTTTCCCACTGATTGACCAAGAACTCATTCAAACAGGAAAAGCGAAATTCTATTTTATGAACTATCCATTTATAAATGTAGACTCAGAGAGATCTGCTCTTTTTGGAGAGACAGTATACAAAGAATTAGGCAACGAAACGTTTTGGAAGTTCCATAAGCTGCTATATGAGAAGCAACCCGAAGATCAAAGCCTTGAGCGTAAAGACATCTTCACTGAAAAATTCTTAGTTGAAACGCTAGGTGAAGTAACAACAGAAGATGACGTTAAGAAAGTTAGCGGGAAATTAGAAGACAGCGAAAGTAAAAACGCTTTGGAAACCGATGAAGCTTTAGTTGATGATCTAGGTGTAACCGGTACACCTACATTGTTTGTAAATGGTAAAAAATTCGAGGGCACTTCTATTGAGGATCTAAAGAAAATGGTAGATGATGCTGCGAAGGAGAGTAAATAAAGGTGATAAATAAACCTTTATTGATTGCCTGGTTAGCAGCAATCGTCTCAACGGTAGGAAGTCTGTTTTTTAGTGAAGTACTAAAGTTTGTTCCTTGTACTTTTTGCTGGTACCAGCGAATTCTCATGTACCCGTTAGTCATCTTACTTGGAGTGGCTTTTTATTACCAAGATCAAAAGATAACTCGCTACGTTCTTCCACTTTCAATCCTTGGCATAGTGGTTTCGGGTTATCACTATGCATTGCAAAAGATCCCAGCTCTTAAAGCCTTTGAAATGTGTACATCCGGCGTACCTTGTTCAGGTCAGTATATAAACTGGCTAGGTTTTATTACAATCCCACTATTGGCCTTTTTCGGATTTACTACGATTACAATATGTATGTTATGGATGAAAAAGCAATCGAACTAATCGGTTGCTTTTTCATTTAGGAATTTGGGCTTGGGGTTTACGGTACGTGATCTATTTCTTTTACACTTCGCTCAACCTTGGTGGAGTTTCGCTCAAAACACCATCCTTTTCGCCCCGTGGACACTTCCTTTCACTCCAACTGACTATAGTTTCGCTCCGTTCGTGCCTCTTTTCGCTCCTACACTTGAAAATACTTACTTCAATCCTATTAAACATTAAAAAAACAATCTAATTTTCTATAAAAATGAAATATCAGCTCATTTGAAACCAGATTCTATTCATTTTCAGCGTATTTTCATATGATTTTATTTGAAAATGAGCATCACTAAAGAAACCAGACACTATAAGCAACTCTGAAAACGCCAATACAAAAAAGCAGACCCCCTAAAAGGATCTGCTTAACACCTTATTCTCCTAGATCTACGTTGTGGTACACTTGTTGAACGTCTTCTAAATCTTCTAGTGCATCAATTAGTTTTTCGAACTGAACTTGCGCATCTTCAGGAAGTTCCACATCGTTTTGAGCAAGCATCGTAAGTTCTGCTACTGTAAATTCAGTAATATCTGCATGCTTGAATGCCTCTTGTACAGCATGAAATTGGTCAGGTTCTGCATATACGATCACTGATCCATCTTCCTCAATCACGTCACGTACATCTAAGTCTGCTTCCATCAATAACTCTAATACTTCATCAGCTGATTTTCCTTCAAGACCGATTACAGCTGTTGCATCAAACATGTATGAAACAGCACCAGAAACACCCATATTTCCGTTGTTTTTATTAAATGCAGAACGAACCTCTGCTACTGTACGATTAACGTTATTTGTTAATGTATCCACAATTATCATCGATCCATTCGGACCAAAACCTTCATAACGAAGCTCATCGTAATTTTCGTCTGAACCGCCTTTTGCTTTTTCAATCGCACGGTCAATGATGGTCTTCGGTACACTGTATGTTTTTGCCCGTTCTAGTACAACTTTTAAAGACTGATTGGATTCGGGATCAGGTTCACCTTGTTTTGCTGCTACATAAATTTCGCGTCCGAACTTAGCATAAACACGACTCGTATTTGCGTCTTTCGATGCTTTTTTCTCTTTAATATTATTCCACTTACGTCCCATTTTGTTCACTCTCTTTCAACTTTGAATCTATGTAACACATTATACATCAAACTCATCGGGTTTTAGTAGTCTTACAGCCGAAATGAAAGCAGCCCTCAACAAAAAGCATTGGCCAAAATTTACTGCTTAGAATCGTTAAAGACCGTATCGGTATGTTCTTTCCGGCCTGCCTACGCCTCCATACGTAATGTCTGCTATCACTTTTTGTTCAGATACCAAATACTCTAAATAACGTCTTGCGGTTGTTCGGCTTACTCCGATCAGCTGTCCAAGGTCGTCAGCAGTGAACCCCTTTTTATGCTGACTTAGCATGGAAAGTACTTTCTTTAAAGTTATCGGATCAATCCCTTTTGGAAGAGAATGAGGTAGGGCTTCTGCCTTTTCACGTTTTATAATAGAATCAATCACGTTTTGGTTAACTTCTTTATCAGCCGAAAGTTGAAGGATGGACATCTTATATTCATTAAAGTGCAATAACGTATCTTTAAACCGTTGAAAGATTACAGGCTTTACGATGTAATCGAAAATACCATCTGCGAGTGCATGTTTTAACGTGTTCACTTCTGTTGCAGCGGTTACCATGATGACTTCGATTCCACGAAACTCACTTCGAATCCAGCGTAAAAGGTCTAACCCATTCATGTCTGGAAAATAAATATCTAATATAACTAAATCAGGTTTAAGGATGGTGATTTGCTCTTTTGCTTCTTCTTCATTAAGTGCAATTCCACACACCGAAAACCCTTCTACCTTTTCTACAAATTTTCGATTTATCTCAGCAATTCGGATGTCATCTTCTACGATAAAAACTTCCCATGAATGCATGATGTTTAAAACCTCTATTCTTTCGGGATGATAACCGTAAATAGGGTTGTATTGGCTTTCGTTCTTTCATAAAAAATTTCTCCGTTTAACAGTTCAACAGATTGTTTGATTAAATATAAGCCATAACCACGGTCGTGCCCTTTTGTTGAAAATCCCTTTTGATATAATTTATTTGCGATTTTTTCCTGAATTCCTTCCCCTGTATCCTCAACTTCTAAAATGAGCTGGTTCCCAAAATCAGAGAGACTGATCTTTACTTCTTTCTCATTGTGTGTTCTCTCGACAACTGCATCCATAGCGTTGTCTATTAAGTTACCTATTATAGTGACTAGTAATTGTCTATTAATCTCATCAGGGATATCTTTAAAATGACATGCAGGATCAATCATTAAATCAACTTTCAGCTCCTTGGAGCGGTTAAACTTACCGATCAAAAGCCCCCAATATAAGGATCCGAAATTTGGTTCATGATTAATTGTGTAAAATGCTGATGTACATTAGATTCTTTCGTAATAATATCTTGTGCTTCTTGATAAGAACCCAACTGAATCAATCCAGATATTAAATACAATTTATTTGAGAATTCATGAGTCTGTGCTCTTAATCCTTCGCTATAGCCTTTTACTTGAGCTAATTCTTCATTTAATTTATAAAGCTCATTTCGGTTTCTAAACGTGGCAACTGCACCCATAACTTTACCGTTATCATCCAGGATCGGAACACGGTTGGCTACAACCTTGGTGTTTCCTAATTTCATTTGTTCATCAAATTCACTACTGCCAGTGGCCATCACATCTACTAATCTCGTGTTGGGAATGGACTTTAAAACATTGTTTCCTATAAGATTTTCGCTTTTTGTTTCTAACATCTGCAGAGCCGTTTGATTGGCAAGAGTAATGTCACCTTCACGATTAACGGCAATCACGCCTTCTCTAATCGCTTCTAAGATGGCACTCTTTTCTTTGTATAATAATCCGATCTCTATTGGTTCCAATCCATGTGTCGCTCGTTTCACACCTTTTGCGATTAATACAGAACCGAATACTCCAAACATAAGTGTGAAGATACCAATAATAAGGATCTTTAATTTATACGGCCACATATCTTCGTTAATTTGATCTGTTAAGTACCCAACAGACACCAATCCTATTACTTCACCGTCACTGTTGATTATGGGTGATTTCCCTCTTACGGCTGGACCGAGGGAACCAGTGGCTTCAGTAATGCTTGGTTCACCTGATAATGCTAACTTATTATCCCCGCCCACCATTTTTTCACCGATTCTTTCCTTTACGGGATGGGAGTACCTGACACCTTCTTTGTTCCCTACTACAACATAATGAGCTCCTGTTTTTTTCTGATTTGTTCCGCGTAAGGCTGAATCCTTTCAGAAGGGTTTTCTGTTTCAAATGCATTAATAACCAATGGATTATTGCTTACAGCATATGAAACACTAAGCGCCCTTTCACCGATTTGTTTCTTCATCGTATCTTCAAACATCACTTGAAAAATAACAGCTAAAATGGTGATCACGATAAAGATAAGGGAACAGCTGATGACAATTAATTTTGTTTGCAGTTTCATTGTTTCCCTCCATAAAAGTAGAAAAGACTTTCCTAAATAGAAAGTCTTCTCTTTCATTCTTCTTTATCCTTCAACGTTTACCACAACATTTTTTCCTTTTAATCGTAAAATGAAAGGAACTAAAATCCACAATACAGAACATACGATAAAAAATGCTGAGATCGGATGTTCAATAAATATAAAAAAGTCACCATTAGAAGTAGTTAAGGCGCGGCGCATATTGTTTTCAATCATTGGACCTAAAACGAGACCAAGGACTAGAGGAGCCAGAGGATAATCATTTTGTGCTAATAAATACCCTGCAAGACCAAAACCAATTAATAATAACAGATCAAATGTCGTAACTTGAACAGCATAGACTCCAAAAACGGATATGGCAATAATAATGGGTAATAAAAATTTCTGTGGTGTTTCAATAATTTTCGCAAAGACTTTTACAAGCGGCATATTTAAAATGAGTAGCATCAAGTTTCCGATAAACATCGATGCGATTAATCCCCAAGCAACATCCGGATGATCGCTGAACAATAAAGGTCCAGGCTGAACATTGTACATGATAAGAGCACCCATTAAGATTGCCGTAGTTCCGGACCCTGGAATGCCAAGAGTTAAGAGCGGAATCATAGCTCCACCAGAAGCGGCATTGTTTGCAGACTCAGGAGCTGCTACTCCTTCAATGGCTCCTTTCCCGAATTTCTCTGGGTTTTTACTTAATTTCTTCTCAGCAATATATGAAAAGAAGGAAGCCAATGTTGCACCTGCTCCGGGCAAGACACCTATAAAAAATCCTAGGAAGGATCCGCGTGCGATTGGAGCAGCACTTTCTTTCAGATCCCTTTTTGTTGGAAGAACTCTACCTACTTTTGCTACTTTCTCGCCCTCCTCTTCTTTGTGAAGGATGGTCTTAAATACTTCACCTAAGGCAAATAATCCTACAGCTACAGTTAGGAATTCAAGCCCTCCAAAAAGGACCGGAATATCATATGTGAATCGAGCGACACCTGAAACAGCATCGATGCCGATTGTAGCGAGTAAAAGACCGGTTACGGTCATCATCCAGGCTTTTGTAATCGACCCACCGGCAAGACCGCTAACAGCAGCTAGTCCTAAAAGCATTAAAGAAAAGTATTCTGCTGGTCCAAACTTTAAGGCCATTTCCGAAAGCGGATCAGCAAGTAAGACTAATCCTATTATGGAAACAATACCCGCAAAGAAAGAACCAATTGCAGCAATTGACAAGGCTGCACCTGCTCTGCCTTGCTTTGCCATTTGATAACCATCAAGTGTTGTTACTACTGATGAAGATTCACCAGGTGTGTTTAAAAGAATAGAGGTGGTTGATCCTCCATACATCGCACCGTAATAAACGCCTGCTAAAAGAATAATCGAACTAGTTGCTGCTGCAGAAGGGTCCATTCCGCTAGTTAGTGTAGCGGTAACGGGAATTAGAAGGGCAACCCCGCTCATTGGTCCGATCCCTGGCAGCACGCCGACAGCCGTTCCGATTAATACACCGATAAAAGCGAAAAATAAGTTCTGTGGCTGTATTGCTGTTTGGAATCCTTGTATTAAAAAATCCATTACACCCATCATTTTTCCTCCTAACTAAACCATATTGGCAGACCAGGCAAAGAGCCTTTTAACACAACCACAAACAAATAATAGACACATAATGAAAAACCAGCAGCGACGCATCCGTTTTTTATCCAACTGCTTTTTTCCATGGCTTGGAACGAAACGTACAAAAACACAAAAGTACTAATTATATAACCGATGCTCTCTATGGATACTGCGTAAAGCAGACTTGCGATTAAAATAATGACAAACCTTTTGAGTTGTAATCCCCTCTGTTCTTTTTGTTCTCGCTGAACGTTTTTAAATGATTCTATAAACAGTTTCACACTTAGTAAAATGAGAATAAGTCCTAAAAGAAAAGGAAAAACATTTGGTCCAACTTCACTGCCATAGGCACTGTCTGCAATATTCCGGCTTTCAAATAGAAAGGTCGCTCCAAGTAATGCAAATAAGATACTTGCATATCGATCAAATCTACCAGTCTGCATGTGACTAGCCTCCATATTCGAGATATTTGAAAAGATGGAGAAGTAGTTTTACTCCTCCATCTCCCCTTTATTTATTCATTCCTAATGATTTCAACAGATCTTCTACTTGTTCTTCTTGATCTTTTAAGAAAGTTTCAAATTCCTTACCGTCTTTAAATTCCGCTTCCCAACCATTTCGCTCTAGTTCGTCTTTCCATTCTTTACTCTCGTTTAATTTCTTTAGTGTCTTATCCCAATATGATTTTGCACTCTCAGACATTTCTTTCGGTCCGAAAACACCTCTCCAGATGGTAAATTCTGCATCAATTCCTTCTTCTTTAAAAGTAGGAATGTCTGCTAAATCTCCTTTTAATCTCTCTGTTGAAGAAATACCAAGAACCTTTACTTTTCCTGCTTTTAAGTATTCACCTACGGCAGATGCGTCTGTAGCGATATAATCTGCGTTACCTCCTAATAAAGCAGCAATCGCTTCCCCGCCGCCATCGTAAGAAACATATTTCACGGTTTTGGGATCAATGCCTGACTTAAAGGCTGGCAATACAGCTACAAGATGGTCCATAGAGCCAGGTGCCGACCCACCAGCCGCTGTTACTGATTTAGGATCTTTTTTTACAGCATCCATTAATTCTTTGATATTGTTATATTTTGAATCTGACTTAACAACGATTGCTCCGAAGTCTTTTGTTAATTGAGCAAGTGGTGTCGTATGTTGATAGCCATATGGACTATTACCTTCTTTTTTAGATTATTAATTAAGATTGGCGGTGAATTTACATAAAGCTTATAATCGTCCTTTTTGTGCTGTGTCGCGTATTCTGCTAAATATACAGCCCCACCTCCACCAGGCTTGTTCTCAACCGTCATCGTTTGATCGACTAATTTAGTTTCGCCTAGCACTTTTGTTAAAGCTCGAGCGGTTAAGTCCCAACCACCTCCTGCCCCAGATGGAGCAACAACTGTTATTGCT
Organism: Fictibacillus sp. EA-CB0309; assembly: GCF_055814265.1. NCBI lineage: Bacteria > Bacillati > Bacillota > Bacilli > Caryophanales > Fictibacillaceae > Fictibacillus > Fictibacillus sp. EA-CB0309. The sequence continues at coordinate 2,058,448 of NZ_CP169271.1, forward strand.
TTTTCGGATACTCAGAATCCCCTGCATTCGTTCCGCTTGATCCTGAAGTGCTGCAAGCAGTAAGTGAAGTTAACAAGACACCGGCTACGATCCAACTTTTCCATTTGCCTTTTTTCAATTTCGTATCCCCCTTATAATGATAGCGCTTTCATAAACCTTTTCATTATCCTATCATGTACAATCTAAAATGGAAGTTTAACGACATAATGTGCATTTTGTTCATAATGTTCATGAAAAAAGACCACCGGATTGCCCGGTGGTCATATTTTTAATATGAGTTAGCGATGAGAAGTGTTAATGTTTCTTCCGTAAAAATTTCATCCATCTCTGCTTTTATTAACCCTGTAATATGTTCTTGACTATCAGCGTCTAAAGCATCTTTTGTATACCCAAACAGATAATTGTTTAATTCAAAATCTTTTAACCTGCATTTTGTATGAAAAATATTTTCTTGATAGATATTCGTATCAATCATCGCATACGTATTCTTAATATCCTCAGAAAGGTAATTTTGTATAGAGTTTATGTCATGATCGATGAATAACTTATGGCCTTTAATGTCCCTTGTAAATCCTCTTACTCTGTAATCCATCGTCACAATGTCCATATCAAATGAGTTGATAAGATGATTCAAAGCTTTAAGAGGTGAGATTTCTCCGCAAGTTGAAACATCGATATCTGCTCTAAACGTACTGATTCCCTCTTCAGGATGAAACTCTGGATATGTATGAACGGTTAGATGACTTTTATCGAGTTGCATGACTACTGATTCCGGCATTGCTGTTGTGGTTTCATCAAACGAGTCAGTCGGTACTTCTACAATCGGTCCTTCAGAAACAAGTACGGTTACACTTGCCCCTTGTGGTACATAGTCTTGTTTTGCAACGTTTAATACATGTGCTCCAATTGTATCTGAGACAGTCTGTAATATGCTTGTGAGCCTTTCAGCATTGTACTGTTCATCGATATATTCAATATAAGCTTCTCGTTCCTCTTTTGTTTTCGTATAGCAGACATCATACAAATTAAAGCTAAGTGATTTTGTCAGATTATTAAATCCGTGTAATGTGATTCGTTGATCTGGTGAAATAGACATATGATTGATTCCCCTTATGTTTAGACGTTCATGAGTCCGTATGTGTGATGTAAATATATCTATATTACCCATTTACACCGTTTAAAAACGGGTGAACTCATCCAATCTATATCCGATGAGATGAAAACTTAAGCGATATAGTTAAGGTATGGATGCTGATGTACTTTTAGGGAAGACAAAACAAGGAAATGTTTGTTCTGCAAAGACAAACAAAAATAGGGTCACGCCAAATTTCTTTATATTCACGTTAATTCGTATATATCCACAATAATTTCACGTTAGCTGCAAATCAAAAAAACTCCTAAAGGCAACCTTCTGCCTTTAAGAGTCATCTTGAGTTTATGCTTTTTCCAATTCCGTCACAGGAACAGCCTTCTGTCTGATCAGTGGAAGCATCGTTAAAATACCAATCGCAAATAGCAGTGCAGCGCCTTCAAACATCACGACAAGCGAGAATGTTTCTTTTAACCAGCCGCTTATGGACATCGTGAGAACCATAGCACCCATAAACAATGGATTTAATATCCCGTTCACGCGCCCAATAAACTTGGACTCGGTATTTTGAAGAATGAGTGTGTTTATTCCGATATGAACACATGGCATGAATAACCCGCTTAAGAATTCTGCGGATAGAGTTAACCAGAATTGTTCAGAAACACCCATGATCATAAATCCGACTGCACTTGCTCCCATTCCTAGAGCCAGCAGCAATTGAGGCTTTACTTTATTTGCAATCCCGATCGTTACGCCTCCGCCTAAGATCATTCCTGTACCAAAAGCGGCCATGAGCCATTGCAACTCTTCTTTTGGAAGTCCAAGTTGTTCCGTTACTAAGAAAACAGTTAGGGGCTGTGTTAATCCTAAAGCTAATCCTGCTACGGCAAAACATGCACCAAGTAGAGTCAATGATCGTCTGGTGAGAACATAACTGAATCCTTCTTTCATCTCTAACCAGATAGAAGGTTTCTCCTCCGTCACTTCAACCTCCTCATCCGGTGGCAGCAACAAAAGAATAACCGCTGACAGTACAAACGCTACTCCCATGATTCCAATCGCTACATTGATTCCAAATTGCTGGTAAACGTATGTACCCAGAATAGGGCCAAGAATCATAAATACGGCGAAGAGTGTTTGATACATAGACATACCGAGCTGTACCATTTCTTCAGGGACATGTATTTTAAATAACTTCATTCCTGAAGGCTGTGAAAATTGCGAAAGAATCGATGAAACGAGCGTTGCAAAAAAGATCACTTTCCAGCTTCCAAATAAAAGCGTTAATAACACTACAAAGATTGAAGCTGCGCTTAATAAATCACACCAAATCATTGTCTTCTTCGGTTTCCATCTGTCGGCAAACGTTCCGCCGATAAAAGAAAACAAAAAGATCGGAGCAAATTCTGCAACTGATATTAATGATACGGCGATTGGATTTTCGTTCGTTTTTTCGATAACGTACAAAAGAATGGAATAGTTACGAACCCAGATACCAATCTGTAAAAAGAAGACTGAAAAAGAATTGTCCTTATGACCCTGTTTTGAAAGAGCATACCCATGGAAATTTTGGGCTTGTTTTGTTGTGGTTCCACTGAAAGATCCTCCTTATTGACGAGCCGTTACTTCCACTCACCAAACCAATGTTTCCATTTACTTAAAATTATATCCTTAATTGGTGGAGAGTCTATCCCTTTTTGTTTCTTATATTCATTAAAACTGGCAAACCCGATTAGTAATATCCCTGTTAATAATAGGTAGACCCACCACGGCATATTTCCCCAGTATGGACGAGTTTGGATCAAAACATTTAACAGGAGAACGATTAATCCTGTAAAGAAGTAACTCTTCTGTTTGGAGATAAACCCATAAATAATACTAATAAATGATAAGGTCCCAAGTATGATGGCGTCCATAACTTGATAGCTTTGCATCGCATCAATCATCAATGTAATGCCAATGCTTCCTAGTAAAAAATATTGAATCAAATTAGCTATTTGAACAGGGAAACTCCATGTTTTTCTTGTAATCACATAACTTAATGTGATCCAAGGCAAAACGTAAAGTTCTGTTTGGATTATTGCAGGTATTTCAAATTGACTAATAAATGAGTAATAAGCAAAAAGTACAAACAAACTTGAAAGGGTTTGAAGTATTCTTTTTCCGAGCGGCAAATCCATGACACGCCTTGCCTGCACATAGAATAGTAAAGCAAGCAAAGTTAGACCGAGCGTAGTAGTCATGTTTTCAGAACGGCTCAGTCCGGTTAACACATAAATAACTCCGTATACTGCGAAAAAATCAAGTTGAACAAATGAAGTCTTAAAGTAAAGCTTTTTAAAATAATACATACCGGCAAGGGAAATGAATATTCCTGCCGTATACCAGATTAGCGAATGAACGTCTTGGGGTATTCTGTTTACCAATAACAATTCATCTAAATCAATCATTAAGTATCCTAAAATAATAACAGAAGCATATTTCCAGTAACCTTTTAATGACTGATAAAAAAGAATAAAACCTACTAATATTAGTGCATGTAAAAGTAGATATACATCATTCAGACCACGACTAATCATATATTCACCAAGGAAAATTAGTGAAAATGGAACAACATAGAATTGCAAACGCCGCTTCCATTCTTTATTGAGTAAAAAGTAAAGACCGACTAGAATTATGCTGTAGATCACTGGCCCTTCGTTTGATAGCCATTCTCTAATCGCATAATGGAAAGCTATTGCTGCCATTGTTAAGCCTGCAAAAAAGTTAATTAAAATTTCATATTCTTTTTTAGCACGGAACATGTAAATGCCGTACAGAAATGCAATAAGTACATATGGCATTGCTGCTGCAGTTTTCATTAAGCAGTACATAAACGTTAATAGAAGAACGAGATGAGATACAGCTTTTATTGGATATTCACTCTTAAAATCAATGCGTTGAAATGCTTCCCACTTACATACAAAATGTAAGCAATCACGATATAAACGTAAATAGATGTTTCTTTTGCTATTTCAAGCCCAACAAGATCTGCTGTATAGTTTAATGCAAAGAATAATCCAATTTGAATGCCTGCATACCCCATAATGAATGTGAAATGCTGTGTGACAAACCATAACACGATCATAACAAGTATAGAGGATAACAGTTTAACCCACGTATAATCTCCTTGAAGAAATGCTACTAAAAAATTTAAAATAGACGAAATAGTAACTGTTGTAATAAAAGCAGTAGCAAGTTCCTTATGCTTCTTCTGCCAAATATAAATTCCTAGTATTATAATGCTTCCTGTTGTTAATGAGAGTGACAGTGTAGGTTCTGGTAAAAATTTCATTCCTGAAAAGAAGATCGAAAAAAAGACAGACGAAGGAACTAGCCATGTTGAAATACGTTTTTCGTGTCCACTGCCAATTAAGAAATGACGAACAGAAATTACGCTTATAATAATTGAAACTATACTTGCCTGCCCATATTGTTCAGTTAATGAGGTTAGTAGAAAACTTAACAGGATTACTCCCCCGCCAACTAAAAGGCTGGATCTGTTTAACGGCTTAACCAATTGACCAATCGTATAGGATAGAGCTGCAGATATTCCGAACCCTAAGCCCCAATAATCTTCAAATACATCACCCATCAGATGATACACTTCCATAAACGTACATATGAGGTAAAAAGGAGCTAAGTATTTAAAGAATGAAAATGTCGAGATGTAGCTTAAGTACGTAAAGTTTCCAGCTAGAACTAGATAACCTAGTAGGAGCCAGACACTACCTTCTCCTAATGATAATAAGACTCCCTCAACGGTGATATATATAAATGCAAGAATTGATATTGCGCCGTTTGCAAGCTGATAATAAGTTCTTAACTTTTGATCTGAAAATTTACCAACGAGTAACAAAACAAGGGGGACCAATACGACTAGTAACAACTGATATTCAAATAAAATAGAATTCTGTATGAGTTGATATAGACCATATGTGATTAAAGCAATAAATAACAGCTCGTATTCTTTTCTTTGATTTACCATCCTCATCGCTAGATACAGAATAGCAGTTAAAATAATGTTGAAACTTTGATAAAGTTGATTTTCAAAGATTATAAGTATTAGAACGGTTGATAGAATAAGATTCACCTGTATAAACACAGGTAATGTTTTTAAGTATATGCTTTGGTTTTTATCTCTCTTAACGTGATAGAGAGCAATGAATCCTACATTCCCTAACGCATAAATAAAGTAAAAAGCTTCCTTGGTCAGACCAAATGACAATATTAAATATGCATACCCGATCGCACTTGCAATTAAAGTAAACCAACTAAATAGTTTTGACTGAAAGTAGGTGCCGAACCAAAAATAAATTGGGATACAGACTACCGTTGTGAGAACCCCTAAAACATATCTTCCACCACCGTAAAAACTAAGCCATTCACCAAACAATTCAAAATAACCAGCTGAAAGAACCGCAATTGGAATGAATAGTGCAAACAGAACAAAGAAAGTAAAAGCCGTTTTTCGTATTTGCAGTACCTTCTCAGAAAGCGCTCCTAAGCCTCCGAATAAAATAGCGATTCCGCCCACAAGCATGGTTTTAGTCAATGAACTAAAAACTTCCCAATTGCTTGTAGCAAGTGTTAGCCCTCCAAGTAAAAGAAGGATCACGCCAGCAGCCATGAGTGTTGTGATATTTCTTTCTCTTCTTTGTTCAGGAGTGATTTCGACTATCGGTTTCGGTGGTGCTATAGGTTTTACAGGAATAGGTTCAAGCTCAAGCTTTGGTTCAGCTTTAGGTTCTAGTCCTGGATTTACTGCTTCTGTAAGTATCATTGTCTCTTCTTTTATTTCATTTTTTTGTAGATCATCTCTATATCTGTAATAGCCATCAAGGACATTTAAATAATCTTTCTTTTTTATATAACCTCCGTCTTTTAACTCGTTCAGATCTTTCATGAATCTGGATTGGTCCAATGTAAAACCCCTAGAATTCTCCTTTGTTGAATGTATGTAACAAAAAGAAAAGAGATAACATGCCGTTACCTCTTTTCGTTGCTGTATTTATCACAGTAATAATTTTACATTAATTCCAATTCGGTGTCACTTTATACTGTAGTTAAAGTAATAGAGAATTCGGCATTGGTTTTTGGAATGACAAATATATGTTCATACTGTTAGCAATATATAAATTTTAAAAGGTGGCACAGAAATGGATCGTATTTATTCCATTGATTATATAAAATTTTTCGCGATTTTTGCTGTTGTTGTCATACATGTTTTTCCTCTAGATGGGTTTACTGGTTATTTCATTATCGATAATGTAGCTAGGTTTGCTGTACCCTTTTTCTTTGCGGCATCTGGTTACTTTTTTGCACAAAAGATGAAACATGAGGATGCCCCTTTTCTCTATTTTAAAAGCTATTGTATAAAGCTGATTAAGCTCTATTTAGTATGGTTGATCTTTTACACCAGTTATGATGTTGTTCTTATCCTACAAGATGGAGTTAATATTGAGGAAAAACTGAGTGCATATTTTGAACAATTTACGTTATTAAATCTTCTTTATTATGGGAAAGGAACGAGCGGCTATCAGCTTTGGTTTTTGACAGCATTAATTTGGTCAACGATTGCTGTTTATTTATTTTTTAGGTTAAAAAAAATAACTGTACTCTTTTTAATTAGCTTTGGTTTAAATTTACTTGGCCTTTTAGGTCAGGCATATACGATGTTTATTAAATTTCCTATTAACAGCACTCGTGATGCAATGTTCTTTGGGTTGTTTTACACGACACTTGGCGTATTGTTCGCATTAAATAGTCGATTGAGCGGCTTAGATAAAGTAAGTGGAAGGACATTTTTAGGTTTAGCTCTTATCGGTGTAGTTGTTCAAGCAATGGAGGGTTATCTATTAGATAAAGTATTGTCAGGTAGCCATGGCGAATACTTTTTCTCAACGGTTCTTTTAACAGCCTTTCTATTTTTATTTGCCCTTAATTATAAATCGTTAGGAAAAGGTTTATATGTAACAAAAGTAGGAGCTAATGCTTTAGGCATATATATCATTCACGTGTTTTTATTAGATGTGTTTAATAAATTTATTAAATTTGTAAATTTAGATCATATGTCGGAGAACTTTGTCTGGAATTTGTGCTATACCCTTTTTATCTTTACAATCTCTTATTTCACATATGATTATCTTCAAAAAATAAAACTCAACATAAAGCAGTAAAAGTTCCCTCACCCCTTTTCCTCCCCATCATATTCTGTATTACATTACGAAAGGGCTAATCACCCATTTCACAGGGGAGGAATATAGATGGGCGTTGAACTTACAGCGCTGCATTGGATTTATGTTGTGTTTATCGGTTTAATTATAGGTTTTATGGTGAAAAGACGGGATACGACTCTGATCTGTATTGTAGGTATTTTTTTAATTGCCATAACAGCTACAGGTTCATTAAGTGGTTCGGTCAGCAGTATATTTAATAGTTTCATTTATGCGATCACCGAACTTCTACCTACGATTCTCGTTATCTCCATTATCGTTGCCATGAGCAGGACCCTCACCACGACAGGGATTAATGATGTGATGATCTCACCGTTTTCTAAACTTATACGTACACCGGCACTTGCTTATTGGACGATAGGTATTCTGATGATGATTATTTCGTGGTTTTTCTGGCCTTCGCCGGCAGTGGCACTTATGGGAGCAGTACTTCTTCCTGTAGCCATTCGTGTTGGTCTTCCTGCTCTAGGAGTAGCCATGGCCATGAACTTGTTTGGTCACGGTATAGCTCTTTCAGGTGATTTTATTATTCAAGCTGCACCAAAGTTAACAGCTGATGCTGCAGGACTTCCGGTTAGTGAAGTAATTGATGCGAGTATTCCGCTCGTATTTGTTATGGGATTAGTTACAACGATAGCGGCGTTTTATTTTTTAAAGCGAGATTTGAAGTCAGGTAAGTTGAATAGCACGACTGGGGTAACGGCTGAACCGGTAAAGGAAACAACTGATCAAGAATTAAGTTTGTTGTCACAAGGTCAGAAGCGATTCTTTGCTTTGTTTATTCCGTTAATGTTTGCTCTTGATGTCGCTGCCATGTCGATTCTTAATTTACAAGGTGGAGATGCAACAGCGCTGATTGGTGGGACATCAGTCTTTATCCTTCTTTTAATTACGATGGTGAGTCATAAGAATAAAGGCTTAGAAAAAGCAACATCTTATTTAATTGATGGTTTTCAATTCGGATTTAAAGTTTTTGGTCCTGTAATTCCAATTGCAGCTTTCTTTTACCTTGGTGACTCAGGTTTTGGTAAAATTATTGGTGAATTTCTTCCAAAGACATCTCACGGAATTGTGAACGATCTTGGTGTAGCACTTGCATCAGTTGTTCCATTGAGCAAGGAGATCGGTGCCATAACATTAACAGCTGTTGGAGCCATTACGGGTTTAGATGGTTCTGGTTTTTCAGGTATTTCGTTAGCAGGTTCGGTTGCGAACATATTTGGAACAGCAATTGGTGCAGGTGCCGCTACTCTTACAGCATTAGGTCAAATAGCAGCCATTTGGGTTGGTGGAGGAACTTTGGTGCCTTGGGCATTGATTCCCGCGGCGGCGATTTGTGGAGTCGATCCATTTGAACTGGCTAGAAGAAACTTAAAGCCGGTTACCATAGGCTTAGTTGTAACAACGATTGTGGCGATTTTCTTGATTTAAAAAAGAGGAGTGTGGCCATGTGCCTCACTCCTTTTCTGTTGTTATATCTATAGTTTAATGTTTAATTACAAACCTTTCGTTAGGTTCTCCCGAGCAAATTCTACAAAACGATGCATGTCTTCTGTTGAAGAAAAACCAGCTTGAGCGGATTTATCGCTTCCGCCGCCTTTACCGTTAAATGGGCTAAGGTTTTCTTTAAAAAACGTGCCGCACGAAACTTCGTTGGTTCCGTTATGCATTAAAATAATACGATTTTCTGGTACTGCAGCAAATAAAATGAGTAAATCATTTTCATTTGCTATTTTTATTGCAAGCTCTTTTGTATCATCAAACGATTTTCCCTGAAATACATACCTAAGGAAATCGTTTTTTGCATGTGTAAGAAGTTCTTTTGCTAAATAACTGTTGTTTTCTTCTTTAAGACGCTTTATTTCTGCTTCCATATCTAGCTGATCAGCTTCCCACTTTTCTATCCGATTTAAAACATCATTTCGGCCGGTGTTAAACTTAGCTGATATCATTCCTAGAATCTTCAAACTCTCATTATAATCAAGAAGTGCTCGTTGTCCGCACTTGAAATACAACCTTACCGCACCTTTTTGTTTCTCAGCTTTTAATAGTTTAATGATCCCAATTTCAGCTGTTGAACGGACATGCGTGCCTCCGCAAGCATTGTGCTCAATGCCTTCAATTTCAACGATTTGTATGTTCTCTGTAACTTTAGGCATTTTCAATAATGGTAATTGTTGAAGCTCTTCATCGGTAACAAAGTATGTATGTACCATTCTATTTTTATAAATTTCTTCATTAACTGCTTGTTCGAGCGTATCCATTTGATTATAATTCAGCGCATCCATCTCAATATCAATCGTTGCATAGTCTGTTCCTAGATGAAAACTGATTGTGCGCGCGTCATATAAGGAATAACAAACAGCTGATAACAGATGCTGGCCGCTATGATGCTGCATGTGTTCAAACCTTCTATCCCAATTCAACTTACAATTTACCGAAGATGTTTCAGGCACCCTTTCTAATTGGTGAATCACTTCATCCTGTTCAGTAAAAACATCCAAGACATTTATACCATTGATGGTTCCAGTGTCATTCGGTTGGCCGCCACCTGTCGGATAAAAAGCAGTAACCTCTAAAACAACAAAATATTTCCCATCTTTTTCAAATGCTTTTTTGATGGTTGTTTCCCATTCGTCTGTATATGGTGAAGAATAAAATAGTTTTTCAGTCATAACAAGTCATCCCTTCTTACTCTCTGCTCTTAGTTTAAACTAATCTGAGTGATGAATAAAACAAAAAGGAGATAACCTTGGATGGTTATCTCCCTTTAAATAGGTCGTGCTAAATGACTAATTCTTCATACCTGTATAAATGTGGATAGCATCTCTTAAAAATTCAGCAGTTCCTGGCTGTTCTTTATCATAATACGCTGTGAACCGTTCGTCATCCATATACATCTGTGCAAGGCCTGCATGTGCTTCTTTGCTGTACTCATTCCAGTACAGCATCAGCCATTGTTTATGAAGATCCGCTGCTTTTTGAGCCAAATCTCCTGCTGGATCACTTGTTTTAAAGGCTTCAGCAAGTGTCGTGTGAATTTCCTCTGCAAGCTTTGTTGCTCTATTATGCTCACCCTGAGTCATATTTAACACTTTTTCGTTTGATTTATTTACTGCTTTATCTCCGTATTTTTCACGAATCTCTTTACCATATTTTTGTTCGTTTTCTTCAACCATTTGCTTTTTTAACCCTTCAAATTTCTCTTTATCTGTCATCGTAATTCTCCCTTCGTTAGCTGCGATCGTCTGATCTACATTCGCAATTAGACGGTCTAACTGTTCTCGTTTGTTCAGGAGTTTTTCACGGTGTTCATGGAGTGCTTCAGCTGCATTGAATGCTGGTGATGTTATGATTTCCTTTATTTGATCTAATGGAAGCCCGAGTTCTTTGTAAAATAAGATTTGCTGTAGTTTATTCACTTCAGCCTCACCATATATACGATATCCTGACGAGTTGATTCTTGCCGGCTTAAGAATTTCAATCTCATCATAGTAACGTAAAGTTCTAGTGCTAACTCCCGCTAATAAACTAAGCTTTTGAATGGTGTATTCCATGTGATCACCTCCTGACAATTCTCACTTTACACCTTTACGCAACGTGAAGGTCAATGGGTATCCGTTATTATTTTTTGTTATTTTTATTTATTAATTATAAAAAAACACTTTGATGCTCTCAAAGTGTTTTCATACAATTGATTTCTTTTATTTTGTATTCCATTTTGTTTCATAAACAAGCATAGAGGATGTGTCATCATCGGGTACAGCATATAACTTTATTGCTTCATCTGTATTTTCAAGATAAACGGGGTTACGCGTAACATTATGTTCCTGAGGAGAAACGAGAGAGATTGGCAGCTCATGTTCGATTTTCATCGTTTTCATATCTAATAAAGCCAGTCCTCCTAGTTCAAATTTTCCTGTATTACTTCCTTGTTGAGGCAACTCTGTAATGCCGCTGCAAATCATATTCTCTTTACCAGCACTCTCGCAGTCCTGGTAATCTATAAAGTGACTGGGATTATTAGCTTTGCTTACTATCTTTCCTTTTTGATCAAACTCATAAAATGTCCTTGAACCCCAGCTTACAGCTTTTAAGTTTCCTTTTTCACCGTCACGCAAGATTCCGCCGATATGGTCATTTGTTCTGAACATTTCTTGGGGCTTCATCGTTTTCGGATCTACTTTGTAAATAATGGACTCACTGTTTGGTCGGTACTCAGCGACCGATACCCAAATTGATTCACCATCAAATGCAATACCTCCAGGGTGGTACATATCACCTTCACCAAGCTTAATATCTTTTAAGAGCTCACCCTGTTGATTGAAAACGAACAGATGACCTATTCCTTTTCCTGTTGTGCGGTCGTAACCTTCACGAGGCTCTTTGTATTTTACAGGCTTTTCAATGATCTCAACTGAGGACATGTAATATAAGTCCCCTATCTTTGTCATCCCTTGTGGATGATAGGTGTTAAACTGCAAATCAACTTTTTCTTTCTGCTCCCAAGCTGTATCACGGGACAATTGCTTGAAACTTTCTGCAAATTGATTTTCGTTTTTCTTTTGTTGAAGACCATCTGGATTTGCAAATGCAGTTGTAACAGAACCAATCGAAACAGCAAGAGCTACTGTAAGAATCATATTTTTCATCATTTATCCTCCTCAAGTTCTTATATTTTTAACATTATTGAGGTAATAGTAAGATCGCATCACCAACAGGACGTTCACCAGTAGCATCTGAAGGTGAGCTTACCATTTTCTGATTTAATGTCATGGTTGTTGAGCCCCCTCCGTCAAGGTTCACGGCGTTAACGGCACCTAAAGACTTCAATAGCTGTGCACTTTCTTTAAAGTTTGCTCCAACACTATATCCTGGCTTTCTTCCATCGATTGTAACCAATAGTATAGAACCGTCAGCTTTTATCCCTGCAACGGTGCGAGGATGACGTTTTTGGCCGAACTGATAAAAGAACTCTGGGTTATCAGGTTGGTGGAATCCTTCTGCAGTCGAAGGAATGGTTATCTTTCCGTCCTGTAAAAGTCTAGGTCCCCCATTAATGATGTTAGTTCCTTTTCCTATTGGAAGTGTGAAATCATCTGCAATTACCTTTTTCTTTACTTTCACTTTTTCTTGAGTTTGTAAATTTTCTATTACCCAATCGGCTGATTCCCCTGTTCCAGCTAGTACAGTGCTTCCAAGTGGAATTGAGCCTCCACGGGACTCTCTTATTTCAGTGACTATTCCCTTGTTGTTAATTACGGCTTCAGCACCTTCACCTTTAGGCGTAACTGAGCCGAATTGTGATGTATACTGAATCAATTCACTTGAATCGGTACAAGTAAAGTCATGTTTTGGCTGATTAGATTCTTTATCTCCGATTCCACCGCATCCTCTAATGAGTCCTGGTGCTCGGTTTAGCCCATCAATTTCTCGATTGCTATCATCTGATGTTTGTATAGTAAGCTTTGTTGAAACAGTGGATATTCTTCCTTGGTTTTTCTCGTTCAGTATTAGGCTTGTCCGGCCGTTTACCGCTTCGCTTGTAAGCTCGCCATCTATCATTGAAACGCCTGCAAGATCCCCTTCTGTTCCATCTTTCGAGCCCATTACAAAGTAACCGCCATTGATTCCGCCTAGTGCATTTAACCTTTTTGACATACTTGTCAGTGTTTCTTTTCAGGAATTTGTTCAGTAGCTATTCCTGGCGATACACTTCCTTTAAAGGTTTTCGGATCAATCTCAATAACATTTACAGCCCACGGCCCGGCAGTCGGTTCTCCATCTTCCGCAGTAAAAATAACCTTTGAATCTTTGTAACCCTTTGATACGAGTTCTTCTTGAATAGCTTTAGCTTGCTGCTCTTCTTGATAGGAACCGATTCTTACTACATAACCGAGTGGTTTCTGTTCTGGGTCATCTTGTGCTCTTTCGTTGATGGTTTTAATAAATGAAGTGTAACCATCAGACGTAAGCTTTTCTTTAAGCTCAATGGCATCATCTTTTTCATCTAGAAAATCGACGTTTACCATGTAGGCATCGTTCTCATTTGCTTTTCCATATACAATTCGAGAATAGGTTGCACCTTCTTGTATTTGTCGAGTTTCTTTATTTGTAATGTCTTTAAATGGTGATTTTGTCTCTGCTTCAACAGTATTTATTTTTGATATATGACCATCTGTAAAAGTTGGTATAGAGAGCACCATTAATGCGGTTAATGTGATATGAGAAGTTCTCTTAATTAACTTATTCTGTGATGAAAATATTACGTTTTTCATTTATGCCTCCTTAAATATGTGATTTCTTCACTGTACTAAAAAGTTATTAAGATATAGTAAGAGGAGCATTGTTTGTTTGTAAAGAATGGTTACCAAGTGTTGAAAGTAATAAACGAAAAAAACCACATGCAAATTTTTGCATGTGGTTTACATTATTTTTTAGTGTTAACTCTTATTAAAACGTTTTTTCGTTTTTACTGCCGCTATAGCTGCTATAATGATTGCTCCTGCTGTATCGGCAAGTAAATCCACCATCGTATCAAAGTTTCCTCCGCCTTGTAAGGTCATATTAAAAAATTGATCCATGCTGAATTCATATATCTCCCATATAACTCCGCCAAAAACGGAAAAGGCAAGTACGAATAAGAATACGAGCCAATAAGAAATATCATTCCTAGTATGCTGATGTGTCATTCGTTCATAAAGAGCAATGGCCACAAATGCCAATAATGCGCCACTTAATAGGTGTAAGAAGGTATCCCACCAGCCTAAATGGTAAAAGCCTAAAATGGACCCTAAATATTGTGAAGCAAATAAAAAGGCAAAATAGGATATCATGATCGGCATATTGAACTTGATTTTCGTAAAAAGGATTAAGCATAACGGAATAAGTCCGCAAAATATAGCTCCAAAAGCCACTTGATAACTATGTGTTTCACCTTTTGTAAAATAATAAAAACAAAGGTAAGCCATAAATATGACATACGCAGCACTTAGAATCAGGAGAAATTTACGTTTCACGATATGGTCACCTCGTTTTTATAAATACTAAGTATTTTTGTCCGAAATAGTTCATTAAGGTATAAAGACAAGCACCGAACAACACGGATACTTCCTTATTCGTAACGAGTATGAGGCTTGTCTCATTCAGTATTCCGCTCCATAGTAGATCGCTCATACCATAAGCGCCAAAATAAGAAATTAAAATAACCACTACAAAGCGTATGCCACTCGCGCTCAATGAAATGTTACTTTTAAATGTGAAATTACGGTTTAATATATAACTAATTACAGCACCACTTGTGTTGCCAATAAATGTAGACATCCAATAGCTAAATCCAATTCCGTTCATCAAGAGAAAAATGATAGAGAGCCCTATGCATGTATTTACGATTCCAACTAATAAAAAGCGGATAAAGGAGTTAGTTGGTTTCAGGAAGTTTTCGAAGGTTGAGATTATAAGATTCATCTTTCACTCTCTGTGTATTTGTTAATGGAAGTGGCTGTGTATATGTTTTTGAATCTATTTCGACAATGTACTTTGGCCGACGCTTTGACTCTTTATAAATCTTTCCGATATATTCTCCGATAAGTCCTATCCCTATGAGTTGAAGCCCCCAATCAGCCATATGGATGTAATGAGGGAAGTCCATCCTGTTTCGGTGTCTCCGATCCATTTTAAGGAGAAAAAATACACTCCGAATAGTAAGCTTACAAAGAAAGAAACGAGACCTGTAATAAGAACAAACCTAATGGGTGTTACAGAAAAGAAGTAATTCCATCGAATGCAAAATATAGCATCTTTTTTAACGGATATTTTGTCTCACCTGCTAGGCGTTCTTTTCGATCATAAAAAACAGATGTTGATTTATATCCTATTAGAGGAACAATTCCTCGTAAAAACATATTAACTTCCTCGAATTTTTCTAGTTCCTGTAATGCTCGTTTACTCATTAAACGGAAGTCAGCATGATTATAAACAAGGTTAACACCCATTTTATTCATCAATTTATAAAAGAACTCTGCGGTGCTGCGCTTAAAATAAGTATCACAATCCCTTTTTTCCTCACACCATATACAATGTCATGCCCTTTTTTAAACATATCAACAAAAGTCGGAATTACATGAATATCATCTTGAAGATCAGCATCAATAGATAAAACACAATCAGAAGTTTCTTTTGCAGTAAAAAGTCCAGCTAGTAAAGCATTCTGATGTCCAACATTACGAGAAAGTTTTAAACCTCTGATATGATTTTCTTTTAAACTTCCTTTATGGATGATCGACCAAGTTAGGTCCTTGCTGCCATCATCTACAAACAACAAGTTACTTTCACTTGAGATTTGTTCCTCAGCTATCATTGTCATCAAGAGTTTATGCAAGCAATCAATTGTTGTAGGCAATACCTCCTCCTCGTTATAACAAGGAACAACAATCGTCAAAACCGGTTGTTTCATATGTACACCTCCTGGCTGTTTACTTCGCTTTGTATAAATGAATTTTCCACGCTGCTGTATCTGATTCAAACACCTTTTCTAGCTGCAATCCTAAATCCGCCGCATGATCGATTGGGAGAGCTGAAAATATGTATTCCCCGCCTAATTGTTTAAAAGGCTCAATATTAAGCTGGAGATTGTTCAGTCTTTCGGTCGAATTCTTTTTAAACATATAATGTTTCCCAAGCTGATCGGTAAAAATGTAGCAGCGTCCTCCCCACTCATCAAAATACGTACGGAGTCTTTTGTTTTTTGGAGCTCTTTCTCCATTATTTCCCGAAACCTGTATTTGTATGTTAATGGGTAGAAATTGTTATACGTATCAAGGGTATAAAAACCGTTATACTGTGCAATTGCAGGATGAATTCCTATACTAGCAACACGGTAACTCGCCATTGGTTTTGCAATGT
This sequence comes from Fictibacillus sp. EA-CB0309, assembly GCF_055814265.1. NCBI lineage: Bacteria > Bacillati > Bacillota > Bacilli > Caryophanales > Fictibacillaceae > Fictibacillus > Fictibacillus sp. EA-CB0309. The sequence goes on from NZ_CP169271.1 coordinate 2,074,717, forward strand.
ATTCATCAATCTCTTGAAACAAGTCTTCCGCATAAAATTCTTTAACACTCGGCTTTTTTCTATAGATGATTTCATCGTTAAACAAACAAAGAATGATAATTTGCCCTATGATAAAGTAAGGAATGGCGGTTTTTAATGACTTGCCATGATTCATAATAATCTTCATACCGAGAGCAAATCCCATGTATATAATGAGTGGACGTAGAAAGTGAAACCTTGCAAAATTAAACGTGTCCATAAAATGAAAACGTTCTGTTAAAGGCAGCCAGCCTTTATAAAACCAAAAGGCGTACCAGGCAGATAATGCGAAATTAAACACAAATAAAAAAACAAAAACTTTCTCTTGTTTCCATAGTCTCTTAAACAAGACTAAAAATAACGCAAGTATGGTTGCGAGAAGTATAAATAAGCCATGAACAGTCATTACATGCGTATGTCCGAGCACAAAGTTTTTAAACGTGAGTCTCGTCACCCACCAAAAAGGTAACCGTGCATGAAAATATTCATCTCTTGTATTTGGTTCATCATCAAAGATAAACGAATAGACAAGCCGATATTCTATCATGAGAAAAACGGAAGTCATTAAGACTATGGATAAGAAAAAATGCCAATTCCATCCTTTTCCTCGAATAACATCCACAAACCAAAAGATTCCTAAGGCAAATAAGAAGAAGAAAAAACCGAGCACAAAACTTGAGTAAAACGGGAGCAGTGTAAGAACTAAATAGTTTCTCCACGCTTTTTCTCCATTACGAATATTTAGAAATGCCCACAATGCTAAAGGCATACCAAGTGTACTTAGCATTCCAGAAGGCCAAAATGGAGTAAGTGCAAATGTAAGTGCTGTACCGATCGTGATCAAGGTGTACTTATGCTCAGGTAAATAATGTTTTTTTAATAGTAAATACATGCCGATAAATGCGAAAAACCGAGTGATCGCTTGGCTGATAATATAAGCGGTCATAGTGGGGAAAATGGCATGCAACCAAACAATACCGCTAAATTCCGTTCCTAATGCGTTCCTTGGGAGACCGTTAATAATTTGAGGAATCGTTGAATTTACATTTCCAAACAGCATACCGCTCTCATTAAGTACCTTGTACCAGGCAAGGTTGGAATCAAGATTATCATGAACACGAATGTGTGCATTTTCACCTAGAATGAGTAAGGGAGATAAATATAAAAGGATAACGAAAAATGCAAAATATAAACATTTGCGTTCGAAAGGATTAACTTTTTTAAGAAACACTCATAACACCCCATCATTTAAATAGAGTCGATTAACAGGTTTCACATATTAAAAACTTTGTATACTCTAAATTTATCCATTAAAAAAAGACACTATGATGTGCCTTTGATGCTTTCCGCAATTCTGTATATTCTTTAATTTATATCTTTAATAAATGCGATCAAACGATTTGCTTCTTTAAAGCCAACGCTTGTATGAAAGTGATAACTTGTATCATTGGATAACTCAATATCTGAACCTATTTGTTTGCATCCTTTTGATTTTAACCAACTCTCACCTTCAGCAATTAGGTTATTTGAAATCCCTTTCCTTCGATTTTCAGGTTTTACATAGATTCCTTCCACAAAACCTGTAGGACTTGAGCGGGATCCTTCGACATAGTCACTTCTGATCGAAACATGAATAAATGCAATGGGTTCATCATCAATTAGACATAACAGCACTTTATCTTTATTAGAGGAAAGAAGTTTGGTGAACTCCTCCTTTAATTCATCAAAAATATTTTCTGGCCATAAATCCATACCCATTTTTGTTAATTGATCAAGATATTGCTCATTCGCTTCAACAAAGGATTTCATATACAAACTCTCCTACTATTTATTCTAGACATTATTAATTCGACAAAAATAAATATTTCCTTCTTGTTAGTAAAAAATGTTGATTCATCTTAGTTTATTTTTGTTACTGATTGCTTTATAGTCTAATGTATTCATAGACTTATTCTGGAAAAGAGGCAAAGTAAATGAGGATTGGACTTAAGTTACTCTTCTTTTTTGTAGGATTAATTATCTTTAGCTATGGTATAGCGATGGCCATTGGGGTGAAGTATTTAGGGATTAGTCCATGGGATGTTCTTAACATTTCATTGTTTGAGAAGTTCGGTTTTACGATTGGAACGTGGAATATTATTGTGGGTCTACTATTGATATCCGCTACACTCTTAATTAACAGGAAATACATAAACATTGGCACTTTCTTAAATGCTGTTTTGGTCGGAGTATTTGTGGATCTTTTTTTATTTTTTCAGTTAATTCCTCCTGCAAGTAATTTATTTTTTGATATTTCACTGTTGTTTATTGGCATTATTTTGATGGGGATTGGCGGTGGAATGTATTCCGCTGCTGGAATTGGAGCTGGTCCAAGAGATGGATTTATGCTTTCGATTTCTGAAAAAACGGGACTATCTATTAGCAGAGTTAGAATCATGATGGAATGCTTCGTGCTTATAATTGGCTTAGGTATTGGTGGTCCTGTGTTTATTTTCACATTTATCTACACGTTCATTCAAAGTCCGATCTACCAAAAGTCTTTTTTATTATGTAGAAAGTGGATAAATAAGTTATTGTTTTCTATAGAGGAAAAAAAGAAGATAGCTAGTTAAACGATTATGAATACAAAAAGAAGGTTTTAAAATGAGAAGTAAAAGTTATGAAAAGAAAAAGCTTTTTCAACTAGTACTCACACTGTTTTCGGCATGTATAGGCGGTTTGATCTTCACTTTAATGAACTGGCCAATTCCTTGGCTGCTAGGTTCTATGACTGCTGTTTTACTAGTAAACCAATTAGTTTGGACAAAACTGTATTGGCCAATCATTTTAAGAAATACAGGTTTAATCATAGTTGGTTATTCGATAGGATTAACCTTTACAAAACAAACCTTACATCTAATGATTTCACAACTTCCGTCCATGGCGTTTATGACCATTCTTCTATTAATAATTTGTGCTGGTATGGCGTTTATCATATCTCGATTAACCAGTATAAATTTCCCAACTGCACTAACAAGCTCTATTCCGGGTGGCTTATCACAAATCATCACGTTTGCAGAAGAAACAAAAGGTATTGATATTATCACAGTAACTTTTTTCAAGTAACACGTCTCATTGTTATTATCTTTGCTGTTCCATTCCTCATATTTAGCCCATTATTTTCGGAGGAAGGGATTCAAAATGTACCAGATGTTATTACGGATGGTACACAAAGTTCTTTTTTCCTCAAATCCTTATTTTTGCCCTTTTCTCCATCGTAATGGCCTTTATTGGAAGGAAAATAAAATTACCGACTGCCTATCTTTTGGGTCCGATCTTGGGAATCGCTATATTAAATGTTTCCGGATTTACAGGTCCTTCACTTCCAGGATCTATTCTTGATGTTTCTCAACTTTTGATAGGCGGTTATATTGGATTGTTGTTAAAACCTGAAAAGTTAAAAAGGAAATCAAGGATGATTCCTGTAGCCCTTATTAGTGGAATGATGTTAGTGAGTATTGCACTCGGTCTTAGTTTTCTGCTTATTCACTTCTATCACTTTTCTCCCATAACTAGTTTCCTTAGTCTCGCCCCTGGAGGAGCAGATCAAATGGGGATTATAGGACACGAATTAGAAGCAGATGTTACTATGATCACAGGTTATCAACTCTTTAGGATATTATTTATCTTTTTCGCTGTACCACCGTTGTTAAAATGGGTGATGCGGTTTCATGTGAAGTAAGAAGGAACGCTAAACAAGAAGAGGCGATAACCGCTTATAAAGTCGAAAAGCCTATAAATGCTTTTGAAGGACTATAAATCTTTTTGAAGGACTATAAAAATATTTGTAGGACCATATTTCTTTTTGAAGGCCTATAAATGTCTGATTAGGGCCAAGAAATAATTTAATCCTAGAACACCACTTACTTTCTAATCCGAACTACTTGTCCTCCGTTAACTTGTATCATGCTTTTAACATCAATTTTGACTAAAGAATAAGGTGATCCCCCACCTGTATAAATGTGTTTAAGTTCTGTTACGTTTGGATCAATTAAAAACGTTGCTTTAAACCCAAAAGACGGAACTCCACCAGGAGGAAATCCAGTAAGAGATAGAATTTCCTCTGGTGTTGCTAGTCGAGGTCGTTCTATGTTCAGCGCTTTTGCAACGCGTGATGTACTTGCTCGATCTTCCCCTTTTACGATGGCGACGATCAATTGGTCATCATCATCCATCATACAAATATTCTTCACAAATTCATGACCGTAAGCACCTATCGCATTAGCGGCATCTTGTACGGTATGACAGGATTCTGAAAGAACAATATGTGATGCTTCTAAGTTATGTTTTTTTATAAATTCTTTTATGAATGTATGATAATTTACCATCGTAAGTACTCCTTTTCACTGTTGCGGTAATGCCGAGATCACTGCGCCAACTGCCTGAATCCAACTTCCTGTTGCTGTTAACGATTGACTGTAGGCATCATCGCCATTTGGGTTATCCAGTTCATATTTACCCCCAAGCGCCTGCAGTGAGTTTCCTGCAGCTTGCAGCAGATTAGAAATAATAGATAAAGCTTCTCCCGATGATGGTTCTTCATCCAATTCATCTCCAAGTTCAATTCCAGCGCCAACTGCTTGCAATAAGTTACCTTTAATATTCAGTATTTGAGAGGATCTATCTTCTAATGGTAAGAGCATCCCAGCAATAACGGTTGTATTACCGATTGCTTGTACTTCATTTCCGATTCTGCTTAAAGAACATGGCTGCAGTCCGTCTGCAACTAGACCACTCCCTACGGCTTGCAGTGCGTTTCCGACTAAATCCAGATTCTCTTGAGATGAATCACTCAAAAAAGATATTGGAGTATTTGCAATCGCTGAAATAACGGTTCCAATCGCTTGTATGATTGCTCCAACTTGTTGTTTTTGCTGATTATCCATTTGAAAAACCGTCCATAAATTTTGATTCTTTAATGTATTCATGGACGGGAGTGATGGTTATTTTCTTTTCGTTGCCAAATTTAATTGTTTCCAAGCTTCTGCAATTTCGTCACCTATCTCATTGATTACTTCATTCGTTTTGAAATAATGCTTATGGGAAAGTGGTGTGAAGCTGCTGATAAAATCTCCGCTATTCACTTCTATGTCTTCTGCAACTGCCCTTTGGTATGATTCATTTAACGATTTTAACGGATAGCCAAATACATCATCTTTGTCATACATGTTAACCCACTTACCATCAAGAGCAGGGTAATAGTCTTTTAAATTAGGTGATGGTACTTGAATCGGAATGTCAAAATCAGCATATCTGAGGCTCCATAAAGCAAGCGGACTTCCTAATGAATAAAACCCTGTTAACGTTTCTCCTTTTTCAAGTGGTGTTTCGTTTATATTTTGTTTTACATCTTCATGAATTCGTTCAGCGATAAATTGCAAATCATAAAAGTAATTGCTTGTAATAACGGTTCCTAAGCTATGCGCAACAACAAACAACGGAGCATCCTCACCAGCTTTTTTACTTAAATTTTTCAGTCCTCTTGCATATACCTCGTGGACTTTTATGTAATTGGGGTTGTGATTGACGGTGGGTTGATAAGCGATTGCGTCACCAAAAAAGTGAATGACAAATTGTCTTAATTTCTTGAAGTCTAATTCTGTTTCTTTATTAAGTCTTTGCCACAATACGTTTTCTTTTTCATTGAACACACTTCCCCAATAAATGGGCTGAATGATCAGTTCTTTTTCAGGTGTTGGATAATACGGCTTAATGTTCTGTGAAAATCTTTTTGTTAAGACTTCAGAAAATAAATCTGAAAAATCCTCTGTTTGGTCACCTATACCATGCAGAATTGCTACAGCTATTTTTTTGTCATGATTTATCCACATCCTTCTTATTAATGGGTTCATGAAATGAAAGAATACGTGTATGACTAAACATCAATACTAAAGACAGAATGCGAGGTGCTGTTTTTGAAGAAAAATCGGTTTCATCTTTTTCTTTTTATACTTGTTATGGTCTTCTTTATCTGGTCTTCTATTAAGCCGTCCCATTATCCCATCTGGATTCTAGAAGTAGGACCATCGTTAATTATATTGATAATTTTGATTTCTTTATATAAAAAAATAAGGTTAACTTCTCTCTCGTATAGCATTATCGCATTATTGGCCATACTTACTTTTATTGGAGGGCATTATACATATGACGATGTTCCCCTATTTGATTGGCTGCAAAACCAAAATGACCTGAAGAGAAATGATTACGATCGGTTTGGTCATTTTATGAAAGGGTTAGTTGCTATTGTTTTTCGTGAAATTTTAATTATGAAAACTCCTTTGACATTTGGAAAAGGAGTTCAGTTTCTAGCCTTTTGTATTACCTTATCTGTCTCTGCTTCTTATGAAATCATAGAATGGCTTGCAGGAATAATAGCTAAACGTGAAACGAAAGACTTTGTTGGCGCACAAGGTGACATGTGGGATGCACAATGGGATATGTCACTAACACTGATCGGCTCAATCATTGCCTTATTATTATTGACTCGCTGGCATAATCGGTTGATCCATGATCTTAAAGAAAAACATTGGTCTTGAAATATATTAGATAGTTACACTGTAAACCCTTCTTATGTAACTTCCCTCTCCAATAAATTTTAGACTTTTGACTAACAATAGACAGAGGTGATTTTATGCTGAGAGTGGTTTCAATACTTTGCACTTTTGTTTCAGGATTTTTACTTTTTTCCGCGTGGTCTGGGTATATTCAAAAAGAATTTGAGGTTAACGAATATCGAGGTCACGTGGTTGAAAAAAGAGAATTGAGCTCATTAATGATCTAGGCACTACACTTGTTGCACAGCCAAGTTATAAGATTGTATTTTCTGGCGGGAAAGAGTTAATGGTGCCTTATTCTATATATAAAGATATTAAAGAAGACAGTTATGCGGTTGTAATGAAGCAAAAGGATAACATGACTTTGTTAAAAGAATAGACTATGCTCTAAAAAATTGTTGCTTTTATGTAATTATGTTCATTCTCTTCACTGAAAAGTCGATTGGAGTGGAAGGTGCATGCCACCCGAGATGCTTCTAGCAAGGTATGTGCGGGTCACCCTGCGAAAGCGAAGCACCTGAAACCGAAATCAACTACTTACAATAACAACAAAGTTTGCTAATATAGAAAGAAGCTGAAGTTAAATTCAGCCTCTAGGTCTACTTAAAATCTAACATCTGTTTCAGGAAATAGTGGAAAGTACATGGAGAAAACGAATGCAATGGCGAACATGATTAGAAAATAACCTACAAAAAACGAATCGAACTTTGAGAACCCTATTTCATAAAAGAAGGTTCTCTTTTTATTTGAATCGAACCTTTTTGCTTCCATAGCAACGGCAATTCGATGTGCTCGGCGAATACTTTGTGATAACAAAGGGATTACAAGATACTGCAATCTTTTCAACGGATTCTTATGCCATATAACCCCTCTTACTTTTTGGGCGTTACGTATGGTTTGAAATTCTTCTATCATGATCGGAATTAATCGAACAGCCGCCATAAAGCTATATGCGTACTTTGGTGAAAGTTTAAGCTGCTGCATTAATGAATAAAACAGTTTAACAGGCTGTGTTGTTAAGACAAACGTTAAACTCAGCATGGCAAATGACAAAGCTCTAAATCCTAAATGAATACCCCGAAGTAAACTCTCCTCTGTTATATGCACATATGCCCATTTAAATAGCGTGGTTTCTCCTTTTCCAAATAGAATCATAGATGATGATGTTGATAAAAAAATAAGTAAAAAAGGTACCAATAGTAGAAGAATATGCTTATAGGAATAACCTGTACCAAAAAGAACAACAGTGATATAACGATTGTAAATGCAATCATAAGATTTAGTTGATGTATAGTGATGGCAAAAACAAATAAAAACATTATTGTTAGTAATTTTAGAGAAGGATTGATTTTATGCAGCCAAGTCACTTTGCCGTTAAAGACTGTATTCATACAAGTGCTCCTCTTTAGACCTCATCATGTCGGTTACTTCGCGATCAGTGACTACCTCTCCATTCTTCACTTCCCATACCCTTGTTGCAAAATGCAGAAGAATTTGAGAATCATGTGTCACCATAATGATAATGGTTCCTTTTTGCCTTTCGTTTTCTAACCATTCTAGAATTCTAAACGTATTTATAGAATCTTGACCAAATGTTGGTTCATCAAGCAATAATACCTTTGGATGTTGTATGAATGCCGAAGCGACACTTAACCTTCTTTTTTGTCCAACAGAAAGATGATAAGGGTGATGTTTCTCTTTAGTTGTTAGCCCAAATGTATTTAGTATCTCTTCTGCTTCAGCATTAATTTCTTGATCTTGAGCTAAACCATATGTAATTTCATCGTATACGGAATTTGTTAAAAATTGATATTCCGGGTTTTGAAAAACGAGATAAGCCAAGCCGTACAAATCATTAATTTTCGTTATGGTAAAATCGTTTATTTGATAGGTGCCAGCTGTTTTTATCAGTTGCATCAGTGATAATAATAGCGTACTTTTACCTGCACCGTTCTCTCCTACTACCATTATCCATTCTCCAGAATGAATGGTTGAATTTTTTAATGATATTTTTAATTCCTTGTTACGAAAACCCTTAAAGTTTATTAGATACAATGTGTTTTGTTGCTTACATTGGTTCGTTAAAGAGCTTTTCTTTTTGTATTCGTTCCATGCACCTGGATACCAAATGCCATACTGGTTAAGTTTCTCTTTGTAATGAGAAAAAATATAAGAAGAATCTCCATCCGCAAGAATTCTTCCATCTGGAGTAAAAACGATAATGCGGTCAACAAAATCCATGATCCGTTCAATTTTGTGCTCAACTATAATTAGCGTTTTATTCTCCCCTATCTTTTTAACCGTTTCCCAAATCTGCTTAGTACCACTTTCGTCTATGAGTGCAGTAGGTTCATCTAGGAATATAACTTCGGGGTCGAGTGCTAATACCGATGCGATTGCTAAGCGCTGTTTCATTCCGCCTGAAAGAGTCTGAATCGGTGTGTGGATATCATTCAAATGTAATCCTACTGCATGCAATAACTCCTCTATTCTGCTTATCATCTCTTCTCTTGGGACCTGTAAGTTCTCCAATACGAATGCGATTTCTTCATCAACAAATGGCATACAAAACTGTGTATCTGGATCTTGAAACACAAACCCCCAACTGTCAGGGTTCTGTACACCATCGCTTTTAATAGGAACTTCTACAGAAAGAGGAATAAGTCCAGAAAGAACTTGCAGGAGAGTAGATTTTCCACATCCAGAAGGTCCGAGCAAAAGCACTTTCTCTCCTTTTTGGAAAGATAAATTTATATTCTTAAAAAGTAAGTCATCTTCTCCTGGAAACTTTAATCTTAAATTTTTAACAGATGTTGCGGTATCCATTTAAACCACCTCAGTTATCGATTCAGTGCCTCATAATCTTCCTTTGATGAGGGACGAACCAGTTTAGTAACTCCTGTTGCTTCTAGTGCTTTAGCAATTGAAACAGCTAACATTCCTGTGAAGATGATTGAACCTATGAGCCTGAATACAATAAATAGTGTAAGATTCCATGTCGATAGATCACCAACATATCCTTTGTAAAAGTCTAAAATGAAAGATCCTGCACAAGCACTTATGGCTGCGAGAGAAATAACAAATAAATCAAACTGCTTGTAGCGAAAAGCCATAAGGACTAATTCTGCAAATAGTCCTTGAATAACACCATATAATAAAACTTCTAGCCCAAATTCAGACCCCATTAAAAACTCTCCTGAGGAAGCGGCAATTTCTGCTAAAAGAGCAACCCCTGGTTTCCGAATGATTAAAAAGGCAACGGTTGCAGCCATAAACCACATTCCATAGATCAATTGATCAATATGAAGACCGAGCGGCTTAACCGCGTAATAAAGAGGTCCCCAAATCTTATAAATAATACCAAAGCCAATGGATATAACAATGGTCACTAGAATATCAGTTAACTTCAGTCCTTTATACATTTTTTGTTTCCCTCCCAACTTTTGTTGCAGCTGTGCCGTATGCAACTGGCCATTTTTCCAACGTATAAGCCATTTCCCAGAATAAATATTCGTATTCACAGCTGATTAAGAAATGGCGAGTCATCTTATCCTTTTCCTGTTCACTTGCTTTTTCTGCTAAATCATCCAACCGGTTAATTTGTTCTTGGACAAGTTGTGAAAACCACTCACCACCATAAGCTGCAATCCACTCTTGATAGATAGGTTCAATTGGTGTGGCTTCCTTAAATGTTTCCCCGATCTCTTGATAAATCCAATAGCATGGGAGAATAGCCGCAATAATTTCTCCTAAACTACCGGACTCTGCTACTCGGTAAAGATGAGACGTATAATGGTACGCAGTTGGAGCAGGTTCAAAGTTCGCTAATTCTTCTTCGGTAACCTGTAGCTGTTTCATGAATGTTTCGTGAAGAGCTAATTCTGCATCATTGGTTCCTTGTGCGTGAGCAGCCATTCTTGAAGTCGTGTATAGATCTTCAGCCCTTGCAGCTCCCATGGCTTGAACTCTAGCAAAATGAGATAAATAATAGGAATCTTGCATTACGTAGTATTTGAAGCATTCTAATGAGAGGTCTCCTTCTGCAATACCTTTTACAAAAGGATGATGGAGATTTGCTTCCCAAATTGGGTTGGCTTTTTGTCGTAAAAGTTCGGTGAATTTTTTCATGTGAATTCTCCTTGTTTTTTAATTTTAAAAGACTGTTTTCGCAAACCTTGTTGCTTTTGTAAGTGGTTGATCTCCGCTCCAGGTTGCTTCGCTTTCCGCGGGGCGTCCGGTGAGCCTCCTGCCGCTTTGCGCCATTAGGAGTCTCCACCTGACCGCTCGTCCCGCAGGAGTCTCGCACCCTTCCACTCCAATCAACTTGCAAAGAAGAGGATTAAACAAAATGCCTCTAAAGCAACAATCTTTAAAAAAGCCTTTAGAAAAGAACCAAACAAAAAAACCACTTTCAGCGAGAAAGTGGTTGTATATGGAGAATTGAACACTATGTATAAATATAGGACTCCTCAACACCACTTCCCTACGCTGGTATAATCCAGATCAGGTTCTAAGAGTCTCAAAGTCGCACTTCGATCTCAGCCTTATGAAAGGCACCCCTAGTGGTTTTTAATATTTAGTTGGTAGTATGTTTTAAATAATAGCAGGCTAGTTTTGATTGTCAACTGTTTTTGAGTAAGTCTGCTTAGGGAGGAAATTTTTAGACTCTCATGGTTATGGTTGAATTCCACTCTATGATGCTCTCATTCCGCTGGGTGTGCGGTGAACCTATGTGGATTCAAGAAATCAAAATAAAAAGGGCATAACCATGATAGGTTTTGCCCTTTACAGCCACCAATTACTTGCTCATCGCCTCAGTTAATACCGGTACGATTTGCTTTTTACGAGAAACAACGCCTTTAAGAACGGTTGTATTGTTTTCTAACTTCACGTTGTATGCATCTTCTACAGATTGTGCTCTTTTACCTAGAGCTAAAGCTGTTGAGTCATTCGTTAAAATATCTGTTACAACGAACATGAACAGGTCTAAACCTTTTTCATTGATCACTTTTGAAATCGCACTTTCAAGTTCATCTTGATGTTTTAAGACATCACTAGCATCAACTGTATTTACTTGTGCAACCTCAACTTTGCTTGCCCCAATATTAAATTCTTTAGCATCTAAAGAGATAAGCTCTTCAACAGACTTATCACTTAAATCTGCGCCTGCTTTTAGCATTTCTAATCCGTACGTCTCAGCATCAACATCTGCAATTTCAGCTAGTTCACGTGCTGCTTCAACATCCTCTTCTGTACAAGTCGGTGATTTGAATAAAAGAGAATCCGAAATAATCGCAGAAAGCATAAGACCAGCAATGTTCTTATCTACTTCAACGCCTTTTTCTTTGTACATCTTGTTCAAGATCGTTGCTGTACATCCAACAGGCTCTGCACGATAATATAATGGGTCACTTGTTTCAAAGTTTGCGATACGGTGATGGTCAATGACTTCAAGTACTCGAACTTTGTCAATGTCATTTGCGCTTTGCTGACGTTCGTTATGGTCTACTAAAATAACCGAGTTTGTTTCAGCAGAAACATGTTCAACTAAACGCGGAAGCTCAGCTTTAAAGTAATCTAATGCATACTTTGTTTCACCGTTAATTTCACCTAAACGGATTGCTTCTACATTTTGTCCTAATTTAGACTTAAGATCAGCGTAAACTATCGCTGAAGTAATCGTGTCCGTATCTGGATTCTTGTGTCCAAAAATAAGTACTTTTTCCATGCTTCTACTCCTTATAAATATATAAATTATTTTTTGATAGCCAAGCCTTATTTTATCATATAAAAACAGCTTTTGGCTTTTGGAGTTTATTGTAGCATGGAAAAAAGCATTAAGGCAAAACCGTACTTCCCATCAATGATTGATCCACTTGACGTGCACAATCACGACCTTCTTGAATCGCCCAAACGATCAAACTTTGACCGCGTCTAGAATCACCTGCTGCAAATACTCCATCTACGTTTGTTTTGTAGTCTCCATGTTTTGCATCTACTTTATTATTTTTGGTTTCTACACCAAATTCTTTTAGGACAGGCTGTTCGGTTCCTTCAAAGCCAATCGCGATGAATACAAGATCGGCAGGCCATACTTTCTCTGATCCTGGAATTTCTTCAAATACAATATTTCCAGCATCATCTGATGTTCTCTTCATTTGAATGGTATGAAGTTCTTTTAAATTGCCTTCTGTATCAGATACGATTTTCTTTGTTTGAACAGAGTACTCTCTAGGATCATGCCCATATTGAGCAGTAGCCTCTTCATAGGCATAGTCCATGGTAAAAATGTTAGGTTGCTCTGGCCACATGTTTGCATCGCTTCGTGCATTAGGCAGTTTCGGATGTTTGCCGAATTGAACAACGCTTTTACACTTTTGTCGTAGAGCAGTAGCTACACAGTCGGCACCTGTATCACCACCGCCAATGACAATAACGTCTTTCCCAGATGCGTCAATTAAAGGCTCATTCACTTCAATGTTCAACAGCCTTTTAGTCGCCTGAGTCAAATAGTTCATCGCAAAATGAACACCTTTGGACTCTCTTCCTTCAAGGTTCAAATCTCTTTGTTTCTGTGCACCTGTACAAAGGATAATAGAATCATATTGAGACTTTAGTTCTTCAGGCATTATATCTTTCCCCACTTCAGTATTTAAAACGAAATCAATGCCTTCTTGTCTTAATAATGTGATTCTTCTTTCCACAATGTCTTTATCCAGCTTCATGTTAGGTATTCCATAAGTGAGCAATCCGCCTGCTCTATCATCTCGTTCGTAAACAGTTACAGAATGACCTACTTGGTTTAATTGATCGGCAGCAGCAAGTCCAGCTGGGCCTGAACCAACAATCGCTACTTTCTTTCCTGTTCTTTTCACGGGAATTCTAGGTTGAATCCAGCCATTTTCAAAGCCTTTATCAATAATTGCCTTCTCTATATTTTTTATCGTTACAGCTGGTCCGGCGAGTTCGACCGTACATGACCCTTCACAAGGAGCTGGGCAAACCCGTCCTGTGAATTCTGGGAAATTGTTTGTTTTCATTAGACGATCGAGAGCTTCTTTCCATTTTCCGCGATAAACAAGATCATTCCACTCTGGAATCAGATTGTTAATGGGGCAGCCTGCAGCTGCCCCTTTGATTTCAAGTCCGATATGACAAAAAGGTGTTCCGCAATCCATACATCTTGCACCTTGTCTTTTTAACATATCTTCCGGTTGTTTCTCTGTGTATTCTTTCCAATCTTTAAGACGGTGGAGAGGTTTTCTCTCTATCGTTTCTTCACGAGGAATTCCAAAAATCCAGTTGGTTTACCCATATTAAATCTCTCCTTTCATCTCAACTCATTTCAAAATCAATTTTGTAGGACCGGGTCTGCCAGCTGCTTTTTTAGGAGCTGATCCAGCTTCAAATGCGTTCATGATGGCTTCTTGTTCCGTAAACCCAGCTTTTTTCTCTTCGTCAATTTTCTTAATCATTTCTTTGTAGTCTTTAGGTATTACCTTTACGAAATGTGACTGAGCCGTTTTCCAGTTTTGTAGAATTGTAGCAGCTTTTTCACTTTGTGTATAAGCATAGTGATTGATGATTTGTTGTTTAACAGCTTCTATTTCTTCCAAATCAATCAACCTTTCAAATTCGATACCTTCTTTGTTGCATAATCGTTTAAACAGAAGAGGCTGATGTGTATAGATATATGCGATACCACCGCTCATACCAGCAGCGAAGTTCTTTCCTACATTACCTAAAACAACCACTCCACCGCCTGTCATATACTCGCAGCCATGGTCACCGATCCCTTCGACAACAATGTTAGCTCCACTGTTTCGAACGGCGAATCTTTCTCCTGCAAGGCCATTGATATATGCTTCACCGCTTGTTGCACCATAAAATGCAACGTTACCTACGATTGTATTGTCATCTGCCAAGTATTCAGATGTTTTTGGGGGAGCAACAATCATCTTACCTCCAGATAACCCTTTACCGAAGTAGTCATTGCTGTCTCCATTAAGGTACATCGTCATGCCTCGAGGAATGAATGCGCCAAAACTTTGACCTGCTGATCCGGAAAAAGTAAGAGTTACTGTATCTTCTGGGAGTCCTTCTTCCCCAAATCGTTTAGTAATTTCACTTCCTGCGATCGTACCTGTTACACGATTTGTGTTTTTAATTGGAAGATTTAGTGTAACAGGTTTCTGATCTTCTAAGGCAGGACGAAGCTGTGGCAGAATTTCCTTCATATCGAGTGATTGTTCAATCTTGTGATTTTGTGATGTCTGTCGGGTACGAACGCCTTCAGGCTGATAAAGAAGTCTTGAGAGATCAAGATGCTTTGCCTTCCAGTGGCTTCTTGCCTTTTCTCCTACCGTTAGTACATCCGTACGTCCTATCATTTCTTCCATCGTTTTAAAGCCAAGTTCTGCCATGATTTCACGAATTTCTTCTGCTACAAATCGCATGTAATTTACCACATGATCTGGGTCACCCATGAATTTTTTCTAAGTTCCGGATTCTGTGTGGCAACACCTACAGGACATGTATCCAAATGACATGCACGCATCATCACACATCCTAAAACGACGAGTGGAGCAGTCGCAAATCCATATTCTTCAGCACCTAACAAAGCGGCAAGGACAACATCTTTACCTGTCATCAGTTTTCCGTCTGTCTCGAGCGTTACACGTTCACGAAGTCCATTGAGCATTAGCGTTTGATGTGTTTCAGCTAACCCAAGTTCCCATGGAAGTCCTGTATGCTTAATACTCGTTTTTGGAGAAGCCCCAGTTCCTCCATCATATCCACTGATTACGATGACATCTGCTGCCCCTTTAGCAACACCCGCCGCAATCGTACCAACACCTGATTTAGCAACAAGTTTCACACTAATTCTTGCATCTCTGTTGGCGTTTTTCAGATCATGAATCAATTGAGCCATATCTTCAATCGAATAAATATCATGATGAGGAGGAGGTGAGATCAGTCCTACTCCAGGAGTTGACCCTCGAACATCTGCTACCCAAGGATATACTTTGTTTCCTGGAAGCTGCCCGCCTTCACCAGGTTTTGCTCCTTGTGCCATCTTGATCTGCAGTTCATCAGCGTTTACTAAATAGTGACTTTTTACACCGAATCTGCCTGAAGCTACTTGTTTGATACTGCTTCTTCGGTTGTTGCCGAGTTCGTCTGGCACGAATCGAGCTGGATCCTCTCCGCCTTCCCCACTGTTGCTTTTTCCACCTAGACGATTCATTGCGATAGCGAGTGATTCATGTGCCTCTTGACTAAGTGAACCAAATGACATGGCCCCTGTTTTAAAACGCTTAACGATTTCTTCAACCGATTCAACTTCTTCTAGCGGAATTGAATTCGTTTCTGGTTTGAATGAGAACAAGTTTCTTAAGAAGGTTGTTCTCTCGTCATCTGCCAGTTTTGAAAACGTTTTAAATAACGAATAATCATTTTTACGGCAAGCCCATTGTAACGTGTGAATGGTTTTTGGATTAAAGGCGTGATGCTCTCCTGTTTTTCTCCATTGAAAGTCACTTCCAGAATCTAGAGTGTCATCAATACTAGCCTGAAATCCTTGCTGATGACGTAATTTTGCTTCTTTCTCAATCTCAGCTAACGTAATACCATCGATCTGAGAAGCTGTAGCAGGAAAGTAACGGTCAATCACTTCTTTACCAATTCCTACGGCTTCAAAAATCTGAGCACCACGATAACTTTGTACAGTTGAAATCCCCATCTTAGACATCACTTTTACTATTCCATCTGTAATTCCTTTTTTATATTTAGCGATCGTTTTTGTAAGTGATAGATGAATATGTTCTTCTTGAATCGCTTCTTCAAATGTTTTGTAAGTTAAGTAAGGATAGATAGCATCAGCACCATATCCAATCAATGCTGCAAAATGATGGACTTCCCTTACTTCCCGGATTCAACAATTAAGCTTACTTTCGTTCGAAGCCCTTTTTTCACTAGATGATGGTGTAAAGAACTTACAGCAAGCAGAACAGGGATAGGCGTTTCGGTTTCGCTCATTTCACGATCAGACAAGATTAATAGACTTGCTCCCTCAGATATAACCTTCTCAGCATTTTGAAAAAGAGCTTCCAAACCATTTTCCAAATCTTCCGAAAAAGAGTTTGCAAAATAGCCGTTTTAAAGTCAGAGATTGTGAAATTCTTAATCTGGTTAAATTCATTTGTTGTAAGTACCGGTGAATTTAACTGAATTCTCTTCGCGTTTTGCGGTCCTGGATGCAATAGATTTCCTTCAGCCCCGAGCAATGTCATCGTTGAAGTAACAACCTTTTCTCGTATCGCATCAATCGGTGGATTCGTCACTTGTGCAAATAACTGCTTGAAATAGTTAAATAATGACTGAGGATTATCGGATAATACAGCGAGTGGCGTGTCGTTACCCATGGATCCGATTGGATCTTTACCCTCTGTTATAACCGGAATCAAATACTTATGAATATCTTCATACGTATAGCCAAAAGCCCTTTGTTTGCTTCTTACATGATCTAATGAAACTGCAGGTTCTTCGCCCTCTTCATTTAGATGATGAAGTCCGTTAGTCAACCAAACATCATAAGGATGTTCACTTGCCATTTCTGTTTTAATCTCATTGTCAGTGATAATTCGCCCTTCTTCTAAATCAATCAAAAGCATTCGGCCAGGGCTTAATCGCTCCTTATACAGTACATTCTCTTCTTCAACTTCAATAACACCAACTTCTGAAGAAAAGATAATATAGTCATCTTTAGTAACGTAATATCTTGCAGGTCGTAGCCCATTTCGATCAAGAATAGCTCCAATTTGTTTTCCGTTTGTAAAAGAAATCGCTGTTGGACCATCCCATGGCTCCATCAAGCAGCTATGATATTCATAAAATGCTCTTCTTTCTTCTTCCAAATGAGGGTTCTCACTCCAAGGTTCAGGAATTAGCATCATTGCAGTATGCGAAGGTTTTCTCCCTGCAAGTACAAAAAATTCAAATGCTTGATCCAATATGGATGAGTCACTACCATCAGCATCTAAAATCGGTAGCAGCTTATGAATGTCTTCTCCAAACGCTTCAGATACAAACTGCTTTTCCCGTGCTTTCATCCAATTTAGATTGCCTTGTAACGTATTGATTTCACCGTTATGAATGATATAACGATTAGGATGAGCGCGTTCCCATGTTGGAAATGTATTTGTGCTAAAACGGGAATGCACTAAAGCGAATGGGGATAAAAAATCCTCATCTTGCAGATCAGGATAAAAAGTATCCACTTGTTCTGGCGTTAAAAGTCCCTTGTAGACGATCGTTTGTGAAGACAAACTTGCAAAATAAGTTTGCAGTCCTTTTTGTCTAGCCCAGTGTTCAGCTTGTTTGCGGATAACAAAAAGTTTCCGTTCAAACATAAGCTCGTCAGTGATAGAATCATTACAAGCAATGAAGACTTGTTTTATAACAGGGCACGTCTCTTGAGCTTTCTCTCAATAGAATTAGAGTTTACAGGAACGCTTCTCCATCCTAGAAGTGTTTGTTGTTCTTGTTCAATAAGTAAATTAATCTGATTTTCTAGTTTTTCTTGAGCATCTTTGTCATTAGGAAAAAGATCATCCCAACTCCGTAACGTCCTTTTTCAGGCAAAACAAAGTTTGTTACCTTTTTAAAAAATTCATGTGGTATTTTAGTCATTAAGCCTGCTCCATCACCTGTTAAAGGATCGCTTCCTTGTCCCCCGCGGTGATCAAGCTGGCATAGCATATGCAGTCCTTTTTTTACAATCTGATGGGTAGCATGCCCTTTAAGATGAGCATATAGACCAATTCCACAAGCATCATGTTCGTTTTTCGGACTATATAACCCTTGTGGTGCTGGAAATTGACTGTAGGTCATTTTTAACTCCCCTTAACATTTTCAACTTGAATATTCGAAACTTTCTTTCATTTAGTTTAAGTTTTATAATTAATCGAAACAATATATAATTTAGATTAAAACGATCTCGAAATGAGAATGATTGGTTGTGACAATGTAATGGAAATCAGACAATTACAGTATTTTATTGAAGTTGCTGAGCGTGAACACGTTTCTGAAGCAGCACTAGCCCTGCATGTAGCACAATCAGCAGTAAGTCGTCAGATCGCAAACTTAGAATCAGAATTAGGTGTTGAATTATTTGAACGAGAAGGCAGAAACATCAAACTGTCGCCTGTTGGACGCTTATTTCTCACACATGCAAAGACGGCAATGAAAGCGATAGAACATGCAAAAAAGCAAATTGATGAATATCTGGATCCTGAAAGAGGTACGATTAAGATTGGATTTCCTACAAGTTTAGCGGGTCATCTTCTGCCTACTGTTGTTTCTGCTTTTAAACGGGAACATCCTAATATTGCCTTTCATTTAAGGCAAGGATCATACCGATTCTTAACGGAAAGTGTAAAAAGCGGAGATATTGATCTCGCATTCTTAGGACCTGTACCAACAAATGATCCTGATTTAGAAGGGAATATTCTTTTTACGGAAAAAATATCGGCTTTATTGCCTGACCAACATCTCTTATCCGAAAAAAGAAGTTTGTTATTGAGTGATCTTCGAAATGATGAATTTGTTCTATTTCCAGATGGGTATATATTACGTGAAGTGGTTGTTAATGCTTGTAAAGAATCAGGCTTCGTTCCTAAGATCGCTTGTGAAGGCGAAGATTTAGATGCGATAAAAGGACTAGTTACAGCTGGTATGGGTGTTACACTCTTACCCGATAGTTCCTTTTATGAAACGAAACCCCGTTTTACGGTGAAGATTCCAATTGATATCCCAGACGTTAAGCGTACTGTGGGAATCATTACACCGCGAAGCCGGGAACTAGCCCCTGCTGAACATGTATTTTATGAATTTGTGATAAAATTCTTCTCAGTTTTAGAGCAATATCAATAAATGAATCAAAAAACTTCACCCATTCCATTACGAAGGAGATGGGTGAAGTTTTTTTGTAATAAGGTTCACACTAGAATCCCAATTTTTTCTATAAAAAAAAGATAACCCTTTAGGTTATCTTCTTTATTCAATCCATCTTACTAATCTAGGGTCTTTGTCTAAAATACTCTTATATTGTTCTTTATTTCCAAATTCCCCTTCTGGATCCAAATGAAGATACCTATGAAATTTCTCTTTCCTTAAATCTGGCCTTGCCCACCCATAATGTTTAATACGTAAAGGGGATATAGCATTTGGTAATTGAAAAACATTTGAAGGGAATCTTCCGCAATGCTGTTTTTTATCAGCCCATGTATAAGAAAAGTCCCTTTTATAACGTAATAAAAAAGGTCTGTACATAAGGTGTGCACACCAGTGCTGATCTTCCCGATAATGTATGTCGTCCCAAAAATCAAAGATTCTGAACGAGTAAAGATCTATATCATGCTGATTTACCAGTTGTAATAGTTGCTCTCCAAATCCATCCTCAAAAATTTCGTCAGCATCAAGATTTAGAATCCAGTCTGGATTGGTTTTAATGGTTTCTTCCCACTGCTGTTTACGTAAGTCTATCTCATTATCAAATTTGGATTGAATATTTGTAATTATGGTTAAGGGAATCTCATTTAGAATTTCTCGGCAAATCTCAACTGAACCATCTTCACTTCCGTCATCAATGATTACAGCTGCATCAATATAATCTTTATGTTGCATAAGTGCTTTCCTTAAAAAGCGATCAGCTTCGTTCTTAATGATCATAGAAAGTGTAATACGCTGTTTTCTATTTTTTAATAGTCTACGCGCTTGTGGAAGGTCTGAATTTCTGTAGATATGGTAAGCAGGTAAATGGGTATCCACCCAAAGAGAAAGCCCAAGTGCACTTGCTCTCACACAAAAATGTCGGTCCTCTCCCCAAAAGGTAAGATTTTTAATTTTACTAAAATTAACTCCCGCATCTAGAGCTTTCCGTGATAGAAGGGTGCAAGCACCTAGGCCACCCACTTCATACACGCCTGGTGTTTTTAACTGATTCAAAAATTGTGTATAACGCAAAGAAACTTGCTCTTCATTCAATGTATCATCCGTGCATTTTCTATATTGTGTATATTCATCTGAAAGCCATACTTGTGGCTGTTCCATCGCTTCAGGCTGCCATCTCGTCCAAAAAATCTCGGAGATAATATCTTTCTTTTGTTTTATTAGATGTATAAGTGTATCAGGGTGCAGAATGAGATCGGAATCTACCAAAAAAAGATAATCATAATGATGTTCTTTTGCATGTTGCAATAGTCTATCTTTCAAAGCAGCCACTTTCCATACAAGTTCATCTGTCCAATAATGTGTTGTGTGGTTTTTCACATAGATATGATCCTTCTCTCTTTGTATCGTTTCAATCTTAACAGAACCGGAAGCTTTAAATTCTTTTAAAAGATTGGTCGACTCTAACTGTATATTGTCATCGATTAAATAAAAATCAAGCAAAAGTCCTTCTTGTTTAAACCGGTTTAGAGATTGAAGAAAACAATCTAGTATTTCAGGTGTTTGGCGAACTGGGCTTGCAACTAGTACTCTTTTGGATAATGTATGTGTCATATTTTCTAAATACTTTTTGTTGTGTAAGTATTTCGGGTCATTCGGTCTATATGCACCAGAAATTTCGTTGTGGTAATATGCTTTTTGATAGTCTCCTAACTTGTCATAACAAACACAAAGTTGAATATGTGGAATCCAAGTTGAATAGAGTGAGTTCTGAATTCCGAAATTATCCTTTGGAACCTTAGACTGTAAAGCTTTTTCATACCAATAAACAGCTGTTTCGTATTCAGCTGTTTCAAAATAGTAGTTTGCCAGTTTGCAGCAATATTCAGCTCTAGGTTTTGCATAAGTAAACGTCTTTAATATAGATTGTATACTTTTTTCTTTATTTCCTAAGATGATATAACAATCAGCAAGTTTGCCACACGCTGCAATATTATCTTCTATCCATCCCTTTTTTGTGGATAAAAAGGTTTCGTAATACGTAATCGCTCTTTCATATTGTTGGTGATCCTTTAACTCGTTGGCAAAATAATAAAGTTCTCTTGGTTGAAACACTTCACCTTTAGTCAGCCGATCTTCGTATATATTGAGATTGCGTGACACATCACGTGTGAGTGGAAGATGTGTTACAGCTATTTCGCTATTAACGATGTTCCCTCCTACCTCTAAGTATTCATGAACGGCCCCATACCACTGAAAATTTCGTTTTCGGTTCACTAAACGATTTCTTCTTAAACTAGACAGCACGTTTCCGTAATTGTCTAGTTGTAAATGGTAGGGCATTGTAACAGAATCAACAGAGGCAGAAAGTTGTTTTTTAAATTGAAGAAACTTTTTCCTTTCTTTATTTAATAGAACATCGTCCGCATCAAGCCATAATATAAAGTCCTTAGTTGCCTTCGAAAAGGCATAGTTTCGGGCAGCTGCAAAGTTTTGCTTCCATTGAAAGTCATAAATATTTGCTTGAAATGACAGGGCTATTTCTTTGGTTTTGTCAGTTGATCCTGTATCCACTATAATGATTTCATCTGCAAGTCCTTTTACCGATGCTAAACAACGTCCTAACACAGATTCTTCATTTTTTACAATCATACATAGGCTTATCGTGATCACGTTCCATTCAACTCCTGACTCTCTTTTACCAGCTTTCTGTAACACGAAATACAGCTATAATGTTTGCTGCTGATCCTAAGTTCGAAACAGCAAGGGTTACAATTTCATTTGTAGGAAGGTTAAAATCTAGCAAACTTTGCGAGAGCGTGACTTGACTGACTCCTGCTCCCCCAGAACTAACTCCTTGAAAGAGTGTTTCCCCACCCGTAATCGTTGTTGAAGTATTATTGACTAACAAACCTGTTTCATTGTCAGGTATATTTGTATTTGCAGTTGGAAAATTTACAAACGTTCCATCAACTGTTCCGCCTAGTAATACTTGGTAAGAAATATCGTTTGAAGCAATAATACTTATTTGATCTAAATTTACGTCTATAGAATTCGGTCGCCCTGACCCAGATGGAAATTCAGTTTTTCTTCTAAAAGAAATAACCGGAACTAAAGTAGCTGGCACAGCATTCACAGACCTTCTTTCAGAAGTAATGCGATATATAGGATTGTATTTTCCGATAATGCCATATTGCCGCCCTGCAACAAAAAGAGTTAATGCATTTGCAGTTCCATTGTTATCTACTTCTGCTCTTAACGGCAAATTAGGATCAATAAAGCTCGTTTCTCCTGATGGTGAGTATCTGTGTATCGGATAAACTTCCTGCGCACCTGTAACAGGATTGGCTTCAACAAGTCTAAATTCAATTACCCCATATCCATACCAAGTAAAAACAATTTGAAAAATATGCCCTTCTGCTAAATCAAGCGTGATATTGCTTGGACCAGACCCATCCAATGAATCTTCACTAAAAAGAACAGGAGTTATTATGGTATCAACACCATCTCTGCGTACAGCCAAAAAAATCCCGAACTGTCAACTCCAAAATATGCACCATTTTCATCATCAAACAATCCCCAAGTAACCACCTGTGATCCCACTGGATTGATTGGTAATCGTACGCCAATACCGGCCTGACCCGCATACCCAGGTTCGTATCTTCCGCGAAGTGCGCTGTCTAATGTAGCTGAATCTGCAGCTCCCGTTGTTGTGCTAACTAAGTACTCTGTGCCATTATTTGTTACTAATCCACTCCCTGTAGCAGTGACAATATCTCGAAGATCCGAAAGACCATAAACAGAAGTTAGTTCAACAATGGGCGTTCGTTGTGCGATGCGAAGTTCACTGAATTGTGAGGTTACCCTAGGTCCTACATTGTTAATGATAATATCAGCCATCTATCTCCCTCCCATCTAATCCCATTACCACTCTTCAGTTACTCGAAACGTACCGACAACAGAACTTGTTCCTGTAAAAGTGCCTACAGCTAAAGTCACAAAACTATCATCTGGAAGCTCAAAATCAAGAAGAGAAGCAGAGAAAAGTTCTCTGTTTGATCCTGTTGCTGCAGTACCTGCAAGCCCTTGTAAAAGAACCTGGCCACCTGTAATGGTTGTAGAAGTTATATTTACTTGTAATGCGGTTTCTGTATTTGGAATATTGGTGGTAGCAGTTGGAAAGTCTACAAAAGTCCCATTTAACGTCCCATCTAACAAAACCTGATAGAATATATCGTTTTGCGTAACCAAGTCAATGGCTTCTAATCGTACACTGACTGAATTTGGGCGACCTGAACCAGCTGGAAACTCTGTTTTTCTTCTATAAGAAACCACTGGAGTTAAACTTGTTGTTGCGGTGACGGTTCTTCTTTCTGAGGTGATTCTGAAAACAGGACTATACCTGCCAATGATGCTATATTGTCGTCCGCCTAAAAACAAAGTAAGGGCAGAAGTGGTTCCGTTATTTTTTATTTCGCCTCTCAAAGGCAGGTTCGGATCTGTTAAGCTTGTCGAGTTGGTTGGTGAGAAGCGATTAACGGTAATTACTTCTTGAGCAAGTGTTACCGGATTAGGTATGACAACATTAAAATTTATTACTCCATATCCGTACCATGTAAAATCAAACTGAAAGATATTTCCTTCTGCAAGGTTTAGTGTTGCACCACTTGGTCCAGTTCCGTTTAATGAATCTACATTCCACGAAGCTTGAGGAATAATTGTATCTACTCCAGCTCTACGAATGCCGACATAAATTCCGGTCGTTCCACTCTGTCCGAAAAACACGCCATTCACAGAATCATAAAGTCCCCACCTTACGTCTTGTGTTCCTGTTGGTGCACTTGGTAAACGAACTCCAATTCCCGCCTCAGCAGCATAGCCAGGTTCGTAGCGTCCTCTTTCAGCGCTGTCCAAAATGGCAGAGTCAGCTCCATTTGCTGTGGTTTGTAATACGAGCTCTGTATTATTAGTTGTTACTGTTCCAGCTCCTATAACCCTCACGATATCTCGCAGATCGGAAAGGCCGTATACAGATGTCAGTTCAATAATTGGCGTTTTTTCAGCAGTGACAAGCTCGCTGAATTGTGAACTCACATTAGGTCCTACCCCAACAATTGTTGCATTCGGATCAATAGCGCCAGTTTCCCCTGTAGCTCCCGTTGCACCAGTTTCTCCGGTAGCGCCAGTCGCGCCGGTAGCCCCCGTAGCTCCCGTAGCTCCGGTTTCTCCGGTAGCGCCAGTCACCCCAGTAGCCCCAGTAGCTCCCGTAGCTCCGGTTTCTCCGGTAGCACCAGTCACCCCAGTGGCCCCAGTAGCCCCAGTAGCTCCCGTTTCTCCAGTTTCTCCGGTAGCGCCAGTCACCCCAGTGGCCCCAGTAGCTCCCGTTTCTCCAGTTTCTCCGGTAGCGCCGGTTTCCCCAGTAGCACCAGTAACTCCCGTTTCTCCAGTTTCTCCGGTAGCGCCAGTCACCCCAGTGGCCCCGGTAGCGCCGGTTTCCCCAGTAGCGCCAGTAGCTCCCGTTGCGCCAGTAGTCCCGGTAGCGCCAGTAACACCCGTTGCTCCAGTCGCGCCGGTATCTCCAGTCGCTCCCGTTGCCCCAGTAACGCCAGTCGCACCCGCTTCTGCTCCTAAAAGCTCAGAAGATACTAATCGATGGGCAGTAACTAACTGGCCAGATGAAGATTTTCCCCAAGCAGAAATTTCAACTTGGTTTTCGCCAGGTCCTGATACAGTAAAAACAAATTCAAATGAATTGAAATTAGCCGTATAGTTTCTACTTATAACTTCATTAGGCAATATGTTAAACAGTTCTTCAACATAAAGAAATGGAGATGTATTTAATACATAGCCCTGTATATAAACCGTTGCTATTTGATTGGGATTTAGATTAGCAATCCTAATTGAAATCTGAGTAGATGGACGCAAACCATTTACAGGAGTATTTTCAATTGGCCCTGTTGATAATACAGGCATAGATATCCCTCCTTTTATTCTTCAAAATTGGTCAATTCATTCAAAACAATTCTATGTGCATCCACCAATTGCCCGTTTGATTTCCCCAAACGGATAATACTAGTTCTTCTTGAGAACTAGTATTAACAGTAAAAATAAACTCGAATATGTTAAAATTAGCGTTATAAATTTTTTTAACTACTGTATTAGGAGCTACATTAAATAACTCCAATGCATATGCGGTGGGGGTGGTAGTAAGATTTACTCCTTTAATTCTGATGGTGGCTGTATTAGAAGAACTCCTATTACTTATTACAGCGGTAATTTGCTGAGTTGGACGATTTCCATTCACAGGTGAGTTTTCAATTGGTCCTGTAGTTAATATCAATGTTAGTACTCTCCTTTTCTCTTCTCCTCCTTTAAAATATGTTATTAAAATGAATGACATGCTGAAATTACATTCCTCACCTTAAGCATTAAGTAGGTTTAATATCAGGATTCAAAAAAAGAACAAGGCTATTTTTAACCTTGTTCTTCTACTTGTTTATTTGTAATAGTAGCTAAGTGTCATGTTAAAGAGGTAAAAGCTATATAAAATCAGTAAAACAGTTGTTCCAATAAAATTAAAAGCTATATAAGGTTTTAACCTATTGCGTGAGAATGACTGTTTTCTTTGCGTACGTTGCGTATATTAATGCGAATTAGCAGCGATATGGCGAGTGCAACAACGAATGCTCCTGTGAAAATATAAAGTGTTAAAGAATAGCTGTTTGTAGATTCGCGTATCCAAGAAACCACTAGCGGCCCTACGAGACCAGCTGCGGCCCATGCTGTAAGGATATAACCGTGAATGGCTCCTAGCTGCTTTGTCCCAAACAGATCACCGATGTATGCCGGTATGGATGCGAATCCTCCACCGTAACAAGTAAGGATTACATATACTAATAATTGAAAGAAAAAGGCGTTAGTGACATTGGGTAATAACACAAAGGCTACGGTTTGTAACGCGAAAAACGTGGTGTAAACATTTGGACGACCGATATAATCGGACACAGAGGCCCAGCCTATGCGACCGAACCCATTAAATAGCCCCATAATGCCTACCATTGTTGCTGCAGCTGCAGCGCTTAAGCCAGCAATATCTTGTGCCATAGGTGAAGCTACAGAAATAATAGCAATTCCGCACGTCACGTTTATAAAAGCATTGCCCACAATGCCCAAAAACGAATGGTTTTAACAGCTTCGTTAGCCGTTAATTGGGCAAGATCTTTTGTTTGTTTCTCTTCCTTCACATTTTCTTCCCTCATTCCTTCTGGCTGCCAATCTTTTGGAGGCGGTGAGAGATAAAGAGAAGATAGAAACATGATAGTAAAGTAAACAGCTCCTAATAAGTAGAATGTGTTTGAGATACCAATGTTTGATATCAATCTTGCAATGAGAGGACTTGCTATAAGAGATCCGAAACCAAACCCCATGATGGCAAGACCAGTTGCTAATCCCCTTCTGTCAGGAAACCATTTTACAAGAGAAGAAACAGGTGTGATATAGCCAATGCCAAGACCAATTCCTCCTAAAGCTCCATAAAAAAGTAAAGCATATACAACGAACCCATACTATCAGCAAACCCTGCTCCTAACAGTCCTGCCCCAAAACAGATTGAAGCTATCATTCCGGAAATCCGAGGGCCAAATCTTTCAACAAAATGACCCATAAAGGCAGCAGATAGTCCCAAAAATAAAATGGCAATACTAAATGTTAAGGAAATTTCACTTAGTCCCCAATTGTGTTGTTCCCGAAGTGGATTTGTAAATACACTCCAGGAATAAACGGATCCAATAGAAATGTGTATCCCTACAGCAGCTGCAGCAATCAACCAGCGGTTCTTCACTTTTTTAGCCATCCGTTTTCTCCTTTAGTTAGATTTACTCTAACGTTTTATCTTTAGTTTGATTCACACGTTTTTGTGGAGTATCTTGTGTTGTTTTTTCATATGGCTCTGTTTCTTGTCCCATCCCTTTTAAGAACTGCATGAGTATCGTGACTGCTCTATTGATCTCTGGATCTTTTAATGAACGAACCAAATCAAAGTAACTGGTTTTCTCTTCTGTGTCTTTGTGTTCGGCGACTCGAGCAATTCCTGCATCGATCTTTAATAAGAATGGTTCAAGCTGCTTTACATTGATCATACCAAGTGTCCCTAAAAGCAGAAGAAGATTCTTCAACGTATTTGTGTTCTCTGGCTTATCCATTGCTTTTACCGCAATATTTAACACTTTATCACCTTGACCAAATAAGCCGTTTAAGAGTGTGAGAAGTCCTTTGTCTTGCATATGGTTCATGATCTCTAGTGTCTGCAAAATCGCTGCTTTGTTCTCGATGAGAGCATTTTCCACTTCACGAAGGTCATTTGAACGTTTTTCTTCCTCTGATATTGTTAGTTTATGAATGTTCTTAATTGCCTTAGCCATGTTGGTTTCGCTCCTTTTTCACAGCATCTCCAGGAAAGACATAGTCCTTTCTTGCCCACTTCTTCTCTACACCAACACCTATTTGCGGCTGTGGATTGCCATAGCGGAAGTTTGTCTTTGGAAGAGGATTCACACCTTCTTCTTTTAAGATTTCGAGTTTCGCGCTAGTCTCTTTATAAGCAGGTGTATCTGTATCTTTATCAGAATAACTGCTTGTTAGTAAATTAATAGCCGCTTCACCGCTATCATTCATAGGCAGATAGACTTCTTTTCCTTTTACTCGATCAGTTATTAAACAATGAACCTTAACATTTCCATAAGGAGAAGATAATCTTACGAGCGTACCGTCTTTTAGTCCTCTTTCTTGGGCTAGTTCAGGTGAGACTTCTAAAAAGTATTTGGAGTTTTTGACGTAATCCCTTCTGAACGATAAGTCATATTACCCTCATGAAAGTGTTCTAATAATCTTCCATTATTTACATGAATGTCGTATTCTTCCCCAAATTCCTTTGGTTCTGTCCAGTCAACCGGAAACAAGCGGGCTTTTTTATCTTCAAATGGAAATCCATCGGTAAAAAGAATAGGAGTATCTGTTCCATCTTCTGCAACAGGCCATTGAAGGCTTTTGTATCCTTCTAATCGTTCATAAGACACCCCTGCAAAAAGCGGAGCTAATTGAGCTACTTCAGCCATAATGTCACTAGGATGTGAGTAATCCCAACCTGCTTCTAATTGATTAGCAATGTCACGAATGATTTCCCAGTCTGGTTTGGAATCACCCAGTGGTTCCATCACCTGATAAAGACGCTGTATCCTTCTTTCCGTGTTAGTGAATGTGCCCTCCTTCTCAAGACTCGGACTAGCAGGAAGAACGACGTCAGCAAACTGAGCGGTTCTCGTTAAAAATAAGTCTTGAACCACGAAAAAGTCTAATTTCTCGTATGCTGCGTGAACATGGTTGATGTTTGAGTCAACAATCCCCATGTCTTCTCCTTTTAAATACATCGCTTTTACATGGCCATCATGAATGCCCTGAACCATTTCATGATTGTTAAGACCAGGTTTTTCAGGAATCTTCACACCCCAAGCCTGTTCATACTTAGCCCTTACCTTTTCGTCTGCTACTTTTTCGTAGGAAGGCAGCCGATCTGGCATACTTCCAAAATCACTAGCTCCTTGGACATTGTTGTGTCCGCGCAACGGATACGATCCTACACCTGGTCGTCCATAGTTTCCAGTAACTAAAAGCATGTTGGATATGGCCGTGCTTGTATCACTTCCGCCCATATGCTGTGTAACACCCATCGCCCAAAGAACACACACACTTTTTGATTGAGAGATCGTTTCAGCTAATTGAATAAGAGTATCTTGGGAAAGTCCTGTCGCTTTTTCAGCATATCCTAATGTGAACTTTTCAAGATTTTCTTTAAACGTATCTAAACCGTTAACATGTTTTTGCAAGAATTCGTAATCAGCCCAGCCTTGATCTAAAATATATTTGGTAACTGCTGAAAGCCACACTAGATCAGAACCTGCACGTGGTTGAATAAATACATCAGCTCGATCAGCCATTTCATGTTTTCGAAGGTCAGCTACAATTAGTTTTTGATTGTGTAATTTATGAGATCGCTTAACACGAGTTGCTAATACAGGATGAGATTCTGATGTGTTCGACCCGATTACGATAACGAGCTCGGATTTTTCAATATCCTTAATTGAACCAGAATCTCCCCGTGCCCTACAGTACGGAACAACCCCATAGTGGCAGGGGTCTGGCAGTAGCGTGAACAGTTATCAATATTGTTTGTTCCAATAACACCACGTGCTAATTTTTGCATCAAATAAGATTCTTCGTTCGTGCATTTCGATGAACTTATAAAGGTTAATGCTTGTGACCCATGCTGCTGTTTAATTTCTGAAAACTTGGATGCAATCAAACTGTATGCTTCATCCCATGACGCTTCTCTAAAGGAATTTCCATCACGAATTAACGGTTTAGTTAAGCGCTCTTTACTGTTAACAAAATCCCAGCCGAATTTTCCTTTTATACAAGTTGAAATTCCGTTAGCGGGTGCCTCAATTTGTGGATCTACTTTAAGAATCTCTCTGCCTTTTGTCCATACGTCAAAACTGCAGCCGACACCGCAATAGGTGCAAACTGTTTTCGTTTTCTTGATTCTTTGTTCCCTCATCGCCGCTTCCATATCTGAAATAGCTAATATGGATCCATAGCCAGTTTCAACACTTTTCGTTATTTCAATCATCGGGCGCAGTGTCTCACGGTTGATCCCCGTCATATATCCTGCTTCCCCTTCCATGCCTTTTTCCATCATGGCATTACAAGGACAGACCGTTGAACAATGTCCGCAAGATACACAAGAGGATTCATTAATGGGAACATCTTTGTCCCAAATCACTCGAGGTCTGTCACGTTCCCAATCTATTGAGAGCGTTTCCGTTACTTGAACATCTTGACAGGCTTCCACACAGCGTCCGCATAAGATACATTGATCAGGATCATATCTATAAAAAGGATTAGAGTTATCCACTTCATATGGCTTATGGTCAAAAGGGATGCTTTGATGGTTGATCTTCATTTCTTTTACCGTATTATGTACTTCGCATCCACCATTGTTATAATCACAAACTGTACAATAAAGCTCATGGTTAAAGAGGATTCGGTCCATACCAATAACTTGGGCTTCTTTAACCTCATCAGAATTTGTATCTATTTCGTCTCCTTTATTCACAGTAGTTGAACACGCTCTTACAAATTCGCCATTCACTTTGACGATACAGGTGTCACAAGTTTCGATAGGTCCAAGGCTTGGATGATAACAAACATGAGGAACTTGATCTGGGGAATCAGTGAGTAAATTTAGTATCGTTTGATCTTTCATTGCTTTTGCTTCTGAGCCATTAATTTTAATTGTGAAATCTGACAAATGATCTTCACCCTTTCATAAAGAAATTAACTTACAAAAAATTCAGTTATCTTAAATTTCCGTTTCCCTAATCGTTATCTCCTTAAACAAAAAGGCTTAATCAGAACAGAATCACTTTATTAGTCATTTAAAAAGACACTCTCGATGGAGTGTCTTAACAGTTAGTTATCTAGGTCGATTTCAATAAGATCATAAGACGTTACGATGCCTAATGGTTTTTCATTTTCACTGCCATTTAAAGTTATAATAATAGCCTCTAGCTTTTTTCCTTCTTTATGAATATTTTCATATATCTCTTCTGCTTTAAAGATACTCGAGGTTTTTGAAATGAAAGCAACTAATTGTTTATTCTCTTCATTTGCGATATCTGAGATTTTAGCGTTGTTTAAGTCAATTACTTGATCAGCAAGGCGATCAGTCAACCAGTTCAAAAGGTAAGTTGCCGTTAAAAGCCAAAGGTACTCTCCTTTTTCATTATAAATGGGAAAGCGGGAGTATGAGGTTTTTCTGATACAGCTTAGCACATCTTCTAGACGGTCACTCTCTTTAAAATGTTGAACCTTCTTAGTTGCAATGTTTAACGCCGTTTCTGGTTTCATAAAATAGCCTGCGATTTTTTCAATTCGCTCAACGATTTCAATGTGTGGTTCAGCGATGTAATAATCATGATCCACCTTTTCATGAACAATTGCGTTCCTTAATTTTGCAAACTGACAAAGCTCATTATAAAAAGAACGAATAAGAGAGTGTTTCGTCATGCCTGTTTCTACTAAGTTTTTAAACCTGTCATCATTCGTATCTTTTACTTTGTCGATTAGACATTTGTGAATTTGGTTAAAGGAAATCTCAAATCTTTCCGATAAGCTGTTTTGTTTATTTGTTTTAATATGAGTAACAGTCATCCTTTATCTCCCCTTAATAATACTGCACTACCCATTTACTACCCTTAAATGTTCATATATTAAACCAAGATTTGATGTTCTTGGAAGTGGTTGATTTACGTTTTAGGATGCTCGCTTTCCGGTCGGGCGTGCGGTGATAACTCGAATGATGGACATTCAATTCAATGATGCATGTGTGCTCCTCTGTCTACAAGTAAATGCTAACGAAGTGTGCTTACTCGTCGCATGCCTTGCAAGAAGTCTTTCAGGTGGTAGGCACACCACGACAACCACCTTGGCAAGGAAGAACTTTATTAAAATCTCCTGAAATCTACAATCTGTTCGATAAAGCTTAAACAAAAACGAACCCATTTTTGGATTCGTTTTACTGCAGTTATTCACTTTCTGGGAAAGGGGGTAAAGGATCGTTCAAGGTTTCCCATTGATGATCACTCATTTCCTGATCAGTCAAAAGGCATAGATCTAAATCGGCTATAATTTTTTCTTTATTAAAATCAATACCTATTAAAACCAGTTCAGTAATTCGGTCTCCAAATTCATGATCCCAGTTTGGATTTTGATTCTTTTCATCATCTATCAGCTCTTCTTGTTCGCTTAATGGCAATGCTGCAACCCACTGTCCAGCAGGCTGAAAAATGATACTCGTTCCTGCTTGGCTTAAGAGTATGGCCCAATCATTTCGAGATGCTACCCAGATAAATCCTTTTGCACGAACAATTTCTGATGGCCAGTTTTCTAAAAATGTATAAAGCCTTTCGGGGTGAAACGGTCTTTTCTTTCGATAGACAAAAGAAGAAATACCATACTCGTCAGTCTCAGGAATATGTTCTGTTTCAAGTTCCTTCATCCAACCGGCAGATTCACTAGCTTTCTCAAAATCAAATAAGCCTGTAGAAAGAATTTCTTTCGGTTCAATTTTTCCGAATTCTGTTTCGATTAATTTTGCTTGAGGCTGTAATTTCTTTAATACTCTTTTTAGCTCTTCCCGATCCTCTTTCTCTAATAGATCACATTTATTTAGAATGAGAACATCACAAAATTCGATCTGATCGATCAGCAAGTCTACAACTTCTCTTGTGTCGAAATCATCTAAAGCTTCTTTGCGATCTAACAAACTTTCGCCTGACGCAAAGTCGTTCCAAAAACGATTTCCGTCAACTACTGTGACCATTGTATCTAATTTACAATAAGAAGCGAGATCGACACCTGATTCTTCATCTAAATAAGTAAAAGTTTGTGCAACGGGGATCGGTTCACTGATTCCTGTAGATTCAATCAGAATATAATCAATATCTCCATTTTTGACGATACGTTCAACTTCTACCAGCAGGTCCTCTCTAAGTGTGCAGCAAATACAGCCGTTAGTCATTTCAACGAGTTTTTCTTCTGTTCTTGAAAACTTTGTCTCGTTCTTAACTAGGGAAGCATCTATATTGATCTCACTCATGTCATTAACGATTACGGCAACTTTTAATCCGTCCCTATTTGATAAAACGTGATTCAATAGTGTGGTTTTTCCGGCTCCTAAATAACCGCTTAATACTGTAACTGGAACTCTTTTTTTAAGTGTATGTATCATTTTTATCTCCTTTTAAATCGTAATTATTACGATTTATATCTTAAAACACTTTATTTTATATGTCAAACAAAGAAAAAACCTGCTCTTTGTATGAATGAGCAGGTTTATGACCTTATTTTTTGATGAGAAAATAACAAACAAATGATTCTGTTTTACAAAAACCTTCTTGTTCGTAAAGTTTTGCAGCTCCCTCATTTTCAGCATTTACACATAAAAAACCTTTTTCAAGTCCTTCTTCCCTTCCTCGTGTTAAGCTTGCTCGCAACAATTGTCTTCCTAGACCTTTTCCCTGATACTCTGGTATTACAGCAAGCGAGTTGACTGTTGCGTAATGAAAATCGTTAAAATATTCTTTACCTGTTCGAACGACACCGACAGGCTTTTCTTTATGAAACAAAAGTAAAATACCACCTTCTAAGTAGTCTTCCTCTTGTTTCATATCTTTTAAAGTTTCAATCGTTAAGGGTGTATAACCAATAAGCTGCTTAAACCCTTCATTCCTTATATAGCAATACAAGGATTCATCTTTTCCTTCCACAAACGGCCTTAAAACATAATCTTTTGGGATATGAGCCGGAATGATTTCGAGATTTTCTCTTTCCAAAACAAATACATACCGTTCTACAGAAAATTGAACATGTTCCAGAAGTACTCTTAGTTCTTTATGATTTTCATGCGTAAATGCATATGTGTAATCCCCTGTGTTTACATGAGAAAGAACATTCGTAAGTAGTATTTGGTAAATTCCCTTCTCAGGCAACTCACTAAAAAGAATACGGAAACGTGCCTTTTTCGAGGTTTTATACTCTTCAGTTATCATGAGTGAAACAGCGCCAATCACGTCGTCTTGTTCATTTCTTACAATATAAGCTGGTTCTAAATCTGGGGAATATGTTTCGAGTTCACGATCACTTAAATACGAATCGTCAATCTTACTTCTATGTTTGATACAAAAATTAATAAACTCAAATTTAGTCGTCTTTGTTACCTTTTCACTTTTCATGTTAGCCTCCTAAAATAATCGTTTTAAATAAATGAACTGGAAAGTTTGATTATCATTACACAGAGGCCTCCTTGATCATAATATAAATAGTATAATAATAATTCAGAAAATTGAACATAAAAAAAGACGCGTATCTCTATACACATCTTTTGATTTAATAATCTTTCCATTCAATTTTTCCACACTTATTATCTGAATCCAGTTCAATTTCAAAATCGTGCTTTTCATAAAAATGGACAAGTCTGTCGACATGACCCCAGTCTCTTGTAGCAATATCGCCTTTTATGATGGGGATATTTTTTCAGTTGCAGTTTCTTTTAAATATTGCATACAGATGGAACCGTATCCCTTATTAGCAGGTCCTTTAATGTCTCCAATATGAAGCGTATTTTCATCTTCGTAAACAGCATCTATTGAAAAGTCCCAGCCATCATATCTCGATTCACAATCATTAATCATAATCTTACACTGATCAAGCTGCTCAGATTTATATACAATCACAAGATTATCTTCTTTTGTTTGATCTACACCTATAACATCATAATTTTTTGCAATTTGCTTCATATCGTTCTGCATGCGTAATAACTGAAATTCTAGTTCGTTTCGATCGAGCTTTGTTTCTTGTTCTTGTTCTTGTCCAAGTAATAACACAAAATCCCTCCTCTTTACAAGAAGCTGAAACACACAGTTTCTCATTGTACTAGAGGCGGTGAGAGATTTCAAATGTTACTTATTAACAATTTGGATAAATGAGATAAAATTCTGTTTGTCTTTTCGTCAAATATTGCATTTTATTGTCCTTAAAACATACCGTTTCTTCGAGATAGATTGGAATATCTTTGTTCCAATCAGGGATAAAATGTCTAATGTTAAATTCCAAAGCGTAGCATGTATTTTCTTCAATCGGCAAATCTCCTCTTACGGGTATAGATTCTTGCTTATCGTATAAACCGATAAGAGGACCTGCTCCGTGACAATGATAACCAATAGGATGGGTATAAAGCATGGCAGAAATATCATTTTTTGCGGCATTCTTCATTACATTCTCGAAGATATCGTTACCCGTCATTCCTGCTACACACGTATTAAAGAATATATCTTCAAACGAATTAGCGATCTTCATTGCTTTTTTTAATTCGTTTGGAACTTCTGATTCGTCTGGTCTTAGAACATAAGCTAATTGTTGGGTGTCTGTACAGAGCCCTAGATACTGAATTCCAAAATCTAAATGCAGAATATCACCAGGCAGAATCGTTCCTTCTATTCTGTCAGCAGATCCATCCTTTCGTTGAATGTCCACTGTTGGATAAAAGGAGGTTTTTAATCCAAGGTCCAATACTCTTTGGTTAATCCAAGCGACGATGTCATGTGTAGAAGTAACATTTGGAGTTATCTCTACATTAGTAAAAGTTTGTTTAACAATCTCTTTTGTGATTTCTGTTAATTCTTTGTATATTTCTATCTCCGCTGGTATACGTGTCTGCAGCCAATCAATAGCAAGGTTTTCCGAAGATACTAGGTTAGATGAATGAGCTTCTCCAATGGAACTTTTTAATTGCTCAGAAATAGAATGACTTAACCCGTCACAGAATGAGTAATGTGAAGATGTATTTATAGCAATATTATTAGGTTTATAAATATCCATAATTCTTCTCAAGACACTGAATGAATCTTCCCCTTTTTGAGCGGGATAGCAACTGTAAAATGGTTCGAAGTGTTTATTAGAAGAGATCACGTACCTTTTTATTTCTTCAGATTGTTTTTCTTTTACAAAGGCAAAAATCGTCAGCCTTCTGGAGCTATCAATCGCTGATGGGAAAAAGGTGATGCCTATAGGATCTTCATGATACTCTTTTCCAATTGTAACCCACATATCTGTTCGATGTTTCTTCATCAAAGTAGGCAATAATCGCTGCAGCCTTGTTAAAAGCCATTCATCCATTAAACGTTGACGTTCAGCTAAAGACTTTATGTTTAAATGAACTAAATTCTCTTTTGTATGTATTTTCATCATAACTCTCTCCTTACTTTGCCATATTCTTATCTTTCTCTTTTAAAGTTTAAAGTCCTTTGAGGTCTCGTTTCATTTTTTAGTGCATATGAATAGGAGGACAACGTGTACAAGGAGTTGCACCATGTATGAATATTTTTTTTCGAGGAGTTTTACTATTAGCAGCAGCTGCATTAGTAGGTGAAAGCTTAGAGTTTATCGTTAACATGGTCTTAGCAAGGCAGTTAGGTGAACTCGGCTTAGGACATTACATGTCAATCTTTCCGACTGTCATCTTAATCATTATTATTGCAAGTCTGGAACTTCCGATTTCAATCTCAAAATTTGTAGCTGAAAAAGAAGACAAACAACATTACAGCATGTTAAAACATGCTACAAAATTAACGGTATTACTAACACTTGCTATGATCGTACTAGCAGTCATTATCCTTCCATTTATACCTGTATTCAATAACTATCATCCTCTTGTAAGATGGTTGATGGTCTTATTAATTCCTCTCATATCCCTCACCTCAATCGCCAGAGGTTTTTTTATGGGAAAACAGCAAATGGGCAAGCTTGCTTTTTCAAATCTATTTCGAAAACTTGCGCAGCTTATTTTGTTAACAGGGATTTATCAACTTTTCTCATTTGATAAAGAAACCGCAATACTTGTAGCATTAGCTACTTTCGTAGGAAGTGAACTTGTCGTTTTCCTTTATCTTTTTACGGCTTATCTGATTCAATATAAAAGAATGGCGTCTCACTCGAATGAACATTTAAGTTCTGGAGAAGTAACCAAGAGTCTTATGGCTGTTACGATTCCAACTACTGGTTTACGTCTATTTCATGCCGTTACAAACGCTGTTCAACCTTTTTTAATAAAATACTCACTCACAATGACAGGTCTTTCTGATGTAGCTGCAACAGAACAGTTCGGTTTGTTGGCAGGTGTTGCTATTACGATCGGTTTTTTCCCTGCTTTTATTGCACATTCACTTTTAGTCGTTTTAATTCCAACGGTTTCAGAAGCAACGGCTAAAAAAGATGTGGAAAAACTTAAAATGCTGCTTATTCGCGTTATGGGAATTACGGCGTTGTACGGTTTCCCTGCGGTAACGATTTTTCTCTTGTTCTCAGAGAAATTAACCGTCATGTTCTTTCATTCTCAATCAGCTGCTACTTACCTAGAATTATTATGGCCGAGCTTTTTATTTACTTTTTTCTTATACCGCTCCAAGCTTATTTAATCGGACTAGGATTAATCATGACCGCATTTATACAATCTGTATGGTCGACCACTCTGTCATTTTCTCTAATGTATATCCTAGGATCACAGCCTTCATTTGGGATGCACGGAATTATCATTGGAATGAACGCAGGTTCTGTTCTGTTAATGCTTCTTCATTATTTTTCAGTATGTAAAGCAATTGGAATCAATACATGGCTAAGGCCAATAAATCACTTTCAAGAATAAGAAAAGCGCCTTAAGAGGAAAACACTATTACCTCTAAGGCGCATTTTTGCTAAACCACTTGTGTTGTCTGTGATAGTGCAGCGTGAACGTTAAATTTAGCGTGTTCTTGTTTTGTAAAATTCCACTGACTCGGAATTCGAGATCGCAGAAAATCTAGTTGCTCATCTTTAAGGTTTACGTCTATTCCGGACTCAAGTAACAAAAAGTCTTCGTTTTCGATTAAAGAATATTTTGTTTGCAGCAAGTTCAGCAACCCTCGTATGGTGATAAATTTAAAGGTATAACCAGTTTGTATAGCCGAAACAATTGTGTTCCAGTTCTGTTCTGCAAATTCAAACATGTAAGCCCAGCTAGACTCTTCTTTTCCTATGTGTCGAAGGGCTTCTATGTTCTTCGTTTTGATCACTTCTACTAACCGTTCCCCAGAAACTCCACCAGCAATTGCTGATTCAATCAATAATCCAACCGGCATCGATAACTTAACCAATTTTCATTCTCCTCTATCTTATAGATCTAAATCATTTCATCGTCTTAATGCTACTGCGGTGTTTGATTACTCTCCAAATCACGAACAATAAAATCAGGGCAGCTAGAGCAAAGCTTGTATTTGAAAGTACATCAATTTTCCCCATATGCCTAACACCGATTCCTGTATATGCCCATACGAATACGAGTGGATATACTAAATCCTTGTTTTGTATCGTGAATATCATCGCTAACATAGCCCCAACGAAAAGCATGATGATCGTCCACGTGACAGAAGAAAGGCCAAAACCGTTCCAGCCGCTATATTTTAAAACTACTGCGGTATTTACGATAGTTGCAACGCTTATCCAACCTAGATAAATTGAAAAAGGTAGCCTAATAAACGCAGATTTGTCTTCTTGCTTCTGAATCCTTGTATAAATGATGATCAGAGACAATAGTAAGCCGATCATAACAAGCCAAGATAAACCAAGTTGTTCATAGTGCCAAACAAAAATCCACGTGCAATTTAGGATACAGTTGAAAACAAACCATAATCCAATGCTTTGGAATATGGGTTTATTTCGATTCTTAGGCATTGCTTGATAAATCACCCAAACGCCAAGCAACAGATAAATCAGACCCCATATGGAAAACACATATCCGGTGGGAGTGATAAGTACGTTATACTTTGCAGATAATTCACCTGTTGTGTTGCCGTTTAGCGGTAGAGCGTTCGCTAGATAATTCACCAAGATTACTGCCGCGAGTGCTATGATATTCAGGTAAGCTCTAATTTTTGCAGTCATTTGTTGTTACCTCCTTTTGGATACCTTGTTTCATATATACCCAAGTCAGAGAAAAATTATGAAAAAAGGCAATCTAAGTCAGATTGCCTCGAATTGGCTAACTGCTGAACGCTTGTGTTCCGATATCTGCTTCCCGCTTAAATAGTCTGCTGTATACGCCATTTTCAGACTGAAGTAATTCCTCATGTTTACCTTGCTCAATCATTTTCCCGTTTTCTATCACGATGATGCGGTTCGCAGCTAAAACGGTTGAAAGTCTGTGAGAGATAATAAATACCGTCTGTTTTGATTTTCTTTTGTTGATGGCTTCATTCACTTGAACTTCAGTGATAGGATCCAGGGCGGAACTTGCTTCATCAAGAACAAGTATCGCAGCGTCTTTTACTAGTGCCCTTGCTAAAGATAATCTTTGCTTTTGACCACCAGATAACAAACTTCCTCTTTCCCCGACTAAAGTATGTAGACCTTCTGGAAGGGATTGAATAAATTCACCGAGTCCGCTGTCATCAAGAGCTCTAAGTAGTTCCTCATCAGATGCTTCTGGTTTAGCAATTCGTAAATTATCAGCAAGCGATCCATTCCGAAGCTGCACGTCTTGTGAAACGATTGCAATTTGAGATCGCAGCCATCCTGCATCAATGGTTGAAAGGTCTTTACCGTCTATGAGGATTGATCCGCTTTCAGGCTCATAGAGACGAAGCAACAAATCAACGACCGTTGACTTTCCTGATCCACTCGGTCCTACAAGTGCGATAGCTTCTCCTGGCTCAACGGAAAAGGATAAGCCTTTAAGAACTTTCTCATCTTTCTCTGGATAACCGAATGCCACGTCTCTTAATTCGATAGATCCTTCTACTTCTGGCAAAATCATTCCTTTTTCTGTTTCAGCATTTGATGACTTTTGGCTCAGTAAAAGCTCAGAACGATCTAAAGCAGGTCCTGTTCTTCTAACAGAAAGCCAGTTTCTTAACATTCTTTGCATTTCGTTTGCTGCAATAGCTACAAGACCCGCTGCTGTCAGCATTTCTCCTGTTGTTAGTTTATTGTTCCAAATAAGATAAGCACTAAGCCCATAAACGACAGCTAGCGCAAGTCCATTATAGCTACCAATAACCACTATGGATTGCATCCTTGCTTTTAATTCATAACGTGATTCTTTAATGAACGATTTGCGTATTTCAGCAACACTTGCTAATTCGCCGTCAGAAACACCTAAGACCCTTGAAAGGTGAATTCCGGTTACTGATTCACGAAGTCTTTCAAGGTAACGCGACGCTTCTTTTCTAGCATTGGCAGATGCTTGACGAGTTCTTTGTCCTACGGCATTAGATGTTAAGTAGAAGATGACGCCTAACACGACACTCGTTATCATCAAAAAGGGATGGATCCAAAGTAAAACAATGCTATAAAGTATGACTCCTTGAACGGATGCCATAAAAGTTGAACCTTCCCATGCAAGGAAATTATGAAGCGTATCAGGGTCATCAGAAACACGTGCCATCATTTCACCAGACTGGTTGTTTTGGTAAAAGAGAAAGGCAATACTTGCAAATGTTTAAATAGCCTTAACTTTTGCCAGTTCGTTACGGTTTTGGCTACTTGGTGACAAAAATACTCATCGATAACCATTAATATCAAATCAACAACTGCTGCAAAGATAAGAAGCCACATCATGCCCCATAAAAGCTTATTCGATTCTCCAGGTAATATCGTATCCACTAGCCAACCTAACGCAAGGGTTGGAATGAGAGCTGAAAATACCTGGGAGATCGCAATTACGAAAGCGTCAGCGAAAACCCAGTTCTTATGTGGTTTTAAAAAGGCAAGAACGCGTCTGCCATCACGATTTTTTTGTTTCACAACAGTTTGGCTCATATCGCTCTCTCCTTTTCTAATTCACTGTATTGCGCCATATATAATTCGTAATATTGACCTCTTTGTGCAAGAAGTTCATCATGAGTACCTACTTCAGCGACTACCCCTTTATCAAGAAGCAATATTTGATCAGCATCTCTCACCGTTATTAGTCTGTGAGCAATGGTTATCGTTGTTCTACCAGGTATGAGATCTTCTAATGCAGCTTGAACACGCTCTTCCGTTTCCCCATCGAGTGATGATGTTGCCTCATCAAAAATTAATAGTGCAGGGTGGCGAAGAATAGCTCTTGCCAGAGCAACACGCTGTCTTTGCCCACCTGATAATTTTAGGCCTCGTTCTCCAACAATCGTTTCATAACCATCTGGCAGTTCTTTTATAAAATCAGTAAGTCCTGACGCTTCACACGCAGCATCCAAGTCTTCTTGTGTTGCATTTTTTCTTCCATATAATAAGTTCATACGCAACGTGTTGTTTAATAGGAAGGTTTCTTGTGATACGACCCCCACCTGTTGTCTGAAAGAGTTACGGTTAAAATGAAATAAGTTTTGTTGATCAATATGAATGGATCCTGCTTCTGGTTCATATAGACCAAGAAGCAATTGAATTAGCGTTGATTTTCCACCACCACTAGTCCCTACGATACCAATATGCTGTCCAGCCTTCATATCTAATGATACACCTTTTAGCACATACTCTTCGTTACCTGGATAACGGAACCAAACATTATTAACATTGATATCTCCCCGAATTGGCTTCATGTTAGGAAGGTTATCTTCATGTTCTATTGGCAGATCGAAATATTCATAGATTCTTTGCAGAGCTGGTATGGCTTGCTGAATGATCAGTGCGTTTTCAGCTAAAGAACGAATTGGAAAAACATCGTCGGAATAAAGCCAAGACAAGCAACAAGTGTTCCGACGGTGATGGTATTGTTCCAAACCGCAATGCCCCCAACCAGCATAACGACACCTGGTGTTGCAATATTGAATAAGTTGCCAAGACGCCAGTTCACTTTTCCAATTAGCGCTGCACGAATAGAGTAATTCTTCCAATCTGTCAGCTTTTTATCCTGTGTATGTATTTCCCGTTCTTGTGTTTGAAATGTGCGAACTAGTCTCGTTGATTCAATGCTTTCTTGAAGGTGATGATAGATGTCTGCACGCATATCACGCTGAACAGCACTCATTTTCCTCATGGTTGTTCCGAGCTTAAATGATGGATACAGATAGATTGCGAACACACAGAACATTACGATCGCAACTGGCCAATAGAGCGCAAAAACAGCAATAAAAGCAGCAACAGCACTAACTACTTGCTGAACGA
Source organism: Fictibacillus sp. EA-CB0309 (assembly GCF_055814265.1). Classification (NCBI taxonomy): domain Bacteria; kingdom Bacillati; phylum Bacillota; class Bacilli; order Caryophanales; family Fictibacillaceae; genus Fictibacillus; species Fictibacillus sp. EA-CB0309. The sequence continues at coordinate 2,117,070 of NZ_CP169271.1, forward strand.
ATCGAGGTACGACCGTGTTGTTTAGATTCTGCACTGCCTCAACGTCGTGAGTAAGACGATAGAGCATATCTCCGCGAGGCGTGGTCGTGAAAAATGACATCGGTGTTTTATGCAAACGTCCGAATGCTCGCATTTGCATATCCGTAATGACATCCAAACCGATTTGAATTTGAATAAATTCCTGAAGTGATTCGAAAATGACTTTAAACAGAAACGAAAATAAAACCCCTGCGACAAGCCACCCGATCATATCGGTCATTTCGTTCGGAAGTATATCATCCACAAGCTTACCTGCTAAAATGGGTGGTATAACGGTAAAAGCTCCACCGATTAATGAGCAGATGAAAGCTAGAGTTAGCCCCTCCAATAGGGCTTAAAGTGCTTAAGTGTCTCTCTTAAAAGCTTCATAATTAGCTCCCCCTCTCGCTTTCAAGCACTTTATTTTATACCAAATTCATAAAATTTTCATTATTTTTACTTGTTATTTTTTTGAAAATATAAGAAAAATGTCTTGTTTGTTATAATCAGCTGTTTTCGTAATCTTTGTTGCTCTTGGAAGTGTTGTTTATGCCTTTTTAGAATGTGATGTACATATGAAGCATACATTCGTCATTCTTGTTTCAGTGGTAAGAACACTCCAGATTATATTCACGTTAATTCATTTTTTTCACGTTAAGTGAGCATAATTTCACGTTAATTCCAATATATTCACATTAATTTTGATTTATCCGATTTTCGACAAAATCTGATATCCAAAACCCCAAAAAAATGACCCATAAAGGCATATTCACACCTTATGAGTCATCTTGATTTATTGTTTTATTGCAAATCAACCCGTTTTAGCGGCTTTTTGGCAGGTCCTTCTACAACAGCTCCCTCATATGAAAAACGAGATCCATGACAAGGACAATCCCATGTTCTGTCCCCACTGTTCCACTCGGTTTCACAACCTAGATGGGTACAAGTTGTATCTACAATATGAAGTTCCCCGTTCTGATCACGATACGCACCGCATCTTTCACCATTAACGGTTACCGCGCACCCTTCATCTATATTAAGGCTCCTTGGATGTTTAGCAGGTTTGTCTAATTTTCCGGAAACAAAATGTTTCGCTACATCTGCGTTTTCTTTTACAAATTGTTTAATGTCAGATGGATCAGCTTGAAAGCGCTGCGGCTTATATAGATCAGCAAATTCGTTTTCCTTGCCGAGGATGGAATCTCTAATGATTAGTGCGGCAAGTGTCCCAGTCGTCATTCCCCATTTCTTATAACCTGTAGCGACAAAAATACGGTCATGTTTGTGAGTAAGTTTTCCGATAAACGGAACTTTATCAAGTGTAATCAGATCTTGTGCAGACCAACGGTACAACACTCTATCCAGATTCAGTGATTTTTTTGCTTCTTTTAACAATGCCTCATAATGTTGATGTGTTGGAATTCCCTGACCTGTTTGATGACTTTCTCCACTCAGAAGAACGATCTTTTCACCATCTTGCAGAATCGAACGATAAGAAAAGGAGGTTTCATCTACACCCAAATACATCCCTTGTGGAAATTCATCAGTCGTTTTTACAGCTAGTACGTACGAACGCTCCGCCATCATTCTTGTAAAATAAAATCCTAAACCATCAAAGAACGGAAAATGTGTGCAGCAGGCAACATAATCTGCAGTTACCTTATGTCCATCACTTGTAAGTACAACTGCTTTTTTAACTTCTTTATCTTCTTGAATATCGGTTGCTGTCGTGTTCTCAAAAATAGTAACACCGAGTGATTCCATTTCTTTTAAAAGTGCAGTTAAATATTTTACCGGATGAAAATGTGCTTGATTCCTCATGACGAGTGCTTTTTTATGAGGAATATTAAATGGTAGCTGGTCTACTAGTTCTCCATCAATTTCTAATTTTTGATAAGCTTCAGCTTCACTGTTGAGCTTTTTGACACCTTGATCTGTGTTTGCAAAAAGATAGGCGTCATGTCGTTCATAGTTACAATGAATATTATGTTCTTTAACAAGATCATAAAGCAATTGTCCAGCGTATTCGTTAGAACGATAATATTGAGAAGCTCGTTCTACTCCTAAATGCGAAATCAAACGATCGTAAATGATATCATGCTGTGAAGTGATTTTCGCTGTTGTATGGCCTGTTGTACCATTTATGAGTTTTCCTGCTTCAATTAATGTTACCTGCTTGCCTTCTTTTGCAAGCAGAAATGCCGTTGTGATCCCACTTATTCCACCACCTACAACAACAACTTCTGAATTGTGATCGCCGCTTAATGATGAGTAAGTCGGCAGGTTTACGTTCTGTCTCCAAATCGGTTCTGGAAACTGGGGCATGTTATATTCGTAGTTACTCACAAAATACCTCCTGTTAATACACGTTATACAACCATTATTACCCATACTCTAAGTGCGCAATCAGAAAACAAAAAACAGGCTAAAAAATTTAGCCTGTTTTTGAATTAATTTTCCATACGTTTTTTAAGTGCATAATCAAAACTTCCATTATAACTGTGTAAGCTTCCTTCTTCTAACCAAATCGTTCGTTCAAAGAGCTTGTTCATAAAGTATCTGTCATGCGAGACAGAGAGAATCGTTCCTTCAAATTCTTCTAACGCTGCTTCCAAAGCTTCACGTGAATCAATGTCTAAGTGATTAGTCGGTTCGTCTAGAATCAAAAAGTTAAATCCTTCATATACCAGTTGAGCAAGTCTTAAACGAGTTCTTTCCCCTCCGCTTAAGTCACACGCTTTTTTGTAAACGGATGCTCCGTAAAATAAGAATTTTGCTAGATGATGCCGTGCTTCGCCTTCTTCCATTACAACTTTTTCTCTAAAAATTTCAAGTACGGTTTGTTTAGGATCTGCTGTAAGTCCTTTTTGAGATAAATAGCCGATCGAGACGGATGATCCTAGTTTCACGCTACCGCTGCAGAAATCATTGGACTGCAACGCATGTATTAAAGTCGTTTTCCCAGATCCATTTTTTCCGACAAGTGCAACTTTCTCCCCAAATCTTATTTGCAGGTCAATATTATTTAAGATGGTGCGGCCTTCAATAGATTTACTAACTTGATCTATTATCGCTACATCCTGACCGCTTCTTTTGCTAACAGAAAATTCAAATGCTGCTTTTTTACGTTCTAGCTTAGGGCGCTTCATATTCTGTATGCGAGCAAGTGCTTTCTCCATGCTTCTAGCTCTTCGAAAGAATTTTTCATTACCAGATCGAGCTCCCCAATCACGCAGTTGCTTTATCGACTCTTTTATCTTTTTGACCTTTTTTTGTTGTTCTTGATATTTCTCAAATTCTAGCAGAAGGTTATTTTCTTTTTCTTTTACAAAACCAGAATAGCTATGGTGGTAAATCATGCATTCTCCGTCTTCGATATCGAGTGTTTTTGTAGTGACTTTATCAAGGAAATAACGATCATGGCTGATTATGATAACGGCACCTTTATACTTTTGTAGATAGTTTTCTAGCCAGTTCATCGTTTCAATATCTAAGTGGTTAGTAGGTTCATCTAACAGAAGCAGTTCAGGTTCTTTTAATAACAAACACGCTAATCCTACTTTTGTCTGTTCCCCGCCGCTTAGTTGGTTAAATGGATTGTTCGATAGATGTGCAAGACCTAAACCTGCCAATACGCCATTAATTTTGGACTCTATGGAATAGCCTCCAAGGTCCTCGAATTCTTCCTGAAGCCGGTATAATTTATTTAGGTTTTTCTCCAGACGATGACTTTGTTCAGGATCACTTAATGATACATTCACTTTTTGTATTTGATTTTCTATTTCTTTAATCTCTTTGAAGGTTGACGTTATAACATCAATGACAGTCATATTTTCATCATGAGCTGGCAACTGAGCCAAATAACCAATTTCGGAGTCTTTTTTAAAAAAATAGAACCAGAATCCGGATGATCCAAACTGCTTAATAGTTTGAACAGTGTCGTTTTTCCTGAGCCGTTCTGACCGACTACTCCTACCCGGTCTTGTTCGTGAATCTCAAAAGATATATTTTTTAGTATCTCGTTTCCGCCGTACATTTTTTTAACTTGTTGAACAGTGCATACTATCATTTTTCATTTCTCCTTTTATTTAAATGCCACTGTCCTTTTTACATAAAAAAACCCATGAGCAACATACCTGCCCATGGGTTTTCAATCAATTAAAAAAGGATAGGGTAAGGTTACTTTAGTGATGTACATTATTTGTTTTAACTGAAAATGGACAGACTCCACCAATTTTAGAAAATACATAAGTAATTGCGCGGAAAACGACCAACCAGTCAAACATTTGTACACCTCTAAGCATGCCTTACACCTCCTTATTGTGAATTTAGTTAATATTCTAGTAATATTATATGACAATGGTTCGAATTGTGCAAATAGGAAAAAAGTTGAGGTAGATAGTAAAAGCAGCAGGTTATTTGCTTTTTTGTCGAAATAGTTTTAAATATTTATATTATTCTGAAAAGGGTGTGTCACATGAAAGTAAAATCCAACTATCTAACAAAATCTAAAGTAACGTATGTAACAGAAAATATGTCGATCAGCGAGGCTAGATATACGATTATTCAATCGGGGTATCGCTGTATTCCTGTGTTGGATGAAAAGGAAGAAAAGTTCGTCGGCTTACTCTTTAAAGAAACGACTTCTGATTATATTATTGATAATATTGGATCAGTTAAAGATCATGTTAGTAGAATTGTAGAAGAAAAAGACGCTTTTATACACGAAAATACGGCGTACTTTAAAGTGCTGTTTTCAATTCGACGCCTCCCTTTCATGGCAGTAGTCGATGACAACCATAGCTTTTTAGGAATTATTACGCATTCGAAAGTAATGGACATTTTAGAGGATTCATATGGAATTAAAAAAGGCGGATACTCCTTAACCGTATCTACAACGGAAGGAAAAGGATCATTAAGGAAGTTGTTTACGGCCATCCATGAAGACTACAATATTGAAGGAGTATTCACACAAGATGCGGGTAAACAATTTCTGCGCCGTGTTGTTATTACATTTAATGAAAGTGTCTCTCGCAAAGAAATCGATGAACTTGTTCACCGAGTGGAGGCTAATGGATTTAAAGTAGCTGATATTGAAGATTTGAGAACCTTCACAAGCGTACAATAACACACAAAAAACGTTCCCTTTTTTATGGGGAACGTTTTTTTGTGTTAATTGTTTGGTATAGTTCATCAATGTTTAGAGTAACCAACCCTACGCATTGTGGAGAACGGAGCAACCGGGAGCGGAATCAACTGCTTTCAAAAGCTCCCAACGCATATGAAAACAGCCTTTTTTAAAACTCTTCTTTCTAAAATTTTGTTACTTTCAAATATTTTCTTCTATGAAAGTTGATTGGAGTGTAAGATGCGAGACTCTCGGCTAGGACAGGTGAGACACTTAAGAGTGAACGTACGAATGTGGCTCACCGCCTGCCCCGCGGAAAGCGAGCAGTCTGGAACGGAAATCGATCACTTCCAAAAGCAACAAAGTTTGCAATAACAGCCTTTTAAATCAGTTTGCAAGGCTTTTCAGCTGCTCAAAAAAAGTTGGATACGAAACGGCAATGGCTTCACTATTCGTTAATGTGGTTTCACCTTTTGCGATACAAGAAGCTACACTTAACATCATTCCGATTCGGTGATCACCATAACTTTGTACTGAAGCCCCATGTAAATCTGTTTTTCCGTTAATGATCATGCCATCTTCTGTAGCTTCGATATCCGCACCCATTTTTTCAGTTCATTCACTACGGTTTCTATTCGGTCTGTTTCTTTCACTCGCAGCTCTTGAGCATCTCTTATGATGGTTTGGCCTTCTGCTTGCGTTGCAGCTAGCGCAATAATCGGAATCTCATCGATTAAACGAGGAATAAGATTTCCTTCAATGATGGTACCTTTTAAAGAAGACGTCTTAATAATCAAGTCTCCGTAAGGTTCAGATGCATCTTCATTTACATTTTCATACTTTACATTCGCGCCCATAGCTTTTAGAACATCTAAAATTCCTGTACGCGTTGAATTCAATCCTACTTTTTTAAGGTGATTTCGCTATTCGGAACGATGGCCCCAGCTACTAAGAAAAAGGCTGCTGATGATATGTCACCTGGTACTTCAATATGTGTGCCTTTTAATTTCTGTCCACCTTCCACCGAAACCGTTAAGCCGTTGTTTTCCACTTCCACTCCAAACGCCTCTAGCATTCTTTCTGTATGATCTCTTGATTTAAGGGGTTCTTTAACAGACGTCGTTCCTTCTCCTTCAAGTCCAGCTAGAATAATAGCAGACTTTACTTGTGCACTTGCTATCGGTGAAGTATAGTGTATGCCTTTTGTTTTTCCGCCCTTTATTTGAAGAGGTACTTTGTTTCCGGAATCATTGCCCTCTATTGAAGCTCCCATTTGCTTTAATGGCTGGGTAACACGGTTCATCGGTCTTTTCGCAATAGAATCATCACCAGTTAGAGTAGATGTAAATGATGTGTTAGCTAGTATGCCGAGCATAAGACGAATCGTAGTACCAGAATTACCCACATAAAGATTTTCAGAAGGAGGCTGCAAACCTGCGAGTCCCTTTCCTTCTACAGTTACTTTCTCGTTTTCTTGCTGAATGTTTACGCCGAGCTTTTTAAAACAAGATATGGTGCTTAAACAATCCTCACCTGTCAGGAAACCATTAATGGTCGTTTTGCCATCCGCAATAGATCCAAACATGACCGCTCTATGAGAGATTGATTTGTCCCCCGGCACTTTAATTGTTCCTTTTAAACGATGAATTGGTTTTAAGTGCTTTTCCATAAAAAGTGCCTCCTTCTATAGCGAAATATGTGTTAAATAATCTTCTTTTTGTAAAATATCTTGCGCTTGATCACGGTCGTTATCATTTTGAAAGCTTAATCGAAGAACCCCATTTAGCCCCTCTCTTACTTCAAGAATACTTAAGTTGATTATACTGATATTTGACTCAGCTAAAAGGGCTGTAATATGTGATAAAGCTCCTATACGATCTAGTATATCGACATATAGATCTGAAAACGGATGAATCGCTCCTTTAGAACGAACAGGCAGTGAATCACGAAACGATTTTGCGCCATCAAAATAATCAAATAGTTCAGCTTGATCTCCATTTTCTACAAAATGTATCACTTCATCCATTTCTTCTTTCCACTCGTGTAATAGGGTAAGTAGGTGTGATTTGTTCTGACTTACAATATCACTCCACATTTTTGGAGAGCTCGATGCAATTCTAGTAATATCGCGAAAACCGCCTGCTGCAAGCTGCTGAATTAAAGGCTTTTCAACGGCATGATTTTGAGCGATTCTAACGAGGCTTGAAGCGATAAGATGTGGAAAATGGCTTACAATTCCAGTCAGAAAATCATGTTCGTCAGGTTCAGAAACTAAAAATTTAGCGCGCGTTCCTTTCAGCCAATTTTTTGCTTCATCAATATCCACATCTGATGTGATGGAGTTTGGTGTTAGAAAGTAAAAAGCATTTTCTAACAAGTGCGCCTTTGCACTCTCTACCCCGGTTTTGTGAGATCCAGCCATTGGGTGTCCGCCAATAAAACGAATCCCTTTTGCGCCAAGAACTTCCGCCTTGGTCATAATCGATTTCTTCGTACTGCCTACATCCATGACAAGAGCTTTTATGGCAGGGGTGATAGAAGATAAACGCTCCATCACCTTTAACGTTTCTTCTACGGGCGTCGCAATAATGATGAGGTCAGCGGTGGTAGCTGTATTTTCAAAATCAGTTACAGCCTCATCTATTACTCCTAGTCTTTTAGCCGTTTCACTGCTTTTCGCATAAACGTCATACCCGAAGATCGTTGCATCGTGTTCATTTTTTATAGATAGAGCGATCGAACCGCCGATCAATCCAACTCCTATTAGTAAGACGTTCTTCATGTAAGAATGCTCCTTTTTAATTCTCTTCCAAAAAAGCTCTTAGTTTTCTATCTAAATCTTCCGCCTGGTAAGAGGACAGATAGGGTTTTTCAGATTCCTTCAGCAGCACCATCTGAATGTTTCCTTTTTCAGCCTTTTTATCCTTTTTCATTCGGTTAATTAGTGAATGTGAGGATAAAGTTTTTGGCAATGGTGGATATTCTAGTGTACGAAGCCACTTTTTTAATTCATTTCCGACCTGAACTGTATCTTTGTTAAGTGACAGAGCAAAAAGCATCCCGTGTGCAACAGCTTCACCATGTGTGATGTTTTTGTATTGAAGTTCACCTTCTATGGCGTGACCAAGCGTATGGCCAAAGTTTAAAAAAGCTCTAATGCCTTTTTCTTTTTCATCTTGAGAAACGATTTCGTTTTTAATCTCTATTCCTCTGATGAGTGCCTGTAATAGAGAATCACCTGCTAAATCATCAATGTGTTTAACGTTTTTACGCAATGTTTCATACAAACGTTCATCCGCTATTAATGCGTGTTTGATGACCTCGGCAAAACCCGATCTTTTTTCATGCTGCGGTAATGTTGCTAGAAATTCAGTTGAATAGATTACAGCTTCTGGCTGATGAAATACCCCGATCATGTTTTTTCCTTCTGGGTGATTAATGCCAGTCTTTCCACCGACGGCACTATCATGAGCAAGAATGGTAGTCGGCAGCTGTATAAAGCGGATGCCTCTCATATAGGTGCCAGCTACGAAACCAGCAAGATCACCAATCATTCCTCCTCCAAGTGCAAGTACAACAGATGTACGATCCAGCCCTTTACTCAGTGCAAAACTTTGACAAGCAATATAGTTTTCAAACGATTTTTGGTCATCACCTGCTTGAATTTGAATCGTATGGTAAGGAAAAGCTTCACCTATTACATGTTGTACATCATCTAAATAAAGTTTTCCTACATTCTCATCTGTTATGATTAAAAGATTCTTAGGAGCAGGCTTTAAGTTTTCTAACACACTCTTAAGCTTCAAAATAGCGTTCTCACCAATAAAAACAGGATAGTTTTTTGAAGGTGTTGTAATTTGGATGGTGTTCATTTAAAACACCCTTGCACGCTCTTGGTGCTGAACGATATTATTCTTAATCACTTCCATGTTATCTTGGCCGAATTGCTGAACGAGAGCACTTGCGAGTTCCCAGGCAACGACGGATTCAGCTACAACACTTGCTGCAGGAACAGCACAGCTGTCGGAGCGTTCAATGCTCGCTGCAAAGACTTCTTTTGTTTCAATATCAACACTTTGAAGCGGCTTGTATAGAGTTGGGATCGGCTTCATCACACCTCGCACCACAACTGGCATGCCCGTCGTCATTCCGCCTTCAAATCCACCTGCATTATTCGTTTTTCGTGTATAGCCATGTTCAATATCCCACGCGATCTCATCATGAACTTCACTTCCCGGTTTTCTGGCTGCTTCAAAACCAATACCGATCTCTGCGCCTTTAAATGCATTGATGCTCATAATGGCTGCAGCAAGTTTGGCATCGAGCTTGTTATCGTAATGTGTATAGCTCCCTACTCCAACAGGCATTCCTTCAGCGATCACTTCAACTACTCCACCGATAGAATCGCCGTTTTCTTTCGCTGTGTCGATCGCTTCCATCATGACCTTTTCTGCGTTTTCATCTAAACATCTTACCGGAGAAGCTTCCGTTTTTTCACGAAGTTCATTTAAGCTTTCATACGTTGTGTTCTCAGCTTTTACTCCGCCAATTTCAAGAACATGTCCGCCGATTTGTACACCCAGTTCTTTGAGAATCTTTTTTGCCACGGCCCCTGCGGCAACTCTTACTGTTGTTTCACGAGCTGAAGAACGTTCAAGAACATTTCTCATATCTCGGTGGTTGTATTTAATCGCGCCGTTTAAATCGGCATGCCCTGGTCGAGGTCTTGAGATGACACGTTTTACTTCGGCGTTTTCATCTTCAAGAGGTTCAGCTCCCATAATTTTTGTCCAATGGGTAAAGTCTTTGTTTTCAACAACGAGCGTGATCGGTGAACCGAGTGTTACACCATGACGTACACCGCTTAAGATTTGAACCTGATCTTTTTCGATCTGCATGCGGCGTCCTCTTCCATGTCCTTTTTGTCTTCTCGCAAGTTCTTCGTTTATGTCTTCAGCTAATAGAGGCAAACCTGCTGGTACACCTTCAATGATTGTTGTTAATTGAGGGCCGTGGGATTCCCCCGCTGTTAAATATCTCATGTTTAATTCCTCCTGTTTGCCTGTTTTGTTGTACAAAAAAATCCCTGCTAATAAGCAGGGACGAATTAATATCGCGGTACCACCCTGACAGCAAAGACTAAGCTCTGCCACCTTCATTGTCATAACGGAAATTATCCGGCTTTTATAAAAAAAGCATGCTCAAGAATTGTAATTCGTGAAAGGCTGTGTACTGATTTGCACCACCATCAGCTCTCTAATAACAGGGAACCATTTCACTACTGCTGTTCTTTCATTGCAATTGAATTTATAAAGTTATAAACAGTTTTAGCACGTTGAAGCGCTATTGTAAAGGAAATTCATTCATTTTTCTTAAAATTTACAATACCTTCATCTATATGTCAAAGAAGCAAATATATCTGTCGAAAAATTAATTTAAACTTTTTTCTTGTAAGTACTTGACATTCTTTTGAAATCCCTTTAAAGTTACAAACAATACTTTATGAGACACACGCTTTAAAGCGCGAAAGTGTCTATCTGATTATGTATATAAATAAGCCTATGAGCGGCCGCGATATAGGAACTAAAAAACGAGTGTAAATTTGGGGAGGAACCGCACATGTCAAACGAATTAGTAGACTTACGAAAACAGATGGATGATATCTCTTTAAAAATTTTAGAGCTTTTAAATGAACGAGGCAATGTTGCACAACAAATTGGAAAGTTAAAGGAAATGCAGGGTGTAAAACGTTTCGATCCAGTAAGAGAACGAGAGCTATTAGATCTTATCGCTTCTCATAACGATGGCCCATTCGAAACTTCTACGGTACAGCATATTTTCAAACAGATCTTCAAAGCAAGCTTAGAATTGCAAAAAGATGATAACCGAAAAGCATTGCTTGTATCTCGTAAAAAGAAACCTGAAGATACGATTGTAAATGTGAAAGGTGAAAAGATTGGTGATGGTAATCCCCATTTCATCATGGGTCCTTGTGCGGTTGAAAGTTACGAACAAGTAAAACAAGTTGCAGAAGTAATTGCTGAAAAAGGATTAACATTAATCCGAGGCGGTGCATTCAAACCGCGTACGTCTCCTTACGATTTCCAAGGTCTTGGTTTAGAAGGATTGAAAATTCTGCGTAAAGCAGCAGACGAACATCAGCTTGCGGTAGTGAGTGAAATTCTAAATCCAAATGATATCGAGATGGCTTTAGACTATGTTGATGTGATTCAAATCGGCGCACGTAATATGCAAAACTTTGATCTCTTAAAAGCTGCAGGATCTGTTAACAAACCTGTACTACTAAAGCGTGGACTTGCCGCTACAATTGAAGAGTTCATGTACGCTGCAGAATACATCTTAGCTCAAGGAAACTCTCAAGTTATTCTTTGTGAACGCGGAATCCGTACGTACGAGCGAGCAACTCGTAACACACTCGATATTTCAGCAGTCCCTATTCTTAAGAAGGAAACGCATCTTCCAGTAGTTGTGGATGTTACGCATTCCACAGGCCGAAAAGATCTTCTCCTTCCTGCTGCAAAAGCAGCTATGGCGATTGGTGCAGATGCGGTTATGGCAGAAGTTCATCCGGATCCTGCTGTAGCGTTATCTGACTCAGCTCAACAGATGAACATCCCTGAATTCCACGAATTCATGGACGCGCTATTAAACAAGGAAAAAAGAAAATTCATTCTTAAAACAATCAAGCCTGGCTCAAGGAGTCAGGCTTTTAAATTGCTTGCTTAGCCTTCAAAATATTCCTTGTAGTAACCGCCTACTTTGCCGGTGTTATCAACAACGAAATAAAATTCTTCAGTTTCATTTTTTAATTCGTATGTTTTCCCAGCTGTTAAAGCACGGTTCACCATATACTTCTTAGCGTCAGTATGCACACATTTAATTTCACGAATTGTTGGTCTGTTACCCCACTCTAAATGGATCATGATGTCTCTCTCCTTCATGGAATTCTTTTGTTAAATCATAATGTGCAGCACGTTTTCTGTCAAATTCATTTTCTTTAAGCTGCTTCCCTAGTATTCCTATAATTATATCGGTTAATATGATAAAGAACATTATATTAGAATGGAGAACTGTATATATGAAAGCTTTAGTATTTGATCGCTTTGGCGGACCAGAAGTCTTAGAATATCGTGAAATTAAACAGCCTGTTATTGGGCCTGATGACATTTTGTTAGAAATGAAAGCGATCGGCTTAAACTTTGCTGACGTTTATAGAAGAAAAGGAAACTATCATCTAGAAGGACAGCCTCCCTACATTCTTGGCTATGAAGGCGCTGGTATCGTAAAAGAAGTGGGTAGTCAAGTAAGGGGTGTGTGTGTTGGTGACCGCATCGCCTTTGCTGATGTGCCTGCCGCGAATGCAGAGTTGGTTGCTGTGCCAAGCGAAAAAGCGATTCCCATCCCTGATGGTGTAACATTTGAATCTGCCGCTTCCCTCTTATTACAAGGATTAACGGCACACTACTTAACAAGTGACAGCTTTGCTATAAAAAAGGCGATGTTGCATTGGTTCATGCTGCTGCGGGAGGTGTTGGACAGCTATTGATTCAAATTATCAAACTGCTAGGTGGAACAGTTATTGGATTGACATCTTCAGAAGAAAAACGCCAGATGGCTTTAGGTGTAGGTGCAGATTCGGTATTCTTATATAATGATAATTGGAAAGAATCCGTTTTAGGTGTAACCTCCGGCAAAGGTGTCGACGTTGTTTATGAATCTGTCGGCTCTACGATAATGGATAGTTTTGAAGTTACACGAATTGGTGGAACGGTTGTGTTCTTTGGAATGGCAGGTGGGGATCCTGTTTCAATTGATCCTCGTATGCTGATGGACACTTCTAAGACGTTAACTGGCGGGGATTTATGGAACGTCCTCACCTCTCACGAAGAACGTGTGAAACGCTCAAGTGAATTGTTTAAATGGATTAAAGATGGTCATGTGAAAATAACAGAGACTGTGTTTCCTTTAAGTGATGGTGCTAAAGCACATGAGTATCTGGAGAGCAGAAAAAGTGCAGGAAAGATTTTGTTGATTCCTTAAATTTATAGATGATATTCGGGTGGTTGCTAGATGCAGCTGCCTTTTTTGCACTTTAGTTGTAAAATACAAATGATTTAATGTCACAATTGTCGTATTTTGCAAGTATTGTTAGTTGCATTTTACAAATGATATAAAATTGCAAATTGTTATTGGTTTGTTCCCTACCTATAGCAGCTTTTTATTTGATTGAAATAATATTATGTTGAATAAAAACTATTCAGGAATGGGTAGTTTGTACGTTGCTGAATTAGTAGGTCCGCTTGGGGTTAGATGCATGGATTTTAGAAGCTTTTTCATACAAGTAGTTGATTCGATATGTAAAAAACGTCTTAAGGTTTTGTTCTTTACAGGTTCATCAAAGAATAGTGCATAATCTTGGATTGCTCTTATGTGAGCATCTTTTGATTTCTCATGGCATATAGAGCAAACCCAAGTATTTCTCTCTCGACACATAGGCACATGATTACAGGCTGGACAAAAGACTCCGGTGATGATGTCCGTCTCATTGATGTTGTATGTTTTTAATAACTCTGGATTTAGTTTTTCATGTTGCTTTAATAGCTTGGTAGTTAATTTTGAGAGGTCCTTCTTTGAGAGGGTTTCTTGATGGCATGTTGAAAGGGTTACAATTTTGTTAGCTAGACTCTTAGCTCGAATGATTTTGGCTGCTTTCTTACCATAATGCGGCGATAGAGTGATAAAGGATTTAGGATTTGTTAGAACAACGAGGGATTGGAGCGGAATTTTTGGCAATTGATTTCTATTCAACCAGCTTTTAAGATATGCTTTTTGTTGTTGGACCTGATTCACAGGATCAGGAAACGTTTCATCTATCCCGTTTTTCGTTCGTTTCATTTGATCGAAGTGGTGATCAAAATATAGATCTCCTGAGAGATTTTTAACCTCGAGCAACACGCCAAACGAAGAATGAAGAATCAGACAGTCGATTTGAAAAAATATTTCTTTTCTTTATCTCGAGGAAGCCGCAAGTCATGAAAAATGAAGTATGAATTCTCATCTAAATCGTGCAAATAATAATCAAGTGCCGCTTCTCCTCTATAACCTGCTGAGTGTTTCGCGAATTCTATTTGTAGTTCACCGTACTTTGGGTGATTGGGTACTACTCTTTGTAATTTCACCTCCAATTTTAGTAACTTTAGGGGCTTTGTACGTGGTTTTTTTATCAAGAAATCACCTCTTCCTTTTGAATACGTATCCATTTCGATAAGAATTGATAAAAACCTCTATTTTTCGGCAGCGATTTTATAATTAATTGGTGCTGAAAATTTCGGTTGTGCACAATTAAGTCTAAATTGAAAAAATAAAGTCGGAATGGAATTCAATTAAGTCGTTAGATCCATTAATTAAGTCGTTTTCAACCATAATTAAGTCTAAATTGAAAAATAAAGGCCATTCGACAAATCCCGCCTCTGTATCCGCTAACTTTCCATATGTTGCTCACAAACAATATTCATCTTACAAACAAAAAAACACCCCCTGCAGCTGCAGGAGGCTTTCCCAATACATCTTACACACATTAACCTTCTAAAAGAAGTGACTCTGGATCTTCAAGAAGTGATTTAATTGTTGTTAAGAAGCTTACTGCTTCTTTTCCATCAACGATACGGTGGTCATAAGAAAGCGCGATGTACATCATAGGACGGTTTTCCATGCGCTCTTTATCAATAGCAACTGGTCTCCACTGGATCGTGTGCATGCCAAGGATACCAACTTGAGGTGCATTCAAAATCGGCGTAGAAAGCATTGATCCGAAGATACCGCCGTTCGTGATTGTGAATGAACCACCTTGAAGGTCTTCTAATGATAACTTTTTAGAACGAGCCTTCTCAGCTAAGTTTCCGATCTCTTTTTCGATGCCAGCAAAGCTTAGACGGTCAGCGTTACGGACAACTGGAACAACTAGTCCTTCTTCTGCTCCAACTGCAATACCGATATCGTAGAACTTCTTAAGAACCATTTCGTCGCCTTGAATTTCTGCGTTGATCGCAGGAATTTCTTTAACGCGCCTACTACGGCTTTCGTGAAGAATGACATGTAACCTAATTTTACACCATTTTGCTCATAGAACTTGTCCTTGCGGCGAGCACGAACTTCGTTGATTGCAGTCATGTCGACTTCGTTAAACGTAGTTAACATCGCAGCAGTTTGTTGAGCTTCTACTAAACGCTTAGCGATTGTTTGACGTCTGCGTGACATTTTTACGCGCTCAACTGGCTTCTCAGGGTTAACCGCTTCAACAGAAGCAGCCGGCTTGGATGCAGTTGCTGCAGGTTTAGATGCCGGAGTAGCTTTTTCACTGCTTCCGCCTTCTGCGTGGCGTTTCACATCTTCTGTGCGAACTCGTCCAAGCGGATCGCGAGCATTAACCTCTGAAAGATCAATGCCTTTTTCTCTAGCGAGCTTGCGTGCTGCAGGAGATGCGATCGGGCGATCTGAAGCTTTTACTTCGTCTTCTGCCGCGTCTTTTTCTACAACTGGTTCTTGCTTTTGAGCGGGAGCAGTTTTTTCTTCTGCTTTTTCCTCTGCAGCTGGTTCAGAAGCTTCTGAAGCATCACCTTCAACGATTGAAGCGATGATGTCACCTACAGAAACAGTATCACCTGGCTCAACTTTGATATTTTTTAGAATACCATCGCGTTCTGCGCTGATTTCGATGTTTACTTTATCTGTTTCAAGCTCTACTAAATCTTCACCTTTAACAACTGCTTCGCCTTCTTTTTTAAGCCATTGTGCTACTGTACCTTCTGAAATAGATTCGGCTAATTCCGGAACTTTAACGTCAAACATGTTCACGGCCTCCCTCTCGCGATTGTATGTCTAGTGCTAATGATGTTTGGATGATTTGTTCTTGTTCTTTTTTGTAGATGTCTGGCTCCCCACCAGCCGTACTCGAACGTTCTTGTCGACCAATATAAGAAACATGTGCTCCTTTAGGTGCAACGGCACGGAGTTTCGGTTCGATGTATAACCATGACCCCATGTTCTTAGGTTCTTCTTGAACCCAGATCAAATCTTCAACGTTTGGATACTCATTTAAAAGAGCTGTCATCTCTTCTTCAGGGAACGGATAGATTTGTTCAACTCGAACGATGTGCATTTCTGTTCTAGTCACTTGATCTTGCTCAAGCGCTTTTTCAAGGTCAATCGCAATCTTACCAGAGCATAACAAGATTTTCTTCACTTTTTCTTTTTCCTTGCCTAGGCCAGGTTGCTGTAATAATGGCATAAAGTGGTCGCTTTCAAATGCTTCCGCCAATGATGCCACCTTCGCATCACGAAGCAAGCTCTTTGGAGTCATAACAACCAACGGACGAACTTCATCCATAGAAAGAAGTTTTGCCTGGCGTCTTAACAAGTGGAAATACTGAGAAGCTGTACTTACGTTTGCTACAGTCCAGTTGTTTTCTGCTCCTAGCTGCAAGAATCTCTCTAAACGTGCACTTGAATGCTCTGGTCCTTGACCTTCATATCCATGTGGAAGAAGCATAACCATTCCGGATTTTTGACCCCATTTTGCACGTCCTGCTGATAAGAATTGATCGAACAGAACTTGAGCTACGTTTGCGAAATCTCCGTATTGTGCTTCCCAAATAACAAGCGTCTCAGGAGCAAAAACATTATATCCGTATTCAAAACCAACTACTGATGATTCTGATAGCGGGCTGTTATGAATCGCAAAAGAAACATTGATATCATCCATTGCATGCAATGGAGAGAACTTCTTACCGTTTTCACTATCGTTCAAAACAAGATGTCTTTGTGCAAAAGTACCACGCTCAGAGTCTTGCCCTGTAATACGAATCGGTGTTCCATCTTTAAGAATGGATGCAAACGCTAATGATTCCGCCATACCCCAATCAATTTTTTCTCCTTGGAACGCTTTGCGTCTGCGTTCAAGAATTCTTTTGATTTTAGGGTAAACATTAAAGTCCCCAGGGAACTTAAGCATGTTCTCCGTGAGCTCCTGAAGATCAGTTACCGAAATTGTGGTATCGATATCAGGAAGTGCTTTTGATAACGGATCCGGAAGTCTTGTGTCTTCCAGTTTAAATTTTTCTTTGCGGCCGTGTACTTTTTCGTACTCGGTTTGGTGCTTAGTTAAAACATCATCCTCGATGCCTTTAACTTCTTCTTCCGTTACTACGCCTTCTTTAATAAGCTGCTTTGCGTAAACATCGCGAACAGTTGGATGGCTGTTAACTTGTTTATACAATTTCGGCTGTGTTGCAGAAGGATCATCCATCTCGTTATGACCGAATCGACGGTAACCGATCAAGTCGATCAGAACGTCTTTTTGGAACTTTTTACGATATTCGTATGCAAGATGTACAGCAGCAATACATGCTTCCGGGTCATCTGCATTAACGTGAATGATCGGAATCTCGAACCCTTTTGCAAGGTCACTCGCATACTTCGTAGAACGCGAATCTCCGCTATCCGTTGTAAAACCAACTAGGTTGTTTGCGATGATATGAAGCGTTCCGCCTGTTTGATAACCTCTAAGTCGGCTTAAGTTCAATGTCTCAGCGACAATACCTTCACCAGGAAAAGCAGCATCTCCATGAATAAGGATCGCAAATGCTTTTGACGTATCTTGAACAGGATAACCTTTGCTGTCGCGTGTTTCTTGAGCAGCTCTTGTATATCCTTCAACAACTGGATCTACATACTCTAAATGACTTGGATTGTTCGCAAGTGAGATTTTGATTTTGTGTGATTGATCTGTTTCAACCAAACGGGATGCACCTAAGTGATACTTTACATCCCCTGTCCATCCAAAGTTAATTCCTCTAGAACCTTCAGAAGGAATTAGCTCTTTGTTTGGAGAATGATGAAATTCAGAGAAAATTAATTCGTAAGGTTTTCCAAGAACGTGAGCAAGTACGTTTAAACGTCCTCGGTGTGCCATTCCGATTAGAGCATGTTCAGCTCCGTCACGGCATCCTTCTTTTGCAGCTTCGTCAAGCATTGGGACAAGCATGTCAACGCCTTCAATAGAGAAACGCTTTTGTCCAACGAATGTCTTATGAAGGAATTTCTCAAAACCTTCAACTTCTGAAAGACGCGTTAAAAGGTTTTTCTTATCTTCTGCTGTAAATTTAGGATAGTGCTGGCTTGTTTCTACCATGGTATTTAACCATTGGCGTTCTTCAGTCTCATGTACATGACTGAACTCATAAGCGATTGTTTTGGTATACACTTCCTGCAGCATTTGAATCGCTTGATAGCCATCTTTAACGCTTGATGGCGCCTCTTTCCAAATAAAGGAAGGTGGTATCGCTTTCAAATCTTCTTTTGTTAAGTTAAATTCTTTTGGGTCAATATGGTGGTTGTCTTTAGGAAACTCTCCAACTGGATATAAGTTAGCAGCTAAATGACCGTAAGTACGGATGTTTTCTGCCAATTTTAATGCAGCTGCCAATTTCTCTAAATCCATTCCATCAAAACTCTGTGCAGTACGTTGATTTGGTTCAGAACCCTCACTTGGAGGACCCCAAGCATCAAATCTCTCTTTGAATGAACTGTCAACAGATTCCGGATCCACGCTATATTGATCATATAGTTCAAGGACATAAGCCAAGTTTGGACCGCTCAGTCCTTGCCAAGGATTTTCTGATTTGGAACGTTGATGACTCATCTTTTGTTCCCTCCTGCTTCCCTTTGTAAGTATTGTGCTGTTGCTGTTAACAGGTGATTCATCATTTCTCGCCCTTGATATTTCCCTATTTAAAGCGCTCTCAAACAATGAATGAAAAGAACCTTATCATTGATAAGGTTTCAACTGTAAGCAATGGTCATTGCCATTATACTATATTTTCGCAGAAAGTGAATTTTGTTTTTTACGATTTATGAGATAATTTGCCCATTTTGTTCTGCTGAGTGTAAATATAAGGAGTGCAATCCAGATTAAAGTAAATGAAATGACGTGAATTGTGCTGAATGTTTCATGATACAAAAACACACCCAGGATCAGCATAATGGTCGGTGCTATGTATTGCAGAAAACCGATCATGGTCATGGAAATACGTTTAACTCCTTGTGCAAAACAAATAAGTGGTACGGCTGTAACTAGGCCTGCTCCCATAAAAGGAATGTCGTTAAAGTTCCACCTGAAATAAATGAAGCTTCACCATTCCATTGAAGGTAAACCAAATAAATAAACGCAAAAGGAACTACAAACATGGTTTCAAAGGTTAATCCAGTTAACGAGTCAAAGCTTCCTAATTTTTTGGCGAGTCCATATAGGCCGAAAGAAAGTGCTAAAAAGACAGCCACCCAAGGAAATTCTCCATATTGCCATGTTAAAAGGAATACACCACAAGCTGCAATAATAAAAGAAACAATTTGCCAGCTGTTTAATTTTTCTTTTAGTACAAGCATCCCTAAAATCACACTTACAAGCGGATTGATGTAATAACCTAAGCTGGCTTCTACTACATGATCTGTATTTACAGCCCATATATACATCACCCAATTTCCGCTAATCAATATGGAGGCAGTTAAAACGGAAAAAAATTGTTTTCTATTGGTAAGGAGGACTCTTAAATCTTTTTGTAAAGCATCTTTTCGTTTTAAAAGAATCATTACACCTACCATCAGTAAAAATGACCAGAAGATGCGATGTGCTAAAATTTCACCTGAACCAACTAAATCGAGAGGCTTCCAGTATAGAGGCAGAAAACCCCAGATTAAATAGGATAAAGCTGCATTCCATATACCTTTTGTATGTTCATCAGTTTTCATTGTCTGCTCCCCGATTCCTTATATAAGTTGAAGTTATAAGATTATATAACGGAACATCAAAGGTTTGCCAGCAACATGACTTAAACAGCCCAGTCATACCTTTCTACATTCGATTAGGTGTTTGAATCCCTAATAATCGCAGACCTTCTTTTAGTACAATCTGAATGGATGCACATAATGCTAATCTTTCGGATGTTTCAGTACTGTTTAGGATTTTAACGTTTGCATAATATTGATTAAATTTATGAGATAGCTTCAACAAATATTTTGATATGACGGAAGGTTCTTTTCGGTTAAACGCCAGTTCAACCATTGCAGGAAAATCGTTTAAGACGGAAAGGAGTTCCCAGCTTTCTTCCTCAATGGAAATTTTTTGTGGCAGCTGCCCTTCAAAGTTTCCTTTGTTTAATAGCGTTTGAATTCTTGTGGCCGTATATTGGACATAAGGACCTGTATCACCTTCAAATTTAAGCATTTGGTCAAGTGAAAATTCAACATCGTTTCCTTTTTCATTTTTCAGATCATGAAATATGACAGCGCCAACACCGACTTGTCTTGCCACCGTCTCTATTTCTTCGAGTTCTGGATTCTTCTCTTTGATGTTTTGTTCAGCTAACTGTATTGCTTCTAATATTACGGTTTCAAGAAGCACGGTTCTCCCTTTTCGAGTGCTCATCTTTTTGCCATCTTGTAAAATTAGACCGAATGGTACATGGTGCATGTTATTCGACCAATCGTGGCCGAGTTTTTTAACACACGCTTAACTTGTTCAAAGTGTAAGGACTGTTCATGACCAACCACGTAGAAAGCTTGATCGAAAGCGTATGTGTTTTTTCTATAGATGGAAGCAGTAAGGTCACGTGTCGCATAAAGAGTTGCACCATCAGTCTTTTTGATCAAACAAGGTGGTATATCATCCCCTACTCTTACAATCTGAGCACCTTCAGATGTTTCTAACAAGTTCTTTTTCTGAAGTTCTGAAACCGTTTCTTCCATCTTATCGTTATAAAACGATTCACCGTTGTAAGAATCAAACTGTACATCCAGAAGTTCATATATTTTTTGAAACGCTTTTAATGAAGCGTCTTTAAACCATATCCATAATTCTGTCGCTTGTGGATCATGATCTTCTAATTTCTTGAACCACATTCTTCCCTCGTCATTTAATGAAGAATCGTTATCTGCCTCTTCATGAAAACGAACATATAGCTTTGTTAGTTCTTCAATCGGATTAGCTCGTACTTTATCTTCTTCTCCCCACTTTAAGTAAGCGCAGATTAACTTCCCAAACTGAGTTCCCCAATCACCGATATAGTTGATTCTTACCGTTTTGTATCCGCATTTTTCGCTAATGGATGCTAATGAGGAACCAATCACAGTAGAACGGAGATGGCCCATTGAAAAAGGTTTTGCGATATTAGGAGATGAAAGGTCGAAAACAATTGTTTTCTCATTTCCGAAAACATGATTTGCATAATTCTCTTTATCTTTTAATATCTTCGTTAAAAGCTCTAAAGCTGCTATTTTTTTATTATGAAATACATTTAAATAGCCGCCTGCTGCTTCTGTTTTCTCGAAATGTTCTGGAATAGTTCCTGAGGCAAGCTCGTTAGCGATTTTATTTGGGGACTTCTTTAGGATTTTAGCCAGCTGAAAACAAGGAAAGGCTAGATCCCCTTGATGAATTTGTTTTGGCTTTTCAATTAAACTCTCAATTTGGTCTAACGATAGCTCATCACCCAGTTTATTCTTTAGATAAATGGCAAATTCTTTTTACCGTTCATTCTTTTTCCCTCCCTAAATAAAAAAACCGCCTCTTCTAATTAATAGAAGAGGCGGATGACCGCGGTACCACTCTTGTTGCCTTAATAAGGCCGCTTGATCTGTTAACGGGATGTGCCCGGTTTGCCCTACTGTAAATTTCGAGCAAACATTTCCAAAGTGCGCTTCGTCTGAAAGTTGTGCCAGGCTTTCACCAACCCTAGCTCGCTATAACATCCTTTGCAGAGTACTCTCTTTTCATAAATGTTCTGTCTATAGTTTTCCATATTATATGAGGGCAGATGTAAAAAGTCAACTTATTCCTTTTTATCAAAATCCAAGTAATCTCTCATTTTTTTAATATACCGCTTTAACCTGAACAGTGTTTCTGTTCGCAAATATTTGGAAGTGAATGCGGCTGATATTGCAGATACTGAAACAAAAACCCCATGATTCGAAACCCTTACAGGTATAACGCCAGTATAGATTGTTTCGCCGCTGTTTTTATATAAAAGTTCTGTTGAAACAAGCACGATTTTTTCACCCGCTTCCTCTCCAGGCAGAACAGATTGAACTTCAAAAAGAAATTGTACGCTCATAGTTTCTCCTTTACGTGTGTTTCATATGTTTTATGATATAATGCATTGTCTTGAATTGACAGTTAAAACAATAAAGGAAGTATGCAGATGATACAGACATATTCATTAAGAGATAAATATAAAAGTTTCTTATTATTAGTCGTCCCTGTTCTAATCACTCAATTAGGGTTATATGCTATGAATTTTCTTGATACGGTAATGAGCGGACGTTCAGGAGCTGATCAGCTAGCCGGTGTCGCTATTGGATCAAGTTTATGGGTTCCTATTTTTACAGGTCTAAATGGAATCTTAATGGCACTAACCCCCATTGTTTCACAGCTACAAGGAGCTAAAAATACAAAAAGTGTGCCGAGGTCCGTCATGCAGGCTGTGTATTTATCCGTTGTCATATCGGTTATTGTGCTCATACTAGGTTCATTGGTTCTAAATCCAATACTGGGAGCCATGTCGTTAGATCAAGAAGTCGAGAAAGTAGCAAGAGGCTATTTGATTGCATTAGCTTTCGGTATTCTTCCTCTATTTTTATATGGAGCTTTACGTTCTTTTATCGATGCACTTGGTCAGACAAGAATAACGATGTTTATAACACTTATCGGATTACCTATAAATGCCGTATTTAATTATCTGTTGATATTCGGTAAAGCGGGTTTCCCAGAATTAGGCGGTATTGGTGCTGGTGTTGCTTCCGCCATTACGTATTGGATCACAGCTCTTATAACTGTAATCATTGTTATGAAATTCAATTCTTTTAGACGATATAAACTCTTTCACACGTTTTACTCACCATCATTAAAAGCTTGGAAAGAACAATTAAAGATTGGCATACCGATCGGCCTAGCCATCTTTTTTGAAGTAAGTATATTTGCAGCAGTTACTCTACTAATGAGTGACTTTAATACGGTTACCATTGCCGCTCACCAAGCTGCGCTGAATTTTGCGTCTTTCCTCTATATGCTGCCGTTGAGCATCTCTTTTGCCCTCACCATTGCAGTTGGATTTGAGGTAGGGGCTGGTCGATTTAAAGACGCTGCACAGTATAGCTATATCGGAATCATTACAGCAGTAGGTTTTGCTTTAATTCTTTCGGGCTTTCTTTTTGTATTTGATGACCAAGTCGCTCGGATGTATTCAAATGAATCAGAAGTAATCAAACTCACGACTTCTTTTTTATGGTACGCTGTATTTTTTCAATTAGCTGATGCATTCGGTGCTCCCATTCAAGGCGCATTAAGAGGATATAAGGATGTAAATGTAACGTTCATGCTTTCCTTTATTTCTTATTGGGTCCTTGGACTGCCGGTAGGCTATTACTTAGCTAACTTTACAACACTCGGAGCATACGGTTATTGGATTGGACTTATATCAGGTTTATCAGCTGGAGCCGTCATCTTATTTGCCCGGTTAAAATATATCCAATCACATTCCTATTCCTCTTCAGAACAAAAATAAACCAGCCGAGCGGCTGGTTTATTTTTGTTCAAATAGAGTTAGATACTCACCGTATCCTTTTTCTTTTAACTGTTCTTTCGGTATAAATCGAAGTGCAGCTGAATTGATGCAATAGCGCAATCCTCCTCGATCACGAGGACCATCCGTAAAAACATGTCCTAAATGAGAATCTGCATCCTTACTCCGTACTTCTGTACGAATCATCCCATGTGACAGATCTTCTTTTTCTTCAACGGTAGAAGAACGTACGGGTTTTGTAAAGCTTGGCCAGCCACAGCTGCTATCAAACTTATCAAGAGAACTGAATAGTGGCTCGCCAGAAACGACATCTACGTAGATCCCTTCATCAATATGATTCCAAAATTCGTTCTGAAACGGTGGTTCTGTTGCATCGTTCTGTGTCACGTTATATTGCATAGGGCTTAGTGATTTAAGAATTTCTTGTTTTTGTTTCTTATCTTCCCAATGAGACTTTATAAATGTGTCTCGACCAGACCCTTGTCTATAGCGCTTGTAATGAAAAGGATTCTTTTTGTGATAATCTTGATGATAATCTTCAGCAACATAAAAAGTATCAGCGGGTAAAATTAAGGTAGCAATTGGTTTGTTAAAACGTCCACTTTCATCTAACTCTTTCTTAGATTGTTCTGCGACTGCTTTTTGTTCATCATCGTGATAAAAAATCGCTGTTCGATAGGAGTCTCCTCGGTCATAAAACTGTCCTCCTGCATCAGTCGGATCAATTTGTTTCCAAAACACAGATACTATTTTTTCATAAGAGATAATCGAAGGATCAAATGTAATCTGAACTGCTTCAAAATGCCCTGTTGTCTCACTGCAAACTTCTTTGTACGTAGGATTTTCTGTATGTCCGCCCGTATAGCCTGATTCAACTTTTATAATGCCAGGCCATTCCTCAAAAGGTGTAACCATACACCAAAAGCACCCACCAGCAAAAGTAGCTTTCGCATAGTTACTCATGAAATCCATCTCCTTTCATAACTGTTTGTTACATCATATAAGAATAAGAGTCAATTGCATAGAAAAAGGCTTTGATCTTTTTGTTGTTTTCTAAAGGATTGCTGCTATTGATCCTTTTTTATTTCTTCTTTGAACAGTTGATTGAAGTGTAAAGGTGTGAGACTCAGGCTAGGACAGGAGGGCAGGTGAGACGCTTAAGAGTGAAACGTCTAAATGTGGCTCACCGCCTGCCCCGCGGAAAGCGAAGCACTTGGAACGGAAATCAACTACTTTCAAAAACAACATGGATTACAATATCACCCTATCCTTTTTTAACAATTGGACCTACCGTTACAGGTTTCTTGATTGGAGCTGGAGGTTTATTTCTTTTTGTTTACGGGTATTTTGTAAGAAATAATATAGACCTGTTAAAACCATGGCACCTCCAATCCATTGGGAGACTGTTAATGTTTCTCCGATCAATACGTAAGCCAGCAAAGTTGCTCCAACGGGTTCACCAAGAATAGCCATGGATATCGTTGCGGCTGTTACATATTTTAAAAGCCAATTAAAGAGTACATGTCCGAAAACAGTTGGGATGATGGCAAGCAATAAAAATATGCCCCATTCCTTATCAGGATATCCAATCATGGGTATGTTTAAGAAAGCATTATAAACAACAAAAACAATTACAGCTGTTAAAAACACAGTGAAGCTATAGAGAGTTGCGGGTATTGTTTTCAGTAGCTTTTGACCGATCAACATATGCGCAGCTACTACAATCGTACCTAAAATGGACAGCAGATCTCCCTGGATATGCTGAGCTGAAATACCGATATCTCCCCAACCAATCATAATCGCACCAGCTATTGCTACAATCATTCCTATTATTGCTGCTTTAGAAGTTCTTTCTTTAAACGCTATGAATGCACCAACCATTACAAAAACAGGCTGTAATGAAAGGAGTATCGTGGAACTGGCTACGGTCGTTAATTTTAAGGACCCCATCCAAAATAAGAAGTGTAATGCTAAAAATGTTCCTGATAAAAATAATAAAGCTGCATCTTTAAACGAGATTTTTTGAGGAAAGCAAATTGTTTCCAAACAAATGGGAGCATTAATAATAATGTAAACAATAAGCGGTACATCCCTTGTACAGAAACTGGGGCTTCTGACCACTTAACAAAAATGGCGGAAAAGGAAATGGCAATAATCCCTATGATTAACGGAATAAATACTGGTATTTTAAGTGAATCGTTATTCAAGTTCTCACCCTGCACTTTCTAGACATATTTATGTTATTATCAATAACTAATACTTTGTTATGACAAGTTATAATTTCAGGAGGAGGATAAAATGAAAAAAAGATATATCATATCCTTACTTCTTTTGCTAATGGTAATCGGTACAGCGGCATGGTACTACTACCCACAGTATAAGATAAATCAGATCAAGAAAGAATCTGTAATTGACATAAACGACAGTACAAAATCAGAACAAATCACATACCTTGATTATCTTAATAAAAGTTCGGATTCCAGTTTTAACCACTTAGTCTTAGGTGATTCTGTCGCACAAGGCAGGGGCTCAGAAGAAGGAGGATTCGCAAACAAAGTCAATGATAACCTCCATAACTTAACGGGTAAAACGTTCATTTTGGAAAATCAAGGCGTTTCAGGCGCAACAAGCAAAGGATTATTGAATCAGCTAGAAATACCTGCTGTTCAGCAATCTGTTAAATCTGCCGATATTATATCAATCAATATTGGCGGAAATGATCTTGTACAAATAGCAAAAGAAGAAGGTCCGATTAAAGCCATTCAGAGTTATGACGAAGTGAAAACCGGATATAAGAAAAATTTGAACGAAATCTTTGAGACGATTAGAGAGCAAAACCCTAATGCCATATTAGTATTAAATGAACTATACAATGTTGTGAACTCAGAGCAAAAATATTACCCTGCAACGGAAAAGCTGCTAAATGATTGGAACTTAATTGCTTATGAGACCGCACTTACTTATAAACCAGCACTTGTTGTTCCTGTGAGTGATGCTCTTCAAACTGAAGATATGGATAAATGGCTGTACGATTCTATTCATCCTAATGACGAAGGATATGCAAGAATCGCAGACAAAACGATAACTACATTTCAAAATCAATCTTATAAAGAAGCGCAATGAGGGTTTGAAGAGTTGCAAAGTGGTGGCAGCTCTTCTATTATCCCATTCCAATTTTTAATTTGAGGCAAATAATAAAATGTCGTTGCCTTGGAGAGATCTTTTAGAGTACCATTCGGGTCGTACATAATGACACGTTTATTATTGCCGAGCGCAATCCCCATCTCAGTATGACACCCTTTTCCTCCAGGCAATATAACAATGATTACATCAGAATTCATAACCGCATCAAATTCTTTTATACCGATATTAGCAAGATCTTCTTTTGTTTCTGCCCTCTCATTCTGAGTCCAATCGTATGTAAGTTCCCAGTTCAGCTTCTTTGTTATTTCAGCTCCTACTTTCTTTACTAATGATTTGTTCACAAAACCAGAGGCAATATAAAATTTCATCGTACACTCTCCCCTTTTTTCTTATGTAAAAATCATATTACAATCACTCAATAAAGAACATCTAAACTTGCATCTATTTGTGAACATGTTAACATAGTACTTTAAATAAAAGGCTGCATTTTAATTATTATTGTTTTTAAAGGGTTGATTTCCGTTTCAGGATGCTCGCTTTCCACGGGGCGTGCAATGAGTCCCTTGCCGCTTTGCGCCTTAGGGGTCTCACCTGACCGCTCTTCCTAGCCGTAGTCTCGCACCTTACACTCCAATCAACGAGCAATAGTAGCAACAAGTATATAGCAAAGAGCAAAATAAAATTACTACAAATTGAATAACAAAGAGTCCGCTTCACTTCTAAGTTAAAACAGCCTAATGAGTCGACTAAAAAGTAGCGGATAATCCAAAATTATTGAAAGAGGGTTGCATGTTAAAATACAGAAACATTACATTCATTGGAGCAGGTTCAATGGCAGAAGCAATGATTTCAGGATTAATCAATAAAGCTGGGATTTCTCCAGATCGAATTACGGCTGCAAACCATTCTAATGAAAATAGAAGAATGGAACTGAATGAAAAATACAACATTCAAACGATGGCTTTTAAAGAATTAACTTTAAGTAACACAGATGTGATTATTCTTGCGGTAAAACCAAAACAAGCAGAAGAAGTTCTACAACAAGTAAGACCAGCACTTCAAGATCATCATGTGATTTTAACCGTACTTGCAGGAATTTCAACACATTATATCGAGGAGATCTTAGAAAAGCGTCTTCCTATCATCCGTGTAATGCCGAATACGTCAAGTATGATTGGTGAATCTATTACGGGAATTAGTGCCGGTAAGTATGTAAAAAATGAAAATTTGGATTTAGCTCAAGAATTATCGAAAGCCATTGGTAAAGTAAAAATCATATCTGAGAAACAGATGGATGTTTTTACAGGCATAGCAGGAAGTGGTCCTGCGTATTTCTATTATCTTTTAGAACACATGGAAGATGTAGCGGTGGAAAATGGCTTGGATCGTGAGTTGGCGCGGGATATTGCAGCGCAAACACTATATGGTGCGAGTAAAATGGTGATGGAATCGGATGATTCTCCAGCAGAGCTTCGTAAAAAAGTTACTTCACCTAATGGTACAACTGCGGCAGGTCTTGAAGCTCTTGCAGAAAATGGAGGCGGTCTAGCCATTGAAAGAGCAGTTGAAAATGCAGCGAAGCGTTCAAAAACATTGAGAAAAGAATTTGAAAAAGTTCCGGCGCTATAAAATAAGTAAGACAGCACAAGCTTTTACACGGCTTGTGCTGTTTTTATATTTATTCTATCTCTTTAAAGCCTAGCTCAAATAAGGAGACGGCTATCACCTGGTACCCCTTTTTGTTTGGATGGACACTGTCAAAGGAAACAAGCTCCTTTTCTCTCCCTTTAAAAACCTGATATAGATCAGCCACTCTAACATTCGGTAACGATTCATAACTTTTTATATGATTA
Source organism: Fictibacillus sp. EA-CB0309 (assembly GCF_055814265.1). NCBI lineage: Bacteria > Bacillati > Bacillota > Bacilli > Caryophanales > Fictibacillaceae > Fictibacillus > Fictibacillus sp. EA-CB0309. The sequence goes on from NZ_CP169271.1 coordinate 2,145,866, forward strand.
TTAAATAAGTGTACCCATTTAATCGCTTTACTCCATTTAAAATACGGATTATAAAGTGTACATATTCGAATGATAAAAGGTTCTTCTGCATCCTTTTTTAATCTGAAGATGACTTTAAAGATCTTCTTTAAGTTTTTTACAAAGTTCAAGTGCGCGATACAGAGGGTCTTCATCATGCGTCAGCATATATTTAAATGCCGCTTGAATAAGATCGTTCCCTCCAGCTGTTATTAGAATAATTTTAGAATTTTTTATTGAATTTCTTACTGCTTTGTCTTTTAAAGAGTTGAGAATTTCTTCAGAGGTTGTGCCGGTAACCGCAAAGTTATTAACAAGGATCTGTTTATTAAAAATATCTTGAGTGAACCCTACATACCTTCCTACATAACCTTTTCCAAATACGGGTGCCCCTACTCCAACGGTTAAGGAATCCCCGATTGCAGTTAATAACCAATCATAAGAAGCATTGTATTTAGCCATACATTCCTTATCCTCCTTTTCGGCAACACACCTCTACTTATAAAATATGATGTGAGCAAAATTTGGACAGGGCGTTTTCATCACTTCCTATGAAGGGTTATGTCCCTTTTTAATTAGTTGAATATACATATATGGAAACTATTTTGAGGTGATTTTTTTGAAAGAGAAATCTATGAGAATGTTCCCATACGGCGGATACGATCCTTTCTCCACTCCTACTGCAAAGGGTTACGCAAATAGCCAACAAGTACCCGACAGACCGCCATATGCGCCTGCAACTCCAGCTCCAATGCCGCAGCAGCAATATTCACAAGGATTTAACCAACAGCCATATATGCCCTATATGATGCCAATGATGCCTCCGGGTATGCCGCATCCGATGATGCCAGGCATGCCGTTTAACCAAAAACAAGGGCAAGGGAATCAAATGGGAATGTATCAGAATAACCAAGGATCTGGTCTGAACTTCGGCAAAATGATGGGCGGAGCAAATCAAGTTATGGGGCTTGCACAGCAAATGGGCAACATCCTTTCCTTCTTTAAATAGAAGCCATTATTCATGGCCTCTATTTTTTTGAGTAAACGATAATAGTGTTTCAAAAGAAAAGCAGATTCTAACTTATGAAGGCCCGCCCAATAAGACATCCAGATTGGAGAAGAATGCTTTTTTACCAATCTTATCTTTTCAATCGCAAAATCATGTTCTGAAAACCAGTTCGATTGAAAAAAAGGTCCTGTATAACTTTGTTTCCAAACGTCACAAAGAAAAGGACTATATATTTTATGATTCTGTTTCGTCTTAAAGAAAGAAAGTTTTTCTTTCGGATATTTCTCTTTCTTTTTGATTGAGTCAATAGGATTGAAAACACTGCTATCATAATCGGTACGAGAACCAGTGTGAGGGTTTTGAAGTGCAAACTTATAGGAGTTATGAAAATGTTTAGGGTTAAAAAGAACATTGTATAAATTCTGACCTAGTTCAATTCTTGAATTAAGGTCTTCAAAATTGTACATGTTCTTACCAACTGAATTCTTTAACGGCAATACAGGAAATAAGATTTGAGAAAGCTGAAGCCATTCTTGGATGCGATAAGTCAATTTATTTAATAAACGCTGGTATTCCTCTGTTTGAACAAGGTGTTTTTCAATGTGACTTTGTTCATTTATAATTTGTGCGATGGGTAGCAGCGGGCTCTGATCTCCCTGAAAATACAATTCCCAAACTCCTTCCATAAATGGAGAGACATTAAAAAAGGGCAAAGATAAAATAGGGATACTCCCTTCTTCTTACTTTCTTCATATAAAAGCAATTGAGGGTATGCGTCTTCGAAGATCATACTGTTTCCCTTTTCTAGCATCGTATATAAATTCTCAGCAAATAGATCGTCAAGGATGTGAGGCAAGAATTCTCCTTTTAAATCAGTCATAAAATATCCTGCATTCCTTGAGACCATATGAGCTAAAAATGACCATTCTATCTCATGATTTTTCTTGAAAAATGATAAATATGCAGCCGTTCGGGTAATGTTGTTCCTGTTTTTTGATTTTGTTTCGTCTTTAATTTTTCGTATTAACTCTTTGTTGTTTCGAAGATTGATTCTTACGCTATTTGTGCGTTTCATAATTCGCAACCATTGTAATTGAAGCTGTACTATTTGCTCTGAACTCAGCTCCCAAATCACTTTCTTTCTACTTAATAGAGAAAAGGGCTGAAGCAAGAAATCAATTGGAATGAGTGTTAATTTTGTTAGTAACCGCTTAGAAGCATTCAAGTTTAACACCCTCCCTTCTTATCAATGTATGAACAATGCAACTAAAAAACACCCTTTCTGAATAAAGGGTGTTACATTCATGCTTATTTTGTTGCGACTCCGCCAGATAATAAAAATTTCATGGCGTCCTCTGGTTTGATATCAAGCACTTTGACTTTATCTTTAGGAACTAAGAACGTGAATCCAGCGATCTGAAAAGTTTGGGGAATATAGACGGCAACGTGATCAGCCAATTCATCACTTAAGCTGCTAACATCTTCTGTGGTAATAAAACCAACACTTTTCATATTTAGTTCTGGATATTCAATCAGTACAACGGTTGAAAACGATCGTTTTTCACCAAAAAGAGAATGTATGGTATCTTTGATTACCGTATAAACCGTTTTGACAAAAGGCGTTTTTTCTAGGATTCGATCAATGAGCCGAAATATTTTCCCGGAGATATATTGTGTTGACATCCATCCTAGAACGGTGATTAAAACAATGGTTGTGATAAGTCCGATCCCCGGAATATAGTCTTCTTTTAAGACGTCCTTTAATAAATTGCCGAGGATGCTATCGAGAAATCCGAAAATCTTATAGATGATATACACGGCCAATACAATCGGAAGGATCGTCAACAATCCATTAATAAAGTATTTAAGTAATGTTTTCATGTTTTCCTCTAGAGAATCATTTACTAAGATTTTAAAGCAGATGTTTTCTTTTCAATCACTTGCTTAAAGTTTTTTTGAAGTTTTGTTGTGACAGGACCAATTTGGTAAGTTTGATCCTTCATTCCTAACAATTTAACAACAGGCGTGACTTCCATGGTTGTACTTGTAATAAAAACTTCATCAGCATTCACCAATTCTTCAATAGAAAAAGCTTCTTCTGCTACAGGAACTCCAATATCCTCTGCAATTTTTAAAACGAGTTGTCTTGTGATTCCATTTAAGATTAGGTTAGTTGCAGGATGTGTTTTAAGTGTACCATCCTTAACAATAAACACGTTAGATGACGAACCTTCTGTAATTGTTCCATCTCTATGCTGAATCGCTTCTTGGCAATCATAGTCAGCTGCTTTTCGTTTAGCCATTACATTTCCAAGCAAGTTTAAGCTTTTGATGTCACAGCGAAGCCATCTGATATCTTCAGTCAAGTACGTTTGGATCCCTCTTGATTGAGATGCAGCAATCGAATCCAGTGAAACAGATTTTGCAAAACCAGTAACAACACTTTGCATATTCCGTTCATATAGATGATTTCGCGGTGCAACTCCACGGGTCATTTGGATATAAACCATACCGTTCACAACATTGTTCTTAACAATCAGTTCATCCGTTAATTGCTTTAAAGTTGGGATATCATACGGCATAGAAAGTTCTAACTTTTGAGCACTCTGCTCAAACCTTTCAAAATGCTCATCAAATCCAAAAGGTTTACTGTTATAGACAAAAACAACTTCATAGATGCCATCACCAAAAAGGTAACCTCTGTCTTCAGGGTCTACCGGAATAGAACCACTTTTAATAATCTGATCGTGATATAAAACATATGAATTTTCCATGATTTTACCACCCCATCTATAGGATATGTATACAATTGAGCTTTCATCTACTTTAAATGAAAAAGTGACTCCCTTCAAGAGTCACTTTTAAGAATGTAGCATTTAATTGATTGAACCACCAGCCTGTTCATATCTAGCCATGAATTCTTGTTTAAATTGATTTGTTAGTGCCAAGTCATGAATCCAAAGCGCATTTTCGTCATTTACATCATTGCCGTTCGTACTCCAGTTCGTAGAGCCTGTTATAACAAGCGGGTCACTCGAAGTATCAGCATCAATGATAAAATATTTGTGGTGCAGCTTTCTGGATTCTTTATCCATAAATACAGGAGCTGGATTTTTCCAGCGTGTGTTCGGATTATTGGTGCTCGTTTGAGTAGCGGTTCTGCCAGTCATGTCGATGGATGCAGACCACCACATGTTCCAGAATGAATCATCAAAGACACCTTTTATATCAAAACCAGTTTTTGTTCCTTCTAAATCGTTAGGGGAACCTTCCCACTTCACTTTCAGTGTGTCAACTAAAGCTTGATCTGACCAAGCAAAAATGCTGAAATACGTATTTAGGTGAGCAGACTGTTCTAATGTTTCATTCATTTTTGGAACGGCGTTATCTCCTGGTGAAAAATAAACTTCCACGCTCTTTCCACCTACTGTAACTTGGTGAGGTGTATTATCAATTTTTCGTGATCCAAAGTTCGATACAGCTGCATTAGGCTGCGTACCTGCGCTTCCCCACATTTCATCAAACTCTGTTTTGTAAATACTAGAAAGTTCATTTGAATGAAGTTCGATTGAATGATTAGAATTTCCGTCTAGTATTCCATTTGCTCTGTTTTCATCAGTGCCATAAAGTCCAGTCGTTGTGAAATTCCAACTGCCTGTAAAGACCCATTTCCCGTCAACAACTACAAACTTATTGTGCATTTGAGTATCTGGAGAATAATAGCTGTTAGTTTCTTTTTCCTCACCATCCACTAGCATGTGACCAGTCTGACTTTGACTACCCACCGTAACTGTGCGTTGGGTGAAATCGTTGAATCCATCTGAAGGAAGGTTATATTCTGTTCTTTTTGCCGTGTCTTCTACTGCAAAAATAATAGAGTCTGAAAAGATGTGTACATCATCCGCTGTATTAACTACCCCATCTTTTCCTCTTGCTAATTTTTCTAAATATATTTTCATAAGCTCATATCGAGCATCATGTTCTGCATCTGATAATGGTTTTGAGTCAGCTAACATTCGTACAGAAACCCCTGTAGATGCTTTTTCGATTAATGCATTTACGATGTTAGGAAGGTTGATCTCATATGTTGCTATGTCAATCGAATCAGTTGCTGAATTAATTCTATTTAAAAGTCTGTTTTCAAGATTAATATTGTAATTGGCTCCGTTACCAGGTGTCGCAAATTGTGTTAAAGCACTTTTATTAAAATAGACATTGATTGCTCCAACTTCATTACTAACATTATTTAATTGTTCTGCTTGTCCATTTGAAGTGCCTTGGATGTTCCCTGGTGTTCCAAATCCTGCATCGTAGCTGGCAGTTGCTGTTTTCCAGTTCTGAATGTCCTCTCCGCTAGCCGACATGTTTTCCCTTTCCATGGTTGCTCGTGAAGTAACATCTCCTGCATACCACTTGGAAACTGCATCACTTATTCCGTTCGAAGGATCAAGCAGTTGAAGACTTTCTCCTGTATTTGATAGAGCACCTGTGAAAATCTGATTGGCTGTAACACCAGGCACTGTTAAATCGTCAGTGCGTTCCAGTAAAAAGGTATCGCCAGGACTAATTGAACCACTAAGTTGAATAGTAGGAGTCCCATCTGTTGATTTTAACGTCCAACCATCAAGTTGTATGGTTTGATCAGTAGGATTATAAAGTTCAATCCATTCATCATTCGCATCTACGGTTGTCCCCATCCAAGCAACTTCAGAGATAACTGGTCCTTCAACTGTTCCTGCAGCGCGAACTTGGTCATGGTGTGAATTGAACGCGAAAACAGAAGTCATCAATACAAAAACAGATATACTTTTTTTCCATTTCATAAAACAAACCCCTTTTTGAATGTTATGTAAGCCATGAAAAATCATAGCATAGGAACAATAGAAGTTTATTTATGATTTTGAATTGTAAAGAAAATTCATCCTAAAGAACTTTATGTATAAAAGTTTTGTGTAGAATTTTAAGTAGATGGTCCTACTAAGGAAGCAGTATGCTTGGCCATGGGGTGGTTTATCTTTCTTAGAGTGTGTGTAACTAATGTAAATATAATTTAAGTTGTTCATCACAAACAAACAAATAGAAATATTTTTTCTCCCAGTATAGATAACCCGTGGGCTAGCCTTCTCTCATCTTATAAAAAGCTCTTTTCTAAAAGATTATTGCTTTCAAACCTCATTTCTTCTATGACAGTTGATTGGAGTGTAAGGTGCGTGCCTGCCACATGAGAAGCTTCCTGCAAGGCATGCGACGAGGAAGCTCAATGCGATAGCATTAACTTGTAGACGCAGGAGCAAGGGACTTTTTTATAGGCGGGCAGGTGAGACACTTAAGAGTGAAACGTACGAATGTGGCTCACCGCCTGCCCCGCGGAAAGCGAGCACCTGGAACGGAAATCAACCACTTACATAAATAACAAAGATTACGAAAACAGTCTATAAATAAAAACCACCCGTGACAACGGGTGGTTTTCTCTGCGGCTGGAAGCCTTTGTTACTGGCCAAGCCCTAAAGGGCCTCGGAAGGGTTCGCCAGGTGCACTACTTCTACCGGCCAGACCTCAAAGGCCTCCTGGTTACCTTCTCTGTTTTTTCTTTACCTCTTCACCTGTAAATGGATCAATGTATTCCATCATGCTTATTTGTTCTGCGACTACATCATCTTGAATTTGATTACGAATGTATTCTTCTATCACTTTTTTGTTTCTGCCCACTGTATCTACATAAAAACCGGTACACCAAAATTTTCGGTTCCCGTATCGATACTTCAGGTTAGCGTGCCGATCAAATATCATCAAACTACTTTTCCCTTTTAAGTAGCCTACAAACGAAGATACACTTAGTTTTGGTGGTATGCTCACTAACATATGTACATGATTTCGGCATGCTGTAGCTTCAATGATTTCTACACCTTTTCTCTCACACAGTGTCCGTAAAATTTCTCCTATGTCTTTCTTGATCTTTCCGTATATCACCTGTCTTCTATACTTTGGTGCGAATACGATGTGATACTTACAATTCCATTTCGTGTGTGCTAAACTATTGATGTCTTTGGACAATGAAAACTCCTCCGATGCTGGAATATTGGTTGGCGAACCAAATTTATTTTAGCATCTCGGAAGAGTTTTTTTAATACCTCGCTGTAAGCTTTTTGGAACCCTAGGCCTAGCCTAGGGTTTTCGATTTTATAAAAAGAGGCTTGGCGTCAAAAGTTTCTCTGCTTTTGAGCCAAGCCCACACATTATTGTTTAACGGTTTTTACGACTTTATTATCTTTTACCGTTACCATATAAAATTCGTCGTCCATTTCAATCAGGAAATCTTCGTCATATTGTTCTTTTAACTCTTCTTCAATCTTAAAAGGTTTTTGAAATGGTCGTCAATTACATTTAGACGATCTTTTCGGGCATTTTCACGATTGATTGTATCAAAAACGAAATATGCTAAAAATACAATTCCTAATGATATTATGATTTTTGCTGTTTTACTCAAGATATGTATCCCCTTCCCCTTTATTCCAACAACAAGTATAACCTAAAAGTTACAAAACAAAAACACCTGGTTTACCCAGGTGCTTCGTATTACTTCCACCAAGTATCATGGATGGATGCAGGATGGTTTCTTTTATGCATGGTTTGCAGATATCTTTTTTCAATCTTTTCTTTAGAAGAAACAAAGATTTCTTTTCCTTCTAAGTAATCATCGATCTCTTCGTAAGTAACGCCAAGTGCTGTTTCATCAGGGATAAGTGGTTTATCGTCTTCTAGATCCGCTGTAGGAACTTTTAAATAGATGCGTTCTTCCGCACCTAATTCTTTTAGCAACTCTCTTCCCTGTCTCTTATTTAATCCATATAAAGGTACAATATCACAAGCACCATCACCGTGTTTTGTAAAAAAGCCTGTTATTGCTTCGGCAGCATGGTCGGTACCAATAACAAGACATTGGTATGCCCCTGCAATATCATACTGAGCTTTCATTCTTTCACGTGCTTTTGTATTCCCTTTTAGAAAGTTAGTAAGCTCCTTATCTGTTGCTTCCATGAAAGCTTTTACTGAAGCATCTACAGCCGGTTTTATGTTTACAGTTAGAGATACATCAGGTTCAATAAATTTTAGCGCGCGTTGAGCGTCTTCTTCATCTTTTTGAACACCATATGGAAGTCTGACTGCTACAAATTTATAATCTTCACCGGTTTCTTCACGCAATTCTTTCATGGCAATTTGAGCTAATTTACCAGCTAAGCTCGAATCTTGTCCCCCGCTAATGCCTAATACATAACCTTTTGTGCCAGATTTTTTAACATAATCCTTTAGAAATTGCACTCTAGCTTGAATTTCACTTTTTGCATTAATTTCAGGTTCCACTTGTAATTCCTTTATGATCTGTTGTTGAAGATCCAAATTAATCGCCACCTTTGCTGTGTACTTATCTTCTTTCCACTTACCGTTCTTTCTTAATCCATTTTATAATCTTTTTTAGCTGATAAAGGCACTGTAATGAACGTTTTGCCCATTCACTATTGTCTTCATCTAACTTTTCTATGTATCCAATCAGTGCACTTTTTAATGAGTCTTTATACGATGGAAGATCACCATTATACTCCTTCACCGTATGAGCTGGTACCCATGTTTTCTCACCATAACTTAATGCCCTTCTTTCTTGAAAAAAAGGAACGTCAGCTTGTTTAGGGTGATGCAGATCACCTTGCCATGGATGAGACTTTACAGCCAAAACTTGAACTAGTACCATCTGATTTCTTTCATCTTCAGCTTTTCCTATATATTGCCCGGTTTTATAACTTGCAAGTACTAATTTCTCTGTTTCAGTCATTTTTTTGCCTCCAACATCGCATCTATTTCTTTAGACACAACAAAGGCGAGATCCTCATTACCGAATAGGGATAAGACTTGCAGCAATGTTTCATTGCTAATGGGCTCTGCCTCTTCTAATGGAACAGTCTGCTCTAACATATGCATCACATAGTCATTATTCGTTTGTTCAGGATACGCTTTGAGATAAACTTGTTTCGGGTCTAATCTGTTATTTACGCACCATTGAGCGTAAATAATAATCATCATACCTTCGTCTTTTTGATAGTTGCTGATTACTTTTTCAGAAATTTCATCTGCTCGATTCATCTACTTGTCACCCCTTATGTTACTCATCATTACTGTTAACTTTAAAACAGGGAAATAAAAAAAGCCAGTATAATCACTGGCTTTATCACTTAAACGGTTTGCTGTTCTTTTCGTTCCGTCTCATAGCGGTTACGTGGGTGTTCTAAACACTCCTTCGTACAAGAACGCTTATGCTCAACTTCACACTCAGTACAACATACATGTTGTTTATTACATTCTGGATTAGCACAGTTCACATAACGATCTTCTGTTTTTCCGCAATAATAACATGTAGCAATGACTACATCTTCATCAGTACGGTTAACAGGAACTGAAATACGCTCATCGAACACATAGAGTTTTCCATCCCAAAGCTTTCCTTGAACTTCTTCGTCTTTCCCATATGTTACGATTCCGCCCTCAAGCTGTGATACATCCTCGAACCCTTCTTGTAAAAGGAAACCAGAGAACTTTTCACATCGAATGCCGCCTGTGCAATAGGTTAGAACTTTTTTATCTTTAAATTGGCTAATGTTTTCGCGGACCCATTTAGGAAAATCTCTAGATGCTTTAACATCTGGACGGATTGCCCCGCGGAAGTGCCCAATTTCATATTCGTAGTCATTACGTCCATCGATTACAATAACATCTTCATCTTGTAACGCTTCGTAAAATTCTTTTGGAGATAAACGTTTACCCGATAATTGGTTCGGATCTACATCTTCTTCAAAGCGCCAAGTTACTAGTTCCTTTTTATGACGAACAAACATTTTTTTAAATGCGTGCTCTTCAACATCATCTATTTTAAATACAATATCTTCAAATCGTGGATCTGCTTTAAGGTGATCCATATAGATTTGAGTTTGTTCATACGTACCTGAAACAGTTCCGTTAATACCTTCAGGTGCTACAATAATTCTCCCTAAAAGCCCCAAATCCTTACAGAACTTTAAATGTTCGTCTTTAAAGCTTTCTGGATCATCGATTGGAACATATTTGTAATACAATAGTACTCTCATTTTTTCTGACACAATTAATCACCAACCTGCAACGTTAGTTTTATTATGACGCCAAATAAAAAACCACCGGTCCCAATAGCCATCCCCGTGGTGAGTACCGGCATAACCGATATTCAAGATATTTAATTGGAAGTGGCGCGCCCACCAGGATTCGAACCCAGAATACGAGAGCCGAAATCTCGTGTGATATCCATTTCACTATAGGCGCTAAGTTACGTCACGAATAATATCATAAACAATATCTCAAAATAAAACAAGTGTTTTTTACATCAATTAAATAATCGTTCCTCAATTTACCAAATGTCGAGAATCCAATTTCTCTTCAGAGCTTTCATAAATTGTGATGACTGCTTCTTCAGGGTGCCATTTAAAAACCCCTTTTTCCCCATTTAAAATAGCTGGGAAATGCAGTGTGGAAGAAAATGCATCTTCAAACCACACGCCGTGAGACAATATATTAGAAATAAACATTTCTGCTTCAAGTTCCATGAATTGAATCCTTTTTTCCCAAGCTGCCTTTTCTTCAGCATTCAACTGGGGCTCAACCTGTTGAAATGATTCGTACCACAGATCAAACTCTCTTTGTAAGTTATGGAGAGAATCAAACTCTTTTGAGAGAACAGGAATCAATTGATTGGCTTCTTCTAATGTATAACGCTTCATCACATCGTGCTCCTTCATCTTCATGTCCGTATTATATCAAATGATAAAAACTTTGCACACAAAAATGACAAGAAGAAAACCTTTTGGGTTCCCAAAAGGTTAAATGGTAAGACACATTTCTTTTTTGGATTCTTTAAATCTAAATAGAAATCTCTAACGGTGTCATCTTCAAGGAGTTCAGGGAAATCCCTTCTATACTCTGAACTGATCAGGATTTGTTCTACAAGATCAACTGATCCTTTTCTTAGTAAAAGTCGTAACGTTAACCATTTATCCCTTTTTGCTTTTAAGTGGAACTTCGTAATAAAAAGCATAATTCTATCATCACTTGAGAACGTCTTTTCTTTTTCTTTTCGTAAATTAATTTGAGATACCGTTTTCATAGAGAACACCCTCCCTTTAATTTGCGAGCTCTTAATACCATTATTATTCAGTTTTTTCTGAAATATACTTGTCCATGTTAGAAATCTAGTTTTTTTATGGACGGGTATTAATAGAAAAGCCAGCATTTGCCTCGTCAACCTTTATTTGATTAAATAACTTTATAAGCAATTAACTAGGAGCTGTGTTTAATGAAAAAACATCAAAAAGAAATGGTACTAGGAAATTTTCACACGATCTTAACTGAATCTGACACATGGAGAATGGGAGGTTTTCCACTTCCAGATGGGTCTTTCCATGAGTTCAGAGAGCCAGAGGCAGTAGTTATTGTCAGAAATGATGAACTATATGTCAGAGTAAATCCCTTCACTAAATCACACCCTTCTGTGCAATTTTTAGATAATGCGAAACACATGTATTACTCTAATGAAACGATAACAGTGCCTGAAGGGGGAACCATCTCCTTTCAATGGAAAATGCGCTCTCGCCCGATCGGTACTTATTCTAACGATTTATACGATGGTTTTGTATCAGTGAATTTATTGGATTTTACAACTGGCGCAGCGCTTGATTTCTTTGCGGGTAACGAACAATTCGCAAGTGTTTATGCAGTACTTCCGTTCCCAGGTGTTTCAGTGCCTCAAACCGACAAAACGAGATACTTTTGTATTTTTAAAGAAGATAATGATTTTAACGCGAGAGAATGGAACGAATATCAGATCACTTACAACCGTGAAGAAGACGAAGTAACTTTTACTGTAAACGGATCAATCGTAAGAACTGAAAAAAATGTTCCGATTAAATTTAATGAATTTACAGTTGCACTTGGACTTATGACCGAAAAAGATTTATCACCAGAAGGCAGTACATCTCTTCACGGTCAAGGCATCATTGGTGAATGGACACCTATGAAAGTTACGATTGAAGAATAATACAATTATCGGGTTTAAACCTTATAGGTCTGCATGATGCGGGCCTTTTTTTATTTATTCTAGGAATACTTTGAAAATTCCTTTTTTTGCGACAGTTTTATATAATAAGTAATGAGTAATTAAGAGAGGATGCGGCAAAATGTCACAAATAAGCGTGTTGCAAATTGAAGAAATAACGCTAAATCAGTTACATATTCATTTTGAAAACGGGGAATTGACTTCTTTTGACCTAGTAAAATATTATTTAGATCGAATTTCAAAATATGATAAGCAAGGACCAAAGATTAACTCGGTTCTTGAAGTTAATCCTGATGCATTATTCATAGCAAGGAACCTTGATAATGAGCGAAAAAAAGGCAAAGTTCGTGGTCCTTTGCACGGGGTCCCCGTCATCATTAAAGATAATATCGATACTTCTGATCAGATGCATACAAGTGCAGGGTCATTAGCCCTTCAAAACCACTTTGCCCAAAAAGATGCATTTATTGTTCAAAAACTGAGGGAAGCTGGTGCAGTTATTCTTGGTAAAGCCAATATGACCGAATGGGCTAACTTCATGGCATATCATATGCCGAATGGATATAGCTCGAGAGGCGGACAAGTATTGAATCCATATGGCCCTGACGAACTGGATGTAAGTGGTTCCAGTTCAGGCTCTGCTGCTGCTGTCGCTTGTAACTTTGCCACTCTTTCAATTGGAACAGAAACTTCAGGCTCTATTCTATGCCCAGCTGGAAATAACAATATCGTAGGAATCAAACCAACTGTAGGTTTGGTATCGAGAACAGGTATCATTCCTATATCAATCAGTCAGGATACAGCAGGTCCGATGGCAAGAAATGTTAAGGATGCGGCGATATTGCTTGAAGTAATTGCAGGTATGGACTCTCGAGATGCAGCCACCCATATTGCTTCTGAGCGACTTTCGTTTATAGATGGTTTGGAGCAATCAACATTAAAAGGGAAAAGATTTGGAGTTACCTATGAGTTCTGTATCCGTGATCTGAATGAAAAGCAAAGGTCTGTGTTTGATGAAGCACTAGAATTAATCAAAAAACAAGGCGGAGAAATCATTTATTTAGATCAAATCTCACCATTGGAAAAAGATGGATCTAACTATACTGTACTTTTACATGAATTTAAATCGGGTCTTAATCACTATTTAAAGTCTGTCTCCCCTGCTATTGGGATTTCTTCCTTATCTGATGTAATTGCGTTCAACAAGGAAAATAAAGAAAAATGCCTTAAGCATAATCAAGAATTGCTAATAGAGAGCAACGAAACAGATGGATCGTTAACCAGCCCAGAATATATTCAATCTAGAATTAACGATCTTGAAAAATCACAGAACGATGGTATTGATTTTGTCATGAAGGAACATCAGCTGCATGCTCTTATCAGTCCAAATGATGTTTGGTATGGGATTCCTGCAAAAGCAGGTTATCCTTCTATTTCCGTTCCGTCAGGTTTTGATGATGATGGATTGCCTCTGAGTGTAATCTTCACAGGTGAAGCGTTCTCTGAGAAAAAGCTTATTCAGTTGGCATATGCGTTTGAACAAGTTTCACAAAAAAGGGTACCTATTGAATTTAAGTAGATAAAAGAAAAAACCGGGATTTTAGCACCCGGTTTTTTCATTGCTATTTTTATTAAATTCATTGCCCGTTTTTATATAACTCGGTGGATTGCAGAAATCGCTTGTTCGATATCCTGTGAATTTACATCATAGTGTGTAGTGAACCTGATTTGACCTTCACCGAATGAGACGGCGAGCAAGCCTTCTTTTTTAAGGTTATCTAAGAATTCTTCATTGGTTTGTAGTGTTTTTTCTATATTAACAATGACTATGTTCGTATCGGGTCTGTTAACAAGTGTTAACCCATCCATTTCTTCTATGGCGTTAGCTAGTTTTAATGCTTTTTCGTGATCTTCTGCTAAACGATCCACCATATCTGTTAACGAGATAATACCGCTAGCCGCTAAGAAACCAGCTTGTCTCATTCCTCCACCAAGGCGTTTTCTCCATTTTCTCGCCTTTTGAATAACTTCTTTCTTTCCTGCTAACAAGGAACCAACAGGTGATCCTAACCCTTTGGATAAGCAAATTTGTACAGAATCACAGTATTGGGTATAATCTTTAACATTCTTTTTAGATGCTACCACTGCATTAAAGAGCCTTGCCCCATCTATATGAACGGGTATGCCAGCGCTAGTAGCAACATCATATATCGCACTCATGTTTTCTAGAGAAACAATAGAACCTCCAGAACGGTTGTGTGTGTTTTCAAGACAGATTAAAGAAGTATCCGGAAAATGAATATCATCAGAGCGAATAGCACTTTTCACTGCGATAGGATTCATTTCGCCTTTGATACCTTGAACGACTCTTGGCTGAACACCAGCCAAGGCTGAAGTAGCTCCTCCTTCATAAAAGAAGATATGAGACTCTGCTTCAACAATAATCTCATCACCTGGTGATGTTTGAGCAAGTACAGCTAATTGATTGCCCTGTGTGCCGCTTGTGACAAACAAAGCAGCTTCTTTTCCAGTTATTTCAGCAGCCATTTCTTCTAATCTGTTAATCGTGGGGTCTTCTCCGTAAACATCGTCGCCGACAGAAGCATTATAGATTGCTTCTCTCATTTTCTTAATAGGTTGGGTAAGGGTATCACTTCTAAGGTCAATCATGTTACACCTCATTCTTTTTTCAATTACACCATATAAAAAACTGGCGTTTCTTTTTATTACAGAAAAACCTAACTCTTTAAATTTCGTGCTTGTCCGATTATCTTTCATCACTACACGCTTTGAAGCTACTCTCAATGCTTCATTAATCGTTTTCTTGGAAAGTTCCCCGTAATCAGCACTGCTTTTTAAGCCTTGTATACCTGGAGATGCGATTGTTGACTCGAACATAGGGTCAAAATAAACAACATCATAACGATCATCGGGCTGTTTTTTAGAAATTCGTGATGGTCACTTTGTACAACTTCAATTCTTCTCATGGCTGCATTCATCTCTGGTAGTTTGGATTCCCATACTTTAAGACCGCTTCGAACGACAAATGAAATAGCGGTGCTGCTCTCAATCCGGTTACAGCCCCTTCTCTCCCGTTACTAAACTAGCGACTATAGAATCAGAGGCAAGTCCTAATGTGCAGTCTAAAATAGTCATACCTTCACTTAGTTGGGCAGCTTCTATAAAGGCATCTTTTTCTCCTCTAAGTAGTTGCTTTACACGAAACATAGAAGAATTGGGATGAAAGAAGAAAGGTGTGTCTCCGTCCTTTGGATGATACGAAATCTTGTCTACCCCAATCATGAGCACATGATCGTTGTACTTGCTTATTAAGGAGGAAATGGAGAGGTTTTCTCGTTCCATAAACTTTCCGCCGATTGAAACGGCAACTTCCTTAGCTTTGTTCTGTAATCTCAATGCGTTCTTTCCGGCTGTTGTAATAATCAATGTATTCACCTGTCTGTTTATAAAATATTCTATTTTCATATTCATTGTTGCTTTTGAAAGTAGTTGACTTTCGTTTCAGGTTGCTCGCTTTCCGCGGGGCAGGCGGTGAGCCACATTCGTACGTTTCACTCTTAAGTGTCTCACCTGCCCGCCTGTCCCGCAGGAGTCTCACACCTTCCACTACAATCAACTGTCATAGAAGAAAATAAAAGCATTTAAAAGCAACAACCCTTTAGAAAATAGCTATAAAATAAGGTTGTTACTGCATGCTTTATTACCCATGTAGGTAGTTGAAAACAACTCCGAAGAACTTATTAAGTAAGCAAATTCAATTTTTAAAAATGCTTCTTATTATTTGCATATATCTTGGAACAAACCTAAAATATGGGAAGATATATGTATGAGGAGGCAACACCATGAAAAAAGGGTTATCGTTTCAAGCCTTAGGAAAATTTACATATCGTTTCCGTGTTCTTATTATAACATTTTGGGTTCTGACTACCATTCTATTAGGCTTCTTTGCTGTCAAACTTCCTTCAATCTTAAGTGGCAGCGGTTTTGAAATGGAGGGCTCATTTTCTAAAGTAGAAAATATTCTCCAAGAAAAGTTCGATCAGCCAAAGTCTACTGTGATGCTGGTCTTTGATTCAAAAAATATACCCCTCAGGATAATGAATATAAAGAATTTGTTCAGAATTCTATTGAGCAAATGGATGATGTTCAAGATGTAGTTGGAGTCCAGAGTCCCTATGTTGCTCCGGAAAAGACGATAAAAGATAATGTATCTTTTGCTTCTATTCAGTTTGATAAAAGCTTCGGAGACTTAAAGGCCTCAATTGAACAAATCAGAGATCGGCTGCCTGAAGACAAAGAGATTTCTGTTTCTTTAACAGGCGGACCGGTTATTGCTGAAGATATGAACACCGCCAGTCAACACGACTTAGCAAGAGCAGAAGCGATAGGTATACCTGCAGCACTAATTATTCTCCTATTGGCGTTCGGCGGTTTAATTGCAGCGGGATTGCCGATTGTAGTCGGTTTGATCTCTGTCGTAAGTTCACTTGGTCTTCTTTATTTTTACGGCCAAGAAACAAACGTAAGTATTTTCTTACTAAACGTTGTTCCCATGATCGGCCTCGCACTAGGTATAGACTTTGCGTTGCTTCTTGTCAATCGTTTTCGTGAAGAGCTTCATCACGGAATTGAAAAAGCTACCATAATCTCTGTTCAAACAGCAGGCAGATCCATCGCCTTTTCAGGTCTTTGTGTGTTCTTAGGTCTATCAGGTATGCTGTTGATCGATATCGATATTTTTAAAACGGTTGCAATTGGTGGTATGGTGGTTGTCATTCTATCTGTCCTGAATGCAATTACATTTTTGCCAGCTATACTAGCTGTGCTTGGTGACCGTGTAAATTCGTTAAAATTGTTTAAACCAAAAGAGAATGGAAAATCAGTTTGGCATTCATTTGCGGCTTTTGTTATGAAGCGACCCGTTATAATGGCGATCACGGCAGCTTGTATTCTAGGGTTATCCGTAACACCTGTTAAAGATATGAAACTTTCAATCCCGGAGGCTGAAGCCCTGCCGCCAGATTATGAGTCAAGAACCGCCTTTGAAAAATTTGAAAAAACCTTTGGTGAAGATGAATTATATCCAGTGCTCATTGTGGCCGAATCGAATAATTCATATGCTACAAATAAAGAAGCTCTGCTTGCGTTAGAAAAATTAGTAAAAAATCTTGAAAATGAAAAAGAAGTAACTAAAACAGAATCTATTTTTAATTATACAAACCAGCTGAATGGTTCAGAGCTGTACGATGTGTTGCAGACAGAACAAGGGAAACAGCAGTTATCCCCTGCATTAAAACCATTTATTAATAAAGAAACAGCTGTTATCAGGGCTTACTTATCTGTAGATGTTACAGGTGATGAGGCGAAACAGTTCGTTAAGAAATGGGAAGATGAATATGACGGCCTTTCATTAACAATCGGTGGTGTTACAAAGTTTAACCAAGAGATATTTGATGAAATTATTGAAAAAGCACCATATGGGTTAGCGATTGTACTCATAACTACACTCTTCATACTGATGATTGCATTCCGATCTGTATTTATTCCGATAAAGGCAATCTTTATGAATATGCTGAGTCTTGCAGCTACCTTTGGAATTCTTGTTTGGATATTCCAAAGCGGTGTGCTGATGGACCCAGTAGAAATTGGTTTGATGATACCCGTCTTTACGTTTGGAATCGTCTTTGGACTTAGTATGGATTATGAGGTGTTCTTAATTTCAAGAATACAAGAAATCTATGAGGAAACCGGTGATAATGACCATGCTACTTTATTGGGATTAACTTCTACCTCAAAGATCATTACTTCAGCAGCAGCGATTATGATTGTCATTACAGGATCTTTTGCTTTTACTAATGTAATGCCTGTAAAGCAGATAGGTATTGCTATTGCACTCGCTATCTTTATAGACGCAACAATCGTAAGGATGATCTTCGTTCCATCTCTAATGAAACTTCTTGGAGACTGGAATTGGTGGATGCCATTTTCAAAGAATAAGAAGAATAAAAACCGCGGCACCCTTTCTTAAGGGCTGCCGTTTTTTACACTTTCAGAAAGTATAACTTGTTAGCATGATGATTTTCCCCGTGGCAACAAGTTTAAATCGATCCGTATAAGCACAACTAAGGCTGACGCTAGCCTTTCGCGTCAGCCAAGTTTTCTATAAAGTAATAGTGGGAAATCAAAACGTTATATCCTATAATAAGAAATAGCTAGTCTTATTTTTAGGGGTGTTCATATGACTGAAATCATTATCATTCTTCTACTTTCTTATTTGCTAGGTTCGATCCCTTTGCACTGTTAGTTGGAAAACTAGGTTATGGCATTGACATCAGAGAACATGGAAGCGGCAATTTAGGCGGTACAAACACATTTAGGACGTTAGGAAAAAAGCAGGTTTTATTGTTTCAGCAGCAGATGTTTTAAAAGGTACATTAGCTGCAAGCTTACCAGTATTGCTGGATATTGACCTTCATCCACTTATTGCAGGAATACCAGCTGTTATTGGGCATTGTTATCCAGTATTTGCGAAATTTAAAGGTGGAAAAGCAGTAGCCACATCTGGCGGTGTTTTGTTATTTGCAGAACCTCTTTTATTTGTTCTCGTTCTACTCACCTTCTTTTTAACGCTATACATAAGTAAATACGTTTCACTTTCGTCTATTATGGCTGGTATCGGCTCGGTGATTCTAAGTCTCTTGATTGCCGGCGACTATATTACAACCTACATTTTGATCGGCTTTACACTTTTTCTAATCTTTAGACACAGACAAAACATTGTCAGAATCGTTAAAAAAACAGAACCAAAAGTAAAATGGATTTAAGATCGTTCTTATTAAAAGGACGGTCTTTTTTTTGTAAATAAAAGCTCGAAAGCTACTTTGTTTAAAAAGCCCATTCGCTATGATCTGCTAAGTCAGTTTTTGCACTGGAGTAAAAGCGGATTTCTTTGCAAAAGCATCAGATTAATACTTAAAAAAATTAAAAATAGGCTTTTCTCCTAAAAAAGTACAGGCGATTTCACTAAAAACTCCGCATTTGTCCGTGTCCGTTTAGGTGGTTCGGTCATATGGTGTAATGTGACGTTGACCTAGACTTAAATATTTGGAGGGACTGAAATGGAAAACAAGAAAATGAATATGCCTTATGGTGACAATATGAACATTAATATGAAGCCGGTAGCAAACATGCCGTTGCATGGTGGATATGGTGGAGGCTATGGTTACGGACATGGCTGTGGGTTTCTAATTATTGTTGTTCTATTCATCCTGTTAATCATTATCGGAGCGACTGCGTTCCACGGTAAAGATGACGACTGCGACGAATCTTCATCCTCTTCTCATTAAGTCATTATATTTATAAAAAAGAAAGAGAGAAGCAGATCTGCTTCTCTCTTTCTTTTATTAAACAGTACAACTATACTGAATAAAAAGGCATTAACAATGCTCGTCATATGCTCCAAGCAGATTCTCAAGGATCTCCTCTGGCGCATGATTTTCAATGTTATGGCGATGAATGAAGTGCACGACTTTTCCATCTTTCAATACAGCCATTGAAGGAGAAGATGGCGGAATATCACCAAAGAATTCTCTAATTTGAGCTGTAGCTTCTTTATCCTGACCAGCGAACACAGTCACAAATTGGTCAGGCTTAACACTGTGGTTTAGTGATGCAACTGCCACTGGACGGGCAAGTCCTGCTGCACATCCACACACAGAATTGATTACGACTAATGCAGTACCTTCTGTTTCCTGCATGAAATAATTGACTTCTTCAGGCGTTTTTAACTCTTCAAATCCAGCGCGTGTTAATTCATCTCTCATTGGCTGAGCCATTTGTTTCATATATTCTTCATAGGCATTCATTATTTATTCCTCCTGAAAACGATTCATTTACATACAATGTTATTATAGCGTAAACAAGCCATCTTTTTAACTGTTTCGGCTTATCTCATGAATCTTCTTATTTTCAAGTATGTTTACTTTTTGATTATTAGGTTTAAAACTTTCTTTTATTAGCGTATTGGCTACTGAACTCGCTTCGACTGGCTGATACTTTTTGGGATAAATGGACGGTAAAGCTTTATAGAGCTTTTCAGCGAATCTTTCTCCAAGCCTGAACTCATCGCGGTCTCCTATCAATAAAGAAGGTCTAACAATTGTGAGATGAGGAAAGTTCATTGAGATCAACTGCGATTCCATCTTCCCTTTTACTCTGTTATAAAAGAATGTTGATTTGGCATGAGCTCCTAAGGCTGAAATAACGGAAAGATGTTCTATGTTTAATTTTTGAGCAAGTCTTCCCAATTTAACTGGAATATGTAGATCTACTTCTTCAAAGGCACTTTTTGATTTTGCGTTTCTCATCGTCGTGCCGATACAGATTATCATCACATCAGCCTGTATGTTTTCTAGATTGTACTCATGGGCTGTAAAATCAAATATAATTTCTTTTATTTTTTCATGTTTCATATCTGTCGCTTTTCTAACGAGCAGGATAATTTCTTTACACATAGGATCAATTAGCAGCTGTTTGACGACTTCCTGCCCCACTAAGCCACTTGATCCGGCTATAATTACTGTTTTACTATTCATTATTCAATGATCCTTCCTTTTACATGAAAGCAAATTTTAAAAAATTCGGACTGGCAGGTGTATTTGTATGAAACATTCCTATTTTATCACGGGTTATCCAGGTTTTATAGCTTCAAAGCTTGTGAAGGCTCTGCAAACAGAGTATCCGTCATCTACCTTTTACTTATTAATCTTAAAACATGAAAGACAAATAGCCGAAAAACAACGAGATACCCATTATGAAAATATCCAACTCTTAGAAGGTGATATTACTAAAGAAAATCTAGGGTTGTCTTCTACAGTAATCGGACACCTATCTGAACATGTTACACATTGCGTTCATTTAGCAGCTCTTTATGATTTAACGATTCCTTATGAACCAGCTTATTCCTGTAATGTTAATGGGACTAAAAACGTCTTATCATTTGTGAAAAGTTGCAAGAATTTAAAACGGTTTTGTTATTATAGCACGGCTTACGTATCTGGTAATGAACAAGGGGAATTCTTGAAAATGATTTTAGCAAGCCTCAAAGTTTTCGCAATTATTACGAACAAACTAAGCATGAAGCAGAAAGTGTTGTTCGGGCGTCAATGGAAAAATTGCCAATAACGATTATTCGGCCAGGAATTATTGTAGGTGATTCAAAAACAGGAGAAACCATTAAGTTTGACGGTCCATATTTTATGATGCAGTTTTTAAACCGTTTAGCTCGTCTTCCCATTCCAAATATCGGCAAGACGAAATCGAAAATTCATATAGTGCCTGTGGATTTTATTATTAAAGCCTCCGTATTTTTAATGCACGATCCTAGAGGTGAATCGAAAACGTACCATATGCTAAGCCCTGATTCACCTTCTATTCAGGATGCCTATACTTTATTATGCCAAGAGCTTACCGGGAAAAAACCTAGTTGGACTTTATCTAGAATGTTTGCAGAACGCTTATTATCCATCTCTATTATATCCAAATGGCTAGGCGTACCTTATGAAACACTTTCTTACTTCTCTCATGATGCACACTATGATACGACTCAACTTGTAAATGACCTGCAAGGAACTGAAATTACTTGTCCTCCATTTGAGGAATATGTTGGCGCTATGGTGCGCTATTATAAAAACAACGCAAGTGATCATAACTTGAAAAGATATTAAAAGGGATGACAGTTTAAACTGTCATCCCTTACTTTACACAAAATTCTTGTTGTTGCTGACCACTTTGGCAGCTAATGTATTTTTAAAATGTGATAATGCCCACTCATGTCCCGGCTGACTAAAACTTTGAACAGCGTCTTCATGAATTACGATTGAGAATCCCTTGTTATATGCATCTACAGCAGTATGTAATACACAAATATCTGTACACACTCCTGTCAGGTGTAATTCTTGTATATTTCTTTCTCGCAATTTTATTTCCAGATTAGTTCCCGCAAAAGCACTATAGCGAGTTTTGTCTAACCATTGAATTTGTTTTTCTACCTCTGTACGGTTTTTAAAATATACATCTTTTAGCGTTCCGTAAAGTTCCCTGCCTTCTGTATTTCGGATATTATGTGGGGGAACAATTTGCTTTCTGGATGATATGGATCATTTTCTTCATGAACATCAACAGCGAAAACCACATAATCTCCATTTCTCAAAAACTCTTCTGAAAGTGATACAACTCTCTCTTCGATTTCCTGACCGGGCTTTCCGCATGTCAGCTTGCCTTCATCGGCAACAAAATCATTCGTGTAATCAATAACAATTAACGCTTTCATATTATCCTCCCGTTAACCAAGTGTTTCAATCTCAACGCTGCGTATTCCTTCAATCTTCTTCACATCGTCATATAGGTCTGTTGTATACCTTTTCTCGTAGATGGATGCTGCCATTTCCATCTTTTTGTTGTCGTTTTCTAGATCTTTAATTCTCACGTTCACGATTTTGACTTTAAGCTCGTTAATCTCTTTCATGACATCACTCATGTTTGTGTCAGGATTTACAACTAACTTTAACTTAATATCAATTTGTCTTAATGCTTTCGGACCAATCCATTTCATGATTAAAGGAATCAGTTCAACACTGATTAATATTAAAAATGCACCAGCAGCCGCTTCTTTATAAAACCCTGCTCCTGCTGCAATTCCTAATCCTGATGCTCCCCATATCATGGCAGCTGTTGTAAGTCCTGAAATCACATCATTGCTGCGCCTCAAAATAACACCTGCACCTAGAAAACCGATTCCACTTACGATCTGTGCGGCAAGACGCATCGGATCCATTACGGTTTGGCTTGAAACAAGTGAAAACTGTTTAGCAGATTCTATGCTTACGATTGTGAGCAAACAACTGCTTATGGAGATAACAAGGCTTGTTTTAAGTCCAACGGGTTTGTTTTTCAGTTCCCGTTCAATGCCGATGATTAGTCCGAAAAATGCTGACATTCCAAGTTTAACTAAGACAACACTCATGATGTTTACACCTCTCTCCTGTTTTTGCCCTTATTTAATAATACGCAAACGCTGCAATTAAATCCTTCTAAAGTTCGAGATGATTGCATTTGAAGGATTAAGTTTTTCAGTTTATAATAGAAATTGTCATTATCTGAAAATAAAAACTATTCAGTTAAAAAGGAGGTGTGACATTTTCACTTCACAAAATTAAATATGAGGAGGAAATGACTTGTTACCAAAAAAACAGCAAAATTTGAACACCCAAGGTATAGCGAAATCGTTGAATCCAGTCAATTTAAGCAGTTAATGGAAGAGAAAAAACGTTTTATTTTGCCGATGACCGTGTTTTTTTACTGTTTTATTTTAGCCTTCCCATTTTGACAGCTTACACAGATGTATTGAACCAACGTGCTATTGGTGATATCACATGGGCATGGATCTTTGCATTTGCGCAATTTATTATGACTTGGTCTTTATGTATGATCTATACAAAGCGAGCAAAAGATTCGATGAGCTCGCAGATAAAGTTGTAGCAGAAATGGATAAGGAGGCTTCCTCATGAATGGTACAGCATTTTCTTTGTTTTTAGGAATCGTCGCGCTCACATTAGTCATTACTTATTTTGCATCTAAAAAAACGAAAACAACAAGTGATTTCTACACAGCTGACGGTGGGCTGACCGGCATGCAGAATGGACTTGCTATCGCAGGAGATTATATGTCTGCAGCTTCTTTTCTAGGAATTGCGGGTACCATTGCACTTTCTGGTTTTGATGGATTCTTCTACAGCATTGGTTTTCTAGTAGCCTATCTTGTTGTTTTATATTTAGTAGCAGAGCCACTTCGTAATCTAGGTAAATATACGATGGCGGATATGATTGCTGCAAGGTTTAATGATAAGAAAGTTCGTGGTGTTGCTGCACTTAACACAATGGCAATCTCAACTTTTTACATGGTTGCGCAATTAGTTGGTGCTGGTGCCCTTATCAAATTGTTATTGGGTATTGAGTACATATATTCTGTACTTATCGTTGGTGTTTTAATGACTGTCTATGTCGTCTTTGGCGGAATGACAGCCACATCGTGGGTACAAATCGTTAAAGCTATTTTATTGATGCTTGGTACGTTTATCATTTCTGTAATGGTGTTCGCTAAATTCGGATTCAGTTTTACAGAAATGTTTAACCAAGTTAAAAACGCTACTCCACTTGGTGAGTCCTTTTTAAATCCGGAATAAGTTTAAAGATCCTCTTGATACGATCTCATTAAACTTAGCGCTTGTCCTTGGAACGGCTGGACTACCTCATATTTTAATCCGGTTCTTTACAGTAAAAGATGCACCTACTGCAAGAAAATCGGTTGTATATGCCACTTTGGCTGATCGGTGCTTTTTATATCATGACGATCTTTTTAGGTTTTGGAGCTGCAGCTTTTGTTGGTCAGGATAAAATTGTAGCTGCAAATGCTGCAGGTAATATGGCCGCTCCATTGCTGGCTGAAGTGCTTGGCGGAGAGTTTTTATTTGCTTTTGTTTCAGCCGTTGCTTTTGCAACCATTTTAGCAGTAGTTGCAGGGCTTGTGTTATCAGCAGCTTCTGCTTTTGCACATGACTTCTACACACATATCGTGCGACAAGGTCATGCGACAGAAAAAGAACAAATGAAAGCAGCCAAATGGGCTTCTGTAGGTGTAGCTATCATCTCAATAATTTTAGCTCTTTTTGCTCAAAAACTGAACGTAGCGTTCTTGGTATCTCTTGCTTTTGCTGTTGCTGCAAGTGCGAACCTTCCCATCATCTTGCTTACTATTTTTGGAAACGCTTTAATACAGCTGGTGCTGTAACAGGTATGCTTGTTGGTTTAGTAAGCTCACTTGTTTTGGTAGCTATTTCGCCTAGTGTTTGGTCTCCTGTTGAAGGAGCTGCTATATTAACAGGCGAAGCGATTTTCCCACTGGCGAATCCAGGAATTGTATCGATTCCCCTTGGTTTCTTAGGAGCGATTCTGGGAACGATGCTGACAAAACCGTCTGATGTAGACAAGTTTAATGAAATATTAGTAAAAGCTAATACAGGTTCAGGATTGCGTAAAGGCGCATAATGAAGCAAAAACCGGCTACTTTTCAGCCGGTTTTTCTTTTGAAGCAATTTGTTTTGGAACGAGCGGATAAAATAATATTCCTGAAGCAAGTAGAGCAATTCCAAATAAAAAGGTCTTAATATCAGCTGTCCCGGCATAGATTACCCAAATTGAATAGATTGCAGCAAGTGAAGCGATGACAGCATCTATTGTTCGGCTCCTTCCTGAACCTTCGTATGTTTCCCTTTTATCACAAGTTTCAATTGATAAAGAGAAGCGACCATATAAGGAACGAGGAAAGCTAATGTCGCAATAAAGATCATAAAATCAAATGCTGATGCCATGGATTGAGAAATTACAGAAAACAAAAAGGCTTGCGTACATAAGTTTGTAACCCAGAGTGAAAACACTGGAGAGCCTTTCTTATTTTCTTTTAAAAAGTTAGGTATGAACATCCGTTGTTGAGCGGCTTGAAAAGGCACCTCAGCTGATAATAAAACCCAACCAATGGTTGCACCAAATAATGATATGACTCCTAATATAGCCATCACCATACTTCCTGATGGGCCAATGGCAGCTTTTAATGCATCAACTAATGGTTTTGAGATTCAACCAATTCATTCTGTGGCAATGTCCCCATAACCAATAGCGTAATACTTAAGTACAACGCAAGTGCGATCAAAAGTCCAAGTATTGTTGCTTTTTTTACATCACTTTTTTCTTGGCACGTGTTGAAAAAACGACTGCTGATTCTACTCCAACAAAAGCCCATAATGTAGCAATAGCCGCATTGTTAATCTGTGAGAGGAAACCGGACTGAACACCGCCCTCTCCTTCGATCGGTTCGTAGAAAGGAACAAGGTTGCTTGCTTGGAACGCATAGAGGCATGCGAGAATAAATAGCAAAAACCCTAATACTTTCGCAGCGGTTGCAACAAAATTCACTTTTCCTGCTCCTTCAATTCCATTTAGAATTAAATAATGAACACTCCATAACAGGATCGTACATACGCCAAACGTAATAACGCCTCCAGTTGTAACAGTTGTTCCTAGAATCTT
The DNA here is from genome assembly GCF_055814265.1 of Fictibacillus sp. EA-CB0309. Classification (NCBI taxonomy): domain Bacteria; kingdom Bacillati; phylum Bacillota; class Bacilli; order Caryophanales; family Fictibacillaceae; genus Fictibacillus; species Fictibacillus sp. EA-CB0309. The sequence goes on from NZ_CP169271.1 coordinate 2,172,183, forward strand.
AAATAATGGATTCTCGTTTGTCATAACTGGAAAGAAAGTAGATAAATAACTTGCAAAAGTTGTTATGATGGCAACGTTACCAGACCAGTTTGCTACCTAATATCCCCAGCTGACAAGGTATCCTGCTAACAAAGAAGAATGGGAATCTTCCTTAAATAACGCTTTAGCGTAGTTTTGAGGTCCTCCATTTAACTCAGGTTTCCTTAGTGATAAATTACCAAAGACTAGCGCCGTCATTAAGACGCCAAACCCCGTAATAATCCATGCGGATAGCACACCAGATGGACTTGCTACTTCAGCAAGTGATCGAGGCAGCATAAATATACCTGAACCTACCATATTACCGACGACAAGCGCCGTTAAAACCCAAAAGCCTAAATTCCTTTTCACCACAATACCACCTTTCCACTAAAACTATTTTACCCAATGAGATAGTTTGCAACTCATGTAAATAGAGCTGTCGGCTATAAAAACGGGTCTCTTCTTATACTGGACGGGGTATCGAGAGGGCTAATTCAAGAAGTTTTTGAAATAATTCCGGAAATTTTATCGTTATTCCCGCGAGTTTTGACCATAATCCGGCGAATTTTGCTCATATATCGGCGAGTCGACATAAAGTCACAAAAAGGAAAAGCCTTATACCCTCCCCTAATCAATGTTCTTTCATGATTTGTTTAATTTCACCTTGTTGGTTGATGCTTCATCAACTAGCAAACGTTTAGAAAAAAGGAACCTGATTGATCAGGTTCCTCATAAGTTAAATTTGAAGATATGTTTTTCCGTTTTCTTGAATGATCTTTTCTTCTTTCATAAGCTTCCCTAGTGCTCGTTTAAATGCAGCTTTACTCATTTGGAAAGTTTCTTTAATTTCTTCCGGTGAAGATTTATCCGTAAGAGGCATTTGTCCTTTGTTTTCTCTTAAATATTGATAAATACGCTCGGAATCTTCACTGTATGCAATCTCTTTTCTTGCTCGCATCGATAAGTTGATTCTTCCATCTTCACGAACAAAAGCGACGCGTGCTCCGAGTTTTTGCCCAAGACGCGGCTTAACTTTTAATTCGTCGTTGTGAATAAATCCGATGTGCTGAGACTCCGTAAACAACAAAACACCCGCTTCGTTAATCTTATAAACATATCCAGACGTTTGTTGATTAAATGCTTCTTCCGTAGCTGCTTCCGCTTGCTCAACCATTTCTTCCTCCGTAGCTAGGTCAGCGAATAGGCGTCCTTTTTTATCAAGTTTCATGCCGGAATACAATCGGTCACCTAGGTGTGGCCATTCATCCCATGATTCAGGAAGATCGTCTTTCGATAAGAGCAAGTCTTTTTTGATTCCTATGTGAAGAAATACACCTAACTTACGGTTTACACCTGCTACTTCGAGCCAAGCCAATGAATCGAGCTGTACTTTTGGAATAGTTTCGGTAGCAGCAAGTCTTCCTTCATGGTCTTGATATAAAAAGACTTCAACTAAACTTCCCTCTTCATGCTTGTTCTTAGCTTCCGCCTTGTGCATAAGGACTTCTTTGCCATCTTCTAATTCTAGAACATAGCCTAAATCTGAATTCCTTAGTACTTTAAGAGAGTATACTAAACCTGGTTTTTTTGATTCCATATTTTCATTCCTTTTTTTAAAGATACATAAGAAAAAAGAAAAAACCTACATAGTAGGTTTTCGCCTTCTTGTTCTTAATTATTCATCCTTATTTTCTTTGGATGCTTCCAATTCCATCAGTTTTTTTACTAAGATATGCTGCGGCATATGCATCAACTGCTCTAATGGCACGTTTAACGCTTTTGCTAATTTAACAGCAGTGTCTGCTGAAAGTTGTAATGGTTTCATATGCATCCCTCCTACAGAAGTATAGCAGTTTGTAAGGATCTTTTACACTATTTCTTAAAATAGACCTACAGCTTTCCCATCTTCTGAAACGTCCATGTTGTTTGCAGCCGGAACTTTAGGTAATCCTGGCATGGTCATAACATCACCCGTAAGAGCAACAATGAATCCTGCTCCGATTGAAGGTTTCAGTTCTCTAATCGTAATAGTAAAGTTCTCAGGACGTCCTAACTTTTTCGGATCATCTGAAAATGAGTATTGAGTTTTTGCCATGCAGATCGGCAGTTCATTCCATCCAAAGTCATTATACTGCTTCATTTGTTTTAAAGCTTTTGGAGAAAATTGCACTTCCCCAGCTCCGTATACTTTTTTACAAATGGTTTCTATTTTTTCTTGTAAAGAAACGTTTAGTTCATACAATGGTTTGTAAGAATTCGTTTCTGTTTCAATTGTTTCTAATACTCTTTTTGCCAGCGCTTCTCCGCCTTCTCCGCCTTTAGCCCAAACATCAGCTTCTTCAGCAGCAACGCCTTTTGCATTACACCATTCTTTAATGAATGCGATCTCTTCTTCTGTGTCTGTCACAAATTTATTGATAGCAACAACGACAGGTACGCCAAAGTGCTTTAATGTTTCTAAATGCTTCTCCAGGTTTGGCATTCCTTTTTCAAGTGCTGCAACGTCTGGATTTTTTAAATATTCCTTAGCTAACCCGCCATGCATTTTTAGTGCTCTTACTGTAGCTACAATAACAACTGCGCTTGGGTTGATACCTGCATATCTCGCTTTAATATCCAAGAACTTCTCAGCTCCTAGATCAGCACCGAATCCTGCTTCTGTAACAACCATTTCTCCTAATTTAGAAGCAAGTTTAGTCGCAATCACACTGTTGCATCCATGAGCAATATTGGCAAAAGGTCCACCATGAACAAGAGCAGGTGTGTTTTCCAATGTTTGAACAATGTTTGGACGAATTGCGTCTTTTAATAGTAATGTTAGGGCGCCATGAGCATTCAAATCCCCTGCTGTAACAGGCTGATTGTCATAATCAAATGCAACAACCATTCTTGAAAGTCGTGTTTTTAAATCTTCTAGATCGTTCGCTAAACAGAAGATCGCCATAACTTCAGATGCAACCGTAATATCAAATCCATCTTCTCGAGGAACACCTTGAACGGGTCCTCCTAAACCGATTACAATTTTTCTTAATGCACGGTCGTTCATATCTAAAGCTCGTTTCCATACGATGCGGCGCGGATCAATATTCAATTCGTTTCCTTGGTGGATATGGTTATCGATAAGTGCGGCTAATGCGTTATTTGCAGTAGTAATCGCATGCAGGTCGCCGGTAAAGTGAAGATTAATATCTTCCATCGGCATGACTTGAGAATATCCGCCACCAGCTGCTCCGCCTTTAATCCCCATGCTAGGTCCTAATGATGGTTCACGCAAAGCGATAATTGTTTTCTTTCCTACTCGATTAAGTGCTTGTCCAAGTCCTACTGTTACCGTAGATTTCCCTTCTCCTGCCGGTGTTGGACTAATTGCTGTAACTAAGACTACTTTTCCATCTTCAACATTTTGAAGCTTTTGAAACAGATCTAATGATAGTTTCCCTTTAAATCTTCCATAAGGTTCCCAATCATCTTCGTCAATTCCTAGTTGTCCTACAATTTCTTCAATTCGCAGCATTTTAGCTGATTGGGCAATCTCGATATCACTTTTATACGTAACCTTTTCTAGCATGTTGATTTAACCCTCCATATGTAAAATTGTCTCACTCTCTATTGTATATGAAACAAGTATGTGATGCGACGAGTTTTTCTATTACAACTTTTATTCGTTTAGTTTACTTGGTAAGAGGTTATCGTATAATAGGAATGGAAAGAAATACTAAGAAATTTATGAGGAGGCAGTTATAATGGCAAGAATTGATGTGCACGGGTTTGGTACATATCAGATTGAGAACGGAAAGAAACTTGTAAACGCACTAGAGGATAACGGAATCGACATCCTTCACCGTTGTGGAGGAAAAGCAAAGTGTACTACATGCCGTGTTGAGGTTTTATCTGGTGATTTAGGTCCTATCGGAGAAAATGAAGCAAATATCATTGCTACAAAAGGATTGTCTGGCAATGTTAGATTATCATGCCAAATCTGTGTTGCGGAAGACGCATCTATTAAGCCAGTTCTTACTGTAACATCTGAAGGTTTGGACGCCGGTCCACGCCCTGCTGAAGAGTGTTAATAAAAAAGGCCCTGAATGGGGCCTTTTTTTGTAATCTAGTCAATATAGATTAACATTTCGTCAATATAAGTTTGATTCTTGTGAAATTAAGTATTATATTCGTCAATAAAAAAGCGATTTTTAGTAAATAGCTCCAATATCTAAAATTAAGGCTTACTTATTCCTTCCCACTCACCAAAAAACTGGTCTAGAAAGCTTTCTAAAAACGAATGACGATCATCTGCTAGTTTTTTGCGTAAGATGTGTTCATTCCATGCTTTAATTTCAATAGTTTTTCATAAAAGTGGTTAACGGCCGTACTTTTTCATTTCGGTATTGCTCTTTTGTCATTTTTTCACGCACAGGAATTTCAGGATCATACATCAACTGCCCTTTAGCTCCAGAATAAGCAAACGTTCTTCCAATTCCAATAGCTCCGATCGCGTCCAGCCGGTCAGCATCTTGAACGACTTTCCCTCGAGTGAATCCATCTCAGTTTGATTACCGCCTTTAAATGACATGGTAGAAATGATGGATAAAATATGAGTTATGTAACGATCTTCAACGGATATAGATTCTAGCCATTGCTTCACTTCTTCTAATCCTTTTTGTTCACTTCCCGCAATTTTTTCGTCAGCTATGTCGTGAAGCAACGCAGCCATCACACATACAAAATGGTCTGCTCCTTCTTTTTCGGCTATTGTTTGGGCGAGATTTCTTACACGGTGTATGTGATACCAATCATGCCCGCTGCTTTCATCTTTTAATTTGTTTTTTACAAAATCCTCTGTTTGGTCGATCATCGTATGTTTCATGCTTACCCCACTGTACAAGAATGTTTCTGTTCTCTATTTGATTGTAATTGATCAAGTAATGCATATGCCCGTTTCTTTGAAGTGACATTCTCTTTTACAAAAGACTCAAGTAGTGCAATAAAATAACTTCCATCAAAAGATAATTGCTGTATAAGTGTTACTTCTAAGGCAATCTTCACTTGTGACTCTGTTGCATCCGTATAATGTCTCCCAAAATCGATAAAATGAAGGTCTCCATCCGTTAGACGAAAACCTTTAGAAGCTAGCAATGCTACATAATCATCTAGGATATTTTCTTCCATGTTTGCCTCAACCCCAAAATCAAAAGATTCTAGTAAATTGTACCAGTTGTTATCAAAGATTATCAATGACTTCTTTCTTGGCTTGAATGATCTTCCCATTTAATGCTTGTGTAACCAGTTGATCTGCATCTTTATTTTTGTTTCTAGCAACCCATTCATAAACAGGTTCGATCTGAAGCTTCTTAAATATTGTTTCGATTTTGTCTGCCCAGTTCTGGAGGTTCGTTTCATAACATGGCCATTCACCTTTTAATTGCTCTATGACTACCTTTGAATCACCTTGAATGTTGACTTCCTCATACTGTACGCCAAGCTCTTCCAGTTCTTTTGCAGCTACCCACAATGCAGCATATTCTGCTTCGTTATTGGATTCAAGGTTTGTTAAACTAGCGTTTTTTTGATACGATAGTTCAAACCATTTTGGGAGTAACGAATGATAATTCCTTGTCCGCTTGTTCCTGTTTCGGCTTTATACCCTCCATCAAAATAGATCGAGATGTTCTTAGGTTCTTCTTTTTTCACCTGTGTTAACTTTAAAAGCTCTTTCTTTGTCCAAGAGACACCCTTCGTATCGATAAAGACTAACTCAGACATTCTTCCCGTTTTCTCAAGGTCAGTTGCCGTAAACAGTGCTTCATTTAATGAGATGGAATCAGATACAAACCGAATCTTTACATGTGATTTTGGGTGTTTGTACATATACTCTATTGAGAACTTCATAGTAATCTCCTTTTTGTTTTTAATAAAGTACTTTATAATACGTATATATTTATATAGAGGAGAGACGCATTTGATAGAGATATACATAGATGGTGCGAGTGCAGGTGATCCGGGACTTTCTGGAGCTGGCGTTTATGTGAAAATAGGAAATGGTACTACATATTCCTATCGTTTTCCAATTGGTGTTATGTCTAACCATGAAGCTGAGTATTATGCTCTTATTCACGGTTTAGAGTTATGCATTAAAAACGATTGGAGAATCGTATCTTTTCGAACTGATTCACAAGCTGTCGAAAGAGCGGTTGATAAAAGATACGCAAAAGATAAGCGGTATACTGAACTGTTAGAAAAAGCGATAAACTTATCAGAACAGCTCGACTTGTTTTTCATTAAGTGGATACCATCCAAACAAAATAAAATAGCAGATGAATTGGCAAGGCAAGCCATTCAAATGAATAGGAGCCAGCCAAATGATTAAAAAACCTTGGTTTGCGGACTTCAATTTATTACTAGTAGCTCTGATCTGGGGAACAACGTTTGTGATCGTGCAAAAAGCGATTGCCTTTTTAGAGCCCTATTCCTTTAATACAATACGTTTTAGTTTTGCTGCACTTATATTAATGCTTATTATATTTTTGTTTAACTCGTCATCACTCATTCATTTTAAAAATAATAAACTTTGGATTAGCGGTGTTATCCTCGGGTTTTGGCTCTTCTTAGGGTACGGCCTTCAAACGGTCGGATTATTATATACCACATCATCTAAAGCTGGATTTATTACAGGCTTAAGTGTGGTTTTAGTTCCCTTTTTAGCTATATCTTGTTAAAACACAAGCTGAATTGGCAAGTCGGAATGAGTTCTCTACTCGCTGTCTCAGGTCTCTACTTGCTGACTATCCATAATAGTTTAACATTAAATGTGGGTGATGCTTATGTACTTTTATGTGCTATTTCTTTTGCTCTTCATATTGTTTTTACAGGTAAGTTCGCAGGATCATTCAATGCATTGTGTTTAACAGTAATCCAGCTTGCAACCGTTTCTGTCTTAAGTTTTTTTACCGCTTTATTCACTGAGAATTGGCGGGAGATGTTTGCAGCTCAAATGGTGCTTCAACCTGAAGTAATAAGTGCACTAATTATCACTTCTTTGTTTGCAACAGCTTTAGCATTCTTAGCACAAACGTATTTTCAATCTTTCACCACACCTGCAAGAGTTGCCCTCATTTTTGCGATGGAACCCGTTTTTGCAGCCATAACAGCATTCATCATGCTAAGTGAACGTCTCGGACCTAAAGCATTAACAGGATGTTTCCTGATTTTACTAGGTATGATTTTGTCGGAAATCAAATTTAATGATTTGTTTATAAAACGCAAACAAAAAGAGTGGGATCTTTCTTAACCCACTCTTATTTGTATCTCAAGCTCTTGCAAAGCGCTTCGAACAATTTGTTTATCTAAAATATATCTGCATTCTTCTAAATCTCTGTCAATTACATCAGGCACATCGGTAAAAATCGTACATAGATCTTTGCTTAAAACAGCCATTTCTCGACCTGCTTCAAGTTTCTTAAGATATCGTTTATATCTAGGATCCAAATTTTCAAAGTTCTCGTAAATGGATTCAACCGCACCATATTGCTGGATGAGTGGCAAGGCGGCTTTATCACCAACGCCAGCTACACCTGGAATGTTATCACTCTTATCACCCAACAGAGCCTTCACATCGATCCATTGATTAGGTGTAATGCCGTACTCTTCTTGAAAATGATTTAACGTATACTTCAGTTCATCACGTTTAACCGTAATCAGCTGTGATGTCTTTTCGCATAAAAGCTGAAGAAGATCGCGGTCATTGCTATAAATGATGCATTCCCCGTCACGTTCATTTCTCCAGCGATGCACGAGTGTTCCTATGATGTCATCAGCTTCATATCTTGGAATTGTAACTTGAGTAATCCCAATGTTTTCAAAAGTTGAACAAGCGTTTCGTACTGCTGAATAAGAGGTTCAGGCAATTCGTTCCTTGTTCCTTTGTAATCTGCAAATTTCTCTCTTCTAAGCGTTTCGTCACGTTTCACATCCCACGCGACGACAATATGTGATGGTTCGTGTTCACGAACCAGCATAAGCAGTTTTTGAATGGTTACGCGAATGGCATTTGTAAATTGTCCTTTAGAGTTACGTGGCAGGTCATGCATTTCTTTTCCATATGCTGTTGCAAAATAACATCTGCTTAACAAATTGAATCCGTCTATTAAAAGCAGTACTTCTTTTTTCTCCATGTTCATGTTCTTTATATCCCCCAGTAGTTATATGTTATTTAAAAAAGCGTATTTTACATGTGATGTAAAATACGCTTGTTGTCGTTTAAGTAAGATCCGCTCTGCCGTGACTTTATATGCCTTTGGAACCTGATCTCTCAGGTGGGTATCCGCAGCTGCCGTTACAGCCTTCCAAGTCGAATGCAAGGCTTGACTGTCTGACAGATCATGTTGGATTCCCGTCATTAGCACATAGGTTAAAGACATGGAAAAGTCACTAACATCGCAGATTTTTATTATACTACCAGTTTGTTAAGAAGTAAAATCATTTTGTTTTTTTGCCGTGGTGCATCTTTTCTACTTCCATTTCGGCATAAGATGCAAACTCTGTTTGGTTTTCAGTTCCATTTTCTTTAACATTGTTGTTACGCTGTGCATTTGCATTGCCTTTTTTCTGTTTGCCCATGTTTTATCCCTCCTTATTCTTACTATGGCTTTTTCACTAGAAAATAAAACTTACATAATTCTTCCTAGGTTGGTTAACTTAAGACTAAAAAGGAGGTCAATACAATGGCAAATCCTTATTTATGTCCAAATTGCAAAACCAATCGTACACGTTTTAATGTGATCGAACAAAATCCGGTTTCGGTAAAACTGGATCCTTCAACTGGTGATGTTGTTCAGCAGTATGAAGATGGGCAGTTAGATATGTTCCACCTGCCATACAGAGGATCAGAACGATTGATTCAGTGCGGTGCATGCGGAATTGTTGGAGAAGAAGAAATGTATATCAAGCGTGCTCAGAGCAATCCAAGAGCATAAGAAAAGACTGCCGGTCCGCGGCAGTCTATTTTTGTTTTTCAGGAGCAGGAAGTTTTAACGGAACAACCACTTCTTTTTGCAACGGTTCTATATGTGTAAGATGTGAAAAAGTGATGGTAAGATTTTCTTTTGGGAGACCATCATGAAAGACGATCAAAAATGAAGGATTATCACCTTCATAATAATTCATAATATCGTAATTTTTAAGCTCTACTCCTTTACTGTCTTTAACAGAAACCAAATTACGAACATGCCGTTCTTCCCCTGGTTCATCTCCAAAGTGATAGTACGGCTGAGGGTATAGAAAATGATCTTCAACACCTTCTTGATTATCATCCATGGTAAACTTAATGCCGTATTCTTTGTTCTCCTTTTCCATGGCTAATCCTTGGTACACAATTTTTAACGATTTCTCATCAGCAACTACTTCGTTTCTTTCAATATCTTTTGAGTGATCGAGCGAAAAGTTTTCTAGATCGGATTTGTTAACAGAAAAGGTGTAGCTATCTTTTTTCCTTTGAATGGTATGTGTTAAAACAAGATCAAGTTTATCAGACTGTTCTTCTGTCGTTAACTCATTTTCAACAGCGTACATTTGTAGAGTGTAACCCCTGATAGTATCACCATCAATATCCATATTTACGGAATAGTTGGTATCCTCTTTTTTCATGTCTCCAACGAATGCTACGAGATTGTTATCTATGTTAGAAGAAAGTGTGATTCGTGAACCGATTTGGAAAAACTCTAGATTCTTTAATTGAATTGGCACTTCGTTTTGCGGTATAAGAGTCTTATTCACTGGAACTGAAGCAATGGTCTCAGGAAAACCACGATCACTTATCGGTTTAACTTTAAAAGCTATCGGTTTTAACTTTGTGAAATTCTTTTTAGAGCTTACAGAAAGATCTGTAAGTTCGTACCGCTCACTGCTCCAAATCTCATCCCAATCTTCTTGACTTTGAATATTATCAAATAAAGGATGAATCATGATTGAGCGATATAATTTATGTTTAAAAACGAATCCATTATTGGAGTTCTCACCTGGAAAAAGGTCTACTGGAAGAACAAAATCCTTCTCTTTCTTTGAAGTTAATGTAATTCTTTCGACCGAAAGTCTAGGAACATCAAGCTCATCCTTATCTCGTTCTGAAAGATCTACACTATAAAGAATATACATCTGGTGCCCGTTACTCCATGTACGTTCAATATGCATCTTTCTTTGCTCATTAGGAATTGGAATGGAAATTTGACTATCCTTTAATAGTTTAAAATGGTCAACAAATCGCAGTTCATTATATTTCAGCTTTTCCATGTCCATCAATTCTTCCCAGTCTGAAACCATATCAAAGTTATCGCTATTTACTTTCCATGTAGGTTCTGCACTCTTTTCAAATTGAGTATATAGGACGAATCCTATTAATAAAACAGCTCCAATGATGAGTTTTTTCCACTTGTTGTTCAAACGCAACTTCCCCTTTGGATAAAGATTTCATTACTTACTTTTATTAATTGAATTCTTAAATTTTACTGTGACTGGTTTCGGAAGTGGCTTCTCATATGTGAGATTAGACAATGTGATGGTTAAATCTTTTTGTGGCATCATAATTGGGTTCATTTCCCCATTTTTCATATCTTCTTCGTTATAAAACGTTATATAATACGTTTTTTTGTTTTCTGTTTCTGAGCTACTAACATCAAAATTTTTGATGTTCTCTTTCTTTTCATCTTCTATGGAGATCAAATTGTTTTTATAATGGCGAACGTATTCTTCAGGAACTGACTCTTCACTAAAATAACTTACTGGAATGAATCCTCGATCATTAGATGAATTGGTGGAAGCAGGTATTACATTTAGCATGATTCTAGGGCTGCCATCAAACATGGTTAATCCTTCATATATAATTTTCATTTTATTCGCATTCATAATTACTTCATTTTTCACAACAGGTTGATCTTTGTTTGTTATAAAAATATCAATGTCTTCTTTAGGTACTTTCCATGAGAAAGAATGGTTATCTTTATGTACAGATGAATGAAATGTAATGGACCTTTCTTTTTTTACAGATTCTATTAACGCCATTTCATATAAAGGCATATAAAATCCTGAACTAGGTGTCCCCATAATTCCTAATGTTTGCGTCTGTGGTGAGCTATCTACTGTAACTGAAAAGCCTATTAAGTCGTCAGCATTCTTTGGAATGTCTAATGAAAGCCGTTGTTCGTACAACAATGTATCGAATGATTTAATCTTTACGTTTTGTTTGTCATAAGAAATGGTTTGATCAATAGTTTCAGATTTCAATACTTTCGTATAAGGATTGTCAGAGGTTACTTTTAATGAAATATCATCTATCGCCTTTGATCCGCCATTTTTATAGGAAATTGCAAGATCTTTAAGTTGGATTGTGTTCGTTTTTCCTAAAATAGACCAGTCGATTTCCTCGTCTTCTATTGGTCCGGGAATAAGCATCATAGATCGATAAAGTCTGTGTTTGTATACAAATCCTTCATCTCTTGAGCCTGGATTCCCCATATTCTCCCCGGCTCTGAGAACGATTTCTTTCCCTTCTTTCGTCTTAAATTGCATATTTTTTACAGATAGACGAGGAACATCATACTCGTCTTTATCCCTCTCTTTTACGTCTACACTGTATAAGAAATATAAACGGCCTTCTAAGTTCCAAATCTTTTCAATCTTTAACGTGCGGTATGCTTCTTCTAACGCCACTGTCTTATTGGCATCTTTAAGAAACCCATATTGATCCACCATCTCAAGCTCTTCAAATTTTATATATTCTCTTTTCATTCCATCATGTAATGATTTGACTACTGTAAATTCTTCTGCGTTAACAGACCATGCAGGCTCGGCGCTTTTTTCGTATTGTGTATAGATGGCAAAACCGCCAATCAATGCTGTACCAATCAACACTTTTTTCAATATCTGCAAATATGACAACCCCTTTTGTCTCTATATCTTAATATTAGCATAATATTTTGAATTTTTATTAAAAATATCCAGTTATTTGGTAGAGAGAATGTACGGATTCTTGCTCCAATTGCATCAAAAAACCTCGCCTATGAGACGAGGTATCTGTATTAAGTGGAAACTGCTTCACTTATTTTATTGAGCTGCTTCTCCATGATCTTTAATCCTTGAAGAAGCTCTTCGTTTGTTATTACTAGCGGTGATAGGATCCGGATTACGTTACTATAAAGACCAGCACCCATGATAGCAACCCCATTTTGGTTACAAAGGGCAATAATTTTCTTCGCACGGTCTGAATCTGGTGTCTTTGATGTTTTGTCCTTTACAATTTCAAGAGCACACATTGCACCGAGTCCACGAACATCACCGATAAAATCATACTGAGACTTCCATTTAGTAAACGTTTGGAGTATGGTTTCACCTATCTCGTTTGCTCGTGTTAATAAATTTTCTTCTTCTATCATCGATATCACTTCTAACGCTGCCACACAGCCAAGCGGGCTACCTCCATACGTACCACCAATCTCTCCTGGGGCTGGAGCATCCATAATCTCTGCTCTGCCTGTGACAGCTGAGATCGGAAGACCTGCGGCAATTGATTTTGACATGGTCATCAGATCTGGCACAACATCAAAATGTTCCATAGCAAACATTTTTCCGGTTCTGCCAAAACCTGTTTGAATCTCATCTGCAATCAATAGGATATTATATTTATCGCAAATTTGGCGAAGACCTTTTACAAAAGTTTTGGATGGAATAACAAATCCACCCTCGCCTTGGACCGGTTCAAATATGATTGCTGCAATTTCTTCTGGGGTACTTCTCCTAAGAAAAAGTCTTCAAATTTCTTTAAGATGGCGGCGTCAGTTTCTTCTATATTCCGGTCATCTCTGTAATAGTAAGGGTATGGCATCTTATACGTTTCTGGTGCGAATGGCCCGAATTCAAATTTATACGGTTTTACCTTGCTTGTTAATGACATGGCAAGAAGTGTTCTTCCATGAAATCCGCGTTCGAAGGAGATGATTGCTTTTCTGCCTGTGAACTTTCTCGCGATTTTCACTGCGTTCTCTACAGCTTCTGCACCGCTGTTTAAGAAGAATGTTTTCTTATGGTGATCTCCTGGTGTGATTTCGTTCAACTTTTCGGCAAGCTGGACATACGGTTCATACATCATTACGTGAAAACAAGGATGGATGTATTTTTCAATTTGATTCTTTAATGCTTCAACGACTCTTGGCGGACAATGGCCAACATTTAAGGTTCCAATTGCACCAGCAAAATCAATATAATCTTTTCCATCAACATCTGTCATCGTACTTCCGCTTGCGTGATCCACAAAGTTTAAAACGGTATTAAACGGTCCCCTTGGTACGTTTAATTCTTTTCGCTTTAATAATTCTTCTGATTTCTTCATTAATTCTCGCCTCCACACCAGTCATAAATCGTTAAAGCAATAATTTCTGCAGCTTCCATAATCTTTGCAATCTCGATATATTCGTTAGGATAATGAGCGACTGCCGTTACACCTGGACCAAATACGATAGACGGTGTATCGCCAACTTGTGATAAAAGACCTCCGTCCGTTCCCCATGGAGATGCTTCAATGATCGGTTCATTTCCGGTAACTCCTTTAAAATTCTGGCAAAGGGTGTTCATCAGTGGATGATGAGTTTCAATAGAACCCGGCAGCCATTGAGCGCCAAACCACTCGACAGAGATGGGATGATCCTTTAACCATGAATCTGAGAGGTTAGATAAATAATTTTCTAGTTCTGCTTTTACTTCTTGGAGTGTTTCGTTAGGAGCAACACCGATTCTTCCTTCTAGTTCAACCGTATCTGGGACGGATGACGGCCAATTCCCCCTGTTATTCTCCCTATATTAATAGGAACCGGAATGGGGATATCTTTGTATAATGGATCTGTAATTCGCTTGTTACGAATGGTTTCTAAGTCTTTGATTGCTGACAGAACAACCCCGCTTTTTCAATAGCGCTAACTCCTTCATAACGAGTACCGCCATGAGCTGCTTTTCCTTTTATCGTTAATCGAAACCACATCGAACCTTGCTGGGCAGGAAATATCTTCATGTTTGTAGGCTCTGGAATGATCGCTGCATCTGCTTTATATCCGCGGAGCACAGCTGCGAGCGTTCCTGCACCGCCACTTTCTTCTTCAATGACACTATGAAAGAACAAATCACCTTTTAGCTCTGCACCTGTTTCTTTTAATGCATGAATGGCAAGTAAAAGAGATAGATTTCCGCCTTTCATATCGGTAGATCCTCTTCCGTAAAGTTTGCCGTCAATAATCTTCCCGCTATAAGGATGGTGTTCCCATTGGGTCAGATCACCTTCAGGAACAACATCAATATGCCCGTTAAGGACAAGTGAACGGCCGTTGCCTGTTCCACGCCAAATACCTACAACATTAGGACTTGTACTGAAATCTGTTCGGCTTGCACAAAAATTAGGATGGTTGGCTAGTTCTTCACCATCTGGGTACCACATATCAACTTCGAGACCGATATCACTCAGTTTTTTTGCGATTAAATTTTGTACGCCTGTTTCGTTTCCCGTTGTACTAGCCTCTTGCACTGTTTTTTGTAAAAATCGCAAAGCGTTATCTTGTTCTTTAATCAACCAATTTGAGAGTTTTTCTTTTACTAGCATGTGTAACCCTCCTAAACATTCATTGGAAAACAGATACTTGCTCGTCAATAACGATAGAAGCACCTGTTGTTTGAATAACTTCTTCTACTGTATAAGGATTCATAATCTCGCGAAGGTACAGCTTTCCGTTCTCACATTGAAAGACAGCTTTTTCAGTTATGATCATGTGTGCTCCTTCTTTGACCGTTAGCGGAAGAGAGCAGTTCTTCACAATTTTAGGATTACCGTTCTTATCTGTGTGGTTCATTAGTATAATGACTTTCTTTGCTTTTTGTGCGAGATCAATCGCACCGCCCATACCAGGGACGCGTTTTCCGGGTACGATCCAGTTTGCGATATCTCCTCGCTCACTCACTTCAAGAGCGCCTAATATAGTTACATCAAGCAACCCTTTTCGAATGATTCCAAATGCTGTGGCACTATCAAAATACGATGCACCTGGCAGTATCGTAACCGGATAGCCTCCTGCATTCGATAAGTTACCGTCTTCTTTCCCGCTAAAGGTGAACCACCCATACCCAGAATTCCATTTTCTGTATGTAGCATAATATGTAGATCGTTTGAGATGTAGTCAGCAACGAGTGTAGGTATACCGATTCCAAGGTTCACAGTCATTCCATTCTTTATTTCGAGGGCTGCCCTTCTTGCGATTCTGTGCCTTGTTTCAATTCCCAAACCCATTTCCAGTCCACTCCTTTACTTTGAATGATATAGTCGACAAAGACACCTGGTGTGATGATTTCTTCGGGATCTAATGAACCGACTGGAACGATTTCTTCAACCTCAGCAATTGTAATCTGCCCTGCAGTTGCTACTAATGGATTGGTATTACGAGCACTTTTGTCATAAATAAGGTTACCGTACAAATCGGCTTTTTTGGCATAAACGATTGATACATCAGCCGTTAATGCCGTTTCAATCATGTATTCTTTTTTGTTTACAAAAACCTTCTCTTTGTTCGCTTCAACGACTGTTCCTAAACCAACATCTACTAAAATACCGCCAAGCCCCATCCCGCCAGCTCTTATTTTTTCAGCAAGCGTCCCTTGTGGTACAAACTCCACTTCTAAGAAACCTTCTTGCATTTGTTTGCCTGCCTCTGGATTTGAGCCAATGTGTGAAGCAATCAACTTTTTTACTCGTTTTTCTGTAATGAGTTTCCCCGGACCGATCCAAGGAAACCCCGTATCATTGCTGATTAAAAAAATATCTTGAATGCCTTTATCGAGAATTAGATTAACGAGAGAAGGAGGAGCACCAACCCCTCCAAAACCACCAACCATTAGCGACATTCCATTAAAGAAATAGTTAGAAGCACTTTCTAGTGAAATCTGTTTATTTACGCTCTGGACCATCTTTTTAACACCTCTTTCAACTTGTCGCTTCTGTAACGTATAATCCGTCTGTGATTAATTGGGTAGTTAGTTCACTTATTGATTGATCGAGGATATCTATCATGTCCATAATCTGTTCTTTCGTAACGGTTAACGGCGGAGAAACCAGAATGGAGTCACCTGAGAATCCAGTCACACCTCCGACCGCTGGATAGACGAGCAAACCTTTATCAAAACAGATGGAAAGCAGCCTGTCAGTTACTCTCGTGCTTAACTCAAAAGGTTCTCTTGAAATAGGATCCTTAACAAATTCAATCCCGCATAACAATCCTTTACCTCTCACGTCACCAATCAACGGGTATTTCCATTGAAGCCGCTGAAGATGATTGTTCAAATACTGACCCATCACAGCTGCATTTTCCTGAAGTTTGTTATTCTCCATATATTCAATAACAGCTAGACAAACTGCCGCCGATTGAGGATTAGCGCTGAATGTATGGCCGCTCATCACTACTTTGCTTCCTGCTTCAATCACGTTCATAATACGATCTGAGACGATTGTTGCTGCCATCGGTGTATATCCAGCACTCATGCCCTTACCTAACGCGATGATGTCTGGAATGACACCCCAGTGTTCCATAGCAAACATCTTTCCTGTTCTGCCCATACCTGTCATTACTTCATCGGCGATTAACAAAATATCATATTTGTCACAAACAGCTCTGATTTTTGCAAAATATTCGTCAGGTGGTGCGATTGCTCCCCTGATGCCCCTATGATTGGTTCTGCAATAAAAGCAGCTATTTGATCAGGACCGATTGCTTGAATAATCGTCTCCAAATCATCTGCACATTTTACCCCGCATCCTGGGTAGGTCTCTTTTAGCGGACATTGGTAGCAATATGGAGCTGGTGCGGCTGGGAAATCTTCCAGTAGTGGAGTAAAGCGCTGTCGTCTTAACTGATGACCTGACATGGATAGAGCACCTAGTGTAATTCCGTGATAACTGGTCCACCTTGAAATGACCTTTGTTTTTGTCATGTTGCCTTGTTCTTGAAAATACTGAATAGCAACCTTTAATGCTGTCTCGGTTGCTTCAGAACCACTATTCACAAAGAAAACGGAATTAAGATCTCCAGGAGCGTATTGAGCTATTTTTTCTGCTAAGTGTTCTGCTGCATCACTAGTAAACTGTGATCGGTATACAAATGAAACATGCTGTGCCTGATTCCACATCGCTTCTGCAATTTCACGGACACCATGCCCGATATTTGCTGTTATTGCACCGGAAGATCCATCCATATACTGCTTGCCGTCTTTATCATATAAATAGATTCCCTTACCATGACTGATAACAGGATAGTTGTTTCCTAGAACCGGTTTGATGAGATGTGATTTTCTCATAAAAAAGGCTCCTTCCTCCTGAGGTTAAAAAGGAAACGCCTACTATTAATACAGACATTTCCTTCCTCTATATGATGTTAAATCTTAAAGTAGTTTTTCTTTAAAAATCTTGGAATGCTCATTAAATCAGCATAAGAAATCGTTGATTCTATTTTCTTCGTATCAATCAGCATAAGCTGGTCTTCAATTTCATCCACAATGTGGTCCTCTTGATATTCCATACCGCAAGAAGAGCAGGAAACAGAAGGGATTACAGTTATTTCAACGGCTCTCGTACCATCTGGAAGTTCCCAATAACCGGTTAGACCTGTCTGTTCTGCTTTTTCACTTTCACACCATAAACACTTCATGTTATCCTCCTTTCTATGCATTCTTTTGTTCTTCAGGAGACGGTGAAACTCCTTCGTCTTTCTGTTGTTCAAACTTAAATTTTTTCTCTTTTAGCTCATCACGTTTATCACGTTTATCTTTTAAAGAACTATGCTCTGGATTAGTTCCATAATCTTCTCTTCTTTCAAGGCGTTTTAACCCTTGTGGTACGAGATTAAATGCTTCATCTCGCATAAGGGCTGAAACACCTATAGCGGGCTTTATATGATCTGTGCCCATCACTTCATTGAAATAAGCATCTGCTCTACCAGCTTGATAGTTTTGTGGTTCTGGATAAGAAGTGATTACTCCCTCAAAGTTTCTAAGCACTACCTTTTCTGGTGATTGAGAGATCAAGTAGTTAGGCTGAACGGCAATCTTACCTCCACCTCCAGGAGCATCTACTACAAATGTCGGAACCGCATAACCGGACGTATGGCCACGCAGCCCTTCAATGATTTCCAACCCTTTTGAAACAGGTGCCCGGAAATGCCCGATGCCTTCAGATAAATCGCATTGGTAGATGTAATAAGGTCGTACTCGAATTTTTACAAGATCATGCATCAACTTCTTCATAATCGGAACACTGTCATTGATGCCAGCTAGAATAACTGACTGATTACCTACTGGAACACCTGCATTAGCGAGCATCTCGCACGCTCTTTTCGATTCTTCTGTGATCTCTAATGAGGTATTAAAATGTGTGTTAAGCCAAACCGGATGATATTTCTTTAAAATATTGCACAAATTCTCTGTTATTCTTTGTGGAAATACGACAGGTGCACGTGTGCCAATCCTAATGATTTCAAGGTGAGGGATTTCTCTTAAGTTCTTTAAAATATATTCCAAGATGTTGTCATTAATTAATAATCCGTCACCACCAGAGATTAAACAGTCTCTAACTTGAGGGTTATTTCTTATATAATTAATGGCTGCATCAAGCTGTTTCTTAGGAACACCCATACCGATCTGTCCAGAGAACCTTCTTCTCGTACAATAACGGCAATACATAGAACATTGATTTGTTACGAGGAAGAGCACACGATCAGGATAACGATGCGTCAATCCGGGAACCGGTGAATCTTCATCTTCATGCAAAGGATCTTCTAAATCGTATTTAGTCTTTAAAATTTCCTTGCCGATGGGCACAGACTGCATTCGAATTGGGCACCTAGGGTCATCTTGATCCATTAGCCATGCATAATAAGGTGTTATATTTAAAGGAATTGTCATCGTGGAAATTTTGACTCCTCTTCTTCTTCAGGTGTCAGGTTGATGATACTCTTTAAGTCCTTTAAATTTCTGATGGTGTTCGTAAGCTGCCATAACCAATCATTCCACTGCTCTTCTGTGACATCTTTCCATAACTCGAATTCTTTCCAATGTTTCTTAGGTTTGAATAATCCATTCACTACAGGCATGTCAACGACCTCCTTTATTTCTACACCTCATACTCTTGCAAGATGCATGCCAAGTGCCAGAAATTTCTGAAAGCAATAATGTTCCTATAGTTTATGCAATGCATACTAATTGTGGGCCTATATAACGATTTAGAAAAGTTTCTTATCTATAAAAGGTAATGGGCTTCTGTGTAATTAACCGTACGCCGCATGGGAAATTAGCATCTTGAAAACGGAGATAAACCACTGCGGAAAAGACATTCTTAAAAAAATCTTTATTAAAATATGGTTGCTGTTAAGGCGATTTTGTTGATTCTCTTCACTGATAAGTTGATTGGAGTGGAAGGTGTGAGACTCCTGCGGGACAAGCGGTCAGGTGAGACCCTTAAGTTGCAAAGCGGCAAGGGGCTCACCGCCTGCCACGCGGAAAGCGAAGCACCTGTAACGGAAATCTACCACTTTCAAGAACAACGTAGGGATTTGGAAAAGAAAAAACTGCCGAAAAATCGGCAGTTCATCTTTGTTTAATTTTGTATTGAAGAGTTTGCCTAGGAACCCCTAGAATTTTCGCTGCTTGAAGAATGTTTCCAGATGTTTGTTTTAGTGCCATCTGAATTATTTGTTGTTCGTAATCCCCTAATGCCTGCCTTAATGGGGGAACTGAAGATAACTCATGCTGATTTTCCATACATGTTGTCTCTTTGGAAAGCGTAACATGTTTTGGCAGCAATTCTCGGCCGATCAACGAGTAATCTTCGGCAAAGTTCATACAATGTTCAATGGCATGTTTAAGTTCGCGAACATTACCTGGCCAAGAATAGTTTTGAAGCACATGTTTTGCCTCAGCTGTAATGCCTTCAACTTTTTTAGGAAGACAGTATTAAAATGCTTGATAAAATGCTGAATCAGAAAAGAAATGTCGCTTTTCCTTTCCCTTAACGGCGGGAGTTCGAAATAAACAACATTCAATCTATAAAATAGATCGTGTCTTAGCCGGCCTTTATTCATACAATCTTCAGGTCTTTCATTGAGTGCTGAAATTATCCTAACATCAATTCTGCGGGTAACATGGCTTCCAATTCGTTGAACGACTCCTTCTTGAACGACTCGCAGGAGCTTAGATTGGAGCTCAACGGGCATCGAATTAAGCTCGTCTAAAAATAAAGTACCTCCGTCTGCCAACTCAAAAACCCCGGGCCGATCAATGGCCCCAGTAAAACTACCTTTCGTAGTTCCAAATAATATTCCTTCAAGCAAAGGTCCTGGAATCGCAGCGCAGTTTTGTACAACAAAAGGTTTTGAACTGCGTTTAGAAGAGTTGTGGATGGCTTGGACAAACATCTCTTTTCCGGTTCCGGTTTCCCCATATATCATAATCGGTGAATGGGTTTGTGAGGCTTTTTCACACTGTATCTTTATTTGATCAAGTGCTGAATCATTCGTGATTATATTTGAAAAGTGGTAAGTAGCAAACGTTTGGTTCTTATGGGTTTTATTAATTCTTTTCATTTTTGACTGTAAATCCAATAATTGGTCAGAAAGCTGTTTAATTTTTGAAATGTCTTTTGCTACTTCTACAGCACCGATTAACTCCCCATTCAGCCAAAGAGGTAATGTCGAGTTTACCGTATCTATTTGTTTACCTTTTCTGTTCGTATACGATTGATGTTCATTATAGATCGGTTTTCCTGTTTGAATCACCTTTAATAAAGTGCTAGTTTCCTTTGTAAGTGAGGGGAACGCGTCGAGTACATGATAATTATGAACTTCATCAGGTGTTAAACCATCGAGTGTTGCTGCAACCGAATTATAAAAGATCGTTATACCGTCTGCATCGACTACATGGATGCCTTCATCAATCGTTTTTAAAATGGCATTTAACGTTTCGGCTGTTTCCATCGATCCAGAGATCATCATCGCTCACCACCAGTAGTGCTTAATTTTCGTCATGATGTGCCAGAAAACCGGCACCTAGCTTGATAGGTCTTTTACCCAAATATTCATATCTTCGTATTTATCAAAGATTTTACAGTTGTTAGCAAGCCTTCCTTTATACACATATCCTTTTTGATAAAAAACAGCATTCATACCAAAAGATAATGCACGTGCAATTGAATAAGAACAATAGATATTACGATTAAATAATTCTTTCTCAAGCTGATCGACTAAGTGCTTCATCAGCCCGAATTTTCGATGGTCAGGAAGTGTAGCACAATCTGTGATCTCAGCATTATGATACGTTGAATTTACATCAGCAGATGCCGCACTTACAATTTTCTCTTCATGTTCAATGACACAGAACAGTGTTCCTGATTGAATCATTTTTAGTACATAGTCTGGATTATCCATCGGTGTAGGATATACTTCAAAGACTTCTCCGTATAATTCTGCAAGTGATTTTGCATCTTGGACATCAGCCATTCTTAGCGTATATTCTTCAGGTAATGGACTCGGAGAAGCTCCTTGCGGCAACTTCATAACCCCTTTTAATATGTTATCTTCATCCAGCCAGTATTGGCTGTTCCTTCTTTCATTGTTGAAGTATTTACACATGGCAATCGCAGAAGCACCATTAAAGTATTGAGTAAATTCACCTTCATAGATATATCCTTGCTGAATCCAGAGATATACATCTTCAGGACGAGATTTAACAATTACCTTATAAAAATTGTTCTTTATGGTTTCACCTTCTAACCATGTTACGAGTTGATTAACGTTTCCTCGATAGTCATCGATACGAAGCCGCTCGTTATAATAATCAAAGCAAGTATCTGCAGTAAATTGAGATTGTTGTACCTTTTGGTTTTCATAATAAGTGGTCTGCACGTTTTCGCCTCCTGTCGCTTCTATCTGATAACTTCCATAAATTACGAATGAATTCCTGCATAAAGAAAACTTGGCTGAAGCAAAGCTTTTCGCGTCAGCTTTAGTTGGGCTTCGAAAATCATCGTGTAAACAAGCTATACGTTCTGATTATGCAAAAAAACCACCTTCCATCAGGTGGTCTTTAAATTTATGCTCACTTGTAAAACTTTTTCTCAATCTGCTATCTTTCCCCTAGAAACTAATAGTTAAAGAGCTCTATGAGGCAGTCTCCATCTTAACTTAAGAGATAGCATTCTAAAAGCAACTAAGCAAACAAAAAGTATCATATATTCAACGGTATTGTTTACTATATTTAATCCGACAATCAACCCGCCAAGTAAAGCCCATACGGCATAAATTTCTTCACGCAGTACAACTGGCTTTCGTCCTGCCAGCACGTCACGAATCATCCCTCCGCCGATACCTGTTAATATCGCAGCAACAATCACTGCACTTATGGGATGGTTCATGCTTGTGGCAGCAATCGCACCTTGAATGGCAAATGCAGAAAGACCTATCGCATCAAAAAAATGAAGACTTCTTTTTGAATACTGGATAAACTTTTCTGGCATAAAGAAAACGATGCCCATTGACGCAAGTGCAGATTTTAATAAAAGTCCTTGTTCCCAGATTGTGTCAACTGGAAGCCCGATTAGTACATTTCTCAATACTCCTCCGCCGAATGCAGTAACTAAACCTAAAATAAAAACACCGAGAATGTCATAATCTTCTTCCATTGCAACTAATGCACCTGAAATCGCAAAAGCTATTGTCCCAATAATATTTAATAAATCCCAAGTCACACCCGTTCTTCCTCTCTAAAACAATATACTCCGTATTGAATCTTATAAGGTTAAGAGCCGACTGGCAAGGATTATTTACTAAAATTTTTCAACTCATCTATAGTGCTGATTGGAACACTGCAACTTCCAAGATCTCCATGAAATACTTCTCCGTTTCGGAAACCGTGAAAATCACTTCCTGCTGTTTTTATTAACGAATATTCTTCAGCTAACTTTTTGTAGTGATTCACTTGGTGTGATGAATGATCTGGATGATTGCACTCGATACCAATCAATCCGTTCTCACTTAACAATGGAATTAGTTCGTCAGCATCATAAATGCCCGGATGAGCTAATACCGGTACCCCTTTGCTTTTCTTATGATTTGTATCGCTTCTATTGGTGAAATGCGGTCAGGTGTAGCATATGCAGCTTTTCCTTTCCCTAAATATTTGTCGAACGCTTCAGGTAGAGATTGAACAATCCCCTTTTCCAACAGGATCTCCGCGATATGTCCTCTGCCAACATTGCCATCCCCATGCCTTTTAGCTTCTAATTCTGATTCTTTAATGTTAATACCAAGTTCATTTAGTTTTTGAAGAATCATTCCATTTCTTTTGTCTCTGACAGATGTGAGACTACTTAAAGTAGAAAGAAATTCTTCATCTTTATAATCGATAAAATATCCTAGGACATGAATATCTTGTCCTTTGTACAATGTACTGATTTCAATACCAGGAATACATACAAAATTCTTATGTTTATTTGCTTCTCGCATTGCTTCTTCTATACCATTTACCGTGTCGTGATCGGTAATCGCAATAGCTCCAAGTCCTTTTTCAAGAGCTCTTTTAATGTTTTCAGCAGGGCTAAAAGTTCCATCTGATGCAGTGGTATGTGTATGCAGATCGCTTTGTTTCATTTTTTCTCCTAAAATTTATAATTTAAATACGGTACGTGAAATTTTATTCTTGGTGCCCTTTTTCTATTGCGTTATCACGATAGCTGATCCAGTCGCTCCAGCTGCCTCCATATAGTGCAGTATTATTAAGTCCAGCCTCACTCATAGCCAGTATATTTACACAAGCTGTTACGCCAGAGCCGCAGTATACGATGGCTTTTTCTTCTCGACTGAGTTGAGTTGCATACAAGTCCTGTAGTTCTTTCTTTTCTTTCCACCAGCTTGGCTTTCGAAAATGCTCCTCCCACGGAATATTAATAGCTGTTGGTATATGCCCTGCTTTATGATCTATCGGTTCGATCAAACCTTTGTATCTGTCAGGCTCTCTAGCGTCGATCAGCATTTTATCACTATTTTTTATTACTGATAAAATTTCATCTTTCGTGACAAGCATCTCTTCCCTGACATTTGACTGAAAGTGTGATTGCTTTTCTATAGGCATTTTTCTTGAGATGCTATAGCCTTTTTCTTTATAGTGTGTGTAGCCGCCTTGCATAACATATACCTTGTTATGTCCAAGGTATTTCAAGAGCCACCAAAGTCTTGAAGCCATAGCACCTGATTGATCATCATAAACGACGACAATTTTTTCTGAGTCTACTCCACAACGGCTTAAAAATTGTGATAGTATGTTTACGGAAGGTAGTGGATGACGGCCGCCATGAGTTGATACTGGTCCTGATAGATGCTGATTCAAATCGGCATAATATGCACCTTCAATATGATCCTGTTTATACAGCTCATATCCTATCGAAGGATTTGTTAACGAAAACCGGCAATCAAAAATCACGCAATCATCACTGTTAACATTTTGGTCTACCCATTCAGGTCTTACAAAATTGGACATATTGAAACCTCCTATTTAAGAAGTAATACGTTATTTTAACTTCATCTAGGGAAAGCTGTAACTATTAGAAAAGATAGAAAGAAGTGACGTACAAAATGATACATAGTATACCAAACGCGTCCATTGTTTTATTTGGAGCGACCGGTGACCTTGCTCACCGAAAACTATTCCCTGCCCTTTACCAATTGTATCAAAAGGGACATATGAAAGAGAACTTTTCTGTTGTTGGTGTTTCAAGAAAAGAATATTCACACGAAGAATTTCAAGCTGAAGTCGCTTCAGCTGTTAACGAACATGCACCAGGTGCAGACAGTGAAATCGTGAAAAAATTCGCTTCCCATTTTTATTATTTAAAAATGGATGTAACGAGTGAACCAAGCTACCATGAATTAGAAGAATTATTGAACGTGCTTGACAGAGACTATCAAACAAATGGAAATCGCTTGTACTATTTAGCGATGGCTCCAAGTTTCTTTGGAACGATTCCGACTTTCTTGAAATCAGAAGGTATCACAAACACAGAAGGCTGGCAGCGAATCGTAATTGAAAAACCATTCGGTCATGACCTTCCTTCTGCTACGAAGTTAAATGAAGAGATTCAACAAAGTTTTAATGAGGATGATATTTATCGTATTGATCACTATCTCGGTAAAGAGATGGTTCAAAACATTCAAGTGATCCGTTTTGGAAATGCGATTTTCGAATCCATCTGGAACAACAAATATATTGATTCTGTTCAAATTACGTCTAGTGAAACATTAGGTGTAGAAGATCGAGCAGCTTATTATGAAAAATCAGGTGCACTCCTCGATATGGTTCAAAACCACATGCTACAAATGGTTATGATGGTGGCTATGGAGCCGCCTGGTGAGTTAAAACCAGAACATATTCGTGATGAAAAAGTTAAAGTGCTTCGTTCATTGCGTTTCTTTAATGAAGAAGAAGTAAAAAAGAATGTGATCCGAGCTCAATATTCTGATGGAAAGATGAACGGTGAACAAGTACCGGGCTATCTACAAGAAGAAAATGTTGCCCCTGAATCAAAAACAGAAACATTTGTTGCTGCTAAATTATTTATCGATAATTTCCGTTGGACAGGTGTCCCTTTCTATATTCGCACAGGGAAAAGAATGGCTGTAAAGTCCACTGAAATCGTTATTCAATTTAAGCAAGGTCCTATGGCTCTTTATCATGCTAAGACAGAAAAATATCAGCCAAATCTTTTAAGAATTCACGTTCAGCCTGATGAAGGTGTTAGCCTGACTCTTAATGCTAAACCAAAAGGTGACACCTCTGATCTATTGCCAATCGATATGACGTACAACAATAAAACAACTGCTGAGATGAATTCACCAGAAGCGTATGAGAAGCTTCTCCATGACTGTCTTCTAGGCAATTCAACATATTTTACTCGTTGGGATGAAGTAGCACTTAGCTGGGACTTTATTGATCGCATTACAAAAGCTTGGGCTGATGGGACGGGATCACCTGTTACACAATATCCTTCTGGCAGCATGGGTCCTGTTGAAGCAGATGAGTTGTTAAATGCAGACGGCCATTCTTGGTGGGAACCAACAAAAGTTAGAGAGGAATGTTAATCATGAAGATTTATGATGTATCTTTACCGATCTATGAAGGTATGCCGGTATATAAAAATAAACCTGAAAAACAGCCTGAGTTTAATACCGCTCAAAACGGTCATGTAACAGAAACTAGGATCGCAATGGATGTTCATACAGGTACACATGTAGATGCTCCTCTTCACATGGTACCTGGCGGTGACACAATCGAAACACTGCCAATTGAAAAACTTGTTCGAAAAGCAAAGGTAATCGATCTTACAAGTTCACGCGAGTTCATTTCTGCGGAAGATCTTGCAGGAAAAGATATTCAAAAAGACGATTTTATTCTCTTTAAAACAAAAAATTCTTGGGACACAGAGTTTAACTTTGATTTTATCTACGTAAATAGTGATGCAGCTAAAGTTTTGGCTGAGATCGGTGTTGCTGGTGTCGGGATTGATGCTCTCGGTGTAGAGCGAGCACAAGAGAATCACCCAACACATAAGCAGCTCTTTCAAAACAACGTGATCATTATCGAAGGACTTCAATTAAAAGAAGTACCTGAAGGCGAATACTTAATGGTGGCTGCTCCTCTTAAAATTAGAGGATTGGATGCCTCACCTGCAAGAATCGTCTTAATAGAACAATAAACAACAAAAACAGCGGATTTTCCGCTGTTTTTTATTTAAGCTATTCTAACGCTGGTTTTAACTTTTTGCTCGTTTGAGGATCTTTCTTTTCCTCATCTCCCCCACCTTTTTCTTTTTCAGGTTTAATTGCAAAAAATGCCGCAATCGCACCAACTAAACTAACACCTGCTGAGGTGTAAAAAACGAGCTCATGAGAGGACTTCATTAAAATTGCATAAACAGGCGGACCTAATGCTACACCGACAAATCTCATCGAGCTGTAAATGGATGTAATCGTTCCTCTTGCTTCCTTATCAATTCCTTCTGTAATAAGCGCGTCCAAACTAGGAAGTGCGGCACCAAGACCGATTCCCGCAATAAATAATGCACCTAAAAGAAAATAGACGTTTTCTGTAAAAGTAATTAAAAAGACCGACCCTCCTAACAGAACCATCGATAAGAAAGTACACCACTTCATTATTACCTTATTTTGCTTAATCTTTTTGCCTGCAATATAAGAAGCAATTGACAAAGCGAGTAAAGGTAATGCGATGACTAAGCCTTTCATAACCCCTTTTACACCATATTTTTCTTCTAAGATCGTGGAAAGATAGAACAATATGCCAAACAATACAAACATAATGATGCCGCCGATTAAAAATATAGCGAAAAGCCATCTGC
The DNA here is from genome assembly GCF_055814265.1 of Fictibacillus sp. EA-CB0309. NCBI lineage: Bacteria > Bacillati > Bacillota > Bacilli > Caryophanales > Fictibacillaceae > Fictibacillus > Fictibacillus sp. EA-CB0309. Next base: position 2,199,667 of record NZ_CP169271.1, read on the forward strand.
CTTCGTTGTGAAAAATTTTCTTTATGTTTTTGATGTATTCTTTAAATGGCTGCTGTTCTTGTTCTTTTTTAGGTACTTTAACTAAAAACAATACTAAAAGAATAGAAAGAATACAAAATACCGGTATGAGCCAAAAAGGTAAAAACCAGATGATCGTGGCTAAGAACGCACCTAATATCGGACTTAAAACTTTACCGATTGTGTTTGATGTCTCAATCAATCCTAAACCTGAACTTACTTCTTCTTCATCTTTAAACATGTCGCCTACTAGCGGTAAAACAACAGGAGCCGCGCCAGAAGACCCACACCTTGAAGAAAACGGCCAATAAGAATGAACGTAAACGCATGATCGGCTTGCCAGGCAGCCCAACCAGAGATTAATCCACCGATTCCAGCGATGAAAAGGCTAGGAATTATCACTTTCTTTCGACCAAAACGGTCGGATAGATATCCTGCAATCGGAATTAAAAGAATGGCAACGATCGAATAAACCGTAATAATCAACGAAACCTTGAAGGAACTAATATTAAGTTCTTTTCCGATTTCAGGCAATACGGGTATAAGCATAGAATTCCCCAGTGTCATAACAAGGGGAATGGATGCGAGTGCAAGTAAGTCCCACTTTTTCTTTGCTTCCATAATTTCCTCCACAACCGTACTATTACATCATTAGTATTGTAAAAAGTCATGAAACCATACAAGAAAATCCACCCATTGACTGAAGAAAGCAATTAAAGCTACACTTATGGGAACGTACTTTTCGCAATTTTTGCGGAAAATGAAAGGAAGATTTCTTGTGGAACATTTACTAAATGATCAAGCCAAATCAATTCAAATATCAGGAATCCGCAAATTTTTTAATGAAATTGCACAGTTTCCGAATGCCATCTCCCTAACATTAGGCCAGCCAGACTTTCCAACTCCATTGCACGTTAAAGAAGCCGCAATTGCTGCTATACATAACAATCAAACCGTTTATTCTCATAACGCTGGTTATCTTGAACTAAGAGAAGCCGCTTCTGAATTTGTAAAGGAAAAGTATGAACTTACTTATGATCCATTAAGTGAAGTTATTGTTACTGCAGGAGCTAGTGAGGCGATTGATATTACATTGCGCACTATATTAAGTAACAATGATGATGTTTTGCTTCCTGCTCCTGTTTATCCTGGATATGAACCCGTAATCACTTTATGTGGTGCGAACACTATATATATGGATACAACACAGACCGGTTTTAAAGTTACGCCTGAACTGATCGAGAAACATGTAACAGACAAAACAAAAGCCATCATCATACCTTCCCCATCTAATCCAACAGGGGTCGTACTTGAAGATCAAGAATTAATGGAGCTCGCTCAATATTTGAGTAAGAAAGATATCTTTGTACTATCAGATGAGATCTATAGTGAACTTAGGTACAACGGCAATCATCGTTCGATTGCTTCCTTTGAAGGAATGAGGGAAAAAACATTCGTCATAAATGGTCTGTCTAAATCTCATAGCATGACAGGCTGGCGTATCGGACTGTTGTTTGGTCCGCAAAACCTGATGCAGCATGTATTAAAAGTTCATCAATATAATGTCACTTGCGCGTCAACCATCTCTCAGGCAGCTGGTATAGAGGCGTTAACCAAAGGTAAAGATGATGCAGCAGAAATGCGAAAAGCTTATAAAGAACGTCTAGAATACTGCTACAGCCGACTTAATAAGATGGGGATCACTTTTGAAAAACCGAGTGGAGCATTTTATTTATTTGTATCCATAAAAAATACGGCTTAACTTCTTATGAATTTGCATTAAGACTATTACAAAAAGAAGAAGTTGCAGTTGTCCCTGGAGATGCTTTCACTACTCTTGGTGAAGGATATATTCGAATCTCTTACGCTGCCTCAATGGAACAGTTAAAAAAAGGTATGGATGGAATCGAAAACTTTATAAATTCTCTTACTTAAACTGCCCTCAAATTGGGCAGTTTTTTCGAATAAGTTAACATAAAGATATTACGGTTAATTCAAAGTTTCTGTATAAGAACTTGAATTAGAAAAAACTAAAATTAATTTATTCAAAGGATGCGTTTTTGTGAAGTTAAACGGTTTATTAAGCCACTTGCATATTACTGCTACAACTGAGGATGATCCTGTTATCACAGGAATTACTTCTCATTCAAAAAAGTAAAACCTGGTTACTTGTTTTTTGCTATTTCTGGCGTGCAAGCGGACGGCCATCAGTACATACAAGAAGCATTCGAAAATGGTGCAGCAGCCGTTATCGGTGAGTATGATGAGGATATAGGTCCAGGACTTTATTTTTATGCTGAAGATACGAAGCGATTATTGAGTTTGGCCGCTTCTTACTTTTATAATGAACCATATAAAAAACATAAAATGACAGGTATAACTGGTACGAACGGCAAAACCACTACCTCCTTTTTATTGCAGCATATACTTGTTTCCCATGGTATGTCTGCTGCTCTTTTCGGAACCGTATATCACTTTATTAATTCAAATAAAGTGAAGAGTTCACATACTACTCCTGATCCTGTAACGCTGCAGCAGATATTAAGTGAGAGCAATGATGAGGCGGTTGTCATGGAAGTTAGTTCACATGGTCTGGAACAAAAAAGAATTGAAGGTATTACTTATGACCAAGCTATCTTTTTGAACTTAACTCATGACCACCTGGACTATCACGGAACAATGGAATCGTACTATCTCTGTAAAGCTAAATTATTTACCTATTTAAAAAATAAAGGAACAGCTATTATTTGCAGTGAGGGTCATTATGGAAAACGTCTTACTGAAGAACTGAATTCAAAAGAAGATCTTCAAGTTTGGACATACGGGAAGCGGAAAACTGACCATTTCTATATTGAAGATGTAGGGAAAAATTCATTTAATTTGGTACATGAAACACTTCAGGTAACCGTACCTTTACCGTTGCCAGGAGAATATAATGCATTAAATACGACAGCTGCGATTGCCGCAGCATTAGATTATGGTATACCTGTTAAGAACTCTATTGAGTATCTAAAAAGTTTTGAAGGGATTCCTGGACGATTTGAAGAAATCACCCTTCACAATGGGACAGAAGTGATTGTTGATTATGCGCATACCCCTGATGGTGTATCTCAAGTGCTTGAAGCAGCAAGCAAAAAAGCGGGTAATAGACCACTCTTTCACGTTTTTGGATTCAGAGGTAACCGAGATCTGACAAAACGGAGTGAGATGATTAGCATATCATTAGAATATACTACGAAAACCATTTTAACTGTGGACGATTTAAACGGTGTGGATCGAGATCAGCTTGTTCAAGAAACCCAAGATGCTATTCCGAAAGCCTCCCAACTCCCTGACATCATTCCTGATCGAACAGAAGCGATATTCTTTGCTTTAAAAGAAGCTCCTGAGAACTCTGTAGTAATCATTACAGGTAAGGGACCAGAGAAATATAAAGAAACGTATACACATCCGTCTGATTCTGATCTTAAAACTGTGGAACTGTTTCAATCCATGAATAAACCAACATTGATCTAAATAAAAGGCTGTTTTCGTAAACTTTGTTGTTGTTGGAGGTGGTTGATTTCCGTTTCAGGTGCTCGCTTTCCGCGGGGCAGGCGGTGAGCCACATTTGTACGTTTCACTTTTAAGTGTCTCACCTGCCCGCCTGTCCCGCAGGAGTCTCGCACCTTGCACTCCAATCAACTGTCACAGAAGAAAATAAAAATTTTAGAAAAGAGCCAAATAAAAAACAACCAGCACCCTTGAACTGCACCCCAATTGTTAGACACCACTAACAATTGGAGGTGCAGTTTTTTTGACTAAATATTCTTTTGAGGTAAAATTACAGGCTGTCTTTGCTTATCTTGAGGGAAAGGCTTCGTTCCAAGAAATCGCAAATCAGTTCAATATTAATTCCACCCAGTTGAAAAACTGGGTAAACCATTATAAAGAAAGCGGAGAAAAAGGACTCCTATCCACCTATACAAAATATGATATTCAATTTAAAATGGACGTACTCAATTATATGAACGACACTGGAGCGTCCCTTATGCATACGGCAGCTATATTTAAGATTCCTTCTCACCAGACCATCATCTCATGGAAACGGAAGGTGGAGAAGGATGGGCCGGACGCTCTGAAACCAAAGGAAAAGGGGCGTCCGTCTATGAAAAGAAACCGCAGGAACCAAAGAAACCAGCATTACCTGAAGGATCTGAACAGCTATTACAGGCTGAGAATGAGCGTCTTCGTGCGGAGAATGCCTACTTAAAAAAGTTACATGCCTTAATTCAAGAAAGAGAAAAATCACCGAACTGGACAAAGCACAAATAATCCATCAGTTAAGGCATGAGTATAAGGTGAGAGATTTGATTAGAGCAGCTGGGATGCCTCGCAGCACGTATTACTACTGGGTCAAACAAATGGACCGTCCTGATAAATACAAGGAGATCAAAGAGGTCATCGGGGAAATCTACCATGAGCACAAAGGGCGGTACGGGTATCGCCGTATTACCTTAGAGCTTCGCAACAGGGGGATCGGCATTAATCACAAAACAGTCCGCCGTCTCATGGGACAGCTCGGGTTAAAAAGCCTTGTACGGATGAAGAAGTACAAGTCCTACCGCGGGCAGGAAGGTCGAATTACTTCTGATAAAATTAAGCGCGATTTCTTCGCATCCAAGCCCCTTGAGAAATTGGCAACGGATGTGACGGAAATCCACTTGCATGGTGAAAAAAGCTATACATTTCCCCGGTTATTGATTTATACAACGGTGAAATTATTGCCTACAATATGGAACAGCGTCCTGTTTATCATCTGGTTTCAAAAATGCTGGATCAAGTCTTTGAACGCTTGAAAGAAGGAGATTCCCCCATCCTTCATTCTGACCAGGGATGGCATTACCAGATGAAGCAATACCAGCACTCACTGAAAGAGCACGGAATCACCCAAAGCATGTCCCGCAAGGGGAATTGCCTCGATAACGCTGCCATGGAGAGTTTCTTTGCCGTATTGAAATCTGAATTGCTTTATCTATACGAGTTTGATAGCATGGAACATTTTAAGCGTGAACTGGAAGAATACATACAATACTATAACCACAAACGGATTAAGGCCAAATTAAAAGGCATGAGCCCGGTACAATACCGGACGCATGCCTCACAGGCCGCCTAAAATCCTAATGTCTAACTTTTTGGGTTCAGATCACCTCGTTTGAGAGTGCTGGTTGTTTTTTGGATTGATTGAAAGTAGTTGATCTCCGTTTCAGAATGCTCGCTTTCCACGGGATGTGCCTTGAGCCGCCTTAGCGCTTTACACCATTAGGAGTCTCGCCTGATCGCTTTAAAGTTCCTTGTTCCTGCGTCTCAATGTTTATGCTGAAGTAGTGAGCCTCGTCGGATACTTTTTTGACAATTTGATTGGCTTTTCCTTTTAGAAAAGATTATAATTGCTGCAATTGTTTTAAACTATGCTGCATCTGTTGCAATTTTTCTTCCAAATCTCCAGGTTTCTTTAATTCCTCAAAATAAGTAGACAATTGATTGATGATTTGTTGTCTCGCATTCCTTTCTGCGCTTGCCAGGATTGCATCATAGTGCTGAGATAGCTTCTTATTCGCTTCTATCAACCAGTTCTCCACTTCTTTGTCTACTTCAATCACAAGATCATTTTTCAAGTCCATTGAACCGTTCTGCTCAAAGAACTGTTTCGGATTTTTAAAATAAGATAACCATTTTTTTTGCTGTGTTTCATCGTTACTTTGTATGCCTAAAGAAAATGCAGGTGTGCTGTATAAGTTTGTATGATCTGTTTGCTGCAGACTTACTCCCTCGTTTTTAGCTTTTTCAATCATGTGTTCTACTTTCTCTATTAAACCTTTTTGTATCCAATTATCTAACCTTAATGAGCATGCTTTAAATTCTTGATTTAAATCATGAGAAAGCTTGCCGAAAAGCTCATTTATACAATCTAATAGAGCTGCTTTAGAGCTTTGCACAGCAGCAGGATGAATCGTCTCTTTATAAAAGTCATGATAACGAATCAATACTCTTTGTTTAATATAATAAAGAAGTTCCTTTTGCTCTTGGTCAAATTGTTTTCTCGATACAGTGACATGACTTTTTCCATAATCAATAAGCGTACGTTCTCTAATTTGCAACGTTTCTATATATTCGTCTTCTTTTTCCATGCGCAGCTTTGTTTCGTTAATAATATTTTGTATCGTATGGCTGGCATGCGTTATAGACGCCTTTGAACTCTTTATCATGCTGTTCTCGAGATCATTTTCAATATAAGAATATAAACTGGCTGTAAAAGGACCAAAACCACTGTTAGCGCGCTCAGACTGAATTAATTCATTTTTACTCGATACCGGGAACAATCTTGGGTTTCGAATCCCAAAAGTAAGCAGGTTACTTTTGACGTGATTCACTACATCCTTCTTATCACCTTCATTTTCAGCCAGGTCAGAAGCATTAATGGCAAAAAACATCTTATCTGACGTGAAGGTATCTTTGATTCTTCCTAACTGAATTAAGAATTCTCGATCAGCATATGAAAACGCGTGATTAAAGTACGTAAGGTAAATAATGATATCTGCATGCTTCATATACTCAAAAGCTACTTCTGTATGACGGGAATGTATAGAATTTGCTCCAGGTGTGTCGACCAATACTAATCCTTTTTCGGTTAATGGACAGCTATAGTAAACTGTAATTTTTTTAATAAAACAAGCTTTCGTCTCATCTGCTGCATACGTGCTTATGTCAGTAAGATCTGATTGAAGAGACTTCCCTAAATGCACATTCGCCCATCCAAAACCTTCTCTATATGATTGTATTTTTTTATCTCTTGATTCTGTTAAGAACGTTAGATCCTTATATGCTGTTTCTAAAAGAATATTGATTTCTTGAAGAACCTCTTCCTCCGTCTTCATTTTAATTACGATTGAACCATGCTGATTATCTTGATCTGGATATCTGATCTCATTAATTGCAGCAGTTGTCGGATTCGGTGAAGAAGGAAGAATGTTTTCACCAAACAAAGCATTCGCAAATGAAGATTTACCAGCTGAAAACGCGCCAAATAGAACCATCGTAAATGATCGTTTTTCAAATCGGTGTTTAAGTGCTTCCATCTCCTCCGCTAAATGTGAAAGTCCTGACAAAGGCTTTAAAAGCGCTGCTGTCTTTGAAAGCTTCTCTGTTTCCTTTTGAAGGGATACAGTGTGTGAATTTTTACTTGTTTCATTTACAGCGGAACTATGCTCAATTTCGTCATCAACATGTGTTTCTTTATCAAACTTAGTCTTAAACAACTCAATTGAGATAGGCTGATATTCTTGTAGAAACTTCTTTTCAAACTCACTTACAGAATGATGACCTGGCAATTCAGTATATAGTATTTTATTTAAATTCTGTATTCGAATATCCCATGTTTCTGCGGCCACTTTTTCATTCTGAAGATTAACTATTTCTTGCTTTTGTTGATTCAGTTCACTTTGAATGCTTTTTTGCTCTTCATTATTTGAATGCTTCATAGCATCGGAAGCAAATGTTAATAAACTGCTTATTTGCTGGCGTGCCATTTTTTTAATTTCACTTGAAATGCTGTTGCAATAGTTTAACAGCCCTTGTCCTTGCGATGACAACCCTGATTGTACAAATGAATACAACATCTCTTCTTTCAAATTTAACGGCTGCCAGTCTGGCAATTCGGCGCTTATCTCTTTTTGTATGGAGCTCACATAGTTTTGGGCGTGCCAGTTAATATGTGCATCAACCGATTCTTGAAGCTTTTCTTGGAAAGCTTTTACTCTCTCTTTTCGCTCTTGCTCAGTTTTTTGCTTAGAAAAGAATAATCCGACTTTAAAGTCTTTTTTCACTGATTCGATAAACAATCCCGCTTTTTCTCTCGTTTCAAAAGGCATGAGCTGAGCGGAATCTAAAATGTTAACCATATGATTACGGATGGCTTCTTCCTTCTCTTTCACAGACTCCGCTATCTTTAATAACTCTGACTCAAGCTCATCGCTGCTTTGAGTTAAAAAATCTAACTTTTCATTTACCACATCTAATGTAAGCTGATCTTCTTCTGTTCTCTCAATAAAGTCATGTACAAAGTGCTTCAGTTGACTATTAATTTGCTCTAATAGCAAAGCGTCCTTGTTCATCTCTACTTTTTGAATATACGCCATAAGAGCGGTAAGGTCATTGTGTGAAAAAGTTGGCTTCTTTACACTTGTAAAAAAGATGTGTTCTTTTGGAATATCATATGTTTGAAACGTTTTAAACACGTTTTCTTTAAAGTTATGAAAGCTAAGCTCATCTTCTCTATGTTTATCAATCTGATTAACAATAAGCCGAACAGCTTTTCCTCTATGAATCAATGATTGAATAAACTCAATATTCGTTTCAGAAAGGATATGATTATAATCCATTACATAAAAGATTAAATCCGCCAAGTACACCACATTTTCAGTAGCCTTTTTATGAAGAGGATCTGTAGAATCGATACCTGGTGTATCATAATAAGCGATATTTGTTTGATCTGTATGGGATTCATAATATATTTCAATCGCTTCTACAAGCTCTGCGTCTTTACAAAGAGCTTTAATCTCATTTACGTCATAAGGATCATTGAATGTAACTATTTCTTTATTCTTCAAATGAACAACAGCCTTTGGATCTCCCTTTACCATTTTCACGATGTTTGCACTCGTTGGAATCGGAGAGGATGGAAGAATACCTGTTTGAGAAAGGGCGTTAATCAAACTTGATTTTCCCGCAGAAAAATGGCCGCAAAAAGCTATAGCAAACTCTTCCTTTGCTACTTTTAGGAAAAGTTTGCTTAATTGTTCTTCTTCTTTTTGTTGATTCATTTCATGGAACTCTTCATATAAAGAGATCAAACGTTGTTTTTCTGTATATAGCAGTTCTTTTTCAGTTGACTTCATCGTATCCACCTGTCTTCAATACTGTATCACTATCCACTTTACCATATATATGATAGCGATTTCACCATTGTTTATCTTTTTAACACGGAATCCGATTGAGTTATTTTTTTACCTTATCAAAAAAGTAAGCCATAAAAATCTCATCTTCCAATTCTCCATTAATGATAGCTTGATCTTTTTGTCTTCCTTCTATAATAAAACCTGCTTTCTCGTAAACCATTACAGCCTTCTCGTTGCCTGAAAAAACGGTAAGCCAAATTTTATGTAAGTTGTTTTTCTGACCCCAACGGAGTGTGTAGTTTAACAGTTCTTTACCTATTCCAAGACCTTGTGAATCTGGATGTATCCATGTTCTGAATACACCGGTATGTTTTTTCATTTCTAGTTCACCTTTTAGGACTCTCGCAATTCCAACTACTTTTCCTTTGCGTTCAACAGCTGTATACATATTTTCTTTTTGTTTGACCTCGTTAATAAATTCAATTTCTTCAGAAACAGAACGAGGTTGTTCTTTTTGGAGGTATCTTCCAGCTTTAACGATTGCCTCAACATGTGCTGTAATGTCTTTAGCATCTTTTTCTTCAACGGGTCTAAGTATAATGTTTTCACCATTCTTTGCTTTGAACGTAAAGTTGTCCCCATTCTGCATTGTATTATTCCTCCAATATCATGATTTTCTTATTATGTCTTCTTTATGTGTTGTCATTCATTTAGAGAAATAATGGTGATTTAACGTAATGGAAGAATGATTAACCATACCAACACCAAAAGAAAACTGTTTTTGTCTTCGTTTATCTGTCGGTGAACCTGGATTAAAAAGTATCTTATTTTCCTTTACTTCGTGAAAAGGGATATGAGAGTGTCCGAAAATGATTACATCCACATCGTCTTCAACACACGCTCTAAATGCACGCTCAGGTGTGGATTTTCCTTTTCCAAGGTGACCATGGACCATAGCGATTTTTACTTCTTCTATCTTCAAAAGTACTTTTTCAGGAAGGGTGCTGCTCCATGTATCACTATCCACGTTACCCTTTACTCCATAAACAGGTGCAAACGTTTTTAATTCTTCATATACAGATTCTGTCGTCCAGTCTCCTGCATGAAAAATATAATCGACGCCGTTTCTTAGAACTTCTAGGATTGGTTCAGGGATCACTGTTCCCTTTTTCGGCATATGGGTATCAGAGATAATTAGAATCTTTTTCAATGAATTCTTCCTTTCTTAACATCTGTTTTCACAAACTTTGTCGCTCTGGAAGTGGTTGATTTCCGTTCCAGCTGCTCGCTTTCCGCGGGGCAGTAGTCTCCCACCTTCCACTCCATTCAACTGTTCAAAGAAACAATAAAATAGATATAAAAGTGACAATCTTATAGAAAACAGAAAAAAATAAAAAGCAAGGGTGGAATTCCCTTGCTTTTGGTTATACCTATCTGTTTTTAAAATCTTCACGAACACGTTTTTGTGAACGGTATGATTGATCACGGCTGCCGCTGCTGCTGCGGTTTCCGCCATCACGAGAACCACTTCTCTCGCCTTTAGAATATCCAGTACGGCGATTGTCTCTTCCGCCTCCACCCTCTCTTTTAGGGCCTCCAGAAGAGCGTCTGCGATCAGAGAAACGATTATTTGGACGTCTCTTTTTAACTGATAGTGGGGGCTCATCCGTAAGATTGATAGGAGTCGTATCAGGTTCTTTTGTAAGAAGCTTAAGCGCTGCAGCTAAAAGTGTTACTGAATCGTTCTCTTCCAATAACTCAACCGCTGTTTGCTTATAACCGTTAAAGTTATCTTCTTCAACAACTTCCATCAACTTTTCAAGTGTAATCTGCTGTTGTCCTTCCATTGCTTCTGATACAGAAGGAATCGCACGTTTTACCATTTTACGCTTTGTAATTTTCTCAATCGTGTATAAGTGATCGATTTCACGCGGCGTGATAAACGTTAATGCATAACCTGTTTTCCCTGCGCGTCCAGTACGTCCAATACGGTGAACATAGCTTTCTGGATCTTGAGGAATATCGAAGTTATAAACGTGAGATACACCAGAGATGTCAAGACCACGAGCAGCTACGTCTGTTGCAACAAGAACCTCAATCGTGTTGTTTTTAAACGCACGCAAAACCTTATCACGTTTAGCTTGTGGAAGGTCACCGTGGATCCCTTCAGCTGAATATCCACGTTTGCTTAATGCTTCAGATAATTCATCTACACGACGCTTCGTACGTCCGAAAACGATCGCAAGCTCTGGAGAGTGAATATCCATGAAGCGGCATAACGCATCAAACTTTTGACGTTCTTTTACTTCAACATATTCTTGCTCAATGTTCTTAACTGTCATTTCAGACGCTTTTACTTTAATAAGCAATACGTCCTTCATGAATTTTGCAGCCAAGTTTTGAATCTGCTTAGGCATTGTTGCAGAGAAAAGCATCGTGTGACGTTCTGTTGGAACGTTTTCTAAAATCTTTTCGATGTCTTCAACAAATCCCATGTTAAGCATTTCATCAGCTTCATCAAGAACAACGGTATGAACGCTATCCAGTTTTAATGTTTTTCTATTGATATGGTCTTGAACACGTCCAGGTGTACCAACGACGATGTGCGGACCATTTTTTAAGGCTTTAATTTGTCTAACAATTGATTGTCCACCATAAATCGGCAATGTTTTGATTCCTTTAAATTGACCGATTTTATTAAGTTCTTCTGCTACTTGAACAGCTAACTCACGAGTTGGAGCCAAAACGATTCCTTGAACGAATCGTGATCTTGTATCCATTTTTTCGATTAGCGGAATACCAAACGCAGCTGTCTTACCAGTACCCGTTTGCGCCTGACCAATTAAGTCAGTCCCTCCTAAAGCTGTAGGAATGGTATCACGTTGAATCGGTGTTGCTTCCTCAAATCCCATGTTGTTGATGGATTGAAGCAACTCAGGACTAAGTCCTAATTCTTGAAATGTTGTCAATGTTCTATCTCCTTTTCTGTGACGAAAAAGGTTTTACGATAACCTCGTGGACACGGCATTCGATGATTGTAAAAGCTGCCGGCCAATTTGTTTTTTCAAAATACATCATGATTTGCACATAAAATAGCATTTCCTTTTGTTCAATTGACTGGAAATGCTTAGCCATGTGAATATGCGTAAAAATTAAACGTTAAATAGTTACAAGGCTATCCGTAATTCAAACTTGTTCCGTCCATATATATTCCGTTGTTAAACTTATCACGTAACTATAATAAATGCAACTCTTTCCATTGCAAGTGGTATTGAATCTTTCTATAACACATCATTTAAACAAGTGTTATTTAAGCGGAACGGTATTATTTTAACCAATGGTGTTTTAGATGAAACATCTTTTCGAATAATAGGATAGAATAAATTTTCAAATCCATCACACGCTAATGGTATTATCTTTTGTATGAAAGAAGGACCATTATGGATCAAAATTGGGTTTCAGTTATACCGTTTTTAGTTGTAATCCCTATTGCTATCAAAACAAAACAAGTTTTGCCAGGTTTAATAGCGGGTTTATTAACTGGATCTTATCTTCTACATCCAACACTTGTTGGCGGCCTTGAAAAGATGGTTGGTTATTTGGTAAAAGGACTAATAGATCCTAAAAACATAAAAATTTTAGTGTTTTTATATGCGTTTTCAGGTCTTATCTCAATGATAAAACTTTCAGGAGGAATAAAAGGTTTTGTAGAAGAAGCATCCAACAGAATTCAAACAAAAAGAGGTGCATTGTTTTTAACTTATGTTTCAACGATAGGTACATTTGCAGCACCAAGTTTTCGTTTTGTTACGATTGCTCCTATCATGAGAGCGCTATTAAAAAAAGTAAAAATGTCAACGCAAGAGCTTGGTTTCGTTATTGAAACAACAGCCACCCCAATCATTGTTTTAATACCAATCGCCACCGCTTTTGTTGGTTACATGACGTCAATCGTGGACATCTCATTAAAAAATGAAAATATAAAAGCTGATCCCTATTCCCTATTTATACAGAGCATACCGTTTAACTTTTTCTCATTTGTCATGATTCTTGTAGGAATCTACTTAAGTTTTTTTCATCACTCGAAATCGACTGAAGAAAGTGATCCTAAAGATGTAGGTGAAAAAGAAGATGATGATTGGCATAGCTGTGATCCTGCGGTTAACCGTGAGCTCCCTAACAAGCCGTTTAATTTACTCATACCTCTCTTTTTAGTCGTTTCCCTTACTCTTTTTTAACATGGTGGGATGGATATAAGAAAACAAAAGGTGGTTTTTTTGAAGCCTTTATATCTGCTGATGTTATGGATGCGATGTTAATTGCCCTCTTATTTACGACGATCTTCACGTTTCTATTCCTGCGTTTTCAAAAAATGAAAATTGGAGACTTGTTGAACGGATTCATTTTTGGGGGAAATGAACTGATGAGCGTAATCGTGCTTCTTGCGGTTGTTTGGGGCTTATCTTCTGTGACCGAGGAGCTTGGTTTTTCTGCATTTGTTACACGATATGCCGGATGGATCCCAGCTTCAGTCATTGTTCCATTGTTGTTTATATTCGGATGTGCCGTTTCTTATTTTATAGGTTCTGCCTGGGGAACGTGGGGAATTTTAATGCCGCTCGGTGTTTCGATGGCAGGTGTTGCAGATGTATCACTGCCTCTTGTAATCGGTGCTGTTTTTGCTAGTGGTACATTTGGAGCCTTCGCATCACCATTAAGCGATGATACGAATACGATTGCCCGCATTCTAAATCTTTCAGTAATCACTTATGCCAGATATAAATTGAAACCTGCACTTATTGCAGCAGGAATAACCGCAGTGCTTTATGGAGCTACGGTATTCTTCTTTTGAACCTCCAATTTAGGAGGTTCGTTTTTTTCTTCTTCTCTTAGTTTATGTATCACATCTTTATAACGTGCTCTTGCCCATGAATTATAGGAAGGATGAGGAACTCCGTGAATAGTTGTTACATGATCTTTGATTGAGAGCTTGTTCACATATTTTTCAGCAAACCTTCCACACGGTACGATGAGGGTATTATCTTTTATAAGTGAGGAAAGCCTGTTCTCAAAATTTTCTACAAGCAATTTGTCAAAAGCAGCTTTGCTTTCATCTTTAAACAGCTTGGCTGAACTGATTCTAACTGCTTCTGCAATTTGAATTTCTTCCTTATACTTATCAACAAATACTGAATCAGGAAAAGCTGTTTGCTGAAGAGGAAACGGGCAAACATTCACAATACCATAGACAGTTTTCTTTTCATCTAAAATAAATTGTTTTAATAATTTTCCCATTGGAAGTATTTCTTCTTCTGCGAACAGTTCTTTAGCCATGGATCTTCCAGATAGACCTGCAAGGGGGACACCCGCTTTTATCTCTTCTTTATGTGGTGATTCTAATATAAATATCATTTCTGTTTCTTTTGTTGTAATGTCTTGAACACTATATAAGGATTTTGCTTCAGTAAAAAAAGAATGGATTTTCATAACAATGCTCCCCTATTTCATCCAACAGAATGGATTGAATCTTCATTATCTAGTCGATTCTTGCTTTTAGCTCACATTAAAGAGCTTTGACATATTCGTTTTGATTGTGTATTGAACTAGCATATGCCACAATAACATCATTAACTAAAACGCACCACGAGGAGTGAAATACTTTTGAAGATTAATATGAACGAAGATACTGCTACCCATGTAATAAATGACCTGCAAGCTTCTTCGAGTGATTCCATCCGCTTTTTGTGCGTCTTGGAGGCTGCAGTACCGTACAAGACGGCTTTTCATTAGGTATAACAAAAGATACACCTAAACATCCTGCGACGGAACTAACAATTAAGAAACAAATATTTTTTATTGAAGAAGAAGATGAATGGTTTTTTGACGGCAATGATTTAACCGTTTCTGTAAAGAACGGAGAAATTCAATATGACTTTACTAACAATAACAACGACAACTGACACTTATAAAAACTTCTGCAGTTCTTCACTGCGGCCTTCTACTTTCATGATCTCTTTCTGCTTATCCCCTAATAGATCGAAATGGGGGTAAGCATCTCTTTCATGAATCCACTCTTTCTTTAATCCATACTGCTTTCCCCAGCGTACTAATTTTTGAACATCTCTGCACCCTACTTTTGTAACACTTTTCTCATTTGGAAAACGCGGATCGTACCAAAAGTGTGTAAGAAAGGCGATATTCCCTGACTCCACTTCTGCTTTCCACTCTTTTAATTGTGAGCGATTTATCCCAAAAGCCATTAGTCGATCATACTCGCTTTCAAATATGCTTCATGCCATTCTGGAAAGTATTTTTTATTGAAATCGGTCTGAAGTTATCTTTCTTTACACAGACATGTGTTGATTCTCCAATCACACAAAGAACATTATCTTCATTATAAATTTCATAGAGATAGACAACTTTTATACCTGTATACTCTTTAATAGCCGTTTTAATAATAGCTTTTTGTCCATATGTTACCGGCCGTTTATAAGAAGCATGTATATCTGTTACCGGAGATAGAATTCCTTGTGCTTCCATATCCGCATATTTAAATCCCAAATGTTCAATGAGTTTCGTTCTGCCAATCTCAAACCAGACAAGATAGTTGGCATGATAAACAACTCCCATTTGATCGGTTTCGGCATATCTGACATCAACGCTTGTTTCAACAAAATTCATATGTATTCGGTACCCCTTTTTAATCTTTTTCTTACACTTTAGTTGAAAAAACAAAAAAAGACCAGCAAAATGCGAGGCAATGAAGAGTCCTAAATAAAAGGTTTGGTGCGGTGATCTCCGCTCCAGGGTACATGCTTTCCGCGGGGCGGGCGGTAAGCCCCCTGCCGCTACGCGCCTTTAGTGGTCTCACCTGTCCCACTCGTCCCGCAGGAGTCAGTACCCTTCCGCTCCAATCACTACATGTTTGCATTATAAACCCCAAAAAGGGGCCTCGCATGAAAATAACATGCCAAGCCCCTGTTTTTTATGGAATAAAGATAAACCGTTAAAAATTCAATCGGTTTTTCAGTGCACTCACAAAATGCCGGTATTTTTTACTATTGTAGATCATTGCCTTCTCTATAGGCTTTTTCTTCTTGAATTTCATTTTGGAACTGTTCGATGGATTCTTGGCGGTGCTGGTTCTTTTCTTTAATCTGCTCTTTTTGGCTAGCAGTAAGTTCTGTGTTATCCATCGTTTGGTTAGCTTCTGAAATGTTTTGTTCAGTGTTTTGAACCATTTGTTCTAAGCGTTCAACGTTGTTGCTGCGGTCGTCTTTGTTTGGTTTTTGCATGATGAATTCTCCTTTTTCATTGAAGTAATACCATCATAGTTTGTGCAAAAACCGAACATCTTATTCTTAATTTTTCTGAAGTAAGATCGGACTCATGTTCTGAATGCTGGTTTCGCAAAGTTCCGTTAGAAATTTCCAATATTCAACGACACTTTCGTCTTCTGAGTTTTTCATCGTAATCTCTAGCCATGCTAATTCCTCAGCAAGTCTGATCGATGAACCGATCCAATATCTTTTATTCTTAACCGTAATTTGAAAAGGTTCTTCAAATCGAAATGGCAAATAAAACCCTTCCGTATTTGGATGTAGGATAATATGCTGATAAACCGTACCTTTTGTAAGCTTCGCATAAAATAAAAATACACCATCATTTTTTGCCGCAGCTTTTTTTAACTTATCTAAGGTTTCAACATTTCCTAATTCCATGGTGGTAATTTCTTTTTCCCAATTCAACTCTTCACGAAACGGAACAAGGTGTCCTAATCGCTGCATTTCAATCTCTAATTGACGGTATAAATAATCCTGATCATCTTTATTATGTGATACAGGTAATGGTTTGACAGATGCCGTAATCAAACGTACCCTCCTAATTCTTTCACTACATACATTTTTTCGACAAAATTCTTCATATATGGGAGTCAAACGTGAAATTTTGGAGAGGTAATATTTACATACGTTTTTTTATTTTCCTTTTGGTGGAACGTAATCAGCATGATCATGCGACTTATTCGCCATTTTCTTTCCGTTATTCCTGTTGCTCTCACGCGGCTGAGTACCGATATGGTTCGGTACAAAATCTTCTGGAAAGCGTTTTGGATTACTCAAAGGTCTAACCCCTTTCGTCTTCTTTTACTTTTCCATTAATTAAAATCATCTATTCATTTTAGATATAGCAAATATTTTTATGAAATCTGATTATTTTGATTTTCGTTTGGCTATATTGATAATAGTTCAAATGAAGAGGTGTCATGATGAGGAAAAATAGAAAAATGAGCTTTAGAGAGCTCGTGAATGAAAACAAACGACAGCTGCTTAAAGATGAGACGTATATTGAACAGCTTGAAAAGAAGATTGATGAAAGACATACAAAAAACGCATAAAAAACCCTTTGCCGTGGATCTTGGCAAAGGGTTTTTTGTGTTAATTTTGAGTTTGAGAAGAATGAGCCAGTTTGTTGCGAAGTACCATCGGAAGGATACCACCATGTCTGTAGTATTCGATTTCAACTTCACTATCAAAACGAGCGATTACTTCAAATGTTTTCTCAGATCCATCTTCAAATACTGCTGTAACTTGAACAAGATCACGAGGTTTTACATTTTCATCTACTGAAACTGTAAATGATTCTTTACCAGTAAGTCCGAACGTTTCAGCATTCTCTCCTTCTTTGAACTGAAGAGGTAGAACACCCATCAACACAAGGTTGCTGCGGTGGATACGCTCAAAGCTTTCAGCAAGAACGGTTTGAATACCAAGTAGTGTAGTACCTTTTGCAGCCCAGTCACGGGATGATCCCATTCCGTAGTCTTTTCCTGCGATAACCATCAAGCCAGTACCATTCTCTTTGTATTTCATAGCAGCATCATAAATGCTCATTACTTGGTTAGTTGGCCAGTATGTTGTCCAGCCGCCTTCAGTACCAGGAGCAACAGCATTACGGATACGAATGTTTGCAAACGTTCCGCGCATCATTACTTCATGGTTACCACGTCGAGAACCGTAAGAGTTAAAGTCACGAGGCTCAACACCATTTTGAATGAGATATCTGCCAGCTGGTGTATCCTTACCAATTGCTCCTGCTGGAGAAATATGGTCAGTTGTTACAGAATCACCGAACTTAGCGATTAACTTCAGATCTCTAAGAGGTTGAATCTCTTTAAGTTCTGCAGAAAGTTCTTCAAAGAATGGCGGGTTTTGAATGTATGTTGAAGCTGCATCAAAACCATAAAGCTGATCAGCAGAAGTTTTCAGTTCATTCCAGCGTTCGTTCTCATCAAATACACGCTCGTATTCTTTTTTGAACAATTCTGGAGTAACTGCTTTGTTCATCGCTTCATTAATTTCTTCTGTAGTCGGCCAGATGTCTTTAAAGTAAACTTCATTGCCATCTTTATCTGTTCCAAAAGAATCAGATTGGAGGTTAAAGTTAACTGTTCCAGCTAGTGCATAAGCCACTACTAACGGCGGTGAAGCTAAATAGTTTGCTTTTACAAGCGGATGAATACGGCCTTCAAAGTTTCTGTTACCTGAAAGAACAGATGTTACTGTCAGGTCATTTTTAGAGATTGCATTTTCAACTTCAAGAGCGAGTGGCCCTGAGTTACCGATACATGTTGTGCAGCCATAACCTACAAGGTTAAAGCCAAGCTGATCCATGTAACTCATCAAACCTGCTTCTTCTAAATAACGAGTAACTACTTTAGATCCTGGTGCTAAAGATGTTTTCACATATCCAGGAACCTTCAATCCTTTTTCTACGGCTTTCTTAGCAACTAATCCAGCACCAAGCATTACGTAGGGATTGGATGTATTTGTACAACTTGTGATCGCAGCAATTGCTACAGCACCCGTTTTCATTGTAGACGTTTCGTTATTAGGATGCTTAACAACCACTTCCTTGTTGATCTCATCAGCAGTTAAACCAAAACCTGCATTTCCTTGAGGAGCAACAAGCGCTTTGTTAAAGCTGTCTTTCATTTGAGATAAAGGAATCAAATCTTGTGGACGTTTAGGCTCTGACAAGTTTGGCTCAATCTCTGAAAGATTGATCTCAACAACGTCTGTAAATTCTGGGTCTGCATCTCCTGCAGTATAGAACAATCCGTTTTCTTTGCAATATGCTTCTACAAGTTGAATCTGTTCTTCTGTTCTTCCAGTCAGTCTCATGTAATTTAGAGCTTCCTCATCTACTGGGAAGAATCCGCAAGTTGCACCATATTCAGGCGCCATGTTAGATACTGTTGCACGATCTGCAAGAGGCATCTCAGCAAGCCCTGGACCAAAGAATTCAACAAACTTTCCTACTACCTTCTTTTCACGCAATACTTGCGTTACTTTAAGGGCAAGGTCAGTTGCAGTCGTTCCGTTTGGAAGTGTACCTGTAAGCTTCACACCGATAACTTCTGGAACTGGGAAGTAAGAAGGCTGACCTAACATACCAGCTTCTGCTTCAATTCCACCAACACCCCATCCAAGAACACCAAGACCATTGATCATCGTTGTATGGGAATCTGTACCTACTAGTGAATCTGGGAAAGCAACTGTCTCCCCTTCGGATTCGCTTGTAAGAACAACTGGAGCTAAGTACTCCAAGTTAACTTGGTGAACGATACCAGTTGCAGGAGGTACTGCACGATAGTTATCAAACGCAGATTGAGCCCAGCTTAAAAGCTTGTAACGTTCTTCGTTGCGGGCAAATTCAAGATTCATGTTGAAAGCAAGAGAATCTTCTGTTCCTGCTTTATCAACTTGTACAGAGTGGTCAACTACAAGATCAACTGGAATTTCAGGGTTGATCTGAGAAGGGTCTCCACCCATGTCCTTCATCGCTTTACGTAGAGAAGCTAAGTCAACGACCGCTGGAACTCCAGTAAAGTCTTGAAGAATAACACGTGAAGGCTTGAAAGGAACATCGATATCTTTTAGTTCACTTGTTCCCCACTTTGCAAGGTTCTCAACGTGCTCTTTGTTAATCACTTTTCCATCATACTGTCTTAAAACCGATTCCAATAATACTTTTACAGAGTAAGGTAATTTTGATACGTTACCAATTCCCGCTTCTTCTAACGCTCCTAAACGGTAATAGCTATATTCCTTACCGTTAACATCAAAAGTAGAACGGGCATTAAATACATCATTTCTTTTCATGTTCCACTCTCTCCCTTCAGTAACAATCATACACGATTATGAGAAAAATTGTCGAAAAAATGTGTTCAATTTCAGAGTACCGGACACAAAATCTTTTTTCCCTCTATTATCATACGTAAAACCCTTTCATAAGTAAAATAGTTAATCGTTATCAATCGACATAAGTTTTTCTTATCACTTTAAAATCACCTTCCATTTCACATCTGCATATATTGAATTACGTTATATATCTTTTGTTTTCCACTTTAGTAACATGTCTATATAGATCGGAGGGAAACATAATGGATTGGTTAAAAAAATTAGCCGCATTACTCGTTTTAATCGGAGCGTTAAACTGGGGATTCATCGGTCTTTTTGATTTAAACCTTGTTACAGAAGTTTTTGGAAGCGCTACCACGATCACGAAGGTTATTTACAGCCTTGTCGGATTATCCGGTGTATGGTTATTACTTTCTAAATATAAATCATGAACGTAAAGAAGCACTCCTTTTTTGGAGTGCTTCTTCTTTTTAAATTGAGCAAACTAATACCACAACGGAGGTGAAACAATCATGGGAAGAAATAAAGCGAATCACACGCGCCCTGGTATGAATGCTGCTAAAGCACAAGGAAAAGGTGCAGGCTATAATACCGAATTTGGAAATGAAGCGCTAAGCTTACCTAACGAAAAGTTTAGTGAAGCAGAACGCCAAAACAATAAAAAGACGAAAAAGCGCCACTAAGGCTTGGGAAATTGACTTTGTAACTGCTGAAGTTCATTTAAGTAACTCTTTAATTGTGGCTGCTGATGTTCAGATGCCGTTTCAAGAGCATTTTCAATCTGTTGACAAGCCTTTTCGTTCTCAGTCATAAACTCTGAGTAGTATACACCATATTCGTTACTTGAGGAATCAAGTTTTTTTGAGACATCGATCGTATGGTGGTAACCTTGTTCTGCAGCTTGATATGCTTGTTGTTTATCTTTGTTATAGGGCATAATTACCTTCCTTTTTGGGTTGATATATTTAACCTTCCAATTTTAATCATAATTATTCAATAAGGGGGACTTTTTGTGGGCGAGCATAATACGTTTAAAGATATTCGAAAGAATGCTCCTAAAGGAGAAAATCCAGGACAGCCTGCTCCGATGAGCGGATCTAAAAAGGTGAAACAAAGAAATCACACCGGCCAAAACCATGGTGAAGGCCGTTAAAGTAAAAGCTAAGGCTGTTTTCGCAAACTTTGTAGCTGTTGGAAGTGGTTGATTTCCGTTCCAGGTGCTTCGCTTTCCGCGGGGCATTCGCTGAGCCACATTCGTTCGTTTCACTTTTAAGTGTCTCACCTGCCCACCTCAATGAAGTATCCTTGCTCCTGCGTCTAGATGTTAATGCTAACGAAATAATTTTCCTCGTCGCATGCATTGCAAGAAGCTTCTCATGTGGTAGCACGCACCTTCCACTACAACTAACTGTTCAAAGAAGACAAAAAAGCAACAATCCTATAAAAAAAACGAGCCTTTCTTAAAAAAGGGACTGCACAAAATGTGTCAGTCCCCTTTTAATTATTGAATAGATTGAATGGCATGCAGTATTGTTAACGTTTCTTCTTCAGTAACCGTCCTTAAATCAAGAAGCACTTCTTCCTCTTTGATTCGTACAATAATTGGTGTTTGAAAATCACGAAAAGTCTTTACCAAATATTCAGCGCCTTTTGCATGTGTCAGTCCAAGACAATAAGTAGGCAGCTTCACTTCAGGCATCGTACCCCCACCTACTTGAGAATACTCTTCTACCATGTTAACTGAGAGTGACGGATGATTTTCAATCTTGCCCATTAACTCCATCACCTTTTCTTTTATTTCTTCGGATGTTTTCAAAATATCCCTTACTGTGGGTATTGTCATGTGTTCACCGTTTAAGTAGGCATTTAAGGTTTCGTTTAATGCAGCAATCGTAAATTTATCAACTCGTAAAACCCTTGCAAGCTGATGTTTTTTGAGTATATCGATAATTTCTTTTTTACCAGCAATAATTCCGGCTTGCGGTCCGCCTAATAATTTATCCCCACTAAACGAAACCACATCGATGCCTGAACCAATAACAGAGGAAACTAAAGGTTCATCACCAATTCCGTGAGAATGGAATGGGAAAAGAGCACCGCTGCCTAAGTCCTCATAAATGATGAGTTCAGAATTTTTTTGTTTTAACTCCAATAGCTCAATAGAGTGAACTTCTTTTGTAAATCCTATTACTTTAAAATTACTCGTATGCACTTTCATGATCATACCCGTTTGCTCTGATAATGCTCTTTCGTAATCAAAATAATGGGTCTTGTTTGTTGTTCCAACTTCCCGTAAGATTGCACCACTTTCTTCCATTATAGAAGAAACCCGAAATGAGCCCCCAATTTCAACGAGTTCTCCTCTTGAAACGATCACTTCTTTGTTTTTTGCTAGTGCCTTAAGTATAAGATAAACAGCCGCTGCATTGTTATTAACGACCATAGCTGCTTCTGCTCCAGTTACTCGTTTAATTAGATTTTCAGTAAGGTCATGCCGTGATCCGCGTTTTCCTTTTTCAAGGTTGTATTCTAAGTTTGAATACATTTGAGCTGTCTCTGACATACGCTGTACACTTTTATCACTAAGTCTGGAACGCCCCAGATTTGTATGAATAACAATTCCGCTAGCATTAATAATGGATCGAATTTGGTCTGTGGGTTTACTTAAATTTTTCCTAGCCGAATTCTTTATAAGTTCTTGAATATCAGCTTTCAAGTCAATGTCATGTTGTTCAGAAAGAATACTTCTTCGCCATTGTTTGATGGCATCCTGAACAGCACGTGTTATTTCTTTTTCTGGTTTGTCACTCACTTCAAGACTGATATCTTTAACAACTTCATGAACAGCAGGCAGCTGTCTTAACAGATCTGTTTTTGACAAGGTGAAGCTCCTCCTTAAGGCTAAAAGACAATCCCATAAGGAGGATCACTTCGTTTAAGCCTTTAATTTCTCTAACTCTTCAATGATTAAATCATGGTCCGGAAATTCTCCGGTTTCTTTTTTCGAATAAATTTTATTCCCATTTACAGACACCTCAAAAACTCCGCCAGAACTTGGTATCAGTTCAAGAGAAGAGATACGAGTGCGAAAATGGTTAAAAGGTCTTCCGCGAGACTCGCGGCTTTTGGTGCAAAGTTTCACATCATGCAGAATTCAATACTTACCTTCATCATTCATCCTCCTTTTTTAAGACTATTTTAGTATATCCTTAGGCATTTAACAAAAAAATGTTTATACTTAATAATGGAGGTGTTTCGATCAATGACAAATCGAGATAAATTGCGTCTTACCCACCTTTCATCAAAAGGTGGTTGAGGCTGTAAAATCGGTCCAGAAGACCTGGCGCAAGTTTTGCGTCATTTACCAGAACGTGAATATGATCCAAACCTTTTAGTAGGACTAGATACCTCGGATGATGCAGGGGTTTACAAATTAACAGAGGATCTAGCCATGATCCAAACAGTCGATTTCTTCACACCTATCGTAGATGATCCATATATGTTTGGGCAGATTGCAGCTGCTAATTCACTAAGTGACGTATACGCGATGGGAGGAAGACCCACTACCGTTATGAACATTGTTGGTTTCCCGATTAAGACGCTTGGACACGATGTGCTCGCTGAGATTCTTAAAGGTGCGGCTGATAAAGTAAAAGAATCAGGTGCCGTACTTGTAGGCGGCCATTCAATCGATGATTCTGAGCCGAAGTTTGGATTATCGGTAACAGGGCTTGTACACCCATCAAAGGTGTTTAAGAATGTCGGTGCTAAACCGGGTGATGTCCTTGTGTTAACAAAACCAATCGGTGTCGGAATACAAACGACCGCCATTAAAAATGACAGACTTTCTGATGAGCAGGTTGAGCTTGTTAGCGAGACAATGGCTGCATTAAATAAAACAGCTGCAGAATGTTTAGAGGGACTCTCTCCAAATGCGGTTACAGATGTAACAGGATTTGGCCTCCTTGGCCACGCTGCTGAAATGGCTAAAGGAACTGGCGGTATTACCATTACAATTGATTTTGAATCCGTACCACTCCTTCTCGGAACGAATGAACTCGCACAAGCTGGAATTGTACCAGGCGGCTCAAAGGCGAATCATCGTTGGATTCAAGATGATGTAATTTATAGTGGAAATCTTGAAGAATGGCAGCAATTGATTTTGTGTGATGCTGTAACTTCCGGTGGTTTGTTAGTCAGCCTTTCTGAAGTTGAAGCGGCTGAATATGTAAATAGACTTCGGTCTAAAGGAAACAAAGATGCATGCATCGTTGGGCGTGTTTCCGTGTTAACTGAAAAACCAATCGTAGCTAAATAAAAAAACTCCGGAACTTGTCCGGAGTTTTTTATTAGACTATTTTTAAAAGACTTCCTTAATAATTATAAATTTCTGCATACATTTTATCATCGAACTTTTCAGGCATCCCGTCAAAAACAAGCTTTCCATTTTTAAGTGCAATAATTCTTGTTGCAAATTTTTTAGCGAGAATAACGTCATGAACATTAATAATCGAGACTAGGTTCCGCTTAACGTGCGTTTCCTTTAATAGATGAAAGATTCTCTCCGCAGTACCTGGGTCCAGGCTTGCTACAGGTTCATCTCCTAAGAAGACTTTTGGGTTTTGAACAAGTGCTCTGGCAATCGCAACTCTTTGCTTTTGGCCTCCGCTAAGTTTTTCTACCCTTCTTGTTGGTTCAACCGTAAGTTCAACTTGTTGAATTGCCTCCAAAGCATACTGTCTCTCAGTGGAGTTGAATAGACCAATCAGATTTTCGTAAGATTTTTATAACCGAACAAACCCGTTAAAATGTTTTGAACGACACTCATTCTAGGGATTAAGTTAAAATGCTGAAAGATCATTCCTGTTTTGCGGCGTACTTCTAAATTTTCTTTGTTTGTCATCTCTGCTAACGATTTATCTTCCCATTTTATGCTGCCTTTTGAAACCGGTTGAAGACCGTTAATACAGCGGATAAAGGTTGATTTTCCTGCACCGCTTTTTCCTAAAACACAAACGAATTCTCCTCTTTGAAAAGAAACATTCACATCTTGTAATGCAGGTTCAGTTGTACCAGGATATAACACAGTAACATTTTCAAATTCAATCATTATATCACCTAAATAACCTTTTCCCGTATTTTCCCGCCAATATAATCTACCAAGATAACCATAATCATAATAAGCAGAACGTCTACAGACACAAGCTGATACTGAAACGTTTTAAAATGGATAAACAACTGCTGTCCGATTCCGCCGCCACCGATCAGCCCTAAAATAAGCGAAGTTCGAATTGCTACTTCAAAACGATAAAAGAATTGAGAAAGGACATTCGGCCATATTTGAGGCAAAATAGCAAACAAGTTTCCGATCCACCTCTTTGCACCTACTGCTCGCATGGCTTCCATAGGGCCTTTATCAGCCGCTTCAATGAGTTCTGAAATGAGCTTTCCTAATACTCCAATATTATGAAGCACGATAGCGATTACCGCTGGAAAAGGACCAAGACCTAATGTCGTTAAAAGGATTAAACCAAAAACAAATTCCGGAACCGACCTCATAAAGCTCAGAAAAAACCGGGTAACGGCATAAACGATACGATTATTACTCGTATTTCGTGCTGCCAAAAAACTTAATGGAAGTCCAATGATTAAACCAAACAAGCTCCCCAAAAATGCGATTGCGATCGTTAATATACTCTCTTGAAACAAATACGGAAGACTTTCCGTGTTCATCGGAAACCATTTTGAAAGAAAGTCACTCATATTTTGAAAGTCTTTAAACTTTGATAGATCAAACTCTGTTATTCTCATGCTTAATCCAACAACCACAATCAAGCACAATAATACAAAAAATTGGCTCCTCTTAAACCAAACCATTATTCCCCTCTATTCTTTAATCGTACCTTCTTTAATAGCAGCGTTTCGGATACTCTCGTAATCTTTATTATCCGCTTTTGTAAATCCTGTTGCTCCAAACGCATCCAAAATTTCTTTATCTTTTATATCTAAAAAGATATCCTGTAGCTCTTTCATTGTTTCTGAATCTGTCTTTTTCGAAACTGCCCAGGGATACTGAAACAGCTTCTCAGACTTCCAGATTATTTTAAACTGATCACCGTCTATAGAACCTTCTTCAACCAGTTTGTCATAAATTGCGCTATCAATTGCTCCAACGTCTACTTGTTTATTCTGCACGGCAAGTGCAGTAGCATCATGTGAACCTGTAAATCTTACGTTATTAAAATCGTTTTCTGATTCACTCTTATAAACGCCTTCATCTTTTAATTTAATGCTTGGTATTAAAGAACCTGAAGTTGATGATGGATCACCAAAAGCAAACTTAACATTTTTTACATCAGAAATCATATCGTCAATACTTTCATATTTGCTGTCTTTATGTGTGATTAGATAAGAATAATAAAACGGTTCCCCTTTAATCAACTGAGTGACGATCGCTTTTGCACCGCTCTCCTCATGTGCCACAACATATGTAAGTGGACCAAAGTACGCCATATCGATCTTATCGTAGTTCATCGCCTCAACTACACCATTGTAATCTGGATACGATGTAATTTTAACTTCTCTGTCCATTTTTTTACTAAGTAAACTTTGAAGTTTATCAAGTGCACCTTTCATCTCACCTTCCGTTTGAGCCGGGATAACTCCAATCGTAAACACATCATTTTTATTTGCTTCATTATTTTTTGTATCCTCTTTCTTCGTTCCGCATGCTGAAAGGATCAAGATAAGTGCGATGAATAGTAAGCCTAACTTTTTCATTTTATTCTCTCCTTTATTTTTTGTACAAGTTCAAGTATGAAACTACTTCTGTTTCAATAGTGTGGTTCTCATTTATCGTTTGATACCCGTTATCACAAAGATATTCATAAAATTTTTCGTCGGATAACACTTTTTTCAAAGATTGATATAACTCGTCATGATCTTGAAAGAGCATTCCGTTTTCATTATGACGAATGATGCTGCAGTTTCCAGTGTTTATCCGGGCAATTACTGGTTTATGAAGACTCATCGCTTCTAGCAGCGAGGTAGACTGACCTTCCGAGATGGATGTGTTTAAAACAAGATCTGTCCATTCATAAAGTTCATTCATTCGAGATAACTCTATTTCAGGCATATAATGCAGCCACTCATACTTTTTTACAGCTTCTTGTACTTGGGTAAAAACATCATGATCTAAATTTGCCCCTGCAATTAGAAGTGTAATTTCCGGAAAATCTGTCTTTAACTTTAAAATGCTCTCGAGTGCGTATAATACATCTTTTACTGGCCTAAGCCCTGCAGGCAATAATAGTTTTGGTGTTCCGATTGGTAAAGGAAGCGGTTGGTTAATACTTTTATGAAATGGCAAGTAAACACTCTGTGGTATTACATAAACAACATCCTCATTTAAGCCATAGTTATTTACAAGCATCCATTTGGCATCTTGTGTGAAAACTGTAATTGCTTTTGCCTTCTTTAACAGTGGAAGATATCTTTGTTCATCTTCTATCAGAGAATGATTTAAATCGGTACCTCCTGACGTTACGATATAAGGCTTGTCCAATTTCACTTGATATTTCTCAGCCCACTGAACAAATCGAGCGAAATGAAGAATGTGGAAAACATCAGCATTCTCCATTCTCTCTTTTACAAGAGAATCAAAAGACATCTCTTCATATGCAAAAATATTCATCCCAACTTCTCGAGATAATCCATGTTCTATTCGTCTTGCGGTAGTGGCATTGCCTCGATTTTGGTAATAATACGGTGTGAAGAACAGTATGCGCATGACAGAATCTCTCAAGTGTTACACCCATTTCCTTACATTTGAATCTCTTATAGTATAACCATAAGCATCCATGCATTCCAAAATTGGAATTAGAAATTTCCTTGATGTATCAAGAACCGCTTTTGCTTCTTGAACAGTGAAACTCCTATTCGTGTTGCTTCGTAAATGTTCAACTGCTGAGTCAAAAGCATATTTACTCAGTAGTACCTCGTCAAAAATAATCACTGCTCGATTCGTTTTAATTAAATGGTATTTAAAATCGTTATACAGTTCTTCTGGTAGTTGTTGATTTTTGAATAACGATAGAAGATCATCAGGCTCAAGCTTCATTTCCTCTAAACGTTGGAGTACTTGTGCCATTCTCTTTGACCATTTTTGAGGGAAATTTGGCCTGAAATCTGACAAGTGAACAAACTGTTCGGTTAAAGAAATAATGGAACGCTCAATCCATTTCTCAACAAGGCCATTAACCACTTTTGAGTGGAGTTTTCCTTGTAAAAATTGAACAACCTCTGCCTTAGGAATTCCTTGGCGCAAAGGATTTTCTTGATGGAAGTCTTGAAGTCTATTGATTAAGTCAGACTGCATATTCTGAAGAGTGAAGGTCGTAACGTAAAGCCCTTGTATTTGACTTATAGAATTAAGGTCCAAAAGTTGATTTGTTGCTTCATTAAGACTTTGCTCTTCCATTCCTGTAAGTTTCTTTAAATCTATGTCCGTTAACGAGCCTTCTTTTTCCAGTATTTGAATAACTCTCTCTTGAGGAGTCCCTTCATATTTACTTTTTAAAAGTTCAATCGTCTTTGTACCAAATTTATAAACTGAACCGTTCGGGTCGATGACTTCTCCGCCTCCGATCGTTTCCTCTGGTGATGGACGCCTTATGATGTACCTGTCGCCACGTTTCGTTACAATTTCTTGTTCTAATCTAACTTGGCAAAAAATATGATCGGAGTTGTTTTCAAGTTCATTTCGATCAAAAAAGACGAGTTTACCCATAACTTCAGATGTTCCTGTGTAGAACTTAACAGGTGATCGCTGCTTTATTTTTCCGTCCCAGCTCTTACCCGTTGACAGCACAATATCTATCGTATCCGTTGTCGAAAATACATTAGGTGATAATAATACATGCCCTCTCTTCCAATCTGATCTGGATCCACCTGAGAGATTAAGAGCCGCTCGTTGTCCTGCTTTTGCAGATTTCACCTCTTCTTTATGCACTTGAAGTTTTCGTATTTTCACTTTATCATTTCCAGGTTCTATGACTAAATCATCACCCTCCTGTACTTCTCCTTCGTAAACCGTTCCACGGACTACGGTTCCCTGTCCTTTCACAGTAAAAATGTGATCGATAGGCATACGAAACGGTCCGTGTGAAGATTTCATTTGGGCATCTTGCAGAAGTTGCGCAATCTCTATTTTTAGCCCTTCCATTCCATTCAAAGAGATGCTATCTACAAAATGAACTGGAAACGCTTCAAATACAGATGATTTTGTAAGCTCTGCAACATCCTCTTCAACTAGCAGTCTCATCTCTTCGTCAATCAGATCTGACTTCGTTACAACAATAACACCTTTTTCAATACCTAAATAAGAAAGGATTTCAAAATGTTCACGTGTTTGCGGCATAACTCCTTCATCCGCAGCGATTACGAGAAGAACGAGATCGATTCCGGCGACCCCAGCAATCATTTGACGAATAAACTTTTCATGACCTGGGACATCAACGATGGAGGTATGTATTTCATCAGTTAATGGAAAAGGCGCAAAACCTGGCTCAATGGTAATTTTACGTTCTTTTTCTTCTTTGAGCGTATCTGTATCAACCCCACTCAAAGCTTTTGTAAGTGTTGTTTTTCCGTGATCGATATGACCTGCCATACCGATTGTATAATGCTTCACTGTCATAAATTTAACCACCTATATGTACATACTCTTTTACACTCTATGAAATGCACATGTAAAAAACAAGGATAATGCATTTTCACATGTGTTTGTATTGTTTATTAAAGACTTATTAAAATTATTTCCCAACCCCTCATACACGAATGCATATTTATTCACGCGTGTATACCCACAGGTTATCCACAGAACAAGTTATCCACACTTGTCCACAGGTGTAACTGTTATAGTCTTCAAAAACACCTGTTATAGTCGAGGGTCTGTTATAGCAGACAAAAGCGTCTGTATCAGTGTTCCGCCGCCACCGTTCGACAATAATCTCCTCCCCTATCGTATCACTTAAGTCTCAAGTCTTGTCCAATTAGGATGAAATCATGTATAATGCAAGAGCGAGCTAGAGATTTATTTGGGGCCAGATGTGTAGCTGGTGCTTGCCTAGGTCTTCAAAACCTTTTGGGAGGCGCGTGCCGTCTCCGGTGGGTTCGATTCCCACATGGTCCCGCCAAAAAATTTATACATACGAGGTGGACGCATTGTCTGGATGGTTCATCACTTTTATCGTGCTATGGTCCGTTTTCTTATTCACGATGTTTGCAATCGGTGGATATTTTATGTTTCGTAAATTTTTGAAACGTCTTCCGAAAGAAGATGGAAAATCGATCTTAGATTGGCAGGAACATTATATTAATCAAACCATTCATTTATGGAATGAAGATCAAAAGAAGCTATTAAATGAACTTGTTGCTCCGGTACCTGAACTTTTTCGCGATGTGGCAAAAGAAAAGATTGCTGGAAAGATTGGAGAATTAGCATTAAAAGAAAATGCAAGTTCAATGTCCCAGGACTTAATCATACGAGGTTATATTATCGCGACCCCAAAACGGGATCACAAGTGGCTGATTAAGACGTTAAAGAAGAAGAATATTGATATCGAGCCTTATCAATCATTGCTCGCATAAAGAACCCCTGAATCGATGGATTCAGGGGTTTCCTTTTAAAGAGAACTTATAATGCGATTTCGTTTTTCTTTTTCTTGAACAAAAACAGCATAGCTACCCTCCAAGGTAGTATCATACCAAAAGCAACGATAAAGAATAGCGAACTTGTTTCAAAGATGGATATCGTCGAGCCGATATACCACTTCAATGCTAAACGAATGGCAAACAATCCGATAATGATAAAAATAAAAGCTTTTGATCGTACCAAGTATACATGATCACCTTTTATTTCGAATTTGCTTGTCATGATGAGGAAGATTGAAAACATGAGACCGACTAGAAAGGCCTCCCCCGCTTCGACCCATGTGATGTGAAAAGCAGGTATTACGAACTGGAGGAATCCAGTACTCATAGCTAAAGGAGGTATAATGATCCTCTTTTCTGTTACAGGTTCTCTTGTTTCTCTCATACGAAAATTAAAAACAATTACAGCCATAATAATGGCAAAGCAAGTACTCGCAATAAAAAACACGATTAGTTCCCTTCCTCTACTTCTTTCTCAATCTTATCTTCTGCAATAGAGAGGATAATGGTCATCGTAACCCCGATTACTGTCAAATATACACCTAAGTCAAAAAGCATCGCTGTAGCAAGCTCGGTCTTCCCTAATAAAGGGAGTTGAAAATAGCCAAAACTGTGACTTAAAAACGGAACGCCTAAAACAAACGATCCAGCACCGGTGAGTATGGCGATCAATAAGCCGGCTGCTATCATGTACGTAAAATTTATTGGCAATATTCTATGTACAGGTTGTAATCCGTAGGAAACATATAGAAGAAGAAATGCTCCTGCTCCCATCAATCCTCCTATAAAACCTCCACCAGGTGCATTATGGCCTGAAAATAACATGTTTACCGAAAAAGCTAAAATAACAAAAACAATGATATTAGTAGTTGTTTTTAAGATAAGGTCGTTAGAACGTGAATGCATGATGTAAATCCCTTTCATAAGTAATCTTAAAAACCTTTAAATCCACCGAAAACTCGATTGGTTAAAAATGATGTTAGTTGAGTCATCCAGTCAAAGTAAAGTAAGATTCCCATAACTACCATTAGGTACCCCTACCACCATAAACTGACGATTAAATTTTTTGATTGACTTTAGTTTATCCAAAAAGAAGCTTAAAACAAAAAATGGAACAGCAAAGCCTAAAACATAAGCAACCATATAGGTTAATGAAGCTGCTGGATTTGATACTCCAAGTGCAATGACTCCAGCTAGAATCGGCCCCATACACGGTGTCCATCCTGCTGCAAACCCAATTCCAATTAATACAGAACCAGCATAACCTGCAGGTCGCGATTGAAATCTTACTTTTTTATCTTTCATCAAAAATGTTGGAGTTATGAATCCCATTACGACTAATCCAAAAAAGATAATAACAATCGCGCCGATTTGTCTTAACAACGTCTGATATTCTACAAAAAGATCTCCAATAATTGTAGTAGATAATCCAAGGAAAAGAAATATTATCGAAAAACCTATTAAAAAGAATGTCGTATGTAACAGCGCCCTTTTTCTAAGCATCGCGTTTTCTTCTTTTAGTTCCTGTACAGATATACCTGTTATGTAAGATAAAAAAGCAGGATATAACGGTAAGCAGCACGGGGATATAAAGGACAGCAGCCCAGCCCCAAACGCAAGCCAAATATTAAGATCGTTCATTTAGCAGAAGCTCCTTTTTTCAGTTCTCTCTCTATCTTAATGGGAATAGCCAAATTGTTCAAACATAAAGAAAGACAGCTTCATGAAAAGCTGCCTAAATTATCTTATGGTTTTTGTAAGTATTCTTCCAGTGTAATTCCTTGTGCATGAATTTTCTTTGCATGGTCTACACCTACATATCTTAAATGCCATGGTTCATACTGATACCCGGTAATATCTTCTTTTCCTTTTAAGTATCTAATGATAAATCCATATTTATGTGCGTTCTCAGCAAGCCATTTACCTTCTTTTGTAGCTCCGAATGCTTCTACTAGTTCATAGTTCACTTCTGGAGAAGTAACGTCCATGGATAATCCTGTTTGATGCTCGCTTTGTCCTGGCTTCGAGCTTGTTTTATTTGCTACTTCTTCTCCTTTTTGCTCAGCATTATAAGCAAAGATTGACACTTGAGTGTCATAAGAGCGGTAACCAGATTGTGCAAGAAGTTCTAAACCATTTTCTTCAGCTGCCTTAAACAAGACTTCCAGTGAAAGAGCTGCTTCTTTTCTTAATTTCTTTTTAGGAAGGTCTTCTTTAAAGGGGAACGGGACATTAGGTGTGACGAGATCTTTAGGCTCATAATCTTCAGGTAAATTTCTTTCTTTGTTAGCAACAATTAAAAGATCGTCTAGGTTCTGAACAACTGCTTGTCCGTCACCAGAAACTGTTACCGTTTCTTCTAGCCATGGTAGTTCAGCTTGAGGAGATGGTTGTTCTTCATTAGGTTCTGTTTCATTTTCATCCGTTTTTGGATTCGATTGTTCATTTGAAATCTTTTTTTCTTGTTTTTCAGAAGTTTCATCGTTAAATGCAGCATTCCATTGTTTTTCGGCCCAGTCAACGGGCTTACATGCCGATAGGAGTAACATGCTTCCAATTAGCATTGATGGTAATACATAGTTCTTCAAAGTACTCTCATCCTTTTTATTCAGTTTGTATGTGTGTATGCTATCTTATCATAGGATAATTTGCAAATAAGTCAATGACATATGTCATAAGTTCATATATTCGAAAAATTAAAGACAATAAATAGGAAACTTTCTTGCACTCCTACCAATATTTCGATTAAGGCAAAACAAAATCACTCAATAGCGACAATCTTTTAGAAAAGCTGTTTTCGCAAACTCTGTTGCTCTTGAAAGTAGTTGATTTCCGCTCCAGGTTGCTTCGCTTTCCGCGGGGCGTGCGGTGAGCCCCTTGCCGCTTTGCGCCTTTAAGGGTCTCACCTGACCGCTTCAAGTAAGTTCCCTTGCTCCTGCGTCTACAAGTTAATGCTACCGCAGTGATTTTCCTCGTCGCATGCCTTGCGAGGAAGCTTTTCAGGTGGTAGGCACGCACCTTACACTACAATCAACTTGTCAGTGAAGGAATAAACAAATTAATTAGTAGTAACAATCTTTTAGAAAAGAGCTTAGTAAATATACCACCATCACAAAACACAAAAAGGCAGCTCCCTCTAATTAGGAACTGCCTCCATTTTAGCCTACTTCATCCATTGAATCTTTGCCGTGCTGCAGTAAAAACATCTTGTGATACAGTCCACGCTGTCTTAGGAGTTCTTGATGTGTCCCCCGTTCTACGATTTCGCCTTTATGCAGGACTAAAATGAGCTCAGCATCTTGTATCGTAGAAAGTCTGTGAGCGATGGCGATCGTCGTTCTGCCACTTCTCATCTTATGAAGAGCTAACTGAATCTCTTCTTCTGTTTCTGTATCAATATTTGCTGTAGCTTCATCCAAAATTAAGATTTTTGGTGAAAAAGCCATTGTTCTCGCAAAAGAGATCAGCTGTCTTTGTCCGCTAGAGAATGTCGCTCCTCTCTCTCCTAGTTCTGTTTGATAGCCTTCAGGCAATTTTTCGATAAATGTTGATGCTTGAACAAATCGAGATGCAGCCATCACATCTTCATCTGAAATATTTTTATTGTACATTCTTATATTCTGCGTGATATCTCCTACAAACAAAAATGGATCTTGAAGAACGAGACCTACCTTTTCTCTTAATTCCGTATTCTCGTATTGCGCAAGGGTACGTCATCAATAAGAATTTGTCCCTTTTTTACATCATAAAAACGCATAAGCAAATTGATGATTGAACTTTTCCCGCTTCCGGTATGGCCGACTAAAGCGATTGTCTGCCCAGGCAGTGCTGTGAATGAAATATTCTTGAGCACTTCTTGTTCACCATCATAGGAAAAGGTAACATTTCTAAATTCTATTTTTCCGTGTTGTATAACAGGCTCTTGATTGCCTTCTTTAACAGGTGCAAACTCTTTTTCATCCATTATGGTAAATACACGGCCAGCTGATACAATGGCTTGCTGAAAAATTGAGAGACGCATCATCATCATGTTAACGGGTTCAAAAAATCGATCTAAATAATTAATGAAAGCATAGATTACACCAATCTCTACTGCCGAATTGAACGATTTAATACCAAAGAAAGATAAGATCATCAACAGCGCGAGCATATATACGAGATCGACTGCAGGCCGCAATAACAATCCGTTATATTTGATGTTTCGAATCTGGGCGTCATTGTGTTCATTATTAATGGCCGCAAATTCTTTTCTGAGACGTCTCTCTTGGTTAAATACTTGAACGATCGACATGCCCTGAAGCGATTCGTTCAGTTTTGCATTTAACTGACTGAGCTTTTCTCTCATCTCGTAAAACGATTTCGAACTATATTTCCGATACATCCACATAATCGCTACTATGAACGGCAGAATACCTAAGCAAAACAGTGCGAGTTTCACATTTAAGTAAAACATGAATCCGAAAATCCCGAATAAGAAAACGATATTCTGAACGAAAGTGGAAAGCACACTAACATACAAATCCTTAACAGCTTCTGTGTCGTTTGTAATTCTTGAAACCAAACTTCCAACTGGTGTGCGGTCAAAGAACTTTAATCCTAATGAGTGTACCTTTGAGAACACTTGGATCCGTAATGTTTGTATGATGTCTAGTGCTACAGATTGAAATAGGACAAATTGAATATAGTTAACAACCGCTGAGATCAAGATTAATCCGATATAACTCGATGCCAGTATTAGCAATGCTTTTTGTTCATAATTACGAGGCGTTACATAATCGTCGATGAATGTTTTAACTAAGATTGGTCCGGTTAGTTCAGCAGCTGTTGCAATCAATAATAAGAAGAAGGCTATTGCTAACCGCTTTTTATGCGGCCTTGTGTACGACATCAGTCTCTTGAACACCGTCCATTGTTTCATCTGCTGTAATTCATCTTGAGGGGGCTCTAATTCTGGTGCACTCATTTAATCACACCTCCTTCTGAAATCAACGTTTCTAAAGCTTGCCTTTCATAAGTTTCTTTGTACCATCCTTCTTCATTAACTAAGCTGTGATGAGTTCCTCTTTGGCTGATCGTGCCATTTTCCAAAACAATGATTAAATCACAATGAGCGATTGAAGAAAGGCGATGTGCCGTAATGATGGTAGTCTGATTTTGACGTTTCGCTTTTAAATGCTGAAGGATGGACTCTTCGGTTTTGGCATCAACCGCAGATAGTGAATCATCTAGAATTAATATTTCAGGATTTTTAATTAAAGCCCTCGCTATTGAAATCCTTTGTTTCTGGCCACCTGACAATGTCACTCCCCTCTCACCTACTAACGTTTCATAGCCATATTTAAATTGAGAGATATCTTTGTGGATAGAAGCGAGTTCTGCAGCTTCTTTAATTTCGGAAAAAGGTGAGTCAATTTTTGCAAATGCTATATTTTCAGCAATGGTAGCCGAAAATAAAAAGTGATCTTGAGGAACATAACCTATCGCTTCTCTTAATGCATGTAATTTGTAATCACTAATGTCATGGTCATCAATTAAAATATCACCTGGATTCAAGTTATATTCACGCAACAACAATTTACAAAGGCTAGTTTTTCCACTTCCTGTCTTTCCAACTATCCCAAGTGTTTGCCCTCGTTTCAACATGAAAGTGATATCCTTTAAAACAGGTGAACTTTCAACGTAAGAGAACTGTTTTAACTGATAAGAGATGTCACCATGCGGACTGGATTTTATTGATCCTGAGTCCTCGATCTCTTCTTTTACAGCAAGCAATGATTCAACTCGGTCATATGAAGCTCTTCCTCGTTCAACAATATTAAACAACCATCCAAACGCAAGCATCGGCCAAATTAATAACCCGAGATAACTCGTGAATGAAACGAGCTCTCCGATTGTTAGTTCATTTCGAGTGACAAGAATTGAGCCATAGCTTACAGCTAAGAAGAATGAGAAACCGATAATAAGTGATATCGTTGGATCAAATAACGAATCGATGCGTGCAACCGCCATATTTTTCTTAACTGCATCATTTGAAAGATCTTCAAAACTATTAATATCATCCTTTTCCTGGCCAAATGCTTTGATTACCCTTGTCCCTGAAATACTCTCTTGCACTTTATCATTTAAGGTAGAAAAAGCTTCTTGTGCACTATGGAACCTTTTATGAAGCATCGTTCCGTATTTGTTTGTTGCCCACGCCATAATCGGTAAAGGCAACAGACTTACAAGTGTAAGTTTCCAGCTGATTGTTGTAGCCATAGCAATTAACGTAAATCCACCCATCATAAGGAATCGACTAATGTTAATACACCATCCCCAGCTGTTTGCTGAATCGCTTGAAGGTCATTTGTAGAATGAGCCATTAAATCCCCCACACGCCGTTTATGATAAAAAGCTTGGGATTTCTTTGTAAAATGCTCATATAATCGATTTCTTAGAGCATCGCAAGTTTTACTGCTGCACCAAAGATTAATATTCTCCATATGTAGCGAAGGACATAGATTCCGATTGCGATACCAATGAGAAGAGCACCATATTTCCATAATAGCTCTTCCGTTATCGTCCCTCTCTCAATATGATCGACAATGAGTCCAACAACTTTCGGAGGTACTAGTAAACCTAATGAAACGAAGGCAAGCATAATGATACCGCCTAAATAACGCCACTTCTCCTGTTTGAAATACCACATTAACTGCAGAAAAACTTTCAACACCCGTTCCCCCTTGTACGCAAATCAAAAACAAGTATAGTTTACCAATATATGAAAATTCCGAAAAGGAAAAAGTTTTCACAAAAAAAGACCCTTTCAATGGGCCTTCTTTATACGATTAGCGGTTTTATTTGTTCTTTTACTTTTGTATAGATATCTTCAAACGAATCTCCATATATCTTTACACATTGACTCTCATACTTTTGTTCTGCGAATCCGTATTTAGGATCGTAGTAGTTTTCTAACAATAATGAAACCACTTTTTCATAATTTTGATTTTGAAGACTATGTTGTAAATCCTCCATAACAGGTAATGGTATTCTTTTGGATAGTTTATTTACTGCCTCAACAATCTCATCTTTATGCAGTAGGGGTTTGTACACATTACAAATATAATGAACTCTTAAGTGAAACGGAATCTCAACATGAATCCGTGTACCACTGTATTTTCCTTCTAGAAGAAAATCCGGAACAACCACTCTTCCTATTCTTTTACTTTCTGATTCGATGATAAGAGATCGTGATCTTTCTAGTTCTTTGAGGCGTTCAAAAAGACTTGATTCAAATTTTTTCTGTGAAGAAGGCTGTTCTCCGATTCTTCCAAAGATTGATCCTTTATGCCCCGCCATTTCTTCTAGGTTAATGACGGGGTATCCCTCACTTTGCAATCGTTCTAAAATTTTCGTTTTCATCGTGCCAGTAAAGCCTTCAATGACGATTATCTTTCTTTGAGTGCTTATAAACCTTTCAAAAAAGCTTCGATCTGCTTTCTATACGAACGAATTCCACCGTCAAGCTGCAAACATGGAAGTCCAATCATGTTCATCGTTTGAGCGATGCTTTTAGAGCGCAAACCTCCTCTTGCACAATAGATAACCACTTTTTTATCTGGATTTTTCTTCTTTTCTGTTTTTATCTTTTGAAAAAGAGCCGGCAGCTTAGGACCAACAACTTCAAGCCCCCGCTCTATCGCGTCCTCTTTACTCTCTTGCTTATATATCGTTCCGATTTCTGCTCTTTCTTCATTTGTGAATATACTAAGGTTCATTGCGCCCGGAAGATGATATTCTTCAAATTCTTTAGGTGACCTTACATCAAAAAGCAAAAATTTATTAAAATCTAATTCATCTATGGAAATCGTCTCTAACTTGTTCACGACCATCATCCTTTAGTTGATGCAATAACTAGCTATAGTAGAACGAAAACAAGCACCCGATTCTTTATCAGGGTGCTTGTACAACACTTACTTCATTTGCTTGTTCATAGCCTGCATCATTTGGTTAATTTTCTTTTGAGAAGGCTTTTGACCCATCTGCATCATCATCACACGCAACATATTTTCATTAATCGGTGGATTTTTTTGTAAATAACTCATCATATACTTGCGGGCAATAAAAAATCCGATCGCAACACCTGCAATCAGTGAAAGTGCACACACAAGGATTATCATACCAGTACCCATTGTTAAAACTTCCTCCTTCATGTTGTCTAGAACTAGTTTACTACAAGTTTACCATCACATACAAGATTTGAAAGTGATTTAAGTGGCATATACCATATTCAATTTAAACGGAGAGAGCCATCCGTATTTTCTTTCACCATAATCCATAGCTAAAAAATAGGATTCGTAATGACGCAAAGCTTCAAAAATAACGGTTTCCGCTTCAAAGTTGCCTATGCTGTATAGGTGTATGTATTGATCAGTCAGTTCCAGCCGTACAGTACTATCTTTGCATGACAAAGAGTAGGTTTCTCCTTCTAATCTCCAATCGTGCGTACCGCTTAAGGTTTTCCAAAAGTGTTCCTCTAATTGAGACACTGATAATAATGAAGTAATATAACTGATCTGTTTTTGTAAAATCGTTTTATAGATCCCTGTTGAACGCTGTTCTTCAAAGAATAATTGAAACATTTTATTTTCTTTACCATAGTAGGAATGAGCAACTTCTTTTGTTATTAAATAAATATAAAACTCCCTCATGAATAAGCTCCTTTCCGACTGCTTTCTAGAAAGTATATACAAAAGCTAAGAAAAAGCTTGTCTAAAAAGGAGAGTGAAAAGCAACTATTTTTGTCGAAACAGAAAGAAAAGAAGATTTTCATAATGAAAACCTCCTTTTCAGAACAAGTAATTATTGATTTAACATGTCTTTAACGCGTTTTACAACATTTTCAGGAGTAAAACCGAATTCTTTCTGAATCACTTCTCCAGGAGCAGATGCACCGAACGTGTCGATTGTTAATGTATCACCATCAAGACCAACATACTTGTGCCAGCCTAATGAAGCCCCCATTTCAATCGCTAATCGCTTCGTAACATGCTTTGGAAGAACAGATTCTTTATACTGACTATCCTGCTCGTCGAAACTTTCCCATGAAGGCATAGAAACGACAGAAGCTGAAATTCCTTCTTTTTTCAGAAGTTCTTGTGCTGCAACTGCAATGCTCACTTCTGATCCTGCAGAAAGTAAGAGTACATCAGCTTCTGTTTCTGCTGGTGAAACAACATATGCGCCTCGCCTAACTCCTTCATAAGCCTTTTCTTTCGTATTAGCTAAAATCGGAAGATCATGACGGCTAAGCACTAGAGCTGTAGGCTTGTCCTTGCTTTCTAATGCTACTTTCCAAGCTGCATTTGACTCATATCCATCGGCCGGACGGATTAAGTTAAGGTTAGGCATAGCTCTAAGTGATGCAAGCTGTTCAACTGGTTCATGTGTAGGACCATCCTCACCAACCATTACGCTGTCGTGTGTTAAAACGTAAGTAACCGGAAGTCCCATAAGCGCAGATAAACGAATAGCTGGTCTTACATAATCAGAGAACACGAAGAATGTGCCACCGAATACATTCAAACCACCATGAAGTGCCATACCGTTTAGTGCTGCTCCCATTGCAAATTCGCGAACACCGAACCAAATGTTACGTCCGCTATAGTCATTGCGGCTGAAATTCGCTTCTCCTTCAATTAACGTTTTATTGGAGCCAGCTAAGTCAGCAGATCCACCGAATAATGATGGCACGCTTTTAGCTAGAGCATTAATCGCTTTACCTGAAGATGAACGAGTTGCGATCGCTTTATCGAACTCAGGAAGATCTTTATCCCAGTTTTCCGGCAAGTTCCCTTTGATCGCCTCTTGAAGCTCTTGTGCTAATTCAGGATATGCTTCTGCATATGCTTTGAATTGCTTGTTCCATTCTTCTTCTTTTGTTTGTCCTTCACTTTTTAACTGCTCAAAGTGAGATTTAACTTCTTCAGGAACGTGGAAATCTTGTTCGAACGTCCACTTGTAAGCTTCTTTTGTTAATAAAATCTCGTCTTTGCCAAGTGGTGCACCGTGAGAAGCTGACTTACCTGACTTATTTGGTGAACCATGACCGATAATGGTTTTAACTTCAATCAATGTTGGTTTGTTTAATTCTTCACGAGCTTCTGCTAACGCTTTTTCAATCTCTTCTAAATTTGTTCCATCTTCCACATAAAGTACTTGCCATCCATATGCTTCAAATCTTTGTTTTACACTTTCAGAGAATGAATGATGAAGATCGCCATCTAACGAAATATCGTTTGAATCGTAAAGAACGATCATTCTACCTAATGCAAGATGACCCGCTAAAGAAGCAGCTTCAGCAGAAACACCTTCCATTAAATCTCCGTCACCACAAATTGAATACGTAAAGTGGTCGATTACTTCATGTCCATCACGGTTATATTTTGCAGCTAAGTGACGCTCAGCCATAGCCATACCAACAGCCATTGCAATCCCTTGACCAAGAGGTCCTGTAGTCGCTTCAACTCCAACAGTGTGGCCGAATTCCGGATGCCCTGGAGTCTTGCTTCCCCATTGTCTAAAATTCTTAAGGTCATCAATTGTTAAGCCATAACCACTTAAATGCAGAAGGCTGTACAAAAGCATAGACCCGTGTCCTGCAGATAAAACAAAACGGTCACGGTTGAACCATTCAGGATTT
This sequence comes from Fictibacillus sp. EA-CB0309, assembly GCF_055814265.1. Lineage (NCBI taxonomy): Bacteria > Bacillati > Bacillota > Bacilli > Caryophanales > Fictibacillaceae > Fictibacillus > Fictibacillus sp. EA-CB0309. Next base: position 2,241,216 of record NZ_CP169271.1, read on the forward strand.
GCTGGATTGTGGTTCATGAACTTCGTCCAAAGGCTATATGCCATCGGAGCAGCACCCATAGGCATACCAGGATGGCCTGAATTCGCCTTTTCAATGCTATCAATAGAAAGCGTTCTTATCGTATTAATTGCTAATTCATCAAGATTACGTGACAAAAAAATCATCCCTTCATATGTACTAAACAGTTTTGACTTTCATAATAAACGTTCAAGTCCATTTAGACAAGATAAACACTTTATGAGCTATTGTTATTTTACCATTCCCTTGTGAAAACATACAAAAACCGCCTGATACTTTCCAACATTTTCGTTGTTGTAGTACAGACGGTTTTACGTTTATGCGATTCCTGGAATATGACAAGAAAAATAATCAGTTTGCTCATCATAATCAAGTTTCATATTTTCAACAAACCATTTTTCTTCAGATCGTACAAAAAAACGAAGACCATCAACTTCTTGGATGTAATCGTTTTCTTCAGGAACTGCAGGTGTCACACCAAGTGAAAAACCTCCTGAGTCTCCACTTCCTGCATATTTAACGAAGAGTCTTAAACCCTCCTTTGCCTCTAGTTGAATATCCTTATACAGATTAGCTGCTGCACTTGTAATTGAAAAAGTCAAAATATTCTCCCCTTTCAAAGTTGTTATATAACAGTATATACTAATATGTATAGATTGCAACAGAAAAAATGCCTATTTACAGTTATGTAAATAGGCATCCTATATTATTGTTTAAGGTTCTTTTTATTATCTTTACTTCTTTTTAATTTTTCTGGTGTTACATCATCACCGTTAGGATCTACAAATGTCATACCATGCAGATCTTGAACAAAAGACTTACGGAAGACTTGTAAATACTCTTCTCTTAGCTTTTTTGTTCTGCTTTTTCTGCTGATGTTAGTTCCGTTTGTTTTGACTTTCTAGACAAATCATTTATTCTTTGCATTTTATCTTTTGATAACATGATGAAAAACTCCTTTTACAACATTCTTCATTCTATCCTACAGTAGTATGAAAGGAATTTCTAGTTATCTGTATTTTCCATGTGCTCTTTGTATCTCCTATGTACAGTAGCTTTTGATACATTAAACCCTAATCCTTTAAGCGTTAAAGCTATGTCATGAAATGTCAGCTTCATGTTCTTTAAGCGAACAATTTCTGAAATTGGCACTTCTTTTTTGTCTCGTCCTCCATTTGTGTTATTACTTAAGTTTCTCTGCGGTTTATATCCGTCTTTAACCGCTTTTCTCATGCCCCGTTTTATTTTCATGTTGTGGAGCTTACGCTGGTATTCTTCGACAGTAGATACGATCTCCAAGACCATTTCATCTGCCTCAGTCAAATTGTATTCTCCGTTATTAGAGAGTGTATATACTTTTATGTTGTATTTCAATAATTGATGCAAAATAGCCATCTTTGCCTTTCCTCTCCCAAGACGAGTATCATCTTGAATGAGAAGATAGTTAAATTCACCGTCTCTTGCCAAATCAAGAACATTTAATAATTCTTCACGATCAAGTGAATATCCGCTTGCCTTTTCACTAAAACATTCTATTACATCAAAACCAAATTGTTTCGCTAACTTTTTCAATTCAGCTTCTTGTCTCTCAATTGATGTAACTTGTTCTTCTTTTTCAGTACTTACTCTGCAGTATATAATAGCTTTCATTTGTTCAAAACCCGCTTTGTTTATTTATTTACCGGTATGATTACTCTCTGCCCTGGAAAAACAGCTGACGCATTTACGCTGTTCTTCTTTTCAACCCATTTTATAAATTCCCAGTTGGAATAATGATGTTTTGCGTTATATTCTTCAGAAAGACTCCATAGTGAATCTCCTTCTTGTATGGTTACCTCTATATATTGCGCTTCTTGTGATGCAAGATTTGATAACGTAAAAAATATACCACCTAACAACCCTAAAAATACAATAACATGCATTGTCCCTTGTTTCATTGTGATATCCCCTTTCAACAAACGTTTGTTCGCATCTTATGTTATTATCATAACTGGAACGTTTGTTCGGTGTCAACTATTTTTTCGAACTTATGTTTGTATATGCGTTTTAGCCATGCTATACTTTTTATAGATAAAAAATTCGGTGAGGTGCTTAAAAATGACTAAGTTATCCAGACGACAATTGGATATCCTGGCTTTCATAAAAGAGGAAGTTTCACAAAAAGGATATCCCCTTCTGTTCGAGAAATTGGGGAAGCAGTAGGTCTTGCTTCAAGCTCTACAGTGCACGGACATTTAGCTAGACTTGAAAAAAAGGGCTCATTCGCAGAGACCCAACTAAGCCTAGAGCGATCGAAGTATTAGGATTAGAAGACAATATCCCATCCGTTCGTTCCGTCTCTATCCCTGTAATCGGTAAAGTAACAGCGGGGCTTCCAATAAGTGCGATTGAAAACGTAGAAGAATATTTCCCATTACCTGAACATGTTGTAGGTGATGAGAACGTATTTATGCTTTCTGTAGTCGGAGATAGTATGATTGAAGCAGGTATTTTCAATAAAGACTTAGTTGTTGTTAAACAACAGCCTACCGCTAACAATGGAGATATCATCGTAGCTATGACCGATGAAGATGAAGCGACGGTAAAACGTTTCTTTAAAGAAAAGAATCACATTCGCCTACAGCCTGAAAATTCATCGATGGAACCAATTATTCTACAAAGCTGTACGATACTTGGTAAAGTAATTGGAGTATATAGAAGTATTCACTAATTCAAAAAATACGTAAAAGAGAAGCAGCATGTTAAGCTGCTTCTCTTTTTCATGTTATTATAACCGTTAGGCGCTCTCACCCCTCGCCCTCTATATGCATAAGGTGTACGGATATCCATACAGGAGGAATGAATCATGTACTATAATCCTTATGAACAATCTAGAAACCAAAATGGTAACACTCAATATATGACGTTGGTAGATCCGTTCGTAGTGAATCGTCTGCGATCGGTAGTAGGTAAAGACCTAGTCGTAGAAACAACAAAAGATACGATTAGAGGTGTACTTGTCGAAGTACAACCCGATCACATTGCATTAAGTGCTGGTAACGACTCCACTTTTTTTGTTCGTATTCAACAAATCGTATCTATAATGCCTGTTTGATTGAATCTTTCATATTTATGTATAAACAATAAACCCCTGACAACAAATGTCAGGGGTTACTTCATTTTAATACATGCTCATATATTGTTCGCGTTCCCAAGGGTGAACTTGTGTACGGAACATATCCCACTCGATCTCTTTAGCTTCGATGAAGTGCTCGGTAGCATGCGCTCCAAGAGCTTTTGTAAGAACTTCATTTTTCGCGAATAGGGTTAGAGCTTCTTTAAGTGTTGCAGGAAGATCTTGGATGCCTTCTGCTTCACGCTCTTCTTTATCCATTACATAGATGTTTCTGTCGATCGGCTTTGGTGCATTCAGCTTGTTCTTGATTCCGTCAAGACCAGCTGCTAGAAGTACTGCCATAGCAAGGTACGGGTTAGCTGTTGGGTCAACACTTCTTACCTCGATACGTGTACTGATTCCGCGAGAAGCCGGGATACGAATAAGCGGGCTTCTGTTTTGCATGGACCAAGCAACATAACAAGGTGCTTCGTAACCTGGAACGAGACGCTTATAAGAGTTTACAGTCGGGTTTGTGATCGCTGTAAAGTCTTGAGCGTGCTTTAAAATACCTGCTAAGAAATGCATTGCTGTTTCACTTAAACCAGTTTCTGATTTCTCATCATAGAAAACGTTTTCTCCATCTTTGAATAGAGACATGTTCGCGTGCATTCCAGATCCATTCACACCAAACAGTGGTTTAGCCATGAATGTAGCGTGAAGGCCATGTTTGCGCGCAATTGTTTTTACTGCAAGCTTGAACGTTTGAATGTTATCACATGTGCTTACCGCATCAGCATATTTAAAGTCGATCTCGTGCTGACCAGGTGCTACCTCATGGTGAGAAGCTTCAATTTCAAAGCCCATGTCTTCTAGTTCTAATACGATATCTCTACGGCAGTTTTCACCAAGGTCTGTAGGAGCTAGGTCAAAGTATCCGCCTTTATCATTTAATTCAAGTGTAGGTTCACCTTTTTCATCATTTTTGAACAAGAAGAATTCTGGCTCAGGTCCAATGTTGAAGTCTGAGAACCCTAGATCTTCCATCTCTTTTAATACTCGCTTTAGAATACCACGCGGGTCACCATCGAATGGATTTCCATCGGGCATAAAGATATCACAGATTAAACGTGCAACTTTGCCTTTTTCAGAAGTCCAAGGGAAGATCATGAATGTATCTAAATCAGGGTATAAATTCATATCCGATTCTTCAATTCTTACGAAACCTTCAATAGAGGATCCGTCGAACATCATCTTATTATCTAAAGCTTTTTCAAGCTGACCAATTGGAATTTCAACATTCTTGATAACACCCAGTAAATCAGTAAACTGCAAACGGATAAATCTTACATTTTCTTCTTTTACCATTCTTAAAATATCTTCTTTAGTATACTTAGACAAATCTTTCTCCTCCTTTGAATATAAAACGCCTATTATGGCGATTGTTCAATCATTAAGTATTATTAGAACTTATCAATGAAAAAACCTGGAAAGTTCTCCTTGAATTAAAGATGTCTTTCCGTGCCGCCCAGCATGAATCAATTCCCTTTTAGCCTGCGATGAAGCGCAGATTCGGAAATTTGTTGAACACCTTGTACATTTGGCTGGTTTTTGATAAATTCTGCTGCCTGTTCATTGAGCTCAAACACCCTTTTGATTCCAGCTAAGTTAACACCTTGTTCAAGAAGTGCTTTGATCTCAAGAAGTTTATCAACATCGTTAAAAGAGAATAAACGACGGTTCCCTTCAGTTCGTGCAGGATGAATTAAATCATTTTCTTCATAATAACGAATTTGTCTTGCGGATAATTCAGTCAGCTGCATCACTATACTGATTGGGAACAAAGGTAAGTTCCGGCGATTCATATCGTTCATATTGCCTACCTCCTTTCAACTTCTTTTATATCTTATGTCACAAAAGCTCACATGTCAATCCTAATGTTAGAAAAAATGACATCAAACAAAAAAGGCTCTATGGCCTTTTTTAGAATGCTTATTTTTGAATTAAACCATGTGTTAATAATTCATCAATTGCACTTATTACTGCAATCTTTACATGTTCGTACGTTAATCCGCCTTGCACGAATGCAATATATGGCGGACGTATCGGACCATCGGCAGTCAATTCGATACTTGCTCCTTGAATAAATGTTCCTGCTGCCATAATTACGTCATCTTCATAGCCAGGCATATAATCCGGATATGGAACAGCATACGAATTGATTGGAGAAGCTTTTTGAATGACCTGACAAAATTTGATCATCCGCTCTTTGTCCTCGAAGATTACCGACTGTATGAGATCGGTTCTTTTTGCGTCCCATGAAGGGCGTGTTTTCATACCTAGTTCTTCTAAGAATGCTGCCGTAAATACAGCTCCTTTTAAGGCTTGAGCCGTAACGTGCGGAGCTAAAAAGAACCCTTGATACATCTCTTGAAGGCTGTAAAGAGACGCCCCTGCTTCTCTTCCTATTCCTGGGGAAGTTAAACGGTAAGAAATTTTATTGATCAGATTTTCTTTTCCAGCGATGTAGCCTCCAGTCTTTGCTAGACCACCTCCTGGATTCTTAATCAATGAACCTGCGATAATATCTGCTCCCGCTTCAATAGGCTCTCTTTGTTCAACAAATTCCCCATAACAATTGTCCACAAAAACAATTACATCTTTTTTGATTTCTTTTACGAAGGCTATCATCTCTTCGATTTCGTCAACGGTAAAAGAAGGACGATCAGCGTACCCTTTTGATCTTTGAATTCCGATCACTTTTGTTTTTTCAGAAATGGCTTTTTGTACATTATTAAAATCAATATTTCCCTCAGATGTTAAATCTACATGCTGATAAGAAATATCATAATCTTTTAAAGAACCTTCACCAGTACCTCTGATACCAACAATTTCTTCGAGGGTGTCATATGGTTTTCCAGTGATATATAGCAATTCATCACCAGGACGAAGCATACCAAACAAAGATAATGTGATAGCGTGAGTGCCTGAAATAATTTGAGGTCTTACGATGGCCGCTTCTGCTTTGAAAACATCTGCATAAACCTTTTCAAGCGTGTCACGCCCATTGTCATCATAACCATAGCCTGTAGAAGGATGAAAATGATGGTCGCCAACTTGATTGTTTTGAAACGCTTTTAAAACCTTAAGTTGATTAAACTCACTCATTTCATCAATTGAGGCATGTACGTTTTTAATTCGTTCCGTAACCTTGCGTGTTGTTTGTTCTAGAATCTTTTCATTTTGAAACTGCGAATACATGTTATTCTCCTTTGTTGCTGATGGATGGAATGGAAGAAGTGGATAACGCGTATCCCTTACATTCATAAACCAGTTCTTCCTTATTAAATTCTTGCTGCAAAAGAATCGTTTCTCCACGCAGTTGTGAAAGAAGCTTACCTTCATGTGCAGGTACTTTGATTTGATAAAAAGTCATCTGCTTTGTTACTTCTTTTTCAATGGTATCTTTTAATAACGAGATGTCTTCACCAGATAAAGCTGATATGGAGATCGAAGGATTTTCAGGTAAAAAGTCATCTGCAAACTGATCTTTCTTATTATAGACCGTTAACATGGGTATATGGCTTGCATTTAGGTCACTTAAAATTCGTTTAACCGTTTTCTCATGTTGTGCTCGATCCTCACTTGATCCATCAATCACATGAATGAGAAGATTAGCTTCAGCCGCCTCTTCAAGTGTTGATCTGAAAGCTGCAATTAGTGAAGTTGGCAAGTCTTGGATAAAACCTACTGTATCGGTAAGAAGCATCTGGAACCCACTTTTGAGTTTAACTTTTCTTGTTAAAGGATCCAGAGTGGCAAATAACTGATCTTCTTCATAACTATCTGCCTCCGTTAATTTATTGAATATCGTTGACTTCCCAGCATTTGTGTAGCCAACCAGAGCTGCTTGGAAAGCCCCTTGATGTTTGCGGCGCTCACGATACCTCTCTCTATGGCTTACGACTGAATTAATTTGCTGTTTAAGTTCATGAATACGAAAACGAATGTGTCTTCTGTCTTTTTCGAGTTTCGTCTCACCAGGACCTCTTGTTCCGATACCGCCCCCTAATCTAGAAAGGCTTGCCCCTATTCCTGAGAGTCTCGGCAGCAAATATTCGAGTTGTGCAAGTTCAACTTGAAGTTTACCTTCACGTGTTTTCGCACGCTGTGCAAAGATATCCAGAATCAGCTGTGTGCGATCAATTACTCTTGCGTTGAAATGCTGTGATAGATTTCGTACTTGTGAAGGTGATAGTTCACTGTTGAAAATGATGATGTCAGCTTCCAATTCTTCTTCAAGCGTGATGATTTCTTCTACTTTACCTTTACCAATAAAGGTGGCTGAGTCGTATCTATCTCTTTTTCTGCGTAATAACAGCACAGACTGTTCCTTGAGCTGTTTTTGTTAGTGATTTTAATTCTTCCATTGAATAAAAAAACGCTCGTCGTTCTGCCGTGGAAGCTGACAGCCGACGAGAATCGCTTTTTCCTGAACTGAATCTTTGTTTTTGTTCAAATTCGCGATCCCTGCTTTCCATAGTCTCCTATCATCATATCAAATCGAATCCCGTTCTTCTAGCACCAGGTCGTCACTTTGTATCGTCATCAATGTTTTTCTGTCTTGACTCGTTTCGTTTAGAAGACGTACCGATTGTCTTCTAACTGCTTTTTCAATCATGTTACGAATGTATCTTCCATTAGAGAAAGAACCAGGGTTCGAACTCTTTACTCTTTCAATATGAGCTTTTAATTTCCATTCACAATCTCTTGTTAGAACGTATTCTCTTTCGGTTATCATCCTTTTCGCAATCTCCATCAATTCTTCAACGGAATAATCAGGAAAAGAAATCATGATTGGGAATCTTGATGGCAACCCAGGATTAAGTTTTAAAAAACGTTCCATCTCTTTTGGATATCCTGCGAGGATAAGTATAAAATCATGCTGCTGATCTTCCATGGCTTTCACTAGTGTATCGATGGCTTCTTTTCCAAAATCTTTTTCCCCGCCCCGTCCTAAGGAATACGCTTCATCAATAAACAGAATTCCCCGCTTGCTTTTTTAACAACTCTCTTGTTTTTTGAGCAGTATGCCCAATATATTCACCTACAAGATCCGCTCTTTCCGCCTCGATCAGATGCCCTTTTGAGAGTACTTTCATCTCATGAAAAAGGGTACCCAGCTTTCTAGCTACGGTTGTCTTTCCTGTCCCAGGATTCCCTTTAAACAACATATGAAGAGCTTGCTTTTCAGCCTTCATTCCCAATTCTTGACGGCATTTATTAATATGAAGCCATGCATAGATTTCTTTTACGTGATATTTTAAGTCTTCCATTCCAACTAAACGATTTAAGTCTTTTTCCATTCGGAGTAGCGGATGATGCTGCTCCAATGCCTTTTCTTTTCCGGCTAGGGTTGCTCCATCGTCAATCTTAGTTTTATCGTTTCCTTGGTTTAAGACAATGTTAATCTGCCTTTGCTTTTTTATCGCAATAGGTTCATTCAAGCGGTACCACCTCACTTTGCCAGTCGAATCATTATACGCAGCAACATAATTTTCCGTGACAAATGCCTATACTCTTTCTTAATCCACTGTTATCAATTTATGTTGAACTCTTAAGATCTACTACAAAGACAAGCTTTGTTTTTCATATGAATAATTATTCGATAATTGAAAGCGTTTTCTATTTTCAGACGAATAAAAATACTCAAGTATGCAAGATTTCCGTGTTATGTTAAATAATGTGAAATAAGTTTACTTACGAATGGAAGAAAAATCATGCAAATTAAACTTCAAAAAATCATCTTGATCCTCATCGGATTATTTTTAACAGCTATCGGCATAAAACTTTTAACGCTTCACGCTTTAACGTTTGGCGGGACAGCTGGAATCGCAACTCTAGGCTCCTTTATGACGAGCTGGTCATGGGGCATCTTGTTCTTAATCGTAAATCTGCCCTTTTTTATCTTATCCATAAAAAAACTAGGATGGACTTTCTCTTTATCGACTTTTCTATGCATCTTATTGATCTCGGCGATTTCAGATATGATGGATTATTTAACTCTTCCTCTCATCTCTCCAATCGCTGCATCTGTCATTGCGGGTACGTTAATTGGTATAGGCGTAAGTTTCGTGTTGAATTCTGGGGCTTCCCTAGGCGGAATTCACATATTGGCTCTCTACTTGGAGCAAAAATCAGACATAAACCGCGGCGTTTCGTTATTTGTGACTGATTTTATAATTGTATCTTCTGCGGTTGTTATGTTTGGATTCAAAAACGCACTTATATCAATTATCGCAATTACCATTGCATCGTTTTTAACGGGGAAATTAAGAGTTGCAGCCAAACCTTCAGCTACGGTCTATCATACTACTGATACTGAGCCTGTTCAAAACAGCTAAAAGCATTTTCCATATAGGAAAATGCTTTTTATTTACATAAAATTTATTATGTTAACCTTATGTCTACCATTGTCACTTCCTGCGCTTCCTTAGGAAATAACCTCCCTACTACTCGTACAAATCATCACGATGTTGATTCATATCTTCATGCATATCTTGCCTTTGAGTTGATTGGGAATGCCCTTTCACCGGCTGAATTTTCCCGATTAAAATACCCATTTCGTTGTAAACACCGCTTTTTGAGTCATGTTTACTCTGAGATGCAATCTTCCCTATTCTTTTTATTTCTTCAATCTTTTCAGGATCAGTCGTGATTGCAGCATTTCTTCCATGTGCATTGCCTTTTAGTACTTTATAAACTTCTTTTCGCAAAGAATCGTTTTCTTCACCCGGCTGAACCGGTACTGATGGAACTATTCCCACTAAAGTGTAAATACCACTCACAATTACGTACGCTTTATCGACCCCATTTACTTTTTCGGCAAGTTGAACTAAATCTTTTGATTGATGAACTTCATCAGACTTTTCGACAACAAGCGGTGAATCAATCTGAGTATTCGGTCTGCGTTCTGAAGTATCATATTTAACCTGCTTCGTATCGAGTGTCTCATCACCCGAACCCGTTTTACCTGAACAAGCACTTAATGTGAAAATAGCACATATTAGCAGCGATCCTACTTTTCGCATATTCATCACCCTTTTTTTACATAGTTTTCATAGGACTTGTTTGAAATATGCAAAAAAATAAGCCTTTGCTATAATGGGAAAAAGAGGTTATAGGAGGCAATTATGGAAGAATATCCACACTTACCCGAATATGCCGATTCATTTATTGCCCATTTACAGCGTAAAGGGAGAAAAAATAGTACGATCAAACGTTATTATTATGATCTTCGTGATTTTTTTGCTTGGGTGCGCGTATTGAAAAAAGCAGATGACTTAAACGTAATCCAACAGTTAGATGCTTCCATTTTAGATGAGTATTTTTTATTTCTAACTGAACAAAGGGAGTATAGAACTGCTACAAGTAAAAGAGTGTTTACCGTAATAAAAAGTCTCTTTCACTTTCTGCATGGAAACAGTTTTATTACATACAACCCTTTTGTTGAACTCGAACAAAAACTTAAAGAAGATACTCATTTTACGGAAGAGGATTTTATTTCAGAGGAAGAATTTCAAGCCCTCTTTCATACGCTGTCATCGTATGAAGGGTTAACTGAAAACCAACAAAAATTTAGACACCTGCTGATTAAAAGGAATAAGGCAATTGTATCGCTTCTATATCATTACGGCTTAACATTGCAAGAAATAACGAACATTGAAATGAAACACTTACATTTTACGCAGCATGAATTAACTGTGGTAAATAAAAATGAAACACGTTTGATTCCTCTTGATGATGAGACACAACGATTAATTTACGATTACAAAGAAGATATTCCTGAAGCTATTAGACCGAGGAACTATTCTTCTGACCGATTCTTTATAGCATTTGATTATCAAAGAGGAACTTTCCGATTTGATTATGGAAATTATGAACCAAAACCGCTTACGGCTATTGCCATTCAAAAAATGCTAAGGCAAGAAATTCAGCGGTCGGGTTTAAGAAAAGGAATTAGTTCTCAGCATCTTAGGAGGACGTCTATTTTAAATCTTCTAAAGGAAGGAAAAACTGAGGAAGAAGTACAGTTGTGGTTTGGATTAAAATCGCATCTTACATTATATAGATATGAGGTATTCTTAGAACAGTCGTTAAAAGTTTGAGGAAAATAAAAACTCCCTAACAACCTTTAACCAAGGCAGGTAGGGAGTATTTTTTATTCATTCGTATTTGCAGAAGATAAATCGACATTTCGGTGTGGGGTGAACGTTGAAATGGCATGCTTGTAAATGAGGTGCTGCTTACCATCTGCCTCCAGTACAACCGTAAAGTTGTCAAACCCCTTCACTAAACCTTTAAGCTGAAAACCATTCAGCAAATATACGGTCACATAAATGTTTTCGCGACGTAACTGGTTTAAGTAATGATCCTGTAAATTGATTGATTGCTTCATGTGAACAGATCCTCCTCTTTGGGCATTACCCTTATACATTCTCGGAAATTTCTAATTTCCCTTCAACAAAGTGACGAATTTCTATAAATTTTTTATGAAAAGAAGCTTCATCCATTGAAAACCATTCTACATCCATCTGGTTACGGAACCATGTGAATTGTCTTTTAGCATATCGTCTTGAATCACGTTTTAATACTGTAATCGCTTCTTCTAACGTACTTTCGCCTAAAAGATAAGGAAAGAATTCTTTGTATCCTATCGCTTTTGCTGCAAGACTGTTAGTGATATCCTGTCTTAACAGCATTTTAGCTTCTTCGATCACACCTTGCTGGACCATTAGATCGACTCGTTCGTTTATCCGTTTATATAACCGTTCACGATCCATCGTTAAACCTACTAATGCCAATTGATAGAGAGATTCATCGTCTTGCTTTCTGTTTCCCTGTTGTAGCGAAGGCACATTTCCTGTTTCGTAGTAAATTTCAAGCGCTCTGATTACACGCTGTACATTATTTGGGTGAATTTCTTTTGCTCGCTCGGGATCAACTTTCATTAATTCAGCATGCAGCACATCTGCCCCTTCAACATCTGCTTTTTTTGAAGCTGATCTCTAACCTTACTATTTCAGGGTGCTTCAGAAAATTCATAATGATGAGTAATTGCACGCACATATAACCCTGTTCCACCTACGATGATCGGAATCTTACCCCTATTGTTAATTTCTGAGATTCGTTCCCTCGCTAACTGTTGAAACTCAGCTACTGAAAAGGGTTCTGAAGGATCTTTTATATCGATTAGATAATGAGGGATTCCCTCTTTTTCTTCCTCTGTTATCTTAGCAGTTCCAATATCGAGCCCTTTATAGATCTGCATGGAATCTCCGCTAATAATTTCACCGTTTATCGCTTTTGCCAGTTCAATACTTGTTTTCGTTTTTCCAACAGCGGTTGGCCCTACAATCACTACTAATTTTTCTTTCATGATAGACTCCTACATGACTCGCTTAAACATTTTTTCGAGTTCATACGTTGATAAGTGAATGGTAATCGGTCTTCCATGCGGACATGTAAATGGATCTTCTGATGCTCTTAGTGACTCTAATAATGCAAAGATTTCATCATTTCTTAAATGATGGTTAGCTTTGATCGATCCTTTACAAGACATCATGATAGCCGCTTCTTCTCTAAGTTTTTCAATGTCAATTTTTCTGTGATCGAGCACCTGTTGGATAATATCCATCATGATTTCCTTTTCATAACTCTTTGGAAACCATTGTGGATGCTCTCTAACGATAAATGTATTTTGGCCAAACGATTCTAGAAACAGACCCACTTCACTTAAGAGTTGGATGTGATTTTCTAGAAAGGCTGCCTCACTCGCTGTAAATTCAAAGGTATAAGGAACCGTTAAAAGCTGGACTTCTCGATCCACTTGTCCGACTTTTTTCTAAAATACTCGTACTTTATCCGTTCTTGTGCTGCATGCTGATCGATCATATAAAGCCCATTTTCATTTTGAGCTAGAATATATGTTCCATGCATCTGGCCGATCGGATACATGACCGGTATTTTTTCTTGCGTTTCCTCTAATTTCGAAAGATTTTGAACCTGATTCAAGTCTGGCTCATTAGCTGTGATTGGCCCTTCCTCATTTTCATCAAAAGGTTTCGCCACTTCTTTTATTTGAGTATTAACCGGATCTGGTTTACTCATAAGAGCAGTATTGGAGCTTCGCGAGGGTATTAAGTCAGGGAAAGGATCTGTTGTTATTTCTTCTTTTTTCGTTTGATAATCAAAGGAAAAAGAAGATTGCTCATCACTATCTTTTGACTTTTGTTCCTTCTTCTTATACTGAACATCTGGAATAAGCTGCTGATTTCTTATTACTTTTCTTAGCTCGTTTTCTACTAATTGAACGAGTTCTGTTTCCTTGCTTAATCTCGCTTCGTGTTTAGATGGATGTACGTTCACGTCTATGATGGTCGGATCCATTTTAACGGCCAGGATGCTTATTGGAAAACGTCCGATCGGCAAGAACGTGTGATAGGCGTTTTGTATAGCTTTAGAGATTGCATAATTTTTAATGTACCTTCCGTTCATAAAAGAGACATGTATTGCCGTGAAGCCCGGTTCATCTCCGGTTTCGCAATATATCCAGACACTTCATAATCCAGTGAAGAAAATGAAACAGGAATCATATTTTTTGCTGTTTGGATGCCATAAACAGAAGAAATGATCTGCAGAAGATTACCATTACCTGATGTATGCAGAAGCTCTTTTCCATTGTGCTTTAACCGAAAAGAAACGTTAGGATTTGCTAATGCAAGTCTGTTTACAAGATCACTGATCGTGCCCAATTCGGTCTGTATCGTTTTAACATGCTTTAAACGAGCTGGTGTGTTATAAAACAAATTTCGAACTGTGAGATCTGTGCCTTTTCTGCTATTTGTCTGCTGCTGATTCATAATCTTGCCGTTCTCAATGAACAGATAGGCACCAGGCCCATCCCCTGTAGAAGATTTAAGTTCCACTTGAGCGACTGACGAGATACTTGGCAATGCTTCTCCTCGAAAACCCATCGTCTTGATCTGAATTAAGTCTTGCTCACTTTTAATCTTGCTTGTTGCATGGCGATTAAAAGCAAGCACACAGTCATCCGGCTCGATACCGTCCCCGTTATCTAGAACACGGATCAGTGACAGACCGCCCTCTTCTACTTCGATCTCGATTCTTGTTGCATTCGCATCAATCGAATTTTCAACAAGTTCTTTTACAACTGAGGCAGGGCGTTCAACGACTTCACCAGCAGCGATTTTATTTGATAAATGTTCATCTAGCTGTACGATTTTGCCCATAATATAGCGCCTCCTTTTATTTCACTTTTTTCTGCAGTTTATATAAAGCATTCATCGCATCAAGCGGTGTCATCTCTAATACATTTAAACTCTTTATTTCTTTAATAATGTCGAGTTCTTTTGGATCTCTTTTTTAACATTCTCGCTTTTGTCTGTAAAAAGACTCAGCTGACTTTCTTCTATCTGTTCCTCTTTTGTAGCAGATACCTCTTGAATAGGCAGCGCTTCTCTTTTTCATGATTCTCATACGTTTGTAAAATGGTCTTTGCTCTTGAAATGACCTCTGTTGGAAGTTCAGCTAACTCTGCCACTTGAATACCAAAGCTTTTATCGGCTTGTCCATCGATTACTTTATGCAAAAATACAAGACTTCCATTTTCCTCTACTGCACTTACAAATACGTTCTTAAGAGTTGGTAATGATTGTTCTAATACAGTAAGCTCATGATAGTGAGTAGAAAACAGTGTCTTTGCTGATATCTTTTCGTGTATGAATTCAATAATAGATTGCGCTAAAGCCATACCATCATACGTAGATGTTCCACGCCCGATTTCATCTAAAAGAATTAAACTATTTTCCGTTGCACTCGTAAGAGCAAAGTTCGTTTCGAGCATCTCGACCATGAACGTACTTTGTCCACCTACTAAATCATCAGCAGCTCCGATTCGCGTAAAGATCTGATCGAACATAGGCAACTCTGCACTCTCAGCCGGAACAAAGCAGCCGATCTGCATCATAACAGACGTTAAGGCAAGCTGACGCATATACGTACTTTTACCAGCCATGTTTGGTCCAGTGATCAGGAGCATACTTCGTTCGTGATTTAAATAAATGTCATTCGGAACATACTCCTGGGCGTCCATGACTTTTTCAACAACAGGATGTCTTCCACCGATAATATTTACTTTTCCATCCTCAGAAACAGTTGGTCTTACGTATCGGTATTGTTCACTTATCGCTGCAAAAGACTGAATAACATCCAGTTCTGAAATGGCTGCAGCGAGTTCTTGAAGACCAGGAATATATTGTTTCACGTGATCTCTCACTTCTAAAAAGAGTGTATATTCAAGTCCTGAAATCTTCTCTTCGGCTTCTAAAATAATTCGCTCTTTCTCTTTAAGTTCCGGGTAACGTAGCGCTCAGCATTTGCTAGTGTTTGTTTTCGCTCATAGCGCTCTGGTACTTGCGATAAGTTAGATTTTGTTACCTCGATATAATAGCCGAAAATTTTATTGAAACCGATTTTTAACGACTTAATGCCAGAAGCTGCCTTCTCTTGCTGCTCAAGTGAAGCGATCCATGCTTTACCGTTGCTGCTCGCGTCTTTATATTCATCAAGCTTTTCATTATAACCTGACTTGATTAGACCGCCCTCTTTAATGTTAATAGGTGCTTCATCGTGAATGGCAGAGTCTAAAAAGTCCGCAAGTGTCTTATGATCATTCATCTTCGCATGCAGCTCAGCAGCATAAGCTCCTTGAATGCCGCTAATCTTTTCTTTTAAAACAGGGACACTTAAAAGTGAGCGTTTTAATTGAACTAAATCTCTTGGACTAGCGTTTCCGTACGAAATCTTTGCAGTCAGACGCTCCATATCATAAACAGACTTTAATTGCTCTTTTATATCTTCTCGCACAAAAAAATCACTGATTAAGTTCTCGACGAGTTGAAGACGTTTTTCAATCGTCTCTTTCACAAACAGTGGTTCTTCTACCCACTGTTTTAACTTCCTCGCACCCATCGCAGTCATCGTAGCATCTAAAAGCCAAAGCAATGACCCTTTTTTCCTTTAGCTCGGATTGATTCGGTTAGTTCTAAATTGCGTTTCGAGAACGCATCTAGCTTCATTCTTCTATCGTTCTGATGAAATTCAACCTGCTTAATATGCTGGAATGAACGTTTTTGTGTATGAGTTAGATAACAAAACAATCTGCCTGCAGCACGTATTAATGCTGGATGCGTAATGGTGTTGACAAGATGACTGAACTGATTTTCAAGTTTATTATCTTCTTGAATGGAAATCGATGCTTGTCCAGCTTGTGTTACGGTGCTCGTCCAAGCATCGGATAACTCTTTGTTTCCTACTATTTCTTTTACTCCATGACTTAACAGTAATTGAATAAAAGAAAGGTCATTTCCGGAATATGTATAGCCTTTCAACTCACCGGTAGACAAGTCACATAGGATATAAGCATAAGTTTCTTTCTCTTTTTCGATCGATACAAGATAGTTATTTTCTCTGTCTTGTAACAAATGATCATCAATAACTGTTCCTGGTGTAATGATCTGAATTACTTCACGCTTTACAACCCCGACGGACTGTTTCGGGTCTTCCACTTGTTCGCAGATTGCTACTTTGTGTCCGTTCTCAACGAGTGTTTTTATATAACCAGCAGAAGAATGATAAGGCACTCCACACATTGGAATTCGGTCCTTAGAACCCCCATCTCTGCTTGTGAGTGTAATTTCAAGTATCTGTGCCGCTTTAACTGCATCATCAAAAAACATTTCATAAAAATCGCCTAGACGAAAAAATAAAAAGGCATCCTGGTGAGCTGCCTTAATTGATAAATATTGTTGAATCATTGGAGTATGTTGTGCCATAATTTCACCTTTTTCATAACATTTCAATGTCGCTATTATATCATAATTTACACGTACTATCGTTTTCTCTGCATGAAAAAAACGGGAAGCTTTCTCCCCGCTCATTATTCTTCCAGGTCACCGATTAAGAAGTTAGGATCAAGATCTTCAAAATTTTCATCTTCTACATCATATTCCCAATCCCTCTTATGATCATCATCAAATCCATCTGGGTTCACATACACACATACTTTTGTTTCACCAATAACCTCACATACAAACTCTCTTTCTACTTGAACGATGACTTTATTGCCGTTAGGTGAAATCGTTGCTTCGAGTGTATTTGGTTCTTGAAGAGCACGGCAGGATACTTCATATTGATTCCCAAGTGCGTTTTTATCTCTCACACTAAGATCTACTTTGTCTACAAAGTGAATGGTTTCTGTTACAACTTCGGTACGAGTGTTATCGTTGTAAGAATACCAGACATTGATATCATAGCTTCCTTCTACGTCCACTGCTTCACCATTTCGCTTAGGTTTATAAGCATGATTAATAATCCAGCACCTAAAATGCTGCTCGGCCGATGGCTCGGTGCAATTGTATGTGTGGCCTGAGAAAATTTTCTGCCTTTCCCGCAAACCGCTTTCGTGATGATCTCTCTGTAAGTCAGCTCTTGTTCAACGCGTCTTGACATACATGAATCCCTCCTCTACCAATCTCCATACATTGTATGCTGGGCGAATGCCTATTGTGCTTGAATGATGTAAAATCACAATTACTGTAAGTATATGGGCGCTTGTTGTCCAATGTTCTAAAAATATTATTTATGTACGGTACGTGAAATTTTTTTGTGATCTTGGTTGCTTTTGTGTGTATTTGATCTCCGCTTCAGGATGCTGCCTTTTCGCGGGGCATCGATTTTCGACAGCGACAAAGGTATATAGATCGTGAAATTTGTCGAGGATTGCAGACTCGTGGATAAATTGCAAAAATTTTTGGATTGATAGCTAAATCTCGTGGATAAACAGTCAATATTTTTGGATTGCGTGCCTAAACTTCTGGATTGCCGGAGCTTAATACCACTACCGGTATATGTAAGACCAGTTTCGTTACCCAATACTGCATCTATTTTGACATTAAAAGACTTAAAAACACCTTCAACCAAAGATCAAGTTGCTTTTTGAACTAAATTTTCATCAAAAGCTGTATTCGAAAACTATGTTGCTCTTGAAAGTGGCTAATCCGCTCCAGGCTCGTTTTCCGCAGGGGTTATGCGTCTTATGTGTCTCACCTGACTACTCGTCACGCATCTTAAAACAACTGGCAATGAAAAAAATGGACAAGTGGGTTTTAGTTTTATTTACAAAGAAGTATATAAAAATAAGAAAACACGATGCCTAGGATAGACACCGTGTTTAAATAAGATCTAGAACTATTTAGTGACAGCCGCAGCCGCCAGGTGAACAGCCTTCTTGTGAACCAGTTGTACCTTTTAAAAGGTCGCCTCCAGTAGATTCAATGATTTCATCCGTCACTTTGTTAGAGATTGTATGAGATACCATCTGCAAAATGTCATTTACATCGCTTTGAGACTGTTTAAACTCTTGAACAACTGGGATACTGTCCAGTTCTGCCATGAGTGCATCGATCTTTTCCTCTACTTCTCTTGAAGCTTCATGCTTTTGATAATGTTGAAGATTTACAGCTTGTTTTTGAAGATTCTTGATTTGGCCCATCAGTCTTGCTACGTTTGCGTTCGTGTTAATCTGTGCTTCTGCTTTTTTGAAAAATTCTACTTCATCAGTAGTTGCGATCATTTTAGCTAGTTCTTTCGCTTTTCCTAAAATATCTTCCTTTGTATATGTGCTCATTAGCTTACCACCTCTGATTTTTCTTCTACCCATTCTCCGCCAAGGTTCCACGTTTTAGCATCGGTAATTCGAACTTTAACGATTTCACCAATCAAGTGCTTAGGAGCTTTAAAGTTTACTACTTTGTTGGAACCTGTGTGACCTGTGAGTACATCAGGATTTTTTTGCTTTCTCCCTCAACTAACACTTCAACCACTTTACCAACATAAGCTTTATTCTTTTCTAAAGAAATATCGTTTAGAATCGCGTTCAATCGCTGAAGGCGCTCTCGTTTAACTTCCATCGGTACATTGTCATGCATTTTTGCTGCTGGAGTACCTTCACGCGGTGAATAGATGAACGTATAAGCAGCATCATATTGTACCTCTTTTACAAGAGTTAAGGTCTCTTCAAATTGCTCATCTGTTTCATTCGGAAAACCAACGATAATATCGGTTGTTAGAGCAACATTCGGCATAGCAGCTTTAATCTTATTTACAAGCTCTAGGTAGTGTTCACGTGTGTATTTACGTGCCATTAATTTCAATACATCACTGTTTCCATGTTGTACAGGTAAATGAACATGGTCAACGATATTTCCGCCTTTAGCAAGAACTTCAATCAGTCTGTCATCAAAATCACGAGGATGACTTGTTGTAAAGCGAAGTCTTGGAATGTCGATCTTGCGGATTTCATCCATCAGGTCACCAAGTCCATAGTCAAGATCCTCAAAATCCTTACCGTATGCGTTAACATTTTGCCCTAACAGCGTTACTTCTTTATATCCTTCTCTAGCCAGCTGTCTTACTTCTTCAATGATATCTTGAGGATGGCGGCTTCGTTCTTTTCCTCTTGTATATGGAACAATACAATACGTACAGAACTTATCGCAGCCATACATGATATTTACCCAGCCCTTAACGTTACCCTTACGCTTTCTTGGAAGATTCTCAACGATATCCCCTTCTTTTGACCAAACCTCAACTACCATTTCTTTTGAGAATAATGCGTTCTCAATAATCTGAGGCAGACGATGAATGTTGTGCGTACCAAAGATCATATCTACTTGAGGATAAGTTGATAAAATTCGATTCACTACCGATTCTTCTTGCGACATACATCCGCATACACCTAAAAGAAGATTCGGGTTATTCGCTTTCGTATGTTTTAGATGTCCAAGTTCACCAAACACTTTATTTTCAGCATTTTCACGGATTGCACATGTGTTAAGAAGGATAATATCCGCTTCTTCTGTAGAATGTGTAGTCTCATATCCCATTTCATTTAAGATACCAGCCATAACTTCTGTATCATGTTCGTTCATCTGACATCCATACGTACGAATGTAAAACTTTTTTCCAACGCCAATATCTTTCAAGTTTTCCGGAATGGAAAAATCCTTTAGTATTTGAATCTGCTCTTTACCACGCTTTTTTGCGTCTTTTAAAGAAGGTGGAGCATAAGTGGTTTGAAAGTATTGTGAGTAGTCTCTTTTTTTATCATTCGTTGTTTCTTTAAGATTGTCTTTCGTAGTATCCAAGACACCTTCACTCCTTATTGCCTCTACTGCTTAATAATCCGTCCCATTATTTGAATCTAGTGAATCATCTAACTGTAACATTATATCAAATATTGGATTATAGTAAAACGCGAAATCTTATTAGTTTACATAATGTTATTACGGTAAAATTGATTAACTAGGGCTTCTTCGAGAATGGCAGGCACGAACTTTGCCTCCAATTAACTTATCATAGTAGTATATATTGCTCTTGAATGTGGTTGATTTCCGTTCCAGGCGCTCACTTTCAGCAGGGGCAGGCGGTGAGCCACATTTGTACGTTCCACTTTTAAGTGTCTCACCTGCCCGTTTCAAAGTTCCTTGCTCCTGCGTCTACATGTTCACGCTACCGTAGTAAGCTTCCTCGTCGCATGCCTTGCGAGAAGCTTTTCAAGTAGCAGGTGTGCTCCTGCGTCTACAGGTTAATGCTAACGCTGTTAGCTTCCTCGTCGCATGCCTTGCGAGAAGCTTTTCAAGTAGCAGGCGTGCTCCTGCGTCTACAGGTTAATGCTAACGCTGTTAGCTTCCTCGTCGCATGCCTTGCGAGAAGTTTTTCAAGTAGCAGGCGTGCTCCTGCGTCTACAGGTTAATGCTAACGCTGTTAGCTTCCTCGTCGCATGCCTTGCGAGAAGTTTCTCAGGTGGTAGGCACGCACCTTCCATTCAATCAACTTGTCACAGAAGAAAATGAAACAAAATCCTCAATAGCAGTAGTCTTTTTGATAAGAGTCTGTAGAAAAAAATTTAGTAATTTCCTCGTTCGCACATGTACTGTCTACTCATAAAAAAGTTGACTTAAAAGCATCTCAAGCTTTCAAGTCAACTTTTTTGTTATTTTTATATGATTCCCAGTTCTTTTCCTGCTTTTTCAAATGCATCTAGTGCTGTTTGAAGCTCTTCTTTCGTGTGCTGAGCCGTTACGATCGTACGGACACGTGCTTTTCCTTTTGCTACAGTTGGGAAAGCGATCCCTTGAGCGAAGACGCCGTATTTTAACAATGTATCTGAAAGTTTGTGAGCTAAAGCATCATCACCAACAAGGACTGGTGTAATTGGTGTTTCACTTACTCCTGTATTAAACCCTAGTTCTTTCAATCCAGCTTTAAAAAACTTTGTGTTCTCCCACAATCTTTCCATATGCTCCGGCTCTTCTTCTAATACATCGATTGCTGCTGAACTTGCCGCAATAACTGCAGGCGGATGTGATGTACTAAATAAGAACGGACGGCCTTTATGGATAAGATAGTCTCGTAAGGTTTGTGTACTCGCAATATAACCGCCAAGAACACCAATCGCCTTACTTAATGTTCCTACTTGGATGTGAACTCGACCGTTCAAGTTAAAATGGTCGATCGTACCGCGGCCGTTCGTACCTAAAACACCACTTGCATGCGCATCATCTACCATAACAAGGGCATCGTACTTTTCTGCAAGCTCCACGATACCTGGAAGCGGCGCAATATTGCCGTCCATTGAAAAAACACCATCTGTAACTACGATTCTTTTTCTATATTCTTGTGTTTCTTTTAAAGCTGCTTCTAGATCTTCAAGATCCACGTGCTTGTAAATTCTACGCTTTGCTTTTGTTAAACGAATACCATCAATAATAGAAGCATGGTTTAACTCATCAGAAATTACAACGTCTTGATCTGTTAGAATCGCAGAAAGAATTCCTTGATTCGTAGAAAAGCCTGATTGGAATACAAGACATGCTTCAGTGTGCTTAAATTCAGCAAGCTTTTTTCGAATTCTTCATGCATTGATAGCGTTCCAGCGATTGTACGAACGGAACCTGTTCCAACACCGAACTTCTCAACCGCTTCTAGAGCTGCTTCTTTCATTTTTGGATGACTCGTAAGTCCTAAGTAGTTGTTAGAAGAAAGCTGAATCACTTCTTTGCCGTTGATAACAACTTTTGATCCTTGCTCTGATTCTAGTGGTACAAGCTTTCTAAACGTACCTTCTTCTTTCATGTGGTCCAATTCTTCTTGTAAATATTCAAAACCTTTCATATCGTTTCAAGCTCCTTTCGATTTTAAGGAATAAGAACTACTTTTCCGCAATTCCCTTTTATCATTAAATCAAAGCCTTCTTCAAACTGTTCGAGTGGAAGAGTATGTGTAATAATCGTTTCAGGATGCATGCTGCCTGACTGTAAAAGTCCTGAAACTTGCTGCCATGTTTCATACATCTTTCTTCCTGTAATTCCTTGTACTGTAACTCCTTTAAAAACAACATCGTTTGTTAAATCGATCTCAACAGGTTTTACTGGCAGACTTAAAATAGAAACCCGGCCGCCGTTCGTGATCATTTTAAATCCTTGATCGATCGCTACAGGATGACCGCTCATCTCGCACACAACATCCACACCATTTCCATCTGTCAGGTCCATTACCTTTTCAACAGGGTCTTGGGTTTTAGGATTGATTACTTCTGTCGCTCCAACTTTTTTGCAAGATCTAAACGATATTCATTCAAATCAATCGCGACCACTTGGCTTGCTCCTGCAGCTTTGGCTACATTTACCGCCATTACACCAATCGGTCCGCAACCGATGACTGCAACTGTCTTACCAGCAACATCACCGGCTAATACAGTATGAACAGCATTTCCCATTGGCTCTTGTATCGAACCATGTTCGAAAGGCATCTTAGAATCATTTCTCCAGATGTTTTCTGCTGGCATCGCAACATACTCGGCAAAACAGCCATGAGTATCTACACCGATAATCTTGGTGTTTTTACAAATATGAAACTGCCCTTTTAAGCATTGTGGACAAGAATGACAAACAATATGTGTTTCAGCTGAAACATGATCTCCAACAGAAACATTTGTTACAGCATCCCCGATTTTCTCAACAACTCCTGAAAACTCATGACCAAATACATATGGAGGCTTAACACGGCTTTGTGACCACTCATCCCATGTATAAATATGGACATCAGTCCCGCAGATTGAAGTTGCTTTTACTTTGATTAAAACTTCATTCTCGTTAATCTCAGGAATATCTACTGTTTCCAATTTAGCTCCGTAACCCGCATGATGCTTAACAATTGCTTTCATTTTACCTTGCACAGAAAACACTCCTCACTAAACACTAAATATCATATCCACAATTATTGTACATGGATTAAATAGTGAGGTAAAGGGCACTGTCCGCATCACACGGACATTCGCAGATACGGAAAAAAATTGAGAGATTTTTTTAAAAAAAATAAAAACTCTTCTCCTAAAATCAGGAGAAGAGTTTCAAATTACATAAATTCTGCCATCAATTGATTGAACTTTTCTTCCGGCAGTTTTAAATCAGCTTTTGCTAGTGCATCCTTGCTGTATCCGTGAGCGAGATCTTGATAAGAAGGTTTCACCTTGTCTTGATAGATGATTCCTTTAACAAGACCTTTGTTCTCCATAAGTGTCTGCATCGCCATCATTCGGTTAGAAGAATCATAACCTTCAATGGTGCTTAAAGATACTAGATGCTCTTTAAACCAGTCGTATGTGTTCACTTTGTTGTATGTAACACATGGTGAGAATACGTTGATTAACGAGAAGCCTTTATGATTAATTCCAGCTTCAATAATTGATGTTAATTCTTTAAGGTCAGTTGAAAAACTTTGAGCCACAAAAGTAGCTCCGGCCGTTAACGCAAGTTCCATAACGCCGATTGCTGACTCAACTGAGCCTTCTGGTGTACTCTTCGTTTTGAAACCAACATCAGAACGAGGAGAGGTTTGTCCTTTTGTTAAACCATAAATCTGATTGTCCATAACGATGTACGTAATATCAATATTTCTTCTGATCGCATGCACGGTATGACCCATACCAATCGCAAAACCATCTCCGTCTCCACCTGAAGCAATAACAGTCAGGTCACGGTTAGCCATCTTAACACCTTGTGCAATTGGAAGTGAACGGCCATGAATGCCATGGAATCCGTAAGATTTAATATAACCGGAGATACGTCCCGAACACCCAATTCCTGACACTACAGCAAGATCATCTGGTTCTAAACCTACATTGGCAGCTGCTCTTTGAATGGCAGCTTGTACGGAAAAATCACCACAACCTGGGCACCAGTTCGGTTTGATGCTGTTACGAAAATCTTTAAATGTAGCCATATTAAACCAGCTCCTTGCATTTCATGACAACTTCTGATGGTAAGAAAGGATTCCCATCATATTTTAATAAATTTTTAATCTTTTCATGCTGCCCAACATTCATTTTAAGAATATTTGCAAGCTGACCTGTTGCGTTATTCTCAACTACGATCACGTTCTTTACACGATCGATCATTGATTTCATTTCATCAGCAGGGAACGGATGGATCAACCGAATATGTGCATGATTGACTTTTAGTCCTTCTGCCTCTAAACGTGGAATCGCTTCTTCAATAACCCCTCTTGTTGAGTTGAATCCGACTAATAGAATGTCAGCTTCTTCATGTGGAGCTTGTTTAACAACAGGAACGTTGAAGCGCAAACTTTGAAGCTTGCGAAGACGTTTATCCATCTGTTTTTGACGGTTTGCTGCTACTTCAGAAGGCTTACCAGTCTCATCATGCTCAACACCCGTTACATGGTGGATACCATTTTTCATACCTGGGATGACACGCGGAGAAATTCCGTCTTCTGTCACTTCATAGCGCTTGAAATAGCCATCTTTATCTTCTGAATCAGGAATTTCTTGATTAAGATCTAGCTTTCCGCGACGAATTTCCACACGGCTGTAGTCAAGGGGTTCTACCGATTGTTTACCAAGTGAAAGTTGAAGATCTGTAAGTAAAATAACAGGAATCTGGTATTCTTCCGCAATATTTAATGCTTCAACAGCATCGTAGAATGCTTCTTCAACCGTACTTGGAGCCATAACCACTTTTGGAATCTCACCATGAGTACCATAGATCATCGCCATCAAGTCAGATTGCTCTTGTTTAGTAGGAAGGCCGGTTGACGGTCCGCCACGCTGTGTGTCTACGACAACTAAAGGAACTTCTGTCATTCCAGAGAGTCCTAATGCTTCCATCATTAATGATAGACCAGGACCTGCTGATGATGTAATCGTACGAACACCTGCATAGTTTGCTCCGATCGCCATCGTACAAGCAGCAATCTCATCTTCTGTTTGAATAACCGTTCCACCAAATTCAGGCAGTTTTTTAATCAAATATTCCATGATCTCAGACGCTGGCGTTATCGGGTACGCTGACATAAAGCGCACACCGCCTGCAACGAAACCTAGAGCGATCGCATCGTTGCCGATCATGAACATTCTCTTTTTGCCATCTGCTTTATTTAATTGGAAACCATCAATCTGGCCGCCAGATAATTCGTTAAAATGATCCGCGCCTTTTTGAATAGCTTCCATATTCTTTTCTACTACCTTTGCACCTTTTCGTGAGAAGATCTCTTCTACTACTTCAAGGTAGCTTTCAACAGGCAACCCTAATACAGCACTTGTTGCGCCAATTGCCACCATGTTTTTCATAAGAGATGTTCCAAGTTCACTCGCGATTTCTGTAAATGGAACCGCATACAATCTTACATTAAGGTCCTCTGGCACAGTAGGATTAAATTTAGAATCTCCAATCACTACTCCTCCGTCACGAAGTTCATGAACATTCACATCAATTGTCTCTTGATCGAATGCTATTAAAATATCAAGATCATCAGAAATCGAACGGGTTTCACTCGTGCTTACACGAATTTTATTGTTGGTGTGACCGCCTTTAATTCTGGAAGAAAAGTGTCGATAGCTATACAGGTAATAGCCTAGGCGGTTAAGTGCCATCGCGAAAATTTCACCTGTACTATCAATTCCTTCACCTTGCTGTCCGCCAACTTTCCAAGAAAGTTGATCAATCATGTACTCCACCCTTTCAGTAACCCAAACGTTAAATTTTTAAATCAATAACTTGATTTAGTATGGTTTCATGCTGTTGTTTTTACGTGTTTACACGTTTAAATTAATTATGTACTAAACGTCTACAATTCTAGACTTAACTTCATAAAAATGCAAGTATTCGACTAGTATAATTCAAACTATTGAAAAAGAAGGTAAAAATTGAAAACACGCTTAAACAACATGAAACTACCTTATAAATTCGAGTAAAGTTGTCAGATTTCCTTCTATTATCTCACCTTGTATATTGAATTCTCATATAAACTAAAAACCTGTTTACTTATCTAGATAAGTAAACAGGTTTCATCTTGTTATCGCGGTTCAACTATCAATTTAATGGCCGTTCTTTCTTCCCCATCAATTAAGATATCTGTAAATGCTGGTATACAAATGAGGTCGACTCCGCTCGGTGCTACAAAACCTCGTGCGATAGCTACTGCTTTAACAGCTTGATTTAATGCACCTGCTCCGATTGCTTGATTTCAGCGCCTCCACGTTCCCGGAGAACACCAGCGAGTGCACCAGCTACAGAGTTGGGGTTGGATTTTGCTGAAACTTTTAATATTTCCATTGTTTTGAACCTCCTTCAGGATAGATACCTGTTCTACTATATTCATTGATTAAGGCTTGTATTCCTGCCGAAACAAATTTCCGTGCGGACTCTCTATCTCTCTATTTGTTTAAAGCAGCGCCCTATGAATAAACCCCGGTATACTTGTACCCTTAACAAACGACATTCAAACCATATTGTGGTTATTTCGGCAAAAAACAGTGACTTATCAGAGACTATCAAAATTTATCGGTAAAAATACGTTTTACCGGCATTTGGCTAAAATCTTATAATCGTTAAAAACTTCTTCGCTTATAAGCGACCATAATAAAAAGCGGTGGGAGACCCCACCGCTTTATCTGTTTATTTCGCGTATTCAACTGCTCTCGTTTCACGAATAACCGTAACTTTGATGTGTCCTGGATAATCCAATTCACTTTCAATCTTTTTCGTGATATCACGAGCAAGTCTGTATGATGCTACATCGTCAATCATGTCGGGTTTAACCATGATACGAATTTCGCGTCCTGCTTGAATGGCAAATGATTTTTCAACACCATCAAATGATTCTGAAATCTCTTCTAACTTTTCAAGTCTGCGAATATACGTTTCTAAAGTTTCTCGACGTGCTCCTGGTCTAGCGGCAGATAAAGCATCTGCTGCTGCAACAAGGGTTGCAATGATTGAAGTTGCTTCAGTGTCCCCGTGATGAGACGCTATACTGTTGATGACTACTGGATGTTCCTTGTACTTTGTAGCAAGTTCAACACCAATGTCAACGTGACTGCCTTCTACTTCATGGTCAATCGCTTTACCGATATCATGAAGCAAACCAGCTCGTCTTGCAAGATGAACGTCTTCTCCTACTTCTGCTGCCATTAATCCAGCTAAGTAGGCTACCTCTGTTGAGTGTTTCAATACGTTTTGACCGTAGCTTGTACGATACTTTAGACGTCCAAGAATCTTAATTAAATCTGGGTGAAGTCCGTGAACACCTACTTCAAAAGTAGTTTGTTCTCCAACTTCGCGGATGTACTCATCCACTTCTCTGCGTGATTTTTCAACCATCTCTTCAATTCGTGCAGGGTGAATTCTTCCATCCTGTACAAGCTTGTCCAATGCCATTCGCGCAATTTCACGGCGGATTGGATCGAAACCGGACAGAATTACGGCTTCCGGAGTATCATCAATAATCAAATCGATTCCAGTTAACGTTTCTAACGTCCTAATGTTTCGTCCTTCACGTCCAATAATTCTTCCCTTCATTTCATCGTTAGGAAGGTTTACTACAGAAACTGTAGTTTCTGCTACGTGATCGGCTGCGCAGCGTTGGATAGCTAGTGAAAGAATTTCTTTTGCTTTCTTGTCCGCTTCTTCTTTAGCGCGGTTCTCCATTTCTTTTACCATCATCGCCAACTCATGTGTCATCTCGTTCTCAGTTTCAGTCATGATAATTTGGCGGGCTTCATCCCTGGTAATACTGGAAATGCGCTCAAGCTCTCGCTGTTGTTCCTTCAGCAATTCCTCCACTTTGCTTTCAATCTCTTCAATTTGTCGCTGTTTTTTGGTGAGAGACTCCTCACGTCGTTCTAAAGATTCCTCTTTTTTGTCAAGAGTTTCACTTTTTCTGTCTAGGATCTCTTCTTTTTGAACCAATCGATGTTCTTGTTTTTGAAGCTCGTTTCGACGTTCGCGAATTTCGCGTTCAGCTTCGGTACGTAGCTTATGGATTTCATCTTTTGCTTCTAACAGCGCTTCTTTCTTGCTAGCGTCAGCATCGCGCTTTGCATCTTCAACAATTTGCGCAGCTGCTCGCTCTGCGCTTGAAATCTTCGCTTCAGCAATTGATTTCCTAACAAGATATCCGACAATAGCACCGACACCTAGTGAGACAAGCAAACTGGAGATGAATACTGCTAAACTTGGCATATTCCCACCTCCTCTTGCTTTCTGCTTTTCATACTGCATTTCTTGGCGTCAATCGTCTTACATGTGCTGTGCACCATTCATGTCGTACAAATTCTATACATATCTTTTAATTTCATAAGAAATCAAAATATATCTCCATTTTATAGGTGTGCCCAATGCTTGTCAAGAGAGTCAATCTTCTATAATAATAGGTTGACTTAAAAATAGCAAGGAGCATATTTTGCCTGTCATATTCGCTATTTTGGGAAGCTGTTTTCTTATTACTTGCTGCTTTTGAAAGTAGTTGATTACCGTTCCAGGTGCTTCGCTTTCCCACCTTCCACTCCATTCAACTGTCACATAAGAAAATATAAAGAGCTTAAAAAGAAACAAGAAAAGACTCATTAGAATAGAAAAAGACCGGTCGCATTTGACCAGTCTTCACTATTACTATTCTGATAGCTCAAACTCTTCTTCTAATGAAGGAGCTTCTGCTTCAACCGTCGCTTTACCTTCTAACTGATAATAGTTTCGAATCTCAGCAACAATCGCGGATGCAATCTCAGGGTTTTCTTTTAAGAATTGCTTAGAGTTCTCACGTCCTTGACCTAGACGTTCGCCTTCATAAGAATACCAAGCGCCGCTCTTTTGAACGATGTCGATATCTGAACCGATATCAAGAATCTCACCTTGGTACGAGATTCCTTCTCCATACATAATATCAACCTCAGCCGTTCTAAACGGAGGAGCAACTTTGTTTTTTACAACTTTAATCTTTGTTTTATTACCCACAACATCTTGACCTTGTTTCAGCTGTTCAGCACGGCGCACTTCTAAACGTACTGAGGAGTAGAATTTAAGTGCTCTTCCCCAGGAGTTGTTTCAGGGTTCCCGAACATTACGCCAACTTTTTCACGAATTTGGTTGATAAATACCGCGATCGTTTTGGACTTATTAATTGCACCAGAAAGTTTACGCAATGCTTGAGACATCAATCGAGCTTGAAGACCAACGTGAGAGTCTCCCATTTCTCCTTCGATCTCCGCTTTAGGAACAAGTGCTGCAACTGAGTCGATGATTAAAATGTCTACTGCGCCACTTCTTACAAGAGCTTCGGCAATTTCTAATGCTTGTTCTCCTGTATCAGGCTGAGACAATAATAGCTCATCAATATTTACACCTAGCTTTTGTGCATATTCAGGATCAAGCGCATGCTCAGCATCAATAAACGCAGCTTGTCCGCCGTTTCTCTGTACTTCTGCAATCGCATGAAGTGCTACTGTTGTTTTACCTGAAGATTCAGGTCCGTATACTTCGATAATTCTTCCGCGCGGATATCCGCCAATACCAAGTGCGATATCTAAGGCAATGGAGCCGCTGGAAACCGTTGAGATTCGCTGTTCAGTCTGTTCACCCAACTTCATAATGGAACCTTTACCGAACTGCTTTTCAATTTGGCGTAAAGCCATATCTAGAGCTGCTTTTCTATCGCTCATTCAATTCACTCCTCTAATTCATTTTACATGTATTTTTATTTCATTAATTCTGTTCTTTGCTACTTCTCTATCATATCTCTTTTTATTCAATTTGCCAATCATTTTACGAACATTTATTCGATTTTTTTATTGACCTTCTTTGATCAATCGATTTAAATAGCGGAATCCATGCTTAACCGCTCTTTCTCGGATTCCTTTTCTGGATCCTGCAAGCTTTAATGAATACGAATGCGTTTGATCTTTATGCGATATCGCGACAAACACTGTACCCGCCGGCTTATCTTCTTGCGCTTCTGGACCAGCGACACCAGTAAAACTGATACCAAAATCAGCACTTGTTTGTTTTCTGATTTCATCTGCCATCCATTCTGCACATTCTTTGCTAACAACACCATGATTTTCGATTAGTGCGTCTGGTACTTTAAGTATCGATTGCTTTAATGCTGTTGCATAAACAACGACTCCTCCGCGATAGACGGAAGACGCACCAGGAAAATCGGTGATGATCTTACTGAAGATTCCACCTGTCAAACTTTCTGCAGAAGCGACCGTTAAATGATGACTTTGAAGGAGGTTGAACGTTTGATTCTCTAAAGTTTCTTCATCATAGCCATAAAAATACAAACCTGTACGTGTTAGAATTTCTTGTTCTTTTAGATCTAGAAGTTTTTTTGCTTCAGATTCATCAGAATGCGAAGCCGTTAGACGAATAGTCACTTCATGCTCAGATGCTAAAGGCGCGATCGTCGGATTACTCTGTTTCTCAATCAAGTCTTGCAGCTTTGTTTCTAAAACAGATTCACCAATCCCGAAAAACCTTAAGACACGAGAATGTAATTTAGTCTTAACATCCATCTTAGAATGAAGATAAGGTATAACATAGTTGGTAAACATCGGTTTCATTTCACTCGGCGGACCAGGCAAAAGAATACACGTAACGTCTTCGTGTGTAAATGCCATACCTGGTGCCATCCCGTTGTCATTTGGAAGGACAGTAGCATCTTTAATGATTAACGCTTGCTTTTTATTGTTCGGCGTCATCTCCCTGTTGGTTTGCACAAAATAGTTGGTTATGTAAGTTAATGAGACCTCATCATGAACCAATTCTTTTGAAAAACATTCGCAATCGTTTCTTTTGTTAGATCATCTTTCGTAGGGCCGAGTCCACCGGTAAATATGAGCAGATTAGAACGGGATTTTGCTGTTTGAGTTACGGAAGTGAGGCGTTTCTGATTGTCCCCCGCCACCGTATGGTAAAAAACGTTCACACCAATATCAGCAAGTCCTTTGGAAATAAATTGAGCATTCGTATTTACGATCTGTCCTAATAAAAGTTCACTTCCAACTGCAATAATTTCTGCGTTCATCTCATACACTCTCCCTGATTGTAATCTGTAATTTCATGTGTTCCAAACAACAATATCTTTAAAAAAGCAGTATTTTGTTCAACTTATTAAACTTTTCATCAATACCGAATAAAAAAACAGGAGTATTTTGACTCCTGTTTTTTGTCATTACTTAGATTTTAATAAAATATGTTTGCTGTTCACGAAATACTCCCAGCCAGAGTAGAGAGTAATCAAAGTTGCTGCCCATAAGCTGATTGTTGCAAACGGCAATCCGATCCATGCAAACGGTAAATTATGAAGCAACAGAGCGGATATCGCAATAATTTGTATCCACATCTTCAATTTACCCATCTGACCTGCTGCAATTACCTCGCCCTCTGCAGAGGCGACAGCACGTATTCCTGTTACGGCGAATTCACGGCTGAGGATTACGATAACCATCCATGCAGGAGCAAACCCTAGTTCAACTAAACCAATTAGAGCAGCAGACACAAGAAGTTTATCTGCAAGAGGATCTAAAAATTTCCCTAAATTCGTTACTAAGTTGTATTTACGTGCATAGTAACCATCAACCCAGTCTGTACTAGATGCAAATATAAAGATCAGAGCAGCTACAAAATGAGTGACAGGCATTTTTTCTCCTGCTAACTCCCATGTACCCCAATCAAATCCGCCTAAAAGCACGATCATAAAAAGCGGGATTAAAAAAATTCTAGAAATAGTAATCTTATTTGGTAAATTCACTGCAATTCCTCCAAAATACGGTCAAAATCAATATGTGCAAGCTTACTGAACCTTTTTAATCACAATCTTTTGATGTACAAGGTCAGAAGGCGGTACAGGATAAGTGAAAGCTTCTCCATTTATCTTAATCGATGTGACATGAGATGCGCCAATATTTAGTGTTGCCTCATTAGCTGCCGATAGATCAAATGTTTCAGTCTGGCCTTTTTTCAGCTGATTATTGAAGTAGCTTTTTTCGTTTCATCTTGTATACCAACATAACTTGGACCTGTTGCAGCTAATTCAACGACTAATTGATCAGTACCACTTAATTCATAAGTTGTTACTTTACCGCTAGTTTCTAGTTTCGTTAACGTTTGTTTTTTAGGTTCTTCTTTTGGAGCAGGTTCTTCTTTTTCTTCATTTTTGATATCTTCTTTTTTCGGTTCTTCTTTTTTCTTAGGTTTGTCATCATCTTCATCTACTAAAACACCTGGAGCTTCATTACCGCTCTTAGCCTGATCATTCCCATCAGGGAGAAGAAACTTCCATACAATAAATAAGACAAACACGATTAATACACCTGCGAGAAGAATCGGGATAAGCCTCTTCAATAAAGAATGATCCTCTGCGATTCCCCCTCCAGCTCGATCTCTTTTTGAACGTGGTTCAAATTCCGTCGCTGGCTCTTTTGCGGATTTTGGTATCTCATGAGAGTATTCATCAAAAATCGTCTCGTAATGCAGTCCTACAGCTTCACAATAGTTTTTGATAAAGGCTCTTGCATAAAATGCCCCTGGAAGCACCTCATATTTCCCTTCTTCAATCGCTACTAAATATCGTTTTTGTATTTTAGTCGCTGTTTGAAGTTCTTCAAGGGACATTCCTTTTTCTTCACGTTTTTCTTTTAATAACTTACCGAGTTCTGTCAACCTTCCCACCCACTTACGTCATTCTAAATTTCCAAATCCTGTTTGATCTTGTTTCAGAGCTTCATATGTAATTTCTTCATCACGATGACTTTTCAGCTCGATGATATAGTCAAAATCATCAAGTGTATATTCCGTTTGCTGAACAAAAAGATCAGGATGCTCCACAACTTTCGCTGCAGGAAGTCTCATGATCTCTCGTATGAGCTGCCAATGCTTATCGTTCATGTTACGTGCTGAAACTGCACCATCAATAATAAAAACATGATCAGAGTCGTATTCGTCGTCTGCGAGCATACTTCTAACGGTTTGGCGCAATAAAGTTGACGAAATAAAGACCCATCTTTTATTGGCACATACACTCGATGCAACGATACTTTCTGTCTTTCCTACACGAGGCATGCCTCTTACGCCGATTAATTTATGTCCTTCAACTTTATATAATTCAGCTAAAAAGTCAACCAATATACCAAGCTCATCTCGAATAAAGCGAAACGTTTTTTGTCATCTGCATCGCGTTCGATATACCTGCCATGTCTAACTGCAAGCCTGTCACGAAGCTTCGGTTTGCGGAACTTGGTTACCGTAATGTTATCCATTGAATCTAATATCGATTTCAGTCGGTTAATCTTTTCTTCGTTATCGATGATCAGAAGCATTCCACGGCGCTCGTTATCCACACCATTAATCGTGATGATGTTTATTCCAAGCATACCCAATAAGGATGATATATCCCCAAGGAGACCCGGCCGGTTTTTATGTATCTCATACTCTAAATACCATTCTTGCTCTCCCATAATTCATCTCCTTATTCCTTCAAAATGAAACAAAATTCTACATTTATTCTTGTAACTAATAATAAATGATTTCAATTTATTATGAAAGCAAAATAAAAGGATGTTAAGAAAAATCTTAACATCCTTCACCATTAGCGGCTTCCGTCGTTTTGAACTAACTTAACCATCATGTTAGCAATGGCGTGTCTTTCGTTTTCATCGGCCACTTTCCAAAGATCGGCAAGAACTTTTTCTTCTTCATTTTTTGGTTCAACGTGGTTCGCTAAGTATCCACCGATTTCAGTTGCTAAGTTTGAGATCGTATCGTGGTTCATACCTTCGTGTTCCGCGTGGTTTAAACGTTCTGCCAAGAAATCTTTCCATTGACCAAAGTTGTCTAATACAGACATGTTGTCTCCTCCTTCAAGGTTGATACAGCATTAATATCTCTTAGTTTTAACCTTTTTATACATGCTTTTTTACGTATACCATGATCCATTTATCGATAGGATGTGACCAGATATGTAATCAGCTTTTTTGCTTACTAAAAACTCAACCGCGTGTGCAACTTCATCAGGCTCACCAAAGCGTCCTGCAGGTATATCTTCTGCAAGTTCACGTTTTTCTTCTTCTGAAAATTGATTCAGCATCGGAGTTGAAATGACTCCAGGTGAAACGCAATTCACTTGAATCTGACTAGGTGCTACTTCTTTAGAAAGTGCTTTTACAAACGCGTTTAGTCCACCCTTAGCAGCAGAATAGACTGTCTCACAACTAGCACCCACTTCACCCCAAACTGATGAGATCATGATGATCTTACCTGCTTTTTTTGGATCATTGAAGGAATTAGCGCTTTAGATAGTGATATCGCACTTAACAGATGGAGCTGCATCGTTTCAGCAATGGACCGTTCGGTAAAGTCAGTAAGCAGTCCATAATGTGAAGCACCACAGTTATAGACGAATACATCAATAGGGTCTTGAATTTGATTCAATAAGAATTGTGCGCCTTCTGGCTGTGACAAATCCGCAGAGACAATAGAAGCATGAATATTGTATTCGTTCATTAACTCATTCTTCAATTTTATGGCAGCTGGTTCATTTGAATGATAGTGTAAAAATAAATGATATCCTTGAGAGGCTAGCATTTGGCTGATTTTATTTCCAATAGCCCCAGTAGCTCCTGTAACAAGTGCATTTTTCAACGAAGATCCCTCATTGCTCTAAAAAACATCCTAAACAGCAGGATGTTTTTTAAAATTATTATGACTTCTTTTTTTGTACTTGGCAAACCGTTAACGCTTCTTTTTTAAAATGATTCTGAAGGACTTCTTCTACATCACTTACTTTTAACGATTCAAATACAGGTATCACATCAAATAAATCCATTTCATTAAAAGCGTAGCGAGTGAATTGATTTGCAATAAATTCAGGAGAGTTTAACGACCTTAAAAAGGCATCGATCTTCTTTTACGCGCACGCTCAAAAGAATCTTCTGCTACTGGCTGTTGCTTAAATGACTCTACCATGCCAGAAATCCTTTGAACGAATTCATCTGGAGACTGTGTATCTCCACCAAGCATACTGAAACCAAATCCGTTTTCTTCTGTGTAATCAAAAGAGAAAGTCTGATCGATCAACCCTTCCTCATACAAGGTTTCATAATTTGGTGAACTTTTTCCAAACATCATCTCTAGAAGAAGGTTTACACAGAGTTCATGACGCATGAGTTCTTTGCCTTTTCTGTTCGGTGATGCTTCCTTATAACCCATATAGCACTTTGGTGTTTGCACAGTCATCTCGATTACTTTTTCTCTTTGGCAACCGTTGCAGGTTCTTCGTCAAAGAATCTCTCAATAGGGGCTTTTTCTTTAAACGTTTTTTGTGATTGGTTGTTCTTTACAAAGTTTAGAATTTCTTCAGCGTTAACAGGTCCTACAATAAATAAAATCATGTTGCTTGGATGATAGAAAGTCTCATAGCATTCATAAAGATCATCCTTCGTAATCTTAGCGATTGATTTTTCAGTGCCTGCAATATCAATCTTAACAGGATGATGATGATACATGTTTTCGATCAGACCAAAATAAACACGCCAGTCAGGATTATCGTCATACATTCTGATTTCTTGACCGATGATCCCCTTTTCTTTCAACGGTTTTCTCTGTAAAATAAGGTTCTTGAACAAAATCGATCAACGTTGTTAAGTTCTTCTTTACGTCACCTGTAGTTGAAAAGAGGTAAGCTGTTCTGTTAAAGGTCGTAAAAGCATTTGCAGATGCGCCTTGCTTACTGAAGTCTTGAAATACATCTCCATGTTCTTTTCAAAAAGCTTGTGCTCAAGAAAATGGGCAATGCCATCTGGTACTTTTACGTCTTCATTCTTACCAAGCGGCTTAAAGTGATTATCTACCGATCCATAATGTGTAGTAAAGGTAGCATACGTTTTATTGAACCCTTTCTTTTCTAAAACATATACCTTTAATCCATTCTGAAGTTCTTCAAAATGAAGGGTTTCGTCTAACTGATCAAACGTTTTCATTCCCATTTGTGCTTGCTCCTTTCAAAAGAAAATGGTATCAAGTTTCACTTTTTCGGCTACTTTCACAACATCCTCTTTTGTTACACCTTTAATTCCTTCCATCCAATCTTCAATTGATCGATTCGTCCCTGCTACAACATTGTGGTACAGTACTTCAGACAAACCAATCGGGTGATCGATGGTTTCTAATACCTGATTGTTGATCATTGCTTTCGTTTGATCGAATTCAGCATCAGTTATGTTACCGTTCTTAATCTCTTCATGCTGTTCTTTAATGATCTTAACAGCCTTCTCATAGTTACCCGTTTCAATTCCGCTCATAACGAATACAGCCCCTTTATGGCTTTCAAACCGGGAAGCTGCATAGTACGCTTGAGACTTTCTTTTTCACGTACGTTCATAAATAGCTTGGAGTGTGAAAATCCTCCGAAAATCCCGTTAAACACTTGAAGAGCAAAATAGTCCGGATCACCATAAGTGGTATACGTACGGTAACCCATATGAAGTTTGCCTTGCTGCACATCTTGTTCTTCAAAGATTTCCTTTATATCAGAAATTCTTTTTTCGTCTTTTGATGCAGAAGTTTGCTCTCCTTTTTCATTCCGGTCTTTAGAAAAGCGGAAGTGCTTTTTCACTTTTTCCAGCATTTCATCTGTTGAAATGTCGCCTATAACATAAAGATCTACTTTATCGTTTTGTACAACTTCTGATAATAATCAAACAAATCTTTTGGTGTAATATCATCTACTTCATTCTCATTACCGTAAACATTTAAACGATAAGGTTCAGATTCATACATCTCTTCTAAAAAGACGTTTATTGGCATATCGCATCTTGTCATCATAGATCGATTCGATTTGCTGTTTAAGGCTTCGTTTTTCTTTCTTTACAATACCTTCTTTAAAAACCCCATTCTCTACTGCCGGAGCTAATAATACTTGTGACAATAAATGAAAAGCTTTATCTAAAACGGGTTCAGAATTAGATAAAAATTTCTCGTTGGCAACTTCCATTCGAATGCTGATTACTTGATTTTCACCTTTTTTCGACAGATCCGCATTAAGGGTAGCTCCATAAAGGTCGTCGAGAGCACTCCTAAGCTCTTTTGAAGATGGAAAATCTTTCGTACCGCTCTGCAATACATAAGCCAACAATGCCCTCTTTGTTACGTTCTTCTCATTGATGGCTTCTTTAATTTGAAGAATAAACGAAGTCGTCTTATACTTTTTTGTTTCAATCGTATGTACAGTCATACCATGAAGGTCTGTTTTTTTATGGTTAACTATTCCCATTGAATAAGTACCCCTTTCATTATAGCCTATATCCTAGTTTACCCATTTTCGATACGTGGCATGACATTCCTTCTTGTAAAAGAAAAAAAGTCCGCCTATCGGCGAACTTTTTTATTTATCTTTTCCTTTTTCGTAAGGAGTTCCAAGTGCTTTCGGAGCGTCAGCACGTCCAACAAGTCCAGCCAAAGCTAATATCGTAAGAACGTATGGCGCGATAAGCAAGAATACTTTCGGAATGTCTTGCAGACCTGGAATCTGTGCTCTAGAGATACTGATCGCTTGAGCGAGTCCGAAAAATAAAGCAGCGCCTAAAGCACCAAGCGGATGCCATTTACCAAAGATCATTGCTGCAAGAGCCATAAAACCTTGACCAGTGATCGTAGAGTGCGTGAAGTTACCTGAAATAGAAGCCACATAAACCGCTCCACCGAGTCCAGCAAGAGCTCCACTTAATAAAACCCCAACATAACGCATCTTTTTAACGTTGATTCCCATCGTATCTGCAGCCATCAGGTGTTCTCCTACAGAACGAAGACGAAGACCAAATGGTGTTTTGTAAAGAACATACCAAACGATTAAGGCTACAAATACTGCTAGATAAGAAGTCAGATAAGCATTTGAGAAGAACAGTTTTCCGATTACCGGAATATCCGACAAAAATGGAATATCACTTTTTGAGATACGTTCTGAAATAACAGGTGTTTGTCCTGCATTGAAGATCTTTTTCGTTAAAAAGATCGCTAGACCTGCAGCCAAAAAGTTAATCGCTACACCACTAACAACTTGGTCTGCTTTTAACGAGATACTTGCAACGGCGTGAATAGATGCAAATAATGCTCCCACAATCATAGCAACAACGAAACTAACCCATGGTGCTGCACCATTTAATCCAAACTGTTCTCCGTAATAGATCGTTACGGCTCCCGTAAAAGCACCAAAAAGCATAAGACCTTCTAGTCCGATATTTACAACTCCTGAACGTTCACTAAAAACGCCACCTAGAGCTGTAAAGATTAAAGGAGCAGCTGACACGATAGCAGCAGGTATGATTAGTGCTAGAATATCCATAAAACTCATCAGATCTTACCTCCTTTGTTCACACGGTTCATCAACCAATGAACAAGATAGCTGCACGCAACAAAGAAGATGATTAAAGCGATAACAATTCCCACAAGTTCAGTAGGAACCCCTGCCATAGCTTGCATATTCAGTGCACCAATCTTTAATCCGCCGAACAGTGCAGCACCTAAAATAACACCGATCGCACTGTTAGCACCAAGTAGAGCTACGGCAATCCCATCAAATCCTACTCCAGTAAATCCAGCATTGATCGTCATATATTGGTACGTACCGAGGCCTTCCATACTTCCTGCAATCCCTGCAAATGCTCCTGAGATCGCCATGGAAAGGACGATATTTTTTGAAACATTGATTCCAGCGTACTTTGATGCATGCTGGTTGAACCCTACAGCACGAAGCTCATAACCTAATGTTGTTCTCCATAATAAGAACCACATGATAACTGCTGCAACGATTGCTACGATAATTCCAAAGTGAAGTGTAGAATTATCAGTTAGCTCCTGCAAAAACGGTGACGCTAAAGAAGCAGATTCTTTTACATTCTCCGTACGCTCACCTGGAGCAAGCATAAAATTACGAATAATTTCATTCGTGCTATAAAGTGCGATATAGTTCATCATAATTGTTGTAATAACTTCATGAACTTTAAAACGTGCTTTTAAGATACCAGGAACAGATCCCCATAATGCACCAGCTACACCTGCTGCTAAAACAGCTAGTGGGATGTGAATGATTGCAGGTGCATCAACAAATACCCCTACATATACTGCTGCCAGCCAACCAACTAAAAGCTGACCTTCAACACCAATATTGAACAATCCTGTACGAAAGGCAAACGCTACAGCTAATCCAGATAGAATCAGAGGTGACATCTGTCTGATCGTTTCACCCATATAGTAGGAACCGCCAAAAATTCCTTCAAATAGAGCCGCATATGCTTCAATCGGTGGATATCCGCTGATCAGCATGATGATGCCACCGATAAGAAGTCCTAAAAATACAGAGATAAGAGGCACAAGAAACTTCATTTTGTTTGTATTATTCTGCATGAACGGCACCTCTCTTTCCTCCAGCCATCAATAGACCCAGTTCTTGTTCTGTTGTTTCTTTCGGGTTTACAATCGCAACGATCTTTCCTTCATACATAACAGCGATTCGGTCACTCACGTTGATAATTTCATCCAACTCGAATGAAACGAGGAGTACTGCTTTCCCATTATCTCTTTGTTCAATCAGTTTTGAATGGATAAACTCAATCGCTCCAACATCAAGACCACGTGTCGGCTGTGCTGCGATCAAAAAGTCCGATCCCGATCGACTTCTCTAGCGATGATCGCTTTTTGCTGATTACCACCAGATAGTGCACGTGCTGGCGTATATGCATCAGGTGTACGAACATCGTATTCTTCGATCAACTTTTTAGCTTTATCAAAGATCGGCTTAAAGTTCAATATGCCAGATTTAGAATATGGCTTTTGATAATAGGTTTGAAGAACCATGTTCTCTCCTACTGAAAAGTCCAATACAAGTCCATGTTTGTGTCTATCTTGCGGTATATGACTCAAACCGTTCTCTGTTACACTTCTAGGAGACTTATTCGTAATCTCTTTATCACGCAGATGTATCGATCCTTCGTGTACTTTATGAAGACCCGTTATCGCCTCTAATAGTTCAGATTGACCGTTTCCGTCAACTCCTGCGATTCCAACGATCTCACCTGCATGTACAGTCAGGTTTAATCCGTTTACAGCTGGTACTTTTCTGCTGTCATGAACCACAAGATCTTTGATCGTCAGTACTGCTTCTTTTGGTACGGCATCTATTTTCTCAACTTTAAAGTTTACCTCTCGACCAACCATCATCGCTGCCAAAGAATCCGGGTTAGAGTCGCTAACGTTTACCGTCCCTATGCCTCTTCCTCGTCTGATAACCGTACAGCGGTCACAAACTTCCATAATTTCTTTCAATTTATGGGTGATAAGAATTATAGATTTACCTTCGCTAACCAGCTTTTTCATAATTTGAATGAGCTCTACAATCTCTTGAGGCGTCAACACGGCTGTTGGCTCATCAAAAATAAGAATGTCCGCACCTCTATAAAGCGTTTTCAAAATTTCAACACGCTGCTGCATACCAACCGAGATATCTTCAATCTTCGCAAAAGGATCTACACGGAGTCCGTATTGATCAGAAAGTGCCTTCACTTCTTTAGCAGCAGTCTGTAGATCAACTTTTCCACCTTTTGTAGGTTCTTTTCCGAGAATGATATTTTCAGTAACAGTAAATTTATCAACGAGCATAAAGTGCTGATGAACCATCCCAATACCAAGCGAGTTGGCAATATTCGGATCATTGTTCACCACTTTATTTCCTTTTACATAGATCTCGCCTTGTTCTGGCTCGTATAGACCGAACAAAACGTTCATCAACGTTGACTTTCCTGCACCGTTCTCCCTAGAAGGGCATGAATTTCACCCTTTTTTACTTGAAGGGTAATGTCATCGTTCGCTACGATTCCGGGAAATTCTTTACGAATATTACGCATATCAATTACATATTCCATTCTTTACTCTCCCCTTATGTACATAAGGAAGGACTTGGCTTCTGCCAAGTCCTGGCCTAATATTAAGCTAGCTTCATAGAATTACTTTAAGTTCTTTTTGAACTCTTCGAACTCAGCGTCTGTTTTAGGAACTTTTACTTCTCCATCGATGATTTTCTTTTTGAAATCTTCTACTGATTTAAGAGCATCTTCCTCAACGTTATCTTGAGTTGGAGCGATACCTACTCCGTCTTCTTTAAGACCGAATTCTACGATCTTTCCGCCTGGGAACTTCCCATTCATCGCTTGCTCAGAAACTTCATAAACAGCTTGGTCAACACGTTTAACCATTGAAGTCAGTGTTACATCCTCAGGCATACCTTCTTCATGCTGATCACGGTCAACACCGATTACCCAAACATCTTCACCGTTTTTCTTACGGTTTTTCGCTTCAGTGAACACACCCATACCTGTTCCGCCTGCTGCGTGATAGATGATGTCAGCGCCTTGCTGATAGAACGTGTTAGCAATTTGCTGACCTTTTTCAGCTTTGTTGAAGTCTTCTGCATATTGAACAAGTACTTCAGCATCAGGGTTAGCTGTTAACACCCCTGCTTTAAATCCGTTTTCGAACTTCTTGATCAGTTCACTGTTAACACCGCCAACGAAACCTACTTTGTTCGTTTTTGATTGCATACCAGCTACTAGACCTACTAAGAATGAACCTTCATGCTCAGAGAACGTAATGTTTGCTACGTTGTCACCTTTTACAACCATATCAACGATTGCAAGTTTTGCATCAGGCTGTTGTTTTGCTACAGTTTCAACATCAGTTCCATCAAGAAACCGATTCCAAATACTACATCGTATTTTTGACGAATCAGTGAGTTAAGGTTGGGCTTGTAATCACTTTGAGCAGTTGATTGCAAGTATTTGAAACCTTTGTTCTCTTCTAAACTATTATCTTTACCAAACTTCGTTAAACCTTCCCAAGCTGACTGGTTGAAAGACTTATCGTCTACACCGCCAGTATCTGTTACCATCGCTACTTTAAAGTCTTTTTTGTCTCCTCCGCCAGAAGATTTCCCTTCATCAGAAGATCCGCATCCGGCAAGAATCGTACCGGCAGTTAACATTGCAGTTACCATCAATCCTAATTTCTTTTTCAAGTCATTTTCCCCCTGTAAATGTTTTCATTTTAATGACTAAAACCAATGCTGCAAAAAGTACCGATCACCCCCTAAAAAAGACTTTAATTATAAGCGCTTTCTTAAAACAGAGAATAAAAACTTATCAGATCTAAAGTAGTTGCAAGAATAGAGAACTGGTTCATCAAACTGATCATAGTGCATTTGTCTTAAGATTAATAATGGGACTTGTGCATCACTTTCGAGAATTTCTGAGATGCGGTCATGATAACCAATTGGTTCTATGTTTGTTACCGCATACATAACGCGTCTGCCCGTTTCCTTTTCTAACATTTCTAAAAAGGATTCATAATCATGCAAACCTTTTGCGGGAAACAGATGTGCTGGCATATGATCTTTACAGAATACAACAGGTTCTCCATCAGCTGTACGAACACGTTCCATCATCATCAGACCATCTGGCAAAGAATCATTAAACTTACTTAGTAGTTCATCTGTTACATCCGTCATTTGTGAGGATAGGAAAATTGTACCTGCTTTCTTTCCGCCTCTTTCTATCATATCGGTAACGCTGTATAATTCTTCAATCCCAGATGAGAACAAAGCACGCGTTCTGACGAATGTACCGACTCCGTGTTTTC
The DNA here is from genome assembly GCF_055814265.1 of Fictibacillus sp. EA-CB0309. Taxonomy (NCBI): domain Bacteria; kingdom Bacillati; phylum Bacillota; class Bacilli; order Caryophanales; family Fictibacillaceae; genus Fictibacillus; species Fictibacillus sp. EA-CB0309. Next base: position 2,284,509 of record NZ_CP169271.1, read on the forward strand.
GAATGAGTACGTTTTCATCTTCCAAAATACGAAGCGCCTCACGCAATGTAGCCCTTGAGATACCAAGCTGTTTGGATAGTTCAAACTCGGAAGGAGTTTTCTCCTTCTTTATAAATACCTTCTTCAATATCTTTTTTTAACTTTTCAATCACTTTTATATATAACAAGCGATGGTCAGCTTTTATGGACATTACATAAACCACCTTAACTAGTTGTTCGACGTATGACAAATTATTAGTAGAATCGACATTACTATACCATTTTTAGTTCTATAAATAAATACTAATTTTACAAATTTTTAATAGGTATTCTTTGGATTTAACATTATTAGAAAAATATGACATAAACATAGGAAAACGAGCCCCGTAGAGCCCGTTTTCCTATGAACTGGATGCTTCTTTTTCGTCCGGCATCGCTGATATCAACACTTCTCGAGGTTTCGATCCTTCATATGGACCGACGATTCCTTTTGATTCCATCGTATCGATCAGCCTTGCTGCCCTTGAATATCCGATTCGGAATCTTCTTTGCAGCATAGAGACCGAAGCAGTTTGCATATCAACGACGAGTCGAACCGCATCTCCAAATAAATCATCTTCTGATTCCATTACAGCCGGTTCAGCTTCCTCAGTTGGAATCATCTCCGTCTGATATTGAGCTCTTTTGCTGAGTAACACAATGTTCAACAATTGCTTCTACTTCCTCATCTGAGAGGAAAGCCCCTGTACACGAACGGGTTTTGAAGCTCCTGATGGGAAGAACAGCATATCCCCTCTGCCTAAGAGCTTCTCTGCACCACCCATATCGAGGATTGTCCTAGAATCTGTTTGTGAAGAAACACTAAACGCGATTCTTGATGGGATGTTTGCTTTAATGACACCTGTAATAACATCTACAGATGGCCGCTGAGTGGCTATAATCAAATGAATACCTGCTGCACGGGCCATCTGGGCTAAGCGCGTAATCGCATCTTCAACATCCCCTGAAGCAACCATCATAAGATCAGCAAGCTCATCAACGATTACAACAATATAAGGTAAAAATGGCTGTTTGGCATCACCTTTAGCGTTTTGCTTACGAATGGATTCATTATACCCTTCTATGTTTCGCGTTCCACTATGTGAAAACAGTTCATATCTGCGTTCCATTTCTGATACCACTCTTTTTAATGCTTGAGCTGCCTTTTTCGGCTCTGTTACAACTGGTGCTAAAAGATGTGGTATACCGTTATACATATTTAACTCTACCATCTTAGGATCAATCATCATCATTTTTACTTCATGCGGTTTTGCTCTCATCAGAATACTTGTGATGATTCCGTTAACACACACACTCTTCCCGCTACCGGTAGCTCCAGCTACAAGCAGATGGGGCATTCTGGACAAATCTGCAATAATCGGTTCACCCGAAATATCTCTTCCAAGGCCGATAGCAAGCGGTGACTGCTGACCTGTAAATTGAGGAGCTTCCAGTACTTCTCTAAGGGTTACCATAGATATTTCCTGATTTGGAACCTCTATACCTACCGCTGATTTTCCTGGGATCGGCGCTTCGATTCGAATATCCTTTGCTGCTAACGCTAATGCAAGATCATCTGATAAATTCACAATCTTACTTACTTTTACACCAACATCCGGATACACTTCGTACTTTGTAACAGCAGGTCCTAAGTGTACTTTAAGAACCTTTGCTTTTACACCGAAGCTCTCAAACGTTTTTTCGAGCTTCTTCGCGTTGCTCTTGCTCGCAGCATATTGCTTGTCTTTATGCTGGCCGCTGTTTTGAGGAGTTCTTAAATGTTTCATCGTAGGAAGCTGGTAGTGTTCGTTCTGAATGACTTCATCTCCAAAATTAGCAGGTAGTGGTGATGGAACTGGTTCATCATGCGTTTGATTCTTGTTTTCCGTACTTTTCGTTTCTTCTGAATCACCGTACACTTGAGGAGCAAATTTTAACTGAACACCGCTTTCTGTCTGATGAACTCTTTTTGTAAAGTCTTCGATGACAGGATCTTCTGAGATAATGATCTCTTCTGTTTCATCTTCATCGTCTAGAGTAGGTGGTTTGAGTGTTTTCTTTTCTTTTGCTTTTTTCGTACGTTCTTCAGCCAAAGATTGTTTCTTTTCTTGGACGAATTCTTTTAATTTTGCAGATGATGAACTTGTGAAATCTACAAGTTTCTGCAGCAAAACAGAAAGAGATTTTCCTGAGATTAGTAAAAGACTGCCGATAATCAGAAAAAGATAACGAGCTTTGTTCCTCCCGCTCCAAATAAAAAGTAAAAAAGAGCAAATCCTATAGCTCCAGCTAAACCACCACCAAGATCATTCGTAGACGTTTCACCTTGAAGCTGCAGCCAATACAAATCCCACGTGTTGCGAATAACGGATGCATCTTTCCAATCTCCGCCGTTAGTCAAATGTTCAAATAAAGTCAGATGGCTGAGCACTAAGAATGAAAAAACAAGATGTAAGCACCTGCTAGTTTTTTTGAGACCAATACCGGCCAGCTTCTTTTCCAAATTAAATAAAAGGATAATAAAATACAGGCTAACAATAAAATACCATACCATTCTCCACTAAAAAACGCAGTAAATGGACGAATGCCATTCCGACATTGCCCATTTTAGCTAGTCCGAGCGAAGCGAGTGCTAATATAGTAAGACCTGCAATTTCAAATGTCAGCTGCTCTTTCCATCTGCCCTTATTCTTTGCTTTCTTTTTTGTTTTTTGCCATGTAATCACCTCACAAGCATGCAATATTCTGTCTGTATGTATGTAGAAAATGGAAAGAAAAGCAGCCCTGCAAAAAGAAGGCTGCTTTAAAATAGTATAGCATATTTCTAAGGTGACTTTTAAAAGTTTCGCAGCACCATTCCAGGTTGACATTCTTCTAATAAAAAATGAGAAGGATCTGTGCTCATGATTTGAACGATCTTTGTTTCATCCCCATTGCGTTCTACAAGTACAGGTACATTATTATAAAGTATAACATTCTGCGCGGTTTGTTCGTTTCCTTCTTCCGGAAACATCAATTCATAAGGCTGCATCGTATACCAGATCATTGTTTTAACCCATTGTTCTCATTATTATCTTGTTTATGCTGATCAATCAGTTCGTTAAGCTTCTTTAACGCTTGCCCTACTCCGCCCACCTCATTGATGAGTCCATCGTTAACCGCATCTGTCCCTATAACATTCGTACCAATATCTCTTGTCAGATTACCTTTAGAAAACATCAGTTCTTTGAAACGCTCTTCTGTGATCTTTGAATGACTTGTAACAAATGAAATAACACGATCTTGCATCTTGTCTAAGTATTCAAATGTTTGCGGGACTCCGATTACAAGACCGGTTAAACGCACTGGATGAATCGTCATCGTTGCAGTTGGAGCTATAAATGAATAATCTGCGCTAACAGCAATTGGAACTCCAATTGAATGCCCACCGCCAAGTACTAGCGATACACTTGGTTTTGATAACGATGCAATCATTTCTGAAATTGCGAGCCCTGCTTCTACATCCCCTCCGACTGTATTCAATATCACAAGAAGTCCTTCGATCTTATGATTCTGTTCAATCGCTACTAATTGTGGAATTAAATGTTCATACTTAGTCGCTTTGTTGTTAGGCGGCAGCTGCATATGCCCTTCTATTTGACCTACAATTGTTAAACAATGAATGCTGGACCCTTCCATCGTTGGTACATTCGTTTGCCCTAACGATTGTATTTTCTGTAAAAGTCCTGAGCTATTCTCATCTTTCTTAGGCGGTACATCTGTTTGCGGTGTTTCTGTTTCTGGTGTCTGATCCATAAAATTCATACCCCTTCTAAGTTAGGTTCTTCTTAGTATGGGCGTTATTTCCATTCATATGAGAAGAAAATAAAAAAACCCGCTGAATCAGCGGGTTAAATTTCCATTATGATCGGCATGATCATCGGTCTTCTTTTCGTTTTTTCAAACAAGTACTGACTTAGCGTATCTCTAACGTTTGATTTTAAACTAGACCATTCTTTCATGTTTTCGTTCATGCATTTCTCAAGAACATCTCGAACTTTTGTATTCGCTTCTTGCAGAAGTGCTTCACTTTCCCTGACATAGACGAAACCTCTTGAGATAATTTCTGGTCCAGATATCAGCTGGTGCGAATCTTTGCTGATCGTTACAACGACTACTAAAATTCCATCTTGTGATAACAGCTTTCTATCACGAAGAACGATGTTGCCGATGTCGCTTACACCAAGTCCGTCTACTAACACATTACCGGACGGAACTTTCCCAGTTTTTTGAGCTTGTCCGTTCGCAAATTCAACAACTTCACCTTTATCAACAATAAAAATGTTGTCTTTTTCAACCCCAACTTCAATCGCTAATTTTTGATGAGCTTTTTGCATTTTATATTCACCATGAACTGGCATAAAATATTTAGGTCTCATCATGCTAAGCATAAACTTAAGCTCTTCGGCACTACCGTGACCTGAAACGTGTACTTTTTTCTGTCCAAAGATAACATCTGCACCTGTTCTCATCAGCTTGTCTACCATTTTAGCTACTGAAGTCTCATTGCCAGGTATCGGGGTAGCGGCAATAACGACAGTATCAGAAGGTCGAAGTGCGATCTGTTTATGTGATTTTTGTGCCATTCTAGATAACGCAGCCATCGATTCACCTTGACTGCCAGTTGTAAGAATGACAACTTTTTCATCGCTGTAATCGTTTGCTTGGTCGATCGTAACAAGCAGATCTTTTCAAACGTCAGGTATCCTAGTTGTGAAGCAATGTCAACAACCTTTACCATACTTCTTCCGTTTACAGCTACTTTTCTGTTTGTCTTTGCAGCAGCGTTCATGACTTGCTGTACACGATGTACGTTGGAAGCGAACGAAGCGATAATGATACGGCCTTTAGCGGCTTGAAAAACATCTAAAATCTCTTGTCCTACTTGCGCCTCTGGTCCTGTAGAACCTGGACGCTCAGCATTCGTGCTGTCTGAAAGCAAGCAGAGTACACCTTCTTCTGCCAGCGCTGAAATTTTTCCGAATTCTGTATGCTGTCCATCAATTGGCGTATGGTCAATCTTGAAATCGCCAGTATTTGCAATTATTCCCTGTGACGTGTGAATTGCAATACCTACTGCATCTGGAATACTATGATTTACGTGGAAGAAACTCACCTTCGCACTATTGAATGAAAGCTTCTGGTTTGTTTCAATCATATTTAATTCTGTTGAACGTAATAGTCCTGCTTCTTTTAATTTTGCTTCAACTAACCCTAATGTTAAACGCGTTCCATAAACAGGTACCGGAACTTGTCTCAATACGTAAGGAAGTCCTCCAATATGGTCTTCATGGGCATGAGTTAAAAGATTCCTGTTACGCGCTCCAGGTTTTCCTTCAGGTAGGTCACATCTGGTATGACGATATCAATTCCCAGCATTTCCTCCTGTGGAAACATTAGACCTGAGTCCATAACAAAAATTTCCTCACCCGTGTCCACTACATACATGTTTTTGCCGATCTCACCTACTCCGCCCAGGGCAAAAACTTTAATTTTATCTCTATTTTGTTTTGACAATGTGTATATTCCTCCTATGTTGTATGTAAAAAATATTAACCCGATCACGTCACTTAAAATCATTATACCGTATCAGAGGAATACAAAACAAGACTGAGGAAAGGACAAATAAAAATAAAGGGTTTATTACCAATCTTTGCTGCTCTTGTAAGTGGTTGATTTCTGCTTTATGTAGTTCGAATTACACAAGATGAGCGGTGAGGGTATAGGACCCGTCGATAATTGTCGAGTTTTAGCAACTCACCGATATATTGGCAAAACTCGCCGGATTATACCCAAAACTCGCGGGAATAAGTTTGAAATTTCTAGTATTATACCAAAACTTTCAGGAATTATCGGTAGTGATACCCCACCTAGTATAGAATAAGATCGTTTTGAGAACCTAATTTGCAGCTATTTTTGTTCTGTTTAATCAAAATTAAACAGAATTTATTAAGAAATAGTGTAGCAAATTGTGTTTTTTTAGTTTTGGGAGCGAAACAACAGCTTCATGCACGAAATGAAATGCTTTTGGAGGGTAAACCACCGTATTAAAAAATAGGCAATATAAAAAAAGCAAACCGGAACACCGGTCTGCTCGTTCATAGGCTGTTTAATCGTAAGGAAAGTGCTTCTCTTTCAGATTGATTTAAAGGAAGTAACGGAAGTCTTACCCCGCCAACATCAAGACCTTTTAATTGTAATGCAGTCTTTACTGGCGCAGGACTTGGCGCTTTAAACAGCTCGTGCATAACAGGTAGAAGTTTTCTGTGAAGTCTTGCAGCTTCTTTGTTTTCGCCGTTCTGAAATGCTTGAATCATCGCTTGCATCTCATTGCCGATCACATGTGAAGCCACAGATACAATCCCTGCACTTCCTATTGATAGCGATGGAAGGGTTAATCCATCATCACCGCTGTATAACAAAAAGTCATCAGAAGTTCTTTCAATAATCTCACTCATCGTATCTAGGTTACCGCCTGCATCTTTTAAAGCAACAATGTTCGGTACTTCAGCTAAACGAAGTACTGTGTCTACAGAAAAAGATACAACAGATCTTCCTGGAATGTTATATGCCATGATCGGAAGGCTAACCGCATCTGCAATTGCTTTATAATGCGCAACGATTCCTTCCTGACTTGGTTTATTGTAATACGGTGCAACGATCATGATTGCATCTACACCAATTTCTTCAGCTTTCTTTGAAAGATCGATTGATGCTCTCGTATTGTTGCTTCCTGTTCCTGCAATAACTGGAACTCTGCCATCTACTACTTTTACAACGTGCTTAAAAAGTGCAATCTTTTCTTCTGTTGTTAAAGTAGGTGACTCACCAGTGGTTCCAGCAACTACTAAGCTGTCAGTTCCATTGTTAAGCAGATGGTTAACAAGCTTTGTCGTCCGTCCAAAATCGATGTTGCCTTTGCTGTCAAAAGGCGTAACCATCGCAGTACTAATACTTCCAAAATTCATTTCGTTCACTCCTCAATACTCATTAAACTGCTGCTGAACAATTTCTTGTAAATTTGCTGATATTCCTTCTTCATTTAATCGGAATGTAGAATGAAGGGCATTTACCGATTCAATTAGATCTTCTTTTTTAACCAGTACCCAAATCGTTGTATGAGAGTCGGCCGATTGTAAGATCTGAATGTTTCTGCTTGATAGAGATTCTACGATCGCAGCTGTTACACCTGGCGTTCCTGCTATTCCTGCCCCTACAGCAGATACTTTGGCACAATCTCGATTTACTTCTGGTTCATAACCCAGCTCTTTTAATTTCGCAAGAGCACTATTCGTTTTATCTTCCATGATTGTGTATACGACACCTTTTGGACTGATGTTGATAAAATCGACAGAAATCTGTTCTTGGGCCATTGCTTTAAATACTTTCGTATGCAGATCATATTGTCCATCGTTGGCATATACTTTAATTTGAGTAATATTGGACACATGTGCGATACCCGTGATGATAGATTCCTGCACGTCTTTTCCAGCAGGTCCTTTCATTGCTGAGGTAACGAGCGTTCCTGGAAGATCTGAGTAAGTAGAACGAATTCTTAACGGGATTTTCGCCTGCATCGCGATCTCTACCGCACGCGGATGGATCACTTTAGCGCCTTGATAAGCCATGTTGCATATTTCAGCATATGTTACGACCGAAAGCGGCCTTGCATCTTTAACAAGCCTAGGGTCAGCTGTCATTACACCCTCTACATCGGTAAAAATATCGATAAACTCTGCTTCTAATGCAGCACCTAATGCTGAGGCACTTGTGTCGCTTCCGCCTCTTCCAAGTGTTGCGATGTCTCCTGACTTAGACTGTCCTTGAAATCCTGCAACAACCACAACTTGATTGTTTTGGAGTTCAGACTTAATCCGGTCCACTTTCATATCTATAATTCTAGCGTTAGAAAAGTCATCATTTGTTCTGAATCCGGCTTGAGGACCCGTCAAGGCAGCAGCAGATAATCCTGAAGCATTTAACAGTCCTGAAAAGACAACAGAAGAGATAATTTCTCCACAAGATAAAAGAAGATCTTGTTCCCGATTTGATATTTTGTTTTTATCACCTATTAGGCTTAATAAAGTGTCTGTCGCATACGGATCGCCAAAGCGCCCCATCGCTGAAACAACACAAACTACTTTATATCCTTCATCAACGGCTTTTCTTATATGACGAACTGCTTCAATCCGGCCAGTATCATCTTTTAAAGAAGTTCCCCCAAATTTTTGAACGATAATCTTCATGAATGCACCTTCTTTATAAAATTAGAGCAGATTTAATTTGATCAAGCTTTCAGCAATTTGTACTGAGTTATAAGCAGCGCCTTTTAATAAGTTATCTGACACAACCCACATGTGATAGGCGTTGTCACGGTCTAAATCTTTGCGGATTCTTCCTACGAATACATCGGGCAGTCCAGCTGCTAAAGCAGGCATTGGGTAAATCTGCTCTTCAGGTTGATCTTGCAGTGTAACACCCGGTGCTGTTTGTAGTAAATCTCTAATCTCTTGTACAGAAGGATTGCCACTCTCAAACTCTGCATATAAAGATTCAGAGTGTCCTGTTTCTACTGGCAATCTTACGCAAGTTGCAGCAATCTCGAGATTTTCTAAGTGCATGATTTTCTTTGTTTCATTCATCATCTTTAATTCTTCAAATGTATAGCCGTTATCTTCAAACTTATCAATTTGAGGTACTAGCGTTAAACGCGATCTGATAATGTTTTTTATCAGATGCACAAGGCATAATTGATGCTTCAAACGGCTCATCGTTCAGAATCGCTCTGGATTGTTCTTTTAATTCTTCAACCGCTTTTGCACCAGCTCCTGAAACAGCTTGATACGTAGAAACGATAACCTTTTTAAGTCCATACTTTTCGTGAAGAGGCTGCAGAGCTACAACCATCTGAATTGTCGAACAGTTAGGGTTTGCAATGATACCGTTATGTTTTAATAAATCTTGCTCGTTTACTTCTGGGACAACTAGGGGTACATTCGGATCCATTCTGAATGCACTCGTGTTATCTACAACGATTGCACCTCTTTTGACTGCTTCATGTGCAAGGGCTTTTGAAACAGAACCGCCTGCAGAAAATAAAGCAAGGTCTACACCTTCAAATGCTTCTGGTGTTGCTTCTTGAATGGTATGAGACTCTCCATTAAATGTGATGACCTGTCCTGCTGATCTTTTACTAGCAAGAAGAGATAGCTTCTTGATCGGAAAATTCTTTTCACTTAACGTACTTAACATTTGCTGGCCTACTGCACCAGTCGCTCCTACTACAGCTACATGAAATGATTTTTGGCTCATACTTTATTAACTCCTTTATTGTTTAAGGTAAGCAAGTTACAACAGAAGGAGAAACTCAAGAATCGGTTTCTCCTAGTTAATCCATATAATTTATCATATTTTATCATAAACTTTGGGGTTATGAACGGATTTTCTTCTGTTGTTTCAATCTGCCACCCTAAGTACCGGCTGGAGCTGCTTACCTTGGAGCGCATATTCGATCGTTTCAATCAGCGTATCCATATGAGCCACTAAGGAGTTTTGTTTTTTTACTGGATCATCTTGACTGAATGGAATAAAGTAAATATTTTTTGTCGCCATCAAACGCATAATATTCACACCGTTCAATCCTAAACCGTCATTCGTGGATATACCAAGCACCACTGGTTTTTGATTTCGCAATGTTGCTTTTGCACCCATCAATACGGGGGAATCAGTCATTGCATTTGCAAACTTGCTTATAGAATTACCTGTAAGTGGCGCAATCACCATACAATCAAGAGGTGTTTTCGGTCCGAATGGTTCTGCTTTTACAATCGAATCAACAGGTTCGTTGCCTGTGATCTGTTTTATTTTTTCCACCCATTCTCCTTCTGTTCCAAAACGTGTAGTCGTATGCTGAACCGTATGGGTGAAGAACGGAGAAACGTTAGCACCTAGATCTACTAATTTTTGTATCTGTGGAAAAACAGCATCATACGTACAATGGGAGCCTGTTAGACCAAAACCGATATGCTTCCCTTTAAAATCCATGATAACTACCCCTTCCGCTTATAAAATTCATTGATTAACAGCTGCGAAAGTACATTGGCAACGATTTTCCCCGCTGTTTTAGGAGCAACAATTCCTGGCAACCCTGGGGCAAGCAAAGCTTTGATCCCGCGTTTTTCTGCATACCTGAAATCGGTTCCCCCAGGTTTAGATGCTAAATCAACAATCAGTGTATGTGATGGAAGCTTCGAAATCACATCCGCATTGACGATTTGTGTTGGTATGGTATTAATGCAAACGTCCGTCTCATAAACTTCATTCTTCAAGTTATCTAGATGAAACGGAATCATTCCCATTTCTGAAATTCTAGCCATATGTTCTGACTTTCTAGCTCCTACTTTTACCCGTGCTCCTAACGCTTGGAAGGTGCGTGCCACACTCATTCCTACACGTCCGAAACCTAAAACAACTGTATTGGATTGATGAATGGTAATATCGGTGTGCTGGATAACCATCATGATCGTTCCTTCAACTGTAGGAATACTGTTATAGATCGCAACATCATCTCTCTCAAATAACTTTGTGAGCTTTCTATTGCTATTTTTCGTAATGCCGTCCAAATACGGGTTGCTGATTCCAGAAAACACGTGGCAATGACTTTTTGTCTTTTTCAAATGATTCTCCGTTAAGACCATTTTACGATTAGAGAATATGGTATCAATCTCCCCTTGCAACCCGGTTCCACTTACAGGCAAAATGATGCTATCTAACTTTGAAAAATCAACTTCGTCTATATCCATTTTTGATGCTCCGGTAAATCCATGATCGAGTTGATCATAGCCAATAAGTGTAAGTATTGCATCTAGCTCTGTTAATTTACGAATAACTTCTAGCTGTCTCGCATCGCCACCAAAAACAGCGATATGCAAATCCGTTAACATTCTGTCTCCCCTTTCTCCGTTGTTCCTATATTGCAGGGATTGCTATCCACGTTCATCATAATATGAATACCCCGCCTATCTGGTTACACAAGATACGCTTTTCACAACGGTAAAACTTATATTCAAGTAGAAATAAAATGCTATTTACACGAACAATAGGTTTCAATCAACACCATTATATTCATGAGCATCTCCTATGTTTGGGGCAATGAGAAAACATTGAGCCCATTTTTTAAAAGGCTGTCTTTCTTATCATTGTTGTTTTTAAAATCTATCCTGGAGAGCAATAAAATTCATTTTACAATGTTTTAAAAGGGCTATTTTCTAAAAGATTGTTGCTTTCAAACCTCATTTCTTTATGACAGTTGATTGGAGTGGAAGGTGGGAGACTCTCGTCTAGAACAGGCGGGCAGTTCGAAAAGTGGAAGTGGCTCGTTCAGCCCCGACAAGCAAAAGGTGAATGGGCTAGAAAGGCGTACTTTGCCTTTTGGACCATTTAGCTTTTGACCTCGAGGGGCTAGCCACTGCTACTAGACAGGTGAGACACTTAAAAGTGAAACGCTACAAATGTGGCTCCCGCCTGCCCCGCGGAAAGCGAGCACCTGGTACGGAAATCAACGACTTACAAAAAGAAAACAAAAAAACCCGGCAATATCCCGGGTTTTCACATTTATCGTTATTTTATTGAAGTCCTTTTGGGAGTTCTCCTTGAGGACTTACTAATGAAGCAGAACATCCTTCACTGAAAATGGATTCAACTAAAGAGTTTACGTCTTCTTTTGAAACATTATCAATCGATTCCACCATATCATCTAACGTACGGTGGTAACCTAAAATCAGCTCATGTTTTCCATTTCGGCTCATTCTGCTGTTCGTGCTCTCCAGACTCAGCATTAAGTTTCCTTTAATCTGCTCTTTAGAGTTTTTCAATTCTTTATCGGTGATGCCATTCTCTTTTAAGTCCTCTACAATATTTAAGACCGTATTATATAATTCATCTAATTGATGTGGTGCTGTTCCACCATAGATAGTGAAGATCCCATTATCCTGAAACGCTGAATGATAAGAGAATACAGAATAAGCTAAGCCTCTTTGCTCCCTTACTTCTTGAAAAAGTCGGCTAGACATACTGGAACCAAATACGTTATTGAGAATTATCAAACTGTAGTTGCGTTTGTCTTTAAGTGAAAGTCCAGGAAATCCGAGACATAAGTGAGCTTGTTCGGTTTCTTTTTTACGTGCAAGCTTCTCTGGATGAAATACAGGAGCATGTATTTCAGGCTTTACGATGTTACTTGTTTTATAATTTCCGAACCATTTTTCAGCTTGTTGTATGAATGATTCGTCAATATTTCCAGCTACTGAAATGACTACTTCTTCTGGAACGTAATGACTATCCATATAATCACGTAAAGTGTTACCCGTAAACGTGTTCAGCGTCTCTTCTGTTCCTAAGATCGGATATCCAAGTTCATGGTTTTGAAAACTCGCTCGACTAAGCATGTCATGAACAATATCATCTGGAGTATCTTCATACATCTTGATTTCTTCTAATACGACATTCTTTTCCTTTAAAAGCTCGCCTTCGTCAAAGGTAGAGTTAAAAAACATATCTGCTAATACTTCCAGTGCGTATGGAGCATGTGTATCTAAAACTTTTGCGTAATAACACGTATATTCTTTCGAAGTAAAAGCATTTACTTGGCCGCCGATGCTATCAAATGATTCGGCGATCTCTCTAGCCGTTCTCGTTTTTGTCCCTTTAAAGAACATATGCTCCAGAAAGTGAGAGATTCCGTTGTTTTTTGTATTCTCAAACCTAGAGCCCGTACCGATCCATACTCCGATCGCTACAGATCTAACAGTTGGAATATTCTCCAAAACGACACGAACGCCGTTTGAACACGTATGTCTTTTAATCAAACTTGTTTCCCCTAGCTGTCAGTTGTTCCACAATAATCATAGGAACAATATACCATTATCACAACTCCTGCACAACTTTACTTGATGGTTTTTGGCAGCAGCCTTTTTTCATCCATCAAATCAGAAACTGTTCCGATGCTATATCCTTTTTCTTTTATTCCTTTGATTAGTTTCTCTAACCCAGTTGAGGATGATTCAGTTGGATGCATAAGAATCATTGCACCAGGGTGTACTTTGCCGAGTACTCGTTTAACCATTTCATCAGGGTCCGGATTGCGCCAATCGACAGTATCAACCGACCATAGTATTGTCTTCATTTCAAGGTCTGATGCAATCTGAACGACATCGTTTCGATAGCTTCCACTTGGAGGTGCAAACCATTTAGGAGACTGATCCAATGTTGCGTGTATTACTTCATTCGTTTGTTTTAATTCTTCTGTAATGCGTGAATTTGTCATCTTTTTTAAATCAGGATGAGAATATGCATGATTGCCGATTTCATGCTTTTCTTCCGCTATCATTTTTGCGAGTGATGGATTTTTCTTCACCCAAGATCCATCGAGAAAAAACGTTGATTTAATATTATTCTTCTTCATCGTTTGCAGCATACCAGGAAGATATTCATTTCCCCATGCTACATTTACTAAAAGCGTGACCATTGGTTTTTCCGGATTGCCCCTATAAATCGGAGATGCGGGCAGATTATCCAGGTGAATGGTCGGCTCTATCTGTTTTACAACTAGCTTACTACCATCAAATTTATTTTCTTTCTTCATCGCTTTAAACGATGCTTCCATGTCAACAACAAGTCCATTATAACCGGGAGTGGCTTTCCAGACAGGATCGATCTCAGCATTTTTTGGAGGACTGTTTAATTCTTTCGCTTTATCTTTGATCTGTTGATAGATTGAATTAGATTCCATTTGAGACACAGCTGTACTTTGGGCTTTAATACTTTCAATATAGGTGCTCGTAAACGGATTATGCACCGAAAATGCAGTGGCAGTAAGGATTAAAACAACAATGGACCAGTGAAGAATAGTATTTTTCACATAACTCCCTCCCTGTATCAAGGTATGTCCCTTTTGGACAGGTTAGAACGATTTAAACAAACGAATGAAATGATATAAAACACACTGAAGTCCGAGCTACAGGTTGAGGTTGTTCGAGTAAGCGGTTGGTTTCACGGTACTTATTCTTACACTTTTGCATAGAAGTAGCTTTTTCACCGAAAGCTACCTATTTTCACCGATGGATGTAACATTTCCGCCCATAGACTGCATATTTACATCGATCTGATGAATTTTTACAGATAGAGATAATCTGGAGAATACAAGGCTTTTATCTTAAAGTTTGTTGCTTTAAGTTTTTTTCTTTCTCTTCATTGACAAGTTGATTGAAGTGTAAGGTGCGAGACTCCTGCGGGACAGGCGGGCAGGTGAGACACTTAAGAGTGAAACGTACGAATGTGGCTCACCGCCTGCCCCGCGGAAAGGAGCACCTGGAACGGAAATCAACCACTTCCAAGAGCAACAAAGCTTGCCAAAAACAAAAAAGACTGACCCAAAGTGTCACGTGTAGTGTGCGCTTTGGGTCAGTCTCTATATCTTACATAAATTAAACGTTCTGCTGCTGCTCGTTTTTCGCTTTTTCTTCTTTTAGTACAACTTTGCGGGATAAGTTAACACGGCCTTGATTATCGATCTCCATAACTTTGACAAGAATTTCGTCACCAAGCTTTAGGATATCTTCAACTTTACCTACACGTTCTTCAGCAAGTTCAGAAATATGAACTAATCCGTCTTTTCCGCTAAAGAGTTCTACGAAAGCACCGAACTTTTCAATTCGTTTAACTTTACCCATGTAGTACTCTCCAACTTGAACTTCACGAACAATATCTTCAATGATTTTCTTCGCTTTTTTGTTCATAGACTCGTCAGTTGAAGCGATGAAGACTGTACCATCTTGCTCGATATCAATCTTAACGCCAGTTTCCTCAATGATCTTATTAATGATTTTCCCGCTTGGCCCGATCACATCACGGATCTTGTCAGGGTTGATCTTCATTGTTAAGATCTTAGGTGCATATTGAGAAAGTTGTGTACGAGATTCTGAAAGTGTTGCAAGCATAGACTTCAGGATGATCATACGCCCTTCTTTTGCTTGTGTTAAAGCTTCTTGAAGGATTTCACGGTTAATACCTGAAATTTTAATGTCCATTTGAAGAGCAGTGATACCGTTCGGTGTACCTGCAACTTTAAAGTCCATATCTCCAAGATGATCTTCCATACCTTGAATATCAGTTAACACGGTTACGTCTTCACCGTCAGAGATCAGACCCATAGCGATACCAGCAACTGGTGCTTTAATCGGTACACCAGCATCCATCAATGCAAGGGTACTTGCACAAATACTTGCTTGTGAAGTAGAACCGTTGGATTCAAGAACTTCAGAAACTAGACGAATTGTGTATGGGAACTCTTCTTCATTTGGAATCACTTGTTCTAACGCACGTTCACCTAAAGCACCATGACCGATTTCACGTCTTCCTGGTCCGCGCATAAATCCTGTTTCACCTACGCTGAATGGTGGGAAGTTGTATTGGTGCATAAAGCGTTTAGACTCTTCTACACCAAGACCATCAAGAACTTGAACATCACCAAGTGCTCCCAATGTACAAATGCTTAGCGCTTGAGTTTGTCCACGAGTAAATAGACCAGAACCATGTGTTCTTGCTAAAATGCCTACTTTTGAAGAAAGTTTACGAATTTCATCTGTTTTTCTTCCGTCAGGACGCACTTTTTCTTTTAAAATTAAGCGTCTAACTTCTTCCTTGATGAGTTTATGTAAAACTTCTTTCGCTTCGTTTGCTTTTTCTTCATCTTCTTCGTATCGAGTTGCTACGTTTGCACTTACCGCATCAAGAGCTTCTTGACGTGCGTGCTTTTCAACGACTTTAACTGCTTCTTTTACATCGTTACCGACAAATTCACGAACTTCTTGTTCAACATCTTTATCAAGTTCATGAAGAACAACTTCCATCTTTTCTTTGCCGATTTCAGCAACGATCTCTTCTTGGAATGCGATTAATTTCTTAATCTCTTCATGTCCAAACATGATCGCTTCAAGCATCACTTCTTCAGAAACTTCTTCAGCGCCTGCTTCAACCATGTTGATCGCGTGCTTTGTTCCTGCTACTACTAATTGAATATCACTTTTTTCATTTTGTTCAACGGTTGGATTGATTACAAATTCGCCTTCAATTCGGCCAACTGTAACTCCGGCGATCGGGCCTTCAAATGGAATATCCGAAATAGATAAAGAAAGAGAAGATCCAATCATTGCAGCCATTTCAGAAGAACAGTTTTGATCAACGCTCATTACAGTGCTGACAACTTGTACTTCGTTTCGGAAACCATCAGCAAATAAAGGACGAATCGGACGGTCGATCAAACGGCTTGCTAAGACCGCTTTTTCACTTGGACGTCCTTCACGTTTAATAAATCCGCCGGGGATTTTACCTACTGCATATAAACGTTCTTCGTAGTTTACAGTCAGTGGAAAGAAACTTAAATTTTTTGGTTGCTTTGAAGCAACAGCTGTAGAAAGCACTGCTGTATCACCATATCTGACCATTACAGCACCATTTGCTTGTTTTGCTAATTCTCCAATTTCGAACGTAAGCGTTCTTCCCGCCCAGTCCATGGTAAAAGTTCGTTTTTGTTGATCCATTTTACTTGGTACTCCTCTCAACACTTAGAAAAATCCTATCATATTATGGTTCTATTATATCCTAACGTAGTCCTTCCTAAAAAGAAAAACTCGAAAGAATTTACTCATACATACCAAGAATAACACGTTTACTGCTTTTAATGGATGAATGCTTGCAATAAAAAAGCGGGAATATATCCCGCTTTGCTGGATTAGCGACGTAATCCAAGTCTTCCGATCAATTCGCGGTAACGCGTGATGTCCTTGTTACGTAGGTACGTTAACAAGTTACGACGCTTACCAACCATTTTCAATAGACCACGACGTGAGTGGTGATCTTTCTTGTGTGTACGCAAGTGATCATTCAACTCATTGATTTGTTCAGTAAGGATAGCGATTTGAACCTCTGGAGAT
Organism: Fictibacillus sp. EA-CB0309; assembly: GCF_055814265.1. Taxonomy (NCBI): domain Bacteria; kingdom Bacillati; phylum Bacillota; class Bacilli; order Caryophanales; family Fictibacillaceae; genus Fictibacillus; species Fictibacillus sp. EA-CB0309. Next base: position 2,301,557 of record NZ_CP169271.1, read on the forward strand.
CCAGTGTCCGTATCATGTACCTTATACTCGCTGATTAGTTCGTTTTTACGCTCTTGAGTAATAGCCATCCTTTTCACCTCCTTAATATTAGAAACACCAATTACCGAGCAAACGTCGGTGACTCGATTTGCCAAGCAACGGTTATGTGTACACTAAAATGTACAAGTATTATCATAGACTTTTTACGAAACAAATGCAAGTTTTTTAATGCAGAGATTGTATGATTTCGTATGTTCTGTTTTTATCTGCATGTAACTGAGCAATCAGTTCGTCGATCCCATTAAATTTCTTCTCGTCTCGAATTCTCTTCAACCAAGTTACACTGATGCTTTTACCGTAGATTTCTTTGTTAAAGTCAAAAACATGTACTTCAAGAGACGGCTTTTTTGATCATCTTTAAAGGTTGGTTTATACCCTACGTTCGCCATCGCAAAATATTTCTCATCATCGATGGAAACTTCTACAGCATACACACCTACTTTTGGCAGTGAGTATTCTTCTGTATCCAGATTGGCTGTAGGAAATCCAATCGTACGACCCCGTTTATCACCGTGAATAACAGTTCCGTTGAGCTTATATCTGCGTCCGAGGTAAGGGATGAGTTCCTCAACTAGTCCTTCTTTTAAAAAGTGGCGAATCAGTGTAGAACTGATTTTTTGACCATCTTTTTCTATCTTTTCAATAACAGTTTGACCAAACTGGCCGTTTGATTCTTTCACTAACGTTTCTACGTTGCCTTTTCCATACTTTCCATATGAAAAATCAAAACCAGTTACAACATGCTGAACATTTAAACCAACAATATATTGTTCTACAAAGTCCTTTGTATCAAGAGCGGCAAAAACGTGATCGAATTTCACAAGATAAAAACGTTCAACTCCCATATTTTCTAATACTTTTTCTTTTCTTCTAAAGGAGTAATATACGTCCAATTAAGACCCGCTTTGCCTAAGACTACTGAAGGATGCGGATGGAAGCTCATGACGGCTGGAACAGCTCCGTTTTTGTGTGCCAGTTCCACAGCAGTGCGGATAACACGCTGATGTCCAACATGTATTCCGTCAAAATAACCTAAGGCTAGAATGGTTGGGGGCAGGTTATCTTGTTGAAAATGATGCGGATGACTTATAACAATCGTTTCCAAAAACTCACCTACTAACTTCTTTCGTTAATCAATGGCTAACACTTTAACCGGTTTAATTAAACCTGGTTTTGAAGGATGAAATTCATAAATGGCTAGACATTTTCCTTCTTCATTATAAACACCAAACGGACTTTGTTCCAACTCTTTTGGTGCTTCGAGTACAGAACCATTTTTAATTTTTAAAAATAGTTCGTCTCCTACAGTCCATTTTGGAAAATGAGAGATCCCTTTTTCTAATGGGAACAAATAGTCTTCTAAAGGTTTTTCTCCGCTTTCAAGCTGTTCAAACGTTACACAATCATCCATTGAAAAAGGTCCTGAAGCTGTTCTTACGAGAGATGACATATGTGCTGGATATCCTAGCCTCTCACCAATCTCTACAGAAAGGGTTCTGACATAAGTACCTTTAGAACATCTAACTCGGAAAGAAAATACAGGATTCTCTTTACTTATCGTTTCGTCTTCGTTTAAAAGTTCCAGTTCATATATGGTCACATTACGCTTTGGTCGTTCAACGGTAATCCCTTGTCTTGCGTATTCGTATAGTTTTTTGCCATTTACTTTTACAGCTGAATACATCGGTGGCGTTTGCTCTATTTCTCCTGTCAGTGACTTTAAAATGTCTTTAACCGCAGCAACTGAAATGTCTGCCTCCACTGGCTTTTCTGCCACTTTTTCACCGTGAGCATCTTCTGTTTCAGTAGAAAAGCCTAAGCTGACTTCACCGATATATTCCTTGCCATAGTCAGACATGTACTCAGCGATCTTTGTTGCTCTTCCGATACAAATAGGCAAAACACCTGTAACTTCAGGATCTAACGTACCTGTGTGACCTACTTTTTTAGTTGAAAATATTCTACGGATCTTAGCCACACAATCATGAGAAGTCATTCCGGCAGGTTTTTTTAATGCTAATATTCCTTGTCTTGCAGTCATATACAGCTTCTCCTTCAATCACTTTATCTCGTTTCAAGAAAAAATGGATAGACAATTATGTTAATTGCCTATCCATTTACTATTATGGTTTCGGATAATCTTCATTCTCTTCGCTGTCTTCGTCTTCTCGTTTAATATCAGACAAAAGACTTTCGATCTTGCTTCCATAATTTAAGGATTCATCAAATTTAAAAAAGATGTCCGGTGTTTTTCGCATGCGAATACGTTTTCCGATTTCAGTACGAATAAAACCTGTTGCTTTCGCAAGGCTTCTTAGTGTTTGTTCCTTTTGGTCGGAATCACCAAACACAGAGACATATACTGTAGCCTGCTGTAAATCACCTGTTACATCAACCGCCGTAACGGTCACAAAACCTACGCGGGGGTCTTTGATTTTTCGGCCTATAATGTCACTAAGCTCTTTTTTCATCTGTTCCCCAATACGATTGGAACGGATTGTGCCCATTTTTACTACACCCCGTTTCTTGCCACTTGCCTTATAGCCACTCAATGTTAGAATCAGTAACTTCCAATTCAGCAATAGATGTAATAATCGCAAGTGCTCTTTGCAATTCTTTTTCTGCTATTATTTTGTCCGAAGAAACGGTAACCATACTTATCTCTGCGCGCTGCCACAAATCTTGAAAATCCGTTTCAGAAACAGCTACATTTAAGCGTTGACGAACCCTGTTTACCGCTTTTTGGACAACTGAACGCTTATCTTTTAACGACTGTGCTTCATATATGAAAAACTCAACCGTTAATAAGCCGATCATTTTACTTTTATTTCTTCCATAATATAAGCCTCAATAATATCGCCTTCTTTAATATCATTGAACTTTTCTAACGTAATACCACATTCATATCCAGCTGAAACTTCTTTAGCATCATCTTTAAAACGTTTAAGCGCGTCGATCTTACCTTCGTAAGATACCACTCCATCACGAATCAAGCGAACTGTTGAGTCTCTTGTAATCTTACCTTCAGTAACATAACATCCAGCGATCGTACCCACTTTAGATACTTTAAATGTTGTACGAACTTCTACCTGACCGATTACTTTCTCTTCGAATTCAGGATCAAGCATTCCTTTCATCGCTGACTCGATTTCTTCGATCACGTTATAGATAATACGGTGCAGACGAACATCAACTTTTTCAGCATCCGCAGTGCGCTTCGCACCAGTATCAGGACGAACGTTAAAACCAATTACGATAGCATTTGAAGCGGATGCAAGCATGATGTCATACTCATTGATCGCCCCAACACCAGAGTGGATAATCTTAACTTTTACGCCTTCAACATCAATCTTTTGAAGAGATCCTGCAAGTGCCTCAACAGAACCTTGTACGTCACCTTTGATGATCACATTGATTTCTTTAATGTCGCCTTCTTTAATTTGGTTAAAGAGGTCATCAAGATTCAGTTTCGAAGATTCTTTACGTTGAGCATCTTGTTGCTTTTTAAAGCGTGATTCACCAACTTGACGAGCTTTTTCTCATCAGCAAATACCATGAACTGGTCTCCAGCTTGTGGAACATCGTTTAATCCTGTAATTTCAACAGGGGTAGATGGTCCTACAGTCTTAACACGGCGTCCAAGATCGTTCACCATCGCACGTACACGTCCATAAGTGTGTCCGACTACGATTGGGTCACCTACGTTTAATGTACCAGACTGAACAAGAAGTGTTGCTACAGATCCACGGCCTTTATCTAGCTGTGCTTCGATAACAGTTCCTGCTGCAGTACGGTTAGGATTTGCTTTTAATTCTTCAACTTCTGAAACAAGGTTGATCATCTCAAGCAAATCATCGATTCCGTCACCTTTAATCGCAGAAACGTTTACAAAAATTGTATCTCCGCCCCAAGCTTCAGAAACAAGTCCGTGTTCAGTAAGCTCCTGCATTACACGATCAGGGTTAGCTGCTTCTTTATCCATTTTGTTAACAGCTACAATGATTGGAACTTCAGCAGCTTTAGCATGGTTGATCGCTTCGACTGTCTGTGGCATTACACCATCATCTGCAGCTACAACAAGGATCGTAATATCCGTAACTTGAGCACCACGTGCACGCATTGTTGTAAACGCAGCATGTCCAGGAGTATCTAGGAACGTAATTTGTTTTCCGTTATTTGTAATTTGATAAGCACCGATATGCTGAGTGATTCCACCTGCTTCACCAGCCGTTACCTTCGTGTTGCGGATCGCATCAAGAAGTGTTGTTTTACCATGGTCAACGTGTCCCATGATCGTTACAACTGGAGGACGAACTTGAAGATCTTTTTCATCATCAACTACTTCATAGTTCTCAAATTCTGTTTCATCAACGATGATTTCTTCTTCTACCTCAACATCATAATCTGCGGCAATCAGTTCAATCGCTTCTTTATCAAGCTCTTGGTTGATTGTCGCCATGATGCCAAAACCCATTAATTTCTTAATGATCTCAGAAGTATCTTTGTTTAATTTTTTTGCAAGCTCACCTACTTGAAGTGAATCTGTAAAAGTAATCTTGCTTGGCGTTTCAAGAACCTTTTTCTGTGGAGCTTGTTGCTGGTGGTTCCCTCCGCCTCTATTTTGTTTGTTTCTGTTGTTGTTATTTTTGTTGTTGTTTCTGTTGTTGTTATTTTGATTTCTGTTGTTATTGTTGTTGTTATTTCTGTTTTGATTGTTATTGCTCTTGTTTTGGCCGTTTTGGCCGCCTTGGCCTTGATTGTTTGTATTAGTGGACTTTGGTCCTTTAGATTGTGATGAGTTATTGTTCTCTTTTTTTATTTTCATATTACTCTCTTTTTGAACTTCCTTTTTATTAGATTTGGTGTCATTACCAGAGTTGCTATTTTTCATATCTGTTTTAGGGAGTTGATTTTGATTTGTTGATTTTGTTTGATCTTTGTTTGCTTTAGGACGATATGCTTCGTCCAGTTTCTTAAGAGCTGCTTGATCAATCATTGACATATGATTTGCTACGTGGACATCCATCGTTTTCAGCTTTTCAATAATGTCTTTACTTTGAACATTTTTCTGTTTCGCATATTCGTATACGCGGATTTTACTCATATGTTCACCCCCGAGTTAGTGATCAAGAAGTTCCTTTAAACGCTTAGAAAATCCTTGATCATTTACAGCAACTACAACTCGTTGCTCTTTACCAATGGCCTTGCCCAAAATATTGCGATCTTCAATCCATACAAGATCAACTTTATAGAAGAGGCACTTATCAGTAACTTTTTTCTTTGTATTTTCAGAAGCATCTTTAGACAGCAAAACAATTTTAGCGTTTTGCTTTTGTATGCTTTTAACAACTAGTTCTTCACCGGATATGACTTTACCGGCTCGAACTGCTATTCCAAGAAAGTTTTCCCAAGGAGTTGGTTTCAAGATGTATGACTTCCTTTTTCAAGCTGTTCATATAAGTCAGCTGGTATCTTCGTTTTCAAATGCGACTCAAGAACCTTTTTCTTTTTTGCTTGTTCGATGCAAGCGGGTTCATGACAAAGGTAGGCTCCTCTTCCGGATTTTTCCCTGTCGTATCAACAGAGACTTCACCTTCAGGCGAGCGGACAATACGTGTTAATTCTTTTTAGCCTTCATTTCTTGACAGGCTACGCATTTTCTCATAGGAATCTTGCGTGTTTTCATTGTCTCCACCTCGTCTTCTCTTACTCTTCATCCTCATCAGTATCGTCGAAGAAATCATTTCGAGCGTTTGCAGGATCATAAACACCTGATTCTACTGCTTCTGTCTCGCTTTTAATATCAATCTTCCAACCTGTTAACTTGGCAGCGAGTCGAGCATTCTGGCCTCTTTTACCAATCGCTAGTGAAAGTTGATAATCTGGCACGATTACAGTTGTCATTTTTTCTTCTTCATTCACTTGAACTTCAAGTACTTTTGCAGGACTTAGTGAATTAGCCACATATACGACAGGATCTTCACTCCAGCGAACGATATCGATCTTTTCGCCGTTCAATTCATTTACGATCGTTTGGACACGTGCACCTTTTTGCCCTACACAAGAACCTACTGGATCCACTTCAGGATCAGCAGCATGTACAGCAATCTTGGAACGGTCTCCCGCTTCACGTGCAATCGATTTAATTTCAACAGTACCATCATAAATTTCAGGTACTTCAAGTTCGAACAAACGTTTTAATAAACCAGGGTGAGTTCTTGAAACCAAAATTTGAGGACCTTTAGTAGTCTTTTCAACTTTTGTAATATACACCTTGATGCGGTCATTCGTAGTATGTGATTCACCAGGCATCTGTTCTGCAGCTGGCAATAATGCTTCTACTCTGCCTAGGCTTACATACATATAGCGGTGGTCTTGTCTTTGAACGATTCCTGTAATAATGTCTTCTTCGCGGTCAATAAATTCTGAGAAGATAATTCCGCGTTCTGCTTCACGCACACGCTGTGTAACAACTTGTTTAGCTGTTTGCGCTGCGATACGGCCGAAGTCTTTTGGTGTAACTTCTTCTTCTACTATATCGTCAAGTTCATACCCAGGGTTAATTGCTTGTGCTTCAGCGACTGAGATTTCTTGACGATCGTCCTCAACCTCTTCAACCACATTTTTTCTAGAAAATACACGGATACTTCCTGTGTCTCTGTTAAAATCAACACGAACATTTTGCGCTTGATGAAAATTACGCTTATAAGCAGAAATAAGGGCTGCTTCAATCGCTTCAATAATAACTTCTTTACTTATCCCTTTTTCTTTTTCTAACAATGTAAGTGCATCCAAAAGCTCGGTACTCATTTTTCTTCTCCCTCTTCATTAAAAAACAACCGCAAGACGGGCGTTTGCCACTTTTGTATACGGCAACTCTACCTTTTTCACTTGCGTTTTTACTCTGATCTCCATGAACAGCGTTTCACCGTCAAAGTCTTTTAAAAGTCCTTCATATACTTTTTCACCATTAATAGGCTCATAAAGTTTAATGTTTACATTTTTGCCGATAGCATTTTTAACATCTTCAGGTTTCTTTAACGGTCTCTCAACACCTGGAGAAGATACTTCTAAAAAGTAGGGCTGTTCGATCGGATCAAGTTCATCTAATTTTTCACTCAACTGTTCACTGACAGTTCCGCATTCTTCAATATCAACTCCACTCGTGGAATCAATATAAACACGGAGAAACCAGTTTTTACCCTCTTTAACAAATTCAACGTCAACAAGTTCAAGTCCTAGTTTTTCAACGATTGGGGTTACAAGCTCTGATGTGAGCTCTGTAATCTTCTGACTCATTGCTGCCCTCCTTCTAACTGAATGACCTTAAAACGTAACGAAAGAGTGGGGAGCCCCACTCTTTCGCCGACAGTTATTCATTCAACAGTATTTCCAAAAATACTATACCATAACCAGTAAAATACTGCAACTTTCTGAAGGCTCTAAAAGCCCGTGTTAGAACAGTGAAAGCTGGTTTGCATCAGGCATTCCTTCTAGACAACCTTGGTCATCTAAATACTCAATAATGGTCTTGGATAGTTTAGCACGCTGCTGAAGATCTTCTTTTGAAAGAAATTCTCCTTGCTCTCTTGCTTTCACAATGTTAAGAGCTGCATTCGTCCCAAGACCCGCTATCGAATTAAAAGGCGGGATGAGCGTATCGCCCTCAACTAAAAAGTCTGTGGCGCTTGAACGGTACAAGTCAATCTTTTGGAACGAAAGTCCTCTTTCACACATTTCTAACGCAAGCTCAAGCACCGTTTGAAGATTCTTCTCTTTAGTAGAAGCATCAAGGCCTTTAGCCGAGATCTCCTCAATCTTCGTACGCAGTGCCTTTGATCCTCGAATCATGGATTCCACATCAAAATCATCAGCTCTTACCGTAAAGTAAGCTGCATAGAACCAGATTGGATAATGAACTTTAAAATAGGCAATACGTACGGCCATTAAAACGTAAGCTGCCGCATGGGCTTTAGGGAACATGTATTTAATCTTCAAACATGATCCAATATACCAGTCAGGCACATCATTTTGCTTCATCTCATCGATCCACTCATCAGGAAGACCTTTACCTTTACGTACACTTTCCATGATTTTAAAAGCAAGTGAAGGATCAAGACCTTTATAGATGAGATAGACCATAATATCGTCACGGCACCCGATAACATCTTTTAGTACACACGTTCCGTTTGCGATCAGTTCGTTTGCGTTGTTCAGCCAAACGTCTGTACCGTGTGATAATCCTGAAATCTGAACAAGTTCAGAAAATGTGCTTGGCTTCGTTTCTTCTAGCATCTGTCTTACAAACTTTGTTCCAAACTCTGGTATACCAAGCGTACCTGTCTTACACATGATCTGTTCATCAGTAACACCTAACACTTCTGGTCCCGAAAAGATTTTCATAACTTCAGGGTCAGAAGCAGGAATCGTCTTTGGATCGATTCCGCTTAAATCTTGGAGCATACGGATAACTGTAGGATCATCGTGACCTAATATATCAAGTTTTAACAGGTTATCGTGAATAGAGTGGAAATCAAAGTGAGTCGTTTTCCACTCTGATGAACTATCATCAGCTGGGAACTGAACAGGACAAAAATCATAGATATCCATATAATCAGGAACTACAATAATTCCACCTGGATGCTGTCCTGTGGTTCTTTTCACCCCTGTACAACCTGAAACGAGACGGTCTACTTCTGCAGATCGAATCGTTAAATTATGGTCACCCGCGTATCCTTTTACATAACCATAAGCGGTTTTTTCAGCTACGGTACCGATCGTACCCGCACGATACACATACTCTTCACCAAACAGTTCTTTCGTGTAGTTATGTGCTCTTGGCTGATATTCTCCAGAGAAGTTCAAGTCAATATCAGGAACTTTGTCTCCTTTAAATCCTAAGAACGTTTCAAACGGAATATCCTGTCCATCTTTTATATATAAGACATTACATTCAGGACACTCTTTATCAGGTAGATCATAGCCAGATCCAACGGAACCATCGTTAAAGAAATGTGATTCTTTACAGTTCGGGCAAACATAATGCGGAGGCAGCGGATTTACTTCTGTAATCTCAGTCATAGTCGCAACAAATGACGAACCTACTGATCCACGTGACCCTACTAAATATCCATCGATCAACGATTTCTTAACGAGTTTATGTGAAATCAAATATATAACTGCAAACCCGTGTCCAATAATACTCTTTAATTCTTTTTCCAGTCTCTTCTCAACAAGTTCAGGAAGATTTTCACCATAGATGCTTCTTGCCCTGTTGTAACTCATTGATCGAACTTCATCATCCGCACCTTCGATCTTCGGTGTATAAAGGTCGTCAGGTATCGGCTTAATCTCTTCAATACTATCCGCAATATGTCTTGTGTTTTCACAAACTACTTTTTCAGCTGTTTCTTCACCTAAGAACGAGAACAAATCTAACATCTCATCCGTTGTTCGAAAATGAACTTCAGGGAGCGTTTGTCTGTTCAGCGGATTTGCACCGCCTTGTGAAGAAATTAAAATCTTTCTGTAGATCGCATCTTCAGGATTTAAATAATGTACGTTTCCTGTTGCTACAACTGGTTTGTTTAATTTCTCGCCTAACTGAACGATGTTTGAAAGAATCTCTCTTAAATTCATCTCATCAGCAACAAGTTCTCTTTCAATTAGGTGATAATAGTTGCTTGGCGGCTGAATCTCTAGATAATCATAAAACTCCGCAATCTTTTCTACTTCTTCAATGGGCTTTTGCATCATGCCTTCAAATACTTCACCTTTGTCACATGCAGATCCTACTAAAATTCCGTCACGCAATTTACTGAGTCGTGAACGTGGAATACGCGGTGTTCTATAAAAATAAGAAAGATGTGATTCAGAAACGAGTTTGTATAGATTCTTCAATCCTTCTTGGGTTGCAGCCAGCAACGTACAGTGAAACGGTCTTGAACGCTGGAATCCCCCTTGACCCATGTTATCGTTCAGACGATCATGATAGAAAATTTCTTTTTCAAACGTCTCTTTTAACAGCTTCCATAAAAGGTACCCTGTTGCTTCTGCATCATAGATTGCACGGTGATGCTGTGTAAGTTCAATGTCAAACCTTTTACAAAGTGTATTCAGTCTATGATTCTTTAACTGTGGAAGCAAAAATCTCGCAAGTTCCAGTGTATCGATAACGGGATTCTTCGCTTCACCTAAGCCTATCTTTCGTAAGCCCTCGTTTAAGAATCCCATGTCAAAGCTTGCGTTATGCGCAACCAAAATATCATCGCCCATAAATTCATGGAAATCTCGAAGGACTTCTTCAATTTCAGGCGCATTCTCAACCATATCATCTGTTATGCCTGTTAAATTTATCGTCGTATCTGATAAAGATTCATGCGGATTAGCAAACCTCTCGAAACGGTCAATGATTTCTCCGCCTCTAATCTTTACCGCAGCTAGTTCAATAATTTTATTATAAACCGCTGATAATCCGGTCGTTTCAACGTCAAATACAATGTACGTTTCTTCTGATAGTTTTCTAGGTGCTTCATTGTACGCGATCGGAACACCATCGTCTACCAGGTTTGCTTCAAGTCCATAAAGAATCTTAATACCGTTTTTCTTGCCTGCACTATATGCTTCAGGAAAAGATTGCACACCAGCATGATCAGTAATCGCAACAGCTGGGTGCCCCCACTTTTTAGCTTGTCCCACAAGTGAAGAAACGGAAGATACTGCGTCCATCTGACTCATCGGTGTATGAAGATGAAGTTCAACACGCTTATTATCATCATCAGCTAAATCTTTTCTGAACTCAGGCTTGATTTCATTTATATCGTTTGCAATCATAACAAGGTCTCTGACAAAGGTATCGTTTTGAATACCGCCGCGGACCTTTAGCCACATGCCTTTTTGAATACCTTGCAAAATAGGGATATCTTCTTTATCCCGTGAAAATATCTTAACTAAAAGAGAATCCGTATAATCCGTAACCTTAAATGTTAGCAATGTACGACCGCTTCTAAGCTCTCTTGTCTCAGCATGAAAAACGTAACCTTGTATCGTAATACGTCTTTCTTCATCTTGAATGGTTTGGATCGGCACTGGTTCGTCCTTGATCGAGTAACCAATCATAATATCTGTTCTTGCAGCAGGGCCGTCCGCTTTATTCGCTGACTTTTCTTTTTCAATGAGAGCTTCCATCACTTTATTCTGATCTTCTTGCTTTCGCTGTTCTAAAAACTTCTGAAAATCTTCCTCAGAATGTTTAATTTCTGTTTTTACCATTACTGAATGAAAACCAAACTGGCTGTACATCTCTTTAATAACTGGAGAAAGTTTTCTCTGCACTAAAGCTTCTTCCGCATCGTTTCGGACCGTTAGACATAAAAAGTTTCCGTCTGCTACCGGATCTTGAGTTGAGAGCATACTGGATAGACTTGGTCCTGTAGTCTCCACGAGCTTATCTTTACATAAAGGCCAATAGCCAAGAAGCTCTTCTGACTGAAAACTCTCCTTCGTTTGGAGTGAAAAAGTCACTTTTGCAATATGTTGAAATGTTTGATGAAGACTAGAACTAAACCACGCATAACCTTCTGCTGTAAGCGGACGATTGATCCCGATGGAAAAATGCCAGCTTCGATTCGTTTTATCTATTGTAAGTTTTTCGATTGTCCCTTCCGAAAAACCGGTTTTCATCTCTTCAGGAATTCCTAGTTGTTCTAAAAGAAGCGACAGCCTTTCTTGTCTGATCTGCTGATCATTTCCGCTCATAAGAACCTCCTTTTAAAGGGGTTTTTAAAATTTACCGAACGTACAATTTCATACGTTTACACCTTTTTATTATACTATACGAAATATTTATATGGACGCGCTTTTGATTATATTAACTTAAAGTGCAAAGGGAAAGGTACCTCTTATACGAGAGGTACCTCCTCTTTAATTATTTTCATTTTTTGGTGGTAACTTCAAAAAGTTTTACTTTAACTGCTTCATTGCAAGTTGATTGGAGTGTAAGGATCGAGACTCCTGGGGGATTAGTGTGACAGTCCGAAATGCGGTATCGGCTCCATCACAGACCATTTAACATTTGACCTCGAGGGGCTAGCCGTTGCAGCTAGACCGGTGAGACACCAACGTGCAAGGCACGAGGTCGCTCACCGCACCCCCCCGGAAAGCGAGTATCCTGAAACGGAAATCAACCACTCACAAGAACTACAAAGATTTACAAAAGCAGCCTTTAATTTTTAAGTTTATCCCACTCTTGTTTAATAAAACTGCTAAGTTCTGAAACAGGTACTTCAAAAGATTCTCCGCTTTTACGGATCTTCACTTCAACGATACCTTCAGAAGCTCGCTTACCTACCATAACACGAATCGGCAATCCGATTAAGTCACTATCAGCGAATTTAACACCTGCACGCTCAGGACGGTCATCATATAAACAATCATATCCATCCTGTTTAATCTGCTTATATAATTCATCAGAAAGAGCAGCTTGCTCTGCGTTTTTACTATTAACAGCAATTAAGTGCACATCGAATGGAGTTAGTGATAACGGCCAGATCAAGCCTTTATCGTCGTTATTTTCTTCAGCAACTGCTGCTAGTGTACGAGAAACCCCAATACCATAACAACCCATTGACATGATTTGATTTTTTCCGTTTTCATCTAGATAAGAAGCTTTCATCGGCTCACTGTATACTTTTCCAAGTTTAAATACATGACCAACTTCAATTCCTTTTGCAAAAACGATGGTACCTTTGCCATCCGGCGAAAAGTCACCTTCTACGACAAAGCGGATATCAGCTGATTGGTTAAGTTCGAAATCTCTATTCGGATTTACATTCATGAAATGGTATCCTGATTCATTTGCACCACAAACCGCATTTGCCATCAAAGGCACCGCTTGATCGGCAATGATTTTTACTTCTTTCGATACAGAAATTGGGCCAATTGAACCTGGCTCAGTGTTCAACCACTTTTTTGCTTCTTCTTCAGTAGCTAACACTACATCTGTAACTGAAAGTTCATTTTTAAGCTTAATCTCATTGACTTCATGATCGCCTCTTACGAGAACTAGAACCGGCTGTTCGTCAGCGATATAAAGCAATGATTTAATAATTTTTGAAGTTGAAACATTTAAGAATTCGGAAACTTCTCCGATTGTTTTTGCGTGTTTCGTTTCTACTTTTTCGAGTTCAAGCAGATTCTCAGAAGAACTTTCTTCGTTAAGCAATACAGGCGCCATCTCAATATTTGCAGCAAAATCTGATTCAGTTGAATAGGCGATCAAGTCTTCCCCTATATCTGATAAAACCATATACTCATGATTGTCTTTACCGCCGATAGCCCCTGAATCTGCTAAGACCGCTCGGAAGTTCAATCCGCAGCGGCTAAAGATTGCTGAATATGCATCTTTCATCGCTTCATACGTTTCATCAAGACTTTCCTGTTTATCATGGAAAGAGTAAGCGTCTTTCATAATAAACTCTCTTCCTCGAAGAAGACCAAAACGCGGACGCTTCTCGTCTCTGAATTTTGTTTGAATTTGATACAGACTCAATGGAAGCTTTTTATAAGATTTTACTTCATCACGAATGATACTTGTAATGACTTCCTCATGTGTCGCTCCAAGAGCAAAATCACGTTCGTGGCGATCTTTTAATCTCATCAGTTCCGGTCCATAGCTGTACCATCTTCCGCTTTCTTGCCAAAGTTCTGCAAGCTGAAGTGCCGGCATCATCATCTCTTGAGATCCGGCACGATTCATTTCTTCTCGTACAATGTTTTCTATTTTATGAAGCACTTTTTCCCCAGCGGCAAGAAAGAATAGATACCTGCTGCATTTTGGCGGATAAATCCTGCTCTTAAAAGGAGCTGATGACTTTTTACATCGGCATCTGCAGGAACTTCCCGTAATGTTGGCATAAACAACTGACTTTGTCTCATAATCTCTACTCCTCAAATAATCCCTAATTAACCAAGAAATATTTTCTGTATATCATTCCATGTAACCACAAGCATCAGTAACATAAGAAAAGCAAATCCGATAAAATGAACCATTCCTTCTTTTTGAGGGTCGATCGGTTTTCCTCTTAATGCCTCAACTCCTAAGAAGAGGAGTCGCCCACCATCAAGAGCAGGCAGAGGCAACAGGTTGAAGATTCCTAAGTTGATGCTTAGAATAGCAGCCCATTGTAATAACATATACACACCAGCTTTTGCCGCTTGATCCGTGTATTCATAGATTCCAAGTGGTCCAGATAACTGGTCAATTCCATGCTGTCCTGTTATAAGCTGACCAAGCCCGGTAAAGATAGCCGTTGTCATAAACCATGTTTGTTTAGCACCATATTCAAGTGAACCGACAAAAGAAGACTCTGTAAATGGATGTGCTCCAATAAAACCTTCGTTTTGGTCTTCAGCACCTTTTCGTGTACCTAATGTAACAGGAACGACTTTCTCTTCACCATCCCGGTTGATTGTAAACATAAGCTTCTCACCAGGGTTTTGCTGAATAACTGAAACAAGCTCTTTCCAATCATCCATCTTTTCACCTTGAACAGCGATGATTTTATCACCTTGTAATAAACCAGCTTTATCTGCTGCAGCACCTTCTTGCAGAGTACCCAGTCTTGACTCATTCGTTGGAATTCCTTGCATTAATGAAAAGGCTACAAGAATAATAAACGCAAGTAAAAAGTTCATTGCTGGACCAGCAAAGATGGCAAGTGTTCTTTGCATGATCGTCTTCGATCCGAACTGACGGTTATAAGGAGCGATTTGCATCTCTTGATGATCCGCAACAAATAGTGCATCTTCTTTTACTTGATAAGTTTCAGATCCAGTGTCTTCATTCTCAAAACCTGTTAAGTATAATTCTCGTTCTAAATCGGCTTTTTCGATCGTAATCGTTTTTTGAACCGGATATTTATCACGGTGATTTACGACGATCTTCTCCACTTCATTTGCCCCATTAAAGATCAAACCAACTCTGTGACCTGCCTTAAGTTCTATGCCTTCTGGATCTTCACCAGCCATACGCACGAATCCTCCAAGAGGCAATAGACGAATCGTATAGACTGTTTCCCCTTTTTTGAAAGCAAACACTTTTGGGCCAAATCCAATTGCAAACTCACGGCACAAAATACCGGCACGCTTTGCGAGCAAAAGATGTCCCAGTTCATGAAAGAAAATTAAAGCCCCTAAAATGATGATAATGGCTATCACAGTGTTCATTTCCATTACCTGCCTTTACTTAGTAGTGACTCCACAAACTTTCGAGTCCTTGTATCTGTTTCCTGAATTGTCTCAAAATCAGGGGTACTGACATTTGACAGACCTTGCATTGCACGTTCAATCATTTCTTCTATTTCAAGAAACGTAATATGACCGTTCAAAAATAACTCGACCGCTTTTTCATTCGCTGCATTTAAGACTGTTGGCATTAACCCTCCTGCAGTTCCTGCTTCAAATGCTAGTTTCAAGCATCTGAACCGATCGTAATCCATCTTTTGAAAATGCAGCTTTCCAACTTCCCATAAGTTTAACCTTTTCCCGTTTACTAATTCAAGTCTGTCGGGATATGTAAGCGCGTATTGAATCGGCACTCTCATATCAGGTTGTCCGAGATGAGCGATGATGCTTGTATCAACAAACTCTACCATAGAGTGTATGATACTTTCCTTATGTAAAATGACGTCTATTTTGGAATAATCAAAGGAAAATAACCAGTGAGCTTCAATGACTTCCAAACCTTTGTTCATCATCGTGGCTGAATCAATGGTAATTTTCGCACCCATAGACCAATTTGGATGATTCAATGCTTCTTGCACTGTTACGTTTTTTAATTCTTCACGGGTTTTATCTCTAAAACTTCCACCTGAAGCTGTTAAGATTAGTTTTTCAACTCGGTTGGTATCTTCACCATTTAGGCATTGGTAGATTGCTGAATGCTCAGAATCAACTGGAAGTACTGTTACGTTGTGTTTCTTTGCTTTTTCCATTACAAGATGACCAGCTGTAACAAGTGTCTCCTTATTTGCTAATGCAATCGTCTTCTTCGCCTCTATCGCTTTTAAAGTAGGCAATAGTCCTACACTGCCTATAACCGCATTAACCACAACAGATGAGTCAGTTGAAACTGCCGCTTCAATAAGGCCTTCCATACCTGAAACAATTTTAATTGATGAATCTACTCTTAAACGAAGCTTCCTTGCGTCTTCTTCATTTTGAACAGCACATATTTCAGGTTTGAATTTTTGAATGATCTTTTCAGCAGCTTCAATATTTTTACCAACAGACATAGCACTTAATTTGAATTGTTCAGGGTGAGAGGCGATCACGTCTAATGTTTGAACGCCAATTGAACCTGTAGCACCTAATAAACTGACTAATTTCATACTATACCTCCAACCATTATCCTAACAAATGAAGTACGTGCAACAACGGGAACACAAATAATGCACTATCTAGTCTGTCTAGTATTCCACCATGTCCAGGAAGGAGAGTACCAGAGTCTTTCACATCATATATACGTTTAAATGCAGATTCTGCTAAGTCTCCGATTTGACCAAAAATCCCTACAACAACAGAAATAACTAAAATATGAAGCAATGACATCTCAACAAAATTAACAGCATAGCTGATAACACCGACTAATAAGCTGAAGAAAATACCACCAACAGCACCTTCAATCGTTTTGTTTGGTGAGATCACTGGCCATAGTTTCCGTTTACCCATTGACTTACCAACAAAATAAGCTCCAGAATCTGTTGCCCAAATCATAAATAAAATTAAAAACAAAATCTGTACGCCATTTTCTAAGATTCTAGTTTCTTCTAAATAGAAAAAGCCAAAGCCTACATAAATGGAACTAAATAATACAAATGAAATATGGTTATAGTCTGTTTTGTTTTTGTGTACGACAGTTACAACTAGTAATAGAAGAACCGCAAGTATAATGGCATCTGTTTTAGTAAAGGGTTCAAGGTTTTCCATCCATTGTTGAGGCAGCGCGATCAGGACTGCTAAGAGTAGCCCGATTCCTCCAATGAAAGAAAACGCCATTCCTTTCATCCGCAATAATTCATACATGCCTATCCCTGTGAGTAAAAGTATTAAAAGTGAGAACGGCCAGCTTCCGTAAAGGGTAATCCCTATAAATAAAACGGCTGCGATTACACCTGTTATAATCCGTTGTTTCATAAGTCCTCCTTAATTAAACACCGCCATACCGCCTGCCTCGTCCGGCAAATTGTGATACAGCTTCTTGTAGATGCTCCTCAGAAAAATCTGGCCACAACACATCTGTAAACCAAAATTCAGAATAAGCAAGCTGCCATAGCATAAAGTTACTTAATCGCACCTCACCACTCGTCCTGATTAATAGATCAGGATCATTAAGGCCATGTGTCATCAAGTGCTTTTCAATCATTGATTCATCGATCTCTGAGGGTTCTAACTTACCTTGTTTTACTTCAGAAGCTAGTGTTTTAACTGCAGCTGTAATTTCATCACGACTGCCATAGTTCAATGCGAAATTTAAAATTAAACCTGTGTTATTTTTTGTCTTGTTGATCGCTTCATCTACAGCTTTTATCGTATGAAGCGGCAGAAGTTCTTTTTTACCCATTATTCGCACTTGTACGTTCTCTTTAATCAAATCTGGAAGAAAAGTATTTAAAAATTCACCAGGAAGCTTCATTAAAAAATCTACTTCCTCGCGAGGTCTCTTCCAATTTTCAGTTGAAAAAGCATAAAGCGTGAGAACTTTAATCCCCATTCTATTTGATTCTTTAACTATTTTCCTAACCGTTTTCATTCCCTCATGGTGGCCTGCAATACGTGGCAGAGCTCTTTTTCTAGCCCATCGCCCATTTCCATCCATAATAATGGCTACATGAGATGGAATGTTTTCTTCTTTAAATGTATTTGTTTCAGGACCTTTTTTCTTAAAGAAAAGCTTGTCAAGCATGTATAAGCCTCCATCTTCTAGACTTCATTTGTTCATCGAATTATTCATGATAAACCGTGGTGATAAGTCTAATAAAAAAGCCCCCTTTATAGAGGGCTTTTTATATTTAATTGTACATGGAAAAGCTTTATACTTCCATGATTTCTTTTTCTTTAACTGAACTTACAGAATCAACTTCAGCTGTATATTTATCAGTAAGTTTTTGAACGTCATCGTTATAACGGCGAAGTTCATCTTCTGTAATCTCTGCTTCTTTTTCAAGTTTCTTCAGATCATCATTTGCATCACGGCGAACGTTGCGAAGCGCTACTTTTGCTTCTTCTGCAAACTTTTTAACAAGTTTAACGAGTTCTTTTCTGCGTTCTTCCGTTAATGCAGGAATTGCAATACGGATAACCTGACCGTCGTTTGAAGGAGTAAGACCAAGATCAGACTTTAGTATCGCCTTTTTCAATATCAGCCATCGCTGTTTTGTCGTATGGCTGGATAACTAAAAGTCTCGCTTCTGGCGTTGTAACACCAGCTAGCTGATTGATCGGAGTTGGAGTTCCATAATAATCAACTTGTACTCTGTCTAATAACGAAGGATTTGCTCTGCCTGCGCGAAGCGTTGAATATTCACGTCTTAACGCTCCGATTGCTTTTTGCATTTTTTCTTCTGCTTGAGTTAAAACTTCTTTTGCCATTAGTTTTTCCCCCTTATAACCGTCCCAATTTTTTCACCAGCAACTGCTCGTTTGATGTTTCCTTCTTCCATAATAGAGAAAACAACTAACGGAATATCATTGTCCATACATAAAGACGAAGCGGTCGTATCCATAACTGCCAAACCGTCTTTTAGTAGATCAAGATAAGATAATGTTGTATATTTAACAGCATTCTCGTCAAGTTTAGGATCTGCTGAATAGACACCGTCAACGTTATTTTTCGCCATTAAGATTACTTCTGCTTCAATTTCTGCTGCTCTAAGTGCGGCTGTAGTATCTGTAGAGAAATAAGGATTACCTGTTCCTGCTGCAAATATAACAACACGCTTTTTTTCAAGGTGACGAATGGCTTTTCTTCTGATATAAGGTTCTGCAACCTGACGCATTTCTATAGATGTTTGTACTCTTGTTTGAACCCCGATGTTTTCAAGACTGTCTTGAAGGGCTAATGAATTCATGACAGTAGCAAGCATACCCATGTAGTCTGCTGATGCACGGTCCATTCCCATCTCACTGCCCGTTTTACCACGCCATAGGTTTCCACCGCCTACAACTACAGCAACTTCTACGTCTAATTCAACAATTTCTTTCACTTGCTCAGCAATAGATTGAACAATTTTTGGATCAATTCCTGAAGTTTGTTCACCTGCTAATGCTTCTCCACTTAATTTCAAGACGACTCGTTTATATTTTGAAGTAGTCATTTGTCCCTCCATCACCTAAAAAATGTATTTACCTGGTTTATCATGGCCGTTTAAGTTCCTCTTGAATGAGGTTGATTTCCGTTTCAGGTGCTCGCTTTCCGGGGGCGTGCGGTGAGCCACCTCTTCGCTTTGCGCACTTAGGTGTCTCACCTGTCCCGCTGATCCCCCAGGAGTCTCGCACCTTACACTCCATTCAACTTGTCAATGATGTTTTGAAGATCAATGAAAGAACAATTTTTGAAAGTATTGCCATTATGAAACTCAGGTTATTTCTAAAAAAAGAGGAACACAACGTGCTCCTCTTTTAAAACTGTGCTTACTTTTTCACTTGAGACATAACTTCTTCTGCGAAGTTGTCTTCACGCTTTTCAAGACCTTCTCCAACTTCAAAACGAACGAAGGCTTTAACAGTAGCACCTTTGGAAGCTACATATTTACCAACTTTTGGTCTGGATCTTTAATGAAAGATTGATCGTTTAAGCAAATATCTTCGAAGTATTTACCAAGACGTCCTTCTACCATTTTAGCTACGATGTTTTCAGGCTTGCCTTCGTTAAGTGCTTGTTCAGTCAACACTTTACGCTCACGAGCTACTTCTTCTTCGCTTACTTCGTCACGAGAGATGTACTTAGGGTTTACAGCTGCAACGTGCATTGACACGTCTTTCGCAACTTCCTCTTCAGTTGTTCCTTCAACAACTGAAAGAACTCCAATACGTCCACCCATGTGAAGGTATGCACCAAATGCTGCGTTGTCATCTTTTTCAAGATTTCAAAACGGCGAAGTGTAAGTTTCTCTCCGATTTTTGCGATTGCAGCGTTAATGTAGTCATTAACTGTAGTTCCGTTAAAGTCAGAAGCTAATGCATCTTCAACAGAAGCAGGCTCAGTAGCCAATAAGTGGTTACCTAGTTCAGCGATCAAGTTTTTGAAGTTTTCGTTCTTCGCAACGAAATCCGTTTCAGAGTTCACTTCAAGGATTACTGCTTTGTTCCCGTCAACGATTACTGAAGTTAGACCTTCTGCAGCGATACGGTCAGCTTTTTTAGCAGCTTTCGCGATCCCTTTTTCACGAAGGTAATCAATTGCCGCCTCCATGTTACCATCTGTTTCAGTTAATGCTTTCTTACAATCCATCATACCTGCGCCAGTTTTTTCACGCAATTCTTTAACCATTTGTGCTGTAATAGCCATGTGTTTTTGCCTCCTTATGGGATATGTAGTGCTTTAGTGTGCTTTACATAAAAAAGGTGATAAAGGGTCATCCCCTCTACCACCCTTGAGCATTCCATTTAATTAAGCAGTAGTCTCTTCTTCAGCTGCTTCTGCTACTTCTTCTCCGCCTTGGTTAGCTTCGATGATAGCATCTGCCATTTTACCAGTTAGAAGTTTAACTGCACGAATTGCATCATCGTTACCAGGGATAACGTGATCAACTTCATCCGGATCACAGTTCGTATCAACGATTGCGATGATCGGAATGTTTAATTTACGAGCTTCTGCAATCGCAATGCGCTCTTTACGAGGGTCAACTACGAATAATGCATCAGGAAGCTTGTTCATGTCTTTAATTCCGCCTAGGAACTTTTCAAGACGTTCCATTTCCTTTTTAAGAAGGATAACTTCTTTCTTAGGAAGTACTTCAAAAGTACCGTCTTCTTGCATTTTTTCAAGATCTTTCAAACGGTTGATACGCTTGCGGATTGTACCGAAGTTTGTTAAAGTTCCACCTAACCAACGTTGGTTGATGTAGTACATGTCTGAACGTTGAGCTTCTTCTTTAACTGAATCTTGAGCTTGTTTCTTAGTTCCAACGAAAAGGATCTTTCCGCCGTCAGCTGCGATGTTACGCATAACATTGTAGCATTCTTCAACTTTCTTTACCGTCTTTTGAAGATCGATAATGTAGATACTGTTTCTTTCTGTGAAAATGTAACGAGACATTTTCGGATTCCAACGGCGAGTCTGATGACCAAAGTGTACACCAGCTTCTAACAATTGTTTCATTGAAATTACTGCCATAATGGCACCTCCTAGGTTTTTTCCTCCGTTTGTTTCACCTTTGAGCAATAACTGACTTAGCAGCACCACATTACTCAAATCCGCAAACGTGTGTGATTAACACCGAGAAATAATATAACACGATTCGTGCAATTTCCGCAAGTCTTTTTAAGGTGTTAGGCGTAAAATTTTATTAGTAATTCTACTTCACCTTTTCCTCGGTTAAGCATTTTCGCAATTTCTTCAGCATTATACCCTTCTCGAGCTAATAATAACACCTTATTTCGATCTTTGTTTTCATCAGAAGGTAAATAGTCAACATCCTCCATTAAGTCTGTAGGGACGTCTTCAGCTTCCTCTTGATTGGAGATGGAGATAGAATGATGCTTCTCTTGATTTTGTTTGGAAAATTGTAAAATCATCTCTTGCAATCGTGCATTTTCTTCTTTCATTTCTTGTGAAAACAGCTCTAAAAGCTCTCCAACATCTTCACTTACATTTGAATCCTGAGTCATATCCCGCTCTTGAATCCTTTTCCATAAAATAAATAGAAAATAAAAACAAACAACGTTTAGTAATAAACTGAAGAAAATCAAACCATACATTGTTTTCACCTATCCCGAATAATCAATTTTCTGTCCTTTAAACGGATGACTGGAACTTGTTGCATTTTTTTCATGCTGACTTGTATGTAATAAACTTTCTTCGGCTGATTCTTTCTTATTGACACGTTTCGATTCAAGGTTATCTTTCTTACGTATCTCTTCTGATTTTTGTTCTTGCTGAAGAAGTCCTCTATTTAAAGTTTCAGTAGCTGACTTTGCCGCATCGACTGTCCTAGGAATAGCAACTTGAAGTTCGATTAATTTCAAACTCACAGCTTCACATCCATTTCTTATAAGGAATGAATAACGATTTCTTTTTCTTCCATAAACACTTTTGCCGATTGAAACGGAGATTGCACTTTTCGCTTATACTTGCCAATCCCAATCTCTACATTCGGATGCAATGTACCTTTAATTGTAATAAATGATCGTACAGAATTTTGATTTGCAGCTTTTTCCTTATTCAGTTCTGTTAGTTGAATGTTTGTTTGATGGATCGTATTAATAATCTTATCGATTGTCGCTCTATCCATCTTCTTTTGTTCCATAACCGCTTTTAGTTGATTCAATTTTTTAAGGTTTTGCTCTAGTTCTATCAACTTTTGTTCATTGTTAAATCTAATCTGATCATTATTTTCATTCGTTTTTATATATATTAACGTTTTGGAATACGTTTCATTTCCGATTTCATTCGCTGAAATTTCACTTCCAGCAATACACGTTCCGCCTGATATATTTCCTTTGCCATTTAAGCATATAACATTCTGGCCCGCTTCACAGTGGCTGTGCATAATCGTTTGAGCAACTTCGATGTTTTCTCCTGCATAAACGGTTCCTTGACTAATGTACAGAGAAGTGAAATTTCCGCCACAGCGGATTGAGCCTTTTCCTTGACCCAATACTCCGCCACCAATCACAACATTTCCTTGCGTTATAATTTCTGCGGCCTCTACAACCCCTTCGATACGCACATCACCTTGTGCTGAGATCTTGAATCCTGAAGGGACATCACCTGTTATATGTACATTTCCTACAAAATCAATGTGCCCTGTCTTTAAAGAAACGTCACCTTGAACTCTATAAACAGGATAAATATTGACACAGTTTTTTCGATACGTTACTTCTCCACTCGTTGAAGCATACACACATAAATCCTCAGCATTAAAAACCGTATTCTCTCCATTTTTAATATGGAGGTCCTTCCCTTTTTTCGCAGGCAAGAGTTCACCAAAGACTGTAATGCCGGGTATCCCTTCTGTCGCTGTTTGTTTTCTTGCAACGATTTCTCCAAAATCTGCAGTAGGTATGGTAAATAAGCGTTTAAAATCAACCTTTTTATGTTCTTCTACCAGTACATCACATTCTGTTGAACAAGTAGGAATGAGTTGAGCTGGTTTACCGGCTATAGGCAGTTTACCTTTTGCGATTTCTGCAGGAAAAGAATAGGTTTCCAGGTTTTCAACAATCAAGTTTAAGATTTCATTTCGAACACCATGTCTTATCCCCTTGGATTCAATCCATGCTGCTAATGCCGAAAAACTTATCTGATCTGGAGGAATCACTACTCCTTTTTATACAAAAGAGCGAGTGTATCTTTTTCTTCACGTTTAATATGAAACCATTGATCCATACATTTACTCCTTACATATAACGTTGCAGAACCTGTCTAATTCGAAATAATGCTTTTGAGTGTATTTGAGATATTCTTGATGTTGATAACCCGAGTACTTGTCCAATTTCTGTTAACGTTAATTCTTCAAAGTAAAACAAACTAACAACAAGCTGTTCTTTTTCTGATAGCTCTTTAATCACTAGGGCAAGTTCCCCATGAAGTTCTTCCTGAAGCAAACTGTTTTCAGGAGTGATTGCCTTTTTGTCTTCAATGGTATAACTGACTTTCTCGCGGCTGTCGGTTTCTTTATTTTCTTCATCAATGGATAGAACATTAGCCAGAAAGCTTTCTGACATAACGGTAGTTACTTCGTTTTCGGAGTAGCCTAATTCGTCAGCTACTTCTTTCGCGCTAACCGAGCGTAAGTTTTCTTGTTCTAGCCTTTCGATTGCTGCTTCTACTTTTTTGTTTTTTCCCTTAGGCTTCTCGGCAGCCAATCTTCTCTTCTTAGCCCATCTAGAATCGCACCTCTAATACGGAAAGAAGCATATGTATCAAATTTAAGATCTCGTTCCGGCTCAAACTTTTTTAGGGCATCATACAACCCTAGCATACCAAGGGATCGGAGTTCATCTTTATTGACGCTTTTAGGCAGTCCAACCGATATCCGTTGTACATGATAATTCACAAGAGGCAGATAAGCACGAAGTAGTTCATCACCTGCTTCTCGATCACGACTTGTGTTCCACTTATCCCAGCATGATTGTTCTTCTACTAAAGATGGCTCCGTCATGGTAATCCTCCTCTTTTATATTACTTTAGTGCCCGCATTCACCGTTCTAATGGTTAATAAAGTGTTATTCGGGTCAAATTCAATCGTTCTTCCGCTAGACCCGCCTGTATCACTTGCAATTAGAGGGATTCCTAAAGTTAAAAGCTCTTCTTTTACACGATCTACATTTCTAGGACCGATTCGCATCATTTCGTTTCCAGATGCAAATTGAAACATTTGCGCGCCGCCCGCGATTTTCGCTTTTAGCTTTTACCATTTGCACCTTGTTTTACTAACATCTCATACAAACTCTTAATAGCCGTATCTGCGTATTTGCCATCATTTAATGTTGGTGCTTTCGATAAAGATGAATCAGGGAGCATGATGTGTGCCATACCTGCAATTTTGTTTGTTTGATCAAATAATATGACGCCAACACATGATCCAAGACCTGTTGTTCTAATTGTGTCTGGTGGGGAAACGACGTTTATATCCGCAATCCCCACCTTAATAATTTCACTCATCCAACGGAACTCCCAATGCAAGAAAAATTTTTGAAAATGATTCAGGGTCTGGCAATAAGAAAAAGTGTCCTTTAACATCATCGTGTTTTTCTATATCCGTAAAAGCAGTGTCAATTACAATGGCATAATCACTTACAGTTGAAATTTCAAACAACCCAAAGCTTAAGATTGCACCAGCCATGTCAATACTTGTAGCGGGTACAGAAGGCTGCAAGTTTAAACCCGTAAAATCTGAAAACGAAGTAAGATATGAACCGGAAAGAATATTTCCAACCTCCTGCAGCGCAGAGAGTGAGATTTCTGAAATATCTCCGCTTGCCAACTGTACGGATTGTCCTCCTAATAGGTCTTCGAGAAGCATTTCAGCTTGTTCAATCGGCAGCATAAAAAACATACACCCCGGCGCATCACCAACAATCCTTAGGAAAACTGAAGCTACAACGTTCTCAGCTCCACCAACCATCTCAGATATTTCTTCAAAGGAGATCACATTTACTGAAGGGACTTTCATATCGACCGCTTTGTTCAGCATCGTAGATAATGCTGTTGCAGCATGCCCTGCTCCAATGTTTCCTATCTCACGCAAAATATCTAAATGGATAGGCTGAATCTTTGAAAAGTCCATCTTAATTAAGGATTTCCTTAGCTAGTTGAACATCGAGTTTTTCTGGATTCAATACTTTCACAAGATCCAAAAGGATAAGCAGTCTTTTTTCAATCTTCGCAACGCCCTGAATGTATTCAGCATCAACGCCTCCCACAACTTCAGGAGGTGGTTCGATCGAATCTTTATCCAGGTCGATCACATCATTGGCAGCATCTACAATTAATCCAGCCTCTATCGTACCTACTGAAACAATGATGATTCGAGTTGCGTCTGTATACATCTCTTCTTCAATATCAAAACGTAAACGCAGGTCGATAATCGGTGTTACAACACCTCGAAGGTTTATTACGCCTTTAACAAAATTCACAGTTCTAGGAATTCGCGTAATGTGCTGCATTCTTTCTATTGATTTAACGTGCTGAACAGGAACCGCATATTCTTCGTCTTTTAATTGAAAAATGATTACTTTTTCTTCATTTGCCATTCTGATTAACCACCTTTTTTATTTAGCTATCTCGTTGTCGCTCTTTGAGAGGTTGATTTCCGCTCCAGGTTGCTTCGCTTTCCGCGGGGCGACCGGTGCGCCCCTTGCCGCTTTGCGCCCTTAGGGTCTCACCTGACCGCTCGTCCCGCAGGAGTCTCGCTACCTTCCACTCCTATCAACTTGTCAATGAAGCCTCTTTATTAAAATGACTTAATAGAGAATATCTTTTAGAAAAGAGTTTATAGAAAAGAGCTATTTAATAAGTGCATTGCAATCTAAAATTAAGGCTACTTGTCCATCTCCTAAAATCGTTGCACCAGAGATGGCAAACACGGACGCTAAATATTGACCAAGTGATTTTAAGACGATTTCTTGCTGTCCGATAAACGAATCAACAACTAACGCTGCCATTTTGTCCCCTTTTCTTACGACCACGACAGGAACGTGCTGGCTCGATTCATTTGTTACCGGAACTTCAAAGATTTCTTTCATGTTAACGAGCGGTACTACTTTCCCGCGGAAATCAATGACTTTTTGATTATGAGCAGATAGAATATCTTCTTTTTTAATAATGGCTGTCTCAATAATGGACGATAACGGAATCGCATATTTTTCTTGTTGGATTTCAACGAGCATGACTGACATGATTGATAATGTTAACGGAAGCTGAATCGAGAAGATTGTTCCAAATCCAGCCGTTGAATCAACAGAAATTGATCCGCCTAACGACTCGATCTTGTTCTTCACTACGTCCAGTCCAACTCCACGGCCGGAAATATCTGATATCACGTCAGCCGTTGAAAATCCAGAAGCGAACAACAATTCAAAACACTGTTTATCGGTCAAATTTTCTGACATTTCTTTTGTGATGATTCCGTTCTCTAATGCCTTTTCCAACACTTTTTGTTTATTAATACCCGCTCCATCATCTTCAATCTCAATAAACACATGGTTACCGCTGTGATACGCTCTTAAGTAAATCGTTCCCGTATCATTCTTTCCGGCGGATGACCTAACAGTAGGGTTTTCAATTCCGTGGTCAATGGAGTTTCTAAGCAGATGTACTAGCGGATCACCGATCTCATCTATAACGGTTCGATCAAGTTCTGTTTCAGCTCCTACAATCTCCAAGTTCACTTTCTTGCCTAAGTCTTTTGCCAACCCTCTAACCATTCTTGGGAATCGGTTAAAGACTTGTTCTACAGGCACCATACGCATGGTTAAGATGATATTTTGAAGATCGCCTGATACTCTGGACATGCGTTCAACCGTCTCGTTTAAATCAGAACTTCTCAGAGATTTTGATATCTCTTCAAGACGTCCGCGGTCGATGACAAGTTCCTCAAACAAATTCATGAGCTGATCAAGTCTTTCAATATTTACGCGAATTGTTTTACCAGAACCAGCAGCGCTTGTATTTTGTTGAGTATCTTCTTTTTTGTTTTCACTGTTTACCACATGTTCTGAATCATGGTTCCCTTTGTTTTCTTCAGCAGAGGCATTTAGTTTATCGGATTGAATTTCTGATACTTCGACCACTTCAATCTCCGAAACTTTTAAAATACGTTCTTTAATATCTTGAGCTGATACTTTCGTGAGAACGGATAGGTTAAAACTCGTTTCAAACTGTTCTGCTTCAAGCATGTCAACAGCTGGCATGGTTTTAATAATCTCACCGATCTGTTCAACAACTTCAAAAACCATATAAACTCTTGCCGCTTTTAAAATGCAATCTTCACGTAATGAGATTGACAGCTCAAAGGCGTGAAAACCTTGTTCTTTAGATTGAAGGATGATTTGTTTTTCGTACTGATCATATCTTTGTGAGCTCTCTTTATCACTTCTCATTTGATTTGAAGCAGGAGTTGGTGATTCTCCTTTTTCTAATGCTTCTAGATCTCGAACGGTCTCTGAAACATCCCTTTTACCTTTACCGCCTTCAGAAATTTCAACTACCATCGCTTCTAAGTGATCTAGCGAAACAAAAAGTACATCAAGCACAGCAGGTGTAACCGGTATCTTTTTATTCCGTATCGCATCAAGGACGTTTTCCATGCAATGCGTTAAACTTGCTAGATCTTCATAACCCATTGTTGCGGACATCCCTTTTAATGTATGAGCAGAGCGGAATATTTCATTTACGATCGACAGCTCTTCTGGTGATTTTTCTAGCAGCAGCACCTGTTGATTGATTGCTTGTAAATGTTCTTTGCTTTCATCAATGAATATGTCAAGATATTGTGTCATTTCCATCGTATAGTTCCTCCTATTTTACAAATAGTTCTGAATAGCTAGTGCAATAGATTCCAGGTGAACCACTTCATCTACTTTCTTGGTTAGAGCTGCAGCTTTAGGCATGCCGTAAACGATGCAAGATTCTTCAGCTTCTGAAATCACGATCGTTTCCCCATTTTCTTTGAGGTCTAAGATTCCATTTGTACCGTCTGAACCCATGCCTGTCATGATCACTGCAATCTTTTGATAGTTTTTAAGTTTTGCAGCAGAACTAAAAAGTACATTTACAGCCGGTCTGTGTCCTCCAACTGGTTCTTCTCGATCTAATGTTATAAAAAGCTCGCCCCTTTTTTCGTTCACTCTCATATGCAGCCCGCCTGGTGCTATGTATACAGTTCCTTTTCTCAACGTTTCATGATGTTCTGCTTCCTTAACATGTACATGAGATAAAGAATTTAATCGATTGGCTAATGACTGAGTGAAACCTGCAGGCATATGCTGAACAACAACAACAGGAGCGTCTAAGTCTGCTGGAAGTTTCGTAATTACTTCTTGCAAAGCTCTCGGTCCACCCGTTGATGTACCAATTAAGATGAGCTTATCAAGGTCATTCTTTTTTATTGGTTTCCTAATTATTTTAGGAACAGGTCTATTTCCAGTTTTAGAACGTTTCGCAGCAACTTTTGCTTTAGATGAAGCGATTACTTTTTCAATTAAGGTTTCTTTTACTTTGTGCAAATCTAGTGAAATGGCACCAGATGGCTTAGCAATAAAATCAATAGCCCCTGCTTCCATTGCTAGAATGGTATTTTCTGCACCCGCTTTGGTTGTACTCGAGAGCATAATGATTGGCACTGAATGGCTGCTCATTATGCTTTTCACTGCTTCAATCCCATCTAAAATAGGCATTTCGACATCCATCGTAATGACATCTGGGTTTAATTTTTCGGTTTTTTCGATAGCCTCTTGTCCATTTCTAGCCGTATCGAGAACAGCGATTCTAGGGTCTTCACTTAGAAATTCTTTTATAAGTTTTCTCATAAAGGCAGAATCGTCTACAATTAGCACTTTGATTTGTTTCACGCAGCTTCTACCTCTCAATAAATAGTGACTTCAACCTGCTGATAAAAGATGTATAGGATGCTTTTTGCTCTTTAGTAGCTCCAACATAAGATTGCGCTAAGTCGGAAACAGCTTTTGAAGCTAAAGAAGCTGGTTTATGAATCGTAAATGGAACTTGTTTCTTTACGGATTCCAAAACGCTCTGGTCTAACGGAATTTTCCCGAGACAGATCAGCTCTTTATCTAAAAACTGCTGGCATACATGTTTCAATTTTTCAAACGTTTCTCGGCCTTCTTCTCGTTTTCATAACGGTTTATGACTAAGTAAAGGGAAGAGTGTTATCTTTTAAATAGATGAACTTCATCATAGAATAAGCATCAGTCATTGAAGTAATTTCTGGTGTAGCTACAACTAAAATTTCATGGCTCGATAATACAAACTTTAGCGCTGCTTCTGTAGCACCTGCACCCATGTCTAAGAAGATAAAGTCATAAAATTTTTCAAGTTCTTCAAGCTGCTTCATAAAATGGTTCAGCATATCCTCCGTGATCTCTGCAAGAGAGCCGAAATTTCTTCCACCCGCAATTGTATGAAGACCCTCTTTTCCTTCTTCAATAATCTCCCATACTGATAATTGATTGTGTAGCATATGCATAATATGCTTATTCGATCTTCTGCCAAGAATTAGATCAACATTCCCCATTCCAACATCCAGATCCAATACGAGAACTCTCTTTTTCATTTTTATTAAGGAAAGTGCTAAATTGACGGTTACATTCGTTTTGCCAACTCCGCCTTTTCCGCTAACAACAGAAATCACTCTTGCACTTTCGGTAGATGTTGCCGTCAATTGTTTTCTAAGACTTGCAGCCTGATCAATCATGATTTATTTTTTCCTTCAAAAGCATTTGAATCAGTTCATCCGCCTCTGCTTCAAACATATCATCAGGAACGTTTTGTCCGTTTGTGACATATCCGATTCCCACACCGTTTGCAATAGAGAGATTTACCATTGCGCCGTAGGTCTTTGTTTCATCTTTCTTTGTAAAGATCACCTTGTGAACGGGCAAACTCTTAAACTGGTTATAGATTGTTTCCATATCCCTGTACTTTGAAGTTAGGGAAAGAACGAGATAATTTTTCATGTCTTTATCAAAATGAACAATCCGCTGCAGTTCTTCTATATAAAAGCGATTCAAGAAATTTCGACCCGCAGAATCAACGAGAACAAGATCATAATCTATAAATTTTTCTTTTGCCTTCTTAAAATCATCTGCAGTATAAGCCACTTCACACGGAATGTTTAGAATTTCTGCATAGGTTTTCAATTGATCGATTGCAGCAATTCGATACGTATCTGTCGTAATAAACGCCACTTTCTTACCATCTTTGAGAACAGCCTTTGCTCCGATCTTGGCGATGGTCGTCGTTTTGCCGACTCCAGTAGGACCAATTAAGTTTAAGAATTTCGTTTCATAATGAAATCCACCAAACTCACTTTTCTTCATTTGGGCACCTAAGTGATTTTTAATCCAGGTGTTCCAGTCGTATCGATTTGCTTCATCCGCCTCAAGACCATCGTATTTACTCGATAAAGCTGCTACAAGTTCGTCCAGAATTAATGGATCAAGCTCTTGATTTCTTAAGAACGTTTCCCATTCTTGGACTAATGGAGCCTTCGTTTCCGGTTGTTTCGTTTGTATGGTAAGTGTGTGAACCATATTCTTTAACTGACGGATTTCCTGAGTCAACTCTTCATCAGGGACAAAAACTTGCTGATGATCATGCACACTACTTTTTGTTTGTTTTTTACTTTGCTGATAATCGATGTCTTGATCTAACCCTGCAAAGATTTCAACGTTCTTTTTTGTAAAAAAGCCGAATACTCCACCAACTTGTACTTCTCTTGTATTCAAGATTACGGCCCCGCTGCCAAGGTCTGCTCTAACTAGTTTCATAGCTTCTGGCAAGTTTTGTGCAGTATATTTCTTCACTTTCATCAGATGTTCACCACCCCTACACTTTTCACTTCGAGTTCAGGTTCTAATTCGTTATAGGATAATACCGCCACATCCGGTAAATATCTTTCTATCAGCTGGCGTACGTACATTCTAACTGCAGGAGAACACAACAATACGACTGACTGGTCAAAGCTTCTTCCAGATTCTAGTTCTCTTGTAATGCTATCAAAAATAGACTGAGAATCGTGAGGATCAAGAGAAAGATAATTCCCGTGTTCTGTTTGCTGTACCGCGTCGGCAATCTTTTTTCAACCGATCCACCCAATGTTATGACATGCAATGGTTCATTTTCATTTGTGTAACTTTTAGAAATCTGTCTGGACAAACCTTGTCTCACATACTCAGTTAATAAATCCGTATCTTTTGTCATTTTTGCGAAATCAGCTAGTGTTTCAAAAATAACCGCTAAATTCCGAATGGAAATTCTCTCTCTTAAAAGTTTTGATAATACTTTTTGAACTTCACCGATTGTAAGCGCATCTGGTGTGACTTCTTCCACAATCGCTGGGTACGATTCTTTTAAGTGATCTACCAGCTGTTTCGTCTCCTGTCTGCCGATCAATTCGTGTGCGTGCTTTTTGATGACTTCTGTAAGATGAGTAGAAACGACAGAAGGAGGGTCAACGACGGTGTAACCTGAGTATTCTGCACGTTCTTTCATCTCTTCCCCGATCCAGATGGCAGGCAGACCGAAAGCGGGTTCCATCGTTTCAATACCTTGAATTTCTTCATCTTCTATTCCAGGGCTCATCGCTAAATAATGATCGAGTAACAGCTCACCTTTAGCAACCTGACTGCCTTTAATTTTGATTCTGTATTCATTGGGCTGCAGCTGTATGTTGTCCCGAATCCTGACTACCGGAACAATCATGCCCAGCTCTAAAGCAAGCTGTCTTCTGATCATGACGATTCTGTCTAACAAGTCCCCGCCTTGTGAGGTATCTGCTAATGGTATTAGGCTGTACCCAAACTCGAACTCAATTGGATCGATCTGAAGAAGGTTCACAACAGATTCAGGACTTTTCAGTTGTTCTGTCTGAATATCTTCTTCTACAACTTCTTCTTTTTCTTTTTGTTCTCGTTCTGCTTTTAATAACAGGTATCCACCGATTGAAAGTATTCCGCCGATCGTAATTGTGAAGAAATCGTTGATCGGTGTGAATAACCCGAGCAAAATGATCGTGCCGCCAGCTACAAAGAGCATGATTGGATACGCGAGTAATTGTTTGCTAATATCAAAACCAAGATTTCCTTCTGATGCTGCTCGTGTCACAATGATTCCTGTTGCAGTTGATATGATCAGTGCTGGAATTTGAGAGACCAATCCATCACCGACGGTCATTCTTGTAAACAATTCAGCACTCTCACCAAAGCTAAGTCCCATTTGAAGCATTCCGATTATGATTCCAAATAGCATGTTGATCAAAACGATGATTATTCCAGCGATTGCATCTCCTTTTACGAATTTACTCGCACCGTCCATTGCTCCGTAAAAGTCCGCCTCACGTTCGATCGTCTCACGTCTTTCTTTCGCTTCCCGATCTGAAATCATGCCAGCATTTAAATCCGCATCGATGCTCATCTGCTTTCCAGGCATCGCATCGAGTGTAAATCTTGCTGCAACTTCCGATACACGTTCAGATCCTTTTGTAATTACGATAAATTGAATGATGATCAGGATAAAAAACACTACGATACCAACAAGAATATTTCCACCGACTACAAATTCACCGAATGTATGTACAACGTTCCCGGCATCCCCCGTTGATAGGATGCTTCTCGTTGTAGAAACGTTTAACCTAAGCCTAAAAAGTGTCACTAACAAAAGCAATGACGGGAATATAGAGAATTGGAGAGGCTGCGTTGTATTCATGGCAATCAATATGATTAAAAGTGCCAGAGATATATTCGTTATGATTAAGAAGTCCAACATAAACGTTGGCATTGGGATGACGAGCATGGCAATAATTAAAATTACGCCTGCTAAAACACTCATGTCTCTAGCTTTCATCTGTAAACTCTCCTATTCATTCCTTACGCTTTTTCTTAACGCGATACACAAAAGCTAATATTTCGGCTACTGCTTTAAAAAGATCTTCTGGAATCACATGACCGATGTCTACCCTAGCGTACAAAGTCCTTGCTAACGGGCGGTTTTCAACCATTGCAACATCATGTTCTTTTGCAATTTCTTTGATTCTTTGAGCAATCAGATCGACTCCTTTTGCTACAACTACCGGCGCATCCATACGGCCATCGTCGTATTTCAAGCAAATCGCATAATGTGTAGGGTTTGTAATGATAACATCCGCTTTAGGGACTTCTTGCATCATTCGCCTCATAGCCATCTGTCTTTGTTTTTCCTTGATCTTACCTTTTATCTTTGGATCACCTTCGGATTTTTTGTATTCATCTTTAATATCTTGTTTAGACATCCTAATGTTCTTTTCAAAATCGTATTTTTGGTACATATAATCGAGAAACGCAAGAAAAAGTAAAACGAGTGATGCTGCAAAACCCATCTTGACGGCTAGTCCCCCAAAGACGGGAAGTGAAGCCTCTATACTTACAAGACTCATTCTTAAGTAAATATCCCGCTCACTCCACAGAATGAAAAAGTTACACCGCCGATCAGTAGAATCTTCAGCATTGATTTTGAAAGTTCAACAAGGGCGCGCACTGAGTAGATTCGTTTGAATCCTGATAAAGGGTTAATCCTTTCAAGTTTCATTTGAATCGCTTCTGTTGATAGTAAAAAGCCAACTTGCAAATAGTTACCTAAGACACCAGCTACCATCGCTGCAACCATTACTGGTGATATAATTATGGCAACTTCTATCGCTAGCTCCCAAAACAGCTTAGCGATGCTCGATTCAGTAACGTCGTAAAGCAGTTTCTTATCTAGGCTGTAAGCAAATAGATGAAGCAACCTTTGACCCATCCAGCTCCCCATAAAAGAAAGAAACATTACGGAGGCAAACAACACAAAAGCCGCATTGATATCAGCACTTTTTGCTACCTGGCCTTTTTTCTGCTTTCCTGCCTTTTTTGGGTGTCGCTTTTTCCGTTTTTCCCCAGAAAAGTATTGTAAAGAAATTGTATATTTCATCAACTTAAGCCGCCCCCAACAATTCCATTAAGTTAATCATGCTGTCACGCATCTGGTCGACAAGCATCTGAACAGATACAAAGAATGCGGGCATTACAACTAAGAACAACACTAGAGCGATCAATATTTTCACCGGCAGACCGATTACAAAAATGTTCATCTGAGGTACCGTTCTTGCTACGATTCCAAGTGCTAGGTCAGCTAAAAACAGAGTACCTACGATCGGAATCGCCATCTGCAGAGCAACTAGGAACATGCCAGAGAAGACACTTATTACAAATCTGGTCATTTCGCCATTTCCAAAATTAGAGATGGCCGAATCAAGCGGTAAAAATTGATAACTATAGAAAATACCGTCCAGCAACATATGATGCGCATCAGTCGCTAACAAAAAAGAATCGCAAACGTGTACAAATATCTACCCATCAAAGGGGTCTGAATGCCTGTCTGCGGATCAAACACGTTCGCGATAGCAAAACCCATTTGCAGATCAATAAATCCACCGGCTACTTGAATTGCGTAGAAAACAATCGCTGCAATAAATCCGATGGAAAGTCCGACCATCGCTTCTTTTATAATTAAAAGAAGAAATGAACCATCTAACGGAATTGGTTTTGGATCAATCGCGTACAACATGATCCAAGATAGAAAAAGTGATAAACCGATTTTATGCATGACAGGTAAATTTTTATTAGAAAACACAGGAATTGTTAAAAAAAATGCCGATACTCTAGTTAAGATCAATAAAAATGCAGGAAAAGCAACTAAATCTATCATTTTATAATCCTATGTACGTATGTAAATTTTGAAAAATATTGGATGTGAAACCTAGAATTTGTGATAACATCCAAGGTCCAAAAATACAAGACCTACCAAAACTGCCACGATTTTTGGAATAAATGCGAGTGTCTGTTCCTGAATCTGTGTTGTTGCTTGAAAAATACTTACGATCAAACCAACAACCAGGGCTAATAGCATTAGTGGACCGCATAAAAGCAAGGTCATGTATACCCCTTTTTCAGCCAAAGATATTACAAATTGAGAATCCATGTTTCCACCTGCCCTAGTAACTTAATAGCAATGATTTGACGATGAGGTACCAGCCATCAACTAGTACGAATAACAAGATCTTGAATGGCAGTGATATCATAACGGGCGGCAGCATCATCATCCCCATAGCCATTAAAATAGACGCAACGACCATATCAATGATCAGAAAAGGTACAAAAATCATAAATCCTATTTGGAATGCCGTCTTTAATTCACTGATCGCAAAAGCCGGTACAAGAGTTGTTAAAGGAATATCTTTTATGCTTTCAGGCTTCTTCGCCCCGGAATATTCCATAAAAAGCATGAGATCTTTCTGCCTTGTATGTTTAGCCATAAACTCTTTAATCGGCAGACTTCCTTTATCGAATGCTTCTTCCTGAGAGATCTCACCTTTGACTAACGGCTGAACCGCTTCTTTGTTTACTTCATGCAGAACAGGGGCCATGATAAAAAAGTTAAGAATAAGGCAATACCTATCAGTACCTGGTTTGGAGGCATCTGCTGTGTTGCCAGTGATGTTCTGACAAAAGATAAGACAATAATGATTCTCGTAAAACAAGTCATAAGAATCAGAATACTAGGAGCTAGCGAAAGGACCGTTAAGAGCAGCAAAAGCTGAATGGTTGTTTCCATGTTGGCTGGATCGCTATTGTTAATAAAATCCAAATCTAAACCAGGAATAAATTCATTCATGATGTTTCCCTTTCTCTAACGCTTTCTGAATTTCTCTTTGTTGTTCTTTCTTATCCTGAACAATTGAATTCAGCATATTTTTAAAAGTATCTGTCTGACTCGTTGAGACATCTACTCCATTGCCATCCTTTTTTCGCTTCTGTTTTTTAACCATTTTGATTTTAATTGACTCGTCAAAGTAGAGACATTTTGAGACGGACGCTGTTCGAGCATCATTTTCACTTCATCTTCATCGTTAATCTCTTTTAAAAGTGTCACTGTGTCCCCAACACCTACTACCAAAACTGAATTTCCTGTTTTGATCAGCTGTACAGAACGATTCTGTCCGATCCCAATCCCGCCCAATGACTGCAGATTCTTTCCATCTTGAAAACTAACTGACTTTCTTTGGATAAAACGTAATACAAAAAACAAGATAGCTAAAACGATTCCAAGCATAAATACTAGTTTTACTAGCATCATAAACGTGCTTCCGCCATCAGAAGTTTCTGCTGCATTCGTTTGCGGTGTTTGTTCTTTCTCACTTTTTTGATTTGAATCATTCACGGTGTCCCAGACACTTTTCCCTGAACTGCTGCCTTCCGCTTGTACACTGTACGGTACAAACGAAAGGCAAACTGCTGCAAAAAACTGATTAACCATCTATACATGGAAAATGGCACCTGCTTAGCCTAAAGTCTTCTTAATCGCTTCAATAACGCGGTCTGCTGCAAATGGCTTAACGATAAAGTCTTTCGCACCTGCTTGGATGGCATCAATTACCATTGCTTGTTGCCCCATTGCAGAACACATAATGATCTTTGCATCCGGGTTTGTTTTTTGATCTCTTTTAGCGCTGATATGCCGTCCATCTCAGGCATCGTAATATCCATTGTTACTAAGTCTGGTTTTAATTCTTGGAACTTTTCAATGGCTTGTGCTCCATCTGCTGCTTCACCGACTACATCAAAACCGTTTTTTACTAAAATATCTTTGATCATCATTCTCATAAATGCTGCATCATCAACAACTAAAATACGCTCTCCCATTACACTTACCTCCGTTAGTTACTTCAATTTTTCTAAACGATCACGCTGGCTTAAGATCTCTGTTACACGGACTCCGAAGTTCTCGTCAATAACGACAACCTCACCTTTTGCGATCATTTTTTGATTTACAAAAATATCTACTGGTTCACCTGCTAATTTATCAAGCTCCACAATTGAGCCTTGAGATATTTCTAGAATATCTTTAATCGTTTTTTTCGTTCTTCCTAATTCCACTGTTACTTGAAGAGGAATGTCCAGCAGCATATCTAGATTTTTTGTTTCACTTTGGTTTGATTCAAAATCTCCAAAGTCCGAAAAGCTTGCAGGCTGAACGGAGACATCCCTCATCTGCGGCTGATAGGATGGAGCAGGCATCGTTCTTGTTTCACGTTGCACCGGCTCCTCATAATGAGTGATAGGTTGTGCTGGTGCAGCAACTTCTTCCTGAGGAACATAATCTGCAACTGGTTCTTTTTCCATTACAGGTTCAGGATTCATAAGTTTATGTACAAGATTCTTAGAGAATTCTGCATCGATCAACTGCATGATGTTAGAATCGATCAGTTCACCAACTTTGAGTCTGAATGATACTTTTACTAAAATTTCTTCGTCTGGAATTAAGCTTGTGTTTGATTCAACATCCAGAAAATCAATCTTAGGTGGTGAGATATCGACCTTTTTGTTAAAGATCGTAGACATGGATGTTGAAGCAGAACCCATCATCTGATTCATCGCTTCACCAACTGCACTTAACTGAAGCTCACCGAAATCAGGAGAAGGGTTGGTTCCTTCACCGCCGAGCATCAAATCTGCGATGATCTGTGCATCCGTCTTTCGGATCACAAGCAGGTTTGCTCCTTCAATTCCTTCTGTGTATGTTACTTGTACAGCGACATGAGGAATGGGAAACTCGTCTTTTAATTCGGTTCTTTTCACTACATTTACAGTAGGTGTCGTAATCTCTACCTTTTGGTTTAGAAGCGTTGAAAGCGCAGTTGCAGCACTGCCAAAAGAAATGTTTCCGATCTCACCTAACGCATCTTGCTCAATAGAAGATAAATAATCTTCGGTGTCGGTCACTCCGGACGAGGAAGCACTTCCACCATTCAGCAAAGCATCAATTTCGTCTTGTGAAAGCATATCTCCACTTACCATTGATCCTCATCCTCCTTAATGGTTTCTATAATTTGAACGGCTAGCTTTTTCTTCACTTTACCAGGCTGGCCGTAGAACTTAGGGTTGTTCTCTACTTTAATGACGAGCGGCTGATTGATTCTTTGATCCAGTTCGATACAATCACCGATTGATAAGTGCAGAAATTCTTCTATCGACATTTCTGAAGACCCTAACTCGACTTTAAAGGGCAAAAGTGCATTTTTTAGCTTTTGTTCAATAAACTCTGTTTCACCTGGAATTCTAGTTTTCTTTTTATTTTGCATCCAATGATGAACAGAAAGTTTCGGGATGATCGGCTCGATTACAACATGCGGAAGACAGATGTTAATCATACCGCTCGTTTCTCCAATGGTAGTGTTTAACGAGATGACAACTACCGTTTCATTCGGAGAGACCATTTGCAAAAATTGCGGATTAACCTCAAGATCGACCATGAAAGGATCGAGTTCAATAACGCTTGTCCATGCTTCTTTAAAACTATCAAGCGTGTTTTCAAACAATTGGCTCATAATCCTCGTCTCAATTTCTGTCAGGTTCTCGATCTTATTCATTCCAGCCCCGCTGCCGCCCATCACTCTGTCCAGCATGGCGTATGCGATATTAGGGTTCACTTCCATTAAGATTCGCCCTTCAAACGGTTGTGCCTCAAAAACATTTAATAATGTCATCTTCGGTACAGAGCGAATAAATTCTTCGTATGGAAGCTGGTCAACAGAAGCTACACCAATCTGTACATACGTCCTTAACTGGGCAGAAAAATAAGTCGTTAAAAGCCTTGCGAAATTTTCATGCAATCGCGTTAAACTGCGAATTTGTTCTTTCGAGAAACGAAGGGCCCTCTTAAAATCGTAAACTTTAACTTTATTCTCTGACTCTTCCTTTTTCAGCTCCTCTGCGTCCATCTCTCCTGTGGAAAGAGCAGATAAAAGAGCATCAATTTCGTTTTGTGATAAAACATCAACCAAGAGTCTCACCTCTTTTCATGCCGTTTTTAATGAATTATTGTATGATTTTTTGAGTTGTGTAGACTCTGACTACTTTTCCATCTTGCATGACCTTATTAATCTCAGTTTTCAACTTATCTTCTAGAGAAACCAATCCTTTTTGTCCTGAGAGTTCTTCTGTTTTCATGTTTGAGATCTCATAGATTATTAAGTTGTTCACTTGAAACAATCTTTTTTCTAACTCATGTTTGGCATCTTTATTGTCCGCCTGAATTTTAAATTGAATCTTTACGTAAGCTTGATCTGCTAAATTGGTTGTCATCTCATCGGTTTGTACCATAAGCTTATCCAGTTCTTCAGCAGACGGTTCAGAAGCTTCCGTTTTTGGTGAAAATTGTTTGAATCCAAAATAGCCAGCCGCACCAACAAGGCCTATAGCTAAAAGCATCGAAAGCATAATGGTTATAACTTTATTGTTACCCAACTACAGACCCTCCTTCTTTTGATTGTTTATTGGAAGCAGCGTTATTCCTCTATAAAATGAAGCAACCTTATGAACAACCTCTTCTTCGCTTTCTTTAACAACAAACTTCTTACCAGTCGTTAACGTGATTGTTGTGTCAGGAAAAGACTGAATTTGTTCAATATAAATGGCATTAAGTGTAAACGTGTTACCGTTTAACTGGGTTAAAGAAATCATATGGTTTCAGGGCTAAGCAGCTCACTGCTCAACCCTTCCTCCCTTCACATTAACGTTTTAGGTTCACCAGTTCTTGAAGGATCTCATCAGATGTTGTGATGATTCTTGTGTTCGCTTGAAATCCACGCTGCGCAACGATCATCTCAGTGAATTCTTCAGAAAGATCGACGTTGGACATTTCGAGAGCGCCTGCTACTAGAGTTCCCGCTCCGCCTACATCACCAGGGAATGATGCGGTTGGTCCACCAGAGTTTGTACTTTGTCGATATTCATTACTTCCTGCTTTTTCCAAACCTTCGTTGTTAGAGAACTTGGCTAATTGAATTTGTCCAGCCGTTTGTAAGACACCCGTATTGTCTATGAAATTAACTTTACCGTCAGCTCCTACACTAAAACTTTTAGCACTAGTAGGAATTTGAATAGTTGAATTACCATTACCTAATAGAAACTTACCGTCTCCATTTACAACATAGCCATTTTGATCAAGATAAAAGTTACCTGCTCTTGAAAATGTAGTATCAGACAAAGTAATATTGGTTCCATTAAGTGTTCCTGTACCTAGTCTAAAAAACCGTCTCCAGAAATCCCCAAATCTAGTGGTCGCCCTGTGGTTTGCAAACTGCCCTGAGTGTGAACAGTGTCGATAGTAGCAAGCTGCGAACCTAATCCTACTTGTTTCGCGTTCACTCCACCACGGCCACTACCAGGAGCTGCTGCACCAGCAATCTGCTGACTAACCAAATCCTTGAACGTTGTACCGCCTTTCTTAAAGCCATAAGTATTAACGTTTGCAATGTTGTTACCAATTACATCAAGCTTCACCTGAAAGTTTTTCATACCGCTGATTCCTGAATACATAGAACGTAACATTTGTTTTTATCTCCCTTACTTGGTTTATTAACTGCTTCTATCATTCGTCAGTTTTGTGAGCCTCCTGTAAAGGTCCAGCTCGTTTATTCGTCTATGACGATTGCACCATTAATGTTTGTAAAGATTTGAGACGTACTTTCGTTTCGATCTAACACTGTAATCACTGTCTGATTCGGGGCATTTACAACTAGCGTGACATCTCTCATGATGACTAGAGAATCTTTAATGCCTTTTCGACCTGCTTCTATTACCTTTTCACTTATCTTGTTCCAGCTGGATTCTGATATTGTAATATCTCGATCTTGAAGTCTTTTCTGAGCATGTTTACTCACTGTGAGCTGATTTTCTAGCTCTTTATTAAACAATGACTTAAAGGACTGATTAACATTTTTCTGCTGATTTTGCTTAGGGTAAAGGATCGGCTGGTACATTTGATGAGCGTGTATCCGTTCGCTCATAGTATCAACTCCTTACTTTGATGGGTCTGTTATCTTGATTACTTGAAAACTAGTAATCTTTGTTCCATCGCTCATTTCGAGCTGTACAGAACCTTTTTCAAATAATACAGATTTCACAACCGCTTCTTTTTCTTCTATCTTTTATTTCCTTCAGCATCAACCGTTTCCGTTTCATAGGTCACTTGCTTGCCGATCATCTGGCTTTGCTGTAAAAGAGATGCTTCTGTTTGAAAGGATAAGAACTGCTGCATTGTCTGGTTCATGTTTGTCATCTGTTCTAAAGATGAAAAGCTTGCCATTTGTGCGATAAACTCTCGATCTTGCATCGGGCTTGTCGGATCTTGATTTTGAAGCTGTGTCATTAAAATCTTAAGAAAATCATCTTTCCCTAAAATATTTGAACCTGTTTGCTTCGTTTTTGCCTGATAATTTGACAGCATGAGGTCTTCAGATACTTTGGTCATTCATTCATCACACCTTTTCGTTTAATACCAATTGTGATAACTGCTCTTCAAATGACAGATTCTCTAATTCCGTTTCATCTTTGTCATTTTCAGTGGTCTGACGCTGCTCTTCATATCCCTGATTTCCTTGATCATGAAATTCGAAGTTCTGCTCGTCACTGTTTACAAAAACCTCCACCTTTTCAAAATCAATGTTTTGGCCGGAAAAAGCTTGTTTTAACTGAGCAAGCTGTCCATCTAATGCATCTTTTGCCCCTGACTAGAAGCAATAATCTTTGCTGCAATCTCTCCATGTTTTTGAATAAGCTGAATTTCAATGGTTCCAAGATGTTCAGGTGTTAGTCGAATCTGCATCTTCGTAAATCCTGCTTCATTTACTATGAGTTTTCCTCTAGAAATGATTTGCTGAACTTCACGGACGAATTGCTCTTTTTGTCCTTCTCCTTGTGAAACTGGAACTTTTAATGTCCATTGTTCAAGAGGAGAAAGTGGACTTTGTACGGTTGTAAGTTCTTTAATAGCTGAAACCGTTTGTTCAGTTTGCTTTGAAGGTACATATCTCTGAAAAGCTTGATCTGCAAAACTCTGCACTTTTTTTACAGTTGTTATAGTCTCCATCACTTTTAAGAGTGAATTTTTATCTAGAGTACTCTGCTCATTCAGAAGCTTCTTTACTTGCCCGAAAATTTGTTCCACTTGTTTAGTTAACGAATCTTTTTGATCTAGCTTCACGCCTGGAAACCACTTTTCAATGATTGCTGTGAGTTGTTTTTGTCCACTTTCAGAAAATGTTCCGTTCTGATCGTTAAATACTACTTGTAACAAAACAGCTAACTTCATCTCTGGTGCTGGATTAGCAGCAACTTCTGAAAGATTGATCTGTTCCTGAAGCAGTTTCTCAAGAATTTCTTTCATTTCGGGTGGCAGCTCATTCATTAATGCTTGCACGTTTTCAGAATTGAGGGCTTCAGCATCCCATTCTAGTTCAGGCACTTCTGATAACAGGTTTAAAATCAATCCACCCAACCTGTCTCCGTTTTCTTCTTTTATTACACCAGTTGATGCCAGCAATTGAGAAAATAATGGAGATGCGTAGCTTGTTTTTTGCTGATTAGATGAGACCGGTGAAACCTGAGTTGCAACAGCTGGCTGTGAAATCAATATTTGCAATGCATTCACCTCCTTTTTAAAGAGAATTGTTTGCCATTAACACTGTAAGTTCAGCTGCCCGCTTAGCATCAAGTTTGGCAAGGATGGCTGCTTGTGTTTCAGATTGTAATTGCGTTAAGATGCTTAGTACTTGATTGTTATTCATTTCTGTCAGAACCGCTGCAGCATCTTTAGCTGACATCGCTTCATATAGCTTTTTTAACTGAGCATTCTCTTCTTCCTTAACACTCTCTTCAGCATCTTCCACTTGCTTTTCTAATAACGCAATATTGCTTTTTAAGTCTGTCACTTCTTTTTCTTTCTTTTGAAGATTGGCTGATAGCATCTTGATGTAGTCTTCTTGTTCATCGAACTTTGATTTCCATTGTTTTTCTTGCACGTTACTTGTTACAGCAACCTCATCATCTTTAAGAACATGATTGATAACAGGTATCTTGTTTTTCGCCTCTTCAACAACGTCTATTCCCATAAAAGAAAGCACAATTCCAAAAACGGTAAGTGCAAACACCGCAGGGACAAAGATAACTAACAGAAACCAAACCAACTTGCTGGATTTTTCATTTTGTTTCATGTGATCACCTGTTTTTACGACTTCGCAAAACGCAAAACTGAAAATTCATCGTTCTGCTTATTTTCATAAGAAGTTATTTCCACTTTATAGGCGGTTAACTGTTTTTCTTTCAGTTTTTCGTATTTCTTCACTTCAATCGTCTGCTGCAACAATTTCTGCTGAATGATTTGCATTCTTTCTCTTGCTCTTTGAAGCACTGGCTGTAAATCTTTAATCTTGTTTGTCATGGACAAAAGGAAGCGCTGCGTATTTTGCAGGTCATTTACGACGATTCTTTGATGAAATTGGTGATTCGAAAGATTTTCAATATCTTCTTTTCGTTTTAAAAGACTGTATATTTCTTCTGCAATGCTTTCGAATGCTTGAACAGCTTCTCCTAACTCTTGTTCTATCGATTCTTTCTCTTTTTGTTTAACGGATAATACTTTTTCCATAGAGAAATGAAATGACATTACCTTTCATCCTTTCCAAATTCGATCAGCAGCCTTTGAACAGCATCATCATAACTAACATCTTCATCTACTTGCTGTTTTAGAAAAGTTAAAATGCTAGGGTACATCTGAATAGCTTCATCGACTGATTTGGATGAACCTCTTTTATACGCACCAATGCTGATTAAATCTTCTGCTTCTACATATGAAGACAATAGTTCGCGCAAACGTTCGGCCGCTTGCCGGTGCTCTTTTGGAACAATGTCATTCATTACCCTGCTGATGCTTTTTAAGATATTCACGGCAGGAAACTGGCCTTTATTCGCTAAGTTTCGGTCTAGAATAAAATGTCCATCCAGAATTCCTCGAACTGTATCTGATATCGGCTCATTAAAGTCGTCACCATCTACTAGCACCGTGTAAAATGCAGTAATCGTGCCATTCTTGTTTGTACCTGAACGTTCTAGTAATTTGGGAAGTACCGCAAAAACACTAGGTGTATACCCTTTTGTTGTTGGAGGTTCTCCTACAGCAAGTCCGATCTCTCTCTGAGCCATCGCAACACGTGTGACTGAATCCATCATGAGCATGACGTTCATGCCTTGATCGCGGAAATATTCAGCGATGCTTGTGGCTGTCAGCGCACCTTTTATCCGCATTAATGCAGGCTGATCAGAAGTTGCAACCACCACAATCGAACGCTTC
The DNA here is from genome assembly GCF_055814265.1 of Fictibacillus sp. EA-CB0309. Classification (NCBI taxonomy): domain Bacteria; kingdom Bacillati; phylum Bacillota; class Bacilli; order Caryophanales; family Fictibacillaceae; genus Fictibacillus; species Fictibacillus sp. EA-CB0309. The sequence goes on from NZ_CP169271.1 coordinate 2,346,261, forward strand.
AATCCTTCTTCTCCAAGGTCTCTTTCAATAAAATCAAGCACTTCACGGCCACGTTCACCTATGAGGGCGATGACGTTAAGATCAGCCGTTGAATTTCTTGCTACCATACCAAGCAATGTACTTTTCCCAACACCGCTTCCAGCAAATATTCCTACTCGCTGACCTTTACCGACTGTTAAGAGACTATCGATCGACCGAATTCCTAACTGTATACTTTCATGAATCCTAGGCCTTTCCATCGGATTAGGCGGCTCGTTTTCAGATGGATAACGAAACAATCCGCGAGGTAAAGAGGAACCGTCTAACGGCAGCCCCATCCCGTCTAACACTTTTCCGATAAGCGAATGTCCTACTTTAATCTCCAGTGGCTGATCGGTTGCTTCTACTAAACTTCCTACTGCAATATCCTTTACATATGTAAAAGGCATCAATAGAACATTTTCTTCCTGAAAGCCAACAACCTCGGCTTTTATTTTTAGTTTTTTAGTGTTTCCTGTATGGATATAACAAACATCACCTATAGAAGTTTTGGGGCCTTTTGATTCAATCATCAGCCCAACAACCCGAATGACTTTTCCATACCGTTTATATGAATCTATGGATTGAAGTGAGTCAATCAGCTGATCAACGTTCATGTTCAGTCACCTCAATTTGTTCTAGCAGCTTTTCTCTGATTTCTTTTAGCTGAACATCAAGGGTCGCATCAATTTTCCCAAACGGAAATTCGATTATTGCACCGTTCTCTGTTAATGTTTCATCTGGATAGATAAAAAGCGTTGCGGTCGACTGAAGCATATTCTTTAGCTCTTCACGGTATTTTTGAGTGAGTTCAAACCAATGAGTTGGTACATATAGTTTTATATCTTCAAATTCCCTAGCTTCTTTTACAAGTTGTTTTACAATAGATATCCACGTTTCTGGTGTTTCTTGCAGCTTCATACCTAGAATTTTTTCTGCGGCTCTGATTGCGAGTATAACCATCTGCGGCTCTGCTTCACTCAGAACACTGTGATAGTCGTTTCTCAATTGGTCCATAAAACGTTTAACTTCATTTAGTTGAGAAAGCCAACTTTCTTGCCCTTGTTCTAAACCGCTTTGAAAACCAGCATCATAGCCTTCTGTTTTTACTTTTTGTAACTCTTGTTCTAAATTCAATCGCCAACTTGTCTCTTCTTCAGCCAATCTCTGCTGCTGTTCTTCTCTAGATCTTTCAGATTCAGCAATAATGCGAGCTGCTTCTTTTTTTGATTCATCCAAAATCTTTTGTGCTTCATTTTTCAATCTGAAGATTTTTGTCTCATCATCTTCTGCTAACAAAGATTCATCAACTTGTGTGAAAAGTGATATAGATTGGATGCCAATGACTACCCCGTCCGTTTCTACATCACTTTTTTCTTTGTGATTGTGAAAAGATTTAATTACTTTAGACAATCACATCATCTCCTCCGCCTCTAGCAATAACGAGCTCACCAGCTTCTTCAAGTCTGCGTATCGTTCCAACGATTCTGGATTGAGCTTCTTCTACATCTCGAAGTCTGACAGGACCCATGAATTCCATCTCTTCTTTAAAGTTTTCTGCCATACGCTGAGACATATTTTTAAACATAACTTCTTTAACCTCTTCACTTGAGGCACGAAGAGCAAGAAGTAAGTCTTCGTTTTGAACTTCTCTAATCACTCGCTGAATCGCACGATTATCAAGCGTAACAATGTCTTCAAACACAAACATTCTTTTCTTGATCTCTTCTGCAAGTTCAGGGTCTTGAATTTCAAGTGCATCCAATATCGTCCGTTCTGTACTGCGGTCAACGCCGTTTAATACTTCAACAACCGCTTCTACTCCACCCGCTTGTGTGAAATCTTGTGTTACGGTAGCAGAGAGTTTACGTTCTAAGATTTGTTCGACCTCATTAATCACTTCTGGTGATGTTCGATCCATTAATGCGATCCTTTTTGCGATATCTGCTTGCATCTCTTGTGGAAGTTCAGATAATATCTGTCCGGCTTGAGATGAATCCAAATAGGACAAGATAAGAGCAATCGTTTGCGGATGTTCGTTTTGAATAAAGTTTAAAATTTGGCCTGGGTCCGCTTTTCGCGCGAAATCAAATGGTCTTACTTGAAGAGTTGATGTTAAACGGTTAATGATTTGCATCGCTTCATCTTTACCGACTGCTTTTTCTAATACCGTTTTCGCGTATCCAATACCGCCTTGAGTAATATAATCCTGTGCAAGCGCCAGTTGATGAAACTGGGTAATGATTTCTTCTTTAAGTGTTGAATCTACTTTTCTTACCTGTGAGATTTGAAGTGTCAATCTTTCAATCTCTTCTTCGCTTAAGTGTTTATATACTTGTGCAGCTACATCAGGACCTAAAGAGATAACGAGGATCGCTGCTTTCTCTTTACCTGACAGCTCTTTCATACCTTTTGCCATCGTTCGTTAGCTCCTATTCTTCTGATAACCATGTTCTTACGAGTTTTGCGAATTCTTCAGGCTTTTCTTTTGCCATCCGTTCTAATTGTTCTTTTCGAACTGTACCTTCTGAACCTTGCTCTTTATTAACATCTGGAACAAAATACGTCTCTTGTGTTTCCATCTCAAAATCTTCAATCGTTCCTTCTGTTTCTGTTTTCTTTTTACGAGAAAGCAAAAAGATTAATAGAATGATAACGATCAACAAGATTCCGCCAACAACATAAATCCATATCGGAATCCCAGTCGATACTGGAGTGGTTTCTTGTTTGCCGTTAAATGGCTGAGCTGATACGAAAATCTTTTCTTGAATCTGTTCTTCTGTCAGCTGATTGTTTATATCTTTTGAGATACTTGTCCTAACGATCGCACTCAAAATTTGTTCAATATCATCAAGACGTTCTTGAGGAAGAGATTCAGGCTTGTCTGGTGTCGGTGGCTCTACCATGACTTGAATACCTAAATCACGAATCTGGTAAGGACTCTCCACAATTTCTTTTCGTATTTTATTTACTTCGTTGTTGATCCGCTCTTCTACTTTTTCGTAATCACCGTTTGAACCAGCTGTAGATCCAGGATAAGTTGGAACTTCTTGATCACCTGTTCCTCCTACACCGCCTGCTGCAGCTCCATCCCCTGTAAATGTTTCGCGAATGCGTTCAACACTGACTTCTATGCCTTTCATATTCTCTTGATCAACCGGTTCTACAATGGTTTCTTCACGTTTTTCTTCCGTAAAATCAATGTCTGTTGTAACAGTTGCTACTACTTTCCCTTGCCCCATAATCGTTGAAAGCATCTGTTGAACTCTTCTCTGAAGATCTCTTTCAACATCTTGCTTGATTTTACGTTGTTCTTCATATTTAGAAGCTGAAGAAGTAGAGTTAACTGAATTCAGATCATAATAATTAAAGTATTGGTCTGTTATGACGATATTTTCCATAGGCAGGTTCGCCACACTTTTGGAAACAAGATGATAGAGCGCTTTTACCTGATCTTCATTTAACTTAGCTCCAGCACCTAATGAAAGTACGACAGATGCTGACGCTTTTTCTTCTTCTTGGTTCACCCACACACTGCTTTCAGGCAGTGTGATCATCACGCTTGCATCTTCAACACCATTAATGCTTTTTACCAAGTTGGCAATCTCTGTTTGTGTCGCTTCTCTTTCAAGAACCCCGAATTCTTTATCTGTTATTCCAAATCCGGATTTCTCTCCAAAATATGAAAAATCGATATTCCCGCTCTCAGGCAATCCTTCAGCTGCAAGCTGCACTTGAAGGTTGTTCACCTGTTCTTCAGGAACCATGATTGTCTTTCCGCCATCTCGAACTTCATTAGCGACACCTTTACTATTTAAGTTCTCTTGTATCTGTCCCGCTTCCTGAGGGGAAAGATTTGAATACAATGGAACAAGAGTTGGCCGAGACATCATAACCGTTAGAAAAATAAATCCTGCGATAAAAAGGAAAATCCCTCCGAGAATCAATCCTTTTTGTATGTTCGAACGTGATTTAAACCGCTCTGTAATTTGCTTGGTGATGTGTTTCCATTTTTCTTTCATTTTTTCCCCCGATAAACACAATAAAAATTTTTAAAAGCTACCCCCAAAATAGAATGCATCTTTCGAAATATGTATTAATTACTAAACTTGCATCCTCATGATTTCCTGGTATGCTTCTACAACTTTATTGCGGATTTCAAGAGTCGTTTGCATGGTTACACTCGCTTTTTCAGCTGTTATCATAACCTGATGAAGATTGTCCATATTTCCATTCATCAGTGACTGTGTAGCATTATTTGATTGTGCCTGTGTTTCGCTTAAATTATTTAAAGCACCTTTCAGATAGCTCTTAAAGTCTTCTTGAGCTTCAGAAGGTGTCGTTTTTGCTGTTGGAGTACTGTTACTTATACTCTGAAGCGCTCCGATTGAAATTTTATCCATGTCTCACCACTCCTAACGGCCAATTTCTAATGCTTTTAAGTACATTCCTTTTGCTGCGTTTAATGCTGTAACGTTTGCTTCGTATGATCTTGTAGCACTCATTAAATCAACCATTTCTTTAAGTGGATCCACATTAGGAAGAAGTACAAATCCATCTTCGTTCGCATCAGGATGATCTGGCTGATAAACCGTCTTGAATGGTGATTCGTCCTTAATAATCTGATTTACTTTAACTCCTGATAGTTCTCCTTTATTTACTGCATTATTAAACATGGTTTTAAAACTAGACTCACCAGAACCTAGTACAACCATTTTCCGTTGATAAGGCTCCCACTTACCATTTTTAAATGTACCTCGTGTCGAATCGACATTTGCCATGTTAGATGAAGCAACATCCATTCTAAGCCGTTGAGCTGTTAGACCGGATGCTGAAACATTCATTGCATCAAAAACTCCCATATCTATCTCCCGCCTTTAACAACCATCTTAATCGAATTGAATTTTCCGTTAATACGCTGCACAAGTGTCTGATAATAGAGTTGATTCTTTGCTAACTCTGCCATTTCTTTGTCCACATCTACATTGTTGCCATTATGATTCATCACAGTATTTGCTTTTTCTTTTACATAAAAAGAAGAAGACGATCCAGTACTAAATGAAAAATGGCGTTGATCTGTTCGATGTGCTTGTAAACTTCTTTTAAATTCCTGATTAAAAACGGTTTCTTTCGCTTTATATCCAGGTGTGTCCACATTAGCCAAATTATTTGAAATGGTTTTTTGTTTTAACGCTGATCCATCTAATGCCATTTCTAGGTTTTTCATGACAGGGCTAGAGAACAAGTTCATCACTTCCCTCTTTTTTACTATAGATGTTTCAATTATTGTTAAATCTTACCTCACTATCATATTTTAAGTGATATATCCAAAAAGTGTCTATGTATTTTTTCCCAAAATGACTTTTTTCGATAGAAAGGACTATATTTCGACCGTGACTTTGTGCCTAATTTTGTTTATAGTAATAAAATCCCTATATGCACGTAGCATGCAGGACGACTGTACCACATTTTTTTGTATCGACATATTTTTACAATTATTGTTATTAAAGGTGTGTATTTGTTAGGAGTTGCTAGCCTTTCTCGGATAGCGCTCAACCAGTGAGCCTTAGAGCATACTTGACGAGCATAAATCTCCGTGTGCGAGCACAACTCTTCAATGAACGAGCATAAATCTCCGTGTGCGAGCATAACCCTTCGATGAACGAGCATAAATCTCCGTAAGTGAGCATTTGTTCATCCGAAGTACATACTCACCAAAACACAAAAAACCAACCCCCAAGTTACAGGGATTGGTTTTTTCATACTAACTATTATGAAGTTTTTAGTTTCTCAAGTTCTAGCAAGAACTTATCATTTAATACTTTAATGTACGTCCCTTTCATACCAAGTGAACGGGATTCGATTACGCCAGCACTCTCTAGTTTACGAAGAGCGTTTACGATAACAGATCGAGTAATTCCAACTCTGTCAGCAATTTTACTTGCAACAAGAAGCCCTTCATTGCCTTCTAGCTCTTCAAAGATATGCTCGATTGCTTCAAGCTCACTGTATGATAGTGAACTAATCGCCATTTGAACAACAGCTTTGTTACGAGCTTCTTCTTCGATTTCTTCAGCTTTTTCACGAAGGATTTCCATCCCAACTACTGTTGCTCCATACTCGGCTAATACTAAATCATCTTCCTCAAATGAAGTAGAAAGTCTCGAAAGGATCAGAGTACCAAGTCTTTCTCCTCCACCAACGATCGGAACAATCGTAGTTAAACCTGTTGAGAAAAGATCTTTGTTTTCTACCGGGAATGCTGTATAGTCACTTTCCACATCAATATTTGAAAGGGATTCTGTAATATTGAAAAGATTTTTTGTGTAATCTGTAGGAAATTGACGGTCTTCAATCATTTTTTTCATACGCTCGTTTTCAATTTCTTGCTTAAGAGCTAGACCTAAAAGTTTTCCACGGCGGCTAACTACGAAGATATTAGCTTCAATCACCGAGCTAAGTGTTTCAGCCATCTCTTTAAAGTTTACTTGTTTACCACCTGTTTGTTGTAGCATTGAGTTAATGCTTCTTGCTTTGTTCAATAAATTCATTGTCTTTCTTCCTCCTACTGCATCCTATAATATATATTGGCTCAAATCCTTGTTCTTTGCGATGTTAGCCAGCTTTTCTTCTACATACTCGGGTGTAATGGTTATTTGATCTAAACTAATATCAGGCGCTTCAAAAGATAGATCTTCGAGCAAGCGTTCCAATATGGTATGAAGTCTTCTGGCACCTATATTGTCAGTGTCTTGGTTAACTTCATATGCGATACTTGCAATCTTAGCAATAGCATCGTCAGAAAATTCAACATTTATACCTTCCGTACTCAATAGAGCTTTATACTGTTTTATTATCGCATTATCAGGCTCTATTAATATACGTGTAAAATCTTCAACAGACAAGCTATTTAACTCAACTCGGATCGGAAATCTTCCTTGAAGCTCCGGAATCAGATCAGATGGCTTTGAGATATGAAAAGCACCCGCTGCTATAAACAAGATATGATCTGTTTTAATTGATCCGTATTTTGTAATAACCGTTGAACCTTCAACGATTGGAAGGATATCTCTCTGAACACCTTCTCGGCTCACATCTGCAGAGTTTTGGTTCTTGCCAGCAATCTTATCAATCTCATCAATAAATATAATACCTGTTTGTTCTGTCTTGTAAACTGCTTCACTCGTTACATCATCCATATCAATTAATTTAGCAGCTTCATCTTGTGTTAAGATCTTACGAGCTTCGCGAACGGTCAGTTTACGTTTTTTCTTTTTCTTTGGCATTAGTCCGCCAATCATGTCTTGCATGTTCATTCCTACTTGTTCTAGTCCTGAGCCTTGGAACATGTCTAGCATAGAAGGATTTTGTTCATCCACTTCAACTGTAACAAGATGATCTTCCATCTCTCCTAGAGCAAGCTTTTGTGCCATCTGATTGCGCTTTTGTCGAATATCTGCTGCATCATCTTGCTGAGGATTCTGCTCTTGCTCTTGATTTCCACCGCCAAAGAACATTTCAAGCGGATTTTTAAAACTGGTTTCAGTCTTTTTACCAGGAACCAGCAGTTCAACGAGACGTTTATTTGCATTTTGTTCTGCCTTGTCTTTAACATCGTTCATCTTTAATTCTTTCACTAGTCTTACAGAAGTTTCTACAAGATCACGGACCATAGAGTCGACATCACGCCCAACATAGCCAACTTCAGTGAACTTCGTAGCTTCAATTTTTATAAAAGGAGCTTGAGCAAGTTTAGCAAGCCTTCTAGCGATCTCTGTCTTACCAACACCTGTAGGACCAATCATAAGAATGTTTTTAGGCGAAACTTCATCACGCAATTTGTCGTCGAGCAAACTTCTTCTATAACGGTTACGAAGCGCAACTGCCACAGCTTTCTTTGCGTCTTTTTGACCTATAATATATTGATCTAACTTCTCAACAATCTGCCTTGGAGTTAATTGACTATTCATTGCAACCGCTCCTTTACCTTTTTTACAACTCTTCTAAAACTATTTCTGTGTTCGTGTAAACACAAATCTCGCCAGCGGTCTTTAACGATGCAAGGGCTATTTCTTTTGCAGAAAGCTCAGGAGCGTGATTCTTCAGTGCCCGGCCAGCTGCAAGAGCATAATTTCCTCCTGAACCGATTGCCAAAATCCCATCATCTGGTTCAATGACTTCTCCTGTACCTGAAATCAAAAGCATGTGCTCTTGATTCATAACGATTAACAGCGCTTCAAGTTTTCGCAGAACCTGATCGGTGCGCCATTCTTTTGCCATTTCGACTGAAGCTCGCTGCAAGTTGCCGCTGAATTCTTCTAGTTTGCTTTCAAATTTCTCATACAGCGTAAATGCATCCGCAACAGATCCAGCAAATCCAGCAAGTACTTTTCCGCCATAAAGCTTTCTCACCTTTCTGGCTGTATGCTTCATAACAACTGCATTCCCAAAAGTAACTTGGCCATCGCCAGTCATAGCTGCTTTACCATTATGCTGAATCGCAAATATCGTAGTAGCATGAAATGTTGACATTGAAAAATCCCTCCCTTTTTGTTTTTATGCTCGAGGATGCGCATTATTATAGATTTTTTTAAATGGCTTTTTGAGACATGTGTATAAACTTGTGTAGAGGATAGACTTGAATGTCCTAACAGTTCCTGAACAGCTCTTAAATCTGCTCCTTCATTCAACATATGTGTCGCAAACGTATGCCGCAAAACATGCGGGCTGATATGTATGGTAAGCGACGATTCCTCAATAAGCTTATTTAATATGTTTCTTACGCCTCTCTGGCTTAAAGGTTCCCCTTTATAGTTTAAAAATAATGCTTCTGACTTATTTGTTGTTTTTTCAAGCAACAATTTCCGCCCGCTATTGATATAACGCTCAAGAGATTCTCTGGCAAATGATCCGATTGGTACGTATCTTTCTTTTTTCCTTTTCCTTTTACAAGAGCTACCTCAACATTTAAGTCTAGATCTTTTAACTGCATCTTGCACAATTCACTGACACGTATTCCAGTTCCGTACAATATTTCGAGTATCGCCTGGTTTCTTTGTCCCATTGGTGTTGTAACATCGGACACATTGAAAAGCCTCTCCAACTCTTTTTCATAAAGAAATTGAGGAAGCAGTTTTGCTTTTTTGGGCAATGATGCCATGGCGAACGGATTGTGTTCTTCTACGATTTTTTCACGATTTAAGAAACGATAAAAGCTTCGCATCGCTGAAATCTTTCTGGCTACGGTGTTTCTTGCATATTTCTTTTCATGAAGCGTCACTAAATATTGTCTTACTAAAACATAAGAAACAGCAGCGAATCCTTCGATTGCTTGCTGTTTCAAAAAGAAGTAAAATCATTAATATCTTTTTCATAGTGTTCAATCGTATAAGGTGAACAATTCTTCTCAATCATTAAATAATTCAAGAAATCTACCACGTGCTGGCGTTCTGATTCCATTTCATACACCTCACAAAGCCCCTAAATCGTAACACAATTTAGGGGCTAAATCAATACATGTTCACAAATTTGTTATAAAATTCTGAATTGTTTCCAGTGCTCTTTCAGCTAATGCTGTGTTTCGTTCTTGCTTGTTTTTAATTCTTTTTTCAAGCGGAGGCAAGAGACCAAAGTTAGCATTCATCGGTTGGAAGTTATCCGGATTTGCAGTCGTAATATAGTAAGCCATACTTCCGATTGCCGTTTCTTTAGGGAATACTGCTAGCTCTTCGCCTTTCACAAGCTTAGCAGCATTAATACCTGCGATTAGACCAGATGCAGCACTTTCGACGTACCCTTCAACACCTGTCATCTGACCAGCGAAAAATAGATCTTTTCTAGATTTTAATTGGTACGTCTCATCTAATAGTCTAGGTGAGTTCAAGAACGTATTTCGATGCATAACGCCGTATCTTACAACTTCTGCATTTTCTAACCCAGGAATAAGTCTTAATAACTCTTTTTGTGGTCCCCACTTTAAATGTGTTTGGAATCCTACAATATTATATAGAGTTCCTGCACTATTATCTTGTCGTAACTGAACAACAGCGTAAGGGATTTTTCCTGTTTTCGGATCCTCAAGTCCTACTGGCTTCATTGGACCGAATAATAAGGTTTTCTTTCCGCGCTTCGCCATTACTTCAACCGGCATACATCCTTCAAAAAAGACTTCTTTTTCAAATTCTTTTAGAGGGACCGTCTCAGCAGAGATTAATGCTTCATAAAAGCGATCAAACTCTTCTTCTGTCATCGGGCAGTTTAAATAAGCGGCTTCCCCTTTATCATAGCGAGATTTCAAATAAACTTTATCCATATTGATGCTATCTACTTCAATGATAGGTGCAGCAGCATCATAGAAATATAAATATTCTTCACCCGTTAATGAGTTTAATGCTTTAGACAAGTTATCAGAAGTCAGTGGGCCTGTTGCGATTATCGTAGGACCTTCCGGGATTTCTGTAACTTCTTCTGTGATCACTTCCACATTCGGATGATTTTTCACTCGTTCTGTTACAAGATCCGCAAACTCATGGCGGTCAACCGCTAGAGCCCCACCCGCTGGAACAGCGCAATCATCTGCAGATGAGATAATAACTGAATCTAATTTTCTCATCTCTTCTTTTAGCACACCAACTGCATTTGTAAGTGTATTGGCACGAAGAGAGTTGGAACAAACAAGTTCTGCAAACTTTTCAGTATGATGAGCCGGTGTTTGTCTAACCGGTCTCATCTCGTATAATTTTACTTTTATTCCTCGGCTTGCGATCTGCCAAGCTGCTTCACTTCCAGCAAGACCTGCTCCGATTACGTTAACATGTTGATGATTCATGAAGAAAAACTCCTTACTTTGCTTCCTCTTCGGCATAATCGCAAGATACACACTGTACGACTTTGCCTTTTTTCGTTTTCTTTTCTACTAACATACTATTACACTTCGGACATGTTCTGGCAATAGGTTTATCCCAAGAAACAAATTCACATTCAGGGTAACGGTTACATCCATAGAATAGTCGTTTCTTTTTACTCTTCCGTTCAACGATAGACCCTTCATGACATGAGGGACACGTAACACCGATATCTTTCACGATCGGTTTTGTATTGCGGCAATCGGGGAAGTTTGAGCAAGCCATAAACTTTCCAAAGCGCCCCATCTTATAGACCATCTCATGTCCACATTTCTCACAATCTTCACCGGCTGGCTCATCTTTAATCTCTACTTTTTGCATTTCTTCTTCTGCAATCTTAAGCTTCTTTTCAAAGCCTTTGTAGAAGTCATCAATGATTCTAATCCAGTTTTCTTTTCCGTCTTCTACCTCATCAAGATCACTTTCCATCTTGGCAGTAAATTCAACGTTGAATACCTCTGGAAAGAATTCCAGTGTCATCTCTAACACAAGACCCCCAAGTTCTGTTGGAACAAACTTCTTTTCGTCAAGGGCTACATATCCACGTTTTTGAATGGTATCAAGCGTTGGTGCATATGTAGAAGGTCTGCCTATACCCAGTTCTTCCATCGTACGAACAAGCCTTGCTTCCGTATAGCGTGGAGGTGGCTGCGTAAAATGCTGAGTGGGTTCAAGATCTTTCTTTTCTACTTTCATGCCTTCTTGAACATCTGGGAGAATACGATCTTCTTCTTTTTCCCATCATCATTGCCTTCTACATAGACTTTCATAAATCCAGGGAACTTTACTTTTGAACCAGTAGCTCGGAAATTAATACCGTTGTTCTCTAAATCAACTGTCATCGTATCAAGCACAGCAGATGCCATCTGACTTGCTAAAAATCGTTCAAAAACAAGTTTGTATAATCTAAGCTGATCTCTAGATAAATAATTTTTCAGATCGCGAGGATGATACATAACTGAAGTTGGGCGAATAGCTTCATGGGCATCTTGAGCGTTCTTGCCTGCTTTTTTCTCCGCTCTTGTGCTATTGACAAATTGCTTGCCGAATTCTTTTTCAATGAACTCCGCAGCTTCAGCTTTTGCCGTATCTGAAATACGAGTAGAGTCTGTACGCATGTAAGTAATTAGACCAACTGTACCTTCTTTTCCTAGATCAATTCCTTCATATAATTGCTGTGCGAGCATCATCGTCTTTTTAGCTCGAAAGTTTAGTTTTCTAGCCGCTTCCTGTTGAAGTGAAGAAGTGATGAAAGGTGGTGAAGGATTTCTGCGTCTTTCTTTTTTCTGAACAGATTCAATCTTAAATTGTTTGCCCTTTATCGTGTTTAAAATCTCTTTAACTTCTTCTTCATTTGAAAGATCTTTTTCTTGCCGCTCACTCCATGAAACTGAGCTTCAAAATCCTCTCCAGAAGCGCTGAATATTCCTTTGATCTTCCAATACTCTTCAGGTTGGAAAGCTTCTATTTCTTTCTCACGTTCAACGATTAATCGCACCGCAACCGTTTGTACACGGCCAGCGCTCAAACCCTTTTTGATTTTTTTCCATAATAAAGGACTAACTTTGTATCCTACTAGTCTGTCTAGCACTCTTCTTGCCTGCTGTGCATCAACTAAGTCCATATTAATTTTTCTTGGTCGTTTAAAAGAATCTTTTATCGCATTTTTTGTAATCTCATTAAATACTACTCTGCATTCAGAATCTAGATCCATGTCCAAACTGTGAGCAAGATGCCATGCAATTGCTTCACCTTCGCGATCCGGGTCAGCTGCGAGAAAAATTCGTTTCGCTTTTTTTGCTGCTGTTTTTAGGTCTTTTAAAATTGGGCCTTTACCGCGAATCGTAATGTATTTTGGTTCATAGTTTGCTTCTACATCTACGCCAGTCTGACTTCTAGGAAGATCACGGACATGTCCCATAGATGCTTTAACGTCATATTTGCTCCCTAAATATTTTTTTATCGTCTTTGCTTTTGCGGGAGACTCAACAATGACTAAGTATTTTTCCATTTACAGTTTATCCCCCTTTAAGGGTTTAGTGAAATCTTCCCTATTATTAAATAATGTATCTGCATTTGTCAAACTGTTTCCTCATTTAAATGAAAACGGTTAGAATCCTTCATTTAGAATATCATCTGCATTCATAACCAATTTTGCACCATTCTGTATTAAAAAATTTGTACCGTTAGCACACTCTTCTAAAATGGATCCTGGAATCGCAAAAACATCCCTTCCTTGCTCCAATGCTTGGTCAGCTGTTATTAATGAACCGCTTTTTGTCCGCGCTTCAGCAACAAGAGTTGCTTTGCTGAGACCGCTAATTATACGATTACGTAATGGGAAATGCCAGCGTTTTGGTGTAACGTATGGAGAAAACTCTGATAGAACGATTCCATGTGCACTTATCTTGTTAGCAAGCTCTATGTTTTCTTTCGGATAAATCTGCAGAATTCCTGATCCCAACACTGCAGCTGTTTCTGACCCGCTTTGAATACAGAGCTCGTGAGCAAACGTATCAATCCCTTTTGCTAACCCGCTGATTACGATCCAGCCATTCTTCACCAATGGCTCTAGTACTTTTTGAAGCGCTTGTTTTCCTTGTTTACTAGGATTTCTAGTACCCACTACACTAATCATTTTAACCTGATTCAGCGTACTCCAATCGCCTCGGCCATAAAGAACCCATGGCGGATCATAAATAGTTTTTAAGTGAAAGGGATAATCGTCGTCAAATAAGGTTACAGCTGTAATGGAATGCTTCATTAAATTCTTCATTATATATGTACTTTTTTCTGATTCATGTGGTCGTATAAACGCTTGGCCGTTTGTTCACCTAAACTGAACGACATCTTCAATCTGCGAATATCCATTGAAAAAATTTCAGTTAAATCGGCATCAACTTCTAAAATTGATCTCATCTGATTCCAAGTAAGTGCTTCGCAATGATGAAGAAAGATTAAGCGTTCTTTATCCAAACTTCATTCCTCCTCATGAATCAAATCTAAGTAAAGTCTTTTTTCGTAATATTTGTTGCTTTTGGAAGTTGTTGATTTCCTTTCCAGGTGCTCGCTTCCCGCGGGGCAGGCGGTGAGCCACATTTGTACGTTTCACTTTTAAGTGTCTCACCTGCCCGCCTCAAGGAAGTATACTTGCTCCTGCGTCTACAAGGTAATGCTTTCGCAGAAGCTTCCTCGTCGCATGCCTTGCGAGAAGTTTTTCATGTGGCAGGCACCCACCTTGCACTTCAATCAACATTCATAGAAGGAAAGCAACAATCTTTTTTAAAAAGAGCGTAATAAAAAATTAAGTCCCTATGTAAATAAAAAGCTCCCGGTCTGGGAGCTTTTCACGATGTAAAAGTTGTAATTACGCTTTTGCCTTATGTGTTACACAACGATCGTATAAATCGTTTTCTTTAAGTGCTTCTACTAAAGTTTCACCCATTACTGAAGGTGTTGCTGCAACTTTAATTCCGCAAGCTTTCATTGTTTTGATCTTTTCGTCTGCAGTCCCTTTACCACCTGAGATAATCGCACCAGCATAGCCCATACGTTTTCCAGGAGGAGCTGTTTGTCCGCCGATAAAGCCTACAACTGGTTTCGTCATATTAGCTTTTACCCACTCTGCAGCTTCTTCTTCAGCCGTACCGCCAATTTCACCGATCATGATTACAGCATATGTGTCCTCATCTTCGTTAAATGCCTTCAGAACGTCAATAAAGTCTGTTCCGTTAACTGGGTCTCCACCGATCCCTACTGCTGTAGATTGGCCGATTCCACGCTCTGTAAGCTGGTGAACAGCTTCATATGTTAAAGTTCCAGAACGAGAAACAACTCCTACATGACCTTTTGTATGGATATATCCAGGCATAATACCGATCTTACATTCTTCCGGTGTAATAACTCCAGGACAGTTAGGTCCAACAAGACGAGTCTTTTTGCCTTCCATGTAACGCTTTACTTTTACCATATCCATTACTGGAATACCTTCTGTAATACAGATAGCTAGGTCTAATTCAGCGTCAACTGCTTCAATGATCGCTTCTGCCGCGAATGCAGGAGGAACATAAATTACAGAAGCGTTTGCTCCAGTTTCTTTTACAGCATCAACAACCGTGTTGAAAACAGGAAGTCCTTCAACTTCTGTTCCACCCTTACCCGGTGTAACTCCGCCCACAATTTTCGTACCATATTCAAGCATTTGTTTCGTATGGAAAAGTCCTACGGAACCTGTGATACCCTGAACGATGACTTTTGTGTCTTTATTAATAAAAATGCTCATGCTTTAAACTCCCATCCTTCCTGCAATGTTTTCTTTATTACTTAACTAAAGCGACGATTTTCTCTGCACCGTCAGCCATGGAATCAGCAGCTGTAATATTAAGTCCTGATTCTTTTAAGATTTTTTTGCCAAGATCAACGTTTGTACCTTCAAGACGAACTACTAAAGGCAATTCAAGACCTACTTGTTTCGTTGCCTCTACAACACCGTTTGCGATGATGTCACATTTCATGATTCCACCGAAAATGTTAACAAAGATCCCTTTAACATTTTGATCAGAAAGAATGATCTTGAATGCTTCTGTAACTTTCTCCGTTGTAGCACCGCCTCCAACGTCAAGGAAGTTAGCGGGATCACCGCCGTAATGCTTAATGATGTCCATTGTAGCCATTGCAAGGCCAGCACCATTAACCATACAGCCGATATTTCCATCTAGAGAAATATAGCTTAAGTCATATTTAGACGCTTCAATTTCTTTTGCATCTTCTTCTTCAAGATCACGATATTCTAAGATGTCTTTATGACGATATAACGCATTAGAATCGAAGTTCATTTTTGCGTCAAGTGCCATAACGTTTCCATCACCTGTTACAACTAATGGGTTGATTTCAGCGATTGAACAATCTTTATCAACGAAAGCTGTATAAAGCCCAAGCATGAACTTAACTGCTTTTCCTACTAGTTCAGTTGGAATATTGATGTTATAAGCAAGTCTTCTCGCTTGGAAAGCTTGCAGACCAATCGCAGGATCAATCACTTCTTTGAAGATTTTTTCAGGTGTCTTCTCAGCCACTTCTTCAATTTCAGTTCCGCCTTCTTCAGATCCCATCATTACCACGCTGGATGTAGCACGATCTAGTACTAGACCGATGTAATATTCTTTTTAATATCACAGCCCTCTTCGATAAGTAAGCGCTTAACTTCTTTACCTTCTGGACCTGTTTGGTGAGTTACAAGAACTTTTCCTAAAATTTCATTTGCGTATGTACGCACTTCATCGATATTTTTGGCAACTTTTACGCCACCTGCTTTACCGCGGCCACCTGCGTGAATCTGTGCTTTTACAACAGATACTGTGCTCCCCAGTTCTTTAGCAGCTTCTACTGCTTCTTCAACGGTAAATGCTACTTTCCCGTTTGGAACAGCCACACCATATTTTCTAAGTATCTCTTTACCTTGGTATTCGTGGATATTCATTTACTCTCCATCCTCCTATCATGGTGAAAACTTAAAGTACCGTTATCATTGTATAAGACCAAGCCTATTATGTCTACTATTCTTCAGAAAATTGCAAGCGCATACAGTATTTCCGCTCAAAAATAAAAACCAAGACCGCATGAATGCGAGCTTGATTTTAGTGTTTTTTATCTTTCTGAAATAAGGATTTCCATGCTTTAATTCATTTGTTATTCTCGTTTTGCTGCTTTTTTATAATTTTAGGTGTAATCGTTTCTTTTTCTAATGCAGGACGATACAACCCAAACTCTTCAGCCATCTCTTCTCTAAATTGATTGACAAGCTGTTCGGATTGTTTCACAACTAATTTATTTCTTGGCATTGTACACACTCCTTTTATGTTAGCAATGCCCTATTTCAAAAATAATTATGTGGATTTCTTAGCTTCTTTATCCAAATGATAGATAAAAGCAAAAAGTTCAGCAACTACTTCAAACAACTCTTCTGGAATGCTTTGATCAATGTCCAATTTAGATAATAAATGAACAAGCGAAGGATCTTCCTGAATGGGAATGTTGTTATCTGATGCTCTTTGAAGAATCCGATCTGCTGTTTCACCTTTTCCCTTAGCGATTACAATAGGAGAGCTTGATTCTTCAGGGTTATACTTTAATGCTACTGCTTCTTTTTTGTGTTCTTTCATACGCGCAGATCCAATCCTTTATAAGAGTTAGGCTTTTCAGCTGATTTCATCTTCTTTTGCTGCTGAACAAAAGTAACGGACGATAACGTATAATTCATGTCTCTCATCTGTTTTTTAAAGAAGACATGAATGGTGCTGAAAGTTTCTCAAGTAATGGGTGCTCATTATATATTTTTACAGATAATATTCTGTTTTGAATTTGCACATCAACAGCTACCTCATTTAGGTTCTGCATTTCCAGCCAAAAAAGCATTCTGCAATGACCAGGATCTATTGCTTTGCCATCCTGTTTTTTCCCTTCCCATGAAATCGTCATTTCTCTAGGATTATCGCTTTGCCCAAAAGGAATCTGCAATATAAAGTGCTGCATGTTATCGTTACTCTGTACGTTCTGAAGCTGCTGACTCGTTATTTTCACTATCGCTTGTTCCGTCTTTTGCAAAACACTTTCAGGCAGATCCAATCTATCAGCATTTCGCTGGAGATAAAGAAGTTGAGACTTTAACGACTCTTCTAGTTTAGCTTGTACAGGATTCATAAGAATGTTTTTTTCGTGCAACATACCTGATTTTTGGAGCCATTTCTGTACGGATTGAATAAAATCCTGAGACGGATTACGCTTTATTTCTGATGTGATTGGTGTAGCCTCGTTTTTACTAATTGCAGGAATTGTATCTCGTAATTCGTTCATACCTGATTTTTGTAGATTCATCGGTTCAGGTGAAGTTATCTTGTTTTGAGTCAAAGATTCTGAAATAGTCTTTAATTCGGTTTTTTGCTGATTATTTGGTAATATTGATGGTTTAGACTGGGTTTCTTTATTTTCAAATCCGTAAATGCTTTTTAATAAATCTATTGTCTTAGAGATCATTCTGTCTTTATGACTATATGGAATTAAAGCTTCATAAAGTGATTTCATTTCATCAAAAGCAGAACTCATTTTTATACTTGTTGATACAGCCTGAACAGACTCTGTCTTAGGTGGGAGCTGCAGCTCTAGCATTCGATGGATAATTGCTTTTTTATCTTGCAGCGGCAGCTCAGCGGTCACTTTAAGAATCTCTGCTACCACTTTCATGTTTTCCTTAGTAAGTGGTATTTTTTCAGAAACAGAAAAATCTACTGCTTTTTTGTTTATCTCAGTCGATGTAAGATTCCATTTATGTAAAATCTGTTCTGAAGGTGATTTTACAGGATCTGAATCTACCTTTTTTAAAACGGTGTTTCCATTCTTTTCTGCAACTTCAAATAAATAACTATTTCCTTTTGTTAAAGGAACTTCTAACTTAGCATGTAAAGTTGCACCGTTGTATAAGATCGTAGCTGTTTGATCAGGGAATATCTCTAAAATCTTAGCTGTTATTAATTGATTGAGTTTTAATGAGAGCGTTCCTTCTGTTGGCCTTATCGCCTGAAACTGCTGACTAATGATATTGTTTAGTTGTAACAGGTTAATCACTTCCTGTGATTTGAATTAGTTCTCCTACTGGACTGAATGATTTTCGATGAATACTTGTTGGACCATATTTCTTAAGCGCTTCTAAATGTTCCTTTGTCCCATAGCCCATATTTGATTTAAAGCCGTACTCGGGGTATCTCTGATCCAATTTCAACATATAACGATCTCTCGTAACTTTTGCAACGATTGAAGCTGCCGCTATAGAAATGCTTTTTTCATCGCCTTTAATAATTTTTAACTGATCGATTGATAAAGGTACCTCCATTGCATCGATCAACAGTTGGTCAGGTTGAACGTCTAACGAACAAATCGCTTCAGTCATGGCTAACTTCGAGGCTTGATAAATATTAATTTCATCTATTCTTTCAGGTTGAACTAGGAAGACACTGTATGAGATGGCATCTCTTACGATTAATTCGTAAAGTGCGTCTCTCTTTTCTCAGATATCTTTTTGGAATCATTAATTCCTGTAAGTTTATAGCCTTTAGGTAATATCACTGCAGCTGCAACAACTGGTCCAGCCAAAGGGCCGCGTCCTACTTCATCTACCCCTGCAATTAACGTTTTGCCGTTTTGATAACATTGTGTTTCATAGGCTGACATGACTTCTAATCTTTTTCGTTCTGCTTCAGCTTGATCTAAGCGCTTTGTATAGGCTTCAACTATTTTTTTCGCACCTTGTCTTTCATCCTCAGAAAGTACCTTCAGCAAGGCTGGAATATCACCTTGCTCACTATTTTTTAATTT
Source organism: Fictibacillus sp. EA-CB0309 (assembly GCF_055814265.1). NCBI lineage: Bacteria > Bacillati > Bacillota > Bacilli > Caryophanales > Fictibacillaceae > Fictibacillus > Fictibacillus sp. EA-CB0309. The sequence continues at coordinate 2,365,550 of NZ_CP169271.1, forward strand.
TTGTTCCCATTCTTTTATAGATAATTTCATATTTCTCACACTCTTTATGTATTTTGTATCGGTTTGTATCGTTATTCTTTATAGGCTTATGTTTTGTAGTCCCAGGAAGATAGCTGTAATTTATCAATGATAGCGATAAAATAGGCTATTTTCTTTTTAGATTGTTTTTGGGTCTATTTCGTTTTTCTTAACATCTCCATTGCAAGTTGATTGGAGTGGAAGATGCGAGACTCCTGTGGGACAGGCGGGCAGTCCGAAAAGTGGAAGTGGCTCGTTCAGCCCCGACAAGCAAAAGGTGAATGGGCTAGGAAGGCGCACTTGGCCTTCTTGCCTATTTAACTTTTGACCTCGAGGGGCTAGCCGCTGCAACTAGACAGGTGACACACTTAACAGTGAAATTGTACGAATGTGGCTCACCGCCTGCCCAGCGGAAAGCTGTAACGGAAATCAACCACCGTCAAAAGCAACAAAGCTTAAACTTAAAGAAAACAGGCACTCCGAAAACAGCGCCTGTTTATACTCTTCTATTTGATTATACAGTATCTGGCCGTTCATAAGATAAACGCCCTAGCTTTTCTGAACGAAGATCTCTGAGAACAATCTCGGCTGTCTTTTCAAGATCCACTTCTCCGCCGCTCATCATACAGCCGCGCTTCTTACCGATTTCTTCAAATAGAAGCATAGAGTCTTCTGGTATGTCGGACAATTTGTACCGTTCAACGAGACGCTCTTCATAATGCTCTTTTAAATACTTGATGGCGAATAGTACCACTTCTGTAAAATCAAAAAGCGTTTCTTTAATCGCACCCGTTACCGCAAGTTTTAATCCAATCGTCTGATCCTCAAATTTAGGCCATAGTATCCCAGGGGTATCCAATAGTTCTAACGTCTTACCCGCTTTTATCCACTGCTGCTTTTTTGTAACACCAGGCTTATCACCTGTTACAGCTATGTTTTTACCTGCCATACGGTTGATAATCGTTGATTTGCCTACGTTTGGAATACCGACTATTAAAGCTCTGACAGCTCTTGGTTTAACGATGCCTTTTGCCCTCATTTTATCAAACTTTTCTTTTACGAGTTCATGTGCTAACGGCTCTATCGTTTTAATTCCTTTTCCATCCTTCGAGTTAATAGCAAGAGATGGAATTCCTTTATCAGAAAAATAACTTTCCCACATAGAAGTTACTTTTGGATCCGCCAGATCTGCTTTATTTAAAAGAACGATACGAGGCTTTTGTCCAAGAATTTCATCGATCATGGGGTTTCTAGATGCAAGAGGTATACGAGCATCTACTAACTCAAATACCACATCGATCATTTTAAGTTTTTCAGTTATCTCCCGGCGCGCTTTGGCCATATGTCCAGGAAACCATTGAATGGTCATTTTTTCTCACCCTACTTTACAAATCCAATATCCGATAACGGCCAGAAACGGAATGATGCTTTACCTAAAATCTTATCGTCATCCACTGTCCCTATATTTCGGCTGTCACTCGAGTTACGGCGGTTATCACCGAGAACAAACAATTGTCCTTGAGGTACCTTTTGCTTGCCCGTCACCTCAAGCAACGTGAAATCATAAGTGAAGTTTCCGTCTTTTGTTTTCTTTTTATACGCTTCTAAATATTCTTCTTTTACCTTTTTACCGTTCACATAGAGTGTATCGTTTTTGTATTCTACCGTGTCTCCTGGTAATCCGATCACTCGTTTTATGTAATCTTTTTCTTCTGTTGCATGAAAGACTACAATATCAAATCTTTTTGGATCGCCAATTATATAAGTGAATTTGCTAACAATCAAACGATCTCCATCATGCAGGTTAGGCATCATAGACTGTCCATCCACCACCACTGGTGCAAAAAGAAAAATCTGATGATCCCTGCTAATAATAAGGCTGCCGCTAATGCTTTAATCCATTCCCACGTTTCGTTTTTTGTACGTGCCATTCTTAATCCTCACCATCTGTAGAAATTCCTTACTTATAATATGGAAAAAGGAGCTTGAATAAGTCAAGCTCCTTTCGAGAATTATTAGCGAATTTCTTTAATACGAGCTGCTTTACCACGAAGTGCACGTAGGTAGTATAGCTTCGCACGGCGAACTTTACCACGACGAACTACTTCAAGGTTCGCAATCTTAGGTGAATGTACAGGGAACGCACGCTCCACTCCTACACCATAAGAAATTTTACGAACAGTAAACGTTTCAGAAATCCCTGATCCACGCTTCTTGATAACTACACCTTCAAAAAGCTGGATACGCTCACGAGTACCCTCGATTACTTTCACGTGTACACGTACAGTGTCACCTGAACGGAATTTTGGTAAATCTGATTTTAATTGATCTTTCGCTAGATCTGCAATAAGCTGTTGCATAGTTTATTGCCTCCTTCCCATGGATGTTCTTGCTAAATATAGTTGAAGCAGCGGAACACCGGATTAAACGGGCATAAGCCACAAACAATATAATACCATATAACTCAAACAGTGTTCAAGTTGTTTTATTATCTTTTATGTCTTGAAGCCACTTTTCTTCTTCTTTGGATAGTTCCTTTTTTCTAAAAGGTCTGGTCGCCTATTATATGTTCTTTTTAGCGACTCTTTTCTCCGCCAATCCTCAATATTTTTATGGTTGCCAGACAATAGTACATCAGGTACCTTCATGCCTCTAAAATCTGCCGGCCTCGTATATTGAGGATGTTCTAACAGACCCGTGCTGAAAGAATCTTGAAGATGAGACTCTTCTTTTCCAAGCACACCGGGAAGCAGCCTCGTAACAGCATCAATCACGACCATCGCTCCTAGCTCTCCGCCTGTTAGAACATAATCACCAATTGAAATCTCATCGGTTACTAAGTACTCTCTGACACGCTCGTCATAGCCTTCATAATGGCCGCACAGGAAGATAAGATGATCTTCTTCAGCAAGCTCTTCTGCTTTTCTTTGTGAAAAACGCTCTCCTTGTGGGCAAAGCAAAATGATTCTCGGCTTTGACTCCGCTTGATCTGTTAATTGTTCAACAGCATCAAATAACGGTTGAGGAGTTAATACCATTCCAGCTCCCCTCCGTATGGGTAATCATCTACATTCCTATGCTTGTTCGTGGAAAACTGGCGGAAATCAACGACCTGAAACTCTACTGCACTTTTCTCTTGAGCTTTTTTAAAATGGACTGCCCAAAGACTCCTGAAAACATATCAGGGAAAAGACTCAGAACATCAATTTTCATTAGAATAACCCTTCTAGTGGTTCAATGATTATCTTTTTTTCCTTAATATCAACTGTTTTAACGACGGATGGTATATATGGTATTAAAATATCCGAACCAAATCCTTTTCTTTTTACAACCCAAACATCGTTTGCGCCTGGAGATAAGATTTCTTTCACTTTTCCAAGTTCTTCGCCTTCAACCGTGAACACGGAACAGCCGATAATATCGTGATAAAAAACTCACCTTCATCTAACGAAACGGACTGTTCTTTAGGTACTTTAAGGAGATTCCCTTTAAAACGTTCTACGTCATTGATGTTATGCAAGTTTTCAAACGTTAAAAGGTCGAACTGCTTATGCTTTCTGTGCGTTTCAATCGTTACCGGTACATGCTCAGTTCCCATTTCCACGTATAAGGTATTTCCGATTTTGTAGCGCTCTTCAGGAAAATCAGTCCTAGAAATCACTCGGACTTCTCCTCTTATCCCATGTGTATTTACAATCTTGCCTACATTAAGCCATTTATTTTCCATAACGATGTACCTACCTCCGTACAAATTCATCCACATTACTGCCTAGTCTAAATTTTAGCATAAAACTCGATATGTATACTTTTTGTTAGAATGTTTCACAAACTTTGTTGATTTTGAAAGTAGTTGATTTCCGTTTCAGCTGCTTCGCTTTCCGTGGGGCAGGCGTTGAGCCCTTGCCGCTTTGTACCGTTAAGGGTTTCACCTGACCGCTTGTCCCGCAGAGTCTCTCAGCTTCCACTACAATCAACCTGTTACTGAAAAAAACGGTCAAAAACCACTTTACAACAACATGTTAGATCAAGAGTTATGAGTAAAAGAAAAAAGGAAGAGGTTCCCCTCATCCTTTTTAGACGATTTCGATTGAAATCCTTTTATTTTGATTTGTACCAGCTGCATTCACAACCGTACGAATCGCTTTAGCCACTCTTCCTTGTTTTCCAATCACTTTCCCCATATCAGTCTGGTTAACAGATAATTGGTACACAAGGCGGTGACCTTCTTGAACCTCTTTGACGCTAACTTCTTCTGGGTGATCAACTAGAGCCTTCACAATCGATTCGATCAACTCTGTCATATCAGTTCCCCTTCGTCAAAATTATTTTTGGTTTTTAGCGTTATGGAATTTCTCCATAATACCAGCTTTTGAGAATAGGTTACGAACTGTGTCAGATGGCTTCGCACCGTTTGTCATCCACTCAAGAGCTTTTTCTTCATTAATTTTAACTTCAGCTGGGTTAACAACTGGGTTGTAAGTTCCGATCTCTTCGATGAAACGTCCATCACGAGGAGAACGAGAATCTGCTACTACTACACGATAAAAAGGAGCTCTCTTAGCACCCATACGCTTTAAACGAATTTTTACTGCCATTATAACTTGCACCTCCGAAAATAGTTCACACAAAATAATATAATAGTATAAATTGACAGGTTTGTAAACCTGAAAATTCAGTTTACATAAAAGGGAATTTGAATCCACCTTTTTTCTTTTTGCCATTCATCATTCCGGACATTTGTTTCATCATTTTCTTCATGTCCTCGAATTGTTTGATCAGGCGATTTACTTCTTGTACCGTGCGTCCGCTTCCTTTAGCGATACGGCGCTTACGGCTGGCATTAATGATTTCAGGCTGTTCTCTTTCATGAAGAGTCATCGAACGAATGATGGCTTCAACGTGACCAATTTGTTTTTCATCAATCTGCACGTTTTTTAGGCCTTTCATTTTGTTCGCACCCGGAAGCATGCCAAGTATTTCATCCAATGGGCCAAGATTTCTAACTTGTCCCATCTGATCGAGAAAATCATCAAACGTGAATGACATATCACGCATCTTCTTCTGAAGATCGCGTGCTTTCTCTTCATCGACTGAAGACTGAGCCTTCTCGATTAGAGTCAGCATGTCACCCATTCCTAAAATTCGTGATGCCATACGATCCGGATGGAACGCCTCAATAGCATCCATCTTTTCTCCTAGACCCACAAATTTAATAGGAAGTCCTGTTACAGCTTTAATAGAAAGTGCAGCACCACCACGTGTATCTCCATCCAATTTGGTTAAGACTACACCTGTGATTCCAAGCGCATCATTAAAACTTTGAGCAACATTCACCGCATCTTGACCAGTCATTGCATCAACAACTAGAAAAATCTCATCAGGTTTTGCTGTTTCTTTTACCTGTTTTAATTCATCCATCAACGTTTCATCAATGTGCAAACGTCCTGCTGTATCAATAATGACATAATCGTGATGATCTTCTTTTGCTTTAGCGATGGCTGATTCAGCAATTTTAACGGGACTGACTTGGTCACCCATCTGAAACACAGGTATATCTAATTGTTTACCTACTGTTTCTAATTGCTTGATTGCAGCAGGACGGTAGATGTCAGCTGCAGCCAGTAGCGGTTTGCGATTTTGTTTCTTTCGTAAATGATTCGCAAGCTTTCCTGTTGTCGTTGTTTTACCTGCACCCTGAAGTCCAACCATCATAATAACGGTAGGAGGACGATTGGAAACCGCAATCTTACTTTGTTCCCCGCCCATGAGTGTCGTCAGTTCATCATTAACAACCTTTACGACCTGCTGCCCAGGCGTCAGGCTTTTTAAAACTTCCTGGCCTACTGCACGTTCAGATACTTTTTTCACAAAATCTTTTACTACTTTAAAGTTAACGTCCGCCTCAAGAAGCGCAAGGCGTACTTCCCTCATCATTTCCTTTACATCTGCTTCGTTTACTTTCCCTTTTCCACGAATTTTTTGTAAAGTATTCTGAAGACGGTCGGCTAAACCTTCAAATGCCATCTCACTGAACGCCTCCTATTCCATATTTTCAAGGCGATCGATAATTGCAATTACGTTATCAGGTTCAGATTTCAGAAGCTCTCTTAAAGATGACAGCAACTGTTCACGTTCCTGAAACTTTGCAAAAAGCCCTAACTTTTCTTCATATTCTTCCAGCATCGCCTCTGTCCGTTTAATATTATCATAAACGGCCTGGCGGCTGACATTATATTGTTCAGCAATTTCACCGAGAGAATAATCGTCCAAATAGTATAAACCCATGTAGTTCTTTTGTTTAGGGGTTAATAATGATTGATAAAAATCAAATAGATAATTAATTCTCATTGTTTTATCGAGCATTTATTCACAACCCTTGTTAAGTGAAATGCCTTTACGTGAATACTATACAACCCATACATTTAGATGTCAAGTTTTTTTCTTAACAGAATGGTGCTGTTGGTATTATAAATCAGGGGTATAATGAGGCTCGAAAAATATCGAGGATTGTAAACTCGTGGATAAATGATCAAAACTTTTGGATTCGAGGCAAAAACTCGTGGATAAACAGCCAAAGTTTTTGGACTAAGGCCATTTTTATTAGGATTAAACCTTAAAATACGATTAAAAATACCCGGTGTGGTATCATTTTCGATAGACTCCTGAGGGACATGAGGCTTACTGCACACATGGCGGAAAGCTTGATTAAAAGAGCAAAAAGCCATCCAGTCCCTAGAGAGCTGGATGGCTTCAAAAATGTAGTAATTGGCGTTACTCTGTTTCTTCTTCCGTTCCTGCAAACAATCCATAGACAAACTGATCAGCGTCAAACTCTTGAAGATCGTCAATTTTCTCACCTAGACCTACAAACTTAACAGGAATATCAAGTTCATGGCGAATGGCTAAAACGATACCGCCTTTTGCAGTTCCATCAAGTTTTGTTAAAACCAAACCTGTTACGTCTGTTGATTGACCAAATGTTTTTGCCTGGTTCATGGCGTTCTGTCCAGTTGTTGCATCAACCACTAGCAGTACTTCGTGTGGAGCTCCAGGTATTTCACGCTCAATAACACGTTTTACTTTTGATAATTCGTTCATTAAGTTCACTTTATTTTGTAATCTTCCAGCAGTATCACAAAGCAAAACATCCGCTTTACGCGACTTAGCTGCCTGAATGCTATCAAAGATTACAGCAGCAGGATCTGCTCCTTCATGATGCTTAATCACATCAACTCCAGCACGTTCTCCCCAAACTTCCAATTGATCAATAGCCCCCGCACGGAATGTATCTCCTGCAGCTAAAATCACTTTTTTACCGTCACTTTTGAGCTGATGAGCAAGTTTTCCAATCGTTGTAGTCTTTCCAACACCATTAACACCAACAAACAAGATTACCGTCATTCCATCCGTCTGCAGGTTAAGTTTATTGTCGCTATCATCTTTTTGAAGCATTTCAGCTAATTTTTCAGAAATCGCTGAACGTAGCTCCATCGGATTTTGAATATTACGTGTGCGGGCAATATCTTTAAGTTCGTCGATAATATCAAGAACAGTATGAACTCCAACATCTGCCCCAATTAAAATTTCTTCTAGTTCTTCAAAAAACTCTTCATCCACTTTCCTAAACCTTTTTAGAAGATCATTAACTTTAAATGAAAATGAATTTCTTGTTTTCTCAAGTCCGCTTTTAAATTTCTCAGATGATTCATCAGCCTGCTGATTTGAAAATTTGTCTTTTAAACGTTTCAAAAAACTCACGATCAATTTCCTCCTATGATGTTACAAGTTCTTTTGTTTCTTCAAGTCTTACTGATACAAGATTCGATACACCAGACTCTTGCATGGTTACACCGTACAGTACATCTGCTTCTTCCATCGTACCTTTTCGGTGAGTAACGACAATAAATTGCGTTTCTTTGCTAAAAGCACGCAGATATTTTGCAAAACGGTTTACGTTGGCATCATCAAGGGCTGCCTCTACTTCATCTAAAATACAAAAAGGTACTGGCCTTACTTTAAGGATCGCGAATAATAATGCGATTGCTGTTAATGCGCGTTCACCGCCAGAGAGTAATCCTAATTGCTGGAGCTTTTTGCCTGGTGGCTGTGCCATGATGTCAACACCTGTTGCAAGCATATCGTCTGGCTGTGTTAACACAAGATCAGCACGGCCTCCGCCAAACAACTCTTTAAATATGATAACGAAGTGGGAACGTATGGCAGTGAATGTTTCTTCAAAACGGTTCTTCATCTCTACATCCATTTCAGAGATCACACCATACAGTGTATCCTTTGCTTCCGTTAAATCATTCCTTTGTTCTGTAAGAAAATTAAAACGCTGGCTCACTCTGTCGTATTCTTCGATCGCTCCAATATTCACTACACCAAGCTCTTCGATGGCCATTTTAATTAATCTCACTTTGCGTTTTGCATCTTCTAGCGGAATTTCCAGCCTATGTTTTTGTTTTGCTCCTTCATAGGAAAGCTCATATTCTTCTCGAAGATGAGTAAGTCTGGATTCTAATTCAACATCAAGTCTATTGATGCTGACTTCTTCGGTCTTTAATCCGTCACTCAACTGTTTATACTGTCGCTTTGCTTCTTTAAGTCCAATCTCCATACTTTCAATGGAGCGGAATGATTCTGTTCGCTCTTTTCTTCTCTCAGCGATCAGTTTTAATGCGTTATTTTTTTCGTGTCTTCTTTGTTGAATTTGTTCATCAAGAGAATCCTCCCCAGATGAGCTAGAGTTCATTTCCTCTTCTAGAAGCCAGTAGTCTTCTTCCGTTTCGTTACACTTAGCTTCTACAACATGAAACTCTTCTTGTATCCTTGAGCTTTTTTCTCTTAGGTTAGCAACTTGCTGTTCTAGTTCAGCTGCTTTAATTTTCAATAAGGTTAGCGCTTCTCTTAGTTCTTCTTTTGAGCTTTGATTACTCTTCTTTTTCTCAGTAAGATCTGCGATTGTTTTTTCCAGCTCTTTTCCAGATTTAACTGCAGCATTGAGTTTACTTTGCAGATCAGTAAGCCTGGTGTCTGCTGCAGATTTTTCTGATTCATAAGAATGCTTTTCACGGTCATACAACTGGAGCCTATCATTTAAGCTTTTTTCCTGAATCTCTACTTCCCTTAAAGAAGATTTGAGTTCTTGCTCTTGTTCTCTTAAAAATTCGCCTTCAGTTTGAAGTGATTCAAGTCTTTCTTTTTTCTTTGAAACTTTAGTCCGCAGTTCTGAGACTTTTTCTTCTAACTGAAGAGTTTGTTTTTCCATCGTTGCAATTTTTTCGGTAAGTGCATCTACTTCTCTTTGTCTGCTTAACAAGGAACTGCTTTTTTGTTTTAAGCTACCTCCAGACATCGATCCACCTGGTGAGACTACATCACCTTCAAGCGTAACAATTCGATAACGATAGTTCACTTGTTTTGCGATTGCGTTCGCACCCGCTAAATCTTTAGAAATAATAATATTTCCTAATAAGTTGCCGACGATATTATTATACTTTGGATCAAACGTAACGAGGTTTGAAGCAACACCTACAAAAGAATCTTCAGAGCTTGCTTGATGGAGATCAGCACTCGATACGTGGCGGCTTTTTATAACATTCAATGGCAGGAATGTTGCTCTTCCTGCTCTTGTTTGTTTTAAGTATTGAATAGCTTTCATTGCATTCTGCTCGTGATCCACAACAATATGCTGCATGGAAGCGCCTAATGCTGTTTCGATTGCCGTTTCAATCTCAGACGGCACGGTTAGAAGTTCAGCTACTGCCCCTTCAATTCCAGTTAACTTAGTTTGTTTGGCTTTTAGGACTTCCTTAACGCCTTGCATAAATCCAGCGTACTCATCTTGCATAGACTCGAGCATTTCTTTTTTAGATTTAAACTGCTGTATAAACTGATAAGCTTGATACAATTTCTCTTGAAGACCACGGTTCTCTTGATCTTCTACTGAGATTTCAGTTTTTAAAGATTGGTATTCTTCTTGTTTTGATTTCAGATCTGTTTCCGCTTTTTTATATGCAGCTTCAGCTTTTTGTTTTATTTGCTTCAATTGTTCTCTTTGCTCTAGAAACTTTGTGTTTTCTTCATCGAGACGATTGCTTTTGAAACTCTGAAGTTTTGCCTGATCTTCAATATAACGCATCTCGTTTTTTATCGTTGTTTGTTCGTTTAACCGCTCAAAATAATCACTTTTTAGTTTTTCGAGTTCAGCCTCTACATCCATTTCTAAAACGGATAATCTGCTTTCTTCGTCTTTTACTTGCTTTTTAACGTTTTTCAACTCTTTTTCTTTTGTCTGCAACGTCTCATTTTCAGCAACCAGCTGCGTTTTCAACTCTTCTTTTTTGGTCTTCAGCTTCTGAATCTGGTCTAAAAGTGACGTTTTATTTTGATCGTAATTCTTTTTGCGTTCTTTTAAGACTTCTTTTTTCCTTCAAGCTTCTCTAATGTTTCACTTGCTAAAAGAAGAGCACCTTGCAATTCGTCTATAGACTCATCCATTGCTTGCATATCCAGTCTTGCTCGCTCAATGGTCGTTTCACCTTGTTTTACTTTTACTGATAGGTCAGCTTCTTGTCTCTGCAATTCTGCTACTAAAGCCTTTTGTTTTTCCCATCGAAAGTGCAGCTCTTCAATCTCTTGAACAAGTACAGCTGTTTCCACAACTTCAAGCTCTTCCTTTTTCTCGAGGTAATCCTTTGCGATTGATGCTTGGATTTTAAGAGGCTCGACTTGGTCTTCAAGTTCATGAAGTATATCTTCAACGCGGTTCAGATTCTCCTGTGTTTCTGAGAGTTTAGCTTCTGCTTTTTGCTTGCGGGTTTTATACTTTAATACACCCGCTGCTTCTTCAAAAATCTTTCTACGCTCATCAGACTTGCTGCTTAAGATCTCTTCTACTCGCCCTTGACCGATAATAGAAAAAGCTTCTCTTCCTAAACCAGAATCCATAAACAGCTCAACAATATCCTTTAAACGGCATTGTTGTTTATTAATTAAATATTCACTGTCACCTGAACGGAACACTCTTCGTGTTATCGATATTTCATTATAATCGAGCGGCAGATGCTGATCTTCGTTATCCAATGTAAGTGTAACTTCTGCTACATTCAAGGCTTTGCGGTTATCGCTTCCCGCGAATATGATGTCTTCCATTTTAGATCCGCGCAGTGACTTAGCGGACTGCTCGCCAAGCACCCAGCGTACTGCATCTGAGATATTGCTTTTACCGCTTCCATTTGGGCCGACTACTGCCGTAACCCCTTGTACAAATTCTACTTGTATCCGCTCTGCAAATGATTTAAATCCTGCTACATCAATTCGTTTGAGGAACATCATTAAATCCCCCTTTATTTAGAACTTTATGTTTACCCTCTTTTAACGGGCGTTCAAGTTTTCTAAGATATGTATTTCATTCTTTAACCTTTATATTTTATCATAGATTCACTCTCGCATAGTCACAAAGATTGCAGTGTGCTAAAATGAAGTGTGTTTACAAACGGGTCATGTGATTAATTTTGATCTCACATGAAAATATGTGTATAAAAAGGAGCCCCATTCATGGACTTGACCACTCATAATCATGAAAACTTATCGTTTATGATTGAAGGATTAAAAAAGAAACTGCAGCTTGTTAACAGCGGCCTTATTCAGCCGGAAGACTATGAATTATCAAAGTACGATGATATTAAAGAACTATATGACATGGTAATGAAGATGCCATCATTCAGCATTCGAGACATGGAAGGCATCGTAGAAGAACTCGCATCACTGAAAACAAAATAATAGAAACCCCCTTAAAACGGCAAAGCAGCCAATTTATAGGGGGTTTTGTTTAGCTCTTTTTAGTAACTTTCTCAATTGCTTCCTGTGCCGCATGCTGTTCAGCTTCTTTTTAGATCTTCCATATCCAATTCCAAAACTAGCTTCATTCAGTCTAACTTCAGACACAAACTCTCGGTTATGTGCCGGTCCTTTTTCCTGAATGATTCTATAATCGATATGACCTAATCCTTCACGCTGTACATATTCTTGTAACTGGCTTTTAAAATCCATCACATGAGAAAAAGCACCTTCGTTTATTCGGGGCACCACATACTGATTTAAAAACTCTTTTACTTTTTCGAGCCCTTGATCAAGGTATAACGCTCCAATAAAGGCTTCAAATACATCTGCCAAAAGAGCAGGCCTAGATCTTCCTCCAGTATTCTCTTCACCTTTTCCCAATAAAACAAAATCTCCGAAATGAAGGTCATTCGCAAACAAAACTAAGGATGGTTCGCAGACGATCGCTGCTCTTAACTTTGTAAGTTCTCCTTCACTCATATTTGTAAATTTGCTGTATAGATATTGAGAGATGGTCAATTCCAGAACGGCATCACCGAGAAATTCAAGTCTTTCGTTATCCTCAAATGTTCTTCCTCGATGCTCATTCACATATGATGAATGCGTAAATGCTTGAGCTAACAGTTTTTCATTTTCAAATTTAATGCTTAAACGCTCCTGAATCGGGGCAACTTTTTGAATGCGCACCTTGTCATCCATGCCCTTTTTGGAAGCGGATTTAAACCGGTTTTTCACCGTTTTCTTTTGTGTTGAATGTTGTTTTGAACCTTTCATAAACTTCCTCCAAGAATCTCGTAAAAGGGCTATTTTGCTGCAATTTGTTTTTTGCTCATAAAGGGAAGAAAGCCCCGCTATATTGCACGGGACTTTATCCGTCATACACTTATTGTTTGCTGTTTATGTAATTTACAACGTCACCAACAGTTGCAATTTTCTCAGCATCTTCATCAGAAATTTCTAGTTCGAACTCATCTTCAAGTTCCATTACTAATTCTACTACATCAAGAGAGTCAGCACCTAGATCTTCTTTAAAGGAAGCTTCAGGTTTAACCTCAGATGCGTCAACACCTAAACGGTCCACAACAATCTTTGAAACTCTATCTAAAACGTCTGCCATTTTGTGTGTCACCTCCTTTCATTAGTATATGCTTTTTCCCCTTAAAAAACTAGAGGGATTTAGAGTCTTTTAAAGACAACTTTCTTAGGATCTACATCACCATTCCGCCGTCAACATGAAGGGTCTGGCCCGTAATGTATGAGCTTGCATCACTTGCTAGAAATGCAGCAGCTGCAGCAATATCATCGGGCTGTCCAAAACGTGCAAGCGGAATGTTTCTTAGCATATCTTCCTTAATACCTTCTTCTAATTTTCCAGTCATATCCGTCTCAATGAAACCCGGAGCGATTGCATTGACTGTAATTCCTCTAGAAGAAAGTTCTTTAGCTGCCGTTTTTGTAAGACCGATCACACCTGCTTTTGCGGCAACATAGTTCGCTTGACCAGCGTTTCCTGACACTCCAACAATTGACGCAATATTGATAATGCGTCCTTGTCTTTGTTTCATCATCTGTCTAGTAACGGCTTTTGTTGTTAGAAACACACCTTTTAGGTTTGTATTAATAACAGCGTCCCAATCTTCTTCTTTCATTCTCATTAATAGATTATCTCTCGTAATACCTGCGTTGTTCACAAGCACGTCAAGACTTCCGAATTCATTGACAACCGTCTTAACCATGTTTGTTACATCATCAGAAGAGGAGATATCAGCTTTTATAGCAAATGCTGTGCCTCCATTTGCTTTAATTTCTTCAACTACTTCGTTTGCTTTCGCTTCACTGCCAGAGTAATTGACAGCTACTTTTGCTCCGTTTCTTGCAAAATAAAGGGCAATCGCTCGCCCGATTCCGCGGGAAGCACCTGTTACTAAAACTGATTTACTTTCTAGCATCAACAGATTCTCCTTTCAGTTTTTCTACAGCAGACTGAATTGTTTCCAAGTCACCAACAGCAATAACATTTGCTCTTCTATTAACCTTCTTCACCAGACCAGACAATACTTTTCCTGGTCCGATTTCCACAAAAGTGTCTACACCTTGTTCCATTAGCTCTTTAACTGTTTCTTCCCATCTCACAGGTGAATAAAGCTGTTCGATCAGCTTTGTCTTAATTTCATCTTTAGACGTAATAGATTTAGCAGTTACATTTGCAATTACAGGTGTTATTGCGTCGCTAATTGCAACCTGATTCAAAATCTCTTGGAACTTTTCAGCTGCAGGTTTCATAAGTGATGAGTGAAAAGGTCCGCTTACTTGAAGGGGAATGACCTTTGCTCCTTCTTCTTTTGCTAAAGCACTCGCTTTTTCAACCCCGCCTACTGTCCCAGAGATAACAATCTGTCCCGGGCAATTCAAATTGGCAACTTGTACGCTTTCGTTTCCAGTTGATACTTCTGCAGTTATGGCTTCTAAACGCCCTTGATCAAATCCGATCACGGCAGCCATCGTTCCTACTCCTGCAGGAACCGCTTCTTCCATTAGCAGACCTCGGTTTCGCACGGCATATACAGCGTCTTCAAAAGACAGACTTCCTGCAGCAACAAGCGCCGAATACTCACCAAGGCTATGTCCAGCTACATAATCAGCTGTGATCCCATGTTGCTTTAACACTTCTAGAACAGCAGTTGAAACAGTTAACAATGCAGGCTGCGTGTTTTCTGTTTTCTTTAATACGTCTTCTGGACCTTCGAAGATAATCTCTGAAAGGTTCATAGAAAGCTTTTCGTCAGCTTTATCAAATATCGCTTTAGCTGAGGATTCTTGATGAATTAACTCTTTTCCCATTCCTACAAATTGAGAACCTTGTCCAGGAAAAAGAAAGGCAATTTTACCCATCCGTTATTCCTCCTTTTGATCATCAGATTGTAAATGATTTTGAATCGTGTTTACAACGTTCTTATCTACCATGCTCTTAGTTTGTCTAATGGCATTCAACACCGCATTAGCGTTTGATGAACCGTGAGCTTTAATCACTGGGGCTGCAAGGCCAAATAGCCCTGCTCCACCGTATTCCGTATAATCAAGCTTATCTTTAATTCCGCGCAGCTTTGGTTTCAAAACACCTGCTGCAAGCTTAGAAGTAAGACTTGAAGTAAGCTGTTCTTTAATCATGGAAAACATGCTCATAGCTGTTCCTTCAATCGATTTAAGAACAAGGTTTCCGGCAAAGCCATCGCAAACCACTACATCAGCTGCACCCATTAATAAATCTCTTGATTCTACATTTCCGACAAAGTTAATATCTGCTTCTTGCAATAATGGAAACGCTGCTTTTGTTAGGGCATTTCCTTTTTCACTCTCAGTTCCAACGTTTAACAGACCGACTCTCGGCTTTTCAACACCTCTAACTTGCTGCCAATAGACCGAACCCATTAGTGCATACTGTAAAAGATGCTCTGGTTTTGCATCCATGTTAGCCCCTACATCTAAGAACAAAAATCCTTTACCGTCCAATGTAGGCAGCGTAGGCGATAACGCTGGTCTTTCAATACCTTTTATACGCCCAACATAAAACAATCCGCTTGCCATCAAAGCTCCAGTATTACCAGCAGAGATATAAGCATCCGCTTTGCCTGTTTTCACTTCATTAGCTGCGAGAACCATGGAAGAATTCTTTTACGGCGAACAGCACGCACCGGTTCTTCAGATGTTTCGATTACTTCATCCGTATGGATAATGTTGAATGAGTGATTCTCTGGCAAATACTTTTTAATCTGATCTTGGTCTCCTACTAGTGTGATGGAGAGCTCCGGGTATTGTTCAACAGCAAGCAAGGCACCTTTAACAATTTCCTGTGGTGCGTTGTCGCCGCCCATTGCATCTATCGCGATATTCATGCTGAATTAACTTCCTTCCTTTGTATCATGTGTCGATCTGTACATCGTAAATTCGCCATTGAAAACAAGCTCTTTTTCTACATAACTGTTTACTTCTACAATCGTTCTCTCTGAACCTGTTTCTCTTACTCTAGCCTTGGCAATTATTCTTTCTCCTACTCGAACCGTACGTGAAAACCGAATGTTGGCCTTTGCTGTTAACGCAAGGTCATCATTAATGATCGCTACAGCAAGCGAATTGGCTTGGGCGAACACGTGATGTCCTCTAGCAATCTTATTACGTGAAAATACATGCTCTTCTTTTATGTCTAATATTGAAATGGCTGATTCATCGAGTTGAAGGTCAATGATCTCTCCGATAACCTCTTCAATCGGCAGTGCTTTAACATCATCCAGTTTCGTTTCAGCAACAGACTTAATTCTTTCTCTAAGCTCAGGAATTGAAAGCTCTAGACGGTCAAGCCTGATGGTCTGTACACTGACACTGAATCTTTCTGCCAATTCTTCATCTGTAATAAAAGGGGTTATCTTAATTGTCTCTCTTAGCAGCTCTTGCCGCTCTTTTTTGATTTTTTCATAAATTCTTTCCTTCTTCCATACAAAGGTCTCATTTATGAGAAAGATAGTTGAGTTAAAATGCAGCGCGTAGAAAAGCAGGTATCGCATTAACGCGTACCTGCATGATTATCTTTCTGCTATTAAGAGCTGGTACTAATAGTAGTATATAGTATCAGTTCTTTTCTTTCAAGGTTAATCTAGTCTTTCTTTATCAAGCACACCTTGCCTAGTTAAGATTTCTCTAATCGGCTGGTACGAATCATCTTTCCAGAATTCATCTGTATTCACTAGTCTGGCAGCATCGTTCCTAGCTGTTTCTAAAATGCGGTAATCGTGAACAAGATCTGCTACTTTAAAGTTTGGAACACCACTTTGTTTGTTCCCAAAGAAATCTCCAGGTCCCCGAAGCTCTAAATCTTTTTCCGAGAGTTCAAATCCGTTTGTCGTCTCCGTCATGATTCTCATCCGCTCTTGTCCTTCTTCCGTTTTCGGATCAGCGATAAGAACACAATACGATTGATCACTGCCCCGGCCAACGCGGCCTCTTAACTGATGAAGCTGTGATAACCCAAATCTTTCAGCGTCATATATGACCATGATTGTAGCATTAGGCACATTGACTCCCACTTCGACGACGGTAGTTGAAACAAGGATTTGGCATTCATTCGCTGCAAATCTTCTCATCACTTCATCTTTCTCCGTTGAATGCAGTCTGCCGTGCATCAAACCAACATCAAATGATTGGAAGTAGCTGCTTAGTTGGGCATGAACATCTATCGCATTTTGAACATCGACTTTTTCAGATTCCTCAATCAATGGACAAATGACATATGCCTGCCTGCCGCTATCAATTTCTTTTTTTATAAAATCAAGAACCCGATCTAACATCCCATGTTTAGCCCAATGGGTGATGATTGGCTTTCTTCCGGCTGGCATAACATCTATCGTTGATACATCCATATCTCCAAACGCTGAAATAGCGAGCGTTCTAGGTATAGGAGTTGCAGTCATAAAGAGCACATCTGGACTTTCCCCTTTTTCCCTTAACACCCTTCTTTGGTTTACACCGAATCGATGCTGTTCGTCTGTAATAACAAGTCCTAAGTTTTTGAAATTCACTTCGTCTTGTATAAGAGCATGTGTGCCCACCATGATCTGAATCTCACCTTTACTCAAAAGACTCAATGTTTCTTTGCGAACTTTTCCTTTTACAGATGAAGTTAAGAGGGCAATTGAGATTCCAAAAGGAGCAAAGAGCTCTTTTAATGATTGAAAATGCTGTTCAGCGAGAATTTCGGTAGGCACCATCAAGGCCCCTTGTTTGTTAGCTGTTACTGCCGCATAAAGGGCAATGGCAGCAACAACCGTTTTCCCTGAACCTACATCTCCTTGAAGGAGCCTGTTCATACGGCTTGTATCTGATAAATCTCTTAAAATTTCTTCTACTACTCTTTGCTGTGCCTCTGTTAATTGAAACGGCAAAGAACGAATAAACGCGTCAACTTCTGCCCTGTCAAACTTTAGAGAAGCTCCTTCTGATTGCTGTCTGTTCCATTTTCTGAAAATCTGCATCTTTAATTGAAAAAATAACAACTCTTCATAAGCAAGTCTTCTTCTTCCGGCTTTTAGAACTTGAAAATTTTCTGGAAAATGCATCATTTTAAGGGCGGATTCTTTATCAGGCAGACGGTATGCATCCCGCAGCTCTTGCGGAATCGGATCCTCTATCAATCCTGAAAATTGACGAAACGCTTGATCGACAATTTTACGCATCGTCTTACCATAAAGTGAACCTTTAACGGAATAGACTGGCTCTATTTTTCGGTCATCTGAGAAAGCTCCAAAATGCACATCACTAACAGTAAGAGTCATTTTATTGCGATCCCATTTTCCGGTTACTGTCAGTGTCTGACCTAACGATATTTGATTCTTTAAGAACGGTCTGTTAAAAATGGTCGCCGTAATTAAATACTTGCCAATCAGCATCCTGAAAGAGAGTCTAGATTTTTTCTTCGGAAAATAACGCAGAGAAGGTTCTGAGTGAACCTTCCCTTCAATCGTTGCTTTTTCATCGTGCGCAATTTCTGCTAGATCTTTCTTTTGGTAATCTTCATATCGATAAGGCAAATATTCTAAAAGATCTTCAACAGAAAGAATACCCATACTCGCTAATTCTTCTGCTTTCTTTTCCCCTATTCCCGTAACGGTTGTTATGGATTGAGTCAGCATCTTTTACTTCTCGTTTAGCGGTATGCCAAAGATTTTTGCCTCAAGCTCTCTTCCTGTAGGCGTAGCTGCCAATCCGCCTTGTGCAGTTTCTCTAAGAGCTGACGGCATCGTTAGTCCAATTTTATACATTGCATCAATTACTTCATCACATGGAATACGGCTAACAATACCAGCAAGTGCCATATCGGCTGCAACGATCGCGTTGCTTGCACCCATCGCGTTTCTTTTACACATGGAACTTCAACAAGGCCTGCTACGGGATCACAAACTAGTCCTAGCATGTTCTTTAAAGCGATAGCCATTGCTTCAGCAGATTGAGAAGGCGTACCTCCTGCAAGTTCAACAATCGCTGCTGCAGCCATACCTGTTGCAGATCCTACTTCTGCTTGACATCCGCCAGCTGCTCCAGAAATCGAAGCATTGTTCGCAACAACAAAACCGAATGCTCCAGCGGCAAATAAGTATTCAATCATTTGTTCACGTGTTGGGTTCAATTTTTCTTTCAGCGCAAATAAAGTACCAGGAACAACTCCTGCAGACCCAGCTGTCGGTGTGGCACAGATAGTACCCATCGCTGCATTCACTTCGTTCGTCGCCATCGCTTTACTTACAGCGTCAAGCATCAGTTCGCCAGATAGTGATTTACCTGATTGGATATACGTTTGAAGAAGCTTACCGTCACCACCCGTTAATCCTGAATGAGACTTCACGTCTTCTGTAATACCGCGCAAGACCGCTTCTTCCATAACTTTTAAATTTCGATCCATGAAACCAAGTACTTCTTCTCTTGTACGACTCGTTACATCCATTTCTTGCTGGATCATGATCTCAGAGATCTTACATTTTTTTGATTCGGCTAATTCTATTAATTCAGCTACATTACGAAACATTCTTCTCACCTCTTAGTCGTGTATCTTTACTACTTGTTGAACGATTGGGAGAGAACTTAATTCGTCAATGATGATGTCATCTGCATTTTGATCGATCTCAATAACCATCAGTGCTTCTTTCCCTTTTTCTTTTCGTGAAACTTCCATATGGCCGATATTTATTTCATGCTTAGCCAGTATATTTGCAACTCCTGCAATCGCTCCGTATTTATCATTATGCACGATAAGAAGAGCAGGATGATTTCCAGATAACCTTAAAGCAAAACCGTTCAATTCGGTAATCTCAATTTTTCCACCACCAATTGAAATCCCAACAACTTCAATTTTGTCGTCCTCATCACCAATAATGACTCGAGCCGTATTTGGATGGTCAGTAACTGCATCTTCGGCAGTCATCGATACTTTGATGCCTTCTTGCTTTGCAATTGTAAGCGCATCCACAATCCTAGTATCAAAAGTGTCATAATCCAAAATTCCGCCTACTATCGCTACATCTGTTCCGTGACCTCTATAGGTTTTAGCGAACGAACCGTAAAAAGAAATTGTGGCGTATTTAGGTTTTCTTCCAAATAAGCTCCGTGCTACTCTTCCAATCCTTGCTGCGCCTGCTGTATGCGAACTAGACGGTCCGATCATAATGGGACCGATAATATCAAACACACTTTTATATTTCATGACGATCTCCTTCAATTGCGTTTTTTCCCAATAAAATAAGTATTCTCTCTTAACTTTATCACACTTTAAGTTTAAGAGAGAATACTTTTCATTTTTTACTCAACTGACAAAATGAATGAATAGATCGGCTGTTTTCCGTTGTGGATTTCAGCTTCTGCATCAGGGAACTTTTCTTCAATAAAATCAGCAAGTTCCTGTGCTTCTTGTTCTGAACTATCTTCACCGTAAATAATCGTTACGATTTCGGAATCTTCATCTAACATTTTCGTTAAAAGTTCTTTCGTCACTTCTTGTTTGTCAGTCTTTGAAGTGATGATTTTGCCTTCAGAGATTCCCATGAAATCACCTTTTGCAATTTCAACACCATCAATCGAAGTATCTCTAACCGCATAAGTAACTTGGCCAGACTTTACAGAAGTGATTGCTTCGTTCATCTTCTTTTCATTTTCCTTCATATCAGCAGAAGGATTGAAAGCTAGGATGGAAGCGATCCCTTGTGGTACTGTTTTGGTACGGATAATAGCCACTTCTTGTTCAACAACACTTGCAGCTTGTTCCGATGCCATAATAATGTTGCTATTATTAGGCAAGATAAATACCTTTTCTGCATTCACCTCAGAAATGGCTTTAACAATATCCTCTGTACTTGGATTCATGGTTTGTCCACCTTGAATCACAGATGCTCCCATAGATGAAAACATCTCTTCGATCCCTTCACCCATCGCAACCGTTACAATGCCATATTCCTTCTTCTTCTCAGAAACGGGTTGTGAATAGGAAGGAACCACTTCATTTTCGCTCTCTAAGATCGCTGAATGCTGTTCACGCATGTTTTCGATCTTAATGTTGATCAAACTGCCATAACGGTGTGCTAGAGTCAGCATGTTACCTGGCTGTTCAGTATGAATGTGAACCTTGACTACGTCATCGTCTGCAACCACTAAAAGAGAATCACCATGCTCACTTAACTCATTACGAAAGTTAATTTCATCGAACGGATTCTTTTTAATTTTCTGGTCTTCAAATCTCACCATGAATTCAGTGCAATATCCGAAATGAATATCTTCCGTTTTCATGTGGATCTGCGCTTTATGGTGCTCAGCGTTAACAAGTTCACCCATAGAAGGAGCGTTCACAGAGACTTTTGGAAGTTCTTTCCCTTCAAGCACTGCTAAAAATCCTTCATAAACCGTAACTAGCCCTTGGCCACCTGAGTCTACAACGCCTACTTCCTTTAAAACAGGCAGAAGATCTGGTGTTCTATTTAAGGAAGCCTTAGACTCTTTTACAAGTTCTTTCATAATGTGTAGGATGTCATCTGATTTTTTAGCTTCTTTAACTGCTTTTTTAGCTGCATCTTTCGCTACAGTTAAAATAGTACCCTCTACCGGTTTCATAACGGCTTTATAAGCCGTTTCTACACCTTTATCAAATGCATTAGCGAATTCAGCAGCCGTGATAGAGTCTTTTCCTTCAATTGATTTAGAGAAGCCTCTAAATAGCTGTGAAAGGATAACTCCGGAGTTTCCTCGTGCTCCCATTAATAACCCTTTTGCAAATGCACTTGCTACGGCTCCAATTTGACTAGAAGTGTTTTTTCTACTTCTTTTGCACCAGAAGTAATCGTTAAGTTCATGTTTGTTCCTGTATCACCGTCTGGGACAGGAAATACATTAAGTGCATCGACCATTGCTGCGTTTCTTGATAAGTTTGAAGCGCCCTCGAGCACCATTTTCGAAAACTTTTTTCCGTCTAATACTTTTAAAGACACAAAACTTCCTCCTAACTAAGGGGTTGTCACCCTGACACCCTGAACATAGATATTCACTGAGTCAACCGCCAAACCAAGCATTTGATCCAGGGTATATTTCACTTTGTTCTGAACGTTATGAGCCACTTCAGAAATCTTTGTTCCGTAACTTACGATGATATACATGTCGATATGTACTTCATCTTCCTCTTGGCGAACAACGATCCCTCGGGAGAAATTTTCACGTCCTAAAAGTTCAGTTATTCCATCCTTTAATTGCTTTCTTGATGCCATGCCAACAATTCCGTAACAATCGATTGCGGCTCCACCAGCGATAGTGGCAATCACTTCATTAGAAATATCAATTTGACCATAGGTTGTTTTCATTTCAATTGACATGCTTACATCCCCCTTTAAATTGTTAAATGGCTAACAAATATTTTACTATACATTAGTCTTTTTTGAAAGGACTACTACATTTCACACTATGTAAATAGTATTGTCAAGGAAATTTACTTGAAAACCTTTCACGAATATGTTGCATTGCTTCTGAAGTCATGCTAATATTATTTAGTATTTAACATACGATTGAATTGATGCAAAGCTTTTTTGCTGTAAAGGAGGTTCACCTACTATGGCTCGTAAATGTTTTATTACTGGAAAAGGACCTAAAACTGGTAACAAGCGTTCTCACGCAATGAACAAATCAAAGAAAAGCTGGGGAGCTAATGTCCAAAAGGTTCGTATTCTTGTGGACGGAAAGCCTAAGCGCGTATACGTTTCTGCTCGTGCTCTTAAATCAGGTAAAGTAGAACGCGTTTAATAAAAAACAGCAGCTACCGCTGCTGTTTTTTTATTTGTAGTAGAACGAGTGAAGTGGACAGTATTTTCGTTGAAGTGGACAGTAATTCATGAAAAGTGGACAGTATTTTCACTGAAGCGGACAGTAAATAATAAAAAGTGGACAGTATTTTTGCTAAAGCGGACAGTAACCATTTCCAGCAGCAGTATATGGACACAAACAAAAAAAGCGCACTTGGCGCTTTTTTTGTTTATTACCCTTTTTTAAAAGAACCTAAGATGGCACGTACGAATCCCCCTAAGAATCTAGGAAGTTTAATGGTATAAAATTTCATCTTACCCCTCCTCCAGGCCCATAAAAAATGATAAGAGCTAAACAATAAAATACTTTATTCCCCTTTTTATAAAAAGGTGCTTTGGGGCCTGTATTCCGTAATTTTTTTAATCACGGCTCTTTACCATCAATATTATGCCGGAGTCGAAAGAATAAGTACCACTTTTATTTACAAGCTCATTTGAGATGCATAATGACGATCCAGCTTTTAAAACGGCACGTTTTAAAGGATATTTAAAACCTTCTAATGTTATTCCTCTCACCTCTTCACTGTGTGAGAGGAAGGAAATATAGCGATATTTTTCATCATGATCAACTCTGTAACTGCCCGGCATTTGGAGTGAGATTTCATTTTTTATATCAATTAATTTTACAATAGCTGAGCTAAACCGGCTTTTATATAAGAGCTGCATGTTCATCAGCTCATGATCCAGCCTTCCTCCAGAAGCTCCGAACAACAGGATTTCTTCTGGATTCTGGGTCAAAGCCCATTCAAAAGCGATTTCCATATCTGTAGCATCTTTTTCTGAACGATATTGATTTACTTTTATATGTGAATGCAGGATTTTAATTTTTTCATTATCTGTAACGGAATCAAAATCTCCAAACGCGTACTGCGGTTCTATATGTTGTTCAATCAGATACAATGTGCCCCTATCTACACCTACCCACACGCAATCAGGAGTGTTATAAAAAGAATTCAGCTCTGGTATCAGGTATTCAGGGCCACCTGCAACGATTCTTATTTTCATGCCGCTCGGGTGTATCCGCTTCGTGCAGCATGTAGTAATTTTGGCGCAGTGTTTGTTAAAAGAATGACTACAAGTGAAGTAATTACAAAAATAACAATCATAAATGATCCATTATACATAAATGAATAAAGCCAAATGTTCATTTCTTCAGCTAGATCACTAAAGAAGATAACTCCTGATAAAACGTGCGAGATTGTTCTTAATAAACAGCCGACAAAGATACCTGTAACCATTAGGAACGTTCTTTTTGATTTATTTTGTGCCAATGACGGCGCAAACGCACCTGCAACACCCGCTAAAGCAAACGCTAACGGATAGTCTAGAATCATCTGTGCTGGGTGTATAACATAAGGGTTAACAAGAAGCTGAAGAAGTCCTACCGCTAATCCAGTAAATACACCTGCTTTAAATCCTCTTCTAAAAGCCATCAAGAAAATCGGAACCATCTCAAGAGATACAGACCCACCTTGCGGCCAAGGTCCAGCAAATTTAATCATGCCTAAGATCAATGATAGAGCAGACATAATCGCTATTTCTGTTAATAATGAAATGTTGTTGTTTTTCATTTTTATCCTCCTATTATTTATTTCTAATTTGCAAGTTATTTGAAGCTAAAGTACGTGCCAAACCTAAAAAATCTTTTTACCTTACCACCTTTGAAGTTGATTGGAGTGAAAGGTTGCGAGACTCCTGCGGGACAGGCGGGCAGGTGAGACACTTAAGAGTGAAACGTACGAATGTGGCTCACCGCATGCCCCGCGGAAAGCGAAGCACCTATAACGGAAATCAACAACTTTCAAAAAGCGCCAAAGCTTCAGCAAAACCCATAAGCGACAAACGACTGCAAAAAAGAAAAATAAAAAAAGCAACCGGCATGTGAGCGCGGTTGCTTTAGGATCCATCATAATTGAATACAAAAAGTCATACGACTCCACATCCCTACGCAGGTATGATCCAGCTTCAGGTTCAAAGGGTCGGGAGAACACTCCCCTCTCAGCCCTTTAAAGGACTCCCCCTGTGGTTGCTTATTTTATTATTCGGTACAATTATACACCACGGATGGATCGAATTGCATCCTTTAAATCTTTTTTCCGTAAATGGCAGAACCGGATACTAATACATTAGCACCAGCCTCAACACAAAGACGAGCCGTTTCAGGATTAACTCCACCGTCCACTTCAATTTCAACATTCAATCCTTGTGTTTTTACTAAATCTGACACTTCTTTGATTTTGGGCACTACGCTCTCAATGAAAGCTTGACCACCAAAACCAGGATTAACGGTCATTAATAACACAAGGTCAACATCTTGTAATATGTGTCTGATGGATTCGACTGGAGTAGCTGGATTAAGAACCACACCTGCTTTTACACCTTGTTGTTTAATGAGTTGAACCGTTCGATGTAGATGCGGTGACGCTTCTACATGAACAGAAATAATATCCGCACCTGCTTTTGCAAATTCTTCAATGTATCGATCAGGATTTTCAATCATTAAATGTACATCTAAAGGGAGTTTAGTAACTGGGCGAATGGCTTGAACGACAAGCGGTCCGATCGTAATATTCGGAACGAAATGACCGTCCATAACGTCAACATGAATGTAATCCGCACCAGCTTCTTCTACAGCTTTAATATCTTCGCCTAACTTCGAAAAGTCAGCAGAAAGAATGGAAGGAGCTATTTTAATCATTAGTACCTCCGTTTTTGATCTTTTATTTCTTGTAAAAAACTTACGTAATGGTCGTAGCGGAACTCTGGAACAACTCCGTCTTCAACACCTTTTTTACGGCACATTTCGGTTCGGACGTATGCGAACATCCTCTAAATTTACAGTCACCGCGCAGTTCATTCATCTCTGGAAAGTACATCGACAAATCATCAGCTTCGATATTCATAAAATCAAGTGAACTAAAACCCGGTGTATCTGCAACTAATCCGTTGCCAAACAAAATTAATTCTACATGCCGTGTCGTATGCTTCCCTCTGCCTAAATGGGTTGAAATCTCATTCGTTTCAAGCATTAATTCAGGATTTATAGCATTTAATAAAGATGATTTACCCACACCAGACTGACCAGCAAAGACCGTTACTTTGTCTTTGAACAAGGGATAAAACAAATCTAAGCTATCATCGGTTTTCGTTGAGGTCGGAATTACTTCATATCCTAATTGTTTGTAGATTTCAATATATTTCTGAATCTCATCCATTTCTTCTGGTTGTTGAACAAGGTCCATTTTTGAGATACAGATCACAGGCAGAATATCATTCGCTTCAATATGAACAAGGAAACGGTCTAATAAAAGCGTACTAAAATCTGGCTCCGTTGCTGAAAAAACAAGGATGGCTTGGTCTACGTTAGCAATTGGCGGACGGACTAGTTCATTTTTACGTTCTTTCACATCGAGAATGTATCCATCTGTAATGTTGGTTGATTCATACTCAACCCAATCACCGACCAACGGGTTCACTTTCTTTTTGCGAAAGTTTCCTCACCTCTACATTGGAAAACTTCTGACTTCCCATTTTCCTTAACGTAATAAAAACCAGCGAGGGCTTTAACAATTCTTCCTTCAGGCATGCTTAATCACCATCGTCCCCTTCCTCATCTTCCATTTGTCCATTGGCACTTTTAACATCATCATAATTTATGGTCTCAGCTTTCTCTTCTTTTCCGTTAACATACACAACATAAGAAGCAGAACCCCTTCAGCAATCGTTAGAGGCAGCTGATATTTCTTTTTGTCTGTAATTTGTTCTTCTACAAAAACTTCATTAGAAGCGTTTTTATCCGAATAAACAATCTTTACAGTAACTGGCTGACTTCTATCCTTTTTATCCAGCTTTACTTCAATATCTTTCGTCACGGAGCGGTCTCCTGCGGGTTGGTCATCTTCAGAAGGCGGCTCCTCTTCTGTTTCCTCAGGACCATCTGATAAGACAACGGAAATGGTCGCGCCTTTTTCTACTTGAGTAAAAGGAGAAGGATTCTGTGAGATTACTTTCCCTTTTTCAACCGTATCAGAAAACTCACTTGAAAACTCAACTGTTAAACCGGCATTGTCAGCAAAAGTCTTAACATCTTGCTCTGTTGCTCCGATCAAGTTCTCTACTTGAACGGTAGGAGTTCCTGAACTCACAGTTAGAGTTACAGTTGTTTCTGCAGGTGTTACCTTTTCATCTCTGTCAGGACTTTGAGTGAGTACTGTCCCTTCAAGTTCTGTATCTGATTCTTCGTAATTAATATTGATTTTTGTAAAGCCATTATCATTTAAAAGTTCTTTAGCATCATCAATATTATATCCTTCTACATCAGGCATATTTTCCTTTTCAGGGCCTTTTGATACATACAGCGTAACGATTGCTTGCTGCTTTACTTTTGTACCAGGTGAAGGATCTTGTCTCACAACATGCCCTTCTTCAATTTCAGGATCAAATACTTCCTCACGTTTCACTTCAAGTCCTTCTGCTCTTAGCTTATCAAACGCATCTACATATTCTTCTCCGGCTAAGTCAGGAACGCTCACTTCTTCAACGTAAAAAATGGAAGGCATCATCGTGAATGCCGCAATTCCGGCTCCACCTAGCAATAGAAGTGAAATTAATACGATAAGCCACCAGTTTCTTTTTTCTTGGATTTTTCTGGCTTTACCTCTTCTTCTTTTACACTGGTGTTCATTTCTTGTGTTTCAATTGGCGGAACGATAGGAGGAATGTACTTTGTTTTTTCATCTTCTTCACTTTCTTCATTCCACTTTTGTTCATACATCCTGTCAGGGTCTAATGCCGTGTTCATATCTCTTAGCAGTTCTTCAGCACTGTCATATCTTCTTAACGGATTTTTAGCGAGTGACTTTAAAACGATATTTTCAACGCTTTGTGGAATTTCAGGATTTAATCTTCTCGGTTCGATCACATTCTCTTGAAGATGCTTTAAAGCAACTGAAACAGGTGAATCCCCAACGAACGGCACCCTGCCTGTTACCATTTCATAGAGAACAGCCCCGAATGAATAGATATCCGATTTTGCGTTTGCGATGCCCCCTCTAGCCTGCTCAGGAGAAAAGTAATGAACGGATCCGAGAATAGAGTTCGTATGTGTAATTGTTGCTGATGTAATGGCTAATGCAATCCCAAAATCAGTTAACTTTGCCGTGCCGTTTTCCGTTATTAAAATATTGTGCGGCTTTATATCTCGATGTATGATGCCATGCTCATGTGCGACAGCCATTCCAGAAACGATCTGTTTCATGATGTGCAGAGATTCTTCTACAGATATCTTTCCCTGCTCTTTTATGTATTGTTTAAGTGTTTTACCTTTCACGTATTCCATAACAATGAAATAGATTTCTTCATCTTCTCCAACATCATAAATACTTACAATGTTCGGGTGGTCAAGACTCGTAGCTGATTCAGCTTCCCGTTTAAATCGTCTGATAAAATCTTCGTCTTTATTAAACTCTGAACGAAGAACTTTTACTGCTACATCCCTGTCGAGAATTAAATCTTTTGCTCGATAAACGATGGCCATTCCGCCGTCACCAATGACTTCTAAAAGCTTGTAGCGGCCACTGACTCTTTTTCCAATCATGTTATTGCTTCCCCTTTTGTTTCTGTGTCAGAACTGTTCTGTATAAGGATAGCAGTAATGTTATCTTCTCCACCGGCCTCTTTTGCCCACGTGATTAATTTTTCTACCTTTTCAGCTACGGTTTCATCAGTGTTGTCTAAAACTTCCTGAATCCGTTTAAATGACACTTTATCGGATAGCCCATCTGAACAAAGAAGCAGATAATCCCCTTTGTTCCATATAATATGATTCACTTCTGCTTCTACCGTCTCATCAGTACCCACAGCTTTCATAATCATGTTTCTTCTCGGGTGGATCTCGGCTTCATCCTCTGTGATCTGTCCAGATTTGACCAATTCTTGAACGAGTGAGTGATCATCAGTTACTCTTTTGAGCTCACCATTTGAATACAGATAACAACGGCTATCTCCAATATGTGCAACCGTAATCTCACTGTTCGTGCCAAGTGCTGTAACAATAGTAGTTCCCATCCCTCTCGTTTCAGGGTTTTCTTGAGAAAAATCAAAGATATGCTTATTTGCATCTTTTAGAACATTCTGGATCCAGTCTTTTATGTTAACCATGTTTTCCTCAAACTGATCCCATGCTTCTTTTATTACATTAAGGGCTTCTTGGCTCGCTATATCCCCAGCTTTATGTCCGCCCATACCATCAGCGATAACTGCAAGAAAGTGCTCACCCTTTGTGAACACTTCCCCGCTGTCTTCATTATGCTTCCTTACCATTCCAACGTCTGTCTGAAAGGCAATTTGCATTTCCCCGTCACCTCGTCTCTTCTTTACGTTCCTTTGCACGCAGCTGACCACATGCTGCGTCAATGTCATGTCCTTGTTCTCTTCTGATGGTGGCATTGATGCCTCTTGAGGTTAACGTCTCTAAGAACTTAAATATTTGTGTTTTCGGTGTTCGTACATAATCTCTTTCAGGTACATAGTTTACTGGAATCAAGTTTACGTGACACTTGATATCTTTAATCAAATCAGCCAACTCATTAGCATGATCAACTGAATCGTTAACTTTTCCAAACAAACCATATTCAAACGTAACCCGGCGGCCTGTTTTCTTGATGTAATAACGAATAGAGTCCATCAATTCGTTTAACGGATACATTCTGTTTACAGGCATTAAACGACTTCTTGTTTCTGTGTTTGGCGCATGAAGTGAAATCGCAAAGTTAATCTGCATGCCTTCATCAGCAAACTTGTAGATGTAAGGTACAACACCACTTGTTGAGATCGTGATGTGTCGCGCACCAATGTTTAATCCTTGATCATGATTGATAATTTTCAAGAACGACATAAGTCCTTCGTAGTTGTCAAATGGTTCTCCAATTCCCATTACAACAACAGAACTTACTCTTTCTTCTGTTTCATCCAAAGCTCGTTGAACTTGAAGAACTTGCGCAACAATTTCACCAGCTTGAAGATTTCGTTTTAATCCGCCTAATGTGGATGCACAGAATGTACACCCAAGACGGCAGCCTACTTGTGTTGTTACACAAATGCTGTTTCCGTATTCGTGTCTCATCAGAACAGTCTCAATAGAATAGCCGTCTTGCAGCTCAAATAAGAATTTAATTGTTCCGTCAGATGATTCTTGACGTACGACTTCTTTGAGAGGTTTTATATAATAGTCTTTTTCAAGTTTTTCACGCAAACCTAGAGGAAGGTTTGTCATTTCCTCAAAAGAAGACACACGTTTTTTATAAAGCCATTCAAAGATTTGCTTCCCTCTGAACTTAGGTTCTCTAATATCTGTCAGCCATGCTTCAAGCTCATGAAGCTCTACTGAAAAGATAGAAGGCTTAATATTCGGTTTTGTTTGTTTCTCTGTTAAAGGTTTAAGCATGTTTCTCACCACCTGTTGTCTTTTTTCTGTAAGCTGCTATATAGAAACCATCACTATTAAAATAGTGAGGCATGATCTGAAGGTCTGATCTTCCATCCATTATATAGGATTTCACGGTTTCTGGCATTTTTTCTGTAAAATGAGGATCCCATTCGAATTGTGGGTGGTTCGATAAAAACCAATCCGCAACTCTATCGTTTTCATCCTTATCTACCGTACATGTACTGTAAACCAGTAATCCGTCCTCTTTAACCATATTAGAGGCTGAATGTAATATATCCTTTTGAATCGTGTTCAATCTCATTACATCTTCTTCTGTTTTTGACCATTTTAAATCTGGTTTTTTGCGTATTACACCAAATCCGCTGCAAGGTGCATCTACAAGCACTCTATCAAAAGTTGCAGATGGAAACTTCTCGGAAACTTTACGAGCATCCAATACCGATGCTTCAATATTTTCAAGACCAAGACGTTCAGCTTGTTTCTTAATCAAGTCAATTTTGTGTGCATGAAGATCAAGTGACACAACATTTCCTTCTCCTTGCATCATTTCGGCCATATGTGTTGATTTCCCGCCAGGTGCAGCACACGTATCTAGTACGTTTTCACCGGGAACTGGGGCAACCGCTCGAGCGACAAGCATGGAGCTTTCATCTTGTATGGTTACCAGACCATTTTTGTACACGCTAGTTCCTGGCAGATAGCCTTCCTTGATTATGATTCCCTCAGGAGACAATTCTCCTTCTTCAGCCAAAATTCCTTCTTCCCGAAGAAGCTGCAGCACGTCTTCTCTCTTTGTTTTATTCACGTTCACTCTTGCTGTCACGGGTGAAGCAAGCAGGTTTGATTCTGCCATATTCTTAGCATCTTCTTGCCCGAACTGTTCGCTCCAACGGTCGTAAAGCCATTGAGGCATGCTGTATGCGAGCGCTTCTTTTTCAGAGCCTTCACCTGCTTTTTTATCCATTGCCGACGTGCCTTCTCGCTGCAATTTACGCAAAATACCGTTTACGAGTCCTGCTAACCCTTGATTGCCTCGTTGTTTCGTAATTTCTACAGCTTCATGAATAATGGCGTGATCTGGAACACGATCTAAATAGAGCATCTGAAAAATAGATAGCCTTAATAGGGTTAATACCCAACGATCCTTTTTCTTAATGGGTTTGTTCAGTAATTGTTCTAAATAGAAATCGATTGTATTTTTACGTTGAATTGTTCCATAAACGATGTTTGTTAACAGGCCTTTATCCACACTTTTTATGGATGTGTTTTGCAGTGTTTGGTTTAGCTGCAAAT
Source organism: Fictibacillus sp. EA-CB0309 (assembly GCF_055814265.1). NCBI lineage: Bacteria > Bacillati > Bacillota > Bacilli > Caryophanales > Fictibacillaceae > Fictibacillus > Fictibacillus sp. EA-CB0309. The sequence continues at coordinate 2,397,032 of NZ_CP169271.1, forward strand.
TGCTGTATGCCTGATTTTGTTCTATTTTAAGTAAAACGTCCAGGGCGATCGCCCGAATGTTGTTTTCCAACTCTACTCACCTAATTTCAAGCCTTTTGCAATGCTTGCTCCTTTAAGATAATCACTTGCTAACATTCTCTTTTTACCAGAGAGCTGCAAGTCTGTAATAATGATACTAGTCTTATTTCCTGTCGCAACCTGCAGACCGTTGTCTTGAACTCCTATTACGGTTCCAGGCTCTGCATCTGATGACGTTTCTAGCTTTTCACCCCACCACACTTTTAGAGGCTGACCGTTTAAAAATGTGTATGCAACCGGCCACGGATGAAGTCCGCGAATATGGTTATATATTTGTTCACCTGTTAATGTCCAATCAATTTTTTCCTGCTCACGAGTAATATTCCAAGCAAATGATACTTCTTCATCAACTTGTTTTATCGGTGTAAGCTTTCCTCCTACAAGGAGCGGAATCGTTTCTGACAATAATTTAGCTCCAGCAGCGCTTAATTTATCATGCATAGAACCAACATGATCCTTTTCTTCGATTGGAACTTCAACTTGGGTAAGTATATCACCTGCGTCTAATTTTTCAACCATATACATAATGGTGATACCTGTTTTGTCGTTTCCATCAATAATACTCTTATGAATCGGTGCACCACCACGATATTTTGGAAGTAATGACGCATGTACGTTAATACAGCCATGTTTTGGCGTTTCTAAAATTGCTTTTGGCAGGATCTGTCCGTAGGCAGCTGTTACGATCAAGTCAGGATTAAGAGCAATTATTTCTTCATAGTCTTCACGCAGTTTAATAGGTTGATACACGGTAATTCCATGTTTAATCGCTTCTTCTTTAACAGGGGTTTGCTTGATCTCTTTTTTCTCCCGACTGGCTTGTCTGGCTGAGTTACAACTCCAACCACATCATAACCATCTTCTACCAGCTGGCGAAGTACGGGTACAGAAAAGTCTGGTGTTCCCATAAATAAAACCTTCATGTCTCTATCCCTCCAATTCCTCATTCTCGTAATAGGCGATTACTTTAGAGGTGAATAATATGCCATGAAGATGATCAATTTCATGAAGAATAGCACGAGCAAGAAAATCATTAGCTTTGATTGTAAATTCTTTTCCGTTTTCATCTTGCGCCGATACCGTAACTTCAAATGGACGTTCAACTTCACCAAAAAGACCCGGAAGCTTAAGCAGCCTTCAGGACCTGTTTGGCTGCCTGATGTTTTCTTTACGACAGGGTTGATCAGAACGATCTGTCCTTTTTCATCACCAACATCTACTACAGCTATTCTCTCTGCGATGCCAATTTGCGGTGCAGCAAGTCCAACACCTTCAGCATCATACATCGTATCAAACATATCTTGAACTAACTTCTTTAAATTTTTATCAAACGTGTTAACGATCTTACATTCAGTTTCTAAAACTGGGTCTGGATGTTCAACGATTTTACGAATTGTCATGATTATCTCCTTAACTGGCTACATAAGTGTTTGGTTGTTTAAATCTCCCGTTATTTGCAAATCTTTAATATCTTTGTCTTTTTGAAAATGAGCAATAATTTCTTCAAACCAGTTTCTAAGCTCCGGCTCATTTTTGTATTTTATCATGACCTGATAGCGATATCTATCCTTCACACGCGCGATAGGTGATGTTACGGGACCTAATAACAAACTGTCAGGTGATAACCGTTTTTGTAGATAACTCGCCGCTTTTTCACTAGCTTCAACGACTTGCATAAGATCCAAATGACTAAACGTCAATAAACCTAAATAATAAAACGGAGGGTATTGATGCAGTTTTCTCGTTTGCATCTCTTGATTATAAAAGGTGTGGTAATCATGCTTTGATGCAAGTTGAATGCTGTAATGCTGTGTATCATAGCCCTGTACGATTACTTTACCTTCTAGCTCATGTCTGCCTGCACGTCCACTTACTTGTGTGAGAAGCTGAAACGTTTTTTCAGAAGCTCTGAAATCAGGCAAATGCAGCATCGTGTCAGCGGCAAGTACACCAACTAGAGTTACTTTAGGAAAATCGAGTCCTTTTGCGATCATCTGAGTACCAAGAAGAATATCGGCTTCACCATTTTCAAAAGCGGTTAATAACTTTTCATGGCTTCCTTTTTTGAAGTCGTATCAACATCCATCCGGATGACACGGGCTTCAGGTAGTACTTTAGCGAGTTCTTCTTCTACTTTTTGCGTTCCTGTTCCGAAAAAGCGAATATGCTCAGATGTACAGGTAGGACAAACTGACGGTGTACTCTCTTTATAGCCGCAATAGTGGCATTTTAATTCACCGAATCTCTTATGATAGGTTAATGAAATATCACAATGCGGACACTGTGCTACATACCCGCAATCTCTGCACAGTATGAAAGAAGCATATCCTCGGCGATTAAGAAACAATACGGATTGTTCGCCTTTTTCAATACCGGTTTTTAACTTTTCCATCAATGGAAGGGAAAACATCGAGCGATTTCCATTCTTCAGTTCTTCCCTCATATCAACAATCGTCACTTCAGGCATCGGATTGGAATGTACACGATTAGCGAGTTCAGCCAACTGATAGCGGCCCTTTTGTGCTCTAGCATACGTTTCTAATGCTGGGGTCGCACTTCCGAGTACAATCGGACATGAGTGAAACTTCCTCTCCAAATCGCTACGTCCCGCGCATGATAGCGAGGATGATCCTCTTGTTTATAGCTTGTTTCATGTTCTTCATCTATGATCACGATACCTAGATTTTGAAAAGGTGCGAAAATAGCAGAACGCGCTCCAACAACGACAGATACTTCTTTTCGTAGAATTTTACGCCATTCATCATATTTTTCACCGATGGATAACCCGCTGTGCAGCACAGCGACTGCACTTCCGAATCGTCCTTTAAAACGGTTTACCATCTGTGGTGTTAGTGAGATCTCAGGTACGAGTACAATCGCTTCTTTTCCTTTATCGAGAACGGACTGTATGGACTGTAAATAGACCTCTGTTTTCCCGCTTCCGGTAACACCATGCAGAAGCACAGTTTCGTGTTCATTGTTTTCGATAGAATCAAGAATCGGCTTTATGGCATTTTCTTGATTTTCCGTTAGAGTAAGGGGCTGGGTTCGTTTCATGGTTCGACCTTGATACGGATCTCTATAAACCTCTTTTTCTTCTATAGAAATAATTCCTTTTTTAAAAAGAGTTTGAGCAGTTGAAAGGGATGCTCCTGTTTCTACTAAAATTTCCTGCAGAAGATACTCTCCAGGTGGTCTATTGAGCAGTTCAGTAAGTAACGCTTTTTGCTTTTCCGCTTTCTTTTGGTTTTGTTTCAGCGTATCTTCTGCTGATGACTTGTCAGCCATCGAAACAAATTTTACTTTCTTTTTATTTGCCTTGTTCTTCACTTTATATACAACATCAAGTACTCCCTCTTTTGCGAGAGTCTGCATTGTTTGTAACAAATGTGGATATTCTTTTGTTATATCACTAACATTGATTTCATTGTTTGCTGAAAGAAGAGGTACGATTGAGTCTGGTAACTTTTCCGATTGTAACACATGAAAACTTTTCTCATACGTTGCTTTCATGGCAGCAGGCAGCATAGCTTGATAGGCCGTAATATAAAAACTTAGCGTATTTTCAGCAAGCCACCTGCCAAGCTTGATCAGTTCTGAAGTTAGAACAGGAAGCGGATCAATGATTTCAGAGATGTTTTTCATTCCTTTTACAGATGATGACGATTTTATCTCCAGAATGAACCCTTGAAGTTTTCTTGGTCCAAACGGTACGATAACCCTCATTCCGGGTTCTGCCCAAGTCTCCCATTCAGAAGGAACCTTGTAGTCAAAGGTTTTATTCACACTGCCTGATGGAACGTCTACCACAACTGCTGCGATCATCGATTCATCAATTCCATTACTTCTTCAAAAATTTCTCTTGCTGCTTTTTCTTTTGAAAGGATCGGAAGAGTTTTCATGGAACCATCCTTCTTAATCATCATAATTTCATTCGTATCACTGCCAAAACCCGATCCCTCTTTAGAAACATCATTTCCGACAACCATATCCAAGTTCTTTCTTGTGAGCTTGTCTTTTGCATAGTTTTCAAGATTTTCTGTTTCTGCAGCAAAACCAACTAATATTTGATGTTCTTTCCTCTCGCCTAACGCTTGTAAAATATCATCCGTTTTTTTCAGCTCGATCGTCCACGTTTCGTTCTTTTTCTTAAATTTATTCGAATGAACGGTAATCGGCGTATAGTCAGCGACTGCTGCACATTTGATCACCACATCTTGCTCACTGAAACGCGAAAGCGTAGCATGGAACATCTCTTTTGCCGAAGTCACCTTTTCAACCGTTATCCCTTCAGGAACAGGAAGCGATGTAGGTCCTGTTACGAGTGTCACATCAGCACCTAATTCTTTAGCAGCCCCCGCAATAGCGTAGCCCATTTTACCTGACGAATGGTTTGTGAAATAACGAACGGGATCAAGCTCTTCTCTTGTTGGTCCAGCCGTTACAAGCACTTTCTTACCTTTTAAAGGTGATTCATTCTCCACTTTCTTTTCATTAAAATAAGTATGAACGGATTCTATCAATTCTTCAGGTTCTGCAAGTCTTCCTTTTCCAATCCACCCGCATGCAAGAAGTCCTTCGTTCGGTTCAATAAACCGCCAGCCGAACGTGGAGAGAGTCTCCATGTTTCTCTTTACTGCTGGGTGATTAAACATGTTCACATTCATGGCAGGTGCGATCAGTACGTCTGCTTTTGTAGCGAGTAGAGTGGTTGTAAGCATATCATCAGCGATGCCGTTTGCGAGTTTTCCAATAACGTTTGCCGTTGCAGGAGCAATCATAACAAGATCAGCCCAATCTGCAAGATCAATATGGCTTACAACAGCAGGTTCTTTTTCTTCAAACGTATCTGTATAAACTTCTTGCCGTGTCAGCGTTTGAAAGGTAAGTGGTGTAATGAATTTTTGCGCAGATTGAGTCAAGATTACTTTTACTTCATATCCGCTTTGATATAATCTGCTTGCAACAGTTGCTGCCTTATATGCAGCAATTCCGCCTGATACGGCAAGCAATATTTTTTCTTTTCCATAATAAACCCCTTCCGCCGCTCTTGTCTTATACATTCCAAATCTATTTTACAGCATTACTATGTAATAAAAAAATTTAATGAAACATGTTATAAACAAAAAAATAACAACCTTTTGTCAAGGTTGTATATTTTTTCGATGTTCTATTAATCTTCAGGTGTTTCTCCGACTTTTTTTAATACGCCAGACTGAATTTCCTCAAGTGCTTTTCCAACAAATTTGTATGATACCGGTTTTGCGATCTGCTGGTTGTCATACTGTTGGATTTCTCTAGCACGCTTAGAGCTAAGAGTTACTAGGGAATATTTTGAATCTATTTTTTCCATAAGAGAGTCGATGGATGGATATAGCATTATTGGTCAGCTCCTAAAATTTTTTCGTATTTTGGACGAACTCTGTCCACTCGGCAATGTTCAGTCGTAATGATGGCTTTAATTCGATTACAAGCAGATTCGATCTCATCATTCACTACTGAATAATCATAGTGTCTCATGAGTTCTATTTCTTCTTTGGCAACAGACATACGATTGTTGATCAGATCTTCTGTTTCTGTGCCGCGACCAACAATACGACTTCTTAATTCATCCAGACTTGGAGGTGTTAAAAAGATAAACACACCTTCCGGAAAAATGTTTTTAACTTGAAGTGCACCTTGAACTTCAATCTCTAATATAACATCCTTACCTTCATCAAGCGTTTGGTTCACATATTCAATCGGCGTACCATAATAGTTGCCAACATATTCTGCCCACTCGAGCAGCTCTTTATTTTCAATCATGTTTAGGAACTCTTCTTTTGATTTAAAGAAGTATTCTACCCCATGCCGTTCGCCTTCACGCGGCTTTCTAGTCGTTGCTGAAACGGAGTATTGAATGTCCAGCTTTTGTTCACGCAGCGCTTTACAAACAGTTCCTTTTCCAACACCCGACGGACCGGAAAGTACAAACAGAATGCCTCTTTCTTTTTCCATAAAAACCTCCACAACCTAACTTTCTTCTGAGCCCTCATCAACCGACATCAGTCTGTGAGCTACAGTTTCTGGCTGTACAGCTGACAAGATGACATGATCACTGTCAGTCACAACAACCGCTCTCGTTCTGCGGCCATATGTAGCATCAATCAGCATGTTCTTTTCACGTGCGACCGTGATTAATCGTTTGATCGGTGCAGATTCAGGACTGACTACCGCAATGATTCGGTGAGCAACAACAATATTTCCGTACCCAATATTAATTAATTTCATCTCTAAACGCCCCTAACCTGCTACTATTCTAGCCAAATGGAATAACGGGTCATACGCTAGTAGTACGATATTGTGAAAAACTGTACACATGTTCTTATATTTTAGCACATAAATCCTGAAATCTAAACTAATTTCCCTTTTTTAAGGAAATAACGTAAAAACTTGAAAGCTAGGCATTCGTATGAAGAGCACCGTGCAGTTTAGGTAAAAGTCTGGAATCGCTCATAAAAGTCTGGAATCGCTCATAAAAGTCTGGAATCGCTCGTCCAGCGTGCTTATCAGGCGCTGGACGAGCATCTATATTACATTGTTTAACATAAAATGAACGAAGCCGGCCCCTACACCGGGAGCCAGCTCATATACTAGCGTGCTTCTCTTCTAAATAGCTGAAAACCTGCCAAAGCAAATGTTGGAATAGACGCCATACCCATAACGAGCAGCCATTGTCTCAAAGAAAGCGGAACAGTATGGAAAATGTCCTGAAGCGGCTGTACATACATAACAACAAGCAATAAAAGTATGGATGAGATTACCGCCAGCACCAAGTATCCATTTTGAAACGGATTTCTGTGGAAGACAGATTTTTCACTTCTGCAATCAAATACGTGAATCAACTGCGCCATAACTAACGTGGCAAATGCGACGGATTGTGCGACGATCAGTTGATCTGGATTTTCTTTTAAAGTAACCCAAAACGCCAAAATAGTGGCAGCACCTATTAAAAACCCGCGAGATATGATTTTCCAGCCAAGCCCTCTAGAGAAGACTCCTTCTTTCGCCTGTCTTGGTTTTCTTCTCATTACATCTTCTTCCGCTTGATCGACACCGAGCGCCATGGCAGGCAATCCGTCAGTAACGAGGTTCACCCATAAAATCTGGATCGGGACTAAAGGAAGTGGCAGTCCCATAATCATCGCGAACAGCATGACCAAAATTTCACCAACATTGGAAGCTAGCAAATATCGAATAAACTTTCTGATGTTTTCGTAGATGTTTCTTCCTTCTTCAATCGCAGAACGAATCGTAGCAAAATTGTCGTCTCCTAGAACGAGAGAGGATGCCTCTTTGGCCACATCTGTTCCTGTAATCCCCATTGCAATACCGATATTAGCTGACTTAATCGCTGGAGCATCATTTACCCCATCACCTGTCATCGCGACAACATGACCTTTACGCTGCAGTGACTTTACAATCTTTAACTTGTGTTCTGGAGAAACCCTTGCATATACGTATACATCTTCAGAAACTTTATCCAGTTCATCGTCACTTAATTGCGCGAGTTCCGCACCTTCCATGACCCTGCCGCCATTTGGCAACATGTTTAGTTTTTTGGCTATGCTTGCCGCTGTAACAACATGGTCACCTGTAATCATAACGGTTTTGATTCCAGCAGTCTGACAATCTCTTATACTTTCTTCAACCTCAGGACGCGGCGGATCCATCATTCCTTGTAACCCGATAAAAGTGAGGCTTCTTTCGGCAAATGACGCTTGTGAATAATACTCTCCTTCTTTTAAAGGACGAATGGCAACCGCAATCGTTCGGAGGGCCTGACTTCCAAGCGCGTAGAACGCTTCTTTAATTCTTTCTTTATGTGCTTGTTTTATTAATTGCTTCTTGTCGTCCCACACAATGTAATCACTTTTTTCTAGTAACACATCTGGAGCTCCCTTTACTACAAGCATCTGATTACCGTCTGTATCCTGAACAACGACACTCATCATTTTACGAGTGGAATCAAAAGGAAACTCGTGCACAAGCGTAAATTGTTCGCTCAATGATTCTTTTGTGATGCCTGCTTTATATGCACTAACAAGCAACGCTGTCTCTGTTGGATCACCTACTTCTAAAAGTGAACCCTTCTTTCCTTCTTCAATTGAAGCGTTGTTGCATAGTGCCGCATAAGCCAAAACTTCTGTTAGTTTATCTTCGCGTTTATTTTCGTTGATACTCGCTCCTACAACGTCAAAACCATCTTCACTAACTGTCCATTGTGTTCCTTGAGACCAAACACGGGTTACAGTCATTTTGTTCTGTGTAAGTGTACCCGTTTTATCAGAACAGATGACGGTTGCACAGCCGAGTGTTTCAACGGAAGGAAGTTTGCGGACAATTGCACGCTTCCGAATCATTTTTTGTACACCAAGTGCCAGTGCGATCGTAACAATAGCTGGCAGCCCTTCAGGTATGGCTGCTACTGCTAGTGACACACCTGCTAAAATCATGCTGTATAAATCATGCCCTTGCACTACACCTGCTAGTACGACAAGAACCGTTAACAGCAAAGCAAGCGCGATTAAAATTTTCCCAAGCTGTTCAAGCTTCATCTGAAGAGGTGTTGCAATGTTTTCGGCTGTTTGAATTAAATGTGCAATCTTACCCATCTCTGTTTTCATACCCGTTGCAACAACGATACCTTGTCCTGTTCCTCTCGAGACCATCGTTCCCATAAACGCCATATTCTCTTGATCACCAAGATTCAAGTCATCAGCAGAAATAAGATTGTTATGCTTTTGAGCAGGAACGGATTCACCTGTCAGTGCAGACTCCTCAATTTGCAAACCTGACGTTTTTAATAATCTAATATCGGCTCCGACTCTATCACCGCTTTTTACTTTGATTACATCTCCTGTGACAACATCTTTTGCAGCGATCGACACCCATCTACCCTCTCTTAAAACTTGTGCAGTCGGTGCAGAGAGTTCTTTTAGGGAAGCCAGAGACTTTTCCGCTTTTCTCTCTTGAATAAACCCTAAAATTCCGTTCATTACAACGATCAAGATGATGGCAATCGCGTCTAAATATTCGCCTAAAAACCAGAAAGCAACGTGGCGGCCAATAATACTAAAACCATAAAATCCTTAAATTGCGCGAGGAACATTAAAATGGCAGACTGCTTCTTACCTTCTTCTAACTGATTCGGTCCATCTAGCTTTAACCGTCGTTCTTGCTCGCTTTTCGTGAGCCCTTCTTCCATCCTGCTGTTCAGTATGGATTCAATTTCGTCTTGCGGCAGCTGGTACCAATTCATAGCTTCCACCTCTAATAAGATTAGTTAATAGCATTTATATGCAGGCATGTCCGCAAAAATGCTATACTATGAATCAGAAATAAGAGGTGAACCCAATCATGAGTTTTGATGGAATAATGACACGTGCAATAACAACTGAATTACAGAACACACTTACGTCAGGCAGAATTTCAAAAGTGTACCAACCCCATAAGACTGATCTTGTTTTTACAATCCGAGCGAACGGAAAAAACCATAAGCTATTATTATCCGCAAACCCCTCTTTTGCGAGAGTGCATCTGACAGAGCACACATATGAAAACCCGGACACTCCACCCATGTTTTGTATGTTGCTCAGAAAACATTTAGAAGGTGCTTTCATCGAAAAAATTGAACAGCTTGATCTGGAGAGAATCATTACGATCACTGTAAAAAATCGAGATGAAATCGGGGACGAAACAACTAAGGTCTTATACGTAGAGATCATGGGAAGACATAGCAATATTATTTTAGTTGACGAAAAATCAGAAAAAATTGTAGATAGCATTAAACATATTCCTAGCTTTCAAAATCGTCACAGAACCATTCTTCCAGGATTTCAATATGTGATGCCTCCTGCACAAGAAAAGACAGATCCTTTTACCATTACAAATAAGGACGATTTTATTTCAAAGATTTCTTGGAACGAAGGGAAATTAGATAAGCAGCTTGTAGCGAGATTCAGCGGATTCTCTCCGTTGATAGCTAGTGAGATCGTTCACCGAGCTGGTCTATCTGTCAAAGAGGAAGTTGCGGATGCATTCTTTGAAATAATGAATCAGCTATCTCTACAAAACTACGAACCTCGAATGATTACTAATGAAAAGAAAGAATACTTTTCTGTCATTCCTTTACGTCATGTCACAGGTGAAATCCGGCAATTTGAAACGGTAAGCAAAATGCTCGATCGCTTTTTCTATGGCAAGGCTGACCGGGATCGCATTAAACAGCAAGCAAATGATCTCGAAAAATACCTTTCCAATGAGTATGACAAGATCACCAAAAAAATTGGAAAGCTTGAAAAAGAACTTCAGCAAACGGTAAACGCAGAAGAATATCAACGAAAAGGTGAACTGCTTACTGCTTATATGTATTTAGCGAAAAAAGGCGATAAAGAAGTAGAAGTTGAGGATTATTTCTCAGAGGATCAGCCTTTGATTAAGATTGCTCTCGATCCGCTTAAAACGCCTGCAGATAATGCGCAAAGCTACTTCAAAAAATATGCAAAACTAAAGAAGTCTGTTTCAATCATTAAAGATCAAATTGAAAAGTCGAAGAATGAATTGCTTTACTTTGAAAGATTGAACGTTCAAATGGATTCAGCATCCATGAAAGATGTTGAAGAAATTCGGGAAGAGCTCGGTGAAGGCGGCTATTTAAAACACCGGCAAAGTAAGAATAAGAAAAAACAAAACAAAGCGCCTCAGCCAGAGAAATTCGTTTCAACTGACGGAACAGAAATCTTGGTTGGAAAGAACAATAAACAAAATGACTATTTAACGTTCAAATTGTCACGAGCGAATGAAACATGGCTTCATACAAAAGACATTCCAGGCTCACATGTGCTTATTCGTTCATCATCTCCAAGTGACTCAGTGATACAAGAAGCCGCTGTATTAGCAGGATTTTTTAGCAAAGCGAAGAATTCAAGTTCAGTTCCTGTTGACTATACGTTAGTCAAGCATGTTAAGAAACCAAACGGAGCAAAGCCTGGATTTGTAATATATGATAATCAGCAGACCGTTTTTGTAACACCAGATGAAGATCTAGTGTTTCGTTTAAAAAAATAAAAAGGGCTATTTATGCAAATTTTGTTGCTCTTGAAAGTGGTTGATTTCCGTTACAGGTGCTTCGCTTTCCGCGGGGCAGGCGGTGAGCCCCTTGCCGCTTTGCGCCCTAAGGGTCTCACCTGACCGCTTGTCCTAGCCTCTCGCACCTTTCACTCCAATCAACCTTGTCAGAGAAGCGAAACGACACATAGTCAAAATCAACATTCTTTTAAAGCAGAACGGCCCAAAAAAGCAGAACAGCATTCATTAGCTGTTCTGCTCTTTTTTGCGGTGGTAATCAGCGCAAGTCCGCCTAGAACTTCTTTATGTTGGATGTCAGAAAACCCAAGATCTTGAAGCAATCCTGTCATTTCATTCTCCGTATAACGATGTCTTCTCGTACTAACATTAGACCATTTTAATAACGCCGTTCTTTCAAAGCCTGAGATTCCGTGTTCCTTCCCGTAAGAAGCAGCGGTCTCCTGACTCATCTTTTCACTAGGATTCAGCATGGCAATCATGCCATCATCTTTGAGTACACGATGAACCTCTCGTATTCCGTTAGCAGGGTCTGGCAATAAGAACATTACACAGGTGGATAAAGCTAAATCAAAAGTTTCATCTTTAAGCGGCAAATTTTCGGCATCCGCTACTAAAAATTCACTTTTGGCACTTAATTCATGATAAAAGAATTGCTGAATGCTCGCTTTTACCATTTCAGACGACAAATCCACTCCAACTAATCTTCTAGCTTCCTCTGCCCCTCGAAGCAACAACCTGCCCGTTCCACAACCTACATCAAGGACTTCTTTATCTACCCATGACCCTGTTGTTTCTTTTAAAGTGTCATGAATTTTTCTCAGCCATGTTGTTCGTGCCATAGCATCAAAAAAGAAACAAGTTCATCAAATTCCTCACCGTTCATTTTTCTCAAAATCGTAAACTCCTTAGAATACTATTTGGAAAAAGAGGCAGCTCCCCAATGTTCTGGGTCTTGTTGCCATTCTTTTAATAAAGAAAGCCCTTGCTCACTAATCTTACCGCTTTCTTGTGCTTCCTCTATTAATGTACTAAAGTTTGTAACGGTTTGAAAAGGAATATCTAGTTCACCAAGTGCGTCATCTGCTTTTTTCAGTCCGTAGCTAAAGATGGCTACAACACCTAGAACTTCAATCCCCGCTTCACGAAGTGCAAGAACGGATTGAATGGAGCTTTTCCCAGTGGAGATTAAATCTTCAACAACGACCGCTTTTTTGCTTTTTTCTGTTAAACCTTCGATCTGTTTCGCTTTTCCATGAGCTTTTGCGCTTGATCTTACATAGCACATCGGCAGATTCATTTGTTCAGATACAAACGCAGCGTGCGGTATACCAGCTGTAGCGGTTCCAGCAATAAGATCTGCTTCAGGATAATGATTTTGTATCAACGCAGCAAGCTCTCCAGCCACTTGTTTACGAATCTCTGGATATGCAATAATCAAACGGTTATCACAATAAATGGGAGACTTCATTCCTGAAGACCACGTGTATGGCTCCTCAGGTGAAAGAGTTACAGCTTGAATGTTAAGCAAATGTTGGGAAGTTGTTGGTTTCATGACTTTCTCTCCATTCATTTATTATTTCTGTATATGTGGAAACTGGTTCTACTGATTGAGTAATACTTCTGCCTATTACCATATAATCTGATCCCTTTACCGCTGCTTCTCCCGGTGTTGCGATCCGGGCCTGATCATGGGTATCTGAGCCACATGCCCTGATTCCAGGAGTTACGGTCAAAAAGTCCTTTCCACAAACGTTTTTAATCTCCATAGCTTCTTGTACAGAGCAAACGACACCATCTAAACCCGAATCCTTCGCAAGTTTAGCGTAGTGAGATACACAATTATTTAAACTAGTATCCTTAATCAAAAGCTCATCACTTAAAACTTTTTCAGTTGTACTTGTAAGCTGTGTGACAGCGATTAATTTCGTATGATGAGCACCTGCCGCAACAAGGCCTTCCTTAGCAGCTTTCATCATCGCCACACCGCCAGCCGCATGAACATTAACCATATCAATGTTCAGTCCACCGAGTACTTTCATTGCTTTATGAACAGTCGTCGGAATATCATGAAGCTTTAAATCTAGGAAAACGCGAAAGTTTCGTTCTTTTAGCCATCCAATAAAGGAAGCACCTTCTGCATAAAAAAGTTCCATACCAACCTTTACATATGGTGACTGTCCTTCAAAACCTGCTAAAAACGCTTTTGCTTTTCTTGCATTTTCAAAGTCTAGCGCGATGATAACGGGGTTTTCCATTGCTTAAAACTCCTTCCTGTCATTTCGCTTATAGTTCCAACGCCGATCTCATCCAGTAATTCTGGAAGCTTTTCGATAATCTCTGGACAAACATACGGGTTCACGAAGTTCGCGGTTCCTACTGCTACAGCAGAGGCACCTGCTGACATCATCTCAAGCACGTCTTCCGCTGTACTCACACCGCCCATACCGATAATCGGAACAGATACTTTCTGACTGACTTCATAAATCATACGAATTGCTACCGGTTTGATCGCTGGACCCGATAAACCACCTGTTTTATTCGCCAAGATTGGATTACCTGTTCTCCAGTCCAGTTTCATGCCGACAAGTGTATTGATCATTGAAAGACCGTCTGCACCTGCGTCTTCCACCGCTTGTGCCATCTCTGTAATGTTTGATACATTCGGTGAAAGTTTAACGTACAAAGGTTTTTCGGATGCGTTTTTTACTTTTCTCGTTAATTCTGCTGCTGATTTATAATGGGTTCCAAACTGTATGCCGCCTTCTTTTACATTTGGGCAAGAAATATTTAACTCGACCGCTGATACGAGCGGTGAAGCAGATATTTGTCTTGTTACTTCGATATATTCCTCTTCTGTTGATCCTGCAATATTAGCTAAGATTGGAATGTTATATGGTTTCAGCGCAGGAAGTTCATTTTCTATGATGTTCACAACTCCTGGATTTTGAAGACCAATAGCGTTTAGCATGCCGCTTTCTGTTTCCGCTACTCGAGGTGTCGGGTTTCCGAAACGACCCTCAAGCGTAGCCGCTTTAATCGTAATTCCGCCTAGAAGACTTAAGTCATACCATTTTGCATATTCTTTTCCGAAACCAAAACAACCTGATGCTGGCAGAATGGGGTTCTTCATATTTAATCCTGGCAATGAAACACTTAGCCGACTCATAAAACAACCTCCCCCATTTTAAATACTGGACCGTCGCTGCAAATTTTCACGTAACCTGATTTCCTTGTTTCGGTCGGACATACACATGCAAAACACGCTCCGATCCCACAGCCCATTCGTTCTTCTAAAGAAAGATACCCGTCTAAGCTGCCTGCTCTATCTTCCACAGCTTTTAGCATAACTGCTGGACCAACAGAGTAAATAACAGGTGCCTCTCTCAAGCTTCGTTCCATCGCATCTGTAACAAATCCTTTAATACCAAGAGAACCATCTACCGTCGTTACAATCGTTTCACCGATTTCTTTAAACTTATCTACATAAAAACTATCTTCAAAAGATTGATATCCTAAGATGAACGTAACTTCAACTCCAGCATTTTTAAGCTGTTTTCCAAGGTAGTAAAGAGGCGGTACACCAATTCCTCCCCGACAAGCAGAGCACTTCTTTTCACATCAACCTCATCCATATTAAATCCGTTACCCAGCGGACCAAGAACATCCACTATTTCACCTTTTTGTTTTTCGCTAAGCTGTTTCGTGCCATCGCCTTGCGCTCGATATAACAAAGTTACTTCTTCTCTCTCAAGATCTACATCGCAGATAGAAAGGGGACGACGTAGAAGTTTAGAAGTATGATTTCCTACGCTGACATGGAGAAACTGACCAGGTGTAGTCATACTACCTACACCAGGGCCAGTCAATTTCATCTCAAAGATGTTGCGTGCAATCTCCGTATTCGACGTAACTTTTAACAAATGTTTCATCATACGAGCACCTTTTCTTTTTAGTGAAAGAAGATAGGGCATGCGCTGAGAATGAAATGGATTCTAGTACTTCTAAAAGAGCGACAGAAGTATCTAGGTTTGTCAGACACACTACTCCATTTTCTGCACATTCTCTTCGGATTCGGAATCCGTCTCTAGCTGGAAGCTTTCCTTTAGTCAGTGTGTTCACAACAAATTGCGCTTCACCTTTTCGAATCACTTCAAGCAAGTTTCTTCCTTCAGAACCAATCTTACCAACTACTTCAACTGGAATGCCTTCTTTTTCAATAATGTTTGCTGTTCCTTCTGTTGCCATGATTGTGTACCCTATCTCGTAGAATCTCTTCACCATATCAAGTGCTTCTTCTTTATCTTTATCTGCGACAGTAAATAGTACTGTTCCATATGCAGGAATCTTCATGCCAGACGCGATAAGTCCTTTGTAGAGGGCTTTTTGAAGATTCTTATCTCTTCCCATTACTTCTCCCGTCGACTTCATCTCAGGTCCCAAATACGTATCTACGCGGCGAAGTTTCGCGAAGGAGAACACAGGTACTTTTACAGAAACTTCTTCCGCTTCCTTCTGGTAGCCTGTTTCATAGCCTTGACGTTCTAAGCTCTCTCCTAGAATAACTTTAGTTGCTACGTTTGCCATCGGAACACCAGTTATCTTACTTAAGAATGGTACTGTTCGGCTTGAGCGCGGATTCACTTCAAGTACATATACTTCCTCTTTGTGCCATACGAACTGGATATTTAACAATCCAATGATTTTTAATCCTTTTGCGATTGAAATGGTTCTGTCGATAATCTTTTGTTTGATATTCTCAGGCAATGTTTGCGGAGGATAAACCGCGATCGAGTCACCTGAGTGAACACCTGCGCGTTCAATATGCTCCATCATCCCTGGGATGAACACATCTTTTCCGTCTGAAATCGCATCTACTTCAATCTCTTTACCTTCAAGGTATCTGTCAACCAATACCGGATGATCAGGATTTACTCTCGCTGCGTTCTCCATGTATTGAAGAAGTTCGCTTTCTTGGTACACGATTTCCATCGCTCTTCCACCTAACACATAAGATGGACGAACAAGAACCGGGTAGCCGATTAAATTTGCGATCGTTACAGCGTCCGTTACAGAGAATGCTGTTTTTCCTGCTGGCTGCGGGATGTTAAGCTGCTGCATTACTTTTTCAAAGCGCTCTCTGTCTTCCGCGAGATCCATGCTGTCTAGAGATGTACCAAGAATTTTAATTCCTCTTCTTTCAAGCTCTTCAGAAAGATTGATGGCTGTCTGTCCTCCAAACTGAACAATGACTCCTTCTGGCTTTTCATGTTCAATTACATGCATAACATCTTCTACAGTCAGTGGTTCAAAATAAAGCTTGTCTGACATACTAAAATCTGTAGATACGGTTTCTGGGTTATTGTTAATGATGATTGCTTCATATCCTGCTTCTTGAATCGCCCAAACCGTGTGAACTGTAGCGTAATCAAATTCGATTCCTTGTCCAATTCTGATCGGTCCAGATCCTAGTACTACAACACTCTTTTTATCAGTAATAATGGATTCATCTTCTTCACCGTATGTTCCGTAATAGTAAGGTGTTGCAGATTCAAACTCAGCTGCACACGTATCAACCATCTTGAACACAGGTTTGATTTCTTCGTTTAGTCTGAATTGATAAAGCTCGTATTCATCCATCTCCCAAGCTTCTGCAATCCAGCGGTCGCTAAATCCTTTTTCTTTTGCTTTCTTTAAGATAACAGCATCTTTTTTACGCTCTTTCACACGTTTTTCTAATAAAATGATCCCGTATAGTTTTTCTAAGAAGAACAGATCAATCTTTGTCCATTCATGAATTTCTTCTACCGTAATGCCCATTCTAAAAGCTTCTGCTATATAGAAAAGTCTTTCATCATCTGCTCGCAGGATCTTTTCTTCAACTTGTGATTTTGTTAGATTTTTTCTTTTACATCTAGATGGAAAGCAGATATTTCAAGCGAACGCACCGCTTTTAACAGAGATTCTTCAAAGTTACGTCCAATTGCCATAACTTCTCCTGTTGCTTTCATCTGCGTTCCTAGTTTACGATTCGCGCCTTCAAACTTGTCAAATGGCCATCTAGGAATCTTTGAAACAATATAGTCAAGTGCAGGTTCAAAACAAGCATACGTTGTACCTGTTACTGGATTTTTAATCTCATCAAGTGTGTAGCCCACTGCAATCTTTGCTGCCAATTTCGCGATCGGATATCCTGTCGCTTTTGACGCTAGTGCAGATGAACGGCTTACACGCGGATTTACTTCAATCACATAATATTGTGAGCTTTCTGGATCTAGAGCAAGCTGTACGTTACAGCCTCCCTCAATTTTTAATGCTCTAATAATTCTTAATGATGCGTTTCGTAAAAGCTGATAGTCTCTATCCGTAAGTGTCTGACTCGGTGCTACTACAATGGAATCACCAGTATGAATCCCAACTGGATCAATGTTTTCCATGTTACATACGACGATTGCCGTATCATTTTTATCCCTCATTACTTCATATTCAATTTCCTTGAATCCCGCGATACTTTTCTCGATTAATACTTGCCCAACAGGACTCGCATGCAGACCGGATGGTGTTATTTCCAAAAATTCTTCTTCGTTCGTTACGATACCACCGCCTGTTCCACCGAGTGTAAAGGCAGGACGAATGATAACTGGATAACCATTTTCTTCAACAAATGCTCTTGCTTCTTCCATGTTGTGAACGATCGCACTCTCAGGCACTGGCTCGTTCAACTCTCTCATTAATTCTCTAAACAAGTCACGGTCTTCCGCTTGTTGGATAGAAAACAGCTTTGTACCTAATAATTCTACGTTGTATTCTTCGAGAATTCCTGAATTAAATAGCTCTACTGCCATGTTAAGACCTGTTTGTCCGCCAAGTGTAGCAAGAAGTCCATCCGGTCGTTCTTGACGGATGATTCGAGAAACAAATTCAAGTGTTAAAGGTTCGATGTAAACCTTATCCGCCATATTAGGATCTGTCATGATTGTTGCTGGGTTTGAGTTAACGAGAACAACTTCGTATCCTTCTTCTTTTAAAGCTTGGCAAGCTTGTGTACCTGCATAGTCAAATTCTGCTGCTTGTCCAATTACGATTGGTCCAGAACCAATCACTAAAATTTTACGGATGTCATGTCGTTTAGGCATATTGCATCAAACCTTCTTTCTTAGTTGTTTTAATCATGTTCATGAAATCATCAAAGATCGGATTTGAATCTTGTGGTCCTGGTGATGCTTCTGGATGATACTGAATAGAAAAAGCTGGTTTTTCTTTATGTTTCAAACCTTCAACCGTTCCATCATTTACTGCTTGATGTGTAAGTACAAGTTCTGAATTCAATAACGAAGCTTCGTTTACTGCGTAACCATGATTTTGAGAAGTCAGCGCAATTTTTCCAGTCGTAAGATCTTTTACCGGATGGTTGGAACCACGGTGTCCGAACTTCAGTTTTTCTGTATCAGCCCCGCAAGCAAGAGCTAGAAGTTGATGTCCTAAGCAGATTCCTAAGATTGGTACATTGTTTTTTAACAGCTCTTGAATCATTGTGATCCCCGTGTGAACATCCTTTGGATCCCCAGGTCCGTTGCTCAGTAACACACCATCAGGCTGCAGGCGGATAATGTCAGCTGCAGATGTGTTGTAAGGTACAACGATTACATCACATAAACGTCTGGAAAGCTCTCTCAGCATTCCACTTTTTACTCCAAAGTCTACAACTACTACTCGATATCCACTGTTTGGCAAGTGGTAAGGAGATTTTGTAGATACTTTTTTTACTTGATCTGTCGTTAAGGCTGAAGCGTTCAATTCTTTTATAATCTCTTCAGCATTTTCAATAGAATTTGTCATTTTTCCTTTTAATGTTCCGTGCTGACGGATTTTTCTCGTAAGTTTGCGCGTATCAATTCCGTATAGTCCAGGTATATCCTTAGCCGTCAGCCAGCTGCTTAATGACTGCATGCCTTCATGGTGATTTGGGAACTCAGCATGTTCGTTTACAATGATTCCGCTTGTAGCCGGATGAATAGACTCATAATCAGAACGGTTAATTCCATAGTTACCCACTAGCGGATACGTAAAGCAGATGATTTGATCACAATAAGAAGGATCTGTCATTACTTCCTGATATCCTGTCATACTTGTTGTGAATACTACTTCCCCGCTTGATTCACGCTGTGAACCAAATGCCAGTCCATTAAAAATTGTTCCATCCTCTAAAATTAAGTAGCGTTTCATACTAAGCTCTCCTCTCTGTAATAAACAAGCTTTCCATCAAAAATTGTTGCAACCGGCCATCCTTTGCAGATCCAGCCGTCAAACGGTGTATTTTTCCCTTTTGATACGAACTCACCAGCGTTGATTGCTTCTTCTTTTTCTAAATCTACAATTGTTAAATCAGCAAGCGCACCTTCTTTAAGTGACCCATAAGGTAGGTCAAAGCTTTCTGCCGGTTTTTTCGTCATGTTATCAACTAGCTCCTGCAGTGTGAATAACTTCTCTTTTACGACAAGCTCTGTGTAAAGAAGCGGAAAGGCCGTTTCAAGACCTACAATTCCAAAAGGTGCAAGTTCAACATTCTGGCTTTTTCTTCAACACTATGCGGCGCATGATCTGTTGCGATAAAGTCGAGTGTTCCTTCTTTTAACCCTTGAATTAACGCTTCACGATCAGCTTCACTTCTAAGCGGTGGATTCATCTTGTAATGTGTATCGTTAGCTTTTATGTCTTTGTCACTTAAGATTAAGTGATGCGGCGTAACTTCAGCTGTCACCTTTATTCCAGCGCGTTTTGCATCTTTTATTACACGAACAGACTCTTTTGTGCTCACGTGGCAAACATGGTATCTTGCATCTGCCGCTTCAGCGAGCAGAACATCACGTGCGATGTGAACAGATTCACTGACAGAAGGAATTCCAGGAAGACCTTCTTTTTTTGTGTAGTCACCTTCATGAAAAGCTCCCCTTTAGGAAGAAGGGTATTGTCTTCACAATGTGCAACGATTACTGCTCCAAGCCGGCTTGCCTCTTTCATCGCTTTCAGCATCATTCCAGCTGACTGTACACCTACTCCATCATCCGTAAAAGCAAATGCCCCGCCTTTCAAAAGCGTCTCAAAGTCCGTAAGTTCACTGCCGATTTGTCTTGTTGTGATTGAAGCGTAAGGCAACACTCTGCAGCTTGCTGTATTCTTTATTTTTTGCTGAACAAGTTCTAACGTCTCAGCACTATCTGGTACTGGGCGTGTGTTCGGCATTGCTGCAAGAGTTGTATAGCCGCCTTTTACTGCTGCTTTCGTTCCAGTTGCAATCGTCTCTTTATGCTCACCGCCAGGCTCTCTTAGGTGAACATGCAGATCGACAAAGCCAGGCGTAACAAGTTTACCCTCTGCTTCAAGCACCTGGTGTTCATCTACAGGAATATCTTTTTCCACTTTTTGAATCACGTTATTTTCAATTAAGATATCTGTTTGGATGAAGTTGTTGTTCCCATCTAAAATGTTAGCGTTTTTTAATAAGTAACCCATGATCTACCGCCTCCTGATTCGTTGCTAATGCCCATTTCAAAACAGCCATTCGTATAAAAACCCCGTTTTGCACTTGCTTAAAGATTCTGGAGCGCTCACACTCTACAAGCTCATCTGCAATTTCAACTCCTCTATTAACTGGAGCAGGGTGCATGATTATGCTGTGAGGCTTCATCCTTTTTTCTCGTTCAATCGTTAGACCATATTGCTGATGATACTCTTCTTTCGTTAACAGCATCGACGTACTATGTCTTTCATGCTGTATTCTGAGCATCATCAAAGCATCTGCAGCTTCAACTGCTTCATCCATCGGAAGAAAGTCTTCTTTCCATTCATCAACAAACCATTCTTCAGGGCCAGAGAACAAAACCTTAGCCCCCATTTTTCGAAGTACCTCTGCATTTGATCGTGCAACCCGGCTGTGCAGGATGTCACCAACAATAACGACTGTTAATCCTTGCAAGACGATAAACTCTTGTTGAATGGTTAGTAAATCTAAAAGAGATTGAGTTGGATGATTTCCGCAGCCATCACCTGCGTTGATGATTGGAACATTTATTTTTTCAGCTAAGTCATCGAAATAACGGTCTTCAGGATGTCTTATGACAAATGCCTCAACTCCTATTTCTTCTAGCGTTCTTAACGTGTCGTAGAGTGATTCTCCTTTTTGAACGGAAGAACCGTTTACTTCCACGTTTAAAGGGTTCATGCCAAGCCTGTGTTCTGCAGCTTCAAAGCTGAACCTTGTTCTTGTACTTGGCTCAAAAAATAAATTCGCGATCATCTTGTGCTTGAAGATTTCATCTTGCTTTCCGCTATTAAATTCTTCCGCTTTGTTTAAAATGTATTGAATGTCTTCAATTGACAGCTCGTTCATTGATAGTAAATGATTCATCCTAAACTCTCCTTTTGACATAAAAATAGCACCCTGAAAGTTTTTTCAGGGTGCCCTTAACAGAAGAAGAAAACCGTTCCTCTTAAGTCGTCACCCTTTTAAGTCTCTCGTACTTATTTAAAAGGTGTATTATGCAGCTGTGTCGTTACCATCTGTTTTAAACATTTTTTTCATTAGATCTTTATCGTTTTCTCGTCCTGGCAACACTAAGTTTAAAACAATTCCGATTAGTGTAGCTAATGCCATTCCCGCAATCTCAAAGTTTGCATTGATCTTAAGAGCTGCTCCGCCGATTCCGGTTACTAAGATGACAGATGAGATGATCAAGTTTCTTTTGTTTCCAAAGTCTATGTTGTTATCTACAAGCATTCTAAGTCCAGAAGAAGCGATAATTCCAAACAATAGAATGGATACTCCACCCATAACCGCTGTTGGTATCGTACTGATCAATGCTGTAACTTTTCCTGAGAAACCGAACAGTATCGCCGTCACAGCAGCTCCTCCGATTACGAAAACCGAGTAGACTCTAGTTATTGCTAGTACCCCAATGTTTTCACCGTATGTTGTTACAGGAGGTCCTCCGATTAAAGAACCGATAACCACTCCCAATCCATCACCTAGGATTGAGCGATGAAGCCCTGGTTTTTCAATAAAGTTGCGCCCGACTACTTTTGATAAGACGAGCTGATGTCCGATATGCTCTGCAATGGTTACCGCAGCAACCGGCATCATGATCATCGCGATACTCCATGAAAAGTCTGGAGTATAGTTTACAAAAGGAACGAAGAAGTCTGGTGCTTGAATCCAATTTGCTTCTGCAACCTTAGAGAAATCAACGATCCCTCTGAAGTAAGCAAAGCTAAAACCAGCGATAATTCCGATTAAGATCGGTATAATTCCTAATATACCCCTAAAGAAAATCGAGCATATGATTGTGATTCCAAGTGTGAAAAGCGCTACCGTAAAGTGGGTTAAGCTATACTTCTGTGTAACAGGATCGTTCATTGCCATTCCAACTGCTACATTTGCTAGTCCTAATCCAATTACGATAATGACTGGACCAACAACAACCGGCGGCAAAACTCTCATCAGCCATTTAAACCCGAAGCTTTTTATCAACAGTGCAATTACCCCATATACTAATCCTGCTAAGAAGCTTCCGAGCATCGCTGCTTCAGGTCCGCCAAAAGCTTTAACCGTTAAGATCGGTGTTATAAATGCAAAGCTTGATCCAAGATAAGCTGGTATCTGTCCCTTTGTGACTAAAAGATACGCGATCGTTGCAAGTCCGCTTGATACGAGCGCTACTCCAGGGTGCAGTCCAACTAAGAACGGTACTAATACCGTTGCGCCGAACATTGCGAATAAGTGCTGTAAGCTTAATGTGAACCACTGAACCGGCGATGGTTTTTCATTTACATCTAATATTGCTTTTGTGTTGTTTTCCATTGTGTACCTCCTATTTGGATAGAACTCTTTCTTGCAATAAAAAACCTCTTCTGCTTTTTAGCAAAAGAGGCCGAGGAGGCACACGTGCACACTTAAACGTTGTGAGCACATGATTTATACCTCCCTTGCCAGCCTCTCTGGACTGAATTTAAAGGGATATTATTTATTTGTTGAAATCGATACTTCATCAAAGCCGTCAACTTCTATTAAAGAAGCTGAAATAATTTCTTCGCTGGATGTTGGAACATTCTTCCCTACATAATCAGCTCGTATCGGCAGCTCTCGATGACCTCTGTCAATAAGGACTGCGAGCTGTATATTAGAAGCTCGTCCAAGATCCATTATGGCATCCATACCAGCTCTAACTGTTCTTCCTGTGTATAGAACATCATCCACTAAAATGATCTTTTTGTCAGACACTTCAACCGGAATGTCTGTTCCTTTCACTTCAGGTTCAGAATCATCTGTTTTGATTTTAAGATCGTCTCGGTATAAAGTGATATCAATTACACCGACTGACACAGCGTTCCCTTCGATCTGTTCAATGCGCTCAGCAAGGCGTTTTGCAAGAAATTCACCACGGGTCTTTATGCCAGCTAATACGATGTCTTTGACTCCTTTATTTCGCTCAATAATTTCATGAGCAATACGAGTCAGTGCTCTTCTAATTGCTTGGTCATCCATTAATACTGTCTTTGACATAACATACCCTCCTTTAAAAACTCTTTGCCTTTAACCGTTATCTCTCAAAAAAATCCTCCCGTCACGCATGACGAGAGGATAGAGAAATCCCAGTTGGATTCTCATTAATAACGTTTCCTTCTCAGCCTCACGGGACTAAAGTTAAAGGACTATTTAAGTTACATTGATTATGACAAACTCTTTGATGTTTGTCAACTTCTTTTCTCTAAAAGATCTAAAAGGTCATTCATGTCAGCTGGAATATCACGTTGAAACTCCATATATTCACCTGTTCCCGGATGATCAAAACCAAGTGTTTGCGCATGAAGTGCCTGTCCTTCAATCGGCAGTGTCTTAGAAGGACCATACTTCGGGTCACCAGCTAGAGGGAACCCAATATATTTCATATGAACACGAATTTGGTGTGTTCTTCCTGTTTCCAATTGACACTCCACAAACGTATAATTTGTAAATCGTTTAATAACATTAAAATGTGTAACAGCGTCACGGCTGTTTTCATCTGTCACCGTCATTTTTTGACGATCACTTTTATCTCTTCCGATCGGTGCATCGATCGTACCTTGATCATGTGGCATAACTCCATGAACAATAGCTTTATATACACGAGTTGTTGTTTTCGCTTTAAGCTGGTTAACAAGAGACTCATGAGCCATATCATTCTTAGCGACCATAAGTAATCCAGACGTATCTTTATCAATACGGTGGACGATTCCAGGGCGTAATACACCATTGATCCCTGATAGATCTTTACAGTGCGCCATAAGACCATTCACGAGTGTTCCGCTGTAATGACCTGGAGCTGGGTGTACGACCATCCCACGTGGTTTATTTACAACGAGTACATCAGAATCTTCGTATACGATATCAAGATCCATCTCTTCTGGAACAGCATCAAGTACTTCTGGCTCCGGAATTTCAATTTCAATCACATCACCAGCTGCACATTTATAGTTAGACTTTACAGGACTGTTCTTTAATAACACAATTTTATCTTTGATCCAGCTTTGAATCTGTGAACGGGACCAATCATCCTGTACTTCAGACAAAACCTTATCAATACGGTTTCCTGCTTGTTCAGGAGTTACCGTATACTCGAATTTATTCATTTTCTGTCTCCTTCTTTTTGCTTTCCAAAAACTTTGAATAAAAATAAGACCTACACCTACAACGAGTGCGCTGTCGGCCACATTAAAAATCGGGAAGTCATAACTGCCGATATAAACATTTAGAAAATCAACAACTTCACCACGAAGCAAACGATCGATAAAGTTTCCAACAGCTCCACCTAATACTAGAGCAAGTGCTGTTTTAAGCAATGTATCGTGTGCGTGCTTTTGCAGATAATAAACCACTGCCCCAACAACGATTACCGTAATAACGATAAAAAAGTATCGCTGATCTTGCAGAATACCGAATGCAGCTCCCCTGTTTCGGTGAGAGGTTATGTAGAATACTTGATCAATAACAGGTATAGACTCCCCATATTCCATTTTCTTTACGATTACCCACTTTGTCACCTGGTCGACTGCCAAGATTAACAAAGCTATAAGATAATAAAACAATAGAACTCCTCCGATACAGAAATTAATGTCTTTATGAATTGTAGCACAGCCATCGGACGTTCTACAATTTAATTTGTGCAGGACAACAATGAAGTACTCCATCACAAGAAAAAATCCCGCAAATTGCGGGATTTTCTTTAATTATATTACCTTTATTCTAAAGGATTGGTGCTAATGGCTGATTTTGTTCATTCGCTTCACTGACAAGTTGTTTGTAGCGCAAGGTTGCCGACTCCTACGGGACGAGCGGTCAGGTGGAGACTCCTAATGGCGCAAAGCGGCAGGAGGCTCACCGCACGCCCCGTGGAAAGCGAGCAACCTAGAGCGGAAATCAACCACTTTCAAAAAGATCAGCAATGAATTCGAAAACAGCTCTTAAGCGTAATGCTTCTCAACGATATCTGCACAGCTTGCACAAAGTGTAGGATGGCTCTCATTCTCACCTACATCTTCAGAAACAACCCAGCAGCGTTCACATGTTTCACCTTCAGCAGAAGTTACAGAAACCGCTACATGTTCATACTGTCCTGCTGATTCAGGAGCTTCAGCTTTCACTCCTCCAACTTCAGCTTTAGAAACGATGAAAAGTTTATTCAGGTCTTCTACCGACTCAAGCCATGGTTTTAATGCTTCGGTCGGATAAAGAGTGATTGAAGCAGTTAGAGATTTACCAATTGTTTTTTGACTTCTCGCTTCTTCTAAAGCTTTTAACACTTCATCACGAACATCCATAAATACATCCCAATCTTTTTCAAGCTGTTCTGTACCTTGATAGTTTTTCACTTCTGGCATCGTTGTTAATTGAACACTTGCTTCTTCAGCACCAGGAATGTACTCCCATACTTCGTCTGCTGTGTGTGAAAGGACTGGAGCAGATAGCTTTGTTAGTGCCATTAATGATTCATAAAGCACCGTTTGAATGCTTCTGCGTTTATGATCGTCTTCTGCTTGGATATAAAGCGTATCTTTTGCCATATCCAAATAGAAAGAACTTAACTCGATCGTACAAAAATTATGGATCGTATTATATACCGTGATAAATTGATACTCTTCATAAGCTTTTTCACTTTGGCTACAACTTTGTCTAGTTTAACCATCATGTATTTTTCAAGATCCGGCATTTCTTCAAATGAAACAGAATGCTGCTTTGGATCGAAGCCATGAAGGTTACCCAATAAGAAACGAAGTGTGTTTCTGATCTTACGGTATACTTCAGCTACTTGTTTTAAGATGTCATCAGATACACGCACGTCTGATTGATAGTCTACAGAAGATACCCATAGACGAATGATATCTGCTCCAAGCTGCTTCATAACCTTGATCGGATCAAGCGTATTGCCGATTGATTTACTCATCTTACGTCCTTCTCCATCTAAAACAAATCCATGGCTTAGCACTGCTTTATAAGGAGCCTTTCCAGTGATCGCAACTGATGTAGAAAGCGATGAGTTAAACCATCCACGGTATTGGTCAGATCCTTCAAGATACAGATCTGCAGGACGAACTAAGTTTTCTCTCTCTTCAAGTACACCCCAGTGTGATGTTCCAGAATCAAACCATACATCCATGATATCTGTTTCTTTTGAAAAACGTCCATTCGGGCTATGCGGAGATGTAAACCCTTCAGGCAGCAAATCTTTCGCTTCTCTTTCAAACCAAACATTTGAACCATGCTCTCTAAATAATTCCACAACATGAGCAATCGTTTCTTCCGTAAGAATTGCTTCACCATCTTCACCATAGAATACAGGAATTGGTACACCCCATGCTCTTTGACGGGAAATACACCAATCTTCACGGTCTTTGATCATGTTGTGAAGGCGCGTCTCACCCCAAGTCGGAACCCAGTTCACTTCTTCGATCGCGCGCAGCATATCTTCACGGATTCCTTTAATCGATGCAAACCACTGTGCAGTCGCACGGAAGATTACTGGTTTTTTTGTTCTCCAGTCATGCGGATACGAGTGTGTGATAAATGAAAGCTTTAATAAAGCACCTTTTTCTTGTAATTGTTCGGTGATCGGCTTATTCGCTTCATCGTAAAAGAGACCTTCAAAGCCAGGAGCTTCTTTTGTCATTACACCTCTGTCATCAACAGGGCACAACACTTCAAGGCCGTAACGCTTACCTACTAGGAAGTCATCTTCTCCGTGTCCAGGAGCTGTGTGAACACAACCTGTTCCTGCGTCCGTTGTAACGTGGTCACCAAGCATAACGAGTGAATCACGTCCATATAACGGGTGGCTTGCTACTGCATTTTCAATTTGAGCACCTTTGAAACGTTTAACAACTTCAGCTTGTTCCCATTCGAATTCTTTTGTAAGAGATTCTAATAGTGCTTCTGCAACAACGTATTTACCATTCTCTGTTTGAACAGAAACATAATCCAATTCAGGATGAACGGAGATTCCTAAGTTTGCCGGAATCGTCCATGGCGTTGTTGTCCAGATTACGAGTTTTTCATCTGTATCAAGAACACCATTACCCTCTTTCACATCAAAAGCTACATAGATAGAAGCTGAACGCTTATCTTGATACTCAATTTCAGCCTCTGCTAAAGCAGACTCTGATGATGGTGACCAATAAACAGGCTTAAGTCCTTTATAGATCAAGTCTCTTTTCGCCATCTCGCCAAATACTTCAATCTGTCTTGCTTCATACCCTTTATCAAGTGTGATATAAGGATTTTCCCAGTCACCGCGAACTCCTAGACGTTTGAACTGTTCACGCTGATGATCAACCTGTTTGAGGGCATATTCTTCACAAAGCTTACGGAATTCTGCAACAGTGAGCTCTTTGCGTTTTACTTTCCCGCTTTTTGTAAGTGCCGTTTCAATTGGCAATCCGTGTGTATCCCAGCCTGGAACATACGGTGCATAGTGACCCGTCATGGATTTGAAACGAACAATGATATCTTTTAGGATTTTGTTTTCAGCATGCCCGATGTGGATATCACCATTCGCATACGGAGGACCGTCATGTAAGATAAATGGCGGCAAATCCTTTGTATTTTCAAGCACCATTTCGTAGATGTTTAGTTCTTTCCACTTTTCCTGAACAACAGGTTCTCTTTGCGGAAGATTTCCACGCATCGGAAACTCTGTTTTTGGCATTAATAGCGTGTCTTTATAATTCATAATCTTTCCTCCTTCATTACGATAAAACGTGACAGATGACTTGGCTTTTTAGTAACGTCAGGGAAAACAAAAAACCTTCTCGTCCCCACTGAACTAACAGTAGGGACGAGAAGGTTAACCCGCGGTACCACCCTAATAGGTTTATGAAAAAATCACAAAACCCGCTTAGTCATCCGTAGCGTGGATGAGGCGCCTGAACTTACTGCAAATATTTCAGTCCAAGAACTCAGGGGTGATCTTCAAATACCTCACTATACCAGGCTCGCACCATTTCCCAGTTCGCTTAAATAGAAAGAAAGTATTTTACTGTCCCCGTCTTCGTCACATATTAATCTTAGAAAAGTATATGCGATTTTTTAAATGAATGTCAAGCTTCCGTCTTTACTTCCTGAAGT
Source organism: Fictibacillus sp. EA-CB0309 (assembly GCF_055814265.1). NCBI lineage: Bacteria > Bacillati > Bacillota > Bacilli > Caryophanales > Fictibacillaceae > Fictibacillus > Fictibacillus sp. EA-CB0309. The sequence continues at coordinate 2,425,890 of NZ_CP169271.1, forward strand.
TCGTAGCCTTCAAGATTTTCAGGAGCATTTAAAGAATCCCAGTCATCATTCTTTAGCATCTCAAGCTGTGCTTCAATCAGCATTCTGAATCGCGTGCGATAAACGGATGACTGTTTTTTCAGTTCATCAATCTCCATTGAGATCTTCCTGGATTTAGATAGTGATTCATTAATGATTCTGTCAGCGTTCTTTTCGGCTTCTTTAACAATTAAGCGCGCTTCTTTTGACGCTGTCCTTTTTACTTCTTCGCCCGTTTCTTGAGCAATTAGAATCGACTTATTTAGTGTTTCCTCAATATTTTTAAAATAAGAGATTTTTTCTTCAAGGTTTGCAACCGTTTCCTCTAATTCTTTCTTTTCACGAATCACTGCTTCATAATCTTTAATGACTTGATCTAAAAAGTCATTAACCTCATCTTCACTATACCCTCTGAAACCTCTTGTGAATTCCTTGTTGTGTATATCCAATGGTGTTAAAGGCACAACGGCCACCTCCATAGATGCATTATTTTTTACCTAATTTCGACAAATTTTCTTACATTCCTTCTTTAGAAGGAAATTATTTTAATAACCCGTAACGGATACGCCATTTTTCTTTTTGGTCGTTCCTTCTATTGCAATCAGCTTGCTTCTGCCAAACCCTCTTACTGAAAGCTCGTCTCCCTCCATTACTTCAGCTGCCACTTGATCCGTAACTTTATGGTTCAATTTTACGCGTCCTTGCTGAATTAATGGAGATGCTTTGCACGTGACAAGTTATATATTTCAGCAACAATGACGTCAAGACGAAGTGATGATACCGTACCGTTTCTTTCGTCATATTCAGTTTTCGATTCAATTAACTGGCTTTCTTCAATAGGAAGTAACTTAACACTGGTTTTCCCTATTTTCGTTAAATTCAGTTCAATGAATCCTGCAATCTCAGTAGCACATATAAATTGAACGTTTTCCCCAGAAATTAAAATATCTCCATATTTCCCCGTTTTACACCGATGTTCATTAACGCACCTAATACGTCTCTATGTTCAATGGTAGAAAACTTTGCGGGGTAGTGAATATCATAAGAAACGATTTGAAAGTCTTCGTTTTTAGATTCCAAATAATCAGGATACAAAAACGCTCGTTTTCGTTCAGAAAAAGAAGAGCCTCCCCATAAAGAGAGGCGTACATCTGTATCACTGCCAACGATCGTCTTAATGATTTCTTGTTCACGAGGATCAAGAAAATCAGTCAGTTTCGGGCTATACCGCTCAGCCACTTCTGATTTCCAATTTAATACACGGTCAATAAACTCATGTTCTTCAGGTCTAAAATGCTGGTAAATACTCATACGGTAACCTTATAGCGAACGAGCGATCATGTCTGCGATCGCACTTACTCCGAAACGAGCAAAGTGCAACGCCATTAGAGCTACGATTGGTGAAAGATCGATCATGCCAAGTGGCGGAATAATCTTTCGGAATGGAGATAAATATGGCTCTACAAGTCTTGCAATAACTTGGCCGATCGATGACTCACGAGCATTTGGAAACCAGGATAAAAGTATGTAACCTATTATCATGTAATAGTAGATTTGGATAAGTGTTAGTACTACATCTTCAATTGCATAAATCATATTCAATAATCGTCACCTGCCTGATTTAATCTTCGTCCATCATTTCTGAAATCGTACCGGATACATCCACATTTTCAGGTGTGCACAAAAATGTGTTTGGCCCTAGCTTTTGAATATCTCCACCGATTGCATAAACAGTTCCTGATAAAAAGTCTACGATGCGTTTTGCTTGATCATGCGGAATTCTTTGCAAATTCATAACAACCGCTCTTCGATTTTTTAATTGATCAGCGATATCTTGAGCTTCCGCATAAACGCGAGGCTCTACTAACACAACTTTAACCTGTTGCTGAATGCTTTGAAGGCTTACAACGTTCGGTTTCCCTTTTTCGTATGAGAAGGTGTAATCTCTTCTTCTTCAGCTACTGAATCATCTTCGTACTCGTTTTCATACTCATAATCGTCCTCAAGATCAAAAAAGCGCTTGAATTTCGTTTTAATTCCCATCTATTCCACCTCCTAAAATTCTTTTCCTACTAAGTTCGTCCCAATTCGAATAAAGGTTGCTCCTTCTTCAACGGCAATTACATAATCGTTTGACATACCCATTGATAGCTCTTTGCAGGGAGCGTGCGGCATTTCTTTTTCCTGTATCTCCAATTGAAGCTGCTTCAATGTTGAAAACACGTTTCTAATTAAAGGTTCATCATTCGTAAAAGGGGCCATGGTCATGAGACCAGCAACTTTAATACGATCGTAGTCTTTTAGTTTATCGACAAAAGGAAGCACATCTTTTACTGCAAGACCATGTTTAGAGTCTTCTTCAGCTACATTTACTTGTACAAAGCATGAAATGGTCTTTCCTGCTCGTTTTTGAATCTCACTCGCTAAACTTAATCGATCTAAAGAGTGAATGTAATCCACATGTTCAATAATATCTTTTACTTTTCTTGTTTGCAGCGATCCAATAAAGTGCCATTTAACAGATAAGTCATGAAGGAATTCTTTTTTGCTTAGAAGTCCTTCGACTCTATTTTCTCCAATATGTTCAACACCTGCTAATACAGCCTCTTTCGTTGTTTCGTTACTCACATATTTCGTAACCGCTATTAAATTAACGCCCTTTGGAGATCTGTTTTTTTCTCGCAGGCAGTTTGAATTTCTTTCATAATATGATCTCTGTTTTCAACGATTCCCAAATCCAGATTAATCTCCTTTCTTGCCTATATAACTCATCATTCTTCCAGTTTTGCCTTTGTCTTTACGGTGTGAAAAAAGATACCATTCTCACAACTCGTACACTGATCTGAAATGATTATGTTTTCTTGAGGTACTCCGGCATGTAGGAGTAACTTTTCATTTAGTCTTTTTAAGTTTAGTTGATATTTTCCGTATTCATTTTTCTTAAAGACGGTACAATCATCCACACCATCCAATGCTGATTTCACTTCATTTATTACTCTTTCATCCACTTCATAACAGCAGTCACCGATAGATGGGCCTATTGCAGCCTGAATGGTCTTAACATCTACATTCTCTTTTTCGCACCACGTCTTAACCATTTTTGGCCCGATATTTGCGACTGTTCCCTTCCAGCCAGCATGCGCAAGACCGATTAACTGTTCATTGGGCGCATAAAAGTATAGTGGTACACAATCAGCATATAGAGAGGTTAAAAGGATATCTTCATCTGACGTGTACAAGGCATCAGTGTCTGGGACAGCCGTTTCAAAATCTAATGAGCCTATGCCACGTTCGTTCTTAGATACCTTAACGATGTTAGCACCATGAACTTGTTTTGAGCCCACCCAGTTTTCCACAGGGAACCCAATTGACTCTGCGAACTCTTTTCGATTTTTTCGAACCATGTCAGGATCATCGTTTACATGAAAACCCATGTTCATGGAGTGAAAGGGCTCTAAACTATTCCCGCCTTCACGCGTTGTAAAACCTGCAACCATTTTAGGATTTTGTTCCTGCCATTTAAGTAATTTAAGGTGCTTTCCAGATTGTTTAAATGTGTTCATATGTAAGGACTCCTCCTGGAAAGTTTTATCTTTATTTTAACACATTTTCTAATGAGAAAGAAAAAAAGAACCGTTTATTTCAATTGATCAAACGGTTCTTTTACATATTCATTTAATTCGCTTGCTTCCATATGTCTGACCAGTATAACATCCGCCCCGATTTTTACAATGTTGCGCCATGGTATCACAATATCATTTTCTCTTGCAAAAAAACCAAGCATCTTGCCCGCTCCTGGGATGATGATCGCATCTATCTTTCCTGTATTTAAATTGATCTCAAGATCTGCTATATGACCGAGCTTTTTTCCGTTTGCTACGTTAACGACATCCTTCACTTGAAAGTCTGATATTTTATTCATCCTTTGATCCCCGCCTTTCTTTTCCATTATATGAAGGACAAAGCTGTTTCATGTTTATGGCCAAAAATAAAAACCCGCATAAAACGGGTTTTAGCTACTTTGAATATTTTTATTCATTTGTGAGATTGCTGCTTTTTCTAGCCTTGAAACTTGTGCTTGCGAAATTCCGATCTCATCGGCTACTTCCATTTGTGTTTTACCTTGAAAGAACCTCATGGTCAAAATCATTTTTTCTCTGTCGTTCAAACGCCGCATTCCTTCTTTTAACGCGATTTCTTCGATCCATTGCATATCCTTAGCCTTATCATCACTTATTTGGTCCATTACAAATATCGGATCTCCACCATCGTTATAGATCGGTTCAAAAAGCGAAACCGGATCCTGGATTGCATCAAGAGCAAACACTACTTCTTCTTTTGGAACATCAAGTGCTTCTGCAATTTGTTGTGCTGTTGGCTCCCGAGATAATTTGTTCATAAGCTGGTCACGAACTTGCAGTGCTTTATAAGCGATATCCCTTAAGCTTCTTGAAACTCGAATCGGGTTATTGTCTCTAAGATATCGGCGAATTTCACCGATAATCATTGGCACTGCATAGGTAGAAAACTTAACATTCTGACCTAGATCAAAATTGTCGATAGACTTCATAAGTCCAATACAACCAACTTGAAATAAATCATCAACATGCTCACCGCGGTTGTTGAATCGCTGAATTACACTCAGAACAAGTCTGAGGTTTCCGTTAACCAAAGTCTCGCGTGCATCAGGATCTCCCTTATGCATCTTATCAAAAAGAATGCGCATCTCTGGATTTTTTAAAACAGGAAGCTTTGATGTGTCAACTCCGCAAATCTCAACTTTATTTCTTGTCAAGTCTTTTCCTCCTGCCGGGAGCTAATTTCAAATTAAGTATCACCGAACGGAGGGAAATTTATGCAATTGTAAATTTTGATTAAATTAGTTAATGATTCAACATCCTATATAGAATAATGTCTAAACCATCTTATTAAATTCTTTTTGAAGCCTTTTAATAATTCTTTTTCGAGTCTGGAAATATAGGATTGAGATATCCCCAGCATGTCTGCTACATCTTTTTGTGTTTTTTCTTCGCCGCCAGATAAACCAAACCGCAGTTCCATGATCTGTTTCTCTCGGTCATTGAGCGTAAACAGTGCTTTTAATAATAACTTTCGATCTACATTTGCCTCGATTCGACGAGTAATGATATCGTCTTCTGTTCCTAAAACATCCGAAAGTAAAAGTTCATTTCCATCCCAATCCACATTTAATGGTTCGTCAAAGGATACTTCAGAACGCGTTTTGTTATTGCGGCGCAAGTACATCAATATTTCATTCTCTATGCATCTGGAGGCATATGTGGCAAGTTTGATCTTTTTTCTGGATTAAACGTATTCACCGCTTTAATAAGACCGATTGTTCCAATACTGATCAAATCTTCTATATTTATTCCTGTATTCTCAAATTTGCGTGCGATGTAAACAACAAGGCGAAGGTTTCGTTCAATTAAAAGTGATTTAGCTGCTTGGTCACCAGAGGGCAGTTTTTCTAGTAGAATTGCTTCTTCTTCTTTACTTAACGGCGGTGGCAATGCTTCATTACCACCGATATAATAGATCTCATCAGACTTGAGTCCAAGTTTAAATAATAACTTATACCAATACATCGTTAATTTAAGACGCCACTTATTGAACATAATAACTCCCCTTTCACCTTATCTTCATACTAAGACGCTTGTACATGTTGCAGATACATCTTCGGGTGCACAATCGCATCAAATTGACCTTCACTTGATAATACAGTCCAGCTTAATCCAATTAAACTTTGCGGAGTAACAACCGACGTTCCATCTTTCTCAATTTCAATGTGATCAGGTTTTAAACAAGCTAAAAATTGCTGATGTCCCACTGCACGATATGGTACGAGTCTAAGTCTGTTCAGCCATGGGTGCTCATTTTCACCGGTGTCCATTGAGAGGACATCCTTAGCAGCGGTTCGAATCACTTCTGGAAATGAATCCCCATGAATGTTCATATCCAGAATCATTACAGGCATTTTAGAGATAGGATCATATAATTTATTACCAGTATCAATAAGTCCATTTGCAGAAATAATGACTTCTCCGATTGAGATTTTTACAGAGACAAGACTGTTGGAATCCATTTTTTCCACAGTAATGTCATCCACTCTTCTCTTAGAGAAAAACATAAGAGCAGGTACACCTGCAGCAACAAACATCCAGCTTATCGGATCACCCATACCTGAACTTTTTGTCGTTATAACTCCATTCATAATCACGGCATCACTTTGCATAAAGTAATGAAGAGCAAAAATTCCACCGCCTGTTACAAAGGAAACAAAATAAAACATGGCAATATTCTTCAATACAAATTTGAATCGCTTAAAGCCGAACGCCACAATCATAATCACAATTGAGAAAAAAACTTTAAGACAGGTTGTGAAAATAACATAAGTTCCGGGTAGATCACTAAAAACACATAACAAGATGCTAATAGTGAAGCAAGAAGGATTCTTGTTTTCGATGCATTGCGCTTAAGCACATACGCTGTTAGAGAGATCAAAACATAATCAATGCAGAAATTAAGAAACCAAATGACGTCCAAATAAAGGGTCATTGGTTTTCTCCTTTCTTAATTTTGAAATTAGTATAACGTATAGGTTGTTTGAAAGTCTGTCAGTTTATGAGAGAAGTATTGTTCTTATTTTCTCTTTTTTTGTCAAAAAAACTTATATGTTAGATATACGCTTTTCGGACAAGAATATGACAAAATTTAAGATTGTTTTCGCATACTTTGTTGCTTTTGGAAGTGAATGATTTCCGTTCCAGGCTGCTCGCTTTCCGCGGGGCAGGCGGTGAGCCACATTCGTACGTTTCACTCTTAAGTGTCTCACCCGCCCGCCTGTCCCGCAGGAGTCTCGCACCTTCCACTTCAATCAACTGTGCAAAGAAGAAAATGAAAAAATATTATAAACCATAAACTTCTAGAAAAAATTCTATTAAATACTTTGAAAATGACCCGATCTTGTTTCAATGAGCCGATTTTTCATTCTTTTTAAAATGAGACAGCTTTTTTATATAAGAACGAGGGTTGAAGTCTGTAAATTTTAAGTGTTGGGGCGAAACGAGGTGCCCACTGCGCGAAACTCAGTTCAGTTGGAGCGAAAAAAGGGTACACCGCGCGAAATTAAGGATGTTTGGAGCGAAACACAACTGAGTTTGAGCGAACGTGTAACAGATAAAAGAACACGTACCGTAAAACTTAAAAAACCGAATTACTGAGCGAAACGTGCTACCCTCGTAAAACATAACGATGATAAAGATATTGGTCGAAGTAACCTTATAATGTGTGTCAGCACTGACCTAGCCACCTTCGTATTTTGCAACCTTACTATTGCTTTCCATAGTCTCACATCTTGCACTCCAATCAACTTATCAATAAAGGTAATGAAGAGATAAAACGAATGAAATAACACGTTTTTTGAGAAGAACATTTTAAAAAAGACAAAACAAAAAAAGCATGCTCTCGTTTTATTGAGAACATGCTTTTACTTTTGTATTTATCTTCTTCTGTTACGACTGCGGTTACGCAGGAATGTTGGGATATCCAGCGTATCTGAATCAGCGTTTGAATAAGAAGTACTTCTTGATTCAGACTGGCTTTCTTCACGTGACTGCCCTTGAGATTGGCTCTGAGGCTGTGATTGGCTTTGTGAAGAATGAGATTGGCTAGATGCAGGAGACTGCTGCATTCTTGGACGCTCAGCTCTCTGTTGATTGTTCACCATTTTTTCAGTTTCATCAAATCCAGTCGCGATAACCGTAACTAAAATTTCATCTTTTAGCTCTTCGTTGATTACGGAACCGAAGATCATGTTAACTTCAGGGTCTGATGCGGAAGAAACAATATCAGCTGCTTCGTTAACTTCATAAAGACTCAAGTTAGCTCCGCCAGTAATATTCATCAATACTCCTTTTGCTCCATCAATTGAAGTTTCAAGAAGTGGAGATGAAATGGCTTTTTTCGCTGCTTCAGCGGCACGGTTTTCACCTGTGCCTACACCAATACCCATAAGTGCAGATCCACGTTCAGTCATGATCGTTTTTACGTCTGCAAAGTCAAGGTTAATCAATCCTGGTACAGCGATCAAATCAGAGATACCTTGTACACCTTGGCGAAGAACGTTATCTGCTTCGCGGAACGCTTCTAACATCGGTGTATTCTTGTCCACGATCTCAAGCAAACGATCATTTGGAATAACGATTAGAGTATCTACTTTTTCTTTCAAAACAGAGATTCCGCCAACAGCTTGTGTAGAACGCTTACGTCCTTCAAACGTGAACGGTCTTGTTACAACACCAACAGTAAGAGCTCCAAGATCTTTAGCGATCTCAGCTACTACAGGAGCTGCACCTGTTCCAGTACCGCCGCCCATTCCAGCAGTTACGAAAACCATGTCAGCACCGCTAAGTGCTTCTTCAATCTGCTCACGGCTTTCTTCTGCAGCTTTCTTTCCGATATCAGGATTTGCGCCTGCCCCTAATCCTCTAGTTAGTTTAGTTCCGATTTGCATTTTTACTGGTGCTTTTGAAAGATTTAGTGCTTGTGCATCTGTGTTCACACAAATAAACTCTACACCTTGTACACCATGCTCAATCATTCTGTTAACCGCGTTGCTTCCGCCGCCGCCAACACCGATTACTTTAATTGTCGCCAATTGATCCATATTCATATCAAACTCTAACATGAGCGTTCCTCCTAATGACTAGTTCCTTAATGTTATTCGAAAAATAAACCAAACCAGTCTTTGACTTTTGATTTCATGCCACCGGGCTGTTTTTCTTGAGCCGGCTTTTGGCTGGATTGTTGTTTCTTCTTTGGTAAAGGTTCTCCAGCGTTTTCAGCTAACGCAGAAGCAACTTCTTTACCTTGTACTTTAATATTTTTGTGAGTGAATTGAATCAATCCAACTCCAGCTGTAAATTTTGGTTCTCTAACTCCGATATAATCCGGCAATGAAACTCTTACATTCTGCTGGAAGATATCTTGAGCGAGTTCCAGTACTCCAGGAATGGCAGCAACTCCACCTGTTATAACAAAACCGCCTGGCAATTCGGAATATCCACGCTGATGCAATTCATCGTCAATCATCTCAAAAATTTCAGCCATGCGGGCCTCAATAATTAAAGAGAGTTCATATTGAGAGATTTCCTGATCTTGTGAAGATCCAATTTGTGAAACGGTAAATGTTTCATCTTTTGAAGCATAATCCACGAATGAATGTCCATGTTTCAATTTGATTTTCTCTGCATCCTCAGCAGATGTCCTTAAACCAATAGATATATCTTTTGTTATAAAGTCTCCGCCGATTGGAAGAACAGATGTAAGCTGCATTGTGCCTTGGTCAAAAACGGAAAGCGTTGTTGAACCACCGCCAATATCAATCAATGCCACTCCAAGTTCCATCTCATCTCGTGAAAGTGCAATAGAAGATGTAGCCAATGGCTCTAAACAAATATCCGCCACTGTAAGTCCTGCTCGCTCTACGCAACGTAATAAATTATGTAAGATTGTTTTGGAACCAGTAATAACCGTTCCTTCCATCTCAAGGCGCACACCTAGCATGCCTCGCGGATCAATAATCTCATCTGTTCCATCAACTATGAACTGTCGAGGAATCACATCTATAATTTCTCGCTCTGGAGGCACTGACATAACTTGAGCTGCCTCTATTACTCTAGCAATATCATCATCACCGATTTCACGATCTTCTCTTGATACTGCTACTACGCCATGACAAGGCTGAAGTTGTATATGGTTTCCTTTCACACCTACTATAACTGCATTGATCGGAATACCTAACATTCTTTCTGCCTGCTCAACGGCCTTTCTTATGGAACGAACAGTTTCATCAATATCTACAATGGAACCTTTTCTGATCCCAGCTGATTTTGCATGGCCAACACCAATAACATTAAAGGATTCACTGGTCATTTCTCCAATGATTACCTTAATATTGGATGTACCGATGTCTAAACTTACATAAATTTCATTGCTGTTCATTCTGTGGCACCTCCTAACCTTTCATCCATTAAATCTTCTTCATCTATAAAAGATGAACGAAATTCCTTGATTTTCGCTTAATTATGGAATAAATTCCACAAACAACGGGTTATCCCTCTTTTTTTTACCGTTTTTTCAAATTTTTTAGGCCTTTTTGCGTGAATCTGACCATTTTGAAATAATTAATCGCCTGATAACAGCAATATTATTAAACAACCTTACACCAAACGCAAAAATTGCGGCTAAATACAGGTCAATACCTAGGTGTACTCCTAAGTAAGCGAGCCCGGCAGCCAGTAAAATATTAAAGAAAAAACCTGTAATGAACACTTTATCTTCAAAACTGCCTTGCAGGTGTGCACGTATACCGCCAAATAGGGTATCTAATGCAGCCAAAACAGCTATTGATAAATAATTTGAGTATTCAGGAGGGACCCGGATATCAGACATGAAACCCAATAACAGGCCTAACAATAGTCCAAGTACCGGTAACCACATCTTAAGTTTCCTCCTTTGCCGGTTTCATAAACTTCACTTTCATACTTTTATCAAAAGCTGGCAGAATTACTTTTGCTGCTGGAGATGATTCTACAAGGAAATTTTCTCGTATAAACTCTTCTACAGCAGGTGATGCAATGATCTTCTGATGAAGTTTTTCATTGTCTTTTGCCAGCACTCTGATTTCAATTGGAAACGAAGAAACAGGCTCATTGTTTATGTAAATGTTGCCATTTACTTCCCGGATCGGTGTTTTCGATACGATACGCTGGCCATCTATACTGATTTCCTTCGCATCATATCTGTTTAACTCATTAACAAGTCTTCTAAGCATATCAGGATCAATCTTCGGCAGAGGGCGATCTACTCCAATTAGCTCGTCATTAAAAGGTTCGATCGTCATTACGATTCCTTGTCCGCTAACTGTCGTTAATCCAGCCTGTTTTTTTAAATCTGACAATGCTTTTTCCATTGCTTGGATTTTTTCACCTTTACCATCACCTTGATACTGATTTAAAAGTTCACTATACCGTTCAAACTCCTCATTAAGCTCCTGCTGACGCTGTTTTTCTTTTTCCAAATCAGCTCTTAATTCCCATAGATCTCTAGTGTCTCGAACGATAGGGTTATTTGTGGTCTCAAATTGGATCGCCAGCATTCCGCCTATTATGAGGGCAATTGTTGCAAACATGAATTGTCTTTCTTTCAACTAACTCATCCCTCTTCTGTAATAAATGGCTCCATCTCGATCGCGCTCTCTTGTTCTACCCTTACTTCTACACCATCATTGACTATTTTATCAACTAAATAGAGATTTAAAGATTTTTCCAATGTGGAAGAATTACCAATAGCGGTAATGACAAATGGTGCAGGATATTGATTTCCATCTACAGATACAACAGGTCCGATACATGCAATATAGGTATCATGAGAAATTCTCTGACCGTTTATCGCAATCGCTTCTGCACCTGATACGTGAAGTTCATCAATAACACTCCTGATATGTTCTTCATGGACGATATAATCGTTAGGGTTCGCCCCTTCCGGGATATAAGAGGAGTCTTGAAGAGTAACCTCCACTCCCTCCCCTTTCACTTTTACATTTCCAACTACCATTCTGAGCTCTTTTAAATCTTCAACTAGTTTAGAAGATATCTCTTCTTGATCAGCCAGCTTGCTTTCTTTCTTCTGAACATCCTGCTGCAGGCCTTTAAGCTCACCTGCTAATCCACGATTTGTTTTTGAAGACTAAGAATCTGGCTGCGCAATGAATCTTCTTTTTTCCATTCATTGTTTTGAACTGCATCGTGCTTTTCAATCTGTGCTCTTTGATAGGAGAAGGATAAAATGAACCCGGTAACGAGAAGGATTAAAGACAGAAAAAGATGCTTCCCATTAATTTTGCTCATTACTTTCCTCCGTAACTGCTCGGTTGTATCTTTCAAAGCGTGTGCTGATTCCTAAATAAAACGTACCTTTTTCATCTGGCTTCAGTTCATCCACTAGAGAAGGATAAGCAGAAAGCCTTTCTGAGAACTTCGAGATCGAAGTAACAACTTTGTTCCCATCTGTCATAAACAATGTTAGCTGATTTGAATTATTTGAAGCGGGTGTATGCGTTATTTCAGATATCCGATGAATGATTCCCTCAGGCAGTTTTTGAAGTTCCTGAGCCATCGTTTCAAGCTGATCAGGATCTTCCCAGCTCACGATAACCGGTGCGTTTACAGGTCTCTCATTCTTTGTAAGAGGCTCTAACATTTTACCGTTCTGAAGCATCGGATAATATGTATTTTCTTTTCTGAAATAACCGACACGCTGAAATTCGCTAACCTTGATTACTACTTGGTTAAAAAACTTTTTTCAATAGATACGGAACTGATTTCTGTGATGCTTTCTAATCTCTCTGCAATGTCGTCTTCTGAAACATTTAAATATTTTGTTTTTGTAGAGACTCTACTTTTTTCCAGAATTTCATTATCGGTAACAAAATAGTTGCCTGAGACCGTAATTTTTTTCACATGACTTAGATCAGATTGAAAATAAACAACGATCATCAATAACAGGAAGAAAAAGGACAAGTAAAAAATAAGACGGCGATTTGCTTTTTGTTTACGGTGTTCTTTCAGCTTCGGAATTCGGTCCTCAATTTTGACAACCTTTACCTTGTCCATCCTCTTCCTCCGATTTATAAATATAGTACAAGAAACCATTAACTGGTGACAGAAATAAAAGAACTTGGCAGTCAGACGCCAAGTCTTCATTAAAGGTACTGATTACAGTCCAACTATCAGAAGAAAACGAAATAAATAGTTCGTTTAGAAACGTCAAAAGTTAATTTTTTCTTGTTCTCTGTATTATAGCACGGATAAGTCCCAATTCAGCACTATTTATCCAATTTTTTGTTAATCATTTCGGCCGATAATTTCAACTTCTGTTTCAAGTTCAACGCCGTGCTTTTCTTTTATTGTTTTTTGAATAAAGCTAATAAGGTCCAATACGTCTTTTGCTTTGGCATCTCCAGTATTTACGATGAAATTTGCATGCATTTCAGATACTTGAGCTCCGCCAATCTGTGTTCCTTTGAGACCTGATGTTTCAATTAACTGACCCGCATAGTTAGGCAATGGATTACGGAACACACTTCCGCAGCATGGGAAGTTCCATGGCTGAGTGTTTTTTCTGTATTCCTTATTTTTTTAAGCTCTGCCATAATGGTTTCTTTTTCACCTTTTTCTAAGATGAGTACTGCCTCAACACAGATTCCGCCCGTTTCTTGAAGTATGGATGTACGGTAAGAAAAACGTAGCTCCTCGTTTGAAAGCCATTTTAATTCACCATCCGGAAATAGGATCAAAGCTTTTTCAACGATCTTTGACATATCTGATCCGTGTGCACCTGCATTCATAAATACGGCACCGCCAAGTGATCCTGGGATACCTGCTGCGAACTCAAGCCCAGTAAATGCTTCACGAGACATTAAAGTCGCAAGAGTAATTAGGGAGTATCCTCCGCCAACTCTTATCTTATTATCATTTTTTTCAAGGTGGTTAAGCCCCTCCCCACTTTGATAACAACACCTTCAATGCCTCCGTCGGCTACTAGAAGGTTCGATCCTCTTCCTATGGCACGAATCGGAGCATTTGCTTCTTTAATATGAGTTAAGGCTTTTTTCAAACTTTCAATGTCTTTTGGCTCATAATAAAGATCGGCAGGTCCACCAATTTTTAAAGTGGTATGATTTTTCAATGGTTCATTAACAAGTACTGTTCCTAGATCTTCATTTTTTAATGTTTCCGCTAATTGGCTATACATCATAAAACCCCTACATTCATACGCATCATTCTATTTATATGCTATGCGTTAATCTTTTCCATGTTTTCGATGTTCATAAACATCGACAAAGTAGTATTCGAATGAATTGCTGATTTTGTTGCTTGTTTTTAAAAGAAAACCACTGGATGCTCTTGAAAGTGGTTGATTTCCGCTCCAGGCTGCTCGCTTTCCGCGGGGCAGGCGGTGAGCCACATTCATTACGTTTCACTTTTAAGTGTCTCACCTGCCCGCCTGTCCCGCAGGAGTCTCGCATCCTTGCGCTCCAATCAACTTTTCAATGATGGCTTAATACATTTTGAAAGCAAAATTCTTTTAGAAAACAACTAAAGAAACAGAAGATACCCTGCCATAATTGACAGGGTATTGTCTTTAAATCGCTATGTTTAGAATAAGAGAAATTCCATTGAAACTCAAGTATTAATACCTTGAATAGCGGCTTATATTGAGGATTACCCCAATTGAAGCAAGCATCAAAGTCAGAGAAGATCCTCCGTAACTTAAAAATGGCAATGTTATACCTGTAACTGGCATCAAGCCGGTTACTACTCCGATGTTAATCATGACTTGAATGGCAACCATTCCAATGATTCCAATCGCTAAGAAGCTTCCGAATAGATCTGGAGCACCTAATGCAATTCTAATTCCACGCCACAGGAGCAGGCTGAACAGAATTAAAACAAAAACAGCACCGATAAATCCAAGTTCCTCAGAAAGTATCGCAAAGATAAAATCGGTTTGTGGTTCCGGCAGATAACCGAACTTCTGTCTGCTCTGACCTAATCCTAATCCAAGAAGCCCTCCAGGTCCAAGTGAATAGAGAGACTGGATAATCTGAAAGCCGCTGCCTAATGGATCGCTCCAAGGATCAAGGAATGACGTAATCCTTTTAATCCGATAAGGAGCTGAAATGATTAATCCTGCAAGTCCTATAAGACCAATCAAACCCATACCTACAAAATGAGAGATGCGCGCACCTGCTACAAACACCATGACAATACTCGTTCCAACCATAACAGCCCCTGTACCCAAGTCAGGCTGAAGCATGATCATAGCAAAAGCTACCATCACTAATCCGAGTGTAGGAAACAAACCCTTTTTAGTGAAGTGATCTTTTTTTGGTGCTCTGATAAATATTTCGCTAAAAAAGTAATCATGGCCAGTTTCATAAATTCAGAGGGTTGTATAGAGAAAGCTCCTACACCAATCCAGCTTCTTGCACCACCACGCACCATTCCTACACCTGGAATAAGGACTGCAATCAACAACACGAAACAAATAATCAAAAGAATCTTAGACCAGACTCTCCATGTCATATAGTTGATGTTCATAATAAAAAACATCGCTGCAATCCCCACACCGGCAAACAATAACTGTCGTTTAGCAAAAAAGAAAGCATCATCAAATTTGTATAGACCTAAATCCGCACTGGCGCTATAAACCATTATTATTCCAATGGATAACAATAATAGCGTAACCACAATCATGATAATATCAGGGGTTGATCTCGTTGCAGGCAAAGGGAAACACCTCAACTCTTATTATTTGTACAAACCTTATTTAAGTTTATGCACGGAGTTGATAAACATGTCCCCTCTTTGTTCAAAAGTCTTATATTGATCCCAGCTTGCACAAGCAGGAGATAACAATATAACGTCTTCTTCATGAGAAAGGCTGTAAGCAAGGGGAACAGCTTCTTCCACATTATCAGCACGTTTAATGTTTTCTATTCCTGCTTGTTTTCCTGCATCAGCTAGTTTTTCAGCCGTCTGGCCAAATGTAACCATCGCTTTAACATTTTTTAATGCCGGAATGAGATCGTCAAACGAATTGCCTCTGTCAAGTCCTCCAGCCAATAATATGACTGGGTTTTGAAATGCTGATAGTGCAGCATTTGTTGCTAATATATTCGTAGCTTTGGAGTCATTGTAAAAGCGCCTTCCGTTTTTTTCCTCAACATATTGAAGTCTGTGTTTCACTCCAGGGAAGGTAGTTAAAACTTGATGGATCTGTTCTATATTAGCACCTGCTAATATTGAAGCGGCTACCGCAGCCATAATGTTATAAAGATTATGCTTACCTGGAAGAACGATCTCTTTTAATTCAATTACTTTTTGCTCCTGAAAATAAAGAGTATCTGCTTTTATGTAAGCCCCTTCTGTACAATTCTTCGTAACGGAAAAAGGAATGTGCTTGGCGCGAGAGCTCTTCATCAACGCTGCTACTTTTTCATCATCAGCATTATAGATCGTATAATCAGACGAATCCTGGTTCTCAGCTATCTTCGCTTTCGCTCTTCCATATTCATCTATGGAACCGTGATAATCTAAATGTGCTTCAAAAAGATTCAGAAAAACTGAAATTTCCGGTTTGAATCGTTCAGTTCCCATTAGCTGAAAACTGGATAGTTCCGCTACTAAAATGTCCTCGGGTGTTGATTCGGCAGCAACCTGAGAAAATACAGTTCCTATATTTCCTGCTACAATTGGTGTTCTTGCGCTATTTTTTAACATATCACCAATGAGTGTTGTAGTTGTTGTCTTTCCATTAGAACCTGTTATTGCAATGATAGGTGCTTCAGAGATCTGCCCTGCAATTTCCACTTCTGTATAGATTGGAATGTTGCGCTTAACCGCTTCAGCTATCAATGGATTCTGATATGGAATTCCCGGATTCTTCACAATAAAATCTAGATTTTTATCAAGCAATGTTAATGGATGAGCTCCACAAACAACTTCAATACCAAGCTGTTCCAGTTTCTCTGCTTCCATATTTCCTTCTCTAGGGCTTTTGTCATTCACAAATAAATGCGCCCCAAAAGAATGAAGCAGTTTTGCTGCAGCAAAACCGCTTTTGGCTAAACCAACAATTAAGATATTCTTATCCTTAAAGAATTCAGTGTTTTTCATCTAAACCCACACCTCTAAATATATTCCTAATGCTGCAAACACAAGTCCTACAAGCCAGAACGTTACAACGATACGCCATTCACTCCAACCAGATAATTCATAATGGTGGTGAAGCGGACTCATCTTAAATACACGTCTGCCTGTTAGTTTAAAGAAGTAACTTGAATCATGACAGAAAGTGTTTCAATAACGAAAACTCCCCAATGATAACAAGCAAGATCTCTAATTTTGTTAAAATCGCCACAGCACTTATAGCTCCACCAAGCGCAAGTGACCCTGTATCCCCCATAAAAACTTTTGCGGGGTGGGCATTAAATACTAAAAACCCAAGTACAGCACCTACTACCGCTACAGAGAATATTGCAGCTTCAAACTGGAGAATGGTAGAAGATAGTACTGCAAATGCACCAAATGCAATGGCAGCTGTGCCCGCAAGCAACCCATCCAATCCATCTGTAAGGTTAACTGCATTGGAAGCACCGATCAGCATAAAAACAACTAAAACCGGATAGAACCAGCCAAGATCAAAAGAAAAATCAGTACCAGGAACGGAAATAACCGTTGAGAAATCGATTGCTCTTAAACCTAAGAAGAAGAGAGCGGCAATGATCAACTGGCCGATCAGCTTTTGTTTGGATGTTAATCCTAAGTTTCTCTTTTTCACTACTTTTATAAAATCATCTAAAAATCCAATGAGTCCATATCCTAATGTTACGAGGATAAGCAAGTGCGTTTCAGCTGTAATGGCAAAAAACTTCGCTGTCATCGCATAAGTTGCTACCACTAGCGCCAGTACAATTACAATTCCACCCATTGTAGGTGTTCCTTGCTTCTTTTGATGAGATTTTGGGCCTTCGTCACGAATGCTCTGCCCAAATTTCAATCTTCTTAAAAACGGGATAAAAAAGGAGAACTTAATACCGCGATTAAGAAGGATGCTACTAAAGTAAATAATAAGACTTGCTCAATCATTTTTTCGACTCCTGTTCTTCTTCTAAAAATGTAGATATAAGGGTTTCAAGTACCATCCCTCTGGATGCTTTAAAAAGAATAGCAGTGTCTTTCGATAACAAACTTTCGATTGGTTTTATTGCTTCTTCTTTTGTGAGACATTGAACAACTACGAGATCTTTTCGCTTCTGTTTCTTCAATTCATCTGCAATCCAAGCACCTTTTTGCCCTACACAAATTACATGGTTAATGGAATTGTCCACATGATTTGCAATTTTCCTATGCATTTCTTCCTCATTTGAACCTAGTTCGTACATATCACCAAGAACGGCAACTTTATTAGAGTAGTCCTTCAATTCAGAGAGTGTTTCTAAAGCAGCAATCATACTCGTAGGACTTGCATTGTAAGCATCGTTAATAAGCAGTGTTTCCTTCTTGCCGCTTTTCATTTCAAGTCTCATCGATGTTACTTTAAGACTCTCAAGACCATCTAAAATTTTATTTTCTTCTATATTCAAGTAATGCCCAATTGCTATGGCATATGCTGCATTTTTAATATTATGGCGCCCCAGCATCGGAATACGATAAACGGTTGTACCTTCTTCTAAAGTAAAGGAAACACCTTTCGCATCCGTTTTAATGTTGGAAAGTTTTAAAGTGGATGAATCTCCAAATCCAACTTGCAGTACATTTTCACCTTTGACATGAGAAAGAAGCGGTTCGTCTCCATCGATGATGAACAACCCGCCTTGCTTTAATCCATCTGCGATCTCAAGCTTTGCTTTTGCGATTCCTTCACGGCTCCCAAGCTGTTCAAGGTGACTCTCACCTATATTTGTAATAACGGCTACATCTGGTTCTGCAATCTTGCTTAACAGAGAGATTTCACCATAATCACTCATACCCATTTCGAGAATTAATACTTCAGTCGTCTCATCCATAGCCAGAATCGTTAAAGGCATTCCAATATGATTATTGTAGTTTCCTTGTGTCTTATAGGTTTTGAAATTTGCAGAAGACACACATTCAATCATATCTTTCGTAGTTGTCTTTCCATTGCTGCCTGTTACAGCAACGACAACTGGGTTAATCTTTTTAGATAGAATTTTGAGATCTTCTGTAAAAATTCTACTGTGTCAGTCGTGTAAAGAACAGGAAAATCATCTGGTAATCCAGCAGGCAGTTCTTTTCCTTCTTGCCAGATGGTAGCCGTACAGCCTTGTTGAATGGCATCCAGCAAGAAGTCATGACCATCAAAACGCTCTCCCGCTATCGGCAGATATAGAGAATTATTGCTTTTTTGTCTTGTATCTTTTGAAACTCCATCTAATAGCAGATTATCTTTTTTCCGGTCGACCGGTCTGCTAATGTGATCAGTTCTTTGATGTCTAATTTCATTTTTTCACCGCCTTAATCGCTTCCTTCGCAACGACTCTATCATCGAATTCCAACACGTCTTTACCGATGATCTGATATGTTTCATGCCCCTTGCCGGCAATTAGAATAACATCATCTGTTTTAGCGCGTTCAACTGCATATTCAATCGCTTTTTTACGATCTGGAATCGTTACATAATTACCTTCGTCTGCACCTTCTTCCATATCTTTTAAGATTTGAAGAGGATCTTCAGTACGAGGATTATCACTTGTGAAAATAGCACTGTCAGCTAGATTCGCAGCAATTCCTGCCATTATCGGACGTTTCGTTTTATCACGATCACCACCGCAGCCAACAATAGCAGTAATTTTCCCTTTTGCAAATTCTTTAATGGTTCTTAACACATTCTCCAAGCTATCTGGTGTATGTGAGTAATCGACGATCACTGTAAAATCCTGTCCTGCAATGACTGGCTCAAATCGTCCTGAAACTCCAGTTACCTCCTGAAGAGTGGAAAGGATCTGATCAAGATCTAACCCAGACAACAAACAAGCAGTCGTAGCTGCAAGTACATTATACACAGAAAATTTACCGATAAGTTTAAGTGTAACTTCTCTCGAGCCAATCGGTGTATGCAAAGTAAATGTCGTACCTTGAGATCCAATTGTTATGTTTGTCGCACGAATATCACTCTCATTATCGATTCCAAATGAGATTACTTGTGCTGATGTTACTCTCTCGAAAATTTTGGAAGCAGGATCATCATTGTTTAGAACTGCCACTTTTCGATCAGTCTTTTGATAAGTATTCCCCAATTGAGAAAACAAAAGACTTTTTGCAAACTGGTATTCTTCCATATTTTTATGGTAGTCCAAGTGATCTTGTGTCAGGTTTGTAAACACTGCAATATCAAAATCACACCCCCATACTCTTCCTTGGTCCAAGGCATGTGAAGAAACTTCCATCACAGCTACATCTACTTTTTCTTCTGTCATTTGATGAAAAGCATTCTGCAAAAATAATGAATCAGGTGTAGTATTGGCTACTTTAAATTTGCGGTCTTTTATTCTCATCTCAATCGTACCGATCATTCCAGTACTCTTACCAGCGTCTCTAAACACTTTTTCAATTAGATACGATGTTGTCGTCTTTCCGTTTGTCCCCGTTATACCGATTAAGTGCATCTTTTGTGATGGATGGCCATAAAAGGCATCAGCTAAAACAGCGAGAGCTTTTTTGTGTTTTTAACTTTTATCACTGGAATGTTTACATCAATATCTTTTTCAGCTAAAATGGCCGCTGCACCATTAGCCGCAACCGTTTGGGCAAAATCATGGCCGTCGAAGATAAGTCCTTCCATACATACAAAAAGACAGCCTTTCCCAGCTTTCCTGGAATCCATTTCAATGGAGGTAATTTCAGGATTGGCTTCAATATCCATTTCATAGTTCACTAAATATGTAAGCAATTCTTTTAATTCCATTAATCCTGATCTCTCCTCTAATCATCTTTAAAAAGTACTTTTAGGTTATTATCGTAGACCTTGTTGCTCTTGGATGTAGTTGATCTCCATTACAGATGCTCGCTTTCCGGGGGCGTGCGGTAAGCCAGCTTGTCGCTACGCACCTGCTGTGTCTCACCTGTCACGCTAATCCCCCAGGAGTCTCGCATCTTCCACTCCAATCAACTTATCAATGAAGATAAAGAACAATACAAGCAAAAGACAACAATCTTTTAGATATGTGCTTTTAGAAAATAGCCTACTTTTAAGAAAAATAAGCCAAGGCAAGATTCCGCGCTTGGCTATGTGTACATCCTTTATTTTAATCTTCCACTTCTTTTTTGTCACCCAAAAATAAACGGATGGTCTTACCTGCTTCAAGCTTTACCCCGGCTTTCGGGGCTTGCTGTACGATGTAACTGCCTTTCCCTGAAGTTTCTATTTTCAAATTATACAATAGATTTGTCAGTTCTTTTGTTTCTTTTCCTACTAGATCCGGAACGACAACTTCAGTCGCATCGAGCCAGGTTTTTTCCTTTTCGATCTGTCCTTTTTGCTTTTTCACTCCCATAGCAGAAAGACTGTCTTCTATTATGTTCCCAACAATTGGTGCAGCTACGATCCCACCGAATTGCAAGGTTTCTTTCGGATTATCGATTGCTACATAAACAACGATCTCAGGATTATTGGCTGGTGCCATACCGATAAATGAAACGATGTGATTGTTCTTTAAGTAGACGCCGCCTTCAGCTTTTTGAGCGGTACCTGTTTTTCCACCAACACGGTAACCATCTACAAATGCATTTTTCCCTGTTCCTTGCGCTACTACACTTTCAAGAGCATGTCTTACTTCTTTAGATGTTTCTTCAGAAATAACTTTTCTTTTTAGTTTAGGAGTTTGTTTACTTACTATTTTGCCTGTTATAGGGTCAACAAGTTCTTTAGCTATATATGGTTCGTATAAATAACCACCATTTACGGCCGCAGAAACTGCTGCTACTTGCTGAATAGGTGTAACCGATACCCCTTGGCCGAATGCCGTTGTAGCTAGTTCAAGTGGTCCTACTCGATCTAATGAGAATAAGATTCCTTTTCCTTCACCGGCTAGATCCACACCTGTCTTTTCTCCAAAACCAAAGTCTTTTATATATTCAAATAGTTTATCTTTGCCTAATCGCTGTCCAAGTATAACAAAACCAGGGTTGCATGAGTTTTGTACTCCTTCTAAAAAGCTTTGGCTGCCATGCCCTCCCGCTTTCCAGCACTTCAGCTTTCTCCCAGCCACTTCAATAGAGCCTGGATCGTGGAAATGGTCTTTCTCTAAGTCCACTTTCTCTTCTTCAAGTGCTGCTGCGAGCGTAATGATCTTGAATGTAGAGCCTGGTTCGTATTGCGCCCAAACAGGGAGATTTCGGTTATAGACCTCAGGTGAAACACGCTTATATTCCTCTGGATCAAAATCTGGTCTTGAGCTCATTCCGAGGATTTCGCCAGTATTGGGATTCATTGCAATGGCTATTGCACCATCAGGATTATACGTCGCTTGTGCAATATCCAGTTCCCTTTCAATGATCGTTTGTACTCGTGAATCTGTAGTTAATCTAAGGTCATAGCCATCTTTTGGTTTTTCATATTTATCAGATAGTGAAGGCATTCGCCGGCCACGTGCATCCGAGAAGAAAGATATGTGTCCTTTTTTACCGTTTAACTGCTCATCATAATACAATTCCAGTCCAGTAAGCCCCTGGCTGTCGATCCCTGCAAATCCTAACACGTGCGAAAGATATGAGCCGTATGGATAGTGGCGCTTGCTGTCTTCCGCAACAAAAACACCTGGAAGATTTAATGCTTCTACTTCTTTTGCTTTTTCATTGCTGATTTTTCGGCCGCCATTATCAATTCTAACGATAGAGGCTTTCTTTGTAATCCTTTGATACACTTCTGTTTTTGATATATTTAACAAAGCAGCCAGCTTTTCTGCTGTATCATCAGGTTCTTTTATTTGTCTAGGCACAACAAAAACGGTTGGAGCACTGATATTTGTGGCTAGTACTACATCATTCCGGTCGAGGATCTTACCCCTTTTCGGTTCAAAAGGTATATCCCGACTCCAGGAATCGAGGGCTTGATCAGTCAGCATATTTCCTAATACAAATTGAACATAGCCGAGTCTCACGGAAATGACAAAAAAGAAAGCTAGTCCAAAAACAAGAACAAAAATTAAGCGCCTGCGTACTGTTACATTTGAAACTCGCACACACAATACCTCCCTTGTATGGTTCGTTTCAAATATATGCTTGTACACAAGCGCATAGAACATTTAGTCAGTTATTGGCAGATCTTCTTCCGTATTTTCTTCTCCAGGTGTTTCCGTTTCTTCATTGTTCTCACCTGTTTCTGAATCAGTTTCTGGCTCTGATTCTTTAGGAGGTTCCAACTGAACAACGAAGAAGTCTCCTTCTTTAACAGGATTTCCAGGTTTGATGCTTTGTTTAAAAGCAAATCCGCTGCCTGTTATCGTTTCTTTCAATCCGAGAAGTTTACTGATCCTTAAAATATCCATGTAAGACCAGTCTTTTACATCGGGCATTTTTGCATCCCCTGTAGTTCTCAGAATTACACGTTCGCCCTTCATGACATATGCACCTTCATAAGGCTCTTGCTTCGTAATTTCATCTCCAGAACCGATCACGGAAACTTCCATACCCAGCTTTTCCAACTCTGTTTTTGCTTCCTTTGCAGATTGACCTGTATAATCAGGCAATTCTTTTCCATAAGACTTTTTCGTTTTTACTGAATTGCTCTTTTCTTTTGCTTCTGGCTGAATGTTTAAGTATTGCAAACTACTTTTCATAACACTCGTAAAAATATTAGCAACAGGTGTTGAACCCATTTCAGGGAACTCAACCTTTGGCCGTTCTACAGCCACATATACTAATAGTTTTGGATCATCTTTCGGAGCCATTCCAAGGAATGAAAAAACATTCTCTCCCCAGCCCGAGATGTACTTACCGTCTTTTCCTACGATCTGTGCAGTTCCTGTCTTTCCTGCAACACTATAACCATCGATCATATAAGGTTTACCTGTTCCATCCGTAACAACTGTTTCCAATATATCTCTTACTTGTTTGGCAGTTGCTTCAGAAATTGGATTGCCGGCAACTTTAGGTTCATTTGACTGAACGGTTTTTTTGTTTCAGGATCCATGATTTTGTCGATCACATAAGGCTGCATCATTTTACCGTTATTCGCAATTGCGGTTGCAGCTTGGATCTGCTGAATCGGTGTAATCGTTGTTCCTTGCCCAAAAGCAGTTGTCACTTTTTCAATTTCATAATTATAAAGAATAGAGCCATTCTTTTCATTCGGAAGATCAATATTCGTCTTTTGATCCAATCCAAATTTAGAGATATAGCTTCTGAATTTCTCGTAACCTAGTTTTTCACGGACAAGCTTTGAAAACGCAACGTTAGAAGAGTTCTGGACGCCTTCGTTGTAGGTGATCGTGCCCCATCCTCTTCTATTATGATCGTAAATAGGTCTTCCGATATTCGGAAGCTTGTATGATCCAGATTGAAAAACATCATTTCCATTATACTTTCCTTCTTGAATGGCTGCAGCTAAAGTAAAGATTTTCATCGTTGAACCTGGCTCAAAAGGATAAGATACAGCAAAGTTTGTATAGTTCTTTATATCTTTTTTGTTTGGGTTAAAACTCGGGAGTTACTCATTGCGAGTATTCTTCCTGTTTTTGGGTCCGCAACGATTCCTGTTATCTTTTCTGGTTTATATTTCTTAGCTGCTTCTTGAACGGCTTCATCTAAATAAAGCTGTATTTTTTCATCAAGAGTTAAGTAAACATCCTGACCATGTTTTGGCGGCGTAATCGATTCTTTATTGGCTGGTATCGCTCGGCTGAACGCATCACCTACAAAAGTAATCTTACCGTCTTTTTCCTTTAAATATTTGTCCAATGATTTTTCAAGACCCATTAATCCAGCTTGAACTCCATCTTCTCCGTTGCCTGTATATCCTAGAACATGCGCAGCAAAGGTTTGATTTGGATAATACCTTCTGGACTCTCTTAAAAAATCAATACCAGGAATTTTCATCTTTTCGATTTGTTCTTTTTTCCGGTATGATACTTTTCTTCCAGAAGGAATCTCTACTTGAAACCTGCCTTCTTTACTCAATAGTTCTTCTAGTTCATCCTTTTCTGTGTCTAGAACTTTTGATAATTTTCCAGCAGCTTCTTCTGGATCTTTAATGTGATTCGGGTAGTTTTTATCAAGTATAGCTATAACACTATAAGAAGGGATATCCTGCGCAATCACTTCACCATTTCGATCGAACATCGTTCCACGCTTCGCGTCTAAAACATCGCTTTTAAGCCATTTTCTTTTTCCATATTCAATCAAATCTACGCCTTCTGCTGATTGAGAAGATGCAACGAGAAAAACTTGCTCGTTAATACAAAAAAGAGCACGGTAAACAAAACCATAAGAATACCTGCTCCAACATTTTTTCTTTTAATTTCATAACAACACCTGCTTTTTAGTCCTGGACCACTTTTACATTCTTATCATCAAAGATAAACCCTTGTTCCTTAGCCAGTTTCATGATTCGTTCTGGATTACTCAGCTCTGTCACTTGTAGGTGATAATCTTCAACAATCTTTGTTTCTGCTGAGATTTTCTTTTGAGTGGCTACAACTTCAGCAGTTGCTTGATAGACAGATGCATATAGAGAAATGAGCCAAATTAATCCTGCTACTAATACAACACCCATAGCCCCCCATAAAATCACTTCACCCTTTGTAAATAATTTACGGGATGGCTGCTGTACCGGTTTCGGGTTTCTTTCAGGCTGTAACTGAATTTGCTGTTTCTGAACTTGATAGGCTAAATTACTCACTTTAGCTCTCCTCTCTATTTTTGTTTTTCAGCGATTCTCAATTTCGCAGAGCGTGATCTTCTGTTTTCTTCAAGCTCGTTTTCTGTTGGTACGATCGGTTTTCTTGTAATGAGCTTTAATTCAGGTTTGAATTCTTCTGGTATGACCGGCAGCCCTGGAGGTAGTTCCGGGCCTGTACTTGCCTTTTTGAGTATATTTTTACACGCACGATCTTCTAAAGAATGAAACGTGATGACTGCAATTCTTCCACCGACATTTAGTAGCTCAATAGAGTCATGAAGTGCATCTTCAAAGGCGTTC
This sequence comes from Fictibacillus sp. EA-CB0309, assembly GCF_055814265.1. Lineage (NCBI taxonomy): Bacteria > Bacillati > Bacillota > Bacilli > Caryophanales > Fictibacillaceae > Fictibacillus > Fictibacillus sp. EA-CB0309. Next base: position 2,451,714 of record NZ_CP169271.1, read on the forward strand.
AACTCATCATTTACAGCAATACGAATGGCTTGAAATGTCCGTTTTGCAGGATGTCCGCCTGTTCTCCTTGCAGGAGCAGGAATAGCTTCCTTTATTATTTCGACAAGTTCACCAGTTGTTTGAATCTCTTTTTCTCTCTTGCCGCTTCAATTTTTCGAGCGATCTGTTTAGCGAACTTCTCTTCGCCGTATCTCGAGATAATCTTCATCAAATCATTAAACGACCATTCATTTACCACTTCTTTTGCTGTAAGTTCACTCGACTGATCCATTCGCATATCAAGTTCAGCATCATGCTGATAGCTAAATCCTCTATCCGCTTCATCTAGTTGCGGAGATGAGACACCTAAGTCAAAAAGGATACCATCCACCTTATATATGCCACGGTTAGCAAGCTCTTCTTTTATGTAACGGAAATTGCTGCGAATAATCGTAAACTTACCTTCATGTTCCTTCAGCACCTGACGCGCGTTATCAATAGCTTTATCATCTTGATCAAAAGCATATAAATGGCCCGTTTCTAATTGAGACAAAATTAGCGCACTATGGCCGGCCCCACCCATCGTACAATCAACATAAATACCATCTGGTTTCACGTGCAAACCATCTACAGATTCTTGTTTTAAAACAGTTATATGGTCAAACATGGAAAATTCCTTTCTGCTGTAAACTTAAGGGTTATAAATCGAAGTCCATCAGACTTTCTGCTATTTCACCAAATGAGTCTTCTGACTTTGAGAAATATTCTTCCCAAATCGATTTGCTCCAAATTTCAATTCTATTCGAGACACCTATGACTACGCAATCCTTTTCTAGTTTTGCATAATCTCTGAGTGGAGATGCAATATTCACTCTTCCCTGTTTATCAAGCTGACATTCAGCTGCTCCAGAAAAGAAAAACGTGTAAATGCACGTGCATCCTTCTTTGTAAATGGCAAGCTCTTAAGTTTTTCTTCGATCACTTTCCACTCACTTAAAGGATAGCCGAATACACATTGATCCAACCCACGAGTCAAAATAAACTCGGTGCCTAGCTCTTCGCGAAACTTGGAGGGGATGATCATACGTCCTTTTTCGTCGATGTTGTGCTGATACTCTCCCATGAACATATGATCACCCCACTTTCTCCCCTAAATCTACCACAACGCTCCACTTTTCACCACTACAAGTATTATTCGTGTGCAAAAAAAAATCCTGCTGTCTCACAGGATTTTTCTAAATTATTTTCTGGTATTTATAAATAGATAATTTTATGTTTTCCGTTGAATTCATAAGGGTATTGAATAAGTTGCTTTACAAGATGAGGCCCTATTACATTGGTGAATTGGTAAATGTTCCAAATTCTCTCTTGCAAAATTTCCGTAGGTTTTAATTGCAGCATGATCTCGTCAAATTCAGCGAGAGGCTGCTTAACTTTTTTCGAACACGCTGTTCCATCTTCTGCTCGATATAATCAATTTCTGAAAGGATTCTCTTTAGATTTTGGTCGGCAACAGGTAAGAGTTTTGAATCTATTTCTTCTGCCAATTTTAGAAGCTTTCCGTATGATGCAGTAAATTCCGCTTTGACAGATTCGATGGATTCATTGGTCTCAATCGGTCTGTTACTAGCAAACCATTCTCTTTTAAAGTCATCTGTTCCACTTTCTAAAACCTGTTTCGCTGTTAACTTCTTCGTATCCATCAGTTCGTTGATGTGATTCGTAACAAGTGTAAAAGACAGCCTTGGAGTTAAGATCGGCATTTTTCTATTAAATCGATGAAATACCTTCCCAAGCACACCCCAATAGGCAATTTCTCCTGGGCCTGCGATAAAGGATAGAACAGGCAGCATGAACTCTTGCATCAAAGGACGTGTAACTACATTGTTGCTGAATTTCTCAGGATGCTGCACCGCTTCTTCTAATAGTTCTGCCTCAGAGATGTGAAAATTGTTTTCTTTTGAAGAAAAGCCATCTTCAGAACGATATAAGAGGATTCTTTCGTTATCCTTTGTATAGAACAAATGAGCATTGTTACTTTGAACTTCTATCGGATCACGGTACCCACTTTTATTAAGTTCTTTCGTTTGAGAAATAAAAGCATCATCAATATCGTTATTATTGATGATGATATCTTTTAGAACATGGGATTGAAGTTTCTTAAATTCCGGGTCTCCAGAATCCAAAAGAATCAAACCTTCTTCTGAAAACCACTTTGAAAGCAACTTAGCAAAAAAGTGACAATGGAATCTGACTTCTCTAAAATTCGTTCAGTTTCAGCTAAGATATCACTTGTATAGGCCGTCTCGCCAAACGAACGGAATACTTCTTTTAGCCATGGCTTAACATCTTCTCTGTTCCACTCCCACAAAGATGCAGAAGACTTAACAGATGAAGCCGCTTTTAAAGATATCTTTTTTGCTGTATTATTTTTCGGAACAAAGACATGGTTAATTTCATCCATATCATGATCTTCCCCAGCGATCCAAAATATCGGAACAACCGGAACATTGAGTTCTTTTTGAGCTTGTTTTGCTAACTGAATCGTACTGATGCACTTGTAAATAACTAAAAGCGGTCCGGTAAGAAGACCTGCTTGCTGTCCACCTACAACAGCTAAACTTTCAGGTTTATTAAGTTTTTGTATATGATCCAACGTTTTGGACGAAGAGCCTATTTTATGATTATAAGAAGACAAATAATTTGTAAGTGCCTGCCTTGGAAATGAATAACGCTTCAATTCCTGCTGTCGTTTCGTCCATTCACGCTTATCATAGGGTGCTTTATAATCAAAAAACGGACAACTTCTGAATCTCCATTGGAGTACCTTTCAATAAAAGGTGATGTATGAAGCTGCATTTCCTCCAGTCTCATTTATGTACTTCCTTTCTACGTATCAATTATATCCTTAACGAGTATAGCAAAAAAATGTTAAAGACCATAAAAGATTTGCTCTAAACGTCCAAAATTCGTGAAACGATCCCATAAGTCATTAATGAAAAATAGCCGATGGAGAGTACAAGGAACTGCAAACGCCAATTAAGCCTTAAAATCTTACCGATGGACAAATCCAGCTCATTTTTCCAAATTACATATGTGAAAAGTAAACAACCTGATAAAAACAATAAAAGAAGGATCCAATAATAAGATTGGCCCCAAATCTCAACTGTCATTCTTTCGATGGCTAAAAACAAAAATAATGTCGTGCTGTCAGTCCCCGCCTTAAAGGCCTTTCTTTTCTTTTTTGTAAGTGTATATATACTCTTGTTAACAAGAAAAAAGACGATGTAAGGAACGGTTATTAAAGTAGCAATAATCGCACCTAATACACTAATCAATCATTCATCCTCTCCAATCCAATGCTTTTACAGCTTCATATACAAACCGAGAACAGGGGTGTCGACCTTGAGTTTTATCGCTCGTTTAATGATTTCACCCGTAATGCTGTCTATTTCTGTTTGCTTACCTCTTTCCACACTTTTTAACATTGAAGAGCGGTTCAATGAAGTATTTCTGCAAAGGGTTAGCAATTCCTTCCATAACTCTTCACGCCGATCGAGTAAATTCAAAACTGTGATCGCCTCTTCATACAGTTCCTTCATTATAAAAAATGCGTGTTTGTTCGTGAGCAGTTCCCCATTGGTTATTCTTAAAATAGCTGTTAGAGGATTAATGGATGCATTCATAATTAATTTTTCATAAACCATCGTTTCCCAATCTTCTTCTAATTCTATAGGGGAAAGATTTGAGTTTAGAAGCGACTTCCATTCGTGGTGAGAATTCCCCCTATATGAAGAAAGTTTAATTCTTCCATCTCCTAAATGATGAACAGCTGTATGATTGTTTTTTACAGCTCCGTGCTCCACTACACCTACGCTTACTTGTGTATGCGGCAAGATGTCTATAAAGGCAAGATGGCTGATCCCATTCTGTAAAAGAGGCACGAAATCTCACTAAAATTTTCTAGCCACTTTAGATCTTTTATTGCTGTTTGCTTAACTGTTATTATACAAAAGTGTTCATTACCACTAAATTCTTCAACAGGCTTTGCTTCTACTCTGACATTTGATTTAACACCTTTTATGTTTTCATAGGTGAGACCCGCTTTTTGTAACTCCTCAGCTTGTTCAGCACTTCTTGTATAGATAACCGGTTCGTTTCCGTTCATTTTTAGAAAATAAGAGACTAATAAACCAATAGCACCGCCGCCAATAACACTTATCTTCATAGTAACCCCCATAGCTATGTATTAACTCGATATTACCATATGTACGAAGCATTCGAAGGCTATTTTCTTGTTCATTGATGCTTTGAAAGTAGTTGATTTCCGTTCCAGGCTGCTCGCTTTACGCGGGGCAGTCGGTGATCATCTTCCACTCGACTCAATATCCAAAGAAGAAATTAAAATGAAGTTTGAAAACAACAATCCTTTAGAAAAGAGCCTATTCAAAAAACCCTCCCGTACGTGCGGGAGGGTTTCGTTTTATACAGGATAAACGGGATGTTTACGTTCGCTAAAGATCATTTCTTTGTTTTCATAAAAAGCAAAACGATTTGCAAGTTCGTCTCTCAGTGATGAAGGAGAAACGATATCATCAATGATCATTTCAGATGCAAGCTTATAAATATCAATGTGTTCTTTATATTCTTGCTGCTTTTGCTGAACAAATTGAATACGTTCTTTTACATCTTCAATTTCATTTATTTTGTTAGAATATACTGCATTTACTGCAGCTTCCGGTCCCATTACGGCAATTTGCGCTGTTGGTAACGCTATACAGCAATCCGGTTCAAAAGCAGGGCCAGCCATCGCATAAAGACCTGCTCCATATGCTTTTCGGACAATAACAGAAATTTTTGGAACGGTTACATCGCTCATCGCTGCAATCAACTTAGCTCCATGACGGATAATTCCTGCTCGTTCTACTTTCGTTCCAATCATAAATCCTGGAACATCTGATAAGAAAAAGGAGAGGAATTGAGAACGCATCACAAAGCGTTATAAAACGAGCTGCTTTATCGGCAGAATCAACAAACAATACGCCGCCTTTTACTTTTGGCTGGTTCGCAATAATGCCTACAGGTTTTCCATCAATACGGCCAAAACCAGTTACAATCTCTTGCGCGAATAACTTTTTCATTTCAAAAAAGCTTCCTTCATCAATCAGCCCATCAATAAACTCGTACATATCAAAAGGCACGTTTTGATTTTCAGGAACAATCGCTTCTAACTCTCTGCCAGCTTTAGGAGAAACCGCTTCGATAACAGGAGCTTTCTGTTTGTAGTTGCTAGGGAAGTAAGAGAGATAACGTCTAGCTTCCTCAATCGCTTCAGTTTCGTTAGCAGCTAAAAGATCTCCGCATCCACTAATTGAACAATGCATTCTTGCTCCGCCCATTTCTTCAAGTGTTACTTTTTCACCGATTACCTTTTCGGCCATACGCGGACTTCCTAAATACATGGATGCATTCTGATCAACCATGATTACGATATCACAAAACGCTGGGATGTAAGCTCCACCTGCTGCTGATGGACCGAACAGAATACAAACTTGGGGGATCATACCAGACATTTTTACTTGATTGTAAAAATCTTGCCTGCTCCACGGCGATTTGGAAACATGTCGATCTGATCGGTAATTCTAGCACCTGCTGAGTCAACTAAATAAAGCATCGGAACTTTTAATTTTTGAGCAGTCTCCTGAATTCGGATAATCTTTTCAACGGTTCGAGCTCCCCAAGAGCCTGCTTTTACAGTCGAATCATTAGCCATTACACAAACTGTTTTTCCGCCTAGTTTACCGATTGCAGTTACCACTCCATCTGCCGGAAGATCACCAGCTTGGTTGTTCGCAAATTTAGCATCTTCTACCGTATATTCACCGTTATCAAAAAGCAGATTGAGCCGATCACGGACAAACATCTTATTTTGAGAATTGTTTTTCTCATGATATTTCTGTGCACCGCCTGCTTCGATTTGATCGATCTTTTCTTTTAGTTGGTTTTCTAATTTTGCAACCATGATATACCTCCTTTAAGAGAGTGAGCGCTCGCTCAGAATATGTGCAGAGCTATTATTTTAGTGTAACGAGTACATCGCCCTCATTAACAAAATCTCCAGATGCAAACTTAACGCTTTCAACAGTTCCGCCGTCTATAGCATCAACTGGAATTTCCATTTTCATAGATTCCAAGATAATAACGGTTTGCCCTGCAGTTACTTCATCACCTTCACTAACTAATACTTGCCATACTGTGCCTGCCATAGATGCTGTAATTTCTTTCATTTCTCTCTCTCCTTTTTCTAATTACGATTTACTTACTGTTCGTTTGCTTAAATAGCTTGTCGTATAGTCACCTTTTACAAAATCCTCTTCTTTTAAAAGCATTTGAAAAAGCGGGGCATTCGTTTTAAGCCCGTTTATTTCAAGTTTTTCAAAGAATTCAACGCCTTGTTTAATACATCCCTCACGATTGGAATCGCTTACAATAATCTTCGCAATCATAGGATCATAAAAAGGTGTAACAGCGTTTCCGCTTTCATAACCTGTATCTATTCTTACATTCGCCATTTGAGGCCAAAGAAGTTCCTCAATCTTCCCAGGTGACGGGAAGAAAGTTACCGGATCTTCCGCATAAAGCCTAAACTCAATTGCATGGCCATTGCTCACAATCTCATTTTGTGTCAGGGGCAGTTTTTCACCTTGTGCAACTTGAATCTGCCATCTTACTAAATCAAGACCTGTAATACTTTCCGTAACAGGATGCTCAACTTGAAGTCTAGTGTTCATTTCTAAAAAATAAAACTCACCGTTTTCACTTACAACAAATTCAACTGTTCCTGCATTAACATAGTTTACTGCTTTAGCAGCTTTGACGGCTGATTCAGTAATTTTAGATCGAAGACTTTCCGTCAAAAAAGGGGATGGAGATTCTTCAACTACTTTTTGATTTCGGCGCTGAACACTGCAATCCCGCTCGTAAAGATGAACGATATTCCCGTGTGAATCACCCATGATCTGGACTTCTATATGTCTTGCATTCTCGATACATTTTTCAATAAACATTCTGCCAGATCCAAAGTAATTTTTGGCCCGCTGCTGTGAAGACACAAAATGTTTACGAAGATCTTCGTTATTCTGACACTTTACCATTCCGATTCCACCACCGCCACTGCTGGCTTTAAGCATAACAGGGTAGCCGATCTGTTCAGCGAGTTTAACGCCATCTTCTACATCTTCAATGGGCTCAATCGTTCCAGGAACAATCGGAACATCCGCTTGCTGCATCGTTTTTCGTGCCATGATTTTATCGCCCATCCACTCTATCGTCTGAGGTGCGGGACCTATAAATGTAATACCCGCTTCCTCTATCTTTCTGGCAAATTCATCATTTTCAGATAAAAGTCCATATCCTGGATGAATAGCGTCTACCTTATGTTTGAGTGCGACCTCTAGGATAACATCACTCTGCAGATAGGATTTGGCAACCGGTGGTTCACCAATATGTACGGCCTCATCAGCAGCTTTTACAAAAGGGAGGTCTTTATCTGCTTCAGAAAATACAGCTACCGTTTCAATGTTCATTTCTTTACACGTTTGGATAATTCGAAGAGCAATTTCCCCACGATTGGCGATTAAGATTTTTTTCATGTTTATCCTCCTTCCTGTTGTCAACATTACGTTTTTCGACAAAAAAGCCAAAAACCCTTTTTGTAAGCGCAAACTAAATGAATATTTTATTTTTAAAGAATTTTTTGCATAATTAGTATATACTATAACTATAGAGAAAAGTACAGGATGACTGGGGGAGAGCAGATGTTAAAGTATGAAGTAAAGAAATTATTAGTTAACTATAAAACGCTTGAAGAGTTTAAACAGTTCAAGGAGTATGGTGTGCAAGAACTGTCAATGCTCGAGGATCTTCAAGAAAATATGATTGAAAATGACAGCGAATCTCCGTTCTACGGAATTTATTATGGTGATAAACTAGTGGCACGCATGAGCTTATATCAAATTGAAGCTGCCTACGATCAGTATTTTGATCCTCCGCAAGATTATTTAGAGCTTTGGAAACTTGAGGTATTGCCACACCATCAAACGAAAGGACTCGGTAAGGCATTAGTAGAGTTCGCAAAAACATTCCAGCTACCGATCAAAACGAATGGCAGACAGCAATCAGGCGGTTTCTGGGAAAAGATGGGCTTTGAAGCTGTAACATATAATCAAGATCGCGATCGCGGTCAAAACCCATATGTTTGGTATCCTACAGGCGTCAGTGAACAACGCCTTGCATAAAATATAAAAAAGATGGCGAAATCGCCATCTTTTTTTAATTTCTCACTGGTACTTCTACGAGTTTCCTCGCTCTATCCATAATCTGCAAAACTTCTTTATAATCTCGGTAAACGGTCTCATACTCTTTATTCACTTTACTAAGTTTGGTCTTTAAGTTACCGTTTTCCTTCTTTAACTGCTGAAGCTTTGCTAATAATGCTTTGTTTTCAGCTTCAAAATTTTTCGCGGGTTCTTCGGTTTGAAGTTGCTGTAAAAATAGAATGATTTCATTTAACGTAAGTGGTTTCTCATTTTGATCGCTGTTTTTGTAATCGTTGTGTTGAGATAAAACATTTTCTTCTAAAATAGAGATATGATGTTTTACTTTTCTTTTATTGCGCTCTTTGCGTACTTTTTTTGCCTCTGCAATCGCTTTGTCATATTGTTTTCGGATAAGTGAGTTCCACCTGAATCCGCAGGCGGCAGGCGTTCTTGTTAATTTTTCTCCTACTTCTTCAAAAGCAACTAGCTGAGTACTGCCTTCCCGTATATGCCGTAATGTTACTTCCGCAAGAATTGCATCTTCATCTTTTGTCCAGGCATCCTGGCGCAAATTTGTCATTTAGATCCCCCATTTTAGTGGTTTGTAATAAGAATATGCTAGTGCTAGAAAAGATAGACTTTTTATTCTACTAAAATGAGGGAAAACTTATTTATTTAAAAATGCCTCTACTCTTTTATGATGATCATCCGATGCCCACAGCTTTGCACATCTCTCAATTTCGAGCTGAACACTTTTTTTAATTTTGGCTCCATCATATCTTTGAAGCTGCAGTGTTTTATAAGAGGTGATAACTCCAAGAGGCTGCTGGGTATAACGCTGTAAAAACCGCTCTGTTTCTTTTAAACTGTTTCCTTTTATCACGTATTGAATAAATCCGAGGTCCATCCCTCTCTTGGCTGTAACTGGAGTTGAACTATATAAAAGGTCCATCGCTTCAGTCTGACCAATCCTTTCTAGCAAATAACTGCCGCCTCCCCATCCTGTTGTGATGCCTAAACGGCCTTGAATAAAACCTACTTTCGCTTCGGCTCGAGCAAGTCTTATGTCACATGCAGCAGCAATTTCACAGCCGCCGCCAACCGCTGAACCGTTTATTAGAGCAACTGTAGGCTTCGGAAAGAAAAACAGTTCATCTAATACAACTCCCATTTTAGAAAGCATTCCATATGCCTGTTCTTCTGTCTTAAGAGAATGAAATGCACTTAGATCTCCCCCAGAACAGAACGCTTTCGTACCAGCACCTGTGATAATAAGAACTTTTACATCATGATCTTGCTTGGCTACATGTAAAAAATTCGTTAAAAGCTTCATTACTTCAAAATTAACAGCATTTCTAACTTCAGGCCGATTTAATGTAATCCACCCAATTCCATTCTTTTTTCCCATAATACAGGCTGTTCACTCAACTCATACACCTCCAGTTCAAAGAAAGCGCTTCTAATTTTATGTATATGAAAAAACAGGAAGCCTATAGCTCCCTGTTTTTCATTACTTGCTTACTACTTCTTTTCCTTTGTAAGATCCACACTCACGGCAAACGCGGTGAGATAACTTGTATTCTCCGCACTGTGGACACTTTACCATACCAGGCATGGAAAGCTTGTAGTGTGTACGACGCTTCGCTTGGCGAGTTTGAGAAGTTCTGCGAAAAGGTACTGCCATTTTGTATCCACCTCCTTAAAGGTTCTAGAAAGAATCATTATAACCTATTCTTTCACTTTTTGTCTTCGTCAAAAATTTAGCTAGACCTTCTAAACGCGGGTCAACCCGGTTCTTCATGTCTTCTTCCGTAACCCTCTGCCATCCTTTTCCTTCTAGAGGAGCTGGACTGTCTGTCACATCAGCAGCCGTAATTTTTAACGGTTTTTCAAGCAAAATATGCTCTTCGATGACAGGGAGAAGGTCAACGTAATGTCCTTCAACTTTGTGAAGGCTTTCTTCATCTTCGTATTCCGTATAGTTCGGATCGAAAATAAAAATTTCCGTCGTTTTTACCGAGAATGGAAATTCCACATCTACCAGTGTAGTTGGCACATGGCAACACCATTTTTCCTTTTATGTTTAAGTAAAAAGTGGCTTTTTGCTGAGTTACATCTGCATGTCCTTCTACGTGAACAGGATCAACGCTTCTGATCTCCGGGTCTTTTTCCATCACTCCGCTCGCATCAACATTTTGTTCAAACGTTAACGGTTTACGGTAAAAATTTTTAATTTCTTGTAGTGACCATTTCATGTCTTTATCACCTCAAGGCAACAGTAGTAATTATATCGGTCAAAATATAAAATGTCAATATTATATCTTTACAGTGACACTTTTGATTCTAAACTCTTTTTAGTACAATGTAAACAAGTATAATGTAACACTTAAAAGGAAGTGGAACTGTTGAAAGCAACAGGTGTTGTTGTAGAATATAATCCGTTTCACAATGGACATTACTATCATTTGCAGGAAACAAAAAAGAAACAAATGCTGAGTGTGTGATCGCTGTTATGAGCGGGAATTTTCTTCAACGTGGAGAACCGGCTCTTTTATCAAAATGGCAACGAACAAAAATGGCGTTATTAGGTGGAGCTGACCTCGTTATTGAACTTCCATATTCTTTTGCAACAAGCCATGCACCCCGCTTCGCTTATGGCAGCATCTTTTTACTCCGGGCATTAGGTGCAGAATCTTTTTGTTTCGGCAGCGAGTCCGGGGATATAAGCGTATTTAATAAAACACACGATTCTTTAGACTCGCAACAAGATGCTTATCAAGCAAACATTCGCAACTATATGTCAGATGGCTTTTCTTATCCTGCGGCCGCAGCCAAGGCTTTTGAAGCTCTTCATACACCTCTTCCGCTGGACCTTAGTAAACCGAACAACATTTTGGGTTTTGAGTACATACGTGCTAGCCGCGAGCTTGGTAATGACATTAAACCGCTGACTATAAAGAGAAAGAACGCAGATTACCATGATATCGTGCTAGGCAAGGGAAATATCGCGAGTGCTACTGCAATACGGGAAGCCATTTTCTCCGACGATATTCGTAAAGCTGAAAACTATATGCCTTCTTTCACTTATGACTTAATTTTGGAGTATAAACAACAAAAAGGCACATTAATGAATTGGGAGCGTTTCTACCCCTTACTCCGTTATCAACTATTATCTTCAAGTCCTTCAGAAATAAACAGCTACTATGAAGTAGAAGAAGGATTGGAATACAGAATGATGGAAGCAATAAAGTCAACTGACAGTTTTAAATCTTTTATGACCCTTTTAAAAACAAAACGCTACACTTGGACGAGATTGCAGCGGGCATGCCTTCATGTATTGAATAAAATTCAAAAAGAGGAGATGCATCAACTTTTAGCATCAACTCCTGAGTATATTCGTGTTTTAGGAATGACTGAAAACGGGCAAAAATATTTAAGTTCAGTCAAAAAATCATTGGAACTTCCATTGGTGACGACGGTTTCAAAATATGACTTTCCAGGACTGCGAATGGAAGCCAGAACGTCACTCATTTACGCCCAAGGGTCACTGGTGAATAAGATATCCGCTGAGAAAGAGGAATTCAATACGCCGCCTGTTATAGTGAAATGAGGAGAATCGCTCATAAAAGCTGAGAATCGCTCATAAAAGCTGAGAATCGCTCATAAAAGCTGAGAATCGCTCATAAAAGCTGAGAATCGCTCATAAAAGCTGAGAATCGCTCATAAAAGCTGAGAATCGCTCATAAAAGCTGAGAATCGCTCGTTCAGCTCGGATAAATCCTGCTGAACGAGCTTAAAACAAAATCAAAAAAAGGATGCAGAAGCCGCTTACAAGGTCCTCTGCATCCTATACTTAATTATAACTTCTTATCTTATAACTTCTTATAACTTCTCCAAATACTCTAAAGCATCATCTAATGTTTTTACAGGAACAATTTTCATTTTGGACCCTATATCTTTTTGTGCTTTAACAGCATCTTTATAGTTATTTCCTTCAACTGGTGCGAAGAATATCTCTGCACCTGCCTCATCAGCTGCTACAATCTTTTGCTGTATGCCACCAATTGGACCTACGTTCTTTTGCAGGTCCATCGTACCGGTACCTGCGATTTTCTTGCCATGTGTCAGATCGTCCTCGTTAAGCTGATCTAGAATTTCTAGCGTGAACATTAAACCAGCAGATGGTCCTCCTATCTGCGATGTATCGATTTTCACTTTCGGATCCGTTTCGATTGAAACATCAGCTACAGGAGAGGTGATGCCTAATCCTGCTTTAGGTCCCTCGTCTTGAATATACTTTTTCGGGAATTGCTCAATGTTTAGACTCACATCCATTTTCTTTTCGCCGCGAAGGATGGTTAAATCTACTGCATCTCCCGCTTTTTTAGGAGCTAGAACATCCAGCAGTTTTTTAGTTTCCATAACAGGATTACGGTCAACTGCTATAATCTTATCTCCGACTTTCAGCTTTTTCAGCAGGCATTCCAGACATGATCCCTGTCACATAAACACCGTGATATTGAATGTCTACCTTTTTCCTGCCTGTTGATAAGCTACTATTGTTGCAGCATGCTGTGAATCTTCCATCATCTGCAGCTGCCTTTGATTGTATTCTTCATCTGTTTCATCCTCTGCTCTAATCTCATCAGCAGGAATTACTTCACGATAGTCGCTAAGTTTTGCCCATATGTATTGCGGTATGTTCGCTGTTCCAACTGAAACGGTAGTAAGCATGAACACTCCCTCGTCTTTATCTCCACCATCCACACTTATGATGGGATCTAAAACCCTTGCATCCCCCGGAGAGGTTATATAGTAAGGGAGTGGATAAAATGCAATGAATGCAAATATGAGTAAAAACAAAATGATAAGTTTGTTTTGAGAGAAAAAGTTTTTCTTTTTCCCTTCTTTTTCAATGGTCATGCGAAGACTCCTTCCACTTGTTGATCTTTTCTAAAATTTTAGGCACCTGTTTTCTTCCAGCTTCTTCCCCAATTGCCATTATATCATTTACGTCTTTAAAAGCTGTAGAACTGAACTGCTCGACCATCGGACGGATCATAATATCTGCAGAAATTTCGTGCCAGCGAACCATCTCACGCTGCATGATATCTATACTTTGAATAATTACATCAAAAATAGAAGAAACTTGCAGTTCGGCTTTGAAATGAGAAATATCTACGGCGATCACAAGATCTGCTCCCATCTCTCTAGCTACTGATACGGGTACACGATCAATTACTCCGCCATCCACTAACAGTTTTCCATCAATTTTTTCAGGAACTAATATGCCAGGTATTGAAATACTTGCACGAACAGCATCTGCTATCGGGCCTGATCTGAAAACAACCTTTTCTCCAAGCAATAGATCGGTGGCCACAATTGCCAGTGGTATATCTGTTTGTTCGATGTGTTTTTGTTTTGTAAGCAGTCTCACTAATTCTTTAATCTTTTTTCCCGTAATAAATCCCATCTTAGGGACGGTATAGTCCATATAATATTTCCTTTTGAAAAGTGTTGCCATACGGTATAAGTTTTCGTCGCTATAGCCCATACATACCATTGCTCCAACTAGAGCTCCCATACTGCTGCCCGCAATCATATCAATAGGAATTTGAGCTTCTCTTAAAGCCTTTACAACCCCAAGATGCGCAAATCCCTGGCACCGCCAGATCCAAGAGCAAGTCCGATTTTCGGTTCTTTCATCCTTTGCTCCTCCTTTAGAAGCACCGTCTTTTTTAACATATGGTCTAAAGAGTGTAGCTATACGTATAAATAAGGATGAGGACAAGTAAGCATTGTGGAATTTTGGTGAGAGGAGTACTCCCTTATGAATAAAGCCTATTTAAAAACATTGGTAATGTCAGCTTCTGCAATCGTTATAGCTATTTCTATAATAATATACCCAAAAGAAACATACATGGCATCTGTAAACGGACTGAAAATGTGGTGGGACGTTGTATTTCCTTCTTTAATGCCTTTTTTTATCTTATCAGAGGTATTGATGGGGCTTGGAGTCGTACATCTGATAGGTGTATTGTTTGAACCCCTTATGCGTCCCCTCTTTCGTGTACCAGGTTCAGGGGATTTGTTTGGGCAATGGGGATTTCGTCAGGATTTCCAGCTGGAGCAAAGCTAACGGCACGGTTATGGCACCAAAAACAAATCACAACTCTTGAAGCAGAACGCCTCGTATCGTTTACAAACTGTTCAAATCCTTTATTCATGTTCAGCGCCATTGCAGTTGGCTTTTTTCATAATGCTGCGCTCGGAATTGTTCTTGCTGTGAGCCACTATTTAGGCAATTTTTTCGTTGGTCTTATCATGAGATTTCACGGCTTTAAAAAGAGCCCCAGACAAACGAAGAAAGATACAGAGGAAAAGGCTTAAAAAATGCTTTCAAACATATGCATGAAGCCCGGTTAGCGGATAATCGACCGATCGGACAACTGCTCGGAGACGCCGTTCAGCAATCCACTAAAACACTCCTTATGATTGGAGGGTTTATTATCCTATTTTCCGTATTGAGTAAGATGATGGACCTTCTTCATGTTGCAGAGCTGCTTTCAAATATACTTAATTATGTCTTTTTACTGTTCTCCCTCTCCGAAACACTGAGTCTGCCTCTGATTAAAGGAATATTTGAAATTACGTTAGGCAGCAATCTAACCAGTCTTGCACAATCGTCTATATTGCAGCAAGCTGTTATTGTAAGTTTTATCCTTGCATTTAGCGGGCTTTCTGTTCAAGCACAAGTTGCTAGTATTCTTGCAGATACAGATATTAAATTCAGACCATTCTTTATTGCCAGAATCATGCACGGATTTATATCTGCTTCTATATGCCTTATAGTATTCCCTTATTTGTATCACGTTAAAAGCAGTGCTGCTCCAGCTTTTGCCTATCTTACAGAAAAAAGTGAGAACTTCGGAGAATTCGGCATGCTCGCCCTTGCACACAGCCACTATGTAACATTAGGGTTCTTATTGCTGTCGATCCTATTATGGAACCGAAATCTAATGAAAAAAACAGCCTCCGCATTTAACGGGGGCTGTTATATTTTTCTTTTAAGGCTTCCTCTACAACTTCCGGAACAAGATCAGATACATTCGCATGATACTTCGCGGCTTCTTTCACGATACTTGAACTTAAGAAGGAGTATTGATTGTTTGTCATCATAAAGAACGTTTCTACTTCATCATCTAACTTTTTGTTGATGGAAGCGATTTTCATCTCATATTCAAAATCAGATACAGCTCGAAGTCCTCTGAGAATTACATTGGCTCCTATATTTTTCACGTAATCAATTAAAAGTCCATTAAACGAGTCTACTTTTACGTTAGGAAACTGCTTAGTCACCTCTTTTAAAAGTACGATTCTTTCATCTACCGAAAACAATGGATCTTTGCTTTGATTATTTGCTACTACTACAATTACTTCGTCAAAAACAGTTGCGCCTCTTTTAATAATGTCCAAATGACCTCGCGTTACAGGGTCAAAGCTACCAGGACAGACCGCAGTCGTTGGCATAATCTTCACCTCATGAATTGTCTTAATGACGTTTAAAAATCGTTATCGTTGTTGTTTTTCCGTACGTTTCCTGTCGGATCATATGAAAACTCCCAATCTGTTCTGGAAGTGTAACATCAGTCCCATGTTCAGCTACAATACGCCCATCAGCAGAAAGCAGCTGCAACTTATCAATTTCCTCCATATCTTTCATTAACATCTGTTTGGCATATGGGGGATCAAGAAAAATCATATTAAACTGAAGCTCTCTTTTATGAAGCGCTTTCAATGCTCTCTTCGCGTCATTGCGATAGACTTCTGTTTTCTCATCATAGTTGCATTGTTTGATATTCTCTTTAATCGTATGTATGGCTTTCTGATCTTTATCGATAAAAATAAAGTGCTCCATCCCACGACTTAACGCTTCAAGCCCAAGTCCGCCGCTGCCTCCGTATAAATCTAAACCAACTCCCCCATCGAAAAAAGGGCCGATCATATTAAATATGGATTCTTTGATTTTATCTGTCGTTGGACGAGTAGTTGTACCCGGGACAGCTTTAAGTGGTCTTCCTTTACATTCTCCTGCAATTACTCTCACGTTTTTCACTCAATTCTTTATCCGTTTTCCCTTACTAATCCTATCACAAGTATTCGTGTATTCAAACAATCAAATCTTTTTCTTATAAGTATAAGGCAATTTAAATGAGGTCATACTACTTATAACAACATCAACGAACGATGTTGTTGCCAACCGCGGAGAAGACTTACTCCCCATAAGTTCTTCATCCGGTTTCTCCTCTCCCATCGCCTTTGAACAGAAGTGATTTTGTTTTAAAGGCAACCTGCAGTTTTTGCTGCAGGTTTTTTTCATGCTAAAAAAGCCTTTAAGCTCACAAATGATTGTGCTACATTGTTTTATAGAAAGGGGAATGAACGATGATTCAACGATTTATTGAGCTTGGAGAAGGGTATTCAGATCTTTATGAACTTCTAGAGATCATGGAAACTAACAAAGACCGTGTTTCACAGTTACTATGTCTAAAAGTTAAGAAAGAAGATAAAGTGTATTCGTCACTTGTTGTGGTCCTTCACCCAGCTTCACAGGGAAAGTTCCAGCCGCTATATATCTGTCGAGAAGGAGTTCCATATCCGTCTAAGCGGATTGATTTGTTTGAGGCAAAGGCCGCTGAATTAAATAAAGAAGTGATAACATTTGACGTAAAGCCCTCAACAGATTTTGCAGAAACGGAA
This sequence comes from Fictibacillus sp. EA-CB0309, assembly GCF_055814265.1. Taxonomy (NCBI): domain Bacteria; kingdom Bacillati; phylum Bacillota; class Bacilli; order Caryophanales; family Fictibacillaceae; genus Fictibacillus; species Fictibacillus sp. EA-CB0309. Next base: position 2,468,771 of record NZ_CP169271.1, read on the forward strand.
CTTTTCTTTCACTATTTAACCGGAATTTTACGATTAAATTATCTAATTCCACCTTTATCATAAATAGGCACGCATTCAAAAATTGTTGAAAAAGTCTTTATCATTCTACTCTTCATTTTCAAGTTGATCGGAGTGGAAGGTGCGTGCCAACCACATGATAATCTTCAAGCAAGGCATCCGACGAGGAAGCTCACAGCGGTAGCATTTGCTCGTAGACGCAGGAACAAGCATACTTTCATTGAAGCGGGACAGGTGAGACTTTTAATGGTGCATAACGCCTAGAAGGCTCACCGCACACCCGCGGAAAGCGAGCACCCGGAACGGAGCTCAACCTCTTTCATTGCCAACAAAGGAGCATAAAAAAGGCAGCTTTTTAATTAGCCTGCCTGTTTTTTAAATACCCATCTTATAATCATACTCTTTTGCTTTATCAACAATCTTGCTTTCATACTCTGTTTTAATCTCTTGTTTATGGGACCTTTTTACCTCTTTAACGAAATGCAATGATTCAAGCTTTGCTGCTACTTCATCTATTTTATTGCCATCACAATAAAGAACAGCGTATTTCAGCCTTCTTGACACATAATGAACATTGCCATAGCGTCTAAGCTGTTTAGAAAACTTTAAAGAATGAAGAAAAACAGAGAGTCCACGACGATTACCTATCATAAATAAAGCCCCTTTTATTATACTGTATTCAAACATCAACAAATCACTCATTAGGATGTGATGTATCTTGGACTTAAACACCATTTGGGAAAATTTTATTGATCGACTGAAACTTGATCCCGCAATCATTTTTGTTGAAAAGAAATTAATGGCCGGAATCCCTTTCTTATATGTAACTGTTTCTCCACATGTATCGATCGATCAGTCGACAGACGCTGTAAAAAAACATGCTGTAAAAGCAATGAAAGGGAAACGGCTAACTCTGAACCTCTATTTTGTCAGGTCCGAAGAAAATTTTTATGTGTATCGTATGCGATTTTTAGTTCCTCAAGAAAAAATGTTCTGCTGCGGAAACTTGTGTTTTGACTGCATACGATTTAAAGATAATTAATAAGCTTATGCACATCCACAAGATCCGCCTGAACCACATCCACCACTGCATGAACTCTCATCAAAAAATGGATTTCCTGTTGGGACTTTAATCTGCTGTGATACACTGTCAGCAATTATTCTGCTGCACTCCATTAATAAATTCTCAAGTTCTATTTCTGATTTTTTGAACTGAGCTATTGTTTCGTGAAAATCCAGTTCTCTTTTCAGGGTTCGAACTTGTGTAGAAACAGTATGAAAGTCAGGATGGTATTTTCCGAATCGCTGAACTTCATCATATTGCTCTTTCATTTTGGCAAAACGAGCAATCATTTTCTGTGCCTCAGCATCTTGCTCCAAAATATATTTTGACTCTCTATATGCAATTGCAACACTGGATTTAGAAACCATTTCAGCTAATGATAAAGATTCTTCCAGCAATACAACTTGGTCTAAACTCATACGTCACACCTCCCTTTAGGTATGAGGTTTCTTATCTATTATAGCGGATAATGAATGGAGTTAAAAGCATAGCTGTTTATTAGAAAAAATAAAACTCTTCTAAGCAAGAAGAGTTAATGAATGTGCACCACTATATTTTTCTTTAATCCGTAATTCGATCCATCCTTTTTCTTTAACTGCAACGTAATCTTGTGTTTACCAGGACTCATTTTATTTAGAATAAACATTGACTGATTGGCATTCATCTTCCATTTATTATTAACAAAAACCGCAATGTAACCATCCTGACTACCTGGAGTTTTAGCGAGGCTGCCTTGAAATGAGAACCTTGGAATGATATTTTCGATATAGATGCGCTGTTTTTTAACATGATAATTAACAGCCCAATCCTTCTCCATCAAAGGATAAAGAGATGCCACTACAGCTTTAGGTTGTATGGTTTCAGCTTTTTCGTATCTGTTTGTTTATTATTCAAAGTAAAAACTGTTACCATGAGAAGAGCTAGTAACCCAATTGCATAAATACTTTTTTCTTCTTGTTCATGAAAAAAACCACTCCTTCTAGAGATAGTTTTTTCCATTTTATATCACTTTATCCGTCATTCCCCATTATTTAATGGATCTGGCATGGGCTGAAAATCATTTGGAAAAGGAGCATCCTCTTGTTTCACTTCGCCCATTACAGAGATCAGTTCCATAAGCAATCCAAAGTTCTGCAGCTGCTGATGAAAACGATCTACTCTCTGACCAAATGTGCGGCCATAAAATACCTTTTGCCCCCTCTTCCAGTTCAGAAACTGAAAATGGGTTTCGACTTAGCTTTCTATACCACTCAGGCTTTTCTCTAATATAATATTTAAGGTCTGGCCTTGTGTTTAAGTACTCCAATATTTCTCTTCGCACACCGCACACATCCTTTTAATCTTTGTAAGAAGGATAATCGTTCATTCTATTTTCCGGCAGCTGGTTCGGTCTGTCAGACTGATTGTTAAATTGCTGTAATAATTCTTGAACGGCGTCCATAAGACTTCCAAATTGCGATAAATATTTCTGTACATCTGTAATTTGTAGTTTACTTAAACCAGCAACGATATCTCCAACAGTGAGATCGGTTCTTGTTTTTTGTGTATTTGAACGTTCTTCTTGCTTTTTTCATTTACTTCTTTTTCTTCAGCTTTTTCTTTTGCATATTGATTCCAGCTCTCGTGTTCTTCACCTAAAACAATCCAATCCTGATAAACTTCCTTCCAGGGCCTTTTATTCTTTTAACTTCCCTTATTAATTCAGGATGTTTGTGCACAAACTCCTTGAAACTTTCAATATCAGTCTTTACCACAGAATCCACCCCCAGCCATCCACTGACGAATCATGTTTTACTACATGATACATAAGTGCCCATAAATTGGTGCGCCCATTTTTAAAATAATTGCAAAGTTAATTCTGTTTACTTTATTCTCATCCGCCTAAAAAGGTACAATAAATAAAAAAAGATTGAGGGATACACCATTGGATATTAAAGAAGAGTGGAACGCGTTTATAGAGAACAGTACTATTCAAGAACAAGAGGCCATGAAACTATTTCTAAACAGCCTAAAGGCAAAAGAGAAAAAACAAGCCTTACACATATTGCTTCTTTATTACAGTTGAAAACAAAAAGGATTGATGATCACGTACTCGAGATGGAGATGCCAAATACACCGCTATTAGATAATTCAATCGGAATCGTGCATGGCGGGCTGACTGCAACTCTTTTAGATACATTAATGGGGACGATGGCAAGTCTAGTACCAGGAAATAAAAGAGGAGCTGTAACAGTTGAGCTAAAAGTAGACTTTCTAACACCAGGGGTTGGAGAGTTATTCATTTGCCGAGCAGAAGTGGTTCATAACGGCAGACAATTAGTTCGGATGGATGGAAAAGTCAGAAACGAAAAAGGAATTTTAATTGCATCTGCTACCGGTACGTTCTTTAAATTATCTGAATAAAAGGCAATAAAAAACATAGCAACTAAAAAAGAGCTGTACTCATTTTTTGAGTCAGCTCATCTTTTTACTTCATAGGAACTAAAAAATTTTGAGTGTAATATTTATTATCTACCCCTACACCTAAGTGAGTATATTCATCATTTAACATCGTGTTTCGATGGCCTTCACTGTTCATCCAGCCTTCTACAGCCGCTGCTGCATCTGTGTAATTAGCCGCAATGTTTTCTCCGGCTTGTAAAAATTTCACTTCTTTTTCCTGCAGCCTGTCAGAAAGTGTTCTGCCATCTTTGCTTTCATGCGAAAAATATTGTTGATCCAGCATATCTTTTGAGTGCATAAAAGCAACTTCTGACGTAAGCTCATCCCACTCCAGCGGGTTCTTAGCATATTTGAGTCTCACAATGTTAGTTAACTCAAATACTTGCTGTTCCTCTGATTGATCCACTTTCTTCTGCTCTTCTTCCGTTAATTGTTGAACTGGCGGCAGATCTCCTCGATAAACGATTGAATATGGTCTTTGCTTTAATAAAACATCTGAAGTTGTATACCTGACACTCGATAACTTATTAGTAAACTTGTCAAAATAAAGTTGCACCCAAACTTTTTCTCCTACTTTAATTAAAGGTCTAAGCATAACCTCTTGTTCAGACAGTTCGAATCTAAAAAGTCTTCTCCATCATTAATTGTGATATCACTTTCTATCGGGTATTTCTGAATGATTTTGTTTGAATCTTCACCTATAGTAAATGGATTTGTATTGACTTCAGATCCAATGACAAACAACGTTACTACTTTTCCGTTTTCCACACCTGCTTGAAGGTATCCTTTTGGACTTTTATTTCCGTAGATATACCATTCGTATCCATAACTGGATGGATCAATCCTTTCAGGTTCACCCCACTGTTTTTCAAATGCAGCTATATCTTTGCCTATCCAATTGGACACAGCGTCATCAGGAATTTTCACCGACTCTTCTATGTATTCAATTTTCGTTTTAGGTTCTTGTTCTTGAAGCGAAAATTCCGGCAGCAGATCATAAAAAAATATACCAATTAAAATAAGTACGGATAGGAAAAAAGTCACCAATCCTCGCATAATGGTTCCCCCTATGTGTTTCATCTAATCTTAGTTTAGCATAGAGAGATTCGCTTTGGATTATTGGTTTAAAAAATAAGCAGCTCCAAATATAATTTGGGCTGCTCTAGGTGTAGTATGCTATTTGACATAATTTATTGTAATTGATCTCTTTGATCAGAAACTTCGGATAGCGTATGGCCTGCAGCAGAATTGCTTTCTTTAGCTAATGATAAGTCTCCTAAAGAGATAATACCAACAAGTTTATTGTTCTCAACGATTGGTAGTCTTCTTATTTGCTTTTCTGCCATGAGTTCAGCAGCTTCTTGAACAGTCATATCTGCTGACCCTGTATATAAATGGTCACTCATAACATCTGTAACCCTTGCAGATCCAGGACGCTTTTCAGCTACCCCTCGAATCACAATATCGCGGTCTGTGATGACACCTATTACCTGATCGTTTTCGCAAACAGGGATAACGCCTACGTTGTCGTTCTTCATCTTCACAGCTACTTCATACACATTGTCTTGAGGAGTAACATAGTCTACATTTTTTGTCATAATATCGCTTATTTTCTTCAAAATGATTACCTCCAGATTAATCGAATTTCTTCTTCCTTATGCTTTACGAAAGAAAAACAAATATGCATCGTTTTGACAATGATTGCATCTTTAGCGCTTTCATAATATCATTAAGAAGTGATTATTATTTCTTTATTGAATTCCTAGGAGGTTTCACAATGAAATTTGAAGAAAGCGGCTTAAACGGGAAGGTTATTGAATTCTCACTTTTAGAACATGTGATGGATAGCCATGGAATGATCCGCGCAGGCCAATGGGACTATGAGCGTATTACATACGATTACAAATTTGAAGATATGACGAATGGCGATGTTTATTATTTCCGATTCCCTTGTCATGTCATTGAAGCAGAAACAGAAACACCTCATGCAAAGGTTGAACTTGGAACACCTTATTTAGGAAAACACTATTATCCGCATGGTGTTGAGTATGACGAAGAATTTCCTAAACACGTTGTTAACCAATGCAACAAATTAATCGAAGCGTTACATAGCGAATTGCACGTATAAAAAAATCCCTCAGCGATGAGGGATTTTTTCTATTCTGCTGCACGATCTGCTGAATGAGAGGAATACCCTTCAAAAAGACGGCCTCCATATGGAGCGATTACATCATCGACAAATTGAATAACCCCTGTCTTTGTACGGCTTGAATAGTATTTATCAAATACAGAAGCAAATTGTTCAGCAAATGTTTCATTGTATTCTTTCAAAGCTCTAAGAATCCACTTTCCTTCTCCAATCCAATGTCCGTTAACACGCAAAACAAATTCATGTGTGTGATCTGCAAGTTTAGAAACTATAAATAGATCTTCTAGAGCGTTTGTTGAACCCTCGAGGTCGTTCAGAAGGTCTGTCAAATGATAACGGGCTTGTTCGATCTCAACCGTTTTCCAGGGAGTAGGTCCAGCTTTTAATAACTGAAGAGCTTCGTTTTTGATTCGTGATGCATGTCCTTTATCACATAAGATAATACCTTCAGCACACATTTGCGGAAGAGATGGCCTTGCTCGATCTATGTTTTGTTTAAAAGTTTTTGTATGTAAACATGTTATGAACGAAAACTTCAATCGGCCAATCATACTCCGTAAGTGATTCACGGTATGATTCTCCTACTGAACTATCAATGATAATAATATCTAAATCTGAACTTTCCGTTTCTTCTCCTCTAACTACACTTCCAGCCAAATATGCGACTTCACAGTTCGGATAGTGAGACTCTATAAATTTTTTGGCTGCTTGTCTTGCGCTGATTCTCATGGTATCTCTTCCCCTTCTTTACTTGGCTTTTCATTATATATTCTACATGAACAGTGTTTTTTCTTTTTTTACAAACAAAAAAATAACCAGCAAGTGCCGGTTATTTTAATTCAGGGTTTAAACGATTGTTTTGTCTTTTTATCATGTCCAGATCCGCTTTATCACGAATACGTTCCTTTTTAACCCATCTGTAAAAGATTAAACCAAGTACGAATGCATAAATGACTTCTTGGAAAATTTTCATCGTAACACCGCCGACATGCTGATCTTCTTTTGGTGTCATCGTTTCAAACAATTGTGGTACGTTCCTGTATGTTTCATAAAGCTGAAAATCAGCAAACATAATCAGAGCACATGCAGGTGTCATTAATACACCGTTGGCAAAGACGTATCCAATTTTTTTAATATCCGACAACGAATCAAGCTCTTTTACCGGACAAAGAACTGGCCACCACATCGTGAAAGCAGTTAGAAGCAGTAAGGCATGATAGCTATAATGAATAACAGGGTTTGAAACAGCTGCATCAAACACTAGTGGAATATGATACAGAGAGAATACGGTATTAAAAACGAGTAACGCAATTAGCGGTTTCGTTAGAAAATGAAAAATACGAGTTAAAACAGATTTCTTACTCAACCAGCTGCTCCACTTTACTTCAGGAACTGAAAGAATCATGAGTGGTGCAATCATTAAATATAGGACAGCCATCTGTACCATATGTACACTAAATAAGTAATTGTGCCCTAAAACTTGTACAGGAGTACCTTTAATAATAATTAATAATACTAATGCAGCTGACATTGCTGCTTTTTGCCATCCATTTGCTAAGTTCTCGGCCTTATTCCCACGAATGATCCATCGGAAGTAAACAAAAGCAAGAATAATTGCCACAATATATATAAAAGGCGGATATAGTTCGTACCAGCTATAGTCACTTAAACTAGTATGATGAACATGGTGATTATGGTGCATGTCTGTCATCTCCTTTTAGAAAGTACCCGATATTACTATACCAGTCTTTTGGGTACTTGTAATGGAATTATAGTGACAATTCGTAATTTTGTAACATGTAAAAAGGGCTGCATACTAGATGCAGCCCTTCCTTGATTACGATGTCCAAATAAGTCCCATTAAGGAAGCTACTGTAATTGCTGCAACAAGTATACCACTTGCCATGCCCCAGATTGGGAAGTCATGTCCTTTGTGGCTTAAGTGCATCCAAACATATAGCTGGAAGAATACTTGAACAACAGCCAATGTAAGAATAAACAATACAGCAAACGAATCGCTGATTTTGTCACTCCAGATCGCAAAAAACGCAACGATCGTTAAAAGAATCATCATGATAAAAGAAACGTTATGATGCTTACGCTCCTCTTTCAAGGCAAGTTTACGCTGAATCTCCTCGTGACGATGAACGGTAGTTTCAGGGTTCTGTTGGTGATTAGCCATGAGTTTAACCTACCTTTCCCATTAGATAAACAACTGTAAAGATGAATACCCATACAACATCGACAAAGTGCCAATATAGAGCAAACAAATAATACTTAGGTGCGTTAGCTAATGTAATACCTCTGTTCCAGTTTCTAGCCAGCAATGTTGTGATCCAAAGAATCCCAAACAATACGTGGGCTCCGTGGAAACCAACTAGTGTATAGAAAGCAGAACCGAATGCAGAGCTAGTAAATGTATGTCCTTCATGAACATAATGTATGAATTCATAAATTTCTAAACCTAGGAATCCAAGACCTAATAATAATGTTACGAGAAACCAGCCTTGCAAAGAACGTACTTTGTTTTGTTTTAATGAAAGTACTGCATACACACTCGTTAGTGAGCTTGTTAGAAGCAGCATTGTTGCTAAAAATACTAATGGCAGTGAGAATAATTCTGCCCCAGATGGACCATCTAAATGCATATTTCTAAGACCAAGATACGTCCCAAAAAGTGTTGCAAATAGTACAGTCTCTCCACCAAGAAACAGCCAGAATCCTAAAAATTTATTTTTACCTTCAAGGGTAGCTTTTTCAGGATGAGCAGGGAAATTAGCATCTGTTAAACGTTCTCCAGCATTCATTAAGCTCTACCCCCTTTAATGTCTGCTTCAACTTCTTCTTTATGAATATGATAACCATGATCATCAATAACAGAACGTAGGAACATTGTGATTAACACGAGTCCTAAACCAGCCCCTGCTACGATCCAGTTCGCATAGATGAAGCCAAATCCAGAAATAAACATGCCTAGAGATAAAATAAATGGTAGAATTGATCCATTTGGCATGTGAATTTCTCCTACAGGTTCTGCAGGTGTCATTTCTCCGTTACCAGCTGTTTTTTCAACATACAATGCATCAAGACCACGAACAAGTGGAGTTTGTGCAAAGTTGTACTCTGGTGTTGGAACTGGCATAGCCCACTCTAACGTACGGCCATCCCAAGGATCTTTTGTTGTTGCATATTTAGATGACGCTGAAATAATGATGTTGATGAAAAGAACAATTGTTCCAACACCCATTAAGATAGCACCGATCGTACTTACAAAGTTTGCTCCGTCAAGTTCTTGTCCAGACATATATGTATAAACACGTCTAGGCATACCCATTAGTCCTAACCAGTGCTGCGGGAAGAACGTTAAGTGAAACCCAATAAAGAACAGCCAGAAATTCCATTTTCCAAGTGTTTCATTTAAAACGCGGTTAAACATTCTTGGGTACCAATAGTATAACCCTGAAAATAAACCTAAAATCAGACCACCAACGATTACATAGTGGAAGTGAGCTACTACAAAGTAACTATCGTGGTACTGATAGTCAGCTGCAGGAACAGAAAGCATAACCCCTGTAACCCCACCCATTACGAAAGTTGGTACGAATCCTACTGCAAAAAGCATTGCTGTAGAGAAACGAATTTGTCCGCCCCACATTGTGAAGATCCAGTTAAAGATTTTTACACCAGTAGGAATTGCGATTGCCATAGTTGCTACGGCAAAAATAGAGTTTGCTACAGGCCCTAAACCAACAGTAAACATGTGGTGAACCCAAACCATGAATCCTAAAAATCCAATTAAAACTGTTGCAAAAACCATCGCGCTGTAACCGAACAAGCGCTTATTTGAGAATGTAGAAATAACTTCAGAGATAATACCAAATGCAGGTAGAATCAAAATGTATACTTCCGGGTGACCAAAGATCCAGAAAATGTGTTCCCAGATTAAAATATTACCACCCATGTCTGGATTAAAGAAATTAGCATCAAATACACGTTCGAACATAAGAAGGAAGAATCCAACTGTAAGTGCAGGGAATGCGAATAAGATAAGTCCAGAAGTAACAAATGATGCCCAAGTAAACAACGGCATACGCATAAACGTCATTCCCGGTGCACGCATGTTAATGATCGTTACAAGGAAGTTAATTCCCCCTGCAAGTGTTCCTGCCCCAGCGATCTGAAGACCAAGGACATAGAAATCTACCCCAGTATCCTCAGCTACCGTTGATAGAGGTGCATAAGCTGTCCATCCAGCTTCAGGAGCGCCACCTAAGAACCAGCTTAAGTTTAAGAGCACTCCTCCGAAGAAGAATAACCAAAAACCGACTGCGTTTACATATGGAAACGCTACGTCACGAGCTCCTAACTGTAAAGGAACGATCGCATTCATAAATCCGAAGATGATCGGCATGGCTGCCAAGAAGATCATCGTCGTTCCATGCATGGTTAATAATTGATTATAAAGTTCACCAGTGAAAATCTTGCTATCTGGTTCCATTAATTGAATACGCATTAATATAGCTTCGAGTCCTCCAATTAAGAAGAAGAAGCCACCTGCCAAAAGATACAAAATACCGATCTTTTTATGGTCAACGGTAGTGAGCCAATCCATTAACCCACTTCTCTTTTTGTGACTTTCGTGAGTTGCCACGGTGTAACCTCCTTTTTTGCAATGCTTAAGACTATTTCAATTTAAGACCTAACAAGTAATCTGCAACTGCATCAACTTCCTCATCAGAAAGGTTAACCTTAGGCATGCTATTGCCTGGTTTTACTTCTTGAGGATCCTTGATCCATTTCTTCAGATTATCTTTGTCATGTTCTAAGATCCCTGCAATACGGTCTTTATCCCCAAAACCAGTTAAGCTAGGGCCTGTGTTACCACCGTTTTGTCCAACAGCGTGACAAGATAAACAGTTCTTTTCAAAGACTTGTTGTCCGTTAGCATTAGCAGAAGATTTATCGTCAGCCGCTTTAAAGCCCGCAACCCAATTCTTATAGTCTTCTTTAGAAACTACTCTAACTTTGAAATCCATTAATGCATGTGATGCACCACAAAGCTCAGCACATTTCCCTTTATACACAACATCTGTCTGGCTTCCAGTTTCAAACCACATATAGTTCTTGTTTTTATCACCAGGGTTTGTATCTGTTTTACCAGCAAGTGAAGGAATCCAGAAAGAGTGAATAACATCAGCAGATGATAATTCAACGTGTACTTTTGTATCTGCAGGCAAAACTAACTCCTGAGATGTAATAAGTTCTTCTTTCGATACTCAAACTCCCACCAGTATTGGTGTCCCGTAACTTTAATGCTTAATTCATTCTTTGATGCTGGTTTTGCATCTGCAGAGAATTCAAACGTTCTCATAACAGTTGGTACAGCTAAGATGATAAGCAAAAGAATCGGAATAACTGTCCATAATAATTCAAGCATGTGGTTACCTTCCACTTGCTTAGGTGTAGAGTTATCACCCTTTTTCTTTCTAAACTTCAATAATACGAATGCATAAAGAACGAAAACTACCACTAGAACCAGAATCATAATACTAATAGAGATCAGCATCAGCTGGAACTGTTTGTCAGCAACTTCACCTTGCGGAATTAAAGCCGATAGAGTCGGATCTCCGCACCCCATCAAAAGAAGAGCCAACATGGCAAATAAGGAAAGAAAACGCCCTTTTTGTAGCCATTTTTTCATCACTACATATACCCCACTTTCTCGTTGTAGTCTGTTTTGACTGAATGTTCTTTCTATTCAATTCAAATAAATGTTTATTTGAATGGAAATAGCTAAATAGCTTTTTATGAAAGCCCTTTTATGTAAAGGCAATTACAGGAACAGCACAATTCAAGCGCTGTTCCGGTAAGAATTTCTATATGTTTACTAGAATCATGGCTACAAACATAATCGTCATGTAGTTCAAGGAGTACACAAACATCATACGAGCCCATTTTATATCATCTTTCGTCTTTAACCCTGAAAGTGCTAGGATCAGCCAGCCCGTTCCTAAAACGGCAGCCAAGACTAAATAGACAACACCAAAGTCGAACAGGTAAAGAGACACTGGTATCAAAGCCGCCACATACCAAATCATCTGACGTTTGGTAAGTGCAAATCCGGATACAACCGGAAGCATTGGAATACCTGCATTTCTATAATCCTCACAGCGCTTCATAGCAAGAGCTAAAAAGCGAGGCGGCTGCCATAAGAACATAATTAAAAATAAAATCCAAGCAACCCAGTGAAGATTTGCGTCAACTGCGGCCCAACCGATTAGCGGCGGTACTGCACCTGATATACCTCCGACAACCGTATTAATAGAGTGGGTGCGTTTTAACCACATCGTATATACAACAACATATACGAAGAGTCCGATGAGTCCTATTACAGCTGCAGTTAGAGTCGTCATAGCCAGCATAACTGTCCCGATTGCGGATAGAATAATACCAACCCATAGTACTTGACTCGGATTGATTCTGCCAGTCACTGTCGGACGCTCAATCGTTCGTTCCATAAGCTGATCAATATCTCTATCAATATAGTTATTTAAACAGCAGCCTCCCGCTATAACTAATGCTGCACCTAATACACAAAGAATTAAGGTAACGATGTTCTCTGAAAATAATAAATCATTATATTTTAAGGCCAAGAAAAATCCTGCGAATGTCGTGATTAAGTTACTCATAACGATTCCAAGTTTTGCAATGGTCAAAAAATCTTTCCAGGTGCCTGTCGGGTTCGCTTCTGAAAGCGGTCCAGGTTCCATTACTTTGTTAGCGGCTTCATATGCAGTTGAAGTCTTGCTCAACAGATACACCTCCTTTTTTAGAGTAAAATGTTCCAAATCTTTCTTTTGTTGTTATTTAAGCCCTCATTCATTCTATATGGGCTTGACTCTAAAATCAACGGTAAAAAAATGTCTTTATCTGTTCACAATATGTAAAGTAGAACGTTTTACCTATATGATAGGATAGTGATATATAAAGAAAATGTCCTCTAACATTATAAAACAAAACAAGTGCTTTGTATACTTCGACTAATATAGACAACTTCTTATATTATTTGTACTATCGGGGTGTCTGTATTACTAGTTGAAAATATTACAAATTTGTGAACGGTTATAGGACAAAAAAAGCAGGTGAATGAATTGAAAAGAGCTTATCAAATCTATTCTATTATTACTACCTTTGGTATGTTGCTCGTTTTACTCATGGGAGCTGTTGTAACAAAAACAGATTCCGGTGATGGCTGCGGAAATTCCTGGCCTCTCTGTTATGGAGAACTATTGCCAACGGCACCTAAACTTGAAACCATCATTGAAGTAAGTCATCGTTTCGTTTCTGCATGGCTCGGAATCTTAGTTATCATTTTAGCTATATGGGCATGGAGACGAGAACCGCATAAAAAAGAAATTAAAATCCTAGCAGGCTCTGCAGTGTTCTTTATCGTCCTTCAAGGGCTTTTAGGAGCAGCAGCTGTTATCTGGAGTCAGTCATCAGCTGTGCTTGCTTCTCACTTTGGATTTTCACTTGTTTCGTTTGCAAGTGTACTGCTGTTAGCGATTCTTTCATTTGAAGACCGCGACCGGCCTTTTATTGCTAAGGTGTCTTCAGGATTCAAAAAGAACATCTACTGGTTATTTGTCTATTTGTACGCTGTAGTTTACACAGGAGCTCTAGTAAGACATACCGGGTCTAGCATGGGCTGCGGTCCTGAGTTTCCTCTTTGTAACGGTTCTGTACTCGCAACATTAGGCTCACAAGCTAGCATACATTTGATGCATAGAATCGCTGCGATCGTACTATTCTTGTGGATTGCGTATTCTTGGTATCATGCAAGAAAGCATTACAGTGACCAGAAGGTTGTGAATAAAGGTTTTCAGTTTGCTTTACTATTTGTCATCTTGCAAGCTGTATCAGGTATTATGATCGTGCTTTCAAACTTGAACTTGTTTGTTGCTCTATCACATGGTTTGATTATTTCTTTCCTGTTTGGTACGTTGAGCTATTTAGTATTGATTGTTTATCGAAAATAACAAAAGACCAAGGCGTTTTAATGGCGCCTTGGTCTTTTTATGTTTTTCATGGATGTTTTCACTAAAACTACGTTGCTCTTAAAGGTGGTTGATTTCCGCTCCAGGTTGCTCGCTTTCCGCGGGGCAGGCGGTGAGCCCCTTGCCGCTTCGCGCCTTAAGGGTCTCACCTGACCGCTTGTCCCGCAGGAGTCTCACACCTTGCGCTCCAATCAACTTATCAAAGAAGAAATACAAAACACCTTTAAAAACAGCAACGATATTTCAGAAACCATCCTTATTTGATTAATTCGATAAGCAGATCTCCAGCCGCAATACCTTCACCGTTTTGAACAGAAATTTCTTTAACTGTTCCGTCAAATGGAGCTTGTACTGTCGTTTCCATCTTCATTGCTTCTGTGATCATAAGATGATCACCTTTTTTAACTTTTTCCCCTTTTTCAACCAGAACTTTTATAACTGTTCCAGGCATGCTTGCACCAATCTGTGAAGGATTGGACGGATCTACTTTTTGCTTAGCAGATACCGTAACTTTAGCACTTTCATCAATAACCACGATTTCACGGGATTGACCGTTCAGCTCAAAGTAAAGAACTCTTGAACCATCGTTTTGTGCCTCGCCAATTGATACCAATTTAACGATTAGCGTCTTTCCTTGCTCGATCTCCACCTCAATCTCTTCACCAAGGGTCATCCCATAGAAGAATGTAGGTGTGTCTAGAACAGAGATGTCTCCAAATTGAGTATACATCTTTTCACGATCTAAAAAGACTTTTGGATATAATGCATATGCTAATACATCAAAACTTGTCACTTGACGGTTGATCTTATGGAACAATGTTTCTTTTATATCATTAAAATCAGCGGCTTCTAAAAGCTCTCCTGGTCTTACAGTTAACGGTTCTCTACCCTTTAAGATAATCCGCTGCAGTTCTTTTGGAAATCCTTCATACGGCTGCCCAAGGTATCCTTGGAAGAACTCTACAACTGAGTCAGGGAAATCTAGTGAGTCACCTCGATCATAAACAGCATCTTCCGTGAGATTGTTTTGAACCATATAGAGAGCCATGTCTCCAACCACTTTGGAAGAAGGAGTTACTTTAACGACATCACCAAACATATCGTTCACTCTGCGATACATTTGCTTGACTTCATCCCAGCGGTCGCCAAGGCCAACAGCTTTTGCTTGCTGCTGAAGATTGCTGAATTGTCCACCTGGCATCTCATGTTCGTAAACTTCTGGATCAGGGGCAGTCATACCGCTCTCAAAACCAGAATAATATTTTCGAATATCTTCCCAGTAAGAAGATAGTTGCTTAGCATGATCAATATTTAAGTCGGGCTGTCTTTCATTACCTGCTAATGCATAATAAAGAGAGTTGGCACTCGGCTGAGATGTCTGTCCAGCCATAGAACTTACAGCAACGTCCACGATATCTACACCGGCTTCTGCTGCTTTTGCGTACGTGTAAATACCATTTCCGCTCGTATCATGCGTATGAAGGTGAATCGGAATATCAATCGATTGCTTAAGTGCAGATACAAGATCGTAAGCAGCCTGAGGTTTTAACAGACCTGCCATATCTTTAATCGCAAGAATATGAGCACCTTCTGCTTCTAATTCTTTTGCTAGATTCACATAATAGTTCAAATCATATTTCGTTCGGCTTGAATCCAGAATATCTCCTGTATAGCAAATGGCTGCTTCTGCAATCTTACCTGTTTCACGAACGGCTCTGATTGCTACTTTCATACCTTCTACCCAGTTTAGGCTGTCAAAGATACGGAAAACATCAATTCCTGCCATAGCAGACTTTTTCACAAACTCCTCAACAACATTGTCCGGATAGTTTTTATAGCCTACAGCATTCGAAGCTCTTAGTAACATCTGGAATAAAACATTCGGCGCTTTTTCTCTAAGTTTTATGAGTCGATCCCACGGATCCTCATTTAAGAAGCGATAAGATACATCAAACGTCGCTCCGCCCCACATTTCCAGAGAAAACATGTCTGGCCACATTCTAGCAGTCGGTTCGGCAATGTGAAGAAGATCGTTCGTTCTAACACGTGTCGCTAGCAGTGATTGATGACCATCACGGAACGTAGTGTCTGTAAGCAATAGTTTCTTTTGATCCTTTACCCACCGTGCTACAGCTTCTGGTCCTTCAGCATCTAAAAGCTGTTTTGTACCATTTGGAATAGGCTCTGAAACTTTAAGCTTTGGAATACGCGGCTTATCAAATAAAGGTTTTTCCTGCTTTGGAAGTCCCGGAAAACCATTAATGGTTGTAGCACCAATATAAGAAAGCATCTTGGTTCCTCGGTCTTTACGCTTCGGAAAAACGAAAAGTTCGCTGCTTGTATCAATAAACGAAGTATCATAATCTCCGGATAAAAACTTTTTGTGTGTTACAACATTTTCAAGGAAAGCAATATTCGTTTTAATACCACGAATACGGAACTCTTTTAAGTTTCTTAGCATTTTGGAAGCCGCTTGTTCATATGACAATGCCCATGTAGAAACTTTTACAAGCAAGGAATCATAAAATGGTGTGATTATCGCACCCTGAATCCGTTTCCTGCGTCCAGACGCACCCCAAAACCTCCGCCAGAACGATAAGCCATTATTTTCCCTGTATCCGGCATAAATTGATTGGCTGGGTCTTCTGTCGTAACACGGGATTGGATGGCATATCCATGGCAATATATATCTTCTTGCTTTGGAATTCCGATTTCTTTTCCATGTAGTGATAACCCTTGAGCAATTAAAATTTGAGACTGTACAATATCGATTCCGGTAACCATCTCTGTAATGGTATGTTCAACCTGAACCCGAGGATTTACTTCGATAAAGTAAAAATTCCCATCTGGGGTAACAAGATACTCTACTGTTCCCGCATTGATATAACCGACATGCTCCATCAAGGATACAGCAGAATCGCAGATTGCATAACGAAGTTCATCACTTAACGAAACACTTGGAGCAACTTCTACAACCTTCTGATGTCTTCTTTGTACAGAGCAATCACGTTCGTATAAATGCACAAGGTTTCCTTCATGGTCTCCAAGGATTTGTACTTCGATATGTTTTGGTTGTTCAACAAATTTTTCAACGTAAACTTCATCTTTACCAAATGCCGCTTTCGCTTCAGATTTGGCACGATCATAACTTTCCGCTAAAGAGTTCTCATTTCTGACGATGCGCATTCCGCGTCCGCCGCCACCCATAGACGCTTTAATAATAATTGGAAAACCATGTTCATCTGCAAAATCCTTCACTTCAGAAAGACTGTTAACAGGGCCGTCACTTCCAGGTATTACTGGAATGTTTGCATCGATTGCAGCCTGTCTTGCTTTTACTTTATCTCCGAATACATCTAGATGCTTTTCATCAGGCCCAATAAAAACAATGCCTTCTTCACGACAGCGTTCTGCGAATTCTTTGTTTTCGGATAAAAAGCCGTATCCGGGGTGAACGGCGTCAACACCGTTTGTTTTAGCAATTTCGATAATGCCCTCAATGTCTAGATAAGCATCGATTGGTTTTTTCCTTCACCAACTAGGTAAGCTTCATCCGCTTTATAACGATGATAAGAACCCGTATCTTCCTTTGAGTATATAGCTACTGTTCGAATATCCAGTTCTGTACACGCTCTGAAAATTCGGATTGCAATTTCTCCTCGGTTTGCTACTAAGACTTTGCTGATTTTTCTGCTCATACAAGTTCCTCTCCTTTTACCTTTACATAATAGCTCTTATCTTTTTATTTACTTCAGGCTGTTTGTCAGGTACTTTTTTGTTCAGATTTACTTTTGCAGATATGTTTATAAGAATTCCCATCGATGTTAGAAACAAAAGAAGGGATGAGCCCCCGTAGGAAATAAACGGCAGCGGTACTCCTGTAATGGGAAGCAACCCTACAGCTGCTCCAAGATTAACGACCGTTTGGATGCCGATCATACCAGAAATACCGAATGCTAATAGACTTGTGTATGTATCATTACTTTGCATTCCAATCCAAAAGCCTTTTAATACGATATACCCTAATAACATAATGATTAAAAAGACTCCGATAAACCCAAGTTCTTCCGCAATAATCGCGATTATAAAATCAGTATGTGGTTCAGGCAGAAAGCCGTATTTTTGAATGCTCTCACCTAGACCAGAACCTGTCATTCCACCTGCAGCTATAGATATATATCCATTTACAAGCTGGTACCCATCACCTGCAGGATCTTTAAACGGAGCATATGCAGCATCAAAACGGGAAAGCTGTTCATCACTTAATTGAAAAAACAATCCTAGACCCACAATTCCGGCTAAAGCCGCCATAGAGAAAATATGCTTAAATTTAATCCCGGAACAAAATAGGATGATTCCTGCTACACCTGATACGATTATGCCTGTCCCTAAATCGGGTTGCATTAGTATCAACAGAAACATGATGCCGAAAATGGTTAATGGGGGAATAATCCCTTTTTAATATCATTCATTTTGCCTTGTTTCTTTGAGTAGATAGCAGCTAAGTAAATGGCCAGTGTTAACTTTATAAATTCTGCGGGCTGAATACCAATCGGACCTATGTAAAGCCAGCTTTTCGCATTATTTACTTCTCGGCCAAACAACAATACTGCAATCAATACAAGGATAGATACCAATACGATAGGCATCATGAGCTTTTTATAGATTTGGACGTTGAATCTCATCGTAAAATACATAAGCCCTATTCCAGCAAGCAAAAAGATAAGTTGTCTAGTGAAGAAAAACTGCTGCTGTAATCATACTTATTGATCGTTACCCCTATACTTGCGCTGTAGATCATGACTAATCCAGCACTGCACAATAATAGTACGGCTACTATCAAAGAATAGTCATAGGGTCTTACTGCTTTTTTCACGTTGTTCACCTTTCTCCTCTCTGTCGAAGTCTGTATCTTTATAATTATTAGATATTGTATCACAGAAACCTTTTTTATTTCTGATTCAACTCTGAAAGATCAGCTTCTTATAATGTTTCGTTGGGTGTGTCTTGTTTTTGAATAGGCTTTTTTCTAAAAGTTTGTCTCGATTGAAAAGTTAAATGGAGTGTCCGGTGAATGTCTCCAACCTGAGAAGCTTTTGGGGCATGCGACGAGGAAGCACCCTTCAAAGAATTTACACAGTTTTGTTTTCTAAAGTATTGTTACTTTTTAATTTTTTGTCCATTCGCTTCTTTGACAAGTTGATTGGAGTGTAAGGTGGGAGACTGCTGCGGGACAGACGGGCAGGTGAGACACTTAAAAGTGAAACGTTATGAATGTGGCTCACCGCCCGCCCCGCGGAAAGCGAGCACCTGAAACGGAAATCAACTCCTTTCAAAACAACAACACGAAGTTATGTATATAAAAAAATCCAGTCCAAGTGTATTATCGGACTGGGTGTGTATCATTTTTTCATTGAAGCATCGTGCAAAGCAGTAAGCTGCTTTTCTAGCGACTCTAATAACTTCTTACCTGCGTCTTCTTCGACCAGGTTCAAACGGACTGCAAAATCTATTTCACGGGATAAACCAAACATTTGCGTATCCAATACTTCCTCATAGAGGGGACATTGTGGCATTGTTAAGTTTTCCATTTGAACTTCAATTAGTTTCAGGATTTTATCTGCATCTGCTTTTAAGAGTTCAAATGCCCTTTCCCGATGTCCAGTTGCCATCTCAGCTGACAATGATCATCCCTCCGTTCGCCACGATTTCTACCTTTAAATATAAAGGTTTGCATAAAAAAATCAACATATTACAGTATTCATATAATCGTGCTATGCTTTTAATAGCGTTTTCATTATTCAAGGAGGTTTTTATGGAATTCATCGTTGCCCTTAATGGGAAAGTGAACTATCCCCTTACATTAGATCCAAGTGTTTGGATTTTTGATGATAGAAAAGAGGATTTAACCACGTTATTTGACTTAGATAAGTCAAAGGAAAGTGAACAAGAGAAATACTTAAAAGATGTATCTGCTCATTGGGATAGAGAATTACAAGAAGGAGCAATCCCTCCATCTGAACAAGAAAAAGAAACCGAAAACCACGTTAAAAGAAACGCTTTTAACAGGCTCTTTCGCTATCTCTCTCTCTTACTTTATCTATAATGCACAACCGCACCCTGACGCAGAAAAAGTTATCATTGAATCAGGGGACGGTAACGTAGAAATCACACTTAAAGAAGCACAAGACGGCTATTTTGCATTTTCTGATCACGGTAAGCCGTTAAAAGAAGATGGACCGGTACATTTTTATTTTGCTGATGGACGAAATAAGGAAAATCCCATCAAGCATATTTCTGCCATCACAATTTTATAAAATGGACATTTTGACAGCTCAATTAAGGGCTGTCATCTTTTTTATAGCAAATCAGCTGCGATCTGTGCAAGCGACGAACGCTCACCCTTTTCTAAACGAACATGTCCGCTTAGCGCTTGGTCTTTAAACTTCTCCACGACATACGTTAATCCATTAGTAAACTCGTCAAGATAAGGATGGTCGATCTGCTGCGGATCTCCGAGCAAAACAATCTTACTACCTTCACCAACCCTCGTTAAAATCGTTTTCACTTCATGCTTGGTTAAGTTTTGGGCTTCATCAATAATAATAAATTGATCTGGCAAGCTTCTGCCACGAATATAAGTGAGCGCTTCTACATGAATGGAGCCAATGCCCGCAAGGATTTTCTCCAGTTCTCCAGACTTTTTTGTGTTAAATAAATATTCTAAGTTGTCATAGACAGGCTGCATCCAAGGCTTTAACTTCTCTTCTTTTTCACCTGGAAGATAACCGATATCTTTCCCAACAGGTACGATTGGACGGGCTATGAACAACTTGATATAGTCTTTTAAATCCTCAGTCTGAAGAAGAGCTGCAGCAAGGGTGATCAGCGTTTTTCCGGTACCCGCTTTTCCGATGAGCGTAACAAGAGGCAAATCTTTTCGTAGAAGCAACTCGAAAGCCATTTTTTGCTGAACATTTCTAGCTCGTATTCCCCAGATCTGCTCAGAATCATACCTTAATGGTTTTAGTATTTTACCATGATCATCTACTTTTCCCAAAGCAGACACCGAAGACCTGAAAACGTCTTTTAATATGACAAATTGGTGGGGATGAAACGAATGTCCGGACAGTTCAATCAGCTGAAGTTCATTTTTTTCATAAAACTTATTTAGAAGATCTCCTTGGACATAAATTTCTTTATAACCCGTATACGTTTGATCGTTCTTATCGATTACTCTGTCGCTTAAAAAGTCTTCTGCCTCTATTCCAAGAGCATCAGCTTTAACTCGGACAAGTACATCTTTTGAAACCAAAATGACTTTAATGCCGCTCTTTTTCTCCTCTTCTTCTTGCTTTAAATTTAGTGTCACAGCAAGAATTCGATTATCGTTCGTCGGTTCCACAAATGTTTCCTGCAGTCTTTTAAATGATTTATGGTTGAGCTCTACTCGAAGCGTACCGCCATTTTCAAGGGAACTCCTTTATGCAGCTGGCCGTTTTGTCTCACACGATCGATTAATCGGGAAACTTCCCGCGCATTTCTTCCAATTTCGTCCATATAACGTTTTTTGGAATCCACTTCTTCTAACACAACTGCAGGTATAATTACTTCACTATCTCCAAAAGATTGTATCGAATAAGGATCCTGCAACAGCACGTTCGTATCTAGGACGTATCGTTTATTCAACATTTAGCCTCCTGACTTAATGTAGTTCTATTCATTTAGCGTTTTTTATGGACTGCCTATTAAAATGTATGTACGAAGGAATAAAGTTAGAAGAATGTACAAAAAATAACGGAAATGACTTGGAAGGATTGATACCGATGAAGATATTCCGTATTGCCGCCGTCCTTTGTGCGATATTCGTACTGTTTGGCTGCATGAACAATAACAATAATAAAGATAATGCACAAAATGACCAAAACACTCCTCGGCTTACAAAAGTAAATCAAACAGCAAACAGCAAGAAACCTGAACAGCCAAAAGGATCTCAAGAAATTTCAAAACACCTTGTAGGGTTAGCAACAGGTATCCCTGGTGTTGAGGACGCAACAGCAGTCGTATTAGGCCCTTATGCCGTAGTTGGGATAGATGTTGACCGAAAGCTTGATAATTCTCGTGTAGGATCCATAAAGTACTCAGTAGCAGAATCACTAAAGAATGATCCAAATGGTAAAAACGCCGTAGTTACAGCAGATCCTGACACTGTTGAAAGGCTCCGTCAGATGGGTATACAGATTCGCCAAGGCCACCCAATCGGTGGAATTATGAGAGAACTAGCAGGAATAGTAGGACGCTTAATGCCTCAAATACCACACAGTATCCAAACAAAAAGCCTTCACCTACAGAAACAAACAACAGTCAATTAAATAAAAAAGAAGAAAAGCAACTTAAGAATCAACAGCAAAAACAAGAGAAATCGGATAAGAATCAGCCGCAAAGACTGAATGAAAGTTGATTTGACGATAATCAAAGACTCATGTAGGCGGAATTTAAGCCTTCATGAGTCTTTTTGATATCCTAATGGATTAGTGTTGAGGCGAACGGTGTCGAAAATCGGATAAGGCATCTCATTCATTTAATTTTCCAATTTCTTTATGGTATACTGTTTGAAAGAGGTGAAATACGATGCGTGTAAAATGCGTATTATGCGATACTATAGAAGTCATTGAAAATGAATGCTCACTAGCAAAAAACTAAGAAACCGACCTATACACACATTCATGTGCGAACCTTGCAGAGAACGGATAACAAGGAAAACTGCACAACGTGAAGCTACTGGTAATTTCACATTATATCGAAGTCCGGATACGAATAATGATTGGTAAGAGATTAATTTCCTGGATCTTACATGGTACGATTGCCGGCATCTTGCTGGCTTGTTTTTTTATATCCCAGAAACAATTTTCAAGATAAAACTTTACACTTTTTTGTTAAATATTGATTTTATGCCACTGCCTGATTACATCATTTTCAATGAATTCCTTCAGTTTATTCTGCACATTTTTATTGCAATTGGATTAATCGCAATCGTTGATTTACTTTGTGACGTGTATAATCGTCCCTATTTACTTTCTCTCGTCATAAATGTGATCATGTCATTTACCTTCTTCCCACTTTACGATATGGCAGTCTCAAAGCCTTTTCAGCCCCCATTAACTATGCCGTTTATTTTATGGCTCATCGGACACATACTTTTTGCTTTCCTAATTGGATTCTTTGTCTCTCATATTCACAAAAAAACTTGGCTGACGCCTAACCTTTCGCGTCAGCCTTAGTTGCGCTAACTTGTACCTCGTCGAATATCATGATGCGAACAAGTTATACTTTCTGATCGCGCAAAAAAAGAGTGCTGAATAAATCAGCACTCTTCGTTAAATCTAGGTTCATTTTGAATTCCTTCATATAGAGCATCAATCACATCTATAAAAAACTTTTCAGACTTTTCTATGCCGTTCACTTCAAACAGCACAATGTAATAAGGTCCTGAAATCGAGACGGATGTTATATTCACATGGTGATCTTCTATAAGAATCTCACTAAAAAATTCAAAAGTCTCCTTAGCTGCTAAATCATGGGGTCTTTCTTCATGTACTTTCTTAATGCTCAACCAATTAGAAAGAGCGTCAACAAGCTGCATCTTTCATACCCCCAGTCAGCTATTTTCTTTTTTACTTTGATATAATCTGACTTTATAAATAATCAAGATGAGTGCAGCTACAATAAGTCCCTCTGCTACCGGCAGACCGATGCCAAAGAACGCAAGTGGCATACATCCGATAATTAAAAACAGATAAATGACTGCTGACTTTAAAGGCGGCAGTTTCTTTGCGAATCCTAGCTTGAAAACAATAATACTAAGCACTGTAATGATTAAATATAACAGCAGAAAAGCTCTGACAGGGTCGTTTTCAATCCCTAGCAATAATGCCATGGATGATGAATCTTCCCCTGTCGCTTTCATGATTTCTTGTTTCTCCACGATTCCCACTCCGATCGTTAAGAAATGCGTTTAGCCTTGAGCAAGCTTCTTTTTCTTCTCTACTCTTTCACGTTCGTTCTTATCAAGCACTTTTTTACGAAGACGGATGCTCTCTGGTGTTACTTCACAGTACTCGTCATCGTTCAAGTATTCTAACGCTTCTTCTAGAGACATGATACGCGGTTTTTTCATGCTTACTGTTTGGTCTTTGTTCGCAGAACGCATGTTAGTCATCTGCTTCACTTTGACGATGTTAACCGTAATATCATTTTCACGAGTGTGCTCCCCAACGATCATACCCATGTATACTTCTGTTCCTGGCTCAACAAAGATCGTACCACGGTCTTCAACACCCATGATTCCGTATTGAGATGCTTTACCGTTCTCCATTGAAACCAATACACCTTGGCGACGTCCACCAACGTTTCCAGCAACCATTGGCTGGTAGCTGTCAAACGTATGGTTTAGGATTCCGTAACCACGAGTTTGAGTTAAGAACTCAGTCGTGTAACCGATCAACCCACGAGCAGGTACCATGAATTCAAGACGAACTTGTCCAGAGCCATTGTTCACCATGTTCTTCATTTCACCTTTACGGTCTCCTAAAGATTCCATGATTGCACCTGTGTATTCTTCAGGAATATCAATTTGCACATGCTCAACAGGCTCACATTTCACGCCATCAATTTCACGAACGATTACTTCAGGCTTTGATACTTGAAGTTCAAATCCTTCGCGACGTAAGTTCTCGATTAAGATTGAAAGGTGAAGCTCACCACGTCCAGAAACTGTCCAAACATCTGGAGAATCCGTGTTTTCAACACGTAGACTTACGTCTGTTTCAAGCTCAGACATTAAGCGCTCTTCAATTTTACGGCTTGTTACATATTTACCTTCACGACCAGCAAATGGTGAGTTATTAACTAAGAAAGTCATCTTCAATGTTGGCTCGTCGATACGAAGAACAGGAAGTGCTTCTTCTTGACCTTCAGGGCAAACTGTTTCCCCAACGTTGATCTCTTCCATTCCAGAAACAGCGATAAGGTCTCCAGCTTTTGCTTCGTTGATTTCAATACGCTTTAGGCCTAAGAAACCAAACAATTTTGTAACACGGAACTTTTTCACTGAACCATCAAGCTTCATTAATGAAACAGCTTGACCTACTTTAATCGTTCCACGGAATACACGACCAATACCAATACGACCAAGATAGTCGTTGTAATCTAGCATCGTAACTTGGAACTGAAGAGGCTCAGCACTGTTATCTTCTGGTGCAGGAATTGTGTCAATAATCGTATCAAGCAAAGCTGTCATGTCTTCATCTTGCTTGCTCGGGTCCATACTTGCTGTCCCTTTAAGTGCAGATGCATAAACAACAGGGAATTCTAATTGATCTTCTTCAGCACCTAGTTCAATGAATAGATCGATTACTTCATCTACAACTTCTTCTGGACGTGCAAAATCACGGTCAATTTTATTTACTACTACGATTGGTGTTAACTTTTGCTCAAGCGCTTTTTCAAAACGAAACGTGTTTGTGGCATACATCCTTCATATGCATCGACAACAAGTAGAACACCATCAACCATTTTCATGATACGTTCCACTTCACCACCAAAATCGGCATGTCCTGGAGTGTCCATGATGTTAATACGTTTCTCGTTATAGTTAATTGCTGTATTTTTAGCTAAGATTGTAATTCCACGCTCGCGTTCTAGAGCATTGGAGTCCATAGCACGTTCATTAACTTGTTCATTGTCACGGAATGTTCCTGATTGATGTAGCAATTTGTCCACCAATGTCGTTTTACCATGGTCAACGTGGGCAATAATCGCTATATTGCGTAAATCATCTCTTCTATTCAAATGTATTCTCTCCTTATATCCTATCTCTTTTTCTTATCATTTTTTGTTCAACTCGACTATTATATCACAAATTTGTTGAAAGGCTTTTTCTTTTTATGTAAATTCGGTACACTTACGATATAGTATAGACAAGTTTTTGGCTTGGAGGTCATCATGAATATTATTTTCTTCATCATCGCACTTTTAACCGCGCTGGCAATATGCGGTATTGGGATAGCTATCGGGGAGAGAAGCTGGTTAATCTTTTTCGTATCGATCGTTTCCGTTTTTCTACTTATGGGATATGGATTTTCACTTAAAAAAAGCAAAGAGAGCGTTCTTAATGGAACGTTCTTTTTGCTAATAGTTGTTTTTGGCCAAGCTATAATGCTTTTGAAAGTGGTTGATTTCCGTTGCAGGTGCTCGCTTTCCGCGGGGCAGGCGGTGAGCCACATTCGTAACGTTTCACTCTTAAGTGCCTCAGCAACCATTCTAAAGAAAACAGCCAGACTCAAAAACCACATTAAAAATTTTTTAGAGAATAAGATTCAGTCTTTTTTTGCATCAAGTTAAGTGATCTAAGATTTCTTTATGCAATCCAGGTTTAGCGGCCAGAATGCTGTTTTGTTCAAGTAGCTGAACAGGTTCACCATCAGTTCGAGTGACGATTCCTCCCACTTCATTTAAAAGAATCAGCCCCGCCGCAAAATCCCAAGGCGATAGTCTTAGTGTCATATAGGCATCCAACTTACCTGAGGCGACATATGCGAGTTCGATGGCAGCAGATCCATAAGATCGAGTTCCTCTAGATTTTCTAATTATCTGCTGGACATTCTCATGATTGATGCGTCTGTTAGGTCCAGCCCATGTAGCGTTGACACCAACAACCGCTTCGGATAATGTCACTTCTTCTAATTTTGGTAATTTCTTTTCATTTAAGTATGCCCCTTCGCCTTCTTTTGCAAAGTATAGGTTATTTCCTTCAACATCGTATATTAATCCCATTCTTCCAATACCGTTTTCGTAAATACCGATTGAAATTGCAAAATTAGCTTGCTGGTGAATAAAGTTCGTTGTGCCATCGATGGGATCGATTATCCAGATGATACCCGATCTCCCTTCAATTTGATCACCATACCCTTCTTCTCCAAGCACTTTGTGGTCAGGGAACGTATGCTGTATCTTATCAATAAAAAACTTTTCGATGTTTTTATCCATATCCGTGACGAGATCCGCAATATGTGATTTATATGTAATCGTTAACGTGTTCTCAAAAGAATCTTTAAGTAACTGTGCAGCTTCAAGTGTCCATGTCTTCAGATGTTTCTCTATAGATTTCATTTCCTCATTAGTCACGTTTTCACCCCTTACCTTTTTTATAGTATAAGTCAATTTCATCTTCTTCACAAAAAAACGAACCATCCGTTCATGATGGATTCGTTTTTGTTATCCGCTATCAGCTTGGATCATCCTTCTAATCTCACGAGCTCCAGCCTTAATCGTTCGAGCTTACGCTTAGATTCATTGATCTGTTTCTGATCTTTTAACTTTAAAGCATCAAACAAAGTAGCTAATTCATAATCAATCTCAAGTTTTAAAACTGGAATTCTTCTTTCTGCATCCGTTCTTTTTAATGTATTCATTACTTGTTTCATTTCACCGGCACATCCTTTCTTTTCTCGTATTCTTCGTTTCTTTATTTTATGAATGAGTCATGTATATGGAAACGGCACTTTGCGGAATCTAATGCAAACATTTTTTAAATAACATTTCGTGTGATAAACTTCTTTGTAGCACTTGATAATCAGGAGGAAATTTTTCATGACATTCAATGGATTTAAAGCCCAAGATTTTAACGTTTTCCAAACACCTGGTCTTGATGATCGCATGAAACAAATCATCAGCCAGATCAGGCCTAAGTTGGAGACTCTCGGAAATAGATATGCTGAAGAACTGACTGCTTTCACTGGAGAAGAGATGTTTTTTCATGTCGCTAAGCATGCAAGAAGAACTGTAAATCCTCCGAAGGATACATGGGTTGCTTTTGCTCCTAACAAAAGAGGTTACAAAATGCTGCCACATTTTCAGATTGGACTTTGGGAAACACATGTTTTTATCTGGTTTGCACTCATATACGAAGCACCTATAAAAGATTCGTACGGCAAAGTCTTCCTTAAGAACCTCAATAAGATTAAAAAGGACATTCCTAACGATTTTGTTTGGTCAGATGATCATATGAAACCAGAAAGTTTTACTCATCGTGAGGTCAAAAAGGAACGATTAGAAGAAATGGCAACCCGGCTTAGCACCGTAAAAAAGCGGAATTGCTTTGCGGCGTTCGTATTGAAAAAGATGAAGCTGTGAACATGAGTGAAGATGACTGGTACGATCGTATTACTGAAACCTTTAAAACGCTCTTACCCCTTTATAACTTAAAGAAAAAACTGTAATAAAAATAGTGGCAGGAAGCAGAAGTTTAGCTGCTTCTTACCACTAGTATATTGCCATACAACATAAATGTATGGGTATGTATCATTATTGTTAGAAAAGTGTTAGAAAAGGTTGTTTAATTTTTGTTGAAGTGTTTCTGATTCTGTTTTTATTCGTTGGAACAGTTCTTCTACGCTTGGAATATCTTTAATCCTTCCAACGATTTGTCCAGCCCAGCCAAAACCCTCTTCATCTTTTCCTTCATATATAAACTTTTGATTTGCTTCTCCACTTATATAGTTCTTTAAATGTTCGTAAGTACCATCTTTCTTTTCCTCTTCTAAGATTTTTAATGCAAAATCCGTACGCAACGTTCGGCCCGGCATACCTAAAACCCTTTTAATAACTACCGTATCCATCTCAGAGCTTTCCACAATAAGCTTTTTGTATGCTGCGTGTGCATGTACACATTCCTTTGTTGCGATGAATCTGGTCCCCATCTCGATCCCCTCTGCTCCAAGAGACAAAGCTGCCATAAGTCCTTTACCATCACCTATCCCTCCAGAAGCAATAACCGGAATAGATACACTTTCAGCAACTTGAGGGATCAACACAAACGTACCTGTATCATCCTTGCCTATATGTCCGCCGCCTTCTTGTCCAACAGCCATTACAGCATCTGCCCCTGATTTTTCTGCTTTCATTGCTTGGCGCACACTGGAAACGAGTACAAGTGTTTTTATATTTGTATCTTTTAGACGGTCCAGTACGGGTGCCGGATTCCCTCCAGTGATACTAACTACTTCAACACCCTCTTCAATGGCAGCTTCCAGCATATCTTCATAAGATCTGCCATGCTGGCCAATCGCGAAATTTACTCCAAAAGGACGTGACGTTAAACTCTTAGTTTTCTGAATCTCTTCTCTTAATGCATGATGATTTGGCAATGACATCGCTGTAATCTGACCTAATCCCCCGCATTTGACACTGCTGAAGCAAGTTCCGAATAAGCTAAGTATGCTAGCCCGCCCTGTATAATGGGAAGTTCAATATTTAATAAAGCTGTTAGTCTAGTGTTCAATTGTATTCCTCCTTGAAAATTAAATCATTTACTTACATCTTCATGCATTTTCTGTTATACTTCTTTTGTTTTATAAAATAACTCTTTTCTAAAGGATTGTTGCTTTAATAATCTTTTTTATATCCTCTTTGAACAGTTGGTTGTAGTGGAAGATGCGAGACTACGGCTAGGACAAGCGGGCAGGTGAGACACTTAAAAGTGAAACGTACGAATGTGGCTCACCGCCTGCCCCGCGGAAAGCGAGCATCTGGAACGGAAATCAACTACATTCAAAAGCAACAACGAATACGAAAACAGCTATAAAACTAACAAAAAAACATATAAGTTCACGATAGATGAGGTGTAGTATAAATTGTCTCAACACGAAACTCCTTTATTTACTGGTTTGCGTGAACATGCAAACAAAAACCCATTGCAGTTTCACATTCCAGGCCACAAAAAAGGGCAAGGAATGGATGAAGAATTCAAAGATTTTATTGGACCTAATGCATTATCAATCGATTTAATTAACATCACTCCCCTTGATGATCTTCATCACCCAAAAGGGATGATCAAAAAGCTCAAGCTCTAGCAGCACAAGCTTTTGGGGCTGATCACACATTTTTCTCTGTACAAGGAACGAGCGGAGCGATCATGACGATGATCATGTCTGTTGTGTCACCAGGAGATAAGATTCTAGTGCCGAGAAACGTTCATAAGTCTATTATGACAGCCATCGTTTTTTCAGGTGCAACACCAATTTTTATTCATCCTGAGATTGACCCTGAGCTGGGAATTTCACATGGTATCACTCCTGACAGCGTAGAAAAGGCTTTAAACCAGCACCCAGACACAAAAGCTGTACTCGTTATCAACCCGACTTATTTTGGTTTTGCTGCAGATTTAAAAGGAATCGTTGATATTGCACACCGATTCGATGTACCTGTACTTGTAGATGAAGCCCATGGTGTTTTGATTCATTTTCATGATCACATGCCACTATCCGCAATGCAAGCTGGTGCAGACATGGCTGCAACAAGCGTTCATAAATTAGGAGGATCTTTAACAGGCAGTTCCATTTTAAATGTTAAAGAAGGACTTGTCTCTCCTGAACGCGTTCAAACCATTTTAAGTATGATGACAACAACTTCAACTTCTTATATCCTGCTTGCTTCACTAGACGCAGCACGAAGACGTCTAGCTACTGAGGGATATACGCTAATCGAAAAAACGATTTCATTAGCTAATGATACAAGAGCACAAATTAATGATATTCCTAATCTTTATTGTGTAGGCGAAGAAAAGCTTGGTACATCTGCAACATTTGATTACGATCCATCCAAGCTTTTAATTTCTGTAAAAGATCTGGGTATTACAGGTTATGATGCAGAGACGTGGCTTCGTAAAAATTACAACATTGAAGTTGAATTATCAGACCTGTATAACATTTTGTGTTTGATCACAACGGCGGATCATGAAAAAGATACGATGGTTCTCGTTCAAGCATTAAAACAACTTTCTGAAGAGAAAAGCACTTCAAAGAACGAAGAGATCAAATCGATTCCTGTACACGTACCTGACATTCCAGTCCTTGCACTGTCACCTCGTGACGCTTTCTATGCGAATACAGAAAGTGTACCGTTTGAAGAATCAGCTGGAAGAATTATCGCAGAGTTTGTAATGGTGTACCCGCCTGGCATTCCAATCTTTATACCAGGTGAAATTATTACACAAGAAAACTTAGATTATATTAAAGAAAACCTTGAAGCTGGGCTCCCAGTTCAGGGTCCTGAAAATGCAGAATTAAAATATTTAAAAGTTATCCAAGAGCAAGTTGCCATCCGTTAATAATGAATAACTCCACAAAAAAGAAGACCTTCTCAGGTCTTCTTTTTTACTTCTCTAATTTAGCTTGCTCTTGGCAATGTGGACATTTGTTTGAATACAAAGTTGTTACTTTTTCCTCTTCAAAATGCTCTATTGTTGTTTCACACGTTTGGCAAATGATTACTCCCATCCGATCCATCTCCCTTCACATTTTGAAAGCGCTTACGTTTATATTTATATATTATTATGTCACATTTGGTTTGTCAATACATTTAGTATAACACATTAAAAAAATGTGTTCATTAATCATATTGTTCGATAACAGGAATGTGCGGGACTGCTTCTTCAAAGAAAAGCGCTAAATCTTCCGCTTCTTTAAGGGTCTTAATATGAAACACCTGCTTAATATATTCCAAGTTTCGCATATCATTTGAATCTAATAAAGCTGATCTTCCAGTCTGCATGCAGACCACTAAAGGCTTACCAAAAAACATATTCGTATAAACAATGCCAAAATCATACCTGACTGTATCTGTAGTAAAACCTACAAATCGGACATTTACGGATTCACTCTCGTCATACAATTTTTCAAACCATTCCATGTTACCCCTCCTCGTATGATTTCACTGTTCATCGATCGGGCTGCGTATAACCTGTTTTAAATAAATGAGGTATACTAATAGGACTGTAATTGAATGTAAGAGTAATTCCCTTAAATATGGATATTTAAACTCCAATTTGTCAAAATCTTCTTGAAATATGATATACTATTCTATGTATAAATGCCCTTAAAAATGACTAACTGGAGTGAGTTACATGTCTCAAAATGCTTATATAAAGCTTGTTCCCGCTTCTGAAAAACAGATAATCACATTAGAAGAAGTGAAAGACTTACTCATGTACTACCGTTCCATCACCTCCAAAACAGGCGATCAGCTTTCATGGGGTTATTCCGATGCAGCCTTTCCATACACCGTTGAGGAGAAAGAAGAAGCGGACCATAAATGGTTTTATTTAAAAGGTATAGATCCCCGGAAAAACAAGTATATCTTAATAGGTGTAGGAACAGAGAACAAACCAGATTCAGACGAAATCGCCAGCTACATTCAAGTTTCATTAACCGATATTTCTACGCATGGAGACAAGGGAAAAGCAAATGAGTTTTGTAAGTTTTTGGCTTCAAAACTGAAAGGCGAACTCCATCTTTTTAACGGTAGGGTGATGTATTATTATCCGAAGAAATAATTACTCTTGAAAGTGGTTGATTTCCGTTTCAGGTGCTCCTTTTCCGCGGGCGTGCGGTGAGCCCCTTGCCGCTATGCGCCTTAAGGGTCTCACCTGACCGCTCGTCCCGCAGGAGTCTCGCACCTTACACTCCTATCAACGTATTGAATGATGTAAAAAATTTCTTTGCAAGCCATCATTTATAAACAAGTGAAAGCTTAAGCAACTAAAAAATTAGCTGTATCAATTTTCCAATAACCCTAAAATGTTATCAAGTTTTTTTAACGTTAAAACTATACACAAAATCACAGAGGCACTTAATATTAAACTTTACTTTATGGCAACAACTTTCTTCGTAGAAGCTATGAAAAGGTACAATATCCAATAGGAAGTTCAATCATATGATTGGACTTCCTATTTTATTTTTACTACAATGTAAACTTTCGGTCCCTTAGGGGAAAATAAAAAGAATACATATCGAGAAAGGATGTGAAGAAATGAAAAAACAACCTAATACTGTTTTTATCGTTTCACTATTGATTTCTATCGTTTTTATTATTATAGGAAGTTTATTTCCTGCCGAATTCCAAGCAAAAGCTACAGCAATTCAAAATTTCTTGCAAGAGAAATTTGGCTGGTTTTATCTGCTGTCTGCTACAAGCTTTTTGATTTTTGTTCTTTACTTGGCTTTTAGCAGGTATGGTAAAATTAAACTTGGAGAACCAGATGAAAAGCCTGAATACCATACTGTTACGTGGTTTGCCATGTTATTTAGTGCAGGAATGGGAATTGGCCTTGTATTTTGGGGTGTAGCAGAACCGATAAGTCATTTCTATACACCACCTTCAGGAGAAGGCGGAAATGCTGCTTCAGCACAAGCTGCTCTCAGGTATAGCTTCTTTCACTGGGGATTACATCCGTGGGCAATTTACACGCTTATCGGACTATCTCTCGCTTATTTTAAATTCAGAAAAGGAGCACCTGGTCTGATCAGTTCGATCTTTAGTCCATTATTAGGAGATAAAGTAAATGGACCTATTGGAAAAACAATAGACATTATTGCTGTTTTTGCTACCATTTTTGGTGTTGCGACATCACTAGGTCTTGGCGCAGTCCAAATTAGCGGAGGCATTTCATATTTAACGAATATCACTAATAACTTTACGACACAGTTAATTATAATAGCTATCGTTACTGTATTATTTACTCTTTCTGCTCAAACGGGATTGAACAAAGGTATTAAATACTTAAGTAACCTTAATATTCTTCTTGCTGTCTTACTAATGGCTTTCTTGCTCTTTGCATCGTCTACTAACTTTATTATGGATGTCTTTGTTCAGTCTTTAGGAAATTATCTACAGTATTTGCCGAGTATGAGTCTTAAGCTAAGTCCATTTCGTCCTAGTGAAGCAGGATGGATTCAAGGCTGGACCGTCTTTTATTGGGCTTGGTGGATTGCTTGGGCACCTTTCGTAGGTACCTTTATCGCTCGTGTATCAAAAGGGAGAACGATTCGTGAATTCATATTAGGAGTATTGCTTGTACCTACCGTTTTCGGTGCTCTGTGGTTTTCTATATTCGGAGGAGCAGCATTACATCTCGAGATATTTAATAATGTCGGTTTAAATAAAATCATTACGGATAAAGGGACTGAGATTGCCTTATTCGCTCTATTTGAAAACTTACCGTTTGGTTCAATCATGTCGGTGCTTGCTATATTCTTAATCAGCACGTTCTTTATTACATCTGCTGATTCAGCTACATTTGTACTTGGAATGCAAACGAGCCATGGCCGTTTAAATCCTTCTTCTATGACAAAGTTTGTTTGGGGAATAGTGATTGCAGCTGCAGCAGCAATTCTTTTATATTCCGGAGGTTTAGAAGCGTTACAAACAGCGTCCATCATTGCCGCATTCCCGTTTGCGTTTGTATTGATCTTTATGATGTTCGCTCTGCAAAAAGCGTTATCTGAAGAAAAAAGTAATACTTGGACTAAATAAACCAGAGTTTACCTGTAACATAAATAACGGTTAATGAGATCGTAATATTTAATGCCACTTTCCTTTTTTGAATGAAGCGCTGTGCTACTAGGAAGTTGAAATAACCAAACATCAGCAATAGGATTGTTTCGTAAAAACTATGATCATGGTGCGAGAGAAAGAGAACAAATGAATATCCGCACCACATCATAAATTGAATAAGTATGCTAAGCAATACGTTCATTTCGTCCTCCATGTACTTCTTTATAATTAAAGGGTATGACACGTTTTGCAATATATGATTGAATGAAAAAGGCTGGTTTCCCAATCTTTGTCGCTCTAGAATGTGGTTGATTTCCGTTACAGGATGCTCGCTTTCCGAGGGGCGTGCGGTGAGCCTCCTTGTCGCTTTGCGACCTTAGGAGCCTTACCTGTCCCGCTAATCCCCCAAGAGTCTCGCACCTTGCACTACAATCAACTTTTTGTTGAAGATGCTTTGCTCCAAATAAAGGACTCAAAAACAACAACCTAATAGAAAAGAGACATAAAAATCCCCTTGCAAGCTGAATTTACAGCCTGAAGAGGATTTTTGTTTTATTTATTTTACGATATGAACCGGAAGTCCAATCGCAACTTCAGCTGCTTCCATCGAAATTTCTCCGAAAGTTGGATGCGCGTGAATCGTCATTGCGATATCTTCAGCAGTCATTCCTGCTTCGATTGCCAATCCTAATTCAGCGATCATATCAGATGCATTTCCACCTGCGATTTGAGCTCCTAAAACAAGTCCATCTTCTTTACGAGTGATAAGTTTCATGAAACCATCTGTTTCGTTCATAGATAGAGCACGTCCATTAGCTGCAAATGGGAATTTAGATGCTTTCACATCAAATCCAGCTTCTTTAGCAGACTTTTCATCATAACCTACAGTTGCAAGTTCTGGATCTGTGAATACAACAGCCGGAATAGCCATGTAATCGATCTCTGCAGCATGTCCTGAGATTACTTCCGCTGCTACCTTACCTTCGTAAGAAGCTTTGTGAGCAAGCGCTGGACCTTCAACTACATCACCAATTGCATAAATGCCACTGATGTTTGTTTGAGCTTTTTTGTTGATTTTGATAAGACCACGTTCAGTCATTTCAACACCAACTTGCTCAAGACCAAGTTCTTCTGTGTTTGGACGACGACCAACCGTAACAAGAACATAGTCAGCTTCAAATGTCTTAGACTCACCTTTGATCTCAGCTGTTACAGTAACCCCGTCTTTTGTTTCTTCAACGCCTTTAGCCATAGCTTCTGTAAATACTTCTACATTGCCTTTTTTCTTTAAACGCTTAGAAACGACTTGGCTCATTTGCTTTTCAAATCCAGGTAGGATCTGCTTGCTTCCTTCAAGAATAGTTACTTCAGTACCGAAGTTTGCATAAGCAGTTCCAAGTTCCATACCGATGTAACCACCGCCGATTACTACCATCTTCTTAGGAATTTCTTTAAGAGCAAGTGCTCCTGTAGAAGAAATGATACGGTCACTCCATTTGAAACCAGGGATTTCAATTGGACGTGATCCTGTAGCGACAATTGCATTTTTAAACGTGTATGTTTGAGAGTTTTTCTCATCCATGATACGTACAGTGTTTTCATTTACGAAATAAGCTTCACCACGAATGATTTCAACTTTATTTCCTTTTAGCAATCCTTCAACACCGCCAGTAAGCTTCTTAACGATGCCCGCTTTCCAGTCTTGAACTTTGCTGAAATCAACTTTTACGTTTTCAACAGTAATACCCATATCTTCTGAGTGATTAGCATGTTCTACACGGTGACCTGCATTAATTAAAGCTTTTGATGGAATACAACCTACGTTCAAACAAACGCCGCCCATTTCTGCCTTTTCCGCAATAGCCACTTTTTGTCCTAATTGTGCAGCGCGAATTGCCGCAACATATCCCCCAGGACCTGAACCAATAACAAGTGTGTCTAACTCAATTGGAAAATCTCCTACTACCATCGAATTACGCCTCCATTACTAATAGTTGTGGATCGTTCAATAAACGCTTAATGTGATTCAATGCATTTTGAGCTGTTGCACCATCGATCAGACGGTGGTCAAAGCTTAGAGATAGTGCTAATACAGGAGCTACTACAACTTCTCCGTCTTTAACTACTGCTTTTTCAGCGATACGGCCGATACCTAAGATTGCTACTTCTGGGTGGTTGATTACTGGTGTGAACCATTGACCGCCTGCAGAACCGATATTCGTAATCGTACAAGATCCGCCCTTCATCTCTTCACCAGAAAGCTTACCATCACGTGCTTTAGTAGCTAACTCATTGATTTCAGAAGAGATTTTGAAGATGGATTTACGATCAGCTTCTTTAACAACCGGTACCATTAAACCGTTATCTGTATCTGCCGCAATACCGATGTTGTAATAGTGCTTGTACACGATTTCTTCGTTTGCATCATCGATTGATGCATTAAGCACAGGGTATTCACGTAGTGCAGAAGTTAATGCTTTTACCACGTATGGAAGATAAGTAAGCTTGATGCCTTTATCAGAAGCAACTTGCTTGAACTTCTTACGGTGTGCAACTAGATCAGTAACGTCCACTTCATCCATTAGTGTAACATGTGGAGCAGTATGTTTGGAGTTAACCATCGCTTTAGAGATCGCTTTTCTAATTCCTTTGATCTTTTCACGAGTTTCCATTTCTCCAGCTGGAATAGCTTTTGGTGCTTCTTTCTTCGCTTCTGCTTTAGGTGCTTCTTCGCCAGCTTTTGGTGCTTCAGCTGCCGCTTCTCCACCACCGCTTACAAACTTGTCGATATCTTCTTTTAATACACGTCCGTTATCTCCAGAACCTTGTACTTTACGAATATCAACTTCTTTTTCACGAGCGTATTTACGAACAGAAGGCATTGCGATAACACGCTTAGATTCGTCTGCTGGTTCTTCTTTAGCTGTATCTTCAGTTTTATCTGTTTTAGCTTCTGATTTGTCAGCTTCTTTAGCTTGATCAGCAGTCACATTCTTCTCTTCTTCAGCTTTAGGCTGTTCAGGAGCTTCATCGCTACCGCCATGAGCATCAGCAGGAATCTCACCTTCTGCTTCGATCGTTACTAGAACATCACCAACAACAGATACTGTTCCTTCATCTACTTTTAATTCAAGAATTTTACCGTCTACAGGAGATGGGATTTCTACTACAGCTTTATCGTTCTGTACTTCAAGCAGGATATCGTCTTCTTTAACTGCGTCCCCTGCTTTAACAAACCACTTTACGATTTCACCCTCGTGAATTCCTTCACCAATATCGGGAAGCTTAAATTCATATGCCACGACTAACGCCTCCTATTTTGTTTCAATCTTTTTTATCTAATGATGTGAAAGAGCTGAAAGGAGCAGTCAATGATGACCATCCTTTCAGCTTGCATTTTTGTTTTTTAGAAATTGTAGACTTTCTTTGCTTTATCTACAATATCACGATGATCTGGAATCCAAACATCTTCTGCAGAAGCATATGGGAACACTGTATCTGGTGCTGTAACACGCAGTACAGGTGCTTCTAAGTGAAGGATCGCACGGTCATTGATTTCAGCTACAACGAACGCTCCAATTCCAGCTTGTTTCTGTGCTTCTTGTACTACAATCGCTCGTCCTGTTTTTTCAACAGAAGCCATGATTGTTTCAATATCAAGCGGGCTGATTGTACGAAGGTCGATAACTTCAGCAGAGATGCCTTCTTTTTCTAATTCTTCAGCAGCTTTTAGCGATGCGTGAACCATAGCACCGTAAGTAATGATAGAAACATCCTTACCTTCACGTTTCACATCAGCTTTTCCGAGTTCAATCGTGTATTCTTCCTCTGGTACTTCACCACGGAAAGAACGATACAATTTCATATGTTCTAAATAAACTACCGGATCATTGTCACGGATAGCAGAGATTAAAAGCCCTTTTGCATCATAAGGAGTTGAAGGAATTACAACTTTGATACCAGGAGTTTGATACATTAACCCTTCAAGGCTGTCTGCATGAAGCTCAGGTGTTTTAACTCCTCCACCAAATGGTGAACGGATCGTTACTGGAGAAGTATAAACTCCGCCGGAACGGTATCTCATTCGAGCCATTTGTGCTGCAACTGAATCAAATACTTCGAAAACAAAACCAAAGAACTGAATCTCCATTACTGGACGGAAACCTGTAAGCCCAAGACCTATTGCAAGTCCCCCAATTCCAGACTCAGCTAGCGGAGTATCAAAAACACGCTCTTCTCCAAACTCTTTTTGAAGTCCTTCAGTGGCACGGAAAACTCCGCCGTTTTGACCAACGTCTTCACCGAAAACAAGAACTTGTTCATTGTTCTTTAATTCATTGCGCATAGCGTCTGTAATTGCTTGAATCATAGTCATTTGAGCCATATTATTTCGACTCCTTTGCTGTGTATTCTTCTAACTGCTCACGAAGGTTGAACGGAAGGTTTTCAAACATAAACCCGATTAGGTCAGTAACCTTTTGCTTAGGTGCTCCGTCTGCTTTCTTGATGGCAGCTTTAATATCTTCTTTCGCTTCTTCTACTACTTTATTTTCTTGCTCTTCAGACCATAGATTTTTCTTCTCCAAGAACTTACGGAAACGAACAAGTGGATCTTTCTTTTCCCATTCGTTATCAAGATCTTTTGTACGGTAACGAGTAGGGTCGTCTCCTGCCATCGTATGTGGTCCATAACGATAAGTAAGAGTTTCGATTAATGTAGGACCTTCGCCAGAAATGGCACGCTCACGAGCTTGTTGAGTCGCTGCATACACTGCAAGAATATCCATTCCATCAACTTGAATACCTGGAATACCAGCTGCAACCGCTTTTTGAGCGATTGTCTTTGCTGCAGATTGTTTTTCAACTGGAACCGAAATTGCAAAACGGTTGTTTTGAACAACGAAAATCGCATTAGCACGGTAAGCCCCTGCAAAGTTCAATCCTTCATAAAAGTCACCTTGTGATGCTCCACCGTCACCAGTGTAAGTGATACATACGTTCTTTTTACCTTGTTTCTTAAGTCCGAAACCAACACCAGCAGCTTGAATGATTTGTGCACCGATAATGATTTGAGGCATTAATACGTTCACGCCTTCAGGAATCTGTCCACCCTGGAAGTGTCCACGAGACCATAAGAACGCTTGAGATAATGGGAAGCCGTGGAAAACCATTTGAGGAATATCACGGTATCCTGGAAGAATCCAATCTTCTTTATCTAATGCAAAGTGAGTTCCAAGCATCGAAGCTTCTTGTCCTGCTACTGGAGCATAGAAACCAAGACGTCCTTGTCTGTTTAAAGAAATAGCACGCTGATCCCAAATACGTGTGTAAACCATGCGGCGCATAAGTTCTTGCAGATCTTCATCAGACAATTTCGGCATTGCCGATTCGTTAACTATTTCTCCGTCTTCTGAAAGAATCTGGAACGTTTCAAATTGATCTTGAACAGCATCAATTGTTTTCGTCATGAAAAGTCACCTCTTCCTTTCTTTTACCCTGTCAATTTTCCCTGATCTTAAAAACATGCACATATTTTACAGGTTGCCCAAAGTGAATCATTTTTAAGACAGGTTTATATTTTTAAAAGGCTTTTAGGTATGCCTTTGTATACCCATTGAAGTTTTCCCTTGTACACAAGAGCTAAACCATCTTGCGGCATCCTAACTGTATTACTATTTTATGTAACTAGAGTAACACAACAATCCTTTTCACGTAAATTAGTTTACACCACTGCTGAAACACAGTCAATCTATAGATAACATATAGTAATAACAACTTTAAGAGTTTTTTCTCATTAAGCTGCTAACTGTAAATTTAAAAACTGTTTCACTTTAAAACACCCACTGTATTAGTCACCTTTTGAGGTAAAATAAATTAGAACTTTAACCAGCCAATTATTTTCCCTAAAAGATTGTCGCTTTTGAGACATCTCGTACGCCACCGCGTATTGCGCTAATGGAACTCATAGTAAGCCCAACGGAAAGCCAGTATCCTAAAATGAGTAACAACTATTTTCATAAACAACATTAATTACGACGATAACAGCCATTGATAATGAACAATAAAATATTATTTTTCCGTTCTTTTTTATTAAAAAAACTCTATGTTATGATAAGAGGAAATTAAGTTTAGATAAAAGTTCAAGGCACGGAGGTTATGCTTGTGTTAACCATGAAAGATATTGTAAGAGAAGGTCATCCTGCTCTTAGGCAAAAAGCTGTTGAAGTACCTGCACCTTTCTCAGAAGAAGATATTCAAACCGCTAATCAGCTTCTTGAATTTGTAAAAAATAGTCAAGATCCTGAGATTGCAGGTAAATACAATCTAAGACCTGGAATAGGATTAGCAGCACCTCAAATTGGTATTTCCAAACGTATCTTTGCTTTCCATGTAACTGATGAGAACGGCAAATTATACAGCTATGCATTATTAAATCCTAAAATTATCAGCCACTCTGTTCAGATGACTTACTTAGACGGTGGTGAGGGTTGTCTATCTGTTGATAGAGATGTTCCTGGATTTGTTCCACGCTATGCAAAAGTGACTGTAAAAGGATTTACTCCAGATGGTTCGGAAGTAGAACTTAAATTAAAAGGTCTGCCTGGGATTTGTTTTCAGCATGAACTCGATCATTTAGACGGTATCATGTTCTACGACCGTATCAATGAAAAGCAACCATTTGAACCACCAGCAAATTCAGTTGTTTTTAGATAACAAAATGAAGAGGAAGATTACCAGAAGATGACTCATAAGGGCGCAGAAAAGCCTTTGTGGGTTATTTTTATATGAATTTTTACAATAATAATCATTCACAGCATCTTTTCGTAAGACTTAACACAAAAAAGAGGAATGACATCATTCTCGAGTCATTACCTCTTTTCTATTTAAGCTGCATCACACTCGTACCTCCGGATATCGAAGTACTCATTTTAAACTGAGTGTTTACGCTGATTGGTCATGTTTGATTGTAATAGCATTAACTCGTTTTTTCTTTCCTGTTAAATATACTCCTGCAAAAATGAATACCAGTCCTAAAAATGCGATAGGATGGATCTTCTCATTTAATAACACACTTCCCCAGATCACGGCTGATACAGGAACAAGATATGTAACGAGAGTGGCAAACTCTGCTGAACCGGCAGAGATCATATAATAATACAGAAGGTACGCTAACCCTGATCCAAACACGCCAAGACCAATAAAGGAGAGTACAACATTTTGATGGAATGCATCATCAGGCAAATGCCAGCCTCCAGTAATCCCCATCATTAATGCACTTAATAACAATCCAGCCAGGAGAGTTGTAGAGGCTGTTATCCACACGGTCGTATCTTGCAAATGCTTCTTAGCATATTGTGAACTGTAACCATAGCAGCTTGTAGCTGTTAACATTAAGACTATACCTAAAATGAGCTGGTTCTTCGCAAGTCCTGGTGCATCAACATCCATTAATAATATAATCCCCACGAAACCCACCATAACCCCTATCCACTGCCTCCATTGCATTCTGATAGAAAAGAAGAACACACCCATCATCGTTGTCCAAATAGGTGTTGTTGCATTCAGAATGGCTGTATATCCACTGTCCAAGAACGTTTCACTCCAGGCAATTAATCCCCATGGAATTCCTGCATTCAATACGCCTACCAAAGCGAGTTTTTTTACAGGAATAGACCTCCAGTTTACGGTTTGTTTACTTAATAGAAATAAAGGCAGAATGGTTAGTATCCCGAGCAAACAGCGTATAAATACAATTTGCCAAGGATCAAACACACCAAGAAGAACCTTAATGAACAAAAAAGACATTCCCCAGATTAAACTTAAAACGAACAGTGCTGAATAGAGTTTCATCACTTCGACTCCCTCTTTTAAAAAAATCCATTATTGAAAATGTAACAATTTCCCTCTCAAAATCTTGTTTCAATTACACATACTATGTAATAAAAAAAGGACGGAGGGTAATAAATGAAAAAGAGAATGCGTTTTTTAAAGAAATTAAGAAAATGGGTCAAACAACAAAATAATAACGGAAAATTGATTATTAACTAAGTTAAATTTCTCTTAGACTATAGTCATTATAATGGATAACACAGCACTCTTAATAGTTATTATTTTTCTATTATTACGTGTTTTAACATGAACCTTTATGAAAAAACATGAAAAACATGTCACTTTCCTTTATAATAGGACGAAGAAACTCAAAAACTACAGACCGGTAAGGAGACATGAAAGATGATTTATAAAGTATTTTTTCAAACTAGCTTAACTGAGGTTCCTGTTCGCGAACATACTCAAACAGTATATGTAGAGGCTGAAACGATTAATGACGTACGTAAAAAACTAGCTGACCGCAAATACAACATTGAGTTCATTCAAGAAATTAACGGTAAATTTCTTGAGTATGAAAAAGAAACGAATTCATTGGAATTGGAGAATGTATAATTTATGAAATTTGTAAAAAATCATCAAGCCGCTGTATTTGCACTTGGCGGTTTAGGAGAAATCGGTAAAAATACGTATGCCGTTCAATTTCAAGATGAAATAATCTTAATCGACGCAGGCATCAAATTCCCAGAAGATGAACTTTTGGGAATCGATTACGTAATTCCTGACTATACGTATCTTGTAAAAAACGAAGAAAAAATTAAAGGATTATTCATCACACATGGTCATGAGGATCATATTGGCGGTATTCCTTATCTTTTAAGACAAGTTAACATTCCAATTTACGGGGGTAAATTGGCACTCGCATTAATTAAAAACAAACTTGAAGAACACGGTTTGCTACGTCGTGCGCAATTACATGAAATTTCGGAAGATGATGTGATCAAGTTCAGAAAAACTTCTGTAAGCTTTTTCAGAACTACACACAGCATTCCAGACTCATACGGTTTAGTTGTGAAAACACCTCCAGGGAACATTGTACATACAGGTGACTTTAAGTTTGATTTCACTCCTGTTGGTGAACCGGCAAACTTAACGAAAATGGCTGAGATCGGAAAAGAAGGCGTTCTGTGCTTACTTTCTGATTCTACTAACAGTGAAGTTCCTGGATTTACGTTATCTGAAAGACGTGTCGGAGAAAGCATTCAAGATATCTTTAGAAAGATGGAAGGAAGAGTGATCTTCGCTACTTTCGCATCAAATATCCATAGATTGCAGCAGGTAGTTGAAGCTTCAGTTGCTAACAACCGTAAAATAGCTGTTTTTGGACGCAGCATGGATTCTGCTATCACTGTAGGACAAGAACTTGGATTTATTAAGGCACCAAAGAATACGTTTGTGGATGCAAATCAAATTAACCGTCTTCCTGATAACCAAGTTACGATTTTATGTACAGGAAGCCAAGGTGAACCAATGGCAGCTCTATCTAGAATTGCTAATGGTACACACCGTCAGATTCAAATCATTCCTGGTGATACTGTTGTCTTTTCATCTTCACCAATCCCAGGCAATGCACTTAGTGTAAGTAAAACGATCAACCAGCTATATCGAGCAGGTGCTGAAGTTATTCATGGATCATTAAACGATATTCATACTTCAGGACATGGTGGTCAACAAGAACAAAAGCTTATGCTTCGTCTAATGAAGCCAAAGTTCTTTATGCCGATCCACGGTGAATATAGAATGCTTAAGATGCACACCAAACTTGCTTCTGATTGTGATGTTCCTTCTCAAAATTCATTCGTTATGGATAATGGTGAAGTACTTGCGCTGTCCCAAAACGAAGCGATGGTTGCAGGTAAAATCCCTTCTGGATCT
This sequence comes from Fictibacillus sp. EA-CB0309, assembly GCF_055814265.1. Classification (NCBI taxonomy): domain Bacteria; kingdom Bacillati; phylum Bacillota; class Bacilli; order Caryophanales; family Fictibacillaceae; genus Fictibacillus; species Fictibacillus sp. EA-CB0309. The sequence goes on from NZ_CP169271.1 coordinate 2,512,653, forward strand.
GTTTATGTGGATGGAAGCGGAATTGGCGATATCGGAAACATCGTTTTGCGAGACCGTAAAATCCTCTCAGAAGAGGGACTTGTCGTTGTCGTAGTAAGTATGGACATGAAAGAATTTAAAATTGAAGCAGGACCTGATATTATTTCTCGTGGATTTGTTTATATGAGAGAGTCCGGCGATCTGATTCATGACGCACAAAGTTTACTAAGTAAGCACCTTGAAACGATTATGAATGAAAAACGAACAACTCAATGGTCAGAAATCAAAAATGAAATCACAGATACATTGGCGCCGTTTCTGTATGAAAAAACAAAAAGACGTCCAATGATTCTTCCTATTATTATGGAAATTTAATAAACATAACAAAAACCGTTCCCTTTATAAGGGTAACGGTTTTTTATTCTTCATTTGCCATTTGTTTTTCTAAACGATTAATATCTTTGTCCTTGCCGATTACAATTAGTACATCTCCCTGACGAATCGATTGGTCAGCTTGTGGTGATACAAATATATCTTTACCTCGTTTAACCGCAACAACATTGCAGCCAAATCTTGCACGAATATCAAGTTCAATCAAAGATTTCCCATCCAGTTTTTGCGTTGCAACAAGTTCTACTATGCTATGTTCATCTGATAATTCTAAGTAGTCCAGCACATTGTTGGAAACGATTTGGTGAGCGATTCGAACGCCCATATCGCGTTCTGGATGAATGATCTTATCTGCTCCAATTTTCCTTAACACTTTTTCATGGTAATCATTCTGGGCTTTAACCGTTATTTTGCCAACACCCATTTCTTTTAATATAAGCGTTGTGAGTATACTGGATTGGAGATTATCTCCGATGGCCACTACAACATGCTGAAAGTTCCGGATACCTAAACTTTTTAACACACCTTCATCTGTTGAGTCAGCAATAACAGCATGTGTCACAATATTTGAAAACTCATTCACTCGATCTTCATCAATATCAATTGCTAATACTTCCATCCCCTGATCAGACAAAGCTTTGCACATACTGCCGCCAAAACGCCCTAAACCGATAACAGCAAACTGCTTCTTCAAACATACTCACTCCAATCCCCTATGTCATAGCCTTATTTTACCACATTTTCTATCGTTCATAATCTCATCTTATTGCATCATATGTATAAAATTGAAAAAAACTCGTTAACCACTCATCTTCTTTTTATATTGCAAAAATAACCCAAGAGCTAAGTCTTGGGTTATTCCAATAATCATTAGATATTAAACTTCTAGAGTTTTTTGGCCAGGCTTCCAGTTAGCTGGGCAAAGTCCACCAGTTTGAAGCGCTTGAAGAACACGTAAAGTTTCTTCAACGTCACGACCGATGTTGTTGTGGTTAACTACAGAGTACATTAACTCACCTTCAGGAGAAATGATGAATAATCCGCGAAGAGCGACACCTTCTTCTTCGATTAGAACACCATAGTCACGTGCTACTGAGTGGTTAGTATCAGCAGCAAGAGCATAATTTAACTCGCCAAGACCGTTCATGTCACGTGGAGTGTTGATCCATGCTTTATGAGTATGAATTGTATCAGTGGAAACACCAATTACTTCAGCATCTAGGTCTTCAAACTCGTCAAAACGGTCGCTAAGAGAAGTAATCTCTGTTGGACATACGAAAGTGAAATCCATTGGATAGAAATAAAGAACTGTCCATTTATCGTTCTTCATGTTCTCTTCAAGGCTTACTTTTCCAAATTCCTTATTTGGTAATACTGCATCCATTTCAAATCGAGGTGCTTGTTTTGCTACCATACGTTCTGCCATAGGTGAAAATCCCTCCAAAAAAACTGTTTTATTTACATGGGTTATTATAGTACAACCCTTATTTTTAGTCAATATTAAATAATAATTAATTTAAATAAGGATTGACGTTCCCACTTTTTAATTTCTCCTTAATGATAGCAAGTTAAACTTAGAAAGTGAAATTATCCGCTCATTTTGGCAGTTTTCATTCTCAATCAAGCAGTTTGAATTGAGGATTGCGCGGGAAATCATATAGCAAAAGGAGTGATAACAATGCCATATGATTCTGTAAGAGAACTGCCTGATGGGGTAAAAGATAACCTCCCCCACCATGGGCAAGAAATCTATAAAGAAGCGTTCAATTCCGCACTTAAAGAGTATAAAGAGGAAGAGACAGCACATAAAGTAGCATGGAGTGCGGTTAAACACAAATACAAAAAAACAGAAGATGGTACGTGGAAAAGTAAAGACTCCTGATTTACTACTCAGGAGTCTTTATTTTGGAATTTGTTTCATTTTCCTCAGAAAGCTTTTCTATGCCGATCTTTTTTATCTGCCTTCCATCTAATTCTAGAATGGTAAAACGATAGCTCTCATAATTAAAGGAATGGTTGGTATCTAAGTCGATCGACCTCGTTAAAACCCATCCTCCGATTGTATCAATTTCAGAGTTATCTATATCCAGCGCAAACATTTCATTTATTTGAGAAATCAGTACCTTCCCGTCTACAACGGTTTGATCGTTACTAATTTGCTGAATTTCTGGTTCTTCATCCACATCGAACTCGTCTCTGATCTCTCCGACGATTTCTTCTAAGATGTCCTCAACGGTAACAATACCTGCAGTCCCTCCATATTCATCTACAAGAACTGCCATATGTGTTTGGTCTTTTTGCATTTTGACCAAGAGCTTCTGAATAGGTATCGTTTCATGGACGGTTATGATTGGCCGGATATATTCATTTAGTTCAAAATTTTCTTTGCTGAAATGTTCATTAAAAAATTCCTTTATATTAACTAATCCAACAATATGATCTTTATCCTCATTTCCTACTGGATACCTCGTAAATTTTTCTTCACGCATAATCGCCATATTCTCTTCACACGTGTTTTCTAAAAATAAACAAACCATCTCAGTTCTAGGTATCATAATTTCTTTCGCTATTCGATCATCAAACTCAAAGATCCTATTCACATAACGATATTCTGATTGATTAATCTCGCCCCCTGTAAGCTTTCTGAAAGGATTAGACGAAGTTCTTCTTCTGTATGTACCACTTCATGTTCACTTGCAGGACTAATGCCGAAGATACGTGTCAACATATTCGCTGATCCATTTAATAAAAAGATGAATGGGTACATGATTTTATAAAATATAATAATCGGTTTTGCTGTCGCCAAGGAGACAATTTCCGCTTTTTGAATCGCAACTGTTTTAGGTGCTAATTCTCCTAAAACCACGTGTAGGAAAGTAATTAGAAAAAAGCAATTGAAAAAGAGAGAGTATGCGTAATCCCTTCATTCAATCCAGCATTTTCAAATAAGGGTCTTAAGAAAATCTCTACTGTTGGTTCACCGAGCCAACCGAGACCGAGCGCGGTAATCGTTATTCCTAGCTGACAAGCTGATAAATATCCATCAAGATTACCTAAAACTTTTTTAGCGGCGATGGCTTTCCCATTTCCTTCTGATGCTAAATGATCGATTCTCGTTTTACGCACTTTAACAATAGCAAATTCAGTAACCACGAAAAAAGCGGTTAGAATGATAAGTAAAATAATCATAAGGACATTTAAGATTGGCATATGAACCTCCCCATCTTGAGATGAACTTTATATTTTTAAGTGATTGGTCAATTAATTCCCTGTTAAAACTAGCGTTAAACAGAAATAAAGGGGCAGCATGGCTGTCCCCAGGAGTGCTATGATTGTAGTCTGCTCTCAACAGCCTGACAAATTTCATCTGCTGACATACCATGAGCGTTCAAGACAGAGCCTTGAGTAACCGCGTTTTGCATGCCCATAACATTCTCATCCTGTCCGGAAATTACACAGCAATCACAGCCATTTGCATCTTGTTCCTGACGAAGCTCCACTACATCATGCCCTGCAGCTCTTAAAGCATCAGAAACATTCGTTAATGATTGTTCCACACCAATTCTAGCCATATTCCCACCTCCTTACCTTTGTTAATGTTTCCAACTCATAATGGGAATATGTAAAGGAGGTTTTAGTGTTGATTGCATACTCAGCCTGTTAATAAAAAAACGACCACTTGGGCCGTTTTTTCATTTAGTACCTTTATAGGTCAAATATTGAATCATAAGATCCACCGCGTACTGAATCGCTTCTTCTTGCGGCTTTAACTTTGAATGATGAAGACCGAATGGCGTATCCACCCCAAGCCAGAACATAAAGCCTGGAACTCTTTCTAAAAAATAACCATAATCCTCACCTGTCATCGCTTCTTTGCATTCAATAACATTCACCACATTATTTTTTTCTGCAAAATCCATAAACTCTCGAGTTAACGCTGGTTCATTGTCTACTTGCCTGTAATTAGATCCATAATCAATAACCGCTTCACACTCAAAACCACTTTTTATTCCTTGAATGAGTGCCTCAATCCGTTTTTTCACCTTAACCATCGCCTCTGGAGACAGGGTCCTGATCGTTCCTTCCAGCCTCGATCGTTCGGCGATTATATTTTGTTTTGTTCCACCCGTAATTTTACCAATGGTGATAACAGCTGAATCCAATGGGTCAATATTACGGGAAACGATTGTTTGCAATTGTGTCACGAGATGGCTAGCAGCGACAACCATATCATTGCTATGGTGGGGATATGCTGCATGTCCACCCTTTCCGATCAGATCAATAAAAAGTTCCGAAGTATTTGCAAATAACAAACCTTCTTTTACAGCAATTGTACCTACCGGATATTCAGGTGCAATGTGGAGTGCGGTAATCATGTCAGGCTTTAACTGTTGAAACAGATCACTCTCGCGCATCGGAAGGGCTCCACCTGGCCCTTCTTCAGCAGGCTGAAAAATGAATAAAAGATGGTCGTCGATAGGGTTGTCCGCAAAATGAGACAATAATCCGATCGCGATCGTCATGTGAAGATCATGGCCACATGCATGCATCATACCGTCGTGAAGCGAGGAAAAATCATACCCCGTTTCTTCTATTATTGGCAGTCCATCCATATCAGTGCGATAAGCGATAGTCTTTGACGGATTTTTCCCGATCACTTTCACAAAAATACCGGTTTTCCACGTATGAATTTCCAGATAAGTTTGTGGAAGTGTGGAGATGAAATCAAGGATATACTTTTGAGTTTTAAACTCTAGAAAGCCTGGCTCCGGTATACGGTGCAAGTCTTTTCTTATCTCAAGCAATGATTTCATCTTCTCTCATCCCCTAGAATCAAATTAATCGTTTAATTGACGAAGCTCTTGTCTGATTTCTGTTTTTGATTTCGTTTTTTCGTCGATTTTTTCAAAACGCGTGCTGGTGTTCCGCCGACAACCGTGTAAGGCTCTACATCTTCAATTACGATTGCTCCTGCAGCAACTACCGCACCTTTACCTACTGTAACACCTTCAAGTACAACAGCGTTTGCACCGATTACAACATCGTCTTCTACTACTACTGGCTTAGCAGAAGGCGGCTCGATCACTCCAGCTAGTACCGTTCCTGCTCCAATGTGACAGTTCTTTCCTACTGTAGCTCGTCCACCTAATACAACGTTCATATCAATCATCGTACCTTCACCAATAACAGAGCCGATATTAATTGAAGCACCCATCATGATAACGGCATTATCACCAATTTCAACTTGGTCACGAATGATTGCGCCTGGTTCGATTCGTGCTTTAATGTTTTTCATATCTAAAAGAGGAATCGCAGAGTTGCGACGGTCGTTTTCGATAACAAAGTCTTCAATGTTACTTTCGTTTGCTTTGAGAGCAGCTTCGATCTCTTTCCACTCACCAAACAATACTGCTGTATTACCAGAAGGGAATACTTTTGTTTCTTTACCAAAGTCAATATTTTCAAGATTACCTTTTACGTAAACTTTTACAGGTGTAGATTTTGTTGAGTTTTGAATAAAAGAGATAATTTCGTTTGCATCCATCATTTTCATGTTTGTTAGTTCCTCCTTAAAAGTCATTCTGTATTGTATTAAACCACTAAATTTAGAAAGATTCAAACCTTATTCATTCGTTAGTTTTCGGATTAAATCCATAAATGCATTCACTTGTTTCAGTTCAGATCCCGTTCCATGATGAATCAGCCATGTATCTCGCTTAATCGTGTTACCTCTTTTATCGGTTAAAGGAATCTTAAAAACATCATCCTCTGGTCTGAGACTGATAGAAGGCAGAATGGCATAGCCAATTCCGTTTAACGCCATCTGTTTACACGTTTCGATTTGGTCTACAACAATCGTTTTTTGAGGTGTTGTTTTAAAATGAGAGTGCCACCAGTCCTGGATTTCTTGATAGTAGGTTGAATGACTTTTAAATTGAATAAAAGGCTTTGAAGTTTCAGCTAGCTCGTCTAATGAAGAGATCGTTGTATCAACCAAATATAAATGATCGGACAGAATATGCTCCTTACTTCCTCGCCATTCGGGATTTCCTCTAACAATTCCAAGATGTATTTTATCCTCATATAAATGCTTTATGATCTCTGAACTCCACCCTGTTATAAGAGAAATATTTACATGAGGGTACAGATTGACATATTCTTTTAAAACATGTGGCAGCCAGTATTGTCCGATAATGGATGCTACAGCAAGCTTCAGTGTCCCATGAACGTGTTCTGAGAGGGATTGTAGCTCTTCTTTTACCATTTCTTCTTTTGAAGAACTTCTGAAACAAACGAGATAATCTTTTCACCAGCTGGGGTTAAATTTAAACCCTTTTGTGATCGAATAAATATAATCGTCCCCCAGTTATTTTCGATGGATTGAAGCCGCTGACTTAGAGCTGGCTGTGAAACATATAGCCTTTCAGATGCTTTCCTCATATTTAATTCTTCCGCAAGAACTTTTAAGATACGAAACTCGGATAACTGCATACATACTCCTTTTTTCGCGCGATAAGTTTTTCTTATTGAACATTGTCCATTTTATGTAATTTATTTTAAGTATACCGTAACATAGGATGTATATGTAAGCAGAATTGAAAGGACGTGAGATTCATGATGTATATCCTTATACTTGTCGGTTTTGCAGCTACTTTTGTTGGTACGCTTTCTGGAAGCGGAGGGATGATCAACTTCCCCATTATGCTGCTGTTAGGTGTTCCTGTTCACTCAGCGATTGCCGCTAACAAGTTTGCCAATATGTTCAGTTCTTTCTCAAGCTTTTTTGTTCTGCTGCGAAACAATGATACGAAGCTCGCTCCTTACTTTATATCAGGGTCGGTGAGTTTAGCAGGTGGGATTTGTGGCGGCTTGATTGCTTCAGCGATCTCAAGAGAACATTTAACGATTATTGCCTTGATTTTACTAACGGGTGCACTGTTTTTAACGTTTATAAAAACGAAGAAAGACGTCAACCCAGAAAAAGAAACAAAACAGCTGCCAGCAAGGAAGTACCCTTACCTTTTTGGGATCGGGGCATATGACGGTATGTTTGGTCCTGGTCAAGGAACGATGCAGATGCAGCTCTTTTTACGAAACGGTTTCACCTATATTCGAACGCTTTCGTTTACCCGATTCAACACATTTTTAAGCTGCACCGGTGCTGTATTCACTTATTTATGGGCTGGTCATTATATGTGGGGTGTTGCTATCCCATTAACGATTGGCAGTATTTGCGGGGCACAAGCTGCGATAAAACTAGCACCAAAATTAAAAACAAAACAAGTTACAATCCTTATGAGGACTGTAACTGTTCTGCTCATACTTCAATTAGTTATTCAGTGGGGGTAAGAAAAATGAAAATTACTGGCATCCATCACGTCCAAATATGCATTCCACGCGATAAAGAAAAGGACGCAAAAACGTTCTATCAAGACATTTTGCAACTTGAAGAAATAACAAAGCCCGAAGCTCTTCAAAAAAACGGCGGCATGTGGTTTCAAATCGGTCATCAAGAGCTTCATATTGGTGTTGAAGACCAAACTTTTAAAGGTAAACATCATCCGGCTTTTTTTGTTGAGAGCCTTCAAGAATTCCGAGACCATTTAATATTTCATGCCATACAGATTCAAGAAGAACTCCCGATCCCAGGTTTTAATCGCTTCTCGATTCGTGATCCGTTCGGAAATCGAATTGAATTTATTGAGCGGAACTTAGGTTAAAGGTTTCCCTTATCCTTACCATCCTCTGGTTCAACGTGAATTTGAATGCTTTCGACATTATAAGCCTCTTTAATCGTATCTTCTATCTTTTCTGTGATTTCATGGCTTTCAACAACGTTCAAAGAAGGATCAACTTTAATCGTAACGTCAATGATGGCTCGGTTACCGTGTTTACGCGCTTTAAGATCACCAACATTCTCAACGCCTTCAACATCAAGAATTTTGTGCTCCATTTCTTTTCCTTCTTCATAATCAAATCCGTCAGAAAGGTTGTGAGACGTTTCGGAAAAAATTTCCCAGCCTGTCTTAATAATGATAATACCAACTAATACAGCAGCTGCTGGATCTAGCCAAGGCAAGCCGATTTGCGCACCAAGTATACCAACTGCTGCTCCGATACTTACAAATGCATCGGAACGATTGTCTAACGCTGCTGCTTTTAGGCCTTGACTATCCGTTTCTTTCGCAACTTTGATGTTATAAAAATAAACGATCAACATAACCGCTGCACCGAACAATGCGATCATAGCTGCTATTAAAGACGGCTCCGTTTCAACCCCATTAAACATTTTTTTAATAGACGAGATCAGGACTTCGATTCCGATAACAACCATAATGAAAGAAGCTACCATAGAGGCTATGGTTTCTGCACGCAGATGACCATACGGATGATCTTCATCTGCAGGTTTACGTGAAATTTTAAGACCAATCAATACTGCGATTGAAGCAATAATATCTGTCGCATTGTTCAAACCGTCAGCAACTAAGGCATCAGAATGATAAATAAAGCCTGACACCAATTTAACGATAGAAAGAAAAATATATGCTCCTAAACTAATATAAACACCGCGTTCCACTCTTTTTGCTGATCAGATTGCATTCTCTATTCTCCTTCGTTCAATGATACCTTTTACATCATAAAGAATGGTTTCCGGGTGGGTCTAGAGCAATCTTTTTCCCTATAGGAAACATTAATGTTCGTAAATCATTTTTCTTGTCATTCCGCCATCGATTGTAAGGTTTTCCCCAGTGATAAAATTATTATCACTTTGGGCAAGGAATAAACAAGCTCTTGAAATATCAGACGGAACTCCTACTCTTTTAGAAAGATGCTGCTCATGGTCGATCTCTCTCAGCTCCTTATAATTTCCCGTATGAATCCAACCAGGACTTATTGCGTTTACTGTAATAAAATCGTCTGTGAATGAAGCAGCAAGTGCATGTGTTAACGCTACAATCCCACCTTTTGTAGCAGCATAAGCTTCAGAATTCGGTTCAGACATAGACGCACGTGTTGATGCCATGTTTATGATGGAACCGCCGCCAGATTGAGACATAAACTTAGCTGTTTCTCTTGAAAAAAGAAAGACGCTTCTTAAATTTGTATTTATGATCTCATCCCATTCATCCACTGATAATTCATAAGGAGATTTCCATTTTGAAAGACCTGCATTATTGATCAAACAATTGATTTTACCAAGTTTATCATGTGTTTCTGTCACAGCTTTTATGATTTCTTCAGGATTTTTAACGTCACACGTAATACTCATTGCTTTATGTTGTATGTGGCGAACTTCTGCTAACGTCGACTCAAGTTCGTTTGCGTTATAGTCTATTAACGCTGGAATCCAACCTGCTTTAGCAAAGTCGATCGCAATTTGTTTTCCGATCCCTTGTGCTGCTCCTGTTACGATTACCACTTTCGTATCATTAACCATAATTCATAACCTCCATCTCATAATATGTACTACTCTAGTCATTCCCTATCTTCATTCACTTTCAACACTACTTCTGATTAAACAAATTAAACAAAGTCATCAAAAAGAAAACTGCCGACAACGTCGACAGCTTAAACATTACTTCTTTCGCCATGGACCACATGGCGGAGGGCATGGTGGTGGACAAGGACATGGCGCTTGCATGATTGGTTGAGTTGTTCCACAAAGATTTTGCTGCGTTGCCTGGTTTACAACGTTCGTGTTCTGCGGGAAATAATGTACATATTTGTAGTTCATTTGATTTACTTGTGTTGTTTGAGTTGGATGGATCAAAGGAACATATACATCTTGTTGATTATATTGAACTTGTTGATTGGTAGGACTAAATTGTGCAGGCAAAACTTGTGGAGGGTAGTATTGAGATGGTGAAACTGGCGGATATCCACAGCCACCCATCTGGGGCATCTGTGCCATAGCTCCCATTGTAGGACCCATTTGTCCCATTGCACCCATAGTTGGCCCCATTCCCATTGCTCCCATGGTTGGTCCCATTGGTCCCATTCCCTTTTTAGCAAAAATGCCAGGGCGTTTAAATAAACCCAAAAAAATGTTCTCCTTTCAAAAACCTTAAATCATATTTCTCTATATTTTATGTAGGACGACTTAAAAAGTTCGTCCAAATTTGAAAGAATTAAACATCTTATTGGGTTATCTCAAAAACCAACATTAAAACTGGTGCAGTTTAGGCTCTCGAAACGGGTGACCACATATACTAGGAGGGGTATATCGACAACGAATCTTAGAAATTATCAAAGTTATTCTAGAATTTCAGGACTTATTCCGGCGAATTCCGGCTATAATACGGCAAGTTTTCCTCACATAACGGCGAGTTGGCAAAAAACGACAGGCGCAAAACCAGTTATATACCCCGGCTCCCCAAATAACATTCTACTCACAAATACCAGCTTACCATTCACCTAGACAACGTTCACTCACCTTAGATCTAGTATTATATAAAAACGCTAATAAACAAAAAACTTCTTATCTGTTAAATAAGAAGTTTACGTATATTATGTAAGATTCATTGTGTGTTATGGTGACCTGTGAGGGACTTGAACCCCCGACCCCTTCCCTGTCAAGGAAGTGCTCTCCCACTGAGCTAACAGGTCTTAAATTACAATTTAAAATATACTTTATCAGTATGGCTCTGTCAATAAATTTTTCATGCCGCTTTTTATTACAAAAGCCCCCGTATAATCGGAGGCTTGATTCCTTCTATTATCCAATCTTCTCTTCATTCTCGTGCTGAGCGATCTCCTCAGCTGATAAGCGCTCTTGTTTATCCCGAAGTCTGTGTGCCAGACGGCTTGATGCATTCGCTGCAATACTTGCTACAAGATCATCTAAGAAAGTGTGCACTTTACCGTTTGCGATCTTAGTATCTAGCTTCTGGATAATTCCCATCTTAAATTTATCCAGGTGTCCAAACGTTGTAACAGCTATGCTTCCATATCCGAAAACAGCACCTAGTGCAATCGTTTCATCTACGCCAAACAATCCTTCGTCCTGTTCCACGATACTCTGCAATGGTTCAGAAAGCTTTTTTGTTCGGCCAAAATATCTAGTTCAACCCCTACTAAAATGGCATGCTGTATCTCCCGTTTCATTAAAACAGCATCTACACTTTCAATACACTCTTCTTTCGTTAAACCAGGTGAAAACGGTATCTGCATTTCATAAACTATATCTGCAATCTCAGGTATGGTGACGCCTCTTTCATTCAGCAGTCTTCTAGCAGCTGCCTCAACTTCACGACTGTGCACTCTATTTTTCAACAGACTTCACCTCATTTTTTATGTTCACTGTATGGCGGCATTCGTATTGATTCTTTCATTATATCATTATGTGTTACAATTATACGAGTTGAATGAAAACGCTTATAATTTATGATAACTGTCAGCAAAGGAGATCCATTTTATGGCCATACTTAAGGGTTCTATTACAGATGATAAGATTTATAGCAAGTACTTGGATGAAGAAATTGAATTACTCATTTATCTTCCTTCCAAGTTCACACCTCTCGTTAAATATCCAATTCTAGTTGCACAAGATGGCAGAGACTATTTCCAACTTGGAAAGCTGGCAAAAACCGCAGATAGGCTAATGGAAGAAGATCAAATGCAAAGCTGCATTATTGTTGGTGTTAACCATAAAGGGATTGAAGATCGAAAAGCTAAATATGATCCTACTGGTGAAAAACACGAAAACTATATTCGTTTTAAGGCATTTGAACTTACATCGTACCTAAATGAGAAGTTCAACACCCTTCAATTAGGTGCTGGAATGGGCTTAATTGGTGATTCACTAGGCGGTTATGTGGCTTTCAAATTGAGCCTTCTGTATCCCAATACATTTGGCAAAGTTATTCTGCAATCTCCTTATATTCCCGATAGTCTCATTGAGACAGTTGAGGCTATTGAACAGATGCAAACCTTAACCATCTATCATTCTATTGGAGACGAAGAAGATCAATTTACAAATCCAGAAGGCATCACGCGTGACTTTTTAACTCCAAATAGGAAGATGAAAAACTTGTTAAATAATCTAGCACTGGATTATGAATACGATGAGTTTCAAGGAAATCACCTGTGGGTAAACTGGCAGAAAGATTTAGTTCCTGCGTTAATGTTTCTTTACAACAATCACTAACTGTGGGAAATAAATAGAATATTTGGTATACTAGTTCAAAAGATGAGGGAGGAAGAATTATGAAATACGGTATTGCTATTTTTCCATCAAAAAATCTACAAGATAAAGTAAATTCCTACCGAAAACGGTATGACCCGCATTATGCCCTTATCGCACCTCACATAACATTAAAGGAACCATTTGAGGCGACTGAAGAAGAGCTTCAGGATCAGATTGCCTATATCTCATCTGTTGCTCAGAATATTAATCCGTTTTCAATCATGATTAACAAGGTGGGCTCCTTTCATCCTGTTAATAATGCAATCTACTTAAAAGTAAACGAATCTGAAGAATTAAAGTCACTGCACGATCAGCTGTATTCAGGTCCGCTCGAACATCAGCAGCCTTATAATTTTGTTCCTCATTTAACGTTGGGACAAAAGCTATCGGACGAAGAACATTCGGATGTCTTGGAACGTCTTCGTATGATTGACATTGAACACGAAGAAAGAATTGACCGTTTTCAATTGCTTTATCAACTTGATAACGGATCATGGACTGTATATGAAACATTTCGTCTTGGTAAAGGAGTATAAGCAGATTGATTAAGACATACACAACGAACGAACATGGCTTTCAAGATGCTTTGTCTGTCAGAAAAGATGTATTCGTTCGTGAACAGCAGATTGATGAAAGTGAAGAAATTGATGGAAACGAAGATGTTTCCCTTCATTTTGTTCTATACGATAACGTTACACCTGTTGGAGCGGCCAGGCTTCGAGAAGTAAACGGTGAAGGAAAAGTTGAACGGGTTTGCGTCCTTTCTTCTCATCGCAAAAAGGGTTTAGGAGAAGAATTGATGAAGGCAATGGAAGAAACTGCACTCGATCGGTCTTATTCCAGCCTTATATTATATGCACAAACTCAAGCAGAAGACTTTTATAAAAAACTCGGGTTTACCACCACTTCTAAAGAACCTTTTCTAGATGCCAACATACCACATGTCGCAATGAAAAAAGTATTGAAATCGTCCACTTGACGGCTTCAATACTTTTTTCGTTTATAAACATATATTCTCGTCAAAACTGTACAATAATTCGTATTTTATGAGGAGACAATGGTTGATGGACATTCATGTTGGACAGTTAACGACCGAACTAATCGTGGGCTTTGTTGCTCTTTTTATACTCACAAAGATTTTAGGCAAAACGCAAATCTCACAAATTACACCCTTTGATTTTATTTCGTCTATCTTTTTAGGAGAATTAGTCGGTAATGCCATGTATGATGATGAAACTTCTATTTTTGTTATTTTGTATGCTATTTTGATTTGGGGAACAATGGTTTACGTCGTAGAAATTGTCTCACAGAAATTTAAAGGTACTCGTAAGTTTTTGGAAGGAGCACCTACAATCGTTATTCGTAAAGGCATGATCGACCGTGAAATGCTTAAGAAAAGCAAGCTTGATATTAACCAGCTCCAAAACCTAGTCCGCCAAAAAGGCTTTTTCGGATTAAGAGAAGTTGAATATGCCATTTTAGAATCCAATGGGTCTCTAAGTATTCTTCCAAAATATCAATATGGGCCGCCAAATAGACAAGATATGAACTTGCATAGTCAGCAACAGCCTGAACTGCCAGTTACACTAATATTAGATGGAGAACTTAATCCTGATAATCTTTCTACAGCAGGAATCTCGAAAAAAGAACTAATGGAGCAGCTTCATGAACACGGCTATTCTAGGGTTGAAGAAGTTGTTTACGCCGAAATGTCAGAAGGCAAACTATTATTTATGCCTTTAACTGATCCGAAAAAATAACAGGTTTTCCTTTCGATATTTTATACATTGCTTTTCCTTCTTCAATAAGCTGTATGAAATATGCTGAAACCGCTGTTCTAAATAGCGTATACATCCCGATATTAGCAGGCTGTATATTATGTAGCGTTAGCATGTTTGCTATTAATTCCTCCATTGATATTCCAGACTCACCTGCTTTAACAATAATAGAATGAACCTGGCTGGCTATTTTTTCATGAACGTCGATATTTTCTTGTATGACTTCATGATATTCTCTTACGAACTTTCCATGCCCAGGAACCATTCCTTCTATATTCATGTTTTTTAATTTTTGTAATGTGTGCTGATTCTCTTTCGAATTTACGATAAAAGGAATCTTATGTTTTTCTAAAACATCACTGCCTAAAAATGCATCTGCCGCAAATAAAATACCTTTGTACAGTACTCCATATTGATTATGACTATGCCCAGGTAAAGCAACGAGCTCAAATGGAAATGCATTATCCCATATTCCATCCGTACAGATCTCATCCACTCTTATGGAAGGAGCTTCCAAGAATTTATTCCTCATCTCGCTAAGAGGAAAGTTCCCGTTAAATAAATAGATGGGTTCAAGGATCGAGTTTCTCATAACCGCTTCTTCCAAGGAAGGAGCAATCGTATGTACGTTAAAATTTCTTTGAATATATTGAGCTCCCCAAAATGATCTGCGTGCGCATGTGTAATAAAGAGATGTGTAATAGGTAGATTCTCATTCACAAGATGCTGAACCGCTTTTTTGCGGCAGAAGATTCTAGACCTGCATCAATTAACATCCCCTTGCTTCTATCTTCATTTACAATATAGCCTATATTTACTGCGCTATTAAAATAGTAACATCCTGCTGCTATCTCTTTAAATTCCATTTTAAACACTCCAAATAATTAGTAGATTAAACTGTGTTGCTAAGAAAAGCTGTTTTGGTATCCATTGCTGTTTTTGAAAGTAGTTGATTTCCGTTCCAGGTGCTCGCTTTCCGCGGGGCAGGCGGTGAGCCACATTCTTAACGTTTCACTTTTAAGTGTCTCACCTGCCCGCCTGTCCCGCAGGAGTCTCGCACCTTCCACTACAACCAACTGCTCAAAGAAGAAAAAATATCTTCTAAGTAACAACCTATAGAAAACAGCCTAAATAAAAGCTGTTTTGGTAACCCTTGCTGTTTCTGAAAGTAGTTTATTTCAGTTTCAGGTGCTTTGCTTTCCGCGGGGCAAGTGGTGAGCCACATGCCCCTTTTGCCTTTATAGGTCTCTCCTGACTGCTCGTCCTAGCCGAAGTCTCACACCTTCTATTTTCAATCAATTTATCTTAGAAGAGATTGAGCTGAATGTGCAGAAGCAATACTGTTATATAGAAAAGCTATTGAAAGCAGCAAAAAAAGAAACCCTTCTAGATGGTTTCGTTTAAAAATAATCCTTTTCCTTCTATTTCACTTAGAATTTGATCAAAACGTTTCTTTTCTTCTACGGCAAATTTTTTATTGTGGTTAAATGTGTGTACATTGTCATTTTGAATAGGAGGTACTTTCGATACGATCGGTAAACCTTGTTCAGGCCTTTCCATTCGACTAGCATATTGCATTCGCTGAATCGGTATATACGGTAAAATATATCCCATATGCAACATCTCCTTTTCTATTTATTCCCTTATCCTATACCCTTTTCCTTCTAAATGATTCATTTTTCATAAAGAAAAAGCACTCTTGATTAAGAGTGCTCTAAAAAACACGTTGGATTGCTTAAGCCCACGGGTCATAAAAACAGCCGTTGCTCGAGCTTGAGCTAGAACTAGAAGAAGATTCATGATGTTGATGACTTGATGAAGATTCATGCTTTTTGTGGCTAGATTCATGTTTGCTTGAGCTGGAGCTAGAACTTGAGCTAGAAGATTCACAATGATCCTTCTTTTCATGGATTATAACTTTATCTGCTTTGATAATTACTTTATCAGCATAAATTTTCTTGAATTTCTTCTTTTTACAATTAAAACAATCTTCCATGTTTCAACCTCCTCGTATAGTACATCTTATGCATGTCTAACGAGTTGGTTATAGGCTGTCTCACTAAAAATTGATGGCTATATGGTTTACTGCTTTAGCGCGGTAATTTTGTTTATGAAAATAAACGAATGCTTCCACAGTAATATTTTCATCTATACTGTTTTTAAAAGGAACTTGAAAATCATCCAGTGAAAGCTTATCACCGCTCTTGAATTTTGTTTCACGAAGAGGACAGATCCACATCTCCCCACGTTCTTTTGCTTTTTCAGCCCATTCGTTATCCATATACATCCAAATAGACTGAAGCATTTCATCATGTGAGGGCGAAGCGATTAAAGAGACAATCTTTCCTTTTATGGCGCAAGCTTCAGCCGGTTGAAACCGAAAGCAGATATACGGATTCTCTAACGTTTCTGTTCCTGTATTCTCGATATAAAATGAGCCGCGCACAAAACCTTTTTTTCTTTAGTAAAAATAACGGAATAATCGAAGTAACTCATACAATTATAGCCTGCTTTTTTCAGCGGTTCGGTCTTTGAATCATCCTGCGCATTTTCTTCAAAAACAGGCTCAGATGTCCGGTTAATGTTAATTCGTTTTTCCATACTTTTAATACGCTGCTGATAGAGATCGATCTGCTGATCTTTATCATTCATCTCATCTTGAATACTTTTTAATAATTCTTCATAACCCTGCATACGTTTTTCCATTTCATGTTCTTCTAATCGTTTTAGTTTTTTTGTGAGTTCATCCACTTGCCTTCTTAATTCTTGGAGTTCTTTTTCTTTATCTTCAATAATTTGAAGGATTGATCATTGTTCGTCTCACTTTCCAAACGTTCGATTGTTTCTTCAGCAAAAACAAGCTTCTTTTCAAGGTCAAGTGCTTTTTCTTTGTAATAGTCAACCCTGGATATGAGCCGTTCATAACTTAGTTTGTCTTTCGTACCCATGCATCTTCCCCTTGCAAATTAGGCTCTTTTCTTATTGTATGTAGCCCCCAACCAATCGTTCACTTTTTTTCTTAAACAAAAAAGACCTGCCGGTGAAATCCCAGCGGTCCTTTCTGTTCTTCAGATCTATTGATTATTGATGCTGTAAGCAACCTTCTACTGCAATCTCTCCAGTATCAACGGTTACAACACCAGTTGAAAATACTTTTTGGCCTTCTTTGTCAATAAGTTCTACCTCAAATTGATTTCCATCCGTTGTTTGAACAACAGCAAGGTTAAAGTTATATTGGTCACCTGTAGAATCCATAGTGCCTCTTCCTGAAACGATTAACTTTAATCCGCCGTTATATTCATCACAGCAAAGTGTATCTTGTGTGAACTCAGTAGCTGTATATCCTGTATTGTTTAAGGATAAATGGAATCTACTCCCAGATAGATGGTGATTAGGACAGATATCTACTGTTATAGTCGCTCTGCCCTCTTCGGTTGCACCGTCTTCTTCGTTCGTTAGTCCGCTGGCACTTCCTCGTGATCTACACAGACAGCCTGGCCTGGGATATATGTCCGGGCATTGTTGTGGAAACATTACCTCTGGACATATTTCTCCCTCGCTTTCCTCTGCATTTAGGTCATTCTCACGAGGTGAGCAGAACTTAGCCAATACCTCTAGTTTCACTTCTGCTTCAACTTGAATGTCGACACAGAACATAATATCAACAGCAAAGAAGTTGGAGAAGGACTATTTAATAACACGGTTCCTGTTGGAATACGAGCAAAGATTTTTGTAATACGGCAGTAAAGGTCTGTTCCATCCGGATAACACAACACGAATGATTCGAATACGGATGCATTTACCAGCTGCTCCGTTACAACCACTCCGTTACGGTCTACAACTTGAACCTTAATGTCAGTTGTAAAAGAAGCTCTACAAGCTGTGCTTCTGCAAAACCTCCGTTAAGTGCTACCGTTACATCTCTCTTATCTCCAACTTGCTCGCATAGATATAGTTCAGCGCATGCTTCGTTTGGTTCACCTGAAAGCGGGAATGCTGGCGGAGTTTTAGGTACTTTCGTAACTAATCTTAACGGACGGCGTGAAGGATCATCCAATGCTTCTTCTATAGCTTCGATTTGTTCAGGACTAAAAGAAACCGTCTTTCTTACGTTTAGTGAATCAGTCACCCAGTCGTAAACTTTTTGTACGCGGATACACTCATCCTGCAAGTGTTTATGATTATTTCCCATTGTTTCCCTTCCTTTCCTCATCATGATCTGAAGATTCCATACATACTATGGGAATAGAGTGGGTTATGACACAAGAACGAAAGCCTATTTTTATAGATAAGAGTTTAAGGAGGAGCAATCATGAGACCAGTATGGTATCAGAATCAAAGTGTATGTGATTTGACCTCATTAGAATATGAAGCTCTCTGTCTGCTATTGCCTTATTGGGGATTGCAGATCTCTGATGATGGAGAGACTATTTCAGGTGCTCTTTCCACATTTATGATTGGAATTCAAGGACTATCACAACAAAAAGCAAAAGAACTAGATCAACTTTTAAAGCATACAGGAATAACAATTACGACTGACGATCATGTAAAATGCGACCAGCGCTTTTATGTGGACTTTCATAGCGGTCATCCTATGCCGCTTGCACTAAATACACCTGAAAAACAGCTCTACTATTTAAATCCTTCTCCCTCTTTCCGTCTGCCCGTACAGTCCGGAATACACAAAGGAATAACCTTAAAAAGGAAAGATGGACCACTATTCTTAGCTGTTCAACCTACTTTTGAAAACCAAATAGCGGAATGGATCAGTTATTTAGTGATACAAACATTTTTACGTTTTTCATTCGAATCATTGTCATCCGTTTCTGAAGCTACATTTTTCACGTGCGCTAATAAAGTGTTGAGCAAAATAAACAGCAATTTTGCAGCTGTACAGATCCCTTTACTTCAACAAGAAGAATCGATGATAGAACAAACTGAACCCAAAACAAAACTTCCTTCTAATAAGAAGGAAGTAGATAACTTTCATGAAAATACCGAAAAGGCTCCTGTTAAATATCAGTTAGACGGATCAAAAGTGACCGTCGTACCACAAATAAGACCCTTTTCTGCATCAGGTTCCCTTATAACCAATCATGTTCCTAAACCATACGATAAAGAACAATCCTTATATCGAGATGCAAAACCAATAAGTCCTTTCAAATCAAACAACATAAGAGAAAAACGATACAACCATTCAATACCAATCCATCTGATCCTTATAAAAAATCCGTCATTCGTCCATTTCAACCAAATCAAAACACTCCCTCCACAGATACAGAATATAATGACAAGGCATCTAGGATATTTAGACAGAGGAGAGATGGAAAGTGAATAAAGATGATCTACAAAAACTTTATTCTGAAATTAAAGCAAACAAAGCCAAAAATGCTGGTAAGAATCAATCTCTTATAAAACCTGCTGCAAAAAAAGGCTGCGGTTCATGCGGTAAAGTAACGTGGAAACCGAATAAAGCAAAATGAAAAAGCTGTCACCCATACGCGGGTGGCAGCTTTTCGATTACGTCACATATTGGTGTTTAATCAAATATTCTACAACCTTTACTGCACATTCTGTAATACCCATAGACTCTGTTTGAATCACTATTTCTGGATTTACAGGCACTTCATATGGATTAGAAATACCCGTAAAATTAGGAATAAGTCCTTCTCTAACTTTTTTGTAAAGCCCTTTTGGATCTCTATTTTCACAAGCTGAAAGACTGCAGTCTACATAGATTTCTATAAACTCATCATTACCAAATTTACTTCTAACAGCTTGACGATCTGCTTCAATAGGTGAAATCGCAGCAACTAACACAATGACACCGCTATCTACAAAAAGTTTTGCAACTTCCCCAATTCTTCTAATGTTTTCTCTCCTGTCTTCTTCAGAGAATATTAGATCTTGATTCAATCCATGACGGAGATTGTCACCATCAAGCAAAATCGTAGACAGTCCTTTTTTGTAGAAAATACGTTCAATTTCTGACGCTACAGTTGACTTTCCTGATCCAGATAAGCCTGTAAACCAAAGTACAAAGCTTTTATGGCCATGAAGTTTTTGTTTCATTTCCTTTGATACATTCATATTCTGCCACGTTATATTTTTATCTTTTTGATTCAATAATTGAACCTCCTATCATACATTATTCAGCGTAATGATTTCGTAAAATTGAAATCACTTCAGGTCTGCTGAAATTTGGTGGAATTGCTTCATTTCCCTAAGCATTTCCCTTACTTTTGTTCCCGACAATATTAATCTGTCCTTTTCATCGTGAGGACAGGTCTTCACCGTTGCCATCGTATTACATCTTGTACAATAAAAACTATTTTCAAAGAACACTGGGGTGATACCTAACTCTTCGTTTTTGAATTTGTTAAATATATTTTGAGCATCATACGGTCCATAGTAGTTCCCTACTCCAGCATGATCTCTTCCAATAATAATGTGGCTGCAGCCATAATTCTTTCTTACGAGGGCATGAAAGATCGCTTCACGTGGTCCTGCATATCTCATAGATCCCGGAAAAGTACTTAAAAGGACCCGTTCTTTTGGATAATAATGTTCGAGTAGTACTTCGTAAGATTTCATTCGAGTTGGTGCAGGAACGTCATCCTGTTTTGTCTCTCCAACTAATGGATGTAATAAAAGACCATCCATCTGTTCAAGAGCTGTTTTTTGAAGATATTCATGTGCACGATGAATGGGATTTCTAGTTTGAAAAGCAACAATTTTTTCCCACCCCTTCGCTTTAAACTGTTCTCTCATAATCAGTGGATCTATATAATAATGTGGAGCTACTTTACGAGGAGGTTTTTTTAGCATCGTAATACGCCCACCGACGTACCAGTCACCTCTTTGTTTTATATTTTTCACCCCGGGATGAGCAGAATCTTCTGTAGCATATACAAGCTTTGATTCCAAAGAATGATCGGGCTTGTATACATCGGTAATTTCTATTTTTCCATAAACCGTATTTTCATAAATTAATACAGCTTCACTCACTCTAATGACTTCTTTTGCTTTTTGTTCAGATACTGGCAAAGTAATAGGCAAAGACCAAGGAAGTCCGTTAGCAAGTCGCATATCATATAGAACAGACAAGTAATCAGCTTGGCTCATAAATGAATTTAATGGACTAAATGCACCAATTGCAAGACACTCTAAGTCCGATAAACTGATTGGGTCTATCTCTATAAATGATTTTATGTGTTTGTATTCGGCATCTAATTGAAACCTATTAATCAAACTTCCACCATGAGGAAGAAGGGTCATCTTATTTCACCTCAAAATTTTAGTGAATTAGCATTTGCTAACTATTAATATAGTATGTCGATTAAAAAGGTTCTGTGAGCCAAAAATAAAGGATGATATATTTTGAAAAACAATAGAAACAATGACCGTTCTGTTTCACTTGATCCATTTTTCTTTAATTCATTTCCAAAGAGCAGGACCCATCTTATGTTTCAAATCTTTACTGGTCTTCCTTATGTAAAACATGATCCATCCCAACATTTATATGAAGGATTGCCTCATCAATTTGACCAACAAGAACAAGCAATAAGAAGTATAAAAGATAACGAATTTCTTTCTGGCCACCTTTACTATTCAAAAGTATGGGAAAACAAATTGATAGAATTAAATATAAAACAAATTTTTTTATACAGAGACCTTCGCGATGTATTGGTCTCCTACAACCATTATATTGAAAAAGTGAATGCCCCTTTGTTCCACTATTTTGTAAAACAAAATCTATCACATAAAGAAAGGTTATTAACCATTATTAATGGGATAGATTCGCCAATATTAATACATCCTGGGATTAAGGATTGGTTTTCAGCATTTATTGGCTGGTTACACAAACCTGAAGTACTATCTATTCAATTTGAAGACCTAATTTCAGATGAGGAAACCCAAACAAAAACATTTACTCGTATTATTCAATTTCTTTATAATGATACACTTCCACTTCAAATGAAGATCATGCTTCAATCCATACGAAATAATATCAACCCGTCGCAATCAGCAACATTTAGAAAAGGAAAAATCGGTAGTTGGCGTGAAGAGTTTGATGATGAAATTAAAGAGGCTTTTAAATTATCTGCAGGAGAATTATTAATTCAATTAGGATACGAAAAAAATAATGATTGGTAACCATCTAACTTCTTCTTTTTGAGGTTCATAAATAATTCTTGCCTGAATATCCATGTCCAAATTTATTTTGTCCGCATACAATGCTAGAAAAGCACTATGAAGTTCATAGAGTAATTGATTCTTAGGAGGAACCTTAGTGAAAGTAGGAGTTGTGCTCCCCGTCTATCATCAAGAAAGGGAGTATATTTTTGAATGTATTCAGTCAATGGAAAATCAAACGTTCCGTGACTACAAGCTTGTCATCGTATTGGATGGACCAAATGAAGAAACTGTAAAAGCTGTAAAGAAGCCAGCCAAATGTTAACAATACCATTTGTAATTATCGATAGAAAAGAAAACCTCGGTATTTCCCCCACCTTAAACCAAGGATTTAAACTTTTACAAGATTGTCCATATTTCACTTGGATCTCTAGTGACAATCGCCATGATCCTAATTTCTTGGAAAGATTAGTGGTCACAATGGATCAAGCAAAGCCAGGAACGGTTTTAGTATATTCTTTTTATAGAAGAATTGATCAGAATGGCACACCCATTACCTATTCAAAAGCATGGTACGATTATGTAGAGTACTTTATGACGAGAAAGAGAGAAGAGATCTTTCAAAACTGTTTTATTGGTGCATCGTTT
This sequence comes from Fictibacillus sp. EA-CB0309, assembly GCF_055814265.1. Classification (NCBI taxonomy): domain Bacteria; kingdom Bacillati; phylum Bacillota; class Bacilli; order Caryophanales; family Fictibacillaceae; genus Fictibacillus; species Fictibacillus sp. EA-CB0309. The sequence continues at coordinate 2,535,771 of NZ_CP169271.1, forward strand.
CTATTTACGAGAGACGCCTTTAATAAAGCAGGAGGCTATCGCAATAAATTTCCGAACGTACAAGATCATGACTTTTGGATTCGTTTATTACAGCATGGAGATTTTGTTTTATTGCGTGAATATATAATGGAATATCGTTTCAATGGTAGGTATGCTCTAACAACAAACATTCCACCTGAACAACTAACAATGGAAAGCATGGCAAGCAGCATTGATGTTAGAAAATTAACTGGTCAAATTCCTAAAGTAAGCGTTATCCTATATTCACACAATCATGTACAAACCGTTAAGTACGCCATAGAAAGCGTTATTAGCCAAACGTTTAAAGACTTTCAACTGATTGTTATCGATAACGGTTCTACTGATCATTCTCCGGATTCCATACACAAAATCCACGAATCACGTATGGTTCCCTTGTTATTAGCAAACAGGAGCCGAGCAAAAACATTAGAAATTGCTCTAAGCTACTGTATAGGCGAATATGTATTATTTATGAACGGTGATGATTGGCTAGATCCCCAAGCACTGCAAATTATGGTTCAAAAACTGGAAGCATTACCATCAAACATTGAAATGTTGTTGTCAAACCATAAGAACTGGCTCGAACGCCGTAATCGATTAATTCCTGGATCTATCATATCCGGACAAAATTATGGCAAATACTCCTTAACACCCCATTTACCTTATGCTGTCATGTATAAATTAAATTCGATCTCTAAAGAGTTCAAAACTCTTACAGAACCAATTGAATATCACTTATTTCATAAAAACCGTAAACAAGGAAATAGCCACTATTTAAACATGGCTCTGTATCATAAGCGAATTAAAAAATAAGAATGGTCCCGTGTAGTTAGATAACGTTTTGAGTTACTTCCTTTCACGGCGAAAAAGGTGTCCCATTTGTTTGGAACACCTTTTTTATTTGTTAGCTACTATAAGTGGTCAAAATCACTCTGTTTAGCTTCAGACTAATTGATTTCTCTAGAAAAAGAGAGAGTATCATATAGAGAATCCTTAAGTGTAAAACTCGGATTCCAACCGAGTTCTCTGACCTTGCTGCTATCCATTAATTCAGGTGATTTGTCAGGTTCTGGTTGTGATGATGAATATACCAAGTCTAATTGTGTTAATGATTGATAAATCGATAAAACGTCGTTTAAAGCTGTTTTCCTTCCTGAACCAATTTCATAAACAGAAAACGCCTCTCCTTTTTTGAAAAGAATGTCATAACCAGTAACAGCATCCCTTACATCTAGAAATTCTCGTTCATTTAACAAATGAGTGAGCTTAATTCCTTCAGCTTGCTTTTCTTTTTCCATTTTTACGATCCGTTTTGCTAATAAGGAAACAATACCTGAAGAATGCCCAGGTCCAATTAAGTTGCATAATCTAACGGTTACGACATGAAGGTTAAACACTTTTGCCCACTCAATGGATAATTGCTGTTGTATATTTTTACTCACCGCGTATGGATGGTTAGAGTTAGATAAAGCAGAGCCTGCAATAATCGTTCTGCAGTTCAAAACATTTAAACGAATTGCTTCAAGAAGATGAAAAGTTCCTAGTACATTGCTATCAATAACAGAGCGTGGATCTAACCATGACTGAGCTACAGAATTAATCCCCGCAAGATGCAAACAAAAATCAGGTTTATGCTTTTTTATAACCTCGATTATTTGTTGTTGGTTTGAAAGATCGCATATTTCCATCTCATAATTGGAAGATGATTCTATTCTTCGAGAGATTCCAATTACCTTGTAGCCTCTCTCCGAAAAGTATTTACAAGCATGTTGCCCTGTAAAACCTGAAGCACCCGTAATAAGCAGGGTTTTACTCATTTCAACCAATCTTTTAATTCTTGCAGCTGTTTTTTATATGGTAAAACACGATAATGAGAGTCAATCCTGGAGTTAAAAAGAGTTCTGTCTAATCGCGGTTCGGTGTGTGGGATAATATCAACGTCATCTTTTTGAAAAATGTCTTTTATGAGATTCAGGAGTTCATATTTGGAAAGAGTTTCAGGAGCGGTTAAATGATACAAACCTGAGAGAGGATGATCAATCGTGTGATGAATAAATTTGGCAAGTTCTAACGTGGTAACACCGTTCCATTTTACATGTGTAAATCCCTTAATAATCCCTTTTTGGTTGATAAACCAGTGAAATAATCCGATGCCATTTTTTAATTCAGGTCCGATAATGGATGTTCTAATGGTCAAATGAGGATTTGTTTTAATTTCACCGAGTTGCTTCGTTTTAGCATACATCGTTAATCCATCTGGGATGGACTCTTCATTGTAGTTTCCTTCATGTCCGCTAAAAACACAATCCGTACTAATGTGAATCAGCTTTCCCCATACACATTGAGTTGTCTTGCTAGTTCGTGAGGAAGTAAGCTATTTACAAGAATTGCATCTCTTTGATGAAAGGCGGCATACTCATTAAGAAGTCCGATACAATTAATAATAAGATCTGGCTTATTTAATTGTATGACTTCTTCAATTTGATTTAAATTCGTAGCATCTAGCATAATATGGCCTTCTGTTCCATCTCTAGAAGTAAGGAGCAGCTGGTGTGGTGTGTTTGCTTTAAAATAGGATGCGATCATATGGCCTGCCATCCCATTAGCCCCTAAAATCATTATTTTCAATTCAGAAAACCACCCTCAACAAGCATCTGATGGATCTCTTCCTTAGTCATTAAGTCCTTTTCAGAACTATAGCTCTCAAGTTCAACCTTCTCATAGGAAGCATAATGTTGGTTCAAACCTTCGATATCAATCGTTGGTAAGATAACAAAATACTCACTGTCAAAATATACAGTTGTTGCACTCTCATATTCAGATAAAAGGATCTCATGCAGCTTCTCCCTGGGCGTTTCCCAAGTTCAACCATGGTTACTCCCTTTTCCCCTGACGCATCAATAAGAACTTGTGCCAAATCTGTAATCTTGCATGTAGGCATCTTCATAACAAAGATCTCTCCCCCTACACTTTCATATGTTGCCTTAAACAATAAGCTGATCGCTTCTTCTAACGTTAAAAAGAATCTAGTCATTTCAAAATCCGTTATTCCTACTTGACCTTTATTCTTAATCTGACTTTTAAATACATGAATAACGCTTCCGTTCGTCCCTAATACATTTCCGCCTCTTACACAAACAAAACGGGTATGCTTGCTTAACAGGTTCGCATGAATGATTAATTTCTCGCCGATCGCTTTTGTCATTCCATATAAATTAGAAGGATTTGCTGCTTTATCAGTTGAAATATAAATTACTTTTGTTACTTTATGATAAATGGCCGTTTCAATTACGTTCTGTGTGCCTTGAATGTTGCTTTTCATTGCTTCATAAGGCTGCAGTTCACAAATAGGAACATGCTTTAATGCTGCAAGATGATAAATATAATCTATACCCTCACTTGCTCTCATCAAGGAATCTTTATCCCTGATATCACCGATCATAAATGTGAGCTTTGGATTATAATCAAATTGTCTTTGCATAGCCACCTGGCTTGCTTCATTACGAGAAAGAATAATGATCTCCTTAGGTTCTTTCGGCAGAAGCTGTTTGACAAGTTCGTGTCCCCAAGAACCTGTTCCCCCTGTAATTAAAATTCTTTTATTAAACAATACTATTTCCTCCTAAAATAAACTTTACGACTCGATCTGAAACATTCAAATCATCATATCCCTCTGGAATGGACCATTTTTTTCTTTATGTGTCATTACTTTAACAGAAGATAAAATCTGTTTAGCTGATACTCCAGATACACAGTTGCTTCCGCATTCAACCGTTTCTGGACGTTCTGTACTGTTTCTCATCGTTACAGTTGGCACCTGAAATAAACAGCATTCTTCCTGCACAGTACCACTATCTGTTAAGGCACAAAATGCGTTCTTTTCTAACTTTACAAAGTCAAAAAAGCCAAATGGTTCATGAAATTGTACGAGCGGGTGCATGTTCAGCTTTTTGCTCTCGATAAATTTTGATTTCGTACGAGGATGGATCGAACAAACAACGGGCATTTGGAAATGATCCGCAACTAAATTTAAACCTGTTAATATTTCTTTTAAATGAACGTGATTGTCCACGTTTTCTGCACGATGAGCTGTAACTAGCATATAATTTCTTGCTGTAATTCCTAATCGTTCTAATATCTTGCTGTTATCAATTGAATCCTCATATTTGGTTAACACTTCATAAATTGGATTACCCGAAACCATAATTCGGTTTAAAGGAACTCCTTCTCTTATTAAGTTCTCTCTGCTGTACTTTGTGTACGGGAGATTGAAAGTCGATATGGCATCAATAACTTTTCTGTTCTTTTCCTCTGGTACACTAAGATCAAAACAACGATTGCCCGCTTCCATGTGAACAACAGGTATGTTAAGCCTTTCAGTTACAATGGAAGAAAGAGCACTATTCGTATCTCCGAGTACCAATACCTTATCAGGCTTTTCATGTAACAGGATCTTTTCTAGCTCTGAAAACAGATGTGCAATTTGGTTTCCGAAAGAAAATTGCTGTTTCATTAAAACATAGTCTGGTTTTCTAAGTTGAAACTCTTGGAAAAACACGTCATTTAACGATGGGGTAAAGTTTTGACCCGTATGAATCAAAATATGGTGATCTGCTAATATATCAAGTTTTTTTATGATTAAACTTAAACGAATGATCTCTGGTCGTGTTCCAAGAATAGTTACTATTTTCAATGAAACTCTCCTTTCTAATTAAAATTAAAACTATATATTAAACTATGATTGTACCTGTTATGTGGACTAGACCCCTACCCTATTAATAAAAAAAGGCGCCCTTTAAAAGGACGACCTTAGAACAACTTTTCACTTCATTCATACTATGGCTTATAAGGGTTAAAGGAGCTAGAGTATGGCAAAAAGTAAAATTCTATTTGTTTTTTATTTACCAAGCGGCGGTATGGAAACATTAAACCGCCAGCGCTGTAAATCATTAACCAGTCATGGTATAGAGTGTCATTTATTATACTTACAAAACGGAACCGGTATGCAAAACATATCGCAGATCCCTACCTATATAACAAATAAGGATTCAGAAATAAAAACCATATTAGCTAAGAATTTTGATGCGATCTTCGTTTGTTCAGACTTTACTATGCTTCAACGAATTCGAAATTTGGGATATAGAGGCAAGCTTATTTATGAAATTCAAGGATTAGGCAGCTATAAAAATGCAGAGAAAATCCTGACACAAGCGAAACCAATCCTATTAAAAGACTCAAACGGCATTCTGCTCCCTAAAACTGACCATTTAATGAGCTTAGTAGAATTACATTATCCATCTTTTCCAAAGTATTGTTTTCACAATTGTTTTGATACCACTGAATTCTGTTATCATTCTAATCCCCCTGACTTATCCAGTTATTGGCTGGGTAGGGAGATTAGAACTGAATAAGAACTGGGATGATTTTCTCATGTTTGCCATGCGTTTTATCAAAAGGAAACCAAACACAAAGTTTTGGATGTTTATTGATGATACACTTAGCAGCCCAAATGAGAAATCAAGGTTTTATAATCTATTACAAAGATATAAGCTGACGGAACAAGTAACGATTCACGCAAATATTCCTCACAAAAAAATGGCAGACTATTTTTCTATCATTGGTGATAGTGGAGGTTTCTTATTATCGACTTCCAAAGTAGAAGGATTCGGTTATGCGGTCATTGAAGCGATGAGCTGCAGATGTCCTGTTCTCTCTTCTGATTCTGATGGTGTTAAGGCATTTATTACGCATAATGTGACAGGCAAGTTTTATATCAATGGAAATATTGCATCTGCCGTTGCACAAGGAACTGAACTAACAGACAATATAGCATTGCGAACTCAGATCATTAATCAGGCATTAAACCGCTTATCTCTTTTTAATTTAGAGACGTATGCACAAGAGTTTTTAAAGATTTTAAAATAGAAGCTTTTTTTGTAAACCTTGTTGTTATTGAAAGAGGTTGATTTTCGTTTAACTGTCATAGAATAAAATAAAAATGAGGTTTAACAATAACAATCTTTTTGAAAAAGACCCTATAGAGAAGAACTGCATAGAAAGAGCCGCTCGCATACTTGGCGGCTTTTTTCTTATGTTTATTCTACAACCCTTTTTGAATGGCAATTTTAATAAGCTCATTCATTTTGCTGATGTGACGCTGAATCGTTTTTAGCAATTCTTTGCGTATTTCAATTTTATGTTTTTTGCTTCCCATGTTGCTGTGTATTCTATAATTAACGAGGCTTTCCGGATAATAATGAAATTTATAATTAGAAAGGACTCTTAACCAGTATTCGTAGTCCTGGGTGTAGAGTAATGTTTCATCGAAAAGTCCACACTCTTTAAAGACACCCATTTTTAACATGACTGTACATCCGTTTATTACACAGCCGCGACGCATTCGTTTTAAAAATTGAACTTGGCTTGGAAAGCCCTGACCTTGTGAATGAAATACGATCGATCCCTGTTCGTTTATTACATTAAAGTTTGAATAGCTTGCGACTGCTTGATTAGCTTTCATAAAATTTAGCTGTTTTTCAATTTTGGTAGGATGATAGAGATCATCGGAACTAAGCCAGGCAAAATAATCACCGGAAGCGTGACGAATGCCTGTATTTAGCGCTGAAGCAGTACCACCATTACCTTTTTCAATGTATTTTATTCTATTTAAGTATGGAGCGATTTTTTCATTGTGAACGGTAGATCCATCATTTACAACAATAACTTCAACATTCTTATAGGTTTGGTTTAAACTGCTTTCAATCGCTTTATGGATGTAGGGACAATTATAAAAGGGAATCACTATGGATACTTTGATCAATGAATAAATCTCTCCTTATCCTTTTTTATTTTGTAAATACTGTTTAATGGTATGAACCATCTCTTTCGCTCTTATCTTGGTTGTGTGTCTTTGTTTAATTAATTGTAATCCGTTTTGGACGATTTGGTTCCGATGAGCCTCATTAGCTAAGAAATATTCTACTTTCTGCTTAAAATTTAATTCATTTATGGTCACAAATGTCTTTCCATCTATAAAACCTAAATCAGATAATTCTTGTGAAGAGGGAGCGGCAAGCAAAGTACCACAAGCTAGTACTTCAAAATATTTTAGGAGCGGAAAATGATGAATAGAGTCACAGGTTAGAAAGATTTTTGCTTTGCTTATTGTCTCAGCATACCGATTACCAGCTAACTCTTTTCTTACAATTCCGTAACCCGGATGTGCAGGGTGAACAAATCGAGGATCTTTTTTAAAATGCTGAACAAGGCGATGTCGAAATGGATATATATGTTGATAAGTGGCTCCAATTAATAAAAGCGGAATCTCCTTAGGCACGGAATAGGGGTGGAATATTTGGTCTGGAACATGATGAGGAAACCAAACAAGTCGATTTACATGGTCAGGTAACCACTTTTTAAATGCGTCTCTATAATGACAAAAGATGAGTGCTGGTTTTTCTTGATGAATCAAAAAATCCCGTTTCGATAACTTATAATGCAGATCATGCATTAACGTACCATGAGGAATTGATAAATCCTTTAAACCTCTTATAAAAGGTCTGTATTCAGGTTTGTAATCATTCAAGAGAATAAAATCGGGTTTTATTGAAAGCTGATTTAGTATATCGTGAATGTTTCCGTCATACTGCCATTTTGTTAAGTTGGTAAGTTTAGCGAGCTCGAGTTCTAAATAAAAACTGCTTCTTTCTAGCTGCAGTGAACGGTCTTTTGTAATAAAGAGAAGGTTAATCTTGTTCATCTCTATCTCCTTTTTTCTATTTAAAAAACTCCATGCAGATGCATGGAGTTTTTCTTTTTTATAGTTCAACTAACAAAATTTGGCTAAGAGGCACGTAAGAACGAGTAGCTCCTGCTGAACCTGCTTGTGAAAATACAACATAGTCTCCGCCAACTTCTGCTACTCTTACACCTGTTAAGTCAGGTGTACCTGCTGGTTGGTTAGAGTTTAGAAGGAACACTTCAGAAATGATTTGCTGAGATTGAAATAATTGAACGAAGAAGTAACGATACGGACCAAAATAAACTGACATTGAAAGAACACTCCCTTAAAACATTGGGCAATATATAAGCCCTACTTTAATATATTCTTGTCAATGATTTTGGTTTGGACAAACGTCTTTCTTTTAAAAAATGGACTATAGAAGCAACTGCCTATTTAAAGAAAAAATGGTTTAATACCCTATCTCCAATTCGTACAAACTCCCATATAGTATATTAACCTGATAACTGAGAGAAATCAGGTACATGTATCTATTTCAAAGGAGGAAATACATTGAGTTTATTTAATAATGGCTCATGTTGTGGCAATGGCAATACAGCTGGCACAACGAAATCTAAGTGCGGTGGCTGTGTGTGTGAACTATTAAACCAGCTTGCTAACGCTAGAATGAACGGTAACTTCTGTACAATGGGACAGCAACAAGTAGTTCAACTTGTACTAAAAGGTGCTCAAGAACCGCTTAGCGTTGCACCAGGTCAAGCAACTGACTTTACTGTTTTAAGTTTCGACCCTGAAACTTGCTGTGCAGTCTTTTCATTCCGTCAAACTGGTAACGAAACACGCACAATCGTACTAGATTGTCGTTGCATCTGTGGAATCATTTGTGTTCCAGAACGCAACGGCGGCGGCGCGCCATCAGCACTGTAATCCACTACACTCTCCACTAGGCTGAAGAGTAAAGGATACAGCCACAACTTAAAATAGGACTGATGAGAATAGGATACAGTCCAAGACACGAAAAAACCCCGAATCCCATTGAGAGCATTCGGGGTTTTGTCTATTCATCTTTATTAGCGTGCTATTGTATTATATCCGCTATCCACGTGAAGGATTTCTCCTGTAATTCCGCGTGCTAAGTCACTCATCAAGAATAGTGCTGCGTCTCCTACTTCTTCTTGTGTATTAGCTTTTCTAAGCGGTGATTTTTCTTCGATCTCTTTTAATACGGAATTGAAGTCACCGATTCCTTTTGCAGCCAGTGTACGAATTGGTCCAGCTGAGATCGCATTTACACGGATTCCGTCTTTTCCAACATCACTTGCTAAATACTTCACACTTGCATCCAGTGAAGCTTTCGCGACACCCATTACATTGTAGTTGGAGACAACTCTTTCTCCACCGAGGTAAGTAAGGGTTACAACGCTTCCGCCTTCTGTCATTAATGAACGAGCTTCTTTCACTACAGCCGTAAGAGAGTATGAAGAAATATTATGAGCAAGTAGGAAGCCTTCACGCGTAGTGTTCAAGTACTCTCCTTTAAGCTCTTCTGTGTTCGCAAAAGCAATACAGTGTGCTAATCCGTGAATAACTCCTACCTCTTCTTTAAGTTGAGCGAACGTGTTTTTAATTTCATCATCATTCGTAATATCACAAGGAAGAACGATTGAATCATTTCGATCTAAAGACTCTGCTAAATCTCTAACATTTTTCTCTAGTCTTTCACCAGCATATGTAAAAACTAATCGTGCACCAGCATTTGATAGAGATTGTGCGATTCCCCATGCGATACTTCTTTTATTGGCTACACCCATTACAACAAACGTCTTGTTTTCTAGTGATAGTTGATACATAAAAGCATTCCTCCCAATTGTTTCGGTTTTAAGATTTTTATAAATTAGTAATTGTTATTAGTACCAAGTCCTAATTAGTATAACAGAAACAATGGGGAAATTCACTAGTTAACCTTTACTAGTCTGAATATTTTTCACTTCGTAACCGCACGAATCACAGCGATAGATAACGTTTTGATTAGATTGAGCGATCAAAATCTCATGGTTTAAATCATGCATTTTATGACATTTAGGACAATGAACAACTGGCTGCATAACTATTTTCAGCTCCTTTTTTGTTTATATTTAGCATGCTCATATATTCAAAAAATAAGGCTTGTTTTGCAAAATTTGATGTTTTGAGAGAGAACAATGAAGCAGTTGATTTCCGTTTCAGATGCTTCCTTTCCGCGGGGCAGGCGGTGAGCCACATTCATAACGTTTCACTTTTAAGTGTCTCACCTGCCCACCTGTCCCGCAGGAGTCTCGCATCTTACACTCCAATCAACTTTCAATGAAGTTTACAAATAGATAAATGAGAAGTCATTAGTAGACATGAACCTAATTAAAAACGAAAAATAAAAAGCACTGGCATTTAACCAGCACTTTTAATGGACCTTAACTCAGTATTTGTCTCATTTGTTGAATCTGTTCCTTGCTTCCTGTTACAACCATCTTATCTCCTAAAAGAATCTCCGTATCACCATGTGGAACGATTGACTCTTTCCCTCTATAGATACGTACGATGATACTATCACCTAAGAATGGGAAATTTCTTAATGCTGTACGGTGGTACGAACTATTCGAAACGATAATCTCGTTCAAACTATTATCTGATGTAGTAAGGATATCGACAACGGCAGGATTTTCAATTAAAGCTTTTAATAAAACTTGCGACGAGAAGTAAACAGAATAAACTTCTACCCCTTCTTCTTTAAGTGCATCTCTTTTAATAGGGTCTTCAATACGAGCAACGATTCGTTGTACTCCTTCCTCTTTTGCAAGGAGCGCAAGATTTTCGTTCGTTTTATCGTTTCCTGTTGCAAATACAATTACATCTGTTTCAAAAACGTGAGATGCTTTTAGAGTATCTGCTTCGTAATTTTCAAGTTCACGTATATTAAAGCTTTCTAGCTGTTTCTGATCTTTCTCTTCTTGTTTTGTGTGATACATTCTAAATTCAAAACGAGTTTGATCTAATTCTGTAGTTAATGGCAGCGTAAATTGGTTTGCACCGACAAACACAAGCTGTTCTTTTGCTGCTTCTTCTTCCTTTTTTTAGGGAAGAACTTCTTAAAGAATATCGGTGTAATAATCGCACTTATAACGGCTGTTAAGATTAATGCTGATGATGTACGTGCATCAATAATCTTAATTCGTTCTCCAATTTTAGCAGCGGCAATAACAAGCGAAAGTGTTGACGTTAACAAAAATCCAGCTGCCGTTACGGTTTTCCAGTCGTACCACTTTCTAAGGTATAGAATAGGCAAGAATTTGGAGATTAACAGAGCCAAGAGCAATAAAGGAATCAATGCCAATGCTTTTGAATCAGCAAAAATTGAACGAATATCCAGCTCCACCCCTACCATTACAAAAAAGATAGGAATTAAAAAGCCATACCCAAACGAGTCTAACTTATGAACAAGCTGCTTATTAGGTGATAGAAGCGAAACTAAAACTCCCGCTAAGAATGCTCCTAATATATTCTCAGCACCAACCGATTCAGATAGTCCGACTAACACGATGATTAACGTAAATACTGCTCTTGTATCAAGCTGAATCGTTCCTTTAGACATCGTTTCAAGAAAAGAACGGTGTCTTATTTGCTTTCCGACAAAATACAGAAGAACACCTGCAGCGAAAAGAATAAGCAATAGCCACATTCGGCTTGGATCTCCTGATTCCATAGAAACAAATAGAGCAAGAAGAATCATTGTAACAAGATCCGCGATAACAGCGACTAATAATATAATTTGGCCGATCGTGGTTTTCGATAACTTTTCTTCTTTTAGCGTTGGTACTACCACACCTAAAGAAATAGTAGAGATTACTAGTGTCATGAAGAGCGCACTCTCCGTAAACCCACCCCATACAAACAATAGAGATAAACCATAAGAGAGAATGAGAATAAATAGAAAAATCACACTCGATACAGCAAGACGGTTTGGCTCTTTTTTTACATTCTTTTTCTTTGAATTAGATTCTCCTGCAAATATACTAAAATCTATCTCAAGACCGCTTAGAAACATTAAAAAGATAAATCCAAGTACAGATAAGATTTCAAGCCAAGCGTCTGAATGAACAATATCAAAACCGCTTTTTCCTAATATGATCCCGACAATAATTTCTGCGACTACAACAGGAATAACCCTTAAGCGAAATTTGTTTAGCAAAATAGGAACAAAAAATGCTGTAAGAATGACGATCACTAACGAAGCAAAAGATGCATGTTCTTCCATAATCCCTCCATAGTTTCTATATATTATTGGTTTACTATAGTAAAGCAGAAAAAGAAATGTCAAACGATTGTGCTCAAAATGATTTGCAAACGTTCTGTTTTTCGGTAAGATAATACATGTTATTGTTTTACTTTAAGGAGTCGATTCCACATGCAAAATAACCATAAATCTCCATGGCAGCAACTCGATTACAATCTTTTGTTTATTTTATTCTTAATGGTCATCTCAAGCTGTATTGCGATCTATAGTGCACAGATGATGGATCAATACGGCAGCAACTTCGTAATAAAACAAATCGTATGGTACATTATCGGTGGAATTGCTGTAATCGGAGTCATGGTGTTAGACTTTGATCAGTTCAGAAAGTTATCTTGGTATCTTTATGGACTTGGGATCATATTGCTATTAGGTATTCTTGCTGCACCAGAAAGCATTGTTCCAAACATTAATGGTGCACAAAGTTGGTACAGATTTGGACCTTTTGCACTTCAGCCATCAGAACTTGTTAAAGTGGCACTCGTTATAGCCTTAGCTAATACGATTGCAACACACAATGAAAAGTATATTATTCGTACAATTCATGAAGACCTATTATTGCTCGGAAAAATTGCTGTAATCGCTGGTTTTCCTACTTTTCTAGTGTTATTGCAGCCTGACCTTGGTACGAGCCTTGTTTTCATGGCAATCACCGGTAGCCTTCTACTTGTGTCAGGAATTAGATGGAGAATTATACTTATTCTTATTCTTTCCTTTATCTTGTTCATATCAATCCTGGTTTGGATATATTTTACCTTCCCACAATTTTTCGTAGATCATATCCTAGATCAATATCAGCTTAACCGATTCTACGCATGGCTTGATCCATATGGACATAAAGATGCAGGATATCATACGAGAAACGCACTGCTTGCGATTGGAAGCGGAATGCTGTTTGGAAAAGGATTTACAGAAGGCTCTGTATATCTGCCAGAAGCACAAACTGACTTTATTTTTTCAATCATCGGTGAAGAATTTGGATTTGTAGGAACAAGCTTTGTTATTTCACTCTTTTTCTTAATGGTCTACAGAATGATTAACACAGCCCTCGAAAGCAATGAAGCGTTTGGAAGTTACCTTTGTGCAGGTGTAATTGGAATGTTTACCTTTCAAGTATTTCAAAATATTGGTATGAACATTCAAGTGATGCCGATTACTGGTATCCCGCTCCCGTTTATCAGTTATGGAGGAAGTTCAGTACTCGCATGTATGATCGCATTCGGTCTCGTTCTAAATGTTCGATCTAGAACTGTAAAATACATGTTTGAATAACACCTGATTTTTTCAGGTGTTTTTCTTTACCTTTGAAGTATCCTATTGGGGATGAGGTGAAATTATGAGATACGATATTATTGGTGACATTCATGGGTGTTATAAAGAGTATTGTGAGCTAGTGTCAAAATTAGGATACGAGTGGAAAAATGGTCTGCCCGTACATAATGATAGCCGTAAACTTGTCTTCTTAGGAGATTTAATGGATCGTGGGCCTGAGTCCATAAAAGTTATGGAACATGTTTACAAGCTTGTACAAAATGATCTTGCCCTTTATACACCTGGAAACCACTGCAACAAACTATACCGATACTTTTTAGGGCGAAATGTACAGATTAAACACGGACTAGAAACGACTGTAGCTGAAATAAAAGCACTTAGTCAGGATAAAAGAAAAGAAATTAGGAATCATTTTTGTGACCTTTATGAAAATGCACCCCTTTATTTACATCTTGATGATGGGAAGTTAGTCGTTGCCCATGCTGGAATACGTGAAGATTATGTAGGGCAGACGCATAATAAAGTAAAAACATTTGTCCTATATGGAGACATATCTGGCGAAACCAATCCTGATGGAACACCTGTTAGAAGAGATTGGGCAAAAAAACATTCTGGCAGGATTACCATCGTTTATGGACATACACCGGTTGAAGCAGTCCGTCATATTCAAAACACGTGGAATATTGATACAGGCTGTGTGTTTGGCGGTAAATTAAGTGCATTAAGATATCCAGAGCTTGAGTCGGTAAGTGTACCTTCGTCGCTTCCGTTTGTACCTGAAAAGTTTCGCTCATTTGATGATTAAAAATGAATATAAGCAACAATTCTTTAGAAAACAGCCAATAAAAAAGAGAGGTAGATAAATTTTAAACTACACTCTTTTTTGACTCTTGGCATTATTTTTTGCTTTTGAGTGGTTGGTTTCTCACCAACTCAGCCTATTTATAAATTGTTAGGATTGTACCCCAGCTTTTTAAAATCATCAGCATATAAATTTTTTACAATCGCGATCGTCTCATTATCATAAAAATTCTCGTATGATGGAATGTCTTTTAATAGAAAGGGCTTCATGTTTATGTTTGCATAGGAGTTTGTCACTTCTAAGTTCATTCTTTGACTATTATGATGATTTGATGAAGACATTTGATTTAGCGGGGCTGTTTTAAGACCAAACATCTTTTCTAAGGATCTAAGTTCTTCTGTGAAATTTTCCAATTTTAAATAGTGATCGATGATAAGTTCTTCACCATCACTGTATTGTTGAGAGATATGGGGATTTATTTTATTTCTTTTTACTCCAATTGCTCGAATTCGGTATAAAAATTGTTTAAAAGAAATACCTTCTGGTTTTCCTGGAGCAATTTGTTCCAATAAAGAAGGAACTGCTAACACTGCAAAATAAGAACTCACTGCTCTTTTGTATGGATTTCTAACAAGTTTATATGTCGTTTTGTTTCCATGACGCAATTCATTTTTTACGATCGTTGTATAATGTCTTTGTTTTTCAAAAACTTCTTCGCGGTATGCATGAATCCATGTTGAATACCCACTAGCTTGTTCAAGCTGGCCAATTTGAAAGAAAAACCATTTCATTAATGAAGTGCAACCACATTTGGGATTCCAGAACAAAACGATCGGGAAACTGCTATGATATAACGGAATAATAGGATCCATTAAATTTAAAATTACTTCAGTGCGTTTTTTTATCCATATTCATTTCATATATTCACTCCTTATTTATTAGTAGATGAAGGGCTTGTTCTTTTTGCTTGGATTCTAAAAGCCTAAAACCAAAAAATAAAGGATTTGTGCTAGTTCCACAAATCCTTCATATCTTTTGGACAACTTACTTCTAATTTTATTTGTTCACCGGTAAATGGGTGTGTGAAGATCGTTCGTTCACTGTGGAGCGCTTGGCGATTAATGAGGTTCAATCGGCCTCCATACAAATCATCTCCTAAAAGCGGGTGGCCGATCGATGCCATATGAACTCTAATTTGATGAGTTCTTCCCGTCTCCAACTTAAGTCTAACTACTGAAAAATCACGATCAGGATGATAATCTATTTTTTCATAATGAGTGATGGAATGCTGTCCATCTTCCCTAACCATTCTTTCAATGATACTGTCAGGATTTCTTCCAATGGGGGTATCTATTGTACCTTCTAGGTTTTCTATTTTTCCATGTACAAAAGCGATGTAACCTCGTTTAATAGACTTATTAATCTGTTGCTTTGACATAAGAGAATGAGCAAAGCGGTGTTTAGCTATTAAAACAATTCCTGAGGTGTCCTTATCTAAACGATTTACAGCATGAAACGTACCCGGTATTCCTTTTTCTTGATAGTAAAATAACACTGCTGCAGCAAGTGATCCTTTTGGTTGGTACAGAGACGGAATCGTTGGCATACCAGCAAGTTTATTTACCACTAAAAAATGTTCATCCTCGTATACGATGTTAATTGAAATATTCTCTGCTTCCATAGTTTCACTTTTCGTCTCAGGTGGAAAACAGACAGTTACTTCATCTCCGCTATTTAAGAGCGTTCTTACCGTTACTTCTTCTTTATTCACAAAAAGAGCGCCGCCGTGAAACTTAATATCGGTCAGCGCTGCTTTCGAAATTTCTTTCGTTTTTAGATAGTCTCGTAAAAGAACGGGAGCCTCTTTTTCTTCAACAGTCCAAGTGATTTTAAAATTTTCCATATTAATCTCCAACAAATGACTCTTTCACTCTTTTCCAAAAAGGAAATGGCCGAAACCTAGCAAATCGAATTTTCTCTTCTGCGACCCTGTACTGAATCGACTTTACTTTTTTCTGAACTAAAAATCGATGGTCGATCGTAATATGAAAATCCACATCGTTCACAGGTTTCAAAATACACGTATGATGCTGCGGCAGTACGAGCGGCGAACCTATCGTTCGGAATACACGGTTGTTTATTGAAGCCATCTCTGATAGTTGAATGGATGCCAAAGAAGGATGAATAATAGCCCCGCCGAGTGCCTTATTGTAAGCGGTACTTCCAGATGGTGTTGAAATACACAACCCATCTCCACGGAACGTTTCGAATCTCTCCCTTTAATCTCAACGTCCATTACGAGAGATCCTTCAACACTTTTTACTGTACATTCATTAACAGCTAGATATCTTTTCTCATCAATTCCATCTATATATCTAACTGTTACTTCTAAAAGTGGATATTCTACGATTTGAAAAGGTGTCTTGGCGATATGTATAACGAGCTTTTCCACCTCTTCAGGGAGCCAATCAGCGAAAAAACCTAAATGACCTGTATGAACACCAACAAATGCAGTTTGATCAATTCTATGCACATAATGATGAAAAGCATGAAGTAATGTTCCGTCACCACCTACTGTTATGACGATTTCAGGTTCTTTTTCTTCATAGACTAGCTCGAATTCTTCCAAATATGAACGGATTTTTCCCGTTAGAATATTGGATTTGCTATCGCCTTTTGATATGATGGCAAATTTCATTCTCTCTCCATCCTTTATGATTCTAGATTGGTTTCATTGGAATTATCATTTCGCTCTAAAAACACGAGCTGTGCCTCTTGAATTTCCCCTTTGATCTGAGACATTTCTTCGTCCAGACGATTTGCCGCTTCAGCAGCTCTTTGCAGACGCTGACGAATATCTTCAGGAATTTGCCCTTGATACTTATAATTCATAGAGTGTTCGATTGTTGCCCAAAAATTCATAGCAAGCGTACGTACTTGAACTTCAACGAGAATCTTCTTTTCTCCATCTAAAACTTGAACAGGATACTCGATGACAAGGTGATATGATCGATAGCCACTTGGTTTTTTGTGCGTGATATAATCTCTTTCTTCTACAATCGTAAAATCATTACGCTGACGAAGAAGATTAATGACTGTTTTGATATCATCTGTAAACTGACACATGATTCGAAGACCTGCTAAATCTTGAATTTCCTTCTCAAGATGGTTATCCGGAATATTCTTTTGATAAGCTTTGTTCACGATCGACTTGATGGGTTTCACTCTTCCTGTAACAAACTCAATCGGACAATGCTGATTTGATTTTTCGAATTGTTCCCGGATCCCGCGAAACTTTATCTTCAGTTCATCTACAGCTTGCTTGTAAGGAATTAATAGTGCTTCCCAGTCCATGCTCATTGCGCTTCTTCCTCAGTTCCAAAAACCTTTATCACTTCATTCTCCATTTGTTGCCCATAGTTTGCGTTACCTTGTATGTTATCAGTTAAAAATTCCATTTCTCTAGAGAAAGCAGATAGTTCGAGCTCTTCTCCTTTTTCATTTTGAACAACGAAATCAGCTTCTTTTTGCAGACCGTTTTTCAGTTCATTCCAGTGATTATTATCGATTGAGATATAAATAAATCCTTCTTCGCTCTCAAGTACATAAATGAATGCTAAACCATCAGAATCTACTAGCATTCTTTCGCTGTCTTTCCATTTTGATAATTCTTTGCTGAATTCACTTTGTACAAGCAGTATTAGTTTATTTTCTTTCCATGCAGTTGACTGCACATTCATTCGTAGTGGCATCATGTTAAAACCTCCTGTTTCTTCCCTATTAGTGTAACACAAAATAGAAATTTATTAAGAAATTGAGAAGCAAGAATCGCTATGAGATAATGAGTTTGATTTACCTTTTGCTGGTCGGGACTGAACGAGCCACTTCCACTTTTCGGACTGCCCGCCTGTACCGCAGGACAAGGAAGGCTTCGGCAGCGTCGCATCGCACGAAGAAAATGTGCTTTTCATTTTCGAGGAGTCTCACACCCTACACTCCAATCAACATGTCAATGAAGTAACTAACAAAATAACTCATAACAAACATCTTTAAGATTAGAGCCAATATTAAAGGAATCTAGGGGGATAAATAATGTCTCAAGAAATAGAAATTGAATTTAAAAACTTGCTAACGCAGGAAGAGTTTTTAAGGCTCATTCATGAGTTTGTGGTCAACGAGAATGATTTTAATAAACAAACCAATTATTATTTCGATACTGAGGATTTTAAGCTGAAACAGCATAAAAGTGCCTTACGAGTACGTATGAAGAAAGAGGGATACACACTTACGTTAAAACAGCAGTTTGAAGAACATATTTTAGAAACTCATCAGAAACTTTCCAAAGATATTTTTGACGGTTTGTTAAAAGGGAAAACTCTGCCTGATGGTGCTGTATCCGATGTTATTAAGAATTTAGGTATCAATGTATCCCAGATTACATTTTTAGGAGAGCTCACAACATTTCGCGCAGAGTTTCCTTACAAAGACGGACTGCTGGTTTTAGATGAAAATCACTATTTAGGTAAAATCGACTATGAAATTGAGTATGAATCTGCCGATTATAAGGTTGGACTGAAAAATTTTAATGATTTGTTAGACGAAAAGGAAATACCAGACCGTGTTACAGAAAGCAAGATTGCTCGTTTCTTTTCCGAAAGTAACAGAAGCACTAAAGGTTAAGCGTCATTTCAGCATTAATTGTCTAGCTTCAATGACCAGTCCCTCGAGGTCACATTCTCCCCTTCCCTAGATACAAATACCGTATCTTGGTCAGGTGATTATGTGCTGGTCGGGACTAAACGGTCATTTCAGCATTTCAAATTAAGGAGGATTTTCCTTGAATATCCAATCATATAAGGCACTTATGGAAATACAGGCATTGCAGCAGTTGAACGTTAACCCTGCGTCTGCCCCGTCTGCATCAGGATCTCTCCAATCCAATGAAAGCCCTTTTGCTGCTTTGTTACAGGAAGTATTTTCGAAGGCAGGATTGAATAATAACTCAACCGAGCTGCAAAACAATAGTACTTACACAAACTCTAGATTACCGTTCGGAGCAAATGTTTCATTTTCACAGCCTGAACCATCTTCTTTCGCCGTTTCAAGCTTTTCATCAGAGAAATTAAATATACCGTCAAAAAATTTGGATGAACTGATCCAAAAAACAGCAGGTAAGTTTGGAGTCGACCCTAACTTAATTAGATCAGTGATTAAGCATGAATCCAATTTCAAACCTACTGCACAAAGTCATGCAGGTGCACAAGGTCTGATGCAACTAATGCCAGCAACTGCAAAATCTCTTGGTGTTACAAACCCTTTCGATCCGGTACAGAACATTGAAGCAGGGACAAAGTACCTAAAGATGATGCTAGATAAATATGATGGCAACAAGCAGCTTGCTCTTGCGGCTTATAATGCTGGCCCTGGAAACGTTGAAAAATACAATGGCATTCCGCCTTTTAAAGAGACGATTGCCTATGTAAAGAAAATAATGAATACGTATCAAACGTTCGTTTAGCCCTCAAACATTTGAGGGTTTTTTAATTACACTTTAAGTTGTCGTACACTCTTAGACATTCATATTGTTTGCTTACTCTTCATGAACCTTGCTACAATAAAATTACAAATTGACGCAAGGAGCTTTTGCACCATGTTTGACGAAACAAAAACACCATACGATCTTTTAGGAGAAAGAGAAGGCATCAAGAAGCTTGTGACCACTTTTTATAGCTTGGTCGGACAAGATTCTTTGCTGTCCCCACTTTTTCCTGACGACCTTACGGAGACTGCTTATAAACAAACTCAATTTCTAAGTCAGTTTTTTGGCGGACCTCCACTATATACGGAGGAACATGGACATCCTATGCTCAAGATGCGTCATATGCCGTTTCCTATTACAAATTCGCATGCAAAAGCTTGGCTTGCGTGTATGGAACGAGCGATGGCGATTCATAAGCTAGAGCCTGAATTACAAAACTTTTTGTTAAGCCGATTAAAAATGACTGCTTACCATATGGTTAATACTGAGGATTCAGAAAGGGGCGAGAATGCTGACACTGTATAATTCCAATTCCTTTTACGACGATCTAGAGAACAATAAAAACCATGCCTGTCAAAAGCCATTGGAAATCTATTCTGTCATCGATCCGCTATGCCCAGAATGCTGGTCATTAGAGCCTGTTCTAAAAAAATTACAAGTTCAATACGGTAAATATTTTACATTACGCCATTTTGTTAGCGGCAGCCTGGAATCACTTAATACGTATGTACCTCGAAAAAAAGGAATAAACAGCGCTGAACAGATTGCTGAAAAGTGGGAAAAAACAGCTTCTCTTTCCGGAATGAGTTGTGATGGAGATGTGTGGCTGGAAAACCCAATCTCTGCTCCACACAAGGCAACACTAGCAATAAAAGCTGCAGAGCTACAAGGAAAGCAACAGGGAATGAAGTTTTTAAGAAAACTAAGGGAAAATCTATTTTTAAACAAACAAAACATCGGAAACGATGAGGTTTTGTTAGAGATCGCTCGCTCTGTTCATTTGGATGAAGAAGAATTTTTGAGTGATCTGTCATCTGAAGCGACTATAAAAGCACTGCGCTGTGATTTGAAATTTTCTCAGGAGATGGACGTTACACAAATTCCTACGCTCATTGTATTTAACGACAAAACAGATGACGATGGAATTAAAATCTCAGGCTGCTATTCATACGACGTTTATGTAGAAATCCTTAAAGAAATGTCAGGTGTGCCATTGGAGCCTTCTCCTCTTCCTGAACTTGAAGAATTTCTTTCCATGTATTCATTTGTTGCAACTAAGGAAGTTTCTGTGGTTTATCAAATTAGTTGTGAAGAAGCAGAAAAGAGATTAAAACGTCTTGTATTGCAGCAAAAAGTAGAACGAGTCCCAGTAAAATACGGTACATTTTGGAGATACGTCCCAACCCGCTGAATCGTTGAAGCGGGTTTTTTTATGGATTTCAAAAAAGTCATTAAGGACGTGCTTGCATATCCTCCCTTCCCATGAATAAACATGTACAAAGGAGGGAGAAATCACATGTATTTGATTATGATTATCGTAAGCCTTATTTCATTAGCAGGGAGTTTTTATTTTTTTGTGCTCTCTCTATTAAATATGGCACCAAAACTTCTTGCTGTACCGAGCCTCTTTATCGCGGTACTCTTAACAACTCTTTGCTATAACTATCGATCAAAACTTAGACGAATCGGATAAAACAACATAACAAAATCCTGCCCGGTTATACGGACAGGATTTTTGTGCTTATTTTTCAAAAAGCAGCTCTTCCATCTCATCAAGAATAGATTCAAATACTTTTAGAGCATTTTCGATCGGCTCAGGAGTTGTCATATCAACTCCAGCTTTTTTCAACACTTCGATTGGATAATCAGAACTTCCAGCTTTCAAGAAATCGAGATAACGATCCACAGCAGGCTTTCCTTCTTCTAAGATTTGTTTTGATAAGGAAGCTGCAGCACTGAAGCCAGTAGCATATTGGTACACATAGAAATTGTAGTAGAAGTGAGGAATTCTTGCCCACTCTAATCCAATCTCCTTATCAATTACTAAATCTTCCCCGAAATATTTAACATTAAGGTCGTAATAGATCTTCGTTAATAGTTCAGGTGTTAGTGGCTCTCCGTTAGCTGCACGAACATGTATTTCTTGTTCGAACTCTGCAAACATAGTCTGACGGAAAACGGTTCCTCTGAAGCCTTCTAAGTGATGGTTCAACAAGTATAATTTTTCTTTTTTGTCAGATGTCTTTTCCAGCATGTAATGATTCAATAATGCTTCGTTGCAAGTAGATGCCACTTCTGCAACGAAAATTGAATAATCCGCATACGGATACGGCTGACTTTCTCGTGTATAGTAACTATGAACCGAGTGGCCGATCTCATGTGTTAATGTAAATAAGTTGTTCACGTTATCTTGCCAGTTCATTAAAATGTATGGCATTGTACCATAGGCACCTGAAGAATACGCTCCGCTTCTTTTGCCTGCATTCTCATGTACATCGATCCAGCGCTTCTCATAGCCTTCTTTTACGATTGTTTTATACTCTTCTCCCATTGGATCCAAGCTGTCCAATACAAGCTGCTGTGCTTCTTTAAAGCTTACTTCCATCTTTGCGTCTTTCACAAGTGGCGTGTAGAGATCGTACATGTGAAGCTCATCAAGACCAAGAGCTTTTTTACGAAGACGCACATAGCGATGCAATAAACCTAAATTATCATTCACGGTTTTTACTAAGTTATCATAAACAGCTTCTGGAATATTGTTATTGTTCAGAGCAGCTTCACGAGCTGAACTGAACTTTCTTGTTTTTGCGAAGAAGTTGTCGCGTTTAACCGTTCCGGCAAGCGTGCTCGCAAACGTGTTTTTGTAGGAGTCATATGTCCCATAAACAGCTTTGAAGGCATCTTCTCTTACTCTGCGGTCAGAGCTTTCCAGGAAACGGATGTAACGGCCGTGTGTTACCTCAATCTCTTCCCCGTTTTCATCTTTAATTACAGGAAATTTAAGATCGGCGTTATTAAGCATACCGAATGTATTGCTTGAAGTATTGGCTACTTCTCTCACGTCCGCCAGCAGGGCTTCTTCTTCTTTAGAAAGCACATGCGGACGCTGACGGTTAATCTCATCTAAAGCGTGTTTATAGAGCTTTAATGGCTCATAGCTTTGTAAAAATTGAATCAATGCTTCTTCTGATAGAGATAGGATCTCAGGAACAGCGAATGATACGGTACTGCTAACTTGTGTAGCAAGGTTAGAAGCACGGTCGTTCAATCCTTGGTATAAAGAATTTGTTGTATCCTGATCGTATCTCATATGAGCGTATGTATAAAGTTTACCAAGCTTTTTGGTTACTTCGTCTTGTTTTTGTAAATAAGAGTATAATGTTTCAGCTGATTCTCCAAGTTTTCCTTGGAACGATTTCAATTCTGGCAAAAGTTCTTTTGTTTCATTAAATTCTTTTTCCCATACGTCGTCAGACGCATATATTGCTTCTAAATCCCATGTATCTTCTACAGGTACTTCATTACGTTTAGGCAATGATTTTGTTTTTGTTTGAGACATACATACACCTCCAGGTAAATTAAAGAGAATAGTAATTACACTTTCTCCTTATGTATATCTACATATTACCAGAAAATGCTTATACAAAGTCAAAAATTACGTCTTTTCACTGAAAATTTTGTCTAGTTTAAATGCTTCTTCAACTGTTTTTGGATCTGGAATTTTTCGTATTTTTTTATAAGTCTCTTCTGTTACCTGCTCCAGAAATTTATGTTTTTCTAAAAAAAGAAGATAACCTCTGATTGCATTCTTCCAAGATTCATTGATATATGGGAATTCTCTTAACTGTAAAATTCTTTTTGAAGCAACCTTTCAAACTCTTGCTCAATGAAGTTAATTGAGAACAGTGAAACAGGCAGTTTTTCAATAAAAAATAGAAGATAGGTTTGCCACAAATAGGGAGACGTTTCGAAATGATAATAACTATTGGAAGGAACACCCGCAACAGGTGAAAATAAGGTTAAGGAGCGGTTATTAAAATATAAAATTTTTTTAATATACATAACAGATGGAGAGGTATTTTTAAATGCAGTCATCCTCCATGTTGTTTTTTGTTTCATCCATAACTCTTTATGATGTGAACGTTCATCACCGTTAAAGGCTTTTGATAACCAATGAAAATGTTTGAAAGTCCTAGAGGAAAACCGGTACGAAATAGCAGCTGCTTTTCTTTGCGAAAGAGGTAGGATGTTTCTAAGGAGCACGAACTGATTTTGCAGAGGACAATAGTAATTAAGATAAAGATTTCCTTCGTTGTCTTTCTTTGCAGCAGAAAAATCAGTACTTTGAATAAAATGAAGATCGTTTCCTTTATGCGTTAATCGTTTCAATCCAAAAATCCAATCCGACTGAACGTTAAGTGACTGATAACCTAAGATACGACTCCTCAACTGATCTTGGCTAATAGTCGCACATTGAAACTCAATCGCATAGTTATGCTTTGGAAGAAACAAATCAGGGCGCTGAGCAATATCGCGTAAAAAATATTCAACAATTGGCTCTTCGGATGATTCTATCAGCCATTTGTACAGCCCCTTTTTTCCAAGTAAATGATAGTTGGTTTCAGCTTCATGAAAACCTGCACATTCCTCATATGATTGATGTGCAAAATGCCATGTCTTTTTTGTTCCGCATTTCGGTATAACTTTACATTGGCATACGGGACATAACAGCTTTCCCTCTTTTGTTTTAGAAACCCATTCCTCCTTCGTTGTATCTCCCACCATATCAACAAACTGATTTTTATATAGAGCAACTAACAAACTACTCACCTCTTTGTCACTTTCTTACCATGATGAAAGAAGAAGGGATAAATATCATTTTCTTGTATGCTCAATTTAGCGTTGATAAAGTGCTGATTTTTGTAAAAACACTTAATAGAAAAAACAAAAACCGATTTCAATGAATCTGAAATCGGCTATATCTTATAATTTAAAATATTTTTGTACGTGTTCTAGAGCACCATCAGAAACGATCGTTTTGCCATATTCTTGTACGCGGTATACGGATAAATCTGAATCGTTACCGTATTCCAAGAGTTGAGCTAATAAATCATCTTGTTCACGATCTGACGTTTCCACATTGAATGTCACATACAAAT
The DNA here is from genome assembly GCF_055814265.1 of Fictibacillus sp. EA-CB0309. Lineage (NCBI taxonomy): Bacteria > Bacillati > Bacillota > Bacilli > Caryophanales > Fictibacillaceae > Fictibacillus > Fictibacillus sp. EA-CB0309. The sequence goes on from NZ_CP169271.1 coordinate 2,560,629, forward strand.
AATATTTACCCTCGAAGTGAAACAGCGCATTTTCAAAGGACGATGAATCGATGGTATGACTTAAAGAGATTACATCTTCAAAGTCTCCAAAAGAAATTAAGAATGACAGGTAATCTTCCTCTGTTTCTTCTAATTCATCAAATTCCTCTTCTGATTGAAACTGTTGATCTAATATTTGTTCGATATTTTGATCAACAGGCAAATCCAATTTATCTTCGCCAATTGGCAGCTCAATTTTTTTACCGTCTTTAGACATTTGAGCACGAGTTACAATAATTTCAAGACCTTTATCCAGAGCCTGTACTTGAATCCACAGAGGACCTTCTAATGGAAACTGCTCTTGCTGATGTGCTTCGTCCATCATTTCCCAAAAGAGTTCTTCTCCTCTTTCGCGATCAGACCATATTTCTTCACGGTCGAAACCGCGATCTTCAATATCTCTGTACGTAATGAAAAATTTAATGGTGAACTCATTCACTCTTTCAATTTCCATTCTGCTTCTCTCCCTTCTCTCCGGTTTGTTCGTGAAGGGATAAATACCCCTAGAAAAAAGCAAATCTTATTTCCTTTTATCTCCGTCGAAAAAAACATCAATCACAATTAAACCTCTTGTACCTTATTCTATGACAAAACGGAAAATATGGAAATAAAAAAGGCCTGTATAAACTGCCCTTTTTTGCCCCTAATCAGATGATGAATTTCAAGCTCTCAACTTGACTCAGATGACCAAGCTAGACTATAATTCAAAGGTCTTTAAGGTTAACATATTGTACCATAATTCATCTGAAATTTCATTACATACGGGGGGTTTACGTTTGGAAACAGAATTTCTGATATCACTGTTGCAAATCATAGCAATTGATATCCTTCTCGGCGGAGACAACGCAATTGTAATTGCCCTTGCCAGCAGAAATTTACCAGAGACTCAAAGAAATAAAGCGATATTCTTAGGAACTGGACTTGCTATTGTTGTACGCGTAGTACTAACCATTGTAGCTGTTTACTTGTTAAATATTCCTTACTTATATCTTGCAGGAGGAATTTTGCTGTTAATCATTGCTTACAAGCTTATTTTAGAAGAAGATGAAGAGCTTGATGTAAAAGCAGGCAAAAACTTATCTGATGCTGTAAAGACAATCGTATTTGCTGACATTGCTATGGGACTAGATAACGTACTAGCAGTTGCTGGTGCTGCACATGGAAATATTGTTTTAGTTGTAATTGGTCTATTAGTATCTGTACCCATTATTATATGGGGAAGTAAAATAATATTGCACTTTATGGAACGTTTCCCGATATTAATTTACATTGGGGCTGGTGTACTGGCATTTACTTCAGCTGGTATGATCGTTGAAGAACGTATGATTCATTCCTTTTTGAAGGTAACGATGTGCTGAAATACGGTTTATATGTATTTTTAGTTGTAGGTGTCATAATGGCTGGAGTCCTTACAAATACATTTAAAAAGAAACGTGCAAAATAACTGAAAAGAAGTCCTGTAAACTTTACAGGACTTCTTTTCAACTTATATCTATATATCTATATATATAAATAGATAAAAAAACTTCCGCTTAAAGTGAGCGGAAGTTTCTTTATTTATTCATTTACAAGACGCTGTGCTTCCATAAGCTGAAACGTGCGTACTCGTCTTGGTAAGAAGCGACGAATTTCATCTTCGTTATAACCAACTTGCAAACGTTTTTCATCAAGGATAATTGGTCTACGCAATAACCCAGGATGGTCTGCAATCAATTGGTATAAATCTTGCAAAGGCATGGATTCAAGATTAATGTCAAGTTCCTGGAATGTCTTAGAACGAGTAGAGATAATTTCGTCTGTACCGTCCTCTGTCATTCTCAAGATTTGCTTAACTTCTTCTATTGATAAAGGTTCTGAAAAATATTTCTTTCTTGATAAGGAATGTCATTCTCTTTTAACCATGCTTTTGCTTTACGGCATGATGTACAGCTCGGCGAAGTAAATAGTGTGACCATAGTGGATCTCTCCTTCCCCTCTCTCTGATTTAGGTACTTTAAAAAAGTTATTAAATCATCATTCATAGTATACTACACATTTTACATTTTCGGTAGAGGTTATACAGACTTTTGTACATTTTTACGAATTTGTCATACAAATGTAATACATCTACAACTTGTCTTCCATAACATGACCGTATCTACATATATATAGACGTATTACCCAAGAATAAGTTTCATAAAACATAAAAAATAAAAGAGTGGAAAAAAACCACTCTTTTTTATGCAATAGTTTTCTTAACTTGAGATGCAGGGCCTTTTCTTGCGAGGTTTGGCTTTAAATTCTTAAGATTCTTCTTAAGCAATTCTTTCAATAGCTCGCGCTTCGTTTTTTCTTTTTGTCTTTTTGTTTCATAACGCTAATCCTCCTTTAAAAAGGAAAATAGTAAAACTACTCGGTAGCGGGTTTTTCTGATGAATCAGAAGTCTCATCGTCAATCTGTTTTGGCTTAGGAACCGCATTGCCTTGATCGAGTGTCAGCACTTCACTTGCGGGCTGATAAGACTTCCCGTACAACTCACTATCTTTGTACGTGTGTATTTCATTATACGTCTTTTTCATGTTTTCATAAATAGTTTCTTCAGATTCTTCTGTTGGTGACCAATATAGAATTTCCATTTCATTTATTTCATTTGTTGCTAATGAACGTCTTCTATATCCAATACTTGAAGCATGTTCAAATCCTTCTCGCGTATAAAAACGAAGTCGCTTCTCAGTGTCAGTGTCTTCATAGTCAACAGGCTCAACTTCCAAAATGATCGGTTTTCCTTTTGCCTTCAGTTTTTCAATAAGTTTATGCCCAAGGCCTTGTCCACGAGCGTCCTTTGAAACAAACAGGTAATCAATAAAGACAAAGTCAGAAAGCTCGATGTACATCAAAACGTGATGTTTACCTTCATCCTTATGGTAAATGTCGCTTTTCTCTTGCAGCAAAAGTTCCATGTGTTCTCTTGATTTCATCTCTTCAACCGGAAAATATTGATTTAACTTCTCATACCAATTCATTGTTTCCCCATCAGCTCCTTTAATTGTGGTGATTAATTATAGTTTTCCCTCTTTCTTCCTTTGTTATCATGAGATACAATAAAGAAAGAAGTATGTGGTGAACTCGTTGTTATAAGGAGGAGTCCTCATTTGATTTCATTTTTTACCGATTTAACGTTATTAGCTTTGTGTGTGGTTGGTATTACAGCACTGATGGGAAGCATTTCCCAATTCATCGCGGTAAAATTGTTCGGCGGTAAAAAAGTTTCACATTTTGTGGATAAATCGAAGTCTTTTCAAGAAAATTGGAGTCCTGTAAAAAGAAGATAAAATGCGAACAACCCGTGAATTTTGGGTTGTTTTTTTACATTTTAAGTACGAACTGCTTTATAATACAAGGGTAGCATACATAATAGAGGTGTACAAATGCATAGAAACCTTAGAACATTTATTAATCAATTAAGATCAGAAGAAGAAATAATTGAAATTCATGCAGAAGTTGACCCGTATTTAGAAATTCCAGAGATCCATAGACGCGTTATCGCTGAAGAGGGTCCTGCACTTCTTTTTACAAATGTAAAGGAAAAAACATACCGGTAGTAACTAATCTGTTCGGTACTATTAATCGTGTAGATATGGCTTTTGGTCCAAAGCCGGAGCAATTAGTCAAGGAGTTAGTAGGATCAATCGATGAATTAATGCCTCCTTCCCCTTCTGTTTTATGGAAGAAGAAAGGCATGATCAAAGATGTATTATCTCTTGGTACAAAAACAGTAGGAAAAAATAAAGCACCATTATTAGAAACGTTTACTACGAACGTAAACATGAAGGATCTGCCTGCGTTAACAGGATGGCATTTAGATAGCAATCCATTTGTTACTCTTCCACTTGTTTATACAGAACATCCCGACAAGCATGAGCATAACCTAGGTATGTACAGAATTGAGATCAAGGAAGAAAACAAAACCGGTATCCACTGGCAGATTCATAAAGGCGGAGGTTTTCACCATTATGCAGCAGAACAAAAGAACGAAGCCCTTCCTGTAACACTGTTCCTAGGCGGGCCACCTTCGTTAATGATTTCTGCAATTGCGCCACTGCCAGAAGCAGTTCCTGAACTTATGTTTTCATCCATGCTAATGGGTGAAAAGTTAAGTCTTGCACATGTTGACGGGCATCCGCATCCATTAATCGCAGAAGCTGAGTTTGCGTTTGGTGGCGTTGTACCACCACATGTGAGAGAACCAGAAGGACCATTTGGTGATCATTACGGCTATTACTCATGGGCACATGATTTCCCTGTATTTAACGTGGATAAAATGTGGAAACGAAAAGATGCTATCTATCCTGCTACAGTGGTAGGAAAACCAAAACAAGAAGACTATTTTATTGGGGAGTATTTGCAGCGTTTGATGAGCCCGTTGTTCCCTGTTGTCATGAACGGTGTCCGTGATTTATGGACTTATGCTGAAACCGGATTCCACGCACTTGCTGGAGCTGTTGTACGTGAATCATATTATAAAGAAGGATTAGCACATGCTTTCCGTATTATGGGTGAAGGTCAGCTTACGTTAACGAAGTTCTTAATGGTAACGAATAAGCCTGTAAATCTTCAAAACTTTGCAGAACTAGCTGAAGGTGTCTTAGAGAGGTTCCTGCCTGAACGTGATTTATTAATCATTCATGATACCTCAATGGATACACTTGATTATACAGGACGAAAATTCAATACTGGATCTAAAGCCATCATGACAGGACTCGGTGAACCAGTTCGTGAATTAAAACGAACATATGAAGGCGGAACTATTTCTGGAATAGATAACGTAGGCGTATTTTGTGGTGGATGCTTAACAGTAAGCGGTCCATCATTTGACAAGGCACCTGATTTTGCAGAACATTTACTCGCAAACAGCCATGATTGTTTTAAGGAATGGCCTCTAGTATTTCTTGTAGATGATGCTTCCATTGCAGCAACACAAGCTGAATTTTTATGGACAACCTTTACCCGATTTGATCCTGCTTATGATGTGTATGCAAAGAGTACGATTGACCGCAATCGAATTAAATATGAAGGTACCATTATTATTGATGCGAGAATGAAACCATTCTATCCAGATGTGGTGGAAACGAGAGAAGATATCGATAAATTGGTTACTGATCGTTGGGATGAGTACTTTAAAAAATAATCATCAATTCCAAAATAAAATTAAAAGTTTGTTTTCATAACTTTGTTGTTAGTGGAAGTGGTTGATTTCCGTTTCACGTGCTCGCTTTCCGCGGGGCAGGCGGTGAGCCACATTCTTAACGTTTCACTTTTAAGTGTCTCACCTGCCCGCCTGTCCTAGCCGAGAGTCTCCCACCATCCACTCCAATCAACTTGTCATTGAAGAGAATGAACAAAATGAAATAAGCAACAATCTTTTAGAAAAGAGCTAAATACAAAAAAGAAGCGTCTAATCGCTTCTTTTTTGTATTTTTAAGTTGATAATTTGTCCGATCGGTGTTAATGTATATAACAATATACATTTTTACAGTAAGGAGAAACCTTATGCGAAATATTTCATTACTTGATTTATATAAACACCCGCATGTACAGAAATATGTAAAGCGTTCTGGAATGGTTCATGCCATTTCTACTGCTTACCATGCCTACCGATTAGCCCTTAAAACTGGTGTTGATCCGGATCTAGCAACAAAGGCTGCTTTTCTTCATGATATCGGTCACTATACATGGTATAAGAACGGACACTGGGATTACGACATGTATAAAGAAAACGACATTCATGCTATTAAAGGAGCAGAACGTGCACACCGAATATTAGTATCTTTGGGTGAAGACCGTAAAAACGCTAAAGAAATTGCTCTCGCGATTTTATTGCACACCGATTCCTATTTGCCTGCAGGCTCATTAAACTTAAATCCCTTGCAACAAGTAGTTGCTTTAGCAGATGAAGCGGACGAAGAACCAGGCGGAAGCCACCACTATCGTACGATTAGTGATATGAAAGCGATAACCATGATCAAAAAATTAGATGAAATGGTAGATGAGTATCATGAAGAAGAAAAAGTAAAACACTCTGTTTCCTAAGAAGGAAAAGAGTGTTTTTAAATTCTTACATATTAGTAGGCTACAAAACCAATTGCTTTTTCGCTTGAATATGTCCCAATCGTGCTTCCAAAACGAGTATAGATTACTTTTGGAAAACTAGATAACGAAAACAATTCTTCAAATTCTTTTTTCACTTCGTCAGTTGAAGAAAAACTGTGAATTAAGTAAAGAGCTTTATCAGGATTTTCCTCTTTCCATTCGGAAATAATATCTTTCATTTTAGAAAGTCCTTTTTTACTTCCTCTAAACTTTCCGATCGTCTCTACAACTCCATCAACTATAGAAATCATCGGCTTAATATTTAGCATACCTGCAATAGCACCTTGAACGGCAGAAATTCTCCCGCCTTTTTTAAGGTTTTCTAATGTTTCCAAAAGAACGTATGCTTTTATGCCTGATTTTGTTTTATTAAGCTGATTCACAATGTCAGTCAATGATTTACCTTCTTGAGACATTTCAATTGCTTCATTTAATAAAATCTGCACGCCTCCCGAAGCAATACCCGAATCAATGATCGTTACTCTTTCTTGTTCATCTTCTTTCAGCATGCTTTTTCCAATAGTGGCACTTTGAACTGTTCCACTCAGATTAGATGAAATACCAATGTATAGGACGTCATTGCCTTTATCAACTTCTTTTTGAAACGCTTCATAAAAGGATTGTGGAGAAGGCTGGCTTGTTTTTGGTAATTCCGGTTCAATGGACATCCGTCTATAAAATTCATCTTCAGATATGTTAACACCATCTAAATAATGGTCTTCACCAAACTGAACATTTAATGGAACGACCGTTAATGGGTATTCCAGTTTATCACGATTTATTTTAAGGTCACTTGCGCTGTCAACTATAAAACTAAGGTTCATATTGTTCTACCCCATTTCTGCTTCTGGTTCAATTATTAGGGATGTGCAAAGAATTTCATAGGACTTTGTATACGCTTTACACACTTGTTTTAGTTTAACATAAAAAACAGCCTCCTGTAAGGAAGGAGACCGTTTTAAATGTGTTAATTATTTTGTTTAACAGCTTCCTCGTCATAAAGGTGACAAGCTACCCAATGTCCTTCTCTAGCTTCTTGCCATTTCGGCTTAACAGCAGCACATACATCCATTGCGTGCGGGCAACGTGTACGGAATCTGCATCCGCTAGGAGGATTGATCGGACTTGGTACATCACCTTCAAGTATGATACGCTCACGGCTTCTTTCTAATTCAGGATCCGGAACTGGAATCGCTGATAAGAGAGCTTGCGTGTAAGGATGTAGCGGCTCTTCGTAAAGCTCATCACTTGAAGTAAGCTCAACGATGTTACCTAGGTACATTACACCAACACGATCAGAAATATGTTTAACCATTGATAGATCATGGGCAATAAATAGGTATGTGAGTCCGCGCTCTTTTTGAAGTTCCATCATCAAGTTTACAACTTGAGCTTGGATGGAAACGTCAAGAGCTGATATTGGCTCATCGGCAATGATAAAGTCTGGATCTACTGCTAGCGCACGCGCGATTCCGATACGCTGACGCTGACCACCTGAGAATTCATGCGGATAGCGATTTGCGTGCTCTTTGTTCAAACCAACTGTTTCAAGAAGTTCGTAAACACGGTTATCACGATCCTTCTTTGTTTTCGCCAGTCCATGAATATCAATACCTTCAGCAATGATATCCTTAACTGTCATACGCGGGTTTAATGATGCGTATGGATCTTGGAAAATCATTTGCATCTTACGGTTAAATTTCTTTAGTTCAGAACGAGATTTTCTTCCATGAACGTCTTCGCCTTCATAAAATACTTCTCCATCTGTTGCATTATAAAGTCTGATAATTGTACGTCCAGTTGTAGATTTACCACAACCAGACTCTCCTACAAGACCAAGTGTTTCACCTTTATAAATGTCAAAAGATACATCATCTACTGCTTGTAGAACACCCTTTTTCCAGCTGGAAAATACTTCTTAAGATTTTTAACTTCAAGCAACTTTTCTCTTTCTACAACTGCCATTATCGAGCACCCCAACTACTGCCGCTTCAGGCGGTTCAACTTTTGGCGCTCGCTCATCTAATAACCAGCAAGCAGCTTTATGCGATGAAGAGACATTCGTCGCTTCTGGCATGTGTTCTACACATACTTCCATCGCATACGGACAACGCGCTGCAAACGGACATCCTTTCGGAGGATTCATTAAGTCCGGCGGTGTTCCTGGTATTGCTAATAACTCTTTTGAATCTGCATTTAATTTTGGCATGGAAGCTAGTAGGCCCCATGTATACGGATGTTTTGGCTTATAGAAGATTTCATCAACCGTACCTGTTTCCACTATCATTCCACCGTACATTACAGCTACTCGCTGAGCAAGGTTTGCAACTACTCCTAAATCATGCGTAATTAGGATAATTGCAGTTCCAGTTTTATCTTGAAGGTCACGCATTAAGTCCAAGATCTGAGCTTGAATTGTAACATCAAGTGCTGTTGTCGGCTCATCTGCAATTAATACTTTAGGATTACATGCTAGTGCAATTGCGATAACAACACGCTGACGCATACCACCTGAGAATTGGTGAGGATATTCTTCAACACGAAGTTCAGGGTTTGGTATTCCTACAAGTTTTAATAGATTGATGGAACGTTCTTTTGCTTCACTTTTACTCATGTTCTGGTGCTTACGCAAGCCTTCCATGATCTGCTTGCCGATTGTCATAGTTGGATTCAATGAAGTCATCGGATCTTGGAAGATCATAGAAATTTCAGCACCGCGAATTTTTTCCATCTCACGTTCAGTTGCTTTAGCTAGATCTTTTCCTTGAAAGCGAATAGCGCCTTCCTTTATTGATCCAATTTTATTTGGCAGCAATCTCATTACTGCTTTAGAAGTAACAGATTTACCTGATCCTGACTCACCTACAATTGCAAGTGATTCACCTTTTTCTAGTGTAAAGCTAACACCGCGAACGGCCTTAACTTCTCCCCCATACGTCTGGAAGGAGACATGTAGGTTATCTAATTCTAATAATTTTTCCATTGATTAATCTCCTTCCTATCTTCTCATTTTTGGATCAAGTGCATCACGTAATCCATCCCCTAGTAAGTTAAAGCTGATCATTAGAATACACATGATCATTGCTGGATAGATAGCTAAATGCGGATAAATTCTCAATGATCTAAAACCATCTGAGATTAATGCTCCAAGTGAAGCTGTCGGTGGCTGGATACCAAGTCCGATAAAGCTTAGAAACGCCTCAAAGAAAATAGCTCCTGGGATTGTAAAAGTACTTGTAATAATAATTGCACCTAATGTATTAGGCAGCAGATGCTTTGTAATTAATCTTCCATTCGTTGATCCAAGCGTTTTGGATGCTAAAACAAATTCGCGATCTTTTAAAGATAGAATCTGTGCACGAACAATTCGAGACATCCCTATCCATCCAGTAATAACTAATGCGAGTGTTATAGAGAGTATACCTGGATCTAAAATAATAATGAACAAGATGATTACTACCAGATTTGGAATACCATATAAAACCTCTACGATACGCTGCATCACATTATCTACTCTTCCGCCATAAAATGCGGATATTCCTCCGTATGCTACACCAACGATTAAATCAATTGTTGCTGCAAGGAATGCGATATATAAAGAAATTTGTGTACCTTTCCATACACGCACCCATTGGTCTCGTCCAAGAGGGTCTGTACCAAACCAGAAGTTTTGGTCCTTTGGCACATTTTTCATTTCATATTGATTGACGCCACGAATGTCAACACCGTCTACTCCTAAGAAACCGATTTTTTCTAATCCAGGAATCTTAGGCGGCAAATTTGCACGCATTAACTCTTGATCATCTATACCATATTTGCTAAATGTAGGAGCTATTAATGAAAAGGCAATGATAAATACAATTGCAAATAAACCAAGCATTGCGGCTTTATTTTTTCTTAGTCTTCTAAACGCATCCTGCCAAAAACTTAAGCTTGGCTTTGTAATTTCTTCACTCTTTCCTGTACCTAGTTGTGCAGGACGAAATAAATCAGGTGTTAGTTTTCGTTCTGACATACTCATTATGATTTACCTCCTGCAACACGAATACGAGGATCGATGACGCCATAAAGGATATCTACTACTAAAATAATGACGATTAGTAGGAAACTATAGAATAATGTTGTACCCATAATTACCGGATAATCATTTAGGTTAATACTCTTTACGAACTGTTCACCAAGACCAGGTATCGCGAAGATGTTTTCAATAACTAAAGTTCCTGTGATAAGTCCAATAGATAAAGGACCAAGTATTGTAATGATAGGAATCATGCTGTTACGGACACAGTGTTTCAAAATTACTGCATTTTTGCTTATACCTTTAGATCTTGCCATCAAAATATAGTCTGTTCCTAATACCTCAAGCATTTCAGTACGCATAAAACGAGCCACTGTTGCAATAACTCCTACGGATAGAGAGAATGCTGGCATGATGTGATACTCTGGACCATTCCAAAAGCTACTGGAAGCCATCCTAACTTAACACCAACGTAATATTGCAAAAGTCCTGCAAAAACGAAGGAAGGTATAGCAATACCGAATACAGCCACGACCATAGCCCCATAATCCACAAGTGAATTATGCTTTAGAGCTGCTGCTATCCCTAGTATTAAACCAATCACTGTACCAAAAAGAAGTGCTTCCATTCCTACAGTAGCCGATGGTCCGATACCGTTCGCGATCATAGAATTAACGGTACGTCCATCAAATTGGAACGTATATCCTAAATCACCCTGTGCCAATTTCCTAGATAATTGATGTATTGAACAGGCACCGGGTCATTTAACCCGTATTTTTCATTAAGTGCAAAGCGCTGGGACTCAGTTAACTTCTCTTGATTGTTAAAAGGAGAACCAGGTAATAATTTCATTAAAAAGAATGTAAGTGTTGCTATGATCAGCAGTGTTAACAACATCGCAAACACACGCTTAGTTATATAACGCAACATTACACACACCTCCCCCAAATGTCTCAAACTTAATGTTCTGAAATCTTTCTGTAATATCTATCTTAAGGGACAAAATATTTTATATCAATAGAAAATATTCTTTTTCGACATTTTCTGATATCTTTTTTTAAATCTTCATAGAAATTATATTACTGTTTTACAGGCAAAAAAGAGAGTACATGTCAGGAATACATGTACTCTCCTGAGAAAAACTATATACTATTTTTCAATAGAATATTATTGTTTTCCTTCAATGTAAGCCCACTTGTAAGAAACATCAGCTCCGAATAAGTGATGAGCTAAACCTTTAACATAAGGCTTTTGAAGGCCAGTTACACCACGTTGGTAAAGTGGAGAGATTGCTTGATCTTCGAATAATACTTTCTCAGCTTCAAGCATTGTTTCCCAACGCTTCTTCTCATCAGTTTCTTTCTTAGCGCTTTCAATTAGCTTGTCATACTCAGGGTTAGAGTAAGCCATTTGGTTATGCGGTCCATCTGTAATAAACATGTCGAGGAACGTCATAGGATCTTGATAGTCAGGACCCCAACCAGCATATGAGAAGTCATACTCACCTTTAGACTCAAGTTCAAGCTTTTGCTTAAATGGTTGTGCTTTAATAGTAACTTTGATTCCAGGTAGGTTCTTTTCAAGTTGGTTCTTGAAGAACTCACCCATTTTCTTAGCGCCATCAGAATCATAGTTCAATAGTTGAAGTTCTACAGAATCTTTACCAAGTTCTTTTAGACCAGCAGCCCAAAGTTCTTTAGCTTTTTCAAGGTTATACTCACCAAAGTTACCATTTGTTTTACGGTAGTCTTCACCGTCTGGACCAGGCGTGAAATCACCAGGTACTAGGTAGTATGCAGGTGTAGAACCGTTGTTAAGAAGTACGTCTACCATAGATTGCTTGTCATAAGCCATGTCGATTGCTTTACGGATGTTAGCGTTCTTAAGAGCTTCTGATTTTTGGTTTAAACGTAAGAAGAATACTGAAGATTCTCCACGAGTATAAAGATCTTCATGATCTTTGTACTGATCAACAAATTCCATGCTTAGACCAGTGATATCTGTTTGACCAGTTTCATAAAGGTTAACGCTTGTTGCAACGTCTTTAACGATTTTAACGTTAATTTCGTCTAATTTTACGTTATCTTTATCCCAGTAGTTATCGTTTTTCTTGTATTGCCATCCTTCGTTGTGTTTCCACTCGTTTAGTACGAAAGGACCGTTGTATAATAGAGTGTTAGCTTCTAAAGCGTACTTGTCGCTTTGAGATTTAACAAACTCTTCTTTTTGCGGATAGAAAGTTGCGAATCCAGTAAGTCCTAAGAAATAAGGAGCTGGAGCTTCAAGAGTTACTTCAAGAGTTGTGTCGTCAACAGCCTTAACACCTAGCTCTTCTACTTTACCGAATAATGGGTCACCATCAGTTTGAATCGCGTTAGCGTTCTTTACAGGTCCCATGATGTAAGCATACTCAGAAAGTGTATCTGGATGTAATGCTTTTTGCCAAGAGTATACGAAATCTTTCGCTACTACTTGAGATCCATCGCTCCATTTAGCGTTTGGATTTAACTTGAATGTGTAAACAGTTCCATCTTCGTTAACTGTGTGACTTTCAGCAACACCTGGAGTCGGCTTGTTGTCTTTATCAAGACGGTACAAACCTTCCATAACGTTGTTCAATACTTCGAAAGAAACAGAGTCTGTTGCTTGTGAAGAATCCATTGAAGGAATTTCTTCCCCATCAAGGATGTTAAGTACTTGCGGCTCACTTGGTGCAGCTGCTTTTGGATCATCTTTGTCTTTGTCCTTACCGTCGCCAGCATTTTTGTCTCCGCCACTACAAGCAGCTAAGAACATGCTCAATGCTAGAACCAAAGTAAGTAGTAATGACCATTTTGACTTCTTCATGTGTTGACCTCCCTTTTTATCCTGTTAATTTGTTAGCAGATAAAAGCATCAAGAATTATCAGATATTTTCATCTACAAGTTCGATTATACAAGTTTTCAAACAATTGTGCATTTATTTTTTTTAAGAGTTTTACAAAAAGCCCATTATATTTACTTTTCCTTAACAAAAAATAGGTACAAAGACTCATTCCTGGAGGGTGATTATTTTCTGATAATTCTACAATTTTTACCAAAATTATGTGTAAACTAGCATGAATATTACATTCTCGATTTTTTGTGATGATAGAACATGAGTTAAATGAGAAGATAATTCGTCAATTTTATATTTCATTTGTTACAATGGGAGTATAGTCTGACGGTATAATGCAAATTATGTGGTACATTTTTAAATGTTTATGGTGTAATTTTTACTAGATGGAGGCAAGATTGATGAACGTAACTTTAAGAAGGATTCTGATTATATCAGCATTCCCTATCTTTATAGCATTAGGAGCTGCTTTATTCTCTACCGGACCTTTTACCCTTGAAAAATACATAAACACGCTTTTTTATTTTTCAATCTCGATCGCACTTATTGGGATCGCATTATATGTAGTGAAAGGTGGTTTTTTTGATTTCTTTACATATAGTGTCAAAAGAGTTTCTAAAGTTCTTTCAAGAGCCCCAGAAATTGATGAACAAATTTCTTTTAAAACGAACTTTCATTTGTCAGAGCGTGTAAATGTTTCATATATGCAAGCGTTTCTTTACAGCAGCCTTATGTTGACTTTACTTTCAGTTGCCGTTGCATATCTTTTATAATTTGTGTATACTACTAAAAAATAAATGATACATGCGATGATAAAGAAGAGTACATGGTGTGATACTTTCAGAGAGTCTGTGGTTGGTGCAAACAGGCAGTGGATCATGATGGAATGGGCTTTTGAGCATTCTGACCGAACCTTATAAGTAGGCTCAGACGTGTAGATGTCCGCACGATATAAATGGACAGCGTATCGGATATTCCTGTACGTTTTGAGTGATTTTCATTATATTTGAGAATTATAAGGGTGGCACCGCGGTCCATTCGTCCCTTGCATAAGGCGACGAGTGGGCCTTTTTATATTGATTTTAAAAATAAAGGAGAGATGAATCATGTCTGTAATCTTTTCAGGCATACAGCCGAGTGGAAATTTAACAATCGGTAACTATATTGGAGCTATGAGACATTTTGTCGAGCTTCAACATGAACATGAATGCTACTTTTGCGTAGTAAATCAGCACGCGATTACGGTAGCACAAGATCCAGTTGCTCTAAAAAAGAACAGCAGAAATTTAGCGGCCCTTTACTTAGCAGCTGGAATTGATCCTGATAAGTCCACAATATTCATTCAATCAGATGTTCCAGCGCACACGAAAATGGGATGGATGCTTCAGTGTGTAACGTACATCGGAGAATTAGAGCGTATGACACAGTTTAAGGACAAATCTACAGGTAAAGAAGCTGTTTCTGCAGGATTGTTAACATATCCCCCACTGATGGCAGCAGATATTCTTCTTTACAATACTGGAATCGTGCCTGTAGGAGATGATCAGAAGCAGCATCTTGAACTTACGCGGGATATTGCAGAGCGCTTTAATAAGAAGTACCGCGATATTTTTGTAATCCCAGAGCCAAGAATCGCTTCTGAAGGGGCTAGAATCATGTCCCTTGTTGATCCAGAGAAAAAGATGAGTAAGTCAGATCCGAATCAAAATTCGTTTATCTCTATGCTCGATGATGAATCTGTGATTTTAAAGAAAATTAAGCGTGCTACAACGGATTCAGATGGTGTAGTTGCTTATGATAAAGAAAACAAACCGGGAATTTCTAATTTGCTGACGATCTATTCTCAACTAACTGGAGAAAGTATTTCTTCACTTGTTGAAAAATACGAAGGCAAAGGATATGGAGACTTTAAACAAGGTGTTGCAAAAGCTGTAATCAATGCGCTAAAACCGATTCAAGAACGTTACAAAGAATATGTTGAGTCTTCTGAATTAGATGACATTCTTGATAAAGGTGCCGAGAAAGCAAACTTTGTAGCGAATAAGACGTTGAATAAAGCGGAACGTGCGATGGGGTTAGCTCGTAAAAGAATTTAATAGCTGATTCTGAGTTTTTTATTTTCCTAATTACCAAAAGCCAATGGGGCAGATCATTTTGATTCTCCACTGGCTTTTTTTAGATTTTTTGTTGGACAGCGCTCATAAACTTCGGGAATCGCTCATAAACTTCGGGAATCGCTCATAAACTTCGGGAATCGCTCATAAACTTCGGGAATCGCTCATAAACTTCGGGAATCGCTCATAAACTTCGGGAATCGCTCATAAACTTCGGGAATCGCTCATAAACTTCGGGAATCGCTCATAAACTTCGGGAATCGCTCGTTCAGCGAGCATAAATGCCGCTGAACGAGCGCAAATCATCCTGAACAATTAAATGAACTGTTCGCCAGCAGAACCTACTCACCAAAAACCATAAAAAGCTGACTCCCACATGGAGCCAGCTTCTTTAAGTTCTATTAATTCACTTGAGTTCCGTTTTCAAGTTCCCATATCTTTTCGAAATAAGGTTGTCCTTTTACTAACCGTTCACACATATCCATATGCTTCTTGGACCAACCGCTTTTTAATTCACAATACAGTGCGTCCCATGCTTCGTCAAAATCCATTCTCTGAATTCTTCCGTATTGCTCAGGCATCCACTCTGTGCACCAATATCTCATCTCAGCAACATTTTTTGTCGAATGCAGTTGATCTAGTGTCATAAGAGAAGCTGCTTTAACTGTCTTTCTTTACGCGTTAATCCCCTCATGCTGTCAGGGTTTGGAGAAAGAATGTGATATTCCTTGCTCATCTGCTTTTCACTAAACGTATATACCGTTGTTTCTGTCTGCTCTGCCATTTCGAAGACTAGCTGTTCTTGTCGTGGGATGAGTCTGCTCTTACGGATTGGTATTCTATATCCCATTGTATCAACGATGAGAGATTTCTTTTCATCCGTAATAATAAAGCAGTGTTCTAGCTGTACGCGCTGGTTGTTCTTTCTGACATAAGCTTTCTGATGTACTTCTTCAAGAAGTGCATCTGGAAGGTCATTTAAGTCATTTTCAATGTAGTGAAAGAGTGTGGATTCTATTTTAATAATGGGTACTTGGTCCAACAACTCAATGTAGTCGTCTTTTCGCCATTCATGGAACTCACAAACGTTATAGCCATTCTCTTCTCCTTCAAACCAGTTGACCCAAACATCACGTAAGTATAACATCTGTACCCCTCACTTTTTTACCGATTTGTATTTAAAATCAGTATAGTCAGAGGTTGTCCTTTTTATTCTAAAATAAGGTAATTTACTCGAAGTATGCAAAAACCCCGCTTTCAAAAAGAAAACGGGATTTTCCATCGTATTATTCTTCTATTTTCTTAAATACTAACGACGCATTGTGCCCGCCAAATCAAGCGAGTTGCTCAGTACGGCTTTCACTTCTGCATTTCTAGCTGTATTCGGAACATAGTCGAGATCACACTCTTCATCAGGTGTTTCATAGTTAATGGTTGGCGGCAGAATATTCTCTTGAATGGCTTTAACAGAGAAAATGGCTTCGATTCCACCAGCAGCACCTAGCAAATGGCCTGTCATGGACTTTGTCGAACTAACAGGAATATTGTAAGCATGCTCATTAAACACAGCTTTAATCGCAGCTGTTTCGAATTTATCGTTAAAATCAGTACTCGTACCGTGTGCGTTAATATACGAAATGTCTTCTGGTGTTAGTCCGCTGTCTTCAACTGCCTGTCTCATCGCACGTGCACCGCCTTCTCCACCAGGAGCCGGCTGTGTAATATGATGAGCATCACCAGTCGCACCATACCCTACGATTTCTGCGTAAATTTTTGCACCGCGTTTTTTGGCAAATTCGTATTCTTCAAGAACAAGAATTCCAGCACCTTCCCCAATGATAAAACCACTTCTGTTTTTATCAAACGGACGGCTTGCTGTATTTGGATCTGGATTAGTAGATAATGCGCCTGCTTGGCAGAAACCAGCTAGAGCCATATCTGTAATAGGTGCTTCTGTTCCACCGGTCACCATAACATCTGCATCTCCGCGCTGAATGACCTTGAATGCATCACCAATTGAGTTCGCACCAGATGCACAAGCGGTTACTGTACATGAGTTCATCCCTTTTGCACCAATTGTGATTGAAACTTGGCCTGAAGCCATGTCTGGAATCATCATCGGTACGAAGAATGGACTTACACGTCTTACCCCTTTTGCTTCAAAAATACGAAACTGTTCTTCATGTGTATCCATACCACCAATACCAGAACCGATCCAAACACCTACGCGTGGAGCGATTTCTTCCGTGATATCTAAATTTGCATCTTTAACAGCCATAATGGATGCTGCAACAGCAAATTGTGTGAAGCGATCCATTCGGCGTGCGTCTCTTTTATCCATAAAGTCTTCTGGATTAAATTCAGTAGCTTCAGCAGCTACTTTTACCGGAAACTTTTCTGCATCTCTTCTTGTAAGCGGACCTACCCCGCTTTGACCTTCAACAATCTTTTTCCATGTTTCTTCTACACTGTTTCCAAGAGGAGTTACGGCTCCCATGCCTGTTACGACTACTCTTTTTTCATTGTAAAACCAACTCTCCTTTGTACATCATTGTTAGAAAAGAGCTTACCTTCCCCAGCGAAGCGCAACAGCACCCCAGGTTAGTCCGCCACCGAATCCAACAAGTACGATTGTATGATCTTCTTTTATTCTACCATCTTTTAATGCTTCTTTTAATGCCATTGGAATGGATGCAGATGACGTGTTGCCAAAGCGATCAATCGTCATGACCATTTTTTCTTTCGGAAGTTCTAATCTTTCTCTTGATGCTTCCATGATTCTGATGTTTGCTTGATGAGGTATCAAAAAGTCAACATCTTCTTTCGAAAGTCCTGCTTTGTGAACTACATTTAGTGATGACTCACCCATTTGTCGAACAGCAAATTTGAAAACTTCGCGTCCGTTCATATGAATAAATTCATTTTGATAAAGATGTTTTGCACCCGTTCCGTCAGACCCAAGCTCAAATGAAAGAATTCCTCTTCCTTCACTCACCTTAGATAGAACCGCTGCACCTGCTCCATCACCAAAAAGAACAGCTGTGTTACGATCTTTCCAGTCTGTAATCTTTGAGAGCTTTTCAGCACCAACGACTAAAACATTTTTATATGTTCCCGTTTCAATAAACTGCTTTCCTACGACCAAACCGTAAATAAAACCTGCACACGCAGCACTTACGTCCATTCCTACTGCGTTCTTTGCACCTAAGGACTCTTGCAGCTGACATGCTACTGATGGAAAAGGATTATCAGGAGTAACGGTTGCTACAACGATCAGATCGATTTCCTCTGCAGAGATACCGGCATCTTTTATTGCTTCTTCAGCTGCAAATCGTGCCATATGAGATGTTGTCATTGATTCTTCTGCAATTCTACGTTCTACGATTCCTGTCCGAGTTCTGATCCACTCGTCATTAGTATCTACCATTTTTTCCAGGTCGGAGTTCGCTAGAATTTTTTCCGGGATATAGCTGCCCATCCCTATGATTCCTGCATTCATAACATTACCCCTTTGGCTTTAAGTTTTAAAAAGTTTATATCAAATATTATGACCTGGTACTAATTTTATGTTATCTATAAGTATTTGTCTAGTTAAAGTTCTTTTCTTTCACCAATACAGGGCTTAGGGCATATCCTGTATGGAAGAAAAATGTAAGTTTAGTGAAATTGATATTAGGAGTGGTTCACATGCACAACTCTCAGCATCAACATCAACCAATGTATCCTCCACAGTTTCCTGGACGCTTCCCGATGGGCCAAAATCAGCACCAGCATATGCAGCAAGGTTTCCCACCTCCACAACATTTTGGTGGCCCTGGATTCAGAGGCATGCCTGTACCTTTTCAACAACCAATGCCTCGCCCATTTTTACATTCTTTCAGAACGCAGGAAGGCTCACTGGATTATAATAAAATTTTCGCCGTTATCGATCAATCCGTTAAAGTCGCCCAACAGATATCACCTATCTTCTCTGCGTTTAAGAAGAAGTAAAAAAGCCAACCCGACACGGGGTGGCTTTTTCTTATGTTTACTTATTCTCTTCTTTACCAAGTTCGTAAGCGTCGTTCATCACATTCATCAAAAGTTGAAGCATTGGCTGAACATCTTCCATACCTAGCTCAATTCCTTTTTTCTCAAGAAATGCCTGTGCGTCAGGCAGATGAGACATGGCGATCTGCATAAATTTCATGTTGCGTTCTGTATCCATCTTACAAGTTCCTCCCTTACATTATGTACACGGTTTTTAACCCGCTTTCTATTATAAAGAAAAATGTGCGGTGGATAAACGTTTTATGAGTAAATTTCAATCAAGATGCAGATCTTTATTTGTTAAGTAGTATTTTATTCGCATCATAATATTTTCTGTTTTATTAAGTAAGCAAAACAGGTGCATTTTTGTTCTTAAAACAGGGCTTCACTTATACTGACAGGGGTATCCGGACAATTAATTCAAGAAGTTTCCGGAATTATCCTAGAAATTTTAGACGTATTCCGGCGAGTTTTGGTCATTTATCGGCGAGTCGACATACCTCGACAATGATTCCCCAACAATATACCCTCAACCTCAAAAAACAGTCAATTCACGCATTATAGCCCCACAACATAAATAAAGGTGCTCCCGAAAAACTTCAGGATCACCTTTACAGCTAAATTTCTTTTGAATTAGGTTTTGTTTTCTTATTTCTGAAATGCATGATCTGCTTCATGATGCCATCTTTTATTTTTGTCTTTGCTCGAAATCCGAGTTCAGCTTCAGCTTTTTCTCCTTTTATCCTCATTTTTCGTTTTTCTTTAAAGGATAATTTATCTGCTTTTAATTCGTTTAAACCTTCTAGCCACTGGTTTGGGTTGCCGCTTGAAATGTTATAGATCTCATTCTTCGCTGAAGACTTGCCGGCTAAGAAAAGTGCCTCAGCTGCATCGTCAACGAAAAGCACGTCTTCAGTAATCGAATCTTTTGAAATGGACTCACTTCTTTGCTGATCTTGATCTTCTATTGAGATCACTTGTTGGTAAGTATGATGCTCTGGCTGCCCTGGTCCATATACTGTAGGTAACCGCATAATGACAAAAGGAAAATCGTACTGTTCTGCTAACTGTTTCACCATATTTTCTTCTGTAAGCTTAATAAGTCCAAACAAAGTCTCAGGATTTTTAGGTGAACTCTCTAGAACATCACCTTGCCTTTTACCGTATACATCATAAGATGATACGTATACGAGTTTTGTTTGACTGTTGGCAAAAGAAGCCACTTTTTTAATACAGAAACATGCCTTTGTACCTCATCCTCTATATTTGCCCACGGTGCCGTAGGTTTTACAGAACATGCCAGATGAAAGATCACATCACACCCGTTAGTGTGAGGTTGAAGGTCGGCTTCATTAATATCAAAAGGAAGGTATTGAAATCCAGCATGGCGTGCGATATAGTCAATCCGCTCTGGAGAAGCTGCCATATCTATTCCGACTACATCAACTTCTTCATCCAATAAACGGCTGCACAAATGATAACCGATAAAACCTGCCGCTCCTGTTACAAATGCCTTTTTCATGTAAGAGCCTCCAGTTCCATTTTTCTCCTCTTACTATCCTATGGGGAACTTACTAAGAATACGATACTTTTTTACACACAAAAACCTCATTGATTACTTCTTTACAATGAGGTTCATAACACTTTTTCATGATCTTTGAAGAATTCTTGAAAGGCCCTGGCCGGATTGAATGTAGCTTCAGGTACATGAATGGAAAGGGAAATCGGTGCTTGAATATCCTGTCTTCTTTTCTCATACGGTCTGCTGTGTTCTTTGAAATTAAAAGCTACACCTCTTGCGGCATGCCATATTCGAACGGGAGTTTTCGCTTTAAGCTCTTTTAGAGAAGGAAGACTGTCAATAAGAAATTCTACGTCATCTTCCTGTGCTTGATAAGCACCACTTATTTCTCTGATCAGCCTTTTGAAGAATAAACGGTTTTGTCTTTCATGGTTAAAATGCTGTTTTAAATCCATACAAGGGTTAATAAACAGAGCGGAACGAATTTGCTTTTCCATATCCTCCATTAGCCGCAGCGCAACGAGTGAACCCATCCCCTCCGCGATCAAATGTATATTTGGATTTAAGATCTCATGCTTCATGACATAGTGGTATAGTCTCTTTGCAAGTATTACCGATGCTGGACTGCCCCAATGTCTTCCATATAAGTTAGAATAAAAGATGGTATATCCTTGATTTTTGAGGGATTGTATGAGGTTAGCGCGTTCAGTGTTTTGTTTCCAAAGACTTGTATGTTCATCAACATAATGACTGCAGTCACCGATGATCATGACTGCGAAACCATTCGGCCGCTTTGGTAGATGTATAATATTCCATTGATTGTCAATTTGGAAAGTGCGTTTATCGATACTCACATTTCTCCCTCGCATTAGCTTTTCTTAACTAATGTATGCAGGGGAAAATTTTTAGCTAAAGTTATCTGCCTAAGTTTTATGAATTGAGCTCTTTTTTAAGTTGTTCTAACGTTTCTTTTCCTTGTTCAGTCAAGTTCTTTTCATCTTGCTCTTCCAACGCCTTTAATTCCTCCCACTTTTGCTCCATTTTTTTACCTCCCTAAATTTTCACACGAAAGTGTTACAGAGTGTTGGTTTATGTACCTTCTTCTTTGTTTATGCTCTTTATCCTGTTAAGCTTGAACAATTTATGAAAATTTTTAACATTTATGACATTATGCTCGATAAAATACAGAAAGAATCTTTCCCTTTATCTCAACTTTTGTTACTATACAGAAGGGTAAAGAATTCGTTTACATAAAGAGGTGAATGTAGCATGCGTTATCTTTGGACATTAATTTGGTCTTTATTATTAAGTAATATGATTTTTTATGTGCTCGTTTCCATGCAAGGCGGAACATTTGATTTTCTTAAAGCTTCTATTTTCGGAGTTGTGTTTACAGTCGTTATTTCTATACTTGGTGAATTGTTGCCAGCAAAAAGCGAAGAGATATAAGATAAAAACCCGGTTTATGTCCGGGTTTTTTATTTTTGTTATGGTTTTCTTTTATACGACCACACGCGATTATGGTTCGTTGTTTCCGGAAAACGGTCACCTGCTGATAAATGAATCTGCTGAGGATCATTTACCATGCTTCCTGTCTCACCGATCTCAACATACATCCCGTTATTCGGTGCTTTTTGACCATGTTTAAAATGTTTGTTCTGCCCCATTTGATGTACCCTCCTTTCTTTTATAGGTTACCCGCGGTTGGCGTGATAACACTTGCTAAAAAAAGAAGTAATTACAACAAAAATTCCACCTAATATGCTCCATTAACTCCCGCTACAGCATGCAGCGGAAAAACACAACGATAGATCTGATAGCCCCTAACATCGTACTGAGCGTCTTGATTTCGGTTGTTTTCTTGCTGCTTCTCAACATACGGTATCGCAAAATAAACGTTCTGCTGATCGACATACTCAATAAACCCTGTATACGTTACACCGTCCATCAGCATTAATTGAACATGCTGATTTCTGTTTTTCATACATGTCTTATATATTTTTTAAACGGCGAACGTCCCATCCCTGCTGACTGTCCTCCGAAGTTTTGTGATCCTCCGAACGGATATGGTTGTGGATACATATTACCCCCTCCTTTTACCACATCCTATTCAAAGAGCAAGGACATGGTACTTGTGTCCTTAATTACTATTGTGAAGGGATTGAATAAAAAATGGAGAAAGGTACATGTGAGCTTTGCAGAAGAGAACCAGTCGAATTAACGGTTCATCATTTAATCCCAAAAGAAGAAGGCGGCCGATTTTCCGAAACCGCTAACCTTTGTATTCCTTGTCATAAACAGATTCACTTTCTTTATACTAATGCCGAACTTGCATTACTTTACGCTACTGTTGAATCTCTGAGAAATGCTCCTGAGATAAAAAATTTCTTAAGTGGTTGAGAAAACAGCCTGCCTCCGCTTTACCCCGTATGAAAAAATCCAATCGACTTAAAAGAAGGAGATGATCATATGAACGAATTAGTAGGCACTTGCGGAATCTGCGGTAAAGATTTATATTGCACAGACGGCTTTTTTCAAGGATACATAATAAATGAAACAAATATATGTTACACCTGTTTTGAGCAAAACAAAAAGGAATCTGACGAGTAAACTAAGGTCAAATTCCTTTTTAATAGCTGTTTTCGTATTCAATGTTGTTATTGAAAGTGGTTTATTTCCGTTCCAGGTGCTTCGCTTACCGCGGGGCAAGCAGTGAGCCACATTCGTACGTTTCACTTTTAAGTGTTTCACCTGCCGGCATGTCCTAGCCGAGAGTCTCCCACCTTCCACTCCGATCAACTTTTTAAAGAAGCGAATGAATTGGAAGGTTATAAGCAACAACCCTTTAGTAATGACGTATTTTAATTAAATCAGCCACCACTAACTGGTGGTATGAATGCGACTGTATCGCCATCATTAACTTGATCGGTAAGTTCTACGTATTCTTCATTAACAGCAACGAGTGCATGTTCGATTCCGTTGAGTCGTCCCACCTCATTTTGCAGCAGACTTCTGATATCCTCCACTGATACGGATGAGTTCACAGCAATTGATACTTTTTCTGTTTTTGCTTGCTGTGCTAAACTTGCAAACAATAATATGTGTACCACTATTTCTCCACTCCTTCTGGATGGCCAGCAGGATAGCTTTCTGTTCCCTTTTGATTACCAACCCACTCTTCTCCATCTGAATAATGTTCCTTTTTCCAAATCGGCACTATTTCTTTAATGCGCTCAATCGCGTACCGGCTTGCTTCAAAAGCATCTTGACGGTGAGGGTTGATACAGCGATGGTGACGGCAACATCAGATATTTGAAGTGTACCGATTCGATGAGTAATAGCAGTTGTTGCATTCGGCCATTTCTCTTGAATCTCGTCCCCAATTTTCTGAAGCTGTTTTTCTGCCATTGGTACATACGCTTCGTAATGAAGAAACTTAGTTTGTTTATCTCCAGTCATCTCTCTAACCGTTCCAATAAAAACAGAAACTGCTCCGGCATTATGATGGACCACTTGATCAATAACGTCTTGATTATTAATAGGCTCTGTGGAAATGTTAAACTGTTTCATGATCCTCTTCTCTCCTTATAGCAATTCAGGATGTATCGCAGTAAATGATCCAACCACTTTTCTTCTTCTACCCTATTAAAATGAGGGGTATCTGTGCTTTGTTGTATTTGGTTCTCATCTATAAGGGCTATAACATGGTCTGACTGATTTAAAAGGTCTTTGTCGTCTTTTTTGTCACGAAGAAGCACTACCCGTGGGTGTTGAATATTTTTGTATCCCTCTATTATAATGCAATCCATCTTTAATACAGTGTATATGGCGATCACTTGATCAATCGATAATTCTGAATCTAAAGATAAAATCGAATTTTTTGCTGATGTTACACTCGTAATATAAGCTCCCGCATTCCGGTGCCGTTCTGTATCTTTACCAAAATCGTTATGGTCCAGGCTGTCGCCGTGTCCGTGATGTTTAATAACTCCTGTTTGTATGCTATGCGCTTCTAATTCTTTGAGCAATTTCGTAATTACCGTTGTCTTTCCACTGTTTTGGTACCCGACGACTTGGAGAATAACGGGTGGTTCCACGGCCATTCACTCCCTTCTCCTTTCCATGTGAGAACGCCAACCTCACTTCCTTTTTCCCATCCTCTTGTACCGCCTGGCAGGACAATTAGACAATTCGCTTCGATGAGTGATGAAACAGAGCTTGATTTATCTAGACCAGCAGGAGTCACGTTTTTGCGATCCAAATCTTCTGTTAATGTTGCTCTAACAAATCGCGTGAAAGGATTAGGTTTAGGAAAGTCGCTTGCAAGTGTGGCTTTTGTGACAGTGCAATGCGGTTTATTCATTTTCATACCTGATAAAATAACAGGTCGGACAAACAGTTCCGCACCCACAAAGCATGCTGAAGGGTTTCCCGAAAGACCAAACAGCCATTTTCCTTTGTGCACAGCAACCGTGGTTACACTACCAGGGCGCATGGCAATCTTATTAAACAGCACTTCTGCCCCCAACTTTTCGTAGATCGCAGGAAGGTAATCGTAATCACCAACAGAGACACCGCCCGTTGTAATCACAACATCCGTTTCTTGCAGACATTCTTTTACGCTTTGATGCAGGGAATCAAAATCATCTTCTCGGTGCTGATACAACTTCACCTCAGCCCCCATCGCTCTAACCTGTGCTGCCGTCATATATGCATTGCTGTTTCTAATTTTTCCGGGTTGAAGATCTTCATGTACATCGAGAAGTTCCGTTCCTGTTGAAAGGATTCCGACTACAGGTTTTTTGAATACAAAAACACGGTGATAACCAAATGTTGCAAGAATCGCAACGATACCAGGTGTGATTTTTGTACCTGCTTCCACTAAAAGTGTCCCTTGCTTTGTATCTTCACCTTGAAAAGAGATGTTTTCATCTTTTCTTACAGATCTTTTTATTTCTATATAAGGTGTTTCTTGATCTGTTATTTCTTTTACCAGTTCGAGCATGATTACGGCGTCAGCACCATCTGGAATCTTTGCACCGGTCATGATTCGAATGGCGGTGCCACTTTCGACACTACTTGATGCTACATGCCCCGCCCCAATTGTCTCAACTACTTTTAATGTTATAGGATTGGTTTGTGACGCATTCTTCGTATCCTTAGAAAGAATAGCAAATCCATCATATGGTGAACGGTTAAAAGGAGGAACGTCATGTGTAGCGATTAAATTCTCGGCTACGATTCGGTCATCACTCTTTATAAGAGGAACTTCTTCCGTACCCCATAATCTTGAGTGAGCCATGATTTTATGTACGGCGTCAGCTACAGGAAGTGGTGTTCTTTTTGTAACAGGCAAAACATTCCCTCCTTAATTTATCAGAAAATACACACTTTTCAGTTTACTTTTAAAGCCAAGTTTGTTATTATTTTTTTAAATTACAGAAAGGATGTTGATTTTATGAAGGTTTCTTATGAATATTACCACCGTTCTGGCTATAAAGTAACCATTACCGACATCCCAGAAGAATTAAACGAACAAGGAGTTTTCTCACTCCGCATCATGCATTCCCTGCAAAAACAAATCGACGAAATTGATCATATGTATCAGCCAAAAAGAACATATCGACTTAAATTAGAAGAAACGGGGTAATGTTTACACCGTTTCTTTTTTACTTTTAACTGTTGTGTGATCCATTCTACCGCGTTTAAATAGGCAGCGCGTGAAACTTTATGACCTGATGTTTTATCGTTCATGTAAACGGAATTACTGTTTTTATTCGTTAAAGTCTCTACGTATGGTTTTGTAAACTCATAAGGTATAACCGCATCGACTTCACTATGCCAAATAAATAACGGCCTGTCGTTTAATTTTTCGATATTCATGGTAAGGTCATAATCCTTGATAAACGAAATGGACTTTTCCAGTTCATTCATAGAAAGCGGGATCTCATAACCTGCTTTTTGTATTCTTTCAATTTGCCATCTTGCAAATTTTTCATGAGCTGGTGTTCCCATAAGTGCGCATCCTGCACTAATTTTAGGGTTATTCACAAGTGATCCGTACGTAATAATTGCCCCCATCGACGTTCCACCAACGGCAATATGGTCTTCTGCAACGAGTTCGTTATCATTAGCCCATTCTATAATTGTGTTCACATCCTGAATGCCTTGATTAACAATATTCCAGAAATCATAGTCCATACTTATTGGCGGATTGGATACGATTCGTTCACCATGATGGAGAGCATCTGGTAAAATCACACGAAACCCATTTTCCGCAAGTGAATAAGCAAAATGTAAATTATGTTCTTTTGCACTTGTGTATCCGTGTATAAAAATAAAAAGCGGCAAAGATTTACCGGTATTTTCTTGCTTTTCAGCCATTAAGAAAGGAATATCCCCAACCGTTCCTTTTTGTATTGAAACCATGTGTGTATCTCCTCTTTCTCTTTTTTCCATCTTATCATGAGACATGTTTCTTTTTCATGAATGAAGACCTGTATGAATAGACTTTTTCTAAGTAAAATAATACACTTTACGTAAAGCATTCTAAAAAAGGCAGGTACTTTCGTGACACAACCATACTTAATTGCACTGGATCTTGACGGTACTTTATTGACAGATGAAAAGAAGATTCCCCGTAAGACAAAAGAAGTACTATTTGCGTTGATCGACCAAGGACACCATGTTTGTATTTCTACTGGCAGACCGTACCGCTCATCTAACATGTACTACGAAGAACTTGAATTAAAGACTCCCATTGTTAACTTTAATGGAGCATTCGTTCATCACCCGCATGACGCTGAATTTGGTATTCACCATTCTCCACTTGAACTTGATGTTGCCAAGCGGATTATTACTGCCTGCGAAACGTTTAAAGTAAAGAATATTATGGTAGAGGTTCTGGACGACGTCTATTTAAAAAGACCCGATGAAGTTATTGTGAACACATTCATTATGAATGAGAATCCTCTTCAAATTGGCGATCTGCATAAAACGCTTAAAGATGATCCAACCGCTATTTTAGTTCATCCAGAAGATCATCATATTGCAGAATTAAGAGCGATGCTTGAAAAAGAACATGCTGAAGTGGTTGATCAAAGAGTTTGGGCAGCTCCTTGGAACATTATTGAAGTTATCCGCTCAGGAATCAGTAAAGCAACAGGTCTTAAAAAAATCGCCGAATATTACAATATCCCACAAGAACGCATTATCGCTTTTGGCGACGAAGACAACGATTTTGAGATGATTGAATATGCAGGTCATGGTGTGGCTATGGGAAATGCCATCGATGAATTGAAAGAACGCGCAAATTATGTAACATTAACAAACCAAGAAGAAGGAATCGCCCATTATTTAAAAAATGTCTTGAAGTTGATTTGATTTTTTATCGAAAACCGTTGTAGTTCCTTTGTTGTTTTTGTAAGGGTTGATTTCCGTTCCAGGTGCTCGCTTTCCGCGGGGCAGGCGGTGAGCCACATTCTTAACGTTTCACTTTTAAGTGTATCACCTGCCCGCCTGTCCCGCAGGAGTCTCGCACCTTACACTCCACTCAACTTTGCTAAGAGGACTATTGGAAACTGCTCAAATAGCCACTTCTTATTAAAAAAGAAACAAATCATAAGATCTCAAGCTGAAAAAGCAGCTGGGGATTTTTGTTTTTCCATTTCTTTTTATAATGGAATGATTTTATGACTACATATTGTACTAACTACGGTAAAAACTAAACGTACGGGAGAAAAGGAGGAATTCCAATGAGCAAAAAAAGCAAATCGAAACGCACCATTAAGCAAGGCGCCGATATGGTAAGCCAAGAAACAACAATGGCTTTCAGTAAAGATGAACAAGAAGATCGTAAGCATGAAAAAGAAGAGAGAAATTCATTAGGAGGCATATAACGATGGCAAACAAATTATTTCAAATCGCTAAAAATGCCGTTCAGCAGGCTGTTGGTAAAGTGCAAAATTCAACACATGAGCTGAATAACAACATTTCAAACAAACAACATTCCGCTCATACCGAACTTTCCGGGCATGATATGGAAGTTGCACAGAATGCTCTTTCTTCTGCAATGGCTAATTCATCTGATGCAGAGCGTGCGCAACTTGCTGAATTTCAAAAGGAACTTGATGCACATTCTCATTCTGGAGCAGCAAATGCACATTCTGAACAGCTAACATCTGGTCATGCTGAATCCAGCCACTCAGACTCTGGACAGCCTCAATCTTTCTCTCAAGCGACTGGCCTAAGTTTAGAAGACGCGCAAAGCCTTATAGAAGAAAATCCAGATTCTTTAAAGTAAATAATGACGAAAGAACAGCTTTCTCTTTTAGGGAGAAAGCTGTTTTTTTGGAAAAGTTATCGCAGTTAACGTGTTTATTTTTCTTAAAACCAGCTCACTTAACTCCTCATATCCAAACTTATTAAAATGAAGCCCATCGTCAATTACGTATCTTTGAATGTTTTTTTCAACAAGGGTTTCGAACAACGGTACATAGGAGGTTCCTTCGTGCTTTGCGACCTTTTTTACAATCTGAGCGTATCTTTTCATTCTTTCATTTGTTCGAGCTTTTTGCTGTTCTTCGTAAACGGGTGCTGGACTTATTAAAATCACTTTTTCTGCACCGATCTTATTTACCATGTATGTGAGGTTTTTTTCGTATTCTTTTAAAGGAATGAGCCTGTGATCACTCGAATCGTTCGCTCCAAAAAGAATCGTCACAAAATCGGGGTGATGACGTAATACATCGTCTTGCAGTCTTACAAGAGCAGCTCTTGTCGTTTCTGCTGGTATTCCAGCATTCATGACCACCCACTCTGTTAGTTCTTGTCTTAATCGGGATGTTAATCTTAGCGAGCCATCTTTACTCTTTTCTTTTGAAGTGATGCTGTCTCCAAAACAAACAAGAGTCTTCATTCTTACTCATCTCCCTTTCGATACCTATTATTAAAGTATTCGAAAGAAATTTCCATTTATCAAACGTCAAACACTCAATAAATTTGTTATAATGTGTTATGTGAAAGAGACATCTTACGTTTTAGAGTAATTTTGGGGGCATTGTATGAAAATATATCGTGTAACAAATGAAGCTGAATCCCATATCATCGAAGAAATTGCACATTTATTCCTACAGCAGCGAACGATGGATGGTGAGCCTGAAGAACAATCCAGAACGCTTGCAGGTATTAAGATGGCACTTGATAATCCTGATAAAAGCGGGATTATTGTTGCTGAAGAAGAAAATTCTGTGATTGGTATAGCCTTTTTAATTTGGGAGTAAGTCTTCGCATCGGTGGACCTTATTTATGGTTAAACGAGCTTTATGTACACGAAGAACACCGAAACAAAGGTATCGCACGGAAACTTTTGCTTCATTTAATCTATTGGGCTGAACGAGATGGAATCAAATCCATTGAACTCGAAACAGGAATCAACAATTCTGTAACGAAGCATTTGTATAACTCACTGGATTTTCATGATATCATCTCTAAAAGATATGCATTTCACTTTTAATTCTAAAATATGAAGGAGTGTTTAAAATGGCAGTCGAATTTTCGATCCAACCCACACCAAATCCAAACGCAATCAAATTTGATGGTTCTGAGAAATTTTTAGAAGGCAGACTTTCAGCACGCGTTGGAGATGAATCAGACTCAGCTCTTGCTAGAGCGTTATTATCGATTGACGGTGTAGAATCAATTTTTGGTTTTGAGAACTTTATTACGGTTAATAAAACGAACGACAGTGACTGGAACGAACTAATGCCGGAAATTCAAAAAGCTTTGGAAGAGAATGCTTAAAATTTACTTTTACGTTTGAAACCAGCCTATAGGGCTGGTTTTCTTATTGAGACTATATTTGATAAAATGCTTCCCAAAAACTTCATTTATTTAAACGTTTGTAATGGCACTGCAAGTACATCTGTTCTTTCGCCGTCTCTCGGGCTGTAATAGAAAAGTTCCAGCATGAGTGTACCGTTTATAGGAAGATCTTCCTCTGGAATGTTGATTGTAAAAGAAAATGGCGCCCAGGTTGGTGCACCTTCACTCGCTTGCTCATGCTTCTCCACGAAAACGGTATGCCCATCTGAAACTGTGTAAGCAAAAGCTGCTTCAAAAACTCTCGCCTCTCCTGAAACCTTGTACATACCATCTTTTCCGGTAAAATGTATGTTTCGAAATGAGTTGTTCTTCACGTCACCTATTCCGGATTGTAGAGTGAGCGTTTCTTCCACTGTTAAATTTTCTGTCTTAAGAGCTCCTGGTGAGATCTTGCTTGGTGTAAAAGTCGCTTTCACTTTATAGATACCCGCTTTTCTTTCTGCTGCAGGAACTCTCCACTTCGTTTTCCATATATGGCTTGCACCTGCTTTGATCTGAACTTTCTCCTGATTCTGCTCATATTTCTTACCCTTTGAATGTCTAAACACTTCTGTGTTCGATGAATCTGCAACGGTTACATCGAACATTTTAGAACTATTGAAACTCAGAGTTACCGTGTGATTGCTTTGATTCTCAATCACTGCCAAAAAGTCTATTCCATCGTTTCTTTGCTGAATGGATAGCACAGGATTTAGCTGAGAGCTTACTTCACCAGTTTTCTTTTCTACTTTCTTTTCTTCTTTAGCGCAGGCTGAAAGAAGAGATGTTACCACAAAGATTGTTAAAAAGATTTCGAATAAGTACTTAGTCATTTGCTTCATAGAGATGATCACCTCCATTACATTTTTACCTTTATATGGTGAATTTATTGAAAAGATTCATAAATAAAAACACGGTATGGATCTTGTCCATACCGTGTGTACAAAAATGATGAATTTGTAATTGTCTGGGGTCTGTCCCCCTTAGTCATTTCGGAAGAAGCCATAGATGCCAGTCGTGTGAACAATATTAGTAAAGGCATTTGGATCGACTTCTTTTAGCACTTGCTCCAGGTCATATAGTTCATAACGAGTAATGACGATGATAAGCATTTCTTTGTCTTGCTTCGAAAATGCCCCTCTAGCAGGAACAATCGTGATTCCACGAACCATTTTACCATGGATGGCTTCTTGAATCTCTTTTCCTTTTTTCGTAACAATCATAGCGGTTAACTTTTCGTGACGCGTATGTACGGCGTCGATTACTCGAGAAGATACGTATAGTGCAACAAGGGTGTATAGCGCCTTTTCCCAACCGAAAAGAAATCCAGCAGCAAGAATGATTAATCCATTAAGAACGAAAAAGTAGCCGCCGATTGGTTTGTTTTTCATTCTAGATAAAATCATCGCAATGATATCTAGTCCTCCAGTAGATGCACCGTACTTTAATGTAATTCCTACACCTAACGCAGCGATTACTCCTCCAAACACAGCATTCAGTAAAATATCGGATGAGACAACGGTTATCGGGATGATCTCCAAGAAAGCAGTTATCATGATAACACTTAAGAAGCTGTATATCGTAAATGACTTTCCTACTTTCAACCAACCTAAGATCGTAACCGGAATATTAAATAATAAGTACAGAATACCAGTACTAATAGGAAAAGCCGTATTAACGAGCAAAGAGGATATGAGCTGTGAAACCCCTGTAAATCCACTCGCATAAACTTTTGCCGGTATTAAGAACATGTTTAGAGAAACGGCATTCAATAATGAGCCTACAATGATGAAAAAGATTTTCTTTAACTCTGTTATACCAAGATCGCTTAAGCGAAAACGTTCTGTCATGTGTATGGGTCCCTCCTTTCTTAATCCAAAATTCATTTTTAACAGAAAAGGATATACCCCGTCAATAGCCAAATGAGCTATTTTTTATACATGATCATTGCCTTTTCATTCCATCACAAGTTAAACTATAGAAAAAAGCCAAGCAGGTGAAATAATAATGACTACGATAATTACCGATACAGGTTCAGATTTACCTAAACAGATTTTGGATGAGTATGAAATATCAATGCTCCCTTTAATTGTACAGGTAAATAATGAGGAGTTTCTTGACCGATCGAACATAGAACCGAAGCAGCTATATACATACATGAAGGAAGGCTCTGTTCCAAAAACCGCACAAGTCCCTCCATCCATCATAAAAGAAACGTTAACCTCTTATGCTAGAAATGGACAACCCGCTATCTATGTAACCCTGTCATCCGGCATAAGCGGCACATATCAGACAGCTGTACTTATGAAAAACGAAGTGCTTGAAGAATATCCTGACGCTCAAATTGAAGTTTTTGATAGTCAAGCTGCATCATTAGGGTATGGCTTAATGGTTTATGAAGCAGCCAAAGAAGCGAAAGATGGCAAATCGTTTGATGAAATTATACATACTCTTCAACACTACAGAAATCATCTTGAACATATTTTTACCGTTGATGACCTTGAATATTTATTACGTGGCGGCCGAGTGAGTAAAACAGCGGCAGTAATGGGTACTCTTTTGAAAATCAAACCTGTTTTACATATGGAAGATGGCAAGCTATTCCCTTTAGAAAAACTACGAGGCAAGAAAAAGTTCTTGGCCGTATGGTAGAAATTATGAAAGAGCGCGCCACGTCACTTCATGACATTACAATCGGGATCAGTCACGCGGATGATACAGAAACAGCCCAAGCTTTAAAAGAACTTATCATTGAAGAGACCGGAAACAAAAACATCTTAATTACGATGATCGGCTGCGCAATTGGCGCTCATGCTGGTCCAGGAACAATCGCGTTATTCTTTTTAAATACACCTAAAAAAGTTTCTTAAAACATTATGAATAAACGTCTACCTTCTGACAGATGTTAGTGACAGGAGGGATATTCATGACACATCGTAATACTAAAGACAACAATAAACGCCCAGAAGATAATCAGGCAATGAATCAATTGAAGAATGAAGCAGAATTAGAAAGTAAGCAAAAAGGTAAACAGCCTTATTCTAAAGAGCCTGATCATCTATAAAAAGACATATTAAAAAGCCCCTAAATCAGGGAGCTTTTTAGATTGTCGGAAATGTAATTGTAAAACACGTGAAGTCTTCTTCAGAACATACTTCGATTGTTCCGTTGTGCTTTTCAACGATCTGTTTACAAACAGAGAGACCAAGCCCCGTCCCGAGAGACTTCGTTGTAACAAACGGCTCGAATACGTTTTCGAGCAGATAATCAGGAATAGGATTACCGTTGTTGCAGATCGCTAATTCTACGGTTTGATCATCTTGCCTTATTAATGAAACCCTGATCTTTCTTTCTCCGTTCCATCCGCTTAGCTCTTCCACAGCGTTAACAAGGATATTTAATAACACTTGCTTGATCTGTGCGCTATCACCTTCAATTAGAGCTTCTTCACAGAGCTCTGTACTCGTAACAATGTTCGCTTCCGTAAACCGAGGATACATAAACTCCATCATCTCATGCAGCAGAGAAGTTAACGGAACTTTTTCAAGCTTATCTTCTAAGCCTCTCATTTTTGATAAATAAAGAAACTGAGTGATTTTTTCTTCAAGACTTTGCATCTCATTTTGAATAATTTCGAAATAATACTGAGATTGATCTGTTTTTTCCAGTTCTTTTTGCAGCAGGTAAATGAAACCTTTTACAGATGTTAGCGGATTCCGAAATTCATGTGCAAAGCTTGCTGCAATCTGACCTAACATGGTTAATCGATCATGATGCATCTCTTGTATGAATTGATTTTTCCGATCGATAATTGAATCCTTAAGTGCTGTGTATTCTTTCACACTTAAAAATACAAGCTGATCAAAATAGCGCTGCATTTTTAATACACCATCGCCTTTTGCTTGGTCATTTAACAATGAACACATTAATAGCTCATATACGATGCTTCGTCCAACATTGATGTTGTGGACAAAGTCCCCTACGTTTGCTTTCGCTTCAATCCGCTCTTTTGCGATCTTGCTTGTTAATGCATGCAATCTCTCAAGTGACCCTGTTTCCAAATAGTTAATCAGTTCTATAATCGTTTGATGGCCGTTCTTTTTTACTTCTTCATAGAAAGGGTCATTTTGAGGCAACAGTACTCTTTCCAGCCATTTTTCCACAATGCTTGATTTTTGTTCGCATAAAAAATAAGCGAGTTCTGTATTTGTTTTTGTGTTTGTACTGCTATCCAATATAATCACCCTTTAAATAAAACAAATTCTTCCCCCATTATGAATGAAATTGTATATTTCTACAATGCATTGTCGAAATCTGTATAAACCATGGAAAAATATACATGATGTACTTCAGTATGGAGAAACTATTCATAAATGATTTTGAAAGGATGGTTTCCATGCATACGATGTGGAAGGGTGCCATCAGCTTCGGTCTAGTTAACATACCGATTAAGCTGTTTGCTGCCACTGAAAATAAAGATATTAAGATGAGGTATCTTCACGAAAACTGCCATAGTCCTGTTCAGTATGAAAAGATCTGTCCAGTTTGTGAAGAAACGGTAGATTCAAAGGAAATTGTAAAAGGATATGAATACGAACCTGGAAAATTTGTTGTAGTTGAAAAAGAAGAATTAGACGAATTGGCAGGTGTATCTGATAAATCCATAGAAATCATTGATTTTATCCAGTTAGAAGAGATCGATCCCATTTTTTATAATCGTTCTTATTTTATTGGTCCTGGAGAGAATGGAATTAAATCATTTGCTTTGTTAAAACAAGCGATGGAGGATACCGGAAGATTGGACTTGCTAAATTCACTCTAAGATCCAAGGAACATCTTGCTGCAGTACGTGTTTATAAGAATGGTCTTGTTCTGGAAACGATTTTTTATCCAGATGAAGTTAGAAATGTTGACCATGTACCTGGTTTAACAGACGATGTTTCTCTAAATGAAAAAGAAGTTGAGATGGCAATACAGCTGATCGAACAATTAACATCTCCGTTTGAACCAGAAAAATATGAAGATGAATACCGTGAAGCCGTTCTGGAATTGATCAACAGCAAGATTTCTGGTGATGAAGTAAAAGTAGCTAAAGAAAAACCAAAAACTAATGTCGTGGATCTTATGGAAGCACTTCAAGCTTCCATTAATGAAAATAAAGGGAAAGAAACTGCCGATAAAGAAAAGAAAACGAAAGAAGCGTCTTCTAAGAAAAGTTCCGATGAAACAAAACCAAAAAAGAAAAAATCATCCGCAAAAAAGAAAGCTAGTTCATGATCCATACGTTTTTAAAACCAATGCTCCCTTCTCTATCAACCGATTTACCTAAAGGTGAGAATTGGGTATATGAAGTAAAATATGACGGGTTTAGGTGTCTTTTATACTGGGACGAGTCCTCCATCATCATGACTTCTAGAAACGGTCACGCCCTTCACACTATTTTCCCAGAGATACCTGACCGTTTAAAACAGTTTCAAGAGAACATTAAACACCTCTTTCCCCTTTTGGTGGACGGAGAGCTTTGTATACTTGAAAATCCTTTTAAGGCGAACTTCGAACAGATTCAAAAAAGAGGAAGACTCAAACAAAGCGACAAAATTTTAAAGGCATCTGAACTCTATCCTGCTTCTTTTTGTGCGTTTGATCTGCTTGCGATGGAAGGCAAGTATATCTATCAGCAGCGCTTTTGGGAAAGAAAAGAAAAGTTGCAGCATTTCCTTCAAAATCTTGATGTTAATACGAATGACGTATCGCCTGCAAGCTGTATGAATTATGTCCCATTTACACCAGATATAGAAGAGATAGAGACGACAGTACGTACATACAACTGCGAAGGAATAGTCGCAAAGGATATGACTAACAAATGGTCTACTGGAGTAAGGTCAAACAAATGGATTAAAGTGAAAAACCTTAAAATAAAAACATTTTTTATCCTTGGCTATGATACGGAGAACGGCTTTTTTCATGTAGGTGTTATTAAAGATCAAACGGTTTTCTTTGCAGGCTTGTTTTCTCATGGAATTTCTCCTGAAGAAAAAGAAGCATTAATTCAGATTGTGAAAAAAATCAAAACGGAAAGTCAGGTACTCTTATTTTGATAGAACCTTCCATATGCGTAGACCTTTCTTATTTGGAGCTGTATAAGAATCAACTAAGACAGCCTAGGTTTGTTTCTTTCCGGTTTGATGTAAATTGGGAGGAATGCACATGGGAAAACCTGCAAAAGGACAATTAAACCTAAACGTTTACGGTGAAGTTGTCACATTAACTAGCCCTGATAAGCCTCTTTGGCCGGAGCTCTCTATCGTAAAAGTAGAATATATAAACTATTTGACTCAAATGGCTCCCAATATGCTCCTTTTTAAGAAATCGTGCTTTAACCGTTATCAGATATCCCCACGGTGTTGGCGATGAGCGGTTTTATCAAAAAAACTGCCCAGATTATGCTCCATCCTTTGTAAACACCGTAAAGGAAGATGATATCAATTATATTGTGTGCAATAACTTGCCGACGTTATTGTGGCTCGGAAATCAGCTTGCATTTGAATTTCATATTCCCTACCGAACATCTAGTACCAGTTACCCCTCCGAAATCGTAATGGATTTAGACCCGCCATCCAGAAATGAATTTCATTTATCAGTAGAGGCAGCTCTTATGATCAAAGAAATTTGCGACAAGTTAAACCTTACTACATTTATTAAGACTAGCGGTAATAAAGGCATGCAAATTTATATTCCGCTTCCAGAGGATCGGGTCACTTTTGACGATTCCCGCATATTTACAGAGTTCCTCGCACATTATTTGATTCAACAAGAGCCTAAATGGTTTACGATTGAACGTTTGAAAAAGAACCGAGGAAACAGATGTTATGTTGACTATATTCAGCATGCGGAAGGCAAAACGATTATCGCTCCGTACTCAGTAAGAGGAAATGAGGATGCACTTGTCGCAACCCCACTTTACTGGCATGAGGTGAATCAGTCGTTAAGACCCCAAATGTTCCCTTTAAACGTAATAAATGACCGATTAAAAGAAGTTGGGGATCCATTTAAAGACTTTTTCAAAGCCAAAAGTAATCAGCCAATACTGCCTGTAATAAAAGCACTCAAAGAAAAAAGCCTCTAAGGAGATAAGAGAACCTATCTTCTTGAGGCTTTAATTTAGTGGAAGTGGTTGATTTCCGTTCCAGGTGCTCGCTTTCCGCGGGGTAGGCGGTGAGCCACATTCGTACGTTTCACGTATAAGTGTCTCACCTGCCCGCCTGTCCCGCAGGAGTCTCCCACCTTGCACTCCAATCAACTATCATAGGTGACAAAATCTGAAAGCAACAATCTTTTAGAAAAGAGCCTTTATTTAACACTGCTGCATGTTTGTCGTTTTACTAATTCAAACGGCACTACAACTCGCTTTGCTGGTTTTTCCGGTGCGTGAATGCATTCTAGCAAACCTTTTGCAGCTTCATAACCGAGCTTAAATATATTAATATCTACAGAAGTTAATGAAGGTGATGAAAGTTCGGATAACATAACATTATTAAAGCTTAACAATGATATATCTTCAGGAACACTTACACCAAGCTCATTTAAAGTGCTTAGTACACCAAATGACATAACATCATCAATCACTAGGAGTGCGGATGGAGGCTCTTTTAAAGCGAGAAGCTCTTTAACTGCCTCTTGCCCTCCTTCTTTTAAAAACTCTTCATGAACAATGTATTCGTCTTTGTAAGGAAGCCCTGCGTTTCGAATGGCTTTTTCATAGCCCAATAACCGGTCAATGGTTACCACTAGATTCAGATTCCCACCTACAAAACCAATTCGTTCATGTCCAAGTGAAATCAAATATTCCGTCATTTCTTGCGCGGCCTTAAAGTTATCATTATCAATATGAGTAATATTTTCCGCGTTCTTAAACGGCTTACCGATTACAGTAAACGGAAATTTCTGTTCTTGCAGATAGCACATGATCCTGTCATCCACACGGGAATATAACATAACGATCCCATCAACACGGCGCCCTTGCACCATACGGACAACACCTTCAAATATTTCGTCTTCCGTATTCCCCGTTGACATATATAGAGCATATTCTTGTTCGTGTGCAATTGTACTGATCCCTCTAATTACTTCAGGGAAAAAGGGATTTTGGAATGCTTTATCAGCTGAGCTTGGCATAACAAGTCCGATAGCCTGTGTGCTTCGGTTCGCTAAACTTCTAGCATTGAAGTTTGGATGATAGCCAAGATAGTCCATTGCTTCTTTAACTTTTCGTTTTGTTTTTTCTGATATGCGAGGGTTATTTGCGATTACCCTCGATACGGTAGATGGAGCAACATCTGCTAATTTTGCTACATCTTTTATCGTAACTGACATGATATAGTCCTCCTTTCAGACTATTTGGCTTAGTGTATACGCTTTCTTAATCCATCATAATTGTATAGAATTCCTAGTAAAAAGAAATATTAATTATGCACTGTTGCTCTGTCGTTCTTGAAAGTGGTTGATTTCCGTAACAGGTGCTCCCTTTCCATCGGGCAGGCGGTGAGACACATTCGTAACGTTTCACTTTTAAGTGTCTCACCTGTCTAGTTGCAGTGGCTAGCCCCTCGAGGTCAAAAGTTAAACGGTCATGAAGGCAAAGTGCGCCTTCTTAGCCCATTCACCTTTTGCTTGTCGGGGCTGAACGAGCCACTTCCACATTTCGGACTGCCCGCCTGTCCCGCAGGAGTCTCACACCTTTCACTCCAATCAACTAGACATGAAGAGATAGAAAAAAATTAAAAAATTTTCAAGATCGTTTCTTTCTTTTTAATAGATATAGGAAGATGCCGACTGCAGCTATTAGTCCAGCGGCTAGGAGATAAGTCATCCATTGAGCGTCAGCCTCTTGAACCGCATAAATCTGCGCTTTTTCTCCGTCTAGAGTCAGGTCCACTGCATTCTTCTTTACCTTAATCTCTTCATCTGATAACAGACTCACTAGCTTTTTATCTTTTAGATCTTCATCTGAAAATGAAATAGTATTTTTCTTTTTATCGTTGTTGTAGACGATATAGAGAGTTTCATCTTTATATGACCGCTTAAAGACAGCTGTTCCGTCTTTATCAACAATCATGGAATAATCTCCACGCCGGAGTGCAGGATGCTTTTGTCTAAGCTTCCCTAACTTTGCTGTAAAAGTCTCCATGTCCTTATTTTGCGAAAAATCCATCATACGGCGATTGTCCGGATCCTTCGCACCATCCATCATATGCTCTGTTCCTTGGTAAAGGATTGGAATTCCAGGAGCTGTGTACAGATAGGTTAATGCCATCTTAAGTCTATTCTCCGGATCTTCTTGCTTCAATAGCACTTCACGAACAAATCGGATGTTATCATGATTATCAATAAAGTTTCCTAACATATAAGGATCTTCATAGTAAAACTTGTTTCGTTCCCATACCGAATTTAGCTCAGAAAGTGATTGTCCGCTTTGTCTAAAAATACGAACCATTTCATTAAACAAAGGATAATCAACAAACGATTCAATTCCTGCTTTTTTGTAATCTGCGATATATCTTGGATCGTTGTGCCACACTTCCCCAATCAAATAAAAGCCAGGCTTCGTTTGCTTCACCCGTTCAGAGAATTCCTTCCAAAAATCTTTAGGAACGTGTTTTACCGTATCTAAACGATAGCCATCAATATCCGTTTCCTTAATCCAATACTCCGCCATATCTAAAAGGTAATCCCGTGTTGCTTTATTCTCTGTATTTAGATCAGGCAAGCCTGCGAGCCAACCGTTTTCAACTTCTTGTTGGTTATCCCAGTTGCCGATCTCCATCTGTGGATGGAACCAGTCTTTCTTGGACGTCTCATTTAACCAAGGATGCTGATAGCCTGTGTGGTTTACGACTAAATCTAAAATCACTTTAATGTCTCGATCATGTGCATTTTTCACTAACTTCTTTAAATCTTCCTTAGAACCAAAATGCTCTTCTGTTTCATAAAAATCCTCAGTCCAATAACCGTGGTACCCTTTTGGCTCGTTTTTAACGACTGGTGTCAGCCAGATGGCTGTTACACCTAGGTCATTTAAATAATCCAGCTTTTCTGTAATTCCTTAAAGTCACCGCCGTGATATGCGGCAGGATCATTCAAATCAACGTCAAAGTCATTACTTTTATCTCCATTATTAAACCTGTCTACCATAATAAAGTAGATGGTTTCGTCTTTCCATAATCGCTCTTCCTTTTTTCTGCGAGCGCTTTATTTTGAACAGATAAAAAAGAAGAAACGCTAAGCCTAAGAACATAATTCTTTTGCCCATCGCCGTTCCTCCTTTAATGCGGTGCTGTTTTTAACCTTTTGTACCGCCGGCTGTTAATCCAGAGATAAAGTAACGCTGCAGTGATAAGAAAAGCAGACCGATCAGGATTGCAACTAATACAGAACCTGCTGCAAATAGTGTAAAGCTGTTTCCAAATTCATTCTTAATCATGTTAAACAGACCAACCGCAAGTGTCATCTTTTCATCAGAACTGATTAAAATGGAAGCCAAGATAAAATCAGCAAACGGTGAAATGAAACTAAATAGTGCGATTACCGCTAGAATTGGTTTTGATAGCGGAAGAATGATCTGCCAAAAGATACGGAAGTGACCAGCACCATCAATACGTGCAGATTCATCCAATTCTTTTGGAATTGTATCGTAATAGTTCTTCGCTAAGTACGTGTTCATCGGAATTAATCCACCCACGTAAACAAGAATTAATGCAAAGTGTGTATCAAGCAAGCCTACTTGGTATGCAAGGATATAGATTGCAAG
Organism: Fictibacillus sp. EA-CB0309; assembly: GCF_055814265.1. Lineage (NCBI taxonomy): Bacteria > Bacillati > Bacillota > Bacilli > Caryophanales > Fictibacillaceae > Fictibacillus > Fictibacillus sp. EA-CB0309. The sequence goes on from NZ_CP169271.1 coordinate 2,602,024, forward strand.
GATTGCAACGAATTGCGGAATCATCTGTAAAATCAAGAAAAGCAACAATCCGTTCTTACGTCCAACAAACTTGTATCTAGAAAATGCATAAGCAGTAAGGCCAATAAAAATTACAGATAGAACCATTGTGATAAAGCAAATTTTCAGCGTGTTCCAGTACCAAATCAGGTAATCCGTTTCAGCAAATAGCTTTTTATAATGAGCTAATGTTGCATTCTCAGGAATAATAGTTGAACTTGATAAAGTGTTACCTGGGTTGAAGGAAGATCCAATAACCCAGAGAATCGGATAGATAACGATCCCAATAGCCGACAATAAAACAAGATAGGACAGAGTTAAACGTATTCTTCTTGCTGTTTTTATACTCATATTAAATCATTCCTTCGTCCTTAAATGATTTCGTTTTTCTAAATTGCCATAGGGCAAGTGAAACGATGATCAACGATAACAATACGGTTACAGCTGCAGCCTTGCTATATTGAGCTGAAGTCATCGTTAAGTTATAGATCCATGAGATCAGGATGTCTGTCCCACCTGCATTTTGATCAGCTACTGCAGGACCACCATTATTAAATAGATAGATAACGTTAAAGTTATTAAAGTTAAACGTGTATTGTGTGATTAAGATTGGTGCTGTTGTAAATAAGATCATTGGCAGTGTAATCTTACGGAATTTATCCCAGTTTGATGCCCCATCAACTGTAGCTGCTTCATACAATTCACCAGGAATAGACTGAAGTACACCCGTCGTCATCGCCATAATGAACGGGAAGCCAAGCCAAGATTGAATAAAGATAAGAGCAATCTTTGTGTAGAAAGGATCTGTCATCCAAGGTATGGAATCGATTCCAAGTGGTGCTAAAATCGATTGGTTGATTGCTCCAAATGTGTCATTGAACAAACCTGAGAAAATTAAGATCGATACGAATGCTGGTACTGCCCATGGCAAGATCAGCAGCGTTCTGATAACACCTTTAAACTTGATTTCCTTTTGGTTTAAAACAACCGCTAAGAAAATACCTACTGAAACTTGAAGCGTTGTTGCAGTAAACGTCCAGATAATTGTCCAAGCAAATACAGATATAAATGTTTCACGCCAAATATCTAATGAGAAAATTTCAATAAAGTTCTTAAACCCTACCCAATCAACTAGTTTCGCTGGTGGAGAGTTATATAGGTTATAGTTCGTAAAGGCCAGAAGCAACATGAAGATGATTGGGAAAATTACTACGAAAATTAATAATAAAAATCCAGGACCAACCATTAAGTATGGGAATCCTTTGTCGACTACATTGTGGTATTGCTCTTTCAATGTGCTTAGTTTCAAACCGTTATCGCGCTTTTTCCCATTCTGGAAAGCATCATAAAGGTTAAAGGAATAAAATCCTAACCCGATCCCTACTACGAGTATCGAAATTACCCCGTTTACTAACAAGAATATGGAGTGATCTCGAGGCACTTCTGTACCAAGTGTTACAATTCCCCAAAGTCCGATATTTAGAAAATCCAGAAACGCAATAAAATAACATGCTGCTAAAATTAAGAATGCGAAACCTTTAACAAATTGTTTGTTATAAAATTGCCCCATTCCTGGAATGATGGACAGCAAAGCTGCCGTCTTACGATGTGTCATTACAGGGTTCCCCTTTCTTTTGCCCACTAACTGTTTTGTGTTTTGTTCGAAAGATCTTAGGACCCATTCATAAGCAAAATCTTTCCAACAAACACAATAGTTAGAGAAAGCAGTACCCGCGACTTTAGGGTACCGCTTTCCTCTAATTACTTATTACTTGCTGTGGTTTGCTTTAATGTTTTGTCCAATTGTTTTTACTGCACTGTCTAGAGCAGCTTTTGGCTCAGACTTACCAGTTGCAGATAATTGAAGTGCGTTTGCAGCTGGAGCCCAAACTTCTGCCATTTCAGGAATGTTAGGCATTGGAACTCCACGTTCTGATTGAACTGCTACAGCTTTAGCTGCTTCGTTGTCTGCAATGATTGGGTCCTCCATAAGAGATACAACTGGAGGGATTTCTGCTGTTTTCTCGAAACGAGTTTTAGCACTCTCTTCGTTTGTGATGAACTCAACTAGCTTTGCAGCCCATTCTTTGTTTTCAGAGAATTGGCTTACGTTGTAACCTTTAACTCCGATAAATGTTTTTACATACTCACCGTTTGGAAGCTTAGGCATTGGTGCAACACCGATATCGATGCCAGCATCTTTGTAGCCTTGGAAAGACCAAGGACCGTTCATTACAGAAGCAACTTTACCTTCTTGGAAAAGTCCGTCGATTGTTTGTCCAGCTTTTTCACCAATGATACCTTTAGGGAATAATCCATCTTTGTACCAGCTAGTGATGTAACCTAATCCTTCAACAGCACCTTCATTAGCAAGACCAAGGTCTTGAGGATCTAGAGTACCGTTGTCGTCTTTAAATACGTAGCTTCCGTATCCAGAAAGAACACCGTTAGCAAAGTAGAAGTCAGTCCAGTTTGCAAGGAATCCGTATTGTGCTCCACCTTTGTCACCTTTAGAGAATGCAAGTACATCGTCTAAAGATTCTGGTGCTTCTGGCATTTGCTTTTGTTGTAGATGAATACTGGTGTTTCAGTTGACTTTGGAAGACCATAAAGGTTTCCGTCATATGTTAATGCGTTAATTGAAGATTCAGTGTAAAGCTTTGTAACATCCTCAGAAATTTCGATTGGTGCGATAAGTCCTTCGATTGCCAAAGGTCCTACACGGTCATGAGGAGTTGTGATAACGTCTGGTCCTTTTTTAGCTGGTCCGTCAAGACGAAGCTTTTCTTGCTGGTCAAGCATCGGAATTTCTTTCATTTCAACTTTGATTCCGTATTTCTCTTCAAACTTTTTGATAGCGTCTTGAGTACCAGCACCTTTTTCCTGGTCTTCCCAAATTACTAATTTTTCAGGCTTGTCTGCAGCCTTTTCTTTCTTACCGCCAGTAGATGAGCTGTCATCTTGCGGTCCGCAAGCAGCTAGAGCACTTGCAGCTAGAGCAAAAGTTAAAGGTAATGCTAATAACTTTTTCATCAAATTGTACCCCCTATTGTAATTAGAAATTCGAAGCATACAAACGTTTGCACAGATTAGCAAAAAAATGATTTTCTGTCTTTTTATGAAGTTTTTTGCCGTTTATGAAAACGATTGCATTACGTGCTCAATTTCATTATACCTATGCTTTGAATTTTTACAATACTTTTTTAATTATTTTTGTTTTCGCTTTCATTTCCCTTGATTTTTCATTTGTAAGCGGTTTATACTATCACCATTACAAGTTGAAGGCAATGTACGATCCTTTAGGGGTACAACCTAGTTTTTATAGGTTGTGCCCTATTTTTATTTTTAGAATAAGGAAGGGAGATATTTATATGTTAAAAGAAGCAATCTATCACAGAGCAGGTAATAACTACGCGTACGCTTATGATGAGAAGACACTTCACATCCGTCTGCGCACCAAAAAAGGAGACGCCGATTCAGTCTCATTAATCCATGGAGATCCTTATGATTGGACGGAGGAAGGCTGGCAAACGTCTAGTGCTCCAATGGTATTAAGTGGTACAGATGAATATTTCGATTACTACTTTATTGCGATTCAGCCTCCTTACCGCCGTTTGCGTTATGGATTTGAACTGAAGAGCGGCCGTGAAACACTGATCTATACAGAAAAAGGTTTCTATAATGAAGCACCATTTGATGACACGGCTTATTATTTCTGTTTTCCATTCTTAAATGCGATTGATGTTTTCCGTGCTCCTTCATGGGTAAAAGACACCGTTTGGTACCAAATCTTCCCTGAACGTTTTGCAAATGGAGACAAGAGCAACGATCCTGAGGGTTCTCTCCCGTGGGCAAGTGAAGAACCTAAGTTTAATAACTTCTTCGGTGGAGATTTTCAAGGTGTGATCGATCACATTGACCACCTCGTAAAGCTTGGTGTAACAGGGATCTACTTCACTCCTATCTTTAAAGCAAAATCTAACCACAAGTATGATACGATCGATTATTTAGAGATTGATCCACAGTTTGGAGATAAAGAAACGTTTAAGGAATTAGTAAAGGTATGCCACGAGAACGGAATAAAAGTAATGCTTGATGCTGTGTTCAATCATAGCGGCTATTATTTTGAACCGTTTCAGGATGTATTAAGAAATCAAGAGAATTCTCTTTATAAAAACTGGTTCCATCTAAGAGAGTTTCCAATTCAGACAGAACCGCGTCCAAATTATGATACGTTCGCATTTGTGGCAGACATGCCAAAACTAAACACAGAAAACCCTGAAGTCCGTGAATATTTGTTAAAGGTTGCCCGCTATTGGGTTGAGGAGTTTGACATCGATGGGTGGAGACTTGATGTGGCCAATGAAGTGGACCATTCCTTCTGGAGAGAATTCAGAACAGCTGTTAAATCAGTAAAACCTGAAGCATATATTTTAGGAGAAATCTGGCATGATTCGATGAACTGGCTTCAAGGCGATCAGTTCGATGCCGTAATGAACTATCCATTTACAAATGCAGCACTCGATTTTGTAGCGAAAGAAACAATCGATGCAAAAGTCTTCGCTGAGAAAATGACTTCTGTGCTCCACATGTATCCTGAAAATGTAAACGAAGCAGCGTTCAATCTGTTAGGTTCACATGATACGAAGCGTGTTCTAACATTCTGTGAAGAAAATAAAGATAAGATGAAGCTGCTTTTCCTTTTGATGCTTACGTTTAAAGGAACACCTTGTATTTATTACGGTGATGAGATCGGCATGACGGGTGGTAATGATCCTGGCTGCAGAAAATGTATGGAATGGGATGAAACGAAACAAGACTTAGAGCTTTTCGGTCACATTCAATCTCTGCTTTCGCTTCGTAAAGAACATAAGGTTTTAGCAAACGAAGGTGAAATCAAGTTTGTTTCTGCAGAAGGGCAAACTCTTGTTTATGAAAGATCCACTGAAGATGAAAGCGTGCTGATTCTTTTAAATGCAGGAGAAAAGAATACTGAGCTTTCAATTGAGATTCCTGAAGGTTACGTCCACCTTTTCGGGTCATCATTTGAAGGATCATTGCCTGCATATGGTTTCAGCATGTACAGAAAAAATTAATAATTTATTTATAGTAGTTGATCTCAATAAGAGACTTTTGTTTTTGGAGGTTTGTTGAGACTTGCCTCATTGAAAAGTTGCTTGAAGTGGAAGATGCGAGACTCCTGCGGGACAGGCGGGCAGTCCGAAAAGTGGAAGTGGCTCGTTCAGCCCCGACAAGCAAAAGTTAAATGGGCTAGGAAGGCGCACTTTGCCTTTTAGACCATTTAGCTTTTGACCTCAAGGGGCTAGCCACTTCAACTAGACAGGTGAGACACTTAAAAGTGAAACGTTACGAATGTGGCTCACCGCCTGCCCGCGGAAAGCGAGCATCTGTAACGGAGAGCAACCGCTTTACAAAGACTACAAAGCACAATCTACCACCCCTTACCCTAAAAAGTAAGGGGACTTTATTTCAGTGACTTAACTTTCCTGCTACAATAGGAAAATATTCAATCAACACGATGGAGAGGGATGTACATGAAAGGAAACAAAGCCGCTAAGCTTTCCCTTTTTGCCATTACGTGGCCTATCTTTATAGAAATTATGCTTCATATGTTAATGGGTAACGCAGATACACTCATGCTTAGTCAATATTCGGACCATTCAGTGGCTGCAGTTGGCCTTACCAACCAGCTGTTATCTATTGTAATCGTCATGTTTGGTTTTGTTGCTACAGGAGCAAGTGTCGTCATCGCGCAAGCAATCGGCGCTAAGCTGGAAAGAACTGCAGCTGAAGTAGCCGTTGTTGCTATTATGGGTAACCTGCTTTTCGGTTTGCTCTTAAGTGCTGCATTACTGATTTGGGGAGATGTATTTTTAAGATGGATGAATACGCCACCTGAATTGATGGAAGATGCCTCAAGCTACTTGTATATTGTTGGCGGGTTCTCATTTATTCAATCTGTCATTATGACGATTGGAGCCGCTATCAGAAGTTATGGATTTACGAAAGATGCGATGTACGTCACGATCGGCATGAATATTTTAAACGTATTTGGTAACTATTTATTTATCTTTGGAGCGTTCGGCTTTCCTGTCTTAGGTGTTGAAGGTGTAGCGATCTCGACTTCTGTCAGCCGTTTTCTAGGTTTAGTTGTGATTCTTTATCTATTATTTAAGCGATCTTCTATACCTCTTCCCTTTGCGAGCTCTATTAAATTGTTCCCTCTGCATATTAAGAGCGTACTAAAAATCGGATTGCCTTCTGCTGGCGAGCACCTTTCGTACAGCGGATCCCAAATGTTGATTACGTTTTTTATTACGCTGCTCGGAACAACTGCGCTTACAACAAAGGTATACACGTTTAATATCATGATGTTTATCTTCCTTTTTGCTGTTGCGATCGGGCAAGGTACTCAGATTTTAATCGGTCATTTAATTGGGGCTAAATCGTATGACTCAGCTTATAAAATGTGTATAAAAAGCCAGACTTATGCCATGATCATCAGTTTCCTGATGGCAGGGGTGGCTTCTCTTTTTGCAAAACCCCTTCTTTCCATCTTTACGGATAATCCTGAGATAATAAAAGAAGGTACCCTATTGTTGTATTTAACATTGTTACTCGAACCTGGCCGTTCTTTTAACCTTGTTATTATTTCTAGTTTACGTGCAGCAGGTGATGTTAAATTTCCGGTTGTGATGGGCGTCATTTCTATGTGGGGTGTGAGTGTGCCGCTTGCCTACCTTCTAGGCATTACGTTTGATTTAGGTTTAGTAGGGATTTGGCTTGCGTTTACAGCAGATGAATGGCTTCGAGGATTGTTCATGCTGTCGAGGTGGCGAAATAGAAAATGGCAAAAGCAATATATTGTACAAAGCGAAGCAACCGCATAAATACGGAAAAACCGGAGAACATGACGTTTTCCGGTTTTATTTTTAATCGATGATATTAATATTATAATCGGTTAACCAGCTATCAATCTGCGCAAGATGCGCCATTAGCTGTGGTCCTGTCATCAGCTGGCCAAACCACGGTTCTTTGAATGTTTCTCCATTTGTATCAATGATCTCTTGAACTCGTTTGCGGTTCAGCACTTCAAAAAGAGGCGAATCCTTTTTCGAAACAATAGATTGCAGCCAGTCTTTTACCCCATTCGTGTAATCCGGATGGAACGTTTTTGGATACGGGCTCTTTTTACGATACAATACATCTTTCGGAAGAACTCCAGTTAATGCTTTTCTGAGAATTCCTTCTCTCTTCCGTCCAACATCTTCATGTCCCAGGGAATGTTCCATGCATATTCTACAATTCTATGATCTGCAAACGGTACCCTTACCTCTAATGAAGCTCCCATACTCATTCGGTCTTTTCGATCTAATAGTGTCGTCATAAACCAAATCATATTCAGATAAAAGATTTCACGACGTCTTGCTTCTATCTTTGTTTCTCCATCTAGTGCTGGTGTTTCTTTCACCGTTTCTTCGTATCTTTGATGAACATAAGATGCTAGATTCAGTTTTTTAGACCATGAGTCTTGTAAAAGATTTTGGCGAGCTTCTGTAGAACGCATCCATGGAAACATCGGACGGTTCAAGAGTTCTTCCTTATGAAACCAAGGATATCCTCCAAAGATCTCATCTGCACATTCACCTGATAGTGCAACAGTTGATTGCGGTTTAATCTGCCTGCAGAACCACAATAGTGATGAATCTACATCAGCCATACCAGGCAAATCACGAACAGTGACTGCTTCACGCAAATGATTAATTAGTAATTCATTATCGATCACACAGCTATGGTGAACAGAGCCCGTCGCTTCCACCATCTGATTGATCCAGAACGCATCTGAGTTCGGCTGGTAGTCGCTTGCTTTAAAATATTTATCGTTGTCTACATAGTCGATGCTGAACGTGTGAAGTTCACCTTTATTTTCTTCTTTAAAATAATTTGCCGCTATTGCAGTTATAGCACTTGAGTCCAGTCCCCAGAAAGGAACGTACAAACGGGTACATCTGCTATTAATTGCCGAGTAACTGCGTCATTTACGAGATATTTTACATTTTCAATCGTATCATGGAGCGAATCTTGGTGCGGTTTACTCTCAACGTTCCAATAACGCCAAATCTTCAGTCCGTTTTTGTATACGTTGCCGCATGAGCAGGACGCAGCTCCTTTATTCCTTTATAAACACCGTTCCCTGGTGTACGAGATGGTCCAAGGCCGAAAACTTCCTGCAATCCTTCCCGGTCAACTTCAGCCTTGATTTCAGGATGAGCTAAAATCGATTTAATTTCAGAAGCAAACAGAAACATGCCGCCTTGTTCTGTGTAAAAGAACGGCTTTACTCCTAGACGGTCACGTGCGACAAATAAGCTTTGTTTCTCTTCATCCCAGATGCCGAACGCAAAGATTCCGTTGAATTTTTCAATACAGCTTTCTCCCCATTCGATATAGGCTGTTAGAAGAACTTCGGTGTCAGAATGACCTTCGAATCGGTAGCCTCTCTGTAAAAGCTCTTTCCGAAGATCTTCTGTGTTGTACAATTCACCGTTGTAGCAAAGTGTATAATTTGTTTTGTTCTTAGACCTTGTCATTGGCTGAACGCCGCCTTCAATATCTACAACGGCTAATCTAGCATGACCAAAGCCTGCATGTGTAGTGCTCCAAACATTAAGTGCGTCTGGTCCTCTTTTCGATAATGGTGTGGCCATTTTAATTAAAATGTTCTTTTCATTAATGAGGTTACGATTCCAATCTGCCCAACCCGTTATTCCGCACATTGGTTTCATCCTTTCTGTACAAACTCCATTTCTAGTACGCATGCCCATTACTCAGCATATGCTTTCATCCTTGTACGGGTGTTACTGAAATATTTGTGCAAGTTCTTCCAAGTTGTATATAATGAATACATATTTCAGAAGATAAAGGTGATTATTGGATGCCACAGTCGAAGTTTTTTCGTATCGGTTACGGTTTGCTCCTCATTTTTCTTATTATTTTAGTCGGAACAAAGATTGATTTTATTTTCAGACCCATCGTCGTACTTGTACAAACGCTATTCTTTCCGTTTTTACTAGGCGGTGTTCTCTACTATTTGTTCCGTCCCGTTGTTCAGTTTTTACATAAACGAAATGTTCCAAAGGTATTATCCATTCTGCTCATTTATTTGCTCGCAATCGGACTTTTTGTACTATTGTTCTATTCCATTGGTCCGGTCCTGCAAAGACAGGTAAGTAATTTAGTAGAAAATACCCCGGCTTTGATTGACGCTATTCGTTCAAAACTGAATGATCTTCAGCAAAACGAATGGATAAATCGTTTCAGGAAAGTGAACAGTTTGATGTAAAAGAGATTTCTGATAAAGTATCAGCTTACCTGTCCAACAGTGCTCAAACGATTGGAACGAACATCGCAAACTTTATCGGAATCATTACGAACATTATTATGATTTTTGTTACGGTTCCGTTCATTCTTTATTACATGTTAAAAGAAGGCGAAAAGGCACCACAAATGGTGCTGCAAACGTTGCCTGAAAGACAGCGCAATAATGGAACAAAAATACTAAAAGATATGGATATTGCGTTAAGCTCGTATATTCAAGGTCAAATCTTAGTCAGTGTTTGTGTAGGAACCATGCTTTACATCGGATACCTGGTGATTGGGATTGAGTACTCTCTTATACTGGCTATCATCGCTATGTTTACAAATGTTATCCCTTTCCTTGGACCTATCATCGGTGTTGTGCCAGCACTGATCGTAGCAATTGTAGACTCGCCAGCGATGGTCATCAAAGTACTTGTCGTGATGGTGATTGCTCAGCAAATCGAAGGAAATGTTATCTCACCTCAAGTGATGGGTAAAAAGCTCGACATCCACCCGCTTACCATCATTTCGATCTTGCTTGTTGCTGGAAGCCTTGGAGGTTTACTCGGATTAATATTAGCCGTTCCCGTATATGCCGTATTAAAAGTAATTGCGTTGCATACGTACCGTTTGATTAATTTGAGAAGAACGAAAGAATTATAGGATAAGTAAGAATAAGAGAAAGCACCGGCTGTAGTACCGGTGCTTTTTTGTGTGGATTGAAATCATAAATTTCATATGGCGCTCGTTCAGCGAGCATAAATGCCGCTGAACGAGCTTCCGACGTCATCTAGATTTATAGAAATAGGGTTACATTCTATAAAAAAGCACACCTTTCAAAAAGAAAAGGTATGCTTTATTATCATTACTTTGCTTCTTGTGGCTCTTTATCGTAGATCGGAACCCAGCCTTCTTTTGATTTGAAAATACGCACTGCTACAACTTTTCGGTCTTCTTGCAGTGTGAAGTAATGACGGAAGTTTTCTGGAACTGAGATCAAGTCCCCTGGCTCAAGTTCTACATCAAAGAATCTTCCATTTGGCCCTTCGATGGCAAAAATTCCGTGTCCTGAAACGATAAAGCGTACTTCGTCATCTGTGTGGTGGTGTTCTGCCAAGAAATTTTTCAGAAGTTCATCTAAGTTTGGTGTTGCGTCAGAAAGAGAAATAACGTCTTCAGTCACATAGCCTCTGCGCTCTGAAATATCGTCAATTTCGCTACGGAAAGTTTGAATCACTTCTGCTTTGTCCTCGTCGCTTAACGCGTAGTTCTCACGCAGGTGTGCTGGAAGTTTCTCAATGTCCCACTTTTCGTAAATAACTTCCTGCGAGTTTAGGTAAGCTTCTACTTCACTTTGGTTTTCAATTCTTTCGTTGTTATCATGAAATCTTAGTTGTGCCATTTTTTACGCCTCCAAATGAGTTATTTTTATTTAAGAAAGATAGAGTTTGCAGTTTTATGTGATACGAGAACAAAAACTCAAAAGCTTCTAAGTGTTTCTTCGCTTCGAATGCGTTTTTGCCCCATACGGTGATACCGTGATTTCGAATAAGTACAGCTTTCGTGTCAGGCTTTATTACCGCACCAACGGCTTCAGAGAGCTTTGTTAAATCTGCATAGTTTTCCACAATCGGAACCGTAATCTTCCCGTCTTCTTCCCAAATCCCGAATGCTTTTATGAGCTCCTGACCTTGGAATGTAATCTCCCCTTTATCTCCATACAGTTCAGAAATTAGGTTGTTGTCCACTGTATGAACGTGCAAACAGCAGCCAGCATCGGTTAATCGATACACTTCGCAATGAATACCTGTTTCTGCAGAAGCTCTCAGATTAGTTTCTTCGATAGAATTTCCATACTCATCAACTAAAAGAAAGTCTTCTGATGTACGCTTTGTTTTGTCTTTTCCGCTTGCTGATACGTAAAAGGCTAGGGGCGTGTCACTAACTTTAATAGATACGTTTCCACTTGTGCCTGGGAACCAATCTCGGGCAGCGAGTTCGTCTTTTACATCCGCAAGCTCATTCCAGCGCTGTTGTTTACTCAACTTTTTACACCTCGTTTCTCTAATGCATGAATGATGTCATGAAACGTTTCAAAAGGTGTGTATGAAATATGATTTTCCTCACATTTTTCAATCAGATAGTCTCTTGCAAACACTACGTCAGCCAATTTAGATGCTTGCAGATCGGTGATCGAATCGCCGATTACAATTTTCTCTGCATCATGGAACTGATCTTCTAATCGACGAATGACAGAAGGCTTACAGCAACCGCAGTCGTTATCACACAAATTATCACATGCGTTCGGCCAAAGAATTTTTATCGTGTCGCCGGAAAAGTCACTGGCATTGCAAATAATGTGTTCAGGCTCGATTTTATTTTCCAAGACTGGATGAACAAAAAAATCAATGCCGCCGCTTACGATATAAAGCGGAATATTTTCCTCTTTCGTAAAATTAATAAACTCCTGAAAGCCGTCTCTAATCTTGGAACGGGTTAATACGAATTCGATGATTTCCTGCTTTTTATCTGAAGAAATTCTGGAAAACATCTTTCCGACCCCTTCACGGATCGAGATATTTTCGCTTAGAATTTCCTGCACGATTGGCTGCCAGCCCTCAGGTGAAAATTCCTCCATGATCGCGACGATGTTATCCTTTTCGGTGACTGTCCCATCAAAATCACAAAAGATTACAGATTGATAGGTTGTCATTTTACCGGCACCCCGCCCCAAAGCTCTAGGGCTTTTTGTAGTTCAGGGTGTTTCTCAGCATAATGATCAAAGTCTTCACCTTTCACAACGGCATCTACAGCTTGGCGGAATGCTCGTGCACCACCTGCTGCTCCATCTGGATGCCCATGAATTCCCCCACCTGCGTTGATCACGCTGTCTACACCGAAGTCATTATATAAAACCGGCGTTAAACCTGGGTGGATCCCTGCTGATGGTACCGGGAATGACTTTTTCAGTGTAATATCATCTGTCGTCAATGCCTCTGCAATGCTTAACGTTTCATGGCGATCAAGCGCCACACTTCCATATGGAGATGGGAACAGTACCAGGTCGGCTCCTGCATAACGAAGCAGTTTTCCTAGCAAAACTGAATACCCAATTCCGTAAAGAGAAGATGATCCGATCGCTCCCGATAATGCGGGATGCGCCATAATTGGAAGCGGAATTTCTTTATCCTCTGCCAATTCTTGCAGGACGTCAGGACCGTAGGACAAAACGTTAAACAATAAAGCATTTGCTCCTAATTCTGCTGCACGTCTTGCTTTATCGCGAAGTTCACTTGTTCTGCCTGTCAGGTTTACCGCATAAAGCGTCTTTTCTCCTGTTCTACTGTGAACAGAATCTAATACTTTTTTAGCCACTCTGATTCTTTCTTCAAAAGGAGTAAGGTGATTTTCAAACAGAATTTCATCATCTTTCACAAGGTCTACTCCGCCTAAAGCCTGCTCATATAATTGCTGCTCGAAGAACGAAAGATCCTTTCCAAGAACTCCTTTAAATATGCTCATTACAAGAGGGCGATCATGAACACCAAGAATATCTCTTATGCCTGAAATACCGTATTTCGGACCCAGAAAACTTTGTTCTAGCTGTTTATCAAATTCTAAATCTACGAGCTTGATCTCACCGTCTAAAGAAAGCTTACCGAAAACGGTTGTGAGGATGGCCGGTAGATCGTTAGAAAAGTTGGCTGAAGGATACGAGATTTTTAACAATCCACGTGTTCTCTTGCTGCCTAAATACTGATCAGCAGCTGAATCCTCAGGAAGTTCAGTCACTTCTTCTACAATTCCTTTATGTTTTAAAAGCTGATCCCGCTCGAGCTGAGGAAGGTCTGTCCAGGATCCAACAGTCAGGCCTAGCGCGATTCCTTCTGCTTTTTTCTCTAGATTTCCTTTTTTGTCATGTACCAAATACGTCGCTGTAATTTTACTCATGTTGGTTTAACTCCTTTCAGACACACAAAAAGCCCCTTCACGAGGAAGAGGCGTCATAATATCGACAGTTCCGCTTCCTCTTATCTCTCAGCCTAATTATAAGGCTGCAAGAATTAGCACCGTTTTCAGCTAAATTATATAGCTGAATGGTTGCCGGGTTTCATCGGGCTAGTCCCTCCACCTGCTCTTAATAAGAGTGCAAATTGTTAGAATATAATTTTAATTGTGATTATGACAGGGCATGAAGAATCTGTCAACCAAAATTTTTAAAACTCTTTTCAGTAAGCTCTAACAGTTGTGAAAGCTGTTGATTTCAGGTGCTCGCTTTCCGCGGGGCAGGCGGTGAGCCACATTTGTGCGTTTCACTTTTAAGTGTCTCACCTGCCCGCCTGTCCCGCAGGAGTCTCCCACCTTACACTACAATCAACTCGTCAAAGTGGTATTTAAAAAAACGACTCTAAAACATTCTTTAGAAATGATTCTTCTCTAAAAAATTTTTAAAACAGCTTAGTGATTCGATCTGCCGCTTCAATCAAACGTTCTTCTGATGTCAAAAGACCTGCTCGGACATATTTGTCGCCTTCACTTCCGAATCCGATTCCTGGTGCGACTACAACATGTGCTTTTTCCAGCAAGTAATCTGCGAATGTTTCTGATGTGTATCCTTCTGGAACCGGAAGCCAGCAGAAGAACGATCCTTTTGGTGCTTCCACGTTCCATCCGTTTTCATTCAAACGGCCGATGAACGCATTACGGCGCCTTTCGTAAGTTTTCACTAATTCATCCACACATTCCTGTGATCCATTCAGCGCTTCTGCTGCCGCATGCTGCACCGCTCCAAACAAGCTCACATAAAAATGGTCTTGCAGCAGATTAATAGATTCGATAACAGATTCGTTGCCGACAGCAAACCCAACGCGCCATCCTGCCATGTTGTACGTTTTAGAAAGCGTATAAATTTCGATTCCTACATCCTTTGCTCCTTCAACTTGTAAAAAGCTAATAGGTTTATCCCCATCAAATCCGATCGCACCATACGCGAAGTCATGACAAACCAAAATATCATGTTTTTTTGCTATTTCGATCGTCTCTTCAAAAAATGCTTCACTGCCTACTCCAGCTGTCGGGTTATTCGGGTAATTTAAAAACATAAGTTTCGCTTCATCGAGCACTGAATCAGAAAGTTCATCATAACGGGGTAAAAATCGTTTTCTTGGCGAAGCGGCATCGTCTCCATTTTAGCACCTGCCATCGCTACACCTGACCAATAGTCTGGATATCCTGGGTCCGGAACGAGCGCAACATCCCCTGGGTTTAAATAGCACTGCGATAACTCTACTAAACCAACTTTCCCCCCAAAAAGAACAGCTACTTCTTTCTCAGGGTCTAGCGTCACACCATATTCTCGTTTATAAAAATCTGCAGCAGCCTGTTTCAAAAACCCATGTCCGCGAAACGGTGAATATTTATGAAATTCAGGTCTGTCAGCACCTTCTTTTAGAGCTTCAACAATATGTTGAGGCGTGGGCTGATCGGGGTTTCCTGTCCAAGATTAATAACGTCATATCCTTGTTCTACATAGTGAGATACTTTTTTTACAAGCTTTGCGAAAAATTGCTCTGGCAACTTCCCCATTACTTCTGCCTGCTCAAAACGTTTCATCTCCATCACTTCCAGTCTAATTTGAATGTTCTTGAAATTCTAATCAGTTATGTTATACGCTTAAAGAAATTCTGTAAAGACTTTTTTATACGATGGGGGTCCTGTTATGAAAATTGCCTGTATACAAGTAGATGTTCAGTTTGGCAATCCAGATAAAAATTATAAACATATCGAAAATAAAATACGTGAAGCGGTAAGTGAGCATCATCCTGATACGATTATACTGCCAGAACTTTGGGATACTGGATATGACTTAACTCGCTTAGATGAGATCAGTGATTACAATGGGAATCGTGCGAAAAAATGGTTAAGCAAACTATCGAAAGAGCTTAACATCAATGTTGTAGGCGGATCTGTCGCGTATCGTGACGGTAACGCTGTATACAATACATCACTTACCTTCAACCGAAACGGAGAGCATATCGGCACTTATTCAAAAGCTCATCTGATCACGCTTATGGAAGAAGAGAAATACATCTCACCTGGAATAAACATTAGTATGTTTACAATTGACGGCAATCTTTCAACTGCTGCGATCTGTTATGACATACGTTTTCCCGAGTGGATTCGTACGCCATTTGTAAATGGAGCAAAGATACTATTCGTTCCGGCACAATGGCCGATTCAAAGACAAACACACTGGAGAGCACTTCTTATTGCACGTGCTATTGAGAATCAATGTTATGTTGTCGCTTGTAACCGTGTTGGGAAAGATCCGAATAACACGTTTGCTGGACAATCCATGATTATCGATCCTTGGGGAGATATTATCGCTGAGGGATCTTCCCTTAACGAAGAGATTCTTACAGCAGATATTTCTCCGAGTTTAGTAGACGAGGTCCGTTTGAAGGTACCCGTATTTAACGATAGACGAATCGATCTTTACTAATTTTTTCTAAAATTTTGTGTTGACAGACCTTACTTCTACGTTGTAGTATAACGATTATGAATTGCGTGAATATTAACACGCCTTACAAAAACGAATAATTTGGTCTCTTATCAAGAGCAGGTGGAGGGATATGGCCCGATGAAACCCAGCAACCGACCGTAATACCATTGTGAGATGGGGCGCCCGCATTATACGGGGAGCCGCTGATATGATTTCAGCGTATGGCACGGTGTTAATTCCGGCAAAACAACATGTTTTGCTAAGATAAGAGGCGCGGGAGAACTAACATTCCGAGCCTCTTTTCTTATATGAAAAGAGGCTCTTTTTATTTGTAAAAACATTCCGGGGGAACAAAAAATGAGCGTACAAGTAAAACCTACATATGAACCGTTAAGCGAGTTGACTGTACTTGATGTTGTGAAAACTTTAGAATTTTTTGATGAAGCTGAACAAAACACCTTGTCTGTAAAAGAAATTGGCGATGGCAATCTCAATCTTGTATTTCATATCGAAAATCCAGATTCAAAAAAAGCATTGATTGTTAAACAAGCACTTCCATATGCAAAAGTGGTTGGTGAAAGCTGGCCTCTTACGCTAGACCGAGCAAGAATTGAAAGTGAGGCCCTCTTAAAAGAAGCAGAATCCGTTCCACACCTTGTTCCCAAGGTTTATTATTCTGATCCGACATTAGCTGTTACGGTGATGGAAGATTTGTCTGACCATGTGATCCTTCGTAAAGGACTCATTGAAGGGCAAACATACCCTACCTTGGCTGAGGATATTGGAACATTTGCTGCTAAAACAGCTTTTTATTCTAGTGACTTTTATCTGCATCCATTTGAGAAAAAGAACAAGTTGGGCGTTTTTCGAACCCTGAACTTTGCAAGATTACAGAAGACTTAGTGTTTACAGATCCGTTTTTTAATCACGATACGAACGACTTTCCTGCTGAACTGCAGAATGAAGTCGATAAGATTTGGAACGACAAAGAACTGCTTAAAGAAGTGGCTCAACTGCGATTTGCGTTCTTAACAAAAGCTGAGATCCTGCTTCACGGCGATCTTCATACAGGCAGTATCTTTGTAAAAGAAAACTCTGTAAAAGTAATTGATCCTGAGTTTGCTTTCTACGGACCTGCTGGTTTTGATATTGCTCACTTTATTGCGAATCTTGCGCTTAACCATCTTTCACAGAACGCGCATGCGAAAGAGCCTTTTAATCGTGAATCTTTACAGTCTTACCTTTTACAAACGATCGAGAAGACGTGGAATACGTACAGTGAAACGTTCACACAGCTGTGGGATGAGAAAGCGACTGATCCTTTTGCAAAAACAGAAGGCGTTCTAGATAATTTCCTACAAAAAACGTTCCATGAAGCAATCGGTTATGCGGGCTGTGAAATCATCCGAAGAACAATCGGTCTTGCACACGTTGCAGATCTTGACTCCATTGCGCAAAAAGAGGTTGAGCTGTTTTATAAGAAAAAAGCATTAGAGCTTGGAAGTACCCTTATTAAAAACCAAAGAAAAATTTCAAACATCACAGAATTGACTGACTGGATTAGAGGTGCATAGAGAATGACTGTAGCTGAAAAATGGGTTCCTTCTGTTCGTTACAGAGGTGACCACCTGCTTATATTGGATCAACAACAACTTCCCCATCACACCGTTTATTTGAATGTGACGACCATTGAACATGTATGGGATGCGATTTCAAAACTTAAAGTTCGCGGAGCTCCTGCGATCGGTATAGCTGCCGCTTTCGGACTTGCGCTTTGGAGTAATACAGAAAAAGAAAATAACCTTTCGCAGTTTTTATCTAAACTGCAGACACAAAGAGACTATCTTGCTTCTTCTCGTCCTACTGCTGTTAATTTATTTTGGGCGATCGATCGTGTCGTCGAGGTAGCTCAAGATGCAGCAACAGTTGAAGATGCGAAAAAAGAATTGAAACAGAAGCCCTCTCCATTCAAGAAGAAGATGAAAATACGTGCCGCAAAATCGGTGAATATGCCTTGTCCCTTCTGCAAAATGGGGATGCGGTAATGACGATTTGTAACGCTGGCGCTATCGCTACAAGCAAATACGGTACAGCTTTAGCTCCGTTTCATCTTGCTAAAGAAAAAGGTTGGGATCTATTTGTCTACGCTAACGAAACTCGACCTGTTCTGCAGGGAGCTCGTTTAACGGCTTGGGAACTTCAAGCAAATGATATCGATGTGACGCTGATTACCGATAACATGGCGGCACATACTTTGAAAACAAAAACATTAAAGCTGTAATCGTAGGCTGTGACCGCGTGGCGGCAAATGGAGATACGGCAAATAAAATTGGTACGTTCGGTCTTGCTCTTCAAGCGAAAGCTCTTAACATTCCCTTTATGTTGCCTGTCCCCTCTCTACCTTAGATCTTGGAACAGCAAGCGGTGACGACATTCCAATCGAAGAACGTCCGGAAGAAGAAGTTACACATCTAAACGGTGTCCGTATCGCTCCTGAAGGGATAAAAGTATTCAACCCCGCTTTTGACGTAACGCCAGCGGAATACATTTCAGCAATCATTACGGAAAAAGGCATCATCAGAGGAAATTACAGTGAGGCACTATCGACACTTAAGGAGGAACAGAAGTGAAACCATATAAAGTATTAGCAACAGCATTCTTAACAGCCTCTCTCTTTTAACAGGCTGCACAAGTGAACAAGATGCGCTTACGAATAAAACGGAAACAAAACCAGCATCAGCAACTGAATCAAAATCTAAAGAAACGAAGTCTGCAGCAACATCGAGTGAAGTTCCAAAACAGCTTCAGAAGCCTTTAAAGATTGCATCCATCAATCAATTTTCGATCGGCACATTCTCTTCTCAATATATTAGCGGTGTGAAGAAACAGGTTGAAGAATTTGGTGGTGAGGTTCAAATCTACAACGCCGACAACGACCTTTCAAAAATGGCTGCTTATGTAGAAACTGCCGTGAACCAACAAGTGGATGGCATCTTAATTGACCATGGTCGTGCCGATGCGATTGCTCCGAGTGTTAAGAAAGCGGTTAAAGCAGGCATTCCAGTTGTCGCGTTTGATAGTGACATCAACATTCCAGGTGTTACCGTCATCGACCAGGATGACTATAGCCTCTCTTGGAACGCTCTCAGATCGATGGCGCAAGATTTGAACGGAAAAGGTGAGATCGTTTATGTGTGGGTTGGTGGTTTTACACCGATGGAACGAAGAAACGTAATGTATGAGGCATTTAAGAAACGCTATCCTTCTATAAAAGAAATCGCACGTTTTGGTACGGCGACGCAGAACACAGCTCTTGATACACAATCTCAGATGGAAGCCCTTCTTCAAAAATATCCGAACAAGGGTGATATCGATGCGGTATTTGCGCCATGGGACGAATTCGCAAAAGGTGTAACTCGTGCGATTCAGCAAGCTGGCCGCGATGAGATTAAAGTGTACGGAATCGATTTAAGTGATGAAGATCTTCAATTGATGCAAGAAGAAAACAGCCCATGGGTGTCAACTGCAGCAACTGACCCTGCTGATGTCGGGAAGCTGCAAGTTCGTTTTCTGTACCAAAAGGTAGCTGGAGAAGAAACTCCTCAAATCTATAGCGTTCAGCCTCATCTTGTTGAAAAAGAAGATCTTCCGAATTCTAAAGTATCCATGGATGAGATCGGTAAGTACGTAGAAGGTTGGGGTAAATCGGAAGCTGGCACTTCACCTTGGATGGATAACTTAAAGAAGGCGAATCAATAATGACTATACTTTCATTAACTTCTATACAAAAGTCGTTTGGTGATCAAACTGTACTAAAAGGAGTGGACTTTACCGTAACTAGCGGTGAGGTCCATGCTCTTTTAGGAGCGAATGGTGCAGGGAAAAGTACACTTATGAAAATTTTATCCGGTGATTATGAACGCGATGGCGGCATCATAACAATTGATCAAAAAGAACAGCACTTTAATACTCCTGCCGATGCGAAGGATGCTGGCATCGAAATGGTTGTTCAAGAAGTAGATACGGCTCTTGTCCCTTCCTTAAGCATTGCAGAAAACGTTACGATGAATGCTTTTATCACAGGACCAGCATTCTTTTCGTGGAGAAAACGCCATAAACGCGCTGAGGAACTATTAAGAAGAGTTGGTTTGAACCTTGACCCTTCCCTTCCCCTTTCTCATTGTTCATTAGCGGAAAAACAGTTAGTTCTTATCGCAAAAGCGCTATCTCGTGAGATATCTTTTATTATCCTGGATGAACCTACAGCTGCTCTTAGTACGAAAGAAGCTCAACATCTTTTCAGTGTACTTCGCGAGCTTCAAAAACAAGGTGTCGGAATTATTTATATTTCCCACCGCTTGCCGGAAGTTATGGAGTTATCTACAAGGGTGACAGTCTTAAAAGATGGTTACGTAACCCTTCATAAAGAAACTTCTGATTGTTCGTCTGAAGAAATCGTACGCGCGATGTTAGGAAACGAACTGGTTGAACTTTTAAACGATGAAGATGAGCGGATTTTAGGTAATATACTTTTAGACGTTAAAAATTTCACCGTACCAGCAACAAATGAACGTGTGTCCTTTTCAGTACGCGAAGGTGAAATCGTTGGTGTTGCCGGACTGGTTGGTGCAGGAAAAACAGAAACAGCAAGGGCTCTGTTCGGTGCTGATCCATCTGGTGACTATCTATCTATTAAAGGTAAAAGAATAAAAGTTACGAGCCCTCAGAAAGCAATCTCTTCAGGTATCGGATTTGTTCCAGAAGAACGCCGCAAAGAAGGCATACTCGTTGATTTTAACGTTGTGGAGAATTTAACGCTGCCTGTATTAAAACAGTTTACGAAGTTTGGTTTTATTCAAAAAACCGAGAAAAAGCAGAAGCTGAAAAGTGGATCAAACAGCTTGGCATAAAGACTCAAAAGTCATCTCTGCTTCTTAATCACTTAAGCGGCGGTAATCAGCAGAAAGCTGCGATTGGAAAGTGGCTTCTAAATGACGGTGAGGTTTTCATTTTTGATGAACCGACAAAAGGAATCGATGTAGGAGCAAAACAGGATGTGTTTCAGTGCATTAAAGAGCTTGCTCAAAACAAAAAGGGCATCCTCTATTTTACGAGTGAGATTCAAGAACTGCTCGCTTTTTGTGATCGGATTCTCATCATGTACGACGGGAAAATTGCTGGGGAACTGAATAAGGAAGAAGCAACTACCGAAAAAATTATGCACTATGCAACAGGAGGTCATTATGGCACAGTACGTTCATAAAGAGCAAGTAGAGAATGAACTTAACAAAACAAAATACTCGTTTCAAGAAAAGGTATTTCCTTTTCTCTATCGATACGGAACACTTCTTGTCATTTTATTAACGGTGATCGGCTTCAGTCTTGCTAACGACAAATTCTTAAGCTATCAAAACTTTACTGATATTTTGCGTTCGGTCTCTATCATTACATTGCTAGCGATTGGTGTAACGATCTCTCTTATTGTTGGGGGCTTTGACCTTTCAGTGGGATCAACAGCTAGCCTTGCAACCGTTACGAGTGCCGCTGCTCTCGTACTGTATCGCCAGGAAACGATTATCGCTATTTTAATTCCAATTGTAATTGGACTTTTAGTAGGTCTATTAAACTCGTTCTTCGTTGTTAAGGTAAGACTCCCAGATCTGCTCGCAACACTTGCCGTGATGTATATCATTAACGGACTGCATCTGACGTTCACAAAAGGATTCTCCATCTATAACAACATGCCGCTAACTGAGGGCGGAACAGCACCTGGCGTTTTCCTACCATCTTTTCTTTTCATCGGTCAGGGTGAAATTTTATCAGTTCCGGTACCCGTTATCATTATGCTGATTGCCGTTGTTGTTGTTCACGTGATTCTTCAGCAGACCCGTTTTGGCAGATTATTATACATTACAGGCGGAAATGAAGAAGCTGCACGATTATCGGGTGTTCCAGTTCAGCGCTATAAAATGTATGCCTATCTTCTATCTGCGTTCTTTGCCACACTAGCGGGTATCTTATTAGCCGCTCGAATCGGTACGGGACAGGTCTCTGCAGGAGCTCCCTATTAATGGATGGTGTTGCAGCTGCATTTATTGGTTTCTCGGTATTTGGAGCAGGAAAACCGAATGTAATCGGTACTTTTGTTGGAGCTGTATTAATCGGTATTCTGCTTAATGGGTTAACGATGCTAAATGTTCCTTACTACGCACAAGATATCGTTAAAGGATCCATTCTAATTGGCGCCTTAGCCTTTATGTATTATGAGAAGAAAAAATAACGCTGTTTTGTAAAATACTCTGTCGCATTTGAAAATGGTTGATTTCCGCTCCAGGTGCATCGCTTTCCGCGGGGCAGGCGGTGAGCCACATTCGTACGTTTCACTCTTAAGTGTCTCACCTGCCCGCTTGTCCCGCAGGAGTCTTGCACCTTCCGCTCCAATCAACTTTCCGGTGAAGGCAAAACAATAAATAACTTATAAGCAACAACAAATTATTAGAAAAGAGCAAAACAAAGAAGACAGCACACCATTTTATGAGGATGTGCTGTTTTTTGCTGTCATGTATCTTTCTAAAAACTGGTCGGCTTCATTTGCAGGCATCGGCTTACTAATGATATAACCTTGTGCTGTATGACAGCCGTATTCGCGCAGCAGTTTCATTTGCTCGTACGTTTCAACACCTTCTGCTACTGTTGAAAGCGAGAGTCCCTCACACATCATAATAATTGCCTTGATGATGGCAGCATCGCTTGTGTTGAAGTAATCATCGCTTAAATGTCTGATAAAACTTTGATCGATCTTTAAGTAATCAACCGGAAAATCTTTTAAATAACTGAGAGAGCTGTAGCCCGTACCAAAATCATCAATCGATAAACGAACACCCAGTTCTCTTAATTCTTCCATAATACTAATGCTGTACTGTACATTTTGAATCATTGTACTCTCAGTTAGCTCTAAATGAAGATATTCTGCAGATATCCCCGCGGTTTCAAGCGCCTCTTTTACTTCATACACAAAGGATAATCTTTGAAACTGTCTGCCTGAAACGTTTACAGAGATCGATAGATGAGGAGCTCCCCCATCATGCCATCGCTTTAACTGTTTACAAGATTCTATCAGAACAAAACGGCCAATTTCATCAATGAGCCCGATTTCTTCTGCTAACGGTATAAATTGCATAGGAGACACGAGACCGAGTTCAGGATGGTTCCATCTTACGAGAGCTTCAAACCCTAAAATCTTGTCAGTCTTTAAACAATATTGAGGCTGGAAATACGGTTGAAGTTCACCTTTTTGTACCGCTTTTCGCAAATAGCCTTCCAGCTTAAGCCGTTCAAGAGTAAAAGCGTTCATCTCATCCGTAAAAATCTCTCGCTTCCCACGGCCTTTTTCTTTAGCTTTATGAAGCGCTGTATCTGCATTCTTAATAAGCACATCAGCACTTGTACTATCATTCGGATAGATGCTGATTCCAATTGATGTACTCACTGTATACTCTTGGCCATCCAAATAAATGGGCAACTTAAGTGCTTCCACAATTCTGTTTGCTGTATCTATGATATCACCTGGTTTGTCGATGGATGTTAGAATCAGCGTAAATAGATCACCTGCAAATCGGCATAAAAGATCTTGGCTGTTGATCACTTGCCTCAACTGTTTACTGACATGTTTTAACACAACGTCTCCGATATGATGACCAAGACTTTCATTTATGATTTTAAAATGATCGATATCAATAAACATTACCGCTAGTTTGTCGCGCGAGTGATCGCTCTCTGTAACAAGTTCACGAAGCCTTTTTTCAAACATACCGCGGTTTGGCAGACCTGTAAGAGAATCATGAAACGCTAACTGTTCGATCTCTTCCTCTGCCTTCTTCTGCCATGTAATGTTTTTTCCGATACCATACACCCCAACTACCTGCTGATTGACCACGATCGGTATGTTTGTAATGCTGCTTAAAATGTGACTGCCGTCTTTTTTCTTGATGCTTGTTACAAACGTTTGAGGCTTATCATGCACGGCGAGCCTGAAATGTTCAACAACACGCTTATGATCTTCTTCACAAATGTAGTCAAGGGCGTGAGATTGAAGCATCTCTTCTTGTGAGAACCCTAAAGATTGGACGAGCGCGTGATTTACACTCGTAATGTAACCGTTCATATCCATCGAATAAATCATATCTGGATTATGATCAAACAAGGATTTGTAGCGCTGTTCAGATTCTAGTAAATGATCATTCAGCTCTTCCATCTCTTTTGTGCTCGATTGTATCAAGTGAGAGAGTGCAAGCAAGTCATCGATCTCTTTTGTCTGTTCCGGTATGGTTGAATCAAACTTTTTCTGCAGTGTCGCGTCATTAGATTCACTAACAACTAGGATCGTTAACGCATGAGAGAGCATCTGTAAGGTGGTGCCATCGTGAAAGTATTCTCCGTACGAAAAGAACCCAACTGTTGGGACAAACTGATCAATGACTAGAAATTCTTCTTCTAATGTACTCTTTAAAAATCGTCTTCGTGCCATGCATGAATAAAGGAAAATAGCTTCAGCCGGCTTATCCTGTAGCTCTTTTGTTACAAGATCAATACTTCTTAAAGAAAGTGCTGCATCTCTATAGCCGATTTGAATCTTAGTACCCGCTTTTGTATTCTGATGAAACAGAATAGGTTCTCCAGGGTTCGATGATTTAACGGATAACGGATGATACGTTTTACCTCTTTTTATGATCAATGGATATTCTAAGGCAGAGGCCGGCAGTCTATCAGCGATATCCTTACCCATGTATTGTTTATAAAGATCATAGATCGGCTTTCCTTCGATCTCCAATTCTCCATCAACAGACACATCTGTTACCGTGAATACCTTCCCCGCTGGTTTCCATTCTGTGTATGAAAGCGTGTGAAGATATAGTTCTTCACTATCGATAGCAGCCGCGACTACCCCTTTATCAAAAACTCCACTTTCTGTAAAAAGAACGACATTTTCATACTTCCCGTTATCTCCTGCGTTTCCACCCGCAATATAGACATTTGGAGCTGTCTCATGAAATGCTTTAAGAAACGATGAGCTCTCCATATGCATACCATCACCGAAAGCAAATACAAGCTTAGTTGAGTCTTGAATAACTTCTGTTGCTAGTCTTATCCCTAGATCTCTGCTGTTCTTGTTTTCCTCAAGCGGTATATAAAACGTTCTCGGAACAGAGTTGCTAAAAATAGAAACAGAAATAACCGTTTCACCTGTTGTGACACGGCCGCTTAATATCTCACCATCTGTTGTAACACCGATTATTTTAGCTTGAGGTAAACTAAACAATAGTTGTTTACGCAGGTCATTGATCCACTGCTTATCAACCTTTCCAGTGAAAACTTGGATCAATATGTTTTCATATTTTTTTAGCTTATTTTTAACAATCCACTTTTGTAAGTCCATTTCACTTTTAAATAAATAATTATGGGTTTGCATGCTTACACCACACCTCATCTGCCAAGAAAACGCATTTTAAGAAAAGCTATACTTGTCATCTTTAATATCGGTGGGCATTCCGCTTTGTTAACAAAAACACATGCTGGTTATTTTATCCAATAAAAAAACCGCCCACAATTGCAGGCGATCATTGTTTTGTTTCCTATCCAAGAACAGCATAACCATAAAATAATACTAATAGTAAAGACAACCAGAAGAACACCCAGTTCAACAGACGGCCTTCACCGCGTTTTCTTTGTACCAGGATGATTTCCATTAAACCAATCACCACAAGCCCAAGTGTACCTTTAATAATTAGCGGCCCTTTATTAACAATTCCTGGGTCCATTAAGTAGCTAGCGAGCATATGTCCACCTGTTGCAAGGATGGCTAAGTACAAAACTCGCAGAATCATGTGAAAAATTTTTGATTTTTTTCCGGCATTTTTTTTGTATAACATATACGTTACAAAGAACAAAATTAACGCCAAAAACCATGATGTAACATGAGCATGAATCATAAATATATCCTCCTATGTATAATTCTCCATATTACTATACCACGAACTCCCTAGAACTAGGCAATTAAAAGAGTTACCCCTGTAAAGTAAGCACTTTCATTGCTATAATAGCAATGTGAGAAATCTTGCAGAATAGAGGTGTTTCCTTTGAAACAGACAGAAACGAAAAATACGGAAACTGTAATTTCTAAAACGGAACAATATGGTGCACAAAACTATCATCCGCTTCCAATCGTAATTTCGAAAGCTGAAGGTGTATGGGTAACAGATCCAGAAGGTAACCGATACATGGACATGCTTAGTGCCTACTCTGCGGTTAACCAAGGTCACCGCCACCCTAAGATCATTCAAGCACTAAAAGACCAAGCGGACAAAGTAACGCTAACTTCACGTGCATTCCACAATGATCAACTTGGTGATTTTTACGAAAAAGTATCTAGCTTAACGAAAAAAGATATGGTCCTTCCGATGAACACAGGTGCTGAAGCTGTAGAAACAGCAATCAAAGCTGTTCGCCGCTGGGCTTATGATGTAAAAGGCGTTGCTGACAACCAAGCAGAAATCATCGTTTGTGAAGGAAATTTCCACGGACGCACGATGACAGCGGTATCTATGTCATCTGATCCTGACTATCAGCGTGGATTTGGTCCAATGCTTCCTGGTATCAAGCTTATCCCTTATGGTGATCTTGATGCATTAAAAGCTGCGATTACACCAAACACGGCTGCATTCATCCTAGAGCCGATTCAAGGTGAAGCTGGAATCGTTATTCCACGCGAAGGATTCTTGAAAGAAGCACTTGACGTATGTAAAGCTGAGAACGTTCTTTTTGTAGCAGATGAAATTCAGTCTGGTTTAGGCCGTTCTGGTAAAATGTTTGCTTGTGACTGGGAAGAAATCGAGCCAGACATGTACATTTTAGGAAAAGCACTTGGCGGAGGCGTTATGCCGATCTCTTGTGTAGCCGCTAACCGCGAAGTACTAGGCGTATTCAACCCTGGTTCTCACGGATCTACATTCGGTGGAAACCCATTATCTTGTGCGGTATCTGTTGCTTCAGTAGAAGTACTTGTAGAAGAGAACTTAGTTGAGCGTTCCTTTAAGCTTGGTGAGTACTTCTTAGGCGAATTGAAGAAGATTGATAACCCGGTTATTAAAGAAGTTCGCGGAAAAGGCTTGTTCATCGGTGTTGAACTGAACGAACCTGCTCGTTCATATTGCGAACGTTTAAAAGAACAAGGATTGTTATGTAAGGAAACACACGAAAACGTAATTCGTTTCGCTCCGCCTCTCATTATTTCTGAAGAAGACCTAGAGTGGGCAATTGAACGTATTAAGAACGTACTTTCTGTTTAATTTTTTAGGGAGCTGACTGTGAGTAGTCAGCTCTTTTGTTTTTAAATTTAGGCTGTTTTCGTATTCATTGTTGCTTTAGAAAGCAGTTGATTTCCGTTTCAGGTGCTCGCTTTCCGCGGGGCAGGCGGTGAGCCACATTCGTACGTTTCACTCTTAAGTGTCTCACCTGCACACCTGTCCCGCAGGAGTCTCCCACCTTACACTCCAATCAACTGTTGAAAGAAGACAACAATAAGACAACAAAAAAAGATTAATAAGCAACATTTTTTTAGAAAAGAGCCTTAGTTTAAAGTGCTTAAGTGTTCAGTTTGGGATGCCGAAACTGTTTCAGAACGTTACCACCTGGGGTAATTCACAATATCTATGCTATTGATTCCAAATAAAAACGAGTCGAATCCAAAAGTTTTGGCTGTTAATCCACGAGATTTGGCCTCGAATCAAAAAGTTTTTGCGATTTACCCACGAGTCTACAATCCTCGACAAGTTTCACCCCGCATTATACCCCTTACATGAATATAAAGAAGCAGCCTAGCACCGGCTGCTTCTTTAAGTTCAAACTTTTATAGAGCCTTCACCATTCCACCATCAATCAATAGTGACTGCCCTGTGATATAAGTATTAGCGCCAGAGCATAGAAACACTACCATCTTCGCAAACTCTTCCGGCTCACCGTAACGCCCGAGCGGAATGCCGCTTTCCATGGCAGCTTTCACCTCTTCTGCGGATACTCCTTTTTTCTCAGCCATCATTTGATCTAATTCCCCAACACGATCTGTTCCGATGCGTCCTGGTCCAATTGTGTTGATTAGGATGCCGTCTTTGCCCAACTCTTGTGAAAGACTTTTTGATAGACCATTAATCGCTGTACGGAATGTGTTTGATAAAATGAGTCCGTCGATCGGTTGCTTAAATGAAGAAGACGCGATGTTCACGATACGTCCACCGCCATTTTTACGCATATTCGGCGTAACAGCACGGACAGATCTCACTAGACTCAACAACGTTAACTCAAATGCACCCTGCCAATGCTCATCTTCAAAATCATTGAACGTGCCTGCTGGAGGTCCGCCGGCGTTGTTAACCAGCACATCAATGCTTCCTAACTTGTCTACCGTTTCTGCAACTAATTCATCAATCTCATTGCGCTGTGTGATGTCGCACACTTTAAAATGAACGACTGAACCTGTTTCACTTTTGATCTCTTCTGCAGTCCTAGATAGCTGATCTTCATCACGGCTAGTCAGCATCACGTTTGCTCCTTCTCTTGCAAACTGGAGTGCACAAGCTTTTCCGAGCCCTTTACTAGAAGCAAGAACTAATACATTTTTCCCTCTTAAACCTAAGTCCATATGGTCCTCACCCGGTTTCTCAAAAGTTTTTATAGTACGTAGCTTACGTATTTTGTCTCCAAGTACGCTTCCATTCCCTCTACTCCACCTTCTCGGCCAAGACCGCTCTCTTTCATACCACCGAACGGGGCTTGTGCAGCAGATGGAACACCATCATTCCAGCCGATAATTCCGTAATCTAACCCTTCAACAACTTTTGTTCCTTTGGACATGTTTTCCGTATACACGTAAGCTGCTAATCCAAACGGGCTTGTGTTCGCAAGCTTGATGCCTTCTTCAATCGTGTTGATCTTATGAATCGGAATAACCGGTCCAAACGTTTCTTCATTCATGATTAGCATATCTTGGGTAACGTTTTTCAGAACAGTCGGCTCGTAATAATACGCACCATTTTCCGATCTTCCTTTTCCGCCTGTGACACACTCTGCCCCATTTGAAACAGCGTTCTCTACATGCTCAGAAATTTTTTCATAGCCATCTTTATTGATAATTGGACCGATGTCCGTGCCCTCTTCAAGACCGTTGCCTACTTTTAGTTTCTTCGCTTCAGCGGCTACAAGTTCTACAAACTCATCGTATACGTTTTCTTGAACATATACGCGGTTGATACAAATACATGTTTGACCAGCATTACGAAACTTGGAAGCTACGATTCCTGCGACTGCTTTTTCAGATCTGCATCGTCCAGCACGACTGCAGGTGCGTGACCACCTAATTCCATAGATACGTTTTTAACCGTTGCAGCACTCTGTTCGATTAATTTTTTCCGATCTCAGTAGAACCAGTAAATGTTACTTTTCTTACTTTTTCAGAATCCATAATGGCTTTTCCGATCACAGACGATGAACCTGTTACAAGATTGATAACGCCTTTCGGAAAACCTGCTTGATCGGCGAGTTCTACTAATTTAATTGCTGTTAGTGGTGTTTCTTTTGGCGGCTTTACGATAAACGTACAGCCTGCAGCGAGAGCCGGACCTAGCTTTCTTGTGATCATTGCTGCCGGGAAGTTCCATGGCGTGATTGCTGCAACAACTCCGACAGGCTGTCTTAACACTTGCATTCGTTTATTTTCAGCACTTGAAGGAATCGTGCGGCCGTACACACGCTTTCCTTCTTCTGCGTACCATTTGATAAAGGAAGCGGCATACATCACTTCACCAACAGATTCTTTTAACGGTTTACCCATTTCTAGCGTCATCAGTTCAGCTAATTCTTCTCTTTGTTCAATCATCAAATCATGCAGTTTCATGAGGTATTCAGCTCGTTCATACGCAGTTAATTTGGACCAGCGTGGAAATGCATCATGTGCTGCCTCAATCGCAGCATCTGTTTCTTCTTTCCCACAAGACGGCACCGTTCCTACCACTTCACCGTTTGCGGGGTTATACACCTCTATTTTTTCAAGTGAGTTTCCTGTCCATGAACCGTTAATATAAAGCAGCTTTTCCATGTGAATTCCTCCTCTATGTAACTAGTTAATTCGACTTCATTCTACTATTTCATTACGAAGCGTCCCGATTCCTTCTATTGTAATTTCTATTGAATCTCCCACTTTCAAAAATACGGGTGGCTTCATTCCCTTTCCAACTCCTGCAGGTGTACCAGTTGCGATGATGTCTCCCGCTTCCAATGTCATCCCTTTCGAAAGTTCTTCGATCATGGTCGGTATATCAAAAATAAAATCAGACGTATTCCCGTTCTGTCTCACTTCCCCATTTACTTTTGTAACGATACTAAGGTTCTCTGGGTTTGGAACCGCAGAATGATGAACAACCCATGGACCCATCGGACAAGTCCCGTTCAAACTTTTTCCAAGTAAAAATTGCTTATGCTTTTGCTGAAGATCACGTGCTGTTATGTCGTTTATAATCGTATAGCCAAATACATATTTCATCGCATCATCCTTCGTAATACCTGTACCCGTTTTTCCGATAATAATTGCAAGTTCTCCTTCATAATCGAGTTGCTCTGTAACAGTTGAGTGTCTGGGAATACCTTCACCGTGTCCGATCACTGCTGTTGGCGCTTTTGAAAAAACCATGATATTTTCTGGAATATCTGCTTCACTTCCCATTTCAATCGCGTGATCGCGGTAATTTTTTCCTATGCAAAAAATATTTTTACTAGGACGGGGAATCGGAGCTAATAGTTTTATTTCGCTTATTAAATATGTATGTTTTTCTGCTTCTTCCACGTTGACAAGCTTCTCTGCTTTTCCTAAAAACCCATCACCAAGGGAGATCGCTTCTTGTAAAGTTGACGGGAAATCCACATTCCTGATACTTGCAAGGCCTGATAAATCGATAACTTGTTCACCATTAACAACTCCGATAAAGTGCTGCTCATTTCGTAATGCTGTAACAAATTTCATGCTAACTAAATCCTCCTCTAAAACGCTTTCACAGTTATTAGTTCTACTATATAGTGCCAGCCTCTGAACCGTAAAGAAATTTGCTGTATGTATCAGGGCAATTCACGTTTTTGATTCGTTTTAAAATATGGTAAAATAGTATGTCATCTAAAACGCCCTTTCAAAGGGTAACAATAATGAGGTTATCAAATTATGAAAACTGTACTAAGTACGTTAAATGCTAAATATATACACACGTGTCTTGCGCTGCGCTATTTAAAGGCATATAGTGAGCCTGAATTTCCTGTAACGATTCGTGAATTTACGATCAAAGACCCTTCTCTTAACATCGTAACTGATCTTTACAGCCAGGAGCCCGATGTCCTCGGATTCAGCTGCTACATCTGGAATATTGAAGAGACAATTAAGGTTATCCAAATGTTTAAAAAGATTAAGCCTGAAACGAAGATCGTATTAGGTGGTCCTGAAGTTTCTTACGATGTGGTGCATTGGCTTGAAAGCATTCCAGAAGTGGATTTTATCGTTGTAAATGAAGGTGAGGAGACATTCAAGCATTTGTTGACTCAAATTCAGAACGGTGCTGACTTTGATTCTGTAGCTGGCCTTGCTTACCGTAAAGACGGAAAGCCAAAGATTAATGGTCCGCGTGAAAAACTGGACTTGAAGACCGTCCCTTCTCCTTTCCGCTTTGAAGAAGATATTCAGTCTCTCTCAAAACGGATCACTTATTTTGAAACGAGCCGTGGCTGTCCTTACTCTTGTGCCTTCTGTTTATCATCGATCGAAGTGGGAGTACGTTATTTTGATCCAAAACTCGTTAAAGACGATTTGATCTTTTTAATGGATAATGGTGCGAAGATTATTAAGTTCGTTGACAGAACGTTCAACATTCGCCGTGACTATGCACTTGATATGTTCTCATTCTTAATTGAAAACAGAAGACCAGGCGTCGTTTTTCAGTTTGAAATCACAGCTGATATCATGAGACCTGAAGTCATCGAGTACTTGAATGAACACGCACCAAAAGGGTTGTTCCGTTTTGAGATTGGTGTTCAATCTACGAATGACGCTGTAAACGAACTCGTTCAACGCCGCCAAAACTTCGAGAAGCTTACTCGTACGGTAACAACGGTGCGCGACGGTGGAAAAATTGTTCAACATTTAGACTTAATCGCCGGTTTGCCTGAAGAAGATTACAATTCTTTCCGTAAAACGTTTAACGATGTGTTTGCTTTTGGAATCGAGGAAGTGCAGTTAGGATTCTTAAAAATGTTACGAGGAACAGGACTTCGACTTACGGCTGAAAAACATGATTATGTGTATATGGACCATTCTCCATATGAGATATTGGGAAATAACGTGTTAACGTTTGATGAGATCATCCGTATTAAACAAGTTGAGGATGTGTTGGAAAAGTATTGGAACGATCACAGAATGGATCATACGGTAAAATACTTGATTCATAACGTTTTTGAGTCACCGTTTGACTTCTTCCAAGAGTTTGGTACGTATTGGGAAACACGGGGCTGGTCTAGAATCGGTCATCAGCTGGAGGACCTGTTTAAACGTTTGATCTCGTTCCTACAGGAAGCTGCACCACATGCATTGCCTGTTGCTGAAAGCCTAATGAAGCTTGATTACTTAGAGCGTCAGCAGTTTAAGCCTCGTAAGCCATGGTGGGAGAACACACAAAACAAAGAAGAAACATCTAATGTTTTATCTGTGCTTGCTCAAAGTCCAGAACGAATACAAGGGTTTCCTGTTCTTTCTGAAAAAGATCTGCACAAGCATGCTTTTGTTACAGAAACAGCAATCGATCCATTGTCTGATGAGCTGCAGCCAAAAGATGAAAACTTCTTGCTGATCGCTTTGTTTGATCCTAAGCAGCAAAGTACAAAAATATTCAGCACACCAAAAGAAGCATTGCAAATTAAAAGGGACGCGTAAATCGCGTCCCTTTTTTGTTATATATGTTGTTTATTCTAGGTGCTTTCGAAATGCTTTTGAAAACCCTTTGTTGCTTTTGAATGTGGTTGATTTCCGCTGCAGGTTGCTCGCTTTCCGCGGGGCAGGCGGTGAGCCACATTTGTACGTTTCACTCTTAAGTGTCTCACCTGCCCGCCTGTCCCGCAGGAGTCTCGCACCTTGCGCTCCAATCAACTAGTCAATCAAGATATAGAGTAAACAAGTGAGCAATAAGCCTTAGATATAAGAAAAGTGGTTATTCCCGCTAAAGGTGCTTACTTTCCTCAGATGGCGAATTGAGTTTGATAAAAGAAAGCGGGGTCCTACCTATCCAACTGCAGTGCTAGCAGTTTTGTTCAATTAAGCACAACCTTTTAGAGACCAGCCTATTTTTTAAATACAGGCTGTCCTGAAACGTAAACTGGTGAAGGATTCATTACGATGACTTGACCATTTTTTAGTCCTTTTGTAATCTGCACATCACCTTTTTGCCCGATACCTGTGGAAACCTCTAACTTATACAATTTATCTTTTACGATAGTTAACACATACGTTTTCCCATCGTCTTTTAAGATGGCTTGCTTTTGCACACTAACCGCTTTTTCAGCTAGTTTTTCAGTTACGATAATCTTAGCTGTCTGGCCTTCTACCCAAGCTGCTTCCTCTTCTACTAGAACTGTCATTTTAAAGCTTTTGCTTTGATCAGCCGGTAGTAAAGTTTGAATGGTACCGCTCAACTTTTTGTTATCCGTTGACATGATTTGTACAGGTTCGCCTGTTTTAACGATAGCAGCCATATTTTGCTCGATTTCTGCCACTAGTTCGAAATTCCCTTGACCGACGATGGTTAGAAGCGGTCCTACAATGCCAACTCCATTTACTTCGGAAACAACACCGTCTGCCGGACTTTTCACTGATAGTTCATCCAGCTGTTTTTCTAAATCTGATATTTCATCTGAAAGCACTGAACTTTCTTTTTCAGCCAGATCGCCTTGCAATTCTGCTTCTGCTAATTCTTTTTGCATAGAGACTTTGGCATCAACACTGTCTTTTTCTTCATCAAAGTTCGAGAGCTCACTTCTCCATCTGCTTACTTCACTGGAATAATGGTCAATTCGAACATCAGCAGCTTCTTTATCTCTCTTTAAAGTGCGGATCTCGTTTTCAATCTCCGCGTTCTCATATGTAATAAGAGTTTGACCCGAAGTAACGGTCTCTCCTTTTGTCACTACTATTTCTTTTATCGTACCGAGAGAAGAATTTTCATAGATGTCAAACGTGTTCTTTGATTGAGCAACACCTGTTACTTCGTGTTTTTTAGTAAAGTCTTTTTGTTTTGAAAGGCCCGTCTCTAGCCTTGGCGCTTCAACCGCGGCAGATTCTTGTTTATCAAAAATCATCACGTTCATCACAATCAGGAGAAGAAGCATTAAAGCTGCAGCAATCCATTTAAGTCTGTTCATTGGCTTGTCTCCCCTTTATATCAGCTGTCCGCTGACTAATGCAGCATATAGCGAAAACACTAGAATAAAAAACACAGAAAATCCAATGGTTACAACTAAACAGTACTTCTTTTCTTTAAAAGATAGTTGTCTAAGAGCAAAATAGACAACAACCGAACCCCATATCGTAAACACATTGATCAAGTTCAGAATCTCTTGCCAAAAACCATGTTTAAAAAACAAGACTCCAACGAATCCGAAACCTAGCGGCTGAACAACTTCCTCAGCACCTGTTACAAATTGAAGTGGCAGTTCAAAAAGCATTCCGGTTAAAAATAGAATATATACCACAGTCATCACGTAAAAAAGTGCTTTGTAACCGATGTCACGGAAAAAAAGTATAAAAATACCGTTCCTGTCTGAATCGCAAGCAATGGAACGATTACACCCCATGCCCCACCCGCTAATGCTAGTAAATATCTAAGAAGCTCTTGTTCCGCTCCAGAAAGGTTTGCTGCTTCCACGAAAGATATCGTTTTAAATGAAGGAAACGCTGCAAAAAATGATAATGCATGAAGCAATCCACTTACGGCTAAGATCGCAAAAAACCTTATCCAAAATCCTTCTTTATCTTTCCACTCATTATAAAACGCAAAATATGTATTAGGCTTTGTTAAAGCAGGAATTAACTGAGCTCTTCCTGTCATGAGGCCTCCCCCTTCTCTCTCTTTATCAGTCTATGTTATCACAATTTTTTACTCATAATGACAATTTCTGACTCATTTAATAAAAAATATTATGATATCCGCATAATTACATTTTGGAAGCAAAAACTAAGCCAAATTATTGCGAATCGGGATGATGTTCATCATGACTTTCTTTAAGAAACCCAAAAAGTTAAAGCAAGAAGCAGCACAAGAGCAGAATGTAGGTACAAGTGAAGACACTAATAATGCTGCCGAAAACGAAACAGAAGAGAAGAAAACGATCGATGATGTATTATCACAGGTTAAAAAACCGTTTGGTTCCACTGAAGACTTAATCACTCAGATGATAGAGCTGCCTGCAGATGGAACACAAATTGCGTGTCTTTATATTGAATCCATAATTGATAAGAAACTAGTACAAAATCAGGTAATTAACCCGCTTTTTGAGATAAATCAAGACATCCTCCAAGAATCGTTTAATAAAATGGCGCATCTCGACCTGAAAAAGGAGACAGATTTTACAAAAGCTCAGTCCTTGCTCTTACAGTCAAATACGCTAGTTTTTACAGAAGACACTACTTGCTTTTATTCGATTGCCACACCCGTAAAAACAGAAAGGGATATTACCGAACCTGACAATGAAACAATCATAAGAGGCGCACACGATGGTTTCATAGAAAGCTTGTCCATCAATCTAGCCCTCATTCGAAAGCGTTTAAAAACGCCAAAATTGACGATTAAGTACTTAAGGGTCGGGAACGAAACGCATACTACGATTGCACTATTATACGTAGATAACGTTGCCAATCCAGATCATGTAAAAGAAGTGGAACGAAGAATTAAATCAATTGAAGCAGATGCCGTATATACACCAGGGAATATTGAAGAAAGTATCGAGGACAGACCTTTTAGTTTTTCCCACAGTTATTGAGCACTGAGCGTCCTGACCGTGTCGCAGCCAATTTATTGGAAGGGCGAGTTGCTCTAGTATACGATACTTCACCTACAGCACACATCATGCCTGTTAACTTTTTTACGTTCTATCAATCAGTAGATGACTACAATAAACGATGGATTATCGGTTCTTTTTTCCGATCAATAAGGCTTTTTAGCTTTTTTATCGCGATGGGTTTACCAGCCGTTTATATCGCTATCGTTTCGTTTCATTATGAAGTTATCCCATTCGGTTTAATCCTGTTGATTAAGAGTTCTCTGGAAGACATCCCTTATCCGCCTCTTTTTGAAGCGTTGCTCATGGAACTCACAATCGAATTGATCCGGGAAGCTTCTATTCGGCTTCCTACACGAATTGGTTCTACGATAGCAATTGTAGGCGGTCTTGTAATCGGGGATGCCGTCGTTAAAGCAGGTCTCGTTTCAAATCTCATGATTATTGTCGTAGCGATTACAGCAATTGCTGCTTATATCGTTCCATCTAATGAAATGAGTGCTGCTGTTCGAATTCTGCGCTTTCCTTTTATGATTGCAGCTGCAACGATGGGCTTTGTAGGAATCATATTTGGTATTATGATCTTGCTTTTTCACCTTTGCCGATTATACACATTTGGTTCTCCATATTTTGCTCCCATTGCACCCTTTAAATTTAAGGACCTAAAAGATTCCATTATCCGAGCTCCATTTTGGATTTTGAACAGGAGGCCACAAGATCTGCATACCAAACAAAGCAGTCTCGAAAACCATACTCGAAAGTGGGATAAATCATGAGCAGTCATAGTATTACACATAGACAACTGTTCTTTTTGATCATTCAATCACAAATTGGGGTTGGCGTCCTATCTCTGCCTTATTCACTGTTTTCAAAAGCGAAAATTGATGGATGGATCTCTCTTTTGCTAGCAGGGATTTTCATTCAGTTTTCCTTATTAGCCATTTGGAAATTATGTGACAGATTTCCCCGAAGCACGATATTTGATATCCTTCCAAAAATAATGGGTAAACAACTTGGCTTTGTATTTAATTTTATATACACACTGCACTTTGCTTTTATTTCAATACTGATTTTGGCTTTATATAACAGTGTAGTTGGGAAATGGATTTTATTTGCTACACCACATTGGGTCATTATTTTCATCATGGCTTTTACAGGGGCCTATTTCATTACGAGTACTCCAAGAGAAATGGCTAGATTTTTCACAATTGTAACTCCACTGCTATTAATTTTATTAGGGCTGATCTTATATGCATATACCGACGTACATTTGTTGTACCTTTTCCCTGTTGGTGAAGTCGGGATATCTACTATTATTAAAAGTTCATCAGATGCAATGGTGTCCTTGCTTGGCTTTGATGTTGCTCTCGTATTTTTAGCTTACACATCTGGGACGCCAAATAAAAAATTAAAAGTCATTTCATTTGCATCCCTTTGTGTAACTTTAATTTATCTATTCATTGTAGTGACGACATTTATGTATTTTAATCCGATGGAAATTGTGATTGTTCCTGAACCTGTTTTGTACATGTTAAAAGCATTTTCATTCACAGTTATCGAAAGAACAGATTTAGTGTTTTTATCTGTATGGATCATTTCAGTCGCTACATCCTTTATCAGTTATTTGTATATAACAGCAAAGGGTGTTCAAACTCTCTTCAAAATGAAAAAACACGAATCTGCAGCACCATTCATTGCGTTATTTTGTTTTTTAATCGCGATAATACCGAATGACAAACTTGAGATCCTAACCTGGAATAAATACATTAGTTTAACATCATTGCTGTTTTCAGGATTGGCCCCTATCTTCCTGCTTCTCATCGCTGTTATAAGAAAAAACAAGAGAAGGGAACGGCATCTTCATGAAAAAAATCTTTTATCTTGTTCCCATACTTAGTCTTTTGACGGGTTGCTGGGATCAAAGCATGCTTAATCAAACAAAGCTTATTACAGCAGGAGGATTTGATTATACAAAGGACGGAAAGGTAATCACAACTGCAGCTGTTCCCAAGCCGTTGCAACTGAAGCTGGGAAAGGAAATATTGTAAACCAAGTTTTTTCTGCATCAGGTTTTACAGCCCGTCAAAGCAGACTTCGATTAGATCGCCAGGTTTCAGAAAGACTAGAAGCTTCTAAAAATCAAATCATTGTATTTGGTGAAGATGCTGCAAAAAAAGATATTTATCACTTATTAGATGTTTTTTATAGAGATCCTAAATCAGCATTAAATGCAAAATTAGCTGTTTCAACAGGAAAAGCTTCAGATATAATCAGTACAGATTTTGAAGAGACTAAGAAGTCCACAGGTGTTGGGGAATATTTAAGGGACTTAATCCGAAGTGGCGAAGAAGGGGCAACCATCCCAAAGGAAAGCATACAAACGATTTGCCCTATAATGTTTGATCCAGGTCAAGATTTTGCACTTCCGTATTTAAAACCTGTTGGAGAAAAGGTTAAGTCAGTTAAAGTAAATGGAGTTGCTCTTTTTCGAGGTCATAAGATGGTAGGAGTATCCCTGAACCTTTATCTGTAGTTTACACGATGTTAACAGGAGAATCCGCCACTATTCAAATGTCTACTACAAAAAAATAGGAAACAAAAAAGATGAAGGTACCCTAAACTATGCCACTATTAAAGTAAAAAAAAATAAAAGACATTTTAAAGTTCTCGTTTCTCCAATAGGAGAAATTTCTGCTGAAATTAAATTAAAGACAAAAGTAGTAATTTCAGAGTATCCACAAGATAACTTAACGAAACCTTCTGAAATTAAAGAGGTAGAAAAAAATTAAGTAAAAATTCTCTAAGGATGCTCAAGAAGTTATTAACAGACTGCAGAAAATGAATAGTGATCCATATGGTGTCGGAAGAAAATTAATGGCTTTTCACTATCCGACATGGGAAAAATTGAATTGGACTGAAGAGTATCCTAAGATCAATTTTAAAGCTTCAATTGAAGTAGATGTAGTTGGTAGTGGGATTATAGAATAAATAAAAAGGCTTAAGGATTTTACTTAAGCCTTTTATTATTTGCTTTTAAAAGTGGTTGATTTCCGCTCCAGGTGCTCGCGTTCCGCGGGGCGTGCGGTGTTGAGCACCTTGCCACTTTGCGCATTAAAGGGGCTCACACCCTGCGCTCTATTCAACTTATTAAAGAAGAAGATAATTAAACAAATGCTTCTAAAGCAACAACCCTTTTAGAGAGGAATCCATAGAAAGGATAACAATTTTTAAACCTGATCGAGTCTGACCCTTGTTCCTCTGCCTGAATGCTCGGCTGGTTCTACAATTAAGCGTTTTGTTAGGCGTGCTTTTAACTCGGGTACGTGAGAAATGACTCCGATCGAGAAGTTTTCCATCTGTACTTTTTCGAGTGCCGTTACAACCGTATCGAGCAACTCTTGATCGAGTGTACCAAATCCTTCATCTAAGAAGAAGAATTGCAGCGGAAACTTCCCTCTTAACTGGATTTGCGCTGACAACGAAAGAGCAAGTGAGAGTGATGTCAAGAACGTTTCACCGCCAGACAAGGAAGTAACAGGACGTTTGATACCTCCATTTGCATCATCTCGGATAACGAAACCACCGCTGGAATCAACTTCAATGGCGTAGCGTCCTCTCGTAAGCTTCGACAACCTGCTAGATGCATCACGTGTTACATGATGAAGCTGCTCTTCTGCCATAAACTCCACAAAGGCATTTCCTCGAAACACACTTTGAAGTTTGCCCAACTGCTCCAAAAGATGAGAAACCTTGTCCTTTTCCTCTTGAAGTTCATTGAATCGTTTATGGTTTTTCTCAATCGTCATGTAGCTTTGTCTAGCTTCTCCAACTGCTTCTCGAGTATCATTTGTTTCCTGTTTTAACGTTAATAGCTGCTCTTTTGCATTTTGTAACTGCTCACTCGAAAGCAACTCAGATGGCAATTTTTCTTTGATCGCGTCAAGGGCGGCAGCATTTCTACTACATTGATTTTGATACTGAGTGATTTGCTGCTCCCATTCAACTTGGACCTCTTCATTTTTTAAACAGCTTTCAAATTCTTCATACGAAGCAAAATCTGATGAGCTTAACTGTTTGTTCCATTCTTGTTCTGCTTTTTCTTTTCTAGATTGAGCATCGATCAATCGCTGAACCACAGAATGATACGCTTTGTCACAGTCTAAATACTGTTGTTTTGCCATTTCATAACCTTGTTCTGCAAGTGAATATTTTCTTTTTAGATCGTCCAGTTGTTTTTCTATCTCTTCCACTGCTGCTTGAACCGTCTGATCGCCAATCCTTTTGTGAATTTTTTCCTTAAGAGCTTGAACTTCTTTCTGCAGCATCTCTTGTTGACTAGAGGAGACGTTCATCGTGATTTGCAATTGCGATTTTTCTTCTTTCGCCGACTCCAGCTTTTTTGTTTGCTGCTCCAAAAATTCCTCAGCAACCGTTAAACTTTTAATAATCTCAGCTTGTCGGTTTTCCCTTTTCTGAAATTGATTTAGTTCTTCTGTTAGCGTGTCTGGCTCAAAAGGAATGTCAGATTGGTTCCATTCTGTGAGAAGCTCCTCATTCTTTTCAGTTAAGAATGAAATTTGAGTCACTAATTTCTCTTTTTGTTTTATGCTGTTCTCAATCGTTGCAGAAAGACGCTCCGATTGTTTGTGCTCATCATCTAGTTGATTTAACAAAGAGTCTACTTGTTCTTCGAGCTGGATTCTGTCTTGCTGGATACCTTTGACTTTTGCTGTGTGGTTTTCAAATTCTAGAAAAGAAAACGCAATTTCCTTTTCTGTTTCATCGATCGTCATACTCTGATTTGATGCGGCTGTTTCTGCAGCTGCTAAATTCAGTCTGTTCCACACTTTTTGTGATACTTTTTCTAGCACTTCACTATAATGCTTCAACTCATGGTTTAGCCTCTTCAACACATCATAGGCAGTCTCTAACTCTGGAATTTTTTCACCATGATCTTCTGTGTCCTCCAATGTTTGTATAGGCGAAGGATGCACCGTTGAGCCGCAGACAGAACAAGGTTCGTTCTCTTTGAGTTCAGCGGAAAGCTGTGCAGCTAAATGATGGATTCGTGCTTGCTCTTGTTTATTTTTCAGTTCTTTAAGTTCATTTTGGAGCGAAGCGGTCAACTGCTCATTTCTGCGCACACTGTCCCAGATCTCTTCATATAAGCGCTGGATATTATTGGATAGTTTCTTTCCTTTATCAAAGCTTTCTGAAAGTGCGTTTTGAACACGTTTGTTACTTTGTTCAACTTCTTTCATTTCGCTTTCTGTTTCGTTCAACTCTTTTAAAAGCTTTTGGTGCTCTAAGTCTATATCTTTTAAACGTTGAGATAAAAGGGTGGCCTGCTGAAAAATGCTTCGATCTTTTTGAGTAACTTCAATCTGAGATAATTCTGTTTTTAACGCTGACTGTTTGTCTTTTCCTCGTTTTAGAATTTGCGTAGCATCGAACTCTGCTTTTTCGCTCTCTTCATAAGATTTAGCTAATGAGACATGTTTTTCTGCTTCGCTTTTTAATGCTAGTTCCTTGTTATTAAGCTCTTTTTCCCAATTCAATGCTTCTTTTAGACCGCTGCGTTTTTCAATGAGAATTGGCTCTTCGTGATTTCTTTTCTTCTTGACAGCTTCATACTTTTGTTCTGACTCTGCTAATAATCCCTTTAGGGTCTCTGTACGTTTCTCAAGTTGTTCTTGTTCATCACGAATCTTTTTTCTGCAGAAACCGAAGCGTTCCACTCATTGGCATACGGATAGATTTTATCCGCATGTACCGCACGTTTTAAATCGATTTGCAGGCGCTCCATTTCTGGCTGCAGCTTTTTTAAATCGTTTTGTTCTTTCAGCAGTTTTTCATTCTGAACTTGAGCTTCCCAGAACATTTCCAACGATTTTACGTTTTCTTCTTCTTGTTTCATACGCTCTGAGATCATTTTCAGTTTTTCTTCTTTTTCTTTTAAAGCAGCAGAAGCATTCTCTAATGATTCAGAAGAAGCTTCACCTAAACCAGCCTGCTCGGCTGAGATCTCATTGCTTCGATTCTTTTGTTCATCAGATCTTTTCTTTAATTTGTGATTTAACACATCACCGTATTTTTCAAGCTGAAACAGTCGCTGCAGCATCTGTCTCCGATCGACACCTTTTAATGATAGAAATTCAGCAAACTTACCTTGAGGCAGCACGACTGCGCGGGTAAAATCATCAATCGTAAGTCCGATCAGCTCTTGCACCAGGCGAGTGACATCTCTTTCTTTATCCGCATGAACGACAGACTCATCATTCACTGCTTCAATCAGCCTGCATGTACTCGTACGTATCGTGTGTTCTCCACTTCTTTTAAAAGAACGTTCTACCGTATATTCCTTTTGCTGAGCGCCCTCTCCTAATTGAAAAGAGAATGAAACGGAAAGCTTGTCTTCTGCCTGGTTCATAATGCCATATGTTCCGCCCGCTGCACGTTCTACTTTTCCATAGAGCGCTAGTGTAACTGCATCTAGAATCGTTGATTTCCCGCTACCGGTCGGTCCAAAAATACCGAAAACTCCACCTGAACAAAGATCATGGAAAGGAACAGATTGTGCTTCACGAAAACTTTGCAATCCTGAAACGGTTAATGATATCGGTCTCATCCTGCTTCCTCTCCTTCCGAGTCCTCTTCACCAACGAGATCTAAGAAAAGAGAGATTAATTGGTCATCCGGAACAGCTCCGCCCGTCTGCCTTTTATAAAAAGTGGTAAACAATTCGTCTACAGGCAGTTTTTGTGCAGAAACAGATATTTGCTCACCGAGCGTTTCTTTAAAAACAGGTTTAATATGAACAATTCCATCATGCGCCTTACGCAACCTCTGAATTTCCTCCATCGAGAGTGCGTCTTCAACATGAACAGATAAATCAATCCAGCAATTGTGATGCACCCCACCTTCAATACCCTTAAATACTTCTGAAAGCCCATTTTTCGCTTCCCAAGCTACAAGCGGCTTTCCAGAGCTTAAATAGATCTCTTCCACATTTGCTTTTTGGTTTGGTTCAACATCAATAATGGAGACCGATTTAGCTTGACCACTTTCAGAAAAACTGTAAGAAAGTGGTGACCCTGAATAACGGGCTTCCGTTTTAGCACGTTTAATGACTTGTGGTCGATGAAGGTGTCCAAGTGCTACGTATTGAGCAGATTTCGGAAGACTTTCAGCCGCTACCGTATACGCGCCTCCAATGTGAACGGGGCGCTCTGAATCAGTTTCTTTGCTTCCGGCTACATATAGGTGACTCATCGCGACATGCACGTTTCCTGGCTTAAAGTTAGACGTGATTCTTTTAAAATAAGAATCTACCCAATCATCATATTGACTTCTTACATCTAGTTCTTCTGATGATTCACTTAAAAGCATTTTAAGTCGAGATTCCGATGGATAAGGAAGTGCTGCAATTTCAAGCATCTGTCCTGAATTTCGAATCGGAACACGCTGCAATTCTAATGTGGGCAGTCCAACAAGCGTAATTCCAAGCTCCTTTGAAAGTGGAAACGATGCAGCCAGTCTGTCTGGATGATCATGGTTTCCTGCTATAGCGATAAAGGGGCTTTCTCCCTTTCTGCTGATTCTTGCAATCGTATCAAAAAACATTTGCTCTGCCGCTGCCGGAGGGTTTACCGTATCGAACACATCTCCAGCCATTAGTACAGCATCGATCTTTTCGCTTTTCACGATCTCTACCAGTTCGTCCAAAAAGGCTTGCTGTTCAGCAAGCCTGCTTCTTCCTTCCAATGAACGCCCGAGATGCCAGTCTGCGGTATGAAGCAATCGCATTGTAATCCCCCTTATTTCACTTGTAGAATGTGTCCACCGTCAAAAAGTAAAGATAACGTTCTTTGACAGGCTTCTTTAGTATTCTTTCTATCGCTTTTGAATAAAGCGTAAGCTGCATTTCGTAACGATTCAAGAGCGTTTCTTTCGCTCCAGAAAAGCCATCAGTAAAACGGTTTGTAATTTTATCCGTTTTATAATCAATTAATATGAAACCATCTTCCTCTTCAAGCAGGCAGTCAATTACCCCTTGCACAAGCACATGCTCTTCTTCACCATCCCAATTTCTTTGAATCTCAGACAGTGGAAGCGCCATGCTGAACGGGATCTCTCTATTAAAATTACCATTCTCTATGATTCTCTTACCAAGCGGCCCTTCAATAAACTGCTGAATTTGAGACAACTGAATGTTCTCGGCTTGTTCTGCCGTAAGAAGTTCTTTGGCTTCCATTTCTGCAAGCTGTTCCTGAAGCTCTTCTATTGATGATGATTTTGTAAAATCAATGTGCTGCATAACCATGTGCATAGCCGTACCGACTTCAGCAGCATTTAACTGAGTTTCTTGCATAAACCTAGGACGCTCATGAATTACTTGCTGAGCAGCTTTTACTAAATCAGTAGAGCTGTACTCATCTGCTTGATATTGTTTTTTGATTTCAGTTACAGATTGCTTTGAACGGGTAACTGTTGATTGTTTATGTGTATAACCCCATTCCAAGCGGCGTTTAATTTCATCAAAATGTTCACTGATAGAATCCACTGGTTCGTTGTTTTCAAGTTGAGTCAATAACTCTTCTTGCTTCTGCTTCTCATCAATCTCCAACTCTTCGTATTCACTTGCTGAAAGAATGGTAATCTTCCAATCGGTATCATCGATATAAACTTCGCCTCTGCCTCTTTCACCTG
Organism: Fictibacillus sp. EA-CB0309; assembly: GCF_055814265.1. Lineage (NCBI taxonomy): Bacteria > Bacillati > Bacillota > Bacilli > Caryophanales > Fictibacillaceae > Fictibacillus > Fictibacillus sp. EA-CB0309. The sequence continues at coordinate 2,646,764 of NZ_CP169271.1, forward strand.
TTCCAAGAATAGAAAGAATCGGATCAGCGTTCCTATGGCGTATGACCGCTCTTCCAATCCAATCTAGATAACTTTTTACTCCAGCACGTTCAAAGTCAGGCAGCATCCAGTTTTCTTCGTAAAGAGAATCACTCCAGCTATCCGCAGATTTTTCAATATCATTAACCGTACCGACTAAATATATTTTTTCTTTAGCACGTGTAAGTGCTACGTAAAGCACACGCATTTCTTCTGCGATTAGCTCCATTCGCTTTCTGCCTGCTATTGCAAGCTTCGGTAGTGTCGGGTAAGCGACGCGGTATTCAGGATTGATGTATTGCGTTCCTAGACCAAGTTCTTTATGAAGAAGAACTTTCTCGTTCAAATCTCTTGTATTGAACTGTTTGTTAATTCCTCCTACGAAAACGATAGGAAATTCCAAACCTTTACTTTTATGAATCGTCATGACACGAACAACATCTTCCTGTTCGCCCAGGGCTCTTGCTGCTCCAAGGTCCTTGCCGCGTTCTTGCATTCTTTCAATAAAACGAAGAAAGCGGAACAGACCCCGGAACGAAGTACTTTCATACATTTTTGCCCGTGTATACAGTGCTCTTAAGTTGGCTTGACGCTGCTTGCCTCCAGTCAGTCCTCCAACATAATCAAAATAACCTGTCTCACGGTAGATGTCCCATATAAGATCAGCAAGAGATCCTTGGCGTGCTTGATGACGCCACAATTCCAACTGCTGCAAAAACCGCGAAACCTTCCCTCGAATTTCAAAATTCTCACCTTCTGAAGAATATAGCTCGACTGCTCCGAGGTAATTGTCTTGTTTCTGCTTCAACCTCACTACAGCAAGCTCTTCACCAGTCATGCCTACAAGTGGGGAGCGAAGAACAGCTGCAAGCGGTATGTCTTGTAAAGGGTTATCGATCACTTTTAAGAGTGACATCATGACATGAATCTCGGTAGCGTCAAAATAACCAGTCGAAAGTTCAGCATAAGCAGGAATACCTTGTTGTTTAAATTCTTCTAAAATGACAGGCGCCCACACAGACGTTGCACGGAATAACATCACAATATCTTTGTACTTAGCTGGACGCATCGATTTCGTATTTTTATCAAAAACAAGATGAGGAGAGTCTCCTGTCGTTCCCACAATTTGTTTTATTTTTTCTGCTATCACCCTTGCCTCAAGCTGAACGGTTTCAAGTTCTGATTTTTCCACTTCACCGCTCTCAAGACCGTCTTCATCTACAACAGGCTGACTTTTATTAATTAAGATCAGCTCAGGTTCATTGCCATCTTGCTCTGGATAATAGCTCGCGCCAAGCTTCAGTTCTGCATCCTCACTATATTCGATCTCTCCGACGGTTTCGTTCATGATTTGTCTGAACAAATAATTGGTAGCTTGCAGGATGCCATTTCGGCTTCTAAAGTTTTTGGCTAGATCAATTCGTAATCCACTGCCGCCTTCTTTTGTAAACTGCTTATACTTCGATAAAAATAGAAGAGGTTCAGCAAGACGAAACCGGTAGATTGACTGTTTCACATCACCAACCATGAACATGTTCCCACCGTCTCCATCTTTAGACACTAAACGAACAATGGACTCCTGCACAAAGTTTGTATCTTGGTATTCATCAACCAATACTTCTACAAATCGATCACGGTATTCCAATGCTGCATCTGAAGGCACTGGGAAATCCATCGTTGATCCTTCACCTTTTAATACGTGAAGGCAATAATGCTCCAGATCACCAAAGTCAACAAGCGACTTTTCCCGCTTCGCTTCACGATATCTTTGCCCAAATGTTTTTACTAAAGAAGAAAGTTCCTTTACGATCGGTGCCATCTCTTCAATGTGGACGATATAAGAATCAGGATGTCGCTCAAAATATTCTCCTTTAAGAGCTCCTGTTCGTTTCTTAATGGTCTCCCTCATCGATTTGACTTTATTCTTTAATTCTTCATCCACATCTTTTCCGCGAACTGCCTTTAACTTAGGCGGAGCGTATGTCTGAAATTCTTCGTACAGCTGATTCCAGCTATTCTTTGCGCCATACAGCCTGTTAATGAAAGCTAGATCTTCTTGCAGCGTTTCTGCATAAGCAAGAGGACCTCCTGATAGATGTGCTAGTTCAAGTGCTCTATGTGCCAATGCACGAAGCCCTTCTATCTGTATTGAAATATCAACCAATAATTCTTGCGTCCAAAGAAGTTCATCGATCGAAGATGCTTGCACTTGGTACGTTTCCGCCATTTGATCGAGCCACCCGTCAGGATCAGGATGGCTTCTTGCAAAATCATAAAGAGATAGTACAAGCTTTTGAAGTTCCATATCATTTCTGTCAGAACTGTACGCGTCAACCACATTATAAAAAATATGGTCTTCTCCCTTGCTGTACTCTTCTTCAAAAAGATCTTCAATCACTTCTTGACGAATAAGTTCTGCTTCCGTTTCTTCTGCAACGCGAAAACCAGGATCAAGATCGGTTTCATAATAATGCTTGCGAAGCACTTCAATACAAAAAGAGTGAAGTGTAGAAATAGAAGCTTTGTTTAATAGATTCAGCTGCCTTCTTAAATGAAGAGAAGAAGGGTTTTGCGACAATTCTTTATCAATCGCTTCTCCTATTCGTTTTCTCATTTCAGCTGCTGCTGCGTTCGTAAACGTAACGATAAGCAGTCTGTCAACATCTGCAGTCTTTTCGCGGATCATCGTAATGATACGTTCTACGAGAACCGCTGTTTTACCAGATCCAGCCGCTGCTGCGACAAGTACATTTTCTCCTCTTGCTTGAATTGCTTGCCACTGTTCGTCCGTCCACGTGGCACCTTCGGGTTTAGGAATTAATGTTTTCAATTGACGGTTCCTCCTTCCTCTTGCATTTTTTCTAAGATGACTTCATCTTTTTCCGGGCGAAGCTGGCGATATTGATTTTCTTCTAGTGTCTGATCAAACTGACAGACCGGTTTATACGAACAAAATGTACAAGGTGTTTTTTCTTCATTTCATATGGGGAGATGTCAATAACACCACTTGTTATGCCAGCGCCGCTATTCACTGCCATTTTTCGGGCATGCTTTCTCATCGTGTTAAAATGGTCGGCTGTAGCAACGGAAGAATGCGACTTATGAAATCCTTTTTGTGTTAAAGCTACAGGGATGATGGATGATCGGTCCTCCATCGTACTGTCCATAAGGTGAACGGCTTCTTGCTCAGCAAGTACAAGACCTTTCATCTTAAATTTCTTCAGCACTTCTTTTTCTATCTCTTCCACACTAAGAAGCTTCTTTTCGTTTAGAATCGGATTATGGACATGGAAGTATAAAACACCTGCAGGCACGGATTCTTCACCGAGCCAGTTTTGTGAATGTGTTACTGCTACATCCAGATACGTTAACATCTGCAGTGCGATTCCATGATACAACTCAGCTAAGTTCAGTCCTGATGAACTAGATTTGTAATCAATAACACGCATAAGAAGTCCTTTGGAACTTTTCGCAGTGTCCACACGGTCAATACGTCCGATCACTTCCATTGTTGTTCCGTTCGGTAATTTATAGATCAGCGGCGGCAATGTTCCACCAGCTCCGAATGCAAGTTCAAGACCAGCAGGCGTAAATCCACTCGCCTTTGCGTGCTGGCTTAAAATGTGCGAAGCCTTCCCGACTACTTCTTTCAGCTTCTTCTTTATATAAAGATGACGGTTAGAACTTAACAAAATCTCATGCTGAAGCTGTGGTGCAAGCAATTCTACAATATCGCCTGCCAGCCGGTAACAATCACCTTTTGAAAGATCGCTCCAAGATACTCTTCTTTGCTGAAGTGCATCATTCATTTGTTTTAAAGCAGCATGAAACAATTGCCCAATATCAGGTGCTTCGAGTTTGTACATCTGACGCTCTCTTAGTTTTAATCCATACGACATAAACTGTGAAAACGGACATGACTGAAATAGCTCCATTCTAGAAATACTCGTCAAAATCTTTTCACCATACAGGTCCTGTGAGACAGAAGAGCTTAACGGTGCTTCACGGTTAAAATAAAACAGACTTGATAAAGCTCTTGTAGCATAATGGCCGTATTGGTCATCTGTTATGACCCAGTTATAAACATCCCACCAAACGGGAGAGATCGGATACCCTTTTTTCCATTCTCTCAGCTGTGTACTCAAAAAGGAGACGCTCTTTACAGGGTGCTGTACAAAATCAATATCCTCATGAAGAGCTGGTTCATTATGATAAAGTTCTTCCTTTAACTTTGGAAAAAGATCACGCAGCCGCTGAATAACCATTGATGGTTGAAGTGTTTTACCTTCCTCATCAGCGAGTGCATACGAAACAAACAAATGGTCACTGCCATTTGTTAACGCAAGGTATATCATAAATTGTTCATCAAGCAGCTTTCTTCGTGCTGTAGGCGCAAGAACAATCCCATTTCGTTCAAGCGCTTCTCGTTCATCTTCTGATAACAAACCATCATCCTTTGGCTTAAGAGGAATCACACCATCGTTTACACCAAGCACGAAATTAACTTTTACATCGGTAAATCTTGATCGCTCCATCGTCCCAACTAACACTTGGTCTAACGACGGAGGAACAAGGGCAAACTTCATACTCTCAAGCCCAGTTTCAAGCATCTGCATCCACGTATCTTTTGACAGTTCTTCTTCGCCCGTTAACTCTACCATTTCATCAAGCAGACCTAACACCGCATTCCAAACCTGTCCATGTTCTGATGCTACTCTTAGTTTTCCGGAAGATTCTGCTTGAAGTCTTAACCGCTCAAGTTTCATCGGGACATTCAGATCTTCTAAATACTGATAAAGTGTTCTACAATAATCGATAACACTTTTGCTAGTTGAAAGGCCTTTTGATAGACGGCTTAGAGGCGACACAATCATGTCGCGCAAATCATTGATCAGTTGTTCTTTTTCATCGTCGCGACTTGTTTTCCCAAAGTCTTCTGACTCAAATCCTCTAAACCTTTTATATTTCCATGGTTTTGGATCTGTCCACCTCTTGCCTTGTATGCCGAGCGCTAATACATAGTTTTCAAGTTCATCCATACAGCGTCTCATCTCTGAAGTGGTCTTTCTGATCTCATCAAGCGGATAGAGCATGTCTGTTTTAACCGCACGAAAAACGGCTTCATACCGCCAATTTTTTAGAACAATATCTAAAGAGGAACGAATAAGTTCAATGAGCGGATGATGAAGCATGGACTTTTTTGATCAAGGAAAACGGGAATTCCATAGTCTGAAAAAACGGTCTCAATAAGCGTCTGATAGGTGCCAGCGTTACGAACCGTAACAGCTACGTCACGATATCTATACCCATGATCTCTTACAAGCTCAACAATTTTTCTTGCTGCACCTTCGACTTCTGACCTGATATTTACAGCAGCTGCAACATGAATTCCATCAGAATCCGATGATTGAACGGCAGGTCTTCTGTCATATTGTTCTTCAATATGAGCGATCGCCCGAGAAGTGAATTTAGGATTTTCGTGAAGGAAGATAGGTTCTTCCAATTCCACACCTAGTTCTTTCGCTTGCTTAGTAAGAACTTGAATGGTCTTCTTTGTCATGTAGAACGTATCAAGCTCATGCAGAGCTGTTTCTTGTTGAACAGATTCATCTGTTGTAAGTGCAATGGTGACTTTTTTGCATGTGCCATTAAGCCTGCCACAACTTCAAGCTCTTGAGGCGTAAAAGAATGAAATCCATCTATGTAAATTTCGCTATTCTTAATACTCAAAGCGGTAGGCAGCTTCTCTTGAAGCAATCTTAAATAATCTTCAGAATCCAGATATTTCCCAGCGAGTGCTTGTTCGAGTGCACCTGAAATAATGCTGAGATCTGATAGTTTATCTTGAAGTACCTTCATATTATTCTCTTTTTGACCAAGCGAAAGCAGCGTTTCCGCATTCCACGTAAGGTCTTCTGAACTCACACAATAACGTTTCAGCTCTGTTGTCATCAACTCAAGCAGTTCGTAAAATCCGCTTTGTTCTGATGCTTTCCTGAAAATTTTCAGTTCTTCTTTTTTGTGTTCAACGATTTTCCGAAGCATCATTCTTATGCCTGTCGAGGTAATATGCATTCTTGTCATGCCCCCGGTCTCACCAAGAACACGCCAAGCTAGTCTTGAAAAACTAAACACTTGCGCACGCATCATTCCTGATAATCCGGGAGTCGATGCAAGCTTGTATTCTGATTGAAAGGTCATCTGATCTGGCACGAGATAGATGATCGGATTTCCGGATGGATTTTCTTTAAGTTTTCTTTGAATCTCCATAAAGACAGAGTGGGACTTTCCGCTGCCGGATCGTCCCAAGATATATTGCAAACTCATTATGTTCATCCCCTGTTCCGCGCATAAATTCTGTTTCTATTATCTCATAATCTAGTAAGACGGCAAAGGCAAGTATACTTAAAAACGAGCACATACAGCTGGTATTTAAAGGATAGCTCTTAATATAAAAAAAGGAAAACCGCTACATCATTAGCTGATTTTCCTCGATTTTGATCGTATCAAGTTTCAATGTGTTTCTTCCTGCTGACTTCGCTTCATATAATAGCATGTCCGCCCTTTGGATTATTTGAGCAGGTTTTTCGCCAGATGAATAAATGGCTATTCCGTAACTCAAAGTGATTGGTAACGGCTCGTTTTCAATTGTATATGGAAATCGCTTTAAATGACTGTTGACGGATTCAATCATCCTTTTCACTTCAGTTTCGCTAGCTGTATGTAGAATCCAAGCAAATTCTTCTCCGCCATACCGATAAGCTTCTCCGTCTTTTAAAGAGATATACCGTTTGAATGTTGATCCCACGAGTTTCAGTACTTCATCTCCAATTAAGTGTCCATGCTGATCGTTAAAATTTTTGAACCGGTCAATGTCACAAAGTACAAGAGTAAAGGGCTTATTTTGTTTTGTTTTTTCTAATACATCTTCTTGGAACTTTCTGTGGTTAAGCAACCCAGTTAAATAGTCTTGTTCAGATTGAAGCTGATACATGTTCTTCTCAAGATAGTGTTGTCTTTCTTTAGATGCGATGATACCTCCGTATAATGCGATCAGCCATAAAAAACAGCTCTTCATAAAAAAGTCAAAGGAAACCATAGTATCTTGATAGCCACCGTCTCTTATAAAAAAGAACAGTATGGCACTAAAACTTGCTAATCCTAACAAAAATGCACCTTTTAATCTCCAATAGAGGGCCGCATGGATAACAATCAAATAACCGACAGAAACAAACGGACTCTCTGCTCCTCCAGATAGCTGCATCAGCCAAACATAAGCAATATAGTCAAAAACGATGCCGCCCCTTGTAAAAAAGCGGTAGTACGCGGATTTTTCATGACACTTATGTAATACGATCTGCGTTGACGTCATGTATAGTATTCCAATCGCCAAAAGGATTGGGAACGTATCTGTTTCATAGTTCAATACATTTGAAATAGGAGTATAGTAAAAGATAGGGATGCAAAGAACTAAAAAGAACCACCGCAATAAAGAAGATATGTTTTCAGATCTGTGTTCAGTTATTACAAACAATTCTCTCATGTAGTCATCTTCCTTCGCGCTATGCTATATTAGGAAATTATAGCACACGGTTCCTGTATTTTACATAAATCAATTTTTCTCATTCCATCTTTACGTTTCACACGTTTTGACTTCTCGTTTGTTGGTATACATCCGTTCATCAGCCAGCTGAAGGTAATAATCAATGTTTTCACATGCATCGGAAAGAAGTTCTATCGCACCGTAAGCGAGTGAGATCGATTTGTTCCAACCCATCAATTGACTCTCCATTTTTTCCACAAGGATATATGCTTCCGCTTCTGTAATTCCCGGCAGAAGAAAGACAAATTCATCTCCTCCAAATCTGAATCCGGAAAACAGTTTTAAGCGTTTAGAAAGCTCAGCGATTTGCTGAAGAATTTCATCTCCTGCATGATGACCATACTCATCATTTATTAGTTTGAAATTATTAATATCAAACATAACAAGTGTTAGCGGCAGTTTAAGTTTGTGTGCTTTCTCCAGCTCTTTTTCTAAACAGTCATAGAAATAACGACGGTTATAAAGGTTGGTCAACGGATCACGGATACTAATTTCTTTTAAATCTTTAAATTGCTCTGCTGAAAAACCACTTAAGAATCCAGTAACGGATCGATGCGATATACGGTTCCACCTGTCCAGCATGAAAAGTTGAACAAAAAGCGATTCATTCTTCGTTTCTTTTTTACTTGCTGCAGCACAGATTCACTGATGCTGGTAGTAAAGCAAGCAAGAGACTGATGCGGAATTCGCTGATGTCTCAAAAAATGAATTCCAGACCGAAAAGCTTTTTGCTCAGCTTGCTTCAAGAATAATTCAAAACGTTCTTCCGGAAGAAAAACCGCATGAGTAATTCCCCGTAAAAACTTCACTAATATCTTTTCGTATTGCTCAACAAAACCGTTTAGAAACGTATGAAAGTCATCATGTTGTCTGAGATGCTCTTTGTGAGTATGTATCATGGTTGGAATAGACTTCATAAATCTTGTAAACAAGTTTCTTTTGAGTGTGCGCAAGTCTAGTTGGAAGTTTTCCATTTCTGCAACCCCTCAAATCCTGAAAAATTACATACAAAAAGCCATTACCCGAAAAGGGAATGGCTTTTATAATGTTTGATAAGCGTCGAATCTCTTTGTCAGTTTCGTTCCTAAGATGCTCAAGTATTTAAAATAAAATACTAGCCCTTATGAAACACACTTCCTCGATTCCTAGCTATCAAAACATTAATCCGCTTCCCTTTGGCAACCGGCTGCCATTGCATGTTTACCATACTTTAGGCCCATAGCTTTGCGTCCCAGCTTTTCAACTGGTTTGCCCTTAATAACAAAGGTTTCTATTGATTTATAGATATTATATCCTATATAGGTAATTTGTGCCAATGTTTTACATAGGTATATTATCCTATTATTAACCGTCTTTATTTTTGGATATTTTTAACTTTCTATAGTACCTATACCCTACGCGCACAAAATTTAAAACAAAATAAGGAATTTTTACAGGTAAATAGTAGAGAGTCTTTTTGTAAAAAGTAAAGTATGCTTTACGCAAGTCTTCCCACTTACGGCAATCTTCCCTTTTATAAAAATCAGATACATCCACAATAATTCCTCTATTACCCGAGATCATCACATTCTTTCCGTGTACATCACTAGGCTGTAATCCTTTTTCCCTTGCATATCTCAATGCATTATCAATGTCATAGATCACATGCTCAGGTATTTTGATTCCTTTATGCACACAGTCATAAAGCGTAATACCCTGGATTCGTTTTAAAATCAAGAACCTGCTTTCCGTATAATAACAAACAGAAAACCCGGGATGATCGCCTAATCGTTCGTATACTTTCTTCTCATCCAGCAGACCGTGTTCGTCCCTGCCATAAATTTTCACGACATAAGCAGGATATTCAGGATGAAAAAAACAGCCGCATAATTTCCGCAGCCTAGCATTTGCCAAGGATGCGGTGTATTTACCGGACATACTGGATCAAACGGACTTTGGCTTTCAATCATGATCTCTCTGTTCAATTGTCTGGCAAGCTGAATAAAGTGTTCCATTCGGTTCCTCAATTTCTAATGATTTACTATCATCATATGTTTCTGCATTCATTGTATACAGTTGGCATTAAAAAGGAAACCTGAATGCCTTCCTGACTTATTCCGCTGCCACGTGAAGATATGACAGCATAAGCGTTTCTGCTTTGTTTTTCAAATGAACGTTTGGGAACCGCATTATTTCACGATAGCCTCTAATGAAGATCTCATATTCAGTAATATCTGCTTCACGCCGTCCATCCATCACCTTTATTCTTCTTTTTCGCAGTTCAACTCTTACATCATATAAATCTTTACTAATTTGATTCATAATTTGTTCAATTAATGCGACGTATGGCTGTCTCAATTTAAATGGAGAGCCGTTAATAATTTGGAGGTCCCGATTAAACACTGAGAGTAAAATCGGATACATCACAAATTTCTCAATGAGCGAACGCTCTTCTTCGCTTCCATATTGCACGACTATTCCCCCAATCTTAAGAAGGCAAAAAACGAAATTGTACAGATAGAATATTCCTTAATTGAAAAGTCCGGATTTCTTTTCTAACTGAACAGTAGCCTTTAATCATGTCCCCATCGAAAGAGTATGGAATTACCAATCGATGAGAGATATCTCCTTTTCGCGAAAGATAAATCATCTCAACCGCAGCTCTTTCTTGGATGCATCTCATTAACATGTTAGTCATGAAGCAACCTCCTTTTTTATTTATTATATGCGAACAAACGTTCTTTTAATACAAGAAAAAAATACCTATCTAAATAAGATAGGTATTCTTGATATCTACTTGGTTTGGAGACCAATTCCCATCGCCTCTAGTTCTTGATACAAATTACCCGCAATGGAAAATCCTTCAAAACTGATTCCCAGGGAAACGACCGTCTGGGCTAATTCAGGCCGCATACCGCTTAACGTTACCTTTACACCTAGGAGCTTAAGCGAATTAATCACTTTGAATAAGTTATGAGCCACCATCGTATCGATGACTGGAACTCCAGAAAGATCGATAAATAGGTGCTCAACCTCTAGTTCCATACATTTCTGAAGTGATGTTTCCATAATTAATTTAGATCGGTGAGTATCAATCGTTCCAACAAGAGGAAGAACGGCGACCGATCTCGTCAATCTAACAACTGGAACAGAGAGTTCTTCAATGGCTTCTCGGGCCAATCCGAGTACTCGGTTATTGTTTTCTACATAAGCTACACTAAAAGCATGCACGGTTTCATCTAAGAACGGATCAATGATTGATGCTGCTTTTAAAACAGTCTCCACTGCAAACTTTTCATTGTTAATTTCGTTTCGAATAAACTCCCAAAGCACGATTCGATAAAACCTCGTACTGTTTAAAGCCGTATCTAAAGGCACTTCGTACTGAACGGCAAGTTCACCATTCTTCCTTCCCCACTTGATAAATCGTTCTTCGCTGGCTTTGTAATCTTCATATAGTGCTTCTCCAAAATATGTGAATAATTCACCACGAAGTTCTTTCACAAAATCTGTTAGAACGGGCGGATTTTCACCATGCTGTACTCGAACCTCATCAATCTTCTTCGCCAGATCATATCTACTTTCAATGATCTTTTTCCCCAATTCCTTCAATTGGCGCTCCATTTTAACTATATCCCCCTATGTAAACAAAAAATGATTGCATACCTCCTACCTATATACCATTATTAAATTGAATTGAAACCTATTTTCACAAAAAAATGTCGTAAATTGTTGATAGCTTAGGAAGGAGTTACTATGAAGATCTCGTTTGGTTTTTTATTCGGCTTGTTTGTTATGTCTCATTGGTCCGTTAGAGCTTTTGCCTGGGAGTTGAAAGCCGTAACAGCTGGCGAACGAATTGGAGCTGTATTTTTAGGAGTTCTCATTTTATTTTTAATTCTGTTGTTTATTTTCAAACGCTACAGCACTTCTTTTTTCCATGGATTCTTAGCTGCGATCGGCTTGTTTTTAACGGTCGATAACATTTTGTTTCACTGGGTGTTTCAATTACATCGTGTTACTAGCGGTCCTGAAGCCAATATACTTGAACCGTTGTTTGTTGTGATAGGAATCGCGCTTGTTTATTACACGCGGAAAAAAGAAAAAATGAGCGTTTAAATGTAATCAATATGAACCGTAAAGCCTGCTGCTTTGGCTTTTAATGCAAGCTTTTCTGCATTTTCTCGAGATGAGAAAGCCCCGATTTGCACTTTATAAAGCTTTCCTGGTGTTGTTACGGTCTCTTTAAATGCCTCTGTATTAACGATTCGTTTCTTTTGTTCGTATTTAACATCCTCTATAAAGAAAGGGAACGTTTTATTATACTGATGGAAGCTGTTCAACGGATCTGTTCGTCGTTTTGGGTCCAGTTGGAAGTGCCCTTTAATATGACGTTCAGGATCCCATTGATACAACTCACATAAATAAGCAAAAAACCAGACGTACCGATTATATGCTTCTTGAAAATGAATGGCACCCCCATAGCATAATTCAACGCCGATTCCCCATTCGTTCGCATCAGATACATCAGAACGTACATGCCATGCTTTTTCATTTAAAGGTATGATCACAAGAATTTGTTTATCATCGATAAAAACATGGGCAGATGCTCCTAAGTGCTTACTATTAAAATAGTTATAGTTTTGCCCAGCTGTTGAACCAGCGTTACCTGTATCATGAGCTACCACATACCTAGGAATGCGATTCCCGCCTGGACGCTGCTTCAATTCTTTTTAATAAACTGATTGGTGATTTTGTATTTTTCTTTCATTTTTACACCTCCAGAAATTTCACATCTACTCTAAAAGTGTTTGAAAGCATAAAAAAAGAGCCATAAGCGGCTCGATTTTTTTGGTTCTTTTTCTAAAAGATTGTTGCTTTGGTACTCGTTTATTTCTTCATCGACAAGTTGCTTGGAGTGTAAAGTGTGAGACTACTGCCCAGCGGAAAGCGAAGCACCTGAAACGGATATCAACTACTTACAAGAACAACATTGTATACAACAATAGCCTTTTTACATTCCCCAGGTTGTGATTGCGTTGTGATCGCCCAAACCCAATATGCAGCTCCGATTAAAAAACCAAATCCTAAAAGCACAAAAAACAGCGTTGAATTTTTCATAATATGTTTCTCCTCAAACCTTTTACTTTCTTTCTTATTAAATATAAATTATCATATACTAATAGAAGAAACAAAAAGCAAGGGTGTTAAAATGGAAAATAGAGAACTATCTCAAGGAAGAAATGAATTAGAACGCGCTCTTGAAATGAGCTTGCGAAGACTTTTTCGCACATTACGAAAAGGTTTGAACGAAGTGTACTCGGATTATATCCCAAGCAACGAATTTGCTGTACTGCAGACTCTATTTAACCAGAGTCCTTTAATGGCATCTGAAATTGCCAATGAATTAAAGGTGTCGTCCAGCCATATTACCGCAGTTACAGATCGGCTTGTTGGAAAAAACTATATACAGCGTGTTCGATCAGATTCAGACCGCAGAATCGTTTATCTGGAAATTACAGAAGACGGTAGAGAAATAGCTAAAAAAATGGATGAGATTAAAAACAAGTATCTAGAAAAAAGTTTGCTAACCTGACTGACGAAGACATGAAACGGATGATAGCTTCTTCAACAAAACTGCTGGATTAATTGAAGCAGTTTTGCTTTTTAATAATACTTCACTTTATGAATTATTTACTACATGAATAGGAGGAAGATAAATGGAACATTTGGAAATGCGACGAAAAGTCATCATTATGCTTTCCATTATGACAGCCATGCTGTTTGCTGCTTTGAACCAAACGATTGTTGGTACGTCATTGCCAAAAATTATTGCTGATCTTGGTGGAATTGAGTATTACAGCTGGGTATTCACGATCTTTATGCTCACTTCCAGCATTACGGCCATCTTGGTCGGAAAACTGTCTGACATATACGGCAGAAAACCTTTTATCCTTTTAGGGATTGGAGTTTTCACAGTAGGATCGCTGTTATGTGGTGTTTCCGGAAGCATACTTGAGCTTATTGCATATAGAGGAATTCAAGGGCTTGGCGGCGGGATGATTATGTCAACCGCTTTTACAGCTGTTGGTGACCTATTCCCTCCTCGCGAACGAGGCAAATGGCAAGGAATCATGAGCAGCGTGTTCGGATTGGCGAGCGTGTTTGGACCAACATTAGGAGGATATATCGTTGATCACTTTCATTGGCATTGGGTGTTCTGGATTTTCCTTCCGTTCGGTCTAGTCGCTTTTGCTGCCATCTACTTTTTATTTCCGTCCGTTCAAAGAAAAGAGAAAGAGTCTATTGATTACACAGGATCGCTTCTTTTAACACTTACGATGGTCCCTCTTCTTCTTTCTTTTACTTGGGCAGGAAATCAATACGACTGGGTATCTCCTGAAATCATCGGATTATTTGCTGTAACAATTGTTGCTTTCTTCTTATTTATCCGTACAGAAAAGCGTGTCTCTAGCCCTGTGCTGCCGCTTGATATGTTTAAGAATAAAGTTTTTACCGTTTCTAACATAATCGGGTTCTTTTTAGGAGCAGGTATGTTCGGATCGATTATGTATATGCCTTTCTTTATTCAAGGCGTAATGGGTACATCTGCAACAAAATCCGGATTTGTGATGATGCCTCTGACGCTTGCCATGGTTGCCGGAAGTACGATAAGCGGACAGATCGTAACAAAGACTGGAAAGTACAAAAAGCTTGCAATGCTTGGGCTGTTCATCATGGTCAGCGGTATGACGAGCATGCATTTTATGGATACCGAGACGACAAATACAACCGCCATTCTTAACATGATCTTAGTTGGTTCAGGACTAGGTATTGCTTTCCCTATCTTCACACTAACTGTACAAAATGCGATCGAACATAAATATTTGGGTGTTGCGACTTCATCCGTACAGCTGTTCAGACAATTAGGCGGTACGATTGGTGTTTCGATCATGGGAAGTGTTATGAACAATTCACTGGCTGACCATTTTAATAAAGAATCTCAAAAATTAATTGCATCTACACCTAACGTTACACCTCAGATAGGTGAGCAGATCAAAGAACTGGCGAATCCACAGGTGCTGTTAAATCAAGGGGCTGTTTTAGAAAAGTTTAGCGCGTTACCACCAGAGTCACTCGGCTTTATTAAACAAGTCTTAGGAATATTGCGTGAGTCACTAAGTTATGCCTTAAACGGAGTTTTCTTAACTGGCGCTATCGTGATTGGTTCTGCGTTCTTACTCACCTTATTTTTCTTGAAAGAAATTCCACTAAGAACGTCTAATGAAGAGAATACAGCATCGAATGAACAAGCTGCTGAGCGAAAGCTGGGGTAGTTAAAAATTAAAAGACGGCAGGGACGATTTTATCGATCCCCGGCCGTCTTTTTATTAGCTGATTTCGTCTTTGGCGCTCGTATTTCTCGGATGGCGCTCGTTCAGCGAGCATAAATGCCGCTGAACGAGCGCCAATTTTCATGAACGAACATAAATCTTTCCTGGTGAGCATATAACACTCTCACAGTTCATCAACCTTTAGAAAACAGTCTTATTATTTCACAAGTGTTGTTTGCTGTTCACGTGATGCTGAACGCAGTGGATAGTTCATGCTCCAAAAGCCGATATCTTTGAAACCTAACCGCTTATAGATGGATCCTGCTTTCGGATTATCGTAAAAAAGGCATACCGCTTTTCCTTCAGCCAGAATGTCCTGACATAACGCTTCCATGCATAGTGATGCAAGACCTTGATTTCTTTTTTCCGGATGCGAACAAACACCTACAATCATAGCTGATAAGGAATTCTCAGCGGTTGATGATGCACTGGAGACGACCTTATCACTATCTTTTATAAAATACGTACGGCCTGTTTTAGTAGTTAATGCTTGTTCTAAACTTTGTTTAGCTGTAGGACGAATATCAAACTCTTTTATCAGATGCCTTAAGTCCATAATGCTATCCACATCTGATAGTTCAGCTTGCATGATATTCTCTCTAGAACTGCTTTTGTTTAAGTAAATGGCATCTCTTAGCTCTGCAAAATAGGTTTCTTTTGTTCGCTCAAAAGCTACATATGGGCGAAACTGTTCAGTTATTTCTTTTTTGCCGGAAAGCATTTCATAACTTTTATTTTGATTAATAATCTTTGAAAAAGCTTCTGCATTAATTGTTCCTTTTGCGTAAGGCAGATAGTTTCCCATGTAACGGAGAAGAATACCTGATAATGTCCCGTCTTCATCCACATCAGCCCAGATTTCCTGAAAATCTGTTTCATAGCCAAAGTTTTCGATGTCTGCAATAATAAACAAGTTTAGAGCTGGTTCTTCACTTAGGTAGTCCATTACTTTTCCATGCCAAGTTTGATCCATCTTAATTATCATCTGTCTTTCTCCTCCCTATGTTGTATATATTTTAGCTGTTAATTGGAAAAATGCAACAATTTTTTAGCGACTTCTCTTTCCAGTGAAATTCATTTTTGCGCAACAAAAAAACCAGCCAAGAGACTGGTTTACATTGGTACGAGCTGGTTTTGCACGGCATAGATGACAGCTTGTGAGCGACTTTTCACTTCAAGCTTCTTAAAAATCTTACTTACATGAATTTTTACTGTCTTATCGCTAATAAATAGTTTATCGGCGATTTCTTTATTGCTTAAACCTTCAACAAGCCCAATCAACACTTCCTGCTCACGGTCAGTCAGGTTCGTTTCATCTTGTTTAATTTGCGTCTGCTGAAGATGGATGTTTACCAGTTTTTTTGTCATTCTTGGTGTAATCATCGATTCGCCTCTATAAACCGCATGTATGGCATCTACCACATGTTCTGAAGGTGCATCTTTTAACAAATATCCATCTGCTCCGGCTTTTAGTGCAGAAAGTAAATATTCATCATGGGTGTACATGGTCAGAACGAGGATACGGATGTTCGGATGTTTTGCTTTAATAACCGATGTCGTTTCCACACCGTTCATTCCTGGCAAGTTAATATCCATAATAATAACATCTGGCATCAATTCTTGAGCTGCCGTTAACGCTTCTTCACCTGATATCGCTTCTCCGATAACTTTTATATCATCTTCAAATGATAAGATGTTTTTTAATCCGTCTCGTAAAATAGCATGGTCATCTACAAGTAAGATAGAAATCATATTAAAAAGCCTCCTTGGATTCTATTTGAGGAATGTGTAACTTAATTTCGGTTCCCTTTCCTTTTGCAGAATCAATATGAAGGGACGCACCTAGACTCTCCGATAATTCGTTCATGTTCAATATGCCATAATGAGGTTCCTGCCTCGCTTTGATCATCGATTCAAAAAGTGAAAATCCTTTGCCATCATCTTTAATCTTAAAAATGACTTGTTCTGTAGAGTAGCTTAAAAGAATTTCCACTTTGCTTGCATCGGCGTGCTTTAGCACGTTATGAAGACTTTCTGAAAAGATATCAAAAATGACTTTCTCTACCATTGTACTGAGTGGGTAACTTGTGCCGCGCTCTTGAAACCGGATTTGGATGTTATGACCTTCATCTTTTACAGCCTTCACTTTTGCTTTTATTGCTTGATGAAGCCCTATTCGTTCGGTTGGATATGGCCGCAACGCGTAAATAGATTCTCTCAAGTCTTTTAAACTTCCTCTTAATTTTTCTGTACTAACCGCCACAAGCTGCTTTGTTCTTTCGGGCTTTTGTTCAAAAACGCGCTGAGCTGTCTCAAGCTGCATGACAGAACCGGCCAATGTTTGTGCGATTCCATCGTGAATTTCGCGGGCAATTCTGTTCCTTTCTTCTAAAAGCACCCTCTTTTCCCGTTCTGATATTAAGAGTTTGGATTTCCATGCAACGGCCAGCTGATTAACGAGTGTTGCCATTGACTGCTCATCGACAGAGGTAAATGAATGTGTTCTTGTTCTTCCTGTAAGAAGTACACCTGTAACTTCATCCTCAATCGTTAATGGCGCGATCATGATGGATTTTATACTGCTTTGAAAATAATGAAACACCCATTCGTTTACTTCATTTTTCTTATTAAACAAAACCATCTTAGACTCAGCCTCTATAAGTTCGAGCAAATTCTCTGATAGATCTTTACTGGTGGAAACACCACCATTTTCGTATGCTAGTTTCCATATGGTTCCGTCAAAGAGGAAAAGAAGCACAGCATCTGTTCCAAGAAACTCTAAAAAGGAAGTTCTACTTGCTTTAACCAATCTTTTGAAGGCAATTGAGCATTAAACGTAGTGCTGATATCATAAAGTGCTTTCAACCTGTTTTGCTCCTGACGCAGCCTTGCTATAAAGGAAGAAATAAGTGCAATTGCGACCAAAGGTGAGAAGAAAAAGATATATGAAAAAGCATCTACAACACCACGGTTTTGACTGCCCAACAAGAACATTAATGTAATGTATAGAACAGAAAAAGAGCGTTACAAGTATTTCTGAGATCGTTTTCGTTTTCCAAAATTGAAAATTGTAGACTTGAGGCCGTAAAAGAAGCACAATATCTACAATTAAATTATTTAATAGATAATAAAGAATTGATATTCCAATCATTCGTATTTCAGCGGACCAAAACAGGCTCCATTCAGCTGTGAAAGTGGATAGCAAAAAGTCAGTAAGATGAACGGCTCCAAAAAAGCTGATCATAAGCTGAGCTGGATTGAAAAGCACGATACGAAGCGGACGCCGATTTAATGCATGAACAAAACACACCATACATCCAAAAACAAAAACCGCTATGCCCCATCCATAAAGAAGCTCGATCGTGTATAGCAATGGAAAGCTCAGTGCACTTATCCCTTTCCAAATTGGAATCGGATAATATTCTGTTATAAAGAGAAAGACCAATAGCGTTAAGAATATGAGAAGGTCTGGAATTTTGGAGATTGAAAACAGACTTAGAACCCAAATGACCATACCTGCTGCAATAATAAGCGAAACAAATGAACTTGCTACTTTCTCCCGGTTTATACCCACTTTTTTCACCAACTTTATCTTTTAAACTGCTTAACAGAGCCTGTCTAAAAAATCTGTCAATTTATTTTATTATATCATAGCGTTTCAACGGCTTTTTTTAGCCGTAAAAAACCGAAATTAGTCGAATGGCATACGCCGCTGACCAATTTCGGAAAAACCAAATGTTTTATTTCATTATCGCATGTTTAAAGGGGTTGTTCTATTGAGCAAAAGAAGTAGATTATATAGTACTAAATATCTATCCTTACACGTTATAATAAATGAGATAAGAACATGGTAGCTGTACCAAAATAAACCAATAGCGAAAAAATATCATTAAGTGTCGTAATGAGTGGTCCCGACGCTACAGCGGGGTCAATTTTAAATCTGTAAAGCAGCAACGGAATTAGCGTGCCTGCTAATGTACCAATAATTAAGGTAAAGAATAATGAGCTTCCAACTACAAGACCTAAAATCAAATTACCTTTCCATAAATAAGCGACGATCGATATTAAGATCCCACAGGTAACACCTATAATGAAACCAACACCAAATTCACGCATGATCAATTTAAGTATCGTTTGACGGTCGGTATCTTGTGAGACGAGTCCGCGTACTACAACAGCCAGAGACTGCGTCCCAGTATTTCCCGTCATACCAGCAATCATTGGCATAAAGTATGTGAGGGCTACTGCTTTTTCAATTGTTCCTTCAAACGTACTAATGATACTGCCTGACAAAATCCCGATAAATAGAAGTAAAATGAGCCAAGGAAGTCTTCTGTATGAAGCAACGAGTGCACTCGTCTGAAAATCAATCGATTTACCTGTTGCTGAGAGCTTCTCGATATCCTCGTTTGCCTCTTCAATCAAAACATCGAGTACATCATCGACCGTGACAATTCCAATTAATCGATCTTGTTCATCTGTTACAGGAACTGCGATAAAATCATAACGCTCGATCGTTCGGGCTACTTCTTCCTGATCGGTTTCTGCAGGCACGGAAATGACCCTGCTGTACATAATATCTTCTATCTTTTCGTGCATCTCAGCTAATAGGAGGTCACGATAAGAAACTACACCAACCAGCTTTTTATCATCGTCGATCACATATAGGTAATAGATGTTCTCAGCAAAACCGGCAAACGTTTTTAGTTTTTCAACCGCATCCCGCACGGTGTACACTTGCGGGATCCAAACAAAGCGGTTGGTCATGATACCACCGGCAGTATCTGAATCATATTGCATTAGACTTTGGACCGTTTTGGATT
Organism: Fictibacillus sp. EA-CB0309; assembly: GCF_055814265.1. Taxonomy (NCBI): domain Bacteria; kingdom Bacillati; phylum Bacillota; class Bacilli; order Caryophanales; family Fictibacillaceae; genus Fictibacillus; species Fictibacillus sp. EA-CB0309. Next base: position 2,666,581 of record NZ_CP169271.1, read on the forward strand.
CATCTGCTTTCATGGATGATAAGAAATCCTGAATCTCATTAACATCCAAGTTGCCCAAAAGATCGGCAAGGTCATCGTTTTCCATTAAGTTCATGATATGAGATGAACGTTCTATGCCAAGCTTGTGCAGAATCTCCATTTGAAGATCGCTTTCAAGTTCTTGAATCAAAGAAGCAATCTGTCTCGTCGTTAAAAAGGTGACGAACTTATGCCTGTGCTTTTCCGGCAAATTTTTATAAACGTTAGCAATATCATATGGGTGAAGTTCATCAATTAAAAGCTGAAACTCTTTCTTGCGCAGCTCTTTTAAATTTTTAATCACATACAATAAGATCTGATTTTCTGACATCTCTTTAAACAAGGAACGTCACCTCCTTATAAAGTACTTCATTATTATAAGTTATTTTTCTATATGTGACTATTGATTAGTGACTGAACTTTGCTGTATTCACACTATTAATAGGATATGGTATTTCACAAAGAAAAAACCACTTATCAAAAGTGGTTTTCCTCACGTAAGATTCCTATTCTATTCCCTACTTTAACCACATGTAATCCAGTGAATATTCTCCTGCACCAGTTAAGGCAACGCCTATAACTACAGCGATCAAAATCAAGTTAAATTCATAGCCGTTCGCTGTCACCCAGAATCCATTTTGCAAGTGCACTTTTAAAATCGCAACGAGCATCGTTCCAGCAATCAAAATTGCTCCAACTTCAGTAAACAGTCCTGCTGCAAATAATAGTCCTCCGCCAAACTCAGCAAGACCTGCTAATAATGCCATCGTATAGCCAGGCTTAATACCGATCGACTCCATCCAGCCTCCAGTTCCTTTTAAGCCATAACCTCCAAACCAGCCAAATAACTTTTGGGCACCATGCGCTGCTAGTGCAAGACCAACCACTAATCGAATAATAAGCAATCCTAATGATAACATTGAATAATTCCCTCTTTCTAATTAAATTTTGTTTTACTTACTTTATGTTAGTATATTACAATGAGTAACTTGTCTATGTCAAGTTACTTTAAAAAATTATCTTATAAGCAAAAAAATTACCGCCTTCTTATTTAAGAATATGCGGTAATAATACTTTTAAAACTGTTCTGTTAAAATAATTGGCCCCTCTTTTGTAATCGCAATGGTATGTTCATATTGAGCGGATAAACTTCCGTCAAACGTAACCGCGGTCCATCCATCTGATTTCATAGTTATATAAGGCATACCTTTGTTGAGTATTGGTTCTATCGTAATAACCATTCCCTCTTTAAGCGTTGTTCCTGTATTTCGTTCTCCAACATGATGAACTTGAGGATCTTCGTGAATGTTACGTCCAATACCATGTCCAATAAATTCTTTGACGATGGAATATCCCTTTTTCTCAGCATAAGACTGGATAGCATATCCGATATCTCCCAATCGGTTGCCAACTTGTGCTTCTTCAATCCCTTTATATAATGCTTTTTTTGTCGTGTCCATCAAACGCTGAGATTCTTGCGAAATGGTTCCAACTCCATATGACCAAGCTGAATCCGCGAGCCAACCATTTAGATTTACAACAAAATCTATGGTTATGATATCACCGTTTTTCAATACTTTTTTATTAGGAAGTCCATGACATACCTCATGATTAACAGAGGCGCAAGTTGCAAACGGGTAGCCCATGTATCCTTTTTGGGCAGGTTTTGCACCACGCTCCAATAGAAAGTTCTCTACAAACTGATCCAGTTCTAAAGTTGTGATTCCCGGTTTTACGATTCTTTTTAATGCTTGATGACAGGAAGCAAGGAGCTTTCCTGCTTCTCTCATCTTCTCTATCTGCTTTTGTGATTTAAGCTTAATCAACCCGAACTCTCCCCTTCCTCTTTTTTATCTATATTCAAATCAAAAGAGGTTCGTGAAACGGGTAAAGTAAAAAAATAAAGCGGTTTTCGTATTCATTGTTGCTTTTGAAAGTAGATAATTTCCGTTCCAGGTGCTCGCTTTCCACTCCAATCAACTGTTCAGAGAAGAGAATAAAAAGAATTACGAAGCAAACACCGCTTTAGAAAATAGCCGAAAAATAAAAAACATCGAGCGATTGTACCTACGCCCGATGCTCTGATTGTTTAAGTCTTGATTCTACCACTTTGCCGCCTAACCATAGTACGAATATGCCGAATACAATCAATCCTAATTTAAGAGGGCTTTTTAAAACATCAACAAAGTCATAACCGATAAACGATACGATTGCAATCATGACTAATTTACCAAGGGATAGTGCCAGCAAAAATGTTTTAGTATCAATCCGAGATAGTCCGCCAACAACGTTTACAAGTGCAGACGGAGTGAATGGAAAGCAGTAGATTAGAAACAACATGCCGAATCCGTGCCGTTCTACCCAATTTAGCATCCGCGTTGTGTTTGTGTGTCTGTTTAAGAAATCTAGAAATTTCTTCTGTCCAAATCGTCGTACGAGCATAAAAACAATAATTGAACCTACACAAACCCCGATCCACGAATAAAGAAAACCTAACCAAAATCCGTATGCTGCTGCATTACCTGCGACAAAAATAAATAGAGGCAGGATCGGCAGAAAAGATTCTAGCATAGGCAGCAAAACCCCTGGCAAGAAACCAAGATCTTTGTATTGATCAAGCAGCTGCAAAATATTTTTTTCAGTGAAATAGCGTTCCCAGTTTCTCCAGTCCATCAATCGTTCACCCTTTTCTTCCTCATACCCTCATCGTTGCCACAGAAAACTTGTTTAAAACCGACTTTAGGAAAAACAAGGAGTTAGTTCTCTAATTTTATCACAAAGAGAGAAAAGTTCACTATTTGCTAATTGATTTTGAAGGTGTATTTTCAATCCTTTTCCCGAGAATAAGAGTGCAGAAAAAAGCAGCTGTCAAGGATGCTAAAGCATACAAAACACTAGCACCGTCCATCCCTTTTGTCTCAGGACCTTCAGGGAAGAGAAGCCAATAGATGGCAAGTGATCCATGAAGCAAAACCCCAAGAGCTGCTAGAGCCTTATTTATCCAAGTATAGTTGAATCGGTTAAGTGCACTCATGACTGCAATGATTCCCCAAAAAAGCAGAAGATAGCCCCAAACATTCAGCCCTTTTGATTTTGTCTCTAATAAACTTGTTACATTCAAAATGCCGATTAGTAACGAAATAAGACCTGAAAAAAGTAATAAGCGCCACATTAAAGACATTGCAGATCCTCCTTTACTTTAAAGAGATTAAACGATAAATTAAAAAACCGCCAGAACAAGATGTTTTGACGGTTTGTGCAAGTATTTCTGCAGCTTTCTTAGTTGTAAGAAGCTAAATTTATTTCATTAGAGCAGCATACACTTGCTCGTCTAGCTCTTTTGCTTTCTTTTCATTATACGTTTTTTCATATACAGGTTCTTGAACGATCTTCGCACCCCAGAACATGCTTTCAAATACATGTTCGATTTCTACTTCGATCTTCGCAAGCTTTAAAGGTACGCCTCCCATTGCAAATTCAAGAATATTTGCTTTTCCGTTAATGGAATACACTGTTTCTAGACCAACAACCGTAAGTACGACATTCGGGTTATCCTGGATATTCGTTACGATGCGGGAATTGTTCGTTACAGTAAATCTGATCTTACCTTCTGACAGACTTTTTACCCACGAAATTGCGTTAACGGATGGGGCTTTCGTTTCTGCGTCAACCGTACCTAATAAAACGAGTTGCTCGCCTTGCAGGTGTTCAAACAATTCAGGACTTAACGTTGTTGGTATTTCCTGTTTCGCCATATGATCGCCACCTTCGAATGATTTATATGTATGCTATTTATTTTACCATATATTTCTTAACTTAAAGTGAAAAAGGAAGCTAAAAATCAGCTTCCTTTACTCTTCAAATGTTCCTTTAATCACGGCTTCCCCGTCCCGTACCATTACTTGCCCTAACGCAATAACAGAATCAATGCTTAGGTCTTGGTTTAATAGAACAAGATCAGCATCCAGACCTTCTTGCAGTCTGCCTTTTTCTTTCAGCTTCAAAACTCGAGCGGGATTAGAAGTGATTGTCTGCAGTGCTGTTTCTAGTGGAACACATTCCGTTTTAACGGCATCCTTTACTTCACCGTACAGCGAGTTCACTTTACCGATACGCAGTCCTGTAAATTCGCCAAATTCATTAAACGCAGGCAAACTTCCTTGTGCGTCTGATGTGAAGGTTATTTGTTCAATAGCGACTCCTGCATCAAGCATTCTTTTAAGTCCTATGCTGCATTTGACTTCGCCTTCTTCTAAAAATTGCTTCGTCGTACTTGTTGTAAAATCTACGATACCGCCTTTTTTCGCATATTCGATCCCCGCTTCAAATAAATAAGAATTCCGGTTAATATGCGTAGGGTAAAATTGAGAAATAGGCAGATCGGTCGTCTCCACAACTTCCTCAATTAAAGATAACATGTGTTTGCTGTCGCCAAGGTGAATGTTCACAACACCTGCTTTTCCTGAAAGCATGCCTCCAACTCTTGCTTGTGAAGCGAGCCTTGCCAGTTCATGAGCGGTCGGCTGGCTGGAACGATGGTCAGCGATCGCGATCTCACCCACACCAATAATTTCGTCAATCATCATAATATCTGTTTCAATATTTCCCGTTAACGTTTTAACTGGCACTTGGTAGGATCCAGTATGCACAAAGCATGAGATTCCTTCTTCTTTAAGCGCTTTTGCTTTTGCGATTAAGTTGGTCATCGTACGCGCTGTTCCGTCCGTACCGATCACACCAACAATCGTTGTCACACCTGCTTTAGTAACATCCGACAAATAGATCTCAGGAGTTCTCGTTTTATATCCGCCTTCTCCTCCGCCGCCAGTAATATGAACATGTGCATCGATAAAACCTGGTGCCACCATTTTTCCTGTTGCATCAATAACATGGATATCAAGAGCTGGTGCAGGCCAATCAATATTTTCTGAGATGCTGGCGATCTTCCCGGCAGCTAGCAAGATATCCTTTTTACCGAGATAATGAGGCGCGTATACCTCACCGCCTTTTATAAGTGTAAACATGTAGATCATTCCTTTATTTTTTCAAAGATAGATTATTTAAAACCAATAAGGACTGCTGTAACAATTACAATAGAAGCTAAAATAAATAACAATAGCTGAAACTTAATCTGGAATTTAAACCATTTGGACCACTCGATACGTGCCGCACCCAATGTTCCCATCAATGCCCCGGAAGTCGGTACAATCATGTTTGTAAATCCGTCACCAAGCTGAAACGCAAGTACTGCCACTTGTCTAGTAACGCCTGCCATGTCAGCAAGCGGAGACATTAACGGCATAGTAAGAGCGGCTTGACCTGAACCTGAAACGATAAAGAAGTTAAACACGGCTTGGAATACATACATGATCCAAGCTGAAACGGCTACTGGTACATCTGAAACTAGACCACCAGCTGCATTGAGCATTGTGTTTAATACGGAAGGTTCAGCTGGGTTGTCTCCACCTAACATGATAATAACCCCTTTAGCCATACCAACAATGAGGGCTGCAGGGAGAATATCTCTAGCTCCTTGTTTGAAACCATCAGATATACCGTTTACTGTCATGTTATTTAATTTGAAGATTACTCCAATTATACCCGCAACTAAACCGATTGTGAAAAATTGAGTTGCAATTTCAGGAATGTAATATGCTCTTTCAACAACGCCCCATACAATCCAGATTACCCCTGCTACTATTGTTAAAAGAATAAGGATATGTCCTGTTCCAAAGTTCGCTTTAATATCCGTTTGTTTAAAATCTTCTCGGAAGTAAGCATCGGACTCATATGATAATGAACGTTTAGGATCTTTTCTAATTCTAGAAGCATAGATCCATGTATAAACAATACCCACTAATGTAAAGAATGCCCACATACCAATACGGAAAGGTGCACCGGACAAAACGGGAACTCCAGCAATCCCTTGCGCAATCGCTACTCCAAACGGATTCATCCATGATGTGGCAAATCCGATCTGTGTGGCAACATACGTAATCATAACCGCTGTAATCGCATCATAACCAAGCGCAATTACGACTGGCACAAGAATCATCGCAAACGCAATGGCTTCTTCACCCATTCCAAAAACGGCTCCACCTAAAGAGAATAACAAGAACATAATCGGAATAATAAGGACTTCTTTTCCTTTTGTACGGTCAATCATCTTTAAAATACTATCTTCAATCGCACGCGTCTTCATAATAATTCCGAATGCGCCACCGATTATAAGGATAAACGCAACAACCCCAACAGCAGATCCCCACTTATCACCAGTAACCAAGCCTTCAAAGATATAGTTTAAGAACCCGGCACCGCCGCCTTCTTCAAACAGGCTGACACCTTGAGTAGCAGGCTCACCGTCTTCCCCTTTTACATACGAAAAGCTGTCAGGAACAAGAACTGTTTTCGTCTGCTCTTCCCCGCCTTGCGTATAGGTCGTTTCTTTCGTTTCAAATTGACCTGCCGGAATGACATACGTTAATAGTGCCATTAATGCTACAACAAAAAACACGATAACAAACGTATCCGGCATCGTAAATCTTTTTTCTTTTCCACGTTACTTCCCCCTTTTCTAGAATTCACCTTATACTATTTGCAAGAATTGTGCCAACATTCAGTCTCCCTATGTTAAAGGTTTTTAAAGTTTTGGTTTCCTTAATTGGATGTTTATTAGATAATAGTTTTATAGCCAATAAACGACCTATAAGAGACCATTAAAAGAAGGTGTATATGATGGAAGCCCAAAAACAAATTGTTCTGTTAGCAGGTACAAAAGAAACACGTATTGCACTATCACATCAACTTCAATCCATATTAGGCGATTTTTTTCATATTAAAAGCTATTCTTCCGAAGAGATGCTTCCTTCACAGCTCGAGAACGAAATTGTTATTCTATCTTCTTATCTTATAAAACGAGAGGTAGCTCACTGTTTGAGTGAATCTTGCAAAGTGATTACGGCAAGACGCACCGTCAACTACGAATATATGGATCAGCTTCTACAACTGCCAGAAGGTACAGATGTTATGTATGTGAATGACTTTCCTCAAACAGTCGAACAGTCTGTACAAACTCTCGTACATCTAGGAATCGATCACTTGAATTATCTTCCCTATTACCCTGGCATTCCTCACTATCAATATGCAGATATCGCTGTGACACCCGGCGAGATGCATCTAGTGCCGAAAGAGGTTAAGAGAATCATTAATATCGGTGTACGCCTAATTGACATTACTACTATAACAGAGATTTTGAGCGAACTTGGTGTATTGGAAGACCTGGCAACAGGCATTTCTGAACGATTTACAGAAAAAATTATTCAGTTGTCCAAGAAACTTGCACTTGCAAATCAAAAGGCCCTTCAACTTAACGAACACTTAGACAAAGTATTAAATGGTGTAAATGATGGTATTCTATCATTTGATCATACGGGAAAGGTTACCGTATTTAACGAAGAACTGGAGAACATATTTTCCACTGCTTCAAAACAAGCTGTGGGAAAACATATCAAGCAAATTATTAAAGACAAAGAGTTGCTGGACTTTTTAATAGATACTGAAAATGAACAATCTGACCAATTTTTTACGATCAATGATACAAATGTTATGGTTCACCGGTTTACTTTGCCGGCCGAAAACACGATGATTGCTACATTTAAAAACACGAGCACGACAATCTCGATGGAGAAAGCCGCACGACATGAACTGAAACGAAAAGGCTATATCGGAAAGTATTTTTTAACGATATCATTGGTGACTCCGAAGAAATCGTCCGAACAAAAAATATTGCGAAGAAACTGGCTGCAACAGACCTCTCCCTCCTCATACAAGGCGAGAGCGGCACGGGTAAAGAACTCTTTGCAAGTTCCATTCATAACGAATCCGGTAGAAGAAACGGTCCCTTCTTGGCAGTAAACTGTTCTGCACTTTCAGAGGATTTATTAGAAAGTGAACTATTCGGATATGAAGAAGGTGCATTTACAGGAGCAAAAAAAGGAGGAAAACAAGGCCTCTTCGAACAGGCAGAAGGCGGTACCATTTTCCTCGATGAAATTGGAGATATCAGTGTCAAACTTCAAACACGCCTCTTACGGGTTCTGCAGGAAAAAGAATTAAGGCGGGTTGGAGGAACACGTGTACTCCCAATCGACGTAAGGGTTATTTCTGCCACGAACAAGGACCTGGCATCTGACATAAAACAAGGATTGTTCCGCGAAGATCTGTATCACCGGTTGAATGTTCTTTATTTAAAAATCCCGCACTGCGTGAGCGGAAAGGCGATATACCACTTTTACTGAATCATTTTTTAGCGATGCGTTCTACTAAAAAAATGAAAGTGGAAAGCGAAGTGGTTGGCCATCTTATGAACCGTTCTTGGTCAGGTAATATTAGAGAATTAAAGAATGCCATTGATTATATGCTTGCTGTATGTGACGGAGAGAAGATTACGGTTTTGGATCTGCCTCAGGAAGTGATGAGAATACGAAATTTCGAGAAGAATTTGGTCGCTGATGTGGTTAAGGAGGTTGCAGCGAGCGCGGAGGAATTGCCGCTTATAGCTCCTAATGAAGAAGCTGCGATTTTGAGCTGTATCTATCGCAACCATCGTTCTGGTAAAGCATCCAGCCGGAAAAGCTTATTGATGGATTTGGAATCACAAGGCGTTAAATTGTCGGAAGCTCAAGTCAGATTGCGCTTAGATCTCTTGGAGCGGAAAGGGTTTATCGTCAAAGCAAAAGGACGAAAAGGAACACGGTTGACTGACAGCGGGCTTATTTATATTAAGAATGAATTGGAGTGAGAGATGTTGTAAGGCAATGCGCTCGTAGATTTTGGGTTGCGCTCGTAAAACCTGGGCATCGCTCGTAATACCTGGGAATCGCTCGTAAAACTTAGGAATCGCTCGTAAAACTTGGAAATCGCTCATAAAACATGAGAATCGCTCATAAAACTTGAGAATAGCTCATAAAACTTTGAAATCGCTCATAAAACTTGAGAATCGCTCATAAAACTTGAGAATCGCTCACTTCTCCTCCATATAACACAAAAGCCGGCTCACACTGAAGAGGAGCCGGCTTTCTGCATTTTCATATCTTGACCGCACCCTGTATCAAGTCACAAAATCAGGCTTACGTTGCGCCAAAGTAGGACTTTTCAGCTCTACAGGCTCTCCTTTTTCCAAACTTAAGAAAGAAGTCGCCTCGTTAAACCAGCTGTCAGGAGCTTTATGTCCCCAGAACGTCTGGCGTCTTGGGTCGTTAATATCCCATTTGATTGGCTTAAAGTCAGGATCACTCGTTAAATAATCCCCATTATATAACTCAATTCGGTTTCCATCTGGATCGCGAACATAAAGGAAAAATGCATTTGATAAGCCGTGACGTCCTGGTCCGCGCTCGATATTATCTGCATATCCCATACTCGCCATCACATCACAGCAATGAATCAGGCTCATTGGATCAGACAGCCAAAAGCCTACGTGATGAAGGCGGGTCCTTCTCCGTTCATAAAGGCAACATCATGAACAGTCGGTTTGCGGTGAAGCCATGCTGCCCATGTTCGATCATCTTCTGTTGCCGTATATTCCGAAACTCTAAATCCGAGTTCATCTGTATAGAACTGAACAGCAGCTTCCACATCTTGAACCATGCAGTTGATGTGATCGATACGCTGAACACGAGCCCCACGGTACAGATCATACTTTTGAATGCAGCGTTCAACACTTTCCATCTCTACGAAAAACTCAAGAGGTATGCCAGAAGGGTCTTCTACACATAACCTCTTACCTATTCCAACAGCAGAGTCTGCGTCTTTCCACAGTACTTTCGCTCCTTTTCCTTTAAAAAGGTTTCGAGCTCATTCAAGTGGCTATCTTCCCAAACTTTATAGCTCACTACATGAACGCCAGGCTTATCTGCTTTTTTCAAAAGAAGGCTGTGATGAGAGTGCTCTTCCAGCCCCCGTAGTGCCATCCACTCTGAAGTAGCGGCTGTTTCAATAAAACCTAGTGCGTTTACATAAAAATCACGGGAAGCATGGAGGTCGGTTACGTTCATGACAACACGCGCGATTCGTATAATGTTAAAATCCATGACGACTACCTCCTATACACTCGTGTAATTATGGCTTTTAGAATTCACGCGTTGCAGAAAATCCTTCACCATTGCTTTATAAGGCTCTTTGTTAAATTGATCATAATAAATATTCGACATACGGGCCGGATCTCCGAAGAAGTAATACTCATAAAGCGCTTGGCGGCCGCCGAACGTGCTGATGGAGATATCCCATGCTAAACGGAACAATTGCGTGCGCTCATAACCATCAATGTTGGCTCCTTGTGTATAGCGATGTACGAGTTCGCCAATATCATCTGCGTTAAAGTCAGCTTCTGTTGGAATCCCCATCAGACCTGATGCACCTAAAATCTTCACGATCTCTACGATGCGCTGATACATTTTCGGTACCAGTTACGCGCTGCGTTCAGCGGTGCAAAGTCCGGCGTCATGTTTCCGTATTTATCAATAGAAGCGTTGTGCTCTGCACGGTAGAGGTGAGAACGCATTGTTTCTAAAATAAGCATTACTTCGGATGCTTTCTCTTTAACATGCGGGAACACATCAATACCGATTGATTCCATCATGTTTAAAATCACGCCAAGCACAAATTCCGTTTTCACTGTGTTTTTCGCGATTACTTGATGCGCCATGTGAACGATTGCGTTCGTCTCCACGTACGTACGGTTACAAATATCTGAGCTGCCGCTTACGAAAACGCGATTCCACGGTACTAGCACATTATCAAAAACAACGATTGCATCACTTTCTTCAAATCGGGAGCTAAGCGGGTGATCCCATTGGCTTCGACCCGTATCAAACGATTCACGGCATAAGAATTTCAATCCTTCCGTGTTGTTCGGAATCGCAAAAGCCATTGCATACGGATCGTCTTCAGATGAAGCCTTATTCAACGTAGATGGAAACACGACGATTTCATCGGTTACACCACCTAGTGTTGCTAGCAGTCTAGCACCTTTGACTACAATTCCATCTTTATTTTTTTCAACGATGCGAGCAGATAAATATGGATCTTTTTGTTCAGACTGCTTTTTCGAACGGTTCGTCTGAGGATGAATGAGCGTATGCGTTAAGCTGATATCATTTTCTCGGCAATAGTCGTAATACTTTCTTGCGTTCTCCGCAAACATCGGATCATTTTGCGCAAAAAAGTTACCCGACGTACCAAATGCCATGACGCTCGTATTCAGGTAATCAGGTGTTCGACCCATCATTCCACCTGTGTAGCCCGCCCACTCAGAAATCATTTCGCGACGGCGGATGAGATCATCTACCGTTTTAGGAGCGATAAAAGAAAGGCCTACTTTATCACCCGTTTGTTCAGAGGTGTATAGCATCTTGTCTGCTTTTTCGTGCTGGAGGTCATACAAGTTGGCAATGGATCTTACGATGTTTCGAAATGCTGGATGAGAAGGTACATCTTCTACTTTCTCACCATGAATCCAAACATTATTCTTAGCCTTTGAAATTCCTTGAATATATTGTTCCCCGTGCGTGCAGGCAAAGAAATCCCTCCTTAATGTTTCGCTTCTGTCTGAAGCGTTTGTTTTTTCTTTCCGAACTGCTGAATGTGATGATCAGCGAGTGCAACATGCACCACTTTCATCTCTGTGTAAAATTCAAACGCGTAATGTCCGCCTTCACGGCCGATTCCTGAATTTTTAGAGCCTCCGAACGGAATACGAAGGTCGCGTACGTTTTGCGAATTTACCCATAACATTCCGGCTTCAACGGCATTTGCGACACGAAGACCTTTTTTCATATCGTTCGTCCACACATAGCCAGCAAGGCCATACTTAATATCGTTTGCGTAATCGATTACTTCTGCTTCATCTTTAAACGTTATGACCGACAAGACAGGACCAAAGATTTCTTCTTGTGCCACAGTCATATCATTTTTTACGTTTAATAGAAGAGTTGGTGCAACAAAGTTTCCTTTTTTATGAGATTCGGAGAGAGGCTGGCTGTATATCTCCGCACCCTCATCTTTAGCAATCTGTAAATAACGCTGCACATTTTCATAGTGTTCCTTATGGATAAGAGGGCCGACTTCAGTATCCGGATCTGATGGATCGCCAACGATAATGTTATCTACCCTCTCCTTTAAACGAGCAACGAACTCATCTTTAATCAATTCTTGAACGAATAATCTAGAATTCGCTGTACATCTTTCCCCGTTAAAAGAGAAGATTCCCACACACAAGCATCGAGCGCACGTTCAAAATCACAATCATCAAATACGATGATCGGCGACTTTCCGCCAAGCTCCATTGAAAAACGCTTCAAAGAGGCAGCACCATTTCTCATAATCTCTGAACCTGTCTTCGTCTCACCAGTAAACGAGATAAGCTGCACATCTTGGTGAGCAACAAGGGACGCACCAGCTGTTTCACCAAACCCATGAACGACGTTAAACACACCAGCCGGAAGTCCAGCTTCATCCACAAGCTCTGCTAGTTTATTAGCTGTTAATGGTGACCACTCAGCTGGTTTTAGAATGACAGTGTTCCCAGTTGCGAGTGCAGGCGCAATTTTCCACGTCTCAAGCATGAAAGGCGCGTTCCATGGCGTAATGAGTCCCGCTACACCTACAGGCTTCTGAATCGTATAGTTCATGAACTCGTCATCAACGTGATACGCTTCGCCTGACATGCGGTTTTTTACCATTTCTGCATAAAATCTAAAGTTATCTGCAGCACGTCCTACCATTTTTCTCGTTTGAGCAATAGGCAGTCCTGTATCGTACGATTCCAGCAAGGCGATCTCTTCAATGTCACGGTCGATCAGCTCGGCAATTTTATAGATGTATTGAAGACGCTTTTCCTGCTTCAGCTTGCCCCAAGGACCTTGTTTGAACGCTTCCTTTGCCGCTTTCGCTGCTGCATTGATGTCTACTTTCGTTCCTTCACTTACCGTGTTAATCTTTTCGTTCGTAAAAGGATTGACGTTAACAAAGTAGTCTCCTTTATGCCCCGTTACAAACTGTCCGTTAATATAGTGCTGAATCATTTCCTTAATTTCCGGCTTCATGATCCTTCCCTCCAGTTGGCACCTTTTCAGTACGTCCATCAACAATCGTATTTTCAAGTACTCCAAGATAATCAATCTCAAGCCTTACTACATCGCCAGGATGAACGTGAGAAATTCCTTTTGGTGTACCTGTCCAGATGACATCATATGGTTCAAGCGTCATAAATGACGAAACAAATTCAATGATCTCAGGGATAGAATACATTAGATCTTTCGTGTTCCCTTGCTGTCTTAATTCACCGTTCACATACGTCCGCAGTTCAAGATTTGTAACATCCGGGATGTCAGCAGCATCCACATAATAAGGACCCATCGGACCAAACGTATCATGCCCTTTCGCACGAACCGGCGGTCGATACCAGTTGTTCACAAAATCACGAACTGTTACATCGTTCGCAATTGTGTAACCGCTTACAAAATCCATCGCATTTTCAGCTTTAATGTTTCTTCCCTCTTTACCAATGACAACCGCAAGTTCATTTTCATAGTGCATGTAAGTTGCGCCATCTGGATAGAACACTTGCCCTTTATGACCAACAAGTGATGAATTTGGCTTGATAAAAAGTACAGGTTCTGCCGGCTTTTCCAGTCCTAGTTCATCTGCATGATCTGCGTAATTTAATGCGAGTCCAATCATTTTGTTCGGCTGAAACGGGGGCAGCCATGTTTCAATCTCACTTACATTTGCCGTTTTACCAGATGAGAATGTAATCACATCATCAACAATTGTTCCTTTTTGTTCTCTTCCTTCAAAAATCACGCGTGCGTGTTTCATTTATACTTCACTCCCTATCTTTTCGACTAATCCGTAATCAGCAAGTACGGCTCTGATCTCTTTTTGCAAAGACTCAGTTGGCAGGTCCATCGGCAGTCTTAATTTCGGGTTGATTCTGCCCATCATTCCAAGTGCTGCTTTTAACGGCGCTGGATTCGTGTCTTTAAAAAGAACATCGTTTAATGGCATCAAGTCATAATGAAGCTTCAATGCTTCTTCTACATTTCCAGAATCCCATGCGTTATACACTTCTGCTACTTTAGAAGGCAATACGTTCGCTGTTGCTGATATGTACCCTGCTCCACCTATCGCAAGCATCGGGTAGCAAAGAAGTTCAATGCCTGAATACAGCAAAAAGTCACGTCCACAGTTTAATAGCACACGGTTAATGTGTTCGAAGTCTTTATTCGATTCTTTTACACCTATTATGTTTGGACAGTCATCATTAAGTCGGGCTAGTGTTTTAACTTCTAAATTTACTGCTGTTCTTCCTGGGATGTTATAAATGATAAGCGGAATGTCTACTGAGTCGGCGATCAGTTTAAAGTGTTTATATAGAGCATGCTGAGAAGGCTTGTTGTAGTATGGGACGATCACCATAGCGGCATCCGCACCCATTTCTTGAGCGAGTTTTGTTAAGTGAAGAGATTCTTGATGGTTGGTGGAACCTGTTCCAGGTACGATTGGAACACGCTTGTTTACCGCTTTTATTGCTGTTTCCATGACTAGCTCACGTTCTTTTAACGTCAGTGACGAAGGCTCCCCTGTTGTTCCTGTAACAGAGATACCGTGGCTGCCAGACTGGATATGCCAATCTATTAAACTTTTGAGCGTATCGAGATCCAATGACTCATCATCATGAAATGGGGTGATGATTGGTGCGATGGATCCTCTCAATGATTTTTTTGCTTCTTCTACGTTCATTTTTTCATCTCCTTAAACAATATGTTGAGGGTCATCCTCAAGAAATGCTTTTAGCGTATTCAACTTATGATTCCTTGCAAAAGTCTCTATCATCTTCGGATCTTCTCTTCTTTCAAGCATTTCAATCAGTTGATAGTGTTCAGCGATTGAACGCTTCATTCTGGATGGTTTCATGGTTGTACCTAATTTGCGAACTGTGCCCAATCTTTCCCATGTTGAATGAATCTGTTCCATTAAAAACTGATTGGTGCAGTACTGGTAAGTGAGTTTGTGAAATTCTTTGTTGTAGTTGGAGAAGAGAGAAAAATCAAGGGAATCAAGTGCATCTTCCATAAGTCTTGTATACGCTCTTAAATCTTCAAGTTTTTCATGAGGAAAGTGGGTAGATGATTCTGCAGTCGCAAAACCTTCCAATACGGCTAAAACGGATAGTGTTTCTAAATATGCTTGTTCATCGAATGGGGTTACAATCGCTCCCGAGTAGGGTTTAAATGAAATTAAGGAATCCGCTTCAAGCAATCTGATCGCTTCACGAACAGGAATGGCACTCGTTTGAAGTTCCCTTGCCAGTTGGTCGATCACTAGCTTGTGACCAGGCGGATACCTGCCATCTAAAATACGAGAACGGATGACTTGGTAAGCATATTGCTGTTTGTTTGGTTTATGTTGAGTCTTCATATTTCTATGTTAATCTCAAATCATATATGATTTCAAGTTTATTTTCAGAAAAATCATATATTATAGTCAATTTAGTAAGATAGTAACGATTGTGAAAGGAAACGAAAATAACTATAGTTAAATAGTCTTGTTAAATGACGTATAAGTTTACATATGTAGTAAGAATAAGCTATTCTATTCATATAGATTGTGTATAAAGGGGTAAAAAGCCCATGAATGTAAAAAATGCTATGGAAATTCTAGTAGACGAAGCACTAAAAAATTATTGGGGACAACTTCAACTTCCATGCAAATGTGAGATTTGTAAAGCAGATGTATTTGCGATTACACTCAATAATTTGCCTCCCCGCTATGTGTCAAATGAAGATGGCTATGCTTTTGTTAAAGCACAAAACTTCGATGATCAATCAAGGGTAAATATTTTAAACCAGATCGTTAAAGCAACTGGCATCGTAGCTACACGTCCTTCACACGAATTAAAACCATCTCCTGCTACTGAGTAGAAGGAAGATGGTTTTTGTTTTCTCCAACTAAGTCCTGTCTCTTTATTCCTATTTTTCAGAAAAGTTCCTTGCGAGAGCATTACCAATTGTGATATATTTGTGACAACCATTCAGTACTGGATTTCGTCTTAATTTAAGAGTTTGAAAGTAGTTTGGTAATTCCGGCACAAATGTGCAAACGTTCTAGGAGGCATTCACATGCAAACAGGTAAAGTAAAATGGTTTAACGCAGAAAAAGGTTTTGGATTCATCGAGGTTGAAGGTGGAGACGACGTATTCGTACACTTTTCTGCAATTCAATCTGAAGGATTCAAATCACTTGACGAAGGTCAAGAAGTAGAATTCGAAATCGTTGACGGAGCTCGCGGACCTCAAGCAGCTAACGTAACTAAAAAATAAGCCTAAACCATATATAAAAACCCGGCAGCGATTGCCGGGTTTTTTCTATGTATGGCTTTATGAGCAAATGAAGAGGCTCCCTTGAGGGCAGCCCTAATTTTTCATTCCAATTTTCATTTTATAGTTATCAATTTTCCCTAGTATGTCTACCTTATCTTCTTGAGAGAAAATACCTAGTTTGTGAAGAATCAATGTGTACTGCTGCAGCTTAAATAATGAACTCTCTTTGTACCACATGGCAATCACCTATCTTTCCTAAAGGAAACTTTTTTATCCTTTGTAAATATTATATGCCACATGCTACATTTATGATTCTTTTTTGTGATTAACTTTGATGTTCTTGAAAGTGGTTGATTTCCGTTCTAGGTGCTTCGCTTTCCGGGGGGCAGGCGGTGAGCCACATTTGTACGTTCCACTCTTAAGTGTCTCACCTGCCCGCCTGTCCCGCAGGAGTCTCGCACCTTCCACTCCAATCAACTTCGCAAAGAAGATAATGAGCAAAAATTAAGTTGAAGCTAAAACCTAAAGAAAAGAACCATTGAAGTCCACTTTATTTTGTTTGAAGAGTGGAAAGCATTGCCCAGATGGCTTTCTCCCATTTTGCTGCATTCTTATGCTCTGGTAGATTCACTGTGTATTTTACGAGATCTCCGTTACTTAGATTTTGAATCACAATGTACTTCTTGAACGAATCTTTTGAAGCTGTGATAAATAGTGAAGTAGATTCAAATGCCGGGCCTGCTATCTCACTGCCATTCACTTCTTTTACCTCACCAACCGCTTTCAGTTCATCGTTTGCCCACTCTTTTAAATCATCAATTGAAGCATCTTCTGAGAGAGGCTCTATTCGTACAAAAGTCTCAGCAAAAGCCGTAGCAAAAAGTAAATCCTTTCGCGGTTCTTCAGCTGTAAACTCAAAGTCTCCTAGTTTATAGAAATGGTAATCCAGCTGTTCACTCTTTGTTAGAGTTGCTTCCTCTTCCACCGAAGTACCGTTTACAGAATAATTTAGCATTTTCGTTTCTGTCTCTTCATCTGAACTTGTTTCTAAGGGTGTTATCTTCTCAAGCAGCCATTGATCGTTCTCATTCTTTTTATACGTGATGTTAACTTTTGATCCGTCTTTTAAATTTGCTACCGATTCTCTTACCTCTTCTGATAAACGAAGAACGAGAGTCTCACCTGCAGCTTCCACCTCAATTGAATTATTATCGATCTGCCCAATGTACGTACCTTCTTCTTCAATAGAAGATACTGGTTCTGAAGCTGGCTCTTCTTTTGTTTCTTCCTTACTTTCTTTTTGTGACGGTTCAGTTGTCTTAGCTGCGGGTTCTTTTGTTTCAGGTTTTTTGATTCACTACTACATGCTGAGAGCAAAACTACTAACCCTACTGTTAAAACCATTGTCCATGTCTTTTGTGTCATTATTAATCACCTCATAAAATTTGACGAAGGTCGTAAAAAAATTGTTACTTCCTGGCAAAGCATCTCTTTAATTTCGTAAAGATATTGTCGATATAATGAACAGCACTTATACATTCTAAAACGGAGATGACTAAATTTGAATCCATCATTTGCCTCAAATTTACAAACGAACAAACTTGTTACAAAAATGTTATGGGGAATGTATTTTCTAGGTTTAGGCAGTACATATGCAAGTACAAAAACAATCGATAGTGTCATGTTCTATGGAATAGCTGGATTGTTTATTCTTGTCTCACTTACTGTCTGGACGTATCGAAAGTGGGCACCTCATGCTGTTCAGTATTATGTTGTTATTGGCTTGACTGTACTGACGCTTATTATGGCAGACACCAATCCAAAGATCTCCACTTACCTTATGACTTATGTATGCTTAGCTGTTATCACGTTGTATCACAACTACATTTCTATCTTACTATCGGGTATTTGCGGATTATTGTTAACGAATTTTTTCTTTTTTCAGTACAAAGATACAATGTTTGCCGGACAAGATCCTAAAATAATCATATCCTTAAATGTGTTTCTAATCGTTATTACTGCAGCACTTGTCGCTCAAGCAAAGATTGGTCAGCGTATGCAACACAATATTTTAAACGCTGAAAAACAAGCGGAAAGCGACAAAAAGAAGCTTCAGCATTTATTAGCCAAAATACAAGATGCATCAGAAAACTTGCATCGTTTTAGTCAATCTGTAAAAGAAAACGTAACTAGAACGGGTGAAATCTCAAGCAACATCACATACGCTTTTACCGAAGTTGCAAAAGGCGTAGAATCTCAGGCTGTGAGTGTTGGCGGAATGAGCCAATCTGTAACCAGTACAAATGATGTAGCAAAGGGACTGTTTCAGCACTCTAACGATATGAAACAACTGTCTGAACAAACCGCGTCTATTACTAAAGCTGGTGAAAACCAAGTATCAGTGCTCACTTCAAAAATGAAAGAAGTAAACGCACTTATGAATCAAACGAACACATTGATGCACGAATTAAATGCTCAAAGTGAGTCGATTGAAGGCATCTTAACAACGATAGAGGAAATCTCCTCACAAACAAACTTACTTGCTTTAAACGCAGCCATTGAAGCAGCACGAGCTGGCGACCAAGGCAGAGGGTTTGCAGTTGTAGCCGATGAAGTCCGCCGCTTAGCAGAGGACTCACAGAACTCCACGAAACAGATTGCTAATATTCTTGGGGAAATCCGAAGTAAAGCTCAACAAGCTGCTCAATTTGTAGATGGTTCACAAGGCGTTGTCACATCAAGCCTTGAAGCAACGCAGAAAACTGCCGATAACTTTACCCAAATTCTATTAAACACCGATCAAGTTGCTGCACAATCTTCACAAGTTCAAGAACTGATTAATCAATTATATGAATCAACAGGTTATATTGTAGGAGAAATCCAGTCTGTTTCCGGAATTGCAGAAACATCAAGCGGATCCGTAGAAGAAGTTCTAGCATCGGTTGAAGAACAGCATCGATGTGTGGAAGAAGTCGTTGAAAGCTTTAACCAGTTCGAGGCACTTACCTCAGAACTGAATGAGCTTGTAAAAGAATAATTGGTAAAATGCCTTTTCATGTTAAAGTGAAAAGGTGTTTTTTTAGGAAGGAGGTTATTGTATCCATACACATAAGGGCATTTATTGTATATGTATAAATGAGACCGGACACCTGCTTGTAATTGAAAAAAGGGGTGGTCCTTATAAGAATCGCCTTGACCTACCTGGCGGGACACCTGAAGAAGATGAATCAGAATATGAGACAGTAGTCCGTGAAGTCTTAGAAGAAACAGGCTATCACGTATTAAGAGGTGTGAGGTTAGGAGAACGCTGTTACGAGCTGCCGTGGAACTATAAGCAGTGGACTCTTTCTCAACATACTACTGTTTATTATGTATGTTCAATTGATGCAGATTCAAAAATGCCTATTGCAGACATACCTCTTCAAGATTCAATAGGTATTCAGTGGGTCGAACCTCACGATTTAATGGAAGATTGGTGTTCCCCGCTCGTTTGGGAAGCAGTTCAATATGTATCATCAAAAAGGATTCCTGTTCACATGAAAACGGATCATTCTTGGGAAGTACTGGAACACTCGCTATACCTAAGAAATAAAAACAACCGCCCTTTGGCGGTTATTTTTAATAGCAATAAAACGAACTGATTTGGCGTGTATCCATTCCAAAGTATACCCAGCGGTTACCGGTCCAGCGGAATCCTGCGATCGATCGACGTCCAGCAAACGTAAGCCAAGCCCAGAAACCTGGTCCCCATGTTGGCCAGATGTAAACGTATTGATACAGGCAAGGTCGGATCGCACCCGGATCAACTGCATATACACCGAACTGGCCACCGCCACCACCTCCTCCGCCTCCTTGCAAGCTAAACCCTTGTGATTGGGACGGTGTGAATGAAGGTGGTGCTGATGTTGGTGCCATCCCACCTCCACCGCCACCGCCGCCTGGTGGTCCGCCTGGTGGTCCCCTGGAGGGCCGAATCCTTGCCCGCCACCCTGTCCGCCTTGGCCAGGAAAGAAAGGAAAACTTCTGCTATTCAAACTATTCAACTCCTGTAAAATTGTATTCGCTTCATTTTATTCATCAACTTCTGAAACGTATAGACAAGTATCTAGTAATGGAATAAAAGGATTGCGGCAGGCTGAATTCGGGTATATTACATGAAACACCTATGATTTTAAAAAGGAGGATGACAAGATGGGACGAATCAGCAAAGGAATTAAAGGAATGGCTTTCGCCTATTTATTAAAACAAGGAAAAAGAGGCTGCTGCCTATTATTAAGCGTAAATTAAAAAGCAGATGAGTAAATTGGCCCCAAATCTGGGGTCAATTTTTTTGTTTTGTTGCTGGTTCAACCATACAATAGGGTGAATTCATGTCGATATTTGACAACTCGCCGATATATGTTAAAAACTCGCCGTATTATTGTAAATTCTCGCCGGATTAGTGAGAAAACTCGCCGGATTATATTGTGAATTTCTCGAATTATCATGTTTCAAACTTTTAATCACCTCTATGTTCTCTATAAAGCATCATCTCATCGCGAAGAAAACGAACCTCAAACTCAATAACCGACATCTCTATTTCTTTTTGAAACAATCTGTAAAAGTTTTCTTTATTGTTGAGCAAAAGATTTTTTATTTTCGCTCCTTTACCATCCCGAACTAGCTGATCGACCGCATAATAACTTTGACGATATGGAAGATGCGGGGAGTTACGGCGGTTTTCATATGCCCATTCTTCTACAGAATCTAATCGTGTAAATGGAATTAAGTTAAGCGGAGCAAAGTTCGGTACTTTTCTTACACTTTGTTTACCTGCATACTCTGCAATGCCCTCTTCAAACCACCTAGGCAAGTGGCGATTATCCATCCCGTTCTCAGATAAATAACTTACGATCCAATGGTGTGTGTACTCATGACCGATCAATTCTAGGAATCGGTCGCGATCGTCGTCCATTTGTTTCGTAACAAGCAGGTGAATTGTTTCTTCAGACGGAACATAAAGCGCTTGCAGGTTTTCATAAGAATGGCTAGGCAAGTGTTTTTGAAAGATTAAAGGGTTTCGATATAAAATAATCGTGACTGGAACAGGTTGATGCTCATCAATCGCTTTATTATGGGAAGCCTGAACTTTGCGGATATGCACTTGTGCCGCCAGCGCCAATTTGTCATCATGTTTTTCATAGAAAACGGATGAAGCAGGATCGGTTTTACTTTCTAGAGTCTTTAAGAATGTAATCCTCTCAAAAATCCTATCTTTTTCAACAAGCAGGGCTTCCATATAGTATTGATTTTTCACTCTAGCTGATAGGGTTTGGGATAATGAGGTTTCTAAAACATAGTTTGTTACTGAAAAAAAGACCGTTGATATCGTAATAAGAATAATGATAAAGAATGAGATTCGCATTTTTTGTTTGGCTAAAGATGATGAGTTTTTCTTCAGCAAACCGATAAATCCCACACAAAATACAATGAAACATAAAATTAATATGAGTACACCGCTTATCAAACCTTGTATGTCATTTAGCAGCAAAAACAAACCATATATAACCAGCGGCCAAAAGAAGCTATGAAAAAGTCCTTTCACTATGTATAGCAGCTTCTTCAATTCATACACTTCCTTTTCATTGTCCAAATAAATTCTTTGAAGTTGTACTATTATCGATATGCTCTCCATAAAATTATAATGAATCTTATGTTTTACAGGAGGCGCTATGACCGGATACATCGTTGAAGGCAAAAGTGATCAACTGAGAGTGCAAAGTGTTCATCCACATGCCCATTTTGTGATATTAAACGGGATATCGTTTCGTCATAAAGAAAGAAGGGCGATTGAAGAAGCATTAATTCTTTGTGATGAAGTTTATGTATTAACTGATCCTGATGAACCTGGTGATAAAATCGCAGTGAAAATCATGGAAACGTATCCCGAGATCAAACGGATTCAAATTGATCCAAAGAAAGCACGTAATGTTCGAGAACACCGTTATAAATATGGTGTTGAATATTGCTCCAATCAGTATTTAAAAGAAACGCTGCCTGGAATCTAGATACGTTTATAAATTTCTTTATGACTATTTCATTACCCTCTTCCTCTAAACAAACTTTACAAACCATAAAAAAAGACTGCAAAGAAGTTCTCTGCAGTCTCTATTTCTATTTACTTTCAAAAATTCAAGGGACTCTTCGTCAGGACCATAAAAGAAAAAGTATTTTCCATTTGGAAGTTCCGTAATTTCTTTGTCTTTCATCATAACACCTTTTTCTTTTAACCATTCATACTTCTCTTCAATGTTCGTTACAGAAAAGGCGATGTGATGAACTTTCCCTTCATTCGTAACCTCTCCCGTATAACCAGCAATTAATTCCACAAGCACTTTTTCTTCAACTCCTAAAAATGCTAGCTCTACAGGAACACTTGTATGATCGAAGCGATCTAAAAGTTTTAGTCCAAGTACCTCCGTGTAAAATGCGATTGAATCATCCATGTTGGATACCATAATACCTGTGTGTTCAATTCCTGTTATCATTATAAAATTCCCCTCTCTTAAGTTGAAACAGACTGTTGATCTGTGAGTGTTTTGCGAATACCTTCTCCATACTGAAAAAACGGTAAAGACAAAAGTGAGATAAGCGTTAAGCAGCCGAACACGTAAAAGCCGTGTTCAAATCCAAACGTGCTTAATAGCAATCCGCCAATCCAAGGTCCTGCACTAAATCCTATCGAACGAAAAGACATCGCTCCAAAATATGTACCCCTCATATGCTCTGGCGCTAGGTCGTCTAGAAGCACATCACTCATTACAAAAACTATAATTTCTCCGATCGTTAAAAAAACCATTGAGATGACGAGGAAAATCCAGCTAGTCGATAAGCCGAAACCCAATAGCGCAAGGCTGAATGCAAAACTCCCAAACCGCAGTGCGTTCATCGGTTGAAATCGTTTGACATAGTTCGTGACAGGAAACTGCAAAAGTAAAACCGTCACAGCATTTGTTACGACTAGATAAGCAAACAGCTTCACACCGTTCTCAAATTGCGGAGCGTTTCCTATATATTGCGCAAGTGTAGTATCCATTTGTGACTGTGCCATCATAACAATTGTGTTCCCAATCAGAAAAAAAGCAAGCACTTTATCTTTTGATAGAACGAGGATAGCGGACTTCATCGAGAATTTTCGTTCTTCTCCGGCTTTTAATTCAGATGAGTTCCCTTTTAACGTGATGACGATTAATAAAGCATACATCAAATATGCAACTGCCGTAATATAGAACGCTTTTGTAGACGATGTTGTTCCAAGTTGCGTTCCAACAACAGGTCCGATTGCTGCACCGACATTGATAGCAAAATAACGTGCATTAAATACGCTTAGCCGGTTTTCCTTTGTTGTGACATCTGCAAGCAAAGCCCTGGATATCGGTTCAAACCAAGAGCGGCAAAGTCCGTTCAACATATTTAATAAAAAGAAATGCCACACTTGATCCGCAATAGCAAATCCAACAAACACTGCACTCCACGTAAAGATAGCGACTGTCATCACAGGCAATCGTCCGATGCGATCCGATAAATATCCTCCAAAGAAACCGCCAAATGTTCCGGTAAGTGCACTGATGCCAATAATCAAACCTACCATAAAAGGCTCAATTCCTTTTTCACTATACAAGTAAATCGCTAGAAAAGGCATCGTCATAAAAAATGCCGCTCTTGTAAAAAGTGTACCCGCTATGATTACTAGAACAGCAGGATGCCACTTCGCTAAAAAACCCCTCATCTCTCTTTTCCTTCTCTCTTCTTGTTCTGTTTTTCTACTTTATCACTTTTTTTAAGAAATCGAAAAGAAAATTAACATTTTTTGAAACTTTCTATCATTTCATTCGTCTTATAATGGTGTACTCCCTTTCCCGAAAAAGCCCTCCCTAATGGGCTTTTTTCTTTTGTTTACAGAAGTCTTTAGTCCGTCAGCGCGACTTTGTCACAAAGTGATAACGTTTATCAAAAAAATCACATATTCAGCCATTTTTTTTAGTGTCTTGCTATATTATAGACATCCCTATCAACAACCCCTTTTTTCATTGTTAAGAACGAAAAAGAGCGCTAAGAAGGAAATCCTTCAAAGCGCTCTTTTTTAGTTATTATTCGCATTCGTCACCTTCACAAAACTCGAATTTCGCATCTCGAATGGCACCTCTTAAGGCCCGTTCAATATTTGCCTGAGGATGAAGACCTTTTAATACCCGGTCACCGATAAAGATGGTAGGAACAGCTGTAATTTGCAGTTCTTCATTCGCTTGCTGCAAATACAATTCTCTCTCCATTTTAAATTCACGGGATTCTAACGCTTGTTGAAACTTTTCACCATCAAGACCAATATTTTCGGCAATTTCTCGGAGTACCGCAACCTCTCCAATATCTTTTCCTTTTTGATAGAAAGTCTTGAAAACTTGATGTGAATATTCCTTCTCTTTACTATGCCTTTTCGCAAAAAGCAGACCTTCATGTGCAAAGTGTGTATGAGGCTGAGGCGAGACATCCGGCAAAATCATTTGAACACCCATTTTTTTCGAAAGAGGCTGAACGGATTCCTGCCATGCTCTTTGTAAATAGTCGCCTTCTGGTTTCAATGTTTCTTGCGGGTATGGACGCAGTTCGTATGGCATCCACTCGATATCAACATCTTTATCTTTTGTTGCTTCTAGTAGTGGTTTTTCTGCTAGGTAGCAATATGGACAAACAAAATCCGAGTATACTTTTATTTTTATGGTCATCATGATTCCCCTTACTTACGCCTCTTTTTATGAGTAGCTTTTGATTATTTGTGGCACTTATTATCTTTCCCGTATCGTTATAATTCAAGTGATATGGTTGTGGCTATTGAATACTCTTGCATAGTTCCCCTACATAATTTACTTGATCAGCAAACAACCTCTGTTCACCTTTTGTATTACATGATATATTTAGAAAGGCTATTTAGCCCTACATACCATATATAGATGATTCATTTTTATTTCTTACATAAGTATCGAATTGAAACGGAGGATATACCGTGATTTTAATGGCAGGTATGATCGGTACGGGTAAGTCCACATATGCTGAGTTTTTGAGTGATCAGCTTGGCAGCGAGATTTTTACGAAAGCGTTGTTGACAACCCTATTTTACCCGATTATTACAAAAACCCGAAGCGATGGGCTTTCCCGCTTCAAATTTATTTTCTAAATACTCGCTTCAAAACCATTCGCCAAGCGAGAACGAGTCCAGATAATGTTCTGGATCGAAGTCTTTATGAAGATTTGATATTTGCAGAACTTAATTTTGATTCTGACAATATGACACAGCTTGAATTTGACACATACAAGGATTTACTTGAAACGATGATGAATGAAATCGATAAAACCCCAAAATCACGTCCCGATCTACTCATTTATTTGGACAGTGATCTTGATACAGTATTGAGCCGCATTCGACAAAGAGGCCGTTCTTATGAACAAGTGGATGAGAATCCTGAATTATTAGCCTATTACAAAACACTTCATGCTAAATATAAAGACTGGATTTCAGCTTACGACAAGACAGCGGTATTGAAAATTGAGAGTGATCAATACAATATATTTGATAAGAATGATCAGGAACGCATTTTAACGCTCGTAAAAAAAGCTGCAGCGCCTAGAATCATTAAATGAACCTTCAGTCTTGATGCATGAAACCCGCTGATTTCACAAAAGCTAGGATAAACAAGATTTAAGGAGTGAAAACGTTTGTTTACACTAATCCTGATATTGTCTGTTCTAATTATGGCTGGTGGACTTTGGTGGACGATTCAACTCGGAAGAAAGCAAAAAACGTATACACAAGATAAAGTAAATGCTGCTGTTACGAGACATACAGCCGTTCTTAACCCTATATTTTTAACATATATCGGTTTTACTGCTGTAGTAATTATCATCATTTACATCGCATTTTTCGTCTACTAAAAAGGTAAAGGCCAAGAGATTACTCAGTCTCTGGCCTTTTTACATGATTATAATTACTCATGGTCTCTATAAAATTCCGCGTTTCTTCCTGCCCCAAATCATGAATCAGCTGATAAACTTCTCTTAACTTCACATCATACCGGTCGTTATCCCGGTCATTTGAATAGGGAACATAAGGTAGATGTGTACGAACAAACGTATCATTCGCCGTACTTTCCATCTCATCAAACATTTTTGCAAGCTTTCTTACGTCTTCGTCTGATGCAGATATTTCAAACTGAAAGGTCGAAGCTGTTTTTACTGGAAGAATTTCACCAGTCTCTACGTTTATATAATAAGGTCTTTTTTCCAAGCGCGCCGCCTCCTTTTCCTTATTTTCCGCCTCTTGTTGTTTTTTATGTAGGCTGTTTTCGTATTCATTGTTGCATTTGAAAGTAGTTGATCTCCGTTTCAGGTTGCTCGCTTTCCGCGGGGCACGCGGTGACACCTGTCTAGTTGCAGTGGCTAGCCCCTCGAGGTCAAAAGTTAAACGGACAAGAAGGCAAAGTGCGCCTTCCTAGCCCATTCACCTTTTGCTTGTCGGGGCTGAACGAGCCACTTCCACTTTTCGGACTGCCCGCCTGTCCTAGCCGTAGTCTCACACCTTCCACTCCAATGAACTGTCAAAGAAGACAATAAAAACAATATTAAGAAAAATTTTTAGAGAAGAGCCTTTATGTAACACTCACCACCATCTTTTTTTCTTAAAATAACCAATGATGCATATTGCCATCACTAAGGACAGCATTAACATCAAAAAATACCCGTAATGCCATTTCAATTCAGGCATATACTCAAAATTCATTCCGTATAATCCGGCTAAAAAGTAAGTGGAATAAAGACTGCACTAACCAGTGTCAATGTTTTCATAATGGTGTTCATGTGATCAGATTTTAAAGACATCTGCAGATCTAAAATACCTTGCAGATTTTCCTTAAAACTGTCAAAGGCTGCAGTTACTCTTGAGAAAGAGGAAAGCAGATCTTTAAAGTAAAATCCGGACTCCTCATTCGCGTACTCAAAGTCATCGTGCCCCATTTTCTGTATGATGCTCTCTTCTGCTTCAACAAATTGCCTTAGCTTATGCAGACGGCTTTTCCATCGGTATACATCTCGGCCGATCTCCCGTTTTTGAGGATCAATGAACACACTTTTCTCAATCTCTAAGAACTCATCTGACAGCTGATCCACAACTTCTAAATAGGAACTAACAATATCTTTCATGAAATAATACAGCATGTAGCTCACATGTTTCATATGCTCTGGGTTTTCTGAAAAATCTTTTACAAGCTGTTTCCTAAAAGGAATCTCACGTTCAGCCAATACGATTAAATAGCTATCACCAATCAAAAGATTTATTCTTACAGGTTCAAGGCTCTCTGTTTCTAAATAAAAAGTGGAAACAACAGCATGGTTTGCATAAACATTAATTTGAGGATGTTCTGAAAAGCTTGTGAATGCAGCTTCAGCTAATGGGTGCAGCTGTAATTGCTGCAAAATGCCGTCGCTCTGCAATTCATGAGGAGACTGATAGAACATCCAAAGCGTATTACTTTCTTTGGGCATTTCAAAATGTTCTATTCTCTCTGTTTTATTCGTGGCATTTGTGTATCTTAGCATCTTTTTGCTCCAATTACGTTTTTTACTATCTTTCCCTTATCTTGAGCAGTCATGTCAAAAGATTTCTGATACAAAAAAGACCCTTTGCAGTTAAAGGGTCACCGTGCTGATGCTTTTTACTTTTTCACAACCACTCTGTCCCCATGTGCAGGGGGCTGAGATGTTACAAGAAATTCTGCAGGACTAGCTGATTCGTTACGAACTTGATGAGTTGTTCCTGCAGGTATCTCTATTCCTTGATGAGCGCCAAGTAGTATTTCCTCTCCATCTTTTTCAATAACGAGTTCTCCGTTTAATAAAAAGAAAAATTGGTGTGAAAACACATGATAATGCCTGACCTCAGCTGATTGAGGAGGCATTTTTTCATGAATGATGCTCAAATCATCATGCTTAAGAAGGTGCCATCCATCACATGCATCTCCCCATTGGTAATGTTCTGCATTTAACGTACTTATTTTCGACATACACCCTCCAATTATTTCTTCAAAATGTCCCCCAGATTTACTTTCATCCGCTGTGCAGTTGGCGGACAAGTTAAGTTATGCTGAAACACTTTTTGGTTAATGGTTTCTACTGTTTTTTTGATGTTATATTCAACCGTATACGTTTTTAGTTCTTCTTTTAATACGTCTATCTCTTGACCAAGTTTCACCCAATTCGGTAATACGTTATTATCTTTCATAATTTTATGAAGTCGTTTTTCCGGATTGTACACAAGGTCTTCGTCAATATTGAGAGGTTTGCCAAGCCCCTTTAGATCATCAAAAGCTCCTTCTTTTTTTGCGCGGTTCACTATTGCTGTTATATGATCTTCGTAAAACCAAGCGTTTGTTTGCTCGTCCTTCATCAAGATTTCGCGTTTCTGTATTTCCTTTTCTAATGACGGTTTTTTATTCATTGTAAAAACCTCCAGGAATAAATTTATTACTTACTTATACATTATGTTTAATTCGTTCATTCCCTTGGAAAAAATATGGCATTTCTGTAGACAAAATGTGTACATATTAAGAACCCTTATCTTCTGGTTTAAAGTTACGTATAAATGGCAGTGAAAACACCAGTATAGCCACTAACATCTCCATTGAGCCTCCCCAAACAAAAACATCAGCGGCTCCTATTTTTTCAATAAGAAGACCTGCTGTCCCTGCTGCAATAGGTTCTGAAATCCCCATAATGATCACCATAATCCCGATTACACGTCCAAAAAGCTTTGGAGGAATAAGCGCATGGTTTACGCTTGGGGCAATGACGTTAACAGCTGCTTCAAAAAAGCCTACAAATGAAAGTAGCAATAACAAAACCGCAAGTTCCTTAGAAAAAAATCCTATCAAAACAATGCTTGCTCCTTGCAGAAAGCATGTTAAAAGCGTCATATATGGTTTTGGTCTATGGATGACGAATAAAGAGAACACGATAGCAGCCGACACGCTTCCAACTGCAAGTGACGTTTGCGCCCACCCATACCCTTTAATGCCAAAGTCTAATTCTTTCATTAGGAATGGCAGGCTGACCATTACCGCCCCAACCGCCGCGTTCGCAAAAAAGCAAATACTGCCATAGTAGCAAGTACAGGGGCACTTATAAAAAACGTGAATCCCTCTTTAATACCCGCAAAGAAAGATGAGTGCTCTTTTTCGTTTTCTTCCTCTTTTACCTTTATAAAAAGAAACAATCCCGCAGCAACAAAGAATGCCACTCCATTTATAAGAAAAGCCATTTTAGCGCCATAAACGGCGTAAAGCATGGCTCCTAAAAGCGGCCCAACTACTCCAGAAGCCTGTCCTGCCATCATAAGAAGGCTCATTGATTGCGTGTAATGCTTTTCAGGTACGAGACGGGTTCTAAAAGTGATACCAGCTGGTTCACTAATCGCATCGATCAGTCCAAATAGAACACCTGTGATGTAGAAATAGTAGATCGGAGGCTGCGCGTAAGCGATGACTAGGAATAGAAACAGCAAGATAGCGCCTCTTCCCAAAGCAGAACCGATAAGAAGTTTCCTTACCGAAAACCGGTCAACAACCGCTCCGCCAAAAAGAATAAACGAAAACTTTGTCAATGTCACAAGCAATATGTATGTTCCTACAATAACAGGTGATCCTGATAGCTGAACGAGCAGCCACATTAGTGTAATCATAAAAATACTGTCGCCCATGGCCGTTAAAATCGAGCTTAACCAAAAGTAAAGAAAGCTTTTATTGCGAAAAATCTCCCCAGATAACCTCATAATGTTTTCTTCCCCTATAACTTCAATCTTTTTACATTTATTATAAGAAAGTTCGATGGCAAAAACGATCACTAGTTGAAGGATTTTGTGGCCGGTGTATGTACTTACCTAACAACTAATGAAGCTGTAAAGGTGTGCTGCGCGCAATAATGCAGCAACTACCCGTGAAAAAGAGAATTGCGCGTGAAAGTTGCAGAAAACCGCGCGTAAAATGCTAAGCATTGCGCTTAGTTGAAAACAATAAAAGAACTGCTCTTTCAATAGATTTTTTAAATTGTGAATTTCTAGAAGCTTGTTACTTTCAAGATTTTTTTATTATAAGCTTCATTGAAAAGTTGATTGGAGTGTAAGGTAGCGAGACTCCTGCGTGCCATCCACTTGGGATTCATCTAGCAAGGCATGCGACGAGGAATTCTGCTTCGTTAGGATTCCTTGAAGACGCAGGAGCACAAATACTTTCTTGAAGGTGAGACACTTAAAAGTGAAACGTACGTATTTGGCTCACCGCCTGCCCTGCGGAAAGCGAGCAACCTGAAACGGAAATCAACCACCTTCAAGAACATCAATGCACAAGCAAACAGCTCTTTATAAAGCTCTTTATAAAAAGAAAGGAAGCGAATGCTCGCTTCCTTCCCTCACAAACAACTATTATTTTTGTAAGAAATACTCCTCTAGGTCATCAAGCATTAAGTTCGCCGCTTTAACACCGCCAGCAGTATTCCAGATCGCATCATCTACCTTGTGTGCATTTCCAGCTTTCACAACTTCAAGGTTCTTCCAAAGCGGATTGTTTGTCCATTCTTTTTCCGTTTCAGTCGCTTTTCCGTCTCCTGCTTCATATGTGAAGTAGAATAGGATGTCACCGTTCATATCAGGAATACGCTCTTGTGTTACTTCTTCCATAAAATCATCTTTGTTTTGATCTCCAGGGCGTGCAAAACCCAGTTGATCAAGAATTACACCTGAGAATGAATCTTTGTGATAGATACGAGATGTTCCAGGTAGGAAACGGATTACGGAAACTTCCGTATCTAATTGATCAGCTGCTTCTTTCTTCATGTCTTCAATACGTTGGTCAAATGCAGCTAAAACTTCTTTCCCTTTTTCTTCTTTATTTAATGCTTTTGCATATAGTTCGAAATTGATTTTCCAATCACCACGAAGCTCTTCAGAGAATACTGTTGGTGCAATTTTGTTTAGTTCATCGTATTGCTTCTCTTGACGCTGTTTGTTACCAATAATCAAGTCTGGCTTTAAAGCTGCGATCTTCTCAACGTTAACCGCACTCTCGTCACCTACAACTTCTACGCCTTCCATATCACCTTTAATGTGGTCATACCAAGGATCACCTAACCAAGATTTAACCGCACCAACTGGTTTTACACCAAGAGCGAGAACTGCTTCAGTTCCTTCGTTTGTTAAAACGACAACGCGTTTGTTTTCTTTTACTTCTGTAGTACCCATAGCGTGCTCAACTTTATAAGAAGCAGAAGCTCCTTCTGATTTCTCTTCTTCTTTCGCTTTATCTTTTCCGCCGCAAGCTGCTAAAGCTAGCATGAGAGTTAGGACAGCTGCAAACGCAAGCCATTTGTATGTAATCTTTTTCATTCTGTTTTTCTCTCCCCTTTTATGTTCGTGCAAATGATAATGATAATCAATTACAATTCGTATCATAATACGTTCTGAATCCGTTGTCAATAACTAAATGATAATGATTTTCAAAGTCATTGACAGATTCCTCGTTTACTTTTAAACTATTAATTGAGAATACTTTTCATTATATAAAAGAGGACTTATGAACGGAATATTATACGGAAATAAAAGAAAAGCAGCAGGATTGATTCTGGGTGTAATTTTAGCGCTCATTATTATGGTACTTAGTGTTGTTCTTGGTTACACCAACACCTCATTAAAACAAGCCATTGAAGCTTACACGGCCTTTAACGGCTCGAACGAACATCTTATTATTCAACTATCTAGAGTGCCTCGCTCTCTTGTTGGTATGACAGTCGGCATCTCATTAGGAATTGCCGGCGTTCTCATGCAAGCGCTCACTCGTAACCCAATCGCATCTCCAGATATTTTCGGGGTAAATGCTGGTGCAGGATTCTTTATTGTTTTTGGTGTTACTTTTCTGGGAGTTTCATCCATTCAACAGTTTATGTGGATTGGTTTCCTAGGAGCGGCAGTTGCAGCAGGAATGGCTTACGCACTAGGGTCTGCCGGTAAAGGCGGACTTACACCAGTTAAGTTAACGTTAGCAGGCGCTGTAATGGCTGCCCTTTTTGCTTCTCTCACACAAGGAATGCTCGTGACAAATGAGAAAGCGCTTGATGAAGTATTATTTTGGCTGGCAGGTTCAGTAGAAGGAAGAAAACTTTCCATGCTTGCTGCTGTTATACCTGCTCTTGCAGTGGCTTGGATCATCTCGATTCTATTGTCTCGTCAGTTAAACGCTTTTGCACTTGGAGAAGATGTCGCAGTTAGTTTAGGACAAAAAACAGTCGTTTTTAAATTAGCTGCCGCTTTAATGGTAATCTTGCTAGCTGGCGGATCGGTTGCAATTGCAGGACCCATTAGTTTCATAGGAATTGTTGTTCCGCATTTTGCAAGATATCTAGTAGGAAGTGATCATCGCTGGATTGTCTCTTATTCTGCTATAATCGGCGGAATTATGCTCGTTGCAGCAGATATTGGTGCACGTTACATCATCATGCCAGAAGAAGCACCCGTTGGAGTCGTTACGGCATTGATTGGAACACCCTTCTTCATCTACATTGTTCGAAAAGGAATTTTTCAAAAATGAGAAAGTACTGGATTATACAGCGTAAATCATTTTCTTTTTTAGTTGATAAAAAAACGACAGTTAGCATATTTGTATTATCCTTGGGGGCACTTCTTGCCATGCTTGTAAGCATCGGTGTTGGAGACATGTACATAGCACCATGGGATGTCTTTAACGCATTGATCGGCACAGGACTTGATATAAATCAGCTGATTATTACTGAATTCCGGCTTCCAAGAGTTCTAGTTGCCTTTATTGCAGGTGCATCTCTAGCTCTTTCAGGTGCTATACTTCAAGGAATCATACGCAATCCGCTTGCTTCACCCGATATGATCGGGATTACAGGTGGCGCTGGTTTTGCTGCTGTGGCTTTCCTAACGATGTTCAGTGATGACGCAAACAACCTTTTGTTAAGCATTAATTACTTGCCGCTATTTGCATTTGCAGGTGCTACGATAGTTGCTTTCTTAATCTACGGTCTTGCTTGGAAAAACGGTGTAACACCTATGAGGCTGATTTTAATCGGCATTGGACTTATGGCTCTTTTACAAGCGCTAACAACTTTAATGATGCTAATTGGACCGATCTATAGAGCCAGCCAAGCGACGATTTGGCTGACAGGAACGGTGTATGGCACTTCATGGAACGAAGTAAAAGCAATACTGCCTTGGTTTCTTGGGTTGATGCCCATACTGGTCCTTCTTGTAAGGCGCTTGAACATTCAAGGCTTTGGTGATGACCTGACAAGAGGAGCAGGAATTTCTGTTCACCGTGAACGATTCATGCTTTTAATGATGTGTACAGCTTTAGCGGGTTCAGCAGTCGCATTTGCAGGAGCTATGGGATTTGTTGGTCTGATTGGACCGCATATTGCAAGAAGAATTACGGGTTCATCGTTTGGCGGATTGTTCCCTGCTTCAGCTTTGATCGGCGGCATCATGGTCGTTTTGGCTGATTTAGCAGGACGTACACTTTTCTCACCTTTAGAAGTACCAGCTGGTGTATTTACAGCGGCAATCGGTGCTCCGTACTTTATCTATCTATTATTTAAAAATCAATAACAGGAGTGGATGACAGATGGCTGTTTTAACAACCTCAAACCTAACGTTAGCTTATGGAAAAGAACCGATCATTGACGAGTTGGATTTACAGATTCCAAAAGGTAAAATCACCGTCTTAATCGGAAGCAACGGATGCGGGAAATCCACTCTGTTACGTTCAATGGCACGGCTGTTATCTCCTAAGAACGGTCATGTTTTATTAAATGGAAAAGATATAGCAAAGCGCTCTACGAAACAAGTAGCTAAAGAACTCGCAATCTTGCCGCAAGGTCCAATAGCTCCTGAAGGTCTGACTGTGCTGCAGCTTGTAAAGCAAGGACGCTTTCCCTATCAATCTTGGCTTCAACAATGGTCACGTGAAGATGAAGAAGCTGTCATGAATGCTTTACGTGCAACGAACTTGATTCCTTTTATGGAAACACCAGTCGATTCCCTTTCAGGTGGACAGCGCCAGCGTGCATGGATCGCGATGACACTTGCACAAGGAACAGACACGATCTTACTTGATGAACCAACTACTTACTTAGATATGACACACCAAGTTGAAATACTTGATCTTCTGTTTGAGTTAAATGAAAAAGAAAAGCGAACAATAGTGATGGTGCTTCATGATTTAAACTTGGCTTGCCGCTATGCACATCATATTGTAGCGATTCAGGATAAAACGGTTTATGCAGAAGGTGCTCCTGAAGAAATCATGAATGAACAATTAGTAGAAGATGTTTTCCAAATGTCGAGTACAGTGATTCCAGATCCGGTTTTCGGCACACCAATGTGTATTCCATATGGAAAGGGGCGAGTCGTACGACATGTCAATACTCCTCAGTACGCCTAAGTCAAATGGTTGGACAGCAGATGAAAAAAATCATATCAGTTCAAACTATCGATTCTCTTTCCAAGCTCCATATGAGAATGAAGTGGTGGTTTCGGCTGAACAACTGCTGAATCAAGAAAACTTGCTTCAATTTTTAGATCAAACAGGACCACGTATCGGATCTAACAAACGTAACGTGACAGCTTCTCTATTCTTTAAAAGATATGCTTATTGCAGCTTAACGTCATGCTTGTATGGTATGACGATGCTCAATAAATCGTTTGATATGAACATTAAGAATGTGTATCTGATTGACCACAACTCTGAAAGCATGTGGCTGCCATCCTTTACCTTAAAAGACGCTTCAGCCCGTGTTTCTACTGAATCCAGAGAAGACTGGCGTTCGAGTGTTATCGAAACCCTTTTTAAAGAGAATATCTCTGTTATGCTAAATCATGTGGCAAGCTCTGCCCGCATCTCTAAAGCTACACTTTGGGAAAACGCTTGGATATACATACGCTGGGTTTATGAAACATGGTTAAGTGAAGATCATCCACCTGAAGTAAAGCAGCGCATTCAAGATGATTATGCGTTCTTTATGGATGCACCAGCATATCATTTTGGCGTAACCAAAAATCCGTTTCACCGTTTCAAGGCTCCCATTGGATGCGGGCCTACAAAGACTCGGAAAACGTGTTGCTTATATTATAAAACTGATAACGGGACTTGTTGTTCAACTTGTCCAAAGCGATAAAAATCGAGGTTTACTTTCCTCGATTTTTTGTTTTTTCTTCTGCATTTCCGGGTATTTTAGTATAGATAGATTGATTGGAGGCGATGGTAATGATGTGGTTATGGATTTTCTTAGCTTTATGTGCTGCTGCGGCACTGTTTATTTTAATTCCTGGTATTAAAGCAGTAAAGAAATCGATGGGAACGGTTCAAAAAATGAAGAATACCGGTGACAGCATCACCGCCCGTATGAACGACGTGAAAACACAGCAACTGCTTCTTCAAGAGAAAAAGGATTATCTGCGTTATGACATTTATCAAAAGAAAAATAGTTTTACAGCCGTTAAAGAAGGCTTTACGGGGTTAAAAGATACCTTTCAGAAAATCAAAAACTAGAGGAATGTGACGATCTTGCAGATTACAATCTTTGTTATGACGGCGGTTGAACCACCAGGTGAACAAACAATGAATGCATTAAGAGAGAAAGACCTTCCTCACTACGAGTTTTCTAAAAGGGGATTGTTCACCGGCTATTGCCTTGAAACGGGCGAACGTTTGTTTAAAGATGAAAATGATACATGGTACGTCTGCGCTTCGTTTGAAAAAGATACGCTTCATGAAATAAAATATGGCAGGCAAACATTTGCCCCACCTTATGCAGAAATTCCATTTGAGCAGTTATCTTTTGTTGAGATGATGGACCGTTACTCATTAAAACCGCTAAATCCCTATTACGATAAAGGATTATGTCACGTCATTGCAGAGGTTGAGGATCTCGATTCGATACCCCTAGAATTACAATCCCGGTTAGCACATGCTGATGGTGATGATGACCCTCAAGTTGCCCATTCTCTTCACTACATAGAATCGAAACTTGCAGGGAAACGATCTCGTTTTCTTTCGGGATGGGAATCGCATTCATTTGCAACGATTACGGAGAGTCGGGAATTTGCTGACGAAATTTTATTCCCCGTTTCTTCGTGGCTTTATTTATTGTATTTTCAGTACTTTCTTAAGAATAACGGTGCAATCCCGTCTGATCAGATGATGCCTCGCTTGCTCGGAAATCTTTGGGCATCAACCATGAAAGATATTCCTTACAATAAGGAATTGCTTCAGATTCAGAAATTGTAGTATTACATGAAGGCTGTTTTCGCATACATTGTAGCTCTTTTAAGTAGTTGATTTCCTCTCCAGGTTGCTCGCTTTCCACGGGGCGTGCGGTGAGCCTCCTGCCGCTTTGCGCCATTAGGAGTCTCAACCTGTCCGCTCGTCCCGTAGAATAGAGCCTGAAGCAACAATCTTTTAGAGAAAAGAGTCTATATGAAAAAAGCCCCCGGCTAGATGCTCGGGGGCTTACTTCTTATTCAACTACTAATTTTGATACCATATCTGCATGCCCATTTCCACAAGGAACGCTGCATCGAAGTGTGTATTCACCTGGCTTAAGGTTTACAACATCTGAAGAACCGCCAGAAATGTTTACTTTTTCGCCTTCAATCATTACTCCATGATTTCCATCAACATTTTCAAGTTTAAGGGCAACTTCTTTGTTGGCAGGAATTTTATATTCTTTTTTATCAAACTCAAAATTACTCGCTTCAATCGTGATCGTTTCTTCTGCATTTTTTGTGCTTTCTTCTTTATCTTTACCGCCACCACAAGCAGCCAAGATTCCAATTGCAAGAACTGCGATTGCTGCAAGCCACAATGATTTTTTAACATATGAATTGCCTCCTTCAGTCTTTCTGATTTCATTATACCCCCATTTTAATCCAACTAGTATGGAGAATCTGTGACAGTTGTCACATACAAAAAAACAGTCCGGGGTTTCCGGACTATTTTTCTAGTTTCTTGTATTCGTTGTGTATTTGTTTTGAAGTTTTGTCAATCTGTTCTCCCCAATGGTCATTTACTTCTGTAAATACAACCTTACCGTTTTTATCAATCAAAGCGTAACCGCGTTTAGCTACACTTTCACCTCTCATATCAAGGTGATCAATCAGCTTAAATTCGGGATCTGATAAAAATGGATACGGAGGTTTCATCTCTTGATGTAAAGCTGACAAATGTTCAACCGTATCTGAACTTACTGCGTAAATGTTCACATCCATATCGTCGAACTTATCTACATTCTCTTTCAGCTGAACCAGCTGAGTTTGACAGAGTCCTCAGCCAGCTGTCGTAAATAGAAAAATTAAGGACGGCTTGTCAGACGGGAATACAGCCACTGGCTCGCCATTCTGATTCTCTAATTCCGCTTCTTTTACTTTTGAATCGTTTCCACAACCGCCTGCAACAAGTAACACAACAACTGCTAAACAAATCGCTAGTATTTTATGTATCTTTTTCATGATTTTCTCCTTTCTATAGATACCAACGTCCTCATGTTTGATAATCTATAAGCTATTCTATCTAACATTTATTATAATAGAATGTAGCGTGGCCTATACAATAATTTGATTGCGAGTGGATACATATGAATTTGAGAGTTATACGATTGCTCATGTTAGCCGCCATAATCTTCATCGGGGGATGCAGTTATTTTAATTCTAATGATGGAGATCAAATAGCTGTAAAAGTGGTTGATGTCGTTGATGGAGATACCATAAAAGTTCAGGTAGACGGAAAAACGGAAACAGTTCGTTTTTTGCTTGTTGATACTCCTGAAAGCGTCCATCCTTCAAAGCCTGTGCAACCTTTTAGTAAAGAAGCAAGCAAGTACACACAAGACTTGTTAAATGGTGCAAGCGTTGAGTTAGAACTCGGCATAGGAGAAAGAGATAAATACGGACGACTTTTAGCCTATGTTTATGCCGATGGAAAAAGCGTACAGGAAAGTTTGCTGGAAAAAGGGTTAGCACGGGTAGCTTATGTGTTTGAACCAAACACTAAGTATGTCGCTGAGTATGAGAGCATTCAAAAGCAGGCTCAAAAAGACGGTGTTGGTATTTGGAGTTTAGAAAACTATGTTCAAGAAGAGGGCTATGTTTCTAGTGAACCAGAAGCTTCTGATCGTGAAGTCGGCAGTGATGAATGCAAGATTAAAGGAAATATTAATTCTTCCGGAGATAAGATCTATCATGTGGAAAGCGGCAGGTATTATAAAATAACGAAGCCAGAAAAATGGTTTTGCTCGGAAAAAGAAGCGATTGAGGCTGGCTTCAGAAAACCTCAGCAATAATAAAAACCGCTAAATGACTAAGTTTATAGTCATTAGCGGTTTTTTACTCTTAACAGCATTCGTCCTGACCGAGCATCACAAGACCTGCACCATGCTTTGAATCTTCAAAGTCTAGCTTTAGTGTTGCTGTCTGGTCTTTGATTCTTGTATCAAATGCCACACGAATTCCGTTGATTTCTTCAATAACATCTGTGTTTTCCGGCTCATCCAGAGCCAGGCCAAGCTTAGGACCGCCTCAGCCCATGCCTGCGAAATAAACTCGAATCCCGTTGGCGTTGTTCATCTCAAGCACTTCTTCAATATATTTTTTTGCGCTTAACGTAATTTCCACAACCATCACCTCTTACAGAGTAGTATAACGTAAATGTAGGTGTATCGTCTAAGAAATGGCTGGTTGTTTAACGAACATGAGACTGTCAGTGTCCTCACGAGATGCACAAAAACAGTGAAAGTGTAATTGTCTAGGGACTGTCCCCCCTCTCAGCTGCCTGAGAACCTGCTCGATGTCACCAGGGGTGAAGCCGCATATTTCCATCGCTTCCGACACTTTCGCTGCCATGGTTTCCTTTTCTTGATGAGCTTTGATACGCAGGAGCAGCTCATTTACTTTCGCTGCATTGTACGTTTCATGATAGTTTTTAATAAATGCTTCCATACAACATCCCTCCCTATTTTTAAATTTTTGCAGTAGCCATATATATGTTGTGGACATTCTTGCTTAGAATTTGTCCCTCCTCTTCAAGACCATAATAATAAGCCTGGCGATTTCGCCAAGCTTCACAAAATTATAGAATTAGACTATCAACTTACTTCTTTTTCACTTTGTATAGAATAAATAAGAAAATGATTACTACTGCTGCAATCATAATGCCCCGTGTGTAGGGAGCAGCAATCGTTTTGATGTCTTCCCAGTTAGCTCCAAGTCTGCTTCCTAACTCAATAAAAAAGATGGACCATGGAATAACCGCTAGTGTAGTGAACAGCGTAAACTTGGCGAATGACATTTTCGCAATACCGGCCGGAATACTGATCGCATGTCTCACAACAGGAATGAAACGGGCAAAAAAGATAACGCCTGTTCCGTATTTATTGAACCATCTTTCTGACAAGTCGATTTGTTTTTTGAGATCAAAATATATTTTCCATACTTCTCAAGAAAAGGACGGCCTCCGTAATACCCCATCCAATACAAAAAGAGCTGTGCGAGCGTTCCGCCTATCGTTCCTGCAATAACACTTAGCGTGAAGTTCAGATGCCCTTGCGCCACCATATAACCACCGTAAGACAGAACAAGTTCACTCGGAATCACTTCAATCATTAACCCCAGTGCAATACCTAAATGACCTAAACTCATGATCCATTCTAAAAGGGAAATCACTAATTCTTTCATTATGTCTCCTTAAACTATTTAAATTTGGCTGTTTTCTAAAAGATTGTTGCTTTTGGGTTATCTTTTTAAGATACTTCTTTGCTAAGTTGATTGGAGTGCAAGGTGCATGCCTACCACTTGAGAAGCTTCTCGCAAGGCATGCGACGAGGAAGCTCACTTCGGTAGCAATAGCTTGTAGACGCAAGAGCAAGAAATACTTCCTTGAATGTTTATTTTCCATGGTGGCTCACCGCACGCCTCGCGGAAAGCGAGCATCCTGGAACGGAAATCAACCACTTTCAAGAGCAACAAAGACTACAGCCTTAAATGTTTACAGCAAGCATGAAACCTGTCCAAGCTGCAATCAGTCCTAATGTGTATGTAAGAAATAAATATAATAGACCATTTTTTTGTTTTCTTTTAAATAAAGTTACCGCTTCAAGTTGCAGTGTTGAGAAGGTTGTTAGGGCTCCTAAAAAGCCTGTCGCATAGATCGAATCTAATAACTCCGCCCCTTCTGCTGCAACATACCATCCTAATAAAAAAGATCCTATTACATTTACAAATAGTGTTCCCCAAGGAAATTCACCATTTACTCGTTGGCTTACAAAATATCGAACAAGAGCTCCTAATCCGCCGCCAATGGCCACTGCCATAGATATAAGCATCATTGTTCTGCACCTGCCCTATGAAGAGTGACAGTTCCACACTTCATCCCAAGGTAGATGGCCGCGATACCTGCAACGACGCTTATTATAAAGTACAGAAATGCAACAGAATATAGTTCATGCTTTACAAGTAACAGCAGTTCAGCATTAAATGTTGAAAAAGTTGTAAAAGAGCCGATCACACCTGTTTGCAGTGCTAATATCAAATTCTTATTTTTAACTTTCTTCACACCATGAATAACGAACCAACCAAGAATGAAACTTCCGATCAGGTTAATCAATAATGTTGGATACGGAAAAGCAGATTCTGGTTTAAATAACAGAAGACCTACCCAAAACCGCAACAAAGCCCCAATCATACCGCCTACTGTGACTGCTAAAACTCTCACCTGCAATAATCCTCCTGTATGTACAAAAAGATTAAGACAGCTGCCTTAATCTTTCGTAACCTCTTTGTTCCAAATTAAATTTGCACAATACTTAATAATATCTCTTCTTCTTATAATCCCTATAAAATGGCCATCATCGTCTGTAACGGGTATAAAGTTTTGATCCGTAGACAAAGTAATAAGGTCTTCCATATTAGAATTAATGGATACAGAAATATTGTTGATTCGCTGCGGAACATCTACCAGCTTTGTTTTTAATACTTCATCATACCCTTTGTCAAAAGCTTCCCTAAGCTTCCATAACAGATCGCCTTCTGTTAACGTTCCTATGTAGCGGCCTTCTTCAGATACGAGAGGCACAGACGTATACTTGTGGTAAGATAACTTTTCAAGTGCCTGTCTCATCGTTGCTTCAGGGTTTAAGTACTTCACTTCATCTTTAGGCAACAAATAAAAAGCAATATTCATGTTAGTACGCGCTCTCCTTTTTAAGCATGATTCACGCTTATTTAAACGCTTTGATAAACACCTTCTTTATTATAACAAAAAGAACATATGTCTGCTTTATAAAACACTACACATAAGAATTCTCTTTTAGAACACTTATGCATATTCCTTTTTTACCTTTATCGCTCACGAAAGTGTTTGATTTCACCTCAAAAGGCTTTACAGTTAGTTAGCAGATTCAGCAAGCATGAAAAAAATCATTATCACAATAAATAACATTTTACAAATCGTAATCATTACGTTTATAATGAGTAAGGATTGTTTGAAAGGAGACATCATTAAATGCGAAAACTTGGATTACTTGGCGCAGTTATACTATTACTCATATCAGCAGCATGCGGAAACAACAACGCATCTGATAAAAAAGCCGGTACATTGACGATCTACACAACTATGTATCCATTAGAATATTTTACAGAAAGAATTGGCGGCAAGCATGTGGAAGTATCCTCTATTATACCTCCTGGTGCTGACGCGCACACGTATGAACCATCTACAAAAAAGATGGTGGAGATCACTGAAGGAGATGCATTTGTTTATAACAAACTCGAATCAGACGAATTCTCCTCTTCTGTTGCAGATACTTTAAAAGAAGAAGACATGCCAATTATTGATGGTGCAAATGGCATTACGTATCATGAATCAGCTGAGCATGCAGACGAACATGCAGATGAGCACACAGATGAACATGCAGATGAACACGATAGCCATGAAGGTGAGGAAAAAGGGCATGAGGAAGAATCTAACCATGACCATGGTTCTCTTGACCCACACATCTGGCTAGACCCCGTCTTAGCTCAACAAATGGCAGATAATATTTATAACGGACTTGTTAAATTAAAACCAGACGCTAAAGATGCGTTCAAAAAAATCACGAAGCATTAATTTCGGATTTAAAAGAGCTAGATTCTTCTTTTAAAGCCAAAGTGGAAAACGCACCTAAGGATTCTTTCATTGTCTCTCATGCAGCTTACGGATATTGGGCTGAGAGATACGGATTAGAACAAATTGCAATAAGCGGCCTTTCTCCATCACATGAGCCAAGTCAGCAACAGATTCAAACCATTATTGAAAATGCAAAAAAAGAAAAAACGAATTATATTTTATTCGAAGAGAACGTGAACAATAAGGTAGCTGCGATGATTAAGAAAGAAGTCGGTGCAGAAACGATGACTCTTCACAATTTAGAAACAAGAACTAAAAAAGATATTCAAGATGACCGTGACTACCTAACGATTATGAAAGATAACATTGATACTCTTTCAAAAGCCTTACAATAAGCAAAAACGCCGGGAAAAAAGTTCCCAGGCGTTTTTTTATATGGCATCAAGCATTTTAAATTGTGAAACAACAAGATGATAATAAATTCCTTCAGCGTTCATAAGCTCAGCATGGTTACCTTGTTCCATAATTTCTCCATGGTCAAGAACAACAATATTGTCGGCTTCCCTGATGGTAGAAAGTCTGTGGGCAATGATAATCGCTGTTCTTCCCTTCAACAAAGTCTTCAATGCTTTTTGTATCTTTTGCTCGGACTCGGTATCAATACTTGCTGTTGCTTCATCCAGGATCAAAATATCTGGATCAGCGAGAAGGGCTCTTGCAAAAGAAAGGAGCTGTCTCTCTCCGACGGATAACACGTTCCCTCTTTCTTCAACTTCTGTTTCATATCCATTTGATAGTCTCTCAATGAAAGCATGAGCACCAACAGCTTTGGCTGCACTCTTTACTTCCTCATCGGTTGCATCCGGTCTTCCGAAACGGATATTATCTTTGATCGTACCAGAAAAGATAAACGTATCTTGAAGAACCACACTCACTTTTTCACGTAAGCTTGCCAAGTTCACGTCTTTTAAATTCTTGCCGTCAATCAAGACTTCTCCTGCGGTTGGATCATAAAATCTGCTCACTAAGTTTGCGATTGTGGTCTTACCTGAACCAGTATGACCCACTAGTGCTACTGTCTGACCACCTTGTATGGAAAGGTCGATTCCTTTTAACGCTTTTCGATCAGCGTTATACGAAAACTCAACCTTTTTAAACTCGATATCTCCTTTAATCTGTGAGAAGGAATACGCATTTTCTTTTTCATGCACATTCGGCTTTTCGTCTAAAAACTCAAAAATTCTTTCCGAAGACGCCATCCCAACTAACAGCTGATTATAGACTTGGCCAAGTCGTGAGATCGGTTCCCAAAACATGCCAAGGTAAAAGGCAAAAGTAACAAATACCCCAATTTCCAGTGCTTCACCTTGAATCAAGTAAGAACCAAACCACAGTAGAAT
The DNA here is from genome assembly GCF_055814265.1 of Fictibacillus sp. EA-CB0309. Lineage (NCBI taxonomy): Bacteria > Bacillati > Bacillota > Bacilli > Caryophanales > Fictibacillaceae > Fictibacillus > Fictibacillus sp. EA-CB0309. Next base: position 2,710,627 of record NZ_CP169271.1, read on the forward strand.
GGCTGTTCCGATCGCGTTTGACATCTCAACAAATGGGCGGAACAATGCATTTTGCTGTGTAGCTGTTCTCCAGCTGTCATACGTTTCGTTGTTCACTCCATTAAAAAAGTTCATGTTCTCTTTTTCTTGTGTATACGATTTCGTAACCCGAATTCCTTGAATGCTCTCGTTAAGATGCGAGTTCAGTTTGGCTTGCTTTATCCGGACAACCTGCCAAGAACGTCTGATTTTTTTCTAAGACTGGTTGAAATAAAGAACATAAGCGGAAGGATCACCATGATCGCTAATGTGAGCTCTGGGCTATAAACAAACATGATCACGATGATACCAAACAGCAAGATAATATCCATGAGTACATTGATAACACCATTGGTGAACAAATCTTGTAATGAGTTCACGTCGTTGATGATTCGAACAAGTATGGACCCCGCAGAACGCTGATCGAAAAATCGATGTGACAAGCGCTGAATATGTTTAAACAAATGCTTCCGAATGTCGTAAATGACATACTGACCAAGATAGTTCATCCATTTGATACGCAGTGTATTGGCTCCCCACGAAAGCAAGTATAGGCCAGCAATTGCAATGATCAATTGGATAAGAAGATTTGTATCTTTATTCTTAATCGCATGATCAAATGTTAGTACCCCAATGAAAACAGGTACGACAAGTCTTACAGCAGTTGAAACAATCATAGCTAAAATAGCTTTCGGCAATAAATTCTTGCTGTAAGGTTTCATGTATTGAAACAAGCGAATAATCTGCCCCCAGTTAAAAGGTTTATCAATGACTTGTTCAGATGAATAACGAAATCGAGTTCTTTTATTGGTTTCTTTCATCATTACACCCCCGCCCATTCATTTGAAACACTTTGTCTTTGTCTTGATATTGAATGTCATAAATTCTGCGGTATGCTCCTGCTTCTTCGCTAATAAGCTCATCATGCGTACCACGTTCAATGACTTCACCTTCATGAAGAACAAGGATCTCATCAGCATGTTTTAACGAAGAAATTCGATGAGCGATAATGAATGTCGTCCGGTCATTCATCACTTCTTTTAATGCTTTTTGTATTCTGAATTCTGTTTCCATATCTACAGCACTTGTGGCGTCGTCCAGAATGAGGATGGTAGGATCGATCAATATCGCTCGGGCAATCGAAATTCTTTGCTTCTGACCTCCAGAAAGTCCTAGTCCTCTTTCTCCTAAAACTGTATCGTAACCATCCGGGAGCTCCATGATAAAGTCATGCGCTTGTGCTCGTTTTGCGGCATCTATAATATCTTCCATATCCGCATCGGGATTACCGTATGAAATGTTGTCTTTAATCGTTGACGAAAATAAAAAAGACTCTTGCAGCACGGTGCCAATGTTTTTTCGAATCGTTCTGAGCGAATAATCTTCAAGCGGCTTCCCATCAATAAGAATTGAACCTTCCTCTGGATGATAGAATCTTGACAGAAGCTGTGTTATGGACGTTTTCCCTGAGCCGGTTGCCCCGATTAGTCCAATCGTCTGACCCGGTTTAGCTGTAAACGAAACACCTTTCAGTGCATCTTTTTTCTCGTTTTTATAACGATGCGTTACCTCTTCAAAGATTACTTCTCCATCAAAGCGAACCATTTCAAGTTCCCTATCTTCCCCTTCCATCTCAAGAGGTTCGTCTAAGATCTCTAACAGACGTTCTCCTGAAGCTTTGGATTGGGAAAAAGTGTTCATGATAAACCCTAGATTCATAATCGGTCCCATGATGTACCAAACGAGACTAAAGAATGCAACAAGCTCCCCTGCCGTCAGATTTCCCTGAATAACAAGATAACCACCATATGCAAGCAGCAGCACGACGGAAAGGTTTCCGATCAATTCCATGATTGGAAAGTATCGTGCCCATATGTGTGATGTTGTTAGAAATTGAGATTTATAGTCTTCATTCGACGTATCAAATTTATTGATCTCAAAATCTTCACGAGATAGTGATTTTACCGTATTGATGCCGCTAATATTTTCTTGAACCTTCGTATTGAGGTTAGCCATGGATTTTCGGATACCTCTAAAAGCGGGATGAACTTCTTTATCAAACTTGTATACGACGATTGCGAGGAAAGGCATCATGCAGAGTGTAATGATGGCCAATGGAATGGAATAGAAGAACATGACAGAAAGACTGAAGCCAATGATTAAAACAAAGTTGATAAGCTGAGAAAATCCAAACGAAAGAAAGAACCGGAACCCTTCCACATCTGCCGTTAACCGGGACATGAGATCACCCGTTTTCGCGTTATCGTAATAATCAAATGGCAGAAACTGCAGTTTTTCATACAGTGATTCCCGAAGCTGGTAGACGGAACTGATGCCGAACAGATCTCCATAAAATTGGTGACTATATGTAGCCGCACCTTTAATGGCCATGAGTATGATAAAACCGATCGCTACATACGGAACAAATGAATATTCCCCTTTAATAATGATCTCATCGATGGTAAATTGCAGGACCATCGGATATACGACGGTAATTCCTGATACAAGAAACAACGTCAGAATCGACCAATAAAAGTACTTTTTATAAGGCCAATAAAAGTCTTTTAACCTCTTAAATGTATCCAGGTCAATCACCCTCCCCTATTTCAAAATAAAAGACAATATACATCATATAACAGAATAGTTAGAAAAAACTATATTTTTGCTCATTTTATTTATAAAACATAAAATAAAATATCAACTTAGTTAACCAAGTTACCCTTTCCTATAGTACTAAAAAAAGCCTCGATATATTCGAGACTTCTTACATTAACGTTTTCTTCTAAATGCAAAGAACGATACGATGGCAATTACGACCACCAATCCAATCGTAAGCGGTGCAAAATAGCTTGGATTTTTAGGCTGATCTTTTTTATCTGTATCTGGCAGGGCTTGCTCAGCATTTTCATCTTGCTTGTCTTGTGGATTTCCTTCTTGCGCTTGTTCTTGTTCAGGACGATCTACAGAGAACGTATAGTTCCCTTCAATCACATGACTGTCAGCACCAATAATTTTGTACGCTACCGTATAGTCACCATTCTCTAATGGATTGTTAATCGCGCCAGTCATTTGATCATCTTCAATACTGATTTGTAGAGGTATTTCTTTATCACCGTTTTTTAGCGTCATGGTACTTAATGATTCAATCTTCGTTGAAAAAGTTAAGACTACTGCTTCAAGATCGGTTGTAACCTTCTCTCCTTCAGCAGGTGTTGATGATTCAAGTTCGGAATGAGCGAACGCCGATAATGGCAGTTGAAGAACCACCATAAGTAATAAAACAAAGGATAAGACCGTTTTTTTCATAACTTGACTCCCTGTAACATATTTTCTTTCTGTCTTCATTAAAACAAGAAGAGGCGTTCTTCACAAGTATTCAGTCTTTACAAATACTTGACACTTTTGTGGTCAAACATACATTTAACGCCTATTTTACTGGAATCTAGGCTCCTGCCCACTTCGAAAACGAAAACAGGCATAGGATATATGGAATTAACAATTGCAAGAATTAAAGGAGGAAAAATCGATGGGTTATTCTTATGGCAATTCTTTTGCATTGGTAGTAGTGTTATTTATTCTATTGATTATTGTAGGGGCAGCTTGCTTCTGCTAATAATGAATAGCGCGAAGGGAGAAACCGGCTTAGGCCGGTTTTTTCTTTTTGGTTAAATCTGATTGTTCTTGAAAGTGGTTGATTTCCGCTCCAGGCTGCTCGCTTTCCGCGGGGCAGGCGGTGAGCCACATTCGAACGTTCCACTCTTAAGTGTCTCACCTGCCCGCCTGTTCCGCAGGAGTCTCGCACCTTGCGCTCCAATCAACTTGTCAAGAGGGGAAAAGAATTGAACAGAATTTCTTGAAGCAACAATACTGTATCAAAAGTATTTTAAACGCATAAAAAATCCCAGGACATATTACTCTTGGGATTTTTCAAGACAAGAAAATTTTATTTGTGAATCCAAACTGCACCAGCAGAATTATCTTTTGCCTCACCGATTACTTCAAACTTCAATCCGTGATTCGGTACTTTTCTTCCAGCATCAGGGATACGCGTATTGATATAAGATTTGGAATCATCAAAACTAGTTACACCTGGTAATCCCTTGTAGTCAAAAATACCACGAGAAGGTGAATTAATGTACCAAGCAGGTGTCTTATCTAAGCTAAATGCAGCATCTGCTACTTGGTAGCGCGTGCTTTGTGCAACAGTAGGTTGTCCATTTAAAGTACCAACTAGTGCTTCCGGATGAGAATCTACTACCCCTAGGAATCCTTCACCTGGATGAATACCAACCCAGTTATCCGTTTGGCTATCATCAGCATACCAAACTACTAAACCAGTATTATATTTTACGCCACGAGAGAATGCTAATGCCTTGTCAGATCCAGCGTAGTTTCTCCATTCTAAGTAGTAGTAGTGATCTTTCTTATCAAATCCATTGGAAACTACAGCACGGTCTAAATCTAGCTTTGGAGTACTTTCTGCATCATCTGAAAATATAACTGAACCGTCTACAGTTACTGAAATGTTATCCATTGCGAACCCATCAAGTGCAAGTCCACCATCTGTCACATATTCAAACTGGACTTTTACTTTCTTATCTTTGAATACAGATAAATCATAAGTTTTATCAACCCATTTACCTTTAGATGACTCTGCACGTGCATCACCATCTGTGTCATCATTACCAATTGTATCAATCACTATTGCTTTCCCATCAACTAACACATTTACATACAAGAAGTCGTAATCAAATTCAATATCATAGTATGCTTTTAAATCAATACTTGCTGTATTAGCATTAGTCAAATCAATCTCAGGTGTTGTCATAGTTGTATGAAGATCATCACCTTTTGTGCTGTAATAATATTGCTTCCCAAAAGCAGGTTCAATACCTTTAACTTCTTTTTAGGAAGATTGACTTTAACGATACCAGGGTTATTTGATTTTGTAACACTTTGGTCGATAAATGTTGCAATACCTTTTTCGTCAATATCTTCATAATTCACTTCGGTAATATTTGCCCAGTTTCCACCCATCGTCTTTTGGAAGAATTCTTTGTTTTGAGGTGAGAAACTTGTAGGTGCAGTTCCTGCAATGTTTCCATTCCAGCTACCACCACTCATTATAGACCAAGAAGCTACAGGCTCTCCTTGACCTGAATACTGAGTATCATACTCATCAGGAAGACCTAAATCATGACCAAATTCATGGGCGAATACTCCAACTGCACCGTCTTCAGGTTGAATGGTATAGTCGTAGGCAGCCATTTTCCCGCCCCAATATGGTACTTTTGCTGTCGTATTTGCAACTGGGTATACTCCATTTAAAACCCAGCGATGTGACCAAATTGCATCATCACCTAGTTTTCCTCCACCAGCTTCTTGCCCAGTTCCAGCGTGAATGATCATTAAGTGGTCTACTAAACCATCCGGTTCATTTTGATTGCCATCACCATCAAGGTCATAAAGATCGAATTCGTCATACTCAGAAAGATTCATGCCTTTTGCAACCGCTGCATTTAATGCATCTTTTACTAAATCACGAGGTCCTTTCGGTGCTAAGTTATCATGACCACCAGCAGGATTATCATCTCCATACTCTTTTGCCGTTCCTGGAACTGATAACCATTCTGAAACTGTACCGTCAACAGTGTAGCTTCCACCAGATTGCTCTTCATAAAACTGCTTAAATGTCTTTACCTTCTCTCCGTTAAACAGTGTGAAATCTTTATCCCCGAACATTAATTTCTCATAATGTTCTTTGTTAAAGTCTGTTGCAAACATATAACCATCTTCTTGCTCTACATTGTTGTGTTTGAAATCAGAGAACTCAGTTAAAAGTACAAGTACCTTGTCCTTTCTAACGGCACCATCGTACTTTGCCTGTTTAGCTTCATCTACTTTGACAGCACCTGTAGGTTTCCCTTTTTTAAAGTTATCGTGACCTTTATCAAGCTGCTTTTTGAGCTTGTCCTTTTGTTTTGTTAAAAAGTCTTTTGTTTTCTTATCCATCTCATCATGGTGCTTTTTATCGTGGTTAGTGTTAAGACCTTTTGCGTTGTTCTTTTTCTCAATGTATTGCTTTACCGCTTTTTGAACCTCTGCTGTTGATGCATTTTTAGATATAACCCCTCTTGCTTGAAGGGCTTTACCTAAACGATCCTGATCCACTATGTTTAGATCAATCGGCGCAGCTTCTACTGGACTTGCGGAAACTGTTGGTTGCTGTCCTGCTGGATTAGCAAATGCCCCTGTAAATAATGCTGAAGCAAAAATCGTTGTTGCTGTAACACTGGAAAATACCCTTAACCCTTTTTTCTTCCCTACCACTTCATTCACCCCTATGTAAACAGATTAGTAGGAATGTTCATTATTACGAACAACCTGAGAGAATCATAACAATATGTCTAAATTTTGTAAATATTTATTTTGCAACTATTTATTTTCTGATAAAACTAGATGTTTTTCGACAATAAAACATAAGAAAAGAACTCAGCATCATTGTGCTGAGTCCTCTGTTACTTCTTTATCTTTTTCTAAGTTACCGTTTACCGTTGCTGCGTTTTCACCGTACTTTTCTTTTAAGTTCCAATACGCTTCTAATGCACGCTGCCCGATGTATTTGTTGATTTTTTGGTTTCCGTTTTGCGGTGTGCCTTCTGGGACCACAACAGCGAATGCGATTTCAGGGTTTTCAAATGGTGCATATCCTACAAGTGTCAAGTTATGCTTTTCAACAAGGTTCCCTGTACGCGGATGTTTAATAATACGCTGAGCAGTTCCTGTTTTACCAGCTGGATTGTGATACTTTTCAGGGTCATCAAAATAACTTTTTGCTGTGCCACCAGGTGCATGCATAACTTGCCAGAATCCTTTTTGAACACGTTCAATGTACTTTTGTTCGATATCAATCTTGTTTAAAATTTCTGGTTCAAATCGTTTTAACAATTTCCCGTGTTCCTCTTCATTCGAAGCAGGTTCACGAATTTCACGAACCAATTGAGGTTTAACTCGATATCCATCATTCGCAATTGTTGATACATACTGAACCAGCTGCATCGTCGTGTAAGTATCAAACTGACCAATTCCTAAGTCATAAAGTGTACCTGACTCCCTTCTGGCGGCTTCCCTTCATATCCTACAGCTTCATTTGGAAAATCAATCCCAGTTTTTACCCCTAGACCAAACTGGCTAAACGAATAACGAGCTTCAGCATATGTTTCTGTCCAGTGTTCAGGACCTATCATACGATCCATAATGTTGAACATATATACGTTTGAAGACATCTTTAAAGCATCTAAGTCATTGATGGAGCCCATATTTTTCCAAGAAGACTTATTCATACCGTTTTTAGTAAAGGGAGCATCATAAATATACTCTCCCATATGAACTAGTTTTTTTGTAGCCCAGCCAATACGGTTGCCCCTTTGACGGTAGAACCCATTTCATAGGAATTGAACAATGCACCATAAGAATCATTATGAAACTCTCCGTCATCATACGTTTTTCCGGCAATCCCTTTGATTTCACCCGTTTTTGGATTCATCATTACGATGTATGCTGATTTAAGTAAATCATTTCCGCCAAGTGGTTTTGCTCTTAAAATCTCTTCTTCTAAAATCTTTTCAAGATGAAATTGAAGCTCCATGTCTAATGTTAATACGATATCTTTCCCGCGCTGACCCGGAATCGTTTTAGGCTCACCAATTGTTGCGCCTGTTTTTGGATTAGTAAGATAAACGGACTTTTCCTTCGTACCTCTCAATACTTGTTCATATTGATCTTCTAGACCACTTACACCTACTTGGTCACTACGGTCATACCCCATGCTCATAAAATAATCCATTCTTGATTTTGGAATTTGCTTTACATTACCAAAAATCGTGGATTCACCGTATGGATAGATCCTTTTAGAGTCAGCCATAATATCAATCCCTGGCAGGTCGCCCAGGTTTTCAGAGATAATGGAAACTTCTTGATTGTCTAAATTCGTTTTAATGCGTTGTGCCGAATACGCATAACCTGTATCCATCGCGCGTTTGTATGCAAGAATCTTGAGGTCTTCATCTGAAAGACTATTGATTTCTTCCTCAGTAATCTTATCAACAAGCGCTTTATACTGGTCTTTGTCGCTAAGCTTCTTTTCTTTCTTGCTGAGACGTTCTTCAATAAGTTCAGTTACATCGTGTTTTGCAATAAAGTAGTCTTTCTTATCACGTACTGTAATCTTCTTTTCTTGATCTTTTGTCACGCCAAGGCGATCAGCCAGCCATTTTGCAATCCGCATCGTGTCTTCTGCTTTTGTATCTACTGTTTTGGTATATGTTAAAGAAAAGAAAGGTTCGTTCCCTACCACTTCGCGAAAGTTGCTGTCTAGCAGCTTTCCGCGCGGCGCTTCTTTCCTTGCAATTACTTCTTCAACTGCTTCAGACTCTAGTCGTTTTTCCTCTCCATTTACAATTTGGAGAACACCTAACCTTAAGATTAGTACAGAGAATAGAAAAAAGACGACCAAAAACAAGACATTTAAACGAAAGGGTACTTGTGTTTTCTTCCTCTTTCTTTCCGGATCCGCTTTCGTTACCATCATTCCGCTCCTTTTGGAAATTTTCCCGTTAATTTTACAATTATATTACAAAAGCATCTACCTATAGATTACTAGAAGTTGACCACAATTCCAAGATATTCATCAAAAAAACCTTATCTTTTTTTGATAAGGTTTTACTGTGATTAGCGGGCTGCTGCAGTAAGGCTTTTTGTTGGTACAGGTCTACCGAAATAGTAGCCTTGTGCGAGCTCAACACCGCAGTTCAAGGCGACCGCAGCTTCTTCTTTTCTTTCAATTCCTTCTGCCAAAACAATCGCTTTGATTTCTTTAGATACTTCTACAATCTGCTGAATCATTTCTTTTTTAGATTGATCTTGATCACAGAAAGAGATGATTTTACGGTCAATTTTCACATAGTCCGGTTTTAGTTCTTTTAATACCGCAAGCGTTGAATGCCCGGCACCTAAATCATCAAGTGCTACTTTCATTCCTTGTTCTTGGTATGCTGTTAAGATGCTCTTCAAATGATTGATGTCTGCGATTTCTTCTGTTTCTACAACCTCAAACACCAAATCGTTCGGATCAACTCCAGCCTCAGCTGCCGCTCTAAACGTTGTTGCCAAACAATGCTTTGGGTCATAGATAGATGACGGGAGGAAGTTAATAAACCGCTTCACTCCTCGGGGCACTGCTTCAGAACTATTCTGTATAGAAGTAATTCGTGCATTCCCGTCTAACAGCGCTTGTAATCCAGCTTTCTCAGCAAACTGAAAAAGTTCGTAAGGTTTAAATTCAATACCATCCGGCAATGGTCGAAGCAAGAATTCGTACCCATAAATCTCTTCAGTCTGTAATGAAATAATAGGTTGTGAGTATGTAGTGAACAATTGCTGTTGTATCACTTCATAAAGGTCTCTATTCTTAATTCTTTCCACAAATTGATGAAATGGGATCCATGTAATGAAACCATTTGCTTCCTCAAATGTATGAGTAAGTCCACAATGGAACGATTGAATGGCTTGATGATTGAACGTGACTAAAATTTCTTCGCATAGTGATTGCAGTATGGAATGACTGTTGTACTTTGCAGATAGTGCCTGCGACAAAACCAATCCCTCTAACCCTTTCTCCGTAAAAAGTTGCTGCAAACTTTGCATAAGAACAGGATGATCTGTACGGATATGAATAAAACCTTCAATCGGAAAATCACCTGATGGACGACACTGAGAACATGACATACTATAACCTCCAAAAAAAGAATTGCAAACTTTTGTAAAATTTGCTATTTTATAATTCTGCGCTTTAAACACGACAACTACATAAAGGGGGACTTATGGTTTATTGGATTCTTCTACAAAAGAGCTTTATGCGAAATATGCAGTATAAAGTGGCCCATCTGATCAATAATGCGGCGAGTGCCATTTTTGGCTTCGTATTTATTGCGATATGGGTTGGTGTTTTACAAGGCAAAGAGAATGAAAGTCCCTACAGTGTACTGGACATGACGTATTACATTGCTGCGGTTCAATGCATTCTATGGCTTTCTGGATTTCTTACCGCAGGACTTAACATTCAAAACGGTGTCCGAAATGGCGCCATCTCTTTAGAACTCGTCAGACCAACCAATTTTTTCTGTATGTTACCTCACAAGAAGCTGGCCGGTTATTGTACAACTTTTTCTTTCGCTCCATTCCAATTGGACTCGTTTTTGCAATAACAGTTGGTTTCTATGTACCTCAACACGTACCAACTTATCTATTTCTATGTATTTCAATATTTTTAGCTGTAATCATATCTATTAATCTGCACTACTTAGTAGGGATAAGTGCTTGCTGGACTACTGAGATCGACTGGGCACATTTTGTGAATTTCACCTTACTGGTAGGTCTTGGCGGACAGCTCGTACCCATTGATTTACTTCCAGCCCCACTGTCTTTCATCACACCTTATTTACCTTTTGCTGGAGCAATCTATTATCCGGTAATGATATTTCTTGAAAAAGCGTCAAGCGAGGTTATTTTTATCCAGCTTAGTTGGGTTGTGTTATTAACGCTCATCAATTTGTGGCTCACCGAAAAAGCACGGCACAAATTAGAAATACAAGGAGGATAAGATATGAATCTGTATTTAAAATTGATTTCCGGCAGCCTGCGCTCTCGTATGCAATATAAGATGAACTTTCTCGTATCCTCCTTATCATACGGACTAATTATGGCTGTGGATTTTGTTTTGCTTGCTGCCATATTGCAGCGGTTTGATGATGTTAAAGGATGGAATCTTTATGAAGTGGGCTTGTTGTACGGAATCTCATCCGTTGCCATAACTCTTTACCGAGTATTTTGTGTTGAGGTACATAATTTTGAACGATACATGGTCGAAGGTGAATTTGACAGTCTTCTGATCAGACCCGTTTCTCCTTTATCGTTGCTCTTAACGAAAAACTTAGATCTGTCACGCATCGGCGGAACCATACAAGGCATACTTATCCTTATTATTTCTATTATCGGTCTGAATTTAGCGAACGTTGAATTATTTTTATTGTTGATTTATTTACCAGTATCAATTTTAGCAGGTGTCATTATTTGTTTTTCGCTCGGCCTGTTAACGGCAACCATTGCTTTTTGGACACAAAGAATTAAAGACTTTCAAACGTTCACGCTTTATGCACCGTTTAATGCAGCGAACTACCCGATGAACATTTATCCGGGCTGGCTAAAGATTATCTTTTTCACGGTGATCCCGGTCGGATTTATGAATTACACCCCTATTCTTTTTCTGTTGAATAAGGGTGGAAGTCTTTGGAACCTAGCCTTGCCGCCGGTGGTTGCTATTGTTTTTCTATTTCTATCATTACGTTTCTGGCAATTTGGAATTCGGCACTACCACAGTACAGGGAGTTAAGGAGGTCTTTTTATGATTGTCGCTCACGAGTTAAACAAACATTTTAAAATCTATGAAACAAAGAAGGGATTTGTCGGTTCCTTCGCTTCCCTTCTTTCCACTAAGCATCACATTGTAAAAGCAGTGAACGATGTTTCTTTTTCTATTGATGAAGGAGAATTTGTGGGTTACATCGGTCCGAACGGTGCGGGAAAATCTACTACGATTAAGATGCTGTCTGGTATCCTTCATCCAACTGGCGGAGAGGTCAAAGTCGGTGGAATGAGTCCGCAAAAAGAAGAAAAGAAGTTGCTAAGAAAATAGGTATTGTATTCGGTCAGCGCACACAGCTTTGGTGGGATCTTCCTTTAAGGGACTCTTTTGATATTTTAAAAGAGATGTACAAAGTGCCTGACGGAAAATACCAGCAATTTTTAAAATTGTACGATGATATGCTTCAAATCGGAAAGTTCCTGGATACCCCCGTTCGCAAGCTTTCATTAGGTCAACGGATGCGCGGCGATCTTGCAGCTGCTATGATCCATGACCCTGATGTACTTTTTTAGATGAGCCTACGATTGGACTAGATGTAAACGCCAAAACGAGTATTCGGGCTTTCTTAAAGGAATTGAACCAAAATGAGAAAAAACGATCCTTTTAACCACTCATGATATGGATGATATCGAACAGCTATGCAGTCGGGTAATCGTGATCAATCACGGACAGATTGTTCTTGATGGAACTTTAGAAGACCTGCGAAAAAATATTGGGTTGCCAAGTTTAATGGAGATTCAATATCGCGTTAAGCCAGATATTATGGGAGAATCATTAAACGGCATTGAAAAGATAAAGTGTGAGGATGAAAAACTCGTCATTATGTATGACCGCTCGATCCTTCCCTCACCTCTTTTGCTGCAAAACGTTACACGATGGGGCGAACCAGTAGATATTCAGATGAAGGAACCGGATATCGAGGAAGTGATTCAAAAGATTTACTAGTTTAGCTAACTTAGTTGCTCTTGGGAGAGGTTGATTTCCGTTTCAGGTGCTCCCTTTCCGGGGGCGTGCGGTGAGCCACCTCGTGCTTTGCACCTACAGTGTCTCACCTGTCACGCTGCTCCCCCAGGAGTCTCGCACCTTACACTCCAATCAACTTGCCAATGAGTTCTTTTATAAATAAGCTTAAATTTAACAATCATTAAAAAAGAGCTAATAAAAAAGCTTGCTACACCAGGTCCCTTTGTACTTTTGCAACAAGCTTTTGATGTTCATCTAGCGTTTCTTCGCAAGATAATTTGTCTCATTGGTTCATGATTCTATCAAATCATTAGCACTTTAGTTTGCTAGCCATCTTCTTAAGTTGTCAAGCTGATTAATCGCGTCAATTCTTCCTTGTTCGTACAGTACACCAAGTCGTTTAGGATCCCTTTCCACTCGTTTCACTTTCATCTTCTCTAGAGGACGCAAAACAAATAAGTTGCCTTTCTTCTCTTCCTCCTCAATATAATCCAAGGTCTCGTTGTATTTTAAGTAACGACCTCGCAAGCTTTCATCAAGACCTGTATACTCAGGATAAAAACGTTTCGTCACCCACGTCATTTTCGGCTTTTTCTTGCGATATCCATGGTTTTGCGTTAGAACGACTACACCTTTTTCACCCCATCATTCAGGGCTTTATGAACAGGTATTGGATCGGCAATTCCTCCGTCCATCATGTACCCTCCTGCAATCTCAACCACCGGAGCAATAAAAGGAATGGATGACGATGCGCGCAAAACTTTAGAGATATCCATCTCTTCGTAGTCTTCCCTGCTTAAATACACTGGTTTTCCCGTTCTCACATCTGTAACAACCACCACAAAACGTTCTTCTGATTGTTTAAAAGCTTGATAATCAAACGGAACTAACCGATTAGGAAGCTCATCAAAAATAAAATCCATACCGAATAATCCCTTTTTCTTAAACAACCAATTTTTATATGAAATGTATTCGGGGTGTGAGCTGAATTCCAGGTTAACCGTTCGATTTCTTCCGTGCTGTCTCGAAAGATAAGATACAGCATTACAGGCTCCTGCTGATGCTCCAATCACATACGGAAAGTAAAGATTGTTTTCCATGAAAACATCGAGTACACCCGCGGTATATACACCGCGCATTCCTCCACCTTCAAGAATAAGTCCAGAGTTCTCCAAATTCGGCACCACCTATTGTTAACTAACTTTACTATTTATGATTTTAATTATATGAAAAAAGTGAGTGGAAAATCCAGTGAAGTGTTTTATCCAGGTCAGCGAAATAGCTAACGTGAAATTAATACAATTAATGTGAATAAATTGTAATTAACGTGAAATTAATCTAATTAACGTGAATATATCGCAATTAACGTGAAATTAATAAATACTGTACGCTTCATACGAACAGATTCTCATATTGTACTTTATAAAACACAATAATAAGTTGTAACATACCAGTGCTCGCAAAAAAGCGGTATTCCAAAAGTTTTTCCCTTTTGAGATACCGCCACTACTTCTTTATTGAAAATATTTAGCTAGTCCACTCGTAATCCCTGAAGCAGCTTTTGATTGAAAGGAATTGCTCTTAACCGTCATTTCGTCAGATGGATTAGACAAAAAGCCTAACTCTACCAAAACGGCGGGCTGTTTGTTCTCACGCAAAACATGAAAATTTCCAAATCGAACATTTCCACCTTTTAGTCCTGTGTTCGCTTGAAGCAATCCTGTGTGAACAGAGTCTGCTAATTTTATATCTTTTTGACCGTAATAGAAGGTTAAAAGACCTGTCGCTGATTTATCCGTAGCCGAGTTATAATGCAAACTTACAAATGCATCTGCAAAATGATAATGGCTGATCTCTACGCGTTTGTTTAATGAAATATAGCTGCTGTCACTGCGTGTTAAGATAACGATGGCCCCTGCTTTACTTAGTTCTGTTGCTAACAATCTGGCACTCATTAATGTAAGTTCAGCTTCTAACGTTCTAGATGATTTACCGATAGCTCCAGGATCATATCCTCCATGACCGGGATCAATTACAATCCTTTTGCCTTTTAATCCTCCAATGGATGGTTTAGGTACAGGATTTTGGTTGGGAGTAGAAGACGTTTGCTGAACCGCAACTAACCATCCTGCGATCCACGCACTGTTACCGTTTGGCAGCTTTAGCTGTACCCATTCATTCTTTGATTGTATATAGGCATATTCGTCACCTTGATTGACTTTACCAACTATAAGATATGACGTAGAAGGTCCTTGTCGGATATTTACACCATCCGCCATAACTACTACCTTTTTCAAAACAGATGCGGGAGGTGCGGTTGGTGGTTTCGTTCCAGGTTTTGGATTTGGTACTGTGGGTGACCCTCCGCTTCCAACAGAAATATACTGACTCGATACCCATCCCTTTTTACCATCAGATGTTTGAATGGACATCCATCCACTAGATTCAGCCATAATTTGGACTGATGTTCCATACTTCAAGGAACCGATAATTGGGGCGTTCAAATTACCGGATGAACGGAAATTTAAGTAAGTAGCGCTAACCGTTCCCCATTTTCCTGAATTCACAGGTTTTGGATCAGCAGGTTTCGGATTTTGAGCAGCTGGTTCTTGTACTGATTGAATCAACAGATAAGCATTACTTACCCACCCTTTTACATTACCAAATGCGATGTAAGACCATGTGCTTTGTTCTTTTTGTACAGCAACAATCGTTCCATTTTTAAGCGTCCCGACTGCCTTATACTGCGTTCCAGCTCCACTTCTAACATTTAAAGAAGTAGCAGTAACTTTTGCGTTTTTCGTGGTGCTTTTCACTACTGGGGATTTCGATGGAACGGTTGGCGAAGTTTTATTGTTCATCTTCAAGAATTCTGAGCTTACCCAAGCCTTACCGCTATTGAACGATATGTTTGCCCATCCCTTTTCGATCTTATAGACCGAAACAGAGGAATCTTGTTTTAGTGAACCGATTTTCTTCGCGGATGTAGAGGGTTCTGAACGAACATTTAAACTGGTTGCATTCACTGTCGCTGTTTTTGTCTCTGCCGAAGCAGGTAAAACTTGAAAAGTGGTCAACATAAGGATGGCGATCAGAAAAAAATGAATAGACTTTTGATATACTTTCACCCGTTTCAACTCCTGTTTGAACGTTCTTTACTGCTGTAAATCTTATATCGTCATTCCTCTAACATTCATAAACCCTTTTCGCTACAACAAAACAAATCCCTCTCACATTTCCCTAATTTTATGATTTTTTCAACATTTTTCCTTAAAATTAGACAAAAGAAAAACCCTGAGCCAATGGCTAGGGCAATTCTTCTGCATATTAGGTCTGTTACTAAATTAATCCAAAATGCTTCAATCCGTGATAGATTCCGTCTTCATCAACTGACTTTGTAACAAAATCCGCCGCTTCTTTTGCTTCTTTCATCCCATTACCCATCGCGATTCCGGTTCCGGCTGCAGTTAACATTTCAATATCGTTTAAAGCATCTCCAAACGCGTATACATTCTCGGGCTTCATGTTCATCTGCTTCATGAACGCTTCAATTCCTTTTGCTTTTGAACCGCCTGTTGGCAAAATATCCAATGCGTTTTCGTGCCAGCGGATAAAATCAAACGTACCTTTGTATCCGTCACGGTATACGTGTTCGTGTTGTTCCTGGCAGAATAATAAGACTTGATAGACTTCGTTTTCTTTATAAAAACCAGGATGATAAACAGGATAGCTCGGCATAAGATTAAACGTACAATTCTTAATGATCTCATGGTTATCCGCATTGCTCGTGGCTCTTTCATGATCCAAATATACAAGCGGATGACCTGCTTGTTCTGCTTCTTCTTCAATCTTAAGGATTGCTTCTCTTGATAATGGCGTTTTATGAATCACTTCATCTTTAAACACAACGTAAGAACCGTTAAAACTTACAAAAGAATCTACTTCTAATTCTTCACGAATCGGTTCAAACATAAATGGCCCACGACCTGTTGCGATCGCCACATGTACACCATTCTTTTTTAACTGTCGGATACTTTCTTTTGTACTGTTTGGAATTTTCTTCTCGTCGTTTACAAGCGTACCATCTATATCGAAAAATACTATTTTATCATTCATTTAGCATCGTCTCCTGTTGTAAGTTCTACCCTACAATAGTGGTACGATTCAGTATAAATGTCAAATCATGCGTTTACTTATTAACAGTTCCACCAATTTTCAGTATTCCTTTTTCAGGCATGGAGAGTAAAAATACGGTTAAAATGATAAGCATGCCTCCTGCGGTTTGAAAGCTTCCAAAAGCCGTCCCCAACCAAACAACCGAAACAATCGTTGCCACTAATGGTTCAGCACTTCCAAGCAAACTAGTCTCTGTAGATGTAATGTATTTTAAGCTGTCTAAATATAAATAAAACGGCAACAACGTTCCAAATACCACAACAAATGAAAGCATCCAGAATAAAGACAGTGACCAATCAATAAATCCTGCCTGCCACGGCTGCGTGAAAACCGAAACGGCTAATCCTCCCAATAACATCGCCCAGCCTACGATTGTTGCCGACGCGTATTGCTTTAACAACCGTACAGGATAAACGGTATAAACAGCTACGGAAATTCCAGACAACACTCCCCAAAAATCGCTTTTTCAGAAACCGTGATCTCGTCTAAACTTCCGTTTGTTAAAAGTAAAAAGGTTCCCGAAAGAGCCATAAGTACGGCAATCCATTCTTTTCGTTTTGGCCATTTTAAGAATTTAAGAGCAAAATAGATGGTGATAAACACCGGCCCTAGAAATTGAAGAAGTGTTGCTGTCGGTGCATTACCTGCCTCAATACTTAAAAAGAACGTAAGCTGGGCGCCTAACATACCTGTTAATGAAAAAATAAGTAAGTCGATTCTGTCTCTTTTGTTGCGCCAAACTTTGAAAATATTATGATGGAAGGAAACAAGGATTAATAGGAGCATCCCTGCCATTACCATTCGTACTGAAACTAGCCATGTCGCTGTTACAGCAGAATGAGAAAAGATCCATTCTGCTGCGTTACCGGAAAACCCCAAAGCGAAGCACCAGCTAGTGCCAGTCCAATTCCTTTCCATCGGGAAAAATCTTTATTCTCTTGTTTTCCCATTACACCACCCACTCTCTTTTGTGCATGCATATTCTCTTTTTTCAATAAAAGTCCTTCTTCATTATAAAACGAAATTTAGTAATTCCTACATCTTTTATGTAACAAGTAGATTAAAAGCCTTCTACATCAGAAAAGCACTGAACTGGAATCCAGCTCAATGCTCTTCTTGAAAATAAAAATAGGGGGATGATTTATCATACGGCATGCTAGTGTTTTTGTGTCGGTTTATCAAAAAATATGCGAATACCTATTAATACATCATCTATAAAAATATTTTCCAGCATACGCATAAATTTGTAAAAGATATACAAACTAGTAGTACAAGGAGGTGATACATATGGCACGTAACAATTCTAATGAATTAGCAGTGGCTGGAGCACAAGCAGCTTTGGATCAAATGAAGTATGAAATCGCTTCTGAGTTTGGTGTTCAACTAGGACCAGACACAACTTCCCGTGCGAATGGATCTGTTGGTGGTGAAATCACTAAGCGTCTTGTTCAAATGGCTGAGCAGCAATTAGGTGGCGGATACCGTCGCTAATCGCACGATTCACTATAAAATGGACTGTACTCCATGGAGTCAGTCCTTTTCGTATTTATTGATTTTTACGGTCCGTGTTCTATTATTCATTACACGCTCACCTCTTAACATACGATTTCCACCGATAAAATGCTCAATTCCACCTATAGAAGAGCTGTTTACACCTGAAAACAGCTTGATTTAACATAAAAAAGAAAAAGCTGGCTTATTTATGTGGTTATTCCACAAATTCGAGCCAGCTTCTTCTTGGATATTTATTTTACTTTATCGAGCTTCACTTGAATCAAAACAGGATCATGATCACTTGCACGTCCATGTTCTTCCATGAACTGTGAATTGATGTGAACAATATCAACCTTTGTTTTCTTTGCCATGTTGTTCGTTACTAGAATATGATCAAGTACTTGCGCGTTACCTTGGTAAGAGTAAGTGAAACGCTCATTAAACGGCACTTTTTCAATCATGTTTGTTAGTTCTTGACCTTTTAATAGTTCAAGTGAATCTGTGAATTCAAAATCGTTGAAGTCTCCAAGAAGAACTACTTTTGCATTCTTGTCTTCTTCTTTTACATCCTTAACAAAACCGTTTACGATTGCTGAAATTTCCTTACGCTGAACTTCACTTCCTAAAACAGGAGGCTGGTTCTTACCGAATAACGGTTGATCTCCGCCTTTTGAGTTAAAGTGGTTAGCAACAACAATTACACTCTCACCATTAAATTCGAATTGTGCAGCTACCGGCTTACGGCTGTCTTCAAAAGCAGGATTCATTGGATCAATGCGTCCTGGGTTTAGCGTAAGCTTGCCATCCTCGTAATCAACAGCTTGTGTTGAAGTTCCTTTTGTACCTTCAGCAAGGGAAACGCGATCAGGATTATAGATAAATCCTACACGGATGTTACCTCCTGGCTGTCCGCCGTCTTGATTATTTTCAGGAGCAATATCTGTGTAAACATATTCTGGTCCGCCTTGAGCTGTAATCTCAGCAATTAGTCGGTCGGCGCTTTCTTTCGCATCTGTAGTCCCATCATTATTAGAACCGTTCCCATCTTGCATTTCTACAAGACCTACAATATCAGGAGACTTCAAGTTATTTACAATTGATCCAGCTATTCTGCTGACTTTTTCATCTGAAGTTCCCTTTTCATTCGCTGAAAAGTTTTCTACGTTAAAGCTCGCAATGGTAAGTTCTTTATGTTTTTCGTGTATACGAGTGATTTCACGTTCGGTATTACCTTCAACAAAAGTTGGAAAATCTTCAACATCCGTTAATACTTTATAGTTGCTAAAACCATAGCTTACAACACCAGTAATCGCACCTTCAAAATAATCACCTGATTTGGCAACAAAACCTTCGTCACCCATATCTACGAAAATACGTTCAGGATTGTAATCAAATTCAGTAATATTTAATCCGCCAGCAGAATTAAGTCTGCTGTATTTGCCGCGATCTGGAAGAACAACAAGTTCACCATACTTTTGCGGTGCAATAACAGCTGGATTGTTAATTTCAACAAGCATACCTTCTAAGCTTTCATAAAAATCAATTCCATCTTCTTGTGGATCGAATTCTGCAAATTTATCGTTATCAATTGCTTGTGTTGGCTGTTGCAGACCGAACATTCCAATTACTGTTGATTCAGGAAGTTCTTGTCCTTCAGCTTTTAGTGTGATGTTTCCTGTATCAGCATTAATCTCCGTTACAGCTAAATCAGTTTTTAATTTATCCGAGTACCCTTCAAGCACCCACTCTTTAACAAGTCCGTTTACCGTAATTAGATTTCCTACTTCTTGTCCGTGTGCTTTTTTATAAACAAGTACACCTTCTGAAGTTTTTGAATCTGCATCTGGCTCGAGATCTTGCATGTATAAGTTGTTAGCATCGACTACTTTTGTAACGATCCCTTCTACACCTTCAACGGCTTTATTAGCAACCGGTGATTGGTGACTAGCTCCTTGGATGTCATGGATACGAAGTCCAGATAATGCTACTTGGTAGTTGAATGTAGCGATTCCGCTGTTTTTAAGACCATCTTTAATCGCGATCGCTTTAATCGTTACGTCTTCATTAATCACAATTGGTGCCGT
Source organism: Fictibacillus sp. EA-CB0309 (assembly GCF_055814265.1). Lineage (NCBI taxonomy): Bacteria > Bacillati > Bacillota > Bacilli > Caryophanales > Fictibacillaceae > Fictibacillus > Fictibacillus sp. EA-CB0309. The sequence continues at coordinate 2,730,844 of NZ_CP169271.1, forward strand.
GTAACGAGTGCTATCTTCAGATGGAGTAGATCCATCCAATGTGTAATAAATTGTTGCATCTAGTGTTGCAGTTGCAAGAGAAACACTAGTTCCTTTTGAAACAATTCCACCTTTTAGTGATGCAGTAACATCTTCAACTTGTGGTTCAGGAGGAGTTCCGTCGACAAAAGTAAAAGAAGTTGCACTTTTATGTCCAGGTACAGTGAAGTAAGTATCAAGTGTTCCTGTAATTTGAATCTTTTTCCCCAAATTTTCAGGAGTAGTTTTTAGATTCAATGCACTTCTGACAGCACCAGCTGGCAATTGAACTGGTAAAATCTTTGCTTTATCTGTTTCAGTTGGAGAATCTGCAAGGGCAAGATTCGTATCAATTGTGAAAGGTCCAGTATGTTGATAGCTATTATTCCCTTTCACCACACCAACAATATACCCTTCAACAGTCTTGCCTGTCCCGCTGTTATTAGCAATCGCCTCACTAACCGTAAGAACGTCAGCTGCTGAAGCGGTTTGCTGCAATGGAAGAATCATGCTAAGCACCATCGCTAACATGATACCTATATTTGTGAGTTTTTTCGTCATTTTCATGAACACATCGGTCCACCTACCTAACTTTTAGTATGTAAAACTTCGTCAATTCATGAAAAATATAACACAATTCTGTCGATGATAATGTTAGTTTTATGTTAAAACAGTTAGAAAGACTTACAATAAATTTACAAACTAGTTCTCTTTTACCACTTCTTGAATAAAAAAACAGCCGACATCTCTCTATGGCTGGTTAACCACTGAAAAAGTCAGCTTATCTCGTATTCACATTCAGATTTATTGAAACTTGTTCTACAAATAGTTCCGGATCATTTTTCTGCAGAATAGATAGCAAGTCCTCCTTTTCGGCTGACCGATCAAGCCAAGCGTCCCCTTCTTCTGGCTTTAGCATAACAGGCATACGATGATGGTAATTTTCCATTGAAGAATTGGATGCTTTCGTAAGAATTGAACACGTTATTCTTTCCTCTTCATCTCCATTCACCTCACCTGCCCACCTAGACCAGATACCCGCAAATGCAAACGGCTTTTTGTGCTCCAAAGAAAACTGATAAGGCTGTTTTTTGTTTCCTTCTTTAACCCATTCGTAAAATCCGCTTGCTGGGATCAGGCATCTTCTTTGGTAAAAGATTCTTTAAAGCTTGGTTTCTCATCAACCGTTTCGCTTCTAGCATTAATAAGTTTATTTCCTATTTTCGGGTCATTGGCCCATTTCGGTATGAGTCCCCATTTCATATAACCTGCCCGGTTGCCGTTGTTGCTTTTTACGATTGCAAGGATATTTTGGCTAGGAGCAATGTTGTAACGTTCTTCATAATCAAATTCATTCACTAAATTAAAAGCATCAATGATCAAGTCTTTGTCGTAATAGAGCATATATCTACCACACATAACCCAACACCTCATTTCATGATTGGATAAGGAAAGCAATACAGTGAAAACTATACACAGGAGGCGATATCATTTGAAAAATCCTGTAATCATTTACATTATACTGCTTTTCAGCATGATCTCATTAATGTTAAGCATTGACTGGTTTATGGGCACGACACCGATCAACGTGCTCAGAACTTCTATTTTTCTTTCTTTCGCTATGTAGATAAAGTGGAATATACCCTTGTCGCTGCTTTGATTATTTTGCCGATCTTAACCTTTATTTTGTCGAAGTGGATGGAGAAGAAGCAAAATGCTTAAGTTTCTTCCTTCTCACCAAGAATACAAAGATGAACAAGGCTGGCAAGACGACCTGAAACGGAATGTGAATATAATACGGAACTATTTTCAACCCTTCCGTAATATGTTCCACATAATTTGCTGCAATAATGATGGAAGAAAGAATTAGTACGATTCCAATCGGTCCGATCAATTTCCTTTCATCCTTTACACCAAAAACATCTTGTGCCGCTTTAACAGCTACGTAGAAAAAGACGGAGATCTTAAAAAAACCTCCAATAATCAGGGTGAAGACGACCAATGCATCCATCCTCTGAATAAATTCTCCAAGATTTATTTTCGCTACAGCTGCAAGTAACGGAAAATAGACATGAGTTGCAACATGTCCTCCAAGGATCGCAATATCCATAGCAACTGTCGCACTCAAAATTATCCCGCTTACTGCCATGGCGACTAAGCCTACTGTTAAAGCCTTGCTTTTCTTCGTTGTTTTCAAATAGGGAAACAGCATCGTAAAAACAACCATTTCTCCAAAAGGAAACGTAGGTGTTACAGGAAAAGCAGCCTTTAAAACAGGCATAAAACCTTTTCCTAGAACCGGAAGCAAATAATTGTATTCCATTAAATCTGCTGATAATACGAGAATGGCCAATGACACTCCTAAAAAGACGACAAGTGAAAAAATAATTTCACCTGTTCTTACAAGTACCTCAAATCCTAATTTTAAAACGTATACGATTGTCGCTATCATTAATGTATTTACAACAATGATAGGTGTCTGGACAAACACGGCAGATAATAGAAGACTCCCAAAGTCACGCAGTACCCTTGTAGCCAAGTACATAAAATACATCAAATAACAGAAACCAAAAATTTTTCCTACATACTTACCAAATAAAACTTGAAGATATTGTGTTAATGACATCTGCGGAAATTGATTGTACAAAAAGATATAACCTAAAAAGAGAACCATCCCACATATCATGCCGAGCAGGATGGCAAACCAGGCATCTCTTCCTGCATCCATTCCGAGACCTACAAGAATTGCACTGCCTAGTTCAAACAAAACGATGATGATAAAATATTGCTGAATATCTATCTTATACGTTTTCATTTTGGAGCCTCTTTCTTTTCTTCAAATAAAAACGGTGATGTTCGAATCCCCGATCTTCTTAAACGTGAATCTACATGTACGTTCACTTTCAGCTTCGGGAAAATTTGTTTGTATTCTTTTTTATAAACTTGTCGCCACTTCTTTGGATTTTCCCGATATAATAATTCTCCAAATCCTAATACATCGCTGTCAAAGTTTTGTGCAGCTTCAATCGTTTTGTTTATTTCTTTTTCAATAACAGCATTAAAGTCCTTTTCAATCTTATGAATCGCAGAAGGTTTCTCTAAATTCACAGCACAATTCGCTTCAGCGATATTAGCTTCTGGGTACACATCTATGTTTATGGAAGGCTGCTTGCTTTTCGTATTTGCCGAAAGTTCAGTGTTAGAGCGGACAACTTCGATTGAATACCCATTTTTGTTCCCCTGACAAGGAACCGTTATTGCAGAACTGACAAGCTTCCCTTTAATCCAGAGAATGCCTCTTGCTTCTGGACCGTCAATCCATCCTTTTAACTTACCGTCTTTAAAAACTCCCATTCCTGATAACTGAATCCTGGCCGGGTCTCCCACCTCATAGTTTTGGGCAGTGACCGCCAATTCTTTATCACCGGTTAGCCGAATACCATTAATGAGGGGCTCCCCGCCTTCATTAATAATCGATTGAAGTACTTCGTTAATATCCTGTTGCATATTTTCTCCCCAATTTTTTCAGAGATCTTCAGAATGGTAGCTACTTCATCAGACGTTACTTTATCAATTGCTGTAAAAGTACGCAGAATTTTTGACGGTGTTGTTTCTCTAGCTATTAGAACTTGAATCGTAGATCGTACTTCAGGATCTCGTGAGATCATGTCCAGTGCTTGATAAATACTGTCTTTCGCGAGTTTTTCGCTAAAAACAAGCATCCTTGCATGCGCAAAAAATAAGCGTCTTGAGGTTTGCTTTGTTGCTTTTCTAGTTGCCTCCATTAAGTTACGGCCTTTTGCTTCATATACCGTAAAAACAGGCTGTTTTCCGCCTCCTGCACCTGTAATGCCAGGAGCCACTTCTGTAGGGTTCACCACTTGATAAGTAACGATGAGATCACCTTTTTTATCAATATTAATTCCGATACCCATAACGATTGAAAGTTCGTCCAGTTCATTTTGGTCCCAGCATCCTGTTAAAAACAAAAGACAGATTGCAAGAGGAAGACAACTCTTTAAAAGTTTCACCTTGTTGTCTCCTCCTCTCTTTTTTCTTTATTTGATAAGGCTGGGTACGAGTTTGGTTTTTCTTTGCCAGCTTTTCTGGCCGTTTAAACAGCTTTGTAATGGGAAAGCGAAAGAGACTGTCTTTCAAATCCTGTGTTTGCATTGGCGCAAACGGACTCAAATACGGATAACCGAAAGATCTAAGACTCGTTAAATGAGCGATAATAACGATTAAGGCAAGTGTCAATCCATAAAAGCCAAATACCGATGAAATGATCATTAACGGAAATCGCAATAACCGGGCTGAAGTTGCAACCGCAAAGGATGGAATAGCAAAACTAGCAACTGCCGTAATTCCTACTACAATTACCATTGCAGGTGAAACAAGCCCTGCCTGCACGGCCGCTTGTCCCAATACGAGTGCACCTACAATTGACACCGCAACACCAACAGCACGCGGCATCCTGATTCCAGCCTCACGCAATATTTCAAACGTGATCTCCATGACTAATGCCTCAGCTATCGCTGGAAACGGAACACCTTCACGCTGAGCAGCGATACCAAAAAGAAGGGTTGTCGGAATCATCGCTTGATGGAATGTTGTTAGCGCGATGTAGATTGATGGTGCGATTAAAGAAATAAGGAATACCGAAAATCTTAATAAACGTAGAAAGGTACTGATGTCATACCTCATATAATAATCTTCAGATGACTGAAAAAATTGAATAAATTGTGTAGGTGCAATTAACGAAAAAGGGGTTCCGTTAACCATGATTCCCACACGTCCTTCAAGCAGGTTACCGATGACAACATCTGGTCTTTCCGTATTCATAAACTGAGGAAAAACGGTTACAGTCTCATCTTGAATAAATTCTTCGAGCTGACCAGACTCTAGCAGCCCGTCTGTCTTTACCTCTTTAATCCTCTCTTTTATTTCTTTTATTAAGAGCGGATTAGCGATATTTTCTAAATAAACAATTACTACATCCGTATGAGTTACCTCTCCAATTTTATATTTTTCCACTCTTAAATCTGGAGAGCGTACTCTTCTTCTGATTAAAGAAATGTTCGTTTTTAAAGACTCGGTAAACGAATCTTTTGGACCTCGAATTACGACCTCAGATGTAGGCTCTTCAATCCCTCTCATCTTGCCGCCCGTTGTCCCCATCTTAAGACCTTTTGTATTACCTTCAACTAATAGGACGCTAAAACCAGAAAGAAGGGCTTCCAACAGTTCCTCTTCTGTCTCTACATCCAAAACTCTTCCTAAAGCAACAGCGTTTTGTTTAATGTAGTGCAATGCATGACTAACGGGAACTGGAGATGATTGCTTGTCAGAAGTTAAGGACATTAAAGGTGCTAATATGAACTCATTTAACTGTTGAGAGTCATTCATCTCTTCTAAAAACAAGAGAGTGGCTGTAACTTTTTGTTGAAGTTCAAACTCAAACTCTCTTACGATTAAATCCACCGGGTTACCCAGGCTTTTTTTACGCTGTCAACCGTAACCTGTGAAACTGGACTGAGCTCTCCTTCTTTTTCTGCTGGTTTTTGTTCTTGGGCTTGAATTCCTTCTGAACGGGTTTTAGTTTGGAGAGAAGATGCTTCGCCAAGGTTTTTTCGGCAACCATATCTGATAACTTCTTATATGTTTTAATCATTGGGCGTTTTCTTCTGTTCCGCATAACCAACCGCCTTTTTACCATACTTTTCATAGCATTTGCGGAACTCACATTGGTTATGTAAAAAACATTAAGGGAAACTTGGCTGATGCCTAGCCCCTTCGCGTCAGTCTTAGGCTTACTTATACTTTCCGCCTAAGCTTTTTGCTTCGTAGAAAATTTTCGCGCAGACAAAATATTTTTTCTGAAAATGCAAAAAAGCCCCTAATCGTTTTCATCAATCGAAACGATTAGGGGCTCTAACAAATAACAGTTTTAATGCCAGGGTTCTGTATCCCTGGCTGGAAAAAGGTTAATTTTATTATAGCATCTTATTTTCAAAATGCGAATCTTAACACCTGCAATTTTTCAAAAATATATCTTTATGCTCACATCGGATCCCAAGGCTTTTTCACACCAAACTCTTTTGCTAGCTTCTTGCTTTCTTCACGCCGTTTTTCCTCGCAACCGCTCGTTCAGGAGCATGTTCGTTAAGCCACTTCTCTTCTGCTGTTTCAGGTATGGCTTTTGGTACTGGTGTCGGTTTTCCTTCCTCATCTAATGCGACAAATGTTAAAAAGAAACCGCACAGACTTTGCGTTCTCCAGACAATAAGTTTTCTGCGATCACCTTAACAAATACTTCCATTGAGGTGGTTTTTGTCCACGTTACAAACGACTCCAAACAAACGGAATGTCCCTCTTTAATCGGCTGTAAGAAATCAACAGAATCAGTCGAGGCGGTTACGACATTTTTTCGTGCATGACGAATGGCTGAAATGGCTGCTACGTCATCAATGTAAGCCATCAGTTTCCCGCCAAATAAGGTTCCATGATTGTTTGTATCTGGTGGAAGTACAACAGATGATTTAACCGTTCGAGATTCACGAACATACTTTTCTTCCATTATCAAAACTCCTATCCCTATCTCTTTATTACTAGTATATGTTGGAACACAATAAAATAATGAAAGACCCCCGCTCAAGAACACAAGCAAAGAGGTCTTTATGAGTCAGTTATTATTTTTTCACTACTGCATGTCCACCGAATTCGTTACGAAGTGCAGCAACTACTTTTCCGTGGAACGTGTCGTCTTCTAAAGAACGGAATCGCATGAATTGGGAAAGTGCGATAACTGGAGCTGACGCTTGGTAATCAAGTGCAGCTTCAACTGTCCAGATCCCTTCTCCTGAAGAGTTCATTACACCGCGAATATCTTCAAGTTTAGGCTGTTTGCTGAATGCATTTTCCATAAGTTCAATAAGCCAGCTGCGGATAACGGATCCATTGTTCCATACTCTTGAAACCGCCTCATAGTCATAATCGAAATCACTTTTATCAAGAATCTCGAATCCTTCACCGATCGCTTGCATCATACCGTACTCAATTCCGTTATGAACCATTTTCAAGAAGTGACCAGATCCAGCACGTCCTGTGATTAAAAATCCTTTTTCCACACAAATTTTTTCGTATAGAGGAGCAAGGTAATTTACTGCATCGTCATCTCCGCCCATCATCGCACAAAGACCGTAACGAGCACCGTCTGTTCCACCGCTCGTACCTACATCAACCAAGTGAATGCCTGATGTTTTAAGCTCTTCGTAACGGCGAAGAGTATGTTTGTACATGGAGTTACCAGCATCTACGATAATATCGCCTTCTGTTAGATGTGGTTTCAATTGATTGATGACTTGATCAACAATTTCACCAGCAGGAACTAAAAGAATAACCGCTTTTCTTCCAGTAAACGAATTAGCAAGCTCTTCGATCGAGTCTACACCTTTCACGCCTTCAGAAGAAATTTCTTTTACCGTGTCTTTGTTAACATCTGTAGCGAAAACCGTGTACCCTTTGTCATTCATGTTTAGCGCCATATTAAAGCCCATTTTACCAAGGCCTATTAAACCGATTTCCATTGTTCATATCACTCCATTTTATGTATTTATACTGTTTGTATTATTCCACAAAATAAAGGCTCTTAACCTCTACTTGTTACACTGTCTATTACCTTATCGAAAAATGAACAAAAAAACAATTATTTCAGTTCAGTTTTTAACTTAATATCTCACAAAAATTCTTAAACCCTAACCATTTGACCTAAACCATTCACGCATTGTCCACATAATCTATAAGATATCTTTTATTGGAGGACAATCTGTGAAAAAAATAATAGTTCTGGCTTTAATCGGCCTCGTCGCTCAGCTCATCGACGGTTCGCTTGGCATGGCATATGGCGTAACTTCTACTACTCTTCTTTTAGTAGTCGGCTTCTCTCCTGCAATTGCATCTGCTTCCGTTCATCTATCAGAAGTGGTTACATCCGCCGTTTCTGGTTACTCACATTTTAAATTTGGCAATGTTGATATGAAAATAGTAAAAAAGCTAGTTCTCCCTGGGGCAATTGGCGCCTTCTTAGGGGCTGCTTTTTTAAGCTACATTCCCTCTTCTATCATTAAACCGTATATCTCGTTATTTTTGTTAGGACTTGGTTTTTATGTTTTGTTTCGTTTTTTGCTTTTGAAAGTAAACACTGGGAAAGATGTTGAAAAGTCAGAGGGTGGGTATAAAGAAAAAATGTACCAGCCTGTAGGACTGATCGCGGGATTTATGGATGCAACTGGCGGAGGAGGCTGGGGACCGATCACTACCCCTCTATTGCTTACACGCAGAGACCTTACTCCTAGCAAGGCCATTGGCTCAGTGAATTTTAGTGAGTTTGCGGTTTCCCTGTCCGCTTCAATCGGTTTCTTTCTGTTTATAGGATGGGAAACATTGTATTGGCAAGTTGTATTAGCGATGATGCTAGGCGGAATTATAGCAGCACCTTTTGCCGCTTGGTTAGTAAGACATTTAAAACCTGCATTGTTAGGAGTATTAGCAGGCGGGTTGATCATTCTGACGAATTTGCGGACAATTCTAAAAGAATTTTATTCCATTGAGCTATTTGCCGAATGGAATTATCTGTTGCCACTTCTTCTGTTATGGATTGTTTTGATCTACACTGCGCTGCGCAAAAAAGCATAAAAGCATAAAAACTTTCAGTTCTTAAAACAGCAAAAATGTCCATTTGAGATGGACATTTTTGCTGTTTTTGTATTTGTATGGGGTCAGACCCCTATTCCTCAAACCAAAGAATACCTAGCGTTCCTGCTCCCACATGCACTCCGACCGCGGGGCTCAGCTGCCCTAAGTTGAATGTGATGTTCGGATATTTTTCTCTTAATAGATAAAGCCATTCTTCAGCTTTCTCCGAAGATCCGCTGTATACCACACTCGCCCCATAAGCGCCGTTTTGTTTAGCAGCTTCTTCAAACAAAGCCAGAACACGCGACTCTGCCTTTTTAAGTGTTCTGATTTTTTCAAAAGGAACGAGTGAACCGTCGTCAAAGGTAAGGATTGGTTTAATCTGCAGAAGATTTCCTACTAGGAAACTTGCTCCTGATAACCTTCCGCCTTTCCTTAACTGTTCTAGACTTCCGATACACACATAGCCTTTTACGTGATTTGCTGTTTCGCGAAGCATTGAAGCTATTTCTTCTGCTTCTAATCCTTGTTCCTCGAGCTTCATTCCTTTTAATAGAAGCTGTTTCATTGATTCGGATATTATTTTAGAGTCAACAATATGCACCGGAAAATCAGCCATTTCCGCACCAAGTCTAGAACCATTGATTGTTCCGCTAAACTTCTCAGAAACGTGTATGGCGATTCCGCAATCATAATCGTGTTTAAGAACTTCGTAAAAATCGGAAAACTCACCAACCGTAGGCTGGCTTGTTTTAGGCAGTTCTGTAACGGTTTCTAATTTTGAATAAAATTCATCTGGCGTTATATCAACACCATCTTTATATATTTGGTTTTCCATGATAATTGATACCGGAATAATATGAATACCTAGTTTCTTAGCTTCTTCTTGAGTAATACAGCTTGTACTATCCGTAATCCATGCAATTCGTGCCATCTTGCATCCCCCTTTATCTCTCTATTTTTTATTAGATAGAAAGAAAAGAAATTCCTCTTTTCTCTATAAAAAATATTTTTATTTCTAAATTAAATCTATATTTCAATAGTTTAAATACTAGCACAGGGGTACACATTAAAAACTAGATACTTTATACTACACTTTAATGGAACTTATCGGAAATTTATATTAAAATAGGAGTAATGTAAGCTAAGGAGGCAGTACTGTGAAAGTGGTAGCAGATAGTAGAAATGTATTAATGGATGTAGAGCGCATAGAGAAAGCGTTTGTAGAAATCATGGATGTGTTAAAGCCTGAGATTTGGGAAGAAGAAGAGATTACCTCCACTCAATTCCAAATACTAAAGACACTTTCCACTCGCGAGAAATGGACGGTTTCTGAGATTGCTGATGCTATGAAAGTACGCGCAAGTGCTACTACCGTTATCATTGACCGTCTCGTAAAACGGGGATTAGTCGATCGTTATCGCTCTGACCTGGATCGAAGAATTGTATATGTGCAGCTAAATGAAACCGGTTTAGTAGCATTTACTGCGATTCAAGAGAAAAGAAACGGAGTGCTTTTGAAGTACATGTCCCAGCTGACGGAAAAGCAGCTAGATGATATGGTTCATTGTATTGAACACCTTTCTTCAATCGTTAAGAACTAATTAAACAAAATCCTGCTAAAACAATAACCGCAGCTTAGTTTTACTAACTTTCATACTAGAAAATTAACACGTTTTCCATTGGAATAACGTGTTTTTTATTTGGCTGTATTCTTAAACTTTCTTGTCTTTGTACGTGGTTGATTTCTGTTCGAGGTGCTCGCTTTTCGCGGGGCAGGAGTCTCATACCTTCCACTTCATTCAACTGTCACAGAAGAAAATAAAAATGAGGTTTGAAAGCAACAATCCTTTTAGAAAAGAGTCTTTTAATTTGGCTGTTGCTCTTGTAAGTGGTTGATTTCCTTTACAAGATGGTCAAGAAATAACAAAATGAGCCAAAAGCAACAGAATTTATAATTCATTTTATTTTTGACTTTATTTGGATAAACCCTAACATTTCAGTAAAAACGTACGATATAACAGACAAAGACTAGTACTAAAGTTTGAATACAAAAAATAGGGGTCAAACATGTCAAAGATAAAAAGGTTGGAAAGACTTTTACTTTCCATAAACTCAAAGAAACATTTTACATTAAAAGAATTAGCTGAAGAGTTCCGAGTATCTACTAGAACCATACAGCGTGATCTATTGAACCTTACTGAAATGGGATTGCCCATCGTTTCAGAATTCGGTCCGCATGGCGGTTATCGCATTGAGAACGATCGGATCCTTCCACCGATTGGATTTACTGAATTGGAGGCATCTGCCATCCTCTACAGTTTACAACCGTATAATGAGGATCCTTTCCCTTTTCAGTTGCAAAGTAAATCCATTGAGAACAAACTTCTTCATTATTTGCCAGAAGATGCTAAAGAAAACAGGGATCAGATTCAAAAACGTCTTTCAGTTCGGCTTCCGCTTCCCCTAAGAACAACATGGCACCGATTTTACTAGAAGCAGCGGTCAAACAGAAAATCGTTACGATTCTCTATCAAATGAACGACCAAAAGATGTATTGCAACATTCAGCTGATTGGGATTTATAGCGAAAATGGAGAATGGTACTGTCCAGCTTATTGCTACTCACTTATGGATTTTCATATTTTCAAACTTACAGACATCCAAAACGCGGTCATTAATTATGAGCCTATGGAAGTAAAAGACTTCTCTAGTGTTACGATTCACAACTGGGCAGCAGAAATTTCACCAAGAAGTTATTTAAAGCTAGATGCTGAAATTGCGCCAGGTGGATTGCCATATTGCAAGTCTCACCCCTTCCTACATCAATTCATAAATAAAATCAATGAAGGCTCAGAGGGACTTACGGGGAATATTTTAGTCACATATATAGAAAAGGTTGCTGAATATTTGTGGCCATTAAAAACAAACATCATCATCCATTCTCCAAAGGAAATTAAGGAACTTCATGCACAGTGGGCGAAAGAAATTTATGCTCAAAATGAAGCTATTTTAAATATGTAATCAAAATGATACATATTTTTCCTCTTTTAGGCGTATACTATAAGTAGAACAGAAAAGGGGGATATCTATGGCTTTTTTTCAAAACAACCCGCAGAGCCGATTCCAGACGTAGAAACAAAGGTATGGGCATGTACGAGTGACGGTTGCTCATGCTGGATGCGCGCTGATTATTCTTTGCAAAAAGAACCGCAATGCCCCATTTGTCAATCAGCAATGAATGAGGAAATTCGAATGCTTCCTGAACTCAAAAGCTAATGAAATAAATAGAAATCAGCCGGGTGTAAATTCACCCGGCTTTTTCTATGTCTATAGTTGGAAATGCTATACCTGCTAACGATAAAGGGTTTAGTTCTTCTTTCATCCGGGTACGTTTTGTATACAGACTAAAAGGAGGATTTGATACTATGCGTAACGATACAACGACAACAACAACTACAGCGGAACCCGTTTTCACACATTCGGATTTCCAAACACGTGACAATTATAATACGGACGTTAGCAAGAAAGGGAATGCTTCTGGTTTTACTACGGGACTCGTAGTAGGAGGTCTTGTAGGAGCGGCAGCAGCTTTGTTATATGCTCCTAAAAAGGAAATGAGTTAAGAAACGATCTTCGTGATTCATCTATTAAGCTAAAAGAGCGCACACAGCAAATGAAGGACGAAACGAGGTTAAAAGCGCAACTCGGAAAGATGGACGCAAAAGACACGGTTGCATCCATTAAAGAAAAATCCGGAAACCTCTCTTTTTCTGCACGTCAAAAATTGCAAGAAGCAAAGAGCACGGTAAGTGAAGCGAAAAGTGAAACAAAATCTGCAATTGATGAAGCAAAGAGAGAAGCTGAAAAAGATAGCTACCAAACCAATTCACAAACTCAAACAAAAGCAGTTGTAACTCCGCGCACGATGAATTCAACCGATACACAGCAAAAGACGGGAACGGATTCGACTTACGAAAAGAAACAAACTGACATTAACAAAAATTCTTATTAAAAATAAGCTCTATTATCTATGTACTGTTGATTTCCTTAGAAACCAGGACATAACAGAGCCATAAAATAAAAAGCCGTGACATGATGTCCGGCTTTTTCCTTATCCCTTTAATAGTCTGAGCCCATTTAAAATGACTAAAATCGTACTTCCTTCGTGCCCGATCACTCCAAACGGCAAAGAAAGAAATTCAAGATAGTTGGCACAAAGCAGTGCAAAAATGACACCGATTGAAAATGCTATATTTTGCTTAATAATCTTAGAGAGTCGTTCGGACAGCTTCATCGCATAAAGCAATTTGCTAAGATCATTTTTCATCAATACCACATCTGCTGTTTCAATTGCTGCATCACTTCCCATACCCATTGCTACACCAACATCAGCAACAGCAAGTGCCGGAGCATCGTTCACCCCATCCCCGATCATCGCTACAACATTTTGCCGCTCTTTCCAATTTTTTATTGTATTTACCTTATCTTCAGGCATACAGGAATAACCGACTCTATCTACCTTTGCCAGTCTGCCTATTGCTTCTGCCCCACGTTTTGAATCTCCTGTTAGCATAAGCGTTAAAATCTGTTTCTCCTGAAGAGCTTGAATGGCTTCAACTGTTTCTTCCCTTATGGTGTCTCCAATTAAAAAATAGGCTGCAAGCTCATCATCGACAGTAACATATACAACGGTATGACCGGCTTCCCCTTCTCCCTCTTCAACTTCAGACAATAGCCTGCATTCTTGTTTTTCAGAGATTCCCGTCCAACACCGGCTGCCAATTCTCCAAGTGACTCCCTCTATTACAGCTCTTACTCCATTCCCAGGAACATCTTCAAAAAGACCCAAATCCTGAGGTGATTTCTTTGGCTCTGATTGAAGATTTTCCATAATTGCCTTTGCAAGGGGATGCGTACTATTTTTCTCGATCGCATGTATGATAGAAACCAAGTTTTCTCTTTTAAGCGCACCGTGCACATATTTAGCAAGTTTTACAGAAGGACTGCCTTTTGTTAATGTCCCGGTTTTATCAAAGGCGATCACGTTAACCAGACTTAATTTCTCTAGAAAAACACCGCTTTTAAAAAGAATTCCGTGCTTAGCTGCGTTCGACAAAGACGCTAAAAGAGCAGGCATGGTGGAAGCGACTAATGCGCATGGAGACGCAACAACTAAAAGAATGCACGCGCGGTATAACGATTCAGAATAACTCCAAATTCCCGTTGATCCAGGTACTAATATGGTTAGCGCGGCAGCTAACAGCACAAAAAGAACATATTTCGTTTCAAATTCTTCTATTTTCCGCTGAACAGGAGGTGCTTCACTTTGCGCCTTATTCACAAGGTCTATCATTCTTTGAAAAATAGAATTCTTCATGTGTTTCGTAACCGTGACCTCCAGAAGGCCCGATTGATTAAGAGTTCCCGCAAGAACTGCTGATGATATTCCAACCTCTTTTGCGATTGGTTCTCCTGTCAGAGCGGATTCATTTACAAATGAGCTGCCTTTTAAAACAATGCCATCCGCAGCTATGCGTTCACCAGGTTTAACTTTTATAATATTGCCTGGTTCTAAGGATGAAGCATTCACCCTAAATTCTTTATCGCCTGATAGGAGCCAGGCTTCTTCAGGTTGTAAGGAAATGAGCGCTTTAATCTCTCTATCACTTTTTTGCAGAGTGTACATCTCTAATGCACCAGAATAAGCAAAAATAAGAATAAGGACAGCTCCTTCACCCCAATAACCAATCGCAGCCGATCCGATCGCAGCAAACATCATCAAGAGCTCTACATTCAACTGCTTTTCCTTGAGACTTTCCTGTATCCCCTCCACCGCTTTCGCGTAGCCACCAACTACAAAAGCTAACAGATAAAAAAGAACATAAAAAGGGGATTCTGAATACTTTTCCATCATCCAGGCCGATAGAATGAATACACCGGCTGTCGTTGCCATAATAAGTTGAGTCCGTGCAGAGAGTTCCACCTGAACATCCCTCCCGTGTATTGATAATAACTATCATCCTCAAGTACCCTTAAAAAGCAGAAATGCTGCCGTCTTTTACGACAGCAGCCTGAAAACTATCCAATATTCGGTTCCTAGCTCTAACAGTGTATGTTTAACTTTTAAGAATGTGACACGATTTATTTACTTTATTATACATGGAAACTTATTGTTTTAGAATTCTTTATAAAGGCAAATTTCTTCGCTTGAATACAATGATGCTTACTCCAAACAATAGAATCGTTGTTACGGTAAGGATAGAACCCGTCAGTAAAGCATCTGTTTCATTGTTGATCATCTTAATGGGATCATACAATTTAAAGATTGAAAAATTTAACAGCGATTCTGTTTTCTCACTTAATTTGCCTGCCATGTTGAACATGTAGAATACAAGTGTGATACCTGCTGATATTCCAAGTGCCCTCTTCTCATCGTTGCATACTGACGAAATAAAGAAGCAATAACCCGCAATGCAGGAAAAGATGAGAAAGGTCAAAACATTTAGTTTAATAAATGACGCAACGTCCAAGTCATAACCACTAATCAGCCACTCGCTTGCTGCTATACCGCTTAAAGTAGTAAAAATAACGATTAAACCAAGGCCAGTAATCATAACAGCCGCTTGTGTTGCAGCAATCTTAGCCCTTGAATTTGGTGTTGCGAGTAAATATGCCATAGAGCCTTGATCAACAAGGCGTGCCATTATACGAGTTGAAGTTAAAATCACATATACCATCAAAATGATTAAAAACAGCATGCCGTAAAATTCACCCGCTATATAATCAGACAACGAGTTAATGCCATTCTCCATTCCGATCAGCTTTCCCATTCCTTCTGGCAAAGCATTGATCATCTCGTTAAATCCCTTCATATCGGCAATGGAAGGGTAGATCCAAATAATAAGTACGATATACGCTACAGCACCATATATAAAACCACCAAGCATCTTCCCGTGACTCTTCATCATTGAAAGGTATAGAGGCCAGCTCATCTTGCCACTTCCCTTCTATCGTAATAATGCATAAAAATATCTTCCAAATCCTGTGGCCGTGTATCGAGATGCTGCACTTCACATTGACTTAACAATTGGATAAATTCCTGGTCATTTCCCTGAACCGTAATATGAACGGTTCTGTCCCCTCTGACTTCTGTTAAGAGTGAGGATTGAATCATTTTCTCCATATCCTCGTCCGTTCTAACTTTCACTTCGAACACTCGCCGTTGAACGGTTCTGAGTGAATGCATATCTTCTAGCGCTACTAATTTGCCATCCTTAATAATACCTGCCGAATCACATGTACGCTCAATTTCCTGAAAACTGTGAGAGGACATGAGAATGGTTTTGTTTTTCTGTTTTTCTTCTAAAATCAAGTCTATAAATACTCGCTGCATAAGCGGGTCAAGCCCCGATGTGGGTTCATCAAGTATAAGCACTTCAGGTTCATGCATGAATGCAGCGATAATACCTACCTTTTGTTTCATCCCCTTAGACATCTTACGAATTGGCGTTTTCACATCCAACTGAAACCGTTCAATCAGTTCGTCTCTTCTTTTTGTTTCTTTCAGCTTTCTCATTTGTTGAATAAGAGTCAGAAAGCCCATGCCTGTCATTCCCTCTAAAAACACAATCTCTCCAGGCAGGTAGCCTGTTTGTTCATGAATCAGAGCGGAATCTTTCCAGCAGTCCAATCCATTTATTGATGAATGACCGCTATCTGGTTTCATAAAACCCATCAAGTGGCGAATCGTTGTTGATTTTCCTGCACCGTTCGGACCGATATATCCAAAAATTTCACCTTTTTTCACTTCAAAATGCAGATCAAACAATCCTTTTTCTGGTGTGAATACTTTTGTAAGTCCATCTACTCTAATCATTGTCCCACCCTCTTTTTGAAATATTTATATGCGTATATTTCAAAATTATCATATATCTTTTCTCTTTTTATGGCAATACTTTTTGAAATATCTTATTTGTTATTTTTCAAAATATGTTTTATTCTAATGAAGAGGTGAAGGAAATTGAACGGATATGAACGGCGTAAGAAACAAAGAAAGCAGATATTAAGCAAGCTGCTTTTTCCCTTTTCCAACAACAAGGATTTAAAGATATTAAAATTGAAGACATCGCAAAGCAAGCTGGTGTATCACAGGTGACCATCTATAATCACTTTGGCAGCAAAGAAGCTTTGTTCCGGGAAGTGGTTAAAGACTTTACTGAACAACAATACGAGTTCCATAAAGAACTATTTAATAAAGACCTTTCGTTTCAAGAAAAAATGAAGAAGAGCATTCTTCATAAGACAAAAGAGGTACTTAACATTCATCCTGAAGTCATCCAAGAGATGATGTTAAACGACGAACAATTAAGAACATATTTAGCTGAATTTCAGGCCAAATATGCTATTCCATTAATTGTCGGCTTAATAAAAGAAGCGCAGAATAATGGAGAGATTAATCCTAACCTGTCTGAGCAATCCATTATGCTTTATATCCAGCTTTTCAATAACGACATGCTGATCTCAATGATCACGGGTGAAAACGGTAAAAAGCTGGCTACAGATATTTTTCAAATGTTTTTCTATGGATTGTCTATGCCAACGGAAAATAACTAAAGAAACACAACCACAAACACGTTGTTAAGGAGATGAATCATGTTTATTGTTAATGTAGAAGCGGCAGTTTACAAAGAGAATAAATGGTTAATTATTCAACGCAGTCTAAAAGAAGAACATGCCGCTGGTGCACTTTCTCTAGTAGGCGGTCAAGTTGAGGATGAAGGAAACTCCTCAGATATCCTAGAGCGAACAGCCATTCGAGAAGTATACGAAGAAGTAGGTATCACAATATATAATCCTCTTCACTACGTCCATAGTACTTCCTTTATCTCGGATTCAGGTAAGAAAGTTGTAGATATCGTCATGCTGGCAAAATACGAATCAGGTGAAGCTCACCCCAAAAGCAAAGATGAGGTCGAGAACGTACTTTGGCTGACAACTGAAGAAATTCTTACTCACCCATCTACCGGACCGATTGTAAGGGAAAGCATCAAACGAGCACAAATGGTTAAAGACCGTTTAACCACATCATCTGCATATTGAAGACTTAAGAACGGATCATTATTTTCCGTTCTTTTTTTACTGGCTTGCTATTGTTTTGTTAAATGAATGAGGAAGCTTCAGTCAAAAGAACACATCGATTAAGCAGTTTAAAGCCGCCTTTTCAATAGGAATATTCGAACAAAATTAGCAATACCCCTTTTGTAAAAAGTTTGTAAATTTTTAATTACAAAACCTACAAATTCGACAAAAACTATCAATTTTTTTCGACTTTATATATAATGTTTTGGATGGGTAAAAAGCTTAACAGAGAAAAGCTGTCCATTATAAAAAAAGATACAAAGAAAAAGGATTAAAGACATTTTTTTGGAGGGTACTATGTTTACAAAGAAAAAAGATAAGTTCATGGTCATGCTAACGGATATTGCCAGCAACTTAAAAGACTCTGCTGGTTACTTCCACGATTTCAAAATCAAGAACCAAGATGACTTGCGCGAGTTTGCAGATCATCTGAAACAACTCGAATCAAAAGGTGACTCTTACGTTCATACCGTTATCATGGAACTGAACAAAGTTTTTATTACACCAATTGAGAGAGAAGATATCTTGTCACTTGCAATGAGCATGGATGATATTTTAGATGGCATTGAGCAATCATCTGCTTTGTTTGACATTTATGCGATCACAAACCCTGATCAATACATGGTTAAGTTTGTTGAGTACATCAAGTTAAGCGCTGATGAAATACTGCTAACCGTTAACCTTTTATCTGAGAAAAACTTCTTGATATGCGTGAACATGCTATTAAAATTAAAGATTACGAATCAAAGTGTGACGATTTATACCGTGAAGCACAGCGTGAATTGTTTGCAACTCAAACAGATCCGATCAAAGTTATTAAGTATAAAGAAATGTATGAAGTGCTTGAAGGCATTGCCGACAGCTGCCAGAACGTTGCCAATACTATCGAATCTATCATTATGAAAAACGCGTAAAGGGTGGCTGGTATGGATACAGTATTACTCATTACCATTCTTGTTGTTATTGGTGCGCTTGCATTTGATTTTATTAATGGATTTCATGATACAGCGAATGCGATTGCTACATCCGTTTCAACAAAAGCATTAACACCTAGAAGAGCCATCATTTTGGCTGCTGTCATGAACTTTGTCGGAGCCATGACGTTTACTGGTGTTGCCAAAACAATTACAAAAGATATCGTGGATCCTTTTACACTTCAAAATGGGTCAGTGGTTATACTAGCCGCTCTTATTGCAGCAATTGCTTGGAACTTGATTACGTGGTACTACGGTATTCCAAGTTCATCATCACATGCAATTATCGGATCAATCGCTGGTGCTGCGATTGCATCTGCAGGATTTGGAGCTTTGCACTATTCCGGATTTCTTAAAATCATCTACGGTTTACTGCTTTCACCGATTTTAGCATTTGCAGTTGGATTTATTTTTTATAACATTATTAAGGTGTTGTTCAAAAATAGTAACTTAACCAAAACAAACAACGGTTTCCGTAAAGTTCAAGTTGTTACAGCCGCTTTCCAAGCCTATTCACATGGAACGAACGATGCGCAAAAAGCGATGGGAATCATTACAATGGCGTTGATCGCCAACGGCTACACAGACAGTACAGACATTCAATTATGGGTACAAGTTTCCTGTGCGCTTGCAATGGGTCTTGGAACATCCGTAGGTGGTTGGAAAATCATTAAAACAGTAGGCGGAAAGATTATGAAGATTCGTCCTGTTAACGGTGTTTCTGCCGATTTAACCGGTGCTTCAGTAATTCTTGGTGCGTCCGTATTAGGGATTCCTGTTAGTACAACACACGTAATTACATCATCTATTCTAGGTGTTGGTGCATCCCACCGCTTAAAAGGCGTTAAATGGGGTACGGCAAAGACAATGTTAATCACGTGGTGTATTACATTACCGATCTCTGCTGCATTAGCTGCTTTATCTTATTTTGTTTTAAATTTATTCTTTTAATTAGCAAAGCCTGGGCTTATCCCAGGCTTTTTTTATGTTATACGTAAAGCATCAGAAGATGTTTCAGTATTAACTATCGTTTTATATTTGTAACTAGTATTGATCATCAAAAAAACTCTCTAACTCGGTTTTGAGTAAGAGAGTTTTTGAACTTATGCACCTTTTTGCTGAGTTAATGGAGCTGTCTTTTTCAGAAGCCAGTTCTTTCCTTCAACTAGACGTGCAGTCATCATACTTGCTACATTATCCCCTGTTGCGTTCAGCAATGTGGCTGGCGGGTCAATAATAGCGGAAATCGCTGCAATGATCGGAAGAGCTTCAGGAGGAAAACCGAATAAAGACAAAATCAGCATTTCTGCGATTAAACCGCCTTGAGGAATGGCTCCCATAACCATTCCAACTAAAAGGGCAACACCGCCAACAAGCAGATACGTGTTGATGCCTGAGAAATCCATGCCGAAAATCCCAAAAAGGAATGTAATCTTTAGAACTCCTCCGATAACCGAACCATCTTTGTGAAGTGTTGCACCAAGCGGAATCGTTGTTTCGCTGATGTCATCAGGCACTCCCATCTTCTTCGTTGCTTCTAAGTTAACAGGAATGCTTGCCGCTGAACTACATGTTGCAAGACTTGTAACAGATGGCGAAAGCATGTTTTTCCAGAACGTACGAATACCAAGCTTCCCATGTGCCATAAACGCATAAAGCGTAAAGAAACCAAAGAAATACAGAATGGAGAACGGATAGTAAAACAATACCGCTTTAAAATAAGAGCCAAGTAGCGTTGGACCGAACTCTCCAACTAGTGCTGCGAAATAAGCACCTAACCCAATGGGTGCATAGTACATCACGTACTTCACCATTTGCAGAGTAACTTCGCTTCCCGCTGATAAGAAGTTTGCGAGTGGTTTTGCTTTTTCTCCGACTTTTGACGTCGCAAGACCTAGTAAAACAGAAAAAAGAATAAGTGCTAACATATTTGCACGGCTTAAAAGATCAACAAAATCCGGAACCGTTACCGTGCTGACAAGTTGATCACCGATTGACACTTGTTCGCTTGCTGCATCAGGTTTTACAAGGTCGATTTTAACTCCTTCTGATGGCGGAAAAACCTTAATGCCTGCCATACTGATGATTGCCGCAACCGTACCTGTAAACAAAAAGACAATCAGCATAGAGCTAATAATTTTACCAAATCGTTTTGCTCCAGCCATGTTTGCAACACTCGATGAAATGGAAAAGAAAACGAGTGGAACAACAATCATGAACATCACGTTTAGAAATAAGTCCCCAAACGGCTTAAGCACCGCTGCATCCTTGCCCATTGTTGAGCCAACGACACTTCCGGCAATAATAGCCAAAAGTAAAATAATAGGCGAGCGGTATGCTTTCCACGTATTTTTCATAAAACATTCTCTCCTTAAATAGATTCATAGCCACTTTATCTATTTTATACTGAAAAAATATTTTTCATAGAGTTTAACGAAAAAAAGTAAGGGAAGGGGACAGACCCGGGTCTGTCCCCTTGCTTTTACTTAATACGCTTTAGCCCAATAGACGAGGTGCTTGCCTTCTTGCTCGCAGCACACACACTTTTCCGAGACCTTTTCTTGTTCAAATGGCATACATCTCGACGTTGCACCTGTTTCGTCTTTAATGAAGTTTTCACATGCTTCATCTCCGCACCACATCGCTTTTATAAAGCCACCTTTGTTCGCAAGGCTATTTTTAAAGTCATCAAATGATGTCACCGTTGTTGTTTGGTTTTCTCTATGTGTTTTTGCTTTTTCAAACAAGTTGTTTTGGATATCCGTAAGAATCTGCTGAACTTGAGTTTCTAGATCTTGCAGAGATACTGTTTGTTTTTCTCCTGTATCACGGCGAACTAAGATAACCTGCTGCTGTACAATATCACGTGGTCCGACTTCTAAACGGAGAGGAATCCCTTTCATCTCATACTCGTTAAATTTCCAGCCTGGTTTCTTATCACTAGCATCAATTCCTGTTCGGATTGTTTTAGAAAGCTTTTCTTTTAGGTCGTATGCAAAATCAAGGACACCTTCTTTATGCTGAGCGATTGGAACAATCATAAGCTGAGTTGGTGCAATCTTTGGAGGCACGACCAGTCCTCTGTCGTCTCCATGTACCATGATCATCGCCCCGATAATTCGAGTCGTAAAGCCCCATGAGGTTTGCTGAACGGTTTGGAGTTTGCCTTCTCTGTTCGTAAATTCAATGCCGAACGCTTTTGCAAAACCGTCTCCCAAGTGATGTGAAGTTCCAGACTGCAACGCTTTTCCGTCATGCATAAGACTTTCAATGGTATACGTGTATTTCGCGCCAGCAAACTTTTCCTTCTCTGTCTTCTGTCCTTTGATGACCGGAATGGCGAGATATTCTTCGCATAGTTCGGCGTATACGTTAAGCATGCGAACCGTTTCTTCATGCGCCTCTTCATCTGTTTCATGGCACGTATGACCTTCCTGCCAGAGAAATTCGAGTGTTCGAAGGAAAGGTCTTGTTGTCTTTTCCCATCTCACAACGTTTGACCACTGGTTGTATAGCTTTGGCATATCGCGATATGAATGGATAATGTTTTTAAAATGCTCAGCAAAAAGCACTTCTGATGTTGGACGGACACATAGACGTTCTGTCAGCTTTTCTTCACCGCCATGCGTAACCCACGCGACTTCAGGTGCAAAACCTTCAATGTGGTCTTTCTCTTTTTGCAGAAGGCTTTCTGGAATGAAGAGAGGCATGTATACATTTTCATGACCTGTTTGCTTGATTTGGTTGTCGAGCTCCTTTTGAATGTTTTCCCAAATCGCATAGCCGTAAGGTCTTAGAATCATGGACCCGCGAACACTTGAATAATCGATAAGTTCAGCTTTTGTTACAACATCTGTATACCACTGCGCAAAATCATCTTCCATGCTTGTTACGTCTTTTACAAAATCCTTTGCCATTGTTTGTACTCCTCACTATTAGAAAATAAAAAAAGCCATGCTCATCATTAGGGACCAAAAATTGGCGGTACCACCTTAATTCAAAGCATAGCTTTACACTCTTTCATGATAACGGTATTGAACCGCTGATATCTTCTACTCGTTTCAGATACAGAACTCAGAGGCAGGTTCGATTGGTTGTCAGTAGGAACCTTTCACCATGAAGTTCCCTCTCTATAAAAGACAAGATCAATGTACTAATCCTCTTCCATGTTTCACTGTTGATATGTTTTTTTGAAATTATATGTGATATTGGCATGAACTGTCAAATATAATTTTAAATTATTCATATGCATCCCACTTTCGCTTTTCCACTGTATAACGTTGATGTAGAAGGGGGACAGACCCGGGTCTGTCCCCCTTCCTGTTTCTCATATTTCGCTTCTAGATTAAATACATTAGTTACAGAGCATAAGGAGGCGGATTTTATGGATATTCATGTGGTTCAACGAGGTGATTCTCTTTGGAAAATTTCTCAGCGCTATGGTGTTTCAATAACATCAATAGTAAGAACAAATGCTATAGAAAATCAAAATGTGCTGGTCGTTGGCCAGGCACTCGTTATCCCCAACGACTTTCCTACTTATAGAATTCAGGCAGGTGATACTCTCTTTGAAATAGCTAGCCGCTACGGAACAACTGTTGAAAGTTTAATAGGTTGGAACAACATCCCTCTTGCTTCCGTTATTTATGAAGGTCAAGTGATAGATATTCCGATCCATGTTATCAAACAAGGGGAGTCTCTTTTTATGATTGCCAATCGATATGGAACATCGGTTGCTGATCTGCAAAAAGAAAATCGAATCGGAAACCCTAACCTTGTTTACGTAGGTACAAGACTTTCCATACCATACAAGAGGCCGGTAAAGAAGTAAACTCCTATGTTACGAACATGGGAGAGGCCAATCAGACAGAAGTTAGAAATGTAGGTTCATACTTAACCTACATCACGCCATTCAGCTATTCTGTAACCCGTACAGGGGAATTAACGTCTCTGCAGGATGAAGGAATAATCGCTGCAGCAATAGTCAACCGAGTTGCTCCTCTTATGGGAGTTTCCAATATAGAAGGAGATATGTTTAACTCCGATTTGATTAAAACCATTTTAGACAGCGATTCACTTCAGGAAACCGTACTTAACAACATATTGAACACGATGCGTGCAAAGGGGTTTCGCGGTGTTAACTTTGATTTTGAATATGTTTATCCAGAGAATAAAGAAGACTATAATACCTTTTTACGCCGCGCCGTCGCAAAATATAAACCATTAGGTTATTCGGTGTCTTCTGCCTTGGCACCCAAATACAAAGAAGATCAGCCTGGGTTATTGTATGAAGCTCATGATTATAAAGCACATGGTGAGATTGTAGATTTTGTAGTTGTCATGACGTATGAGTGGGGCTGGTCAGGCGGCCGCGCGATGGCGATCGCACCACTTGATGAAGTAAAAAAGTATTGGATTATACAGTTAGCGTAATTCCTCGCGAAAAAATCATGATGGGCGTCCCAACGTACGGACGTGACTGGACACTTCCTTTTGTTCAAGGAACGCAAGCCAAAACGTTAAGTCCTGTTGCGGCTGTTAATCTAGCAGCAAAGATGAATGTCTCCATTCAGTTCGATGAAGGTGATGCTTCCCTTGGTTTAAATACCGCGACAATCAGGGGAAAGAGCATGAGGTATGGTTTGAAGACGCAAGAAGCATGCAGGCCAAGTATCAAACAGCTATTGATTATAATCTGCGCGGTGTGAGTTTCTGGGTACTCGGCATACCATTTCCACAAAACTGGCCGGTGATTCGAGATACAATGCGGGTAAGAAAGATTTAGATTTCGATAGTAATGGTTTTTCAAGTATGTTTTTTGTTTGTTTTATTTAACAGTTTGTAAGAAAAAAGCCAGAAATCTGATGTTCAGATTTCTGGCTTTTCTTAAATCAAAGGGGTGTGCACCCACAAATACAAATCAATGTGATTTGTATTTGTTTGGGAGTCAGAACCCCTACTTTTTACTACACCCACCACATTTCGGCTGGCTGTTCTGCGATGAGGATTGACTGCAGGTTCTTCACCGCACGCGTGAATCCTTCTTCAATCGACATGATCGGATCTTCATGCTCGATGCTAACAACATAGTCGTATCCATACGTACGAAGCGCACTCATCATGTCCGACCAGTCTTGAACGGAGTGGCCGCATCCAACTGACCGGAAGCTCCATGCACGGTTTTGAACTGCGCCGTATGGCTGCATGTCTGTTAAGCCGTACATGTTGATGTTATCTTGATCTAAATACGTGTCTTTTGCGTGGAAGTGATGGATTGCTCCAGCTTTTCCAAGAATCTTGATTGCAGCTACTGGATCGATTCCTTGCCACCAAAGGTGTGATGGATCCAGGTTTGCACCAATTGCATCACATGTCTCTTCACGAAGTTTCAACAAAGTATAAGGAGTGTGTACTAAGAAACCGCCGTGAAGTTCTAAACCGATCTTCACGCTATGCTCTTTAGCAAATTGACCCCAAGTACGCCAATAAGGAATTAGCTTTTCTTCCCATTGCCACTTCAACACATCACTGTACTCGTTCGGCCAAGGCGATACCGGCCAGTTCGGATACTTAGCGTTTTCTGAATCCCCTGGAACACCGGAAAAACAGTTCACAACTGGTACATTCATCAACCCAGCAAGTTCTACTGTTTTTACAAACGTATCGTGTGATTCTTTAGCAAAAGCTTCATCGGGAGATAAAGGATTCCCATGACAGCTGAACGCTGAAATCGTCAATCCGCGCTTCTCTACTTCATGAAGATATTCTGCACGCTTCTCTTCACTTTCAAGCAGTTCATCAAGCGGACAGTGTGCGTTTCCAGGATAGTTTCCTGTGCCGATCTCGACCGCTTGAACGCCAGCTTCCTTTACATAGTCGAGCATTTCTGTAAATGATTTTTGTGCAAAGAGAACTGTAAATACACCTAGTTTCATGCTACTTCACTCCTTTTTCATTCTGCAGCTGAACACCCTTACCCATCAAGCTGCTTGCATAGATCGCCTCGATCACACGAGATGTGTTCATCGCTTCTTCAGCCTTCACAAGAGGCTCTGCTTTGCCTAAACAGCTATCCACAAAGTTTTGAGCTTGAGGCAAACCTGGGTCATCTTCGCCTAGGATCCAGTCTGCTTTTGTTGTTGTCATCATTCCATTACCTGCTTTATTCACCGCAAATGGGAATACATCAAGTCCGCCTTTGTCTCCTGAAATACGAAGCAATTCCGCATCATCCGGAATGTTTGCAGCCCATGATGTTTCAAAAAGAATCGTTCCACCGTTTGCTAAACGAATGTAAGCCGTCACGTGATCGTCTACTTCAAACGTGTCTGCATCAAATGAACCCCATTGATTTACTTGTTCTGCTTCTCGGCTAACCGTGTTATACGTTTGGCCTGTAACTTCATTTACTGTCGGGTTATCCAACAGCCAAAGTGTCAAATCTAGCAAATGACATCCATAATCTATTAAACTTCCGCCACCTTGCAGCTCTTTGTTCGTGAACACTCCCCAGCCAGGCACTTTGCGTCTTCTCAGTGCTTGTACACGTACGACAAGCGGATTACCCACTTCGCCCGCTTCCATCACACGCTTTGCCGCTTGAGATTCCTTCATATAGCGGTAGTGGTAAGCAATTGAAAGCACTTTACCAGAGCGCATTTCCGCTTCTACCATCTCAGCGCATTCTTCAACAGTCATCGCCATTGGTTTTTCACAAAGAACATGTTTTCCTGCATCTAGTGCAGCAACTGTAATCTCTTTATGAAACTTGTTTGGCGTACAAATAACAACTGCATCTACATGCGGCCACATTTCTGTATAGCTTGTAAAATAATTCGGTACGTGAAATTTTTCCGCGGCCATTTTTGCTACATCTACGTTTACATCACTAATGGCTGTTACTTCCGCTGTATCACTTA
Organism: Fictibacillus sp. EA-CB0309; assembly: GCF_055814265.1. Classification (NCBI taxonomy): domain Bacteria; kingdom Bacillati; phylum Bacillota; class Bacilli; order Caryophanales; family Fictibacillaceae; genus Fictibacillus; species Fictibacillus sp. EA-CB0309. The sequence continues at coordinate 2,757,589 of NZ_CP169271.1, forward strand.
ATTTTTGAAAAGCGGGGATATGGCGGCCCTGTGCAATGCCCCCAGCCCCGATGATCCCAACTCTTAGTTTCATGCGTGAACTCCTGTTTTAACTTTTTCAATCGTTTTCTTTTCGTTCGATTCTAATGCAGCCAGAATGACAGCTAGTGAACGCTTGCCTTCTTCTCCCGTAATAAGCGGTGAGTTTCCAGTTTCAACCGCTTCAATAAAGTGGTCAACCACATGTGAATTCGACTGGTTTTCGTTCGTTTGGATCGCACCAAGTTCATAGCGTACGATCGATCCGTTCGTATATTGAGCAACAAGTGAATATTGTGGATCATCTTCTAAACGAAGAATTCCTTTTTCACCATAAATAATTGTAGAGTTGTCTTCTTTAGCTGTATAAGACCAGCTTGCTGCTAATGTTCCGATGATGCCGCTCTCTGTTTTCAGCACACAAACCGCTGTATCATCAACAGATGCAAACTCTTTTGCGCTCGTTTCTACAAAAGCACCCACTTCTGCAATCTCTTCACCTAAAATGTAACGGATCAAGTCAGTCTTATGAACGCCAAGGTCACCCATCGCGCCGATAAACGCTTCATCCTTTTTGAAGAACCAGCTGCTCGCACCGTCAACACTCCAGCCTTCAGGTCCTGGGTGTCCAAAAGCTGTACGGAAGCTATAAACTTTGCCTAGCTCACCTGACGCGATGATTTCACGTGCTTTTTGATGAGCTGGAACGAAACGCTGGTTATGCCCAATCATTAGCGTTTTGCCGCTTTTCTCAGCTGCTGCTATCATCTCTTCTGCTTCTTGTAGAGATGTTGCCATCGGTTTTTCACATAAAACGTGTTTCCCTGCATTTAGAGCCGCGATTGAAATCGGTGCGTGCAGATAGTTTGGCGTACAAACACTCACAGCCTCTACTTCTTCAAGAGCAAGCAGTTCGTTGTAATCCGTAAAAATCTTTCCTCCATATACCGCTTGTGTTGATTCAGCACGTTCTTTAACGATGTCACAAACCGCAACGATCTCTACATCTTGGTTTGCTGCATATTCTGGCAAGTGGCGGTGCTGTGCAATACTACCGCATCCGATAATTCCAACTTTAACTGTCATGTTTAGTTCCTCCTTGAAATGAATCGTTTTTTATTTTGCTCTTTACTAAGAGGTTGCTATTTGATTACTACTAAAGAATTTCTAAGACTGCTCCATTGCTTGTTAATTGTAGTGCAAGGTGCGAGACTCTAGGCTAGGACAGGCTGGCAGGTGAGACACTTATACGTGAAACGTACGAATGTGGCTCACCGCCTGCCCCGCGGAAAGCGAGCACCTGGAGCGGAAATTAACCACTCTCAAGGCATCCCTGTCTCTATACCAAAATTTTTTATTTAGCTCCAATCGCTTCAAGCGGTTTTGCGTTCCCGTACTTTGGAGCTTGACTGCCAGACGGAGCCAAGAAAGAAACGGCATTCGTAATCACTTTTTGTACGTCTTCGTTGTAATACGTTGGATACGTTTCGTGTCCTGGACGGAAATAGAACACCTTCCCTTTTCCACGGTTGTAAGCTGCTCCAGATCGGAACACTTCCCCACCTTCAAACCAGCTGACGAACACAAGATCATCTGGAGCTGGAATATCAAAGTGCTCGCCATACATTTCTTCTTTTTCAAGTTCGATGTATTCACCAAGTCCGTTTGCTACCGGGTGGCTCGGGTTCACGATCCAGATGCGTTCTTTTTCATCAGCTTCACGCCATTTAAGATCACATGATGTACCCATCAGCTTTTTAAAGATTTTAGAGAAGTGGCCAGAATGCAATACGAGCAAGCCCATTCCGTCTAATACACGCTGATACACTTTATTTACGATTTCATCTTCCACTTCGTCGTGCGCTAAGTGTCCCCACCAAACAAGAACATCTGTGTTGTTTAATACTTCTTCTGTCAAGCCGTGATCTGCCTCATCAAGAGTAGCTGTATTTACATCATGTCCTGCGTTTTCTAAGAACTCTTGTATCGCACCGTGAATTCCTTTTGGATAAATTTCTTTTACTACCGGATTTTTTTGCTCATGACGATTCTCATTCCAAACTGTTACTCTAACCATTTATGATTTCCTCCCATATATGTGTAAGCGTTTTACGTAAACGTTTACGTATTTCTCAAATAAAAATGAAGCTTTTGTGTGATCCGTTTTTTATTTGTCACGTAAATCACTGACGGATTGCCTTTCGATTATGGAAAAAGGCATATAACGGCTTTCTGCTTCTTTTTGTTCACCTTTAATCAAATTGACTAGTATTTCTCCTGCTGTCTGCCCCATGTCTTTTAACGGCTGGGATACAGTCGTTAATGCTGGATAACACATCTCAGCAATCTTCAGATTATCATATCCGATAATCGATAATTCTTCCGGCACTTTAATACCCAACTGATGTGCTGCCGACATAGCTCCGATTGCCATCTCATCACTCGCTGCAAACAAGGCGGTCATTTTTGGAAGTTTTTAAGAAGCAGCGGCAATGATTCTTTTCCGTTTTGAAAACGGTAGCCTTCATTCGTTGTTACATGATCCTCTGAAAAAGGCAGACCATGTTTTTGTAGCGCTTCTTGAAATCCTTGCATTCTCGGAACTCCTGCTATCGGGTCGTGATGACTTCCACCGATCATTCCAATCTGCGTATGCCCTTTTTGGATTAAATACTCAGTTGCTTCATAAGCTCCTTCATAATCGTTAACCCGAACAAAAGGCAAATCATAATTGGTTGATGCAGTTGAAACAAGTACTACAGGGACCTGCATCTCTTGAAAGATTTTATAATACTCTTCCTTCACATCTTCTGAAGCGAAAATGATGCCATCTACCCTTTTTTCCTGCAGCAACCTAAGGTATTTCACGGTCCGCTTTCCACTTGAAGTCGTGTTGCACACGATGACGCTGAACCCTCCGTCATGCGCTGCGTTTTCCACACCTTCAAGAACTTCTGAGGAAAGCATTCCTGATACCTCTGGAAACAAAACACCGATCGTTTGCGTGCGTTTGTTTATAAGTCCGCGTGCTATCGCGTTAGGCTGATAGCCCAGTGCCTCAATAGATTGCTGCACTTTTTTCTTCGTTTCCTCCGAATAGCCTGGCAACCCGTTTACAATCCGAGAAACAGTAGCAATTGAAACGTTTGCATGTTTAGCCACATCTTTAATTGTCGGATTCAAAACATCTACCTGCTTTCTTTTTACGTAAACGTTTACATTTACACTTACAATCTATCAGCGCTTTGCAAAAAAGTCAATTATTTATTCATAAAAAAGATTACAGTTTTTTAAAAAGGGAAAAGACTACTATTAAGAAATGGAGGTCACGTTTTTATGTGGTATCAGCACTCATTCTTCAAGTACGCCGCAGGATCCGTACTATTGCTCACTATTCTTTTTTTACTAGGAAAAATCGATTACCTGCTTGACTTCCTTTATCTCGTCATTTCAAGTGTCTTCTTTCCATTATTTATTGCAAGCTTGCTTTATTATTTGTTAAGACCTCTGATTCGGTATTTAATCAAGAAAAAGGTACCAAAATTTGTTGCTATTTTGGCTGTACTTCTTGGATTGATTTTATCGATTTCAGGAATTGCAACACTTGCTGTCCCCGTTGTTGCCGATCAGCTAACGAACATAACAGATGATTTCCCTAAAAAGATTGGCGAAGCGACAGAAAAAACAGGCACGATGATCACAGGCTCGAAGAAATCTTTTATCGACAGTACGCAAGTCGCCAAGTTAGCAACACAGCGCCTTGAGAAGTTTACAAGTTCTGTTTCAAAAGATGTCATTGCACTGGTCACGACGTTGACAAATATCGCTCTCGTGCTATTAGTAGTGCCCTTTATCCTGTTTTATTTATTGCTTGATGATAAAAAGTTCTTTAACTACTTTTTGAGACTTGTCCCTCATCATATGGAACATGATGTAGCAGCGATATTAAAGGATATAGATTCCACGCTCTCATCTTACATTAAGGGACAAGTGTTAGTGGCTTTTTTCGTAGGAATTTTCATGTATGCCGGTTACTTATTAATCGGACTTAAGTTCGCCCTGGTTCTTGCTCTTTTTGCCGTACTAACGAACGTGATCCCTTTTTTAGGACCTTTTATCGGTGTGTTCCCTGCCCTCCTGGTCGGGTTAATTCAAGACCCGTTCATGGCCATAAAAGTAGCAATCGTTACACTTGTTGTTCAACAAGTGGAGGGTAACATCTTATCACCGCAAATTATGGGAAAACAGCTTCGTATCCATCCGCTTACGATCATATTAGTCGTGCTCATGGCTGGTGCAGCGTTCGGATTTATCGGTTTACTTTTAGCTATTCCTGCTTATGCCGTTACAAAAACGATCATTAGCAACCTTTACCGCATCTATCTGCTATACAATCCACCAGAGTCGAGAAGCAATCTGCTCTGAAAGGAGAAACGTGTCGACCGTGAAACAGCCATTTGTGAAGGAAATTACGTTAAAAGATAAAATATTGAGCCGTTTTGAATCATGCCGGCCATGGGTGCACCGTTTTGCCCGTGTCGGTTATCTTTCCAAAGGAATCGTTTATGTGATCATTGGTATTCTTGCTTTGATCATGTCAACTGGAAAGCATCCGAATGAAGCAAGTTCAAATGGAGCTCTTTATACGATTGCTCAGCAGCCTTTCGGACCCGTATTATTGATCGTGCTTTCGATCGGCTTAAGTGCTTATGCGTTTTGGCAAGTCGTTAAAGCTGTCTTCGACCCTGAGTGTGTCAATCATAGCTGGAAGAGATGGTTTAGCCGCTTAAGTTATTTAATTATTGCTGGTGTATATATCGCAATGTGCATCAGTTCATTACGAATCTTATTTCGCGCCAGAGCTGAATCTTCAGATAAAACCTACCAAACTCTATCTGCCCAAATGCTATCACAGCCATTTGGACAGTTATTAATAGCTATTGGTGGACTCGTGTTCGGAATCATAGGAATCGTATTTATGCACCGTGCCTTTTCACACCGTTTTAAGCGTGATTTGAAGAAAAATGAGATGAATAAAAAAGAATGGCGATGGAGCGGCTATATCGGAACGTTCGGAATGGCCGCAAGAGGAATCGTATTTTTGATCATCGCGTTCTTTCTTGTGCGAACCGCTGTACTGGCAGACCCTGAAGAGACACGAGGGCTGGACGGAGCGCTTCTTGAACTCGCGGCACAGCCGTTTGGACCTGTGCTGCTCGCAATCGTTTCTCTCGGCTTTGTGTCATACGGAGTTTTTATGTTTGCTAGCGCCCGGTATAGGCGGTTAAATAGCGGTTAAATAACGGTAAAAGAAAAAATCCTTGTCTGTTTTTGCAGACAAGGATTTTTTGTGTTTCTGACAAATACAAATTTGGAGAATTTGTATTTGTTTGGGGTCAGACCCCCTTTTTTATTCTTTCGACCACTTCTCGAGCGTCTTATCTGTTGGGAGCATAACCGTCAACAGCCCTAACAACGGCAAGAAGCTGATTAAGAGCATCGTGTTTGAAATACTAGTAAGATCCGCGATTTTACCTAGAACAACAGAACCGAGGGCACCCATACCAAAAGCGAGACCTACAATTAACCCTGAGACCATGCCGATCCTTCCCGGCACGAGTTCTTGCGCATATACGACCGTAACCGAAAAGCTCGTGTTTAAGATAAAGCCAATCACGAAGAACAAAGGAATCACAGCCCATAAGCCTACGTGCGGCAAAAGAAGAGCGAGTGGTGCTGATCCGACCATTGACCAGAAGATCATGTTCCGTTTTCCTAATCGGTCTGCGATCGGTCCGCCAAAGAATGTTCCAAGCACGCCTGATGCCATAAACACGAATAAATAAACTTGAGCCTGACGAATCGACAAGCCGTAGTCATCAATCAAATAAAACTGATAATAGTTACCGATTCCTGAGAAATACCACGAACGTGCAAACACTAAAAAGACGAGGAGTGCCATCGCTCCGATGACTTGATTCTTTCTTTTTTATCGATCGTCTTTTTCTCCCCCGTCTGCTTCTTAACACGTGGAAAATGAACAAGCTGCTTTGCATACCAACCTGATATATAAAACAAAACAAAAATTGCGACAGCTGCCAGTGATGTAAACCACACAGCCCCAAACTGACCGAGCGGAACGAATACAAGTGCGGTCATAACGGGTGCAAGTGAGCTACCCGAATTTCCACCAACCTGATAGATAGATTGAGCTAATCCTCGACGGTTGCCCGCTGCCATATACGCAACACGCGACCCTTCTGGATGGAAAACGGCACTCCCCAGTCCAATACCAATTACGGATATAATGATTAAGTAAAACGAATCCGCAAATGCAATGCCAAGCATACCTATCAAACTAGCCATCATACCAAAAGGAAGCAAATAAGGTGATGTCGTACGATCCGTATACCATCCTATTACCGGCTGCATGATGGATGAAGTGATATTAAGCGTAAAAGCAATCCAGCCCAGCTGGGTAAACGTCAGATTCATGGATTTCTCTAAAATAGGAAAAATGGCTGGGATTACGGCCTGCATTGAATCGTTTAACAGATGGACAAAACTAATGGCAAAGAGGATTGAATAAATGGTTTTCTGCTGTGAAGACGCTAAGCTTGGCGTCTTTTCTGTTGGTGCTGCCATGCTGCATTCCTTCTTTCTTTGATCTTAACTAGTAAATTGTCTTGCAATCTATGTAACTTACAATAGATTACCATAATCAACGTGTCCAATACTAAAATACATAATTTCGACACGTGAAATGGAGCAAACACCCTAGTAGAAATCCTTAAAAGCACGTGGGAAATAAATTGTTTGGGGACTGCCCCCCATGACCCCCATGCCAATACAAAACAAGAAGCCAGCCCGTCAATAATGGGCTGGCTTCTATCCTTGTATTTATACATCTTCTCGCTTAAACCTTCTCGATCACCTTGTCAATGATTCCATATTTTAATGCTTCTTCTGCTGACATGAAATAATCACGGTCGGTGTCTTTTTCTACTTTTTCAATCGGCTGCCCCGAACGGTCGGAGATGATCTTATTCAACAATTCTCGCGTCTGCAGGATGCGTTTTGCATGAATCGCCATATCTGACGCCTGACCTTGTGTACCGCCTAGTGGCTGATGAATCATTACTTCAGCGTTAGGCAATGCATATCTTTTACCTTTAGCTCCGGCTACCATTAGGACTGCCCCCATTGAAGCTGCCATACCGATACAGATTGTGGACACATCTGGCTTGATGAACTGCATCGTGTCATAGATCGCTAGGCCTGCAGTAACGGATCCGCCAGGAGAGTTGATGTAGATCGAAATATCTTTATCAGGATCCTCTGCAGCCAAGAACAAAAGCTGTGCAACGATAGAGTTTGCCACGTTATCATCAATCGCGCTTCCCAACATGATGATCCGATCTTTCAAAAGTCTTGAATAAATATCGTAAGACCGCTCTCCGCGGTTTGTCGATTCAACAACCATAGGTATTAAGTTCATTTCATTTCCTCCTTGTTATGCCGCGATTGCCATCGGGCTTGTGTTAGATGTGTGTGGTACATGTATTTTTCCGAATCCTGATGTGATGAAGATGATTTTAGCCGGCTCTTGCTGATTTTCTGCTCCTTCAACCTGTACTTCTATTTTCATGGGAAGTACATTCGACTCATCATCAGCTGCTGAATCTCGCTTAATGGGGGTAACCGTGTTTTTGTTGTCCTTCTTCACGTTGTGCCGCCTCCTTCAGGTTTTGGATACATGGCCATTGAAACATGATGCGTTTTAGCATTTTCTTGATTGGGTTTGTGATGCTTTTGGATGAGAGCTGTCAGCATGGCTGCATAGTCTTGCAGGAAAGCATTTCGAGTTTCAACACCTGAAAGCGATAGCTCCATCTCCATTACAGCACTGGGGATCTCTTCGTCGACCACCTGCTCCATAAGAGAAACGGCATCACGTTTTATTTTTTCTGTGAGTGACAATACGTGAGCGAGAGCGGTTTGATCTTGAAGCTTCTTGATTGTTTCGGAAGAAAGCCCCAATGAATCTGATAATAAAAACGACCTGCCGGCACTTACATATAGAACTTCTACAAGATTTCTTACATTCCTTGTACCCGCACGAACAACAAGCCCAACTTTTTCCAAAGCTTTAAGATGGTAGTTCACCTTTTGAGCGGAATCATTCATTTTCTTTGATAGCTCTGTCGCAGATTTCGGCTCCTTCAACAAGCTTATGATTTCTGATCGTACTGGATGCAGAAGGGCCGCCGCTTGCTCGGGCTCTGTGACGATAAACGTTTCTGGCATGCTCTGATTCCTCTTCACTCTCATCACCTCACTTTTACTTATTCCCTGTACGTAAAAATTATTCTTTACGTAAAATCATTTTATTACGTCAAACATCATTTTGTCAAAGAATGAAGCAAAATATACGTTTGCCTATGTGCACATAAAAAAACAGACTGTCCTGTATCATCCAGCCTGCTTTCTTCCGTTATAAAAGTGGAATTACACCGAGAATCAAGAAAATTACCGCCATACCTGCATTTAACCAAAATTCGGTTTTTTGCTTAAATAGTTTTCGTTCCACCGCACGAAATGAAAAGATGACCATTAAGATCGAAAACAATACGGTGGGGCTCTCCCATGTCTTTCCGTTATAGATGGCGAGCAGCAGTCCTAAGAACATGAGTACCATCTCAGTATACACCCAGTGTTTTGGTCGTTTTTTCATCAAATAAAGGCCCCTTTCACCGGTTGATAGTACACAGTGTACGGTGTGGAGGCCTATTCGGTGCTTATCTTTACACGGATTTTCCGTATTTTTCTCTTAACCAGCTGCCCGCGGCTGCATTTTTATGAAGAACACGCAGCACAATCCATCCTAGCAATCCCCCAATCACAGAACTCAAAAGAAAAGGTATTACAAAAAAGAACGCACCTGTTTTAGAACCCAATAGGTATGTAGCTACTGGCACTGCCACTAAAGCTCCAATGATGCCGGTCCCGAGCCATTCTCCAAGTGCAGCAAAAATATATCTTTTTCCCTTTATATAAAAATATCCCGCTACTAACGCACCGATCATTCCTCCTGGAAAGGCAAGCAATGAACCGACACCGAACAAGTTGCGCAGCAATCCGATGCTAAACGCGACAACCATTGCTGGAAACGGTCCGAGTGTCACACCAGCAATAACATTTATCGCATGCTGAACAGGAAAGGCTTTGGCAACACCCGCGTGAATCCAAAAGACATGAGAAGACAGTGTACCTATCGCAACCAACATCGCCATAAGAGTAAGTTTCTGAACAGATATCTTCACTTACATACCTCGCTTCGCAAACTGAATAGCGTCAATCATATTCCTTGAGGCTTGTTCAGGGTGATCCACACCACTTATCGCCGAAATAACTGCCGCACCATCAGCACCTGCCTGAATTACTTCACCCGCATTACCAATCGTAATGCCGCCTATTCCAACGAGTGGTACGTTGATATGATTCCTGCGAAGTTCTTTAATCAGTCCTACGCCAACCGGCTCTTCAGCATCCTGTTTTGAAATAGTTTGATAGATTGGTCCTGCCCCGATATAGTCTGCACCGTTAGAAACGGCGTCTTCCGCTTCAGCCAGTGTATGAGCAGACACACCAAGTATTTTACCTGTTGTTTGTTGGCGTATCGTCTTTAAGTCACCGTCACTCTGTCCCACATGAAGTCCATCTGCATCGACGAATTTCATTAGCTCCAGATCATCATTTACGATAAAAAGCACCCCGTGTTCTCTGCATATTTTTTTGCGCGGCTAGCAATTTCAAGGCGCTTTGCACCACTTAAACAGTTTGCTCCTTTTTCCCGAAACTGAAAAGCAGTAATACCACCTCGTATCGCTTGTAAAAGAATACGCTCAAAAGCTTCCGGAGAATCACAGTTCATCGTTCCTGCCACAAAATAAAGGAAAGCTGCTGTTTTAAGTCAGGCTTAGAAGAAGTCTTCATATTCTTGCTCCTTCCTTTAAAGTGTGATCTTGCCAGTTGATTGAACACTGCCAGATTTCTGGTGTGGTTTCTAATACAAACAGCTGATCGATAAGGTTTTGCTGAAAGCTTCCAGGTCCCTTTGCTGTCTTCACCGCTTCCTCAGCCGCTTTTGTGAGCATAAGAATCGCTAAAGCTGTTCGATCTAAAATGGATAAGGTCTGCGTTCGTGTCTCTTTCTCTTTCTGATTCGCCTGATATAAAGCCACCATGGATGTAGCAAAACAGCCCGTCCCTGTAACGAAAGCTAACATGTGATCGCCATGAGAAAGAACAATGCTTTTCTCGCCATCAGAAATAACATCCTTCTCACCCGTCATCGCGATGAGACACCCTGTTTGCTTTGAAGCCGCAGCAGCAAGCTGTATCAAGTCATCTTCAGAGCTTCCAAGTTCACCGTCAACTCCCTTACCAGCCCACTCTCCTTCAGCAAGAAATTGCATCTCTGCAGCGTTCCCGCAAATTGTCAGAATTGTTTGGGGACTGACCCCTTCAATTGTGAATATTCTGATAATATATTTTTAACCACCTCTTGGCGGAAAGCTGACAGTCCTATTCCAACTGGGTCGAGTACGACAGGCACTCCCGCGTGCATCGCTTTTCGAAAAGCTAGAATCATAGACTTTGCAGTTGGTTCATCGAGCGTTCCGATGTTCAGCACTAATGCATTAGCAACCCCGACAGCTTCTTCAACTTCACGTGCGTCATCAACCATCATCGGGCTGCCTCCAGCTGCGAGCACCCCATTTGCAAGGAAATTCATTGTTACGTTATTGGTAATATGATGAAGCAGCGGCTTCTCTTTTCTGACTTCTGCAACAAACGCCTTCCATTCTTGTACTCTAGTATTGTTCATGTGCAATCCTCCTATAAGCAAAATGATTAACTGGTCCATGACCTGAACCGACTTCTATTCCATGTTCAATCGCGTTTTGAATAAACCTTTTTGCATGCTCTATAGCACTCTCTGCTTTCCTCCCGTAAGCCAGTTCTGCTGTAATGGCTGCAGAGAACGTGCATCCTGTTCCGTGTGTATTTTTTGTGTGAACACGCTTTTCCACAAGCTCAACCATCTCAACACCGTTATAAAGAAGATCGGATACGTATTCACCGCTGCCAAAGTGACCACCTTTTATTACGATATAATCACCACCACCGTCAAACAGCACTTTTGCCGCTTCTGCTCTCGCTTCCTTACAATCTATCGTGATGCCTGTTAATGCTTCTGCTTCAGGAATGTTAGGAGTGATGATTTTCGCGATTGGCAGCATACACATTTTCATCGCGTCCAATGCTTCCTCACCTAAGAGAGTGGCACCGCCTTTAGCGATCATGACCGGATCGACAACCACGTTGTTCCATCCAAATATTTTAATAAAGTAAGCCGTTTTTTCAATGTACTCTCCTGAAAACAACATTCCAGTTTTTACAGCATCTGGTTTCAGGTCACTTCCGATCGATTGCAGCTGAGTTTCCAAACCCTCTAACGAAACAGGAAACACCCCTTGAACGCCGGTCGTGTTCTGAGCCGTCACCGCTGTTAGAACGGACATGCCATAAACACCAAACTCTTGGAACGTTTTCAAATCTGCTTGAATACCTGCTCCTCCGCCGCTGTCTGACCCTGCGATTGTCAGAGCTTTACTTACTTTTATCAGTTGTCCCACACTATCTGCCTCCTTATTACATACGCAAAAAAAGCCACCCGCTAAATAAATAGCGGGTGGCCGTTACAGTTTCATTTGAATAAAAGAGAAGCATGTAATCATCCACACCGCTTCCCTACGCCAGTACGATCTGGATCAGGTTCAAAGGGTCGAAGGCTACAACCTTCTCTCAGCTTTTTTAAAAAGCACCCCTAGCGGAAATGACAATATTGAGTTAATTCAATCCTACCCACACGCAACTTAAAATGTCAACGTTTTTTTCGAATAAGTGTTTTAAGTGTGTTTAAGCACCTTCAAATAAGGGGAAATAGTAACTAACACACAATAACAACATAAAAAACACAGAACAAAAACATTTGTAACACTTGGCAAAATACAGAAATAAACATGACAAACCATTAACATTTTTACCAAAAGGTGGTGAAAAAGCAGTACATTAGAATGATTATCGAAAATTTTTTCAGAATTTTCAAATAAAATGGTTGTCATTGGGCATCTTGCTCAGTATACTAGTAGAAACCTAGAAACATAAAAGGTTAAATTGGATAGGGAGATAATTTAAGGAGGGAAACAGGATGAAAGACAAAAACACTTCTTTTAACAAAAATCAAAACGAGATGGTGCAGTACAAGCAACAAAAAAGAGACCCCTTTGCCTTCAGCCTTATTGCCCAAATGGTACTGGATGAGGCCCTTCACAATTATTACAAAGAGTATTATGAAAGAGAAATCGACAATGCCTTGGATACAAAAGATAAAGAGCGTTTTATGAAATTAACCTCAGAATACAAAGCGTTTCTCGGTTAAGGCTTCTTAAACGGTACACCTTTTATAAAAAAGTGCCGTAAAAGCCAAAACACCCTTTCAGCAAACGGATCGATATCCGTGCTGCAGAGGGTGTTTCTGACGTACCCGTTAACTGACACTAGTTAAAATCCAAATCAATCAATTCAACGTTGTCGGTGATTCCGGCTTTTTCTTTTGCCCTTTTTTCCGTTTCCACCAAAGCCAGTAAAGCACCGCGATCACAATCACCCATACAGGTGCCAGACCAAACAGCGCAACGACTACAAAGGATACCGCCGATACCAAAAAATTCACGGTTTCCATAAAAAGCATCTTCGTTTTTGCCCACGTATTTAATTCTTCTGTCTGAAGTTTTTCTGCTTTTAGATTTCTTACTTCAAACTGTATCGTTACCGTTGAGTAATCACTTTGATTCTTCAAGAAATTCAATCGACCTTCAATTTGTTCGATCTCTTCCTGAACGGAAGCAAGGTCAGCTGAGATCTTTAATAAGTCTTCTGTTTTCTGTGCATCCTTCATGAATGATTCCAGACGGTCTCTCACTTGCTGTTTCGCTTTTAACCGAGAAGAGAGGTCCACATATTCTTCTGTAACATCTTCTCCCCGTACATTTTCGTGTGGTGTTCCTTTACTTAAATTTCGAACCTCATCTAAAAACGTACGAAAACCATCTATCGGAACACGCACAACCATCATGCCGGATTCATACCCATTCTCACCTGCACTTGTATTCGATTCCACAATATAGCCGCCTTTAATCTCAACCATGTTTCGAACCGTTTCCATCGTGTTCTGCAATTTATCTACAGAAATCTGCATGTCTGCATTATAGATGACTTTTCTTTGATCTTTAATTCGCTGCTTCTTATCTCCACTAGTATCCAATTCAGTTTTTGTCTTACCTTCTTCTGAAGAATTGTCCATCTTTTCATTAGAACTGCTGCTGCCACTATCATGATCACTAGCCATCTTGCTTTCAGACTTATCATTGCTGCTGCATGCGCTAAAGAGGAGCACGACGACAAATACCCACACTTTCCATTTTTTCCACATATCGTAATTCCCCTTTTCACCTTAGACGCTTTAAAAGAAAAAAAGGTTTCAACCCCCAAAAAACCAACCTATTTAATGATTTTTTCTCGTCTCGTTTTATGTTAAAATGTTGTCTGATGATTGTAAGTTTGAAAAAAATCCGATTTATGCTAGTATGTACAGGATAAGTAAGTGGTTTACTGGAGGAATAGCATGTCAATGATAGGAAGAAATGATCCGTGCTATTGTGGCAGCGGAAAAAAATATAAGAAATGTTGCTTACATAAAGAAGAGCAAACACGCGAAGTATCCTTTCACCAAGAAGGACTTATCAAATTCGCGCTTGAGAACTATCAACAGGACTTAGCAGCACGCACATCTCAATATGTGAAAAAGTATCCTGTTGCAAAAGAGCAAGAACAAACATACGCGAATATTGCGGTATGTTGGGAAATATTCTGCTCAGAAATTAAGGATGGAAAAACTCCTGTAGAACTTTATGTGGATAAAGTAAAGAGCACCGTTAAACCGGAAGTCGCAGAAATCCTTGCTGGCTGGATAACAGCAGCACCTTCCCTATATAAAGTTTTGGAGCAAAAAACAGGATTCATCTTTACCGTTCAAGATATTTGGTCTGAGAAAGTATTTGATGTAACCATCAATGCTGCAGAAAAACCAAAACAAGAGAGTGCTTTGCTTGGAACACTCGTTTCAAATGGCATCAACCATGAGTTTTATGTAGGTTATGTTGAAATGCCAATGTCCGAACTGCCACCTTTAAAAGCGGCAGTAGAAAAACTTCAGCCTTTAGCTGATGCTAAGGAAATCTTCAAAAAAGAGTTCCCTGCTGTTCTTCAGCTATCTTTAATCGATATTTCTGAAGGCGTTCCTCAACCAAAAGAGGATAAGTCTCTTGATGATAAAAAATCTGCTGTAATTGAAAGCGAAAAAGCAGTGGAAGTATCCGATCAACAAGAAGAAAAATACACAGCTGTAACGGATCTTGTCAAAGCGAATGCTGAAACAGAAGTGATAGAAGAAGCTGAAAAACTTTGGAGCGAATATATCACAGAATCTAAACCAGCGATTCGAAAAGAAGAGATCTATGCAGCGGCACTTGACTATCTCGTTTCTAAAGATATTAGAGGAATCGCTTCTACTCAAGCGGAAACAGCTAAAAAGTATGGCGTTTCACCTGCAAGCCTTTCATCACGTTATCGTGAAATGAAAGAACTATTAAGTGTATAAGTCATCATACATTTCTTTAACCCGTCAGAGCTTCTGGCGGGTTTTTATTCTTATGTTTTTGCATACATTGTCGCTCTTGAGAGTAGTTGATTTCCGTTCCAGGTTGCTCGCTTTCCGCGGGGCAGGCGGCGAGCCACATTCATACGTTTCACCCTTAAGTGTCTCACCTGTCCGGCCTCAAGAAAGTATACTTGCTCCTGCGTCTACAAGTTAATACTACTGCAGTAAGCTTCCTCGTCGCATATCTTGCGAGATGCTTCTCAAGTCGTAGGTACGCACCCTCCACTCCAACCAACAGTCAAAGAAGAAAATAAAAATGAGGTTTGAAAGGAATAAATTTTTTAGAAATCTAAAAGATATTTGCTTCTGAGTATTTTTTTAAAATAAATTAATCGGGTTAAAAGCATGAGACTCCTGGAGAAAAAAACGTGACAGGTTAGTCGCTGTAGAGCAAAGCACGAGGTGCTCAAGGTATCAAAGTTTGCAAAAACATCCTTACAAAAAAACAAGACCCCACTTATAAGGAGTCTTGCTTTTGATTTCGCTGCAGCCAATAATAAATCGGTAAACCTGCAACTGTAATGAAGATTGCCGTTAAACTGTCGAATGGATCGTTCAATATTGTTGCTCCCACAATGTAGATAGAGCCCAAAATCGCAAAGATCGGGATAACCGGAAATAACGGAACACTGTACACTCTTTTTTGACCTGCATGCCGTTTACGCAGTTTAAACACGGCATAAAACGCGAAGATGTAAAAGATATAAACAGCGAAGATCGCCATCTCTGAAAGATAATCAGGGTCTGTTAACAGCATCATGATGATCGCAATGACCACTTGTAAATAAGTAGCTGCGATCGGCGTACCGTACTTATCGCTCACTTTGCTGAACACACGTGAAAGTGGAAGCTGATTACGTTCAGCCATTGCAAACGGCACACGTGGAATCGTTAAGATTTTTCCGTTTAAGCATCCGAAGATCGATACAGCAATACCTACAGCAATTAATTTTCCGCCTAACGGACCGAAAAGAATGGTTGCTGCTGATGCTGCTGAGTTCTCGCCAAGCCTTACGATTTCTGAAGCTTGCAAAATGTGAAGCAGTGCAATGTTAACGAGCAAGTATGCTGCCATTACAATTAAAATCCCGCCGATGATTGCTTTCGGCAACGTTTTACCAGGGTCCTTCATCTCACCTGCAACAAAACCAACCATTAGCCATCCATCATACGCAAATAGTGTCGCTAATATTGCAGCACCCATAGAGATTTCTACGACTGCCCCGCTTGAAGCATCTAAAATTTGTTCATTTCCTTGCCAAATACCGAAGACGATAATTAAAGCAATCGGCACGAGTTTACCTAGCGTAAAAACATTTTGTACGAAACCACCGTACTTTGTACCAAAGTTATTTACAATCGTAAGAAAAAGAACCGTTCCTATTCCGATCCATGGACCAAACGACTTTTCCCATGAAAATAAATTAACCATTAATGATCCGAAGTATAATCCAAGAGCACCAATGACAGCAGGCCCATAGATTACCGTCTGCACCCAGCCGCTAAGATAGCCCCATAGCTTGCCGTATACTTCTTCCATATACACATAAAGTCCGCCCGTCTTAGGAATCTGTGTCGCCACTTCAGCAATCGTTAAACCGCCTGCTAACGTGATCAATCCCCCTAGCGCCCATGCTAAAAGGGCAAGGTTTGAGTTCCCTGTGTACTCAAGAACACTTCCGGGTTTCATGAAAATCCCCGAACCAATAACCGTTCCAATAACGATGGACATGGCTACAGAAAGCCCGATGTCTTTTTTCAATGCTGCTTCTTGATTCATGCTGTGTCCACTCCTTAAAGAAAACTGCGCTGACGCCTTGCCTTTTTGCGTCTGCCTTAGTAGCGCTTATAACGATCGACCACAACTTTTTGCCTTGGCGAAAATCATCGTGCAATCAAGTTATATGTTCTGATCGTACAAAAGACGTTTGTCCATCTGAAAAAGACTATTGTCACTTTAACATAAACAAGTTTAAAATGTCACTACCTCCCAAAAAAGACAGTCTATTCAGTTTTTTGCAAAGGTTTTCTTTAAGGAGTTTAAAGGTTTAAAGCTCTTTTCTTCTTAGAAGCTGTTTTTTTATAAATGCTTTTTCCATCATGCTGTTGAGCTGACGTTCGAGTTCTTTTTTTGCTTTCAGATCCGATTCAACTCTGATCTTCTTTTTCAGTTCCCGAATGATCAGCTTTTGTTCAGCAGTAAAATGAGAAGAATGAAGGATTGGAATCACCTCATTTCCATATTCACTTTCAACTCTTTTTTTAAAGGCTGCAGCAAACTTAATGAAAACTACCTTTAAAAAAGAATAATGGAAACAAGATGCTTCAGCATGATGTTTGTAAGTAAATCTGACACTCTTTTTCTGATGGAATAAAAAAAAGACCTCTTCTGTTGAGGTCCTTTGTTTTGAGGATTTTGAAATTTATTATTCAGCTTCTGATTTTGTTTCTTGATTATGTGAGCTAGCAATGATGATCTTAACACCTTGCTGTTCGATAGCAGACAGGTGATCTCTTGGTGCTTCATCATCCGTAATAATCAAATCAAGATTAGAAGCCGGCCCTACATTCGCAAAAGCGTTAACACCAATCTTGTAATGTGGAAAAACACCGATACGCTTACGTGACACTTTACCCACTGCACTCATAAAGGCAGCTACTTCTGGATTTGCCGTGCTGATTCCGCGATCCGAAATTCCCCGCCTGTAGCGAACGACAAATCAAACGAATATTGACTGATCAGATTGGTGACTAAAGCGTCGGTCATGTTTCCTGAATTCTTCACTTTTCCTCCAACAACGTAAAGATCGATATTCTCTTTTTTGCGAAGTACATCTGCTGTTACGAGTGAGTTTGTCACAATCGTTAGTCGGTAGTCTGGCAGATGCTTTAAAATTTCATGGTGCATCCCGCCACCACTGAGAAAAATCGTATCATTTTCTTTGATGTACTTTACCGCTTCTCTTGCTATCGCTCTCTCATACTTGGATCCTTCACCATAACGAACTTCGTTGGATGCAGGTCCCCTTTTCACTTCAGTTACTGGAATCGCGCCGCCATGCGTGCGTTTGAGTAAACCATTATCCTCTAAAGAAGACAGGTCACGGCGGATCGAATCAATGGAAACTTGGAGAGCATCTGATAATTCCTTAGCAAGCACACGACCTTCGTTTTTAAGTACTTCTAAGATTTTTCTCTTCTTTCTTCAGAAAACATAATAATTTCCTCCATTACCTCTTATTTCCACGTGGTACTCTAATCATATGCGGGATTATGCTTGTTTGTCAAACATATTTTGCATGTTTTTTCCTGTTTTTTTCATTTTTAAATTAAAACAAGCTAAAAAACGCAAATATTTTTGCATGTTTTAGCTTGTTTTGTTATTAGTAGAAAGAAAATTTATTGAGAACCGCGCTAGTGTGTTACCCAAAGGAAGCTAGCGGGATGTCTTCCTGACAAATACAAATTCGATTAATTTGTATTTGTCTGGGGTCTGTCCCCCTCAGTCCTCCACTTTAATCAAGAACAACCGCTCGTGAAAGCGGCCTTGCTTTCTTGCTTTTTCCTGCCGGATTTCATCTAGTTCCCGTAAGGTGAGGTCATGCACTTTCGTTAAGGCAATCAAGATCTCAAATAGCTCTGCCAGTTCTTCAGCAGCATCCACTTCATTACCCGCCTCTCGATACTCCTTCACGCCATCTGCAAGCTTTTTCTTCAATTCACTCTCAAACTCCTGATTCCCCAGAATACGAAAGGTTCCCTTCTTTCCCGCCTGCTCGAGCAGTTCAGGTATTTTATCACGAACTAATTTATTGTAATACACCATTGGCTCTGTTCCCTTCCAACAATTTCACATCAAATCGTTACAAACATATATCCTATACAAACTATATTCAGTCCTTTAGTTTTTTAGCCGATATAACTACCAAAAATAAAAGAGCGATCATCCCAAACACCGGATATAAATAATGAAGAAGCTCTGAATACCCTACTTGGCTTAACAGATAGCTGCCAGCCATTAAAAAAATGATGATGACTTGGTTTGATAACCTGACATTTCTTTGCAGTGCGCCTGCCAGTCCAAAAATATTGCCGATTAATGTGGAGAAGATCTCACCATAGATCACAAAAACAAAAATGTAATGTACTGCTATTCCAAGACCGCCAACAATTTCAGCGATCGGTATCTCATAACTTAATACTCGCGGAACCGAATACAGCACGTACTGGCTGTTTAATAGAATGAAGGTTAAGCCTAAACCGCCTAAGAACCCGCCCCATTTGATTACCGATTCGTCTTCCGCCTCTCGCGATAATGGGACAAGAACAGCTTGGGCCAGCGTTAAGTTAAAGGCAGCGTAAGCAAAGGGACTAACAATCCATCTCCAATGCCCAACAAAATCACTTGAAACGAAGAGCTGTCTCCCACCGGAAAAATCAAACATCGAAACAGATAGAACAACGGAAAACAAGATCATTACAGGTACGATCAGTGAATTTGTCCAAAGAATGCCTTCTATTCCCCGTTTCATCACCAAATACGTGAAACACAAAGTCATAATGATACCTGCTTGAAACGGCAAGTGCAGCTGTTCCCAAAACAGCGCTCCCGCTCCTGACAACATGACACCTGTTACACCAAATAGCATAATGAGCATCAATATGTTTACGACTTTTGATACAGTGGGGCCGAATAAATACTGGTTCATTTCATCAAAAGACGACGCACCGAGACGTTTCGCCATGATCATTAACTTTGTACCGATGACAATAAACAGGAAACCACTGATCAGAATCCCTGCAAAACCGGCTGAGCCATGTATCGTAAAAAACTCTACGATCTCTCTGCCCGTAGCAAATCCAGCACCTACCACTGTGCCGATGTAAGTGGCGGCAATCTGCAATATTTGTTTCATCCGTCCACTCATGCCCTCACCTCCATGGCCATATCTTTACAAACATATGCATGGACAAGGATTTTAGAAGAAAAGAAAAAACAGCAAGGTACATTCCCTGCTGCTCTAAATATATCTATTAAATTTGGATAGCTCCATTACACTCTTGTATGATAACCCGATTCTTCCCTTGCCTTTTCGCTACATACAGACTGTTATCTGCTCCTTCAAAGAAAGCCTGTTTGTGCATGCCCGCTCTGTACGTTTGCAGTCCCACACTGATCGTCACATGCTCTTCTTTGATTTCAGGATGCTCCAAGTTCTGCACAACTCGCCTTACTTTTTCTAACAATGCGAATGCTTCTTCTTCATTAATATCATTTAGTATGACAACAAACTCTTCACCGCCGTATCGTGCGGCAAAATCGTCAGTTGTAACATTATCTTTAATCGCTGTGGCAATCCGCTTTAGTACGATATCACCTATGCCGTGTCCATACGTATCATTGATCTTCTTAAAGTTATCTATATCCATCACGGCTAAGTGTACGGGATAATGGTAGGTTTCAGCCTGAAGCAATAAGACATCCATATATTCATAAAATGCCATGTGATTATAAAGACCAGTCAACGCATCCGTTTTTACTTGCTTTTCCATGATCGTTGATTTCACCATAAGATCTTGATGATCCGCTTGTGCTTTATTTAAATGTATTGCAATTTCGTAGCCTCTGCTCATTATACCGATGCAAACTGCGGTGGACGTAATTAAAATACATATCATGGAGAGCTGATCCATCAGATCATTCATTTCTCTTGAAACAGGGTGAAACGTTGAAATCACAAGATAGATAATCGAACTGAAAGCAAAAGACAACCAAACTTTTTTCTTTTTAAAATAAATCGTTGAGATCAGCATAGGAAAGAACAAACTCGTGTACATCACATACATTTCAGAATGAACACTGATTAAGATGGCAGAGAACATACTAGCTGCTCCGATTATGATGTAATCTACATATTTCGTTCGCTTTCTAAAGCTCCATTCAGCAAATAAAGTCGTAAGTGTCAAAAGCACGGTAGGTAAAACGATATACGATACTAAAAATTCCCCTATTGGCCTTAAGGTTATAAAACTATTTATGACCTCTACACACACAGACACAAAGATTACAACCCAAAATACATTTAATATTTTCCGGTTCCACGCGATGTGATTCAAGTGTGCAGGCAGGTGTGGTTTACCCAATTTATTCACCCCATCTACACGTTTCCAATTTTTATTATAACATTATTTTCCTGTGCCAATCACTTTTATTACTTTACCTTATATTTAAAAACAAATGGCTCTTTTCCCTCTAAAAAATCGATATATACATCAAAAAACGCACAGCAGGAATGATCCAGCTGTGCGATTATTATCATTTAATTATCATTTTATTTTTACTCGTTTTTTCTTAGGTAACTTATCCAAGAGCCAGCCTCTGCCCACTTCACAAAAACGAATCGGCATCTCAAGCGTTGCCAGTATCTTATCCTTTCCGTGGATAGTGAGTAATCCTGTTTCTTCATTAACATGGTCGACTACCGCATTCTCCGTTCCAGAGAGCGGGAACGCCCATTTGTTGTTACCAGAGTCTTTAATTTTAATCATTCTTCCGTCACAAGATACTTTGTGGCAATGTGGAGGCAAGCCTAACGTAATTTTGTTCATTGCATTTCTTTCCTCCCTTTCCGGATTTGTTTCATTGTAACAGATATAGTGCGTGTCTGACTGCTTATTTTTTAAATTTTTTGACTATTTAACACATTTGAAATAAACCTTCAAATAATTAGGAGGACAAGCTATAGGCATATGCCATTTCGGGTCTGAATGTACAAGCATATACTATATTAATGAAGAATAAGGGGGATTTTTGAGTGGAAAAATGGTCTATGTTTTATCATTCCGGTGTCATTTCGATAGGAGCCGTTACCAGTTACTTATTTGGAACGCCGAGTATGCTGTTTAAAACACTCGTTCTTTTTGTCGTATTAGACTATTTAACAGGTATGGCTGCAGCTGCATATGAAGGAAAGTTAAATAGCAATGTCGGCTTTAAAGGTATTCTTAAAAAAATTATGATCTTCACGATTGTAGCAATCGCCCATTCTCTCGACCAATTACTAGGTGGCTACTTTATTCAATCCGCTACCATCTTTTTTTATCTATCCAATGAATTGTTGTCTATGATTGAAAATGCAGGCAGGTTGAATGTTCCTATACCGCCGTTCATAAAAAATGCCGTTTCTCTGTTAAAACAGAAAAGCGGCACTAATAACAAAAATAATTAAATTAATTGGAATAAAACTGTGAGATCTTTTTAGCAATCTCTTGTGCATTGATCTGGTACTCCCCAGCGTCAATGCGCTTTTTTATTTCAAGAAGTTTCTTTTCTCTTATGTTTAACTGAGCATTTTCATGCAGCACTTTAGCTTCGTTCGATATGTATAGTTCGTCTTTAGCGAATGTTGGCGGCTTAACAGAAGGCTGCTGATATAGCTTATTTACATCATTTTTTCGTTGAACGGGTTGTTGTCCATCAATTCTCATGATTTCACCTCTTCTGTATAATTAATCGTTCCAAGCCATTTCCATTGATCATCATAATCCAGGTTGTCCAACAATCTGAAAAACAATTCCTGACCCGATGTATCCCATTTCACTTCGAACTCATTTCCGTTTTCTTTATCCTTGCAAAAAGAATGAATCCACTGTGAAGTAAACAAGTAAGGCGTAAACTGTTCAAAGTCTAATAGATGTTTCTCTAACCATTGAATGACATCATCATTTGTAAGTTTCTGCATCAATAGAATCGTCCTTTGTTTGTGGTCGTCTTAACCTGTGCCTATATATTTCGGTCCTGCTTCATTCTTTATGGGTATAGCCGAAAAATATTTCACAGAAAATTCTTACCTCTTGATGTTTTTTCTTTATTGTCAATCTTTGTTGCTCTTGAAAGTATTGATTTCCGTTTCAGATGCTCGCTTTCCGTGGGGCAGGCGGTGAGCCACATTTGTACGTTTCACTCTTAAGTGTCTCACCTGTCTAGTTGCAGTGGCTAGCCCCTCGAGGTCAAAAGCTAAATGGTCCAAAAGGCAAAGTGCGCCTTCATAGCCCATTCATCTTTTGCTTGTCGGGGCTGAACGAGCCACTTCCACTTTTCGGACTGCCCGTCTGTCCCGCAGGACAAGGAAGGCTTCGGCATCGACACATCGCACGAAGAAAATTTGAAGTTCAATTTTCTAGGAGTCTCGCATCTTACACTTCAATCAACTTGTCAACGAAGAATTCTTCCAAGGTATTACAAGATACTCCAAAAACAAAAATCTGTTAGAAAGGAGCCAATGCATTAAACTTACCCATTCAACTCTACCTTTTAAACATCTTTCCTTCCTAAGTATTCTTTATAAGGTCTATAATAGAATGGAAGAAATACATAACAGTAGGTGTTTTCATGAAATTAACGTTTTCCTCACTTCAGTGGATGGTTTTTATTCTTGCAGGCAGTTTAGTTGCCCCAATTGCCATTGGAGATGCTTTTGGAATGACACAGGCAGAAACTGCGGATTTGCTGCAACGCTCTTTTTTAATCATTGGGGGCTCTGCTATTCTACAAGTCTTGTTTGGCCACAAATTACCGATTAACGAAGGACCAGCAGGGTTATGGTGGGGAGTTTTCACAGTATACGCAGGTATTGTAGCATCCGGTGCACTAACGGCTTCAGATGGTTTACAGCAACTGACTGCCGGCATGCTGATCAGCGGCGTTCTCTTCTTTTTACTCGGTGCGTTTCGCATCATAAACTCAATTAGAGCTCTGTTTACTCCTTTAGTAACTGGAACTTACTTAATCCTGCTTGTCTCTCAACTAAGTGGTTCTTTTATAAAGGGAATGCTCGGGATCGGATATCTTCAGGAAAGTGCGGATACTAAAGTAGCCATTGCTTCTTTATTTATCTTAGTGTTGTCGATCGTCTTAGGAAAATCTCGCGTGAAATGGCTTAGAAGTTATTCTATTCTCATTTCCTTATTACTTGGATGGGGACTTTTCAAACTATTAAACTTAACAAAAGAAACGATGCACTCTAACGAAATTTTTGCATTTCCAGAATTATTAGCATGGGGAATGCCCCAATTATCAGCAGGAACGGTTCTAACTTCACTCTTCGTCGGAATGCTCTTACTGACCAACATGGTGGCAAGCATTAACGTTGTTGAAAAGGCGTATGAATCAGAAAATGAAGATTACAAACCTATCAATTATAACCGTTCATCTATCATGATGGGACTTAACACATGGATCGCAGGCTTGTTTTCAGCCGTTGCGAGTGTTCCGATCTCAGGTGCATCTGGTTTTATACTAACGACTAAAATGTTCAGCAGGATGGCGTTTATTATTGGTAATGCCCTGATTATTTTGATCAGCTTTTTCCCGCCGCTCACTTTTTTCTTTGCTGGCATTCCCGCTCCAGTCGGATACGCAACCATCTTCCTGCCCTTTTCCAGCATGATTGGATTAGCGTTTAAAGAATACAAGAACGCGTTAAAGTCAGAAACGAATTTGTTTATTATCAGTACTTCACTAATGGTTGGAATCGGAAGTCTCTTCATCCCAGCTGCCGCCTTAAAAGAATGGCCAAATATAATCGTCACCCTTTTAAGCAATGGTCTGATTATGGGTATGCTTACATGTATGGCACTCGAACAATTTTTCAAGAGAAGAAAATTACGTCCAAATCAATAAAAGAAATAAGGGCCCCTTATTAGTTAAAGGGCCCTTATCTATTACCTGCTGCTATTCTGTGAAATGGGAAGCTGAGCGTGAAACTCTTGTATCGCTTCTGCCAATTCTTTTTCATGATCATACATCATTAAATGTGTAGTATTAGGAATCAAGACTGTTCTGCTGTATGGTAATCCTTTAGACGCTATCTCAATAAAGCGCATGGACTTTTCTAGATGGCTTTCTTTTTCAGCCGGTAAAAACAAGACAGGACACTCTACTTTTTCGTACCAAGTTAAGAAATCAACATAGTAGATTTCAGAAATGATTTTCTTCATGGTATCCTCTGTAGTGATCGCACCCACTGTTCCGTTTTCTTTTACACGCGGTTCAAAATGTTCTATATAGTTTGCTCTCGCCTCATTCCAAGGCTCCCAGTTTTCGCGGTAATACTGCTTAAAAGATTCTACCGATTCATAATCAGGATCAAACTGACCTTCGTATTTAGCAAGATGGTCTTCCAGCGACTCATCAAAAAGTCCATCTTCACCCGTATCATTAATCATAGCGCCATCTATATTAACCAGTGATTGCACTCGCTCCTTACGCATCGCTGCAAAATATAATCCAACCATACAGCCATATGAGCTTCCAACAAGATGAGCTTTATCCACTTTAAAATGATTTAAAACACTTTCTAAATCGTTCGCTGTGTCTTCGAACGTGTAGCCCTCGTTCGGTTGTCCAGATTTCCCGTGGCCTCTCAAATCATACGTTAAAACTCTATAATTTTTTGTAAAGTATTTGATTACCGGCTGCCACGCTTGTGCGATACCGCCTAAATAATGAATAAATACAATCGTCTCGCCACTTCCTCCGAGGTCATATGCTGTAATGTTCGTTCCGTCAGGTGAAGTTAACACGTGTGTTTCAGCTTTAAACATTTATATTACCTCCTCTTTCATACGTCACTGCAAATTCGGGTTATCACGTTTGTCGATTTCCATTAATTTGTTTCTTATATCTTTTTCCATGTCTCGTTCAAAAAAAGTAGCGAATTTACTTAAATAAGCAATGCTATCTGCAATTTCCTTTCCAATATCCTCTGCTATTTCATGTTTGGCTCTCATAAAAGCTTCTTCTTTCTCCATGCCAGCTTCATTTAAAAAATATGCCGTGTTCAACATTTTTCTAAGTTCTTCAGCAATTTCAGCGATCTCGGTCGTTAAGAGCATATGATTTAGCAAAAGAGATGCTGTGCTTTTATCAGCACCTTCCCGGCTGATCTCCCAGCCTTTTCTCAATTGAAATTCTTCTAACTCTTTGTGGATTTTCTTCATTCGTGTATTCCTCCGTTTTGCAGCATTACATCTACAAAGTTCTACTCTATTCTCTGAAATCCTTTCTATTTTCATAAGAAACTGCTATACTTTTACAAAATCTGGAGGTGCGTATGGAACACAAAACAGCTGACCGACCGAATTGGAAAAGAGTCACAGATCGTGATTTTGAGGTTACACATAAAGAGAATTCTTGTTTTAAAGGAAAAGTAACAGCCATACATCTAAAACAAGTATCAGAACCACTCGTTGTTCATTATAAGAATCATGATGTATGTATAGCCGATTCTGGTTACACATGGCTCCAACATTTTCCAGAAGGTGAAAAATACACGATCACAACCGTACTGGATTCCAACGGTGAAGTTGTGCAATTCTATATCGATATGTGTATGGATCATGGAGTGAATGAAGATGGCATACCATGGTTTGATGATCTATACCTTGATATTGTGATACTTCCTGACAAAGAGCTCTTTTTACTTGATGACAATGAGCTGATGGAAGCTTTCGACAAGGGCGATATCAATGACAAGGATATGAAACTAGCACATGAAACTGCACAAAAAATCATCTCCAAGTATAAAAACGGAGAGTTCGAACACCTCGAAACATGCATAGAACACTCTCAGGAATGGTATCGTGAGAAGAGGTTTGTTTAATATTCAGCATTAGTTAAACAATGCAAGATAGTAAGGAAAACTGGGAAATATTCAGCGGAAAGTGAGTTGATTTACTTGCTTCTATACCTAAAAGATCGTTATTTTTGTATTATTATGTTTTTTCTCCATTGACAAGTTGATTGGAGGGGAAGGTGCGAGACTCCTGCGGGACAAGCGGTCAGGTGAGACACTTAAGAGTGAAACGTACGAATGTGGCTCACCGCCTGCCCCGCGGAAAGCGAGCAGCCTGGAGCGGAAATCAACCACTTTTAACCCAGCCTGAATTTCTAAAATAACCCCCAATAAAAAACCAGAGGAACAGCTCCCTCTGGTTTGATTCTTTACTTAACAGGTTGATTTTTTTCTAAGAAACGCAGCGCATCTTCAACTTCGTCTAGAACTTGTGAACCGACAATTCCTTCTTCTTCATCTAAATAAGTAACCTGGAAATACCCACTCTCACCTTGTGGTACATATCTCATACGAACGAGTTCACGCTGCTGATCTTCTTCTCTCCAAAACTCTAATTCTTGTTCAGGATTGTTCATCAATTTTTCTATCTGATCATTATTCATCTGTAAGACACCTCTAGCTTACGCTGTTTAATTTTGTATATTCATTTTTACCCTAAAATAAACCCTCTAAACCATTAGCAGTTTACGACATTTCCTGGGGAATATTGTCTATGTCTGTTATTGAATGTAATGAGAGGACCTGCCCCATTTCGCCAATGCCTCTTCCGTGCTCAATATTTCTGCAAATTCATTATGCAGATGTGAAATGGCAGATTCATGAACGTCTTGAGCCGAAAATTCTCTCCCATCATATGAAACGATCGCAAAAGCAGCTGTTGCGTCATGGATAAAAGAAACACCAAATCCATAGTTCGCTGCCATTCTGGCCGTGGTAGAAACACAATGATTAGTTGTCAAACCTACAATGATAATTTGTTCAATTTCTTTCTTCTCTAATTCTTCCTTTAAATCTGTTCCAATAAAAGCGCTGTTTACACTTTTTATAAAAAGTGGTTCGTTTTCTTTCGGTTCAAAACCTGTTTTCAACTGATAACCTAACTTTGTTGGATGAAGTGGAGCCATCTCGTTTTCGGATTGATGCTGTACATGAAAGACAGGTAATTTCGCCTTTCTGAATGCATCCAGCAAAATAAGCATATTCACTTCAGCATTTGGATTGTTGCGTTCTCCCCAAAATTCAGCTTCATCAAATCCCTTTTGAACATCAATGATAAGTAAGCACGCTTTTTTCACGATACAGACTCCTTTTATACATTATAGGTTGTCTTACTAAATTACTTTTTCGATGAAGTTTTTATTTTTCCTTCCGTAATATTGCCGACAAGCTTTTCATATTTTGAAGTAAGATAGACAAGCCTTGCGAATGGAGGGGTGCTTTTGAGTGATTTTATGTTGTTAAGTATTCATTTCATCGTGCTTGGCATCAGTCTAGCAGTGCCTGTTGGACCCATTAAATTTGAGATGATCAGAAGGGATTAAGCGGGGGCTTTTGGCCGTCATGGCTTGTTGGTCTAGGAGCCGTTTGTGCTGATTTTATTTTTATGTTCCTTGTCTTCATTGGTCTTGCTCCCTTTCTGCAATATCAACCTGTTCAGCTCGCTATGCTTTCTATAGGTATCGTGATGCTTGGTTATCTCGGCAGCACAACGATAAAGAGCGCTTTTTCTTCAAAAGCCTTGCTTCATAATAAAAACCATACAATCAACAAAAACCCTTTTTGGACAGGTTTTATAATCGCTCTTATGAATCCATACAATTTTATGTTTTGGTTTGGAGTATATGGAGGCGCACTTCAAAGCATCCCTTCTTCAACAGGAGAATTGGTCAAGGTCGGGTTAAGCTTATGTATAATAGCAGGCATTATACTCTGGAATTTAAACGTGGCATTTACCGTTCACTTCTTTCGATCACTCGTCAACGAAAACACAGTAAGATGGATAACAGGTTTAGCTGGCTTAGGGTTGATCGGATTCTCGGGCTTTCTCTTGTATAAGTTACTTTGTAATTTTTAACGCAACAAAAGGCGCTAACACAATTATGGTCAGCGCCTTTATATATCCTCTTAATTATCGTACTTATCTTTGTCTAATTGTCTTTCTTCTTCTCGATCTAACTCTTCTTCATATTCTTCATGATTTCGGTTGTGTATGACATTTCTTTCTGTACCAGTAATGTCTGTTGCCACGAAACTTTCATACTCTTCTACAAATCCATCATCATCATCTGAATCTTCATACATTTCGTTATAATCTCTTTTATCAGGATCTGTAAAATCTGATGGTGTTTCACTTGTGCCATACTTTGCAACGGATTGCCATGAATCTTCTGCATCAAAGAACGTAGCATCTTTCCCGTCGTTGCTTCTTCTTTTATAATCCGGACCAGACACAGCTTCTTCTACAGGTCGATCATCTGATGAATTTTGACCGGGACTGTGTTCTTTACAATAAAGTGTAAAAGGAACAGCTTCTAAACGTTCTTTAATGATATCTTGTCCACATGTTTTACAAACTCCATAATCACCATCATCTATGCTTTTTAACGCTGCATCAATGTCTTCCAGTTCTTTTTCGTGGAGATCGTTTAAAGCGATATCTTTTTCTTTTTCAAATAATTCGGTTCCTAAATCCCCTGGGTGGTTATCGTAATTAGATAGTTCACCCGTTGATTCTTTCGGAAATTCTGTATCATTTCCAAATGAGTCGTTTCTTTCTCTCATTTCTTTTATCTCATCTTTTCGTGATAGTAAAATTTGTTTAAAATGGTCCTTTTCTTGTGTAGTTAATGACATGATTTAAGCTCCCTTCCTACATCCTTATACCATTTCATACCCGTTTTTCTTAATAATTATCCATCCCGTGTATTTTGCACCATTCGTACTCATGCTATACTTAAGAACATTCGATCTAACTACTCTATAAAATCCACTCATAAACCTCAAAAAGTTTGTTCCATACTTAAAAATGAATGCGAAAAATTTTTAAAAATCCGTTTTTTGGATCTTTCTACCCATTTTTCTGCAAAAAATGTAAAAAAGTGTTGAAAAATTGCTTTTTTTCCAAGTTTTTGTAAGGTATGCTATTAGTATGTTTTTAAAAGTAATAGTAAGAAAGGCGGGTGAACATGAAGATTTATGACCAGTTTGAAAGACGTTTATTAAAAAACTATATGATTGGATCCAGCGCTGCTGTTTTAGGTGTTGGTGGCGTCTTTCTTTTTACTACACTCCGTTTTTCAACTTATGAATTTTTTGTCTTGTGCGGAATACTTGTTTCATCGTCAATTGTTATGTTCTTATTGGAATATGCATTTTTCCGTAGACACATTGCTGTATTCCGAAATTATTTTTCTAAAAAACATCCAGGATTACAACTAGCTGAAAAAGCTTATTTTCATGCTCATCATTTTCCGATTCGAACAGTTAAGCGCATACTTGGCCCGCACTTATTCGGATTATCTGTTCCCGCAGTCTGCTTAACAGCTTCGGCCATTTATTTTGATTACTTGTCTCTTCCCTACTATTACATCTATCTCGCTTCACTTGGAGCCATTTTAGTAGCAGGGATGCACGCAATCATTGAATTCTTTTTAACGACAAAAGCCGTTCAACCCGTTTTGCGCAACATTCAAGAACGTACACTAAAAGATCATGGAAAAATCCTTTCATTGGCGACTTCCAGACACATTTCTATTCAACGTAAAATCCAATGGAGCACGCTTTTTATCGGTACATTTCCTCTTCTTTTGTTCGCGTTAGCGAATCAAGTGCGATTGTTTCAGCTTTCTGCTCCAGTTAACGGATCATATTGGAGCTGGGCATTCTTTGTATTGCTAATCGGTATTTCATTTGCGATCTATGGCGCTTACCTTTTATTTAAAGATATTCAACAGCCTATGAACGAACTTCAAGCCGGAATGTATGAGGTACGAACAGGGAATTCCAATGCAAAAGTTGCCGATCTATATTCAGATGAATTCTCAAGGCTCATCAAAGGATTCAATCATATGGCTCAAGCGATCCAGTCACGTGAATACGAAAATAAGCAGCTATTAGAAAGCTTTTTTGCTACAATGGCAGCAACCCTTGACGCTCGTGATCCTTATACAGCAGGTCACAGTCTGCGTGTTGCGGATTATGCGATGAAGATCGGCCAGATGGCAGGACTGCCCTTTCAGCAGTTATTACAGCTTCGAAAAGCAGCATTGCTACACGATATCGGAAAGATTGGAATTCCGGACGTTGTATTGTTAAAAGAGGAAAAGTTAACACCAGAAGAGTTTGAATATATAAAAAAACACCCTGTAATTGGCGCAGATATTCTTGCTCAAGTTCAGCCATATGAAGCCATGCATCCATTATTACCAGGTGTGCGCTACCATCATGAACGCTATGATGGAAAAGGCTACCCAGAACAATTAAGCGGAGAAAACATCCCGATCTTTGGGCGGATTATAGCCGTTGCAGATGCTTATGATGCAATGACCTCTGACAGACCTTACCGCAAAGGAATGACACATGAAAAAGCATTAGCTATTTTAGAAGATGGTAAAGGAACTCAGTGGGATCCTTATTTAACACATCTTTTTGTAGAAGAGATGAAGCTTAAATCGATTTCTTAGCCAGGAGGTTTTAACTTGAATACATACGATCATTTCCCCCTCATTGAAACAGAAAGACTTCGGCTTAGACCCGTTTTAGAGTCTGATGTGAAGGAAATTTTTGAAACGTTCTCCGATGGGGATGCCCTTCAATACTATGGTATGGAACCATTAAAGACTGAAGATGATGCTATAGAGCTGATTGCGGCATTTGAAAAGGGATTTACAACGGGAAGCGCGATTCGTTGGGGTATTGTGCGAAAAGAAGAAGACAAACTGATTGGCACATGCGGTTTTCATAATTGGAGCAAGTCTGACCGCCGAACAGAGCTTGGATATGAACTCGGTCGCAAGTACTGGCATAATGGCTTTATGAATGAAGCGTTAAAGGCCATTCTTCATTATGGCTTTAACGGTATGGAATTTAACAGAATTGCAGCTGTGATCAGACCGGAAAATTCATCTTCACGTGCACTTGTAAAAAAGCTCGGATTCCATGAAGAAGCACTTTTAAAAGAGCACCAAAGAGCGGGCGATCAATTTTATGATATGTACATCTATTCATTGTTAAAAAAGAACGCAGACCTATCTAACTGATCGTTAAAACGAGAACTGAATCCATTATGATTCAGTTCTCGTTTATATGTTCAAACATGTCGAGCTATATAGCTATAGAACGGCTTCCAGTAAGAGGCTCACCACCATCTGCTCGTAAAAGCGAGCATCCTGTAACGGAAATCAACCACTTCCGCCCGCAACAATGATCTCCTTTATATTATCTATTTTGCCCTCTCCATGTTTCAAAATCGTTTTCTAGAGGTATGAAAAGGAAAAAGGAGGTAATACACATGGAACAAAAGGAGACGTTCTTTGTAACGGCGAAAGGCGATCTACAGCCCCTGCCTACTGATGATCATGTTCACTATTTTGAGATAAAAGCAACATATGACGAAAAGCAACAGTTGGAGCACCTTTTACACAAATGCACGCAAACAATAAACAAGAAGGCTTGGATATCTTTTCACCAAAAAGGCATTTTTCTGAGTCTCATGCTGAATACCATCGAGGGAAAGACAGTAAACTTGTATACGAATTATTCAGATACATCTACTTGTTAGGGACAGAAAAAACGAAGCGAGAAATTGAAGAGATGAATGTTTTGCCTGAATTGTATGAAGCTAGTCACTCCACAATTGAAAAAATAAAATAGCACCGGAATTTGCTTCCGGTGCTTTTCTTGTTCCATTTTATTCCCACTCGATCGATCCATCCTCTTTCACCCAAAACCGCACGATACCTAAATCGTCTAACGCCTGCCTGATTCTTTCGGCTTTTTCACGATATAACGGCGTATCTGGGTTCGCGAGCACTAAGGTTTTAGCTGGATTTTTCTCGTGACTGCTCAGCAAGTTTACAAACTGCGAACAAAATTCATCACTAGTTTCACTTTTCGGTGCTGCTTCTAGCTCTGATAAGTTTCCTTGTGCTGCAATTAACAATGTATGATATTCATTTGCTGCCGCTAAATCAACGCCGGCTATATCACCAATTCTTCCTGCTTCATATCCTTCACGTTTTAAATAAGCTTTCACTGCCGTTATTACTTCTGATTTATTCATAACAAATGCATCTGCACTTATAAATGGATGGTTTTGTAAAGCCAAAATCATCACTCCTTCTCATCTATACAAGTTTCGAGTCGATAAGATACCGATAGAGGGGTACTAAATGTCGTATACCCCTATTTTTTAAACAAAAAACCGCTACAGGAGGAATTTTCTGCAAAAGAGAAACTTCTTTCCCTTTTAACGTATTTCATTTAAGATATAAGTAAGAAACTATACTTGGGGGATTCACACATGGCTCAAAAAGCAGAAAAACAAAATCAATCCCGAATTTGGACCATTTTAGCGGGTATTGGGTTGTTTTTAATGAGTAAATTAAAATGGGTGTTCGGTCTATTAAAGTTAGGCAAGTTCGCAACACTCATTTCGATGTTTATATCGCTTGGTGCCTATGCGGCTTTTTATGGCTGGAAATTTGCAGTTGCCATCGTTTATTTAATTTTTGTCCATGAGATGGGTCATTTAGTTGCCGCAAAGCAAAAAGGATTAAAACATCACCCGCGATATTCATACCGTTTATGGGTGCGGCGATTGGTATGAAAGAAATGCCTAAAAACGCTAAAGACGAAGCTTATATCGCATATGCCGGTCCATTATTCGGACTCCTATCATTCTTGCCAGCGGTATTTCTTTATGAAACCACATCACAACCGTTCTGGGGGCTCGTTATCTTTTTAGGCGCATTGATCAATTTGTTTAACTTATTTCCTGTTTCACCGCTTGATGGAGGTCGGATTGTCGGTGTGTTATCAACGAAAATTTGGTTTATCGGTCTTTTGATCGTTATACCTTACTTATTCATCTCACCTGATCCGATCATTTTCTTAATTTTCTTGTTCGGTATTCTGACTTGGTGGAAACGAGTTCGTGAAGACTTTGAGCAAAACAAGACAAAAGAGATGCTCACATTGTTTGAAGCTGAACAAAAAAGCTGGCGGACATTCAACAAGAAATGAATGAATATCATGAAATGCCTAACTTCGGTTATATAATCGGTACTTACCTGGAAGATGTACGCGTAGCAAAAGACAGATTAAAACGAAATATCCCATCCGGATATGCGTTCCCTGTTTTGCAAGATAAGAAAAAGATAAAAAAACACAGTACGTTAGTAGAAATTGAAATGTTGAACAACCGTGAGCGTTTCTTACAAACGTTGCATGAGGAATATGAGAACAACCGCCGCCAGAGAGGCTGTGGTAGAAACATATCGTGATGCAGACCCTGACGGTGTTGCCAGCATTCCTGAACTTCCATTGTTCAGCCATACTGCTTATTTTGAAGCTTATGAAAAGAGCTTGTTAGAGGAAAAAGCAAAAACAGAAAAGCTCTTTGACCAAAGAAAAAACTATTATGTTTCTTCTACAAAAACAAAGATTGTCGTGCTGATCATGTACTTATTGTTAGCTGGTGTGTTATCCGCATTTGTCGTCTACGGAAACCATCTGATGGATGCAAACAGATTTTTAATAAGCTAAGCTACTTCCTGTTAAACACCTCATTGTTGAGGTGTTTTTCTTATGCACTCCTTTTGACCTGTGTGATGTTCCTTTTTAGTTCATTGGATAGAGAACACCTTTTTATATGAGTGATATTTGGCTTATCTTTTCCTAGTTTGAAAGGAAAGCGTAAAAAAAGCACGAATTGTGAAGAAAAATAGAAAAAAGGAGCGACTAAAGAAATGGGAAATGTATTAAAAATTCTCTTTTCGCTTGCGATGTTACTTGGAATGTTCACAAACACCGCTTCTGCTGAAAAAGGAACCAGTACTAATGTAGTTGGACAAGATCTGTACGTGGATGTTGCAGCTGCAACACTCTGGGTAGGACCAAATGCTGCAAGACCTTTAGATGAGCCATCACTATCAAACCCGGTAGATCTTCGAAGCTGGACGACCGGCATGACTTATGAAGAAAAACTATGGTTAGTCGGTGAGCTTGAAACACAAGCGCTTTATGGACAAAAAGTTCGTGTTTTAGAACAGCAAGGCGATTGGGTAAAAGTAGCGGTTTATGGACAGCCAACTCCGCGAAACACACTTGGTTATCCGGGTTGGATGCCCTTGCACAATTAACAGCTTCTGATCAATTTAAACATGCAGAGGGAAAACCTTTTGCCCTAATCACAAGTCCTACAGCTTGGCTTTCAAAAGCACCTTTAGGACATAAGAAGGATCTTGAGTTAAGCTATAACACGAGACTTCCAGTTTTAAAGGAACTTTCAAACACAATAGCTGTTTTAACACCTCAAGGAAAAGTTCGCTGGCTTGATGCGAAAGACGCAACCGTTTATAAAAGTGAAAATGACATTCCTGTTCCAACAGGTGAAGCACTTGTAGAAGAAGCGAAAAAGTTCCTCGGTCTTCCGTATCTCTGGGCGGGTGCAGCTGGATTTGGTTTTGATTGCTCAGGATTTACGCATACCGTTCATAAAGCGAACGGTATTACAATTCCGAGAGACTCTGGACCACAGTCAAGAAACGGACTGATCGTGGATAAAGATAAGCTGCAGCCTGGTGATTTAATGTTCTTTGCCTATAACGAAGGAAAAGGCAGCGTTCACCACGTGGCAATGTATGCCGGAAATGGGATGATGATTCACTCGCCAAATACTGCCTCAACAGTACGTTTGGATCCTATTTCTACACCTGCTTATGCAGTTGAGTTCTCTGGCGCAAGACGTTACGTGCCACAGCAATAGTTAAAAGCAAAAAGCAGAGCACATGAAGTTGTGCCCTGCTTATTTGTTTATTGTAATCCTTCAATTGTCATTTCAGTTACGGGAAGGAACGCTTCACCTGTATTCTGATACGTTACGCTCACTTTATCTTCTTCTTTTAAATAGATCGCAAGTGGATTGCTCTCAGATGAAACGATATAACTTTGGCGATTATCCAGTAAAAACGATACTGTGGTGTAATCTCCTAACTTTTCTTTATACACACGAAGCACTGTGCCATTCACTTTCTTTTCTTCAGCATCAGAAGTTCCATCGACTGAACCCCCACCTCTTTGCAACGCTGTTTTGTATTGTTTTAACGCTGCATTCGGTGTATTGCCATAAACCGATATTTCTGGATTCGCAGCAGAGACAATAAAGTAGTTTTGCAGAAAGCCATTTGAATCTAGCACAGGAGTCAACCAGCTAGCCTCGCCATAGAAGTTGTAAAGAATCGGCATTTCGCCGTCCCATTTCTTCTCGATAAACTTTTTCTCGATAATCTCTAAAGCACCTTCCGAATCCATATATGATTCTTCAAGATTGCCTGTGTAATACGTCGCTTTCCCACTTCTTGCGTTGGTTAACGAATAACCCAGCATGGAATCTACTCCCTCTTTCGGGCTCGTAAAATCCGTAAAGTAATACATTTCACCATTTTCATCAAAGACAGGACTTACATTTGCTTCTGTTCCTTCATCAGAAGGCAGTTTTACATCTTTTTTGCCAAACTTGCTGTTCCAGAACCCATGAATGTAATTACCAAAGTAACTGTTCTGCAGGCTTACGGTTTCAGGTGATACCGCTCCGTCAATAAACGCCGGAATGTCTTTCAAACGATAGTCTTGCGTCTCTCCATTCTTCGGGTCTGTGACAACGATCCCTTCAACTTTAAACCCGTTGCGCGCTGTAACAAATTCTCCATATGATCGGATGTAGAAAGGCTTTCCTTCATCATCGATCTCAAGCTGCGGATCACCGTAGAAGATATACTCGGGAAGCTTGAACGCATGTGCCGTTCAATGTTTTTATTAAAGTAAGAAGAAGGCGTATAAGCCATTTCTGATTTAATGAATTTTGGATTTGCATTTGAATCGGTAGCACTTAAAGTAAAGTAACCTGGCGTCACATCACCGTTCCACCATTTGAAAAGCCCTGAGAATTCAACTGGAGCAATATATACATATTCTCCGTTCACTTTTTGAATCTGTAGGCTACCTAATTCATAAAAGCTCGTGTTCGGCACTTGGCCAAACGACTTCCTCATTTTATTTCGTGCAAACTTAGGCGGAACACTTGCAGGTGTCTCTTTTTCATCAAAAGACTCAATCTCTGTCTTTTCGGCCATTTTGGATGACTGATATTTTTCTTCAGCGTTAAACAAGCCAGCAGATAAGAAATAAATACCGATCATTAAACTTAGTAAAAAGAGGGATCCTTTAATCAATTGTTCTTTACCAGTAGCGATGAATGCACCCAATGCTGTAGCGAGAATTGCCAAAATCCAGAT
Organism: Fictibacillus sp. EA-CB0309; assembly: GCF_055814265.1. Lineage (NCBI taxonomy): Bacteria > Bacillati > Bacillota > Bacilli > Caryophanales > Fictibacillaceae > Fictibacillus > Fictibacillus sp. EA-CB0309. The sequence continues at coordinate 2,794,605 of NZ_CP169271.1, forward strand.
CGAAGAAAAGTTACGGTCTAGATTCGTAATATAGTAGAAAACAAATACAACAGGAACGGTACAGATGATAATACCGATCATCGCCACAGTCAGATTTTTTTCTTTTCTTTTTTAGATGGCTTTGCGCCGTTTGAAATCGGAAAAATCACAAGTGCAGCCGCAAGCCCCACAATGATGGAAAACAACAAGATGTTCATAAACTATCCCCTTTTTTTAACGTTTACTCCTCTACCCTATTAAGCAATACGATTGATTATGTAAAAAGTTCCAAAGCTTTTTATCGAGCATGCTTCTCTGTTAAGTTTAAAAAAGTGTCATAAATCGGTTAAAAATTATCTAACGTGAATTATTGAAATTAACGTGAAATTATTGTATTTAACGTGAATATAATTGATAAGCATTAATGAGTGTCCATCTAACTAACACGTTATCTTCTTTTGTATTTGTCCAACACACACAATGAACATTTTCCATTAGCTCAGACTCCATATCTCGCTAATTTGTTATATAATGGAAGTAATACAGTGTGGGAGATGATTCACATGAGATATCCATCAAAAAAAGATCTATGGCTCGGTTTAATTCTTTGGGGTTCAATCGGTTATGGAGTGTATGTTAGCACTATGGCAATATTTGCGGAGAGAGCAAGTCTAAGCGGAATCATTATTACAGTGGTTATCAATTTACTATTCATTTTCTTTATTGGCTGGCTTTGGTTTACAACGTATTACGTATTAGATGAAAAGGAATTAGTCATTCGGTGCGGGCCAATCAACAAAAGAATTCCTTACCGCGAAATATCCTCTGCTCATAAGACTTGGAATCCTTTATCAAGTCCAGCATTATCGATAAAGCGAATCAACATTACGTATCAGTTTGGCATGGCTCTTATTTCACCAAAAGATCGAGACGAGTTTTTAAAATTGCTTTGTGAACGCTGTCCGAATGCAAACATAAAATATGATTAGTTCTAAGCGAAAACCTTTTAGATATGAAAAACGCCCCTGTCATCAGAGGCGTTTTTCATATGAGTAAAGATTGTGTAGACGTAATGTTTTAATGAATACCCTTCTTTTTGAACCTTCCGCCTTTTACTTCAGCGATATCTGCGATCGCGAGGAATGCGCTGGAATCAAATTCGTCTACAATATCTTTGAGCTTCGCTTCTTCTAGTCTTGTAATTACACAGAATACGACGCCTTTTTCGTCACCCGTATATGCGCCTTCTCCTTTTAAATAAGTTACACCGCGACCGAGTCTATGAAGGATTGCATCTCCAATATCTTTATGGTTCTCACTAATGATCCAGGCTGATTTGGATTCTTCAAGTCCGGTAATCGTAAGGTCAATCGTTTTGTAGGCAATAAAGTAGGCAATTAAAGAATACATCGCTCTGTCCCATGTGAATACAAACCCTGCCGCACCGAGAATAAAAATGTTAAAAAACATAATAATTTCGCCAACAGAAAACGGCAGCTTGCTGTTTGAAAGAATAGCTAAAATTTCTGTACCATCAAGCGACCCGCCGCTTCTAATAACCATACCGATCCCAACACCGATAAAGATCCCGCCAAAAACAGTAGCTAAAAGTAAATCATCTGTAAACGGTGGTACTGGATGTAATAATGTTGTCGCGATTGAAAGAATAATAATTCCGTATAACGTGGATAATGCAAACGTCTTTCCAATCTGCTTATACCCAATAAAAATAAAAGGTAAGTTTAATACGAATAGAAAGAGCCCTAATTTAAATCCTGTTATGTGGGATAGCATGATCGATATCCCTGCTATTCCCCCATCAATTACATTGTTTGGTACTAAGAAGATTTCTAGTCCAACGGCCATCAAGATGGCTCCGAATGTAATAAGGATAGCACGGGCAGCGAGCTTTCCTTTTGTAAGTTTACGATGCTGTTTTTTTAATTGCTCAGCGATTTGAGTATTTGTCAATACTTCTTCTGTCATAAAATGTCCCCCTATACTGCTTCCTTATAGTCTTACATCAATCTCTGTTCTAATGGGTTCATCTTTAGAAATCCCAAGATATCTTAGCGTTTCAGAAGGACTTGAGTGGTTGAAGTGTCTTTGTAAAAGAGATATGGCCACTCCACGTTTGTATGCATGAAATCCGAAAGTTTTGCGCAAGGAATTTGTGCCAATCTTACCGGTTATACCAACATTCTCAGCAGCTTGATGAATCACACGATAGGCCTGTTGACGCGTAATCGGAAGCTTTGTTTTTTGGATAAAAACAAATAGTCTCCACTCTGAAGATTAGTGCAATGTATATATTGAAAAAGAATCTTCTTTACGGTTTCATTCAGAAAAACTTCCTTAACTCCTTCTTTTGTAGGCAAGCAATAATAATCGTTAACCACTGCTTGATCCGAAACAAGATCTCCCACCTTAATCGAAAGCAATTCTGTCACTTTCAACCCTGTGTTTATACCTAAAACAAAAAGGACGTAATCACGTTCAGAGTTTTTCTTTAAATATCGTTTAATAGCGTTAATCTCTTTGATATCTCTTAAAGCTTCAACATATTCCATCTGAAAGTCCACCTTATATGATGTTACTTAACACTATTGTATCAGAGTATTATGTAACATTGAAAACATATGCTCAGTATTAGTCCTTTATTAATATGTACACTTTTTCAAAAATAAAAAAACCTCCCATTGGTGGCTAAGGAGGTTAGTGAATCTTTGATGCCCTTGAATGTGGTTGATTTCCGTTTCAGGTTGCTCGCTTTCCGCGGGGCAGGCGGTGAGCCACATTTGTACGTTTCACTCTTAAGTGTCTCACCTGCCCGCCTGTCCCGCAGGAGTCTCCCACCTTACACTCAAATCAACTATCATAGAAGAAATTAGATTTGAAAGCAACCATCTTTTTGAAAAGAGCCTACTAAAATGATTCAATATGATCTTCATATATCCTGATTAATTCTACTTCTGGATATGCTGCTTGTACCTTTTTCGCCAAGTTTTCAACGCCAAAAATTTCGGTATAGGTATGGCTTCCTACGTATAAATGAATGCCTGCAAATTTAGCATACTGAACAGAATACAGTGTTCGTTCCCCTGTTATAAAAACATCACAGCCTTGCTCCTTAGCGTATCGAATCAGCGCGGAGTTGTTGCCCGCACCAGTCAAGATCGCTACTTTTTTCACAGGACGGTCGTGATTTTCCCATGCTTTAACAGGTTCATCCAAAACATACTCAAGTCGTTGATGAAGTTCTGTAAAAGTAATAGCTGAATGAAAGATACCGATACCAGGGTATTCTTTATCATCCTTAAAAGTTGAAATACTCGCAATCTCATCGATTTCAATTTTTTCAAATAAAGCAGTACTCGTTCCAAACTCAACAAAATCAAGCGGTGAATGGGTGAAATAGTGTGAGATTTGGTGTTTTTCTAATTCCGCCACACACACTTCTCTCATACCAAACACAAAATCCCATGCATCATGATGCGTAATTAAGAGATCCGCACCACTTTTAGCAGCTTTTTCAACGGTTTCAGGCGTTAAATTGGTGGCATATGCAATCCTTTTAATCTCTTTTTCCGTTTTATATGTAAAACCATATTCCCCATCGTCTTCAAATTCCTTCAGCCATTGCCCAAATAGTTCCGGCATCAGTCTCTCAAATTCACTCGTCTTCATAGTGTGTGTCTCCTATCTCCTCATTTCACCCATTATGACACAATCTTCCATAATCGACCATAAGAAAAGGTCAGGTGTTAATCACCCGACCTTCTGTTTGATTCTATTTCACTTCATCCTGTAAAGAATTCTCGAGGTGCTTCATTAAGTCGTAATAATCATCTGGCCTTTGAAACTGCTCAACGGACCAATGCTGTTTGATCCACTGAGCCACTTCACTCGCACTGTTGAACACTTCACCTGTGGTGTCACTATCCCTGACTGTAAAGACCATATTATCATAATCGACTGTAACATCGCATGGAAACTTGCCATCTTTCTTATACAGCGAATATTCCACCTCTCCCGCCTCCTTATAAATTACTTTCTTACAGAAGTAATACCCTCTTCTTTCCCTTTTTATGACACTTCCAGCGAGAACTTTTCACAAAAGGTATAAAACGCTTGTCCTACGTTCATTCTGATAAATGAATGAATTTCATAAGGAGAGATAATGAATGAGTAAAGATAAACAACGTGAAAAGAAAACTGCACCTACCTTAGATAAAGTTCGCGGAGAATCTGTAGATAAACACCAAAAACTTGAAGACGCAAATCTTTACTTGAACGAAGGCGAGATCAGCCAGCAGAATAATAATTTATAAGGAGTGAAAGAAGATGCAAAGTTTGATGATAAAATTATTAGGAATTCCGTTAGCTCTTATTCTAGCTAATTTTCTCTTTAAAAGCGTTGATTTTCAGTTTGTACAACCCTTTATATGGATAACGGCAATATTGGCTCCAATAGGAGTGTTGTTGGAATATATCATGGTCCCGCGAATTTCTTATAACAAACAACTCGCAGTTGATTTCGCATCAAGTTTTGTACTCGTATACCTTTTAGGCTTAATCTTGCCTGGAGTAAATATTTCTTTATGGGGCGCATTGTTGATCGCGATTCTAATTACTGCTATGGAAGCGATGGTTCATAAACATTTGATCTCGGACCATCTTGACCATTCTTACTGCTAAAAAAAGTGATTATCTCGAATTTCGAGGTAATCACATTTTTGTATCTTATTTTTCGCAAATATAAACAAAAGCTGGCGGGAAATTTTTTGGCACAAAAGAAATGTCTACCGTTTTAAAATAGCGTTGAAAGGTCTTTTTCATTTGAGTCGTATATTGAAATGCTACTAACACTCCACCTGGTCTAAGAGATCGATACACTTCCTCAACAATCTCTAGACGTATATTTTTATGAAAGTTAGCGAAAGGAAGGCCCGAGAAAACAGCGTCGAGCGATCCTTCGCTCTTATTAATACTTCTCAGAATCTCACGAGCATCTTCGTATACCATGATTTCTGGAAGTTGGATGTGCAGTTTTCTTCTCATTTCTTCGTCTTTTTCGAATACATGAAGTTTTGTTCCTGGCTGCATAGATTGAATGATTTCATTCGTTATCACTCCTGTACCTGCACCGAGTTCAGCGGCTTCATTTATATTTTCCCAACTTAAGGGATTAGTCATTTTTTTGGCTAAGGCTACAGAGCTTGGAAATAGGCTTCCGATCTGCATGGGAGACTGTATAAATTTTTGTATAAAAAGGAGGTTCCGCCTTCCATTCTCAACACCTGCTTTAATTCCGATTATTTCAATCAACTTTATCTATAATATTCCAAAAACAATTTGTGGTGAGTTGAATCTAGCAGAATAAACAGCCTATTTATTTAAAAACCTTGTTTATCCGGTCATTTAACGGGGAATATCACATTTGGAATTTATTGATAATATTTTCAGCAGCGGAAAGCGAAGCAACCTGGAGCGAGTATCAACTACTTACAAAGCATCAGCAGAATCAATTGGTAAAAATTATAATTGAAAAACATGTGAGGTTTTGTTACATTAAAAAATGGTGTACAGCTGAGACAGACATTAGATTAAATGAGGTGTAAGAAATGGATTGGATTAACAATCTTATAGGCAGTGTTAACAATTACTTATGGTCGTATATCCTGATTGTCATGTTAATTGGATTAGGACTTTATTTTACGGTTCGAACAAAATTTGTTCAGTTCCGTATGTTTGGCGAGATGATTCGCCTTTTAGGTGAAGGTGCAAGAGCGGATAAGAAGGGTGTTTCTTCGTTTCAGGCTTTTTGTATCAGTACTGCTTCTCGTGTGGGTACAGGTAACTTAGCCGGTGTGGCTCTTGCTATCACAGCAGGTGGGCCTGGAGCTGTGTTCTGGATGTGGCTGATTGCTTTGATTGGTTCTGCATCAGCTTTTGTGGAAAGTACGTTAGCTCAAATTTACAAAGTACGCGATGGAGTTGCTTTCCGTGGTGGACCTGCGTACTACATGGAAAAAGCATTAAACGCACGCTGGATGGGTGTTATATTCGCAGTCTTAATCTCTATTACTTTCGGACTTGCTTTTAACTCGGTTCAATCCAATACGATCGCCAGTGCATTTGGACAGTCTTTTGATATTAAGCCATTATACGTAAGTATTTTCTTAGCGGTTGTAACAGCAATTATTATTTTCGGCGGCATCAAACGAATCGCTAAAGTTTCTGAAGTTATCGTACCGATTATGGCCGGACTTTATATTTTAGTCGCATTGTTTGTTGTGATCACAAATATTACTGAATTTCCGGCAGTAATCAGCATGATTTTTAAAAGTGCATTTGGAGTTGAGGAAGTAGCAGGCGGTGCTCTTGGTGCTGCTATGATGAATGGAATTAAACGCGGACTCTTCTCGAATGAAGCCGGTATGGGTAGTGCGCCTAACGCTGCAGCAACAGCAGATGTGAGCCACCCTGTTAAACAAGGTCTTATTCAAACTCTAGGCGTGTTCGTTGATACACTTTTGATCTGTTCTTCTACAGCATTCATCATCCTATTATCGGGTATGTATGATTCAAAAGAAGCGGACGGAATCATTTTAACTCAAGAAGCTTTAAATACGGTGTTAGGATCTTGGGCTGGTCCGTTCCTTGCTATTATCGTATTGCTGTTTGCCTTTAGTTCTGTTGTTGGTAACTATTATTATGGGGAATCCAACATTGAGTTTATCAGCACGAATAAAGTATGGTTACAACTATATCGCGTGGCTGTTGTGGCAATGGTCGGTTATGGTGCTATCGCCTCTCTAGACTTTGTTTGGAGTTTAGCTGACTTGTTTATGGGACTGATGGCCATCATTAACTTGATTGCCATTTCATTGCTCGGAAAAATTGCTTTTGATGCCCTTGGTGATTATCTGAAACAGAAGAAAGAAGGAAAAGACCCTGTGTTCCGTGCGTCCAGCATCGGACTTCATAATACGGAAGTATGGGGAGAAGAAACTTCGGAAAACAAATAAGTATGAAAAAGAAGACTCTACGCAGGAGTCTTCTTTTTTGAAACCTTTTTAAAATTTACCGTATAGGTTTACTAGGGATACCTTAAGGCTGTTTTCTAAAGGATTGTTGCTTTTTAATCTTTTTTATTGTCTTCTTGGAAAAGTTGGTTGTAGTGGAAGGTGGAAGACTCCTGACCCGCGGAAAGTGAGCACCTGGAACGGAAATCAACTTCATTCAAAAGCAACAATGAATACGAAAACAGCTTATCTTAAAGAGCGGCTCTGTTTAACTTCAATTTAAAAAACCGGCTTATTCAGCCAGTTTGTGTTGTATCACACTACATACTTAAGTTGCTTCTTCTTGTGCAGGCGGGGAAAGTAAATCCTTAAATTGTTGTTCAAGATCCTGCAAAGAAAGCTCGTATAGATGACGTCCATCTGCTGTCTTATATATGTTATGTAGCAATAGATCAGCTATTAAATTTTCTCTTTTCTGATGGTCCGCTGACACGTTCAATCCCTCCTGTAAATCTCTTCAACATTCTACTTACCCTTTAATGATGGAGAAAAACTTTTCAACAATAGTTTATGTTCTAATGTGTGTAAGGTGATGTAAATTAGTAACTTTTATCACACGTCAACATTACCCGCTTTTGGTTAAAATGTCAATTGTTTCAAGACATTATTTGTCGTCGATACTGTAACGGAAATCAACAGTAAAAGATGACAGAGCCCATAATAATGAAAAGGAGAGCTGATATGTTCGAAGGTGGTCTTAACGTAGATTATTTCATATTATTACTCGCAATCCTTCTGCTTTTAGGTGTCATTACCACGAAGTTCTCTTCTCGGTTTGGTCTGCCTGCCCTTGTTTTATTCATTGGCATAGGAATGCTTGTCGGAAGTGATGGTCTTAATTTCATTTATTTTGACGACCCGCACCTAACCCAGCTGGTCGGTGTATTAGCACTTATTATCATTTTGTTTGAAGGCGGATTACAGACGAAATGGAGCAGTGTTAAACCTATATTGTATCCTTCCCTTTCCCTCGCCACATTCGGTGTATTTCTTACCACAGCTGTTGTAGCAGTAGCGGTTAAATTTCTGCTAGATGTGAACTGGCTAGAAGCGTTTCTTTTCGGGTCAATCGTAGGTTCAACCGACGCTGCAGCCGTATTCTCTGTTTTAACTGGAAAGAATGTTAAGGAAAAACTCTCATCAACACTTGAAGCAGAATCTGGCTCCAATGACCCTATGGCTGTATTTTTAACGATTACATTCATTGAATTACTGACAAAAGATTCAACTTCAATCGCAGGACTTATCTTCTCTTTCTTTTGGCAGATGGGAATGGGAATTGTCTTTGGTTATCTTTTCGGTAAACTGGCTGTATATGCAATCAACCGTATACAACTTGAATCAAGCGGACTTTATCCTGTATTCGCTTTATCTTTTGCGATCCTTTCATACGGTGTGACGATGCTTGCCGGTGCGAGTGGATTATTGGCAGTTTATGTAGCAGCTGTTATTATGGGGAACAACCATTTAACGTACCGAAACTCTATCGTACGTTTTAACGAAGGCTTTGCGTGGATGATGCAGATTCTGATGTTTGCCATCTTAGGTCTTCTTGTTTTCCCTAGTGAATTGTTCCATGTCGGCATTATGGTAAAAGGCTTGATCATATCAGTTGTGCTAATTGTTGTCGCGCGTCCGATCGGTGTATTTTTAAGTATGTATTTCTCTTCTTTTACCACAAAAGAAAAGCTCTTTATCTCTTGGTCAGGACTGCGTGGTGCTGTTCCAATCGTACTTGCAACGTTCCCTTTGATTGCAGGTGTTCAGAACAGCCAATTATTGTTTAATCTTGTGTTTTTCGTGGTTCTTACTTCTGCCCTTATCCAAGGCTCTACCATCCCATGGGTAGCTCAGAAGTTAAAATTAACAGAAAAAGAAAAACCGACTTCACCGCACGTCTTGGAGCTTGTTTCCATCGGTAAAGCGAACGCGGAGATCGTGGAATTCTTCGTTCCCGAAAACGCAAAGATTATCGGACAGACACTTGAAGAAATTACATTTCCGAAAGAATCCATTGTTAGTGCCATGATTAGAGGAGATGAACTCATTACACCCACTGGTAAAACGAAAATTCATGCTCATGACATCCTGTATATCATGGCTAACAAAAACAAACTGAAGAAGCTAACCGATTATCTATCAGAACAAAACATTGAAAAAAGCTCGATGTGACGTTTATCACAGGAAAATTGGCATTGTCACATTAGCCTTCACTAGCCTTGCAAGGAACTTTTCGTTCTAGTGATCCTTGTTGTTCTTGAAAGAAGTTGAAGAAATGACAGGAATGCAAAACGATTGATCGTAGTTCAGAAGATACCTTAAATAAATTTTTGCTCAAATAAATTTACATCATAAAAAGCCGGGGACAACCATCCCCGGCTTTTCCTTCATTATGCCCCTTTTTCCACTTGTACTTGGTGAGGATATGGAATCTCGATTCCGTTTGCATCCAGTGCTTCTTTTAAAGCTTTACGCAATTCACGCTCAACTGCCCATTGTTCCCCGTTTATTGTTTTTGAAATAATGCGGATCACAACTTCTGATGAACCAAGCATATGAACACCAAGGACGTTAGGTCCTTCCATAATACTTGGATTCTTTTCTTTTACTTTGTCACAAGCGTCTTGAAGTACGACAAGAGCTTTATCAATATTTTCCTCGTACGCAATTCCAATATCAACAAGTGCACGCATGTTGCCCCTTGTATGATTTGCGATCGTACTGATCTCACGGTTTGGCATGTAGTTAAGTGTACCGTCAAACGCACGAATGTGAGTCGTTCTTAAACCCACTTCCTCTACGATTCCATCCACACCGCCAATCGTTACATAATCCCCAACTTCCATTTGCTTTTCAAGAAGTATAAAGAATCCTGTTACGACATCACTTACTAGCCCTTGCGCTCCAAAACCAATCGCTAATCCTACTACACCGGCCCCAGCAATCAATGTTCCAATCTCTAATCCGAATTGCTTAAATACAATACCTGCAAACACAAAAATCAGAACATATGAGAATAAATTCACCACAAGTTTTTGCAGCGTGATAATTCTACCAGTCGACATTTTGCGATGCGAAGCCGCTTTATCAAACATTCTGTTGATCACTCGTCTTCCGATGGATCGAATAACTATGAACATGACGATGATCAGCAAGAACTTCGTAGCCCAAAGTCCTGCTGAAAGCATCAACTCAGCCCAATTTATTTTTTCTACCCATTTCTGCCATCTCTCCAAAAAAACCACTCCCACTATGTACAATAGAATACAACCTATTGTACAAAGCTTGGAGCGGCTTTTCAATCTTTAACAAAAAATTATGGTGCCATAACAGGTGTACGGTCGATTTTAAATCCCATATCCTCTAGCATCTTATGGTCTTCTGTTGATTCTTGACCGGCTGTCGTAAGATAATCTCCTACAAATATGGAGTTTGCGGCATAAAGACCAAGTGGCTGTAAACTTCTTAAGTTCACTTCACGTCCACCAGAGATACGAATCTCTTTTGAAGGATTAATATAACGGAATAATGCCAGAACCTTTAAGCAGTAGCGAGGATCGAGCTCGTCTGTACCTTCAAGCGGTGTTCCGTCAATCGCATGCAAAAAGTTCACTGGAATTGAATCCGCGTCTAGCATTTTAAGACTTCTTGCCATATCAATGACATCTTGCTTTGTCTCTTTCATGCCAACGATTACACCCGAACACGGAGAAATACCGCTTTCTTTTACAACGTTCACCGTATTCACCCGGTCATCGTATGTATGGGAAGTCGTGATGTTCTCGTGGTTTCGGGCAGAAGTGTTTAAGTTATGATTGTATCGATCGACACCTGCTTCTTTTAATCGCGCTGCTTGTTCTGGTTTTAAGATGCCCAGGCATGCGCAAACCTTCAATCCATAAGTATCTTTGATTTCTTTGACGGCCTCTACAACTTTATCTACATCTCGGTTTGTCGGTCCGCGACCGCTCGCTACGATACAATAGGTACCGACATTTAAGTGATATGCCGTCTCCGCACCTTTTACCATCTCATCTTTATCCATCATCTTATACGTCTCAATCGGAGCCGTCGAAACGATAGATTGTGAGCAATATCCACAGTTCTCTGGACATGCACCTGACTTTGTATTGATAATCATATTGAGCTTTACTAGATTTCCATAATAGTGTTTTCGAATTTGATACGATCCATGCAGCAATAAAAGCAAATCTTCATCTGGACATTCTAAAATGGAAAGGGCCTCATCATTCGAGAGTTCTTCCCCGTTCAATACTTTTTCAGCGAGTGCATTCCAAATCATTGCATGTCCTCCCTATTATGATGCGTGTTTTGTGTGATGTGACATTGATTTCTTACGCGCAATGTTAATGCGTGGAGCAAGCAGTCCGGCACAAACTCCAAGAATAATATCTTTTGGCAGGGGAACCATCATCCACGCCCAAGCCATGGAGTATGTGAACCCTTCTGGTGCATCTGCCCACATTTTATAAGCCATGAACATCAAGTTTGTTCCTACTGCATAGTTAATGGCAGTCCCTACAAGTGTTGCGACCACATAAGAAACCTTGCCGCCATTCTTTTCAATGATTAATCCTGTTACATAGGCTACTAGAATAAAAGATAGGAGAAAGCCGAACGTCGGGCTTACAACTGTTGCAAATCCGCCCTTAAATTGAGCGAACACCGGCGCTCCAACTAACCCAACCAATACGTAAACACTCATCGCAATAGCACCTAATCTGCTTCCTAACAAAGCACCCGCTAGAATACAGAAAAACGTTTGTAAGGTAATCGGAACTCCCCCAACGACCATGAACGGAAAGATGGTCGTAATGTTGGCACCGATCGCCATTAGCGCTACAAACATTCCAATCAGTGTAATGTCAATCGTCTTTAATCCATTTCTTTGTGTTGTCATAAGAACTACCTCCAAATGTATGTAAGAACTTTATATGATTAAGAATAGCGAAGGTTTTTATTTGCGTCAACTTGAAATATATAATTGGTTAACATAAAAAATAAAGCAACCACTCTAAGACCTAGAGTGGTTGTTGTTTTAAGATTTGTTGATCACCAAATATTTTAGGGTTGTGCGAACAAAAAAACTGGCTCGCAGGTGCATTGCACACCAACGAAACCAGTTTTGCTCAATTATAACTACTTATCTCCCGTAAACTTGATCCCTTTCACAAAATAACGGTTAAAGAAAGCATAAAGTACGAGAATCGGCAGCGTAAAGACCATGGATGCTGCCATGATGTAATTCCAAAACGAGATGAATTGACCTTTGAACGAGTTTAAGCCTAGTGGCAGCGTGAACATCTCTTGATCAGACAAAATGATAAGCGGCTCTCATGAAGTCGTTCCAGAACGCCATGAATACAAAGATCGTTTGAGCCGCAAGTGCGGGTTTTGCGAGCGGCAGCACGATGCGGAAAAATGTTCCAAATCGGCCCAACCCATCGATTGCAGCAGCCTCTTCCACTTCTTTCGGGAAGTTGATAAAGAACTGTCTCATCATGAAGATGAACGTCGCATTAACCGCGCCTGGAATGATCATCCCTTGATAAGAGTTCAGCCATCCAAGCTCTTTTAAGATTAAGAAGTTCGGAATGAGCGTCACTTGAAACGGAATCATCAATACCGCCAAAATCATTAAGAAGATGCTCTTTTTCCCTGGAAAGCTAAGTCTTGCGAGCGCATATCCAGCCATGGAGTTGAAGAGTAAATTCAGCAATGTTCCAATCGTTGCAATGAACAAACTATTAAACAACCATCTGCCGAATAAAGGTTCTCTCGTGAAGATCTGTTTATAGTTATCGAGCGTAAAGTCTTTTGGAATAAAGTTGATTGATCCGCTTACGATTTCCCCTAGTGTTTTAAAAGAAGAGGACAGAGCCCATAAAAACGGAATGACGGTGATGATCGCGTAAACAATCAATATGACATATAAAGCTTTTCTTCCAGCCGATCGTTTTTTCATGGTATCCCCTCCTTAGTAAAGTGATTCTTCTTTTGAGAATTTGCGCTGTAAAATTGTAGCGACTAGGATAATGATGGCGAGCATGAAAGCAATCGCTGTTGCATAGCCCATCGTGCCGAGTGTCTTAAACGCATATTGATAGATTAAGAGTACAACCGTCAGTGTCGAGTTGTTCGGTCCACCCGATCCGCCTGAGAAAATATACGATTGATCAAAAAGCTGGAATGTTCCGATCAGCCCCATGATGACAACGAATGATGTTACAGGGCGCAAGTTTGGAACCGTAATATGCCAGAACTTTTGAATCGCACCCGCCCCATCAAGTTCAGCTGCTTCGTAATGACTGTCGGGAATGTCTTGAAGAGCCGCTAGATAAATAACCATAAAAAACGGCGCTGTTGCCCATATATTCATAATCATGATAGCGATCAGGGCTACGTCCGGGTCACCGATCCAGTTATAGGTTGGCAGATTCAAGAATTTCAACACATAGTTGATTAAACCGTTCTGATTGTACATCCACATGAAAATAAGCGTAAGTACAGCAGATGATGTTAATGTCGGCAAAAAGTAAACGATACGGAAAAACTTTTGTCCCTTAAGCCCAGCGTTGAGTGATGATGCCAAAACCAGCGCTAGGAACGTCTGTGTTGGCACAACGATTGCCACATAAATGGCTGTATTCTTCAGTGCAATAATCGCCCGGTCATCAAATGTAACTTTCAAAAAGTTATCCAATCCCCGAAATTCATAGCTCGCCCCGCCGATCAGCTCCACTTTATGAAAGGAAAGGAAGACGGCATACAGGATAGGCGCTATGACGAAGACACCTAATACAAGGAGTGCCGGAAGTAGAAATAAATAACCTTGCCCCGCTTCTCTTCTCTCTTTTTTCGAAAACATCTTCACGTTGTTCACCTCATTTCCTTTGCATTATTCCGTAACTTTAATTTCTCTGTTCGCTTGTTTCTCTGCATCTTTCAATGCTTCTTTTAATGGACGGTCACCCAAGTATGCACTTAGAAACTGATTGTTAAAGTTGTTCATCACAATCGGAAGCGTTGGACCATCCTGCCAAACCGTTGCATACTCGGCGCCGCTAACGAGTGGCCCGCGAAGTTCGTCCTGGTCAAATCCTAGTTCAGCTGCAACTGACTTCCTAGTTGGAAGAGCAAACCCCTTACTCGTCCATTTCTTCATACCTTCTTTGCCTGTCAGGTATTGTATTAATTCCCAGGACTCTTTCTTGTGTTCAGATTCTGCATTCATCGCGTAACCTACCGCAAAGGACATCGTGCCTTTTTTCCCGTTTACAGTCGGCAGCTCCGCCGTTCCATAGTCAAGATCAGGGAAGGTGTCTTCTAAGAACGGAATATTCCAGTTCCCTTCCATAACCATTGCTGCTTTACCCCGTCCGAACATCTCACCAGCTGATTGCCCTGCACCAACTTCTGAAGGTGAAGCTGCCGTCTTGTCTTTCACGTGCATATCTACAACAGGCTGAATCGCGTCGACTACTTTCTCGTCAGCGAACGTTGCACGACCATCTGTTATCACTTCGCCACCGCGAGATTCAGCCATATAATACATGCGCTCAATCTGCGGAAGCATACCAAGTCCATACACTTGATTTTCTTGATCTGTCAGCTTTTTTGCGACATCCTCCATCTCTTCCCACGTTTTTGGAGGTTCTGTGATACCCGCTTCCTTAAACATTTTCTTATTATAAAAAAGGGCTAGAGTTGAATAATCTTTTGGCAAACCATACAGTTCTCCGTCATCTTTAAACGCATTAAGCATCGGTTTTTCAAAATCATCGAGATCAAAGTCTTCTGTCACATATTTGTTGAGCGGTTCAACAGCACCCGTTTCGATTAAGGCAGGGGCTTCAAATGCATCAAGGTAGAATACATCCGCTGCGGTTCCACCTATCAGCCGAGTCTTCAATACATCCATATACTGATCACTGATTGTATTTAGCTTTACGTCAATATGCGGATGCTCTTTTTCAAAATCAGCTAGCACTTCATTCAACAGCTTTTGCTCTGTCGGATTTCCGCCCCATCCACTCAGAACGATCTCGGTCTTACCTGATTTACTTTTTTCGTCATTTCCACAGCCCGACAGAATCGTTGCCAGAAGCAGCGATGAAATTCCTAACGCAGACAGCCACTTTTTACGTCTCATTTTATAAACTCCCTTCTTCAACAAAAGTGAATGAGGCTCTCATTTATTGAACAATCTCATATCCTGTCGTGTTTTCCACGATCGTCACGACTGTTTCTGTACCTTTTGTGCGAACATCAACGGAAAGATAACCTTCACCGATCTTGATTCTTTCGACTTTCAACTCATTCATGTTTTCTAACAACTGAGGAGAAAGTTGAATCACTTTGTTTAAACTATCAGGAAACAACCCGAGGATCGTTTGAACAAATACAAGCGGTGTTCCGGCAGCCCAAGCTTGTGGAGAGCACGCAACAGGATATTTTACAGCTCGTCCGATCTTAGAATCGTATCCGCAGAAAAGCTCAGGCAATCTGTCATATTCAAAATGACTTGCTGCTTCAATTAACCCGTTGATTACCGTGTTGGCGTTATGCTGGTGATTAAGCTTACTCATCCCAAGCAGGATCATGCTGTTATCATGGGGCCAGATGCTACCGTCGTGATAGCTCATCGGATTGTAGCCTGCTTCTCCTTCTGCCATCGTACGGATACCGTAGCCAGAGAAAAACTTAGGAGAAACGAGCTTTTCTATCACTTTTTTAGCTTTTGATTCCTCAAGCATTTCAGCAAAAAGCACATGACCAGGATTCGTCGTTAACGTACCCACTTGCTTCTTATCTTTATCTAAAGCAATGGCATGGAACTGTTGATTCTCCATCCAAAATTGCTCGTCATACAGTTTCTTCAATTTCTCTGCTTGTTCACGAAGTTTGTTAGCTTCCTCTACTTTTCCTTGCGCTTCGTAAATCGCTGCAACACCGAGCTTCGCTTGATATACATAGCCTTGAACTTCAGAAAGTGCGATAGGCGTTTCAGCATAATCGCCGTTTCGATGGACAATTGAATCACCTGAGTCCTTCCAGCCTTGGTTAGCAATTCCCTTGCTCGATTCTTGGTGATACTCCACAAAACCATCACCATCTCGATCTCCATATTCGTCGATCCAATTGAGTGCAGCTTCAATATTTGGCAACAGCTGTTCTGAGAGTGTTAAGTCACCCGTCCACTTTGTATATTCAGATAAAAGAACTAAGAAAAGCGGTGTTGCATCAATGGTTCCGTAATAAGGAGTGAATGGAATCTGGTTTGTCGCCGCAAGTTCACCGTAACGAATTTCGTGCATGATTTTTCCTGGCTGTTCATCACGCCACGGATCGACTTTTGTTCCTTGCTGAGAAGCCATCGTTAACAAAGTCCCTTTTGCGATTTCGGGATTAAAGGCAAGCATTTGAAGCGCAGCGATCAAACTGTCTCTTCCAAACGGAACGCCAAACCAAGGTAACCCTGCAACAGGGAATGAGCCATGTCCGATATCTGTTAAGAGAACACGAAGATCCATGATTCCACGGTCGATTAGACGTTGAAGCGGCTTGTAATCCGTCTCCACTTTTGTGGTTTCTGCTTCCCACTTTTCGTATGAAGCATGTAAGTTTTGGAGTGCTTCCTCTGGATGGATCACAGTCCCTGATTTTCCGTTGATCTCAGGAGAAACAGAGAACGTTACACACTGTGCTTCCCCATGGTTCAAATGGAACTGAAAAGCTATGTCTCCTTCTTTCTTTGCCGATTCAGCTTCACGATCCCATTGAATCTTCGTTGCACGTTCAACATCATCTGATCCTTTATAAAAGTAGTTTAGAGATGTATTGGTCACCTCTTCCCCAGTACGCTTTCCAACTTCACCTGATTGGAAGCCTCGTACGATAAACATATCTGTAAAATCAGCGTCAACATGAACACTAATCTCGAAATCTAGTGGCTTTGGATAATAGTTTTTAACCTGAAGAGTTTCATACAAAACGCCATCATAAATTAAGCGCTTTCTTTCGATTTCGACTGATTCCCTCCATAAGATCAGTTCACCGTCTTTCTCCATATGTGGATTTGTCAGCAATATCTTCGCCATATAGTTTTCATCTGCTGAAGAGGATAAAAGAATAGGATCCTGTCCATTGATCTTGATATCGAACTTGCTCAAAAAACGAGTGTCTTTTGTATATAGACCCAGTCCATAGTCGTTTTCTTTTGGAATGTTGCCTTTGTCGTCTGTTAAGAAAAATAAATCGTTCTCTTTAATCACGCGGTAATTCATGGTTCGTTTCCCCTGCTCTCTCCACTTTTTTCTCGCATTAGTTATCCAAAACGTTTTCGGTGATGTCCTAATGAAAAACCACTAACTGTGGTTTTCTGTTGTTGACTCTCTTTTTATTAAAGCAGTGTTTAGCACTTTATTCTTTTCCGCTACGTTTCCTTCTAGCATATTTGTTAAAAGGGCTGTTGCTTCAACTCCTAGTTTGTAACGGTCTTGTGCAATCGTCGTCAGAGCTGGTGTTGAGTATGCAGATAGGATAATGTTATCAAAACCAATGATGGATAGATCAGCTGGAAGGTTTTTCCCCATCTTCTTCGCTGCACGTATGGCTCCCATCGCCATTAAGTCACTTGCACAAAATAGCGCTGTGATCTCAGGATGTTTTTGGAGCAGATCGGCTGTTACCTGCTCTGCCGTTTCCTCTAAGAAAGCACCGTTCACTACATAATCTTCGTTAAACACAAGGCCGATAGTCTGAAGCGCCTCTTGATAACCTTCTAACCTTTCCTGACTGACAAAGGCCTGGCTATGACCGTTAACCATGCCTATGTTACGATGTCCGAGTTTCGTCAAATGCTCTACTGCGGTTTTAGCGCCAATTTTATTATCAGTTGTCACGTACCCTACCGATTCACTTTCCATCGGAATATCAATTAAGATACAAGGAATATCACTTTTTAAAACTTCGTCTAAATAAGGATCATCCGTTTTAATTCCTTGCAGGATAACGCCTTCTACTTTTCTTTCTTTACAAAGCTGGTTGTATGTTTTTTCCTGCTGTTTTTTGGAATCGGTACTGATTAATACGAGCTCATATCCAAGCTCGCCAGCACGATCATTTACACCGCAAAGCACTTCAAAGGTAAAGTTATCCTTGCTGCCTTCAATCCGAAGGCCCGAAACGAGCAATCCAATAGTTTTTGTCTTTTTCATAACAAGGCTTCGCGCCAATAAATTGGGACTGTAACTCAGTTCTTGTGCAATCTGCTTAATTCGTTCTCTTGTTTTTTCATTTACATCCGAGTAGCCGTTCAACGCTCTGGAAACCGTTGTAACAGATACACCTGCTTTTTTGCGACATCTCTAATCGTGGCCATTTAAAATCCTCCAAAACGTTTCGGATATGATTAGTTGTTATCTTAACTCGAATTGAACGCGCTTTCAAGTGTTAAGTTTTTAAAAGGCTGTTTTCGTATTCTTTGTTGTTGTTGAAAGTGGTTGATTTCCGTTCCAGATGCTCGCTTTCCGCGGGGCAGACGGTGAGCCCCTTGCCGTTTTGCGCCTTTAAGTTTAAGGGTCTCACCTGACCGCTTGTCCCGCAGGAGTCTCGCATCTTGCGCTCCAATCAACTATCATAGAAGACAAAGATTTGAAAGCAACAATCTTTTAGAAAAGAGCGTTTAGAAAACAGGTAGCCAAAAACTACGTGAGGAATCTTGTTTCGTCTAAGTGCCCAAAATAAAAACCTGTGATAAGCCAAATATTGACTAATCACAGGTTTTATAAAATCTACTTAGTTTCTTCTACTTTCTCATGAGGAACTTCTTCTGCCGGAGTGACTGTTTCTGCTGAAGTCTCTCTAACCGATTCCTCATTCCACGTTTGCTTTTCATTGTGAATCTGATGGAGCTTTTTCACTTGGCGCTGCAGTTGAATCACTTTAATGAGTCCAAACAAACCAACCGATAGTCCACCGATAACGGCTGAGCCTAAAATAACGAGAACTAATGGCCAGTTAGCCGTTCCAAAGAGATAGTTGATCTCTACATCACCAACGTTAATAACGGCGAATGTTGCTATAATCAGTGCGAAGATAAAGCCGAATAACAGATACAATTGCATTTTCATTATTATCACCTCATTGTTATCTATTCCCGTAATAACAGGAAATTCACTTGAATGCACGAATTTTTTTAATATATTTGAGCTATTACGATTTCGGGTATCCTTCTTAATAAGGTGGTGATACATTTGACGATTAGAGCTTATGTTTATGATGCGTATGGAACACTTTTTGATGTGCATTCCGTTACTGAAAAAGCAGAGTCTCTTTTTAAAAGTTACGGAAAAGAGATCAGTGAAGAATGGCGAAAAAAACAGGTAGAGTATTTTATGCTGCATCAACTCACTCAGCGTTATATTCCATTTTCCGAAATAACGCGCAACGCTCTTTTATATACTTTAAAAAAATTATCACTTCATTGCAAAGAAGATGCCCTCGATCAGTTAATGGCGGCTTATTTTGAACTTGATACTTATGAGGAAGTTCACGAAACACTGCAGCAGCTTCACGATCGTGATGTAAGACAAATCATTTTTTCTAACGGAACGAACGAAATGCTCGAGCCATTAGTAAAGAACCGCAAACTTGATGGTTTATTGAATGTATTATCAGTTGATGATGTCAAACGATACAAACCCGCTCCTGCTGCATACAAGTATGCTCATGAAACGCTTGGTGTAAACCGACATGAAATTCTATTTATGAGCTCTAACTTTTGGGACATAACAGGTGCAGCAACATATGGTTTAAAGACTGCGTGGATAAATCGAGCAAAACTTCCTATGGATTTGCTTGGTATAAAACCTGACTATGAATTCAGCAATCTACGAGAACTTTTGAAGCATGAAACAGAGCGGTCTTCTAGATGAAGGCCGCTCTTATTTATTCTCTGTTTTATTTTTAGAAGTAACAAAATAATCCGGTATGAACAGAGTGCCTATGAAGAACAAAATATTCGGATATTCCTCTCAAGATCTGATTCCATGGTAAAAGATCCGATTATAATCAGTGCTCCAAGTATAACTAACGTAATGCCCATGTAACGATTTCTAATTGTATACACTCCCTGATTGTCTAACTTACTAATTAAAAAGTTTCGTAAAAATTGATTTCTTCCCTTCCAACTCTCTTTCTTGTTCTTCTGAGGTTGGAACCTGCTCTCCCTCTAAACCTTGAATTAAAGGTTCTGCCATCGTTTCAGAAAACCGTACGTGAGGGACTACCCATCCTATATCTTCTTTTTTCACTCTAACCCAAACATCTTTTTGACACTCTGCACAGGTCTTCAAGTGGTAATAGTGTAGTTTATAAATATATTCGTTGCGGCTAATCTTCCATTGAAACATATCATTCTTCTCAAAAGAGTAGGTAGGTTGATCGTCCTTATTGGTCTCCGAAACTACATCAACGTATTTAACTTTTTCTGAATCTGATAATAAACGATATTTCATAGGTTCATTATTTTGTAATTCTGCCTCTCCCCATTCTCTAGCTGTCATCTGGGCTTCTATCTTTGAATCGTTAGAACCAACAAATAGTAAAAAAAGTGAACTTATAATCAAGCCTACAAATATGATGATTAAGAAAAATGAAAAACCTCGATTTTCCTCTTTCATTTCAAGTTTAAACTTCACTTTGTCGATACTCATGATAAGCTCCTAAGGTTGAATTTCTACACTCACAACCGTTTTCCACGTTTCTGGTTTATGGCACATCATCGCAGGTGTTAAATAGATTTCTCTGTAACTTTTATCTAGTTTATAACCATTTTGTTCCGCAAAATTCCATACTTCTTTTAATGTTTTGTAAGTCTCACGATAATGACCAATATGTAACTTTTGCACACATAATAACGACTCCGATGTAATGAGCTTTGTTGGTGGCAGTTCTCTTTTCAGACTTTTTCCACATTAAGTTGCGCTTCCTCAAACATCTCTTGAGTGATACAATCCGGAACTTGCATCATTTGTGTTGCAATCGATTTTTCATCATTTTTTTCATGCCAGATAATTTCATGTGGCATTAACGTAAATTTATAATCCAGCGTGTTCTTCGTAATGTTTTTTAGCTGGTTCACAACTTTCCATACGATCCATTCTTCATCAATAGGTTCCGGTCTACCTGCCCAATCCATACGATAAGCTGTATTCATCTCTTGTGCGATATAATTCATTGCTGGTATTTTACGAACAGAAACATGTCCAGGTTTCATTTTATAAATATCTGAATGAATTTTCCGATGATCATGAGTTACAATTTTCGTATTCACTGAAACACCTCTTCGTAAAAAAATGGAAAATTATGATAATATTAGATTAACATAAAACCTGATAATTTTGTTACTAAGATGAGGTTTTTTGGAGACACTCTTCTTAAAAATCTCTCACATACAACAATCTAATAAAAAATAAACAAGAAAAAGACACTTGGTACAGCCTCAGCCCAAGTGTCTCATCAGTTCAAGAATCTTTCGTAAATCTCAGGAATCGCTCATAATCTAACAAACCGCTATAAACTTACTTACTCATTCTTTCAACTTCCTGTAAACCTTCTGTTAATTTCTCAACGTCTAAATCTTCTCCGATAAAAACGAGTCTAAGCGGCATCTTCATTAGTTCTTTTTCACAAGACGGCAACCCGTATGAATATTGAAAAAGATAGATTTGTTGATCTTCGTATTTGATGTATCCTTTAATGCGGTAAATAGAGGACGGTGCCTCGCGCAGCCAGTTCTCAAACACATCCTTCTTAACTGAGCCTTGGAATGAA
Source organism: Fictibacillus sp. EA-CB0309 (assembly GCF_055814265.1). Taxonomy (NCBI): domain Bacteria; kingdom Bacillati; phylum Bacillota; class Bacilli; order Caryophanales; family Fictibacillaceae; genus Fictibacillus; species Fictibacillus sp. EA-CB0309. Next base: position 2,816,531 of record NZ_CP169271.1, read on the forward strand.
TACATCCACGTTTTCACCTTCAATTTATCTGCAGTTACAGGTTGATGTTCTGATCGCTTCTTAACCGATAGTGAAAAAAGCTGTGACAGTTCCACTTTGGCATAGTCTGTTAACACATTTGGCGTCCCTTCGTTCAAGCGTTTTGCGTCACTTTCAAGCTGACTCTTTTGTTCCTCAGACAAACTGCCTGTTTTATTCCAAATGATAAAATCCGCATGTTTAATTTGTTCAAGCAACAACATTTTCGCTTGAACATTCATCGTATCTCGATTCAGCCATCTTGGTGCGTCCATTATAGAGATGATTCCTGAAACCTGTAAGTCGTCTAATAAATAAGGTGACAAACAGGCATCAAGAACATCAATAGGATGAGCCGCACCAGTTGCTTCAATGATTAATGTATCTAACTCGTTTTCTTTACAAAGTGCCCAAAGTTGTTTTTCCAGCTGGTCAGATAACGAACAACAGATGCATCCATTGAGCAATTCTTTTAGCGGCACATCACCCGGAACCGCATCGGAATCGATTGAGACCGTACCTAGTTCATTCATCAACACAGCCGTTTTATGATTGTGCTCTTTTTCATATTTCAGCAGCTGTTTAAGCAGCGTAGTTTTTCCACTGCCTAGGAAGCCTGCTAGAATAATAACATTTGCCTTCTTTTTCATCTTACACCTCTACCCTATAGAAATTGCTTGTTTTATTTTATCACAAAGCAAAAAAACAGCCCGGTTACAGGCTGTTTACGTTTAACTTCGCTAATAGTTTCTTTATAATATCCAAACTTACCTCTTCCCATAGAGCATGGTCAGTGGTAAATAAGCTGGAGATCTTTTCTGCAAAAAGTTTGAAAGCTTTTTCGTATCGCGGATCTTCTTTTGATGGTATTTTTTCTTTCGTTCTTCCACAATCTGCTGCAGTTTCGGCGCACGCGGTCCCCATTTCACAATCTCTTTTCCTTTTTCATCAATAAAGATGATAATAGGAATCGATTTTGCTTTGCCTGTTAAGTACCGATCCATTAATTCTGGATGCTGGTCGCGCAAGATAAAACGAATATCAATAAGCGCTTCATCTGCCATGCGCATCAATACAGGGAGATTCAACATCGCATCACCACACCAGTCTTCGGTAATTACAATGGCTCGCAACCGGCTTTTTTGCATGCCTTGCAACGCATCTTTCATCGGATCTGGAAGTACGAATGAATTGTAGATTGTAAGAAGGTTTTCCTTGTGTGTTTTCATAGAGTTTATATATGCATAGCGAGTCATGCCTTTATCGAACCATGTATTGAGGTCTGTCATCCTGTGTTCCTCCCTGTTTATCATGTATTCTTATTTTAACCAAACAAGGGGAGTTGTGGCAACGAAAACGGCTTAAATTTATTTTTTTGGTTCTTTTTAACCTGCTCTAAGTTTTTTCTGTAGTTGGGAAACAGCGAATAAAAGCAGGTATCTCTCATTCGGTGTTAACCGGAGCCAGTCCTTCGCTTTGTACTTCATACTGATTTCCACCTTTCGCTAACATTTATAACTCTGTACTTACTTATTACCTCTTTTCACACAAAAGAAAACTTTTTTAAACACATAAGTTTTCGTCATTAATTGAGCTATTTCGCAATTTTGCTTTCATTTTCTTTTTTCACCAGCGGTTTTATTAGAAAGTTGACAGGTTTCTTTTCATAGAAATAAGGGAAAGGGTACGAAAACGGGGGAGGCGTCTTATGGATATGAAAATGCTGAGCGAAGATGTGAAAACCTTATTCTTTACGGACGATGGAAAGATCCCAAATCACCCTTCATGGCCTGTTTTGTTGTATGTTGGTAAATTAAAAGAGCCGCAGGATGCTTTGCATGTGTTTGAACAGAATGGCTGGACCAACGGCTGGAAAAATGGTGTGTATGATTATCATCATTATCACAGCAATACACATGAAGTTCTTGGTGTTATAAGCGGTGAAGCTGTGCTACTACTTGGCGGTGAAGATGGTGTTTCAGTGACTGTTTCTAAAGGAGATGTTATCGTTCTCCCTGCAGGTACGGGACACAAATTAATCGGTTCAAGCACTGATTTCAAAGTAGCAGGGGCTTATCCAGACGGAATGGACTATAACTTAAAAAAGGTGAACCTGATGATCGTCCGAAAGTGTTAGATGATATCATGCTCGTTCCTCTTCCTGAGACAGATCCTCTTTTTGGAAGTGACGGTCCTTTATTAGATTTATGGAAGGTTAATGGATAAATAACGAAGAGCGACCTCGTGAGGTCACTCTTTTTTATTTTCTCCACCACTTTTGTTGTGGAAGATTATCAGAATTTACGGCCACTGGCTCGCCGATCATAGGCGTACTTACTTGAACACCTTGTTCATCTGCAGCTTTTACTGCTCGTTCAACAGGATCAGTCCAGTCATGCAGTGACAATGTAAAAGCACCCCAATGAATCGGAATCATGATCTTACCTCTTACATCGATATGCGCCTGCACTGTTTCTTCAGGCATCATGTGAATCGCTGCCCACTTTTCATGATACTGACCGCATTCCATCAACGTCAGATCAAACGGACCGTACTTTTCTCCAATTTCTTTAAAATGAGGACCATATCCGCTGTCACCGCTAAAATAGATTTTTGTATCTTTTCCTTTTAAAACCCACGAACACCACAGTGTTGAATTCCTGTCTGTTAGGCTTCTTCCGGAAAAGTGTCTGGCAGACGTACAAACTAGAGCGATCCCTGCCACTTCAACTTGATCCCACCAGTTGCATTCTTTGATACGATCTGTTTCGACACCCCATCTTTTTAGATGCCCGCCAACTCCAAGAGGAACTACAAACTTTTTTACTTTGTGTTTTAGTTGTTTTATTGAACCATAATCTAGATGGTCATAATGATCATGCGAAAACACAACAAGATCAATTTGCGGCAAGTCCCGAACGCGAAAAGGCAGCTCTTTGCTGTACCTTTTGTTACCGAACCACGGCACCGGCGATGGTGCAGAACCAAACATGGGATCCAAAAGAATCCGTTTACCGTCTATTTCTATTAAGAACGCAGAGTGACCTAACCACGTAACCTTAGTGCCTTGACTAATATTCTGTGCTGAAAGCTGTAACGGTTTTACAGGAATAGCTTGTTTAGGCTGTCTATTTGGACTGCCCTTTAAAAATTCTTTTAACACAGGCAGCATAGAACGGAAATCTGTCGCCATTTCAGTAGGAATTTGATTAATAAATGTGCCGATGGAATAATGTTCGATTGTATTGTTATGTTGTATCGTATTCTTTGAAGGCTTTCGTCCAAACACTGGGTGAAAAACGATGAATAAAATAACTGCTAGTATTGCGGCAATTAAGATACTTAAAACGAGCATAATGATGATCCTCTCTTATGTAACATAGTGTAAATATACTACTCCTTCTGTTTACTTGATAGCAAGTTTTTAGGAGGGAGTTTCCTTGAGTGGTTGTGCGGTGCATCTGTAAAATCTGAAGATGTGTGCTTACTCGTTGATAAATACTCAAAGTTCCTTCACGATTTCTTCTAAATACTCGTGAATTGCTGGTAAAAACATACAAGTAAGTCGTAAAATAGTGAGAAACAGCACAAAATGAACATAATACTAAACATTATTTGGAGAAGAGCTAAAACAACGTACAAAAAGTGTTTTTTTGTTCTTCATAACGGTTCACCAACTATACCAGGAGGGGTATCAAGAGTATAATTCGAGAAATTTTAGGAATAATCCTTGAAATTTCGGATTTAATTCAGCGAGATTTGGATATATTCCCGCGAGTTTTGCTCGTAAATCGGCGAGTTTACATAAATCGACAAGTATCACAAGCTTTATACCCCTCCCTGCAACAGTCACTCACGCTTACCCCAGCTAACACTTCACCCACACAGCATCCGCTTTCCTAAAGTTAGATAGATTGTCTTAATATGTTGTCACTTTGTAATATCTTTTCGCTTTCTCAACAGTAAAAAAGCTGATCTGTTCAGACATTATCTTGTCCGGCAGATCAGCTTTCACTCTTCTTATTCATTTAAGCACTTTCCTTTTCCTTTTTCTTTGCTGTTTTCTTACGCTTTCGCTTCTTTTTCTTTTCCAGCTCTTCTTTTTCTTGTTTTGCTTTGATTTTCGCACGCCTTCTCATCTCTTCGTAGATCCTGACACATAAGGTCGCAAAGCTGATCAGAAGAGCAATAATTTTATACGCCATCCCCCAACACGCCCTTTCTTCCTAAGAAACGGGGCAAAAGTTATGATTCTGACTCTTTCGCTGCAGCCGTTTCAATAGGAGTTCTCATTGCTCGTAACGTCTCCTTATCACACACTGCTTTCTCTTGTGCATTTAGTACTAACAATCCGTTTCCTTCTGCTTTTTTCGTCAACCCGATACTTAACGTATTCTTCACTAATTGTGCGTAAACCTCAGCCTCACAAAGCTCACGGCCAAACAATTTCTCCTCGCGTTCAATAAGCAATGCCGCTGCACCTGATACGTGCGGAGTTGCCATCGAAGTTCCAGACAGCTTGGCATATTTATTGCCAGGGTACGTTGAAACCACATCTACTCCCGGGGCAACGAGATCGATCTCATCATTTGTGTTTGAGAATGGAGCAAGTTTCATTTTCGAATCAACCGCACCAACTTGTACCACTTCTTTATACGCTCCAGGATAAGCATGTTCGTTCGTATCTTCTTTGTTGTCCCCCTCATTTCCAGCCGCACAGACCACTAGTACATCTTCTAAGACCGCTCGTTGAACTGCCTCATGAAGTTCGGGTACATCAGTTGGGCCACCAAGCGACATGGAGATGACACGCACTCGTTCTCCATTCTCTCCCCGCCATTTTACGGAATAATCAATGGCATCGATGATACCTTGATACGTTCCTCCTCCATCTTTACCAAGAACTCGGCAGATCAAAAGCTTCACATCTGGCGCTACACCTGCTACTCCAGCATTGTTTAAAGTGGCGGCGATCGTCCCTGCAACATGTGTACCGTGATAATGCGCATCACGATAATCATCTTCATCTCCGTCTACAAAGTTCCGACCTCCAGCAATGCGGTTCGCTAACTCAGGGTGACTCGTGTCACATCCCGTATCGAGAACAGCTACTACAACACTTTGGCCTTTTTCTCCTTCACGCCAAAAAGCCGGTGCGTTGATCATCTCGACTCCGTATGGAATTTCCTCTTTTGATTCTTCTAACACTTCTTCCAGTACAAAGGGAATTAAACAGATTTCACTCATGATTCTTACCTCCTTTTTTGTTAAAAAGAATAGTGTTCATCAATTTGAGCTTCATGGGGCTTTTTAACGACAATAGGAAATGTGATTTGGAAAGTGAACCTCCTTTCTTATCGTGTGTTTGCCATAAGAAATAAAGATTCTAGCTGTGGGGTACTATTACTATTCTACCAAACTGTTAAAAGTTACCACAAGTCCTGACTTTAAAAATGAGCTATTAAGTCTACATCGACAATTTACGCAGTGCGAACATATGTCCTTATTCTTATCTTTCGTCATGATTCGACGTTTTTTCCTAGTCTTTTAAAACTATAAAAAAGAAACTCCCAAGACTGGACATTCGTCCATCCTTGAGAGTTGTTTTTTTGGGGTTATGATTATAGATTAATAACGTACAGCGTCTGCTGCGTTAACACGGCCTTTTGAGTAGTAAGAACCTGTTCCTGGTACATAATCAGCTGTGTTTTCAATTGCTGCACGGATGTTAGCTGCGCTGCGTCCTTGTGAAGCCAGTAAGCCAGCAATCCCTGCAACAAGTGGACAAGCCATTGAAGTTCCAGACATGTATGCATATCCACCGTTACGTACAGTAGAAGCAATGTCTACACCAGGAGCGGCAACATCAACCCATGATCCATAGTTAGAGAAAGAAGCTCTATTGTCATTACGGTCAGTTGCTGCTACTGCAATCGCACCAGAGTAGTAAGCTGGATAGCTAGGTGCTGATGTGTTTTCGTTTCCTGCAGCAACAACTACAACAGACCCTTTAGAAACGGCATAGTTTACAGCGTTTTGCAGAGAGGTGGATCCACTTGGTCCCCCAAGACTTAATGAAACTACTTTTGAACCTGAATCAACAGCATGATAGATTCCGTTTGCTATGTCATCAAGAGATCCGCTTCCGTTAGCATCAAGCACACGAACTGCATAGATTGATACGTTAGGAGCCATACCTGCAATCCCTCTTGCGTTGTTCGTTTGTGCTGCTGCGATACCTGCTGCATGAGTTCCGTGATCATGAAGGTCCATTGGATCCCAGTCATTGTCAACATAGTCGTATCCTTTTATAACTTTTCCTGCTAGATCAGGGTGGTTGTAATCTACACCTGTGTCAAGAATAGCAATTTTTGTAGTAGATGAACCGCGTGTGATGTCCCAAGCCGATTGAGCACTTACTTTTTGAGGTGCATATTGTACTCCATTTGAGAAATACGTGTCATTTGGAGTCCAGCTCGCATGGTATGTATAGTTTGGCTCTGCATACTCTACATCTCCACTCGCTTCATATTCTGCAATGGCTGCATCTACGTTTCCGTCTTTGACTTTAATTACATGAAACTTAGAGCCTTTTTCTTTTACTTCATCGTTCCCTTTTACTGCTAGAGATTTCACTTTTGACTCTGACACATTGTCTTTAAATTTTACGATAATTTCTTGTGGTGTAACGTTCGCCTTTACCTCTGTACTTTTTGCAGCCGCAGCTGGTGATGCAAGTGATACTACTAATGGTAAAACCGCTGCCATAGTGGCAATCTTCTTAATCATTTACTTCACTCCTCTAATTTAGTGTCGAACTACAATTTCTAATATAGAGAGGAATTGACAGAAAATAAAGAAGAATTTTACTATTCTATCAAAAACAAATAGATACTACTAATTTTTAAAAGTTTTAACTTAAAATAGGAAAAAGGTCATTTTAATCCTTTTTCATTTTTTAAAACTTTTTACATAGAGACGTAGTATTTACCTAGAGAGAAGTACTATATTTAATGACTATAAATTTTAACGGTACCCTAGTTCTTTTAACAGTTTTTTGAAATTTTGATAGAAAATTTGTTTATTTTGCGGTGTGAACTCTTTTCTCCATTCTCCGCTTTTGCCTTTACGAAAGGTACCGGATTCTACAGGAATGATATTAGTCTTCATAGAATGGATAATTGCCTTATAATGAGCTGGCAAATTTCCGTTTGTTAAGTGTCGCAAAATCTTTTTGAATTCAAACGCTTGTTTTGAAGGGTCATTTAAGTTCTCATATCTCAAAACAAGAACATGAGAATTTTGTATCCACGAGGAGTATTTTTTAATTAGTTGATGTATATCTAAATATAAAAAATCTTGATCTTTTATCCCCAACATTAAATGGTTAATGACTTCTTCTTTACTCAACTTATTTTTTTCAGCATAGCGTCGAACAGGATGATTAGGAAGTGTCTTGAACATGTAATAATATAATGACAAAATAATATCTCTTGGATCGCGAATCAGCAGAAGCTGTTTTACACCATACTTCTTAAACTCTTGATCATTAGCAATAGAATAATGAAAATGTCCATACATACAATGGTTTCGCTGCAAATCTTGGACACGAGGATGAATAGGTTCCATTTGTCCCATGATGGCAGGATTAACAACTTGAACATTAGGAATTCCTTTTACTGCTTGCAGCAAAAGATGTGTTCCACTTTTAGGAATGCTGTTTATTAGAAAAGGTTTTAACTCCACTTTTTTTCATCCTTTAAATCAATTTTGCTATTATACTATTCCATTGATTTTAGAACTGCTTGGACAATTGAGTTTAAATTTCACCACAAGAGGAATAGCTAATGAAGAAACCTATTATTTGGAGGGATGTTTAGATGTTAAAAACAGGCGACACAGCACCAGACTTCATACTAAAGTCAGAAACAGGCGAATCTTTCTCTTTTCACAATCATTTAAACAACGATGACCGCTTTCATTTGCTTGTCTTTTTTAGAGGCGAATGGTGTCCGGTCTGTAACGATCAGTTAAAAGAGTTTGAGCAAAACATTGACACGTTTAACGAATTGAACACCCACATACTGGCCATCTCAACAGATGAAGAACAGAATCTTACCAAGATGAAGGAGAAACATTCGCTTTCATTCCCTGTGTTTAGTGATCCGGAACGAGCAGCTGGGGAACCGTATGGCGTTCAATATCATAACGGCAAACTATATGACGATCATGGGGAGCACGGTGAACCCGCATTGTTTTTAGTAGATGATCAGAAAAGAGTGGTCTATTTTGATATTCAAACAGGACCGTTCGGCAGACCAACTGCCGAAGATCTGAGAAAAACAATCAAGTACATTAAGAAAACGTTGAGATAAACAAAAAACGGAGTGATGGCGTTATTCGCCACACTCCGTTTTTGTCTGATTACTCCTCTTCCCCGCCTACGAAATAGTCATTTTTACGATATGATAAGGCACTTACATGGGCAACCAGCTCTTTTTCGTTCTCCAATCTCACCTCATACCAGGAAGTACGGTGATTACGCTTAATTTCACAAGCCCTCGCAGTTATTTTGTCTCCTTTTTGACAAGCAGCTAAATACCCAACATTCACCGACAGTCCGACAGAAGTTTTTCCATATGAATTGCATGCTACTGCAAATACGAAGTCCGCAATGGCGAATAGCGCTGCTCCATGTGCTGTTCCGTGTGCGTTTAGCATGTTCTCGGTGATGGTCATTTCGGCCATTGCTGTTCCAGGTCCGATCTCAATTAGTTCAATGCCTAGCCACTGAGCAAATGTATCTCTCTTCAGCTTTTCCTTAATCTCTTCTGAGTATTGAAAGTGAACATCTATATCTTCTCGTTTTGTCTTCATGTTTTATCACCTCGCTATAAGACATTCTTTTTTAGCAGATCAATCCCTTCTCGCAAAGTTCCAATGCTTAACACTTCACAATTAGTTAGAATACAATTACAATAAAATAACTAAACCTATAAGAAAGGTCGGATTTAAAATGTCACAAACAGTATCCTCTATTCCTAGACCTTTAGTTCGTACAAATCAATGGTTCATCTTTTTATCAGTAATAGCTACATGGTTCTCTGGTCAAGCTTGGATTCTATTACTGCCTTTAGTCGCTGGACTCCTGGGGATGTTCTTTGATTACAACCCTGTGATGAAGGTTGCGAAACTATTCTTAAAAAAGAATCCTTCAGCCTATATTCCCGAAGATAAAGATCAGCAGCAGTTTAACCAGCTAATCGCAGTCTCATTGTTAGCTCTAGGGTTCGTTGGATATACATTAAATTGGAACGCGGTTGCTTTAACAGCTACAATTTTGGTTGCGACTGCTTCTTTTGTCGCCATCTTAGGTTTTTGTGTTGGCTGTTTCATTCGTTTTAAATGGCAGCAGTACCGTTACCATAAAGCACAAAATTAAAACTAAACACTAAAAAAGAACCATTTGCGTACAACTGCAAATGGTTCTTTCACTTTTTCTCTATAATGATATCTTTTCGATAATAATCTTATTATTCTTCAACGCTTGTTTTAGACTGCTTTGTGTGGGAATTTGACTAAAATCAATTCCAAGCTGAACACTCGTCTGAGCTACTTCAGGTCGAATCCCGCTGATGATAGACTGCACACCGAGAAGCTTCAGTGTGTTTACCACCTGGAAAATTTCGTTTGCCACCATCGTATCAATAATAACGACTCCTGATAAATCAATAAAGAGCTGCGTAATATTGTTGTCTATGCATTGCTGCAGCGTTGATTCCATAATCCACTTTGCTCGATGTGTATCAATTTCTCCAACGAGCGGTAAGATCCCGACAAAGTCCGATAAAGGAATAACAGGTGAGCTAAGCTGATTAATCATATCTTGTTGAGCGTCTATACGCCTTAAAGTAAAAAAATTGTACTCTTCAGCAAATCTCTCAATAACCGTATCAAAGGTGGAATGCAGAAGGCTGCTCCATGTTAAGATGTCCGTTTGATCTACTGCCGTTAGTGGATTCTCTATGAATTCACTAATTTTGCTCCAGAAGATGTTTCTGAATATCTTAAACTGTTGGATCGTCTCATGAATGGGAGTATTTGATCCCGCTCGATCCTCCGCCACTCTTTTGGCCCATGCGTCAATATCCTGTAGAAGTTCATTTTTTTCATTAAATATGGATGCAATCATCTTAATAAAGCACTGGTTCTGTTCACGAAGTCTTTCTTCAACCTCTGCACCCATTCTTTTTGAATAAATTCCATGGCCGTTTATATCTCTAGAAGCAAGCCAGGAATCTGTCATTTCAGAAGAATGCTGGATAATAAATTGATAAAGAGCTTTGCTTCGGTCTTGCGTTAAATTGGCCATTATTTCTCCCCTATTTTTTCAAAATATATGTGCGTATGAACATATTTCAACTATACTGGACAGACGTGATTTATACAATAAAAACAAGACCATTTGCATCTAGGCAAATGATCTTATCTTTTACTATTTTTCAGCTTCAAACACAAAGCTTTGTCTTGCGTGAGTCGGTTTCTTCTCAAACTCAAAATCTGCGCTCACAGTCACTTCTTTAAAACCAACACTTTCCATGATCAGTTTTAATTCTTCAATACCATACCAGCGAATGGCAAAGCGCTGAAGTTCTGTGTGAATCAAATTTCCTCCGCGCCATTTTTCATACTTCAGATAAGAAACTTTGTACTGTTCCAAGAAGTTTACCTCTACTAATTTATCTTCCATCGTGATAATATCTCCATTCGGACAATCCACCGTTAACGTTCGGAGCACTTTTCCGGCTTCAAAGTTATCTGTTGGTAAGAAGATATCTAAGATCAGCTTTCCGCTATCCTCTAGATGATCAAATATTTTTTTCAGTGCTCGTTTCGATTCTTCTCTTTTTTCAATCAATAAAAAGGAGCCGCCTGGTATGATGATATTTTTGTATTTCTGTGGCAGGTTCAGATTTTGCAGGTCACTTTGAAAAAGCTTTGCAGACAAGCCTTTTTCATTCAGCCTCTTTTGACAAGAAGCCATCATCTCATCTGAATAGTCCATTCCATCTATATCTAAACCCGCTTCTAGTAGTGGAATAATTACACGGCCAGATCCGACCATTGCTTCCAAAGTACGTCCGCCATTTTCCTTTAATCTGCTTTCGTAATATTCGATATCCCCGCCAAATGACTGTCCAACTTTTTTGTAAGATCATAAACTTCCGTACAAAGTGGTCCATAATTACTAAAAGACATACTGTTTTCCCCATTATTGTTGTATACACGGAGGGCTTTCGCAAATTAACCCTGCCGCACCATTACTATTTGAACTTGCAGTTTATTATTTCTTATCATCTTAAGTCCCTCATTTCTTGTAATCTAGGTTCATTATGATTTTTTCTGAAATTTTCGTCAATACCCTTTCAAAACATCATGCAGTTTGTGATTAATATCACTTACGCATCCTTTAAAACCATCTATGCTTAAAACAGTTCCAAAACATAAAAGTGTAGGGAGGATTTATGATGAATACAAACATTCAAACCATCCTTGTTGCTTATGACGGATCACAAGAAAGCCAAAAAGCCTTAGATTTCGCATTGAATTTTGCAAACGAAAGAAAAGACGTTGAACTGCACCTTGTCACCGTTTACCAGCCTATCTATACGATGGCATACACGTATGCAAATTATCCGGTTGAACAAGCGGCCTACGAATTAAAAGAAAGAAACGAAGCAATCATTCAAAATGTTAAAACAGAAATCAGTTTAAAAACAGATCATCCCATCGTTGCTAAGGCAATTGAAGGACATCCAGGCAACGTACTTACTCACTATGCATCCTTAAACGGAATCGATTTAATCGTTATCGGAAGCCGTGGATTAAGCGGCGTAAAAGAACTTTTCTTAGGAAGTGTCAGCCATTACGTTGTTCAAAAAGCTGAATGCCCCGTGCTTGTCATTAAATAACAATTGTTTTTATAGCCTTAATTAGAAGGTGGTGTGTAAGATGTTTGTTAAATTTCTTAGAGAGAAAAAGTCTGCATCATTGATCCTTACCATTTTCCGTCTATATTTAGGCTACACATGGGCAGTTGCAGGCTATGAAAAAATAACAGGAAAATTTGACGCTACTGGATTTTTACATGGTGCTGTAAGTAAGGCGACGGGTGAACACCCAGCGGTTCAAACATGGTGGGCAGATTTCCTTACACATGTGGCTATACCAAATGCAGAATTCTTCAACTTCATCGTTCCCTGGGGAGAACTTTTAGTAGGTCTTGCCCTTTTATTGGGGATTTTCACAACCTTTTCTGCATTGATGGGTGCAATTATGAATTTTGCATTTCTATTTTCGGGTACAGTAAGCACGAATCCACAAATGCTTTTACTTACCATATTTATACTCGTTGCTGGGCGAAACGCATCACGGTGGATCGGACTTGACCGCTGGATTTTACCGAAATTATTTAATAGGAACAAAAAAAGTTTAAACAACAATGAATACCCCCACTACTAATTTTTTAGGTCCCCATCTTGTTGGGGACCTTCTTTTGTTTTAAAAAATGAGTGAGTACTCACTTGACATATTTTCATTCTCTGTCATATGCTATAAACATATAAATGAGTAAGTACTCACTTTTTATACTCACTCTCAAGGAGGTTCTCTATGAATACAGTTATTCAGGTTTCCGATGTGTCAAAGAATTTTGGTTCTCACCTTGTTTTAGAAGACATTTCATTACATGTTGAAGAGAATGAGATATATGGATTACTCGGTCCATCTGGTGCCGGGAAGACGACTCTCGTTAAAATGATTGCGGGAATTGAAACACCATCCAGAGGCAGCATTAAAGTACTTGATATTCTCATGCCCAACCTTCATAACATGACTCGTATCGGATTCATGGCTCAATCTGATGCTCTTTATGGAGAATTAAGCGGCAAAGAAAACCTTGAATTCTTTGCTTCGATCTACGGGTTAAAAGGCAAAAAGCAAAAAGAGCGAATTGAGCACGCCGCTTCACTTGTCAATTTGACTGACTTTCTAAAAAAACCGGTACACCAATATTCAGGTGGTATGAAGAGACGCCTTTCTTTGGCAGCAGCTATTCTGCACGAACCACAAATTCTTATTCTTGATGAGCCAACAGTCGGCATCGATCCTGTTCTTCGTCAGTCAATCTGGAAGGAACTTAACAAGTTAAGCGAAAACGGAACAACGATTCTTGTCACCACACACGTTATGGATGAAGCCGAAAAGTGCGGCCAGCTTGGTATGCTTCGTGATGGCAGATTAATCGCTTCAGGATCTCCGAAACAGCTTAAAGAAAGCACATCTAGCGCAACGATTGAAGATGCGTTTCTATATTATGGAGGTGTTCGTCATGAGAATTAGAGCTCTTGTTAAACGAATTATCAGGCAATTCCTTCGTGACAAACGAACACTTGTCATGATGTTTATTGCTCCGCTCCTAATACTTACTCTCGTAAATCTCGTTTTTTCGAACAACGAATACGAGCCAAAAATAGGAGTCGTCAGTGATCAGACGATGATCAAGAAAAAATTAGAAACGGCAGATAAGGCATTCACCTCTTACAGAAGCAGTGAGGCAGCTTATGATGATCTTGAAAATGAGACTCTAGATGCGTTGATTGAAGTTAATTTATCAACAACCAAGATCACTCTCGAAGGCAGTAACCCAACAGCAAACAAAGCTTCTATGATGACGATTGAAAAAGCATTGAAGGCAATGAGTCCGCAAACTAGCGAGCAGTCCTCCATTAAGCCTGAAATTAACTATTTGCACGGTTCAGCTGACATGGAAACCTTTGATTACATTGGTCCATTTTTAATCGGATTCTTTATCTTCTTTTTCGTATTCTTAATTGCTGGTGTTTCATTCTTACGTGAAAGAACGACTGGAACGCTTGAAAGATTGCTCGCAACCCCTTTGCGCCGATGGGAAATGGTAGCCGGGTATGTGTTAGGATTTGGGATTTTTACCGTTATCCAATCTGCGATAATCGTTGCGTTCGCGATTTATGTTTTAGACATCATGATGGCTGGCTCCATTTGGTTTGTGATCCTCATTACCTTGATGCTTGCGGTTACGGCCCTTTCACTTGGAACTTTGCTTTCTGCTTTTGCGAAGAACGAATTACAGATGATTCAGTTCATTCCACTCGTTGTTGTTCCGCAAGTCTTCTTCTCTGGCCTTTTCAACATTGAAACAATGGCAGACTGGCTGCAGCCATTAAGCTATATCATGCCTTTGACTTACGGCGGTGAAGCGATTCGTGATGTGATGATACAAGGCGGCGGCTGGGGACATATTTATGATGAAGTCCTTGTTCTTGCTGGATTCTCACTATTATTTATGACATTAAATGTGCTCGCTTTAAAAAAGCACCGAAAACTGTAAGGTGTTTGTCCGGCATTCAAATTGTGTCTATAATAAAGAAAATGCACGTTTTTTAAAGGAGAAACACTTATGTCTGATTCAGAATGGATTACCGAATTAATAAACGATACAGATGACACAACCATGAGCGACAAACAGCGCAAGATCCTAGAAGCTGCAATCGATACTTTTTCTGAAAAAGGGTATGCTGGCTCATCTACGAGTGAGATTGCAAAAAAAGCAGGTGTTGCTGAAGGTACGATCTTTCGACACTATAAAACGAAGAAAGAACTATTGCTCGCCATTGTCACTCCAACGGTGGCAAAGTTTGTAGCTCCCTTTTTCATAAAAACCTTTGCAAAAGAAGTATTTGAAAGTGAGTATGAACGGTATGAAGACTTTTTAAGAGTGGTCGCAAAAAACAGACTAGAGTTTGTTAGAAAACAGTTTCCCGTCTTAAAGATCTTTATACAGGAGATCGCTTTTCACGATGAACTTCGCGAACCCTTTCAACAGCTTTTTGCCGAACATGTTTATGAGAAGTTCAAAAAAATTATTGAGCACTTTCAGGAAAAAGGAGAAATTATTGCATTGCCTCCCCAAACGATCATGCGAATGACAGCATCAAGTATCATTGGGTACATCCTTCCCCGTTTCCTTCTTTTTTCGGATATGGAATGGGATGATGATAAGGAAATTGACCAAATCGTGGAGTTTATTATGTATGGACTAAGCGGTAGAAAATAAGGTAAAAACACACCCGCCTTCACAATGAGGCGGGTTTCATATTTATTCACTAAGTTTGGGACTGACAGGAGTATAGTGAGATAGATTAACTAGGGTATCAGAAGTTGTGGGAGACAATGCAATTGAGGAAGGTCCAAGCAACAAATATCCGCAAATTAAGACCAGTACAAGCCCTTTTTTCATACACTCACCTCCCATCGAACATTTTTTAATATGGATTTTTTCTAACAGATTGTTGCTAAATAGCGATTTTGAAGTTCTTCATTGATAAGTTGATTGGAGTGGAAGGTGCGAGACTCCTGCGGGACTGGCGGTCAGGTGAGACACTTAAAAGTGAAACGTACGAATGTGGCTCACCGCCTGCCCCGCGGAAAGCGAGCAACCTGGAACGGAAATTAACCACATTCAAAAGCAACAAAGTTTACGAAAAAAGCCTTTAATAAAGAAAAACCAAAGAGAGAATCTCAATGGCCTTATCTTGTTATGCTATAAATTTCCCGCTCAATCTAAAACTCAAGCATGATCTTTTCTCTGGATCGGTTTTAATGTGCTTTTTTCTTTGAGTAGAATCACGAATAAACACACTGCCAGCAGTAAAAAAATCGTTCCGCTTCCTAAAAATCCGTTTGCATAGGAAGGAATATCAGCACGAGCTACTTTCTCGTTTATTTCCATTCCTAAAAAATAAACACCGATACCGTCCCCATCTACTTTCTCTTCACCTATTGATCGTAAATGAAGACCTTGTGTTAACAATAGGACACCTAACACTGAAAAGAGGATGCCCGTCACCCATCTCATTTCTTCACCTCTGCAACAGGCGGTAACATTTTTTTATAATTTGGACTTAATTCACTCCAAACGTCAAACAAATTACCATCGGGGTCAGAGAACACAAAATTTTCACCTGTGTGACCACGATCCTCGATATCTCCTGTTTGAATACCAAGTTCTTTAAAATCTTGATGCAGCTTATAAAGAATGCCAAGTCCGTCCACTTCAAACGTTAAAAAGAATTGCTTTTCACCTGAATGATCCGTGAAATTGGAATTCTCTTTTTCTAGTGATTTCACAAGGAAAAAGCTCTGGTTAGCCAAATCTAGAATGGCTTTATCATCATCTTGATAGTTAAGGGTGGCACCTAGTTTTTCAGTGTACCACTTGGCAGATTGATCAACATGCTGAACTGGTACATAGGTTGTACCTACACGAACTAGTTTTTCGTTCAAGGTGATTTCCTCCTTTAGTCATTGCCTAATTTATATAAACATTCGTTTTTGGGAAGAAAAAATCCTCCAGCAAAACAAAGGAACTGCTAGTTTAAAAGAGAAACACTAGTAGAACATAGACGTCTGGAGAGTGAGAGCTAATGAATCGATATCATATCAAAAGCACGATTCCCATCCTTCGCATTTTTGATGTAGATAAGGCAAAGGAGTTTTATCTTCACTTTTTAGGGTTCTCGTTAGATTGGGAACATCGATACGAAGAGGATTTTCCGATCTATATGCAGGTTTCACTCGGAGAATGCACTTTACATCTTTCAGAACATCATGGAGATTCTAGCCCTCGAATCAAACTAAGAATACACGTTGAAGGAATTGAGGCATTTCATCAAGTTTTGGCTGAAAAAAGTATAAACATGCTAGACCTGGACTGGAAGAGGCGCATGGTTTTAAGGAAGTGAGAGTAGGCGACCCCTTCGGAAACGAGTTTTGTTTTGTTGAACGGATTGAATCACGATAATCTGCCGACAAATTCATTTAATCTGTCCATTTCCAACATTAATTTGTCCAATCTCCCTACTTATCTGTCTGATCTTCCAATTTATCTGTCCAATCTCCCCATTAATTTGTCCAATTGAAAAAGGACACCAAAATTAACGTTTGGTGTCCTCTGTTCTTCTATTCCAATGCTTTTTTCGCTAGCGTACTAATTACGATGTCATCCATCGGCGGATTATGAAGCCCTGCTCGCACATCCCGATAATGCCGCTGCAATGGACTCGACATCGCTAAGCTTCTTGCCCCAACAATACGCATGGCGAGATCAACTACTTTTGCCGCTCCGTTTGTTGCTACATGTTTGACAGCCATTAAAGACGGACCCATTTCCATTCTGGACAGAGGTTCGTTTACCCATTTTGCGGCGACAGAATACAAAAGCTCTCTCGCTTTGAACAGTTCTAGCTCCATTTCACCAATCTTCCGCTGCACTTCTGGTACGTCACCAATCGGTCCGGGCAGACTGTTCGGCTTATATGTTTTTGCAAAGTGAACCGCTTCGTTGCGTGCGGCGACCGCTACCCCGATGTAACACGCAGGGATATGAAGCAGCCATGCTTTTGGAAGTTCACTTTTTCCACGGTCTTCTTCGATTAGTGCGCCTTCGTCCACTCTCACATTCTTCAGCACCAGATCATCACTACGCGTTCCCCTCATCGCGACGGTATCCCACGTTTCTTCCACCGATACACCCTGTACATTCATAGGGATTAAATAGTTTCCTTTCTTGCCTGAATCCCCTATTTGAGCTGAAACAATGGCATAGTCGAGTGCAGGTGCCATGGACGTAAATGTTTTCGTACCGTTAATGATCCAATGATTTGCTTCCTTCACCGCTATCGTTTGAGGCATTCCACCACGAGTTGGGCTTCCTGTAGCCGGTTCTGTAGCAGCACGGTTCACTAAGACCTGATCTCCAACGACTTTTTCACAAAGGTATCTCAACATTTCTGTATCCCACGTTCGTTCTTCGGCAAGTTCTAAAAAACATCCAAGATGCCAGCCAAGACATAAAGCAGTAGCAGCATCACCTGTTGCAATTCTTTCTTGCAGCAATACAAACTCATACAAACTTAAACCTTCTCCCCCATATTCTTTCGGAACGGTTAATGAGAGGTAACCTGCATTTTTTAATTCATCTACATTTTCAAAGGGAAAACGGCCTTCTTGGTCGTATGTGTCTGCTCGTTCAGCAAACTTTTTAGCGAGGGCATCAATTCTTTCAAACCACTCCCTCTGTTCCTTCGTTTTTATATAAGTGTCATATAAATAATTCACAAAACGACAATCCCTTCCTAACAAATCAGAACACTATGGATTTAAAGTATAGTGTATGCCTTTTACATAAAAAACGGCAAGGTATTAGTCCCATAATTCCCCTTTGACTTCTTCCTGACACATTCCTTTTTTATGATAATTATTAAAAATTGCTTGTTTTATTTATCCTTATTGGTTTAATTTCCGCTCCCAAAATTTATTTTATCTTTTTACCATTATCTCTTTCACTGACATGGTCCTGACATTTTCAATGGTTACATTAAATGTACAAGGTTCGAACCTTACAGTCTTAATCAAAACGATCCATTTAGGAGGAAAACATTTTATGAAAAGATCAGTAATCGGCTTTACCATTGCAGGTACATTATTAGTTGGCGGATATGCGACAACATCACTTGCAGCTGATAACAATAACTCGAGCTCAAAGGCTGCTTTCACAGAAAAATGGGAAATGAAAGCAAAAGGATTCGGTCATTTTGGAGGATTCTTTAAAGGGAACTCTGAAGATCTTTTAGAAAAAGCAAAAGAACTGGGCATTAGTACGAGTGGTAAAGATGCAGAAACTCTTATGAAGGAAATTCGCGAATCACTAATTAAAAAAGAAGCGAAGGAATTAGGTATCAAGACTTCTGGCAAGGATATCGAAACACTAGCTGAAGAAGTACAGTTAGCCAAACTGCAGATGAAAGCAAAGTCACTTGGCATCTCAACCAAAAATAAAGATGTCTCTGCTTTACATGAAGAAATCCATCTTGCTGAGCTGAAAAAAGAAGCGAAAAAACTAGGTGTTGCGACAGATGGTAAAGACGCACAAACATTAAGAAAAGAGATCCGTACGTCAGTACTTAATAAGAAAGCAAAAGAATTCGGCATATCAACAGAAGGCAAAGATTTGCAAACTCTTCAGCAAGAAGTGATGGCTGCATCCGTTAATAAGGAAGCGAAGACATTAGGAATTTCAGTGGATGGAAAAGACATTCGTGAACTAGCTCAAGAAGTTGCATCTGCAAAAGCGAAAGCAGAAGTGAAAAAGCTTAACATTACGATCGACGGAAAAACGATTCCTGAAATTGCGTTTGAAGTTAGAGAGAAAAAATTCAGAACTTAGCGAAAGAACTTGGTATTTCTACAAAAGATAAATCAACACCTGAATTAATAGAAGCGATCGAGAAGAAAGATGCAGATAAACTTGAAGCTTTGAGAGAAGATCACTTTTTTCCGCTAATGGGTAAAATGAAAAAAGCTTTTGGCCCAGGCGGTCATCGTGGGGGTGGTAAACACCATGGTGACGGGCATCGGTTTGAAGGTGAAGCACAATCAAACAGTGAGATGCAGCCACAATCCAGCGAACAAGTTGAATTCGGAAACGACATGTAAATCAACCGTCCCCAGTCTATAAAACTGGGGATTTTTACAGTATAGTAATGGTAACAGGAGGGTCAGCCATGAAAACTATTTTGCTAGTTGAAGACGAAGTAACCATATCAAGAGTATTGACGGTTTACTTAAAACACGAAGGTTATGATGTCGTCCAAGCATTTGACGGTAAATCAGCACTTCAAGAATTTAAAGATGTATCTCCTAACCTTGTACTTCTTGATATCATGCTTCCCGATCAAGATGGCTGGTCAATTCTACATGAAATCCGACAAAACAGCTCCTGTCCTGTTATCATGCTTACAGCGCTTGGAGACATAGATTACCGCCTAAAAGGATTAAATTCTGGAGCGGATGATTATATAACAAAACCTTTTATAGGTGAAGAAGTAATCGCAAGAGTTAATGCAGTCCTTCGACGATCTTCAAGTGTTTTAGAATCTGAGAATACGAAACAATATGGCAGCCTGAGCATGAACTTTGATTCTCATGTTGTAAAAATAAATGGTGAACCAATCGTTCTCACGCCTAAAGATACCACCTTATTACTCTTTCTGGCTGCCCGGCCAAACCGGACTTTTACGAGAGACAATTTAATTGAACAGATATGGGGATTAGATTATGACGGCAGTGAGCGAGCGGTTGATCTAGCCATTAAACGGATTCGCCAAGCGCTTTCAACATGGCCAGACGCACAAGGTGAAATCCGTACACTTCGAGGATTGGGGTATCAGTTCTGTGTTTACAAATAAGAAGACTCGAACAACTTTATTAAAATACTGGACTACTCGATATGTGCTCACCCTCTTTATCGGTCTTCTTATTCTTGGTGTCTGTTCTTTATGGTGGATCAGGCATACGGCGCTTGAAAACCGCTTAACCCTTATGGAATACGTTGCAGCTGATACAGCAGACCGTATTGAATCTGGTGACAGAAAAAATGATTTAGGGCGTTTTAACCGAAAGCTTGATGATCGCGCTCAAATTTTACAAATGGATAAACCACCAGAACTTTATATTACCGACTTGAATGGTACCATCCTAAATCCAAGGTCTCTTCAACGAGGACCAGAGCCAAACGAACAACATTTCTTTAACCTAGATTCTATGCCAGATGAAATTTTAGAAAGTGAAAAAACCGTTAAGAAATTTAAAATGGAGGGAACATCTGTCTATGCTGTCAAGAAGCCTTTAATGTACGCTGGCGATCAAGCTGGTTGGGTAATTCTCATGCAAACAGCATCAAACCTGACAGATGTGAACCAAGAGTATAGACTACCTATTTTTTTATTGATAAGCCTTGGCTTGCTCGGGTGGCTGATCATCTATCTATTGTTGAAAAAAATTCTTAGACCTATTCAAGATGTCGCTAAAGCTTCTTCACAGATTCAAGAAGGAAACTATGACATCCACTTAAATACAGATGCAAAAGAACAAGAGATTCATGAGCTATTAACTTCATTTGAACAGATGAGCACGAAGCTGAAACATTTAGAAAAACTGCGAGCCGAACTTCTCGCAGGTGTTACACATGATTTGAAAACACCGGTTACCTCAATCAGTGGTCTTGTACAGGCGGTTAAAGATGGAATCGTTGATGGAGAAGAACGTGATGAGTTTTTAGAAATTACTATGAAAGAAGTTCATCGACTACAAAGGATGATAGAAGACCTATTAGACTACAACTCCCTATCAGCTGGAGCATTCACCATTCGAAGCGAAACATGCAACATGAACGAACTGGTTCAGTATGTTGTTTATCAATGGAAAATCACTTTGAACGAACAAGTGGACTGCAAAGTGGTTGTTCCTGATAACGCGATTTATCGAGAAACAGATCCACTACGCTTGCAGCAAATTCTGATTAACCTTCTGAATAACGCTTATCAGGCTTTAAGATCCAATGGAACGATCATCGTTACATTGAGCAATGATGAAATTGAAGTGAGCGATACAGGTCAAGGTATTCCTGAAAATGAACAAGAGTTTATTTTTGAACGTTTTTTTCGTGGAGAACATAAAAAGTTAAAAGTCCGCGGTTTAGGACTTGGACTGCCGTTCAGCAAAATGCTATCAAAAGCAATAGGTGCAGAGCTTACATTAAAGAAAAGTTCAGCAGGAGGAACCACTTTTTCGATATGTTGGAAAAAATAAGTAAAATACATTTACAAGAACACTTGTTCGTGTTATTCTAAATATAGGTTAGGTATTCCAACAGCTAACCTCCCCACTAGTGAGACCGGCCTACCCAGCCGGTCGTTTTTTTCAAATAAAAAAGCTCGCAAATGTTTATTTGCAAAGCTTTTGTTAAAACGATCTATAATCCAGCCTCTGTCTTTTTGTCCATAGCCACACACCTGTTACCAGATGAATCACAATCACAACAAAAACTGCACCATATCTTTCTGTAATCCAGCTAACAAACCAAACAAGCGGCAGGGTTAAGAATAAGTTTACAATCATTAACACCCACGATGTCCTGGCAATTGCCACGAAAAACAAAACGATCGGCAAGATTAAAAATATCCAGAATAATACACTTTGAAATACAGCCATGACTTCCCCTCCGAATACCATTATATAAGGGGTTCGCTGCAATCTCCACCTTTAAACTGGTACTTTTTCGATAAATTCCTGATTAACGTTATCTTCGTTCTCTTCCACATCATATTTTGGCAATGTGAACAGATAGAAGAATCCGACTAAGACAAGAGCTCCTCCTACTACCCAGAACAAAGCTTCAACCGATAAAAACTTAGGGAAGAACGCAGCGATCAATCCAAGTGTTATTGTATGTGACAACATATTGATTGGTGTGATCCAACCTTGGACACGTCCCATCATTTTAGGATCGACAATCTTAGGTAGCCATCCACCGATGCCGATGTTTATCAGCGGGATACTTAGTCCAGCAAAAGCCGTATATATCAGAAACTCCCATACATTTGTAGCAATACCGGATAAGCCGAGTGCAAAACCACTGACAAAAAGACCAATGACAATTGCATGTGAGAGCTTCATCTTTTTAGCAAGCATTGAACAAAGTACACTACCAACTAAAACAGAAACGCCAAACACAATGCCCATCCACATCATCATTTGTTCATAGTTATCTGGAGCGAGCTTATATTTCATGATGAAAGCTGGCATGACAGAAAGTCCACCATTCACCACACCAAACAAAAAGAATCCAAAAATCAAAGCAAGCAACAGTTTTGATTGCTTTATATAAGAAAACCCTGCTCCAAAATCTTTCCAAACCATTTTTACATTTATTTCCTTAAACGTATGACTTCCATTTGGCAGACGTACTTCTTCGTTCACTTTCATACTCATGATAAGTAAAGCTGAAATGATATACGTAACAAGGTCAAACGCAATTGCTCCTTGAATCCCCACACTCCAATAAATAAAAATCGCAATCATATTTCCAAAAAGCATGAACAAACTGCCTACCATCTGATTCAAACCCGCTGCAATCGCGTACTCATCCTTTGAAAGAATACCTTGTACCATCGCCTGGTCAGCAGGAAAAAGAACTTCCCCACAGCACTTCTTAAAAATAGAATGGCAAAGATTAAAGGCATCCAATCGAGCCAAATCGCTCCCATCAATGCTAGGCACAGTACTGCACAGATCCAATCACAATATAGTGCGATCTTCTGACGATCCATTCGATCTGCCAAAACGCCTACAATAAAGAAAACAGCTAAGGTCGGTAACGAATACATCAGTTCTGCAAGCGTCGCATAAAAAGGCTGCTCGCCAAACTTATTTAATAAATAGAACATAAAAGCTGTAACACCAATAATACTTCCCATCATTGAAGTAAAACCGGCAAAAAACAATTTACTGAAGTTTTTGTTCTGAAATACTTTCAGAAAATCTTTCATGAAATAACCCCCATTATGTAAAACTGCACTCCCTTACCATTTTCTACCTTATCCCAACTTTTGTAAATATTTTTTTAGGTCGAATGTCCTCTGTAGATTATTGTAGAAAGAAAGAAAAAGAGCTTTATGGATGCTATCACCCCATAAAGCTCTTAATAAACTAACTATCTATTAATTATCGTTTAACCGTAAACTTTCTTGGAACGGATGTTAATGTCAAACCAGTCTCATCTTTAACCGTTACCTTTACATAATAGTCTCCGTCTGGATAATCACTGTCGGGTACCCATGGCAGGTTATAGATAGAATGTTCATTATAAATGTCTGCTTCTTCAAGCGTGTTCCCTTGACCATCTGTGATCTCAAAATGCCAATCAAGACGCTTAAACCCGAAAAGAGTCATTCGAAGAGGTTTTGATTCATTTACATTCGTCGCGTTATTAATCCCCATATAGTTAATGAGCGCTTCGACATTTAAATATTTCTCATCACCTTGATAAGAGACTCCAACATTTCTTGCATAATCAATAGCAGAAATAGTAACTAACTCTGGTTTAACTTTAGAAATGAACTCATTTGATTCATCCTGCAGTCTTTGAGACACCCCGTTTACCCAAAGCATGTTACCCATGTGGCCTGTACTTGTTTCCTTCACATCCCAAGTAATGCGGTACTTACCATCTGGCAGTTCGGTCACTTTAATGTTCTCTGCTTTTGGTGCAACCGAATCTACTTTTATAGGAATCTTTGTAACTTGCGGTTTAGCTCCTTCGTAGTTAAGCGTACTTGTATACACATAGTAATATTGACCATCTTTAACCGTATTACCTTCATTATCTGTAGAATTCCAGGAGAATCCTTCCATATTGTAATAGTAATCTCTAAAACTCATAATGTTCTTTCTAAACCGGTATGGACTTCCATCCTCTGTAAACTCACTAAAGTTACCAAGATCTTCAATGATGTTGCCCTTCTCATCTTGAATGCTCAAGGATAGCTCCTTTAAGTTACGAAGAGCAGTAAATCCTGGATAAGCTCCAGAACTACTTGAACGTGGCGAAACTCCAATCTTTTCTTGATCAAACGTCCCAGTCTTTCCGTTGTAACCGAGAGGCAATGTATCGATATCGTTAAAAAGAACTGTATAACCTAAGAAGGCATCTCCTGTTACAGGACTTTCATCCACGTTAGCAATCTTATCCCAGTCACCGTAGTACCCCATAAGTGGTACAGATAAAGTCGTTAATTCTTTAACCGAACTTCCTTTAGGAACAAAGCGAACAAATCCTTCAATGAAGCGACCTTCACTTAACTCTTCAGGCAGTGTAACAGAGATCTTCACTTCTTCATCGCGTTGCGGCTTATAGGTGTATGGTTCTGTTGGGTCATACGTTTTCCCATTAATTTTAATAACAGCACCTTTTACAGGAACAGAGTGAAGCGTTAAGTACTCTCTTTCCACTCCTGCATGTGTCTGTTTTGTCATTTCATCTGTAATTAGATCCACCTGGATCTCATATTGGTGTTGAGGCTTTACTAGACTTTTCTTTAAAGGTTCTACATTTAATGTGAAATCAAAGTTTATATCCATTTCTTTGAGAGCAACAGATGCCGCTTGTTCTAAAGGAACACCAACATGCTCAAGTAAATAAGGTGTTTTAAGAGCTCTTTCAATCTTCATCATTCCTGAACCTTGTCTTCTTGGAGAATACAGGGCGTTATCATGCTTCGGATTTCTTAACGTTTCAGTCGTGTTCATTAAAGCGTTCTTTGCTTTTAACACCGTGTCCATTTCTTTCGGAAGACCAAGCTCTTGATAATAATGTTGTAGAAGTAATGCTCCTCCACCGGCAACATGCGGACTTGCCATGGATGTGCCGCTCATCGTTTCGTACTGATTATTTATAACAGTAGAAAAGATTTTCCCTCCTGGTGCTGTGATCTCTGGTTTAAAGCTAAGATCTGTTGGTGAACCGAATGATGAGAACGAAGACATTGGCTCTGTTGCTGTATTTTGAACCTTTAACACCTCATCTGTCAGTTGGACCGTTATTTTCTCTCCGTTTTTTAATCGTTCAACTAACTGATTTCCGTTTACTTGATCCGTTGTTACTGCTGGAATGAAGTAAGGGCTGAAGTATAAGCTTGAGTATGCAGGAACTTGTGGAGGCGGTACTACCATTGCTGCTACTGCTCCTTTGCCGCCTGCTCCAGTTTGAATATGAGTGAACGTTGAATAGTTTTGCAATGGCTGCGCGACTGCAATCTTCCCTTGAAGATCAAGGTTCTTAAAATCTGATGAGCTTCCTTCCCCTACAAATACCAACTCATACTGCTTGGCTGGATCCAACGTACCGATTAATTTCTTAATCCCGGGCTGAATTTGATAACCGAATAAGCTGCCATCAGATAAGCGTAATCCATCTACTGTCATCATGTCGTTTTCTGAAGAAGCCACTTGAAGAGCATGAGGAGTTACACCTGGGTCTCCTACTAAACCAATATCAGGATTCTTCGCTAACGGCAGCTGAGATTTAGCTAGCAAATTATTCTTTGTGCTGTATGCTGCGTTCCCTGCTGCTGCTACAACCAAAACGCCTTGTTCCGTTGCATATTGAATCGCACGCTGAACCGGGTCGTTTGGATCAACGTTCCCCGCCTCTGAGCCTAAGCTTAGGTTGATTACGTCAGCTCCCATTTCTACAGCATGGTAGATGCCTGCTGAGATATCATCATCGTAGGCACCGCCGCCTTTATCGGAAAATACCTTTTCTGCTAAAAGCTGAACATCAGGAGCTACACCCACAGCTTTTTTCTGTGTCTCTTCATATGCCCCTACAATACCGGCAACATGTGTTCCGTGTGAATTCTTTGTTGGGATAACGTTCGTATCCTTGTCTGCCCAATCGTATCCCGTTGGCACTTTATCGGTATACCACAATTCGTTAATTTCTGTTTGATTAAAGTCATCTTGAAGATTTTGTTGAGTGAGTTTTGCAGCCTCTTTTCCTTTTTCAGAAAGCTGCATCGCTTCATGGCGATGATCGACGCCTGAGTCAACGATCGCTACAACCATACCTTCTCCGCGTGTGTTGTAATTTGTCCACGTATTCATCGCTTCAACAAGCTCTTTGCTGTTTACAACAGTATGTTCATATTGCTTAGCTACACGAACATCTTTTACCCCATGAAGTTTGGCCAATTTTTGCGCTTCTCCAAGCGTTGTTTCTAGGCTAAAGCCATAAAATCCTTTTGAATAGCTGTGTCTTACTTTTGTTGTAGAACTTCTCTTTTCTGTAATGGCCTTTTTTACCTTCTCCACTTGAGCTTGAGGCAGTGATTTTGCTTGCTTGTCCACTTCAACTTCTACAATAATTCTTACTTTTTCGTTCGGATTGAAAGAAGTCTTCTGTAAGCCGTAAAGCGGATCGTTGTTTTGCTCTATATTTTCCCCAAAGTTTTTAAGCTTTTCTAGTGTTTCTGACATCGGAAGCTGCTTTGGATCTTGTTTTGAAAACTGAAAATCCGCACTGACAGATGAACCAAACGTACTTAATGCAATAACACCCGCTAGAAATGACGGTAATACCTTCCTCTTCATATCCCTCATCCACTCACCCTCTAATTCTTTTAAATTCGAACTATTCATATTTTTTATCTTAGAGAGTCCATATTAGGATGTAAATTGGGGTTATTTTAAAGGGAATGAAGAAGAAAACAGCAGTCTTTTTTACTATGTTTTATTTGTCAATCCCATAATCATAGTACTTTCAAACTTAAAATAAGGAATAATAATGATTAAATGTAAAAAACTTAAAAACCAATTCCCCCAAATCACACTTTTCCTCTGTTTTTTATCAGGTTTTTTATACGTAAGAGAAAGGACATCCTACCACTTGTAATCATCTATTTTAGAATAGAAAATCGTGCTACTATAGGAAAAACAACCTACAAACGGAGTGAAGATACATGAAGGAAGGTTTAATCATCAAATTGTATCGCGAAAGGGCTGGTTTAACTCAAACACAGCTTGGAGAAGGAATTTGCTCAGTCACTCATATCAGCAAGATCGAAAGAGGCATTACTCAATATTCCTCTGAAATCATATCATTGATCTGCAAAAGGTTAAACATTGATCTGAACCAAGAAATGGAACAATACGAGCTTTTGGAAAAAAGCTGCATGAATGGTTAGAAGTCATGGTAAAGCAGCAGTTAGGAGATTTAGACACACTAAAAGAAGAGATTGAGAACAATGCGTATATTCATCTCTCCGAGGTACAAAACTCGTATCGCATCTTGCTGGCCCGGTATTATTTTACAAAAGGGAACTTAAAAAAGGAAAAGAGATATTAGATACCTGTTCGCAACAGTTAGGTCTGCTTGATCGTTATGAGAAACATTTACTCGAGCATACGTTAGGCATCTATTACATAAGTCTTGGAAATATTAAGGAAGCGATCAAGCATCTTACCAACATAAATCCGATTGAATATAACAACCATGAATTTTATTACCACCTTGCCTCTGCCTACCATATGATACAAGCTAAAGTAAAAGCGTATCATTATGGCAACTTAGCACTTTCTTATTTCAGAACGACTAATAATTTCAAACGCATGCTCGATACCGAGACCCTCATGCTGATTCAGATGGGATACAACGACATCTATCATTTTGAGGATACGGTAGAGCGTTATCACGCTTTAATCAAAAGCTGTAAAACGTATCAAGAAGATGTGAAGGTCGTTAATCTATGGCATAACTTAGGTGTGGATTTTGCTGCAAAGAATCTTTATGAAGAAGCGAGAGATGCCTATGAAAAAGCATTAGAAGGATGCTATTCGCTTTCTCTACCCCACATTGAATTAGGCGCTAGACGAGGATTTGTGCATTGTTCCATTCACGTCGGTGATATAGAACAAACGGTGCTGAAAAAACACATTCAGTTAGGTCGTAGTTTAGCAATAAATATGAATAACCAGACATACTTACATGTTTTTCACTTGCTCGAAATCATGCTGATCCATTCTCAATCAGAAACCTATTATCAGTATTTAGAAACGACTTTCCTTCCTCACTTGCGAGAAACAGGACAGGAATCTTTATTGATGATCTATGAAAAAGAAATCTTTCACTATTATCGAAAATCTTCACAATATGAAAAAGCAGCCGAACTTGCTAATAAATATATGAGTGCTTCTCTATAGGAAAATTTTTTAAAGGTTGAACTTTATGCTTTATGACGATACTCTAGACAGAGAGCATAATAGAGAGGATACTGACATGATTCATTTATTTTCACACAATGATTTAGACGGAAAATCGTGCGGCTATTTGGCACAACTGGCTTTTGGAGACAACTGCAAAATTTCGTATTGTTCACATGGGACGATTAACGACCGTGTAGAGATGCTGCTCGATAATCCGAAAGAAAGAAAAACAGAAATTATCATTACAGATATCGCGGTCAACGAAGATTTAATGATGCGACTTGATGAACGCTCGAATGCTGGCGGTAAAGTAAAACTTATCGACCACCATGCTACAGCTCTTCATTTCAATGGGTTTGACTGGGGACATGTCCAAGTGCGTTACGATGATGAACGCTTAACGTGCGCCACTTCCCTTTTCTACGAATATTTGATTGAGAACGGTAAACTTAAACCTACAGGAGCTCTAGATGAGTATGTAGAGCTTGTACGATTATATGATACATGGGAATGGTTTGATCAGAAAGTTGAAGCTAAGCGTTTGAACGACTTATTCTTCATCCTCCCTCCTGATAAATTTGAGGAACAGATCATGGACCGTTTGAAGGGTGATTCCTTTCAGTTCTCAGAAACAGAAACAACTATTCTTGATCTGGAAGAAGAAAATATTGCAGATTATATTAAAAAGAAACAACGTCAGATGGTTGAGATCTGGGATACTTGGTCTTTAGGTGAAGGTTCAGAAGAAAAAACCTACAAGATTGGTATTCTGCACGCAGAACGCTATCACTCAGAACTTGGCAACGAGATCAATCGTGAGAATCCTCACCTAGACTTGATTGTGATCTTGAACATTGCCAACAAACGCATTGGATTACGCACCATTCATGATGAAGTGGATTGCTCCATCTACGCGAAACAGTACGGAGGCGGCGGGCACCCGAAAGCTTCTGGCGGAAACATGACTTCTGAAGCGTTTGAAAAGTTTGTTGTTGCTGCATTCCATGAACAGCCTAGACGAATCGATGCACCGAAGAACGAACACAACGTGAAGGAAAATCCAGATGGCAGTTTGTATGTGAACAACCACCGTGAAGTTTCTAAGATCTATTCGGAAGATAATCAAACTTGGCTGATCACACATAAAACACATCCAGTTGATGAAACGTTTGACAGCTATCAAGATGCTGAAAATTACGTAAAGCGCCACTTTGAAGGCTGGCTGATGCGTGACGATGAAGCGAATAACAGTAATTAACCATGAAAGAAGGACTGCCTTAACAAGGCAGTCCTTTTCCTTTATTCAACAACACCGGAGTGTATCATTTCTAAGTCTACATTCACTTTCACTTTTACATCAGGATATTGCTCTTCCCACTTTTTTAAATCAAAATCACGGTAATGAGCTTCATATTTAGAACCTAGACCGATTGGATCAATCTCATTTTCTTGAAGTAACTTGATGATTCTTGCAGCGTCTTGTTCAATCTTCCTTGTTATTTGCATCTGAAGTTCTTTTACTTTATTTTGATTTACTGCAAGTGATCTATTACTTCTATACTCTTGAACTCTGGCACCCATTTTTATCTGGATATTAAATTCAGGGGTACCTTTGTTTACTTTAACCTTGTAGTGTGGGGTTGATTTGATATTGCTGATTACAACAAACTCATTTTCGTTAATCTTATATTGGTGTGTACCCATTTTAAAACGTTCTACCAACATTTTTAGCGTGAATACATCCTTAATTGGCAAGGTCGTTTTTAATTGATCATCCTTAAACAAGCCAACCCCATTTATTTTAATTTTGTCTTTTTCTTTTTTTAGGAGGGGCAAGTATGGATCATTTCCGTCATTATGGTAGTTGTAAGAAAAGATAGAAAGGTCAGAAGTAGGCAGTTCTCCTATTTTGGCGTTTTGGCTAATCATATCAGAAAGATACAAAGCAATGTTTTCTTTTCCATATTTTTTTATCGAGAGTAATTCCGAAGCTTCCCTTCAATAATAGCAAGCTGTATGGTGCTTGCAATTTCGGGTGTGCGGTTTATCGTATCAAGAAATGGAAACAAGCCTTTTTCTGCAAGGCTTTGACCAAACAATGCAATACGAAGCTGGCCGCTGACTAAGGGATATTGAACTTCATTTTGAGAACGATCGATGGTTTCTTGAACGGTTTCCCCTTCAGCTTTTAATATTTCTATTGTTGAAGTTTCATCCACCCGATATTCTGGGTACACAATGGTTCCTAATAATTTTTCATCAGAAGTTAGATCGAATCCTACACCTTGAATAATACTAATTTCATTTGTATTTTGTGTGGGAACGATCTGACACCCCGATAAAACAAAGATTAATACGATAGAAGTGCAAAGGAATAAACACTTCATCATGATATCCTCTTTTTCTTTTTAACCACTATATAAACAAGCCACAATAAAGGAATATAAAGATAAAATAACGTTAGTGAAATGCTTGAGATCATATCCAAGAACGAATGAAGAATATACCGGTCATCCAGCAGCTGGCATAGGACCAAACTTGAAGCCATTAAGACAAACAAAGGGGCTTTTTGTTTTTTCTTAAAAATCTTTTTAAAGCCTCTGCTCGATGCCCATAGCATCAGCGTTATGATCGTCACGATTTTAATTAGATACAACGAAGTGAGAATATACTCAATCCTTTGGATAAACGAAAAGGTTGTTAACGTATTAATATTAATTCTTGCCCAAATGGTAGTCTGTATTTGTTTCTCACTTATAAATAAGAAAGTAGTAAAAGCTCCTACCGTATAAAATAAAGTCGTAAACGCTATGCCTAGATGAGCAAATTTTTGGGATGATCTAGCATTTTTTATAAAGGGAAAGACCATTAAAATGATCTCAAACCCTGCCATGGAATAACTTGTTTCTTTAGCAGATCGTAAAAGGTCAACTAAAGAATGATCCAATATAGGAAGCAAGTTATCTATATGAATATAATTTCTAGGCAGGTAAAAATGGTTAAAGAAAAGAAGGATCGTATATATGACAGCTACAAAACATATGCCAGCTACTACACGAAATCCTCCAGATATAATGTAGTAACATAATGTAAGAATCAGTAAAGCCAGTACCCAGGTCGGTAATGTAGGGAACATCCATACTTGGATAATCTCAATATACTCCCTTAGTACACTAACAGCGGCCAACCAGAAATATAACATAATGATTCCGCTCATTATGGATCCAAGTGTTTTCCCGTATAATTGGTTATGTACATCCACAATATCCCCATTTGCAGAAGATAGAAGATGAATCATTACTGCCATGATAAGTTGAATGATTGCCCCAGCGATCAGAACACTGATCCAAGCATCATAACCCGCATCTTTTGCAATAATTCGGTGAAAACCTAGTATTCCTACCCCTGTTTGTGCACCTATTATGATGAAGAACAAGAAATAGGGTGATACTTGGTGCCTAATATTTACTTGCATGATCATTCAACCTCCTTTCTGTTATTCATCAAAATCAGAAGGCGGACCTGGACTCCTCCTATCGAACACAGCTCTTTGTTTTACTTGTGGTCTTAGATTATCCGGATTTTCTTTTTGCATAGAAAACGGCAAGCGTATCCACAGATCCTTAAACATGTTTTTACGAAACGGATAAAATCCAATATAAGGCCTTCCTAATGACGTTAAACGCAATAAATGAGCAAGCAGGAAATTCAGTCCGATGACAATTCCAATCAATCCAAGAAATTGCGCCAGTACGATTATCGGATATTTAACAAGCCTGACCGAGTTATTGAACTTATAAATCGCTGAAGTATAGGATGCTAACGTGCTTAATCCTATTAAAATGATTAAGATACTGCTTGTTAGTTTGGCTTCTACGATTGCCTGTCCTATTACAATCCCACCAACAATCCCTAGCGTTGTGCCAATTTTAGTTGGTAGACGAAGACTTGATTCTTTAATGAATTCAACACTTATTTCTAATATGAGAACTTCTATAATAGGTGGAAATGGCACTGCAGCTCTGGAAGCTACTAATGAGTCAAGTAACTTTGCCGGGATCAACTCATAATGATAGGTTAAAACGGCAATATATGCCGGAGAAATAATGATCGATACAAAAGGCCAAATAATCTAACCAACCGCAAGTAGTTCGCAATTAACCAAGGTACATAATAATCTTCCATAGCGACTACTGATTCTGCTAATGTGATTGGTGCAATTAAAACATCCGGCGAACCATCAACAACAATTACGATTTTGCCCTCTGTAAGTGCTGCAATGGTTCTATCCGTTCGTTCTGTTGGAATAATCTGAGGAAAAAGAGAATTGGTATTATCTTCAATCATAGAAGCCAAGTAAGAACTATCTGAGATATGATCATATTGAACATCATTTATTCGTTGTAAGACTGTATCAACGTTATCTTTGTCCGCAATGGAATCCATATAGATGACAGCAATTTTTGTTGAAGATAATTTTCCTACCTGCAGTTCTTTTACATGCAGATCTGAGGATGGTAAATGTTTTCTTATCAAGTTAATGTTCGTGTCCATTTCTTCAACATAGCCTGCTTGAGGACCAAGTGCTGTACTTTCCATCATAGGAAAAGAAATATCTCTGAACTTATTATTCGCAACATTAACCAATAAACATTTTGTATCTTGATCTGATAGCCGAATAGCGGCAAAACCTTGCAATAACTTTTCTTTTATAAATTTGGTGTCTGATGATACGACTGTTTGCTGAATAGGGATGTTTTTCTTTAGTTTATCTAAGGAATCACTTTCAGATAGGTAAGGAACCAAATCTCGATGAAGAGTTTCTGACATAACAAGTGTTCTATAATACGATATCCAAAATGGCTCTGATTGATCTGAGGAAGTATGGTCATTCACAAAGTCGTTCGATATTGAAAGTTCTTCTACCCAATTAGTTCTCTCAGGCTTTGTTTTTGGTTGTTCCTGAATGATCCTCTCGTCCTCAACTTTTTTCTCTCCATTTTTTGAACATAGTAATCCCTCAATTGAATTTTTCTTTATTGTTCATTTGTAACACTTAATGTATTCATGTAAGTAAAAGAAAAGCGCTTAGATTATTTCTCTAAGCGCTTTTCTTTATTCTGGATTTGATTGATTCTGCAGCAGATCCAGCATCGATGTGAGAGTTTTATTTAAAGAGGTTAATTCTTCTTTTTTCATCGCGATGTTTTCAATAAGCTGACCAGGAATACACTCTGCTTTTTCTCTTAAAGCTCCTCCCTTTTCTGTCAAGGTAATAATGACACTTCTTTCATCTTCTGCTGATCGCTTCCTCTCAACCAACCCGTTTGTTTCCATCCGTTTCAACATAGGTGTAAGAGTGCCTGAATCTAAAAATAAGCGCTGACCTAATTCTTTTACCGAAAGTGAATGTTTCTCCCATAATAGAAGCAATACTAAATATTGAGGATACGTAACATTTAATTCTTGCAATAGATCGCGATACAGCTTAGTAATTTCACGTTCTGCTGTATAAATCTTAAAGCATATTTGATTCTCGAGTTTTAAAAGATCGCTATTCATAACAATTCCTTTCTCATGCATCTTTAACCTTATTATAACACAATTTAGTTTTACACAATTAAATCGTTTGACACCAATTGAAGTGTGCGTTATGATAATCACGAGTTACTTAAATTGTGCACAATTAAATTTTACACAAAAAAGGAGTGTTCATAATGGAAGCAATATACACAGCAAAAGCAACAGCAGAAGGCGGAAGAGCCGGTACGGTAAGAAGTGACGATGGTGTGTTAAACCATGAGTTGGCAATGCCAAAAGCACTCGGCGGATCAGGAAATGAGAACGCAACAAACCCAGAGCAACTATTTGCAGCAGGATATGCAGCTTGTTTTGATTCAGCACTTAACTTGGTCGCACGACAAGCTAAAAAGCGCATTCAATCAAAAGTAAATGCTGAAGTATCAATCGGAAAAGATACAGATGGCGGATTTAAATTAGCTGTTGTTTTAAACGTCGGCGTTAACGGTGTGACGCAAGAAGAAGCTGAGCAATTAGTAAAAACAGCACACGGTGTTTGCCCATATTCCAAAGCAACAAGCGGAAACATTGATGTGGAATTGAAAACTGAATTGTTTTAACCTCTAAGGACCAGTAACATGGTCCTTTTTGTTTTTGGTTTTTTTGTAACTTTGTTGTTATTGTAAGTGGTTGATTTCCGTTCCAGGTGTTCGCTTTCCGCGGGGCAGGCGGTGAGCCACATTTGTACGTTTCACTCTTAAGTGTCTCACCTGCTCGCCTTAAGGAAGTATCCTTGCTCCTGCGTCTTCAAGCTAATGCTATCGCAGTAAGCCTCCTCGTCGCATGCCTTGCGAGAAGTTTTTCATG
The DNA here is from genome assembly GCF_055814265.1 of Fictibacillus sp. EA-CB0309. NCBI lineage: Bacteria > Bacillati > Bacillota > Bacilli > Caryophanales > Fictibacillaceae > Fictibacillus > Fictibacillus sp. EA-CB0309. The sequence continues at coordinate 2,851,634 of NZ_CP169271.1, forward strand.
TGGTAGGCACGCACCTTACACTCCAGTCAACTAGTCAAAGAAAAAATAAAAATGAGGTTTGAAAGCAACAATCTTTTAGATAGAGCCTTCTTATGTTGAGCTCCCCCCTTTGCCTCTGCCAGCTCAAGATGAGTCTCGTCGATCTCCAATAAATCAACAACATAGGTTAAAAGAACCTTTATTTTAAAAATAATCCCTTTAGCCAGTACCAAACTTTCCTTTCTCATTGTATAATTATTCAAAAATAAATAATTATTCAGAATTGAATAATCAACACAGAGATAAATTTAAAAGGAGGATCATTATGAACCCCACTGACACATGGAACGAAAATGAGCAAATCCTTCATTCTCTAAAGGATGATATCTTAGTAACGAATGTTGACGGTATTATCCTAAAGGTTAGTGAAGTAACCGGTAAAATTTACGGTGTAGACTCTGAAAGTTTAATCGGAAAATCCGTTTATGATCTAGAAGCTCAAGGATTGTTTACTCCGATCCTAACTCCGATGGTCGTTAAAGAAAATAAGAAGATAACCTTTGTCCAAACGACGAATAAAGGCAAGAAACTCCTGGTCACTGGTATTCCCGTTTATAACGAAAAAGGTGAATTATACAGAGTTGTCAGCTACTCACACGATATTACTGAACTCGCTGAATACAAAGATTTTCTGATTACGATGGAAGAAGAAATGCAGCGAGTAAAAACAGAGCTCGGTCTTTTAAGAAGCAAGCAGCTGCATGATGCTGGAATCATTGCCAACAGTGAAGATATGAAAAAAGTGGTCTCTACAGCACTTCAATTATCGGAAGTGGATGTAAATGCGTTAATCCTCGGTGAATCTGGCGTTGGAAAATCACTATTAGCTAAATTTATACATAATAAAAGCCACCGGGCAAAAGGTCCATTTATTGAAGTAAACTGCGGAGCTATTCCGGATTCTCTATTCGAAGCTGAATTATTCGGCTATGAATCAGGGGCTTTTACAGGGGCTCAACAAAAAGGCAAAGTTGGACTTATCGAACTTTCGAATGGAGGCACACTTTTTTTAGACGAGATTGGAGAACTTCCCCTCTCACATCAAGTTAAAGTGCTCAAAGTCATTCAAGAAAAGCAGTTCTATCGCGTAGGTGGAACGAAGCCGATTAAAGTTGATTTCCGTCTCATTTCAGCGACCAATAAAGATCTAAAAAAAGCGATAAAAGAAAAACAGTTCCGTGAAGACTTGTATTTCCGTTTAAACGTAGTTCCAGTTACTATTCCCCCGCTCCGCTCAAGAACGGAGGACATCGTACCGCTTATACATATGCTGCTAGAGCATTTTGAGAAGAAATACAACCGAAGTAAGAAATTAGATGAAGCCGTTATCCATCATCTTCTGCATTACGAATGGAGAGGAAATGTACGAGAATTGATCAATATCATGGAACGTTTAGTCGTAATCTCCCCTTCAACTCTTATTACGGTAGAACAGCTTCCTGATCATTTAAAAGAAGAGTTATCACCTCCCACTCCTTCTTTAGATGAAGCTCAAACCCTTAAAGAAATTATGGATGAAACGGAGAGGCAAGTGTTATTAAATGCCCGAAAAAAATACAAAACGACCGTACGCATGGCAGAAGCACTTGGCACGAGTCAGCCATCCATTGTGAGAAAAATGAAAAAATATCAAATTATTTAGTTTTTTGGCACAGTACTTGCATGGATATTCCGTATAGAAAGTTTTTATACAACTTAAGAATGGAATATCAAGGAGGTAATACTCGTGTCAAGAAACAACTGGAGTAACCTAGTAAACGAAATGCCAGACCTATTAGCACCAAGTATGGCAAAGGATCACCCGAACTTGCCTGTCGTAAAAGCGGAAGGCTGCTACTATTATGGGCTGAACGGAAAGCAATATCTTGATTTCACTTCTGGGATCGCAACGGCCAATACCGGCCATCGTCATCCAAAAGTGGTTCAAGCCATAAAAGATGCTGCAGACCATCTTATGCACGGTCCTTCAGGTGTCATCATGTATGAATCGATCCTGAAACTTTCTAAGGAACTAGCTCACGTTCTGCCTGGTAATCTCGATTGCTTCTTTTTGCAAACAGCGGAACGGAAGCGATTGAAGGAGCTATTAAACTGGCAAAACATGTGACTAAAAGGCCTTATGTCGTTTCTTTCACCGGTTGCTTTCACGGTCGTTCTCTTGGGGCATTGAGCGTTACCACATCTAAGAGCAAATATCGTAAGTTCCTTCAGCCAAATGGTCTTGCCTATCAAGTTCCTTATGCAGACGTGAAGGGCGCGCCGAGTGGTGTTGACCCTGAAACCTATGTGATTGAGAAACTCCAGAAGGATTTCGAATCACTTTTCAATCATCAAGTAACACCTGAAGAAGTGGCTTGCATGATCGTAGAACCTGTTCTAGGTGAAGGCGGTTATATTGTTCCTCCAAGTGGATGGCTTAAGAAAATCAGGGAAATATGTGACGAACATGGCATTCTTCTTATTTTTGATGAAGTGCAAACAGGATTTGGCCGAACGGGAGAATGGTTTGCAGCCCAAACTTTTGGTGTTACTCCTGACATTATGGCAATTGCTAAAGGAATTGCGTCTGGACTGCCTTTAAGCGCTACGGTTGCTTCTAAAGAATTGATGAAACAATGGCCGCTTGGCAGTCATGGAACGACATTTGGCGGAAACCCTATCGCCTGTGAAGCCGCGCTCGCAACGATAGAGGTTTTAAAAGAAGAGCACCTTGTAGAAAACGCCAAGAACATGGGTGCTTATGCATACGAAAAACTGATGAGGTTGAAGGATGATCACCCTGTGATCGGAAGCATCCGCGCAGTTGGTCTTATGATTGGCATTGAAATTGTTGATCCCAATACTCGCAAGCCCGACGGAAATGCCCTCATGACTATTTTGGACAAGTGTTTAGAAAAAGGCGTTCTCTTCTATCTATGTGGAAATCACGGAGAAGTCATTCGCATGATACCTCCACTTACGGTCAATTCAGAACAAATTGATTATGGTCTTGCTGTTCTTGAAGAAGCGCTTTATGAATATCAAGCTGAACTTTCGGCTCAACTGAGCGGACAGTTCCAAAATGCTTAAATCATGCATCGCCTATTTTCTTAAATAAAAAGGAGGTTTTATTACATGCAAGCACTTGATACGGTTATCATCCTATTATATTTTGCGGTATTGATTGGAGCGGGAATAATTGGTTCAACGAAAGCAAAAACATCTGAGGACTTTACACTAGCTGGACGAAACCTTGGCATGTTCATGTATCTCGGCTGTTTGTCTGCCGTTATTCTTGGCGGTGCAGCAACGATCGGAACAACAAAGCTTGGGTATCAGTTCGGTATTTCAGGCATATGGTTCGTATCCATGATTGGTTTAGGCATTATTCTTCTTGGTACTATTTTTATTAAAAAGATTGATTCACTAAAAGTTACGACGATCAGTGAGTTGTTAGGAAAACGATACAAATCGGAAACACGCCTTTTAAGTGCCATCGTTGCTTCCATCTACACATTGATGATCGCGGTTACCCAAATCATTGGGATGGGGACAATTATCAATGTTCTTTTAGGCTGGAGCATCACCACCTCCATGCTTGTTGGCGGCGGAATTGTACTTTTTTACACCATTCTTGGAGGAATGTGGAGTGTTACTGTTACAGACATCATTCAATTTGTAGTAATGACGGTCGGGATTTTCTTCATTATGGTTCCTATGAGTCTTGCAAAAGTAGACGGTTTAGGAAATCTATTATCGGAGCTGCCGCAAACTCACTTAGATTTCACTGGCATTGGATATCAGCAGATTTTTCAATACTTCTTGCTGTTTGCACTTGGGATGGTCGTTTCACAAGATATTTGGCAGCGCGTGTTTACTGCAAAATCTAGTAAAATCGCAAGAAACGGTTCAATCTTTGCTGGAGTTTATAGTTTCGCGTATGCGATTGCGGGAAGCATTATTGGAATGTGTGCGTTTCTCGTACTACCTAGCTTAGATAATCCCCAAAACACGTTTGCCGAGATGGCTCTAACTATTTTACCGACGGGAATCTTGGGGCTTGTACTTGCAAGTGTGTGTTCCGCTTTGATGTCTACAGCTTCTGGATCGTTGCTTGCTTCTTCAACCCTGATTACAAACGACATTTTAAAGCAGTACTTCTTAAAGAACCCTTCCGATAAACAAATGATAAGAGCATCTCGATTGACTACACTCTTTATTGGTTTGATCGCGATTACCTTTTCACTTTGGATTCAAGATGTTCTCGTAGCACTTGATGTGGCTTATGCGATTTTATCAGGAGCAATTTTTATACCGCTGGTTATGACGTTCTTTTGGAAACGAGCAACACCTAGTTCTGGCTTTTATGCAATCTTAATTTCTACAATTGTTGTTTTGGCTGGCCTTTTCATCGAAGGAATAACTGCTACAAATCCAATTCTCTATGGTATGTCGGCTGGACTAATCAGTATAGTTGGAATCTCTCTATTCACTGCCTCACCTTCTGAGTTTGATACACCATTTGATGAGGATGCAGAAGACGAAGAAGTAGAAGAAGAAAGAAAACAAGCGTAGAAGATCAAAATCATTGCAGTTTTGTGTATCATAAGTGGCCCCTGCTTATACCAAGCGGGGTATAATAGCCATTAATCCCGGAAATTTCTGAGTTAATTCCGGAAGTTTTGGAATTAATCCCGCGAGATTGGGCTAAAATGCCGCGAGTTTTGGATATAATTCCGCGAGTCGGTATCAATGAACAAATACAACCTGCTCAATACACACCAATAAAAAAGTCTTCCACTCAGGAAGGCTTTTTATTTTACTTCAAGAGCAAATGCATATAACGCATCTCCATCAGAGACTTTCTTTTCTTTTTCAGACATCCACCAAACACTATAACCGTAAATGTATGTTCCTTTTTCTAAAGGGGCTTTAAAACGATTATTAATCATTTCCACTTCAGTTTCCTGATTATCTCTAAACTGCGAAAAATGAACCTCGTTTGGTTTACGACTGAAATTTATTCCAACAGAGACTTCTTCTCCGGGCTTTACCTGTATGGGCTCTTCACCACTTACAAGATCAACAGGACCCGCCGTATCTGCACACATAGATGAAGAATTTGATTTCCAACAATAACTCCCAAGTTTTGTTTCGTATTTTTCATCCCCTATAGTAACAAAAGCAGCTGGTGGTTTTTTCCCTGTCATACCGGTTGCATTGCCATCTGTACAACCTGCCAAGATGATAACCATCAACCACAACAAAACCGCTGAACATCTTTTCATGTGGTTTGCCTCCTTTTTATTACTAGTCGCTTAATGAGGAAGCAAAGTTACCAAATGAACCTGTTATTTCCCGCCAATACCTAGTGATAAAAGCAAGAGTCCAAATATGGAGACGACGGCCATCAATAAAATAAAAAACAGTCCAAAAAATTTAGCTTTTCCACTTTCTTTTTTGACGATGGCTACAATACTGAGAATGACGCCGATAAAATACAGCATGATCCCGCTGAAGAGGAAACCCGCCACCTGCTGAGCTACATGATCTCGAACGATAAAAGGCCAAGCTGTTAAGATAATTCCAGCTATACAAAACCATAATGACAAACGACCAAAACGTAAATTCAATTTCCTGGCACACTCCTGTTCAAGTTCTTCTAAAGAAGTTCATTAACCATTGTTGCCATTTTTATATAAAAAATCAACTAACTTGGCTGTTTTTGCAAACTTTGTTGCATTTGGAAGTGGTTGATTTCGTCCCAGATGCTCGCTTTCCGCGGGGCAGGCGGTGAGCCACATTTGTACGTTTCACTCTTAAGTGTCTCAACTGCCCGCCTGTCCTATCCGTAGTCTCGCATCTTACACTCCAATCAACTGTCATAGAAGAAAAATTTGAAAGCAACAATCTTTTAGAAAAGAGCCTTTAAATAAGAGCCTAAATAAAATAATCTTTATAATAAATGATAATGGAGATCAATGAAATGAGCGTATAAAGAATAGCTGTGTAATAGGCGTACGTTGGTTTAAATGTTTCTTTTTCTTCTTCCACTTTAATACCTGTCATCGACTGCACCTGAACACGAACCACGTTAGATGACATTCCGCCTGATGAGGTAAAAAACGAATCCCAAGTACAAAAACCAATCCTACAAATAATGAAAGATCGATGAAGGACCATTGAAACAAACTAGCTGCTACATAATTCATAACAATTATTAAAGCTAGGGTCACTACAGATACTATTACGTTTTTCATTTCATCTCCTCCTCTTTTATGTAAATACGTCTCGAGAGGTAAAAGTTCCAAACGCTAAGAGATACAGAGAACTTGAAAAACGCAATGTATCACCTAGCATTTAATAATTTCTCGAGCCGCTCAATTTTTTTGTCAAATCTTCAATCTGCTCCTGCATTTTTTCTGTTTCTTGGTCTTTTTTAAAGTCATCTTTTTGTGAAATAAAATCATCTTGAACGTCCTGGTTTAATTGAATGACAGCCCCTATCGTAGCTATACCATCGCCAACAGTGGCCAATAATCCCCCGATAATTCCTAGTAATGTGCCTGTGTTATTGGGAGGCTTGTATTGAAAGCCGCTTGTAGGATCAGAGTCAGAGTATGAATTTAACGAATAATCTTGCGGCACAACAAACGGGTTTCTGTTTTTTTCATTCTTATTCCCCCTTAGTTACTAGCCTACATATCATCCATCATATGTAAATCAGTGACAAAAGGTAAACGCCCGAGCGTAAAAATTGCATCGGGCGTTTTTTCTGCTATTCTATTTTTCTTTTAATATCTTGTAATTCGTTCACTGACCCGCTCACTAAGAATGTAACGGTACTGTGCGGTTCGGAAGAGTTTTGCCTCTAATGCATATTTAGATTGGGGTAAAATCAGATTTGCGGTGTTCTTAAAGTGGACACTGCACGTGTCAGAATCTATTGAATCAATCCGTTGAACATGTGATTGGGATAACCAGATACACGTTTCATTTTTAGGAGATTCTACAGGGAAAAAGAAAATGCCAAGTTCGAGGTTGATCATGATTGGGGATAAACTCACATAGCCCATCGAGCGGCGAACTGCTTCTCGTCGGCCTTCGTAACTCGACCCAAAAAACAAACAGCTTTCATTGATGATCTTGATTGGACTAAGGGCAACTCTTTCGTTTTTCTCAGTTTCTAAGATTTCAGTTTGCACCTCACCATATTCATTATAAAAAGGTAAAAGCGCCATCGTGCTCGTATTGATTTCGTAAGAACGAAGAAGTAATGTTTTTTCCATTAATACATCCTCCCTTTTCATCTAAATAATCCTCTGGCTCCTCCCTCTTCACAAAATACAGAAAGTAAAATACTTCCAATAGGTAAATTATACTAATTATTCTGACAATAATCTATATATTTTTACAAAAAATTTAACTATTTAAATAATTCATAAATTAATTCCTCAAATAGGTTTGAACGCTGGCGAATTGTGGAATACATAACAGGGCGAAATGGACGATCGTTTCGACCTATTTTTCTACTAAATAAAAGTAAGAGGCTGATGAAAGATGGCAAAAGGTGATCTATTGATCATTGGTGGCAATGAGGATAAAAACGATAAGAAAATAATCCTATCTAGATTCTCTGCACTATGTAAAAATCGTCAAGGACCGATCGGAATCTTGACAACAGCATCCGGCTACCCGGAGGAAGTAGGCAGTGAATATTATCAATTGTTTCAAGCGTTACATGGTACTAAGCCACTGCTTTTCCATTTGGATTCCCGTGAAAAAGCGGAAGACCCTGAATTACCTGAACAGCTATCTTCCCTGTCAGGTCTGTTTATGACAGGCGGCGACCAGTTAAGGTTGACTAGCATCTTGGGTGGAACAACTTTTTATAAACACCTCTTTCAAGAATGGAAAGGCGGATTAACCATCGGCGGAACAAGTGCCGGTGCTGCTGTCATGAGTAGACTTATGATCATCTCTTCCAAACTATTTGAAAAAGAGGATGTTTCAGTCCTTGAAATGGGTTCAGGCTTTGGTTTTTAGAAGACGTTATTATTGACCAGCACTTTTCTCAGCGTGACCGTTTCAGCAGACTCATGCGAGCTATTGCGTTAAATCCTCAGATCATTGGCATCGGTATCGATGAAAACACGGCAATCTGGGTGCACAACGACGGCAAGCAGTTTGAAGTGATCGGCGAATACAACGTGAGCATATTTGATGGCAAAACATCAACATATGTAGACGTTGCTGAGAACAAAGGAAACATGACCATTTCCGATATCCGCTTCCATACACTTGGTGCGGTTGCTGTTTTCGATCTACACAAACGAGAATTAATCATCACTTAAGGAGCGAGCGTCTTAATGAAAATCAATCGCGTCAATTACTTAACGGGCCCAAATCTTTACAGCTTCAAACCAACAATATGGATTGAACTTGATATAGAAGAATTTGAAGAAAAACCATCAAACCTGTTACCGGGTTTTACTGATAAATTATTAAGTGTCATCCCTACCCTCCATACTCATACGTGTTCGAGAGGCTATGCTGGCGGATTTGTCGAGCGACTTTACGAAGGGACTTGGATAGGACATATCTTAGAGCACATCGCACTTGAAATCCAGCATCTTGCAGGCATTTCTGTGAAACGAGGCAAAACCATTACGAGTGAACGAACAGGTATTTATTTTGTAACCTACGATTATGTGGAGCCTAAGTCTGGCTATTATGCATTCGAAGCTGCCCTTGAGATTGTAACCGCTATCTTAGAAGGAAATGAAATCAGCGCAGAATCTTACATCAAGCACACCTCTGACCTTTACCATATGCACAAACTAGGTCCGAGTACAGAAGCGATCTATGAGGCAGCGCGAAAACGCAAGATTCCAGTAGAGCGCATTGGAACAAACAGCTATTTAAGACTCGGAACGGGTAAAAAGCAAAAATCGGTTCAAGCAACGATTTCTTCTCAAACATCATACCTGGCTGTCGAAAACTCATGTGATAAAGACATGACCAAAACGTTAGTAAAAGATGCAGGTCTTCCCGTACCTTCAGGTGATGTGGTGTCTAATGAATATGAACTGCTTCAGTCTGCTGAAAGAATTGGTTATCCGCTTGTGATCAAACCGCTTAATGGACGACAAGGACAAAACATCGTAACAAATATACAAAATGACACAGACCTAATTGCTGCTTTTCGCTGTGTATACAGTGAAGGCACTTCATATATCCTAGAGCGTTATTATGCAGGGAACGATTATCGATTATTTGTTGTAAATAACGAACTCGTTGCCGCAAGTCTCCGTCTGCCTCCTTTCGTCATAGGAGATGGATATAAAACGATCGGTGAACTGATTGATGAAGAAAACCTGAACCCGCTCCGCGGTGAAGGGCACGAAAAAGCGATGAGCAAGATTCCACTGGACGAACGAACAGTCGTCCACTTAGAAAAAAGCGGCTACTCTCTTCAATCTGTACTAAAAAAGGGAGAATCCGTTGAAGTGCTGGGTAACGCTAATCTTTCTACAGGTGGCTCAGCAATCGATGTGACGGATGAAGTTCATCCAGATTATCGTAAAATGGCAATTGAAGCTGCGGCGGCTGTTGGATTGGATATTGCAGGCATCGACATCCTTTCAACAGATGTAACGGTTCCTTTTGCTCCGGGTGAAGCTGCCATACTTGAAGTGAACGCAGCTCCTGGCATTCGTATGCACCTCTACCCATCTCAAGGAAAAAGCCGGGACGCAGGCGGCGCGATCGTGGACTATCTGTTTTCTTCGCGTGAAGAAGCAGCGATTCCAGTTGTTGCTGTAACGGGGACAAACGGAAAAACGACTACGACACGTCTCGTTTCACATCTTTTACAAAAGAAAACGTGACAGTTGGCTTTACATGTTCAGATGGTGTTTGGGTAGGTGACCAGCAGCTTGACGATGGTGATTGCAGCGGACCAAGAAGCGCTCGAAAAGTGTTGTCTCACCCTGCGGTAGACGTAGCCGTGCTTGAAACAGCACGCGGCGGAATGCTTCGCGAAGGACTTGCTTTCCGTTATTGTAATGTAGGAATTGTAACGAACGTGAGTGAGGATCACCTTGGATTGAATGGTGTAGAAAACTTGGATGATTTGAAGAGACTGAAGCAGACGGTAGCTGAAGTCGTTCTTCCTGAAGGCGCGTGTGTATTGAACGCTGACGATCCGAGATGTGTAGATATGGCGAACCACACGAATGGTGAAGTGATATTCTTTTCTTTATCTGTGATGAACCCAGTTGTTCAAGATCGTTTATCCAAAGGGCTGAAGGTTTGGTACCTGGAGGACGATTGGGTCGTGTTCAGTGAGAATGGAAAAGCGGAAAGATTCCTTCCTGTCTCTCACATTCCGATTACGATTAATGGTGCTGCACGTCACAACATCGCAAACGTGCTAGGCGCACTCGCTGCAGCTCATTCATTGGGAAGACCATTGTCAGAGTTAAGAAGCAAAGTCATTACGTTCCTTTCAACTGAAAACCAAAATAGAGGACGTTTTAACGTGGTGAACATTCACGATCGCACCATTGTGATCGATTATGCGCATAATCCAGCTGGTCTTAAAGCGTTGTTTGAAACCGTTGGCCATTTAAAGAGTGGTCGAGTGATAACCGTTGGATCGGCAGCTGGCGACAGACAAGACCATACGATACAAGAGATGGGTCGCATTTTCGGCACGCACTCAGACATTTTTATTATAAAAGAAGACGTGAATTTAAGAGGCCGTATTCCAGGGGAAACCGTGCACCTACTTTATACGGGTGTAAAGGAAGCAAACGGCATCACTTCTGTTTCGGTGTATCCAAAAGAAGCAGAAGCCATGATTCAAGCGTGGGAATGCTCAGAGCCTGGCGACACACTCGTCTTTTTATATGACGAATACACATCCATTCAAGGCATTCTTCAAAAGATCAGAAATTCCAAAGCAGTTGGCGTACTGCAGAAGGCAGAATAAAGAAAAGGTGCGGTTTCCCTTAGCGGGGACCTGCACCTTTTGGTTTATTCTATAGACTCTAATTCTTGATTATCTAACAATCTAATGGGTTCGTAGTTTCCCCCACTGGAAAATCCTCCGCCGTTTATAGAACGTTTTGAAAAGATGTCTTCATCGTACACTTTTTGAAACACAGGCTGCCAAGCAAATGTTAAGTATTGATCAGAATTAAAATCCATAAACATGTCACTCATGCGGTCTGGGCTTTGTCCATGGTTCGCAAAACGGATGATTGATACCCAGTCTTTTGGGAGCTTCTCAAGCCCGTATGACGTTTGAGTTGCTTTTACTTTTTTCATTAACTGCACTCTAGGATAATAAAACTCAATTCCCTGTGTGACCTCATATCCACGATCACGCATCAAATAGAATTGTGCATACTGAAATTTATCATCAGGATGAAAATTCCAAACCATCTGATAGGATGAAGGATTATCAAGATCTATCTTCCACAGAATTGGCTGTCCGACTGTATTCACAGCTTGAATCTCCCATTTTCGTTTTTCCAAAACAAAGAAACTCGTCCCATAATCATTATCTTTAGAAATAAACGGAACGAATAAATGACTTTTGTCTACTAAAATCGTATCTTGAACCTTAGCAACCTCAATTTCTTCATAAGCTCCATCAATCCGCTTTATCAGTTCCTCGTGACTCGGAATCGCATTTGGATTGGAGTTATAATACCAATACACCACAAATCCCCCAGCTATTATCATCATGATTAGGAGCAAGATAAGTAGTTTTTTATTCATCCCTTATTCCAGCCCTTCTACAAACGAAACGTCTGAGCGAAAATAGTATTGTTTTTTCTGTGTATTCAACAAGAGACCTTTTCCATCTTTCTCAACAAAAATGGTGGTGACTAAGCCGCTTCCCCACTTCGATTCAGTTCCTACAATCTGATACGGAAACTTTTCCTTTCGTTCTTGCTGCGGCACATCAATATTTACAATCTCGTTGTACCACCCTTGGCTGTCGATTGGTTTTGATTTCATTTTGGACAATTGCTTCTTAAAGACTTCTTGATTTAATGTGCTTTCATTTGCCGATGTGTGAAGAGGAAAGATACGTGCCCCATTTGTTTTTGCAATGAACGTAGACAGATTTCCTTCCGGATAAAGTGCTCTTTCAACTGGTATTGCAGCAAATGTGGCCGCCAGAAAAATGAAATTGGCGATGAAACCAAGCCACGCAAACTGGCGATACACTGCCCACTTTTCCTCTTTGTTCCGAAATATAAAATACAGAATCCACACGCCTAACGGTAAAATTGAAATTTTCACAAAGGTATTAAAAAGCGTGAGATCAATTGAAAAACTAAATAAGCCAACAAACATTATGAGTAGGACTTTCCAGATCTTCGGCTTAACTTCTAGTTTTTTATAGATGCGGAAAGCCAGAAAACCAATAATAATATAAGCTATGATGTCCATGAGAACAGCTGGAAAATGATTAGAGATATTAAAGTTGATGATGATTAGCACTCCCTTATCGGTAAAACTTTATATATACCAAACTATGTATGAGATTCAATATAATAACAATTATGACATACGATGATTTCTTCGGCTATCCTGCAATATAAAAAAGCTCAAGAGGTATGGGCCAAATGAGCTTCCTGTCCGTCATATTATTTAAACGTTTTTACAACGATTGCTTGTGATGCACTTTTGATGAGACACCCTTCCAAATCTTCTTCTTTTAGTAAGCCTAGCGTAATTGCGGACTTTACCTTTTCCTCATCTGGTTTTGGTACATGATGAATGAGGTCGATCATGTTGAGTTCGGTGAGCCGGTGCACCGTCTTTTCATCGTTAAGTTTTTCAGATTTCCTAATCTGCCTCTGCAGTTTATAGTTGTTAACCGTGACTTCACCTTTTTGATTCTGCCCAACTAGGTTATCAAAATAAATGTGAAAAATTTTTTCAGTTCATCGAGTTCCTTTTCCAACTCTTTCTTCTTTTCGTTGAGTGTGTTGTATTTAATAATCAGATCTTCTGAAATGGTGTAGTTTTGAGTCGTCACAGCTCGTCCCCCGTTACCGATTGATAGTTCATCTTATGGCGGGAGTACGTGGATTATGCACATTAAAAAACCACCTTTTTCTGTGGAAAGGTGGCTAGTTTGTCGTCGCACTTGGCGGCGTCTCTATTTATTTGATATCCGTTTCATTTTCGTTCTCAGGCTTGTTTTTCCCTTTGCTCACGTAAGGTTTCGGACCCTTTTTCTTGCTGCTCGCTTTCCAGCGGTTCCAGCCCTTCTTGCCAGTGCCCTGCCCAACCCCGCTTTTCTTGCCTTTTGCTTTACTCATCTTATCACTCCATGAACGTTCTCGTGCTCTTTTTCAAGCAGTAATTTGAATTATACTACATTAGCAGGAAAAATGTTAATGTTGATAAAATTGTATTCTGTGATGATATTCGACAACCACCTAGACTCACTCATCACTTAATCGCTGTCTTCAACTTTTCACCATCTGCCATACTCAACTTCCCGTACCTATGCTCATTCGAATCCACAATCTCCGCTGACCTATCGTCATGAAACCAAATTTTATATTCTTCCAATCTCTCAGGCATGTTCGGATCATACAGATAGAAAAAGGTTAACACAGCATCTTCTTTTCTCGACATCTGCACTTTCGCATTTTCCCACTTCACGTTTTCAAACAGCGCACCAATCGATCTTATCTGGTCTTCATCCGTTATTATTCCATCAACTCCCGTTTGCATCTCACCATGTTGATAATCAATACGGACTAACTTTTCATCCTCATTGCACCCAACTAAACTCATCACCAGAAAGAGCCCGACCAGCCATTTTTTCATCAGTCAGCTGGATTGATGATCGCCATCTGTTGGTGATCTTCCCACTTTCCGTTAATCTTCACATTTTTGCGGGCTAGTCCTTCTTTTTCAAAACCTGCCTTCTCTAACACACGAATAGAACCAATATTATGTGGCATCACACCTGCTTCGACTCTATGAAGTTTCAGCTCATCAAACGCGTACTTCACAATGAGTTGAACCGCTTCTGTTGTATAGCCTTTTCCATTGTGCGTTTCATCTAAAAAGTATCCGACAAACGCGCTTTGGATCGATCCGCGCATCACCGCGAACAGATTAACCGTTCCGATCAACTCTTTTTCCTCTTTTGTAAAAATACCAAAATAGTAATCTAAATCTTGTTTTGCGTTTTCCACCAGCATCTGGAGACGTTTCTGCTGGTTTTCAACAGTATAAAAATCATCACTGCGTTCCATAGCAAACTTACTAAAAAACTCCCTGTTCTCCAATTGAAGTCTCACCATTTTCTCGGCATCCTCAACTGTCAGCAGCCTGATATAAATATTTTCACCAGCTAATTTCACATTCGTTTCCACACATTGTTTCATACTCAATTCTCTCCGTTTCTTATGTAAAAGATCATCTTTCAAGTGATATCTTTACCTTTTATTTTTTTGCTAGCCTCACACTATAATTCCTCATCCCCATCAGGATTCCTTCATATTCAAAAATACCTTGTTTGACCAGTTGAAGTACTTCTTATTGAATAAACTCATCGCCAACAGATGTGCGAAATTCATAAATTCATCACTTTTTCATTGAAGAATCTTTTTCATTTCCCCGTTTAAAATTCCCCGTTACTTTTGCTAAAATCAGTTGAACATCTTTGTCGGTCGAAGCTTGTTCAATTCGGTTCATTATTTTCTCTGCTTCTTTTCCTTTTAACACCATGACTTGTTTACCTTGATAATGAATAAAGACGGTTTTATTTTTCGTTATGCGATACGTAAAAACTTCTTCATCCAGTCGTTTACGTTTATCAACGTTAGCCATTAATCCACCCCTTTTAAAAATCCACTAGTAACACTTCCTCTTTTCTTAATAAAATACCTTTTAAGTGCGGAAGGAAAAAGCGATTTGATAAAGAATTTAATAGATTAATAATTAAATGCGGAAAATACTGTTCTCAACAAAAGTCGCTAAGCACCTACTGATGGATATTAGGTAAGGCTTCCATACGCCCAAAAGCATAAATAGTCATAGTGTGTTATAATTAATATATTAAAATAACTTAGGGCCTTCGACTTTTCTTAGTCACCCTCCGTTAATGGAAGGGAGTGCAAGAAATGGAGAAAATCAGCGTATTTATGGATGATTACCGTAGCCCGCCTGAAGGTTACGTTTACGTCGAAACCATAGATGAATGTTTGGCACTATTAAGAACTCGCGACATTGAACATTTATCGCTCGATCACGACCTGGTCAGCAATACCAGAAATGGTCTCATGCTCGTTCAGATGATGGTCGATCAACAGCTGTTTGCCAATCGAATCACCATTCATTCTGCCAATTCAGTAGGCGGAAAAAACATGTACAACTGCCTCAAACAAGCTCAAAAAGACCTCATCATGCCTCAAACCATTATCGTTTCCTTACGTCCACTGCCACTCAAGTACATTCCGCCACGAGTACTTCAACACTACCTAGATATTAAGTAGATAACTAAATAGATCCCTGCATACGTTTTACCGGAGGGAGCAGCTTTACACATCACTTGGCATACTGGCTGTTTCCTCTATTTCAACAGACCACGCGATGATTGTTGTGCTATCCCTAACATTGTTATCTTTTACTTCAGACAAAAGTTTCCGTACCCCTTCTTTAATGCCAGCTTCAGAAAGTACATCCTGTATAGTCGCCGGATCCTCATAAGAAACACCTGGACATTCTGTTAAGCCGTCCGTGGTCATGAAGATTTGATTTAACCCCTGCCTCATTTCTTTTTTACCCGTGCTGTAACAAGGAACCGGAAGTTCAAACGTGTTCACTTCGCCAACCCATTCGTAAAAACTTCTCTGCACAAGCTGCCTCTCTCCAAGTGCGGTCAGTTCAGGGTGTAGTAAATGAACAATACAATCTCCAACTGAAAACCACCACAAATATTTCTCTTTTCGAATCACGATTAAACAAGCCGTTTCACCAGTCGTTTTGCGGCATGATTCCATAAAATCAGGGTCTTGAAAAATGTCGAGAATGAGACTGTCCATCTTTTTCAACGCTGGACCTGCGGATTCTGCCAGTGCACTCGTAATTTTGTTCTTCATCTTATTAAAGTGACCAACAACCAGCTCACCACTTTGAGCCGTCTTGTGCCCATCAAGAACCATCGTAAATTCCCAATTCTCACTTTCATTTGACCACACTAAACAACCGTCTTCGTTCTTATTAGAACCAGCAGCAGAGTTGCCGCCAAACCTTCCAACTGTAACCCTACTTACCTGCATCACATCTAATTCATCAACAAAAGTCTTTTCACTTCCAATCCAATTTAGTTCATGGTGTAACATACGAATCCTCCTCTATGTATCTTTTCAACCGTTCGCATATTTTCACAATCTCATCGTTCATTCCAAATGGTGCATCTTTCCAGTCGTACACTTCGTTTGGTCCCCAAAATTCTTCGGGTGTACCTGGATAACGAGGAACAATATGCATGTGCGGATGAGGAACTGAATTACCTGACACTAGCGCATAAATGTGTTCGGCGCTCTCGGTCTCCTTAACCGCTTTACTCACCCTCGCCATAATCTGTCCGAATGCACTTGCTTCTTCTGGTGTCATGTCAGCAAGAGATGGCACATGACGCTTAAGATCGATCATGATATGCCCTAAGTAAGAAGGTCTGCCTCCTCTATCAATATGACCGACATAGACAAATTCATCTTCATAAACCTTGACCCCTGCCGTTTCAATGCTTCCTTTTTGCTTGTTGCAAATAAAACAATCTCCAGTCATGCGTCATCTCTCCTCGGTAAAAATAAAAAGCCCATCATCTCATAAAGAGACGATAGGCTGTTCCTAACGTGGTACCACTCTTCTTGGTTCGCTGCACATTAAAAAGCAAGCCTTCTCAAAACCTCATTACGGAGGTGAACCGTCCAGACTTAATTCTCAGCCTGACCACTCCTAGGCGAGTTCAGGATTTCCGTTGGCTGTTTTTCACCCATTCAACAGCTCTCTAAACAACAGACTCTTCCTTACTACTCCTAATCAAAGCGTTTATCCTATCATGGAAAACTTTTACTAATCATAGGTGTTTTAGAAAATTCTGTAAAGTATTTTCTTAAAAACTGTTGCTTTTAAGTAATTATCTTCACAGGATGATCGCTTTTCCCAATCAGAATTAAAATCTGCAGCTCAATCCACTTAGTTTTTCTCATCCTCTAGTTTTTCGTATACATGAAAGTAATAAGTATAAGGATTTTGTTTGTCCGTTATTCCTTTCTCTCTAGAAATCTCATTCCACTCACTATAATCAAGCTCAGGAAAAAAGGTATCACCATCAAATGCATGATGTATTTTTGTTATATACATTTTCGTTACCATTGGAAGAAACAACTTGTAGATTTCTTCCCCACCAAAAATCATAATTTCTTCATCATGTGCACATGTCGTTAACACTTCTTTGAGTGAATGAACAACATCACAACCTTCTGCAGTAAAATGGTTATCTCTTGTAAGTATCACGTTTCTTCTCCCAGGTAATACTTTCCCGATAGATTCAAAGTTTTTCCTGCCCAAAATAATGGGTTTACCCATCGTTATCTTTTGGACATAATGCCAATCCCGTGGAAGTCTCCAAGGTAAGTCATTATCTTTTCCTATCACTCTGTTTTCGTCCATTGCAACGATAAAAGAAATATTCACGAATCATCCAACCTTACCTTTTAAATTCCGTTTAGTGCAAGACTTCCCATTTTTTCAGACGGTAAACCCGCTTCAATATAGCTTCTGATCAACTTCCATTTCCCATCTTCCCATCTAAAGGTTTCAAAGAATAAGTTTGCGGTATTTAGTGGTATACCATCGATAATTAAGGAAGCCCAGAGGATCGCCATTACTTCATTTTCTCTTAAGGTCAAAACTTCAACCTCTTTTAGAATCCATTGTGCCTTTTGCTGCTTCAACTGATTAAATGCTTGACCCCATCCTTCAACGGATTCAGCATATTCAAAATCAACGATATCCTGACCTCTAATTTCCCGTGCTTGATAATTGAGCGAAAGAACTTCTTTAATTCCTACAATAGATGAGTTTCTCCAACTTTCTTTAAATTCTTCATAAAACATCTGAAAAGAACTTAACATATTACCTCCTACTAAAGTGCTTTTTGTATTTACTATGTTTATCAGTTTCTCCCATATGTTCAAAACCATCATCTTGATAAAACTGGTTTAGCTTTAAGTTATCGGCCACATAATCTAATTTAGTTAAAAGGCTTATAACTTTTTCATGATCATCAGAAGATGTTTTTTGCACGACAAATCGCTTCAATTGATTCACTATAAAACCTCTCTTTCCATGAATAACAAATTCACATTTAAAATCCTCTAGTTCTTCATTTATTAACTTCTTTTCACATGCAAATATTCCTTCCGATTAATCTCAGGACATAATACAAAAGCAGCAACCCATAGAGAGTTGCTGCTCACTTTAAATTGTTTTATAAATCACCTGCACCAACCCAGACTCAAATGCTCTGCTCTCCACTAACTCCAGCTTGCTTTCTGCATCTGTTTCTTTAAATAGTTGTATGCCTTTTCCAAGCATGATTGGAATGAAGGAAATCACGTATTCATCAATCAAGTTTTGAGATTTCAGTTCCCTAACAACCTCTGCTCCTCCATCAATGAAAATGTTCTTACCTTCTTTGCTTTTTAGTTCTTCAATCAGTTCCTTAAGATCACCACCATAAAACTCTACGTTATCATCACTACCTGTTTTTGTTCTGGAAATCACATAACATTTCTTGTCTTTGTGAGGGAATTCAATTCCAAAGGATAAGACTTTGTCGTACGTTTTCCGCCCCATAATAACCGTGTCCACTGTATCAACAAATACTCCGTATCCGTAATCTTCACCCGGCCGCTCCACGATTGACAACCAGTCAATATTCTGATTCTCCTTTGCTATAAATCCGTCAACACTTGCTGCAATATATAAAATCACCTTACGCTTTTTATTCATTTTGACGACTCCTCTCTACTACACTTAAAATAAAGATATCCATAGTATAACCCTTAAACATGACATCTTCTTTCATATTAAGGTAACGAATGATCATTTTTTATTGGAGGAATATGAGATGAACGAAAAATATCCAATCGGTCCTTTTCATCATGAAGGAGAAATTACGAGTTCAGTGATTGATAGCTGGCTGAATGCGATCAAAGAACTTCCATCACAAGTAAGAGCTGCTGTTGAAAACTTGAACGAAGAGCAACTTGATACACCTTATCGTTCTGGGGGATGGACGGTCCGCCAAGTGGTTCATCACATGGCAGACAGCCATATGAATGCTTTTATTCGATTAAAGTTAGCCTTAACAGAAGAAAAACCTATGATTAAAGCTTATGAAGAAGCACGTTGGGCAGAGCTTTCCGATTCACGTTTACCGATAGAGATTTCGTTATCGTTGCTTGATGCATTACATAAGCGGTTAGTTGAACTCTTAAAAAACGTAACACCTGCTGATTTAAAAAGAACGTTCATTCACCCTGTTTCTGGTGAGGTTTCCATCGAAAAAAACATTGGGATTTATGCTTGGCATGGAAAACACCATACGGCACATATTACTTCATTAAAGAAAAATAAAGGCTGGTAATACGAAAAGGAAGGAGTATCCACTACTCCTTCCCTGCTCCTAGTTCATATCCTAACTCCACAATGGATCGATTAATTCGCCATACATAATAAAGATGATGGATTAAATCACGATTAGACTGTTTTCGGGTCGGTGCAAGCCGTTCAATCTTTTCGCGCTCCTCTTCTAATGAATGAAGAACACCATCTATTTCATTCCCTTTCACGAGTTCAGTTAACGCATCAATATTCTCTTTAAGTTTTTTCTCAATTTGTATAAACACTTCAACTAACTCTTCGGGATAATCAAACCCCTTTCGATAAGCTGAAGCAACGAGATGCCTTGCATAATAGTTGATGGCCGCTAGCATCGTCATCCATCTAACCATATTAGAATAGATAGGAGATCCGGGACGTTGTAAGAAAGATTGTGCTTCATCTCTTATCACCTGAAGCTTTTGGTCCAATTGAAACGCACTTTCTGAAAGATCCTTCACGTTCACATCTTCTCTAAAGCCTCTTACATACTCTGTCACAAATGGAGTAAGTTCACCTAAGAAATCATCGATAGATTCAGCTACTTTGTCCTTCGTCTTTTTCGGGAAAATGATATACGATACACCTAACGCAATGGCAGCACCTGCGATCGTATCAAGCACACGCGCTCCAATGAGTGTAAGTGTGATGCCTCCTAATAAAAGATCATACATAAATGCGATCAGCATCGTGATAAACATACTCATCAACATATAGGAAACTGTCATCAAATAAAAAGCTAAAAAAACGACCACAAAAAGAAAGACAACCTCCAATACCGTATGGCCTGATAGGAGTTTGGCAAGGGCAAACCCTATCACTGCCCCAATGATCGTACCTAATGAACGCTCGTATCCTTTTGTATAGATTCGGCCGATCGATTCCGTTCCAAGCAACACAACAAATGCCGTAAGAAGAACCCAGTATGGCTGTGTTGGCGATATGATTAAGCCTACGATGATTGATATAACCCCTGCAACTAAAGCTTGATATGCTTTTTTGGTAGACGGTTTCAAATTTTTATCACCTGATGCAGACTCCTCTTCGTCTGCATTTTCCTCAAGCAGTTCCTCAACCTTGTTTGAGGCTTGATGAGAGTGAAGAGATTGCTGAATGCTAACAGCTCCCTCAATCACATGATTCGCAATCGATTCAATGCGTCGAATGAGATAGATCCATCCTTTTGGCGGCTCCTCACGTTCGAACAGCTCCATAATCAATAAACGCAGTTGCTGCACCGCTTTTTCAGCTGGTTGTATATTTTGGTCTTTTACATTTGGAGCAAGTACTTCCGCATCACGTACTGCCTCTGTCACCGAAATCAGCAGCTGCTTAATTTCATCAACTTCAAGGGCATCCGCTTTCTTAAGCCCTCGAACAGATTCAATCAGTGTCTCTATCAGCATGCCTGTATCAAAGACATACAATCGCAGTTGGTTCGGCAGCAATCCTGGCCACATCTTTTGGACATCATTTGCGTTGATATAACCCGAAACGATTAACGCATACTCTCTTAATTTCAAAACATTTTTCTCTAGCTCTTTTTTACGCAAAGGGTCTGTCTTCTTATCCTTCATTGCTTCAATTAAGAGATTAAGTGTTAAATTACTCTGAATATGAAAGGATCGGATGCTGCTTCTAAGATTTTTAGCCGTATCTTGAAACAAAAAGAAATTAAATATAAAGGCATAGATCACACCAAACCAAACACCGATATAAAACCATGGCAGCTGTGCACTGGATAACTTTAAAACAGAAGAAAAGTAAACGGTCATGAAGAAGATCATGAAGAGGGAAAAATAGCGTGTACCAAATCTCGAGAAATAAAAGCTGCAAAATACACTCCAAACTAGAACTACATCGATGTAGTACGCATGACCAGCAACAATAGAACCAATCGTGATCCCGAGCATGGCTGAAATTCCAAGCAATACTGTCGTAACTTTCATTTGTTTCTTCGTATCATCCATAACGACCATGATACCCATCAACCCAAGCATACCTGAGACAATGGCAGGGGTGATGCCCCTGAATGGCCAGTATAGCGCATAATCAGGAGTGTTGAAAAAATGGAAAGAATCAAGCTAGCCGTTGCTCTACCCGCTTTTTGCAATCGGACATATCCGGGGTCAGACGCCATTAACCTCGCTAGCCACTGATGTTTTCTATGTAGTTGTCGCACTGTCTCACCCCACTTTATAAAACTATAATTTTAAATGATAGCATGTGTAATAGCGTATACCAAGTTAACAGCTTATGGCTTTTGAGTGTTAAAAAGATTTGAGAATTGAGCCCCCACCCCATCGTTTAAGTATTCCCGAATTATTAACCTTCTCTTCAAATTCCAGGACATTTTTAAGCAAAACACACTTTGTACTTCTTGTTCTATTCAGCCATTCACCCATAGAAAATTGTTAACCGTATTTTCAGTTCTTGCATACAGTTATATATCTACAAATATGTTTTGTCAGGAGTTGAATTCATGGGATCTACACAGTTAACAGGAAGAGTTATTTTTAAAGGGGACCCAGGCTATAATGAAGCCGTTAAAAACTGGAACCCTTATGTCAATACTTTTCCTCTTGTCTTTGTTTTTGCACAAAATGCATGTGATGTAAGTAATGCGATTATATGGGCTCGTGAGAATGATGTACCACTAAGAGTTAGAAGCGGCCGTCATGCTCTAGACAAGGAGTTCAATGTTGTAAAGGGCGGACTTGTTATTGATACAGGTGATATGAATAAAGTTCACTTAGATAAGAAAAAGGGAATCGCTACCGTTCAACCGGGAATTCGTGTTGGTCCACTTGTAAAAAGTCTAGCTCGAGAAGGTTTTATGGCTGTCTTTGGCGATAGTCCGACAGTTGGAATCGGTGGCATAACAACCGGTGGCGGATTCGGGTTACTCTCTCGTACGATTGGTGTCATATCAGATAACCTCCTTGCACTCGAGACCGTAGATGCACAAGGGCGGATTCTTAAAGCCAGTCCAACTTGCAACGAAGACTTGTTTTGGGCGTCTAGAGGAGGCGGTGGTGGTACGTTTGGATACAATACGGAATATACGTTTAAAGTTCATCGTGCACCTGAAACCGCAACGGTCTTTAACATTATTTGGCCATGGGAACAGCTCGAAACAGTATTTGAAGCATGGCAGAATTTGATGCCGTTTGTAGATTCACGATTGGGCAGTTATATAGAGATCTACAGCAAAGTAAATGGATTATGTCAAGTAACTGGCCTTTTCTTAGGTTCAAGACCTGAATTGATTCAAATTCTGCAACCTTTACTAAATGCTGGGACACCTTCCGAAGTAGTTATAGAAACGCTCTTCTATCCAGACTGTATCGATTTCCTTGATCCACCTGAACCACCTTATGCTGATCAAAACTTTAAGTTCTCTTCGTCTTGGGCGACTAATCTTTGGCCAGAAGCACCAATTGCGGTAATGAAAAAATTTTTAGAAGAAGCACCTGGAACAGAATCCAATTTCTATTTTACCAATTGGGGCGGTGCGATCAGCAGAGTGCCAAAAGACAAAACAGCCTTCTATTGGCGAGATCCGTTGTTTTATACAGAATGGAACGCAACGTGGGTTGATAAATCTGAAGAAGCGAGTAGTCTTGCATCAGTCGAAGCAGTACGTCAGCAGTTAAAACCATATACAATCGGTTCCTATGTTAACGTTCCAGACGAAAATATTCAAAATTTCGGATCTGCCTATTGGGCAACAAATTTTGCTAGACTCCAAAGAGTAAAAGCAAAATATGATCCAGAAAATATATTTAATCATCCACAGAGTGTTCCGCCAGCTACCTCTTAAAACCTTTATATACCAAAAAGGACCCGAGTATTCTCAGGTCCTTTTTGTTAATAAAGCTTATTCTCATAACCTTCCTCAAGATCAGAGATGATCCTCTCCTCTGTCATCTCAGGCATATTGACGTGTGCAGCTAAAATTTTCGCAGCACTCGGCAGATTCTCTTTGTTGTACCAGCTCTCCGGCTCCCAAAGACCTGATCGCTTAAAAGCTTTCCCGCAATGCATGTAACATTGATTCACTTTTACCAAGATTCCTAGTTGCGGAGACTTTCCGTTGAAAGCCATCTTTTCTAAAACTTCTTCGTCCTTAATTATCAATGCTTCTCCATTAATTCTCAGCGTTTCACCCATGCCAGGAATGATGAACAGTATGCCGATTTTAGGATTAGAAAGGATGTTGAACATCGAATCAACCCTCTTATTGCCTGGACGATCTGGAATGATGAGGTGTTGATCATCTAGAACGTAAACAAATCCTGGTGCATCTCCTCTTGGCGAACTATCACAGTTCCCTTGTGCGTCGGAAGTTGATATCACTAGAAAAGGAGATTTCGAGATAAAATCCCTGCAATGTTCATCGATTTTGGCGATCACTTTGTTCTGCCCTCTAAGGCTGGGATTACCAAGCATTTGTCTTAGCTCTTCTTGACTCGTGACATAGTTCATCGTTTTCAACATAAACCCATCCCCTTATTTGCGTAAAGCAGCTCCCGCTCGGTGCGCTTCTTCTTTTGTTACATAAATATCGTACTGAGTGTTGTCGACAATAGATCTTTCTCTCGCTCCTAACCCTTGCAATGGTATTTTCACCTTGAAAGTTACGCCGCTGCTTTTTAATTTTGAAATGATCTTAAAGTAGTTCTCCTGCCCAAATGCCGTGTAAATAAGCTTCATTTTCCGATAACGATATCTTTGAATCAATGAACCTATTATGATTCCACCTAACACGATCGCAACGAACAGCCATCCTATTGTTGGCATCTGACACAGCACCTTTCTTCTTTAAATATTAATGACTCGAATCTTCTAATGAAGAACCATTCCTGTCTACTTTATATGAGATCCACCAATGACCATCTTCAATATTCGTTCTCGTTTCTTTAAAAGTGACAATATAAACTTCATCACCTACTTCTTTGACATGCGTTTCCCTTGTAACAGGTCCTTCCGTAACCTTACCTGGTTGATCAGGAAACTGATCATCGTAAGTATTACCACCAGAAACGAACTCAATAGCATCTTCTTCTGTAAATGGGGGTGGTTCAGGCGAAAGTAATGTCAACCCAGCCCAAACTGCAATATATATACTTAATGGGACAATGATGAACATACGCAAAGGTTTTTTGTTCTTTGTTCTGTAAAGGATCCATCGATCAATTAATGCATAAAAAAGTGCTGTCATTACACCAATAAGAGCTAGAACGGGAGAGGAAATAAGTACGGTGCCAAATACACCATGCAGTAAAACATACACCCAAGTATTCACTGTAAACCACTTGTTTAAAACAAACTCAATGATTACCGAAGCAATATTTCCGTAAATGAGAATGATTAATCCTCCATATATCCCGAAAGCCATGGTAGATAATGCAAATCCCATTCCATAGTGAACGTCATCAGCCTGATATTCTGTATTTTCTATCCACATAAAAGCAAACATTACCATCACTAGTGCAAAAGTTGAAACAATGGTAGCTAATATTTTTCTCTCTAATAAATTTTCTTGCATTCAACTGTTATCCTTTCCTTCAGTTCTCCATTTCCGTATCTAAAACAATCATAAATCGATGGAAAAATTTAGTCAACGTATGAAAATACCCCCATAAATGAGCGATTCATTATAAATAGTGTATAGAGTACATAAAAAAGAAATGACAGAAGAACGAACTCTGTAAGGAGGCAAAACATGGAGCCGTATGTAAAAGATGCTCTGCTTGAATGGAAAGATGAGATTGAGCAACAAAAGAAAGAAATTGATGAAGAGTACGAGAAAGTGAAGACAGAACTTCAACTCTATTCTTATAAATTCGGAATCACCAAACAAGTCATTCAATCTACCATCAATGAAGAAATGATTAAGAATATCAAGAAAACGTATCAGCAGCCGTTCGAGGAAAAATACAACGAACTGAAACAACAGCTTAAGAAGCTCGAAGAAAAACGAAGCGTCTTTAACATGTTTGTTGAAAAGATTGAGATCGCTTCTGTAAAAGAACCAAATTCGTGATGAGAAAAGCTTGGAGATGGTTCCAGGCTTTTTCTTTTTTTGTTTTTATCGGCAAAACAGAACCTGCGTATGACGAATATTGTCGAAAATCGGATAAAATATTTTATGTACGTAATTTTTGGCGTTATATACGTAATTATCTTTGATTACCTCGTAATTATAAGCAATTACCACGTATAGAACTTAATTTCGCATTCAACATATGAATATTCCCATACCCCACAACACGAAAAGAGGCATGACCTCAAAGTTTTTGAGTCATACCCTTTCATTTTACTTCGCTACAGGTGAAGCAACTTCATTCTTCACTACTTTTTCCGCAACTCGTTCTCTCACGAACAATCCTGTATACATGAAAAATGCGCCGATCATGATAACAACTCCCATATAAACGGACATCATCATCGGAACGAGGAACGCTCCCAGAATAATAGTTGAACGTGCAAGCATATCCGCTCCGCTAAAAGAAACGTTGGCAAACGCTGAATAAGAACCACGCTTATCACTTGGAATCATGTTCGCTTTCTCCGCTTCTTTAATTGGTGAGTAAATTAACTCGCCCATTGTCGCGATGATGTTGAACAAGATTAGGATGTACCAAGTATTTGCAGAAGTAACCGTCACATAGCCGATTCCGTATAACAATAGTCCGATCAGTAACGCGTTCTTTTTGTTTAACCGGTCCGTTATTCGGTTAATCAGGAACGTGAAACAGACGACCATAAGCATGTTTTGGATGTTCAGCATACTGAGCATACGTACACCGCTAATTTCAAAATCCCCGATATGAATAGAATCGAACGTTTCTGCCAGCCGGATTCCAATGTAACTGTTTAGTGTGAACTCAGCTGAAAAGATAAACGTCCCACCGATCACGACTTTAACAAAAGCTGAATCTTGTAAAGCCACTTTGTAGTTTTGAAATAAGTCCATAAACACATTTGCGTGCTTCTTTTCCAAAAATCCGCTGAACTCGTCACGCAACCATATACCATACGCGATCGGAATACTAATGGATGTTACAGTCAATAAGATGAATAATTCTTTCTGATGACTCACATATAGCAAACCGCCAAGTGCTGCACCGATCGCCATAGACAAGTTCACCATCCAGTAATCGAGCGTGTATACTTCTTTCCTGTTTTCAGGCGTTGTAGAATCCATAATTATCGCGTGCATCGCCGGTCTACCGAGACTGCTAGTGACAATAAATCCAATATAAGCCGCAGCAAAGAGCATAATCCATTTTTGATTTGGAAACAAACTCACTGTCATGAGTAAAAACATGACGGCACTTAAACAAGAAGTCGACATTAATACTTTTTTCCTCGGAAAGCGGTCAGATATGTAGCCACCGATTAAATTCACAATAAATCCGATCACAACCGTTAAGATCAAGAACGTCCCTGCCCATATTTTGTTCTTTTCTGTTGCGAAAAATAATGCCATAAAAGGCATAACGGCCGATGAAACGGCCCGGTTAAAGAACGATGTGATCAACCGTACTTTAATGTTTTGGGGGTAATCTTTCCATCCCATATTGTCCCCTCCTTCTGTGTATTGTAATATTAAACTAGACTTAATAATCTAAAAATGGACATTTGTAAAAAGTGTGTCTACTTTTACAGACAGGAGAAGTTCGATGGATAATAAATTGCTTATTCTGTGGAGATATTTTTCAACTGGCAGCATTCGAACAGAAGAGATTGCTGAAGCGCTTCAGATCAGTCAAAAACAAACGACTCGTTATTTAAAAAAGTGGACAGATGAAGGATGGCTGAAATTCACTCCAGGTCGCGGAAGAGGAAACGTCTCTCAGCTAGCATGGCTGAAGGATGTTGAAGATATTTTTGAAGAGAAAGTAGAAAAGTTCATAGATTCAGAGCCTGTAGAGAAAAGCAGTAAATACTTAATGTTTGATTGGTCAACTGACACGAAAATGCGGTTGATGAACAAATTTCACTCTCATTTTGGATTTGTTCAAAAAACCCAAGACAAGTTAGTCGTGCCGAAACGTTACCCCTTTCGAACCATTCACCCCCTAGAAGCAGCAGATGCACACAGCGCTCATATGGTAGCAAACGTGTTTAATCGTCTTGTTTCCATTACAGATCAAGGGGAGATTTTTCCTGAACTCGCACATAGCTGGGATGTCTCTCCTACTAAACTGCGGCTCTACTTAAGAAAAGATGTTAACTTTCATGATGGATCTTTATTAACTGCCGATGATGTGGTGATTTGTTTAGAGCAGTTACGTGTTCATGAGCAAAATAAAGAGCTATGGTCTCCTGTTGAAGAGGTGGTTACAAAATCACCGCTCGTGGTAGATATTCTTTTCCCGGGAGGCTGCAGCTACATTCTTCAGTTGTTAAGTACGATGACTGCGAGCATCTATAAAGAAAACAGAGGTCATCTCTATGGCACTGGGAGCTTCATGTTAAAAGAGAACACCGACCAAAAGACAACGTTAACAGCATTTAAAGAACATTTTCAAGAACGCCCATTGTTAGATGCCGTAGAATTTGTTCAAGTTCCAAAAGAATTCCCGATTGTCTATCACTCATCACTTGAACCAGAGAATTCAGATACATTTCAAGTTGAAAGTGACTCTGGTTTTGGTGTACTCATCATGAATGCCTATCGCAAGGGCTCTCAGATCGCACGGAAAGAAGTCCGACAATACATACATCATTTGATTGCTTTGAATCGCCATAGTATTTCAGAGTATGATCCACGAGCAACCCCAAACGATAACAGCTGTCTAATTGGACAGAATCAAAAGATTTCACTGCCAGAGATCGAACGCCCTGTTTTTACTGAACCACTTATCATTAGAGTCGCTGATCACACAGAAAAGACGAGCCGTTGGTTAATCAATACGCTCCAGCAAGACAACATTTCCGTTGAAGTTAAAAGGATGTCTTTTGAAGAAACGATTTTCAACAGACAACAAGTCAGGACGTAGACCTTTTTATTCATGGGGAGATCTTTGAGTTGAATCAAGATCTCTCATTTTATTTTTTCTTAACGAACGGCTTTGCCCCACTTCCAATTCTTTTGGAAAAAGAGGAGCAATGGCAAAAACGCATCAGCCAATATATACATACACCTTTTGAAAAATGGACAAAGTTAAACGTTGAATTTGAAAAGAAACTGATTGAAGAATCCATCATGATTCCACTGTATTACGAAAAACGATTCATTCCTTTTTCAACTGAGCTAATGAATGTTAACATCAAGCATTTTGGTTATGTGGATTTTTCGAAGCTTTGGGTGCGTCCGACAATAGAAGAATGAGAAAATAAAACAGGATCTGAAGTGGAATTCAGGTCCTTAATTATGTAGCTGGAATACTTTTACTTTCCATTTTTTGAATAAGTAACTCACACTCTTTCCTCGTATCCGGGTGCAAAATCACTTTTTCCGTTAGTAAGTTTAGAATGAGCCGTTCTGAAATGTTAATGTCTGTTCTTTTACTTCCCCATTTTCTCGATAAAGAACGATAGTCACAAATCATCTCAAGTATGTATTTTCTCGGTATAGGAACGGCTTCTCTCTTGACCTGATCGACTACCCAATAGTTCCAGTGATGTTTATTATGATGTTGATGATGTAGCCATGCGTTCTGCCATTCCATCTCATTCACTTTCTTATTCGAATAAAACTTCCTGGCGTATGGAAAGAACTCAACAGGGTGAAACTTGGACAAATCATGTATGAACGCTTGTACGAAGAGCCCTACTTTCCAGCATTCTATGAAAACATTAAGTTTATGTTCGATTATATAAAGGAGGTACTTCAAGTACGCTGCCATTTGGTCATCCCCTAACAAAATAATTCGTCTGCAAAATAAGTCCCTTTGTATCTTACACTTTCATATAGAAAAAGAAAGTATACAAATGCCGCGACTGTAAAAAATCTTTCTAGAATCGTCAAATCAGTATACACTTAGCTTCCGATATAAGTGGTTACGATGATAAAGAGGAAAATAAAAATAAAATATGGGCCAGATCCAATCACCTTGTTCTTATCGCCTAGTAACCTATCAAATGACGCATCGCATACTCTAAAAATAACCATGATTCCTAAAATAAACAGTATGAAAAGTAAAGGCTGGCTTCTTAAAACAGCAAAATCTACGAATTGAAGGACTGAAAATACAACCAAGATGCTCAACAGCTCTCCAATATTATTTTTCGAACGTTTAAAGAAAAAGCGTTTTATTAAAGTCATAGTTATCCCCCCACTTTTATCATTCTTACTGTTTAGTAAGAAATCCTCCTACACCAAAATCTATACTGTATACGTCCAATGTCATTTTTAGCTGTAAGTAAATCATATGCTAATTATAATGAAATGAATATGGATGGAGGAAAATTATGAGAGCTGTGGTATGTACGAAATATGGTTCACCAGCTGTTCTTCGAATGAAAGAAGTAGAAAAACCTTTCCCGAAGGACGATGAAATCCTTGTAAAAGTCCATGCAACCACTGTTACTTCTGGTGACTGCCGCGTTCGGGGTTTTAAATGTCCACCCTTGTTCTGGGTTCCAATGCGACTTTTCTTAGGAATTAGAAAACCAAGAAAGCCGATACTTGGAGTAGAATTATCAGGAGAAATTGAAGCAATCGGCAAAAATGTCACCCGATTTAACAAAGGGGACCATGTTTATGCATTAACTGGTATGCGTTTTGGGGCTCATGCCGAATATACGTGCATTCCTGAGAACGCAATCGTTACAATTAAGCCTTCAAATTCGACCTTTGAAGAAGCCGCTGCTGTGCCCTTTGGAGGAACTTCAGCTCTTTACTTTCTTAGAAAAGGAAACATTCAGAGCGGACAAAAAGTTTTGATCTATGGAGCATCAGGAGCTGTGGGGACTTCAGCCATACAGCTTGCAAAATACTTTGGGGCAGAAGTAACAGGTGTTTGCGGACCAACCAATTTAGAATTAGTGAAATCTCTAGGCGCAGATCATGTTATCGATTACAGAAAAGAGGATTTTACGAGCAGAGAAAAAAGTACGATCTTATCTTTGATGCAGTTGGAAAATGCACAAAATCTCAAGCGCAAAAAGCATTGACTTCAAAAGGAACATTTGTGACAGTTGACGGACAAGGAATCGCAAAAGAAACCGTTGACGACTTAATTTTACTTAAGGAACTTATTGAAAATGAAAAATTAAGAGCTGTAATAGATAGAAAGTACACGCTTGAGGAAACCCCTGAGGCTCATGAATATGTAGAAACCGGCCACAAGGTAGGGGACGTCGTTATCACGTTTGAGACGTACTAGAAAACACAAGACGTACACTACTTAAAATTTGTTAGAGTGTACGTCTTTCTCATTGGGTTGCTTATATGTCCGTATGTTGTATTTATCACACAACTTTTTAAAAAGCGAAATCGTACTAAAAAAGCTTTTGCTGTAATTTCCATCTTCCACCGTCCAACACGTTGCTAACACAGCATGAGAATAAGCTCTTAACAAAACCCTCTCTTTGTCTAGATTCAAATTCTCCACGAAAATATCAATTCGCTTTTCTGTTGCCTCTATAGCATGATCTTCTGGCAACTTGTTCAGCAGATATTGAACCACTTCGTATTCACGGTCACCAATCAATCCCTTTGGATCAATCGCAACCCATGATTCCCCATTTCTTAAAATGTTGTAGTGATGTAAATCTCCATGAAGCAAATACGGTTTTTCCATTGAGCTGTTTAAGTGTTCAAAAATGTTTAGCGCTTCTTTTATCGTTTCTTTAGAGATTGGTCCCTTTTCATTGCTATGATTTCTGTAGATTCTTTTCAAGCTATCTTCTCGATCTATGACTGTTGGAAGGTTTGAGTCAAGTGGTGCTGGAACCATCAACTTTTTCATAACATTTGCAGCAATTCGCGTTGCCTCTTCATCATCTTCCAATTCAGCTAACGTATGCCCAGAGCTCAAACGCTCTAGCATTATGATTCCATGGTGTTCGTCATAATCAAGTACTTCCACTACTCCCGGGCCTTTCATAAGCTGAAGCGCTTTTAATTCAGCTTGAAATTCATTTTGGGAAAGTACAATTTTTAGTACCACTTCTTGTCCATCGTTTCGAATAGCGGGAGCGACAAAATTGTAAGAGAGATTGTATGGTTCTAGAACTTGGAGGCTGTATCGTTGTTCCCATGTTGAAAGAAACGAGTTGAAATTCTCTATCCAATTGTCCGCCTTTTCTCCATGAATTCCTTTTATTGTTTTAATAAAAGGTTTCGGTAGAATAATGCCCATTGCCGTTCTCCTTATGTCGTTAATTCTTTTGTCTGATTATATTCTTGATATAGTAAGTTCATAGCCTTTACTATTTTTTCATCTGAAAACGAATTGATATAGCGATTCGGCAAGTGATTTGCACCTATAACGTAGAGAAAAGGCTGTTGTTGGAACTCACCTAGGATACCAATATCCACAACCACATTCTCTAAACCTCCACTCATATGACTTAAATGATGTTTAGGAATGTTTTCTAGATGGTCTGACGGACGCACAAGGCCATTTATTACGGGCTTCCAAGTTTCAGGCTCAGTCTGATAACCTATGAAAATCGTAATCAAAACCTCAAGCACTTGATCAATTTTACCTTTATTTTCAATGTCTCTTGGATCTGGTGTGATGGTTATAGCGTGAAAATTTCTGCAGATCTCTTCATTAATCCTTTCCCATCCTCCACAAAATTCCACAACACTATTCGCTGCTTTACTATCGTGACACGCAATCATAATTTCCACCAAATCTCCTAGCGAAAGAGAAGTCCTCCCTTGAAAGTGAGGATATAGCTCATGACTGTTTTCTTCTGGATCAAGTTTACATCCGTCGATCATGTCATTCCACTGAAACAAATTCTGTTCCACCAATTTAGTTACACAATACCCGATTATTACTTTGGCTGCAGACGCTAGTGGAACTATGAGTTGAGAATCTAATGAAGCAACAATCTGTTGTTTTTCTGTTGAGTAAACAACCAATCCCACTTTGTTAGATTCAATGTTAATTAAGGTTTCCATGACTTGTTGCATATTAAAATCTCCTTCATATCCAATTGTAACTTTTATCCAATTAAACCATACCATATTTCCTTTCAAATTTCGCCAAAAAATTTCTGTAAAAAGCGTATAATTATCGGTACAGAAATCGTCGTACATAGTGAACGGTAAAATGAAGGGAGTTTTCAACTTGTCTCATTCAACAACAAATACGCTTCACGCGCAGTCAAATGAACTGCGCCAAAGATTTGATGAAGAAATTCGTGATTTTAGTGATGGATTATGGAAATATTGCAGGTATCTTACCGGGTCTCCGTGGGATGGTGAGGATTTGTATCAAGAAACGATGCTTAAAGCCCTTGGCGGTTTATATACAAGATGGCATCCTACGAATCTTAAATCTTATCTTTATCGCACCGCCACCAACGCCTGGATTGACCATTGCCGAAAAGAAAAGCGATCACTCGGTATTTTAGATGAAGAGAATGAACCTACCGAAGAATTTGTGGACACTCTTGATTTAGAAGAAGCACTTGAAAAGCTATTTGAACTTTTCACGCCAAGGCTGACTGCTGTTTTTTTGTTGATGGAGATCTTTCGTTTTAATGCTGAAGAAGTGGCGAGCATAATTAAGACGACGCCTGGCGCTGTTTACGCAACTACTCGCAGAATGAAAACAAAACTTCAAGAGAATAAGTACGAGTCCATAAATCCAAAACCAAAAGATACACCGCAAAAATCAAAGATTATCCAAGCATACCTTAACGCGTTTAATAATGGTGATTTAGAAGGAATGCTAGCACTTATTAGTGACCACGCACATTACGAAGCATCATTAGGATTTTTAGAAGTGAACAAGAACGAGATTCGTGAAGGCTCCCTTGCTTATGGTCTGCCTGGTCATCATGCCATCGAATCTTTGTTATGGGGTAAACCGGTTATTGTGGTGCTTGCGGACACAGATCGAGGGCCGCTCATCCATGACATTCAATATCAAGAAGTGGAAAACGAAAGAATCGTCTACCACCGAAGCTTTTTCTTTAGAAAAGAGTTCATTGTGGCAGCATCAAAAGAATTAGGGTACGCCCCACAGTTAAACAAACCACCGTTGAATTGGATAGATGAGTAGAAAAATAGTCTATGTTTTTAAGTAAGCAAAAAGGAGCTTCAACTAGAAAGCTCCTTTTTATCAAAGAACATTATGCGCTCTTTTGTGTCTTTTCTTTTTTCAAAAATAATTCCTTATCTTTAATGGCCAAAACACTCACTATTAAAAGTAGTACTCCCGAAAGGAAAAATACACTTCTTACACCAAAAAAATCAGATAGGACTCCCATGGTCAATGAAGCTATTCCAAATACACCTGATGATATTGTACCTATAGATGTATAAACGGTAGGTAGATGTTCTTTTGGAACACTAGTTTGAATGACTGTTTGTTGAGGTATGTTCTTTAATTGTCCGAAAAACCCAATAAGTGATGATAAGATTAATGCGAATACAGGAATACTGGTCATACTAAACATTATGGTTGAAATGCAAGCCATACTAGCTCCTGCAATAATGAAACCATTTTGATTTTTATCTATATATCGGGAAAATCTCACGCATACTATACTCCCAATTACTAATCCGATAAAAAAAGAACCGTTTAGAAATCCCCACCATTGCTCCTCAGCTCTCAATGCTTTTTCGACAAAGACGTACATTACTGCTGCAATCCAGACTGCACCTGCAATGGTTTCGATAAATTCCATTCGCACTATCGTTTTTAACACAGGTGTATGATTAATCGTTCGCCATCCTCGCGTCAATAAACCCCAATTTTTTCTTGTCTTTCCGTTTGGTGTGCCACATTTTTTAACAATGTCAACATACAACTAGATAACGCAAATAAAGCAGCTACAATCCAGATTAACTGGTTTGGATCAAATACAAGTAACAGTAAGCTTCAGAAGAACCACGTACCTATTTGAATAGACTGAGTGATTGTTTCCGCTACTCCATTTGCTTGGATTAAGTCCTCTTCTTTTACGTAATATGGAATTAACGCTTGCCGAACTGGATTTGCACATCCATCAAGAAGTGCAATTCCAGCAATAATTAAAAATGCGAAGTAAAAGTTAGATGTGTTAAGGTTTAACACCATAAAAAGGCCTAAACCCAATAAGAGAAGAGTCTTTCCTATCTGTGACCATACTAAAATTAATTTTAATCTAACTTTCCCAATAACTAATGGTGCAAGAATGCTAGAAATAAACATAGCAAATGTAACCGTGAATGGAACGAATGCTGATACAGCTGCCGACTCGGTTAATGTGTATAGAGCACTGATGAGACCGACAATATACAGAACATCCCCAATATTCGCTAATGACTGACCTAACAAAAGAAATAGAAAACTACGATTTTTGTTCAAGATTATCCCCCGTTTTTTATGGTTTCTTAGATTGGAAGTTAAAAAACGGGTTGATTAAATTGGCTGATTGCTCATGAAATAAAGCTCCTTTTATCAATGAAAGAGATGAAAAAACTGGGGGATATCATTTTTTCATTTTCCATTTGTTTTACTATCACTATATAATTTGTGTTTCACT
This sequence comes from Fictibacillus sp. EA-CB0309, assembly GCF_055814265.1. Classification (NCBI taxonomy): domain Bacteria; kingdom Bacillati; phylum Bacillota; class Bacilli; order Caryophanales; family Fictibacillaceae; genus Fictibacillus; species Fictibacillus sp. EA-CB0309. The sequence continues at coordinate 2,887,046 of NZ_CP169271.1, forward strand.
TGTATGCAACCGTAAAGTGTTGTCTTTTTTTATTCACAAACCAAACGTTTCTTTTATTTGATCAGCTACTTCTTCTGGTCTCATATACGTATTGTTAATCCTTAAGTAGTTCTCCTTTTTGATCTCTCCTTCATGAGAGTTCAATCGATACTTGTCCATCGAAGTTTTAAGGTCGTTCTCCGACCATTCAATGTTGCGTTTCGATGGCTTATGTTCGAGTCGGTGCGCTGTGATGTTTCTTTCTAGTCTAGTTTCTAGATCAGACTCTAGTTCTACAAAGTAAATCTCTGCGCCTTCTTTCTCAAACACCTGACATACATTCTCAACAAAATCCCAATCTGCTTGGAAGTTAAATGCCCAGACGTAGGTGAAAATCATGCCATATTGATCACTTTTAGCAAACGCCTCAAAAATTTCAGAACGAAATAAGTTTACCAACCTTCTGCCTTCTTTTGATCCATAATCGAAAAAAGGAGTCACAAGATTGATCGTCATATGATTGTGAAAGAGTTTTAAATCGGTCAGCTTCTCTAATTCATGTCCGACTGTCATTTTCCCTACTGCTTGTGGTCCAAATAACAATACTAGCTTCATAGGTTCACCCCAAAATAATAAAAATCTGTATCTCAATATGCTACTATGAAAAAGAAAAATATTCCATAAGATCTGGAGTTAATAGATGTTTTTAGGTGTAGGCTAAATTGAAAAAGTTGGTCAACTAAGGAAGACCAACTCTAATTTATCCTTTATATTTGCCGCTCAAGTAATTCAGAAAGATAAATTGATCCCAAAAATGCTGCTATTATGATTGAACCACCTAACCAGATCGGTACATTTTTCTTATCAAGACCTATTTTATAAAAACACCAGAGTAAGATCATTACTATAACAGCTGATAATAAGGCATATTGCCACACTTCCCAGGTTTTAGGAATGAATAATTTTGTAATAGGACCAACAAGCATCACTGAAGTAAATGAAAGAGGGAAACGCAAAGTCATACCTTTCTCGCCTCCTTTTCACGACCTTCTTTTATTAAAAAACAAACGTGTTTAAGACAGACAAAGCTACTATCGCGACCCACATATAAAATGAAGGCGCGTCTCCACCTAGGCCATATTCATCTACTATGTAGCCTGAAGCGGTTAATGCAATCGTTGGAATGAGTAAACAAATCAATAGAATGCTGTAAAAACTGAAATGATTAAGAAGCTTATTCTTTCTCTGAAGACTTACCGTAGCTAATACCACCAAAAGAATGATAATAAATGCTATAAAAATGGGACGTAAGTAAATAAATTCTGGGAATGGGTCATTCATGATGTATCCTCCGTTACCTAATGTTGCTGGACTGATAATATAACTTGAGGAGTTCTTCAACAAGGATGTTATCAATCTTCATACCTGTCATGTCACTACTTTCAATCTCAACATTCCTTAGATCACAGTTCTTAATCTATGAACCGTTTAGATCACATCGCTCAAACGTTATTGGTTTATTTTGATCGCCAAGGTTCGTATCTGTAAACCGTACACCACCTAAAGTGACGTAAATCATTTCACTATCAGATAAATTCAAATCTGCAAAGAGCGTGTTCCGGTAATTAATGTTTTGAAACTTAGAATGGCTAAGATTGCAGTTGCTCATATGTATGTGACTTGCGTTGCTGTTACTAATCGAACTACCTTCCATGGTTACTTGATAATAGTCGGTTTGACTTAAATTGCTATTTTCATACTGCATGTGAGATAGGTCTTTGTTTTTTACTAACCTGTCTTGTTCACCGGCAGTTTTAATTTGTTTTACATAACAATACTCATCTTCACCTTCAAACGTTGTTACATAACCCATTTTTTTATAAAAATGATGATTGTTGAGTTGCCTGCTAGACGTTTCAAGATCCCAAGCTCTAATATGAGGAAACTCTTTTTCAATCAAGGTGATAACTGCTGATCCTATTCCTTTTCCTTGATACGCTGGATCGATAAAAATCCGATCGATTCTGCCGTATGATTTCCCGGAAACCGTTGCGATAAGTCCTCCAACAAGTAATCCTTGATACAGAACTTTAAAGTATTCCAATTCTCTAATCATGTACTTTGTCATCTCTATAGATGAGCATCCCGGTGGCTGAATATTGTAATCGATGATGTCTTGATTTGAAAGCCACTTTTCCGCTTCATGATCAAACGTTTTTTTCATTATTACAGTTAACTCTTCTGCATCGTTCAGTATTGCTTTTTTAATTGTAATCTGTGACATGTAAGCGTTCTCCTTTTTATGTATAAAAAGCATTTACGAATTTTTTAAGGATAGTCCTTTTTCTTCAAGTGCAGCCAGAAGCTGTGCCATCGCTTTTGGACCCATACCGTGTAACTTCATAAGATCTATTTCAGTCCAATTTGTCAGCTGTTCGATTGTCGAGATGCCAGCAGAAGCCAGTGCCCTTTGAGCGGGTTTTGCTAATTTTGGCGGGAGGTTTGTTTCTGATTTATTTGTCATTTGCACATTCCTTTCAAAGAACATTTTTCACAAACTTAACAGCTACCTCTTGAAGCATAATACATACGAACCAACCACTTATACCTAAACCCAGGCAAACGATTAATGAGAGCGATTGCTTTAAAGAAACATACACAATGAACAATAGGACGGCAGTCGCAGGGAATCCCCAAAGGACTCCAAGTGCAAATTTGCTTAAGTTTGTGGTTTGCTCTCCTTGTATGTATAGCCAGATGATGCTTAACAAACTAACAAGTGGAAGTGCAGCCACCATACCTCCATAGCTCGGAAACCTTCTTGCAATTTCGGTAACTGCTGCAATTACTCCTGCAGAAATAAGGATTTTCATTACTACATACATGATTTTGCACGCTCACTTAACAGTTTGAAAGCTTGAGTGATTAACTCTCTTTCAGTATCATCCATCTGACTAAAAATCATATTTAGCTTGTCTTCATCAAGACTCGTGTTCTGATGGAGAACTTCTTTGCCGAGATCAGTCAAACCAAGTATCACTTTGCGTTCATCATGTGGGTCTCGTTGCTTTAAGATGTAGTCCTTACCAATCATCCGCTTCACATGTTCAGAAGCGGTGTTATGGGAAATCTGCAGGTAGGCTGCAACATCATTCACTCCTACTTTTTCGTTCTTGTCGATTAACTGCAGAATTCGTACTACTTGGTGGGTGATTTTTTCACCATTTGGATAATGCAATCGAAAATAAATATCTGTCCAATATTGGTTAATTTGTGATGAATAGCTCACTGTTGGCACCTCTTTATATATCGTATAGTTAGATTGTATCTTATAATACGATATAAAAGGAAGACCAAATCAAATATTCTAAAAAAGGTGGGGTTTTCACATACTCTATTTATTTGTAGACCTCTGTTTCGTCTTACTCATAAATTCACACACCACTTCTTTAAATTTGTCCGGCTCTTCATAATGTGGTGTGTGTCCACTCTCATCAAATAAGAAAATGGTTCCGTTTTTCACGTCTTTTGCAAATGATTCTATATGTTTGTTACAGGTTACTGGATCGTGTTTTCCGACCATCAGCAACATCGGGTGAGACACTTCTTTTAATTTCGGAAGCAACGAAGTAAATATTTCCCCTCTTCCTATAACCTTTCATAATGAATAGCCGAACGATCATAGAATTCATCCCATTCCTCATCTGTATACTGTGAATAATCGGTTGGGTGAGATTCGTTGTAACGATAGATTTCCATCCTGTGCGCACCCAGCTCATCGCTTAACGTCCCATAGATTTCGGTCAGTTCTTGAGTAGTGCTATCACTTTCTGCCCACTTTAAACACTCATCACTTTTCACATCGTTTCCATACTTTTTTAATAATTGTGCTGTTTTTCTAAGATTGCTCCTAGCTGTTAATTCAAAGTCAAAAGTTGGACATTCGTATATCACTTTTTCAATAGAAGCAGGATAATGTGAGACGTACAAAAGTGCTAAATAACCGCCAAACGAATGACCGATTAAAGACCATTTATCTATGTGGAGTTCTTTCCTTAATGCCTCACAATCCCCTATAAGATCCATTAGTACGAACTCTTCATTTTCTACAATACCTTCTGAGCGACAGACACCTCTTTGATCTAGGGCAATTAAATAAAAATCCTTTTGAAGATTCTTGGCTTGATGATACGTAAAAGCATAACAAGATTCACCTGGTCCTCCGTGTAAATAGAGAATTGCAGGGTTGTTTTGTGATCCATAGGTCTCAATATGCAAGTATTTATTACGAATTATCATTTATATCGCTCCCCCACTATTAGACTGTCTTTTCCAGATGAATAAAACCACAACTCGCCTCTGTTAAAAGACAAAACATCTTTGCGAAAAATTAATTTCACGTTAATTTGAATAATTTCACATTAATTTAAATAAATTCACGTTAATCTCATTAATTTCACATTAATCTCAATAATTTCACGTTAGCTACATTTTCAGTAATTCTATGACTGAGCTGGCTGCAAATATTTCGTAAAATAAGCCCCTAACAGCAACAACACGACCGTACTTGACCAGCTCCAGATCCCGAGGAAATCAAACCAGTATGCGAGAAGGTTCATTACTGCGACCAAAAAGAAACAGATGGATGTTAATGCTGATTTCACACTGGTTATGCCCTGTGCCTTTCGCTGCCTAACCACATATGTAATCGAGAAGATCAAGGATACAAGGACAAGAATAGATAAGATGGACTCCATGTGTACTTCCCTCCCATTTACTATCTACTTAAATATAAGACATAGATAAACTAAATGTTTCAAAATTTTCCAAATGACAACTTTAGTCTCATTCTTCTTTTTATCCGGCATTTTTTATTTATGCGGAACGATTGATCATGATCCTCTTCGTGTTTATTGCTGACCGCGTTTCATAATTAGTAAATCGTAAAACTCAAGCGTCGTAAGCGTTTGTATCACATTTCCATCACACAACCATCACAAAACGTTCACAAAACCCTTTTGTAATGTGTCTTCAGGTGTTCTATTATTTGTACTGAGAAAAGATTTAGTGCTTTAATAGAGGTGGATTTAAGGTTACACTATATGGATAATATAGAGAGAGAAATATTGTGAAGATGGTGTCTTATAGTATGGAGAGAAGTGTTTGTACAGAAAAACAAAAACGGTCAGCAGTCCTGTCACAAACAGTGAAAACAGGGATTATCAAATCAAACCTTGTTCCCATGTTCGCAGGGCTCACACTGGCTTTATATACGTACGATATCGATCCTGGCACGAAGATTCTAGATGTCTTGTTTGCTTTGATCGGTACGATTTTAGTCATTGGTGCTGCTGGTACCTTCAACAACGTGTATGACCGCGACATTGACGCGATCATGGAAAGAACAAAAGGAAGACCAACTGTTACGGGCGAGATTAACATTAAATCGGCGATAACACTCGCTGTTGTGATGGCTGTGCTTGGTATTATAGCGCTCGCTTTCACTACGCCGCTTGCTGCTTTGCTAGGTTTTCTCGGTCTATTCTTTTACGTCGTTCCATATACGATGTGGACGAAACGCAGAACGATTTACAACACAGAAGTCGGCAGTATTTCTGGAGCGATGCCTCCCTGATCGGATGGGCTGCCATGACTGGAACGCTCGCACACCCTGCCATTGCAGCATTATTCATCATTCAGGTAATCTGGCAGATGCCTCACTTTTATGCGATTGCGATCCGCCGTCACGATGAATACAAAGCGGCTCGCATTCCGATGCTCCCTGTTGTAAAAGGCGTAAAAAGAACATACACGCAAACAAACATTTATCTAGTGCTCTTAAGCTTAACAAGCTTTCTGTTTCTGCCATTAAGCTTAGGCTTAACACTAGTGGCGCTCCTCATGAACGTCGGATGGCTCGTACTCAGCATCTACGGATACAAGAAAAACAAGGATTCAGAGAAATGGGCAAAGCTGCTCTTTATCTATTCTCTGATTCACATGACAATCCTATTTTCGACGGTCATCGTGTACTCGCTTGTTGGGATATTTATATTGAAATAAAAAATGCTCAGAGTTTGCTCTGGGCATTTTTTTTGACTCTATTTATAGAGAATATCATCTCTTAAGGTAGCGACTTTAGATAGTGCTGTTTGGATATCAGCTTCTTCTACTCCGAAGTGAGCAAGGGCGTTATGTAGATGTGTAGCGATGGCATTAAAATGTTCGGGTTGCAGATTTAAGCCTTCATGCGCTTTAGCCATAGATTTACCTGTATATTGTTTAGGGCCTCCTAATGCAAAACTGATAAATTTGGCTTGGTGGCTTTTTTGTTTTTCCATGTCTGTATTATCAAAGAAATGATTGACAGACTCATCTTTCAAGACTAACTCATCATAAAAATAGTCTACTACCTTCGTGATGGCTTCCTCGCCGCCAACTTTTTCGTAAAGTGTTTGTTCCATGACCATATCTCCTTTACCAGATTGTTTGGTTTACCTCTTCAATCATAACCTAATTTATAAAAAGTGAATCCTTCAAAAGTTGTATATCTTATAGAAAAAATCTCAAAAACTGTATAATAGTCGTTATATAAAATGGAAAGTAAAGAGGGATTGAACATGATTTCTTTAAAATCAGCTCGAGAGATTGAGCTTATGCATAACGCCGGCAAGCTTTTAGCCGCTACTCACCGCGAGATCGCTATACTCATTAAGCCTGGCATTACAACTAGGGAGATTGACGAGTTCGTTGAAAAATTCTTAGCTGAACAGGGGGCAACACCTGAACAAAAAGGATTTCATGGCTATCAGTACGCAACATGTGCTTCCATTAATGATGAGATCTGTCATGGCTTTCCGCGAAAACAGCCATTAAAAAAGGAGACATTGTCACCATTGATATGGTGGTGAATCTACGCGGTGGATTGGCTGATTCCGCTTGGACGTATGCAGTCGGCAGCATTTCACCACAAAAGCAAAAACTGTTGGACGTTACGAAAGAAAGTCTTTATAAAGGAATCGACCAGGCTGTGGTCGGAAACCGTCTCGGGGATATCGGACATGCGATACAGACCTATGCGGAGGCAGAAGGTTTTTCCGTCGTTCGTGATTTTACAGCACACGGAATCGGCCCCAGCCTACATGAAGACCCACAAATTCCGCACTATGGTGAACCAGGAAAAGGTCTGAAACTGAAAGAGGGCATGGTGATTACGATTGAGCCGATGATCAACGAAGGTGCGTGGCAAAGCAAGATGGACATGAACGGCTGGACAGCCCGAACCATTGACGGCAAGCTTTCCGCTCAATATGAGCACACACTTGCCATAACGAAGGATGGTCCGATTATTTTAACGGAGCAATAGAACCGCTTTGTATAAGTATGATAAATTCGATTTATGTCGAGGATTGTAGACTCGTGGATATATGGCCAAAACTTCTGGATTCAAGGTCAACATTTTTGGATTCAGAGGTAAAACTCGTGGATTCATGGCCTAAACTCGTGGATTCACCTTTCAGAACGGACTGTAAAGCGTTTCTCCTCCTCCAAAAATAGCTTCAAACGACTTTCAAAACGACTAAGAAAATAAATAGACCAGTTTTGGTACCAAAACTGCACCTTTTATGAAAAAAGCCTCGCTAAAAAAGCCTGTAAGAAGCCCGACTGAATTAATTTGACGATTGGACAGAAGAGGAACAGTAGCCAATTTGGTCACTTAAAGAGTAAAACAAACCCCGCTGAAGCAAGTTCAGCGGGGTTTTTCTACTTCAATTATTTACTGTTTTTCATAGCAATGTATCGTTTAACCACTTCATACACGTAGTCTTGGTTCGCTGCTGCAGTTGTCGGATCGTATTTGCCACCGTTTGTTTTGTTGTTAGAAAGTACGCGGATTCCTAAGAATGCGACATCATACGCTTTAGAAATTTGTGCAGCCGAAGCGCCTTCCATCTCTTCTACTGATGTCCCAAAATTCTCATGGAACCATTTGATGCGATCTACTTCATTGTTCCAAACGTCCGCAGAACCAATCGTACCCTCAACAACTTTCCCTTTCGTGTACTTCCCTTTCACCGCATGAGCCGCTGCAAGCAACTCTTCGTCTCCTTCAAAGTAACGAGCTTTTTCAGCATTCGGGTCTTCCCCAGCACTGCCTTCAGATGCCATCAAGTCCATTGGAATCCAAGAAGTTGGGTGGATACCTTCGTTCGCTTCTTTATGAGGCGTTTTTAATGAACCTAGATTTACTGTTCTTTTTCCGAGCACGATATCAAAAACGTTTAAACTTGGATCATGTCCACCAGACGTTCCTTGGTTGATGATTGCTACTGGCTTATATTTTTCAATCGCAATGGCTGTTGCCGCTGCTGTGTTCTCCATTCCTTTACCCGTTTTTGCAACGATCACAGGATAGTTATCAAGCGTTCCTTTATAAAATACAAAGTTCCCAGACTTTTCTTCTTTTACATTCTTTAGGCGTTTCGCAAAATTTTCTGCTTCAATCGGCATCGGCCCTTGAATGATGATCGGCCGTTTTGACTTTTCTTTCCCTGCTGCTGTTTGATTAAAGTTAAACCCTGCTAGTGCTGATAAAAAGAGTACCGCTGCGATCGCGAGCAAACCATATTTTTTCATTTTGTTCTCTCCCCCAGGTGTAGTGGTTCACTCGAATATGATCAAACAAAAAGGTCTAGAGTATGTAGAATGCGTTCTACCTCTAGACCATAAGAGTCAAAGTATGCAAATGAAGCAAAGAGTCTTTGCCAGTCTTTGCCAAATTATTAGTTGTCAAACCGAAAACCCGAATAAACAACCTGATACTTCAACTCGTAGTCCAGTTCTTTCATTGGGAACCGGGTAGAAACGCTCAGACCTTATTACCGAGCATATACGAGTAATTCGTTTTTATATATGTTACTTTGATAATATAACAACAATTATATATAATTTCAACCTAAATCTTAACTATATGACGTATTTTTAAGTTAATTGTTCGTATTTTAATAAAGTCTTGTTGGAGCCACTATAAAATCATTCTGTTACCCAATGAAACGAAAGCAGATGAGATTAAAGTCTAAATCACTATGAATTAAGTCTATAGCGGTATGAATTAAGTCTAAAATAAAAAAATTAAGTCTATTTAATGCCTCATTAAGTCGTTTTGAAGAAAAAAAGGCCATTCGCTAATTTTCAACACTTTCAAAGTAGACGACACGACTAGACTCACTCTTTGAAACTTCTTTTAATAGGAGTAATTTTTATCAATTCCTCGTATAGTTTCGTTTTCATCTCTTCAAGTTCTTCATTAGAAGGCTTTACTTCCTCTGAGAACATTTCCTCACGATTTACCCACCAGACAGGACCCTTTACAGGTGAATCATTCTCTCTTCGGGGAAACAGGTGCCAATGTAGATGCGAATCACCATTCCCGAGTAATTCATAGTTTAACTTCTCAACATTGAAGGCTTTATATACGGCTTCAGCCACTTGACTCATTTCGATCAAAAAATTATTTTTAACGTGGTTCTCTAAAAAATGAAGTTCTGTCTTATGTTGTTTAGAAAGAAAAAGACTGTATCCCTTAAAATACTGATGATCTCCAATTACCACATAACCTGTTTCTAACTCAGCAACAAAATAGGGATTTGTTTCGTTTTCAATCATTTCAATACGCTCACAAATTAAACAGCTTGTATTCGTCACCGCTAAAACCTCTTTCTTTTATTTTTGTCTTCATATTAGCATTAATTCCCTTTTCTGTGTTCTGATTGTTTATTCTTTCGTTTAGTTCCCACAGTGCCGTTTTGTTGCTATCCCATTTAAGGGCTGACAATGCTTCTTTATATTCCATCCACTCGTATGTAGAGTGCTCACTCGAGAGCGTTAACTCATCGTTTAACACTTCCATACCAAATGAGTATTCAGGAATAACATATACGTCCTCACCCCATAAATAATGACCAACAACATGTTCGACGGGCAGAGATGCTACCGAATCTAAAAAATCAGTCTGCATGCAGTGCCTAAACCCGCTTCTTCCAATGCTTCACGCCTTGCTGCTTCAACCGGCGTTTCTTCTCCTTCTCCACCACCAGCAATTCCTTGCCAATAGTTTTGGTCCGCTCTTTTTAAAATGGCGTACTCAACGCAACTTCCTATGATTCGATAAGGTATAACCAAAACTTGGTACGGTGCTCTCAATGTTCATTCCTCCAAAGGTTCATGTACGTTTTTTGTAACACTTACAAGCGGTATTTCAGCGAAAACTCGGCTATTATAATAATACACTTATTTTGTTGGGGGCTTTATTTTGGAAACCAATCTTTTACAAGAAGCAACGAAATTTATTAATGCCTGCTACCAGGAGTTAAATAAAACAGAAGAAGAAATCGATATTCGAATCAGAGAGATTACGGGCGAAATTCTTGACGATGGTACTTACAAACACACACCTTTTGAATTAGAGTACGGGGCGAAAGTCGCTTGGCGGAACAGCAATCGCTGTATTGGAAGATTGTTTTGGGATCAGATGCATACATTTGATAAACGACATCTGAAAACAGAAGAAGACATTTTTCAAGCGATTATTGAGCACATGGAGTATGCCACAAATGACGGGCGCATCCGTCCGACCATCACGATTTTCTCACCAAAAACAGATAATCACCTGGTTCGTATCTGGAACCACCAGATGATTCGTTACGCGGGGTATTCGTTAGATGATGGCGTAATGGGTGATCCAGCATCCATCGAATTTACGAAAAAATGTATCGAATTAGGGTGGGAGCCTAAATACGGACAATTTGATATTCTCCCAATCGTAATCCAACTAAACAACGATACTCCTAAATTCTTTGAACTGCCTGAAGCGGTTACTCTAGAAGTAGATATTCGCCATCCGGAATATGAATGGTTCAAAGATCTGCAGCTCAAATGGTACGGTGTCCCTTTCATTTCAGATATGGCACTTGAAATTGGCGGCATTCACTATACAGCAGCCCCTTTTAACGGGTGGTATATGGGAACTGAAATTGGAGCACGGAATTTAGCAGATGAAGACCGGTACAACATGCTGCCAAAGATCGCATCACTCATGGGGCTTGATACGAAAAGTTCCATTTCCCTTTGGAAAGATAAAGCACTCGTAGAACTAAACATCGCCGTGTTGCATTCATTTAGAGAAGACGGCGTTAGTATCGTCGATCATCATACGGCAGCACAGCAGTTTAAGAAGTTTGAAGAAAAAGAAACGGAAAGCGGTCGTAAAGTAACCGGCAACTGGGCATGGCTCATTCCGCCAATGTCAGCGGCTACTACCCACATCTTTCATAAGCCTTATAAAAATGAAATCGTAAAGCCGAATTATTTTTATCAAGACAAGCCTTACTGACAATAGATAACCCGAAAAACGTTCAGGAACTGTATCTGGACGTTTTTTTTCATACCTTCCTCTCAAACAAAATATAATTGAGAAGAGGTTTGCTGGTTCGATGGAAGGAGCTGTTTGTGATGGCAGTCAAGCCACGTCAATTGCAACGGGGCGACACGATCGGAATTGTAACATTAGGAAGCCCGCTAGAAGCGAACATTATTAATGAAGGAATCAATACATTAAGGAACATGGGATTTCAAGTCGTTGTGGGAGATTATGTATACGCCGCTAATGGATTTTTAGCTGGAACGCCACAGCAGCAGGCATTAGATCTAATGAACATGTTTAAAAACCCGCAGGTGAAATTAATCCTGCCTACTAGAGGCGGTGTTGGAGTTGCCAGCATTCTTCCCTTTCTGGACTTCAACATCATTAAGAGTAACCCTAAGATCATTTCGGGTTATAGTGACATCACCATATTGCTAAATGTCCTTTATCAATTTGCTGATCTTGTTACGTTTCAAAGTCTAATGCTCTTAGATTTCAGTCAAGCAACGCCACCTTATAACTATAACCAATTTTTCAATAGCGTCACTCAATTAACAGCACCTTGGACGATTAATAATCCACCGGAAATTCCCCTCGTCAGTAAAGTAGCCGGCAATGTTACGGGGCCGATTGTTGGCGGGAATCTCACTTCTTTTGTAGGAAGTTTAGGAACACCTTATGAAATTGACACAAAGGGAAAGATATTATTTCTTGAAGATACACATGAACCCGTTAATACGATTTACCGATATTTGAATCATCTGAAGCTCGCAGGAAAATTTGACGATTGCATTGGAATTATCATGGGAGAATGCACAGAATGCCAGCCTGCTTACGGAAAAACGTACGAAAATGTCATTGATGAATTCATCGTTCCACTAGGAAAACCTTTAATGGTAAACCTTGCAAGTGCGCATGGCTATTATAAGGCAGCGATACCACTCGGCGTGAATGTAAACATGAATACGTTCAATCGTACACTGACCGTGACTGAACCGGCAGTGAGTCCATAAAAAAGTGCATATTGGGCTCTTGAAACGGGTCACTAGCTATACTAAGCAGGGTATATAGAATGTTAATTCAAGAAATTCTCGGATTAATTCTAGAAATTCACACGTTATTCCGGCGAGTTTTGGCTATAATACGGCGAGTTTCGATCATAAATCGGCGAGTCGACACATCTCGACAAATATCAGACATCCATATACCCTCCCCCTCCAAAAAAAACAGACAACTCACGCATACCAAATTACGCTAAACAATAAAAAAGAGATTGACCGTTAAGCACTCACAAAATGCTGTGCAGGTCAATCTCTCTTTAATTAGTCTGTTAATAGTTTACTAGAGTTGCACAATCCAAACCAATAACAAGTGTTCGGCGGACCGGACCTCCTGAACTGTCAACAAAATAGGCTAATACTGCGCAACCTGAATTTTGATCAATCCTTAGAAGTGTAAAAATGGTTGGACATGCGCTTCCAGGAATGCAGAGCGGCTTACCGTTTATGATGACAACTACGCCATTTGGTACTTGGCTTGGTAAAAGATTAATCGTTATCTCAGTGATTTCACCGTCTACAATCGTCACCGTTCCTGTGAACACTCTATATCCATTTTGAGTAACGGTAATGGAATAAACACCTGGAGCTAGCCTTCCGAAACTAAAGACACCATTTGCTCCGGATACCGTTTCAAAGGTTGTCGCGCCATCACGCAAGACCACGGTTGCCCCTGAAACTGGCAGTCTAGTAAATGCATTGATAACTCTTCCTTCAAGCGCACCAAATCCTGACCCTAGTACAAAATTTACCGTTAAGTCGTCTCCTGGAAGGGCTGTTACTACTTGTGATTGATCGTCATAGCCAGGAGCTGATGCAGTCACGGTAAGGGTACCAGCTGGCAAGTTTCCGATTACATAATTTCCATTTGGTCCAGATGCTCCACGGCCAACTATTAAACCATTTTCATCGAATACAGACACCACGGCATTAATGACCGGGAACGCTGCCAAAATCACAGCTTGATCTGCTGAAGAATCTGCTTGAATGGCCAAAGCACCGCTGTCCGAGCCGATGATCTCTGGTAATAGCAAGTTGGTATCTGAAGTGACACTTCCCCTAATCGTTACAGGATTTCCGACGAGCTGATAGTCTGCTGTTGTTACAGCTCCAGCCGTAACACCGATTAATCTTGCATCACTTGCATATCGAGAGGCTGTTGCGCGAGCGGAGTATGTTCCAGGAGCCAATCCTGTTACGGAATAATTGCCATCTTCGTCTGCTACATCGCTCGTGATTGGTTCATTATCTGTGCTAAAGACAAATACTACTGCACCAGGTATCGCAAGGCCCGTATTTCGATCTGTTACTCTGCCTGCAATCGTTCCAGGATTCCCTGCTAACACAAAGTTTACCGTTGCTGTATTTCCAGGTTCGACTGTAAAATTTTGAAGTGACTGTTGAAAGTTCGTATTAATCGCTACGATGCTGTAAGAACCTGCATCAATATGATTGATAAAATAACGGCCGTCTATATCGGTCTGAACCTGAACGACTACTGAAGCTCCATCCTTAGCAAGTGTTATAAGGGTATCAGCCAGTGGTTGACCACCTTGATCCGTCACCCTTCCCCCAACGGCTGAAATTTGAGAGAGCAGCACTAAATCTTGAATGCTTACTGAATTGCTGAATACTTCTTCACTGGCTTCTGCTGTTCCAAATTCAGCTGCATTTGCAACAACCGTATAAACACCTGGAGGAAGACTGTTTACAAGATATCTGCCTTCATTATCCGTTATCGTAACAGCTATAACTGGACCTGCCACTCCAAATGCCCGGACTTCTATAGAGGCGTTTGGTATCGGTTCACCGGTTGCAAGACTTGTTACGGTTCCGGCTAAGCTCCCTGGATCTGGACTTAATGCTACGTTATCTATAGTCGTCTCATTAGCTAAGATGAACACCCCGGCTAAGTTTGAATCAAAGTTTACTGCTGTTACATTCACCTGATAGCGGCCCGGTGCTAATCCAGAAACAGAGTACCGTCCGTCATTAGCAGACAAAATGGAAATGACCGTACTTTGAGTGCTGTCAATGACTCGAACAGAAGCACCAGGGATTGGATTGCCTGTAAGCTGGTTAGAGACGATACCTGTGAGCTCGCCTGGATCAGACACTAATTCTAGTCGTGTTTCCGTGATTTGACCGTCCTGAACGATGACACCTTTTGTTGCGCTTCCGAATCCTGTTTTAGAAGCAGATACATTTAGCGATCCAAGCGGCAGATTGGTAATGAAGAACTGTCCGTTACTATCCGTTATCCCCGTTGCAACCACAATATTAGCAATATCCGTTACCGTAATTCTTGCTCCATTAATTGGGGTTTCTGTACCGCTTTCAACAACTGTACCACGTACAGCTCCAAATGCAGTTGCTAGATTGATAACCGCTTCTGTTACCTGATTAGCCACTACACTGACCGGTACAGTTTTTGACTGATATCCAGGAGCGATGACAATTAACAAATAACTGCCCGGCCTTACATCAAGGAAAGAGAATTGTCCTGAGTTATTTGTAGTGACCGTTCTAATAATAACACCGCTTGTATTGGCTAGCCTTACTGAAATCTGCCGGTTTACGATTGGATTTCCTGCTGCATCCACAACAGAACCTTGTATATCTCCTTGAATGACAGAAATATTTATTGATGCATTTGTTGTCTGATTACTTGTAACAATGGCTCCAACGGTGTTAGGAGCAAATCCAAACTTATCAGCACTTACTGTATACGTGTTTGGAGCTAATCCAGAAGCCAAATAAGCACCATTTGAATCTGTTGTCGTCGTACGGATGATGATACCTATTGAATTGATTACACTAATTACAGCGCCTACAACCGGATCACCGGTTTCAGCATTCCTCACGACACCTTGAATATTTCCTGGGTTTGGTTCGAGTGTAAAGTCGACATTCGTCCGAATTTCCCCTGGACCAATGGTAATTCCTCCGTTAAAGTTGGCGAAGTTTGGGGCTGTAACAACAAGTGTGTACGTCCCTGCTGCAATATTAGAAATTTCATACGATCCGTCCGAGCTTGTAGAAGCTGTTCCTGCAACGACCCCATTTAAGTTTACGATTTTTACCGTAGCATCTATTATCGGATCACCAGAAGTGCTGCGAACTGTTCCACGAATGGTTGCGGGGGTTGGAATAAGTGAAATGTTTGTAATCGTAGTTTGATCAGCTGTAACAGTAGCTCCTGTAGAGTTTCGCGCATAGTTGACAGCGGTCGCCACAACATTGTACGTGTCAGGTGGCAAGCCTGTCACAACATAGTTTCCTAGACTGTCTGTTATTGACCTTGCAATTGGATCTGTATCAGAAGTACGGAAGACAATGACTACACTTCCTACGAGTGGTCCATTTGTTTCAGCATCCGTAATTTTCCCGGCAATTCTGCCTAAAATTTGATTTAGTGCAATGTTTACAGAAGCAGTTCCTCCTGGCCCAACCGTAAACGTTACTTCTTCCCTCTGGAATCGGGGATCTACTGCTACCAACCTATATTGTCCCGCTGAGAAACCATTAATAAAATAACGGCCTTGTGAATCTGTTAATACTGAAGAGATGAGAACACCGGTATTCGTAAACAAGCGGATCAAAACATTCGCAAGCAGCACACCTGTATCTTCATTCGTAACGATACCTGTAACAGAACCCGGATTATTTGTAAGCAGAATGTTTAATGTCGTGGTCTGATTCGGTTGAACAACAGTAGAAGCTGATTCTGAACCAAAATCCTGTAAGGACGCGACAATGGTATAGGAGTTTGGCGAAAGTGCACCAAATGCATACTGTCCGTCACTGTTTGTCAGCGTAGTTCCAACTATAGGGCCAGCTGATGAAAGCTGTCTAGCGATTACCGATACGCCTGCTAGCGGCTGACCACTCTGTCGGTCACTGATTACACCCGAAATCGTACCTGGTGATGGAGACAGTGCAAAGCTCAAAACACTGGTTGCATTCGGTTGAATGGTAAAGCTAGCTAAATCTGTTGTGAATCCGTCTGCTGTTGCCGTAGCTCTATAAGATCCAGGATTAAGATCAGGAACTAAATACTGACCAAATTGATCTGCTACAGCAGTCGTAATAATCGCACCAGTATCTGTAGAAACAATAATGATGGTCCCCGGTATTGGATTACCTGTAATAACATCGGTAACAAATCCACTCAATGATCCAGGTGTTGGCGACAAACGCAGTGTGATATTCTTTGTTTCATTTGGATTAAGAAACAATGTGGCTGTATTAGATCCAAAGTTATCAGCAGATGTACTGATTACAACATTTCCTGGAGGAATGTTAGAGATGGTAAATTCTCCGTTGCTGCCGCTAACCGAACGGTTTAAAAAGATCCCGTTTACCGTCGTTACTAAGATGACAGATCCTGTTATTGGTGCACCAGAATTCGCATTGACCACTTGGCCGGTTACAGTAGCTGGCAATAAACTTAATGGTACGGTTACTGGCACCGTTGTTCCCGCAACCACATCGATTGGGACTGTATTCGAACTGTATTGATCTGCTGTTACGTTAATAAAATACCTGCCTGGGCTTAAACCTAAAATGATAAATGTACCATCTGGATTCGCAAGGAAAGATCTGAGCAGCTGACCTGATGAATGCAGCAGTCGGACTTGAATATCGTTGCCTGTTACTGGATTTCCGTCCTGATCAACGATCTGACCGGTAACGTTTCCGACCGTGCTGGATAGCTGAATATTAGCACCGGCAGTCTGGTTGCTCGTAACGATTGCGCCTGTTGTTACAGTTGAAAAATCATCTTTGTTGGCCGTAACCGTATAGCTGCCTGGTGCAAGATTGCTTACGATATAGTTTCCTGCTGGCGATGTTAAAGCAGAGCCTATGAACGCGCCATTTGTTGTTCGGACGATGAGCGTCACACCACTTAGCGGAGTTCCGTTTTCATCGGTCACTTGACCGGCGATCGCACCCGGATTTGGTTCCAGCTGATAATTTGCTCCAGAAATTACCAGACCTGGTGTTGTCGAGATCCCTGCGATTAGTGAAGAAAAATTCTGAGCTGTGATACTCACCTGGAATGTTCCTGGAGGTAAGTTTCCAATCGAATAGTTTCCGTTGCTATCAGTAGACCCTAAACCAATGATCGTTTCGTTAGCATCGAGGATTTGCACGATTGCATCTTTTATCGGTGTACCAGTTGTACTCGTGATCTGTCCTGAAACAGTGGCTGGATTCGGCTGTAGCGTCAGTGAAACCGATGACGTCTGATCCGCAAAAACACTGACCCCTGTAACAGCTGTCTGATAATTTGGCAATGACGCTGTTATCGTGTATTGTCCTGGTGCTAGGGAATCAAATCGGAACACGCCTCCAGGAGCAGTTGTTGCCGAACTGATTAAAATGTTATCAGCTGTAAAGAGCTGAATGGTCCCTCCTCCAAAGGCAGGGGAGATCTGTCCCTCAATCGTTCCCGGATTAGGCGGCAGGTCCACATTACGAATCGTGATTAAGTTCGACTGAACAATTGCTCCTGTTTGGTTTGTCTGAAAACCTGGTGCTGAAACGATAACATTATAAGACCCTGTTGCAAGTCCTGTAATTAAATAGTTTCCTAGCGCATCCGTTATCGTTGTCAAAATCGTTAGTCCGTTCAAATCCGTAACTCTAACCGTCGCCCCGCTGATTGGTCCTCCTGATCCTGTAATATTTCCTGAAATACTGCCTGGTGATGGATCGAGAGAGAGGTTCGTCGTTTCAGTTTCTCCTGCTGTTAATATGACGGTTGCCGTATTCGTTTGAAAATCATTAGCACTAACCACAATTGCATAGGTGCCTGGTGCCAAGTTCTGAACTTCATACATTCCATTGGGATCGGTAAATGCAGATGCAATTGGCGTACCGTTTAGATTTAGAATCCTTACTTCAATAGATGCTCCTGTAATGGGTGTTCCTGTTGTACTATTGAAAACAGTCCCTGTTATAGTTGCAGGGTTAGGTGCAAGATTAAATGACACAACCGTTGTTTGGTTGGAGTCGATGATTGCGCCTAGTGACAGTGTTTGATAAGTGTCCTGAGAAGCTGTTGCGGTGTACGTTCCTGGTGCCAAGTTCGTAACCGTATACCTCCCCTCGTCATCTGCAACGTTTCTTGATATAACCGTTCCTGAACTGCTCTCCCTCACAACAATCGTGGCACCTGCCAGCGGCGTACCATTTGTTACGACTATCCCTGTCAGCGTTCCCGGATTCGGTTCGAGCTGCACTTGAACAGATGTCGTTTCATTATCCTGAATGATGACGCCTGCTGTATTGCTCGAAAAGTTTGGTGCTGTCACCACCTGGGTATAAGAACCAGGAATCAGATTGTTAATTGTATATGATCCGTTAGCATCCGTGACGGTAGACCCTACAAGTAAATTGTTTTGGTAAAGTTCAACAATAGCCCCTGAAAGTGGAGTACCCACATTGGATGTGACTGTACCGGTTAATAATCCAACGATCCGTCCTAAGCTTGCATTGACCGTGCTAGTCGTATTTGACTGAATCATTGCCCCTAAAACAACTGTTCCGTATCCATTAACGGCAAACGTAACGGAATAAGTTCCAGGAGGCAACTGTTCTACCGTATATTGCCCTCCTCCATTGGAGGTTGTTTGCGCAATTGTAATGCCGCTTGAATTGAGCACACGAATACTTGCTCCAGAAAGAGGCGCATTTGTTCCAGCATCCCTAACTGCACCTGTGAGTATGCCTGGATTTGGTGTAAGAGCCGCATTCAGCGTAGTCGTCTGACCCGCTGTTAAAGTCGTACCGAGAAGCTGTGTTCCAAAGTTTGGTGCAGAAAAGCGGACACGATACTTTCCTCCCGCGAGATTGTTTAACGAATAAAGACCCGCACCATTCGTCGTTGTGCTTGTTATAACAATCCCCGTTTCATTTAACACTTCTACAGTTGCACCAGAAATTGGATTACTGTCTGTATCGGTTACCGTTCCTTGAATACCAGCCGGATTTAACGCAAGCGTGAAATCATCGGTCTCCGTTTCATTAGGAGCAAGGTCGATCCCTCTTGAAGCAGATTGGAAGTTTGTTGCTGTCACGCTGATCGTATAGAAACCAGGAATAACGCCAGAGATGCTATATTGTCCAAGTGCGTTAGTCGTTGCAGTGGCAACTTCTATACCTGATGTGTCCGTCAGTTTGACAACCGCATTTTGCAGTGGGCCGAACCCTGCACCGATAACTGTCCCGTTTACTTTTGCCGGAAGAGGATTTAACAGCAGCTCTACTCGACTGATATTTCCGCTAGTAACCGTTGCACCGCGAACGGCTGAAGTATAGTCAGGATACGAGAACGTTAATGTATACGAACCAGGAACCAATCCTGTAAAACTATATTCGCCGTTACCATTGGTCGTAGTGGAAGCAATCGTCGTAAGACCTTGTTGAAGAAGGACATTTACACCTGTTAATGGCAATCCTGTTGAACCGTCTTTTACATTCCCCACGACACCCCCGGTTGTTTGAACCGTTATCACCGTTGTAGCCGTGCTTACAGGCAGTGTGTTTCCAGTGAAGTTATCAATCCCGCTTGTGGTAGCCGTCTCGAGGGTTCTGGAACCAGCAGTCGTAAAAATCCCTGTTACAGAAAACGTTAACGTCGTTTGCGTTCCTGCGGCCAGGTTCCCAACGTTCCAGCTAAGTGTTTTTGAAAGTGAATCATAAACGGCATTCCCGCTTGCCACATTGATTAGTGTGAAATTCGAGATCAGATCAAGACCCAAAACATCACGAATAAATACGGTGGTTGCCGCACTTTTACCAGTATTAGAAAGGGTTATTCTCGCCGTGTATGTGGCAGAATCACCAGCCAGAATCGTTGTCGGCCCAGATAATAATTGTTTGGAGACAACTAGTTTTGCTTGTACGTTAACCTCTTCTGGTGTAACCGGGTTTGATAGAGCATTTTGAAATTGAAAACCTTCAGAAGTTCGAAGAGAGTCTTTATTGTAGTTGTTGGCGTTTGCTGAAGTGAAGGAGATGAGTTGAAGAGGACTGTTCGCATTGATTCCTAGAAATGAAAACAATACAGAGACAGGAATGAAAAAGTCTAAGAAAAAGTCTGGGTCTCCGCTAAAAGTTGAATCCGCAGGCGTTACCCTTGCATAATCAAAGTTTACAATCGGCTGTGTAAAGTTTGGTGCTCCTTGCCCGTTTGTACCTTCAGCCTGGTCAGTCCATGAGTTAAACTGAACGATCGTATTTTGAATAAGTTCGAGTCTTTGCAGATTTCCGTTAACCGTTAAAAGCCAGTTGTATGTGCCTGGCACTCCCGTTGTATTAATTAAAACACCCCAGGCAAAGTTACGAAAAGCCGTCAAAGCATTATTTCTCGGATCACCGTTTAAACGAAGTCTAAAATAAACATTTGTAGTGTCATAGGCGACATAAAATGAGGGGAATTGCGCATTACCTACCAGGTCAGTGGAAGCTGGAGATTCGTCCCCTACAACATCGAAATAGGGTTGTCCACCAACACTTATTGAGGTAAATTGAATGTTACTTGGAAATGGCATATTAAAGTATTACACTCCTTTTATCTTTATCTTATAACTTATTCCTCCATTCCCCATTTGGTACGATATTCGCCTATGTTTTAAAGAAAAGTGACACATTTTATTAGACGATTTGCCTTCTGTGTCACTTCAACTGTAAAGTACATCCGTAAAAAAAGAACCATACAATATGGTCCTTCTTACCTTCTGCCTTAATTGGTTTTAACCTTCACAAATTTCCGCTTACCCACTTGAATGATTAAATCATTCTTTACCATCACTCGTAGATTCGTATCTTCTACTTTTTCACCATTGATCTTAACACCTCGATTGGCAATCATTCGGCGTGCTTCACTTTTTGAGGTCAGCATCTTCAGTTCAACAATCAAGTCAATAACAGATACTTCCTCTGCACCACTCCACTCCTCCACCGGAATCTCATCTGGCATTGTTCCTTGCTGGAAAACGTTTATAAAATGCTGTTCGGCCGCTTCAGCTGCTTTCTCGCCGTGGTACATCCGCACAATCGTTTTTGCTAAAGTCATCTTCGCATCACGCGGGTGCATCTTACCGCTCTCGATGTCACCTTTCACTCGTTGAAGTTCTTCAGGCGTAAAATCTGTTACGAGATCAAAGTACTTTGTCATGAGCGGGTCGGGAATTGACATCGACTTTCCATACATTTCTTGCGGTGCTTCATCGATCCCAATGTAGTTTTTCTTGGATTTCGACATCTTTTCAACGCCATCGAGTCCTTCAAGCAGCGGCATCAGCATCGCAACTTGCTTTTCTTTGCCGAACTTTTCTTGGTAATGTCTGCCCATTAAAATGTTAAAATGCTGGTCCGTCCCGCCTAGTTCAATATCACACTCCAGCATAACGGAATCGTATCCTTGCATAAGCGGGTAAAAGAATTCATGCAACGAAATCGGTTTACCTGTGGAGATTCGCTCATCAAAATCATCACGCTCCAAAAGCCGTGCGACTGTTATTTTTCCAGCAAGGTTAATCACATCTTCAAAGTTAAGCTGTGAGAGCCATTTAGAGTTGTAATGAAGTTCTACTTTTTCCATGTCCACGATTTTGCCGAACTGTTCAAAGTACGTCTTCGCATTGTGCTTCACTTCTTCTGTTGTTAGCTGTTTACGCGCAACAGACTTCCCTGTTGGATCGCCAATCTTCCCCGTAAAATCACCAATAATCAGCTGGATGATATGGCCGTTTTCTTGAAACTGTCTGAGTTTATTCAGGACAACCGTATGACCAAGATGTACGTCTGGCGCTGACGGGTCTAAACCGAGCTTTATTTTTAAAGGGCGGTTTTCAAGAATCGATTTCGCCACTTTTGTTTCTAGATCTTCGGAAGGAATGATCTCCTGAACACCTTGGCTATAGATCGCCATCTGCCTCTTCACTTCATTGCGTTGATTCTCTGTTAACTGTTCTATAACCTGATTCATCTGAATTTCCTCCTTTTTTTTACAAAACTGTTCTCTAAACGCTGTATTCGTAAGCTTTTTCTCTGTAAGTGGTTCATTTCCGTTTCCGGCTGCAATTATCTTTTTGGAAGGAGCCAAAAGTTACAAAACAGTTGCAAGTTCGGCTCTCAAAACGGGCCTACACTTATACCTAGCAGGGTATCACCACAACTAATTCGAGAAATTCCGGACTTATTTCCGCGAGTTTTGGACTTAATTCGGCGAGTTTTACCTTTAATTCGGCGAGTTTTGCCCATATATCTGCGAGTTTACATAAATCGACAAATATCGAGTGCCCTATACCCCTACCCCTAACAATTTCTAGCCCCATTGCTTCCCGCCAGGTTTCTGCACTTTCAACTACTACAGATCTAGTGTTTAAAAAATAAAAAAAGACCACATCCCAAAAACTAAGGGACGTGGTCTAACTTTTACACGCGGTACCACCCTAATTGAAGAAACTGAACATTCTTCCACTCGAAAAAAATAACGGTTCTCCCGTTCTTTGCATCTGACCACAATAGTCAAAAACAAAGAAAGCTCTTGGTAATGTAATTCACATGATCTTTGTGCCGGTTCGCACCATCCACCGGCTCTCTTGTTACAGGGAGATCATTGCTACTGCGTTTCCTATCATCGCATGTTTATATAAAATTAAAAGTTGTTTTCTCGGATGACTCGTCTAAGCAAGCCCGATATTACTTTTTGCTCCTCAACAGATAATGAAGATACCACTTCAACTTCACCTTGATGAAACTGGGGATATAACTCCTCCATCACTTTTCTGCCGTTTTCCGTCAGCACCACACATGTGATCCGTCTGTCACGGTTATCCACTTTTCGATAGCAAAGTTCTTTTCGTTCTAATGTATTCGTGATGTTGCTGATCGTTGCTTTCGAAACACCCGCTGACACCGCGAGTTTTTTCGTCTCTACCGATTCCCAGATCCAAAGATCATACAAAATGGAAAACGACGTCCACGAAAGCCCGTGTTTCGCTAGAACTTCCCGCTCCATCTTATTCCTCAATCCTTGTGCCGCTCGGTAGAGATTGGTTACGACAGTTATAGCGTCTAAGTGGAGTGACTCTATGGGCGCTTTCGCTAATTTATTGATGGTATCCTTTTCTTCCGGCAATAATTCACCGAACTCATCAAAAGAATAGATGCTAACCACTCCTTAAAGTTTTCATAATCGTTAGCATTGAAACGATAATAGCAGAAATGAATTTTTTATGCAAGCACATTACTAATAATCTTCCCCGATTGAACGGATTTTTGTCCAATCCATTTTATTAAAAAACTCAATGCATTGGTTTTCCATACCTTACTAATACGTGCCACAATAATTTTAATTCTTGTAGTATTTCCTCATGTGTTCCTCTATCACTCCAACCATTTGGACTGCGTTTTAAATCAAATACAGCTTCACCTATACGGTGTGCATGGATTAAACCATCTTTGTTCGCTATACGTGTGGCGAGTGATGGCATGGTAGGACCTCTAAAATCCGTAGGAACTTCGTCAACGGACAGTTGGAATCCAGAATGCCAGTATAGGTCAATATCGTAAGAATCACAAAGTCTCTGAAGTGTTTCTCCTGTATTTGTTTTTTAAAAGATGGATCTGCTACAAGGATCTCAACATCTTCCTTTAACTGAACATCACCATGAACTTGCGCCTCTATATAATGGTTTAAGTTACGCGAAGCATCCTTGCCTTCTGGATTTAAAAAAGGTTTTCCTATATTCGAATAAAGATGTTGAATCAGCTTACCAGGTGTAAGCTCTCTTTCACCAATTGCAAAATCACTTACAAAAATGTCTGATAATAACGCTGCTAAAATCATATCGAATTCCAGAAGCGTGCCCTTTTCTTTAGGATTCTGATGAGAATCTAAGTATGTGAATGTAGCACGTTTTGACACTTCTTTCTTAAGAAGAAAATAACATGAACCAAACCTTGGTGCAGGCCCATCAGGGTGCAGCATTACGTTTAACGCTCCATACTTTGGACGTTCTTTGTTTGCTGTTCCTTCCATTTGAAAAGCACCATCAAACAATATTTCTTCCCATTTATCTCTTGCCCCGCCCGAAAAAGCACTCAAACTGCCATTGGATAGTAATGTTTCAAATTGACTTTTATAGATTCCCTGCTCTAAAAGCGCTTGTGCAACACTTCTCATATCGAGGTCAGGACGATCTGGATGAAAGTGAAGAGCAACACGTGCGTTCGCTTTTAATCGGTCTACTGCAGATCGAAAAAACGTATTCTCTACGTTTGACATCTTAAGCACATGCTGAATGGCAGCATGTGCTTCTTCTTTATGTTTTCTGGCATAGTCATCATAATGCTGTATCGCATATTTCTGAGATTTTGTTAACTTCATACCTCGACTCCTCTGTTTTCTTAACCCATCCTTTCCTTCGATAAAAACATCCAGAACCCTTTCCAAAGCCGTATAAAAATATATAACTGTATCGTTTACATTCTGAGAAGAATATACTTTTAAAAAGGAGGAAGGTCGTATGGCACAACGTAAAAAGCAAAGAATTACAGGCTCACGCAGTTTTCATACACCAAAGTTGATTCCTCTTATACTGATGATTTTCATTCTATTCACTTCAGCTCTAAGTCTATTTCTATCTTCTACACTATTTAATGAACACCTCGTCTTATCCGAAGGTTCTCTTTGGTTAGCGATGTCCTTGCTTTCTTTATTCATTGCTCTGGTCTCACTTCATTCTAAGATGGATCATGTATTGGAAAAGATACTAGTTCCCATTATCATTATAGGTTCACTGGTATGCTCAGGAACGTTTGCCTTTACCACTCTTCAGCTATTATCTGATAAAAAGAACTATGATGAACAAAAGTTTAAAGTTTCAGAGGGTATACCCAGTCACATAGAGTTTGACGGATCAAAAAATGGTTCGGACTATGTATCATCTTTTACCATTCATGGTGTAAAGATTAAGGTAGCTCACATGAATATTACAGAAGCCACTTACAAAACTGAACTGAAAAATAAACCATTAAAACTCCAATATCTGCCTCATAGCAAGTTTGCCGTTAGCCTGGCAGAGATTGTAGTAAAAGATATTCAACAAAAATAAAGCACAGCTTTCATTTCTAAAAGCTGTGCCAATCTTTAAATATTCTTTAGAAACTTAAATATTTCTGGATACTCGTGCTGTGGAATTAAGTTATTATAAAAATGAGTAAACACCACGACCAGCACTACGGTGAATAAAATAAACGCAACAACCTCTTTCATCAACCATACTCCCTATCCATTTACTTTCTTTTTTAAATGCTGCTTATCTTCTGTTTTCCATTTAAAAATTCCGTTTAATAAAATATAAATTCTTTTTGATTCTTTTGTAAGCAACGGACCGAGAATGGCAAGTATTAATACATACAGTGCAGAAAATGGTTTTAATACAGAAGCCAAGCCACCAGCCATACCAATGTTCGCTACTATGATAGAGAATTCTCCTCTAGAAACAATCGTCAAACCGATGTTGGATGAAGCTTTATGAGACAAGCCTGCTTTCCTTCCTGCAATCATACCCGCCACAAAGTTTCCTACGATTGTGATAACGACCGCTCCTAGTGCAAGCCAAACTGCGCCACCCAACGTGAACGGGTCTATACTTAAACCAAAACTGAAAAAGAAGATCGCTCCAAAGAAATCTCTAAATGGTATAACCATCTTCTCTATTCGTTCACTGTGTTCAGTCTCAGAAAAAACAAGTCCTAACAAGAGAGCACCGATCGCTTCTGCTACGTGAATGGTTTCTGAGAATCCAGCAATAAAGAACAAAGAAGCAAAAATCACGATAATAAAGATTTCGTTTGACGTAATGTTGAGTAATCTGTTTAAGTGTTTTGTACACGTTCTGGCAATGACAAAGAATAAAATCATATAGCTAAACGCGATTAAAATGGATTTAGTCACGCCTAATACGGATGTTGCATCTCCTAATACTAACCCAGAGATTATCGACAGATAGACAGCTAAAAAGATATCTTCGAACATAATAATTCCAAGAATCAGTTCCGTTTCTGGATTAGCCGTCCGCCTTAGATCAACGATAATTTTCGCTACAATAGCACTGGAAGAAATGGTTATGATTCCAGCGATGATGAGGATCTCTAATAGAGAAAAACCCATAATGTAAGCGTAGATCAAACCTAATGAGAAATTGATAAGAATATAGATGCTGCCGCCAACAGCGATGTTTTTTCCGGAGCGTACTAATTTTCCAACCGAAAATTCTAAACCGAGATAGAACAGTAAAAACAATACGCCAACCCTGCCAAAGAAGGTAATGATTTCGTTGCTGTTAATAAACGTAAAATCCAAAACGCCAATAACAGGAGCATGCGGACCAACAATCATTCCAAATATGATGAGAAAAGGAATGATGGAAAAGTTTAATTTATTTGCGAGTAATGCAGCAAGTGCGATGATGACCAGTGCTGTACCAACTTCTAGTACAAGATGATTTGTCATTCACTGCTCACCTCTGCTGAAAACATCTCCTTAATAATTCTTTTAACACCAGGTCTTTCGCCTGATATGACAAGCATATCTCCTGAGTCGATCATCGTTTCAGGACCAGGATTCAATACTTTTTCATTTCCTTTGATGATTGCAATAACAGACACTTCATATTTTTGACGGATATCCAGTTCTCCAATTGTTCTTCCAACAGCAAATGCTTTTGAATCAACTCGATACCATTCAATCATTAGTTCATCAAAAGCCATCTCAATCGTTTCCAAAGCTTTTGGTCGATAGATCATACCACCAATGATGGCAGCAAACTGTCTAGATTCTGTATCACTTAATGTAACGGAAGAAAGACTTTCTTCGTAATCGTTCTTATCAAAATGATAGATTTCTCGTCTTCCATCATCATGAACGATCACGACCACTTTATCTCCATTAGCTATCTCCATTTCAAATTTCCTTCCGATACCTGGTAATTCTGTTTCTTTAACGATCATAACAATCTCCTTTTTGGTTTTTTGGCACGACAAATAAACGTTCGATTACATGTTTTTTCGAACCGTGCTAAGAATAATTTGTTTTGCTAAATAAACCTTACGTCGAAGGCCTTTTTAAAGGTATAGGGATTGTTAAATGTTAGAGGTAATTCGATTGAAATTGATAGGGGGTAAGTCGTACAATCTTGTTGCTAACTTGGCTAGTTGTTGGGTATACATGATATTCACGTAGTTCTTCTAAAGGTATTTCGATATCAACATAAACTGCTTTCGCTGACTTTTGTAACTTCTTACTTTTCGTTGGATACTCGCCGATAATGGTAGATTCATCGATTGACGCAGAGGATAATTCATAAACGTCATTTTGAGGTGGCGAGAATAGGTTTTCCATGTTGTAGTTTGGAAAAAGAGATGTGAACGCAAAAACGTACAACAAGACCAATAAAGAAAATTTCCGCAATTTCTTACTCCCCCTTTCTTTTGAATCTAATATAAGTGTACCACAACATAACACGATCCTGAAGTAAAGCGAAAAAGCCACCCTTTAAAAAGGCGGCTTTTTCATCTTCCGTTATTTACTTGTATTCAACTTACTATTTCGATATCCATAACTAAAGTAAAGAACTAGTCCTAGTACAAGCCATACTACAAATCCTTTCCACGTAAATGCAGAAAGCTGAAGCATGAGATATACACAGAAAATAATCGCTAAAGCAGGAATGACTGGTACCCATGGTGTTTTGAAACCACGTTCGATGTCTGGTCTTGTCTTTCGAAGAACAGCAACTCCAAGCGAAACGGTAGCAAATGCAAACAGCGTTCCAATGCTTGTCAGCTCAGCTAATTTGTCTAATGGTACAAATCCTGCAAATAAGGCTACAAGTATTCCTGTCGTCCATGTACTTGGCAGCGGTACTTTTGACTTTGGATGAACCTCCGAAAGTTTACTTGGAAGAAGTCCATCACGGCTCATTGCATAAAACAAACGAGTCTGACCGAACATCATAACGATCAGAACTGTCGTTATCCCTACGATAGCACCTAGAGAGATAAAACCAGCTGCCCAATCCTGACCAATAAATTGCAGTGCAAATGCTACCGGGTCTTTTACATTTAACATTTCATAAGGAACGATTCCTGTAAGGATTAAAGATACAGCGATATAAATGATTGTACAGATGGCCAATGCTGAAATGATGCCGATCGGCAAGTTTCGTTGTGGATCTTTTACTTCCTCAGCTGCTGTAGATACTGCATCAAATCCAAAGTAAGCAAATACAACAACCGCTGCTCCTGTAACAACTCCAGAGAATCCAAAAGGAACAAAAGGCTGCCAGTTAGCCGGTTCTACATACCAAACGCCTACTGCGATGAACAAAAGGACAACCGCTACTTTTACAATAACCATGATACCATTGAATTTTGCAGATTCTTTAACTCCTCTTGAAAGCAAGAGTGTCACCAGAAGAATAATCATTACTGCCGGCAAGTCAATGTACGTACCTTTTGCCGGATCAAATGCACTCGTTATGGCTGTTGGAAGATGTATTCCAAAACCGGTTAACAAGCTTTGAAAATACCCGGACCAGCCGCTTGCAACTGCGGATGAAGCTAGTCCATATTCCAAGACGAGATCCCAGCCAAGAATCCAAGCGAAGATTTCGCCAAATGCCACATAACTGTAAGTATACGCACTTCCTGATTGTGGAATCATGGATGCAAATTCCGAATAACATAGTGCTGCAAACACACAGGCGAGTCCTGCAATAATAAATGATAAAATGAGTGCTGGCCCCGCATATTTAGCAGCAGCTACTCCAGTAAGTACGAATACACCGGTACCAATAATTGCACCAACACCCAGCATCGTTAAATCCACCGCACCAAGTACGCGATTTAAAGATTGATCTGTACTTTGATTGGTTAATAACTTCTTTCTAAATAAGTTCATATGGCCTCCAATAATTGTCGATAATAGTCGAATGATTCACCTTCGTCATTTTACAAGGATTCGATATATTTGTAAAGATTATAATTTTCAAATATTTCTAATAAGTGGAATTATTATCTGTCAACAATTATACTTCTATAGTTCTTGCCAGATTTTTGATTTGACAACCATTCATTTTACTAGCTAAAATATTCTTCATGTGGACATCTCAGAAAAACTTATGAAGAAGGTGATTCAATTTGAAGAAATTCAGAATTAGTCTGGCTTGGCAAATTCTTATTGGACTTGCTGTCGGGATTATTATTGGTGCTTTGTTCTATGGAAACGAAACAGTTCAAGGATATTTGCAGCCAATTGGAGATATCTTTATCCGTTTAATTAAAATGATCGTCGTACCGATTGTTGTATCCAGTCTTATCGTAGGTGTTGCAAGCGTTGGTGACATTAAGCAATTAGGACGCCTTGGCGGAAAAACAATCTTATATTTTGAAATCGTTACAACGTTAGCAATCGTTATTGGTCTATTTATCGCTAATATATTCCAACCTGGAGCAGGAGTGGATATGAAATCGTTAACAAAAGGCGATATTTCTAGCTACGTAGAAACGACTGAATCGGTGGAAAGCCATGGATTTGCTGATACTTTCTTAAATATCGTTCCAACGAATCTTTTTGAATCGTTAGCTCAAGGAGATATGTTGGCGATCATCTTCTTCTCCGTTCTATTCGGATTAGGAATTGCAGCGATTGGTGAAAGAGGTAAGCCCGTATTAGCCTTTTTCCAAGGAACTGCTGATGCCATGTTCTACATTACAAATCAAATCATGAAACTTGCGCCTTTTGGGGTATTTGCACTAATTGGTGTTACGGTTTCGAAATTTGGTATAGAATCGTTAATCCCATTAAGTAAACTCGTTATCGTTGTTTATGGCGCAATGTTTTTCTTTGTTATCGTCGTATTGGGTGGAGTTGCTGCAATGGTTAAGGTTAACATTTTCACATTGATCAAAATCTTAAAAGACGAATTAATTTTAGCTTATTCAACAGCTAGTTCAGAAACAGTATTGCCAAAACTCATGGAAAAAATGGAGAAGTTCGGCTGCCCGAAAGCAATTACGTCTTTCGTAATTCCAACAGGATATTCGTTTAACTTAGATGGATCTACGTTGTACCAAGCAATTGCAGCTCTTTTTATCGCACAAATGTACGGAATTGAACTTTCCATCGCTGAACAAATTTCTTTATTGCTAGTATTGATGGTAACTTCTAAAGGCATTGCAGGAGTTCCTGGCGTATCATTCGTTGTACTTTTAGCAACTCTGGGATCTGTAGGAATTCCTCTTGAAGGATTAGCCTTTATCGCAGGAATTGACCGAATCCTTGATATGGCACGTACAGCTGTAAACGTTGTAGGTAACTCATTAGCAGCTGTAGTAATGTCTAAATGGGAAGGCAAATTCAACAATATTAAAGCAGACCAATACCAACAAGAAGTTAGTTAATATCCAAACAAAAAACCGTGTCAGCAATAATTGCTGACACGGTTTTTTGTATCATTATTTTTTCAGATGATAAGGTACAGTTGAAATCACGATATCCCTTTTATATAACAAGTACGCACGAATCAATAAACTTGATTGGTTATGCAAGATATTATGCCAACCTTTTTTCGGTATAAACTGCGGAATAACAACTGTTACTTGATAATCGCCTTCCTTTGCTTTATGAGCTACTGTATCCACGAACTTCGTGAGTGGTCCGAGTATGCTTCTGTAATGAGAATGCAAAGTAACAAGGCGGATGTCAGGCTGCCATTTTTCCCATTTCTCTTCAAACTTCCTCTCATCTTCCCTCTCAAATGCTACATAAACAGCAATGATTTGATCAGGGTTTAAGGATTTTGCATATTTCAAGGAATTCTCCACCACATGCGTGATTCCCGCAACAGGCAAAATCATAACATTACCCTTTATATCTGGAGATGGTTCACACGTTGTCAGTCTTAATTGGTCTCCAACTGCATCATAATGCTTTTTGATTCTATGAAAAATGAGCACAATGATCGGCAGAAATACAAGGATTGACCACACTTGTGAAAATTTCGTTAAAAAGAACATCAGTGTAACGATGAAACTAATGAGTGCACCTGTCGTGTTGATCACAAACTTTGGAACCCATCCAGCAGGTTTTTCTCTAAGCCATTTAACCATCATTCCCGTTTGTGACAGCGTAAACGGAACGAATACACCAACTGCGTATAACGGAATAAGGTGTTCCGTCTCAGCATGAAATGCCACAATAAGAAGGATTGAGGCTAATCCAAGTATGATTATCCCGTTCGAATAACCAAGACGGTCTCCTCTTACCAAGAACATTCTTGGAATAAATTTATCTTTTGCCAAGTTAACAGCGAGCAGAGGAAAAGCAGAATATCCCGTGTTTGCAGCTAAAATCAAAATCAAAGCCGTTGTCCCCTGAATAAAGAAATACATAAAGTTACGTCCAAAGGTTTCTTCTGCAATTTGTGAAACAACTGTCACCTCTGCTTTTGGAACAATTCCATAGAAATAGGCTAACGTAACAATCCCAGAGAATAAAATGGCTAGTAGACCACCCATCATCATCAGCGTTCTAGCTGCGTTAACAGGTGCAGGCTCCTTAAAGTTTGGAATCGCGTTTGAGATGGCTTCAATACCTGTCAGTGCAGAACTTCCTGAAGCGAACGCCCTAAGTAAAATAAATAAGGATATACCAGCGACTGGCGTTCCGATCGGTGTGTGCAAGGTTTGTGGCACTTCTCCGGTCAAAATGTTATAAATCCCTACCGCAATAAGTATAAATAAAGCCAATACAAATAGATAAACTGGATAGGCAAGTATTGAAGCTGATTCTGTAACACCTCTTAAGTTCAACAATGTAAGAAAAACTACAAAAACAATTGCAATTTCAACGTTAAAATCATGTAGGGCAGGAAAAGCTGATGTTATCGCGTCCGTTCCTGCCGACACACTAACCGCTACAGTCAATATGTAATCCACGAGGAGTGAACCTCCTGCAACTAATCCGGGATTAACGCCTAAGTTCGTTTTCGAGACAACATAAGCTCCACCACCATGTGGATAAGCATAAATAATCTGTCTGTACGATAAAATGAGAGCTGTTAATAAGAATAGAACCCCAACCGCAATCGGGATTGAATACCAAAAAGCAGCTGCTCCTACTGTTATAAGGACAATCAAAATCTGTTCAGGACCATATGCAACTGATGAAAGTGCATCAGATGACAAAATAGCCAAAGCTTTTGTTTTGTTTATTTTTTGTTCTCCTAATTCCGCCGATTTCAGTGGTCGACCGATTAAAAGTCTTTTTATGGATGTTAACATCGTTCTCTCTCCGTCCGAAAATATTTGTTTCTATTAATGTTTACAAAATGAACTTTTTTCAATAAAAAAGTCTGCAAGTCATCACGAAGAACGACCTGCAGACCTCAATTTTCGGGTTCTACAAGCTCCACCTTCCTTCTCATAAACGCTTACGGAGTTAGCTGTCGGATTCGGGCCTTTGAGTAGCCCTACCTAAAAAGGATTCACCCCATGGATTATATTTAATCCAATAGTTGGGTCCCCCGCACCACATGGTTTTAGCGATTAAGAAATTTGAAACTGAACTAATAATACTCCCGGCAATTCAAAAAGTAAATACCATTATTTTTGAATAGGTAACAAATATGTTGTACATATTGTTTATATGAATAAATAATTAGCTTATTAAAGTAATAATAAACATAATTTTAAAGGAGTACATACATGTCAAAAGATAAGAACCCCTTTTTCTCTGATGAATACTTAACAGAACTAGCTGAAGAAATTAATGAGCAGTTTGGTTTTGAAAATGAAAAAGCTGACATTTCAAATAAGAGGCCTACACCCAGATACTAAAAAAGAACCCAATTGTGGTTCTTTTTTTAGTTTGTATTCACCATCAAGCCCTTACTCGATTAACAGCAATTAACATCAAGAAGGAAATCCCAACAACACTCGCTACCCACATCCAGGCGAGATCCATATTTCCGGAGTCAATCGCCATGTAGATCGCGGTGGATACCGTTTGCGTTTTTCAGGAATATTCCCCGCGAACATTAGTGTTGCACCAAACTCACCCAATGCTCGTGCAAAACTTAAGATGCTACCGGATATAATCGCCCTAAGTGCTAAAGGAATGGATATCCTCATAAAAACATGCCATTCATTCGCGCCATCTACTCGTGCCGCATTTTCGATATCTCCGTCAATGGACTCGAAACCAGCTTTTGCCGATTGATACATGAGCGGAAAGGCAACAACCGAAGACGCAATCACAGCGGCCCACCATGTAAACATGATCGGCTGGTGAAATAACCATTCAATGAGTTGCCCGCCAGGACCCTCTCTTCCGAATAGTACAATTAAAAGAAAACCGACAACCGTTGGCGGCAGCACTAATGGCAATAAAAAGAACGTTTCAACAACTGATTTCCCTTTGAATTTCTTATGAGCCATCACCCGTCCAAAAAACAAGCCTGTACCGATTACGAGAATTGCCGCAACCAGTGCAATTCCTAACGACAGTTTGACTGGTGACCAAAAGTCGATAACCATCTATTTTCCTACCCGCTTAAATCCGTACTCTTCAAATGTTTTGATTGACTCCTCTTTTTTCAGGAATTCATAAAACTGCTTGGCCTCTTTTTGGTGTGAACTGTTTTTAATCACACCGACCGGATAGACAATGGGTGAATGAGTTTGTTCGTTTGCGGTTGCTGCAATTCTTACTTTATCCGAGATTATGGCGTCTGTTTTGTAAACGATTCCCGCGTCCACATTCCCTGTTTCTACATATGTAAGCACTTGGCGAACATCTTTGGCAAAGACAACTTTCTTTTCGATCTCGTTCCATAGATTTAGGTTTTCAAGTGTTTCTTTCGCGTACGTTCCAGCTGGCACAGACTCTGGTGTACCGATTGAGATTCTGTCGGTTTTCGGTAAATCCTCAAACCCTTTTTTATTCGAGTTGGTAGAAACAATTAGCACCAATTCGTTCCTAACAAGATCCGTTCCCGTGTTCTTATCGATGAATCCCTCTTTTATAAGCAAATCATATTTATCTTCTGCAGCAGAGAAAAAGAGGTCCACGGGTGCACCTTGTGCAATTTGTTGCTGCAGTGCTCCTGACGCTCCAAAGTTATATGTAATCTTTATGTTCGGATGTTCTTTTTCATATAGGGTTTTCATTTCAGTGAGTACATCCTGTAAACTTGAAGCTGCTGAGATGGTAAGTTCGATCTTTTCATCTGATTTGACACTATGTTTCCGCTCTTTTTGCCCGCAGCTTGAAAGGATAATAGTAAGTAAAACCATACAGAAAAACACATAAAACCACTTTTTCAACATTTTTCTTCCTTCCTAAGCAAGATCATTACCTCTGATTATAACAAAATAGTTTAAATGAATCCTATTTTAGAGAGTTGACCTGTGGCATTTGAAAGTAAAACGAAAAAGGCTGTCCGAAAAGTATTTTCTACTTTACGAACAACCTCCAACCTTACTCTGTCACCGAGAGTAAACTTTATTTACTTATTATTTTTCTGTAAAACTTTTAAACCTGTTCCCATGTCAGATGCGAGTACATAGTTTTGATCTACGAAAACTCCCCAAATGTTCGCATTAGCAGGAACATATTTCCCGATCTGAACAGGTTTACTCGGGTTTGTGATATCAACGGCTCTCACTCCGCCTGCATAGTGAGAAAGGTACAATGTATTTCCTTGTACTTTTGGATCATGAACAGTCTTACCAAACGTGACTTGCTTATTCGGATCTTCTGAAATATCTTCTGTCAGATCTGTTTTGAACTCACTTAAAAGTTTTGGATTTGTTTTATCCTTAATGTCAAAGATTCTTGTGTAACCATACGATTGCTCGTAACCTGGCTTAATTGGCGCATATACCTCTCTTGTTTCAACAAGTACCGTGCCGCCTTTTGCAAGTGCAGCCGAGTGTGCAGAACCTTGTTGATCAGAAGCAAATGTTGTTCTTCCCTCATATTTTACGTTTTCAGGGTCGGAGATATCTAAAATGATTGTTCCAAGGTCCCAGAAAGAAAGGAAGGCTGTTTTTCCTGTTTCATCCGCATAAGCGCTATGGTTGAATACCGGTCGCTTCTTGCCGTCTGGCGCGTTCCAGTTGTATCCGTCAAAGTCTTCACTCACTTCTGGCAGTGAGCGAGGATCAAATTCGTAAAGCTTCTTAGGCTCAGCTGGATTCGTCACATCAACAAGCTGGAAGTCCTTCTCTTTTCCATGAGAATAGTAATCAGCGTATGGATTCGCTGCGAGAACCAGTACACGTTCCCCTTGCGTCGTTAAATATAATTCATGTGTTCCTCTTGTTTTCTTTGTTACTTCATAGAACCCTAATTTCTTAGGTTCATATGGATTGGTTACGTCGTATAAAAGAAACCCACCTTTGGAATCCGGATTTTTATTATTTAGTTGCTGAACAGATACAACAGCTAAATCTCCTTTAAAAGATTTTGTGTTTACCGTTTTAACGATTACTTTTTCCTGCCAAGTTCCAGGAATGTCTTGATCTGCGAAAACAGCAACCTCTTTAGGGTTGGATGGGTCTTTTAAGTCAAACACACGAACCCCGCCGTTTCCTCCTCCAGAAGTATGTGTCCCTGTGTAAGCAAATCCTTTATGTGCATACACGTCGGCTGTACTGTTTTTGACACCTTCTCTAATTTCTTTCAAAGGGACAGCTGCTGCTTCGTGCAAATACCTTAAGTTCTTACTTCCTTCTGTCACCGGAACAGAATTGATCTCATCAGGGTTACGCTGACCTTTTTCAATGTTGATGTCTCCCAGTTCATCGTGCGCATATGTAACTGGTAAGATAGACGAAACCGTTAACCCCGTGACTAGCGCTGTACTTAACAAAAATTTTCTTTTCAAAATAATTCCTCCTTAGATTTTTTGATAGAAACTCTACAAGAGGCAGAATACAAAAAGCCTTCTGAACTCATAAAAGAGACAGAAGGCTTCCGAAAAAAATCCGATTTCCTCTCATCTCTCAGCGTTCGCTGTTAGATTTAGCACCGTTTTCCTACTGGCTATTCAGTAAGAATGGTTGCCGGGTTTCATAGGGCTAATTCCCTCCACCTGCTCTTAATAAGAGTATTCCTATCAAATTACTATGTATTATTACAGGAATTTCATGTAATGTCAATATATTTTTCTCAAATAAACTTTTGGATGACCTAATTGGTGAAATTTCTTGCTTCAAGCAACCTATCATCACCCATAAAAAAAGAGCAGTCGATATACGGCTGCTCTAAGTTCACTTACTATAACTTTTTCTGCAGTTCCTTAAGTTCCTTATATTCTTGCTCTAATTTGGCTAGAGGCAGTCTGTGGTAATAATCCTTATCGTTTAACTGATACTCTAATTTAGCGGCAGCAAGAATAAAAGTAATGATTCTTTCCCTGCGCTCGTTTACACGGTCAGATAAGATTCCCAGTTTCATTCACCTCGAAAACAAGACGTAATTAATCTAATTTTACTCTGTCACAGCAAGCACAGAACCTTTGTACTCTTTGTCAATAAAGTCTGTGATTTCTTTTGAGTGAAGCACTTCTAGCAATGTTTTGATCGCTTTTTTGTCTTTGTCTCCTTCACGAACCGTGATGATGTTCGCAAATGGTGATTCAGATCCTTCTAGTGCGATAGAATCTTCTTTCGGGTTTAGATCTGCATCAATCGCGAAGTTTGTGTTGATAACAATTGCGTCTCCTTCATCGTGCTCATACGCTTTTGTTAATAGACCTGGATCGATGTCTGCCACAAACTCAAGATTCTTCGGATTTTCTACAATATCGCTAAGCTGTGCTTCATAGCCTTTTCCTTCTTTAAGCTTGATCAGCCCTTCTGCTTCAAAGATGGAAAGAATACGTCCATGCTCAGCAACCGAGTTACTTAAGATTACTTTCGCGCCATCCGGAAGATCCTTCAATGACTTATGTCTCTTCGAATAAACTCCCATCGGCTCAAGGTGAACCGCACCAGCATTTTCAAACTTGTACTTCGGGTTGTCTTTCACTTGCTGTGTCAAATATGGAATGTGCTGAAAGTAGTTCGCATCGATTTCTTTTTCATAAAGTGACTTATTCGGCAAGATGTAGTCTTGGAATGTAACGATTTCTAGATCAACGCCTTTTTCTTTTAAAAGTGGCTTAGCTTCTTCTAAAATCTCAGCATGCGGTACGTTCGATGCCCCAACTACCAGCTTTTCTGTTTTCTCCCCGCCGCTTGTTGCTGATGATCCACAAGCTGCTAATACAAACACTGCCAAACTCGCGAGTAAAACTTGAATTATTCTTTTCATTTCTTTCTCCCCTATTCCCTATTTTTCTATTTTTTCTTTGATAAAAACTCTACAAGAGGCAGCATGCAAAAAGCCTTCTGAGCTCATAAAAGAGACAGAAGGCTTCTCGAAAAATAGATCCGATTTCCTCTCATCTCTCAGCGTGACCACTGTTAGATTTAGCACCGTTTCCATACTGGCGATTCAGTACGAATGGTTGCCGGGCTTCATAGGGCTAATTCCCTCCACCTGCTCTTAATAAGAGTATTCCTATCAAATTACTTTGTATTATTACAGGAATTCCATTACATGTCAAACACTTTTTTCAAATTATTCTGAAACCCATGTGCTGCATGCTTCAAAAGCCAATCAGAAGTGGCCGTGATCAGCTGATCAAAGTGAGCTATGGAAGAAAACGTATGATTCGCGCCTTCAACAAGAACCATCTTACTGCTCCCAACTTTTCGAGCCACTGCTTCATCAAAATAATTTCTGCAATAACCTGATGAAATCACGGGGTCTGCCGTACCATGGATCAAGAGTACGTTGCCATCATAATTCCGAATTTCCTCAATAGGCGCGAAAGCTTGGAGCGACAAGAGAAAATCTTCCGTGATGGCGTATCCTAAATGATCGATTACCGCATGTTCTCCGTTATATCCGACAATCTCCTTAATATCTTCAAAGGGATTTCCTACCGCCGACCATAGGACAACATTCCCGACGCGATCATCCTCAGCCGCTGTACAAGCCGCAACCGCCCCGCCTAGACTATGACCAATTAGCGTTAGTGAATCCCTATCCACGTTCGGAAGCTTGCTGCCATATGAAATTACTCTTTTCGTCTGGTCAATAAAACACGCAAATTCGTTATCCCCATATTCCCCATCGCTTTCACCACAGCCGGCATAGTCAAATCGCAAAACGGCAAATCCAAGTTGCACCAATGCTTGAGCGGTTTTTACAAATAAACGATCCACTCCGATTCGTGTACTCGTAAATCCGTGACAGATGATAATGAGCGGAAACTTTTCGGTGCCACCCTTAAATCCCGCTGGATAATGTATGGTGTGAGCTAATTTCTTCCCTTTCCACTGTATACATCCCGTTAAGTCCATCTCACCCACTCCTTTTTACTTTTATGAGGTACAAATTAAGTCTAAATGTGAACCAATTAAGTCTAAAATGAAAAAATTAAGTCGTTTTGATCCTCAATTAAGTCTAAATCGCAAAATAAAGGCCATTCGACAAAACCACAACTAACAAGCCGTCCATGCACCTACTCATAGAAAAAACAAAAAACCGCGTTCATAAGAGAACACGGTTTAGTAAGTAAGATCCGTTCGTTCTCTCATCTTTCAGCGTGACCGCTGTTAGATTTAGCACCGTTTCGGTAAAAACATACGTTTTGCCGATGGTTGCCGGGCTTCATAGGGCTAATTCCCTCCGCCTGCTCTTAATAAGAGTTTGAATATTTAATTTAATGATAATCATAGGCTAACTGTCATTAGATGTCAACGATAAAATCGCTACCCTACCGGAAGCACCATATCAGAATATTATTAAGGTGTCAGGAAATGCTAGGAAAATAACTTACTTCAAAACGAGTGGGTGGCCGCACGTGAACTTTTTTAAGAAAAAGAAAAAACAACCAGAACCAAAACCGACCAATAATCGAGATTCTTTAACTTTCCAAGAATTGATGGAAAAACTGAGTGCTTCTGCAGATTTTTCCACGGTCAAACAATCATCGGCAAGCACATTTTATATCTCATATTATAAAACACTCGTAAACCCAGAATTTGTCCACCGTGACTTATTACCCTATATAACGGATCTTACCCTTCAAAATCTAGATGATATCCAGAAACACTTGCCTTTAGATGGCATAGTAAAGACAAATGATGTTCGTGATATCGCTAACAAAGTAACAGAAGGCTTTATTCTTATACAGATGAATAAAGAAGATACAGAGGGTTTGTTGATTCCCAGTCTTTCTACAGAAAACCGGCAGATCTCTATTCCCGAAACAGAGTTCAGCGTAGTTGGTCCTAAGGAAGCATTCGTAGAATCACTCGATACGAACCTGAACCTTATACGAAAAAGATTGCCGATCCCTGAGTTCACAGTAAAAGAGGTTCGCGTTGGTAAACTCTCAAAAACAAGGGTTGCCATTATCTACATAGATGGAATTGCTGATTCAGAAAACGTAAATACAGCGATACAGCGGGTCAACGATATTGAATATGATCATATCGTAGACAGCTCCTATATTAATCAGATGATCTCAGACAATGGGAATTCACCTTTTCCACAGCTCATTGATACGGAACGTCCTGACCGTGTGGCAAGTGTATTAGCAGAAGGTAAAGTAGCGATTATAGCCGATGGATCGCCACACGCGTTGACTGGACCAACAACAATCGTTGAATTCTTCTCGGCCTTTGAAGACTATTTCCTAAACTGGGTACTAGCTTCTGCTTTTCGTCTGATCCGACTGATGGCCGTTATGTTTTCTGTGTTATCCACGCCGCTTTATGTAGCGGTTTTAACCTTTCATTATGAGATGATTCCTGAAAATCTGCTGGCGACCCTTGTGGCGTCACGTAACGATATCCCTTTTCCGCCTATACTTGAAGCTGTTGTTTTAGAACTATCGATTGAGTTGCTGCGTGAGGCAGGAGCAAGACTTCCTTCTAAGGTCGGTCAGACAATCGGGATCGTTGGCGGGATCGTAATCGGAACAGCCGCCGTTCAAGCTGGGCTTACAAGTAACGTTCTTTTGATTATTGTCGCGTTAGCCGCGCTCGCTTCTTTTACAACACCTGTGTATCAGATGAGTAACACCATCCGTTTGTTGCGCTTTCCGTTTTTATTATTTGCACAATTTTTAGGTGTACTTGGTGTGGTAATTTGCTTTGCTTTTATCCTGTCACATTTATTGAAGTTGACGTCACTCGGCAGACCTTATATCGCACCGCTTTATCCGCTACGTACGAATGATTTGAAAGATGCGCTCATCCGTCTGCCGTTCAATACTCAATACAATCGTCCTACCTCATTAAGACCTAACGATAAAAAAAGGATGAATAAGAAACGCGCAAATGAAAAGCATGACATAGAGGACTAAAAAAGAGGGATATGTATGTCTCAGATTAGTGAAAACAAACAGATATCACCCTATATGGCGTTTTACATCGTCACAACGATGCAGATTGGCGTAGGTATCCTAGGATTCGAACGGTACATCGCGAAATCCGCAGGTCATGATGCCTGGATCGCCGTGGTGCTTGGAGGCCTATCATTCAATGTATTGATCTGGATGATTTATCGGATTCTTTCAAAAGAGAATACCGATATTATTGGCGTGCATCGAAATTTGTTCGGAAAGTGGATTGGCGGTGTGTTAAGTTTTCTTCTTTTGCTGTATTTCAGCTCAACGATCGTAACCGTGCTGAGAACATATATAGAAGTGATTCAGATTTGGATGTTCCCCGAACTTAATACAGCGGTTATCAGCTTTATTTTACTCGGACTTGCTTATTCTTTTGTTGTAGGAGGAATACGGATTGTTGCAGGACTATCTGTGCTAGGATTCTTCATAACCTTGCCTCTATTTTTACTAAAATATTACGCACTAAAAGATGCTCATTATACAAATCTTCTTCCGATACTAGATCATTCATTTAGTGAGCTCATGGCTGCAACGAAAGGTGTTACGCTTGATTATTTGGGCTTTGAATTAATCTTGATGTATCTACCGTTTCTGAAACACCCTGAAAAGTCTCATAAATGGGCACATTTCGGCAATCTATTTACGATGTTTACGTACTTGATTACCATATTTGTTTCGTTTGTTTATTTTAATCAAGAACAGCTGCAACACACGATTTGGGCAACACTTACACTTTGGAAAATCGTGGACCTCCCATTTGCACAGCGTTTCGAATATGCAGGAATCGCTCTTTGGATTTTTGTTATTTTACCTAACCTATGCATTGGGTTGTGGTCTGTCAGCCGAGGTATGCATCGGTTATATAAAATCAAACAAAAAAGTGCGTTACGCGCATTACTTTTTGTCGTTTTTGTAATGTGTATTCTTGTCATCGATCGGCAGCAGGTCGACATGCTGAACAGCAGAGTCTCTCAAGTTGGTTTTTATATTCTGTACGCATACATCCCCTTTCTTTTTGTGATCCAGCTTATTTTGACAAAAGTGAGGAAAACAAAACATGGTTAGAAAATATCTGTTCATCATCATTTCTATTGCCCTGCTCACCGGATGTTTTCCGAGTAAAAGAATTCTAGAAGACATCCAACTCGTATCAGCAGTCGGCTATGATTATCATTCTAAAAACAAAGTTGAATTAAACGGGATGGTAGCCATTCCCCAGAGCGGTGAAGATGTACCACCTATCTCACAAGTGTTTACCGCGACAACACATACAAGTAAAATGGCTAGAGCTCTCGAACAAGCAGAATCGCCAAAGCCTTTTCAAATCGGCCGTTTAGAAGTTGCTTTGTATGACGATCGGTTAGCGGAAAAAGGCATTTATAATCTGGTCGATACCTTACAGCGTGATCCTGCTTTAGGACGTGATCTATATCTGGCCGTCGTTCAGGGGAGCACGAAAGCGGTGTTGGAGCAAAGGTACCCACTCAGTGAAACACCTTCCAAGTATCTGTTTCAGCTTTTACAGCAAAATATGCAGTCCAATATCCCAGATTCCAATATTCATCGATTTTTGTACACCTTTTACGGGAAAGGTATGGATCCCAATTTGCCGTTATTAGAGAAAA
Organism: Fictibacillus sp. EA-CB0309; assembly: GCF_055814265.1. NCBI lineage: Bacteria > Bacillati > Bacillota > Bacilli > Caryophanales > Fictibacillaceae > Fictibacillus > Fictibacillus sp. EA-CB0309. Next base: position 2,929,689 of record NZ_CP169271.1, read on the forward strand.
GTGGCGATCGAATTAGGGTGAAAGGAACCGCCATCTTAAAAGATGATAAAATGGTCGGCCAACTAAACTTAAAAGAATCCTTTCTGCTCAAACTGCTGATGGAATCTTTTGAACGAGGGATTTATGAAGTGAAATTCAGCAAGGATCGATTCTTCACCATTCAAAACATCTCATCCAAAGCAGAGTACCACTTTAAACATGTCAAACGATCTCCTGAAGTAGTTATTGAAGTGAAGATTAAGGGCCGGATAAGTGAAGCACCGAAAATCCCTGTCAGTAAACCGCCTCTTGTGGAACAGCTTGAAAAAGCAACAGAAAAGGATATGCATAAGAAGATTAACAAAGTCGTGACAAAACTTCAAAAGTGGAATGCAGATACAATCGGCTTAGGCGATCTGGCAAGGAGCAGAACGAGAGGATTTGACTTTAAACAATGGGATAAGCAATATCCCGATATGCCGATAAACGTAAAAGTGAAAGTGGAGATTGTGCAGGCTGGGATTACGGAGTAGCGGATTTTTGATGGTGTAGCTCATCAGTAACACGCGTCCGAAGTCTGTCAGCTATTGTCGAAAAACAGGTAAATTTCAATTAACGTGAATATATTGAGAATAACGTGAATATATCGCAATTAATGTGAATATATTGAAATTAACGTGAAATTATTGAAATTAACGTGAAATTATATTTATTGACCTCAGAAATAAGAGGATGAAGAGTATAAATAAAAATGAGTGTTCGTTTGAAACGAACATTTCCTAATTGTGTTTTTTTAACGCGTACAATTTCGCTCAAAAAAGAAGCCGTCACTCCAAGAAGTACCACATCAGAGGAGTGAAAGCTTCTTTTTCATCTTTTTATCATAAAACGAAGGTTAAGCTCCTCCGTTCACGCCACCTGCACTAGATTGATTGCGTTTTTCAATCGCGTTAACGCCCATAACAACCGCGATCAGTTCTTCGGTTCGCAATACATCCGAATGATTCATTAATTCATACGCTGCCGATTGAAAGAAGCCACTTACTTTTTTGAAGGTTGCCACTTCCGCCTTATTGTCATCAAGGATGGTGTATTCTTTTGAAAACGCCGGGGACTCAATCTCATACGTATGGTCATTGGTCGAATAACGATAACGCTTTGAGAAAAATGCAAAGGAAGATTTCACCTCTCCCAATTCTGTTCCATCAGCCTGGGTGATGATCCATCTGCTCGAAAAAAACGGAAAGGCACCTTCAACAACAATCTCTCCTTTTTCATTCTCCACATTCACACTTGATGAAAATGCAGTCTTTAAATCAAGTTCGCCAAGCTTTTCTTGAGAACCATTGTAAATATCCGTTCTTCCTGAAGAGAAAAACGAGTCATTGAAATACACACACTTCTCCATACGTAACCCCCTTGTTAACATATATGAACAATATCTTTATTTTATTTAGGGTGCTTTGGGAAAAACTTTGTTGCTTCTGAAGGTGGATGATTTCCGTTACAGGATGCTCGCTTTCCGGGGGCGGGCGGTGAGCCCCTCACCGCTACGCGCCATTGAGGGTCTCACCTGTCCCACTCGTCCCCCAGGAGTCTCGCACCTTCCACTGCAATCAACTGTCAATGAAGAGAATGCAAAACATGAGCAAAAAAGCATCTTAGTTAAACTTGTTAGCGTTTAATAGCATCCACAATAAGTGAAGGAAACTTGAGACTTCCCCCTGATTTCTAGGATCATAGTGTTTAGAGCGAAAGATTACACCGTCTTTTCCGTCCCAGTCCTGATCATGAAAATCACCATTTTCATCGAAGTATTCTAGCAACTGAACGTCAAACCCCGCTTCGGCAAAGAGCTTCTGTAACGTTTTGTAGTTATGGACAATTTTATGGCTGCTAGCAGGATGATCAGCCTGTCCAGGACCACCAATCTGAACCATGCTCTGATACTCATCATCTTGAAAGAATCCATCAGGGACCGCACAGCGGATGTAGCCAGATGGCTTCAAAAAGTCATAACACAGTTTTGCAGCCTCTACTCCCTCTTCAAACGTAAGATGCTCCCACACGTGTTCTGCTAGAATGGCAGAAATCGAATTTCGTTCAAACCTCTCCTCCCACTTACTCTTATCCAGCAGATTCAGTTCCTCTTCCTGAGTGTGAAGCCAGCCCGGATTGTTATTGTATTCGCCTGCACCGATTACAATTTTAATGTCTTGTGTAGTCGTCATTGTGATTTCCCCATCTCCACAGAATGTTGCTGTTCTGAATACCTCGTCACAAAAGCACGTTCTACAAACTGTTGCTTATTAGCATAGATCTTGATCACTTCTTTTATTTCTTCTGGACGGTAAAAATCGTTTTTATTGTTTGCTAGAGACGGATATCCAGATCCGCGTTGCAAGTAATCAGACGATGCCACCGTGTACCATTTTTCTTCTTCAAGCGGTGTGTCACCGATCTTGATTTCAATAACACGAGTGCCATCATGTACGACTTCCGCACCTGAAACATGCAACCCTCCGACGTACTTCCCACGAAAACCAGGACCCCTTCCATCAAGCAAACAGTGTTGTACGTCAAGTGACTGTTGGATGGCCATCCGAATATATACTCCTTGGATCTCGAAAGAAGTAGGGTTTAATGGTGAAGGACAAACTTCAATCAACTTTTTATCAGAAACGTATTGAAAGACACCCGCGTTCACGATTCCACTGTTGATTAGACCTAAGTCCGTGTTCATCATGTCTTTCAAACCATCAGCGATTAAGTTTGTGAGCGGGTTCTCACTAATCACATCATGCCAAAGCGGCTGTTCAATAGCATAAAGCGGCTTACTTAACGTCTCGATCGCTTTTTCTTTATTTACTTGTAAAATCGCTAATATCTCTTTGTCTGACTCAATATCCTTTGTACTTATAACTGCAGAATGAAGAAGCTTCTTACTTTCACCATTCACTTCAAGTTCCAGCACGCCGATATGTTCGCCATAGTTTCCTGCGCTTACGATAAATGTTTCATTCACGATCTTAGCTTCAGTAAACAGTTGATGGTCATGTGATGACACGATTACATCAATGCCTTCAATTTCCTTGGCGAGATCAATGTCTGCCACCGTCCCAATATGGTTGAGCAGGATACACAGATCATAATTACCGCGGTTTTTCTCCATTTCGTTTGCGATTGCGATGATGTAATTCTCATTAAGTACCCCTAGGCCGTCGTTAAATGCGCCGAGGTCAGGCGATGTACCAGTAATCAAGATGCGCAACCCGTTTTTATGTAAAATGATGCTTGAATGAACACCTGAAATTTTCGCCGTATCACTTCTGAAAAGGTTGTTGCTGATAAACGGAACGGAGCTTTTGGTGGCCATGTGTTGAAGCGTATCCACACCGTTAAACATCTCGTTATTGCCGATCGTTATCGCGTCATAGCCAACAGCTTCTAATAATTCTACAGCTGCTATCCCTCTTGTACCCTGCAATTCAATACTTTTAAAGTCCGCAAAATCCCCAGCTTCGAGCAGAATGGTATGCTCGTCTTTATACTGCTTAATAAGAGTTGCGGCTTTTGCAAAATTATCAAAATTACTGTGAAGATCGTTCGTATGTATAATTTTAAGTTTCATTGTTTCTCTGTTCCCCCGAATTGTAAAATTGAGCATTCTTCCCTTACAAATAATGGTATCATAAAAGGTGTAATTTTGTTAAAAAAACAGGTGGAGGAACTGAATGTCTTATCAAGATAAAGAGTTATCGATTCGGCCCATTACAGAAAAAGATCTACCCAAGTTATGGGTGCTGATCTATAAAGAGGATGCACCAGAATGGAAAAAGTGGGATGCTCCTTACTTTGAGCATAAGTGCGTGCACTATGATGAGTTTATTTGGAACAAAGAGCAGTACGTGAACCAAGACAAACGATGGGCCATTGAAGTAAACGGCGAACTCATCGGAACCGTAAGTTATTATTGGGAGCACGAGCCTTCCAACTGGCTTGAGATGGGGATCGGCATTTACAATCCAAATTTCTGGAGCGGCGGTTATGGAACACGAGCAATACGTCTTTGGATCAACCACTTGTTCAACACAATGCCGTTAGTGCGCGTCGGGTACACCACTTGGTCAGGCAACGAACGTATGATTAAAGTTGGTGAAAAATTGGGCATGACGATGGAAGGCCGCATGAGGAAGTGCCGGTATTACAACGGAAAATACTATGACTCTATTAGGATGGGCATTCTTCGGGAAGAGTGGGAATCCACTGTTAATAAAGCAATTGGAACTACTTAATAACAAGCAGAATGATAATTAATCTTATTAGGACTGATTACAATGAAAAAGTGGAAAACTATTTCTTCAGATTATATCTATAAAACTCCTTTTGGCAATTTAAGAAAAGATCGCTGCGAACTACCTAACAGCGATAAGATAGTGAACTATTATGTTCATGAGTATTCAGATTGGGTTAATGCAGTGGTACTCACGAAAGACAATCAGATTGTACTTGTTGAACAATACCGTCATCCCGGCAAAGGCTTCTTTTTAGAAATTCCAGCTGGAAAGATTGAACCAAACGAGTCATACGAAGAGGGCATCATAAGAGAAGTGAGAGAAGAAACAGGTTTTATTTCAAATGAAAAACCAGTTCTACTAGGAGAATTCATGGTCAATCCTGCTACTCAGGATAATAAAGTGATCACCTATCTTATTTTAGGAGCATTTCCTGCATTCCCCAAGACTTAGATGATGGTGAAGAAGTATGTGTTAAAATCATTAATTTTAATGATATGGAGAATATGATAAAAAACAAAAAAATCACTCAGTTATTTACGGTTAGTGCTTATTATATGGCAAAAAACTATTTAACAACTCACTTGAAAGTAAAGTAGCTTGGACTTATTCTCCAAGCTATTTTTGTTGTTCACCAATGCTATTCCACCCTCATTTTCACTGCTCTTGTCGCAATAAACGTCTTAATATATGAATCTATCATCCTATGACCGCCAAAGTCATCTTCATAAAAACCTGTAATCACTAATCCCGCGTCTACCTGGCCTTGAATCTGATCCTCAAGTGTATGGCTGAACTCTATCGTTTCATTGGACTGGCTATATGTTTGTACCTCCTCTTCTGATAGATGTGAGATGGATGAAGACGGAACAGCGTGTCTCACTTCCAGATTTCCTTGCATCTCTTGCTCATCGTCAAAAATGAACAGAAGTGGATTTACAAAACCTGCTATCAGAACACCTCTCTCTTTTAAAACACGAGCTGCCTCTTTCCATAGTGGTTTCACGTCTTCGATAAATAAATTCGAAACGGGGTGAATGATGAGATCAAACTTTTCATCTTCAAAACAGGACAGATCTGTCATATTGCCTTGGACCGTGGTAAGTTTCAGCCCGTCGCGTTTAGCCACAAACTCATCCTGCTCTAACTGTTTAATTGATAAATCCATTACGGTTACATCTGCTCCAGCTGCAGCAAGAACCGGTGCTTGCTGACCACCTCCAGAAGCTAAGCAAAGAATTTTCACACCCTCTAATACGTTAGGAAACCAATTTCTCGGTACGCGTTTTTCAGTTGTCACGGTAATCTGCCAATCACCTGATTTACTTTTTTGAATAACTTCTTCACTCACACACTTCGTATAAACAGCTCCGTTTTCCACTTTCTTATCCCACGCCTGGCTGTTTTGTTTAATGACATCCATCATATTCATCCCCTCTGTGGTATGTCTCTTATCGTTTTTTGCTCTTAATGATTAAAGTTGTTGGAACGGCTTCCGCTTTTTCGCAGGAATACCAAGAGTTCGTAAATTTTTCACGATTAAGTTTTGGCAATACAACATCTTCAACCACTTTTTCAATGGTAAAACCGTTCGTAATCAATGCGTTAATATACGTGCTAACTTTAAACTGCTGCATGATGGCAGTGCAATCCCAAGCTTCATGATCATAAGGCCCTTCTTCATGGTAGGACTTTTCAAAAAGAAGGTTTCCTTTCACATGATTGATACGGCTGTACAACGGGTGTTCCCAACTAAAAACGAAGGTCCCGCCCGGTTTAAGATATGTATGTATGTTGGACAAGGTTTGATTCAAGTCTGTGGTCCACCCTAATGCATAAATGGAATACACAAGATCGAAGTGATTCTTCGGGATGCCAGGGTTGCTCTCCATAGGTGCTTCAAACAATTTTACAGGTGCAGTGGCAGTTCCTAGTACATGTTGAGCTGCCTTGATTTGTTGTTGGGTCAGATCTAATCCCCAAAGCTCTGCCGCTCCTTTTTCATCCATGAATTTAAGAGAATGCCCGCTGCCACATCCAATATCTAAGACGTTCAATCCAGTAAGATCACCCAGCAAGTTCAATTCGTCTTCAAGCGGTGCAAATGGTCCAAACTCTGGTAAAGCGGTTCTTCCGAAAAATCGCTCCGCTACCTCTTCCCAGCTTCTTTTGTTAATCGTAATTGTTTCAACATTCATCGTATAACCCCCATTTTTATCTATACAGTTATTTCCATGTTATTGTCGATTTCCCTGCTAGAAAATTATTTGATGATTGCGTGTGTGTCGAAATTTGCAGAATGGCCTTTATTTTTTAATTTAGACTTAATTGCGGTCACTTTAGACTTAATTGGAGCGCGTTTAGACTTAATTACCCTCCATTTAGACTTAATCCACCTTAATCCACTTCCCACACACATAACAAAAACGCCTAATCCACTCGGCATCAGGCGCTTCACATTTAATTATCAAACTATGTAAGAATAAGATCACGATTTCTTACGCGTTCTCGTTCCTTTTCTGCTGTTCGATTCATTAAAACACTTCGGTAATGAGCGGCTCGATGGAGTTTGCCTTTTAAGGCTGCGCGGGTACTTTCGATGGGTAAATCCATACCGTTAGAAAAAATCACTCTAACATTCTTGCGGTCTATGGTTTCTATGTCCTCGATGTGGGGCTGTGATAGCCAGATGCAGGAATCTTTTCGTGGTGATTGCGTGGGAAAGAAGAAAATATCTAACTTGGTGTCAATCATGATAGGAGCAAAACACATTCTCCCCATATTAATGCGTGCGGCCTCTTTCTTCCCATCATACGTACTGCCGTAATACGGACACGAATCTTTAATGATTCGGAAAGGCTTTTTTCAACGAGGATGATCGCATCTCTTTCATAAATTTCTGCACATACGGCTCCCCACTGATTAATAAACGGATAAATGGCCATGGTGTCACGTTTGATAAAATATTCCTCAACTTTATCGTGCACGATTTTGTACTTCATTTAATACCTCCTAAAATGTTTTAATTCCCCAATAACCTAAACCCTACATAGTACAAATTTCCCTAAGATTCGTACTACATAGTAATATTTTACCATTTAATAAAACACGCATCTACATATTTCGTTAATAATTATCAAAATATTTCGTTTATTTATAAATGAAGCGAGTGAAGATTCGTTTCTTCACCCGCTCCCTTTATTTATTTTGTTAATTTAGACACGCTCTTTCGTTTATCAGTCAAAACAATAATTGCCGGAAGTATGAACAATGAGCTGACTAAACATAAGAATGTATCAAATACGGTCGTGATTCCGAACGATCGCAGCATCACAAATTCAGAAAAGATAAGTGTACTAAACCCTGCCATAACCGTTAAGCCCGATGCCGTAATCGCTCTTCCTATTTTAGAAATCGATTTGATTAGCGCTTCGTCACGGGATAGACCGTTTTCGAGCTCTTCCTGATAGCGTTCCATGATAAGAATGGTAAACTCACTTCCGATACCAAGAACGAGTGAGCCGAGTACAGCCGTTAATGGGTTGATCTCAATATCTAACAGAAACATCATAAGAGAGGACCAGCCTACAACAAGCACAATTGGTAGAACTGGATACATCGCCATTTTCCATCTTCGGTAAGCTAGCATTAGCCCGGCGATAATCGCAATAACTCCAATACCTGCAGATAAGTGACGGTTTTCAGTCATTGATCCCACTGATTTGATGTTAATGACATTTGATCCTGCTGGCTTCATTTCCACTCCAGATGGAGGATTGATATCTTTCTCGATCTGATTCAGCAGATCCGCTTGCTCCTTCATGCCGATATTTCCAATCGTAAAAGAAACAGCTGCAGATTCTTTGTCTTTTGATAAAATATTGCTTTTTAATTCATCTGGAACTTGAGCCAAGATGCTCTCAATCTCAGCTTTTGTTTCTGGAACTTCCCCTTGTTTGCTTGTTTCATAATGGATGCGATACTTGTTGCTGTCTCAATTTCAGGATGAGCTTTCCGCTGTTGTTCCTCATAATCTGCGATCCATTTAACCACTTTCGGATCGGTTACATCATCCGATTTAAGAATAAAAGAAATCTCGTTAGTTGAACCAATAATCTTACGTAGTTCATTTAACTCTTTTAACTCTGGCGCTTCTTGCGGCATCAATTTCTCAATATTCGTTTCGATCTTAAGCGAGTGGTCTATATAAAATCCACCAGCTGAAAGCAGCACACCTATTGCTAAAAGAAGTATAGGTTTCTTCACAGTTAATGTAGCTATTTTTTCCATGAAACCTTCCATTTTACTTGGGGTGGAAACGGTTTCTGGTGTAACTTTACGATCACGCAACATAAATACGGCATGCATCAACAACAAGCTAACGGTGTAGGAAACGATAACACCTACAGAAAGCATGATTCCGAAATGCTGAATCATTGGGACTTTTGAAGTGAGTAATGTTATGAAACCAAGCGTCATCGCAAACACAGCGATTCCGACAGCCGGCCCCATTTTCTTAATGGATTGCAGAATAGCTTCTTTTACAGGCTTACCAGCTTGTAATTCCTCGTCATAACGGTTGTGAAATTGGATGGCAAAATCCGTCCCAAGACCAATCAAAATCGGCATAATCGCCATTGTTACCATACTCATAGGAACTCCGATATAGCCCATGATTCCAATCGTCCAGAATAAAGACAAAAGCACAACCGGAAGTGCTAAGAGTCTCCATTTAACAGGAAAAACCATAAAGAGTATGGCTGCCATCAACACTAGTGAAAGGCCAAGCATGATTGACATATCCTTCATCATGCTATTGTAGATTGCGCCATAAATCTTTGGTGTTCCAGATATCTTAGTATCGAGATTCGAGAACCCTGCTTCTTTTGTCATGTTACTTACTTCTTCTGTTAAATCAGAAAGTTCGTTATAGGGAATCCCCCTTTTACTTTCATGATAATTAAGGCGTGCTTCCCGTTTTGGGGCATAAACGTTTTGAACATTTCGTTCACATTTCCGTCTTTGTCTAGTACTAGCCCTTTTACAAACTTCTCATTTTGAAGAGATGGTGCTCCAGCTGCTTGTAAGGAGGGAAGATTTGCTCCTGACTGTTCGTTTACCTTCTTCATAAATGCAATTTGAGCTTTCTGAGCTGCATCTTGTTGCTGAGCAGGAGTTGCACCTCTTGCAGCAGCCTCCTGAACGGCTTTTTCAACCGTTTCTTGCAACTGTTTCTTCATCTTCATCTGTATTTTTGTTGCTTGATCTGTCCCGTTTTCAATCATGTTGTAATAGCTGAATGCAGATTGAATTTCCTTCTTCTTCACTAATTCACTCTGAAGCTTGTTAATTGCTGAGAGATTATCTGTTGATAATAAATCACCTTGCTTACCTGAAAGCAGGATGAACAGGGTATCGCTACCAAATTCATCATGATATTCTTCTGTAGCTTTATAGATTGGATCCTTATGAGAGATCATCGTCCCCTGCCCAAGATCAACTTGAACTTTCGTCACACCAAACCCAATTACCAAAGTGAAAAGTAATAAAAGGACAATGATTTTTTTGGGGCTTTGCGTAATTTTTTTCGCTAAAAAGCTGAATCCTTTACTCATCTATTATTCCTCCATTTATTAAAACTGAACAAACTGTTCATTATCAAACAGGTTGTTTAAGGAAATAATAGGAGATAGTGAAGCTTTACTCAATGTCCAAAAAAGAGAAAGTGTATGATAGCATACAGATGAACTTTGTTTGTAAAATTTTCTTATGATCTTGTACAAAATGACGATATTTGTTCAATAAATTTTATTGAACATACTGTCTGATAGTATGATACATTCTAGATGAGGAGGGATTTGAGCATGTCCGAAAAACATGATCTTCGTATTATAAGAACAAAAAAGTTAATTAGGGATGCTTTCCTAGAACTAATCAGTCAAAAAGGATTTACATCGATAACTGTTCAAGATATCGCAGATACAGCAACGATTGGCAGAGGTACCTTTTATCTGCATTACAAAGACAAATACGATTTATTAGACCAATTGACAGATCAAACTCTTGCGAAGCTCTCAGAACTTATTCAGCCATCTTTTCATTTTCGTGATAACAAACTGAATCTTGAAGAACTGAAACAGATGCTTATTCATGTGTTTGATGCGATACGTTCAGAACAAACATTTTTTAAAACAATGCTTTCGAGTCATGACACACCGAACTTCACTCAACAATTGACACAATTTTTCTTTAACAAATTTACAGCAGAGTATGAAAATCTGAACCTTTCTCAAAAAAAGGAAGTACCTAAAGGAATTCTTATCAGTTACTTATCTTCAGCCATACTTGGCGTTATCATTTGGTGGCTGCAGAACGATATGATGTATGCTTCAGAGTACATGGCGGAGCAAATTACAAATCTTCTAATTAACGGTCCAGCCTCCATATTTGATGTTGAATACTAAATTTAAAAAAGCCAATGAATGATCATCATTCACTGGCTTCCAACATTTCTGCATTGTTTTCTGAATAGTAAGGTTCATCGATTTTGGTGAGTTGATGTGCAAAGCATAAACCCATAGCACTAAAAAGCAACGTAACAATCAGAGTGGTTATGCCTGGATTTTCATTAACCGTCTGCCATAAAGGTGTATGTTTCCAGTTCGTTATAGAATCAAGTTCACGTCCCCTGATTTCGTAAAGGATAGCCCATGTTTGATAAACTTTAGCAAGAATGAATCCAATTATTGCCCCAGTGGTGAAGCCCAAAAATAAGTCAGTTCCAGTTTTCTAAGATCCTCCATCTATTCAAACCACCCTTCATTTCACCCCTACATTTACAATACTTTCCTTATAGATAAATCATTCCATAAAAAAGAGGCACTACCCTTAAATTGGGCTGCCATCCTTTTTTATCAATGCTATAAGGCTTTGTGTTAAATGATTGTATTGTATGGTATTCGTATCACTGAAGGCTTCTTCCCTGTTGGAGGGAAGATTTTCATAGTGAATGGGAGATTCAAACTGTGAATCTGTAAAATCATAGCTACTTCCTTCGATAACATTGTAGAAATGCCACCCTTCCGATAGCGGTGTTTTCACAATATCTCCTTTTAGAAAATCTTGAACCACAAGCGCTGTTACCCCGCATTGTCCTTTTGCCGGATTCTCTTTCGTCCATTTGGAGCTTGTCTCGATGGACCATGCTTTGAGCAATTGATCCTTTAATGTTTGAATTCTTTCATCTAGCAACATTTATTCCTCCAAATGAAATACGGTTTTTTGACATTATAAAATGGCTCTTCTACTACTTCCAAGAGCATCTAGGGTTACGAAAACAGCCTATTTTTATTATTGAACCGTCAAAATCACTTTTTCTTCAGCATGTACTATGTATATGTTATAAATTTTATGTTTCAACTTTTGTCTCAGTTCCAGAGGGATCGTTAATGCACCTCTTTTGCTGATTTTCTGAGTAAATTCCCTCGTCATGTCTTTATCAATGATAATAACATCATCTTCACAATCAATGCCTACGATCGATTCGTTGCTAATTGCAAACTCTTCTCTCCAGCGAATCGGTATGTAAATATAACCTCTCTCGTTGTCATAATACTTATCTTCCAGCTTATACATAATTCACCTGCTCTTCAAGAATCGGGAAACTTTATTTTACTATAATGTGATGAAGGGGTGAAGCCTATTTAGTAAACTTTATGTAAAATTTACAATCCTTTTAATTCTTTGACAATAGAAAAAGCCAGTGGATGACACTCATTCACTGGCTTCCATATACGCCTCTGGTCTTATTCAAATTACATCTGGAGTAACTGTCTGCCTCTTCATTTTATGTCTAAACTAATACTATAAAGACATTACGAACGGAGATAAGTTTATGACAGACACTTTTACCAGAAAACAACTCACACTCGAACTTTTGCTACACATCACACTAACGTCATTAACCCTCGTAACACTGATCATGCTGCTGCCGACCATTCAGCCAATCTTCAAATTGATTGGCATCGGGCTTGCAATCGGTATCGTAACTCTTGACTTACTCTTTTTATGTAAACGCAACCTGCAATCCTTAAAAATCACTCGCCTGATCGCGCTCTATTTCTTTGCCGTCAGCATGTTCGTGTTTGCTATCTTTTACGTAACAAAGCTGTTAGTGCTAACAGACATGTACGGATTTGAAAACTTATTAAAGTTACATGAGTCCGCTGCCAAACTCATCTACTTAGCCATCTGTTTAGCACAGCCAATTATCCTGCCTCTACCTGAAGTCGTAACGGTTGCTGCGGCTAGTGCTGTTTTTGGACCGTTCACAGCGATTTCCTTAGGATTTCTCGGAACACTAGCTGGAATTATCGTGATGTATTTCATCGCAAGGTTTGGCGGACAGCGCATTGTTTCAAGATTTGTAAAAGAAGAACACCTCACAAAGTACCAAAGTTATGTACAGAGAAACGAAGTCCTCTTTTTAGCGATTATGTTTATCATTCCAATTTTACCGGACGAAATCATTTGTATTGGAGCAGGACTTGGCGGAGTTACATTTCGACGGTTCTTTATTATTGCGGCACTATCGAAGCTGTTCACGTCAACGATCTTTGCATACTCTGTTGAACTGGCGAAGATTTTCTCTTTAACAACGACCGAATTGATGGTGTATGCTTCAATAATTGCAGGGGTTGCATTTATCTTAACGACGTTGATTAAGAAGAATGTTAGACAGAAGGAAGAGGCTTGATTAACAAGTTGAACCATAGGGTAAAAAGCTCGTCTTTACGGTACGTGATCTTATATTTATTACACGTTCGCTCAAAGAGCCTACTGTTTCACTCCAAGTAGTCCTGGTTTCGCTCAAGATCACCCTTGTTTCGCTCAAGAACGCTGTAGTTTCGCTCACAACCATGATATTAGCACTTTAGACGTTCATTTTAGCTTCTAAAAACACATCAAAAAACATAAAGCTGGCATCAAAAGGGTACTTTACGAGCCCTTCGTGTCAGCTTCATTCGTTATTTCACCCATTTATACATCAAAACATCATCGACGTATTCACCTTCACCGAACTTAAACTCTTTCACTTTGCGGCCTTCCTCAACAAAACCTAACTTTTTATACAGCTCTATTGCTCTTGAGTTCGTCGAGAACGTTCCTAACGTAACTTTTTCTATCACTGGATGCCGCTCAGCCCAAGACAACAACTCATGAATCAACAACTTCCCTATTCCCTTATTTCTGCAGTCTTTCTGCAGCATGATGGCGAACGATCCAGTGTGATGCATCCTCTTTCTTTCTTGTGATTTAAACACAATCCAGCCAACTACTTTATCGTCCAATTCTGCGACAAGCATGGTTTCTCGGTCATGTTCAAGTATTTGTTTAATCCATTTCTGGTGCTCTTCTGTTGTCTTATTGAATTCTTCAGATACGGCAATAAAATAGTCATTCTCTTGAATAACACGACGCTGAATCTCAAGAACAGCTTCAGCGTCTTCAATGCGAGCGGTGCGAATAATCGTTTTGACATTTTGTTCTACAAACATGTTAGCTACCTCGTTTTCTGTTATAAAGTTAGGAAATCAGTGGCGGATTTTTTTATCGTCTCGAATTTAGCAACTGCTAGTGTCTTATCGTTAAAAAAGTTTTCATAAAGAGGCTTCACTGAAAAGTTGATTGGAGTGTAAGGTGCGAGACTCTTGGCTAGGACAGGTGGGCAGGTGAGACACTTAAAAGTGAAACGTTACGAATGTGGCTCACCGCCTGCCCCGCGGAAAGCGAGCAGCTGGAACGGAAATCAACCACTTCCAATAGCAACAAAGTTTGCGAAAACAGCCATTCATTAAAAAGCTTCATGTTTGCCTCTCCTCATTCATGATGGAAGTGACAATGTGCAGAGAATCCCATTCCCCACTTGAAAATTTAATGATCGGGAATTTCTTTGGAAATAGCTTCTGACGGATCGCTTCTGGTGTATCACCTTGTTTTTGTAAAGTTAACACTTCATGTTGAAGACTTAGTAAATAGTCCCGCTTTCGTTCTAGAGCTGCCCGTCCATCTTTTAATAAGCCCGCATGACTGCAAAAAACATCATCAAAATCGTATGTTAATACACGTTCTAGTGATCGAATAATAGTAGGTATGCTTTCCTCTTCTAAAACCACTTTCGTTCTCTCACTGACAAACAAATCACCAGTGAACAGTTGACCTGTTTGTTTATTCAAGAAAGCATTGTGATCTAAAGCATGTCCAGGAGTTGGTATCACTTCCCAAGTTGCATTTCTAGATTGAAACGTTGATGGCATGACTTCCGCATGAAACGGCTTTCTTTTTCCCCAAAAAACTTCCTGTACAATGGATAATCTGCTCGCTGTGAGCAATAGTCGATCGTCTTTTCATCTAAGAAAATCGGTACTTTCTTCGTTTTTTCAATATAAGCGGCACAGCCTGTATGATCTTCGTGGAAGTGAGTAATCATAACTTGTTCGAAATCCGCTCCATCAATAAAGGGTTCAAAATATTTATGTAGAGATTGTGCTCCCGTATCAATTAGTACGCCATCTACTAAATAACTATAAACATTTAACGCAACTCCTTGAAACATGATCTTTCCATTTAAATAGGTAACACCGTTCTTCTCACCCATATGGGATTTCTTTTTTACAAACATCTCTACATCCCCTTATCATCTGACTCAATAACTCGGCATTACTTTTTCAATAGTTATGATTAATGATGGCGAGTACTTGATGATCTTCCCACTTTCCGTTTATCATCACGTTTTGCCTGGCTATTCCCTCTTTATGAAAACCTGTCTTTTCCAATATTTTAATGGATCCTATGTTATGCGGCATGACTTCCGCTTCAATTCTATGAAGTTTTAATTCATTGAATCCATAGTTCACCATCAATTTAAGAGCTTCTGTCATATAGCCTTTACCGTTATACTCTCGATCTAAAGAATACCCAATCATCGCCTTTTGAGCAGGACCTCGTTCTACCTTAAAAAAAACAACTTGTCCAATGAGTTCATGCGTTTCTTGTAGAAAAATACCAAAAGAGTAGCCTAAATCTTTTTCTCTATTTTCCTCCATCTTTTTCATCCTGTTTATTTGACCTTCTTCTGTATAAAAATCAGGATCTCGATTTGGAGCAAATTGACTAAAGAACGCTTTGTTCTTCATTTCAAGTTCTAAAACGGATTTGATATCACTCGTCTTAAGTTGATTGATATAAATACGAACACCTTTAATCTTGTACGAAACCTCCAAAATGATCGATCACCGTGAAACCAACACTGCATGTTAAGTTCAATAAAAAAGCACTTCTCCTTCTTGAAGAAATGCCCTATCCAAAAGAATACGCTATTTTTTTATAAAAAGAACCCACAACTATATAACACTAAAAATATCTATTTTTAATAATTATTTATTGTAATTCAATAAATTTTTATTTATAATCAAATAAAACTGAATGTAGTGAGGTGCTTATTATGAAAAATGGTTCAACGCTCTTCTTAAAGATCTCTCTTTTTCTTGTCGGGGCCCCGTTCTAGCTTTGTGTTTATTTTTGTTACCCCAAATAGTTAAAAAAGCTACCGAAGAAGCATTAAAGGGATCAGAACTGGCATATGTAGTCTTTGGGATTTTAATTATTGTCTATGCTTCGGTCATTCCTTTTACTTCGCTCTCTATCAGGCTTATAAACTTTTGCAGTTTATTGACAAGAATAAAGCGTTCTCTGACTTATCAGTTAGATCTTTAATGAAAATAAAAAAATGTGCGCTCACAATCAGCGGCTTATATGTGGTTGCCTTACCGTTGGTTTTTATCATAGCGCAGTGGGATGATGCACCAGGTCTCGTATTAGTGGGCATGGCCTTTATTGGGGCTTCCATCGTTATTGCAGTATTCGCTGCCGTTCTCCAAAGACTACTAAAAGAAGCCATTGATTTAAAATCTGAAAATGATCTAACGGTCTGAGGTGGCGGATATGGCTATTATTATTAACATAGATGTGATGTTGGCTAAAAGAAAAATGAGTGTAACAGAACTCTCAGAAAGGGTCGGAATAACAATGGCTAACCTTTCTATATTGAAAAACGGAAAAGCAAAAGCCATTCGACTTACCACATTAGAGGCCATTTGTAAGGCTTTAGATTGTCAACCGGGAGATCTTTTGGAGTATAAACCTGACGAATAAGAAGTACTTTAGTAATAAAACAACGGCAAATCACTTACTGTAACCCGAATAATGACACTTATTCGGGTTATTTACATGTGCGTTCAATAAAAAAGCACTTCTCCTTCTTGAAGAAATGCAATGGATCACAAAATCATATTAACTCAAATCCATTTTTAGCAAAGAGCTACTCGTATGTTATGAACCTGATGAATTGCTACCAGTGCCAAAACCCGAACCAGATTTTGTTCCACTTGATGAAGGAGGTGTCGTAACAGTGGAACTCGGCTTGGGTGTCGGCTTTACTGTGGATGGCGTTGGCGCAGCGGGTTTCTTAAACGTTACTTTACCTGTTGGCTTTGTTTTTAATGGATTGGCAATAAGGAAAATCCACCAAGGAAACGAGTTTTCGTTGGCATAATAGTTAGAAGTTAAAGTGGGTTCACCATTTTCATAAAGGTCATCTAAGAAAGCAATTAACTCTTCTTCCTGGTATTCAAGGTTGTTCTCCTCCATATAAACCTCAATTCCTTCAAGATCCATGTCTGGATAGTGAGATTGTAAATGATCCAACTCAACTTCATTTTCAACCTCTACTTCTTCCTCCGTATACACATACTCGTTTATCTCATCTTCTGAAAAAGTCGGTTCCTCTTGTACCACAATTTCTTCCCTGGGACTGCAAGCACTTAACGCAAAAGCTGTAGACAAGATACCGCTTAAAAGTTTTTTGGTTTTGGTCATAACGCTTCCCCTTTAACTATTTTATATGGATAATAATGATAAGGAACAATAAAATTAGTTTTGCTTTTGACTCTTAATAAAGGTTTCTAATACTCTCGTGTATAAATCTGGTTGATCTCTATGCACTAAATGACCGGCAAACGGAATCACAGAAATTTGAATATCGGGATTCATTTGTTTATAAGTAATAGCGGCAGAAACTTCAAGGTCCTCTGTCCCGCCAACAATACATAAAATTGGAACGTTTAAATTAGATATATCTCCTGTTTCGTTGAAAGGATAGAAGTCTTCTGCATTAAATGATTTAAGTAATGCTTTCCAATCATTGTTTCCGTGCATGTTATTAAGCGCTTCAACTATTTCTGGGTTTTCAAAAAGTGTATGATGATGCTCAGCTTCAATCTTCGAAAGTTCATCCCAGTTTTCTGGCTTCGTTGGAAAAATCCCTGAAAAAGTTAAAGACTTAACTCTATATGGATATTCCTTAGCAAACATCAATCCTGCAATTCCACCTATAGATACTCCTGCGATATGACACTCTTTTATGTCTAAAGAATCCAAAGTATCCTTAATATCTTGTGGACAATGCATAAAATAGTTTTTAATATCTCCCTCTGATTTTCCATGACCTCTTAAATCAGGTCTAATCACTTTAAAGTGATTTGACGAAAAGTAACTCGTCTGCTCTTCATACTCTGCTAACCCCGTCATGCCACCAGAATGAATGAAAACAATGGGTACTCCATCTCCTGCTATGTAAGTGTTTAAGATCATTTTTTATTTCCTCTATTATTGTATTTTATTTCCTTGTTTAAATTTACCATAAATATTTGTTCCAACACACATTAATTGAGGAGCTTATTTAAATAAAAAAACAGCATAAGAAAAACCAGCACCCTTTTAAAGTGTGCTGATTTATGATTTATTGACTTCACATGTTTTATAAAGCCATGTCTATCAATTTCTTCGTATAATCATGACGCTTTCTAGAGAATATTTCCTCGGTCCGAAATAAATCTAACAACTCTCCATCTTTTAATACAACAATCTGTTCACACATAAATTGCACGGCCGCTAAATCATGTGATATGAAAAGAAAGGACATACCGAACTCTTGTTTGAGTTGCTTTAACAAGTTTAAAATTTGAGCCTGTACAGACACATCTAGACTTGATGTTGGTTCATCACATATTAGGAGAGCAGGCTGAAGACTGATCGCTCTTGCTATAGCTATTCTTTGTTTCTGTCCCCCGCTTAACTGGTGCGGATACTTGTCTATCAATGATGATGACAACCCGACTTGATTAAACAATACACCTGCCATTTGTTTTTTATCATGCCTTACTTCTTTTAAGAATGTGGGTACCACATCAGGGTAGTTCTCTAATGGTTCGATTACTGATTTCCAGACGGGGAGTTTAGGGTTTAGAGAACTAGAAGGGTCTTGAAACACAATTTGGACGTGTCGCCTGAAGTTTTTTAATGATTTGCCTTTCAGATCTTGAAGACGGACTCCCTGGAAAATGACTTCTCCTTTATCAATGGAAGTAAGGCCCAAAACAGTCTTTGCCAATGTACTTTTCCCACTGCCGCTTTCTCCGATAACCCCTAGGCTCTCTCCTTGGTTAACTCTTAATGTAACATCGGTTAAAACAGGCTTGGATGCATAGGTTTTGGTAATTGAATTAACAGCTAACATCTTTCTTCATTCCTCCAGACACTCTATGACATGCAGCTAAGTGGTTTTCCCTTATCGTTTTCATCTGAGGCTGATTGCTGCATTCCACAATGGCATAAGGACATCTTAATAAAAATGGACATCCACTTTGAGAAATGAGTCCAGGTTCACCATTTATGGTAGGAAGCTCAGTTGGGACGGTTTTACTGAGCTTAAGGCTGGACTGAAATAATAAATGCGTGTAGGGATGAACAGGATTGTTGCGGATAGTTCTTGTCTTTCCTATTTCAGCTATTTGTCCACCATACATGACAGCTAGTTTATCGACTTTGTTCACAATATTCTTTAGATCATGAGAGATTAGTAGAACAGCACAATTCATTTCTTGCTGCACTTCTTTTAATAGATTTAAAATTATCTCTCCATTTACTACATCCAATGCAGTCGTAGGCTCATCAGCAATAATCAGTTTGGGACGAAACATGATGGCCGCAGCAAGGGATGCTCTTTGTAACTGCCCGCCACTTAATTGATACGGATAACTGTTGAAGACTCTTGCTGCAGGCAGGTTTACTTTATTTAACCAGTAGAGCGCCATCTCCTTTGCTTCCGCTTTCTTTTTTGTAGTATGCGTTCTAATGATCTCTACCAATTGTTTGCCTATTTTTATAAAAGGGGTAAAATAACTCTGATAGTTTTGAGGCAAGTAGGCAATCTCCTTACCTCGTATCTGTCTGCACTCTTTTTCTGTAAGAGACGTGATCGTATAGCCATCAAGCTGAATCGTTCCACTCATAATCTCTAAAGATGGTGGCAACAAGCCCAAAATAGCTGTCGCTGTTAAACTCTTACCACTTCCACTTTCTCCTACCATTCCGAGCATCTGACCATTTTCAACACATAGATTCATATTCTTGATTAGCGTTCTCTTCTTATCGCGCAGGGAAATCGTTAAATCCTTTATTTCAAGTACAGGTGTCATTGTTTGATGACCTCCACTTTATAATCGTTTAACATCAAATTTGTCTCTTAGTCCTTCACCAATTAAGTTAAAAGAAAAGACGACAAAAAAGATGGCTAGTCCTGGATAGATCATGAGTTCCGGTGCTGTTTGAAAATAAGGTCTACCATCATTTAACATCGCACCCCATTCTGCAGCAGGTGGCTGCGCGCCAAGCCCTAGATATGATAATGAGGATATGATTAAAATGACTTTTCCGATATCCAATGTCGCAAGCACAAGTACCGGTGAGATAATTTGAGGAAGCAAGTGTCGTCTTATAATTTTCCAATCTGAACTTCCACCAACTTTTGCTGCCAATACGTATTCTTTTGAACGTTCTGATATGGCAATTCCTCTCACCACTCTTGTGTATCCGATCCACTTTACAAAAACAATAGACATCATCAGGTTTGTAAGACTTGGACCTAAAAATCCTGCGATCGCAATGGCAAGAATGAACTCTGGTAATGCGAGCAGTCCATCAGCAAGACGCATGAACGCGGAGTCGATTCTGCCTCCTCTATACCCTGTGACAAGACCAATGGGAATTCCAATCATAATAACTGTTATAACGACGAGGCCTGTAATCCCAAGAGTCGATTGAGAACCGACAATAAGGCGTGAAAGTATACATCTTCCCATATGGTCAGTGCCTAAAGGATAGGTTAGACTTGGTGAAGATAGACGAACAGACATATTTGCTGTAAATGGATCGTTTGGAACAATAAATGGTCCGATCAAGGTTATGAAAAGAATTGAGATTAAAAAGGAAAGACCACTTACGATCATCACGTTTTCTTTTTCAGCTGTCTTTTTAAAAAAATAGTAGACATTTGAGGAATTACTTTCATAATAGGTCCTCTTTTCTTTGAATCCTTGGATCGATTACATAATAGGACAAATCAACCAACAAGTTTACAAGGACTACAAAAAGGCCAGTTAATAAAACGTATCCTTGAATGACAGGGTAATCCCGGCTAAAGATGGCATCTACTGCTAAACTTCCAAGTCCCGGCCAAGAGAATAAGATCTCAACAACAACCGCGCCTCCTAAAAAACTCCCCATGCTCAAACCAAATACGGTTATAACGGGAAGAATGGCTGCACGAAACGCATGAAACCAAAGAATGCGATGTTCTTTTAGTCCTCTCGCTCTTGCAGCCAAGATAAAATCTTCCAACATACTCTGCAAAAGTCCAGCACGAAGAAGTCTTGCGTAAACAACGGCAAACGTGAAGCCTAGTGTAAATGCCGGCAGGATAATCTGCGAAAAACTTCCTATGCCTGAGGAAGGTACCAAATGAAGTTTGAAGGCAAACACATAAATGAGAATTAACCCTAACCAAAAACTAGGTAGCGAAGCACCGATTAATGCAAGGATCCTGCTCATCTGATCAGGCCATTTTCCAACATATGTAGCAGATAGAACGCCCATTGGCACAGCGATCGATACCATGATTAGGAGAGCAAATAATGTAAGTTCTATCGTAATTGGCAACCGTTCCATTAGCTCATCCCAAACAGGCTTTCCAGTCATATAGGACTTTCCTAGATCCAACTGAGCCAGATTCAACATCCATTTTCCATATTGCATATAAAGAGGCTGATCAAAGCCAAGCTCTTTACGAAGCTTAGCTTGATCATCTTCTGTGACTACCATCTCATCTGCATTTAATATCGTTAAGACCGGATCACCCGGTGCTATTTTCATTAAAGTAAAGGTAAAAACGGATAGCAAAAACAAAACGATGGTCAATTGAATCAACCGTCTTTTTATGATTGACAGCAATTACTTCACATCCAACGTATGCGTTAAAATATAGTATTCCTCAGCAGTCGGCTTCCAGTTCAGAACCCGTTTATTCATGCCCACGATAATGTTTGGATACACGGCATAACTGTGGGCCACTTCCTTATTAATAATTCTAGCAGCCTGCTTGGTTAACTCCGTCCGTTTTTCCAGATCACTTGTTGCATTTAATTCTTTGATCACTTCATTCAGTTCTGGAATATTGATTTTCCCGACATTTAACGCCCCGTGCTCTGTTAACGCTGTATTAAAAAAGTAGCTTCCATCGCCTCTAGGTGACGTATTATTGCTATATGTTCCGAGATCCCAATCTTTATTTTCAGTTAAATGAGTATCTGCGTTTTCAACATTTTTTATAGTAATGGTTACCCCGGCTTTAGCTGCATCAGATTGTAGCAGTTGAGCGATCAACGGAAGCTCTGGACGTGCTTTATACGTGATCAGTTCAAGCGTTAAGGGTTTACCGTCCTTTTCCATCTTGCCATCAGCATTTTCTGTATAACCAGCCTCGTTTAATAGATTCTTTGCTTTCTCAACATTCAATTTCTTTACTTCATCATCAATACCAAATGGCAGATTACTATTAAACGGTCCATTGGCTGGAACTCCGTGTCCTAGCATAATTTCTTTTGCCACGCTTTTCCGGTCCAGCAGGAGGTCTAATGCCTCTCTCACCTTCACATCAGATACTTTCTGGCTTTGGCTGTTATAAAGAATAAAATGTGCTCGAAGACCAGGAACGGATTCAACCGATAGTTCTTTATCTTTTTCGATGGCTTTCAAGCTTTCAGCAGGCAGGTTGTAAACGACATCTGCTTCTTTAGACTGTAATGCAAGAGCTCTTACATTCGCATCTTCATTAAATTTAATGGTAGCTGAATCCACTTTAGGCTTCCCTGCCCAATAATCTTCATTTTTTCAACTTCAACTTGTTGATTTGCTTTAAAATTCTTTACTTTAAAAGGACCCGTCCCAATCGGATTATTTCTGAATGCTTCTTTTCCAGTCTTCTTTTCTGCTTCTGTCTCCACAATGGATGTATATGGATTTACAAGTTCAGAAGGCAGTGCTGGGTATGGTTCAGTCGTTTGAATCTTTAAAGTTTGTCCATCTGCTTGTAGTGATTTAATTTTTAAAGACTCACCAAGAGATTCATTTACTTCCACACTTCTCTCTAGAGATTGTTTGACTGACTCAGCATCGAGTTTTTTACCATTCTGAAAAGTAACGTCATCACGAATGGTAAACGTCCATTCCGTGTTATCAGTCGTCTCCCATTTCTCAGCTAGCCATCCTTCAATGTTTGATTCATTGTCTAATTTTAATAACGTTTCTGTAATACCAGCCCGAATTGGAATAAAGCCTGTATGGGGATCTAAGTTTGCTGCTTTAAAGCTAAAGATCATCGTTACGTTCTTTTCCTTATCTTTCTCATTACCCGTACTCTTTTGAGTCGTTGAACAGCCTGCCGCCATGATAAGAATGAAACATAAAAGACACGCTATAATTTTTTTATAATGATTCATCTTGATACCATCCTTTATATAATTTAAACCGTACTCATTACGATTTGTAGATTAAAAAAATTAAGCTCTTTTCACTTTGAGCTTCTTTATTTTCGATTCCAATTCTTTTCTTCTTGATAAGAAGATGCAGGAAGCAATGATGAGAATACCACCCATAACGGTGTTGGTATCGGGTATTTCCATCCAGAATAAGAACCCCCAGAAAGCGTTAAAAACGATACCAATGTAACGTGTGATTTCTACAACCACCACATTTTCATGTGTAAAAGCACTTGTTAAAAAAATCTGTCCGATGAGAGAAACGACTCCGATACAGAGTAGATAAAACAGTTCGATAGGTGACGGAATAACAAAATCATTCCACATTAAGGGAATACTCACCACTGTTGCTGTTGCCAAGAAATAGAACACAATCTCATATGCATGATGTTTCTGGCTCAAATAACGAATCGATGTTGCAGCACACGCCGCAAAAAAGCAGCAACAACACCAATAAAAGCATACATCGAATAAGAAGAAAACGCTTGTGGATCAATGAGCATGTAAGCACCTAGCAGTACGGCAGGCAATACATAGATAAGCGTTATTGGTACTTTTTCCTTCAAAAAGATGCCCGCTAGAAGAACAGCAAAAAATGGTGATAGATGAGCAAGGATACTAGCATCCGCTAATGGAATTTTTGCAATCGTATAGAAATAAGCAAGCAGATAAAGCGCCCCAAATATCCCTCTAACCGCAAGCATCGGAATACCTTTGTTGGAAAAAGCGACCTTCTTACGTTTCATGATGATAAAAATAATGATTGTCCCTATTAAACTTCTAAAAAACACCGTTTCTGAATACGGAATATTTAAACTTACAGCTTTTACGAGTGCGTTCATAATGCTAAAGATGAACGAAGACAGCACAGCAAGCCATACACCATTCATCATCATACAAGACCTCTTGCTTTCAGAATGGCATCAACATCACGTATTGATGATTCTTTCCAAGGTTTAAGCAATGGTTGTTTGATCCCAAGTTTGCATTCTATCATTTCACACTGTGATTCAAACTGAGCAATAATAGATTCCGTCCTAGGCATATCTACACCAAACGCTTGGCTTAACCCGTTGATCACATGTAATTTTTGATAATCTTCAAAAGGAATCCTTGGAACATGCCATCTATTCTCTCCAACTTTTTCTGCTTTCTTAAACGGTACAGCTGAAAATTCAAAATATCTGCCGTCATGATCTGGTATTGAAAAAGGGTCGATAAGAAGTGTTGAATAGCGAACATACAACAAGTACTCTTGTTTGATCGTCTCATGAGTCTCAAAATTTTCGATATCGTCTCGTGATAGACTTTCCTCTGGCACTGGATAGTTATCATCATTTAAGAACTGTAATAAGTTAAAAGGCTCTGCTTCGAGATGTTCAATCAATTTTGATATCTCTTTCCAAAGAGCTAACAGGTTTCTATTCGTCTCCTGTGTAATTGGACCTTCCGGATATAGTTTATACATGAACTTTTTCCCGGAGTTAGACAACCCGAATATCTCATCCAATGTATAAGCGTTCATAAAGAGAGCAGTATGAACATATGTCGTTATATTTCTGCATTCTGCATCAACAGCGTTATCCACCATCACTGCTTCAATACCCAACTCATTCAAAGAACGTCCCAGAACTTCCAGTATTGAGCTTTTTACTTTTGATGAAGCCATATAAATTCGTTTTTTAAATGATTTCGTATGGGCGCTTGTTACGGAATCCAAACTACGATGTTTCGTTGCAGCATAATAGGTAGACATGCTGATGACTTCAACCCTATTGCTATCAATAAAATGTTTCACTAAATCATTTGAACCGATATTAGGAGAAATAAGTATAATTGTCTTTAACCGTTTCCAACGACCTACATGAAGTGTTTCCATCACATCACAGTAACTATGACAAGGTGTTGCAAGGATAAGGATCTCCCACTCGTCCTTTAGAGAATTGTAGTTATCATAGAAACTGCTGATTTTCGCTGTGTATTCTGTTTCTTCTCCTTGAACAGTCAGTGAAACGTGTAGGTCATTTTGTTCAAATTCCTTCTTTAGTCGATCTGCATAATTGCCTGGTCTGTTATACAAACCTATTTTTTGGCTATACTCTCTCGAAAGATGAACGGCCAATTGAATAGCGGCAGGACCAACACCTGCAATTAGCGTGTTGCCTAGATCTTTTGTTATAACTTCTTGAATATGCACGACTTCCTCACTTTCTTTCGTTTCTGTTTATGTAGTAACTTTTTCTAAAACCATGGTGTCATAAATACCATCTGCCTTCATGACCTTCTTTAATATCCACTCCTGGGATAGATCTGTTTCTAAAGGATAATTAAAGATTGACTTCAACCCGTTGCCGTAACGAACAATGACTCTTGTATTCGGCTGCAATGCACTCTTTAGTTCAGAAAGTACCTCTTGTTTATTTTTCACTAGAGATGCGATTACGACATGTGTAGCCTCTTTAGCAAAAGGCACTTTCTTTAATTGTTGATTGGAAAATGTAACATGATTAGAAAGGCCTGTGATTCCTGCCACTTTCTCACCCATTATTACGGCTTCTTGATCAATGTCCACACAAAAGACTTCAGCATTTTTTTCGCTTGCAATCGTCAGTGCTGAAACAGGAAATGCGCCAGAACCAATAAAGAGAACCTTTGAATCACAAGTTATTAGAAGCTCTTCCATTTCTTGTTTTACAGATTCCGAGAGTGTATGTATGTATTCACTGGCATTGAGTTGATGATTGCATGATCGCACACTTTGGTACTTTTCTAAATTACATAAAGCACGAACAGCAGCCTCTCGAACTTTTTCTGAAAAAGAAGAAACAACTTCATCCTCTCCCCAATCTCTCCACATGCTGATGTTATTTTCATCCGTTATAAAGTGATGAAGACTATCAAGCTTTGCTTTTAGCAGGTCAAAACATTCTTCACATTCTTCAGCAAACTGGGACAATTCATTGATCTCATACTCAATCACTTTGAGAGACAATAACAATTGAAATCTTTCCTTCACATCGAACCACCTTTCTATATTTTAAATCGTAATAATTACGATTTGTATCGTATCATCAAAACTCTGAGAACGTCAATGAGATTTTTTTATGTAATTAACACAAAAAAAACAGAGACCTATTTTCTGGTGCTCTGTTTATTACTATTTTCTCAATACGAATCGCTTATTTGTAATACATTTTCTCAGTTAAGTAGTTTACGGGTATGACCGACATAAGTCTAAAGACCTGTATGATGAGCAAAAATATACTATAGAATCATTTTCATTTCGCTATTCCTTATTCATTAAGGGTTGGAGTTTGGTTAACCTATTTTTAAATTGACAACGCTTACATTTTTTGGATAATTAGATGTAATAGAGCGCGCACTATATGGTATTAAAATTTGAGGGCAATGTTCTTTTCCAGACAACCCCGTTATTCACTGCGAATAACGGGGTTTTTTATATTTAAAAGGAGTGAATGATACGTATGAAAAAGAGCTTATTCGTTTCGGCTGCACTAAGTTTGTCTTTAACGTTCTCCAACCTTCCTTTCCAGGACAACCACCAAATTGTTGAAGCTGCTAGTTTTAATAAGATTAACTATGGTCAAGATGTCATCTATCAAAT
This sequence comes from Fictibacillus sp. EA-CB0309, assembly GCF_055814265.1. Classification (NCBI taxonomy): domain Bacteria; kingdom Bacillati; phylum Bacillota; class Bacilli; order Caryophanales; family Fictibacillaceae; genus Fictibacillus; species Fictibacillus sp. EA-CB0309. Next base: position 2,956,580 of record NZ_CP169271.1, read on the forward strand.
CATGACTGATCGTTTCTCTGATGGAAATTCATCGAACAATCCAACCGGCAATCTGTTTAGCAGTGATTGTTCAAACCTGCGTAAATATTGCGGCGGTGACTGGCAAGGAATCATCAACAAAATCAATGATGGTTATTTAACAAATATGGGTGTGACAGCGCTTTGGATCTCACAGCCAGTTGAGAATGTGTACACCGTTTTAAATGACGCGGCTGGTACGACTGCTTATCACGGGTATTGGGGCAGAGATTTTAAGAAAACAAATCCATATTTCGGAAGCATGACAGACTTTCAGAACCTGATTAATACAGCGCACGCTAAAGGCATAAAAGTGATTATCGACTTTGCGCCAAACCATACATCACCAGCTTCTGAAGATACACCGAGTTATATGGAGAACGGCAAACTTTATGATAATGGAACACTTGTCGGTGGCTATACGAATGACACGAAAGGACTGTTTCATCACAATAAAGGGACGAACTTTTCCTCTATAGAAGATGGCATTTATCGAAATCTCTATGACTTAGCTGATTTTAACCACCAAAACCCAACTGTTGATACGTATTTCAAGAGTGCGATCAAACAATGGCTAAACATGGGAATCGACGGAATTCGTGTTGATGCTGTAAAACATATGCCGTTCGGCTGGCAAAAAACGTTTATGGAAACCATTAACTCTCATCAACCTGTCTTTACGTTTGGCGAATGGTTTTTAGGTGAAAATGAAGTCGATCAGAGCTATTACGATTTTGCTAATAAATACGGGATGTCACTCCTTGATTTCCGTTACGGCCAAGAATTGCGTCAAGTACTTCGCAACAATTCCGACAGTTGGTATGGTTTTGACAGTATGATTTCAGAGACCGAAACGAAGTACGAACAGCCGATTGATCAAGTAACATTCCTTGATAATCATGACATGGACCGTTTCCATACGAATGGAGCGGATACGAAAAAGACGGATCTTGCCCTCACGGTTATGCTCACTTCACGCGGTGTTCCAAACATCTACTATGGTACGGAGCAGTACTTAACCGGGAATGGGGATCCAAACAACCGAGGCAAGATGACATCATTTAGCCAAACGACAAGAGCTTATCAAATCATTAAAAAACTCTCAACTCTTCGAAAAACCAACCAGGCACTTGGATTTGGAAAAACGAAACAGCGTTGGATCAACAATGATGTTTATGTGTATGAAAGACAGTTCGGCAACGATATCGTTTTGGTCGCTGTAAACAAAAGTACGACCACAACATATAACGTTTCAGGTGCTGCTACATCTCTACCGGCTGGAACCTATTCTGACCAGTTAACAAATCTCTTATCAGGTGGTTCTGTTACGGTTTCTGGTGGTACGATTTCTGCGTTTGACCTTTCACCAGGAGAAGCAGCCGTTTATGCGTATAACGGAAGCAGTTCAACTCCGGTTATCGGTCAAGTGGGTCCAGCCCAAGCGAAACCAGGTAATACGCTAACGATTAGCGGAGATGCGTTTGGATCAACAACAGGAACGGTTAAAATGGGTTCAACAAACGCAACGATACAATCTTGGAGCAACGATGAAATAAAAGTAACGGTTCCTGCTGCAGCTGCAGGAAGCTATCAAGTAACAGTTACCAATTCTACTGGTACGGTTAGTGCAGGATACGGACCGATTGATCTTTTATCAGGATCTCAAAGTTCAGTACGCTTCTTAATTAACAACGCTTATACCAACCCAGGTCAAAGTGTTTATGTAGTAGGAAACACGGAAGAACTAGGAAATTGGAATACTGCAAAAGCTATTGGACCTTTCTATAACCAAATCATCGCAGCATACCCAACATGGTACTACGACATAAGTGTTCCTTCTGGCAGAGCTCTTGAGTTTAAATTTATCAAAAAAGATGCTGCAGGAATTGTAGTTTGGGAAAGTGGAACCAACCATACCTTCACCACTCCTTCATCAGGTCCTGGAACTACCATTAGTAATTGGCAAAACTAGCAAACAAGCAGCCGCCCCATTGGGTGGCTGCTTATTTATTTCCTTTATGATCAAACAGCATGATTTAAGCATGTTTTTCGCAAACATAAGCTTCAGGATAAAAGAACATGGGAACAATGAGTATAGCAATCTTAATTGGAAGACCCATTGACCTTTTTCTCTTTATCTTTTAAAATCCATTCAGCAGCGTGATTTGCAATTGTACATAACAAGGCAGCAAAAGGACGCTTTTCGGTTGCTATCGTATAGGCTATATAAAATGGAGTTGATCGCATGTTTAACTTGGAGTTATTTCAGCAGTTACCTGTAAAAATTTTAACGGTGGCATTGTTGATTGTAATAACCGCTTATTTTATTCGTAAATCCATTCAACTTTTCTTTGAGAAAACAAGTTTCTTGGATGAAAATCGGGAAGAAACACTGATGCATTTTTCCAACCAAGTCCTAAAAGGTCTGGGACTGGTGTTCTTCTTAATTTATGTCCTTAGCCACTTTTTCGATCTTACAAGGCTTGTTACGGGCTCGGTTGTTGTGGCCGGTGCCTTGGCAATAATCTTTCAACATATCATCCGAGATTATATTATGGGACTTGCCTACCTCTTTGAACGCCAAATCCATCTTGGAGATTATGTAATTATCAATGGCAATAGACAAGGAAAGATTGAGGAAATTAGTATGCGTCACCTGAAAATTCGCCAGTATGACGGGTATGTCTATACGGTCTCCTATAGCAATATTACAGAACTTCAGAACGGGAACCGTGGTATGCGCCGCGTGAACGAAAGCCTCATCCTCAACTATAGACAAAACCCCGACGAAGCTTTTAAGGTGATGGAGGAAGTAGCAAGAGCATGCAATGAGAAGTACGATGAATACCTATTAAAAGATTTCCACGGTGCTCCCGTTGAAGGTTTTAAATTCAATCAAATTACCGAATTGAATGTGGATTACAGAGGACACCGATATTCCCTTTCAGGTCTAGTAAAGGAAGCACATTTTGTAGACGCAAGCAAAAAAGTAAGATATGAACTGGCGATGGCAGCGTATATGAACAACTTGATGATGGCAGAGAGCGGAGAATTGGAGCACAAGAAGAGTTTTGATCCTGAAGGGTGAACCAAGTAAAAAAGCAGTGCAGTTCTCATATGAATTGCATTGCTTTTTTATGGATTTTATTTATGTCTATCCTTTGACTTGCAAAAAAGAGTACGCTCATGAAGTAGCGTACTCCTAATCTAAATATCTATGATTACTTTTGTCTTTGCTTTTTAAGCAATTCTTCCAGGCGATCCCATGTCTCTGTAATTCCTTGAATCGCGCCCATATCCATTACCGTTTTAAGGTCTTCAGCAGAAGCATATTCACAACGATTTACTAGTTTTGTCTTACCATCCATTTCTACAAATTCAGCCGTTACACTTGTAGCGGGCATGATGTCATTCGTGTTGCCATCTTCATCTGAGAAATAATCGACATAGACCATTTTTTCTGGTTCAACAATTTCCTTGAAAAAGGCTTTCCCCCAAGATTCCATTCCATAAAATTCACCTTGGTTTTGATCAACACACTTCATACAATAATGATAAGCACCACCTGGCTTAAATTCCATGTTGCAAACTGGCAGCTCCCAGCCTCTCGGGCCCCACCATTGTTTGAGATATTCTGGTTCTTTGAACATCTTAAAAACCTGGTCACGCGGTGCGTCAAATACTCTTTCAAGAACGAGAACTCGATCATTTTCAACCTTGGACATCATAGCGTTATTGGACATTTTGTTTCCTCCTAAAACATATATTTAGAACGAAAAACAACTCACTAACCATATTCACTGTCTCTGCGTTAATTCCTTCACACTATTTAGGAAACATTTGTTGAGCATGTAAATTTAAAAATTAGTAAAGCCGAGCAAAACCACAAAGGCTTATACTCGGTCTCCTATCCATTATTGTGTTACAGTTTCCTTCTTTTCTGACAATGGAGCTGGTTCTATGCTCTGGTCATTCGGTGAAAGGTCGATGCCGTAATCTTTTGCAAACACCATGTGCGTTTCAGCTAGTATGTTTTCATGATTCAGATCGAGGTTAAAAACACGAGCGCCACGCAGTCTGTTCTTATCAGCCCCAGAAAGGCCATACGTCCCGAACCCTGTACTGCCACTGTAGCCGAGCATGATGCCGTAATAGTTCCCCGCATACGTGTTAATGTGATCATGTCCACAGAATACGCCTTTTACATCGCCACGATGCTGCATAGCGGAAAATAATCCTGAGTTGATCGGACCTGGACACTCTTCTTCATTTCTCTCTCCCTTAATTTGGTGCTTATCCACTGCACGCTTGTGATCGGCTTCTGTCCGACTGTCAACACTCGCATACCACATGTAACGGTGTTCCCATAATGGAATGTGAATGAACATGAGTGAAGGCACTTTATAGCCAAAACGGTTCTCAAGCTTCATAGACGTTTCGTTATACCAGCTTACTTGGTCAAAACGCAGCCAGTCCCATGTTGGGTAGCCGTCAAAATTTTGTCCAGCGATCGTTTTTGGTGCATAACGTCCACTGTCGAGCAGCCAGAAGTTGAATGCCGCTTTCTTTGCTTGTGCATCCCAAACAAGAAGATTCATGTTCCCTGTTCCGGTAATATGTTTTGCACCTTTGTCGTTTAGATTATGCTTATAGGCACGATAGAACTCCAGCATCTTGCTCTCGTCCACTCCGCTCTTTGCGGTAGAGTCTTCGTCATGGTTCCCGAATGTAACGGCCCATTTAATGCCTCGCTTTTCCATCGGCTGTGCAATATTATTCAACGCCTGCTTCATTTCCAGCTCTGTATCACAACCACCCGTAATGTTGTCTCCGTTCAGCACAACAAAGTCTGGTTTCTCTGAATCTAAGACTTTTTCCATTAACTCAATGGTACGGCGGTCAATGCGCTCATCATCTTGCGTGTCGTTGAATTGAACGACTTTGAACTTCCCGTTTGGATGGAAACGAAGTACTTTTTCTTCACTAGCATCAGCATGTACAGTCGTAATGTTGTTAAAAAGTGAAGAAGTGTCACCAAGCGAGCCAAGTGTTAAAGCAAGTGTGCTCGCTCCCCCAATCTTAATAAAATCGCGACGGTTAACTTGTTTTGAACTCATTTACAAACCCCTCCGTGTTATGTACTGACTTATCACTGATAGAGTAGCAACTGCGTTTATAGAGAGTGTTTGGCTGGTGTAAAGGTTTTATATAAAAAGTGTTTGAGAAGTTTTACAAATCAATGCCCCCATAATTTTTGCAACACCCATTCCTGTAACGGTGGACAGGCTGAATCCATATTTTAATATGAGGCATTCGAGGTAAGATTCACGAATCGTGTTGGATTCTTCTTAACTCGTTCTAGAAGTGACGTATCAATAAGGAGGTGCTTGAATTGGATAATAAACGTCAATGGGATCTGAATGGATTAAATCCGGGTGACTTTCAGGTTAGTGGTGGTACACCACACCATCCCCAAGATCAGCAGCAATCACAAGACCCGCGTATATTTATCCCCGGCTGTGTAATCGGAATTTGTTTTAACTTCTGCGCAGGTGTCTGCGGAGGTTGTGGCGGTTGCGGTGGATGCGGCGGTTGCGGCGGATGTGCTGGTCGTTGTGGAGGCTGTGGCGGTTGCGGTGGATGTGCTGGTCGTTGCGGCGGTTGCGGCGGACGCTGTGGCGGTTGTGGAGGCCGTTGCGGAGGTAGATAACGCATTTTTTTGAAGAAAAAACTGGGGGCTGGGCTCAAAAGTAGCGAACTTTTGAGGTCACGCCTCTTTTTTTATGTGCTGGACGCCATGATGAAGTAAGCGTGTATTTTTGTAAAAGACATTTTGGTGTTTTGTTTTTACAAAGTGAACACCAAAAATTATATTCACGTTAATTTCAATAATTTCACGTTATTTCGTTTTTATTCACGTTAATCGCTATAATTTCACGTTAAATCCAATAATTTCACATTAGTTGTTTTTCAGCCGATTTAGTAAGACATATCGGACAAGCAGTCTCCATAAACATAGATGATGAGCTTTTGGTAAGGAGGACTGTATCATGCAAAACATTCAACCTGAGATGCGTTTAAAAGTGAAAAGAGATACGTTTATCTATCCAGAATCGAACCAAGGTGTCTATCTCCGGAACAACGTTACTTCTATTCGAATGGAAGGAAGTACGATTGAAAAATGGCTGGAGAACTTGATTCCGATGTTAGACGGCAGTCAAACCCTTGATGATATAACAAATGGTTTACCACCTTCATTCAAAGATCAAGTGTTTAAAATCGCGCAAGTTTTATACGAAAATGGCTTTCTTCATGATCTCAGCCAGGATCTACCCCACCAGCTTTCAGAACAGATCCTTACAAAATATGCGTCACAAATCGAATTTATCAGCACGATGCGGGATTCTGGCGCATACCGGTTTCAGATGTTTCGTCAGGCAAAGGTAACTGTGATGGGCTCAGGTCCGCTACTCCTCTCTCTCGTTCTCTCGCTGATTCAATCTGGACTGCCTGCCTTCAGCATCCTCCCAACCCATTCACAAAAAGTGGATAAGCGCAGGTTGCAGGAAATCATTGCAGATGCGTCCAAATCAGATCCTGAAACAAAGATCATCGTCTTAGATGCTGAAGAGCATACTTGGAGTGAGAATCTAGAACACGCTGATTATATTATTTTTGGTTCACAGGACAGCGATCACTCTCAACTTCGTACCGTTCAGAAACTCTGCAGCGAGCAAGGAAAGCATTTTCTGCCTCTTACGATTGAAAAAGACCTAGCTTTCGCGGGACCGTTTTTGTCTCCAGATTCACAATTGAGCTGGGAATCTGCCTACCGCCGAGTTCACCAGGCACGAAATGAAAAAAGAGGATCAACAACCTCATCCACAGCTGGTGCGTTGTTAGCGAACGTGGCCGTCTTTGAATTGTTTAAAGACATTACCGGTGCACAGGAAAGGAAGAAAGATCAATCCATTTACCGACTTAACTTAGAAACACTTGAAGGAAACTGGAACAGTGTCCTTCCCCACTCACAAGTGGCACAACCTGAACAGATTCAAGAACCGCTCACCTTTTTAAAAGTACCAACCACCAACCAAACGACCTGCATTCGTTGTTTTATACAATCACTTCAAAAGAAACCGGTATTTTTCATACGTGGGAAGAAGAAGAACTGCTGCAGCTTCCCTTGTCACAATGCAAAGTTGGAGTCGCTGATCCGCGTTCAGAAGGTCCTTCCCGCCTTCAACCTTTGATGGTCTGTTCAGGACTTACGCATGAAGAAGCGAGATTAGAAGCTGGTCTAGCTGCAATCGAAAACTACGTGAAATTTTTGTATGCCGATACACCTCACTCAATGAGTGTCGGAACGGGCCGAAGTGCTGCAGAAGGATTATGTAGAGCACTGCAAAATGGACTTCATGAGATTTTTCTTAAATCCAATCCTGGTGTTTCAGCTGAGTTGGATACCCAGCAGTTACAAGATAAACACTGTCATTTTATGATAAAGGCTTTGTCCACATTAAGCCCTGAAGTGAAACTTCATTGGGGTAAAGATGTACTTGGTTTCCCTGTCGTTTGGGTACAATCTCAAGACGAGTGGTACGGAAGCATTGGCTTAAATGTGAAATCAGCTTTACGTCGAGCCCTGCAAACGGCTGTAATGGCTGCTCAAAATAAAGAAATACACCTCAACCCTTATGGTGTCGCGGTTTCCTCTATAACAACTGTAGCTGAAGGACAACAAGTTCCGCTTCCTGATCTAAAAGAGGAAACACCACAAGAAACATTGGCTTCAGCACTACACACATTAAAAAGTAACCACATGAAAGCCCAATTCTATAAACTCCAAGCAGAATCGATACTTACCGACAATACGTCCGGTATCTTCGGCATGACGCTCTCTGAGGAGGAACGGTCATGAGCCACTCTATCATCGTTATTGGAAAAGGAACATTAGCAGACTACGTTTGTAAAGAGCTGTCTGAAAACTATCAAATTACGCGCTCCGCCACGGTAGAAAAAGTTGTTCCAAACAAAGAAAATCTAGCATTAGTGCTCCACGATTATTGGGATCCGGCTGAACATCTAAAAGCGGAAGAGGTATTCCGAGCAAATTCCATCCCTTGGCTTCGTGGATTTGTATCGTTTGGTGAAGTGAACATAGGGCCACTAGTTCTCGCTGACAAACCAAGGTGTTCGCAGTGTGCAGATCTGCGCCACTTTCTAACGGGGCCAGACCGGAGAGAACATTTTCAGATCAAAGAATATCGACGAAATCAACGTGACATCCCCCGTGATCCATGGGGAACAAATCTCGCATTATTGCAAACTTCTACTTTAATACAGCAAGAGGTTGATACTTTTATAAAAGGTAATTCACCACGCACAGTGGAACACATCCTTTTACTTCATCTCGTTACGTTCAAACTCTCTCAACATTTCTTTTTGCCTGACCCGTACTGTGCAATGTGTGGCGATCTACCCGTGGATACCGATGATCACGCAAAGATCACACTCACACAAAGCCCGAAGACATCGATCGATAGTTATCGCTGCCGCTCGTTAGATGAACTGCAGAAAGTTCTGAGTCGCGATTATTTAGATGGCAGGACGGGACTCTTAAATTTTAAAAGATACGATTTGATCTCACCTTTTGCCGATACGGTGGTCAACTTACCACTGCTTTCTGGCAACGAATTAAATGCGGGACGTACGCATTCTTATCTGCAAAGTGAACTTTCAGGTATTTTAGAAGGACTCGAGCGATATTGCGGATATGCACCAAGAGGAAAGCGGACGGTCGTTTATGAGCCTTATTCCAAGGTTAAAAAAGTTGCTCTAAATCCTGATACGATCGGCACTCATACACAGAATCAATATAAAAAACAAAGGTTTCCGTTTAAGCCGTTTGATCCCGACCGCTCGATCCACTGGGTTTGGGGTTATTCGTTAACCGAGAACCGACCGCTCTTAGTGCCAGAGACGTTCGCTTATTACAGCTTAGGTGGCGGAGAAGGGTTCGTGTACGAAACGTCAAACGGCTGTGCGGTCGGCGGGAGTTTGGAGGAAGCAATTCTGTATGGAATCTTTGAGATCGTTGAACGTGATGCGTTTCTGATGACGTGGTACGGACAGCTTCCGATTCCACGACTGGACCTTAAGTCGATAGACGACACCGAATTGCAGCTCATGGTTCAGCGCATCCAACGTGTAACGGGATTTGAGATTCATTTATTTAACGCCACGACCGAGAATGGCATTCCGAGCATTTGGGCGATGGCGAAGAATACGAAGGAAGACGGCTTGAATCTTTTATGTGCAGCCGGCGCGCACCTAGATCCCCTTCGTGCGGCAAAAGGTGCGGTGCAGGAACTATCCGGCATGCTTTTAAATATGGAAGACTCGTTTGTCAAAAACCGAAAGAAATATGAAGAGATGTACCACGACTCAGATCTTGTTCGCCATATGGAAGACCATTCGATGGTATACGGTTTAAAGGAAGCCGAAAAACGCTTGTTCTTCCTGCTCGATAAGCGCAAAGTGAAGAGCTTTGAAGAGGAATTTCGACCGGTCCGAAAAACAGCGGATTTATTAGATGATTTAAAGTCCGTTTTAACCATTTTTCAAGAATTGAAGCTCGAGGTGATTGTTGTTGATCAAACGGGTCCTGAACTAAAACGAAACGGACTGCATTGTGTAAAAGTCGTGATTCCTGGCATGCTACCGATGACATTCGGACACCATCTTACTCGATTAAAAGGACTTCATCGGGTACTGACCGTTCCAGCAAAACTAGGATATGTAAAACAGCCGCTCACATTTGATGAGCTTAACCCGCATCCTCATCCATTTCCATAACCAGTGTGACAAGGGGGAATCGTTATGAACCTCGATGAATTTTTGTATAACCTTCATTACGAGATAGACAAGATAACTCCCCCTGACTGGGAGGTGAACTGGGATGACGCCCCGCTTCCCTATAAACTGTACAGAGGATTGCCTGTGGTGGAATTGAGCGCTGAGATTCCGGACTCACTGGAACATACCAAAAAGCCAACTTTAAAACACATCAGTCACTTTTTGTGGTATACGTTTGGTCTGACTCAAGTTAGTCAGTCGTTCGCTTTTGGTGATGTGTCGAACGCATGGACAACGTGCCGACGCTTCGTCCCGTCTGGCGGCGCCCTGTACCCGAGTGAACTTTATCTTTATTTAAAAATGGAGGATGCGGCTACAGGCATCTATCACTATGACGTGGCTCACCATCGTCTCGTTTGTTTGAGGAAGGAAATTTTGATGGCTATTTGGAGAGAGCACTTGGGAACCGGTGTGATATCTCTTCTTCTTTTGCTGTCGTGTTTATCTCAACATTCTTTTGGAAGAATTTCTTCAAATACAACAACTTCTCCTACCGGCTGCAAGGCTTAGATGCCGGATTTGTGATGGGTCAACTGCTGGAAGTTGGTAGACGAATGGGGTTTGAGTTAGGGGTCTATTATCAGTTTCTTGATGGCGCTATCAATCATCTTATTGGAATAAAGTTGAAAGAAGAAAGTGTATATGCGGTCATCCCTCTTTCGGTCGACCACGAGATGAGTTGGTTTCGTGATGATGCGGCAGAACCAATGACTAGCGAACAGTTGTGTGCCGAACTACAACCGCTTCACCACCAACATTACGTCCGGTCGAAGGTAATTAGAGAATACCCGATGCTGCTTAAGATGAATGAAGCGTGTATGCTGGATTCGTTCAACTCTCCACGCAAAATGCTTGTTCAACAAAAAGAAGGATTTGGGAGTTCTTCAATCACATTACCTGCTGTGGATCGGTTGAAGTATGATTTCTCTACTGCATGTCGAAGTCGTTATTCCCCTGGAATGGACTTTGTGCTAAAACCCATTAACTTGCATACCTTGTCGGCTCTTTTACATGAAACCATATCAGCGAGTTCCTATCGAAATGATCTGTACCAAGGGTTTCAACACATTCCTTATCATGTTTCCTTAAACCTCAGTACGTATAACATTGAAGGTTTACCAAATGGCATGTATGCGTATGACGTTCCTAGGCATGCATTACAGCGCATTGCCACTGGCGATTTTCGCAACTCACTGCAAGATGGATTGTTATCTGATTTTGTGAACATCGTGCAGATTCCGCTTTCCATTAACATCGCTGGCAATAAAGATCATTACAAAAATGCTTATGGATATAGAGGTCATCGCATTCAGCACATGGAAGTTGGCCTTCTGAGTCACCACTTAATTCTAGCCGCTTCGGCACTTAATATGGGAGGACACCCCGTTCTTGGATTTGATGTACCTTGGTATGATGAACTTCACCAACTGAGTCACAGAGACAAGACCAGTCTACTGCAAATCCCAGTCGGACACTACCGTCCACATCCAAGGCTACAAGGAAGTTTGTATTCTTCATCAAACTAATGTTTACAAAAAAATCGTGAGGCGCACCGTGAATTAGCAATGTAATTGGATATCCAAACAACATTAAAAATGACCAGATTTTCGTCTGGTCGTTTTCTTATAGTGTTATTCTATAAAAGCCCCGCATTGCGGAAGATCTACTCAATGAGTTTTAAAAAGTTTAATGTTTCTCTGAATGCATATTCTGCTGATTCTTTATTGTACTTTGGGGTGTACGGATCACTAAATCCGTGTTGACACTTAAATATGTGTATCCTTATATCCTTTTTATTTAATGTTGGTATTATTTTTTCAACATTAAATGATTTTTCTTCTGTTGGAAAAAACAACAATGTTGAACAGCTCGGATTAATATATAAGTAGTCTCTAATTCGTGAACCATAATAACCTACAACTCCATCCACACTTTTTTCCTGACTACACAACTCAAGCAATAGTTGCCCCTATACTGAATCCAATAATAAAAATTTTGGAGTAATGTTTTTGCTTTTCCAATATTATTTTTGTCACCATTTGTAATGCATGAGTAAATCCTATTCTATACGTAAAATTATGGTAAGCTTCTTCCTCTTGAGAATAGTTATAAGGGCTCTTTTGATTTAATAAATTTGGACATAAAACATCAAAGTCTTGCTCTGATAATAAATCACATATGTCTGTTATATGTTTGTTTATTCCATAGATTTCGTGTAAAACAATAATTAATTTATTTGAACCGTTTTCGATATTAATCACCTGGGCAAAATCTCTCCTTACTTTCATTCTTACAGTCATTAGTTTATTCATAATTAATCATTTAACAATCCTGCTATGTATTACCTCATTATATATTCCATTTTACTTCTATTAATCCTTTTTGCCGCAATTGGTAAGCAAGTGAATTAGCATACCAAAACAAAGCGTAACAATACCTATTTTCATCTTGCAAGAACGTATGTGAATTAGGGTGCTAATAACTGTAATAAAAATAGTGGACTTTCACAAAAACCCTTATATAAAAGAAAAAATCGCAACGAATTCCGTTGCGATTTATTGTACTATTTGCTATGCGATTTGGTTTGTTTTTTCTTGTACTCTTCCTAAAAAAGAATCCGTAAGGCACACACCTCACGATTTTTCTTATTCTTTACTTTGCTTTGGTTTACTCTTTGATTTACTGCCTATTTTAGAACGATATTCATTTCCTTTGTTATTATCGCCACTTATTAACTCACTGCTGAACTCTTGATCATGTTGTGCTTTAGGTGAACCTTGATTTTGGCTACCTTCACTGCCATTGCGATTTGTCATCAGAATTCCTCCTTTAGTAAAAAACTTCTATTTTAGTATGTCTGATTCGTTGCCTTTTACTCACGCCTATCCCTTTTGTAACTTCCAAAATGAGAGTGCTACTTTTTTAATTGTTTATTGTAAAATGGTGAGATTCGTTATATCCTTAATGAGAATGATAATCACTATTACTGCTTCCTGAGGAGGAACGCATATGGAAAACAAAGATATTTTTGATGTGACCATTATCGGTGGAGGGCCAGCAGGTCTGTACTCTGCCTTTTATAGCGGATTAAGAGAGATGAAGACAAAGATCATTGAGTATCAGCCGCAATTAGGCGGTAAGCTTCATGTATATCCTGAGAAGATGATCTGGGATGTTGGCGGCCATACTCCCTTCCAGGTGCAAAGCTTATCGAAAAGCTCGTTGAACAAGGACTAACATTCCATCCAGAAGTTGTATTAAATGAAAAAGTTGAGTCTATTTCGCGTGACGATGAGGGCATTTTTATTTTGAAAGGCTCTAGCGGTGAACGGCATTTTTCAAAAACCGTTATCGTTGCGGTTGGAAGCGGTATCTTAAATCCACAGAGGCTTGATATTGAAGGTGCTGAGAGGTTCGAAGTCTCTAACTTGAATTACACGGTAAAATCTCTTCAGCAATTTAAAGACAAGACTGTCGTGATTTCAGGCGGTGGAAATACAGCCATCGACTGGGCGAACGAATTGGTGCATATCGCCAAAAAAGTATATCTTACATATCGAAAAGGAACGTTAGCGGGGCACGAAGCGCAAGTGACACAGCTTATGAACAGTTGTGCCGACTGCATCTTCAACACTTCGATCTCTAAGCTGTTCGCTTGTCCAAACCATGAAGTGATTGAGCAGATCGAGCTAACCAATCATGTGACAGGTGAAATTTCGTACTTGCCGATTGATGAAGTCATTATTAATCATGGCTATGAACAAGACACGTCATTGCTCGGAAATAGCGATTTGAATATCGAGCTTGCGGATAACTTTTATATCGCAGGTAATGCGAACAGTGAATCGTCAGTCCCTGGACTGTATGCGGCAGGCGACATACTGAAACACGAAGGGAAGTTGAACTTAATCGCGGGAACGTTTCAAGATGCAGCGAACGCCGTGAATAAAGCGAAACAATTCATCCAGCCCGATGCTCAAACAGTAGCCATGGTTTCTTCTCATAACGAAGTGTTCAAAGAGCGTAACCGTGAACTTGTCAAACAGTTGATTCATTCTTAATTGGAAAAGGAGCCAGTCGGCTCCTTTTTTCTATTCGATACTATTTTTTCCGTACGTGTTTCTATATTTATTACACATTCGCGCAGAAGTACATGAATTTCGCGCGGTTCAATTGAGTTTGCACGCAGTTGAGCTTCAGTTCCACGCGGTTCATGAGAAGTTTCGCGCGATAATTCTTTAAAAAGTCTAACGATGCGTTGGCCACGAGCCCTGCATTTTTCTGATCTGAATGATTTGTCCCGTATGATAAGCGTCATGAAGAAAGATATCCAACATTTTTTTCGAATGAGTTTTTCCCAAGCTCTTCATTGGTCATTTCACTTAAAAGTTCTCTTAATCTGTTATGTGCGTTTTCTGCACGTTCCACCACTTCATTCCAATCGGTATCTTCCCTTGTTTGTTCGGTGAGAGAGAAGGTTTCATCACCATCCAGATTGTGTACCCATTCACGTCCTTCCAAGTTTGCCACAAGTCGTTCTTTGTAATAAATAAGATGATTGGTGTTCTCCCAGATTGTTTTGGTGGCCTCCCCAGCCGGTCTCCAACTCGCTTGTTCTGCCGTGATCCCCTCAATGGCAGGCATGAGCGGTGCATACCAACTCTCCTGATTGAATGTTGAATCCATCACATTCAACAGCAAGTCCATTTTACTCATCCTCATTTCCTCCCATCTATAAACTTTACCCTCTTGAATTAAACGCCTGCTGAATTTGTTGCTAATGGTTCAACAAGGTCTGTATCAGGCGGAACATAACCGAGCTGTCTTCCAATCTTTACGATTTGCCCCTTATGATGAAATTCATGAGTCATCGTATGTGTAAATAGCCACAGTGCAGTGAACTCAGCTTTACTGCCACTTCTGAACGTTACTTCTACGGATTGATCCCATTTGTCTTCAAACTCATTCAAAAATTCGTATACCAATTCATCCGTTTTTCTAAAAACCTCGCGCATTTCCTGTACGTTAGATACAGATTCTGGTGTTATGATGGGAAGCGATTTACCAAGCGCCCGAACACCCAACCAACCGTGATAACATTCAGCTACATGTACATGAAGATTACGAATCGAATCTCCACCAAAGTTTTCAAGCTCTTTCACATAATCTGATGGTGACAACGTCTCGCAATACGTAAATAACGTTTCTCTTGTGCGGCATATCCAGTCATACTGAGTCTTAAATAAACTCATGATCTCACTCTCCCTTATTTAACTGCTTTCCCCATACTTCAACAAAAAGAGCACTTCTCCTTCTTGATTATTTGTATAATAAAAAGCCTGAGTTGGTCTCAGACTTTTATTAGACTAAATCTTTTAAATTAAATCCTTCCAATCGTTCCAAGCGTTTAGATATTCCTTAAAATCATCAGGGTGATGTTTTATACAAGTTGCTAACCGATGATATAACCCAATCATCACGTCTTCATATAAAGTAAAATTTATTCGGTTGCTTTCAACATGTAAAACACGTGCTGCAGCATCTATTGTTTGTTTGGTCAAATCATCTGGTGACGAACAAAAAGCATAGATTAAATCATAAAGAGGGTCTCCAATAACAGGAGTTGGGTCAATTACCCCAGTTAATTGACCATGATTGAATATTAAATTATGAACGCCAAGATCTCCGTGCAATAGATATGGTTGAATCCTGAGATCTTTTACTTTCTGAACAAGGTTGAACACAAGATCATGATCATTTTCATCTAAATATGAATCTAGAATTTTTTTGCATCATTCGTTCTGTTCAATAGATAAGAATGCCAAGAATCTGTTGTTTCATCTGCCCAGCCCCACCCATTCATTTCGGGTACAGTTTTATAGTGATTGATTAGATTTTGTACAAGTTTTACGAGCAGTTCCTGTTTGTTATTCCTTGTATAATCAGTAGAACCCGCAATAAATGAATAAACGAGATATGTATTGTATTGTTCAACAAAATGTAGATGTGGCAATAGACTTAAGTCACCGTAGTTTTTAAGAAAATTGGCCTCTGATTGAGTAATTTTCGGTTCGTTCGATTTCACGACATATTGATTTCCATCCTTTGTATGTAGGAGGAACAATTGACTTACAGTACCACCTGTTAAAGCCTTGTATTCTATTATTTCTGAACCAAGTATATGATCTTGATTTAATTTTTTAATAATCTTTCTGATATTCATATGTCTCTCCTTATTAAACAAACCTTCTTCTATCGACTCTTTGGAATTAAGTGGTTATTCAGCTTTCCATTCATACAGAATATCTGGCAGGTTTTCTTCATTTTCATGACCTTTTCCAATAATTTTAAATCCATTTCTTTCATAAAACCGTTGTGCGTTTTTATTTACCTCGAATGTATATAAGGTCAATGTTCCAGTAGAATAATCCTTTGCTTTTTGTAGTAACTTTTTACCTATACCCAAATTTTTATAATCGTTATGGATGTATAGTTGGTTTATTTGCGTTTCGTTATAAGCAATCATTCCAACCACTTTTTCGTCCATAGCTGCAAGTTCAATTTTAAATTCTTTAGGTAGGATATGGTTTATAAAATATACATGACTCTCAAAACTATGAGCTTCCTTTTGTCTGATCGCCTCATACTTACTATCACGCCACATTCTGACTGTTTGTTCAGCATACTTAGATGCATAGGGAATAATGATAACTTCACATTGCTTCAACCTTACACATCCTTTCTTTTGTGGTATTATGCAAGACTCTTATTTACTTGAAGAAATGCACACGAGATCAAATGATAAAGAAATCTCTTAATCTATTATTTAGTAAAAAACCAAGTAACAAATAAAATAACGGCTATTACCGCCCAACTAATAGAGAACCCGTACTTCTTCAACTGCAACTCTCCTTTAATTAAGCTTTAAATTCAACTTGTAATTTTATTCTTTTCCACAATAACCTCTTCATTCGAATTTTTGATAACCACATCAAAATTCCGATGATAAGGATGCATAAACAGCTCATATTGAATTCTGCGCTCATTATGAGATTGTCTGAGAAAATGAATATCTGTTCCACGTTCATTTACATCTCGAATCCCTCTTCTACTTAACTCGGTTTCTCCATTTGTGTAAAAGTAAATTTTCAAATCAAATAGATGAGGATCAACAAATGCTACACTCATTCCTTCAACAATGTTTACTTTCTTTTGGGAAGAAATCAACGTGCTCTTCACATAATTCGTACCAATTGAATAAACATCTAAACCATCTTTGATCATATGTATGTCCCGCTCTAGAGCGAATGTTTGGTGAGCGTCCGGATGACACGCTGTCATTTTGTGCTGATGCATCTCACCTTCATATTCATAATCAATAATCGTGTTCTTTCTGAGATTGGAACCAACAATATAGGGATCTGTATTGATGTAATTCACCTCTTCTTGTCCAAGAAGTTTTACAAGGTTATTGGCAAACGTGGTCTTTCCTGCAGCACCATGACCCGAAATTCCAACGATTAATCTTCCATCTCTATGGTTAATCAAATTCGCGATTCTCTGTAATATCTTGTCCATAATTTCTCCCCCGCGTTATATATTACTCAACCTCAATTTTCTTAAGAACATTCATTTCAGCGCTGACGTTATACTTCAAATAATCTTCTTGAAGAATTCCCCAAACGGCACAGTCCTTGTATTGCCCCTTGGAATTGCGGATCATATGTCTGATTATGCCTTCTTGCGCCATTCCCACTTTACTCATCATTCTTCCTGAAGCCGGATTATCGGTGTTATGTGCGGCAGATATTTTATGAATGTTCATATGCCTGAAACCAAATTCCACAACCGCTCTTAACGCTTCCGTTCCAAAGCCCTGATTCCACCAATGGTAGCCAAGCGCGTAACCCACCTCACAATTTTCAGTGAGTTTGTCAAAATCATATAAATCGATCTCTCCAATTAGTTCACCGCTCTCTTTCAATTCAATCCCCCAGTAACAAAAATCTTTACTTTCATATTGACTCACAATGTTAGCTACTCTTTCAATGGTTTGGGAAACACTCTTATGTGCAGCATTGATTTTATTGTCTGATACACGTTCGTCTGAAAGCCAATGATCGAACACACATTGAGCATCTGTAAGTTCCAATCTTCTAAGGATTAACCGATCCGTTTCTAACGTGGGTGTTCCTGAAAAGTTTATCATTTTGTTCACCTTCTCAATAGAAATCTATTACCTTTTAAGACATGATGTTAAAAAGAAACATTTCCTATATTATATATTGAACCTACTAAACTTTACACTTTTTCCCAACAGGAAGCTTGCTGCAAAAAAACCTGAGAACTTGTCTCAGGTTTCTAGAAAAATTGTGAAACTTCTTCTTACCGCTACCACAATGACACGGTTCATTTCTGCCAACCATCTTAACATTCCTTCCTGGCATGTTTTCTACCTCATATCGTACAGTAAAGGGCGTTGTAATAAATGAACAATACATAAGAAGATTGAATTCTGTCCATTTTTTAACTTGTACAAGCACTTTTCTGCTAGTTTCATAAACTAGTAGTAGAAAGGGGTGATGTTTTGGCTCAATTTCTAGATACAAGAACTAGCCAGAATGCTAGTTATGCAAACTCGATCGCGATCCCTATCCTTGTTGTAGATACGCCACAATTAGTTGGACAAATCGGTTTAAACATACAGAATGCAGGTCCTAATATTCGTGTGGATCTACAAGGTACGGTTACGGTCCAACTTCCTTTAGCACTTGTTGGAATTACGATTACGGTTGTAAGAGGAACACTTCCAACGGATGAAACTGTATTTTCAGCTACTCAAACATTTAGTTTAGATGTTCTCGCGCCACAAGTAATTTCATTCAATGGTTCCGACTATGATCCACCTGCAGGTAATCAGCTAACGTACACCATGTTCGTTAGTTCCAATCTTCTAGGTACAGTTCGTGTCGGTCCAGAAAGTTTCACAGGGACCGCTTTAAGCGACTGATAAAAACTCCTTTCTAGTTTAAGTAAAATAAAAAATTGGGCACATCATTATAGTTGATGTGCTTTTGGCGTTTTCAGTCTTATACAAAAAGCAAAAAACGCCCAACTGGACGTTTTTACTTATTTCTTCTCTAAATAAACAAACTCATCCACTGTGTTCATGGACGATGACGCTTTTAACACCTTCCACCCTTTTAACCGACTTCCGCACTGAAAATGGATCATTTCACCTTGCTTCAATTGAATTTTGTGAGTCGCGCTCTCCACCCAATCAATCTGCATTTTTACAATGTACTCGCCAGGCTCCACATCAATCTGTTTGGTTTCCCCATCCTTAATGTTCTCACGTTTGTTGTCGTTGATATAGATGTCAAACTTTCTCCATTTGTTCGCAAACTGACTTTCTCGTTCAAAGGCCATCTTCGCCATAGATTTCTCATCCTTCTATCCCATTCCATCTTACAAATTATTACATTTCTTCATTACATACTTCATAAACTTCACAGCATCATTTCTTCTCTTTATCATCGATCCGTAGTGAGAAAACTTATTTCCCTTCCGAATGCGTAACGCTTCTCGTATGATTTGGTGATATTCTTCAGGAACGGTCTCTAGCGCATATTCTCCTGCACCCACTTTTGAGGTGATATCTTCTTCTTTAATCGAGTAAAAAAGCCGTGTTACCCCAAGCACTCCCCACTCAATCATGCTAGGGCTAACAAATAGACCAGGAAATTGGAGTGACGTGACACGTTGACAATTTTTCACCCAGTGAAGCCAATAGCCATTGATGTTTTCCACCAAGTTCGTTTTCAGCTGCTTCCAATCTGCGGTTAAATGATAGGTTTCGATTGGTAGTCCTTTTACGACGATGCCGTATGTTCTTAGTTGATAAGCATCAATCCAGTTGCGGTGGAAAGGCCGGTACATCTGAAGTCTTCCTTCATTAAAATACGGACAAGAGGACTCTTCATTTCGCCCCTCTAGATCTTCACGCGTTACATACATACCATCTAAACTCGGCTTTGGAAACTGTTTTTTCATGTCTGCATGAAATTGTTTTAACACGTCAACCTGAGCATCAGTCAGTTTTTCTTTTACAACACTATAAAAGTCTATGTCGCTTAATCCCTCTTGATAAGCACCTAATGAAACAGAGCCAAAGAGATAAAAGGATTCCAGCACGTTTGGCAGTCTTTCCTCTACCCTCTTCAAGTAGACATCTATTACTTCCTGCACTTCTTTTGGTAAGTGGTTTACCTTATTCGTTAATTGTGATTGAGTCATCGTTGTTGCCCTACTTTCATTTATGAAATATGGAATATTCTTTTTCAATTGTTTCAGCAAGCCGTTCTGTCCCAACAGCACCTACATGAAAGGTTTTGTTATCCCGCCAATAGATCTCTCTAAAAGTAATACCATTGCTTAATTCAAATTCTAAAAAGATGCTTTTTCCATCATCTTTGTTTTCTTTCATTAGCTCTTCAGAATCTTGTAATGGGAGTTCCAGCCATTCGTTGAGAAAGATTTTAGTAGAAGCCTCAGAAAAACGTATGAAGTCTCCTACCGTCTAGTGTGCTTTCAATGTGTATGTGGTTAACGAGATTTTTAATGGGATAATACTCCTTGACCGTTTTTGCTTTTGTGTTTTGTTCTACAACGAAGACTTGATCATTTGCTAAAACAGCAAGTGATGTTGGCGTATCTTTTATGGAGTAAATGGGAGTGCCCTCATCTAAATAGGTCGCGTCACCGTTTTTCATTTTATAGTTGCTGCAAGCGTCATCAGCCATTTTATAGCCAACTTCACCAAGTACATCACCTTGTACAATATTAAGTTCAACCTGATCGTGTGGGTCAGGAAAGTCATGTTCATACTTAACATCCTTAATCTTAACCGCATGAATCCATTCAATCTCACCATCTGGACAGCCAATCGAAACACGGCTGCAAGAAGTAACCTGGAAAACGAGTATGAAAACAAAAAGCAATTTCACAAAATTCTTCATGTATTTCCTCCAAAACGCACATTCTACATATGTAAATATTCTCCACTATCAAGACAAGCTCCTCTTTCATGTGTTGACATACAACCAAAAGGTGTTATATCCTAAACATGCAACCAAATGGTTATATATTATTTATAGGAGATGAACGTTCATGGCATCATTACCGGATATTAAACAAACCGCGCTCTTCAACGCACCGATTCAAAAAGTGTGGGATTCTGTATCAACAGCAGAAGGCATGTCTTCTTGGTTCATGCCAAATGACTTTAAAGCCGAAGAAGGACACGAATTTCATATTCAGTCACCTTTTGGACCTTCACCGTGTAAGGTGCTCGTAATCGATGAGCCAAATAAGCTTTCGTTTGCATGGGACAACGATGGCTGGGTGGTTACGTTTTTGTTAGAAGAAAAAGGAGATCAGACAGAATTCACCCTAATTCATAGTGGATGGAAAGAAGAAGACGCGATGGTTGGAAAAGCCAATCAAAAGGCTCAAGATGTGCATGACCGCATGAACGGCGGATGGGTTGGTATCGTAAATGAAAGACTGAAAAAGGTAGTTGAGGGCTAAGTGGCAGCACCTGCAGAAAAACACGATGTTTTTAAAGCAATTGCGGATCCTACACGGCGTGAAGTATTAAGGCTATTAGCAGAAAACGAACGGCCAATCTCAGAGATTGCGGATCACTTTGATATGAGCCGAACCGCTGTGACGAAGCATCTGCAGATTTTAACGGAAGCTGAACTCATTTCAGGATGGAAAGAAGGACGTGAAAAAATTTACCAGCTGCACCCTGAGCCTTTAACAGAAGTGAAGCAGTGGCTGTCTTATTATGAGAAGTTTTGGGAGAATAAGTTGGCTATGTTGAGGCATCTTGTTGAGGATGATAAGAAGTAAAAAAGCTTAAGGATATTTTTCCTTAAGCTTTTCAATTTATAATTGGATTTTCTTTTGTGGAGTCCAAATGTCTGTAAAACCATTTTCCTTGGAATAATTATAAAGCTCAATCAATTTCTTTTCTGTGTAGACTTTCATGTCTGGTCTTTGGTTTACAATTGAATTGTTGGTTAATTCTATGTTTCTATCTATTAGAAAATCTAAATATTTTTCTACGGCTAATTTATCGTTCTTAGCTAAGTTACATGAACTACAGGAGATGACCAAATTCCATAATTGATCAGTTTGCACAAAACTCCAGGGAATAAAATGATCAACGTGGATAGACCCTTTTTCTTAATTTCTTTTTCACAATAAAAACACTTGTCATTATAAAAAGATGATAAAAGGAAGTAGAATTCATTCAACGAAGATCTTTTAGATACATTTTCAACTTTCATAAGAAGATTCGTAACATCTCCATTTTGGTTGAACTTTTCTAAAAATAAAGCAAGGTGATAGTTCGTTAAGTAAGTCAGCACTTTCTGAAACCGTTGCATAAACGAATAATAACTAGGATTAATTTTGATAGATTCTCTCTTATTATCGAAGTCATAGATTGTACTATCAGTATCACCGTATATAGCACCCATAACATTCAGCTTAGCCTTCTTTTTAACCTTTGTTATGATTTCAATCTGAAGTTCATCAGAAAGTTTATCAAACACAAAAGTATTTGGAACAATGTACTTTTCTTTGATTTCTATAAGTATTTTTTGTACCTCTGCTTTCTTTCCGGTCATGTTAATCTGATTCAAATTATGATGTATAACAAGATTCCAATATATTTTAGAAAAACTTGCATATATAAGATCGTAGGTTAATTCTAATTTTTCATTAACATTATAAAGATTCTCTAAGATTGACTTAATCAAGACAAATTTATATGTTGTGGAATTTTTAGATTTTGGAGAAAAGATATAATTGAAGTGTCCCCATATTTCCTTGTCAGTCAAATATTCAACTGTCATTTCCCCTACTTGAAGTTTGTGGCTCATTTTATCAACTCTATTCCTGATAATCCTTCTAAACTATTACATAATTATTCAGCATCTATTAAGAAGATACGCTTTTGAAATCCTCCGCGTTTTTCTGCTTTTTCCTGTCTTACTTTTTCTATTTCATAGAAATCTACTCCATGAACTTTGGCTAATGCGTACATTAATTCAAGAAGGTCAGCAAGTTCTCCTACTGCATCCTTGTCGTTATCAGCTGCAGCATACTCATCTAGTTCTTCATAACATTTATTCTTAAGTTCTTTTAAGTATTCTTCTTCAGATAGAATTCTAGTGTTAAATGAATTTCCATTTTTTTCAATAATTTCTGGTATACGATCACGTACAAGCTTATTATATGTTGGCAAAGTAATCTCTCCCTTATATCATGTATCTAATGAAATTGTAACAATAAACCTTTACCAAAAAAGTAATACATGCACCTTTTCTATTATTCTTACTGGTATACTAAAATGGAATAACAACTATCCTAAAAAGGAGCAATTTTCTTATGACAATCGCAGCTTATTCTAAATTCAATCAATTTAAGAACTTAATTCAATCTTTACCGTCTTCTTTAGATGATGAACTTGTACAAGGTGATCAGTTTTTATTCGAAGCAAACGGTAATAGAAGTTTAGAAATCTATTATGCACCTTTTGAGTATGTGAACGAACATGCTAAAGTTGTGATTGTTGGAATTACTCCAGGATTACACCAAATGAAAAGGTCTTTTTCAACTGTATTGAGTGCAAAGGACCAAATGCTAACCGATGAAGAAATTCTTCATCAAGTAAAAAACAACTCTAGTTTTGAAGGACCTATGAGAAAAAATCTAGTTCAAATGCTAGATGAGCTTGGCTTACACGAATATTTACGCTTGTCGTCTTCTATGGAGCTCTTTAATGAAGCGAGTCATTTAGTACATACGACCTCTGTAATTACCTATCCCGTGTTTTACAAAGGGAAAAACTACAGTGGTTCAACACCAAACATTTTAAAAAATGATATCTTGAAGCAATACGTTACTGAATGCTTTGCTTCTGAAATGGCTAGTTTAGATAACCCGCTTATCATTCCATTAGGTGTTAACGTCTCGAACGTATTGAACTATTTAGCTGATAATAATCTCCTTAAATCAGCAAGCATTCTCTCTGGATTCCCTCATCCATCTGGAGGAAATGGCCATCGCCATAAACAATTTGCACAGAATAAAGACGCTCTGAAAGAAATGCTTCGCCATCATTTTGAAAAAGAGGCATTATCTAATAAGTAATGCACTGAAAAATCCGCCCTTATTGGAGCGGATTCCTTTTATCTATTTTAATATTTTTGTACTTTCAAAAACCTTAACCCGCTTAAGCCACTCATCAAAATGCACATTAAAAAGCTCATCCTGCTCAATCTGCAAATTATGCCCTGCAGAATCTAATAGAGAGAATGCAGCTCTCGGATATTTGTCTTGTATGTCAAACGCATCCATATACCCTACTACGTTGTCTTGTCTTCCTACTAAAAAGAGGCTAGGCTTTGCAAAAGTCCCTTCATCCACTTTAAAAGAATACCCATACGCATTCTGAACCTTTTCAAGAAATGCTTGATTCGCCGCTTCCATTCCTACCACAAGTTCATCCATCGCTCTGTTCCAGTTGTTTTCATTTAACACCACAAAATTGTTCTCAAAGAACTCCTTCTCTTCTGTGTTAAGTGTTGCTACAAACGCTTCATCTCTATGTATGACCTTGTGGTCTGGCAGTGTTCGTTTTTCTTTTTCAGCTATAATGACCGGGCAAATATACGCTGCGCCTAAAACAAGTTCACCCATTTCCGCGATTACACCCCTTGTCAGATAACCGCCATAAGAATAGCCTACGATCAAGAACGATTGATTTGGTAATATCGTATCAATACATTCAATAACTGCTTGCAACATGTCATCTGTGTTTTCGACTTGATCACAATCCTTAGTTTGACCCATTCCAGGGAGATCAAAATATATTCTTCTGTACCCTTTCCTCTCTTGGAAGATGGGCTCCATACATCCTTTCATGGCACGGTGGTCTAGCGTGAACCCGTGAATGATTACAATTGGTGTTCCTGATCCGATTTCTTCATAATACATGTTTGCTTTATCGACTTTACAATATGGCATGATTCACCACTCCTTTTTCTCTTCATTTCGTTCGGCACAACACTTGAAGAATCCTTCAGATTTCGTTACGTATGCTAAAATAGAGATATTATTTATAGAATAAGGAGCGTTTCTTTTTGAAAAACTATTTGATTCGGTTAGCATTTAGCTTAATGACCATGGTCATCATTTATGGCCTCTTTTATCTATTTGGTCTTCACAACAAAACATTTGCCCCCTTCATTATCTTGCCACTTGGAATTGCTGGTGGTTATGGTGCTTTGTATGTATATAAAATGATCCAAGAAGCAAAGATTAAAGAGAACATGTAGTGTATTTATAAGAGTTGCACGAAAAAAGAGCTGATTTTTTTCAGCTCTTTTCCTATGTTTACTATTTTATTTCCGTTTCTTTTAGTGTGAAATCATTGTCTTCAGCGAATTTATCAAGTTCTGTTTCGCTTTTCTTACTTTGATTCTCAGCTTCTTTGAATTTTGTTTGAGATTCCTGATCGAGTGCTGTATCTTGTTTTTCAAATGCAGTTACACCTAGTTTCATTCCTTCTGCATTGGCCTGAAACGATTTAACGAAGTGATCGTGAGACTTCTTCAAGTCTTTCAGCTTATCAAAGTTCACGCTCTCTGCTTCTTTTACTAACGCATCATACTTCTCTAGGCTCTTCTCTAACTGCTCTTTAGCGTTCGGGTCTTCCATCATCTTAACAAAAGCAACGTCTGCTTCTTTAAGTAGGTCCTTCTCTTTTTTAATCTGCTCGTTGCGCTCATCTAAATACGCGTTAAAGTCATCTTCCCCAACAACAAAACAATTCTCTTCATCTCTTCACCTCATGGAACATTTTCGTGTATAGTTCTTGATAC
Organism: Fictibacillus sp. EA-CB0309; assembly: GCF_055814265.1. Taxonomy (NCBI): domain Bacteria; kingdom Bacillati; phylum Bacillota; class Bacilli; order Caryophanales; family Fictibacillaceae; genus Fictibacillus; species Fictibacillus sp. EA-CB0309. Next base: position 2,982,475 of record NZ_CP169271.1, read on the forward strand.
CCTATCACCATGAGAATGAACCAAAGTTTTACATTTTTATAATTAATATACAGTTGTAGATTGGTACTCTATGATTGCCTCCTCTAGAAATTCCAGTACTTGTTGATTAACAGGATACAACCCCAACGATTGTGAGGCGTTCTCCGACTTACGCGCATTCCAAAATTTCTCCTCTAACTCTGTATCTCCATTAAACATTTCATGTGATAGAAGCAAGACGTCAGACGCGATTAACAGTCCTTCTTCTGATGACGGTTCTACTTCGTTCTTGATACAGATCTCAATTCTTTTGATGATGTTTATCCACTTTGCAGCATTCGCGTCTTCCATCTTAGGCAACGTTTTCTGCAGAACTTCTTGCTCTTCATCAGAAAACAGGTCGTCCCACGTTTTTTCTTGTCTTGTAGTTTCATATTTTCGTTGGCTTTAATGAAAGCAAGAAGCTCTTCCCAATTCAATTCACCTTGGAGTTCCAACACATGCAATAGGGTGTTTGTTTTTTCAACCGCTGCTTGTACGGAAGAAAGCTTTTCTTGAAGTTCTTTTCTTTGTGCAGCTAGAATCTCTTTCATCGTTATGTTATGAATCATCTTTTTAATTTCGCTAAGCGGTAATGAGATGGATTTCAACAATGTAATCTTTTGAAGGGTATGTACGTCGTCACTCGAATAAAATCGTGCACCGCTCTCGCTCTTCACACTTGGAGTCAGCAGGCCGATCTGATCGTAATACCTCATCGTCCGAAGAGAAAGGTTGTATTGTTTGGCAACGTCACCGATTGAAAGTAAAGTCATTTAGAATAAATCTCCTTTTTTCTCTTGCAGGTAACGTTACGTCACCCTCTACAATTAACATATTATAACAACTGGAGGAACAATGATATGAACGTTATAACAGAAAAAAGATGGACGTGGAAAGAACTCATACTCTTACTAGGATTGTGTTTAGTCTGTGTGCCGATCTTACTTGAAAATGTGCTGTATGATCAGTTGCTGAAGTGGTTTGACAACTCATTATACGCAGGAACGTTAACAGGATTCTGTATGGCGATTGTATTTACTGTGGGAGTTTATATCGTTGCCTTAAAAGGAAATAACTTAGGGTGGGAAGCAGTAGGTGTAAGACCCATCACGCTGCAGTCGTGGAAAACCATCGCAATCTGGACGGTTCTGCTCATCATCATAAGTGTCGTAATTGTCGTTGTGATGGATTTGCTCTCTATCGGATCAAGCAACAGCAAGACCGATAGTCTGAAGGCAGATCTCACACCCTTTACTTTTATGATTGGATTTTTGTCAGCGAGCGTCGTGTCACCGATTTATGAAGAGATCTTCTATCGCGGATTTCTTTATACGTGGTTTAGAAGATATGGTGTTCGGAATGCGATGATCCTGAGTTCGTTTATTTTCATGATCGTGCACATTCCGACCTATAACACACTGCCCGTTAACTTTGCGTCTGGCCTCGTCTTTTGCTGGGTGTATGAGAAAACAGGTTCAATTATACCCAGCATCATCATTCACGGAATTGTGAACGGCATCGGCATTTCGTTGTCTGTACTGAGTTAACTTAATAAGTCCCATCAAAAAAAGCGAAGATCCCCTAAGATCTTCGCTTTCTTCATGTATGGATTCTATTATTTCGGATTCAACGACGTAAGTTCGAATTCTGGTTTGCGTTTTTCTTGATCGACTAGTGTCTGTTCTTTTAGCACGAATCGTGGTACTGGCAAATCTAAAGGCTTTGTTGTTAGCTGTTCATGGTTTGTCATTGTAAGCATAACTCATCCCTCCTTACCAGGTTTTGTTCTATCTTTACCCCGGATATTATCTTAAGAAACCTTTTTCAACAAAAATAGTGCGGTAGTCCTCATTATTTGTCTAAAACATGACTATAGGAGTAGAATACATACTATGAAAACTGTAAGGCTATTGCCTACAGATGTGAAAGGATGAAGAAATCTTGAAATTTGGAGTTATCGGAACAAACTGGATTACAGAAAGCTTTATTAACGCAGCTCGTGAAGTCGAAAGTTTTACATTATCTGCGGTCTACTCCCGTACAGAAGAAACAGCAAAGGAGTTTGCGGATAAAAATGGTGCTGAACATACGTTTACAGATGTAGAGGAGATGGCGGCAAGCTCGGTCATTGATGCCGTGTACATCGCAAGCCCGAACTCGTTTCATGCCGAGCAAGCAATCACGCTCATGAAGCATGGTAAGCATGTAATCTGTGAGAAACCGATCGCGTCGAACGCTGCTGAAGTTGAAAAAATGATCGCCGTCGCAAAAGAAAACAACGTGTTATTGATGGAAGCGATGCGTTCAACGGTGACGCCGAACTTTAAGAGCATTCAGGAAAACTTACATAAGATCGGAACAGTCCGCCGTTATTTTGCGAACTCGTGTCAGTACTCTTCCCGCTATGATAAGTATAAGGAAGGAACCGTGCTGAACGCGTTCAGACCAGAATTCTCAAACGGATCACTAATGGATATCGGCATCTATTGTTTGTACCCGATGGTCGTTCTTTTTGGAGAGCCTAATGACGTGAAAGCCAATGCGTTCTTGCTTGAGTCTGGTGTCGATGGTGAAGGCAGCATCCTCTTAAACTACGGTGACAAAGAGGCGGTTGTGATGTACTCCAAGATCTCGAACTCGTACGTACCGTCTGAAATTCAAGGCGAGAACGGTAGCATCCTGATCGACCACATTCAGGACATGACGAAAATAGAAATTCGTTATAAAGACGGAACAACAGAAGACATTACGGTGACACAAGACAAGCCGAAGATGTATTACGAAGCGAAAGAATTTATCGAGTTAATCGAGCGTGGCGAGCTGGAGTCGAAAGTGAACTCACATAGCAATTCCCTCGCTGTGATGAAAATTATGGATGAGGCTAGAAAGCAGATTGGACTTGTTTATCCAGCTGATCAAAAATAACTTGTCTAAGGGGACTTCTTAGAGAGTAACAGGTTGTCTTATGGAGCAGAAAATGGTAATTTGCAAGCCTTTTAGTGTGAATTAGCATGATTATTGGATATGTAAATAACATCAAAACCGACCAGATTTTCGTCTGGTCGGTTTTCTTATGCCATTATTCAATTAAAACTTTTTACTCACCTTTATCAAAGATAGGAAAACGAAAACATCCTCTTTTAAAAGATTTATATGAGCATAATCTAAACAGGATCTTTGTTTCTTCAATAGTAGTAAGTTTAATGTTAGTAAAATTTAACCTATACCATAGGTCCGGCAGGGTATGCTTAAGAAGGGGCGTGATTCTGAATTTGAAAATGACGAAGGAGGCTGTCAATCACTTATCGACAGCCTCCTCTTCATTCTCGAAGAGTATTATAAGAAACGTTCGACCCTTCTCAATTCAATTCTGACACGATATCATCTAATGTTTTCCCATTAAATTCTTTTATGGCTACAGGAGGATTTACAACATCCGGATTCTGCACTAGGTAGTTGTTGACGATATACTGCAGGTCGGTCTTGTCTACGGTGCCATCGTAATTAATATCTGCCGCGCGGTGGTCAGTTCCATAATGCTTCTGGACCTCTATGGCATCCATCAAGTCGATGACATTATCCTGAGTGACATCCCCCGCTTGGATTTCCGCGTAGAAGATATAGGTCATTCGTCCAGTCGGCTCACCGTTGAATTCGTCTTTTAAGTGGCTAACGGTTGCATGACGCGTAAAGTGACCAGGGATGGTAATCTTGATATCATATTCTTCATCCGTAACCGGTAGTTCTTTAAAGGTGTATCTTGCCCCTCGATTGATGCTTCCATCACGAACATTCCCCGATTGATTCAATAAGCTTACCTTTGCTCCAACTGAAGACATATCCAGGCCAGGTCGGAACCAAACGCCATTGGTGAATCCTTCCGGTAAAAAACCGCCTTCAAGTTGGGAATGAGTTGGAAGAATGTTGATTCCCTTGCCAAACGATTGAATGATGGTGGTTTCCCCATTTGAAGAAGTCACTTCAGTTTTCGTCAATTCAATCGGATAGATCCATTTTTTATACGTATCCGGTGTTTGCTTCACGTTCACTTTAATGTCCAGCAGGTTCATCCCGTTTGGTATCTCTTCATTCAGTTCTCCGTTTACCGTCAAGGTCACCGGGATCGTCGTTCTCGTTCCCGACACAACGGAATCCTTTGCTTTTATCAAAATCTCTACTCCCTGCTCATCTGCAAATGCCCGAAGTTCTTCGCTGATGGTTACGTCCATTCCTTCGTAGACCGTATTGTCGTAACGGACATCAAATCTCCCCCATGAATGGAAGCGTGATGGGAGGAAAGGTGCAAGGCAACAGATTCCCCGTATTTTACATCGCTCTTGGAAGAAGTCAATTTCGCATATGGCGTCCCTTTCTTAATCAGGTTATACGTATGATCCGGATGATCCTGCATTCCATTCACGGCCTGGTCATAATGATGCAGGGTGAATTTCCCTGTCTCTTTTCCTTTAGGCAGGTGCAATAAAGCTTCAAAGTTTCCTTCCCCATCAACATTCACAGGATTCATGCTGTACGGAGTGGAAGACAGCACACTGACTGTGTTCGTGGACTGATCAAAGTTTTCCCCATATTCTTTCATCTTGTCGATCTGGTCATTATAGATGTTCCCTTTTACCACAAGACCCTCATCCGTTACTTCGTACACTCCGCCCTTTTGTTTGGTATCCACTTCCGGCAGCGTATTTTCAATAAACAGTTTGTCTGATTTTCTGTATGTCTTGCCATTGGAATCCGTCCCGATGACTTCAACTTCATAATTGCCTGGAGGAGCTAATGTTTTTGAATAGGCTACCGGATTTTCGGCATTTCCTGTAAACGGATAGTACAAGCCCACGAAACCATATTCAATTCCATAGAGATAGTCTTCCGGTAAATAAAACGGGAACGATTCGATCACCCCAAGCCCCTCTCCAGTATCTGCATCCTTAAGTACGATATCCACCTTTTCCATTCCATTATTCAGTGAGAATGTAATCGGTGAGTACCCAGAATAACCATGATTTAGATCGCGTCGAGTCGTGAAAGAAGTAAAGTAGGCGGTCACTTCTTTGATTCCTGTTTCCAACAGGCGAAATCCTACTGGAAGCTGATATACCTCATCTGGGTTCTCGCGATTTGTGAACGTCACCATTCCTTCATAGAATCCCGGCTTAGCCGTTTTCGGAATGTTCAAGATCACATTCTGATCCTTGTCTTTTCCGGCGTTCACATTTACAGCTTTAGGAAACGACAGGCTGACACCATTTTCTTTCATACTTTGGTTGCCCTCGATCCCATTCTCTTCAAACGAGATGGCAAACTTTTTCTGCTCATCACTATTATTATGAAGAGTCACCGATAGACGTTCGGATAGATCCTCCCCTGTTTTACTTATCCCTCCAAAGCTCAGGTCACCGCTATGCTCGACGATTTGGTCTACCAAATGACTTGTATGATCGTGCGTTTCATCCTCATGGGATTCCTCGGAATGAGGTGCTGCCGTCAGGATATCATGCTCCACTTCGATTTCCACATCGGCATGCATGGCTTCATAGACATCGATTCGCCCGGCACCCCGTTCAAATACACTTGTGTCCCCTTTTACTTCGTCCGCTGTATTCATCAGGGCGGTTTTTACATCTTCCGGCTTCAAGTCAGGATTTTCCTGAAGAAGTAAAGCGGCTGCTCCTGCTACGTGTGGCGCTGCCATCGATGTTCCTGACGCCCGTTTGTATGCGACATCATAATTGCCGATATACTCGCTTCCCTGCATGTAGCTTGGGACAGAGGAATAAACACCGACACCTGGTGCAACGATTTCCGGTTTGATGTCATGAGTGATTCTCGTCGGTCCCCGGGAACTGAATCCAGCCAGATGGTCCCCTTCAGATTGAAACTCTTCGAAATGGTTGAAGGAGAACGTGCTGTCCTCTTTTATAGATTCCAAAATGGCATGTCCATCTTCATATGTGAGAGAGAATCCTGGAATGAATTTCACTTCTTCCCCAAAATAATACGGGATATGCCCTTCATCCGGGTTGTTATTGAAAATAAGCGCTGCCTTGGCTCCATGTTGTTTGGCAATATAAATCTTTTCATTTACTCCGTTGGTTCCCCTCGAGATCAAGACCACTTTGCCCTCTACATCTTTGCCTTCGTAATCAGCATCTCGTCCTACTCCTACATAAGTAATGGAACTTTTTGTGCCCAGAAGTCCATCCAGGGAGCCAAAATCTGTTCCGAGTAAACGAATATCGTTCAGTTCCATGCTTTCTGTACCATTTATAAGAGCTCCACCTGCTTTGGAGGCTGTAACAGAATAATCACTTGCCCCCACTGTGATTCCAAGGCTGGCTGTACCAGGAGCGCCGAGCGTATACTGGTCATCCCCGGAATTTCCTGCGGCCACAATAGCAACTGTTCCTAACAGCATGGCATTGTCGATGGCTATCGAAGCGGGATCCAAAGGACTGATTGAGGAACCGCCAAGGGATAAATTGATGACGTCCATGCTATCTTCTACCGCCTTCTCAATTCCAGCCATAATTGTCGACATCGGCCCACTTCCGTAAGGACCTAAGACTTTATACGCATAAAGATCCGCATCGGGAGCCACTCCTTTGACCCCATTCCCCTCCTGATTCCCGGCACGACCAGCAATTGTTCCCGCTACGTGGGTGCCATGGGAGGTGTAATACGTTGATCCACCCAGTGGATGGTACTCCATTAAACCGGAACCCAGCCACTCTTCATATGTGGTTTCCATCGGATCATCATCATTGTTTACCAGATCATATCCACCTTTGTAGGCTTCTTTTAAATCAGGATGATGGTAATCGATCCCCGTGTCCAGTACCCCGACTTTGATTCCTTTACCGGTATAGCCTTCAGCGTGTGCTGCCGGTGCAGATATCTGTGACAGGCTATCCATTGCAGGTGACGAATCCTTCGTTTCCTCACTAAATGGAACGGGATCTACCTTTATCTCCGCGTCTACATAAACCGCTTTGACTTCATCGTATTTTAGTAGCTCCTTCACTTCACTTGCCGGCAGTTTCATCGCGACCCCGTTAAAGGCTTGACGGTATTCTTTCCCTATTTGAATCGGTGACTTTCCTTTAGCTTTCGCCTGCTTCTTCTTCACCTTTTCCTTAAATTGTTGATGAACTTTTTGTACCTTCTCTTTGGCAGCTTGAAGAGAAACCTTCTCCCCTTTAAGCTCCATCTTCTTCACTTCCACCTCTGCAGGATCTTGTGAATACTGAACGATGATTGCAATTTCTTCATCGGAATGTACATTGATCTCCGGAGATACGAATTTCTTCCCTGCTTGGTTCTGCCCCTCGTGAATCCGTTCGCGATCCTCCTGAGTAGCATGTTGTAAATACTGTTCCAACTTGTTCTCTGACGATGTCCCTTTGGCAATCGCCGGAGAAATGCCCGATAGCAGTAAACTGGTTACGAGGAAGCCCGTTGTGACTACATTGAATGGTTTCAATTTCATCTTCCCTTTCTCGATTAGTAGATTGACAGGTTTTGTGTCGGAGCGTAACTCTCTTTGGCTCTCCAAATAAAATCTTCTACCTACATTCATTCCATATAAAAGAAGATCAGTCCCATTGAAGGTATGTATGATGTCGAATGATAAAAAAGTAGTGGGCCTTCGCGATGATGTTGATAGATAGGTAGAAGAAAGATAAGAAGCAAGAAGAGATTGGACGCAAACTAATGATGTTAGTTGAATTTTACAGTGGTTTGACACATGGAACAATTGGGTTTTTTATTCCGTTCTACTTCCCTATGGAAATACGGTTAAGAATAACCTCTCTCCACATTTGCCGGTGAGAAGAGATTTCTCTTAGTCCAATAGTCATTTTAAATTGGGGTTAATACAAAGAACGCCAGACCTCTCTTGATAAGTGGTTCTTGCGTTCTTCATTGGAATGAAGTTCATTTGATTAATAGTATAAAAAAAGTCTGAAAAAAAATTCTAACGGGTTATCTTTGGAGTACAAAAAGTTAATAAACATAGAGAATAACATATGAATTAGCAACAGAAAAAGCACTGCAAATTGATATGCTCCCCTAAAGGTAGACAGATTAAAAAATAAAAATCTGTTTACTTTAAGGGAGTATTTATTATGTCAAAAAGGGCACATTCCCTCCAAGATAAAATTAAGATCATAGAGGCATTGAATAACAGGAGCCATACCCTTTCGGAACTAGCATTTATATATCAAGTGTGCAGAGATACAATTTATAATTGGGTATATAGATATGAAAAACACGGAGTGGAAGGATTAAATGAAACCTCTACCTGGAAGAAGTATTCTAAGGAACTTAAGCTGGCGGCAGTCCAGGACTATCTTAGCAGTGACCACTCCTACAATGAGGTTACCAGGAAGTATGAAATTTCTAGTACATCCCTCCTTCGCAAGTGGATTAAAAAGTATAATAGTCATAGAGAATTAAACGATACTTCCAGAGGAAGGACAACTACTATGACTAAAGGAAGAAACACTACCCTGAATGAACGGAAAGAGATCGTATTTTATTGCCTTGAGAACGAAAAAGATTATCAGAAGGCAGCTGAGACCTTCAAGGTCTCTTACCAACAAGTATACCAATGGGTTAAAAAGTATGATAATGGCGGTGAAGAAGCCCTTATAGATAAGCGAGGGAGGAAGAAGGAAGAAGTTGAACTCTCTGCAGAGCAGAAGATGAAATTAGAGATGCAAAAGATTGAGAGAGAAAACGAACGTTTACGTGCAGAAAACGCATTCCTAAAAAAGTTAGAAGAAATCGAAAGGAGGCGCAGATAAGTCAAATACGCCTTGAGGAGAAATATATTGCCATTCAGGAACTTCATCATAAGGAGTTCCCTGTTATCTTACTTTGTAAAATTGCGGGAATAGCTAGGTCCGCGGATTATAAATGGCTGAAACGAACACCCACCGTGCGTCAACTCCAGAATGAGGAGCTTATAAAAGAAATAAAGTCACTTCATCAGGAGGTTAAAGGAATTTATGGCTACCGGCGGATCACGATGACTTTAAACCGCAGGTTAGGAAAGAATTTCAATCTTAAACGAATTTATAGGCTGATGAAAATTGTTGGCATTCAAAGTGTCATAAGGAAAAAGAAGAAACGTTACAAACAATCCACCCCTCAACACGTCGCAGAAAATGTGTTGAACCGTGAATTTCAAGCTAAAAAGCCAAATGAGAAGTGGGTTACGGATGTCACTGAATTTAAGTATGGAGTGGCCAAGAAGGCTTATTTAAGTGCAATTCGAGACTTATATGATGGATCGATTGTCAGCTACGTTTTGGGTCATTCAAACAACAATAAACTAGTGTTTGAAACACTGGATCTGGCTACAGCCCTTTTGGATGGAGCTCGACCACTCATCCATAGCGACCGAGGATTCCAGTTCACTCATTTAGGTTTTAAACGAAGAATAGATAAAGCACAGATGACTCAAAGTATGTCCCGAGTCGGAAGATGTATTGACAATGGTCCAATGGAATCCCTTTGGGGAACATTGAAAAGCGAAAAATATTATCTGGATAAGTATGAAACGTTTGATGAACTTTCTGAGGCCATTGATGAGTACATATATTTTTAAATCATAAGAGATATCAAAAACGATTAAACGGCCTTAGCCCCTTGGAATACAGGACTAACGCCGCTTAAGGTGTTTTTATTATTTCAACTGTCTACTTGACGGGGTGCAGTTCAAATCGCAGTGCTTTTAACTTTTTAAATTGAATTATATTAGACGGATCCTTATTCTGCAATCGTACCCGATCGTTGAACAAGAGATCTCACCACACTACATACTAGTTATTTTCTTAACCCAATCTTGTATCCACTTCTCTGGATTGCCCTTTTATAATAAATATAAATTTCACTAAAATTATCCTGTTATATAAAAGCGTTATGTTATCGTTTTACACAGCCTCAAGATGGTTTATAAAATTTTTTCCATTTCATATTGTTCAATGTGTACGCTAAGACCTATGTCTTTCAGAAATTGTAGGGATTTTTTATCTTGTTTGTCGACATTATTAATAGAAATTACTGCATGTTGCATACCGATCCACTGAAACAAAGAATAGCCAAAACCTTGGTTCCTTTTTTCTTTAAGAATACCAAACTGAAGAACACTACCCTGTTTTGAATTCATTACGGCATACCCATAAATAGCATCTTGTTTTCCTATCGTGATTACATCATATAAATGTGAATTGCGTAATATAGCTTGAACAGATTGTTCCCAAGAGGGGGTAAAATTCCAAAAAGAAGGTGCCATATTCCAATCAAATTCATTTGGACTAACCGTGTTTATACATACATCCTTATGAACAGAGAGGGGTTTTAGATCAATTTCACCTTTAAAACAAGAAAGTTCTCGCTTTATTTTAAACCCTAAATTACTATAAGCTTTAATAGCTTTTTCATTCGTTTGAATAACTTCTAATAAGGATTTTTGAACATTCTGTTCTTTAAGAATAGGTATAGCATGATTGTAGATTTCTGCTACAAGGCGATTCCCTCTAAATTCGGGAATAACTCCTGTACAAATGTCAAAAGCGGTTTTCTTTCCATTGTCTTCTCCAACTCCATGCATAATAAAGGCTACTTGTTTATCTTCGTTAAATGCTCCAAATGATAGTTTGTATTGTATTCCTGCCCCTGTAAATCTTTCATTTAAATAATCCGGAGATACTTTAAACGGAATTGTATAATCAGAAAAAGCGTCATTAAAACAAGTTGTAAACTCATGTAAATTAATGTTCTCGAGACTTTTAATAATCAATGTAAACACCTCTTAATATCTTTTCAGCCCAATGCAATTACTTTTAGTTTATTAGCACAATAATAACTCATCTTATATGTGATTTTCTTCTTATATCTAACCACACTAGTCATATAACTCTCAATCCTATAGTGGTAAAACCATACTCCTCTAAAAGGCTAATGTAGCTTATTTTCTCATCACTTCCTTGATTCAACGTACCTTTTAAGTTATATCATTAGTAAATTGAAAACAAACATTAGAATTAGTATTTTCTATTTTGTTCTTATTGATTTAAAAATAAGTAATATTCAAAAATCCAGTGTCACTTTTCCACAATCTGACCCTTAAAAAAGGCACATTTCGTGTTTCCTTTTTTATATATTTACACGATTATATTCTCTTACAAGATCTCTCACCTCTTCTAATTGGACAATTCTAAAGTTGCATTCAACATCCGTTTCTTCAATATCTTCAATAAAAAAGTGCAGACCTCCTTCTTAGAGAAATGCACCCGATTGTGGAATAATCAATGATTGCTTCATAAACATAAAAATCATATCTGATAGGAATTCTTATTGTTTGCTATACCTTTCTTTACTGAGACCACATTTGACTATTAAAGCACCTTAGGTAAAGAGTGTGCTCCAACAATATAAAACATGCCGTTTTTCTTTATAGACATATTGACAGGCATTAATTTATATCGTAAATTATACATATAATAACTATGCATAGATTTACTATGTATATGGAGGTGAACTGTTTATGAAGATAAGCAAAGAATTGCTTAAGGGTAGTACCACTACTCTTATTTTGAGTTTGCTTAATTCTAAACCAATGTACGGCTATGAAATTATCAAAGAACTGGAATCAAAGTCTAATGGGATTTTTAGTTTTAAGGAAGGCACGATCTATCCCATCCTTCACACCCTTGAGGAGAAAGAACTAATTGTATCTTACTGGAGCGAAGGGACTGGAAAGAGAAAGAGGAAATATTACAAGATTAATGATCAGGGCAAAGAATTTATTCAGGAGAAAAAAGAAGAATGGTCCGTTTTCAAGAATGCTGTTGACGATGTTTTAAGTGGGGAGAAAATCGTATGGGATTAGAAGAAAAGTTTGAAATTTATATTAGTGATCTGTGTAAGCGGATAAAAAATAAGGATGTTCACGCCCATATAAAATTGGAAATCTACGATCACCTTCATACGCTCAAAGAGGAGGCTATGAACACAGGACTTTCAGAAGAAGAGGCGATTGAACAAGCATTGGCACGTATGGGAGATGCAGGAGTTTTGGGGAAGCAGCTTAACAAAACACATAAAGCCCCTATAGATATGAAAACCTTGCTGTCCGTGCTGACGGCTTCTCTATTTGGGCTGCTGGTTATGTATTATTTGCAATTTCATTCGGCTTTTACAGAGCTTCAAGAAATGAAAGTTTTCAATAAAAGTCTTGTCTTCTACTTGTTGGGTGTCGTGCTCATGCTAAGTCTATTTATATTTGATTACAGAAGATTGCTGAAGTATTCTAAGCACCTATATGCGGCAACAATCCTCATACTTTTATTAACCGTTCTCATTGGTGTTAGAGTCGATGATGTGCCATTTTTAAATGTAGGCTTTGCCAGTATTAATTTCACCGAAATCACACCATTCCTTTTGGTCATTGCCATTGCAGGAATCTTTCATTCCTGGGACTGGCATAATAAACAAAAGTCTTGGTTTGGAGTAGCTCTTATGTTAATACCTATTTTCATATTGGCGACTACAGGAGCCTTTGCAGCTACTATTATTAGTATCATTGTCTCTGTTGCAATCATGCATACGTCAAGGTCCAGCCTGAAGCAAACGATAACATTCGCAGTTGCTGCTTCAATATGGCCTATCTGGAATCTGCTGGCTCTTTCTCAGAGATATTCCATGGTAAGCCCCTATACCGATCATAAAATAGGTGAGGCTTATTTTATAGGAAGTACCCTTCAGGTGACCCCAAGTTTCATTTCTGAGGTCCATACTGATCTTATATTGGCGTACATCATTTATTCGTTCGGGTGGCTAGCCGCAATCATGGCCTTAGCATTGGTTATATTTTTTATTTGCAGAATATCGATTACCGCCAAAAATGTGAATCACCCTTATGGAAAATTACTTATTACAGGATTGGCAGCAGTCTTTTCAGCTCAGTTTATACTAAGCCTACTGACGAATCTCGGTTTATCTCCACTGACTGGCGTATCCGTACCATTCATGAGTTATGGAGGTTCACATTTATTGCTGGAGATGATATCCGCAGGACTGATTCTCAGCGTATATAGAAGACGAAAAACCAAGGAGACAGTTTCCTTGACTCACGGTCCGCAAAGTAATTAGAAGCAATCCATAATGGATTCAATGCTGCAAGAAGCCATTACTAAAAATCTCAGACTATTTGCCAGTTTGAGATTTTTTAATGGACTACTTTACTAGTGATAAAAAAGTGCCAAATCCTTTATACTCAAACCGTTCTTACAATTACCTTCTTCAACGAACCTGCTACATCTTTTAATAAATTCATTAAAAATTGCGTTATCGTTGCAATTTCGTTCATCTATCCCCTCTATTTACTAAGCTCCTTCTACAAAAAGCAATTATGAAAAATAAGGTCAATAACTTTTTAATTCAATAAGAAAGTTCACTTCTTCTTGCATGAATGCACCCGATTGTTTAATAGTGGTTAAAAATGCTTTTAATTAAGCGGAACATCACTCTTGGAATAAAAGTTAAGACGTTCCATAGCAACTCAAATAATAATTCACTTCTAGTTTCCCTGAATATATCTCTAATAGATCTCCTGTATCTGCCTTTGCTCATTTTCATACTTTCTCCTACTACATATGTCATTTTCTTACCTTTATCCACTCGTACTTATTCCAAAATCCTGCTACGTTTGTTCAATAAATTCAATAAAAAAGTGCAGGTCTCCTTTTTGAAGAAATGCACCCGATTGCGGAATATATGAAGATTTATTTTTTATCAGCCTCAATAATAAAACTTGTATAGGGCTCGTCATCAATAGAAACGTTAAATTTCCATAATCCTTCTTTATCCAAGAAAAATTTGGCACCACTTTTGTTATTCTCAATGTCCCATTCATAAAGCTGAATAGCTTCTTTAGAGTCTTTATGAATGGCTGATAATTTATATTTTTTCCCATTGATTTCTTTTGATTTATCAAAGAAGTAAACATCGTATCGTCTACCTTGACCAACAGGAAACTCAGGTTCATTTGCTTCTCCGTTAACCTTAATTATTCCAAATTTCCCTTTGGTTCCATACAGTGTAAGATTTTCTTGCGTAAAACTTTCAGAGGCATTCCAAGTGGTTGATTTTTCTCTTTCACTACATCCAGATAGAAAAATACCGAAAAGAACAATTAGTATGCTTAGTAACTTTAGTTTAATCAAATTCGCCCCCAATTCAGATTATTTATAAAAGGTTTGTTCTTTAATAGTCTATGTTCATCCTTATTCCACAATCCTGCTACGTTTGTTGAATAAGAGTGTATTATTTATCCTTTTTATATATTCGAATTAGTGTCTTCTAATCCTTTTTCTCCGTAACTGGTAAGTAGATTAGCAAGTGAATTAGCATATCAAAAAGCAGCGAGACTATGACTATTGTCATCTTGCTATGATATATGGGAAAGTAAAGTATTTTTACCGAACTTCATATATACGAAAACAACCTTTTGTTAAATGAAAAAACCGCAGCGAATTAACGCTGCGGTTCAATTTTTTCACCCGATCATCATATCGCAGGCTTGCTTTTCTTTGTATACATATCGTTTAGTGAAATCACTCGGGAGAAATAAGGCAAAATGTCTTTATTATGAGTGACAACGACGATCGTTTTGCCTTGTTCGTTTAATTGTTTTAAATATCTTAGTATCGTTTCTTCATTCTCCGCATCCAGACTAGCTGTTGGTTCGTCTGCTAAGATCAAATCGCTCTCTTGCAGGATAAGACGGATAATCGCGATCCGCTGCTGCTCCCCTCCGCTTAGCTGGTAGATCATCTTGTTTTTTAAATAGGCCAGGCCAAAGTCATTCAGCAAGGAGTCGATTCTTTCTTCTTTCTCTTTTTTGTTAAGCTTCTTATATTCAAGAGCCAGGTGCAGGTTCCATTTAACCGTTTCATCATCAACTAATCCGTAGTTTTGGAACAGATAACCGATTTTGTCTCTTCTAAGCATCATAGCCTCTTTGGAGTGAATGGAAAGATTTTTCTTTCCAAACAGCGTTAGGTCTCCACGCTGCTTTTTGGAGATTAGCCCGATGATGTTAAGCAGCGTTGTTTTCCCTTTTCCGCTTTCCCCGATTATGGCGATCATCTCACCCTGCTCTACCTTTAAGTTCATATTTGAGAGTATTTCCGCTTTGTCATACGTTTTGGATACGTTCACAAGTTCAATAACAGTCATGTTTATCCACCCTTAACTATTTTGTGAATATCTTTTTTGATTAGTTTGTTGTGCAGATACATCAGAATCAGCAGGTCTGCTATGAGCATCATGATATAAAAAGGGATGTTGAATGTCATAAAGAAATTTAGTGATACCATAATAAGGAGCAGCAGAAAGACAATCAGATGCGTGTGAAACGTTTTTAACAGACTGAATCCGTATATATATTGGACGCCGTATCTTTTGCTGTTAGAGACGATATCTACATAGTTGGAGATGTAAATAACGAATATCAATGTCAATAGGAACAGAATCGTAAATACGAGCGCGTTATACATGACAAACTCGACAAAGTGTACCTTATCCATATAAGGAGTTAATAATGTTCCGACGTTCACTAGTTTTTGCAGCCCATTTTGCCCGATGACCTGACTGAAATCTTCACGCTCATCCAGCTTAAAGTAGAGATCTCCTGCATTCAGCAGGTCATAATAATACAGACTGCCGAACTGACCTTGATCGAGCATCACGATCGTATCTTTCAGCTTCGTTTCGGATTGTCCGAGCAGTTCGAACTCATAATCATTCTGTGTATAGACGATATTCAAGCTATCAATCTTTCTTTCCTTATCAGCAGGCAGACCAAAGTTTTCATTGTAGTTGAGGAGATGGTTGAACTGCTCCGTATAAACCTCTTTTACTTCTGCTTCTTGATCTTTATATTTGGCAGGAACGAATATAGTAGGTTCTTTTGATGAGATATTATTTATTTTCTTGCCGTTCTCATCTCTTATTTCCATAAAGTTCTGGATATAGCGCTCATTCGCGACAATATGATTTTCTTTTAATGACTGGTAAATATCGTTTTTGGTCAGTCCCTGAGTCTCCAGATAGGTTTCTGACAGCAGCTCTGTAAGATAGGCATCATTTACATAAAGCTGATTGGACTTATCAAAATGGGTATAAACTTGTTTAATTGAATTACCGTACTTCTCTAAAGTAGGCAGATTCTTTCTGGCATTCGTATCTTCATCCGCGTTATAGCCATTCGATGTGAAATATCCCTCAAGCTGCGTGTACCGCTCTAAATCTTTTCGCTTCGCTTGATAGTCTTTGTAATTCGTATAAAACGAAGAAATGGAAAGTGTAATCGCTAGAATTAATAAAATCTTAATTCCGTACAGCACATAATTTAACCGGTTGGAATACACTTTGTTCTTCAGCATCGAACTGATGTCAATAAAACGCAGGCTGATCTGTGTAATCAACAAAAGTAAAACATTGATGATTGTCACAACAACGAGAAACGCGGTCAATAGTAGAAAATATCTGGGTACGACACTCTGCATGGCTACATAGTAAGCGAGATGAATAGTGAGTGTAACGCCTACAGCTAGGCTTTCCATGTACAAAAAGTTTCGCAGTGAATCTGATATCATCTTGAAGCTTGAGTAGCCCATCATTTTCTTAACCGCGTTGATCTTGATTCTCGTAAAGGTATAGATAAATAGTACAAGCTGTGTCAGCAGCAGCAAGATAACGAAATTGAGCAGGTTATAATTAATCACCTGACCATATGCGATCTCATTGTCATATGGTTTAACCGAAAGACCAGCTTTCTCACTAATTTGAGCTAACTCATTTTGCGGCAATTCCGTATAAAAGACTCCGTTGTTATCGATAAATTCTTCCTTAGTAAGCGGATAGTATTTGAGCACGGTGTCATTTGAGATGGATTCAGGCTGGCTGATCGAATCGATGTCACTATGATAGATCTCATAAATGAACTGATCATGTTTTGATACAGGCGTTTTCACCAGTTGCAGCCCGCAATCATTACTTTTAACGCATGCTTCCTCTAACCCTTGATACAGCTTGTTCATTTCGTTCCCAGAGAAGTCTTCAACACTATAAGCTTTCAGAGAGGCGTCTCCCATGTTATTAAGCTCATAGATGTCAAATAACGATTTATTAAAAATGTAGGATAATAATAAGAGCTGTCCAATAAGAAAAACGAATAATAGTTTCTTCATAGTTCCTCCTGAGGATTCCGATCCATTCATCATTCATGAAAGGGGAAAAAGAGCAAATGTATTTAGATTTTATCTTTGGTAGTAATCATAATGTGATGTTTCGTTGCAGTACCATTCGCGACTTGCACTCTTATAAGCTGCATCCGCTTTCCAACCTGAAGAATAAGTGCTAGAACAAACTTTTACAGCTGCCCAAACATTATACTTTTTTGTATTACTCGGTTTCGCATCACGGATATCTGAGTAGACTGTATCATCCGTTTGTCCGCCTTTGTAAACCAGCTCTCCTCCAGCAACCTCTACTGCACTTACAATTCCAACCGGGATGATAAACAATGCTAATGTTAATAACGTTACAAAGATTCTGCTTTTCTTCTTCATTCCGTTCACCTCTGCCCTTCGCTCTTTTTCCCGTAATCAACTTATCATTTATTTGATAATTTGTAATTATTTTGATATTTAGGGAAGTCAGCAGAAAAATAGACATTTTTCCCCTGTTTATTGAGCAAGGTTTCTTACAATGGTTCTTTTTGTTTAAATTCTGTAATACTATGAAAAAATTCCAAACCCTTTTTCCTTTCTCATTTAATGATTACTTTCCGTAGGTTTTTAAGATAATCCACTCGGTTATGTCGGAAATGAATGGCGCTGTTTTTTAAAAGAAAAAATCATTCTATTGAACTACCAAATTAAACCATTTAAAAATATCCTCTTTCTGCCATTTTACACCTATCAATCTTTCCTTTCATGAGTCAATATTGGTATGTTTCACATGTGAAATTTAGGCTATATGGGTATAAAAAAACAAGGCCGCATTAGAGGA
Source organism: Fictibacillus sp. EA-CB0309 (assembly GCF_055814265.1). NCBI lineage: Bacteria > Bacillati > Bacillota > Bacilli > Caryophanales > Fictibacillaceae > Fictibacillus > Fictibacillus sp. EA-CB0309. Next base: position 3,000,595 of record NZ_CP169271.1, read on the forward strand.
GAAAAATCTAAATTTGCAAGCCTATTAGTAGGTGAAATTAACACTATGAATGGATATCTAAATGACATGAAGAAAGACCAGATTTTTGTCTGGTCTTTCTTTTATAATCTTCTTCAATTAAAGCACCCGATCACTGAAGAATGTTAGTTTGCATTCCAATCAACTGCATTCTTAATTAATTCATCTACAAACTTCTCTTTAACTTCCTGATATTTATGTGTATCATCAGGAAACTGTTTTGCCAATATTTTTTTAGATCTCCGTAATTTTTTGCATCCTCTGGATTATTGTTTAAGTAATCTTTAAATGATAAATGTGCGTCGATGTTTTTATTTCCAAGTTGAAAGATATGAATGTGATGAGACCTTTTAAGTTTACCTTTTGTAAAATATCTTCTTCCTGTTATTCCGTGTTCATTCCTTGGTTCATAACCTAAACACAGCATCTCTTCATTGAATAAATTTACTTTTTCAATATCTTTTACAACGATTAAGATATCTATTATTGGTTTTGCATAGCCTACTGAAGGTATTGATGTACTACCTATATGATAAATCTCAATTAGCTCATCTTTAAAAATTTCTTTGAGTTTACTTTCTTCTTTCAAATATAATTTTTCCCATTCTTCTGTCCAAGGAAGTATTTCTGTCTTTCTCATAAGCACTTACTCCTCCTGCAAAAAATTTATATCTCTTTAAAATTAGTAATTTATTCCACAATCCTGCACGATTGTTCGATAAGTTGTAGAGTAGAAACACTAATTTAAATGATTGTTTACGTTTCCTTAACTCCTAGCTCCTCCTCCTGATCAAACCGCACAAGAAAATTTCACTCGACGCTCTTTTTTTCTTGTGCATTACGGTTAATTCATAACTTGATTCATTTCCCTTAATACCAACTATTTTTTTACCAGTTCAATAAATAATTCCATTAAAAAAAGATGCATTCCTTGTTCAGGAAATGCACCTTTCGTGAATTGCTCTTACTTTTTTATTTAGTGTAACAATTGCAATCTTTGTCAAACAGATCCTTATAACGTATTTAAAAACCGGTCAATTCGGCGCATCGCTTCTTCAAGCTTTTGAACGGAGGTCGCATAGGAACAGCGGACATGTCCCTCTCCACTTTCGCCAAAAACACTACCGGGTACAACTGCAACCTGCTCTTTCATCAACAGCTGTTCTGCAAATTCTTCAGATGACAGTCCAGTCTTTTCAATTGAGGGAAATACATAAAAAGCACCACCTGGAACATGGCACGATAAACCCATCTCCTCTAAAGCATGAATGACCAAACTGCGGCGCTGTCTGTAGCTTTCTTTCATTTTCACTACATCCTTCTGTCCGTTAACGAGCGCTTCAAGAGCTGCATGTTGAGCCATAGTAGGAGCGCACATCATCGTATACTGATGTATTTTTAGCATGGCTTGCAAAATAACTTTAGGACCGCAGGCAAAGCCTAAACGCCAACCGGTCATGGCAAATGCTTTTGAAAATCCAGAAATTAAGATCGTGCGGTCCCGCATATTTCTCACTGCAGGAAAACTTGTATACGGTTCATCGTACGTTAGTTCCGCGTAAATTTCATCTGAAATAACGAGCAGGTCATGCTTCTCCACTACCTCCGCAATCCTTTCCAAATCTCCCTTTGACAACACAGTGCCTGTTGGATTGTTCGGACTGCATAACATAATGACTTTCGTCTTTTCAGTGATAGCAGCTTCAATTTGTTCCGGCTGAAGCTTGAAATCATCCTCGCTATACGTATTTACCGGAACAGGGACTCCTCCTGCCAGTGTTACTGTTGGTGCGTAGGACACAAAGCTTGGCTCAACGACAATGACTTCCTCTCCAGGGTTAACAACCGCACGCAAAGCAAGATCAATCGCCTGTGAAGCACCGACTGTAACTACCATTTCTTCTTCCGCACTGTACGTAACACCAAATCGCCTTTTCATATATCGAGAAATTTCTTTCCTCAGCTCGAACAGTCCAGCGTTGGCTGTATATGCCGTATAGCCTTGTTCCAACGAGTGATAACTTGCTTCTATCACGTTCCAAGGAGTAACGAAATCCGGCTCACCGACTCCAAGGGAAATGACGTTTTCCATTGAGGAAGCAAGATCAAAAAACGACGGATACCCGATGGCTGAATGGACTGCACGGTATTGGATAAATATTTTAAAGTTGGTTCTGTAATCATGGCGACACCACAATTCGTTTATCCTCATCATTATCACTAAAAACAAGTCCGTCATGCTTGTATTTTTTAAAATGAAATGAGTAGTTGTGGAGATGACCGAATCGATGGTCGAGAGTTTTTCAGATACAAAACGTCCGACTTCTGCCATCGTTTTACCTTCGATCGATACCGACAAATCGTAAACGCCGGACATGAGATATACCGCTTTAACTTCAGGAAAACGGTAGATTCGTTCAGCAACTTTATCAAAGCCGACACCTCGTTTTGGTGTGACTTTTACATCAATCATTGCTGTTACAGCACCGTCTTCGGTACCTTTTGTCCAGTCTATTATGGCTGAATAGCCTAGAATCACTTTCTCTTTTTCAAGCTTTTCTAGTATTTTTTTAGTTTCATCCTCTGTTATTCCCATTAACTTTGCAATCGTACCTGTTTCAAGACGTCCGTTTTTTTCAATGAGCTGCAATAGTTCGCGTTCTCTAGAATCCAATTCAATCACTCGCTTTTAGTAGAATATGCTGACCATTATAACAAACACTTTAAATTAAGCCACTTAGAATCTTTAGAATTAATTTTAAATTTAGAGTTCTAAATCATTTAACGACCTATTTTTATTTATGCCATTCTCTCCGCCAACTCTAAAATAATTCCCTCTGGACCACGTACATAGCATAACTTATAACTTTGTTCATATTGCTCGATCTCACTAAAGATTTCCTTTCCCAAATCTTTTAAGCTTGCAACGATCGCTTCAATATCTTCAACAGCAAAGCAAATATGTCGGATCCCCAGCGTATTTGCAAAAGGTTGCTGAGTATCTATTTCATCTGATGGCGTATAAAATTTGACTAGCTCTATCCAGGCATGACCATCTGGCATCCCCAACCCTACACATGCCGTTTTAACATCTTTGAGCCCAACAATTCTGTCCAACTGTTCTCCTTCCATTTCCCATTCCGCTTTCACTTCAAGGCCTAAATCAAGAAAAAACGCTTTAGCCTCTGAAAGATTGTTTACGTTTATACTTATATGATCTATTCTATTGATTCTCATATCTCATACCTCCTATTTTCCTGTTGTATTCGTGTAAGGTTTGTTTCAAATTCAAATTCTTTAAAAACAAGGGAATATCCTTCATCAACAAATCTTCTGATGATGTACAGCACGATTTTAGCCTAATTATACAGGAGTGTATTTTCACCAAAACTCTAATATATAAAAAAATCGCAACGAATTCCGTTGCGATTTATGGTGCTAATTACTATGGAAATGGGTATGTTTTTTTATTTCAAATAATCCTCTAAAGCTTGCTGAAGGGTAGCTTTAGTCTTTGCTTTGCTATCAAATGTTAATCCAATGCTTGTTACTTTGCGCACGATCTCTGGACGCAAACCAGTAATGACACACTCACAGCCCATCATGTTCGCACCTTCGATTACTTTCATCAGGTGTTCGATCACTTCTGACTCCATTTGAGCAATACCTGATAGATCAATGAATAACGTTCCGATGCGAAGTCTGCTGATTTCCAAAAGTACCTTCTCTTCAATCGTGTCTGTTCGATATGTATCAATATTCCCAATGAGAGGAAGGACACAAATCGTTGATGTGATCGGAATGATAGGAACAGAGAGGTTTTCAACGAGTGCTTTCTGAGACTCAATCAGATTATCTTTGTACTCAGAATAACTCAAGAATAATTCGTTTAAAAACTTATCTATGCGGTCATTAATTTCTCTTTCTGTGCTAAAAAAGCCATCAGCTTCCACTTCAATGTGGTTCGTTTTATTGAATTCCTGTAAATACTTCCAGATGGTTCTTCGAATGGCTTGTACCCATTCGAGTTTGAATGCTAGCGTGAGACTATGCGATGCCCATGATACGCCTTCTATCTTTGCAAACTCTTCTAATTCGCTGTCTTTTCCTTGGATGGTGTACATCACAAGTTTATGGGCATTGGATAATAAATCAATATTACCGATCAACAGGATTTCTTCAATTTTCCCACGAACATTTTGGGCTTCACTTAACAATGATTCTTGGAACTCTTGTCTGTTATTTGTAAAATAATCAATATAATCCTTCTCCAAGATTAAAGCCATCATGTTCACTCCTATTTATATGATAGTAATTTAGTAATTTCTACCTACTATTGTACCATTCCCACAAATCATCTGGAAAAATAATTTTTAATTTAAAACTGTTTTTGAAGTTAAGTATTGCGCAACCCCTTTTTTCGTTTAAATTATAGTGCCATACATTGGGTGAGTGTTTCTTATTCACGCCAATATTTCACAAGAATAAATGCGGCTGAATCAACTGCACTAGAACTCTCTATTCCACTCATTAAAGTAACAGAAGAAAATTGAGTACTTCCTCTTGTAGGAGATATTGATACAAAGAGAGCAAAAGAACTTATGAATAAAGCTCTTAGTAATGGAAATGACTTTGACTTATAGACACTATGGTGGCAGATCGAATATTTAAAGTTGAACTAACGGGTATTGAAACGATTTTAACTGGCATAAGATCAGAGATTGCTCAAACCATTTTCCAACTCGGTATAGAAAAGAAAGATATTCCTACTTTTTTAAACCTTCATCAAACGATGAAAGATTTACAAAATACCGTTTTTAAGAGTAGCATATAATTAAAATACAACACCTAGAACGCTTGGAAAACACCACGGGTTCTTTTTTACAATTCATGAAACAGACAATAACGTCTATTAATTAAGGAGATAAAATGAAAAGTTTAATTGCACAATTGTATGGTGATGTAAAAAAATATGTAACCGGGACTGACTCTTTTCGTATGGGGATTGATTACGAAGGGAATTTAATACTGCTTACTAGTACAAAAAACGGATCCATGTATCATCATGATATTTATCACTTTCTACGCGGAGAAATCAATCATATTAAATTACCTGGTATTTATATGAGAAATTTTAGTTCAGCTCAACCTCTCCATGAAAACTGGATATTGGTAGAGGCACTCGGCGATGAAGATGCTGGTCCAAAAAATGCATATGTGTTTGATACGGATGGATACATATTGAACAGTTATACCTATGGAGAAGCGGTCGAAGATGTACAAACCACAGTTGAAGGTGATGTGTGGGTAAGTTATTTTGATCAAGGTTGTGAAGGCTTGCACTGCTATAAAGATGGAGTAAAAACATTTGATTACTACTACTCAATCATGAAAAACAACCCAAATGTCCCTACTATAGATGATTGCTATGCCCTGAACGTCACTCCTGACAGTACAAACATTTATTATTATTCCGACTTTCCGTTTGTCCAAATAAGAGGCGAAAACGAATTTAAAATATATGATGACATTCCTATTCAAGGAAGTAAAGCATTTGCTATCCGTGGTAATGATGTTTTGTTTAGTCAGGATTACGATGCCAAACCGGAAGTCTATTTGTATTCTCTGGAGGAAAAGAAGAAAATGACGTTTAAAACCATAAAACCTGATGGAAGTATACTAAACTATGATGACTCCATAGGTCGTGGCACAAAACTATTTTTAATACAGGATACAGAGGTCTATTTAGTAGATCTAAAAATTTAATTACAAAGTGAAACTAGACATTGAAGAGATGCTAAGAATAAGCATCTCTTAGTCTGTTTACTCACGATAGAAGGACACTTCCTCTTTAAGAAGAAATGTCCCCCAATAGAATGATATTATTCTTTAGTAGTTTCTAAGAGTTTTACAGAATTGCTCGTTTCTTTCACATGGGGACTAATGGCATTCTCCGCAAACCCAAAAATGCTATACAATACAATCGTTATACCCATAACCATTCTTTTGTTCATTTTCATGATACCAATTCATCCAATTCGATTGTGACTTTGAACAAGTCACCGTCTACATCAATGTCCATGCTTGCTTCGTGAAGATCAACGATGGACTTAGCAATGGCTAGACCTAGACCAGATCCGTCTGTATGACGCGAAGTATCTCCTCGTTTGAATCGTTCAAACAACTCTTCAATGTTGCCGCCTAATTCATACTTAGAAACGTTTTTAAAAGAAATGAGTACTTTTTGTTTTTCTTGAACAACTGATACATAGACTCTTGTATTTTCCATTGAATACTTTACGACGTTACCTATTAAATTATCAAATACGCGCCACATCTTCTGACCATCTACATACGTGAAGATTGGACTTTTTGGAATAGATAATCTAAAAGTTAAGGATGATTCTTTTATCGTTTCGTTGTATTCGGCCATCGCCTGCTGAAGCAGCTGCACAATATCTACCCGTTGTTTCGTCAGCACAAGATTGCCGCTCGCCATTTTCGAAACTTCAAACAAATCATCAATCAGGATCTTCAGCCGTTTTGATTTGCGGTCAATTACTTCCAAATACGCATCATGATCCTCTTTACTTAACTCTTGTGACTTTAGAAGTTCTGTGTACGTGATGATGGATGTTAATGGTGTGCGAAGGTCATGGGATACATTTGTAATCAGTTCCGTTTTGAGACGCTCACTTTTCACTTCCGCCTTTTTTGACGTTTTCACACCGTGTTTTAATGTATTCAGATTTCCAGCAAGCACAGCTAATGCCGACTTCCCTTTGTGAGGGAGATCGTACTCCATTTGCCCTGCCGCAAGCTCTTTGGAATGCTGGATAATTCGGTTAAAATAGCCGATGCGTTTAACCAGATAGATGAGGACCGGTATGGTGACCACCAAGAATAAGAAAACATAGATTGGTAAAAGATCGGGCTCCAAGAACACAATACCCGCACCAAAGCCTGATAAGAAAATTACCATGAGCAGAAGCAGAACTTGCACCGCCACGCTTCTGTTGTAAAACATATCTGTTCCTAAGTGGTAGAACCAGCGTGACATTTTAATAACGAATGCTTCTCTATATAATTGTCTGTTGCCGACTTCTCTGTAGATCCATGCCACCTGTATAAGAGTGATCCCTACCATGAAGGCTGCAGTTAGAAATTCAAAGAGTCCGGTGCTGTAAATAAAAGAAAAGGACAGCATATCGTAGTTTTGGGCATTTGATACCAGTGCGATCAGCATAAAAAATAGTGAAAGCAATAGCGTTCCCAAACGAATATCAATTGGAATTCTCTTATATACGTTTCTCTTATCCGAAGCAGCGATCACCTGTAAGGGGCGGAGTTTTCTTGACCAAAATAACGCGATTATAAGTCCAATTAAGCTACCGATCGATGTTCCGTAAAAGGACATCTGCATGTTCTCGTAATCTTCTATTTGTTGTCGAAGTCCGTTTCCTTTTGAAGCGGAACTTGGCAGAGTAATAACGCCCTGTAGGAGTTTTGGTTTTTGTGCAAAATACTCATCCTCGACGTAGTTTAAAAAGTTATAATGACCATTTAATTGCAATGCACCATTTTGTGAGGATGAAGAGTAGTTTCTAGTGAACAGGTTTGATTTGTCTTCTAGATCTTCAGGGTTATTGGCACCGCTAACATTGGTAAAAACCTCTCCTGTTTTCATGTCTTCTAAATAATATTGAAAACCAAGCAGGTTATCATCGTGATTGGCAATGAATTCCCCTCTCTCTTCAAGAAAGGCATCAACCTGTTTTTCCTTCTCTTTTATGACCTTTGCTTTGACATGATCGTCGCTCTTAAAGTTCTCAATGATATCTCGAACCTTCTCATCTCTTTGCTGTTCATAGAGCTTCACAACATCTTCATTTTCTGCAGCTTTCGCATCTTCTATTTTTCCTTGATACCGATCTTTAATGTTCGTCACTTGTTCAGATAAAGTACCGTAGCGAGTACGATGCTCTTCTATTTCATCATTTGTGACCTTAATGTTCTTCTTTAATTCTGATTCCGTTTGATAATTAATATCTGCAACGCTGATGTATTCGGTATATGCGTCTAGTTGCGCATTAAAATCTTCTGTATGAAAGTAATCTTTTTCGAAATACCAATGGCCCTTGTCAAAAAACGAAAGAATCCCACTTAATCCAAAGGTCAACAATAACACCCATACAAATATCTTTGTTCTACTTTTCCATTTTGTATCCAATACCCCATACCACCTTTAAATACCTTGGATTTTTCGGATCGATCTCAATTTTTTCTCTGATTTTACGGATATGAACTGCGACTGTATTTTCCGCATTGTAACTCGGCTCTTTCCATACTCGCTCATAAATGTCTGAAATGGAAAACACCCTTCCCGCGTTCGTCATCATCAGCTCCACAATCTTATATTCAATAGGTGTTAATTTTACAGCATCGCCATTTACAGCAACTTCCTTTGCTTCCTTATCCAGTGTCAAACCGTTCAGATTGATTAATCCCGTTTTCCCTTCATATGTACCAAGTGTGACGTACCGCCGGAGCTGCGATTTCACGCGGGCGATCAGTTCCAAAGGATTGAAAGGCTTTGTCACATAATCATCTGCACCAATCTGAAGCCCCAGCACTTTATCGGTATCTTCACTCTTTGCACTTAAAATGATAATCGGGATATTTTTTTGTTCGCGTATTTTAAACGTGGTTGAGATGCCATCCAATTTCGGCATCATCACGTCCAATATAATCAGGTGGATCGGGTGTTCATCCAACTTTTCCATTGCTTCAATTCCATCTCTTGCTTGGACCACGGTTATTCCTTCGTTTTTCAAGTAAATTTCAATGGCATCACGTATTTCTTTTTCATCATCAACAACGAGCACTGTAAATCCGTTCATGTTCTCACTCTCCCTTCTGCATTATAGCATGGCATATATTTGAAATTATCTTCATTCTACATGTCATTCCTTTACATTTACTTAGCAAAAATCTTAAGACTTTCTTAAGTTTCATTTTCACCCGAGCAATCCAAAACGCAAAAAAATAGCACCTATCTTACTACAGATAGGCACTCGTTGGTTTTCAGTTAATATGAAAGCAAGTCCAATCAAATCAGACAAGCATACATATGATGTAGAAGAATAGAGTTGCAATACGCTCTATTCTAATTGATTTAAAATAGGGGATGTTTTAAATGAGTTTAATCAGCATTTTGGACAATTTCTTGTCTCACAAAAAAGTACGTAAGAGCAAGAAAAACAAAAAAAGAATTGGTTAAGTAGGAAAGCCGCCCTTTATGGGTGGCTTTTTTATGTATAGATTAATTTTTGCTAGTGATTTCAATCTCTTCATTTTACAAATGAAAATTGCTTAAAAAAGTGCACTTCCCTATCTAGAAGAAATGTGCCCGATCGTTAAATAAAAATAAATTAAATCCCTTCCGGAAAATTAAAAATGATATACGTTTCATTCCATATCTCACTGTGAACAGAGATATTCCCTTGTACACCTTCAAAAAGATAATAGTTGCCGTCCTTTTTTACGAAATCCCATCTCTTAACTTTCATTAAGTGTATCAGGTTTTCATGCGCTTTATCTTTTGTTGAGATATACCATTGGTAACCCTGATAATTTGAAGGGATTCTAACGATTCTTCCATTCGCTTGATTTACTATCATCAATACATCTTTTTTGAAACAGACTTTACCGGAAACGGCTCATAAATTCTATTAAATAGTAATACAGCACCCACCAGTAGCGATAAAGTGATAAAGAATCTTACCCATCTTTTCATAGAAGGAGCTCCTTAACCGTTCTTTGGGTCTTCACGATCGTATCAAATCGTTGAACAGATTGCTTTATAAATTCTTATCTTGCTGAAAATAAGGCATCTATGCTTTTGTCAATATCATTCAGAACTTATTATGATTGCTCCTATTATTATGCATGCCCCTAAAAACATTACATGCCATGTTTTCAAAACACTCACCCTTTCCCCATTCCTACAAGAAGTTAGGACACTTTATTTTTTTCACAATCCAGATACGTTTGCTAATTTAGCTTATTATTTATTCGATTAAACGCCTACTTATTCCTTTTCCTTCCATATAGTGTGTTTTTAACATCTAAAAGTTCTTTTTGGAGGATTCGAGCTCTACAATCAAACCACGTGTAAAATCCCCGCATACCTACTATACTAAAGGAGAAAACAAGATTTGGAGGGATTTACGATGTTGCATATTGAAATGTGGACAGACTTTGCTTGACCATTCTGCTATATTGGCAAAAAGCGTCTGGAAGATGCTATTAAACTGATTGACCATCCGATCGAAGTAACGTATCGCTGCTTCGAATTGGATCCAACAATGGACCGTGATGTAAAAGAAAACATTTACGAAAAGCTAGCCAAAAAATATGGGATGAGTATAGATGCAGCGAGAGCCAACTCTCAAAACGTGGCCCAAACAGCAAAGGCAGCTGGGTTAGATTTTCAATTTGATACGATGATTTTAACCAATACCTTTGATGCGCACCGCGTGACGATGTTTGCTAAAAAGCACGGTAAAATGAAAGAGATGACCGAACGGATTCTGCATGCTTATTTTACCGAGTCCAAACATATCGGGAATCATGAAACATTAACCGAACTTGCAGCAGAAATTGGACTGAACCGAGATGAAGTTGCCAAAATGCTCGCAAGCGATGAGATGGCAGACGCTGTTCGTGCTGATGAACAAACTGGACAGCAGCTTGGCATTACAGGCGTTCCGTTCTTCCTACTGAACAAGAAATACGCCTTAACTGGCGCACAGCCAACTGAGGTTTTTGTTCAAGCACTGAAAAAAGTCATTGCAGAGGATCAAATTACCGTTTTAAATGATCAAGACGGAGCGATTTGTGATGATGATGGGTGTGAAATTCCTGAGAAGTAGCACATTCGATCGCCTGGCGAAAGGCGAGAAAACAGCATAAAAGAATAGCAAAAATGCTCAGGATCACATGTATCCTGAGCATTTTTTATAGAAATTAACGTTCACAGTCTTGATTTAGTTCTTCTTCTCCAACAAACGATATTTGTAATACTTCATAAACCCAACAAAAATTAAAATGGAACCAACGATATTCGTCACAACTCGAATACTGTGGATCAAGACAAATTCTTTCGCCGTTTCTTTTAGGAATGCTACTGAATGAACGTCTGTTCCTTCAATAAACATAATTTCATTACGTGGCCATTCAAAAACAATCGAAATCGCACCTTCAATGACGATCATCAGCATGCTCCAAAAAATCCATTTTCGAGCGGACTTCACTTGCCATCCTAAGATCAAAGCCAGAATTCCTGTTGCGATGCTTGCCATACCGATTGGAGGAAAATACGTATGTGGGCTTGCTACTTCCATAAATTCCATAGCCGTTTCGAGAGATTTTGGTACATCATAAAAGATATTAGGATATAACAAAAACGTATTTACGAGCATACTTCCTAACATGATCCACTGCACCCAAAGATGAGATAATATCGATACAAACGTGATGTTTTTCTTCATGAATGATAACCCCTTTTATTAAATGTTTTGTGTTTCAACCTTCTTACTGGAGTTATCATAATCAGGAGAACTAAAGCATTTATTAGCTAATTCTTAAGAATTTCTTAAATCAGTCCAAAAAAAATGAAGGTTCATCAATACCTTCATTTCTGCATACCATTCTTAAATCGGTATCCGACTCCCCAAACGGTCTCGATATATTGTGGCTTGGCTGGATTTTCTTCGATTTTCTCTCTTAGCTTTCTTATGTGAACTGTTACCGTCGACGTATCTCCCATCGATTCAAGTCCCCATATTTGATCAAATAGGTGCTCTTTACTAAAGACGATATTTGGATTCGTCGCTAGGAATTTCAGCAGGTCGAATTCTTTAACGGCTAATTTCTTCTCATGCCCATCAATAAAAACCTGTCGGGAATTCAAATGAATTTCCAGACCTCTTATAACCATGATGTCCGGTTTCACTTCAAGTTTGGTGAGACGCTTGTAACGTGAGATGTGAGCTTTTACCCTTGCTACCAATTCATTGGTGTTAAATGGCTTAACAATATAGTCATCTGCTCCGCGGTCAAAGCCACGCATTTTATCAATGTCGGCTTTTCTTGCGGTTACCATTAAGATTGGAATCTCCAACTTTTCACGTAACCTGCTGCAAAGTTCGAACCCATCTACACCTGGCAGCATCAAATCAAGCAAGATTAAATCATAAGATCCTTCAAGAGCCATTCGTAATCCTTCATCTCCTGTTTCGGCAATGTCGCTATCGATTCCGTTGAACTTCAGGTAGTCCTGCTCAAGCTTCGCGATGCTCGTTTCGTCTTCAATGATTAATACGTTTGGCATTGCTGTTCCCTACTTTTCGCTATTTTTTAAAGTGAAATAAATAGAAGTACCTTTTCCTTCTTCACTTTCAGCCCAAATATCTCCACCATGTCCCTCAACAATTTTCTTCACAATAGACAATCCTAAACCACTTCCACCCGTTGCTTTGTTCCGAGATGGATCTGCGCGGTAAAAGCTTTCAAAAATACGAGGCAAAGATTCTTTACCTATCCCTTTCCCATTATCCGCAAATTTCACTAGGACCGCATCGGATTTAGACTGAAGGGAAACGGAAATCTTTTTCTCTGTTTTATCACTATACTTCAAGCTATTTTGCAAAATATTATCGATGATCCGACCTAAACTTAGCCGATCAGCCATGACGGAATAGTTCTCACTCGGCTCTGATTGAAACGTGAACTCTACATCTTTAAAGGAAGGGTCGTATTGAATTTCCTGGAGATAATCTTCTAAATAGTTATCCAATTGAACGGTTTCAAACTGGAATGGAAATTGTTCCAAATCTAACTTCGAATATAGAAACAGCTCATTTATCAGGTGATCCATATCATCCGCTTTTTGATAAGCGGTCTGTAAATACATTTGTTTCGTCTCTGGGTTATCCGCGATTCCATCTAATACCCCATTTATGTAACCTTTTATCGATGTGAGCGGTGTTTTCAAGTCATGTGAGATGCTTGCTATAAATTCTTTTCGATTGTTCTCGTACAGTTCTCTTTCCACTCTTGCTTTCTTCAACTGAATCCTCATGCTCTCGAAGGTTTCAGATAGTTTTCCCAACTCATCTTTATTCACTGATACAATCTCATGATCTAAATTTCCATTACTTATTTCTTCTGCCGCTTTTGAAAGAATTCGGATCGGCTTCAGTATCGTTTTTGAAACCATATAGGTAAGAATTCCATTCGTAACGATCAGAATAAAAAGAAGTCCCATAAATCTAAAGGTCATAAACCATTGGGAGTCCTTTTTAACAGGTGTGCCATTAACCCCCGAAAAGATAAGGGTTGCGATTACAAGTTCAAGCAATAGGAATAACACAATCGGAATAACGATCATAGCAACATTTGAGGCGATAAGGCGTTTCTTAATAGACATGACTTCCTCCTGTTATACAGTAAACACGAACACTCCACAAATAGAATCTATCCTATTATATAACCAAAGATAACAAAAACATTAGAGATTCTGTAAAAATATAAGACATCCTCATTGTGTGTAAAATCGTCAATAAGCATTAATAGATAGCTCAATCAACTATATAATAAGAAAGAAATCTGCTGTTTTTCTTTTACAAACTTAGCTGGATAAGGAGATTGGAATACACCATTGAAATGCATAAGTTACACCACCGCATATAAAAAAGTCACCAATCAACACGGTGATTGGTGGCTTCTTAAAATAGTAGTATTACGTAAAATCCTTTTTATATTGGATGGCCAAATAAATTCCGCTTGCTAAAATGGCTAGCGCATACTTGAACAAGAAAAAGATGTTCGACATATAGTCAGTAGGAAAAATGATGTCACATAAAATAATAGTCAACAGCATAAAGTAACTGCTCTTCAAATAGATGTTTTTTGTCCGTTCGTCTTCATTCCCCATCTTCTTATAAAATACATAGGCTAATATCACACTAGCCATTAGCATTAAGGAACCAACTCCAATGAGAATATTCCAATTATCAGTAGACTGTTCAGCCCATGATTTTAAAGGGTAAAACATTGCGTTAGGGATATCTGAAATCGACTTAATTTCCATTTTCATCATTTCCTTTCACATAAGTAAAAATATCGTTTACATCAACTTCAAAAAAATTCGCAATTCGAAAAGCTAACAACAGAGTCGGAACATAATTTCCTTTTTCCATTACGAAGATGGTTTGTTTGGATACCCCGACTTTCTCTGCTAATTCTTGCTGAGACATTCTGGCAAGCACACGATATTCATAAACCTTATTTGAAATTGAATCACCAAAGTCTTTCTTCATGACATCACCTCTTGAATCAAATTATAAACTAATTTCTTACAAAAAGCAAAGTAAACTTTTATAAAATTATAAAATAAATTTCTTTCCACTTAGTTTAATTTGATTTAACAAAAGCCAGAATGCAGAATAGGAAAAGTTGAAACCGTTCATGTATTTACAAGAGAAAATAGAGTATTGGTTTTAACTAGGAATTCACGAAAAACTGACTATTTATATGGATTTGATCTGGAAGGTCATTTAATATTTAAGGCTCCACCTCCAGCGCATTATCATTTTTGGTATCTAAACGGCAAGCAAGTAGCTTTTATTGAAGCAGACGACTCAGCCAAAAGATCGCCTCGTTCAGGATGGTGGTTTTCAATCGATTTAGTAAACGGAGATATGATCATAGGGCCGCCCGCTTACTAAGCGTGGTTGTTTTAAGAAATTAAACAAAGAGCTTGGGAAAATCCCCAAGCTCTTGTATTTTTTATAAATTAACGTTCACACGCAAAGTTATCTTTGTCTCGATCGTGCTTAGATGCATAAGCAGGATGAGTGGCGATTATGATTCGGGTTTTTCAATAATCGTATTTGGGGTAAAGTACTTAAAACATGGAAAGGTGTTGGTAATTATGGAATTTATGGATAAACCGTTAAGCATGTGGTTTGTAGCAATTGTGTTCGTATTGATCATCGCAGGATGTATTTGGGCTATGTTAAATATAGAGCTAAATGGTTAAGACCGTTATACTTTATTTTGTTAATTACCATATCTATTGTTGGCTATACATTCTTTAAATTATTTTTCTTTAATCCAGATTTATAATTCAACAAAAAAAGCCCTGCATCAGAAAAGCTTTACAACAGGACCACCCCTTTTATTTATAAACTTTCTATTAAAACCCCGTCATAAGTTACTTGTGTTACCAGACTTGAGCATTCACTTCACAAATCGGACCAATGTCTTTTCCGGCAGGTGTAACTGGTCAACATCAAACCCGTGAATCTGTAAAGTTAATTCACCTTCGCGCGGATCACCTTCTTCACCAACCCAGCAACTATACAGTTCAAAGAAATCTCCTTTTTCCAGATAACTGTCCATCAGCTTACATAATCGGATTAGCTTTTGCTTAGATTCTTGGAGTGTATCTTTGTACTTTGTATCTGTTATTTCAATTCCCCAGTGACTTGAGACCTCGTACACATAAGGCGTTGAAAATTGATGTTTTTTTACATTATCTAACTCTTTATCACCAGCAAAACAGCAGCCAACGTAAAGCATGTCCTCAGACTCCTCTTCACTTGTTGATAGTACGACGTTACAACCTATATAACTGGCTAGACTCATACATTCACCTCCCTACTCTAAAGTTGTTTGTTGGTTTCTTACCTTACTGAATTGGTTGATTAGTATTGAGTATCGTTCACTCTTCCTTTTCTTACTATCTTCTTTTCAGGATCAGAAAACCCTTTTTACAAAACAGTTACTTCCTTATCAATAAGTATTCCCTCCCGTATATACCGAATGATGGAGGCTACTTCATTTAATACTCTTTTCTCTTCCGTTCGCTCTTTCCACCAATTATTACTTTGTCCATACAGTCTGTCATCTGAGCAGTATGTGTATTCGATCCAGCTTGGCATATACGTTTTTAGCGTGAGTGAACACCGTTTCATGTGATAAGGCGAACTCACGACCAGAATTCGGTTGATGTTGTTCAAACCAAACGTTCTTTGTAAAACATAGGCTGAGCCGATCACGTTTTCCGTGGTGTTAGTCGCTTCTTGTTCTAAGATGATCTTATCTTCTGGCACTCCCATTGTTAGGAGATGCTCTTTCATCCATGCTGCCTCCGTTATTTCTTTAGCCCACCTGGCGGATGAGCCGGAAACTACGATAAAAGGTGCTCGACCTACTAAAAATAAATCCGCAGCCTTTTTGATTCGGTACATACTCTTTCCTCCGAACACGAGTATGCAGTCTCCACACTTCCCGTCATCAGATAAGTTTTCAAATAATAGGCTTGTGATTTGTTCTCGCGTTAGATTTGTTGAATCAAGAGTTGAAATGAGCATGTAGCCCTCCTTTAATCGTTAGTGAACGGGCAATAAAGGTACTCGATCAACTATACCGTTCTCTCCAACTTCACCTCGAAATTCGGCTTTGTCACATATTCCTTATAGTGCACCTGTCCATCTTTGTTCAAATAATCCAGATAACGTGTGTGATATGCTTCACCTGTAAGCATGTCTAGTACTCTATCTTTTGCCACCCAGCGGCTATCAGTGGTTTCATCTGACACTCCTAGTTCCCCACCGACTGGTTTACAAACAAAGTCGAACATTACTTTCGTCGGAATGTCTGTTACGCCATCGTGCCATTTGTATTGGGCCGTGTTAGAATACACACCAGTTAAATGCGAAACGGTGACCTCGATCCCACTCTCTTCTTTTACTTCTCGAACGAGAGCATCCATCAAGTTTTCTCCCGCTTCAACCTGCCCGCCTGGGAACACCCAGCCGTTATGATGTGTTTTTACCAATAAAATGTTTCCGTTATCATCCTCAATAAGTCCACCTACAGCTACAATATGTGTTGGCATTGCCATATCATGACCTCCGATAAAATGTATTTCTATCATCCTATTTCATCATAACTACAATTAGTATATTTTCCCATAACGACAAAATGATAGATTCATGATAAGAAAAACAGCCACCTGTTGAAGATGGCTGCCCCATTACTTATATTTATTTAATGCATCATACAAAAATTCCTTGTTATAGTTCGCCTTTTGATGGATCACATCCACCCAATGCTCGATGGAATCTGTCTGGTCTTCTTTATGTAATCCTGTGTTCGTACTTAAGAAACTCTCCCAATTGTAAAATTCCCAGTGAGCCGTCTCTCCTTTATAAGGAACTCTGCATTCAAATAGAGGCTTCGGGTAAATAAGATTCTGAGAGTACTCTGCTCCTTTTAAAAACTCGTCCATCTCGATCGGCTTTAAATCAAAGACTTGATTCGAAACTTTGCCGTTTGGCCGATGATAAAGGATTTCTACCATATCATTCTTTTCAGGCTGGATTTGGATTTCAGCTCCCGGAAAAAATCTCTCAACCTATCGGATGTGTAATCTTCACTCTTCGAATCAAGCAATATGGGACTCAGCCATTGGTCACCTAAATCGCACAAAAACCGATTACCCTGATTGTCTAACGCAACTACAGCCACATGTGCGTCTTCCGTATTAAATTGAGAACCGATCGGAAAAGCCGTAATCCCGTCTTGCTTAAACTCATCCATCAACCAGAAGGCAAGATCGAAGCAATTTCCTGTAATCCCGTACTGGTTCCTATGTTCTTTCATGAGAGAAACGTCTCTTTGTTTCGTTGTTGTTCCTTTATGAAAATACCAAGCCTTCGTCAAGGTTTCCATCGGAAAATCATCGAATTTACGCCACGTTTTAAGAATTTCTTTTGATGGATTCACAACTATTCACCGCCGTTAGTTCAATTTAATTAACAACCTACAGTCTTTTAACATTCAATAAATCCTTTTCTTTAAATTCCATTCTATAAATATCAGGTTTTGATGTACGATGTAAAAAACTCAAGTCATACGTGCTATCGAAATAACCCATCATCAACGTCATGACAGCCCCGTGAGTACCAATTACTATTTTTTTATTACGATAATTTTCTAATAACTCGTTCAAAACTTTAATAGCCCTTTTTTGACAATCATCATTGGATTCGCCGCCTTCTAGAGCGAAGTTTGATTCCTTAAACGACTTCTCCAATAGTGGAGCCAATTGCTTATCAGAAATCCGATTATCTTCAGAAGAGAACTTTCTTTCTTTTAAATCTTCATATACTAAAACTTCTTGTCCTAACTGATCAGCTAAATTTTTGACTGTTAAAATGGAACGTCTATAGGGGCTTGAAACAACAGCATCAATTTTTTCACATGTCAATATGTCGGTTATCAATTGAGAATCTAAATGACCTTGCGGAGTTAATCCTCTTGTTCGTTCATTACCTTCTATTGGCGACTTACCGTGTCTTACCATATAAACGTATGTACTCATCATTTCTTTCCTCCGCTAAATCGATTTCTACCAAGTAATTATATCTCAAATGGAAAATAAATACAGATGTAATTCAGCAATTCTCTGATCAAAAAAAGCAGTGCGAATTCATGGGGAATTCCACTGCTTATACAAACTTTTATTTCTATCGGTACATCAAAAGATAATCCCTATTATAACTTTGTTGTATTGTAGCTTCCTAACACTCGAACATCGTGTCCAAACGCTTGCAGAATCGTGATGGCTTTGTTCATCTTCTCTTCATGCAAGCCGTTTTGAGCTTCTACAAAAAAGTGATACGTTCCTAATTGTTTCTTCGTTGGACGTGATTCAATCCATGTTAAGTTGATCGAAAGTGCGGTAAAGACGTTTAAGATCGAAGACAATACACCTGAATAATCTTCTGTCGGAGAGATCAGCAGCATCGTTTTCGTTTTATCCTCACTAAATTCCGTGCTTTCTTTGCTAATCACCACAAAACGCGTGTGATTGTTGCTGTTATCTTGAATGCCGCTTTTTGTGATTTGTAAGTCGAACACCTCGGCGGCATATCTTGAAGCAATCGCTGCCACATCTTTTCGTTCTTGATTTTTCACAGCTTGTGCGGCTGCAGACGTACTATCAAACTGTCTACTTTTCACTTTTGTTTCTCTGATAAAATCTCTGCACTGCGCGAGTGCTGGAACGATTGACCACACTTCACGTATCTCATCCAAGGCAGCTCCTTTTAATGTTAGAAGGTGCAGAGAAACGGGAAAGATGATTTCCGCTTCGACAAAAAGATCATGGCGGAGCAAGCCGTCTGCCGTGATATTGATCGTACCTTCAATCGAGTTTTCGATCGGAACAATCCCTTTATCAGCCTTGCCTTCTTCAACCGCTTCGAGAACATCTACAATGGAATCACACTTATGCCAATCATTCTGAAGATCAGCAAAATATCGAAAGGCAGCTTCTTCCGAGAAACTTCCTTGTGGACCTAAATATGCTACTTTCATTTCGAGAGAACGCCTGCCTTTTTGTTTTTCATATCAGTATACAACGATTGAAGCGATACACCAACAGTTATTAACAAAAAGCACCCTATTATTTCACTTCAACAACAATGTTGCCGAATCTTTTCACACCAAAATATACATCAAGCCGCCAGATTCCAGGTTTACCGAACTTCAAATTACTTGGAATGGAATGGATGGAACCTACATTTGCGTCCCCAGTCAATGGGCTATCTTTTGGGCTATCATACGACCATACCATCTTCTCGTGATCAGTTCCCGCACTTTGAACGATCACCTTTTCTTTTTCTCCAGTTTCCTTGTTTGTTGCAGTTACCTTAAAGTCACCGCTTGTTAACGTTTCGACTTCGTTAGAACTTCCAAAGAAATGCCATATATACTTATCGACATTACCTGCTGTAAAATCAGGTCCAGAAATGCCCAGTTTGTCTTTTTCACTTTTCAATACTTCAAACGTTTTTGTTGCAAATTCGGTGGATAGTGACCAATCCTCATTACTTTCAACTAATTTTCCATCTTCGTAGATCTCGAATGACCTAGCTAGATCATCCGCAGTCTCTTCATTAAAAAAGGCGTATGAAAGTACACGTGATAGTTTAATTGGCTTTTAGGGGAAGTAAAATAATAATGAAGGATTTGCACTACTTCCATGGTTTTTTGATGATCTAACGTGAATGTTGTTGGGTAGCGATAACTATCCAGCTTTTCACTCGTGAAAATATGCTGCTTGTTAAAACTTTCATACATTTCATCTTCCGTTAATGGCTCAATGCCACCCACTGTTTTCCCATCTGCTATAAAGAGAACTGAGCCATCTTTCTTTTCTTTCAACGAAAAATCTTTGCTCTCCTGGATGAGGTATGTTTCATCCCCATGCTTAAACTGCTCAATTCCCGATTGATAATGAGCTTGTTTTGGTATGGTCGCTTCCTTCACTTGGTTCAACGCAAAAAAGCTCGCACTTACAAGAAAAAACAAAAGTACAATTACACTTAATGCTGGCTTGTAGAATCTTAAGAAATGAAACGTCTTTCTTTTATGTTCTAGCTGAGCGAGTTCATTTTGTATAAATTTCTTTTTATCCGAGTCCATTTGATACGTTTTAAACGTTTTCAGTTCTGCCATTATATTTTCATTCGTTAATCGTTTCAATGTAATCACTCCACTTCTTGAGCATCAGCTTTTTCTTTAGTGACTGAAGGGCTCTGTGATAAGTTAGATTAACTTTTGTTGTTTTCCATTGTAGAATTTGAGAAGCTTCTTCAGGCGTGTAATCTAGTACTCCCTTAAAATTACAACATCTCGGTACGATGTCTTCAACTCATTAATAGCTTTATAGAGTTCGGTTTTTCGTTCATCTTCCAATACCCACTCTTGAGGCAGTTTGTCTTTTTCGGTAAAGAGATTCCATAGATGCGAAGAAAGCAGCTGTTGACGCTTCTTTTTACGTATCTGATCAAGCGCTATGTTTCTTGCAATCGAAATCAGCCACGTTTTCGGATCAGAACGCCTCTCAAATTGATCCATATAATTAAACCCTTTAATAAACACTTCTTGGACGATGTCCTCAACATCTTTGGTGCCAAGATAATAAATAAGAAAATTATAAATGTCATTGTAATAATGACTAAACCATCTCTGGATCATTTCATGGTTTTTCATGGCTTCTCTCCCTCTTTACCAAATCCTACATATATTTGACGTCTACACGTTCATTAAATTTCACCTGTTCTATAATTATTTTACATAAAATCATCCAGTTTATGGATTAAAAAAGAACTGAACCGAAATCCGGTCAGTTCCATCAATTTACCTTTTAGTAATGGAAAAACGGAACTATCTAGATAGCTCCGTTTTTCCTTAACCTATTGTTTTATTTCAACGCATTAACCGCATTGATCAAGCCAAAACCTGAATCTCCATCATAACCTGTTTTAAATACATCATCTGAAGAAGCCTGGATAATGTGTTTTACTTGTGCTGGGGAAAGCTCGTCTTTACCGTGTTGTGCAATTATAACCCCTGCAAGTGCTGCTGTTTTTGGTGCAGCCATAGACGTACCCGCTTTATAACCATAGCCACCATTAAGAACTGGAGCTAAGCAAAGATACGTATTGTCTCGACCTGCTCCAGTTGCAGGGTCATAGTTAGGACCAAGATCGCCACCTGGCGCCATTACATCAATTTTCCCAACACCATAATTGGAGTAGAATGCTAGGTTCTTAGCTTGTCCACCTGCAGACACTCGAATCATCGATTGGCTGCTCGGACTGCGGTGAGTTGCACCATTGTCATCTCCAGATAGTTTCCCAGGAGAGCTGATATCTACACCATTGTTACCAGCAGAACCAACTACTGTTACACCCTTTTGGATCGCGTATTGAATCGCTCTGTTAAACAAGCGAACATCAGCTACTGTATCTTTTGTCGCATAATCTGGATTTTGGAACCAGTCATAGCCCCCAAGAGACATATTTACTACATCCACATTGTCGTCAGCTGCTGTCATCAATGCCTCAGCGATATGAGATGTTTCTGCTCCACCAGTTGGACCGAATACGCGGTAAGCTGCTACTTTCAAATCTGGGCCTACACCCATCGTACGACCTTTAGCGGCAATTGATCCCGCAACGTGTGTTCCGTGTGAGTTCTGGTCCATCGCATCTGGATAACCTGGAACAAATGACTTTCCATATGCATAGTTGTCTTTTAAATCAGGGTGGTTATAATCGATTCCTGTGTCAATTACACCTACAACGATGTCATTTCCATCTACTGATTTCCCAGTACCACCTGGAAGTTTCCATGAAGCTCCGTTGTTTGTTACTTGCTTAATATCCCATTGTAAGCTGTTGTATAAATCTGCAACAGGTCCAGCTTCAGTAACTAAAGCAGCCTCTTCAATAGCTGCTGTATCCGGCTGCACGATGTTTTGAACACCTGCATCCAGAACAGTAGTCGATTTCTTAATTTGCGTTAGGAAGTTTGGATTAGTAGAAACGACCTCTACCGCACCCAGCTTGTCCAGTCTAGATTCAATCTGACCACCAGCTTTCGAGATCTCAGCACCGAAACTTGTTGGGAGTTTCGCTTTGTCTTTAAAAATAACTATGTACTTCTTCTCTTGACCAACTTCAGCCTTTGCTGATAATGGACTGCCACTTAATGCGACAGAAGCCCCAAGTGTTAGTGCAAGTGCACTAGCCATAAATTTACTTTTCATGTAGATCATTCCTCTCATGTATTCTATATTTTATTATAATTATTTTTCATATATTTACAATTAGTTTTCAGAACATTATCTATATTCTGTTAATAATAATTCCTTATACCTGCAACCAAAGTCCCGTTATAGTAAACTTACTAAACTATTACCTAATATGAATAATTTTACCTATGATTACTTTTCTGCCATAATAAAAACAACCTCCTCAAGCTTTGAAGGTTGTTTTTTCATTGTTTATACTACATAAGGATTTACTAGCACATTTACCTCAACAACTGGTACGGCATTATCTAAACGATAAACAAAGATATGTGTGCTGTATCGATAGGTGTCACTCAGAAAATCAAGATAATCTCCTTGAACTGCTGCCAATAGCCCGGCAACATCCTCCGTATTCGTACTGAATAGAAATGCCTGTGTATCCTCACGATAGAAATTGATACTCATACTCTACCACTGCCCCCTTCGCCATTAAAAAAATGGCTTACCATATAATAGATAACAGATTTAAAATGGTGACAGGCAGTTAGTGTTTTAGGAAAGCTGTTTTAGAAAGAAGCTAGTCTTTTAATTGCTTATCTAGCAAAATTATAAATTTCTGTTGAGCTTCTGGATTTTGAATCATTTTATTAACCCGAGCCTTACTTTCTAAATAACCTCTAACGTGACGGTTCACAAAGAATAAACGGTGATACTTCTCTTGTTCATAGAGATTCTTAAACCAATCATACTCTCTAAGAATTTCGGTATGACGATCAATTTTTTGTGTATTGAGTGTGTCACGATATCCCGCATTAGAAAACAAGTCGCTTATAAAGTCTAGTAGTGAGTTTAGGATGATTATCACTCCCTGTTAATATTCTGCAATTTTCCTCAGCTCTTACTTGATTTCGTATAGATTTTTAACGATCCGCCACCAACTCCATATACTTCTCCATCGTGAATCCAGCCATACTTTTCATAATATCCTTCCAAATCCGTGCTGAGATAAAGATTTCCAAATCCTTTTCGGTTAGTTTCTTCAATAGCATGCTGAAGTAATTGTGAACCGATTTCTCTTCCTCTTTGCTCTGGATGCACATACAAGCAGGCAAACCATGGATATAGATCCTGACGACTGTTCAAATCATTTCTAAGTAATGCATAAGTTCCCACAATTTCTTCATCACTTAAAGCGATATAAAACCGTGGTAATTCATCCTTCGTTTTGCATGAATGTACCATACAATCTTCATAAAACTTATAGTTTTGTTCGCTTCCCCACTGCTCCCAAAAACCGAAACTGCCTTTTCAAATAAATCTTTTCGCTGTTGTATTTCAACAATTTTCAACAAGTATCTCTCCTATCAAGATATAGAAATTAATTCCTTTTGGATAATAAAATCGCCTTATTCCAATTAAATTCTTCTCAATATATTTTCTTCCTTTTTAAGTAATACTTTAACTGATTGTACGCGATGCTCCTTACCTCAACTTCACCCATCTCTTTCGGTACAATTCCTGTCAGCGTTCATTAACGAATTAGGGTACCATTTTTCAGATTTGCTTTTAAGATCATAGTAAGTACAATGTTGTTGTACCTTTTTGGTTTTTTCCATAGTACATACGTATATCTTATATTTGGCTCATCTTTAAATATGACATACGACACAACTCCACTCATATTGTTTGAATTTCTTTTAAAATGATAATCAGATTCTATTGATAAAATGTTGTCTTCTTCATACCCCTTTTGTTTAAGGTGTTCCATCGTGTCACTTACAATTCTGTAAGTATGGATAGGATTACCCCAAAAGGTAGTATAAAAGGTGAACAGAAATAATAGTGAAAGAGCTAAAACACTCACTAAAATGAATTTTCTCACGCACAGGCTCCTTAAGTGTAATTTTACACTAATGCTATTCTATTACACATCCTAATATCCCTCTTTCTTATAGAAGAAATAAAAAAAGAATGAACCTATTATTAAGTTCACTCGTTCGACCTCACCTTTTTTAATAATGAAAGAGCAGCATAGCACGACAAGATTAAGGAAACAAAAGCTATAAACGTATACATATTTACAAACAGTGTGTTGGTTCCTTGATTGATCCAACCAAATCTATAAATTTCTGAATTGATATTTGTCGGTGATCCGCCTAATTCTTGGATCAAACGGTTAAAGAAGAAAATCTCCAGACCTATAGAAACGATGAAGACCAGAAAAGAAGTTACCAATATAGTTCTCCATTTCTTTCTATTCAGTTCCAGCTTCTTTAACTGTGTAAGGAAGGCAAATCCAAAATAGGCTATTATGATGATAGCAAAGAATAGAGGAATTAATCCTAGATTTCCATTTCCTCCAATCCGGCCAGGCTTCTGAGTAAACAGATCTACAAGAAAAATAGAAAACAAACTCAGTACTAAAGAAACGATACATTTATTAAGATAGACCTTCATACCCTTCTCCTTTTTAGAAACCCATTTCCGGCCACAACGTAGTGATAGCCACTTACATTAGCCTCTATAGGAGGCATAGCAATCTGGCTGCTCTTTTTTGCATCGGAATCGATGAAATATGGATTTTTCACAGATTGTGTAAAGAAGAAATCAACAACCAAAGTGCAAGGCAAATTACTGCGGCTGATTTAGACTGTTTTACAGCACGTTCGTCCCCTAGTTTTAAGTTCTGGAAAAATGTAAGACTGAAATAAAAACAAAGGATAATCAGTATTGTAGCAATGATTTTAAATAAATCCATTTAAACACCCCTGTATAGTTAAATCAAACTTTTAACAAAAAACCGTTCCTACCTCTTCTTTAACGCTTCTAAAATTAATAATGTACACACAGTAATTGTCCCGCATAAGAATAATAAGGTGACGATTAGAAGTCTTAATCCATTGTTAAAAGTACCAGTATTTATTGGACCATCTGAACCATTATCAAAGAAAGATCCTGTGAACATTACTATTATAAATCCAACAATCATGACCAGAAGACCAATTACAAATTTCTTCATAAAATTCCCCTTATCCTTATTTCCCCCACCATTTTTAATTCATCCCGGGACTATTGCACGTCACCATTTTAACATAAATTACCTATTATTCAGTTTTAAGTTAAAGTATAATTTCACAAAAAATTTACGTTACCCTGTTCCCTACTTCATAATCCTGTGTTAGGCTCATTATATAGGATAATTTCACTAGATTAGGATGTTCAACAGATGTGTAATGACAATATCGCGATACAAATCATCAAAAAGCTAGGTACATTGTTTGAGGAATATAGAATCAGCAAATGCGAGAAACACCGCAAGAAATTGGTTCATGATATACAGATTCTTGGTGAAAAATTAGAGGAAATTCAATAATTTGTTAAGCTTAGCGTTTTTGGACGCTAAGCTTTTTTATTTCTGTAACGTATACCTTTCAATAATAAAATCTATAAAGGTTCGGCTTGCAATGGGCAGTACTCTTTTGTCTTTGTAAGCTAGACTAATCGTGCGCGCAAACGGTGGTGAGATTGGTTTTGTTACAACGTGATACGGACAACGGCTTAAGACAAGTTTCGGCAATATGGAAACACCAAGTCCTTGTTCAATCATCGACATAATCGCGTAATCATCATGTACACGGTATTGGATATTCGGTTCAACACTGTTTTGTTTGAAGATTGTTAGGGGTTCGCTTATTTCTCCCTCATCTAAAAGGATATAGTGTTCGTTCATCAACTCTTCTAATGTGACCACGTCTTTTTCAGCTAAAGGATTATGTTGTGACAACACCGCAAACATTTCATCTTTTTGCAACGGAATCATCGTGAGGTTCGATACCGCATTCGGATTCACAAAGCCAAAGTCGACGCTGCCTTCTTTGATCCAATTCGCGATATCTGTATAATCCCCTTGAGGGATTTCAAATTGAACATCTGGGTACAGCTCTTTAAACTCTTTCATCAATCCCGGCAGCCAGTGACAGGACACACTTGAAAATGCACCAATGCGAATAAGCCCACTTTCCAGCCCTTCCATCTCTTTGATCTTTTCTTTCAATTCCCTATGTGAGTTACAAATTTTCTTAATAAACGGCAGAAATTCTTCCCCATCTGGTGTCAACGTAATTCCCGTTCGTGAGCGTAAAATGAGAATCGTTGAAAGTTCTTCCTCTAAGGAATGCACCATTTGGCTGATGGCAGATTGGGTATAGCCAAGCTCTTCCGCCGCTTTTGTAAAACTGCCTGTTTCGATGGCTTTTATAAAAGCATAATAAGCATTCACTCTTCTCATCTCCTTTACATTAGAAAATCTAATACTTCCATTATAAAGATTCGTTTTATTAATAAAAAGACAGGTGCTATGATAAATCCACGCAAAAGAAAATGAGGAGAGGTCAGGCGTTTCTAACATGACACAAAAACAAGCAAACTGGATTTTAGCTACTGTTTCTATGGGGTGGGGATTGTCGTATGTATTTATGAAACTCACTGTGGGAAGCATTCCTTCATTAACGATCGTGGCCTTGCGATTTGGCATTGCTTTTATCGTGATGATGCTGATTTTCCGCAAAAAAGTATTTTCTGTAGATGTTCAAACGTTGAAATACAGTGCAATTGTTGGGGCATTGCTGTGGGGTGTCTTTATTACGCTTATGTATGGAATCCAGCATACGACGGCTTCATCGGCTGGATTTTTGGTGAGTACAACGGTGATTATCGTACCGGTTCTGCAGACAATCATTACAAAAAATGGCCGACAAAAGAAGTGACAGCAGGCGTGATCATCGTTTCTTTTGGGTTAGCTCTTCTTACGATTGGAGAGGATTTCACTTTTGCATTTAGCTCCCTGTATTGCCTAGCAGCTGCATTATTGTACGCGATACACATTATCGTAACGAACCAATTTGCACGAAAGGTTAACGCCTTGATACTAGGGATCTACCAACTCGGATTCGCGACCCTTTTTGCAGCCGTTGGAACATTTATTCTTGAAAGACCTGTATTACCTGAGACTTTAATTCATTGGGTAGCCATACTCGGGTTAGCACTCATCTGTTCTGCATATGGCTTTGTGATGCAGCCTATTGTCCAAAAGTACACGACGCCTGAGAGCACGGGTTTTCTCTTTTCACTCGAACCGATTTTTTCCGCCCTATTTGCTTTTCTATTTCTGCAAGAAAATATGGGACTTCAAGGATATATAGGTGCATTCATCATATTATGCGGTGTCTTTATTGCAAATTCTACCTTTATTAAACATAAGGAAATGAGGTTGTTAACAGAAAAGAGCGGAATTGTGGAGAAGGCTTAACAGAACTAAAGTTAGAGTTAGGTGCCTTAACAGGAAGCTAACTCTAAGGTTCGGGCACGTAAGGCACAACATGGATATTAAGTTCTTGTATAAGCGTTGCGTTTTCTAGGCGAAAGCTTAATATGTGACTGCTATAGCGATAGTTGTCTTGTAAATAAATGATATGATCACCTTGCACGGCAGCTAGAAAACCGGCAACATCGTCCGTTTCCACTGTAAAGATATGATCTTCAATATGCTCCAAATAAAAGTGAACAATCATATGCTCCTACCGCCTTCCCCTTCAAGTTTTCACATAAACAATGACGCCATCCAAAATCCTGCTGGAATGGATGCCCAGAGTGTCCCGTTAATGAAGATCAGCATAGGATAGCTGGTTTTGTTGATTCCGTTTTTATAATAAAACCGCCATACATTGAAAGCAGCAATTACCCAGACAGGAAGGATCAAAAAAACTCTGGCGCTATATAGGTTTCCCCGTGTAATTTTCTGCGATCGTTCCTGTAGCCAAGAAAACGGAGACGAAAATTGTAAGTAAGCCGCAAATGATGACGTTGCTCCAAACAAGAAATGTCTTCACCTTGATCAAACTCCTTTTTGAGCGCAGTGTTAAATCGGCCCTCCGCCTCCGCCATGGTTGCCATTTCTTCCCGCTGACTTCGTTCTTTCAGCCGCGTTATTAATCTGTGTCCCTTTACTCAAATGCTGATCATCATGATAGATGTTGACGCCACCCGTTCCCCTCTTCTTCCCACGATAATCAAAATAAACGGCTAGTGCGCAAACAATAACAAGTGGTGTCAGAACAATTAACCAAGCCACATCAATCACTCCTCATTATTTATATAACCTACAGAATCTTTTTACCTTATTATTCCATTATACAGGATGGAAGCTTGACATAGGTGTTGTTTTTTCGGTAATCGAGAATTTGATGCCTCTTCCTATTAGAGATGTTCCTCCCAGGCGAACAACATCATGCGTGGTAAAAAAATTTGTGGATTGATCACCGATTTTCGTGGATTGAATCCAATTTCTCGTGGATTAAATGATCATTCTCATTGATTGAACATCTATTCTTGTGGAATCAACGAGCAAATTTAATGAATCAACAAAAAAATGTATTTCTCAGCTGGAATAGGCATTATAAATTCACCTTACAACACAAGTTTTATGCGCAAAAACCAACCCTCGCGAACTTCTACACACTATATGGAACAGAATCAGACTATTTTTATTGCTCATTAGATAAAAAACGGTGCAGGAGACGCATTTTTTTGCACACTAAACGAAAAAAACTTCTCAACCGCAACAAAAAACCGACCCAATGCTTTATTCATGGGTCGGCTGCTTACAATATTAATCATTTTTATTGCTGTCTGGCTCGTCTTCCCGTTTATTGTAATCGTATTTCGACGGGTCAACCTTCTTGAATCCTTTTACGTCATGGAATCTGAGCAAATCACCATAAACAGTTTTGTCAGATAGATCGAGTTTCGTTTGCACGTCTTTTTCTAATGCTTTGATCTCTTCCGTCTCTTCAATCAATTCTCCAGTTTTAGAGTCGTAATATTTACCGTCAATTCCGGTTACCTTAGGAGAAACAAAGTCTCCATTACGTAACGGTGTCACTTCATCATGGTCCTTAGACATTAAGTCTGTTCCGAACTGAATATAGTCTTTTGTTTCCATACCCAATAAGTGCATTAATGTTGGACGAAGGTCGACTTGTCCACCGACTTTGTCGATCGTGCCGCCTTTTAGACCAGGTGCGTGAATAAACAATGGTACCTTTTGAAGCTGCGTGTTCTCAAAAGGTGTGATCTCTTTACCAATTACTTTTGCCATCGATTTATTACGCGTTTCGGCAATACCGTAGTGGTCACCATACATGACAACCATCGTATTATCGTACAAACCAGCTGCTTTTAAGTCCGAAAAGAACTGCTGTATCGCTTCATCCATGTATCGTGCCGTTTGGAAATAACGGTCTACCGTTGCATCTCCTGTTGTGTGAGGTTCAATCGTCGCTTCCTCTTCAGAGATTGGGTACGGGAAGTGGTTCGATAAAGTGATGAATTTTGTATAGAACGGCTGCTTTAATGACTTCAGCATTGGCATCGATTCTTTGAAGAACGGCTTATCCTTCAGCCCATAGTTCGCAACGTCTTGCTCGTTCATGTCGTAATATTCTGCGTCAAAAAACTTTTGAAAACCAAATCGTTTGTAGATTACATCACGGTTCCAAAACGACTTGTAGTTACCATGGAAAACGGCTGTTGAATATCCTTGTTGTTCCATGATCGCTGGAGCCGCTTGGTACGTGTTCTCGCCTTTTGTTGTAAACGCTGTTCCTTGCGGTAATCCATATAGAGAATTCTCGAGCAAGAACTCAGCATCAGCTGTTTTTCCTTGAGACGTTTGGTGATAAAAGTTATTGAAATACAGAGTGTTCTGGTCTCGCGTTAACGAGTTCAGAAACGGGGTTACTTCTTGTCCGTGCAATTTATAGTTGATCGCAAAGTTTTGCAGAGATTCTAAGTGAAGATAGATCACGTTCATCCCTTTTGCCTTACCAAAGTATTCAGGGTTTGGTTCAGCGTAATTGGCTCTCACGTAGTTCTCTACTTCTGTTACGTCATCTGTATCCGCAAGTGCACGCTGAGCGGATGACTTAGAACTCACAACGGCATCATAGATGGTGTAGTTATACATCCCTAAATATTTCACGATGTAATTACGGTCGAACGTTCTTGTTAAAAGTTCAGGACGATCGATTTCAGCTAAAAGTAAGTTCGCTGATAACGTAATGACGGCAGCAAGTCCTACAGCCAACACGCTTTTACGTTTAGCTTTGATCGGTTCTGGGTTAATCTTTTTCGTTAGAACCATTACTAACAAAATATTGATGTCTAAAAAGAAAAGAACATCGTAAGGATTAAACAACGCACCAATACTATTGCCAATCGTACCGGCATTGTCCGTCTGCGTTAACGTTGGCAGCGTGATAAAGTCTGTGAAAAAGCGGTAGTACATCATATTGGCATACAACAACATTGTCATAAGACCATCAATGACAATCATCCAGATGAACGATTTTCTTCCTTTAGCAAACAGTGCAAATCCTAGGAAAAGCAGAGCAGATCCTAGTGGATTGAAGAATAACAGAAATTCTTGAAAACCACCTTCTACTCCTAGGTTAAATTCGGTTTTATAGGCAACGTATGTTTTGATCCAAAGAACCAAAACCGTTAATGCGAAAAATCCCATATGTTTATTCAATATATTTCTTCGGTTTATCAATTTTCTCACCTCTACTAGTTCCAAAAAACAATCTAGCAATCTCGTTTCCTTTTAAATCACATACAAATACAATATGAAAACAATAAAAAAATACTACATATTATTAACTAAAAAGTCAATTAAACATACCTTCCAAAACGCTGAAAATAGTGCTGACTAACTGAAAAAGCCGCCATATAGGCGACTTTTGAGCAATTATGAACGTATTGTGATTAACTTAATTTCATTTCGTTTTTTAGCTTTGCAATCAAATCACGTTCCGCAAAACGTACGATAAGGTCCTTCTGTTTCAGGTGGAAGTTTCGTGTACGCTTCTTGATTCGGTGTGTGGGCATATGGGTTTGAGAGTACGCCAACAAGTTTCTTCATCACGCTGTAGTCTCCACTCTCAGCTGCTTTAAGCGCCTCTTCCACTCGGTGATTTCGAGGGATAACACCTGGGTTGCTGTTGCGCATTAACTCATCTGACTCTGACTTCGATTCTGTCTGTCTCTCTCTTCTTTCCTGCCACTTCACTTGCCACTCGACAAATTCTTCTGTCCCAAAAAGAGTTGTGCAGTCCTTCGTTCCAAGCGTCAATGCTCTGAAAGTGTTTGTATAGTCAGCTTTATGTTTTTGCATCAAGTTAAGCAGTTCTTCAATCAGTGATGGATCTTCTTTCTCTTCATTAAACAATCCGAGTTTTGATCTCATTCCTCTGAGATAGTTAGCATGATACAACTCAGAAAATCCATAAAGAACGTTTTGAGCCATTTCAACGGCTTTCTCTTGCTCTTCATGCAACAGAGGTAAGAGTGTTTCCGCAAATCGCGCAAGGTTCCAGCCTGCAATACGCGGTTGATTTGTATAAGCATAGCGGCCTTCTCGATCAATCGAACTAAAAACGGTCACCGGATCATAGGTATCCATGAACGCACATGGTCCATAATCGATCGTTTCACCGCTAATCGTCATGTTGTCAGTGTTCATCACTCCATGAATAAAACCAGCCAGCTGCCACTTCGCAATGAGATACGCCTGTTGCTCGATTACTTTTTTGAGCAGGTTCAGATACCGATTTTCACCCTGACCGATTTCTGGATAGTGCCGCTCGATCGTATAGTCGGCGAGCTCCTTCAGTTCCTCTGGCGTTCCCCATTTAGATGCGAATTCAAATGTACCTACTCGTAAATGACTAGACGCCACGCGCGTCATAATCGCACCCGGCAAATTGGTTTCACGAATGATCGACTCTCCATTGGTTTCACGAATGATCGACTCTCCTGTTGTTACAACGGCAAGACTGCGAGTGGTCGGGATGCCAAGCGCATGCATGGCTTCACTGATGATATATTCGCGCAGCATCGGGCCAAGAGCCGCTCGCCCGTCTCCTCCTCGAGAATAAGGTGTGCGTCCAGAACCTTTTAATTGAATATCAAAACGCTTATCTTGAGGCGTGATCTGCTCACCGACCATTAAGGCACGCCCGTCTCCCAGCATGTTAAAATATCCAAACTGATGACCAGCATATGCTTGTGCAAGAGACGAAGCACCGTCTGGCAGTTTGTTACCGGCAAACACCGCAATGTTCTCTTCACTTTGAAGTGCTTCCACGTTCAATCCGAGCGATTTTGCGACGGGTAAGTTCAGCACGACTAACTGCGGTGAAGGCACTGGATTAGTATTTATAGTAGAAAAGAATTTTTCCGGAAGACGAGCATAGCTATTATCTAAGTTCCATCCTGTTTCTTTTGTCATGTGATCTCCTTTAATGAATCTCTATTTGATATCAATTTCTCTAATTCCACAGTAACATAATGTAAACTTGTATGGGTCTCGTGCTGCTCAGTTAGTATTTCCTTATGCATACAAAAAGAGCCTTCCACAGAGGCTCTTTTATTGAATAAGCTATGTTAAATAATATTGTTAATAAATGACCATAAAATAAGGATTCCAATCGAGTCCTTATTTTCAGGCTATGTTAAAGCGCGATGTTGATTTAAAAATATTCTTTATAGATACTTTAGGAAACGGAGCGAAGCAGTATGCTAAAACTACCTTTGGACGATTAAATGGACCTAAAAATTCTTAAATCAATAAGTCATTCAAACAAATTATCTCGCATCCTTTACTTTCATAATAGTCTATCATATCATCAATTTTCTTTTTATCATAACTGGTAATGCAATCTGATAGTACAGTAACCCCATAGTTTGATTTACGTAAGTTATAGCAAGTTGACTTAACACAAGCAACAGCATCTGCTCCAGTGATGTAGAAGTCGTCTATTTCATTTATACTAATAAAGTCTGTGAATTCTTCACTTGTTAATGCGTTTCCTTTATATTTTGTAAAAACATTTTCTGATACTATTTTCAAATCTGGAGCTAATTCGGCACCTCGTGTATCTGTTTTAAAAGTTCTCGTACCAGGTGACAAATTCTCATGTCTTATATAAACAACATGAATATCATTTTCCACCGCCCAATCAATTGATTTGTTGATACTGTCAATGATATCTTTGTAATTCTTTGTTATGTCATTTTGAATATCAATGATTACTAAAGCTTTTTTCTGCATAATACTTCCCCTAATAAATAAACTGATGTTTGCTTTTTTATTTCTTTTTATAATACCTTTTTCGAAACCGCTCATACTTGTTCTTATAAACCTATTATAGAACAAGTGTTCGGTTATGGGAAATACCAACAGAATCCTTTAACATAACTATTGAATACAATATTCTAAGCCGATAGTTTACTCATGATCGCAGAAGGATTAGACGTAAAAACAATATAGTTTTGTTTTGCTGTCTTGATAAAGATCCGATCTGTCGCTCCGTATGGTAATCCAATTCGGATTGCCTCAATATCTACCCCGCCATATGTATCATCTAAACGAACTTCAAGAATATCAGTTGCAGGAATCTCAATCCGTAACAATTGCCACCTAATCACAAAGTTGTTCTCTACTTTTTTCACACTGACTTCGATCATGTTGGTCCACTCCTCTGAGACTGTCTGTACCTATGATACGTTCTTGAGGTTGGAAATTTTCGGTAAATCATATTAAGAGATTAACTTACCCAAATCTCATGAATTTCAAAACGCTGCCATATTCCATCTTTGTATTGAAGTTTTCCTTTTACACCCACTGCACCATTTCCTGCTCGATGTTTAGATCCTTCAAATTCAAAAGCCGTGTGGCTCGAGATAAACTTCACTTTCTTCAGTTTAAGAAGAACCCCGTCTAGCACCATCGTTTTCGGATTGTACATCCCTTTATCTTTTAATTCTTCAAAAGTAGCTTCGATTACATCTACTTTATATTTTTCTTTTAAGTAAACTTTTATCTCATCCTTATCTTTCTCACTTAAATCTTTAGCAATCGTCAAATCCATAGCAATAAATTGCATATCACTGTTCAAAGCTTCGTCCTTTTCCATAATGGAATCCAATGCATTGCTGTAAATTTCGCCTAACTGTTTATTTGCATTTTCTTCATGATTACAAGCGACAAGAAATAGAACTAATATCAAAGAACAAAATATGATTTATTGGAAAACATCATCCTCATTTCATCACCCCAAGAACCATTCCATACACCTTTCTTTTTGTTAAGAATGCGGTGATGTACGTCAAGTCGTCATTCATTTCATTATACATATAATTACCTAAATTTTACATATAAATAAATACAAAAGACATTGCTAGAGTTTATTTCTCAGACATCCCTTCTTCAGGTCTTCGTTTATGTTTTTCATTGATTATTTTCTTGTTAAGTATCCTAACTTCACCAACCATTAGTAACCTCATATCTTCTACTATGTACTTAGCTAACTCCTCATCGGTAATATCATCTCCATGAATATCAAGACGAAATTCCTGCCCTTGTATTCCACCACCATTTGTAAAATCGATTTCAAAATCGAATTGAACTCTTTTATCCATTTCGGTTCCACCTCTTATTGGTTATGGGACGTTGTTACATACCTATTCTAGTTAGATGAAAGGATTACCTTCCTGAACGAAAACCACTCGAAGTTCAATAAAAAAGAGTTACGATCAGCTCCCAGAATTCTCATCAAACGCGTCCGACCACTGAATTAGAATTATGGGACTATCCATCGTAATTAGAAGTTACTTCCAAATAACTATATTATTAAACATACAATTATGTATAATAAGTGTATTAAGTTAACGGAATGTTTTGAAAGGTTGTGATAACAGTGAAAAAATCTTTTTATTATTATTGGTTTGCTGCTACGAGTATTTCTTTTGCGGATGTAATTTATATTATGGTAATCACAACCTATATATATAAAGAGACAGAATCTGCATTCTTGGCAGCAACATTTCCTTTAATTCGAGCCCTAACCAATATAGTGGCAGGGTTTACAATTCCATTAATACAAAGGAACTTTACCTTCTCGAAGCTATTAGTCTCTCTTCAGTTCATTAAAGCAATTCTCATCACAATTTTAATAATTGGATTTCCTCTAATTTCAGAAAACATTAGCTATCTTCTATTAATGGTTTTCGTTATTTCATTTATTGAAGGATGTGGTAATCCGCTATTAAGTTCCGTTATTCCTAAAGTAGTAGACAAAGAGAAATTAGTTAAAGCAAATAGCTCATTGTCAGTTACCAGTCAGATCGTACAGTTTACAGGATATACGTTAACAGGTTTTATAGTCATTCAATTTGGACATATGATAACCTTAATAGGAACAGCAATTCTCTTATGGTCCTCATTAATCTGTTTATACATAACCACTCTCTCCATAGAAACAGAACAATCGCTTGATAAAACTAAATCGAAATGGATTGCTATTAAAGACGGTTGGTCGCACCTCTGGAGTAATAAAACATTACGTTTAGTAACGATAATGGACGTCATTGAAGGAATGGCAGGTACCATTTGGGTAGGAGCTATTACGTTGGTATATGTTAAAGAAGTTCTTCATCAAGAAGTGCAATGGTGGGGTTATATAAATGGAAGTTATTATATTGGAACCATTTTAGGTGGTTTGTTCGTCATGTGGTTAGCAACTAAAATACAAAGAAATCTTGTATGGAACATGGCAATTGGATCTGCATTCTTTAGTTTATTCACGTTATTGTATGGTTTAAATAGTGTACCTTTCTTATCATTGGTTCTGTGT
Source organism: Fictibacillus sp. EA-CB0309 (assembly GCF_055814265.1). Taxonomy (NCBI): domain Bacteria; kingdom Bacillati; phylum Bacillota; class Bacilli; order Caryophanales; family Fictibacillaceae; genus Fictibacillus; species Fictibacillus sp. EA-CB0309. The sequence continues at coordinate 3,037,048 of NZ_CP169271.1, forward strand.
GTCCTAATGGGCCCAGCTTACCAACTTAGAGATGTCTCTCAGCAAACTGCCATTCAATCTAATGTTGATTCCGAAATTTTGCCGAAAGTTTATGCTTTGAGAAGTATTCTCCTCTCGACAATTACAAGTTTCTCCATCGCACTTTTTGGTTTTATTGCCGATTTCTTAGGGATAAGGTGGGTATACATTCTAGGATCCTGTTTGATTGCTACTTCTGCCTTTTTATCGTTCGCATTATTAAATGTACAAAAGAAAACAGAAGCAGAATTTCTTTATAAATATTAATAAACACTTGCAAATATAAAAAAACAGCGGCAAATGTTTAGTTGCCACTGTTTTTTTCGTCTATTTCGTTGGCCGACTAACTTCTGGAGGTTTTTGCATACACAAATACTTAACATCTTCATGATTAACTTTTGATTCAAGCCCTTTCTTTTTGTTTTTTCTATCCATCCAAACAGCTAATATAATAATGAGAGCCAGTGGAACTAAGAGAATTAACCAGAACATAAAAATCATCTCCTAAAAAATTTGATTTTCCATTAATTACTAATACACCACTTTTCACAAATATCCTTTTTTATTGAATAGTTCTGCTAATACTCCATCGAATTGGCTGCTTTCAACAGGTCATCCATCTTATACTGCGAACCCATCAGCATCATTCCGTAATACAGATCGTCTTTTTCCAACGAACTGCTTTTACATCTGGTGTATCAGATTCAATGACAACCTTTGTTCCATCTTCTAATTTTGTTGTCTTTAATTTTCCTTCATCATGGAAATTCGTATTTTTATTCTGAAATGTTGTAACGTGAAGAATTCCTTCTTTACCGTTTCCGTAAACGAACTCCGTATGAACGATATCTCCCTTTGGGTTTCCAGGTGGATTCCCGGCATAATTGAGTTGTACGTTTTTCGGTTTAAACGGCAGTATGTTTGGCGCCGCCAACGCTTCCTGCACACTCTCTGGCAATTCTTCCGCCACTTTCTTCACTTCTGAATAATCCTTCTTCAACTGTTCAACGGTTTCGTTCTCACTGCATGCTGTTAATATGACCAATAATAAAAATCCAATTATTCTTTTCATGTCATCCCCCTGCTCCTCTATATTCGATTTTTGGAATATAATTCCTGTTGTTTGCAGATGATTCTACAGATCTTAAACTACTTATTTAAAAAACAGAAAAGAAAAAGACGTATTTCATATGAAGTACGCCTTTTAACTCAAGATGATTAACTTATAAAATTTTCTCCATTGATATTCTCGTATTAGAATATCCTAGTTTCTTATATAATCGATAAGCACCATCATTTTTTCCAAATACACTTAATCCAATAGATATCACACCAGCATCTTTGAGTATTTCTTGAAGCTTCTCTAACGTCTTACTTCCAAACCCTTGGCCTCTCTTAGACTCATCGATTATGATGTGGTACAAGTAAGCCTGGTTAATTTCAGAAATGATACTGTACCAAAGAAGTCCTACTTTTTCATTTGAATTTTCGTCTACTATGTTGTACAAATATTGTCCTTCAGTAGATAATCCATCCTTAAACATGTCCTTCATCATCATTTCAGATTCTTCTAAGGCTTGCTCCATTGTTAAATCAAAGTTTTTCGTAATGTCTTGAGCATAATCAGGAATCATAAAATCCAGATACCTTTTAAACTCTGCTTCGTTAACTTTTGATAATGTAATCATTCTATCTCTTCATTCTATTTTTCGAATCAGTCATTAGAAAGGAGTAAACAGAGGTATTTTTATATAAAATCATTCAACATGAATAAACACCTTCGTTTACTCATGATTTCCATGGTACGCACATAAAGTTTTTGGACATCTTCAATCCTCCTTAGATACGTATTTATTTTACCATAAAAATCCATAACCCCTGCAATTGTTCACTGACTGGATACCGCTTTCCATCTATTTGGATCCAGCCCAAGTTTTCGATTCAGTTCATATTTCTGACGCAGATGATGACGAAAATGCATCCCTACAAGAGCAAACCACTCCTGTGCATTAAGCCAGCCAAAGCCTCCATGTTTATCTTTGTAATTCGGGTTTATATTTTCTACTTTCTTTTCCAACTCTACCATTCTATTTAATAGTTGATTGAGTTCATGCATAATATCCTCTTTACTTTTTGTATTGTCAGGCGGGGTATCTAGTTCTTCCGGTAATTTAATTTTAATTGGCGGAAATCCACCAATATTAAATAAATATTCTCCAAATTCCGTCTTACCTTGCTTTTGCTCAACAACAGTTGTCGCACAAACTTCAACACTATCAAGATATTCATGAGCTACTACAATTAAATGGTCATACATTTGTCCAATAGACCAATCGTCTTGCCGAGGTTTATACCTTAGCTGCTCAAGTGAATAAACTTTTAAGAAACGAATATATGTTTTAATCAAATTCAGATCACTCATGTGTAAAAAACTCCTTTCTATTAAGTTTAGAAACCAAGCAAACGTATAATTAAAATTTGGGTCATCCAGATCCGTTCTAGTAAAATGATTATCACAACTTATTTATCATTCTTGAAATAATGAACTGGACGAATTTCAATGCGCCAGCCAAACTCTTCCCCTCTGCTGACTTGTGTTGTCGGATGAAGAGAGGCTAACTGAATCGCCTCATCCATACTCTCTGCTTCAAAAATAAATATACTGCCAATCATCTCTTTCGTTTCTGTAAAAGGACCATCTGTCACGATTACCTTACCGTTCACACGACGCAAGCTTTTGGTCTCTGATTCTAGACCTGCATCAAGAAGTGTCTTACCGCTATCATAAAATTTTTCAATGTGCGGCTGACATTCACTCATTACAGCCTCAATCTCTGCTCTTGGGCGTGCGTCCATTTTTTCAGGGTTGAAATAACCCATACATAAAAATATCATTATCATCTCTCCTAGTTCATTCATTTTTTTGATTAGCAGAACAAAATCGACTTAGCAGTATTTTTTATTCCACACATTCTTTAGCCTGTTTCAATAGAAATTTCTGTTCTTTTAATCCATGATTGAACCGCAAGTTAGGTTTGCGATCATTCCAGTCATCGCGCTTGCTCGATCTGACGCCATGAAAACCGCTGCATTCGCAACCTCGTCTAGTTTCGGCAGACGTCCAAGTACTGTCCCGTCTTCCATGTACGTTCTTACTTCAGGAAAGTCCGGATCCCACGTCTCTGGAATGGCATCAGGTCTCAAGCAGACAACTCGGATTCCTATTGGGCCAAGCTCTCCCGCTAAACTCTTAGAGAATCCTTCAATTGCTGCACATGCCGTTGCGAAACCTCCTGTCATATGGTATCTTCGGTCACGTCCTGATAATTCAGCTGATGAAGCAGATAAAGTAAGAATGACGCCAGATTTTTGCCGAACCATGTGCCTTGCCGCTGCCGTTGCCGTAAGGAAGTGTGTTTGTGCCCCAGTCAGGATTGGCGTCGTAAAGTCTTCGTGTTTCATGTCAATAAGCGGTGTTCCTTGGAGGTCTCCACGAATCGAAATTGCGTTGAAGGAGATATCGATACTGCCTGTATGCTGAACAATTCGATCAAGATGCTGTTCAATGGATTGGGGATCAAGTGCATCAACTCTTGTCACCTTGGCTGATCCTCCTGCGTTAGTAATCTCCTCTGCTACAAGATTAAGAGATTCTAGTGTTCGCCCCGCTAAAAAAACACTAGCCCCTTCTTGAGCGAAAGCTCGTGCAACAGCTCCTCCAATCGCACCTCCCGCACCGTAAATGACTGCGTTTTTGTTCTTCAGTAGCATGCTCGTTCCTCCTTTATTAATCGTTTATGTCCCTTCAGTTCAATAAAAAGATGCACTTCTCCTCTTAAAGAACTGCACCTAATCACGTTACTTATTTACTTCCTCGTTCACTTCACTCTCATACTTTTCTACTAGTTTATTATTTGAAGCTACTCCATACTTCTTTTCTAACTGGGGTTTTAGTTTTAACCACATCACATTTTTCTCATAAATGTCACGGTCAAAATGATGATTGAGTATCTTCAAAGAGAACCCTAAAGCTTCTGCATAGGCGAGGTGTTGTGGCAATTCACTTTGATCTGGTCCAGCTTTAATATATTGATCCACTTCTTCCTCTGTAACCGTGATTCCATATTCATCCTTAGCAATTGCTCTCCATACTTGATCTTCTTCCAATGCTTGTTTTGATAAAATTACTGCTTGTTTCTCGGTTAAATCGGTCTCATAATATAATTTTTCCTGACAAAGAGTTCGAATGAGCCATTTCTTTAGCTGTTCATCACCCTCTGCCATTTTGTCCGCTTCCAATACAGCTTTATCAAAAACCTTTTTATAATCATTAAAGGTGTATGTATCCAAAATCTCTTTTTGTTCTTCTTTACTCTTCAACTTTACTTCTATTTCGTTGTTTCCTTTTAATTGGCAACCTACTATTAGTAAAATCAATAAAAATAGTGAAAGCAGTTTTGTATATTTCAATAGAGAATACCACCTCCAGTTGCGATTCATTTTCCACCTTTTCACTGATACTATTCCACTCCCCTTATTATCTTCCTTCTTCAGTTCTTTACCTGTACGAAACCAAAAAATATAGGACTGCCCGATCAGTAAGGTTTTCTTACTTTTCGGACAGCCCTATCGTTTCTATTGATGTTAAATGCCTAACTTTTCTTTCACTTCTTTAATCTGCAAGATATGGCGTTGCTCGTGATACCCTACAAATGGGATCCATTGCTTCAAACTGATGTTTCCGAAAATAGGATGAGAAAATCCTTTTTGCTCTAATTCTTTTTCATCTGCCGTGTTGTCGATTTCCTTCAGCTTTTGATGTGTGGCAGCCAGCTTCATTTTTAACTCCTCTAATGTGGCAAACTCATTACTTGGTACCGCGAATTCTGGTGCATCCACCTTTATTTCACGATTAACCGTTGCCTCAATGGGCTTGGAGCTGGCATTCACCGTTTCTCCATTCTTTAGTTGGTGTACGATCGTTTTCGCGATCCCACCTTCCATTAAATATAAATGTTCAAGGATTTGCTTGATTGACCATTCATTATCGGAAGGTTTTTTGTTCAACACTTCATCCGATAATCCTTCGACTTCAATGAATAAATCTTCACGGACTTTATCATTTATCAACATGTTTTATCACCTTTTATGAGTCTGACTTGTCTTCGTATTTTATCATGAATGAAGCATTCCAATGTTGCTGGAAAACTTGATAATCACATCACACTGAAAAAAGCATTCCAAATGCGGAATGCTTTTTGCACGCTCTTTATTTTAATTGACTGATAAACGGACCGTAATTTCTCGGTATGCGTTGAACAGACAGCCATTTTAGTGTGGTGAATTCTTCAAGCACCCACTCACCGTTAAATCTGCCAAGTCCTGAATCTTTCTCTCCGCCAAACGGCATATGCGGTTCATCGTTAACAGACTGATCGTTCACGTGGATCATCCCAGTGTGAATATCATGCGCGATGTTCGTCGCGTGTTCAATATTCGTTGAATGAACCGCTCCGCTAAGACCGTACGGATACGCATTAGCCATTTGAATCACATCTTCATCATTCTCAAATGGAATGAGTACAGCGACAGGTCCAAAGATTTCATTTTTGGCAAGAGGCATCTCGTTGTTCACGTCCGTTAGAACGGTTGGCTCAAGAACATTTCCTTCTGCACTTCCGCCTAAAGCGATTTTCGCACCTTGTTCAACGCTTGCTTCCACATCTTTTAGAATTCGGTCTACTTGATCTCGATTGATAAGCGGACCAACATTTGTATCTTTTCTTGATGGATCGCCATATTTCAGATTTCTTGCGCGTTTTACAAATGTTTCTGCAAATTCGTCATAAATCTCTTTGTGGACAAAGATGCGGTTGATCGCCATACAAATTTGCCCTTGGTGATAAAATTTACCGAAAAGCGCTGAATCTACAGCTTGATCGATATTGGCATCTTTTAAAGCAATAAATACGTTATTTCCGCCTAATTCAAGTGCAGTCTTCTTCAGATTCTTACTTGCAAGTTCACCAATATGGCGGCCAACTTCTGTAGAACCGGTAAACGAAATGAGGCGCGGTGTCGGATGAGTCACGATTTCATCACCGATTTCAGAACCTCGTCCAACGATGACATTAATAAGTCCTTTTGGAAGACCAGCCGCTTCAAAGATACTTGCGAAAATAAGCCCTCCCGTTACAGGTGTATCTGTCGCAGGTTTAATGACGACCGCATTTCCAGTCGCAATGGCAGGTGCAATGGATCGGATCGCCAAGTGGAACGGGAAATTCCATGGACTGATGATCCCGATTACACCTAATGGATTGCGGTACACTCTATTTTCTTTGCCTGCTGTTTGTGAAGGAAGAATCTTTCCTTCCATACGATACGGATATGTCGTTGCTTCTTTTAATATATTGAGTGACGCACGGAATTCAGAGATGGCCTTCATATACGTGCTGCCAGATTCTTTAATGATCCAGTCTAAAATGAACTCCTCATTTTCCTGCATCACCGTGATTACTTTTTCTAAAATTCCGCGTTTGTTTTGTGGAAGCTCGTTCGCCCATTCTAATTGCGCAGTTCTTGCCGCTTCATACGCTTGGTCTAAATCTTCTTTCGTTGCCGCTTGTATCGTAACAAGCTCTTCTCCTGTAAATGGATTGGAGTTGACCATTTTGCTGTCGCTGCTCCCTTTTTTCCATTCACCATTGATATATATGTTTGAAAAATCAGTGTTCATATTGTTGTCCACTCCTTTTTACTTACGAAAGATTAGTTAACACCTTACTCCCTTTTGTACACGTTGTAAATCAATCTGCTTCAATTTTGATGCACTAGTCTTATGTAACGTTCTGGTTGCATACTAGATGGCCATTTTTTTATAATAGTTGTGAATGGAGGTCGGTAGAAATGGCAAATCATTTTGCCGGAATCAGAAGCTGCTCATGCAAAGCCTGATAGGGGCGATCCTTTGTATGGGCGTACATTTATTGTAAGATTGTCGCCCGATCGTTTCTAAGAATGGGCTTTGCACCTTATTTTCTTTTCATAATAAAAATAAGGAGCTGAATGCAGTGAATACACCATTCATTAGAAACCATCAATACAACCTCATTAAAAAACAGGTCGGACAGCTGCAGCATGCCTGCAATAATGGAGCTGATCCGAAAGTTATTGACGCCGTTGAGTTGAGTGCTCAATCCAAAATATTAGACTCTTTTCCTGAGGTTTCAGAACCACAAAAAGAAGTGGTGAATAAGCTAATAAATTTACGTAAAACCGAAGACTTCCAACACTATCTGCAATCGTTGGAACCTTACCTCGAAGAGTTTGCTCCCATTACGGGGAAACAGATTACCAAACTGTTCCCTAAAAATAAAAAGTTAAAAACGCCTGATCTGCATGCGATTGATTTTCGCCGGATCAGCTACTTGGGCTGGGTTGATATCGCAACAAATAAATTGTTCCTTCTTTATCATTTGAACGGACAATTAGTAGGCATACAAGGACGATTCACTCCAGCAAATAAAGGGATCTGCTTTTTATGCAATGGGATTGGAGACGTAGCGTTGTTTTCAGCGATAACGAAATCGAAACCCGCAAACGCGTCACCTGATTACTATAAAGCAATCGGTAACTATTTATGCGTGGATAGCCAGGCGTGCAACAAAAGAATCACGGATGTGACCACGTTGGAGAAGTTTCTGACAGAGGTTCTCTATTAAAAGATTGAATGAAAGAAATGCGTACCCGTCGTTTACGGTGTACGCATTTTTTGTGCTAGGATCCGTCCGAGTTGAGGTTTTTCGGTACGTGTTCTTATATTTATTACACGTTCGCGCACAAACACCTTGTTTTCGCTCCAACTATTCCGCGTTTCGCTCAAAAAGGCTCTCGTTTCGCTCCAACTCCCCTTCGTTTCGCGCAAGAAATGCCCCGGTTTGCTCACAGAGGGTTCTGGTAGCCCGTCAGACAACTCAACATAACCGAAAAATCAGCTTCAAAAAAGAAAAACTGACTTCCGCAGTACCTTTGAAAGTCAGTTTCGAACGTTTACAGCTATTTTTTTGTTTTACACCATCACTTCTTTGTTTTTAATGACGCGGTTTACTACAAATACACATGTGAGTGAAATAATCATAATCCAAAGAAGCGCGACGATCGGAAACAGCAATGGCAGTCCGAACAGATTAATCGTATGAAAGTGAGCAAAGAAGAACTCCACCTTCATGATATAGATAAACGAGAAGCTGAACAGGTTCTCCAGCCAGTTTGGCAGGCTTAAACCTTCTACAATCAAGAATGGAACGGCGAAAATAGAACCATTGATAAAGAATGAGGTTAGTGCGTTTTTGCAGAGTGATGACACCAATATGATGCAGAGAGCAAAACTTAAGGCTGCCAGTAAATGAAGACTTAGCTGAATAAGATGATATTCTAACATCGTAAAGCTATATGGCGAAAAATAGTATTCAAACATATTTTGTATCGGCGTTGACCATCCAGAAAATCCATACTGAATCCCATTCCAAATGAGATTAAAGATCTCCCAAGCGATTACAACAGACGCTGCATATATAAAGGAGGCCAGAATTTTAGACCAGAGCAAGCTGCTTCTACCTTTACTTGAACTCAGTATATATTGATCAACACCTGAACTGTATTCCTTCGTATAGGTAGCAGATAAACCTATTAGGAGCATACATCCCGTTAAAAGAATGGAATAAAGGCTCGTATATTCAATGATCTTCATCGGTCCCTTGTTATAAGCAAAGTAAGAGACATCTACGTTTTGAATCATTGATTTTTCAAGCTCGGTATTGTATTGCTCTTTTTGATCAATCTCACTGTACCTGCTGTTTAACTGTCTTTCTGACCCTTTAATAAAAGCGATCATTTCATAGATAATGCCTTGAGTATGTTCTCTTTGATTAACAAACTCACCGTTTTGAATTTCTTGGCCTTCTGCTACTCTCTTTTCCACCATCTCATTAAACTTCGCGTTTTCTTTATCAGCAAGTTCCACCTTTTCTGCCGTTAACGGATCCTCCCACTCTCTATACATGTCTTTTTCCCAGTCATGCGCATAATTGTAAGTAAATCCAGTTGAAAATAAGAGGAGAAGAAAAAAGTCAGATAAATGGTTCGCTGCTTAAAGATCTTATAGAGTTCAAATTTCAACAGCTGCATCATGCGGTTTCCTCCTCATCAAAGTAGTATAAATACAGATCCTCTAGATTCGGAACATCATGTACAGCATCGTCTTGAGGCTGATCATCACTAAGGATTCGAAGCTGGAACTTGTTATCAATACGCGCAATGTTTCCCACTCTATACTCCGCTTGATATTTCGTTACTTCTTTTTCATCGTCAATCACAAGCGTCCACACTTTGTCCTCAATACCCTTTAACAACGACTGTGGTGTTTCTTTTTCACAACCTGACCTTCTTTTAAGATCAGCACTTCTTTCGCGATGAATTCGATATCCGACACGATGTGAGTGGATAAGATGACAATTCGATTGGTAGAGATTTTCGATAATAGATTTCTAAATCGGATTCTTTCTTTTGGATCAAGTCCTGCAGTTGGTTCATCAACAATTAAGATTTTCGGATCGTTAAGCAGCGCCTGTGCTATCCCAATACGGCGTTTCATTCCTCCTGAAAACCCTCCAATTTTTTTACGATGATGATCAGATAACCCGACTAAAGCTAATACTTCTTCCACTTTTTCGTTTGCTTCCTCTTTGGGCAATCCCTTTAATGCCGCTACATACTTTAAAAATTTCTCTGCAGAAAAGTTTTTATAAAAACCGACATGCTGCGGCAAATAGCCGATCAAATCACGGTACTTTTCATCCATTATCCCAATGTCTTGCCCATCCAAATATACATGACCTGAGCTTGGTTTCATCACGTTTGCCAGTATGCGCATCAGCGTTGTTTTCCCTGATCCATTCTCACCGAGTATTCCGTATACACCTGTTGTCAGTTCCAGACTGATTTCATTCAGTGCTTTTTTATCTCCAAAGCACTTTGTTAAGTTATTGATGGTTAATTTCAAATGTCACACCTCTTTTATGAATGTTGGCAGCTTGGAACCAAGCAGTGATAGCAGCCACAGCAATCACAATCCCGTAAAATACAACTGGTATGCTTTCAATTCTTTCCATGACTTCAGGTTGGCTCAATATACCACTAAGACTCAACCAGAGGATGACGCCTGCGGTTACGGCATAAGTTTTTCTAAATCTGCTAACCAAAGCTAAGGATAGAGCGGTAATTATGGTAAACGGTGTCAGCCAATATAATAGTAATTTTGCTACTATCATTTCTTGGCTTAGTACCGCAAAACTTATCGTAAGAAGTACGTTAAGGCCAAGATTAAATCCGCCAACGACTAGCATTTTTGAAAGGATGATCTCCTGAAAACTGTACTTGTATGACATTTCCAGTTCGGCCATGCCGGCATTACGGCTTTTTACTACTTCAATCAATCCTGTAATCGTAGGAATTGGCGCAAGTGCCATCATCATGACATAGGGGTTAACACCTTTTAACCAAACGCCTGTTAAAGCAATCAGAAATAATAATCCGTTAGCGATCCAAAATAATGAACTAATATAAAAGACCTCTTGATACGCTTGTTTCGTAATAGAAACCATGCTTTGGAGCCCTCTGTTCCATTTATTTTCTTTCACCGGAACGTACGGTCTGATCGCATTAATAGTCGTCATGATTTCATCTTCTGATGGAAACTCAACATCGTACTCATCCAACATGTCTTCTAACTCAAGCTCTAGAAGATTGATTTCCGAATCTAGAACTTTCATTTCATTTTCCAAATCGCTATCAAATGTTTGGTGTAGATTTCTGTTTCTCATCTTCAACACCTCGCTTTAAAAGTTTTGCTAACTTCCCTAATCCTTGATGTAATCTTGATTTAACCGTGGAAACATTCGTTTCTGTCACATCAGCAATTTCTTTGATCTTCATATGATGAAAGTATTTTAAGATCAGCATTTCCCTTTGATAATCTGGGAGGCTATTAACTGCCGACTTGACCTGTTCTCTCGTTTCTTTTCGTTCAAAAATGTAAGGAACATTATTTTGTTCACAAACAAGCGTTTCATTTAATTCTGCTTGCTTCGATGTCTGACGGTAATCGGCACTTCTCCAATAATCCCGGCAATGGTTTACAGATAAAGTATAGAGCCAGCTGGAGAACTTCCCCTTATTGGAATACGACTGGATCCGCTGAAACACTTTTATAAAAATTTCCTGTGTTAAGTCATACGCCGTTTCCCTGTTCCCCACTTTTCGGTACACATAGGCGAAGATTTGTTTATAGTATTTGCGTGTTAAAACTTCCATCGCCGCTTGGCTACCGTCTACTATCTCTTTCACCAGTTGTTCATCTTCGGGCATTTTCATCACCTCAATCAGTAAGACGGAATGTATTTCAAAAAGATTTAAACGTTATCAAAAATAAAAAGGCTGTTTTGGCAATCATCATTGTTTTTTTGAAAGTTGTTGATCTCCGTTTCACATACTCGCTTTCCGGGAGGCGTGCGGTGAGCCTTCTTGACGCTTTGCGCCATTAGAAAAGAGTCAATAAAAAAAGCCGCATTTTACAGCTCTTCAATTGTCGTTATGTATGCAATTACAATTATTTCAAACTATTGGGATTTGTACAATGATCGGTATGATCATCGTACTGCCAGGGTTGTAATGACTAATTGGCACGCTTGTCGATATGATGATATGGTAACTGATCAAAGCATTAGGCAAACGAGTTAACCAACATCAAATCACCAAAGTATCCATTTTTACATATCGAAAAATTTTCACAACAAAATGTTTGTTTAATTTAGCTTTTATAATAGAAACCTAGTAAGATAGAAGAAATATAGGAAAGTAGGGGTGATCACTTGAAGCATAATATGAAAGATTTGTTTGAAGAGCAACGAAGTGTTCATGTGCTTTATTCATACAATGGAATGAAGAATTACTTGGAACAGATCGTTAGCTTTATTCAAGATGGCATTTCTATAGGTGAGTACGTTATTGTTATTGAAAATGAACGGATTTTCCGGCTAGTACATAAAGAACTGAGCATTCGTTTAACGCAAGAGCAAATGAAGCTTGTTCATCATATAAATAACTTTGATTTTTATTATTCAAGTGGCAGTTATCATCCTCCAGCCATATATGAATACTTCCAAAAAGCGGTACAGCCATATGTTGATTACAACCTTTTATTCCGATCATGGGCACATGTGGAGTGGGCAACGATGGAAGACCCGCTTTATCTTATCCAGGATCTGGAGAAGATTGTGGATGAAGCAGTTAATCTGCTATCCTTCCCCTAATTTGTGCGTATGAGGGAGAGAGAATGCCCGATCACCTTAAAACGAGCTTGTTAAAAACGCATCCCTACATACTGATGGATGATAATTTTACAATTTCCGAACATTATGAGTCAGAAGTGGATATTAATAGATAAACCAGCTGAAATGTGTCAGCTGGTTTTTTCTTCTTATTAAGCCTCATGTCATGTATTCACTGATCCATCTTTCTTTGTTTAAAATATCTTTCTATACCAGCAACAATACTCCCGATAATGTAAAGAGCTCCATTAGCGATAATGACTAAAGCGATAATGGAACCAGCAATCCCAGCTCCAAAACCATCACTGCCCTCACTCTTTGCCTCCCTTAATAAAAAAGAACCGGTTGTTGAAGCAATAATAGGGCCAAGAAAACAAATAATGATACCTGAGACCCAATAAGGCGTCTTATATTTCACATTCAACGTATAAGGCAAAAAGTTAAAGATGATAAGACTCAACAACAAGACAAGCCCAAACAAAACGCCACCGCTCATATAAACCTCCTCATACTTCTAATTGTGTACTTCACACAAACAACATGGAATATAATGGTATAATAACATATGTATGTACGCTATATATAAAAAAGAAAGAAATGAGGTGGCCCTTTATGAAAAAGGGTTTCTTATCTGTATTATGCGGCGTATTGCTTGGAGGAATACTTTCCTACTTTCTTTTAGATTATCAGGCCCAGAGTATGGAATTTATAAATTATTATGGTGAAGAGTCTAAGATCGTACATGAGTTGGATTTCAACTTCATCTCCAATTCAGCATCGATCATAATAGGCGTGACTCTTGTAATCTACTTCACTGTTTCATTGGTGGAGAAGAAGTTTAAGAAGTAGAAAGGTGAATTCCTAGAACCTAGTATTATTCTTACTTTCACCCCCAACTATTCACTTTTTAACACCTTACCTTGACATAGCCATTCCTCAGCTTGTTTTATAAACTCATTACTCTTCCAGGCTTTTATTGCGTTCAATTCTCCTATGGAGAGTATTTGATGCTGAAAAAATTGATCGGCAAGAAAGTAGGCTAATCTGGTTAAGCCGAATCTTTTACCACCATTTATGGAGAACCATTCCGAGAAAATTTCACGCGGTGACAATGAAGAATAATCCTTTGCAAACTCTAATGAAATAATTTTTTCTTTTGCCTGCGCGAATGATAGCCATTCATGCCCTAATTCATCAAACGAAAAATAAATTGAAGGATTCAACCCAGGTACAATTCTTCTTGAAAAATGTGTTGCTGCACCTTCTTGATTCAGCCAAGTGATTGGACTATTCCACTCAACCTTACTCCAATCCATACCTGCTTCATTTGAAATGATATTGTGTGTGGCATGTCCGAATTCATGAGCAACAATCGTTCTTAAATGGTCTGGATTGGGAGATAATTTTTCTAAAGCAAATGTGATGTCAGGTATGATTTGTCTATGTGTATACGCATTAGAACCAAATCCACCGACTATCAAATTCACTTCAATAGGAAAAGCCACTCCGTATTCATTACAATATTTATCACTTATCTCATTAATAATAGGTGTGATATTCTTGTGAACCTGATTGATCCTTGTCCAATTTTCAGGATATTTTGTAATGGAATGATTATGCCTTTCTTCTGTATCTTTGCAATGGTATGAAAAATATTCCTGAAATATCTCTGGATACTTTTTGTAGTAATCTTGAAAATATTCAATAGATGGCTGATAGTTATCTAGAAAATATGGAACGGTATCAATAATCTTCAAAGAGATCCCTCTGCAATCTGTTTTTATATTTTGGGTATCATGATATTTATTTAGAAGCTACATTTTACACCTTCCATAAAAAGGGGGTATTCCTCTTTTTCTACCAATGAAAAAGAAATCCCCAAAAAGGAGACCTCTCATTCGTTTTATTTCTTTATAAAAACTTCTCCATCCGTATATCAGACCACATTTTATTATCCCAATATGTAAATTCTTCAATGCGTCCAATTTCTCGGTAAGCCAACTTTTGGTACAGCTTTTGTGCTTGTTGATTATATTCAAAAACACCTAGTTCAATTCGATTCAAACCTTGTTTCTTAATCTCTTCCTCTAGGTATATCAGCGCTTGATAACCGATACCCTTCCCTCTGCCTTCAGGCTCACCAATCGTAATCCCGAGCCAAGCCGTGCCTGGCTCTTTATTAAAAGATGAGGTGGATTCACCATATAGTTCATTTCACCGACTAATTGATCATCCATATGTATGAGGTAGATTTCATGGAATTCTAATCTTGCCGTTAAGTCTTCTGTGGTGATCAACCTTTTGCTTTCCAGTTCAGTTTTGTTTTTATGAGGCCGAGTTAATGGAACGATAGCAGGGTCATTTTCCCAGCGGTTTAATGCTTCTATAAAAATCTGCGTAGGTTCTATGACTTTTGTAAAATGAATGTTCACGTTATGATGGCCTCCATGTCTTTTTCCACTAAGCTGCATGACTGTATATCTAGTGACCACAAACCAGAATTTAAAATAACTTCTGATTGTGTAATTTCTAATTTCGCATTAAATATCGGTCCATCCAAAACAAATGTGTGATACTCGCCTAATTCTCCCATTGGACAACACGTTGTCTGTTGGATATCCTCATAAAAACTCCAATCCAGTTTACGCCCCGTCCATGTATGGTCAAGGTATTGCTTAGAAGCACGACAAACAATAGAATCAAAACCTAAAGTGATAAAGTCATGAAGTAGTTCTTGCGCTTGATCTTGTGAGCTCAATACTGGAAATAAAGGCTCCAGTCCTGATTCATAGGCTACTTGCTCATTCCACTTTATATCTTCTTCCATATACAAGCTGCCAAATGCAATGCATTCAACATCGGTTTCTTCTTTCAGCTTGGAAAGCGCCCTTTTTAAGGAAGATTCATACTCTCCTGCAGAATCAACCATAATCAATGGCAGTCCCAAAGCTTCTGCTTGCAGCTTTAAGATTTCAAGCTGAATCCCATGAGCATGATTACGAGCATCTTCTTCTGAAACCATTGATAACAAGCAAACAACATCATAGTTGTCTTCAAGTAAACGGTATAAAGCGAGACAGCTATCTTTCCCGCCACTCCAGCAAACGGCTGTTTTTTTCATATTGAGAACCAACTCCAATGAACACTTTT
This sequence comes from Fictibacillus sp. EA-CB0309, assembly GCF_055814265.1. NCBI lineage: Bacteria > Bacillati > Bacillota > Bacilli > Caryophanales > Fictibacillaceae > Fictibacillus > Fictibacillus sp. EA-CB0309. Next base: position 3,052,605 of record NZ_CP169271.1, read on the forward strand.
AATCAGCTACTATTCTAGTACTAACTATAAAGCATCATATGTAAAAAAAGAATATACAACTGGCAGGTGTTATTTTTCTTCTAATTTGTCGGCAATTCGTTTTAACGAGTGATTAATACGATACAGCATAACCAGTACAAAGATGGCAATACCTATTGGCAGAATAAATGAAAACAGACCCATTAATGGTAGCCATGTCCCTGCATGTTCCAAAAACCACCCTCTCTTATTGATGTAATGTTTACATAAACCTTGTTCAGTCTTGCACCATATTTAAAATTCCGTCTTCCCAACGTTGATCATATTTGATTCCGAATACTTCACATAACGCTTTATGAACTTTTTAAATTCAGGGATTATGCTCTTCATAACGCTGAAGATTTCATGGGGATCACGGCTGCTGTGCCACTGCTCAAGTAGCTTTAACTGCCAATCTGCGAGCCGACTTCTCTCCCTTCTATCTTAGACCAGTCCCCAAACGTGTTTGGTTGAAGTCCAGCGACCATGTACCACCCTGTTGCCATAGAGAAGCGTAAGTTATCCAAACAATTCAATGCATAATAGATCTCGTTTCTCATGACCCGCCGATAAATTTCATGAACGTATGCAAAGAATTTAGTCCGCCAGATTTCAACTTCTTGGATAGTTGGTGAATAGGAAAGCTGAAGAGATTTCTGCCTTACCGTCTCAACTATCGCTTCTGGATCGTAAACAATTTTGATGGACTGTAGCCAAACCGTTGGCTGAAGATCGTTTTTTTATAATAAAACGTATCTACTTTTATAAAGACATCATAATGAGCAATGCTATAGGTTGACCAAGGAAAGTCTTCAAAGAAAAGGACCGTCCCCCACTTCTTCGCTCTTTCTTTTTGTTGGAGCGATACTCCTCAAATACGTCTTCTTTTACAACAACACGGAGATCAATATCGGAATAGTGATCGGTGTTTTGTTTACCAATTGAACCACCGTAAAAAACGGCTAACACATTTTCGTCGTTAAACAAATCTTGTTCAATGGCATTTATCAAGAAGTGCCGCTGTCTTGGAAGATCATCATCTCTCATTTTGTATTTTGCTTTTATGGCTTCAAATCCCACACACAGGTAACCATCTCCTATAATTTGTTAAATTGTATTATTCGCTAACAATAATATTTAACCCTTTTTATTTTCGGGTATGGTTACACATAAAAGCGGAGGAAAACCATGTGCAGAAATTAAAATATGTCCTGATATATGCTGTAGTTGTATGTATAATCACCTATCCAATCATTCTTTTTATCGATTGGATCTATTTTTCTATTCTTTTTCTAGCTCTTGCGTTAGTTGTTGGCTATGTCTCTTTTACAATTAAAAACTTTTGGATCAGCTTCCCGATAACGTTTGTATTAGTCTTATTGTTTACTTTTGTGGTCAATAAGTTCACTTCAATAGAAATACCTTTACTATCATAATAGGTAGTGCCATATTTCATTTTTTGTATGGGTCTATTTCTACCATGAGACAAAAAAAGAACCCACAACCCTAATGGGTCATGAGCTCTTATTTCTTACAGTCCCAATTCTTTTAAAATAGACTCTAATGTTTTTCCATCAACCGTTGTTACTGGTGTTGGTGCATTGTTAACGGATGTGTTTTGTTTCAGGTAGTTTCTTTGAACAAAACCGATGTCTTTTGCGTTTACCGTACCATCAAAGTTAATGTCAGCTGCGCGGTTATTCGTGCTCCAAGCGTCTTGAATCGCAATCGCATCTTTCGCATCGATCACGTTATCTTGGTTGACGTCCCCCGCTACAAGCGGAATAGAGATCGTATCTGATTTCCCGTAAAGAACTCCTTTGTACTCAAACCCAAATTTTTGATTTTGTTTTGTAACAAAGTGTCCTGGCACATTTACTTCAAACGTGTACTTTTCATTACTAAGAGGCAGCGGTTCGATATTTAATCTCGCATTTCCATTAAACATTTTTGACGCATCAAGTTTGTAGTCGCCATTTGATACATTTATCATTGCCCCGACCTTTGTCCAGTCACGGTTTCCAACAAAGTTTCCACCTTCCACGACATACCCTTCCGGAACCAGGTTAGCTTGGACACGGTTGAATGTAGGCTTCAACTGATAGCGTTTCCCGCTGTTTAACAACTTTATTGTTTGGCCATTCGCATCAACGATATTTGCTGTTGGATTGATGTAACCAATCGGATAGAAAAGCTCGTCTTGCACTTTCACTTTTACGTCGACCACTTCAGAACGGTCGAACTTCTCGTTTTCGTTGAACTTGACTTTAATTTGGTCACCATTTACTTCAATCGTTGCTTTATCTTTAAACGTGTCTGTTAGTTTTGCTTCTTGCAGGTAAACGTGCTGAATGCCTGAGTTGGCAAAATTCCACGTAATTTCTTTCACACCTTCTAAGTTATCCATAACAAGTGAAGCATTCAGGATATCTCCAGAACGTGCTTGTTCTACGTTATGTTTTGCGTAGGTTACTGGCGTTCCTTCTTTTACAAACAAATACTCTTTCCAGTTTGCCTGGTTCCCTGCTGCATCATAACCGATTACGTTAAAGGAAAGGGAATTTGCGGCTGCATTCATCGCTACTTCATCAATCCATTTTCCGTTTTTGTCCATATAGATTGGACCATTTGGCAACGGGAATCCGTACGTATAAACAGCAAAGTTGGAAGATTGATCAACGCTAAGACCTGCTTGCTGCATGTTCGCAACATTATCATCTGTAACTTCTACCTCAAATGGATAAGTCGCTTGTCCTGGTTTGTATTCAAGAAACGGTGAATCTCCGTCTAGAGAACTTTTCACTTTTGGTGTTTCAATATCAACGAATATGTCATCAACCTTTGTTTGCTGCTTACCTGATGGCAACGTTGAAACAAATTTTAATTTGTAATGACCTGGCTCTGCAATACTTGCTTCAGATGATACAGGGTTCTTCTTATTTCCTGTAAATTTGTAATAGTTTCCGTTGAACGTTTGCAGGAAGTAATCGCGATCTGTTAGTGCTCCGTTCATGTTAATTGTACCCACGAGTCCTAGTTCCTCGTTTGTCTTACCATCTTGTAAGATGATATCAAGTGTTTCAATAGGAGAACCTAAATTGAACTGTGACATCAACTGTGTTGTTCGATATCCGTCGAATGCATGGTTGTAATGATTTGGTGTAATGACACGAGATAGCAACTCTAGTTTATCAAAACCAGGCTGTGATTTCTTAAAGCTGAACGGTACACGGTAGTTCTCTGTTTGATCCTCGCTGTTCGTGATCAATAGGTAGCCTTCATAAAGTCCTTTTTCAGCTGTACCTGGAAGAGTTAAAGCAACGTTCACGTTCTTAACCGCATTTTCGGTTACTTTAATCGTGCTTTCTACCTCTACTGCTACGCCGTTTTCTTTTAGGCTATTCGTTCCGGCTTGTACGTTTTCAACGAACTTAACATCAAACGTTTTTTCTTGTTGCTATGATTTGTGAACTTGATCGTTTTCTTTACTTTTACAGAAGCGTTCTCAGCTACGACTTGTTTATCAAAGCTAAGTCCTCCCGTCTGGTTCTTGATTGTAACTAAGTTGTCGCCGTTCGGGATCAACGTTTCATCCTGCACTTGTATCTTTGTTTCGCTGTGAAGCGCTTGGTATGGATCAATTCGGCCTGCACCTATTTCAAATACACTGTAGTCATCATTCATCTCATCAGCAGAGTTCATGAGAATGGTTTTGATTTCCGTTGGTTCAAGATCTGGGTTTTCCCCTAAAAGTAATGCTGCTACTCCAGCCGCAAATGGAGATGCCATGGACGTTCCATTTAAGCGTGCATACGCATATTTATAGTTTTCTGGTGTTTGGTGGTTCACCATGTAGGATGGGAACGTGGAAAGCACGCTCACTCCAGGCGCTACGATTTCTGGCTTCATTTCAAAGTTGCCATTAACCGGTCCCCTTGAACTGAAATCTGCTAGCTTATCACCTTCTGTAAAACTTTCTTTCAAGTTGCTGAACGTGAAGGTTTGACTTCCGTTTGCTATAGCGGCTTTCAGTTCTTCTCCAGCTTTCTTAGTCATAGAGAACGCTGGTACATAATCCGTAGATTCACCTAAGTTAAAGCCAACATGACCATCTACATTGTTGTACAGGATAACTGCTTTTGCCCCGTTCTCTTTCGCAAACTTTACCTTATCGTTAAGGCTGAAGTCCCCACGCTTTACGAATGCAATCTTGCCTTGAACATTTCTATTAATATAGTCTGCTTTATTCCCAAGTCCTACATCTACTAGTTCAAGTGTTGTTCCTTCTAAACTAACAAATGTACTGGAGAAGCTGCGCGCCATACTTACAAGATCTGTAGACCAGCTGCCTGCTTTACCTGTAAAAGTAGTTTGTGAGACGGGTACATCACTAGCCCCAACAGTTAAAGCCAGAGCTGCCGTACCTGGTGATCCAAGTGTATAATCATTCGGTCCGTTGTTCCCTGCTGAAACAACTGCTGTTACACCGTTTAATACGGCATAATTAAGTGCTGTACTTGTCGGATAATACGGATCGTTTACAGGTGCTCCAAGAGAAAGGTTGATTACATCCATCCCATCTTGAACAGCCTTATCAATTCCAGCAATAACACCTTCAGACGCCCCGCTTCCGTAAGGGCCGAGGACACGGTAGGCGTATAGATCAGCATCTGGTGCCACACCTTCTACTGAAACTTCACTATCATTCTCGTTTTGTCCGACAATCGTTCCAGATACATGTGTCCCATGTGACGTATAGTATGAACTGCTGCCGTTATACTCCGGTTTCTTAGATGCTTCCCAATCTTTGTACGTCGCTTCCATTGGATCTGCGTCGTTATCGACAAAGTCATATCCGCCTTTGTACGCGTCTTTTAAATCAGGGTGATTGTAGTCTACTCCTGTATCCAAAACCCCAACCTTAATGCCTTCCCCAGTGATTCCTTCTTCATGAAGCTTGTCCACTTTTAAATAAGGAAGACTTTCAACAGACGTTGTGATTTCCCGTTCAACATCGCTTGGCAGTTCTTGTGTTTGAACCGGATTGACCGTATACGTAATGTTTTTATAGATGGCTTTTACTGCATTTGATTTGAGTAAGTCTTCAACTTGATTTGCAGGAAGTGTGATGGCTGCGCCGTTATATGCTGATTTATACGTACGGGTAATCTTCGGTGCGTTCTTTTTACCCTTAATCGTTAAATGCTTCTCTACATCTTCTTTAAAAATTTTATGCTCTTGATCCACTTGTGCTTGAGCAGTTTCTTTTTTGAGTGACTTACCTTTCATTTTTGCTTCTAAAACAGCAACATGACTAGGTTTCGAATGGAATTCTACGATAACAGAGATTTCTTCTTCCGAATTCAGTTCGCCGTCTTGAAACCCTTGAAGTCCTCTCTGGTTATTCAGTTCCAATTGTTTTAATGCTTGTCTTTGTTCTGCAGTTAACGATGATAAAATGTCTTCTGCTTTCCAAGACGTTGCATTGACGGTCTTATAAGGATTGGTACTGAGAGGTGATAAAAGTAATCCTGTTGACAGTGCAAGGACGACTGACTTTTTTGCAATCTTGGTGACGACCATGGTTCTAACCTCTTTCTCATCTCGTATGATTATTCGAAATATTAATATAATTTTATCTTAGTAGTATTTGAGAGGAGTAGCTATCGGGTTAATTTTATAGGTCTTTAGAATTAGCCGACTCTAGAAAAAGTAAGAAAATAGATCTAAATGAACAGATTATAGTAAGAAGTACACAAAAGTATTTGGGTTATTTTGTTTTTGAGTTCATAGAGTTGACTTTTGAAAAAAACAAAAAATGCCCAGAGAAAAATCTCTAAGCATTTCCGAATCTTTGTGTTAGCTTTTTTTAAATTTGCCCTTTTTTGCGCCTGCCATACTTGAATCATACTCGGTACTCCTGCAGCCATACTCACTATGAAACTCCACATCACATAGCGCCACTCACCCGTATATGTTGCCACTATGATAAAAAACACCAACTGTCCAACAAGAGCAAACCAAGCCGCAATCCAGCCAGCCAGGAAGTTTTCCTTCATTCCATCACTCCTTGTTTTTACGATATCTTTGATTTAATTTTAACATATTTATCCATTTCATTTGGTAGGAATTAAAAAAAACACTTCTATTTCTTATTTGAAATGAAGTGTTTTTTTCCGGCTATGTCATTATTCTTCTCTCACTTTTAATCCTAATAGCGTCGAGAAACCAATGGCTTGTTCACGGGATACGATGCAGCCTTTCAAACTTTTGATGTCCACGTTGATGTTATTGAACTTACATGTGCTAATATCTATACCGGTCAACGTGGTTTCTGTAAAATCAACATCTTCTAGATTACATTGATTAAACTTCACTTTGCTTAACTTCGCACCATAATAATTTGCACTTTTTAACGAAGAGTTTTCGAATATGACTGGCTTTAGATCGGCATCTACAAAGCCACTCATGTCCAATTTACAATTTTCAAACGTCACATTTCTAAGATTGGCTTCTTCTAAATCCAGTCCCATCAACTTACAATCTTTGAATAAGACTCTAAACAGAATGCCTTCTTTAAAGTTCGTATTGGATAGATCACAGTTTTCAAATACCACATCTGTCATGTCCACTCTGGAAAAGTTAGAATCCATCATCGTCACATTGTTAAACGTAACTTTTGAAAGGACTAATTTTTCAACATCTTCATTTTCAATAAAATCCCCTATCACTGCTCTTTCAAGAAGGTAAGGATCTTCATCATTATAAATATCGCTGAACTTTGCCTCTTTCAAATCCGGATGAATTCTAGGCAGTTCCACTTTAAAATTCTTCATCAGTTATTTCCTCCGTCCTAATGCTGTTATTACTAGCTTATAGAAGTGCGGAAATAAATTTAAGTCTTTTTCTTTTTGGTGAAAGTCTGTGCAACGAAAAAACTGCTGAGCAAAATGTCAGCAGTTTTCAAGCCTTTTAGTAAGCACCTTGTGAGTAAGTAAGCTCGTAGCTATGCGTGTAAATCTCAAAGATGTTGCCGAACGGGTCTTCTACATACACCATCTTATAAGGTTTTTCGTTCGGATAATATTCACGGATAGGCATGCGCTGTTTTCCGCCATACGCTTTAATTTTTTCGACGATTCCTTCAATATCAGGATCTTGTATACAAAAGTGAAATAACCCCGTTTTCCAATATTCAAAGTTGTTTTCTGGCTTCTCATTGTGCGGAAACTCAAACAGCTCGATTCCAATCTTGTCACCTGTTGCTAAGTGAGCGATTCGGAATGTTTCCCAGTCGTTACCGAATACATCACGACACATTTGTCCGATCGGTGTATCATCATTCTCTACATCAGAAGGCTCCATGATCACGTACCACCCGAAGACCTCAGTGTAAAATTTGATCGCTTCCTCTAAGTTTGGCACAGATAGTCCGATATGAGAAAATGTTCTAGGATAGATTGGCATATTCATATTCCTCCTTGTTTTTGTTGATTACAGGAATCATTATACCCAGACACTCTCCTCGTATGTAAGAACGCACTTTTAAGTGACATACTATCCTGGAGGTAAGAAAGGACAGATTGTATTATGGATGCTCCTTTAAATAAAGACGGCAAATTGAAATGTTCGATTGAATATACGCTGCAAAAGATCGGCGGTAAATGGAAGACTGTCATTCTATGGCATTTAGGCGAAGACGGCACGCTGCGCTATAACGAATTGCGGAGTTTGTTGACAGGCGTCACACATAAAGTGCTCACGCAACAGCTGAAAGAGCTTGAAGAAGATGGTTTTATCCAGCGAAAAGCATATCACACCGTTCCGCCAAAAGTGGAATACTCGATGACCGAGTTAGGTGCGACGTTGATGCCGATTTTGAAGCAGATGCATGTATGGGGAATGGAGCATGGGGATTTGGTTTGAGTGTTGGCGGAGTGAATCTTATTTCGTCGGAAGTTACCTATATTCAGGGTGAATTTTAACTAACGTGAAATTATTGCATTTAACGTGAATATATAGAGATTAACGTGAAATTATTGCGATTAATGTGAAATTATTGAAATTAATGTGAATATAATTTCAAGTGTTCGTTCTGTACGTACATAACCTCGAAATGCTTTTCCTGAGAATACAGTTCACTCCAAGTCTAGCCCTTATTTGCACAAAAAAGAGGCATAAACTCAATACTTTGAGTCAGCCTCTTATTTTTTTATGTTTTCAGATCTCGGACAAGCTTTTTCTTATGGTTTCTCCTAAAGAAACATGCTGTTCATCCCCACTAACACCTAGATAAAGACTCTTTAACAACGATCTGCAGTTAGCCATAACATACCAATACACTTCTGGGGCTAACTCTTCTTTTTGTGCTTTTAAATTTGCCGGAATCTCGTTAACGAATGTCTCCAACTCTTCTATTCCGACTCCTTTGTTCAACATCGTTAGAACCGGCTTTACCACTCGATCATCTTCTCCATGCACAAGCACGGTTTGGGCATTGCAGTACTTTTTCAAAAGCGGCGCTATGATTTTAAAATAATCCTCCTGATCGACTTTCTCACTTTTCAGCAGCTCACCACACGTGTCTGCAACATGCGCTACACTATGTGCCCAACCTTTTACAGGAACATATCCTCTTATATCTTGTTCCAAGTGGATATATTGAATGACAGCATCTTTCGCTCTCATCACCGTTTCTTGAGGTAGAAAATCTGCTTCATTGTCTTTGTAGATGATCACATCAATCAACAGGGTCGTAAACGCTCTTGTAAATACTGAATCCGTTTCGTTTTCGCCAATCCCCTTATATAAAAGGTTGTCTAAGCTATAATCCATAAGCTCTATCAATACCTTATGTTCAAGTTGATTGTCGATGATCAACTCGCAAAATGATCGGTACACCAACTCTCTTAAATCGCTAGTTGGGGAACCAATGTGAGTGATCATTGCATCCACGTTCGCCTTCTTATTTTCACCATCCCATGTTTTTTGTCCATTTTTTATATCATTTAAAATCATATATAACGCATTTTCTGTGAATTGCACGTTACTTGTTAATAATGTTGTCATCCCTTTGCCCCCTGATTGTAAATAGTTCCCTTCCTCTCCATTATACAATAAGCGTTATTTTTTGGTATTTTTTGTATAACCCGTTACAATTCTGTGTAATGGGGCTACTTGTTATCGAATTTTTGGATAGAATGATACAATAAAAGAAATTCATTGAGAGAGTGAAATCAATTGAGAAAATATATGATTTTTCTGATATCCATACTGTTTTTAGCAGGCTGCGAATTCAATAAACAGGAAACAACAAAGAATATTTTCCTGATTCCGGAAGGCTTTGAAGGATCAATCTTTACGTTTTACAATATGCCCGATGAGCCTGCATTAAAAAAGGAAGACGGCTATACGGTGATTCCCGTAAAGGAAAAAACGTTAAAAGAGTTAAAAGATACGGAGATTAGTCAGTACGGTGTTTATTTCACATCCACAAAAGATATGATCTACGGTGTTGTGAACGACCAATATTATTATGTGGATGATAAAGGCAAACGAAAAGAGATCAATGAGCAATGTATCAGCCTTGGGTCAAACGGTGGCTTTACAGGTAAAAATGGTGAAGATATTAAGTACTCGGTCATTCAAGTGACTTCTTCTAATTGTGGTCCTACTTTTAAAGAGAACGGAAGAAATGACTTTAATGCTCAGGTCAATCATGTCGGCAAACATTATTTTAAAGAGTTGGGTATGAAAAAATAAAAACGCTGCAAAGGGGTTAAACCCTTGCAGCGTTTTTCTATTCGATAAAATACATTTTTCCGTCTACTTCCAGAGATATCGCTGATTGCTTCATCTCTTCTTTCAAAGATTTTGCGTACGCTACCACTGCATTGATACTTTTCTTGTCTAAATCTTCGGCAAAGCTATAAACGATCGTAACCTTTTCTTTTACAAGTTGATCGTCTTCCGCCACCCATGCTCCTGTTCCTTCGACCGCCGTTGCCCCGCCAAACATTTTAGAGAACGTCTCAAGTGACTGATTCACGTAAGGCGTGTTATCGATCGGCTGATCTACATTGTATGTCGATGGAACATAGATTTTGATAACCTCATCAAGATGGTATTGCCCCTTTAATGCGTTCGTTTCTTTCGCTTGAATACTTTCTGGGTGACTTGTATTGTTTAAAAACAACCCTAGAAAACTAATCAATACAAGTGATAAAACCCCATACAAAATTTTGCTCCCCTTCAACCTGTCCACTCCTTTTCACACTTTAAATCGATAATAAGATACAGTGTAAAGAAATCGGTGTGTTTGTGGAATAGGTTGAAAGGTTCAAATCCTAGTAAACGATTAGAGGGACTATACTCATAGAGCATTTCGTTATTAATTTATTTCCAAATTCCCAAATACTTCTTTTTGTATTTAGCGTCTGTTACAGTTTCAATCAAATTCATAGCGATTTGTTTAATTTCATCATCGTTCGTCTCATCATATACATTTCTAAGGTTTTGCAAAATATCGTTTCGAATCAACGTGCCATTCTTTTCTTCTTCACAAGTATGAAAACGGTCGACGAGGTGTTTAAGGACCATCTCTTTTTGTTCACTGCCAGCAAGTGCAATTCTCCAAATGGATTGCAAGCTATGACGAGCAGTCACAAATTTCTTATCATAGGTCACATTCCAAATCGCAGGAAAATCGCCTAGTATTCTTTTCTCAGGGTCGCTGATTGCTACATGCGCGAGAAATTGTGCCGCTCTAGATCTTCGGTGATTGTCAGTGTCATCAAGATCATACTTCAACTGATCCCAGACTTCATAAGCCCAATCAACAGGTGTTTTTGTTGCAGCAATAATTTGGTTGTAAGCTTCGTACTGAACGTTTCTGTCGGGTGAATTTAGATTTTCAAAATGGGATTGCATCGTTTTGTCCATGTGTCACCTCTTCATATGAGTTTATTGGAGTAATGCTAATTGGTAGATTTATTTATCTGAGGATATAAGGTGCTGAAGTTGCGTTTTTTATTAATCCTTTTACATCACTTCTTAAATGGACATATTGTTCTGCTGTTTCAGCATCCATCCAAGTGATTTCTTCAATTTCCTCTGGGAATGAGATACCTATTTCACCACCAACGATTTGCCCTTTAAATATAAAGAAAACAGCGTGGTGTCCTCTATCTTCAAAAAAGCTTCATTTACAGAGAAGATTCCATGCAGTTCAACTTCCAAACCTGTTTCTTCTTTTACTTCGCGTTTAGCTGCTTCTTCGAGGGTTTCTCCAGGTTCGACTGCTCCTCCAGGAAGTGTATAGTATGAAGCACCTTTTCCTTTATTCTTCACCAGTAAGACCTTTTCACCTGTCTCATCAAAGAGAAGGACATATGTAACATCTACTCTTTTCATATCATTTGTTTCTCCTTCTTTTAAATCATGTATCCCTTACTATTCGTTTATTTCATAACAGTGTTGGTAAGAATAGGGGTAAAAAGGAGAGTTGATACTCATGGATAAGAATAAAGAATATGCAGCTGCCAATCTATCTGATGATTTGGTTAGTGAGCTGCAATCGTTCGAAGAGAAATTAAGTGGACAGTCGAACAAAAATCTCGTTGTGATCGCCTATGAAAAAGATTCTGAGCGTACAGTGAACTAAAGAACATAAAGAAATGAGAAATAGATTTCGGTCTACTTCTCTTTTTTAACTATTTACTTGCGATCCACTTCATCCACAATCTGATCAATCTGATTTGTCCAGATTCCTCCTGAGTAATGGTCCGGTAATCTTTTAAGGTCTTCCACTGAATCGAATCCTTCAGACCAGCCTCCGTCACCCGCAACAATGAGAACTTTTGTCCCTTTTTCCTCTAATCGGCTGATGAATTTTCCAGGCCAGCCCCACATCCATTTACCATAACTTTCTGGCATATGAATTTGTGTGTTTTCACACTTTGATGGCACGTATCCCGTCCAACCTACTGCCATGTATGGAAGCAAGCAGTTTTTCATCGTTTCTTTTGACATGACCCGCATTTCGGGAATTTTTTCTTTTAACGACTTAACAGGCTGATCTCCGCCATAAACAGAGAGTTGAGTCAATCTGTCTTTCGGCAACTTTGATAAATGTTTGGCAAGCAGCTCCCCTCATCAGGGTCATCACTTTTTATATGGATTAAGAAAGACTTATTCGGAAATGCGGTCAACACCTCATCAAGTGAAGGCATGAGCCCTATTCCTTTGCCACGGAAAGGATACGTTTTCCCATTGTCCGCCGTATATCCGTAGCCAATATCTAGTTGCTTCAGTTCTTTCATCGTATGTTCTCTTGTTACGCCTTCACCATTTGTTCTGCACTCTAATGTCCAATCATGGAATACCGCAAAATCATTGTCTTTTGTCATGTGAACATCGAATTCAACAACGTCCGCCCCCTCATTAAAAGCTGCCTCCATTGAAGAAATGGTGTTTTCTAGAAACATATGTTCAGGCTCATGGATCACTTCAGCCGTACAGGTGTCACCAGTGATACCTTCCATATCAAACGTTTGAGCCATTCCTCTGTGTGCGAGTAGCCAGGGTGTTTCCACTTCATCCTTTTTTGAAAAAAGGGAGCTATTGTTCACGTACAGAAACGCAATCAAAGCTACTAACAAAAGAAGCACTTTTATTCTTTTTCGTTTCATATAAAATTCCCCTTACTTTCCTTCGATATCCCCTTTATTATATGTAAATTTCATCCTGCACCTCCATAGCTTGTCTATGATACTTTGGTGATAAATTGATAGAATGACAAATACTGCACATAAAAAAACAGAGAGCACGAGGCATTCTGTTTTTGTTTTTACTTATTCAAAAATTATTTCACTTCCTCTATCACGGATTCTCCTTGACTTCCTTCAGCCCATTTCCACTTTTCATGCAGCCGAATTCTTCCGTCACCTAGCATTTCAGGTGTTGAATGACATTCTCCTCCTCTAATTTCATTGAGTTTGTTGACATGATTGTACCTAAACTGCAAACTGCCATCATCGTTTACGATTCCAATCAATGTTCCACTGACAATTTCCCCGCCAGCATATGTAGCTGTTACAATGTTTTCTTCTTGTTTGTAGTGAAAGATCGTTTGAGAAGACACCTCTCCATTTGCAGAGTTTTGAACCGAGACAAATGTTTTGCCATCATAATGAGTCAATGTATGAAGCCTCCTATTTTTATAATATTCACATAATTTAACATAACATATCGGTTTCTTCCAACAATATTACCGCTATGTTTTATATAGGTTTTAGAATATATACAACTTTTCTTTGCATATAGTTGGGTTACAGCATCGGAGGGAGATCACTTCATGTATGATCACTTAGTGCCGTTACAAAAACGACACCTAAAACGAGCAAGTGAGATACTGACCAATTCCTTTATCGATAATCCCATGTTCATCTATTTCTTTCCCGTCCCCCAAAAAAGAAGAAAAATCTTGAGGATGACCTTTCCTATTGTCATTCAGGTCCTTCAGTCAAATGGACGATTGTATGTGACTTCTGATCATGTGGAGGGGCTTTTTTGCGTGTCACAGCATGGGGAGAAAACAAAGGTAGGAAAGCTGTTTTATGCGGCGTTAACGTGTGCCATTCGTCTTCCACAGTTTCTGATTCATCTGTCGCTGATCGAATTTATGAGGAAAGCGAGCAGGCTGACTCCCGCCAACAGCACTTTGGCAAAATATAAAAAACGATACGACAACTTCCTCTTGGTCGATTCTGTATGTGTGGATCCCGCTCACCGGCATAAGGGACATATGACAAAAATGATGAAGGCAGCTATTGAAGAAACAAAGAAAAGAAAGACCTTTTGTTTGCTTCAAACCGAAACGATGCAAAATGTAAGAATCTATAAGCATCTAGGTTTTTCATTAGTTGAGGAGGTTACAGGCGATCAGATTCCCTTCTCTACCTTTGTGATGATTTATGACCCTTATGAAATTACGGATAAAATGCAGAAAAACCAACCGGAATAAGTGCAATCGGTTGGTTTTTTGGTTCTGCCCCGCGGAAAGAGAGCACCTGGAACGGAGGTCAACCACTTCCAATAGCTACCTATTCTTCAATAAAAGGGCGATCGCGTAGATGTTCCGTTTGTTCCATCAACACATAAGCAAAATGATCGTAATCGACCCACTTCATCGGAATGAGAAGCTGTTCCTCATTCTTCTTGTTGAAGACCGAGATTCTTTTTTTGTTGTACTTCACTTTTTTAATATCCTGAATTCGTATCACGTTTGTCTTGCTGCCTTTTTGCACAACAAGATCGTGCCCGACGATCAACACCTTACTTCTCTTAATCTTCCAAAACTCAAGAACAGTTAAAATCAGACCGATCACCGTAAAACCAATAGAAAAGTAGATTCCATCGTCAATGCCATCTATAAAAGTCGTTGTCCAGTCCGACAACAGAATCGCATAAAAGAACCACATGCCTTTTGATAGCTTTGGCGAGCTTTCAAAATGAATTTCATTATGAAGCTGTTGCTTCGTGTCTTCTCGCTTCGCAAAAATTCCTCTTTGTGCTGTTCGATTGATTTAGCATCAAGCTCCACAAAATCAGTATACGTTCCTTCCCAAACATGAGCCGTGTCATCTCCGTCTTCTAAAGAGAAGCCGCCTGCCCAGCCTACATAATCTGTACCTGATTCTTTGAAATTCAATAAATAATACCGTACCGGCTGGCCGTATTGGTTCTCGGTATCGATTGAATCCAGAACATTGATGTGTTCAGGGAACTTGCCTAACAATCTCTCATCTTCCTCATCCTGCATGTAAACGAGATGAGTGAACAATTTCGACTTGGCGATGATCGGCTGTTTTTTATCTTTGATCGGGTAAAGGTTCTCTTTGTTGGCACCCTTCAAATCCCAATAAAAATCTTCCGCACTCTCTAAGTTCTCCGCTAACGTAACGAGAACTTCTTCTTCTACTTTCACGTGTTTGATTAAACTTACGATTACAGCTTTTTCAGCAATGAGTGGATCTTTGAAATGTACCGCTTCGCTTAAATACTCTTCGCATTCAAGCGTATAGTAGTAGTTCATCAACTGCAAAAGAAGCCCCATGTGAAAACGAATGGAAATGTACTCTTCTTTCCAAGCGGTGTAAACGAACTTGGCAGAGTATTCTTTATCGTAAGAAAGGTATTCCCTTCTCGTTGTTTCATAGTCTGCTAGGAGAATTGGAAGAACGATATTCTTTTTATATTCCCACTCCACCCCAGATTCGGTAACGGAATGAATCATGTCATACATCATGAACTTGTAATGAGGCGTGTGGATGCGATCGATCGTTTTGTTCAAGATGTTTCGAACGAATACAGGAAAGTTCACAAGTTGCTCGACAGGAAGATGAACTTCCTCTTCGTTTATCAATCTTGCAAGCTTTTCTTCTATTTCAAAAAAGATCTCTTCATCCTCTGTTAATAAAAAAAGTTCAACTGCTCTTATTTGCGCAGCTGGTGAGAAGGAATCAAAATGTTTAATTAAGTGGTCGATCACTTCAGGCATCGGATAATCACAGACAAAATCGATTAAATAGAACGATGGGTTATCCCACTTATCAACAGATTTTGGAAATTTGCGCGCAGCTACTTCTATCATTTCTAACAAAAGTTCCAGACGAATTCGTTCGTTTTCCTCTACTTTAAATTCATATAGTAGATCGAGTCCCTCAAACCGCTTATCAGGGTCATCACTTTTAATCTGTTTCAGCATACTTCTGACTTTTAATTCGTTCATCTCTTCACCTTTTACATTCAAATTTAATGAACAGTACAGCATTCGATTTATTCTAATTTATCCCTAAAGGAAATTCAATCTATATTTTGGAATAATTTAGTTCTTCATTTACATCTATTCATGTTCACTTTCCTTATCCTCCTTTCCTTCAGCCTGAACCAGAATATGAGAAAAAAAGCCCCAGTATCCAAATATGGAAACAGGGACCTTAATCATCTTTAAGAAGCTCTGACAAAAACTTCTCTCTATTATTTAAAAAGTATTTTGTTACTTGATAATGATCCGTTGTTTCATAGTCTACTTTTGAAATTTTGCCATTATCAAAACTAACGATGTCCGAACTTGGATAACCCAAAAGAATTGGAGAATGCGTGGCAATGATAAATTGTGTATCACCACGGGAAGTCAAATCATGAATAATCTTAAGAAAAGTTAACTGCCTTGACGGTGAAAGAGCTGCCTCTGGTTCATCCAGCAGGTAGATCGCTTTCCCTTTAAAACGATGTAAAAAGAGAGATAAAAAAGATTCTCCGTGCGATTGTTTGTGCAGTGACCGTCCCCCATAATCTCTAAATCCTGTTGAGTCCACTTCATCGATATGAGTGGCAAAGCTGTAGAACGATTCCGCGCGCAAAAAGAAGCCATTCGTAACTTTAGGCATCCACGAAAGTCTTACATAATTTCCGAGTTCAGATTGTGAAGCATAAACGTCATATGTATTGTTGCGGCCACCGCCTGCTGTATTAAAATCGCATTTGTCTGCTATGGCTTCTAACAATGTGGATTTCCCTGTACCGTTCTCTCCCACAAAAAAGGTTACGTTTTTTCAAGATGCAGCTCATCCAGATGTTTAATAGCGGGTATGGAGAAAGGATAGGCTTTAAATGAATTGATATCGTCACGTAAAAGCTTAATTCGTTTTAAAAACATTAGCATCACCCATGAAAATTATAACAAAAATCTCTCGTTCATTGCTTGAGCAGGTGTAATCTGTCCGATTGGAGCGATAATCTGTCGGATTCGTCTAATAATCTGTCCGTTTCAAGTAATAATCTGTCGGATTCATCTAATAATCTGTCCGATTCAAGTAATAATTTGTCCAGTCGCTAAAACCGTCACATATAGTCCGTCACAATAGCTTATCCTTCACCAACGTGATAAACTATATTCTTGGTTGCACTCAATTTTTTTATGATTTATTTAACTATATGAACAATCTGATTATTTTGCTGTATGTGCTGTTGAGGAGGACTTTTATGAGAAAACAAATTATGACCGCTTTATTGCTTGTGACCGTTCTTGCTGCGATGGAGGGAACGATTGTGAGCACGGCGGTTCCACGAATTACGAGCGACTTGTCTGGCATCGAGCTCGTGAGCTGGGTATATGCGGTCTATATGCTAGCGACTGCGGTTTCCACTCCGATCTATGGAAAACTCGCTGACTTGTTTGGCCGAAAAAAGTAATACTTGCGGGTATTATTCTATTCTTGGTAGGTTCCGCTCTTTGCGGAATCGCAATGTCGATGGAACAGCTTATCTTCTATCGTGCGATTCAAGGTCTCGGGGCTGGTGCTGTTATGCCGATTACGATGACGATCATTGGGGATCTTTATTCTGAAGCGAAAGAACGAGCTAAAGCACAAGGCTGGATTTCTGCCGTTTGGGGCGTTGCCGGTGTGCTCGGTCCTTTAGCAGGCGGTTTCCTCGTTGATACATTGTCGTGGCGCTATATCTTTTTCTTGAATATTCCGTTCGGGCTTTTGGCCTTCTTCATGCTGGCCGCGAATTATAAAGAGAATCTTTCAAAAGGAAAACCTTACATTGATTATTGGGGAGCTGTCACCTTTTCGCTTGCGACAATCGCCTTTTTGTACGCGCTGTTAACAGGAAGCCAAACACAAGAGTGGGGCAATCCGATGATTATCGGTCTTTTCGTTATTGCGGCCCTCCTTTTTGTCGGATTTGTCTATATCGAGAAAAAGTCACCTGAGCCGCTCATACCGCTTAACCTTTTTTCAAATAAAAGTGTGTTGATCGTAAATTCACTCACGCTCATTTCTGGCGCAGTTGTTATATGTATCACGATCTACTTGCCGATTTGGAGTCAAGGGGTGATGGGGAAAACGGCAACGCAAGCGGGGTTTGTGCTAATGCCGCTTCCTGTTATGTGGACGCTAGGTTCACTCGTCGCTGGTAATCTAGTCGGGCGGTTGAGAGATAACTGGATTATTACACTTGGCATTAGTGTAGTAAGTGCGGCTTCACTCATTTTCTACTTATTAGATGCACATTCACCAACGTTCCTGATCTATGTGGCTTCAGGCGTGCTGGGTCTCGGAATGGGGCTCATCACCCCGATCTATATGTTAATCATTCAAGCTTCTGTTCCGTCAAATAAACGAGGAGTAGCTGTAGCGTCCAACACGTTCACAAATACGTTCAGTCAAACGCTCGGCTCAGCTGTTTTCGGTACCATTTTCAACTTGATCACACTTTCAAGAGCTGAGAAAGCTGGGCAAGACCTTGATCTGAATGCTTCTTTTGAGCATGGGGGTGAACTGCCGGTCGGCCAATTGGCGCAGCTCCAAGAAATCGTAGCTTCCGGTGTTCATGCCATTTACGGAGTGATGCTCGTGCTCACGGTTATCGGAATTGGCGTCTCTTTCCTTTTGATAAAACATCGAGAACAAACTGCAGAATAAGACAACGGAGTGGTCCATCACAAATTGGACCGCTCTTTTTTTCAGTAGTATTTTAAACCAGCATCATCAAACCCGAATAACCCACTAAACCTGTGATAAAGGCAAGGAAACTGCTTTCCTGATCTTTTGGCAGTTCTTCTTTTAGAACGTTAAGTATGATGCCTCCCGCAAGAAGAGCAACAAGTATAGAAAGAATCAGCTCATGAACAACCGTTAGCGCACCGATTCCCCACCTAACAAAATCGCGATGGTAAGAAGAACCCTCCCGTATTTGTCGTAGGTATGTTTATGATCTTTTCTAAGACCCCAGTCGTTCGCAACAAAGTGGATACTCAGCGCTGTAAAGAAGAAGAACATTCCCCATTTTGTTTCGTACTCTTCCCTTATGAGCAAGTAACCGATCACTGCATTATAAATAAAGAATGACGCGGTATGAATCCAGAAAACCCCTAGTGAAGCAGGAGCATCGTCCGTGTTGGAGCTGCCGCTTCGCTTCTTTTTGATTTCTTCACCATTCGTTCGAGTCCATAGAAAAGAGCAAGTCCGAGCATGGCAATGAGATAAATATGATCTTCAATATATTTGCCAATCCCTTTATCAAGCGTTGGTTCAACTTTTTCCTGATAGTGATTCAGATCGGGTAGCAAATGCAGAAACACATAAGAAACAGCTACACCACCTGCAAACGATAGAAACTTGCTGCGCGGCGATTCCTTTATAAAACTTATGTACTTTGAGCTTAAGTGTACGAGTGCAAATCCTATTACAAAAATGAAACTAAGCATTGTTTTCGTAAGCATAAAAAACGTCCTCTCTATCTCTGACAAAAGTACATACCTCTATTATGTAACCATTCTCCCTGCCTGCTAAACAGCTAGACTCCCAGCACGTCAAAAAATTAGTTAATCACATTAGTGTACTTGTCTATACTTGTCCACCTCATTCTTCATATACTATTTAATCGGTGATGTGAAGGAAGTGATCGATGTGAAAAAATAAAGAGATGTTTGCGTTTGATGGGAATCTCGCTCTCTTTCTGGCTGTGATGTCGTATCAAGCATATATGGTTAACGATGCGTGCGCTTTTATGCTGCCCCCACATTTTCAGCTGAAACGTGAGATTACTTCGAGTTCAGGTGAGACATTCGGTTTCATTGCCGAGTCAAAGGATTCTGTGGTGGTCGCCTTTCGAGGAACGAAGACCATGGACAATGTGTGTTCGTATTTGGACGTCACGCAAACTCCTTACCCTCATGTTAAAAACAGTGGTAAAACCCATCGAGGGATTACCCGGATCTATAGTACATTTAGAGATACTCTTTTGCGGGAAATCAACGGGCTTTTTTCAAAAAAAGAAGCTGTTTGTTACCGGTCATAGCCTTGGCGGCGGTCTGGGTGCATTGTTTACGTTAGATGCCGCTGTAAACACGCAGTTTCAAAATCCTATCCTCTATAGTTTTGCGAGCTTACCGATTGCGGATGCCTCGTTTACTAAAAAATTTTATGAAGAAGTGAAAAACAGCATCCGCATAGTCAATGTGCATGATGCCATCTCTAATTGCATGACCCCTCTCTTTTTTAAGAACAAGCCCCTTCTGAACCTTCCAATTGGACAAGAATTTCAATTGAATTTTAAAAATAATCGTTTTATCCAAAACCACAGAATCCTCTGCTATATCCATTTTCTAAGCAAACAATATCCAAGTGCCTACAAAGAACTATGCGCGAAGTATCCTGGTTTCTGCCCGGACTCTTCTTTTTGTGAATGACAAAATCTGTTTAACTGATGTGGTTAGGTGGGTTTATTTTTTTGTGAGTCAAACTTGTTATTTACCCAATCCTTGTTAATTGAAACGCTCTTTTAAAATAGTTGGTAGTTTTGTATCGTAAATTGTCATAACTTCATACTTTCGGGGTGAGTTGCGACAATTGAAAGATAGAGCATGTGCTTCATGTCTAAATCATCCTTTATTGATAATATATAGAAATCATGATGTGAGAGGAGTTAGTGATGAGAAATATACTTAGCAAATTCTTACTCTTTTTTGTTGTAGTCAGTTTTCTATTTGTTCCAACAAACGTCCATGCACACGGTCTTTTAAAAAATGGCAATCAGGGATATGAGGTTTCGGCTCTGCAAGAAAAACTAAAGAAGATGGGCTTCTTCTACGGACCGGTGACGGGGTATTATGGTCCCCTTACAGAGCGAGCGGTGGCAGATTTTCAGTACAAGACGAGTCTTTCATCTGATGGAGTAGCAGGTCCTGCAACCATTTTGATGCTAAATGACATAGAACAGATGGCCCGAGTTGTTCATGGTGAGGCACGAGGTGAATCCTACATAGGTAAAGTTGCGGTAGCGGCAGTTATCTTAAATCGTTTAGACGATCCCGCATTTCCAAACCATATAAGTGATGTGATCCATCAGACGAATGCTTTTACAGCCGTTCATGATGGTCAATACGATTTACAGCCTAGCAGCTATGCTTATCGCGCTGTAATGGATGCCCTGCAAGGATGGGACCCAACTTACGGATCAGTGTATTACTACAATCCTGAACTAGCAACAAACACCTGGATCTTTTCAAGACCATCTGTTACAAAGATCGGAAATCATCTTTTTGCGCAATAAAGTAAATAGTGAGGACTCATTGGGTTAAGTAAAGCGGCCTTTATGAGTCTTTTTTGATGGTGGTTTAGCGGTTTTGTCAAAAATCGGATAAATAATTTTATCTACGTAATTATAAAGGTTATACACGTAATTATTGGTCATTACCTCGTAATTATTTTGTGGTGTTCGTTTGATACGAACACGCCCTTCTTTGTACACTTCAAACGGACTCTTACATACTAAAAGGTGTGCCTCCAACTCAAGGCACACCTTTGTTACTCATTTATTGAAATGTTTTGCTTACGTGGATGAATTCACGGTAACCAGAACGCGTCAGGTGATACTGATTGTCTAAATAACCGTCTTTCACTAACGATTCAAGCGTTTCTTCCGGGATGATGTCGATCACTTGATCCATACGTTGATTCAGATCTTCGAGCGACGCGTTTTTAAGCGTGATCGGGTTCATCATACGCACGATTCCTTCAATTCTGGAATCACGCTTTTGGAACAACTGCGGCGTTTTCTTAAATACATTTTGAATGCGATCTTTAAATTGATTCAATTCTTGCTTTGTATTAAAGGTTTCCGTTTCTTTTTCTCTGATTCTTTCATTGAAATACTTCATCTCTTCGTTGCTTAGCTGTGCTCGTGTGAAAAGCTCGTTGTAGATCTGCGTTTTATCCATCTCAATCTTAGCAAGCTCTTCTTCTTTTATGCGTTGCGTTTCCCAGATTTCTTCTGAGATCACTTCTTCTTCCGGTTCTTCTGCTTCCTCATCTTCTTCTGCCTCACTCACTTCAACAACAGGTTTCTCTGCTTTTTCTTCTTCAAAAAGCTCTAGTTGTTCAACAGGTTCAACTGCTGGAGTTTCCTCTACAGGAAGTGGTTGCGTTTCGGCAGTGACAACCGTTTTTTCTTTAGACGTATACGACTCAATCATCTTCTCTAGCTTGTTTATTTTGTTAAAGTAGATGAGTGAAATGGCGATAGCGAACAGTGAGCAAAATACGGATATAAAGTCGGAAAAGCGGAAGACAAATGGTGCTGTCGCGATTTTATAAAAAAGCAATAACGCGAATGCTCCAATGATAATAATCTTTAGCCAGCTTTCACGGTTTTTAATTTCGTCGATTGATTGAGAATCTTGATTTTTATTTTTGTTTGATAACATTTGTAATCGTTTCATGTTCTTACCTCTTTCATAGAGATTTTCGTGCAGTTTTTTATTTTAACGCAAAATACGGAAAGTGGGAAGGAAAAGCACTATTTCATCATGAAACTATCATCTTCTTAACAGCTTAATAAAATTATTTCCAATTTGGGACATATGTCCTTCCCAACATCTCTTCACTTATTCTTTAATAAGTATAGAATTTTACGTTGGGAAGTGATGACATGAAAGGAATACTGTTCGCCTTTTTGGCCGGTGCTTTTATAACCTTACAAGGCGTTGCGAACGCACGGATCAGCCAAGACATCGGTTCCTGGCAAGCTGCTACCATCACGCAATTGACTGGTTTTATTGCAGCGCTTTTGATTGTTATGTTCGTTAAAGATCAAAAATGGAAACAATTTAGACAAGTGCGTCCGATCTATTTGACGGGTGGCTCATTTGCGGCCGTTGTGATTTACGGTAATATTTATGGCATCCATTCGATCGGTGTAACATTGACGATTGCTGTTATTTTGATTTCACAGCTCGCGATCACTTTTTTAATCGATGGCAAAGGCTGGTTCGGTGTGATAAAAAAGAAATGAGACTTCCGCAATTTATCGGAATCGCGATGATGATTGCTGGAGTCGTGATATTGAAATTTTAAGTATGCAAGACTTGAGGTGAACGTGAAAAATGAATGATATGCATAACCCTGATCTGCTTCAACATTATATAAAAACATACGAAATTGAGCCTATTCTTAACGAGGATCTTCTGCCCTATTTAACACTTCACCAGTATGATCATGGTGAGCTGATCTGTTCGCAAGGTGACCCATATGAAAATCTGTATTTGTTAGTTAAAGGTAAGCTGAAAATCTTCAACACCTCACCTGAAGGCAAGACGCTCATTCTTTCATTTAAAACGCCGCTTGATGTTGTCGGTGATATTGAATATGTACAGGGTACGGATTTTATCAATACGGTTGAGGCGGTCTCCGAGGTTCATATGATTGCCGTTCACCACCGCTGGCTTAAGAAATTCGCAAGCGATCACACACCGCTTTTGAAGTTTTTATTAAAAATGATTACGGAAAAGTTTTACGTGAAATCAAGTTCGTTAAGCTTTAACTTGCTTTATCCGGTGGAAGTGCGTTTTGCGAGTTACCTGTTGTCTGTGTGTTTTGATGAGTCGGATGCTCTTTATAGCGGGAAACTCAGCACGGGTCACTTAATGGATGCCGCGAATTTGATCGGAACGAGTTACCGGCATCTGAACCGTGTCATTCAACATCTTTCATCAGAAGGGTTAGTAGAACGGCACAAAGGTTTTATCGTTGTAAAAGATCGGGACGGCTTAAGCGAGCTTGCCAACCATAGAAATATTTACGAATAGAAAGGGGATGTTAGTAATGTTATTAGGTTTATTCTTTGCGGTTATTGCGGGCTTACTCGTTGGGCTGCAAAACATTTTCAACACGCGTGTTAATGACCACGCCGGAACGTGGTCGACGACTGCACTGGTGCTAGGTCTAGGATTTCTAGCTTCCATGACGCTCGGGCTTGTTTTTGAAGGAACAGGGCTGTTTGTTCTGCACAATATGAAAACGTGGTTTTGGTTCAGTGGGTTGATCGGCGTGGGAGTTGTTGTATGTCTGGTCCAAGGAACGAGGCTGCTCGGTCCTACGTTTGCGATTTCCATCGTTTTGACATCACAGCTCGGATCGGCATTATTGTGGGATTCAGTAGGCTGGTTCGGATTAGAAAAATCCCGTTTACGACACAGCAGCTAGTTGGTGTACTCGTAATCATCGGCGGTGTGATTGTGTTTAAGTTTGGCGGGTTTTCTAAGGAAAAGCGCGAAGTTCGGGAAGTTCAAAGTCAGTTGAAACACCAAGCTGCGGGGAGATCATGAATCTCCTCTTTTTTATGTTCAAAAAAGCAAACCTCCTACTTATTACCTTCTTTCCTCCTCAAATTCCCAAAACTTTCTCCCCATTCACCTTACTAAAAATGGGTAGTCCCCTCTATTAAAAATATACTAGGCGTACGTTACACTATAAAAGTAGAACCCTTTTTTGAAAAATTCAAAATATGGAGGTATTACTTTGAAAGTGAAAAAGAAAGTTCTGTCTGTTACCTTGTCTGGTTTAATGGCTTTTGGCGCGCTAACTACGCTATCTTTACCTGCACATGCTGTCGGGAATGGTCCTGGCGCGGGAAATGGATCCATTCAAACTTCTATCTTACATACGTATGAAGAGCTTGTTGATACTTTAAAAATACTAGATGCAAAACAAGATGCTATGAAACTTGAAGTTATCGGCCAAACCGTAAAAGGTCGAGACATTTACATGGCAAAGTACATATCAAATCCAAGTAACCCAACCATCTTATTTTTGACACAACAGCATGGGAACGAACAACTCACAACTGAAGGCGCTTTGGAATTTATGAAACACCTTGGTACGAATAAAACAAAAGGCGTGTTGGACAATGTGAACGTATTGGTTATTCCCATGTTGAACGCTGATGGCGCAATGGGAGATGTGAATTTCTCACTAGAAGATTACTTAGCTGATGGTGACCGCCATCTTACACGCTATAAT
Organism: Fictibacillus sp. EA-CB0309; assembly: GCF_055814265.1. Lineage (NCBI taxonomy): Bacteria > Bacillati > Bacillota > Bacilli > Caryophanales > Fictibacillaceae > Fictibacillus > Fictibacillus sp. EA-CB0309. Next base: position 3,077,495 of record NZ_CP169271.1, read on the forward strand.
GCGAATGAAGTTGACTTAAATCGCGAACATGATAAACCGACAAGTGAAATGGAGCCTGAAGCTCGTGTACTTCATGAAAATGTGTTCGCGAAGTATAACATTGATTACATGATTGATCTTCATCACCAAGGAACGTTGAGTGAGACGGACGGGCAACTTGTGTCTGGTTCTATGTTGTATCCAACGAATGCAAACGTGAAGCCTGAAGTGGTTGAAAAATCAAAACGTCTTGGTGCTGTAGTGTTCAATACCATCCAAAACACGGGCTGGGGCCACATTGGTAAATATGATGGCGGATCTGGCGCAAACATTGGACGTAATGGTGCTGCTATTCGATACGATATCTCTACTCTCCTTTTCGAAATGCGCGGAATGTCTGACCACTATCGTGAAGACTATGCGCTAGGTCAAAAGAGTAACGGATACTTGATCAAGCAAACGATCGTCACGCTAGATGCGGCTGTACGCGCGATTGCTGATGACTCAATCGACACGGTAGATGCAAGTTTTTGGGATACACTGCCACAACAAACGAACCGTTCTGGCGAAGTTGACGACGAATAAACTTAAAAAACAGTTCTCTAGGGGAACTGTTTTTTTGATGACTTTATGTATATAACACCTTCTGGATGAATTCTGTCTTGGCTTTTGTATATCCTTCACGGTCATTAGTAAACTCTTGTGTTAATTGTCTTTTTATTGCAGCGTATTCCTCTGCAAGCTGTGGATTTGTTCTTAGTTTATCTCTAAATATAATCTGTTTCTCCCAACGATCTTCTCCTTCTAACATTAGATGTAAATGTGCTATTCGTTTGTCGTTCTTCACTTTCACAAAAATCTTCTCCAAGGCTGTTTATCTAATTCGGGAGGTACATAGTGCCAATCGTATGAATTAAGTGTTTCCGCTATTATGTCAATACGCTCCAATGATGGAACAGATGCCATTAAGTCAATAATTGGTTTTGCTGGCAAGTTAGGAATTGCTGTACTCCCAATATGTTCTACTTCCTTAACACCAAAAGAAGAAAGCAAATCATAAAGTTCTTCTCTTCCCTGAAAACCTTTGTCTCTCCACATAGGGTCAGGCTTTTTTAACTCAATTTTTTCATATGCCCATACTGGGATGTTATTATGGTCTTTGCAATCCCCCATTATATCAATCCCCTTTCATTGCCTTTAACTATTTATTCGATTTAACTTTATTTAATCCTTTTACGTCAGAATTTCATAAATGTAAATTAGCATACAGCGTGACAGAAATTATTAGCATATTGCTAGAAAACCAACAAAAAAAACACCTCAAAGATCGAGGTGCTTTTCGGAAATGAGGTATTCTCATCTATTATTCGTAACTTTTTGCTCCAATATAGTGCTCTGACCAGTAAGAGCTGCTGAGTTCAGCTGATGTAACGCCTTTTGATGAAGAAGCGTGCATGAACTGATCGTTTCCGATGTAAACGCCAGCATGGCTCGGTCCGTCGCCTTCTAGATTAAAGAATACAATGTCGCCAACTGCGGGTTTATCAACCTTTGTTCCTTCTGCATAGATTTCATCGACTGTACGAGGCAAGTCGATGTTCTCTGCTTCGTCAAAAATATAATTTAAGTATCCGCTGCAATCAAAGCCGTCCGGTGATTCACCGCCATATTTATATGGTGTGCCTTCGTATTTCTTAGCTACTTCAACGATTGACGAATCATTCTGTTCACCGCTCTGATCAACACCGAGCGCTTTAAACGTTTCGTCACCAGCGATGCCATCTACAGTAATGCCTTTATCTGCTTGCAATTTTTTTACTGCGTCTGTTGTATAATCACCATAATAATCGGTTGTTTGGCTATAAGAAAAGTATCCTTTTTGATCTAATGTTTGTTGGAGGTCTTGTACGTCTGAATGCTGCATGCCTGGTTTGAGCGTCTGATCTCCAAGCGCCGCTTCCCCAACTACTGGATTAAACGCCACAACTCCTGCAATTACTAATCCTGCTGCTGCCTTTTTCAAAGTAACATCCCCTTTTTTCTTTATTTAATCTGACCTGTCCCATACTAACAGGTGGAGATGACAAAGAGATTGTAAGGGCATTACAGCGCAATAACAATTTTTGGCGAAATGTATGAGGAATTACACATTGTAATATTAGATAATTTTTTCCAGAACGTTGTGGACAAATAGAAGGAAAGATTGCCGGTAATTTGTATAGAGTATATAAAGGGCAAAAATGGGTAAGGAGGCGTCTACTTGGAGTTCCCGTTCATTCATACTAACTTTTGGGATGCATTAATCGCTGTGCCTGCCATCATTGTAATCATTGAAATTCTTAAGATCTTCTTCCCCCATCTCTCTACTTGGATTCCAACGATCGCCAGCCTGCTCGGACTGATCATTTCTGTACTCATCGCACACCCGCATAGTCTTTGGACAGGGATCGTTATGGGAATTGTTTACGGTATTGCTGCAGTTGGCTCGTATGCCGGCTTCGCAACGGTTGTCCACCACTATCGTGATCGAAATCCGCACAATCCTTATAAATAGTTGATTGCCAGATAAAGTTTGTTTAAGTTTAGTAGTATACGGACTTTTTGAAGAGATTAGGAGAAAAATCATGAATAGAAAAACAGCAATTGTAACCGGCACTTCCAGCGGGTTCGGCATGCTTTGTGCTGTGGAACTTGCGAAGGCCGGTTTTGATGTGGTCAGCACGATGAGGAATTTGGATAAGGCAGAGAATCTACTAAAACTGGCGGACGGTCATAACGTGGCATACCGCATCCTTCTTCACCCACTAGATGTGACGTCAACAGAATCAGTCTCCACATTTTCAACTTACATAAAGAAGTTTCATAGTATGGATGTGCTCGTGAACAACGCGGGGTTTGCACTTGGCGGTTTTTCAGAAGAACTTTCCGTTGACGAGTATCGTATGCAGTTTGAGACGAATGTCTTTGGTGTAATCGCAGTGACTCAAGCTGTGCTTCCCCTCATGAGAAAAAATCGCCGTGGCCGCATCATTAACATGAGCAGCATCTCTGGCAAGTTTGGTTTTCCAGGACTGTCACCGTATACAGCATCAAAACACGCATTGGAAGGATACAGCGAGAGTCTTCGTCTGGAACTGCGACCGTATGGTATTGATGTCGTTCTTGTTGAGCCGGGGTCTTATCAAACGAACATCTGGTCGTCGATCGACAACATGACGATAAACGCTGAATCTCCTTACCACTTTTATATGAAATCACTATTAGAAAATATTGAAACGGGAAAAGGAAGTCATGGCGATCCGCTTGATGTAGCGAATCTTGTGGTTGAGATTGCGACTTATACAAAAACACCTAAACTACGGTACCCCATTGGAAAAGGCGTGAGGTTGAGTTTGTTACTAAAAGCTGTTTTGCCGTGGAAATGGCTTGAAAAAGGAATTTTAAAAAAGCTGCTAAAATAACGTTTTTGCTTAATCACCTCTTATTGTGTACAGAATGCTAATGAGGTGATTTTTTTATGAAACTATTGATTATTGTTGGAAGTATCTTAGTTCCTATCGGAATGTTTCGGATGCAAAATGTTGTGCCGAAAAGCCGTTTGATATTTAATTTGTGTGCCATTCTAGCTGCACTTATATTCGGGAACTTGGCAGCGATCGGCATTCATCAGATCATTCACGACAACACTGTTTTCATGACAAACATTCACGGCGTTCTGTTGAATCCATTCTTTTTAGTCGCGGGCTCTTATTTAGGTGTGTATCTTCTCTATCGTTTGATACTGTGGACTTCTTTCGAACGGTAAAAAAGTTCAAAACCTTTGAAACCTAATGTAATTGTGATTCGTATTTTAATGTGGATTGATCATTCAGTACGTCTTTTTACGAATATAACTATTGGGGGAAATGAACATGAATAACCACGAAATCGATTATAAAATTTATGGCGACGACATGCAGTTTGTTGAGGTGGAGCTTGATCCGAAAGAAACGGTGATCGCTGAAGCCGGTGCACTCATGATGATGGAAGACGGAATCGAGATGGAAACGATTTTCGGTGATGGCTCATCTGGCGGCGGTGGCGGTTTGATGGGAAAACTGTTTAATGCCGGTAAACGCGTGCTAACGGGAGAAAGTCTATTTATGACAACATTCACGAACGAAGATCACGAGAAAAAGCACGTTTCCTTCGCTTCACCTTATCCTGGTAAAATCATTCCGATGGATTTGAGTGAGCTTGGCGGTAAAGTGATCTGTCAGAAAGATGCGTTCTTAGCCGCTGCAAAAGGCGTATCTGTCGGAATCGAGTTTCAGCGTAAAATTGGTGCAGGGTTCTTCGGTGGTGAAGGCTTTATCATGCAGAAGCTTGAAGGCGATGGCATGGCTTTCGTTCATGCAGGTGGAACGATTCACAAGAAAGAACTTGCTCCTGGAGAAGTGCTGCGTGTTGATACAGGCTGTTTAGTTGCCATGACAAGCGGTGTGAATTACAACATCGAGATGGTAAAGGGCGTAAAAACAGCATTATTCGGTGGTGAAGGATTGTTCTTTGCCACATTGCGAGGACCTGGAACAGTATGGATTCAGTCTCTTCCGTTCAGCCGATTGGCAAGCCGCGTGTTCGCAGCCGCACCGCATCGCGGAGGATCAAGTGATGAAGGCAGTATCGCTAAAGGCGTGTTTGGCATGTTGAATGGTGATTGATTGTTAAAGAACTGGAGAGCAGATCCAACGGGTAGTTGGTATCTCGCTCTCTTTTTATGTTTAATATTTGTATACTCAATTAAAATAAGCTGACACTCTTTGAGCCAGCTTATCATGATTCGATCCGTTTTGTGTAAACGACTAACCGCTTTTCATGTTCATTGTTTTTTCTGTTGTATAAACCGGTACACGTAATGAGGTTCAGCCTTGCTTGTTGACCAGGTCCGAAAATCTCACGAATAGGGGCTTCGTCTTTTTTATATGAAACGACCCTTTCGACTTGAAAGGATACTTTTTCATTTCCTTTTCCATAAATATGAATAGTATCACCTGGTTTCAGATTCTTTAAATAAAAAAATACAGCAGGGCCTTTGTAATCATCTACATGACCGGCTATGACTGCATTTCCAATAGCTCCAGGTTTCGCACCCAACTTATACCAACCAACATCTTCCCCGTTTTTAGGAACTTCCATCTGTCCTTTTTTATTGAGCCCTTGACTGTTTACTGCTGCATTCACTTTTAAGGTTGGAATCTCAATCCTTGATGGAACAATGCCTATGGGATCTGGTTTATTTGGTGCTTCTTTTTCCACTTTCTTATTCGTCATTTTTTGCATACCATTGGGTTGTTGCGTTGATTTTGTTGGTGTCTCTACCTCACTTGATGCATATACCTTTTTCTCATCTGTACCTTGTTGTTCATCCCTTAACTGATTGTTTCCTGCTGAGCAACTGCTCAGCAGGAACATGACTGGTAATAAAAGAAGTAGATTTCTCATTATTGAGCTGTACGTCTACGATATACGGCAAACGCGAGTGCACCTAATCCTGCAATAGCGATGATACCAGTTGTATAATCTGTCGTTTGCTCAGAAGCTCCACCCATACCTGTTTTAGGCATTTCTGAAGGCATCACATTTGAATCTTGCAGAACTAGCACTTCAAGCTTATCTGCTGTATTGATCGCATACACGCTGTATACTACATTTGCATCAAGCTTTGTTCCAGAGAGATCAAGAACTTGTGTACCGTCTGGAGTACGAATCTCTAAATCATACGTATTTGGATCCAACTCTTTATAGTCTGTGAATGCCTTGAAAGCAGCTCCACTAAACAATGCATCACCGCCGATCAATCCAACATCCACAGTCGGTGCATCTGGAGAAAGATGTCCGATACGTACTTTAGCTTTCCCTTCAGTCGCTTGCATAGAATCTTCTGCTACTAGTAATTCAATTTTTTCAAGGAGGTTCCCCGCTGCCAATGTATAAGCTTTACCACCTTCAACAGACAGGCTCTGTGAAATTACAGCGTTATCTTTTGTTCCAGCTGCAAAAATTTCAACTTTATGCTCACCCGCTGGCAATGGCATGTAATCTGTTGCCGCCTTAAATTCGGCTCCTTCGACAACTGGATTTCCATCGACGTATACATCAACTGCAGGCGCATCTGGTGAAGCATGCACAATACGAACCATCGCATCGTTCGACTCAGCGAATACCCCAGTTGCCATTAAAGCAAACATCATTACCGCGGCTAGTGCAGATCCCAATAACTTTTTCATTACATCTCTCCTCGCAATTTGATTACAAACAACTGTACATATTTTGTAAATTATTTGTATATGTTATGTACCACCTAAACATTCAACATAAACCATAATTTAGAAAAATTTACAAATATATTTTTTTCATAGAATAGGTTTTAAAGAAACATAAAAAAGTTAACCCTCCCTAGTGAGTTAACTTCAGTTTGGTACATATTTTTTTCTCTTAAAGTGATATAGTAAACGGCAGATTCTAGAAGGATTACGGCCTAAAATGCTGAAAAACAGTCCCTCTTCCACTCTCAACTTCTACTTCGGCATATGCTCCGTTAACAAACGTGATCTGTGGAGGCTGATGGCCGCAATCCACATCATAAATGATTGGAATTTGGAGCTCATCCTGCAAATCCTGATATACGTCTTTCACTGTGTAATCACCAACAGGCTCGTTTGCTTCACTTCTGCCAAATAAAATACCTGAACAATGCTCAAACCAGCCAGCTAACTTCATGTGAACGAGCGTTCTTCTTAAATCGGTCGTGTTCATCTCACAATTTTCTAGGTACCACAGCACTGGTTTATCATTCAAAAACTGTTTTTTAAACTGAGCAACATCACCAAATGGCGTACCAATCAGATGCCGGATTATATCGATACAGCCGCCAAGTAAACGTCCTTCTACTCTCTCTTTTTCCCTGATACCGTCTTCCAGTTTGTTTTCTCCGTCAGATGAAACACACATGGTGTCGGCGCATCATGCTGCCATTTCTCCTGATATTTCTCTGAGGATTGCTGCAGGATTGACTCTCCCACTTTTGTTCTCAGTACTTTCTCCCACATAGCCGTTGTGTCATCGGAATACTCGCCCCTTACATCCACGAAGTTTGTGCCGTTAGCGGTTGCAAGTCCTGTTTTTAATGTGATGGCGAGCATCAGAGCACTCGTATCGGAATAGCCAAGAATCCACTTGTCACGAATAGTATTAAAATCCACATGCTCCATGATTTCGATTAACAGTTCACCGCCCCATGGTGGGATGATTACATCGATCTTGTCGTTTCTTAACATCTCATTCAGTTCAGCTGCGCGTACTTTTGCTGGTGCTGATTTTGCCTTTGATTGCGTCCAAACTGTATCTCCGCAGATTACTTCATAACCCCTTTGCTCCATACGCTCACATGCTTGCTTAAACATGTTATGCAAAACGGGTGGCACACCAGAAGAAGGTGCGGTTACACCGATCACTGCCTTTTCTTTTAACATTGGATATTTAATCATTACAATCCATCCTACTTTTGTATTTTTCCGAAATTCAGTAAAAATCGGCACAGTTAAATTCGACAAAAGTAGTTGAAATCCTTTAATTCTTTGCAATCAGTGGCGATTCCACCTTGATCATGACTTTCCCTTTGGCTCGACCCGTCTCTACATATTTAATTGCATTTTCTGCTTCTTCAAACGAAAACACTTTATCAATGACAGGCACGATTTGCTCGCTTTCCACCAAGGAGGCGATTTCTTTCAATTGTCTTCCGCTCGGCTTCATGAAAAGAAAATGGTACTGAACGTTATATTTCTTTTCTAAACTCGTCAACTTTCTACTTACGATTGAGAAAATCATCTTTTTGAAAAGACCCATATTGTTTTCTTCTGCAAACCTTGTATTCGGAACTGCTGAAACAGAAACAATCTTTCCACCTGGTCTTAGCACTCCAAAGGATTTTTCTAATGCTTCTCCACCGAGTGTATCAAACACTGCATCATAGTCTTCCAGCACTTTTTCAAAATCCTGTTCTTTATAATTGATGATTTCATCAGCACCAAGGGACTTTACAAGGTCATATCCTTTTTCACTTGCTGTCGTTGCGACGTATGCGCCCATTGCTTTCGCCAACTGGATCGCAAATGTGCCAACGCCCCTGCTCCAGCATGAATCAGGATTTTCTGCCCTTCTTTTAATTGAAGAACATCATGAAACGCTTGCCAAGTGGTCAGTCCCACAAGCGGAAGCGAGGCACTTTCAAGCAGGGTGATATTTTCAGGTGCAATCGCGATATCATCTTCATGGACGGATATATATTCTGCAAATGTCCCAATACGATTTTTCCTCGGTCTGCCATACACTCTGTCTCCTGCTTTAAACGACGAAACTTTACTTCCTATCTTTACTACCGTTCCAGAAAAATCATTCCCTAGAATCAATGGCATCTCGTATGTAAGCAACAGCTTTACTTTTCCGTCTCGTATTTTAAAATCGATCGGGTTAATGCTCGCCGCGTGAATCCTTACTAATACGTCATGATCACCAACGTCAGGTGTTTCCACTTTTCTTTGCTGTAACGGAACATCCTTGCCGTAACGATCGATTACCATAGCTTTCATTTACTTCATCCTTCCATAAAAAACAGCCTATTTCTTAACGATTTTACTATTTTGTACATTAAACAAGCTACTCATAAGGAACGTCCAACATATGCATATATCGAACAAACTGTTTTTAGAAAGGAGGAAATGATCGATATGAATAATCATCCTATGAACAATTACCCATATAACCACCAAAATCAGCATTCGATTGAGGAATCGCAGTACGTAGAGCGTCAGATGGAAGAAGATGAAGCAGGTCCTTTTGCTCCACCGCCGCAACAATTTGCACAGAGTCAAATCCCTCAGCCGTTCTTCACTCAAACATTCCAGCCGCCACAGATTCGGGCACGATTATGCAACTGTTTAGGAAGTTGGGGTCTTCTTGGCCTTCGACGTCAAGGTCAATTTGGACGTGACTTTTGGTTCTTCCCTGTTGCGATCCGCCAAAACAGTGTAACAGGCTATATTTGGGTTTATGGTCGACGTCAGCGTGTGCGTTATGGTTTTTCTCAAATCCGGAATTTCGTCTGTGTTGGTTGATTTGAAAAAGCCGCTCTCCTAGGAGAACGGCTCTTTTTTTCTGTTCTTAATAAATTTAGTCAATCGACGGAAGGCTTAATTGCCACGAAACGCCAAAGGAATCCTGCACCCAGCCGAATTTCTCCATACCAGGCAGTTCTCCTAAGGGCATAAGCACTTCTCCACCGTCTGATAACGATTGAAATAGATGCTGTATTTCATCAAGAGAGTCACACTCAACAAACAAAGAAATCGCAGGAGTAAATGTGAACTCGTGTTTTATAGCACTGTCTATACACATCATGTTTTGTCCTTTAATCGTAAAGGTCGCGTGCAGCACTGTTCCATCTTCTTGATATAGAATATTTTTGATCTCAGAATCCATGAACAACGAAGTGTATAGATTCATCGCTTCCTCGGCTTTTTGTCCTTGAAACAAAAGAAATGGAGTTACTTTTTGATTTGATGCTGCCATGTTTCATCGTCTCCTTTCGATACCTAGCGTACATCTTCGTCTTTTTATTCGAAATTCCTTCACAAAAAAAGACTATCCATTTGATAGCCTCACTTACGATGATGCTTGTTGTTTGTTGTGCCTTTTTTGAATGATGATTGAGATGATCCCGATAAGGACAGCGATTCCGACACTTACATAAAGCCCTGGGCGTATCGTTTGTTCGAACCATGTTCCGGTTACAGCTAGAAATATGAGGATGATTGCGACAATCGAGAACAGTTTAGTCCACAACGACTGCTTCAAAATTTTCATTGACGAAATGATAATAAAAAGCCAGTTGAATAAAAGCAAGATACCGGCAGCTGTTGTAATGTATTCGTAGATCTTCCCTGGCAGTAAAAGTGCGGTGATGATACTTGCTAAAAGTCCTGCGGCACCAAGAGTCATGGCAGGCAGAGGCAATTTCTTGAATTTAATGGTTTTCGCAAATAGTTTCGGCGCATCCCCATCTTCCGCCAACGTCATCAACAGGTTGGTTACCCCAAACAGCGCAGCCGCCATTGCCGAGAATCCCGCCACAATGATTGCCCCATTAAAAACGTGCGGAAAAAACCTAGATGATATCGTTCCATTGCGGTTACAAAAGGACTCTCCTTATGATCAAAAACATCCATCGCAACAGTCGTTACAGCGAGTCCCATCGATAAAACATATATAATCGTGAGCATCAAAAGCATGATCGTCCCTGCTTTTGTGGCATCTTCCGTCCTTTTAAGCTGCATCGCCATCATGCCGATTACTTCAATTCCTCCGAACGCGTAAAACGCATAGATGAGTGACGACCAGAAGCCTTTTAAGCCCCTGTAAAATAACCGTCAAACGTATTTGGGATATTAAGATCATAGTTCTTCCCATCGACTAGTCCGATTAGCCCTGCGATTGCTAATATGATAAACATGACGATTGCAGCTACTTTTATAACAGCTAGTAAATTTTCCACTTGGTCAAACTTCTTCGTTCCAGCCAACACAACGATAATGGCGAGAACGGCATAAAAAGCAGCAAAGATCCAAAGCGGAATGTGTGGAAACCAGAATTGAGAAAGGATAGAGAGTGCGGTTAACTGACTTCCCATGATCAAAATGTTGGATACCCAATAGTTCCAGCCACAGCTAAAACCTGCCCATCTACCGTAAGCATGAGAGGCATAATAGCAAAATGAACCTTTTTGAGGATCTGCCGCAGTCATCTTGGCGAGTAGTTGAAACACGATATATGTACCGATCGCAGCTAATAAAAAGGAGAAAACGATAGAAGGCCCGGTAAGCTGGATGCCGATCGTTGACCCAAGGAAATATCCTGTTCCTATTGTGCAGCCGACTCCAACCAGCGAGAGCTGCCACCACGCCATGTTTTTTGCTTCTGATTTATCCATTTTGGGCTGAACAGGTCCGTTACAATTGGATTTTTTCACAATAATACCCTCCTGTTTTACAGGTATTATTGTTTAACTTAAATCGATGAATATTCATGTTAAATAAAAAGACTCATGAATTTACATCGATTGGCAGGTTGATTGGTGTGTAAGGAGCTAGATTTGAGAGTGCACACACATGTTATCGGTGTTAAAAATCCATTTTGAATGTAAACGGGGATTCCATGAGTAAAAATAGTGGACTTTCAGCTCTCCAAACGGTTCTCCTCTTATACTGGGTGGGGTATCAAGCGAATAATTTTAGAAAATTTGTACTTAATCCCGCGAGTTTTGGCTCTAATCCCGCGAGATTCCGCTATATTCCCGCGAGTTTGGCTCATATATCGGCGAGTCGATAAAAACCGACAAATTTCACCCAACCCTATACCCTCACCCCTCACATCAATGACTCAAGAAAACCTCAAGACAATAAAAACGATATCCCTTTATAGCCAAAATAACAGCCAAACCCGATGAGTGATAACCCAGATACTTTCGATATCCCATCTAAAATGCGGTCAGCAAGCACCTTACGGAAACCGCTTGATACGATTGCCATCGTAAAATCCCACATTAAGATTCCGGAAAAAATCGCTGCACTATATAACAGCAAGCTTTCCATACTATATTTCGCTGCCGTTTCTGCAAGTATAGAACCGTAAATTCCTAACCAAAATAAGATAGTAAGAGGATTGGTGAGCGACATAAGAAAGCCGGCCATAAAACTCCTGCTGTTATGTACCGTGTAATCTTTATCACTGCTATTTTTTTCTGTTGTCGCTTTTTTGAAGGTCTCTATTCCTGTATAAAGAAGGACGAAACTGCCGAAGAGCCATAGAAAGGTTTTGATGAATGGCGTGTTGATGTAGCTGACAAGACCCATATACACCAAGAGCATGTATAGCGCATCCGCCAATGTAGCTCCAAGCCCCACCATCCAGGCTTGCCAAAATCCATATTTGATGCCGCGGTCCATCTGTGCAGCGTTTACTGGACCAATTGGAGCAGCGAGGGATAAGCCTAATAGCACGTATTTGATAAAAAGAAACATAGACGACCTCCACAAATATGATGGACAACTCATGCCTGTCTTCATCTTATTCGAAAGCACGTCTTATCAGACCATAAAATCAATTCATTAAAAGGAGTGCAGACGAATGGATCACCAGTTCAGCCCCAAAATCCAAGAAGCTCTTGACCATGTGAAGCGTGCGGATGAAGCGATGATTGAAGCGCAAGCGAACCAAACACCTTCATGTTTTCAAACCGCGAAGATATGGCTCGAGACCGCTCAACAATCTGTACATGATGCTGGAGAAGGAATGTCTGAAGAAGAAAAGAAACAGTTGCATCATGCTAAAGAATATTTAAGACATCTGCACGAAACACAAGCTGCTATCCAGGAAACGAACTACGATTGATTATTGACGCAGAAATCCCTCATGATGAGATCACGAGGGATTTTTTCATGCTATGCAAATAAATTTCGGATGAACCCGGCTTGATTAACGGTTTCGGTTTTGACATCTACATTTAGTTTACGAATGTTATCACAATAAATATGAAGTCGCTGTGCTTTATCTGCGTTTAGATAAGAGGCGTAGTTGTCCAGCTTATCTACTTCGCGTAGTACGTCTTCCTTCGTGTCTGCTTTCTCAATCCTGCTGCAGCAAGAGTTGATCTGGTCATAAACAGACATGCTAGCCACCTCCTTTTAGGTTTGTTTCTCTATTCCCTTCCTCCATTTTTTAAAACTGAGACTAATGAACCGCTAAGTCGTTTAACAATACTTTCCATATGTTGTCTGCTAGACTAAAAACGAAAGACTTGATGGAGGAGGACAACATGATGAAAGAATTTCTATGTACAACATGTGGAACACAATATGCAGCAGCTGATTCACCATTAGCGGAATGTGTGATCTGTAAAGAAGAGCGACAATACATAAACCCCAACGGCCAAGAATGGACCACGTTAGATGATTTGGTTCAATCAGGCAAGTATCGAAATAAAATCGCGAATGAGCAGGACGGTCTCTTTAGCATAAAAACAGAACCGGAATTCGGCATAAGCCAGTCCGCTTTTTTAATTGAGGAAAAAGGGTTTAGACTTTTATGGGATTGTATTCCGTATCTGGATCAAGAAACGATAGACCAAATAAATGCAGAGGGTGGCATTGACGCGATTGCATTATCCCACCCGCACTATTACTCCACTCAAGTACGATGGGCAGAAGCGTTCGATTGTCCAATCTACATACATGAAGACGATAAGGAATGGGTGCAACAGGAAAGCGACCGTATTATTTATTGGAGCGGAGAGGAAAGAACACTGGCTCCTGGACTCGTTGTTCATCGTTTAGGAGGACATTATAAAGGCGGCGCGGTGCTTCATTGGGAAAATGGCGGGGCTGCTGGTATTTTGTTGACAGGCGACGTCATTCAAGTAGTACCCGACCGAAAATGGGTGAGCTTCATGTATAGCTATCCCAACATTATCCCGCTACCTGCCAGCACAGTTGAACGAATGGCCAATAAAGTGGGGTCCCTGCAGTTCAAGGAATTATATAACGCGTTTAACCGACATGTGAAGAGTGATGCGGATCTTGTTGTTCAGCGATCTGCGGAACGATATATTGCGGCACTCAAAGGTGAATGGTTTACGACATAGAAGACAAAAAGGTGTCCAGCATAATCGGACACCTTCCTTATTTACAACATATTAACTTCAAGCAATCACAGGTGGCAGCGTTCTGCCTGTTTCCAGCAATGTCTTCAGGTTGCTTAAGATCGCCGGCCAGCCATTGTTGAATCCTACAAACGTATCTTCTTCCTCCACGATATCGGCTTCCATCAAATTTTCATGACGAAGCGTCAATCTAACCGTTCCGTTCATCTCTTTTAGCGTGAAAGTCGCGATGGTCGGAGTTTTCCGCTCTTCTTCGTCCCATTTGTTGTTCCACGTAAATGAAAGTTCTTTTTCTGGATCGCACGTAATGATTTCTCCCCAATCGGTCACTTTGCTGCCGCGGGAATAAGTGATACGTGATCCTTTTTCCCATTCCGACTCAACCCTGCTTCCGAAAAGTATTGTTCTGAAAGATCTCCGCTTGTCAGAGCTTCCCACACTTTTTCAGGTGCAGCCTCTATGTAAGTCACATACACGAACTTTAAATCTGTCATGTGAAGTTCCTCCTTTTAATGAACGCCTTTTTCTGAATCCCAGTTACCTTTTGATTTTCTGATTTCTACGATTTGCCCGATATGATAAGCATTGTGGATGTTAATGTTCGCAAGCACGGAGTACCACGGGTCATGACGATCTTCATGAGCTGAGCGCTCAAAGATTTCATCGTCCGCTTCGTTTACCGCTAACGTCCAATGGTTTAACACAGCAAAAAGCTGTTTTTTCGCTGCTTCCCAATTCTCTTTGTTCTCATTTTGAAATGTTTCATCATTGCTTTCAATTTTTCGAGTTACTGGCTTTCCTTGGAAACGTTGCAAATAGCGTTCGTTCCAAAAATTAAGTGGTTGACGATTTCCCAAATGGAGTTGCTGTCCCCTGATTTTTCTTTTGCCTGTTCAGCCGTAAGTCCATCTAACGCACGCTCAATCGGAACAAACCAGTTTGGCTCATTGTGATTGGCGGCCATCTGTCTTAGTAATATTGTTTTTTGGTCCACGAAGAAAAACCTCCTGCGCAAAAAAATGTGTACGAACAAACATTCTGCATCAAGAGGTCCAATTCCTTTTATAAACTGTTAAATTTCTTGTTTTAAGCCGAGTTCTGATAGCTGCACCCTGCGGCCTTCTGCACTTGAGATTGAGGCTGCTTCATTAATCGCGGTCAAGTTCAGGATGTCATCTCTTGTTATGGCAGGCTTCTTACCGGTTTTAATGGCCTGAACCCACTGCTCCATGCTAGATGAGATCGGATTCGGCAGTTCTGGTGTCACCCACTCATCTGTGCCAAGATGCTTACTCTTGATTCGAACATCCTTCCATTCCACCATCAATGTTCCTTCTGTTCCGTACAGTTCTAGCTGCTGCGGACTTCCGAATGATAAGAATCCGGTCTCAATCATCCCCATCGCACCTGATTCGTACTCCACCATAACGACAGCATTATCGTCCACGCCAAGCTTATAAAATTCGTTCAGCTTTCCGCTAACCGCCTTTACTTTTCCGCCTAAACGGTTCGTTAAGTAGATCGGATGCGCGCCAAGATCAATCAACGCCCCTCCGCCACACTCTTTCTTATTATAAAAATGCTGTGGCAGCCATCCTTTTGGGTTCTCTTCAGATGGCACCGAGCCGTTGTGCGCCACACGGCATCTGATATATGTAATGTCTCCGAGCAAGCCTTTGTCCACAGCTTCTTGCGCGTACAGGTAAAAGCTTTCTGTCAGCCTTGGAAGGTTCACCATAAGCTGTACGTTATTTTTTTCCACCGCTTCTAAAATGTCTTCACACTCTTTTACCGTGAAGGCGAGTACTTTTTCCGTAAAAATGTGTTTACCATGGTTCGCCGCAGCGATGATTACGTCTTTGTGGCGGTTCGTTGCTGTTGTCACGATTACGCCATCAATGTTTGGATCGTCGAGCACCTTATGTAGATCGGACTCGTAAGAAACACCTAACTCTTCTGCCCACTCTGTTCCGCGCTCTTCATTCTCATCCCACACTGTTTTAATAGAAATTGCTTCGTTTTCCGTTGCTTCGCGTGCATAATCAACCGCGTGCACATGCCACTTACTGAGTAAAGCCACATTCATTTTTGTCATCACTCCTCACGCTAGATTTACCTACATTATACATAACAGTAGATAGAAGTTTTATATTTTTGCGATATCAATTGGCGTTAAAATTTTTCTCGAGGATAATTTGGTGGTGTGTTTGTCGAAATTTCGATAAATTTTTTTATCTGTGGAATTAAGCGCGTTAAGTGTGGATAAATTTTCAATTACCATGGATAAAATCAGGATTACCAAGGAATCGGGTGTGATTTTAAAAAAATGGGATGACTAATCCAAAAAAACCGGTCTTAAAGGACAAAATCATCCTCTAAAACCGGCTAAAAACGTTATTAAAGCTCCTTCGCTTTAAATGTGTCTCCACCTTTAATCGTTCCGTTCTCGAATCCTTTATAAAACCAGCGCTGCCGCTGTTCAGATGTTCCGTGGGTGAAACTCTCTGGCACGACATAGCCTTGAGACTTCTTCTGAAGCGTATCATCGCCAACACCACTCGCGGCATTCAGTGCTTCCTCAAGATCGCCTTTTTCCAAAACGTTCATATCCTGTGCATGATTCGCCCAAACTCCCGCATAATAATCAGCTTGCAGCTCAAACTTCACTTGATACTTGTTATACTCGGTCTCACTTAACTTGGAGCGCAGTGCGTGAATCTCTTCTGTTTTCCCTAAAAGGGTCTGGACGTGGTGACCCACTTCATGTGCAATTACGTAAGCCATGGCAAAATCGCCAGGTGCATCGAACTTGTCCTGAAGTTCCTGATAAAAACTTAAATCTATGTACAGCTTCTGATCACCGGGACAATAGAACGGACCGACCGAAGAACCCGCTGTTCCGCATGCAGACTGAACACTTCCAGAATACAAAACGAGCTTCGGTTCTTTATAAGTCAACCCTTGATCCTGAAAAATCTCCGTCCATATGTCTTCCGTATCGGCTAAAACAACCGAAACAAACTCTGCATCATCGTTTTCTTTTTGGGTTTCCTCGTAAGGAACGGATTGATCTTGCTCACCCATACCTCCGATCAGATCGCCAGGATTTCCGCCTAACAGCGTTACGATTAGGACGATAATTAAACCGCCAAGGCCACCTCCAACAGCAAGACCTTTTCCGCCCATTCCTCTTCGATCTTCTACGTTTGTACTTCCGCGTCTGCCACGCCATTTCATATCCGTATCCTCCTCAGGTAACATACATCATCATTTTTAATTACTTGTATACCCTAAGTTCATATGAAATAGCCCAGTGTTTGCTAAAAAAAGCGCATACCACTTTGGGTATGCGCTGCAAAAAATTATTCAGTCTTTCCTTCGTATGAATCCATTCCGCCAGCCATATTGATCACTTTAAATCCATGGCTATCGAGCAGTTGGCACGCACGTCCGCTTCTTCCCCCGAACGGCATACCATGACGTATTCCTTTGACTTGTCTAACTCGTGCAAACGGAATTCCAATAATCCGAGTGGAATATGGGTAACACCAGGAATTTTTCTTTCTTTTACTTCATCCACTTCACGTACGTCTATGATATTTAACACTTGTCCTTCATTTAACTTTGTTTCTATTTCTTTTGCTGATAACTGTTTCATTATCATTTCCTCCTTTTTTAATTCCAGGCACTGACTCCGCCCTTTACGTTCGTTACTTTTGAGAATCCTGATTTCACAAGAATCTTACTTGCTTTTTGGCTTCTCATACCGCTTTGGCAGATCACAATCACTTCTTGATCTTTTGAGAGCTTATCCGTTTTTTAGAAAGCTGGTGCAGCGGAATGTTATTAAATCCAGGAATGTGGTAGCTGTTAAATTCACCTTGCGTACGAACATCAATAAACTGCTTTTTCATATCTTTAAGTTCTGCTTTTAATTCTTGTGTTGAGATGTTTCTCACACCTTTTGTAGGCATAAAGCGCTGAACGATAAACCATATAATAAGAGCAAAAAGAATATAATTAAGGTATTCCATGGTTTTCACCTTCCTATGCATGAATTAACTTCTAGAACTCATATTATACCCTATGGGGTATATTGTCAACCTGAATAAAAGGACTTCCGAGTCAGTCCTCTTAAATCATTTTATAGTACAAAACTGTCGTATCTATGCCGCCTTCTACATTCTGTGCAAAGCTTGGAATACGCCCAGCTTCATTATAGCCGAGGGACTGATAAAGAAAATTAGAGGGGTCCCCTTCTCTTGTGTCTAAAATGAGCAGCGATCGTTCTTCTTGTTTCGCTCTTTTTTCCGCATGCAGCATCAGCTGTTTTGCAATTCCTTTTTGTCTGAACGAAGGATGTGTCATAAGCTTAGCAATTTCAGCACGATGTGTTCCGTTTGGTTTCATGCATAAGTGAAGCTGGATGGTTGCAGCAACCTTCTCATCAACTTTTGCGATCCAAAAGATAACGTCAGGTTTAACACAGCTTTCCCAAAATGCGTCAGCATCTGCTTTTGGAAGAGGCGGCAAAAGCCGATAGAAGCTCCTTCACCAACTACTGTGATTAGAAGCTCTGAAAGCTCGTCCTTACATTCGTCAACACTAAATAACTCAATAATCTCCATCCCTATTAACTCCTTTGTTACCGCATGTCTATTGTTCATTTTAATATTCCTTCTTCTATAATAAAAGTAAAATTTGAGCTAGTTTGGTTCGCGATATTGTTTAATTATCGATATGATAGACACACCACTATTCATTCAGGAGTGTTTTGTTTTGACTAAATTATTATTAATTGGAGCTGGAGAAGTGCACTTATCGGTTCTTCAGCTTATACAAAAAAGAAATTCAAAGATGTCGAGATCGCAATGATTGCTGAAGAAAAGAATCGAGGGGACATCAGCACATTATGTGAAAAAGCTAACGTAACTTTTATAGAAGACACGGTTATCTCATTCGATCCACTGCAGAAAATGCTTTTGAGTTTTTCGGGTGAAATTTACCGTTTCGATGTAATTTCTTTTGATATTGAAATGAAGGTTTCATTATTTAAGCAAGCATTAGTGCCTGTTGATAATCAAGGCTTAATGGTGGTTCAGGATACGCTGCAGAATACTGAATTTCCTTTTCTGTTTGGCGTCGGGAATTGTATCCACATTGCTGGGCAGCCGAATTCCCCTGGAGATAGAGAAGTTCTAAGTGAAGTTTTATTGAGTAACATCCAGTTGTATCTTTCTGACCGTCCACTAAAGCCGTTAGGATCAAAGAAAGCCAGAATCTCGTTTTTTGCTGAATGGATTCGACGTTTAAATAAAAAGTAAAATTCCTTTTAAAAAAGGCTGTTTTCACAAAAGGACCTAGAAAAACATGTGAGTGAGCACAAAATACGTTTTTCAAAGAATCTGTACTTTCTCACATGCTTTAGCCATATAAAAAAGGCCGCTCAAAAGGGTAATTCCTTTGAAGCTGCCTCTCTTCATAATTTCATTTTCTAACTAGACCAGAAATCATCAAACTCCACACTTGTTCAAACTCTTGCTCTATTTGAGGTGATGTCCATTCTTTTGCAAGCGCTGGATGATGAAACCGGGCCGTAGCAAAAAAATCGCCGCTGCCTGCTCATGAGCATTCCCCTTTTGAAACTCGCCACCTTGCATACCCTCTTCAACAATCTTTGTTAACTGAGCGATCAGTTCGTGGATATGTGCTGTGATGGCCTCAACAGATTCTTCAGCAAGCGCGTTATACATCGCAAACAATTCCGGATCTTCCTTCGCCTTCGATTGTTTGATATGAATCAGCCTTTCAATCCAGCTTCTCACTTTATCGAACGCTGCCCCTTCTTCACTAACAATTTTACCGAGCGGCGTGGACACTTCATGAAGCCATCGTTCAGCAACCGCCTCTTTTAACGCTGCCTTGCTTGCAAAATGACGATACAAAGTCCCATGACTCACACCGAGTGCACGAGCTACATCAACGACTGAAGTTTTATCCAGTCCGAAGCGGCGAAGAACTTGTTCGGTTGTATCTAAAATTTGTTCCCTCGTTAAAGGTTCTGCCATACCTTACTCTACTCCTAACATTGCCATCTGCTCTTTAGCATAACGCGTTCCCGCCACTTTGTCAGCCGGAACAGCTGCTTCGATTCTTTCAAGATCTACTGAAGTCAGCTCTAACTCTAACGCACCAAATGCATCTGCTAAGTGCGTACGTTTGCGTGCTCCGATCAATGGGATCACATCTTCGCCTTGAGACAATACCCAGCTAATCGCAATCTCAGCTATTGTAGCTTGTTTTTCCTCGGCAATCTGACGCAATGCTTCAACAAGTGCTAAGTTTTGTTCCAAATTCTCTCCCATAAAACGAGGTGCGAACGAGCGGAAGTCGATCTGACCCTGACGCTCTTTCGTCCACTTCCCACTCAATAATCCTCTTGAAAGTACGCCGTATGCAGAAAGTGAAATGCCTAACTCACGTAATGTTGGAAGGATTTCTGATTCTATTCCGCGGCTGAACAGTGAATATTCGATCTGAAGCCAGCTGATTGGATGCACACCATGTGCTTTACGAACCGTTTCTGCATTCGCTTCAGAAAGGCCAATGTGTTTTACATAACCTGCCTTAACTAGATCACTCATCGCGCCGATCGTTTCTTCAATTGGTACGTTCGGGTCGACACGCGCCGGTTGATAAAGGTCGATATAGTCTGTTCCTAAACGTTGAAGGGTATAAGCTAATGCATTTTTTATGGCTTGCGGACGGTTATCCATCCCGATCCAGCCACCATCTGGAGATCGCAGCACTCCTGTCTTAACCGCAATAAAAGCATTTTCGCGTTTTGTTCCTTGTAGAGCTTCACGCAAAAGCAATTCGTTGTGACCAACTCCATAAAAATCACCCGTATCAAAAAGCGTAACACCTTTTTCAAGCGCTTCGTGAATCGTTGCGATGCTTTCCGCTCTGTCTGCCTTCCCATAAAGATCAGACATTCCCATGCAGCCTAATCCGATTGATGAAACCTCAGGACCATTTGTTCCGATTTTTCTTGTTTTCATAATTGTTTCCTCCGTTATATCTTAATACACTCATAGTATCACCGAAGATAACAAATGACAAATATTTATTTTTGTCATTTGTTATTCGTGTACAAAAAAAGAAGAGGTTTTTTACACCTCTTCTCATCCTCAATTAAGCTTGAACAGCCTGAACACCTTTTGTTGCCATAAATTCTTCTATCTCTTCGACTTCACGAATGATGTCTTTTGATAGGTTCTCAAACCCGTCTTCGGTCACTAAGATGTCATCTTCAATACGGATGCCAATCGATTCTTCTTCAATATATAATCCAGGCTCGATCGTAATCACCATACCTGGCTCTAAGATGCGATCCTTATAGGAACCAACGTCATGCGTGTCGAGACCTAAGAAGTGGCCGACACTATGATAATAATAGTTAGAGATCTCATCTTCTTCTTGAATCAAGCCAATTTTCTTGCACTCATCTGCTAAAATTTTCTTTGCATGCTTGTTTAGTTCTGCAAACTCAAGACCTGGCTTGATGATCGCTGTTGTTTCTTTTAATGCTTTTAGTACGATATTGTACAGCACTTTTTGGCGGTCAGAAAACTTGCCGTCTACTGGGAACGTGTAGCTGATGTCGGCATTGTAATAATCTTTCTGTGCACCAAGATCGAGCAGCACAAGCTCTCCTTCATTCGTACGGGCGTTGTTGTGCTCGTAGTGAAGGACCGTCGCATTCTTCCCGCCTGCCGTAATCGTCTTGAACGCATAATCTCGAATTCCGTTTGACTTTAACGTAAAATCAAAATGCGCTTCCAGCTGATATTCCATCATGCCAGCTTTTGCGTGCTTCAATACTTTGTAGATGCCCTCTTTCGTAATCGCGATGGCTTCTTTGATCTTTTGAATCTCTTCTGTTGTTTTAAACACGCGCAGTTCAGAGATCTCGTGATACACATTGTGGATAGCAACATGCGGGTAGTGCTCACGAATGTGTTTTGCGAAAAGTGAGGTGCTTGTTGGCTCACCGCTCCAGCCACGGCGCTCAAGATCTAAACAAACATGCTTCGCTTGATTTGTGAAAAAGTTGCCGGCAACCGTTGACTCAAAGCTTTCCACATACTTAATGTCTTTGATTCCGGATAACTCTTCCGCTTCTTCTTTCGAGACCGTCTTTCCAACCCACTTTTCCATAACAGGGTCTGCTTTTTCAATAAAAAGCGTTTCTTCAAATTCAGTGCCGTTCTTCTTTAACAGCAGCATTACGTTCTGCTCAGTGATTCCTGTTAAGTAGTAAAAGTTGCGGTTTGGCACGAATGGATAATGTTCATCCGCTGACTTTTGTGGTGCTTTTCCAGCAAATAGAATCGTTAATGATTCATCAGGCAGCAATTCTTTTAATCTGCTTCTGTTGCGTTCAAAAAATAAGACTCCATGTGAATCCTCCTTAAGAATTATTAAAAACGACTGATGAGTTTATTTATGTAATTATAGTATAAAGATTTTACGACGTTAATGACAGTTATTTTTCTGAATTTTGTAAATCAAATTCGTTCAACTGATACTCTTCCAAATCTTGCTCTTCTATATAAACGCCATTCGCTTTTTCTTTAACGTACGCCAAAATCTGTTTCTGCACCCTTGGATATAAAACGATGCGATCCAGCTCATTTAAAGGAATCCATTTTACCCCCGTTTGGTTCGGGTCTGGCTGATCGGGCATAGAAGGTTCTGTGTCTATATTTCTTGTACATTCAAACATGAGCCCTAATGAGTGTGTCTCTCCAAACCTTTTATCCGTGAGATGTGGCGCATATTCATAAACAAATGCGAGCGGACCTACCGTTACATCTATAGATGCCTCTTCTTTTGCTTCTCGTTTTGCAGCTTCCTTCACAGATTCATGTGCTTCAACACCGCCTGCAGGTAGATTGTAATGAAGCCCATTTTCATCATCAAACTCAATCAACAAAATCGCGTTGTTTTCGATAATCAACGCGCCCGCTCTTACTCGGATTGGGTAGCTCATCTAGAACATCTCCTTATTCTTTCTGATAAGATTTACAGTTGGTCTTGATACATCGTCAAAATAAGTATCATCTTGCAGATCCACCCACCGAACATCCAATATATCTTCGTCGTCTTCGATCGCTAACTCCCCAGTCACAACTTCGCATAGATATGTATGTTTTTCTTCACTTTGTAGAAGTGACTTAATGACTTTAACGAGATAGCCCGTTTCTTCTCTCACTTCGCGGATGCATGCTTGCTCATATGACTCACCAGCTTCAACACCACCACCTGGAAAGTTCCAAACGACATCTCCGCGCTTCACTTTTGTTTGACTAAAAGAATTTCTCCTTTTCTAACAACAACACCCTGCGCCAACATAACATTCCCCCTAGTGACAGATAAAAGCTAACCAACGTGATTGTTGATTAGCTTCTTCCTTTTTATGCTTCCTGCTCAAACAGCTGAACAAGTTCTATAATGACATGTGTTGCTTTAATCATGTTGTCGACCGAGATGTATTCGTGACGGCCGTGATAGTTTTCCCCGCCTGTGAAGATATTCGGCGTTGGCAGTCCCATGAATGATAATTGAGATCCGTCTGTACCGCCGCGAATCGGTTTGATATTCGGCTCGATATCAAGCTTCTTCATCGCTTTTGAAGCCAGATCGACAATTTCCATTACGGGCTCAATTTTTTCTTTCATGTTGTAATACGTGTCGTTCATTTCTAGCTGAATTTTATCCTTACCATACTTTTCACGTAACTCATCCACGATCTCTTTAATGGTGTTCTTTCTTTTTGGAAAAGTTCTTTGTCATGATCTCGGATGATGTAGGACATGTCCGTTTGTTCCACATCGCCTCTTAATCCAGTCAAGTGATAAAACCCTTCGTATCCTTCTGTATGTTCTGGCGCTTCTTCAGCTGGCAGTTTGCTGTTAAGTTCCATCGCGATTTTCGCTGCGTTCACCATCTTGTTCTTAGCAGATCCCGGGTGAATATTCTTACCCAAAATACGAATTCTCGCACTTGCCGCGTTAAAGCTTTCATACTCAAGTTCACCTAATGGCCCGCCGTCCATCGTGTACGCATACTTCGCGCCGAACGCTTCCACATCAAACTTATGCGGACCACGACCGATCTCTTCGTCAGGTGTAAACGCTACTCTGATTTTTCCGTGCTTGATTTCTGGGTGTTCAATCAAGTACTTCATCGCTGTCATGATCTCAGCGATTCCGGCTTTGTTATCTGCACCAAGCAGTGTTGTGCCGTCTGTAGTGATCAGGGTATGTCCCTTGTAATCTTGTAAGCTAGGAAAATCGCTCAGAGATAATTCAATATGTAGGTCTTTGTTTAACGTAATCGTTTCTCCATCATAGTTTTCAACGATTTGCGGCTTCACGTTCGTTCCGGTAAAATCCGTTGCTGTGTCGACATGCGCTAAGAATCCGATGACTGGCACATCTTTTTCCGTATTAGAGGGAAGAGTCGCCATCACATAGCCGTTTTCGTCGACCGTCACTTCTTGCATGCCGATTTCCTTTAACTCTTCCACCAGCATGTTGGCAAGCGTCCACTGTCCTTCTGTTGAGGGAGTCGTTTCACTTCTTCCATCAGATTGCGTATCTACTTTCACATATGTAATAAATCGCTCCATAATCTCTTGTTTCAATTTTCAATCAACTCCTATTGTTTTGTTTTATGATAGCATGTTTTCCTAATCATGGCCTATTGCTGAATTCTTTAAAAAAATTGGCGCAAACCGTTCCATACGTCTAAACAACTTGTCCTCACCCTGCATATGATGTAGTACAGCACCAAGAGAAGGTGTTGGGAAATAAACGGGGTGATTTTAATGGGTTGTTGGAACAAATGCGAATCTTCTTCAAGCTATATCTATTTAAAATGTAAAAGATGCAAGAAAAAGAAGAAAAAAGCTGCGGCTGCAAGAAAAAACACTAATACGATTACCAAGCAAAAAGGAGTTCAATTTGAACTCCTTTTCTAACTTTTACTTTTTAACCATTATTCTTGAGGGTAGGTTTTCAACAAAAACTTCACAGATCGCGTAATCAGTTTCTTTAACACATCGACATCAACATCGGCTAGTTTGTTTATGTACACGCATGCAGCACCTGTTGTATGTTTACCAAACTTACTTAGCAACGCTTCACGTTCAGGATCTCCTGGCGCAAAATAAAGGCTGATCTTCGCTTTTCTTGGCGAGAAGCCAACAAGCGGCGCGTCCCCTTCATGCCCGGTTTTGTACTTGTAGTGATACGACCCAAAACCAATGATGCTCGGTCCCCACATCTTTGCCTCATAACCTGTTGTTTCCGTAAAAATATCAAGAAGCTTATAGGCATCTTCTCTCTTTTCGGACTATCTACATTTTCAATAAACTCTATGACACTATGGTTGGTTTCTTTTGTTTTTTGTTCATACATATTTACTTGGCGCCTCCTTTACATGCTCTCTTTTTCAGATTCGTGTTCCATGACATAATTCCTTTTTACACAGCCGACTTTGGTGGTGGATTTGTCGAAAATCGTTTAAATATTTTTATGTGCGGATATATTCAGGATTACCTCGTATAAAAATTACTTATGTACGGATATATTTTGAATTACCTCGTATAAAAGCCAAATCAAAGCATACAGTCCCTAAAAACACATCCCTAAAATGTAAAAAAGAAGAGCTTTTCGTCTTTTTTCGTTATGATTAAATGGAAATAACAAACAAAAGAGGGGTTGGACACGGTGAACGTTGTCATTTTGGATGATTGGGAGAAAAGCTTTGCTACAAATCCTGAAATTGAACGCTTAAAGCAGCACTTTATCGTCGAAATTTACCACGACAAACCTACGCAAAGTGAACTGATGAACCGCATTGAACATGCAGACATCATCATCCCTATCAGAGAGCGCTCTATGTTTTCAAAAGACGTGCTGCAGCACTTGAAGGACATTAAACTGATTGCGCAAACTGGTTCAGGCCTTGCCCATATCGATATGGATGCAGCCACTCAGCTCAACATTCCTGTCGCTACAACTCCAGGAGGTTCAGCGGCTGTTGTTGAGTTGATCTTCGGCATGATGCTTGCACACGCTCGTAATCTATTACACTTGAATCAAGAGATAAAACAAGGCACTTGGACCGAATCTATTGGAATGGGACTTGAGAACAAAACGGTGGGCATTATCGGACTCGGTAAAATCGGTTCAGGTGTTGCGATGATCGCTAAAACTTTCAACATGAACGTTGTCGCTTGGGGTCCTCGGCTAACGAAAGAACGAGCTCATGCTCAGGACGTTGAATATAGAGAGTTGAACCATCTATTGCAGACTTCTCATTTTATCATTGTTGCCGTAAGACTCGTACCTGCAACAAAACACATGCTTCAAGAAGAACATTTTAAAGTAATGCGTAACGATGCATTCCTGATCAACACATCTAGAGGAGAAATACTGGATGAAGAGGCACTTGTAAAAGCATTAAGAGAAAAGTGGATTGCTGGAGCAGGATTGGACGTTTTTTCAGAAGAACCTCTCCGACCAGACCATCCTCTCCTGCAGCTCCATAATGTGGTCCTAACTCCGCACATCGGGTGGAAAACAGACAATATGTTTCACAAGTTTTTATCAACGAGTGTGGATAACATTATTTCATTTATTATTGATGGAAACCCACAACGTATTGTGAATACAGAGGTTCTAACAAGCAAAAAGCCCACTGTCTAAAAGTGGGCTTTCACTTTATTAATCCATCCACACCGTATAGCTCTTAAACCCCGTCTTCTTCACTGGCTTCACGCTCATATCCGGATAACCCACATAGATAAATCCCGCTATCGCTCCGTTCACACTCATTCCGAAGAACTTCTTTACTTTTGAGTGATACGTTACAGCACCTGTCCGCCAGATGGCGCCTAAACCTAGTTCTTGCGCGGTGAGCAGCATGTTTTGAATGCTGCTATGAACGCTAGCATATTCTTCAATCTCAATCACGTTCTTCTTATCACTCGGTTCAACTCCAACCGCTATTATGACCGGTGCGCGCAAAGGGTTATTCCGTGCTTTCTCTGCTTTCCGTTCCAGTTCATCTGGCTCTAAACTAGCATTATCCTCTCTCGCAATTTTCTCTAACACTTCTCCCAATTTCTTTCTGCTATCCCCTCTTAACACAAAAAAACGCCATGGCTCTGTTCGGTAATGGTTTGGAGCATATGTCGCCGCTTCTAACATTTTTTCAATAAACGAGACTGGGACGGGATCGCCTTTTACTTTTCCGATACTTCTTCTGTTAAGGATCGCGTCGAAGGTTTCCATTATTCGCCCTCCCTTTCTTAACAGATATTCTGGGACAATGATGAATAGAATAAAGTTGTGCTCACCAACATGTTAAATGGGAATAAAATATATGTAAGAAAACCTAACATTAATATGATACAATATATAACAATACTTGAAATCGTTCGGTTAGGTTCTTTATTCTACTGTTTAGGAGGATTGAAATGTCTGTTGATAAAACATCTTATAAAGATAAAAAAGTCATGTCGATTGGCATCATTAGCGAATTAACCGGATTATCCGAACGTAAGATCCGGTACTACGAAGAACGAAAGCTTATCTTTCCCGAAAGAACAGGAAAAGGAACACGCAAGTACTCGTTTTCAGACGTTGAGCGGCTCATGGAGATTGCCGATCAAATTGAAGATGGTGTACAAACCTATGAAATCAAAAAGGAATTCACGAAAAAACAGAAACGTGACGAACGCAACAAGATGATCCGCGGTCAGATTAACGCTCAATTTAATATGAGAAACTAAAAACAGCTGGCTCCTTTAGCGATAAGGTACCAGCTGTTTTATCGTGATAGCCGTTCATAGACTTCTCTTAAATTCTTCATCCCTAACGCTTGTATTCTTTCAACATAAATACTCCAAAGCCTCGCCGTCATCTTCGCATCCCCTAATGCATGATGCCGATCAACAACCGGAATACCGCAGTGATCACAGCAATCTTCTAAACGAACGAGACTCACATTTGGTTCAGCAAGTTTTAATAAAAATGACGTATCTACTATTCTATGCTTGAACCGACTGCGGAAAAGCTTCCAGTTGTAGTGCTGCAGAAACTTCTTTTCATGACTGGCGTGGTGCGCTACTAACACGGCTCCTTTTACAAAATCATAAAAATCGACCAGTACCTTTGACAGTTCAGGCGCAACTTCGAGATCGCTTTCTTCAATACCAGTAAGCTCCTTTATTTCATGTGTAAGTTCACGATTACAGCGAGCAAGAGAATAGAAGGTTTCCTCTTGCAGAACCTCTCCGCCTTTCACCTTTATGGCACCGATCGATAGAATTTCATCTCCTTGTTCCGGAAAAAAGCCTGTCGTTTCAAAATCGAACACGACAACGTTTAATTCATTGAGCGGAACGACTAAGCTCTCTTCTACTTTTAACTCTTTTTCAAGTTGTCTCAAAAAAGCAATATGGTGCGGACTTGATTGCCCTTGTAACGATGCGTACACGCTTGAGTTTATTTTCCCCTGAACTTGTTTCATGAATTGTATGAGCGGATTCATTCTCATCTATGCATCGTTCCCTTAATAACAGACTGGGTATAGTCTTGTAGTTTTTGTCCGTTTAACAAAATATGCTTCATGTCTTTCCGTTCTTCTTTGCTGAGTTCTTTTATATTCAGATAGTGGATGTCATCATAACTTTCCGTCATTTTCTTATGATACTGAAGTCTGTAGTGAAGAAGCTTCTCGAATTCTGCGGTACACCAACTGAGTTCTTGCTGATATTTTCGAAGCTTTGATAGTTCATCAATTCTTGAAAGCGTTGAAGTAGCTTCTATACTTTCTTTCATCGCTAAGAGCCGAACGTTATTCACATACGGAAAAAAGCCTGATTGCTTTAGATCGATGCTGCCCGCATGAGAGCCGTGAGTTTCTGTTAAAAATTGATGAAAGAAGCCAACTGCCTTCTTTACGTGCTGCGTGTTTTCTAACAATCTCTCCAGGAACGGCGGATTCTTTTTGATATAGTCGTGTACGATCTCTTTAAGTTCAGTGATAAATTCGTTTTCCCCTTTAAGCACGCGTGCATCATAAAAAATCAGCAGAAATCGAATGCTTTCAAAACTTTCTTCTCTCAACCATTTTGATAGCTGTTCGTTCCACTTTGTTTTCGATTTGCACCATAATGCATTCGAACTCATCACATTGCCATCACAATATGGATAGCCGACTTCGTTCAAGCCATCAGCCAGCTCTTTTCCGAACTTCATAAAATATTGAAACGCTTCTTCCGTGTTGTTCTCATAGATTAAACCGTGGTCTTGGTCACTGATGATGGCCTGTTCAAATCGGCCGGCACTACCCATAACAAACCAAGAATAGCCACAAGGCGGCGGCCCACATGTACTTGACTGGTTTTCTAATGCTGCATCAAATACTCTCTTCATAATCTCATCGTGAAATCCATTTAACTCATGTGACGACTGATCATGACGATACCACTCACTATCACGCCATTTTTTTATTGATGAATAAGTCATTTCCACACACCCTATATCGACAAAAGCATTGAGGAATGATCCCCAATGCTGTTTATCACGATTAATTTGCAATTCTGTTTTTCTCTTCATTCGTAATAAACGCTTCTGGATATCCGTAGTTTCCATGTTCACTAACATCGAGACCAATAATCTCTTCTTCCTCAGATACACGAAGTCCTTTCATCACTTTTTTCATTACGTATAAAAGAGCGAAAGAAACAACAAACGCGTAGAGCGCTGATACTGAAACACCCATTGCTTGAACACCGAGCTGTGAGAAGCCGCCGCCATAAAACAAGCCTGGCTTACCAACTGTTGCAAGTTCTGGTGTTGCAAAAAGACCTGTTGATAACGTCCCCCAAACACCTGCCGCCCCATGAACACTTAGCGCATAGATCGGGTCATCCACTTTTAATTTATCGAATAACTTCACAGAGTAGAATACAAGAATTCCTGCAACGAATCCAATGAGGACCGCTGCCCACGTTTCAACAAATGCACATGATGCCGTGATGGCAACAAGTCCTGCTAAAGCACCGTTTAGTATCGTAGGGATATCTGATTTACCTAGAACCATCCATGAAATAATAAGTGCAGCTACTGCCCCTGCCCCTGCAGCAAGGTTCGTGTTTAGCGCAACAAATCCGAAGAAACCATCATCTACAACAAACGTACTTCCTCCATTAAAACCAAACCAGCCTACCCAAAGAATGATAACACCTAATGCTGTGTACACTTGATTGTGTCCGAATATATTGTTCGAAGTACCATTTTTATTAAACTTTCCGATACGCGGCTTCAGTAAAATCGTTGCCGCGAAAGCTGCCATCGCACCTGTTAAGTGAACAACCGTCGAACCAGCAAAATCTTGCTTGCCGTGTTCCGCTAACCATCCGCCGCCCCAAATCCAGTGAGCAACAACCGGATAAACGATTACTGAAAATAGAATCGCAAACACAAGGTATGCGGATAATTTCGCACGTTCCGCAAATCCGCCGAACGCAATCGTTAACGAAATGCCAGCAAATGCAAGCTGGAATAAGAAAAACGCAGCTGTTGAATATGGCATACCTTCCGCTTGATCACCTGAATAGAAAAAGTCAGACAAACCGATAAAGAAATTAGAATTCCCACCAAAAATAAAACCATAACCAACAGCCCAGAATACGATAGATGCCAATCCAAACGTAAAGACCGTTTTACCTGCAATATGCCCGGCATTCTTCATTCGCGTCGAACCTGCTTCAAGTAAGATAAACCCACCCTGCATCAAAATGACGAGAAGTGCACCTAGCACAAGCCAGACACTGTTTAACGAAAACATGATTTCTTCCATAAAGAACGCCCCCTGCTTAACTGTTTCTTTTCATTCTATACAGTTTCAGCGCAGATTTTACACCCATGTCAGATAATCTGACATGGTTTTTAAGTGCGGGTGGTGTAAGCGAAAAAGCTAACCCTTTTTGTTTGAGGGTTAGCTTTGACGTCTGCTTCTTTTCAGAACGCTCGCTTGGCTCATCTGCGTATTCACATGCTCTATACGCCTTAAGTTGTATACAGAATATATCTTGAGTCTATTTTATACGAAGTTCATTGTAGGTAAGATAAATCACGCAACTTAATTAATCAGGAGGATTTTAGCATGAGAAAATTTAAAATCACACTTTTGTTCACATTAGTAATCTTTTCCCTTATTTTCATTTTCAATTTTGGAAAATCAGCTGTAGTATATAAATCGCATCCTAAGGAGATCGTAAAACCTGCATCTTATAAGGCAACAATCCTTTTAGCGACAGATCGAGAAGCTACTGGTGAAGGAAGTGGAGTTGCTGTTAACTCTAAGGGAGACATATACTATTTACATCGTGCGAGTGGACAATATGGAAACAGCAACTACATTGCGGAACCTACAATCGTTGTTTTAGATGGAAAAACGAAGATGGTTAAGAATACTTGGGGAGAGAATTTGTTCAAATCTCCTCATGGTATCGACATTGATAACAAGAATCAAATATGGATAACAGACATCTCATTAAATAAGGTATTCAAATTTAGTCCAGAAGGCAAACTTCTTCAAACGTTTGGTGAAGATTATCCATTGGGTTTGGAATGGAGTTTACGAATTCGAAATAAAATACCCAATTTCCCTACTTTTATGAATGATTATACATTTGCAAGACCTACAGATGTAACCGTCTTGAATGATGGTTCATTTGTTGTAGCAGATGGTTACAGAAATCATAGAATAGTCAAATTTGATCCAAACGGAAAATTAGAATGGCAAGTAAATAAGCTTGGTGACAAACTAGGTGAGTTTAATTTACCGCATGGAATTAGTAGTGATCACGAAGGTAATATTTATGTAGCTGACCGCAATAATGCTAGGATTCAAGTGTTAGACAGTGAAGGAAATGCTATTGATGAATGGAATGATGTTGAAATTGGGAGACCATTTGGTGTTGAGGTAGGAAGAAATCAAAAAATATACGTAGTGGATGGAGGAGATTATTTAAATGGTTCAAAAGATAATCTTACTAGCCAGATAATCATATTAAATAAAAATGGTGATGTTATAGAACGCTTCGGAAGTTGGGGTAAAGAAGTAGGACAACTTAAAATCCCGCATGATATAGCTGTTGATGAAAAGGAAACATGTATGTGGCAGAACTTAAAAATAAACGGCTACAAGAGTTTCGTCTAATGGAAAGTTCCTCAAATTAAAATTCCTATAGTAGATGTGTTAAAGGGAGTATCGCTATAACAAATACTCCCCACATACACTATAGTTAGGCATTAACTACACATAGAGCTTTATCTCCCTCGATTGCGATCTAAAGAAGATGGACACCACACTGCAGACTGCGCGGAAATCTATTGCACGGAAATCTACCATACTTCGTGAACGAAGACCGAAAACATTGAATAACAACTTTAAACCACCTTAGATGTAGTGGTGTGAGTACTAGTTTGTGCGGCATTACGATCAGCCCTCTTCCCCCACCAAGTAGCAAGCAGCGGTCCTGAGATATTGTGCCATACACTGAAAATCGCACTTGGCACGGCAGACAACTGTGAAAAGTGAGCAACGGCAAGCGCCGCACCTAGACCTGAATTTTGCATCCCGACTTCAATGGAAATGGCTTTTTGATCCGCAAAGTTTAGCTTTAGTGCTTTCGCGATCAGGAAACCTATTAAAAGACCCAACACATTGTGAAGAACAACAATGGAAAAGATCAATAATCCTGTCTCTGCAATTTGTTTTGCGTTCGCTGCAACAACAGCGGATGCTACAGCCACAATTCCCACAACAGAGATAAGCGGAAGTGCAGCAACGCTTTTTTCAACTTGTTTACGGAATAAAAGTTTAACAACAAGACCTAATACAATGGGTACAAGTACAATCTGAACAATTGATAACAGCAAACTGCCCGCTGATACGGGGAGCCATTTGCTCGCAAACAGAAGTGTTAGTGCTGGTGTTAAAATCGGTGCGAGCAGTGTAGCCACGGATGTTACAGCAACCGACAAGGCTGTGTTTCCTTTTGCTAAGTACGTCATTACGTTCGATGCCGTTCCGCCTGGACAGCATCCTACTAAGATAACGCCAACTGCCACTTCTGGCTGCAATTGAAATGCCGTTGCTAGTCCAAATGCAAGGAGAGGCATGACCGTATACTGTGCTGCCACACCTAGCAATACACTTTTCGGGGCTTGAAACACCGCTTTAAAATCATTTAGTGACAGGGTAAGCCCCATGCCGAACATGATAATTCCCAGTAACAATGGAATGTGGGAGCGATCCATGTGAAGCCTCCTGGAACAACAAATGCTAAAATGGCAAACAGAATCACCCAAACCGCAAAGGTGTTGCCTGCCGCTTTACTTACTTTCTCTAGAAATCTCATGGTTGTCACTCTCCTTTTTATGAGAGTATAAACTAATTATCTGAAATTTCAATGTTTTTTGCCGAAAAATTTAGAATTATGTGATCAAGGTCCATTTTTATGTGATGAGGCCGTTTTTTTATGTGATCATCCCTATTTTTTATGTGATGACTAAAAAAATTATGTGATCAGCCAATTTCAGGCTCGTCCAGCCAGTTGTACCGAGGCACTCTAGCCATATGTTCACGCCTTTTCTCTACCATAAACATTCCTTTTAGCGTCCCGTAAAAATATTGCATAAATGACGCCTTGATTTTCCGATTTTTGTAGTGAAAAACAGTTGTTTTGAACGCGTCGATCACAACAGTTACCATAAACTCCAGCGGACGTTCAAAACTAAACTTGTTATATGCGAGTTTTGCTTTCTCCCAAAAAGTAAAAATTTCTACAGCCGTGTTATAAAAAGGTTTTACCGTATGTATGAAATCCTTTGGAACAGAATCCGGCGTGAAGGATTCATCGAGGTCTTCCAAAGAAGGAGGACTTGATGAGTTGTCAGATGAGACGTTCTCCTTACGTATCTTTAGATCTTTATCTTTTTGATTTTTATAGAGATTTATAGTTTCCTGCACCATTTCCACATGCTCAGTCATACTCTCGCAAGTGGTTTCACCTTCCTCACGATGGATCACTTTCGTTTCACTCGGTGGATCAAACCGCTGAAAGACAAATACATTATGAGCAAATCCACCGCTTGCTCGATACGTCTTATGTACGACTAAAATCCCCGCATTCTTCGCTTTTCGCAGCATTCGGATAAAAGAAGCGCGCGAGATACTGCCACCTTTATTAGCACTTTTATCAACAAGCGTATCGATTTTTGCGTTCGCTACTCCTGGAACGACCACACTATATTGGCTGAGCAGCTCAAATGCCAGGAACTCTGACTTCGTAAACAAACCTGCGTGATGTTCCAATAAATAACGTTTATGTTCATTAAACTCTTTTACATTTTGAAACTGGCTAAGTGAAGCAAATTGACGAATGTTCCCTGCTCTCAACTTTTTCTTCCCCTTATAAAATTGATTCATCCTATAAGTGTTTTAAAAAAGTGAAAAAGAGCCTTAGAGACTAGAATTTTTTGTTTGTAAACATTAAAAAGCCAAAGGGATTATCCCATTTGGCTTTTTAGGCTTATTTTTTTGTATAAGCTGACGTTTTCTATTCATTAATTTCAATAAATCTTGATCGACCGCTTCATACTCTTCTGTCCCCGTTTTACAAAAACTTATTTTTCCTAGCAGTTCTGAAATTTTGTTCTCTATTATAGCCAGTTCCTCTGCGAGATCCTGACCTCCATCAATAGAATACCGCTTACTCTGCTCTTCGTATTCCCCAAGTCCCATCTCCACTCTCTTGATCTGCTGATTTTCAATAATCAGCAGCTTGTCACACAGCTTTTCAACGAAAAAACGGTCATGAGAAACGATGATAAGCGTGCCTGAAAACTGTGACAATGTTTCCTCCAGCTGCTCGCGGCTAGGGAGATCTAAGTGATTCGTAGGTTCATCCAAAATGAGCACATCGTATTCTTGCAAAATCATGAGGACCAGTTTAACTCTTGTTCTCTCTCCTAAACTTAAGTGACGGATCGGCTTCGAGAGTTTTCGATCCTCGATCCCCATGTTGGCAAAAATCGTCCTTGCCTGCGTCACTTGATGTTTCTCCTCCAAATCGAAGTATTCATACACCGTTTTTTCTTCCGGCAGATCACTCACATCTTGAGAAAGATAAGCGATTTTCATCGAGTCGCTTTTCCAAATTGAACCGGACGTGATCGGCTCTGCCCCAAGCAGCATTTTTATAAAAGTAGTCTTACCCGCTCCGTTTGCTCCTTGTAAACCTATCCTCTCACCATGCTTGATATAAAAATGACTTTTTCAAACAATGTACGATCACCAAATTCCTTCGCTAATCCGCGTGCTTCAATCAATCGTTTTCCTCTCTTACCAGCAGCATCAAACTGGAAAAAGACATCTGTCTCTTCTTTCGGCTTATCAATGCCCGTTTTCGATAATTCCAGATTCAATCGTTTCAGCTTCGACTTCACTTGGTTATCTTTTTCTTTGCTTTCGCCCGTTCAAATTCACGAAGGCCCATCTGTTTATTTTCCGCCGCTGTCCCTCCCTTACCAGCTTCTCGGTGCGCTTTTTCAGACCAAGTTTTCAACGTATTTACTTGCTGCTCGATCATCTCGATCTTTCTTTGCTGTTTATCATAGTCTCGCTTTTGCTGTTCATAACGACGCTGTTTCTCTGCTCGATACGCCGAATAATTCCCTTCATAAATGGTCAGTTTGCCATCTTCCAGCTCAAAGATTTTGTTCACCGTCTGATCTAGAAAGTGACGGTCATGCGAGATGATGATAGCAGCACCACTATAATTTTGTACTTCTGCTGTCAGCCAGCTGATCCCTTGAAGATCCAGATGATTTGTCGGCTCATCTAAAATCAAGAATTCCGGGTGGTTCGCCCAGATTTTAGCAATGGATACCTTCAGTCGTTCACCGCCACTTAAGCGTCCAAACTCTCCCTTTTCCAACAAGTGTTTCTGCAGTCCAAGCTGTTTACTCGTTTTTAACAGATCCTCAGCTGATTCACGCATTTCTTTTTCCACATTCAGCATGTAATCCGTTGATTGCGGCAGGTATCCCATGTGTAAATGGGCTGGCCATGTTGTAATCGATCCTCTATCTATTTCAACAGTCCCCATCAGTAAATTGACGAGTGTTGTTTTACCACTGCCGTTCCAGCCGACTAGGCCGATTTTCTCGCCTTGCCGTATATCAAATGAAATTTCTTTTAATAGTTCTCGTTCACCAAATTTTTTCTGCAATTTTTTGACTTGTAATACAATCGTCATGCAGCTCACCTCTTTTATCTGTATGGATTACAGGAGGTCAACAAAAAACCTCCCTGGAGCCCAGAGAGGTTGGTTTGCACACATATGCTTTACACGTATCCAAATAAACACAAAAACAAAAAGTTTTTTGTGTGAAATCATATTGGATTTAAAAGGTACGCGTGTACGCAAAATGGGCAGACTTATCCTATTCTCCAGGTCTCATTAGTTTAGAGTTAGCCTAATAAAATAAGAGTTTTCCACATCAGCGTAGTACCGTTCCTTTCCAAAATGACTTCTACTTACAGTTATTAGTATATTTTTGCCAGTGAAAAATGTCAATCAACTTTCAGCAAAAATCATTTCATCTCATTCGCTTTCTTTTCTGCCATTCGATAAACCTTCCTATACAGGATAACAAGAGCTATAGCAATCATGGACGAACCAGCAACAAAAGATAGCAGCGTCCAATCTACAATCCATGCACGATACCATAGATAGAGTGAAACGAAGACATAAACACCTAAAACAATGAGATACAGCTTTGCCCGAGGAAAGAGATATTGCAGCACACCGCTTACTAAGAAGGAAACGAGACAAAGTGGTATTAAATAAAGCATCAATACAAATTCAATACTGTTCATCACTCACTCTCCTTCATGTAAATGTAAGGTTATCATACAACAGGCTTAGAGAATTTTAATCATACTTACGTTTCATTAAAGGAAAAAATTAGAAACTAGAGAATAGATAAATAGATCTATACTTTAGGAGGAAAAATGAAGAAAACGTTTGGAATCTTGTCCATCTTCTTTTCGGTGTCCATTATTCTGCTGATTGTTGTAGCTCCAGATGTGACTTTTATCGGAGACTACATATATCAATGGATTGCAGCAAGTCTTGGGTTGGCAATTATGTTTGCCCTGTTTTCTAAAAAAGGGGTTATGCGAAAAACAGCTTTTGCAGGCGTTTTTTCAATTATTGGCTTATTTGTTCTTTTTCAAGCAATCATGACAATCATTTGGAGTCAGCCATAAAAAACAACAGCTGAGCAGAGGTGCTCAGCTGTTTATCACTTTAATTCTTAGTTTTAGATTTTTTTCCGTAAACTCTTCTTTCAAAATCGAATACACTTTCAAATCCTGATGCTTCCCTTTCGCGAACATTGCTTTCCTAAGAATCCCTTCATATGACATCCCGAGCTTTTTCATAACACCTTCCGATCCAGCGTTCTCTAGAAAACATCTTGCCTGAATTCTTACAAGGTCCATATGCTTAAACCCAAACTTAATGAGTTCAGTTGCCGCTTCTGTTATGATTCCTTGACTCCAATATTTCTTAGATAGAACATATCCAATTTCCGCTGTGTGGTGATTAGGCTGCCATGAAACAAAGTCTACCGTTCCAATAAATTCTCCGTTTTCTTTTCGTTCTATTCCCCATGGTGCAACTTCACCACGTGCGTACTTTCCTAAAACAAACTCTATAAACTTCTTCGTATCGTCGAGCGATTGATGCGAATCCCACGTTACAAATTTTGAAACGTCGTCATCTGAACCATATTGAAACATATCTTCTGCATCATTTAACGTAATTTTTCTTAAGATCAGCCGCTCCGTTTCCAACACTGGCAAGTTATCATAAATTTTCTTTACCTCCACGCAACCACACCTCGCTTTTATAACATTGTATCTCTTCCCCCTCTTAATAAAAAGGAAAATTATGGGCGAATGTCGAATTTTTGCAGTAAGGGGGAATGTTTCATGAAAAAGATGGGTGCTAAGGTTAAGCCGTTTTTGATTCCTTTCATCTTTTTTGCGATTATCTTTACTGCTTTCACTTTGAAAAATATAGAGAAGGAATTAATGCTTCCAGATGAGGGATGGAGTCGATCTTTGCCACTTGCAACCGAAAGTGTTGGTGAGGTAAAACCTGTTTTTCAAGAAGAGAATGGAGCACAGCATGTTTATGTTCCGAAAGAAAATGAGGTTTTAAGCTTTAAAGTGACAGACAACCTGCAGGTAACAGATAAAAAAACAGTGCCTGTATCCATACCAAGTCCTCAAAATTTTTGGGTTAATGGTAATGATTATGTTTTTGTAAAGGACAAGCAGCTTATTCATTATGATGGCAAACAAGAAAACATATTGGATGAAGATGTTTACGGGATGGATTCAAATCCGAATAACATCATTTATTTTAAAGAACATGAACTTCTTAAAGTGAATATCGGCTCTTGGAGTATACGATCTATTAATAAAGTCGATGAACGATTACGATCTGTTGCTCTAAACAGTCAATCCGATTCCTTTATCAGCATTGGAATTAATACTTCACAAGCTAAGCAGGTAAAAGCAATTTTTTATGAATTAGTTAAAGGCTCAGATTACAAGTCGCATCTCATTTTGGATAAAAGTGAGGCACTTAATGAAAATCATTTTGGTTTTTATTTTATTGAAAACGGCATAGATTTAACGATCTATTATACCTTTTTAAAAATAGCTCTGGCGGAAAATCGTATACTGTTTATCAAGGAACGAATCAATTAGGAACGAATAAAGAGTGGCAATTTAACAAGATGACATTCATGGATAAAAACGGTGTAAAGCTGGAGAACCCGAAGTATATTGAATACGGCGTTGATGAAAACAATTCCGCAAAAATTTTATTTACAACCCGAGCACTTAAATCGAATGAAAAAGAAGCAGTGAATGTTTACGAAGCTCGTCCTGATGGGGACGTATGGATGACAGAACTCCGCAGTACAACAAATCATCAGTCTATGTACGCACATCGGCTTGGTGACGAATCGATCATGTGGATGAACTTGATCGGCAACAAAGAGTTTACGTTTAGTGGGGCTTCCACGAAACCAGACGTAATCGAAAAAAGCGTTGCCGTAACGAAAGAAGATTTTAAACAAGCTGCTTCTGCAACCATACTTTCCCTCTTCCAAGGACTGATTTTTGCGATGAGCTCGATCTATTGGATTACACCAGCTGTTCTCTTTGCAATTATCATCTATATGACGAAAATAAAACTCATAGAGGATGAGGATAAACGCGTTATGTACACCATTCTTGCGCTGTTTCTCGGTGTGCAAGTCGTCTTTATTCAGAAGCTATTTAATACCCACTATTACATGTTTGCCCCTGACTTCTTAACCTTTTCAGGAAGTTCATTTGCTATACCGATTGCGCTTGCTTTGTTTAGTGGCGTAGCTGTTTGGTTCGGTAAAAAACAAGATTGGAGCATGCTCACATCTATTTGTTATTTCGCTGTTCTGAATACTTTTTTCTTATCTTTAGTTGTTGGACCTTTTATGTTTTAAACTTGGAGGATACACATTATGAAATCAGTCATACTTAAACCCATTACGAAACCTGTAAAGATCACATTGGCTAATCATCCTGTGCAGTTATCACCAGCATTCCAAGCTGAAGTTGAAAACTTTTGGACTCGTTTTAATTCTGACAGCCGTTTTACCCGAGGCGAAGTTTTTCATGTGGATGTCCTTGAAGAAACAGATAAAGAAATGAAGCTAAACTTAAAAACCACTGATTACGCTCATTATCTTTATTCCGTAAAAAATGAGCCAGTTAGTGGTGAGGGCTGCAAAGTTATTTACGGAGCAGGCTTAGTGGAAACCTCAGATTCTTACTTCGTGTTTGGTGAGATGAATGATCATACGGCATACCCTGGCAGGCTGCAGTGTGTTGGCGGAGGGTTAAGCAGAGAAGATCTTAAAGGAAATCAATTTCAACTAAGAAATAGTGTATTACGAGAAATGACTGAAGAGCTGGGTATCGAAAATGATAACGTGACAAGATGTTTTCCTTGTTTTATAAAAACAGGCGGAACTTATGATTTTATCACGGTTCTCTATTATATTCAGCTCGACTTAACACTTCATCAGTTGGAAAATAGGTATAAAGATTTTTGTGATGATTTAGTGGGTAATGGTGAGATTCCCGAGTTTGCAGAAATGATTACGATTAAAAACAAATCAGAAACGATAAACAACTTTATCAATACCGACAAACGCAATACAGTTGATTATCTGATTCCACTTCTTAAGGAAGCAAGTAAAAAATCCATGGTACGTTTAAACTAGAAAAGGGTGTTTATCTTGAAAAAGAAAATTGGCCCCTTCACTTCTCATATTTATTAGTACTCATCCTGATCGTTGTAAACTCAATAGAAAAAATATACAGCATCGATTTATTTAAGTGGACAATCGTTATATATATCGTCTGTTTTTGTTGGTTGTGTTTTGTGATCTATATGGTGGTTAAAAAAGGGAAACGATAAGGTGCCAATGTGCCTTTTTTGTTTCCCTCTCCTTTTTTAACTACCTGTAACCTTTTGTATCTGCGGGTTTACCATCCTCAACCACTTCCACTAGATATCGCCAGCAATCAGGTTGAGATCCATCTACATCGTAAAAATGATACTTCTTGGCAAGTTCGCCGCTTGATAATGATTGACCATTCAACTCATGTCGTGCTTCGTCTCCCGCGAGTGCGGCAACCGCTCGTCCGACAAAGCGAGGTGTTTCTGAAATGCCAAAGTGTGGATCTTTCTCTAACCCATCTTCCCAATTTTCCTCAGTTACGCCAAACGTCTCAAGCATAATTTCTGAACGCATCCAACCCGGCGTCAATGAAACTGCCGTACAATTGTAAGGTTCAAGCTCATGCGATAAAGACTTTGCCATTCGAATCACCGAGCTTTTCGCTAAATCATAGAACATAGTCACCCTATATTTTTCATTATACTTTTCGGTTCCATCTGTCATCTCGACAACCAATCCACCCTCATTTTTTATTAATAGCGGAAGTGCAAAATGACTTGTTATCAGGTGGGTTTCAATCCCCAAGCGCAGCATGCGCAACCTTTTTCAAGAGAATGCTTCCAGACGGGTTTGTTCCACTCCATCAGGTATTCTCCTCCCCAAATGTCATTCACAAGAATATCTAACCTACCTTGTTCGTTTTCGATTTTTTCGATTAATGATCGAACTTGTTCTGAAACAAGATGATCCACTTGTACAGGGATGCCGATTCCACCCAGTTCATTCACGAGTTCTGCTGTTTCTTCAATCGTTTCCGGTCTGCCATATTCAGATACTTCTTTGCGTGTGGTTCTTCCTGTAATATAGACGGTTGCGCCTGCCGCGCCTAGCTCCATCGCGATACCGCGCCCTGCTCCCCTCGTTCCACCTGCTACTAGCGCGACTCTTCCTTCTAAAGGTTTCATTTGCATTCGCTCCTTGCTTTGAATTATCTTTAGTATAATTCATAAAGCTGACACCCTATGTCATATTAAAATTCAGGAGAAAAAAGATGCGAGCAGACCGCCTTATCAGCATTTTATTGCTGCTTCAAAATCATAAAAAAATGACAACAAAAGCACTAGCGACTGAACTCGAAGTGACAGAACGCACCATCCATCGAGACATGGAAGCATTAAGTGCAGCTGGTATCCCTGTTATGGCAGACCGAGGAAAACATGGGGGTGGAAACTTCTTGATCAA
This sequence comes from Fictibacillus sp. EA-CB0309, assembly GCF_055814265.1. Classification (NCBI taxonomy): domain Bacteria; kingdom Bacillati; phylum Bacillota; class Bacilli; order Caryophanales; family Fictibacillaceae; genus Fictibacillus; species Fictibacillus sp. EA-CB0309. The sequence continues at coordinate 3,119,159 of NZ_CP169271.1, forward strand.
TACAGAACAAGACTTACCGGGCTAAAAGAAAATGAGATGAAGGTGCTGTTCCTGTCTCCATCTTTCCAAGTGCTCAGTGACCTCGGTTTCACAAAAGACTGGAAAGAAGCACGGCAAAAACTTTTAGCCACCGTTCCAAATTCCTTTCAAACACAAGCTAACGATATGTGGAACCGAATCCATATTGACACAGACACTTGGAGAAAATCTTCACAAAAAGTTTCTTCTCTTAACGTCTTGCAGCAAGCAATCTGGGAAGAACGAAAACTGCAAATGCACTATGAAAAAGGAAACAAGGAATTATCTGAAAGAGTAGTTGAACCACTGGGATTGGTAGCGAAAGGCCGGACGTGGTATTTAATTGCGGTTTCAAACGGAACAATTAAAAACTTCAGGGCATCAAGAATAAAGGATGCTGCATTAGCGAACGAAACTTTCATCAGACCTTCAGACTTTCAGCTTGCCGAGTATTGGGAACAGTCTAAACTAAATTTTGTTAAAAATCTGCCTAAGTTCGAGGTGGATGTCGAAGCTTCCCCATCCATCATTCAGCGACTAACGTTTACTGGCCGCTTTGTTCAAGTTCTTAAAACCGAATCTCAATTAGATAATGGCTGGACTTCTGTAAAACTTAACTTTGATACAGAACAAGAAGCAAAAGAGTATATCTTAGGTTTTGGTGATCAGATTAGAATCATTCATCCCACTTCATTAATAGAAGAAGTAAGGAAAATGGCTGAATTGATTCTTACTATGTACGAGTAAACACATTTAGAAAAATAGCTGACAAGAAAAATAAGGTAATAATTCCATTTATTGATTATAATGAAGTTAGCTTTTGGCATATATATGTTTATCTATTTATCACAAAATGAAGGGGCTTTACATATGCAACGACATAGAAGAAGAAACACGCCGGCATTTACGGTTCTAGCGTACTTCACGTTTATTGCGGGTGTATCCATGTTCTGTATCGGACTTTATAACGCTGATAATCTGCAGTTGAACGAAAAAGGGTACTATATTGCTGTTATGATTTTGGTAGCAGTTGGGGCAATTCTTACTCAAAAAGTTACACGTGATAACGCGGAAGATGACGAGTTGATCGCTGAACAAGAGCGAAAATATACAAAAGCAGAATAACGCCACAATAAAAGGAAGGCACATCACATGCCTTCCTTTCGTCATACCTTATCTTTTTACTTGTTCACCAGCATAAATTTTCACATCTGTTGGAGCAGCCATAAAGCTTTGCGCTTTTTTACCAAACGCAACAAAGTGTTCGCTCGTGTTATGGCTTTGAACCGCTTCTTGGCTCGCCCAAACTTCAACCATCAAATAAGTGGCTTCTTTTTCCGTGTCTTTCATGAGATCGTATTGAATGTTTCCGCTCTCTGCACGTGAAGCTTCAACTAATGTTTTTACTTCTTCCAAAAAGGCTTCTTCTTTTTCTTTTAAAACAGTTAACCCTGCATGAATAATAATCATATTAATGGCTCCCCTTTCTTATCTCCACTCTGTTGTTTCTTCTACAGATAGACGAACAGATTGATATCCTTGATCTGCAGCTTTTCCGATTGAAAGCAGCATTACAGGGAAATAACGTTTTTTATCTAGACCAAAAGCTTCAGCAATCTGAGCTTTTTCATATCCGCCGATTGGATTCGTGTCATAGCCATGTGCACGAGCTACTAACATAAGCTGCATAGAAACAAGCCCTGCATCAATCAAGTTCATGTCTTTGAACTGTTCTGGCGTCATTTGTTCTAAAAGTCCACGGATCGCTGGTACTTGTTGATCTCTAACTTCCGCTGGCATATGCCCTTCGTCTACTGCTTTGTCATAGATTTTTTCTAAATAATCCAGGCTGTTGTTGTCAGCAAATACGGCAATGACTGCAGATGAAGTTTCCACTTGTCTTTGGTTGAACTTTGCAAGTGGTGCTAGCGTTTCTTTTCCTTCTGGTGTATCGATTACGACAAAACGCCAAGGCTGTAAGTTAACAGAAGATGGAGCAAGAGAAGCTTCTGCCAAAATCTCCTTCATCTCTTCTCTTGAAATTTTTACAGATGGATCATAGTTACGAATGGAGCGGCGTCCTGTGATAATTTCATTGAAGTCGTTAATTTTAGTTTGTAGCATATTTCATTCTCCTTTATGTGTCGGTCTTAGATGTATAGGTGTTACTCAAATCTTTCAATGTTGTGCTGAATGCGTGTTAACATGTCGAGAAGAACGTTTCTCTCCTCATCTGAAAAGTCATGTAAGACACCCGAGATAAACCTCTCTTTTTCTTCTCGGTAGTGAATGATTTTTGTGCGGCCTTCTTCTGATAAAGAAACATACGTAAACCGCTGATCCTTAGGGTCTTTCCGTCGGATAATCATTCCCTTTTCTTCAAGTTGCTTGAGATGTCTTGTGACCGCAGCATGGTCGATATTTACTTTCTTTTGAAGAGCTCTTTGGCTGATTTCCTCTACTTCATACAGTTCATGTAAAAGTTCCAGTCGCGTTTGACTGATGCCTGTACAGCTTTCAAACTTCGGTGCTGTCCTGCGATGGATCTCGTACAATCGGGTAATGATCTTCTCATCTTCTATAGTTGAGTTGGACAATAACATCCCCCTCCTTTTATTAATTGATAGCTCAATCATTGATACGTCAACTAATATAAAATACTTCATCTCAATTGTCAAACAGAAACATTTTTTATGTAAAAACAAAGAGGCTATCTGCGATGAACAGATAGCCGAGCCATGATATTAAATTAATTAGCGCTTTCCGCCAAGAGCTTGAGCTACTAGACGTTTTGTGATTTCTCCACCTACAGATCCGTTAGCACGAGAAGTGCTGTCTGGTCCAAGGTTTACACCGAACTCAGAAGCGATTTCATACTTCATTTGGTCGATAGCTTGTTGTGCACCAGGTACTACTAATTGGTTTGTGTTAGCCATGTTGTTTCACCTCCTTGTTGAATTAAGATTATAATTCCACATTGAATCGTTCTTATGCGTTACAGGGATAGGTAGTATTTGTTAATAAAAAAATAGGACGATTATTTAAATCGTCCCCGTGGTGAAACAAGTGGCAAACCTATATTTTGTATGTCTTTAGACTTCCCGCCAAATGAGTAATTATTCCATTTTTCTTTAATAATTTAACAGGTATTTATTTTAATAAATGATTTAAGTACTCTTCTTTTAAAATACTCATTCTCAAACGGTCCACATAGATGCCTTTTCTTAACCGGTCTTGTCGCAAAATACCTTCTTCAACATATCCAGCATTCTTGTAAGAAGAAATGGCTTTTTCATTGTCTGCCTCGACCCGAAGCCATATTTTATTTAGGTCCAGTTCGCGAAAACCGTAACTTAACATTTCCTTCATGGCAGCAATCCCGTATCCTTTGCCCCAATACGCTTTGTCTCCAATGGCAATTCCTAACTCTGCATGATTGTTTAAGCGATCTATATTTTTGAGGTCGATCCACCCTATATGTTTACCTGTTTCACTAACAATCGCTTTTTGCTCGTAACCATTTTCTTTTGTAATACATTGTTTAATCCACTTTCTCGTTTCTTCTATACTAAACGGTGGATATCTATCTGGCATGTTTAAATGCTTGGTTACTTCTTCATCTAGACACCACTGATAGCGGTCTTCTGCATCTTCTATCTTCAGCTCTCTAAGTTGTACTTTGGGCAATTGTTTTTGCATGGTATTCCCCTTTATGTTCTACGTTCCTTTTTCTTCTGAAACGATTGAATCGATTTTGTAAAACCTGCTCTTTCAAAGAATGCTTCTTTCCCAGGCTGTGCGCCTAAGAATAGAGAGGTAGGACTGACTTCCCAGGCCAGATCCATTAAATGTTTGCCAATTCCCTTACCTTGATAGTCAGGACGTACAAGAATCTCAGTGATTGTGCCAAAGAAATAGCCATCTGTTAATAGCCTTAAGCATCCAACCAATTTTTCATTTTCCCACGCTGTGATATTTATTGTTTTTTGAAACGCTTCTTTTGATAACTGTTCATTGTACTTACCTGGCCATACAGCTTTTACTAATGATAAAAATGCTGAGACATCTAACTCCTGATCATCTTTTATGTATTTTATTTCGTTCTCACTTACATTCATCGCGACTAATCCTCAGTGTAATCAATCTTGAAAACGGCATTTATCCTATATACAAACGTGAACTTCTATTAATTTTCAGACTTTTATTTTAACACATTTTTACAAAAGTTTAGATAATATGAGATATCAAACGGATTGGATTTTGTACAACCTAAAATGGCTTGTGTGCTGTTCTAAATGTAGTTTAGGAGCTATATCTTACTATAAACATCAGGGGAGGGATGATTTTGAAGAAAAAAACAAACGCTATATTGTAAAACGGCTCTCCCACCTAAATCATTAATTGATAATCAGCCTCCTTCCATCCCAAATTACAAAAAGGTTGATGCCAAAAGGGATTCAAAGCGTCTTCAATCTCCTTCTATTCTAAATACCAACAATTTAATAAAGCATTCCCTTGATTATCAGCGATCCCGCTGCAGTCTTTTTTGTGATCATGATTGTCATAAATGTAAACCAAATAAAAGTCTAACGTATGTGTTAGGTGGAAATTTAAATTCAGTTGAAAGTGTGCTCGGTGCTACCATTACTGGCGGCACGATTAATGCAATTTTAGGCACAGTTACAGCAGAAATTCCTTCTGTGACCATTACAGGGGGCACGATTAATACCGTGCAAAGTCTTTTGGGAGCAACGATTACTGCCGGAACCCTTAGTTCGGTTGAAAGTGTACTTGGCGCTACCATTACTGGCGGTACTATTAACGCTATTCTCGGAACGGTTACGGCAGAGATTCCTTCTGTCACCATCACTGGCGGCACGATCAATACAGTACAAAGTCTTCTTGGTGCTACTATTACGGCCGGGACCCTTAATTCGGTTGAAAGTGTGCTTGCGGCTACTATTTCTGGGGGAACCATTAACGCTATTCTTGGGACGGTTACTGCAGAGATTCCTTCTGTGACCATCACAGGTGGCACAATCAATACCGTGCAAGGTCTTTTGGGAGCTACGATCACCGCTGGGACAATTAATACGGTTGAAAATGTGCTTGCAGCTACCATTACGGGTGGAACCATCAATGCTATTCTTGGGACGGTTACTGCAGAGATTCCTTCTGTCACAATCACAGGCGGCACGATCAATACCGTGCAAGGTCTTTTGGGAGCTACGATCACCGCTGGGACAATTAATACGGTTGAAAATGTGCTTGCGGCTACCATTACGGGTGGAACCATCAATGCTATTCTTGGGACGGTTACTGCAGAGATTCCTTCTGTCACAATCACAGGCGGCACGATCAATACCGTGCAGAGCCTTTTTGGAGCAACGATTACTGCCGGGACCCTAAATACGGTTGAAAGTGTGCTTGGCGCTACCATTACGGGTGGAACCATTAATGCTATTCTTGGGACGGTTACTGCAGAGATTCCTTCTGTCACAGTTATTGGCGGCACAATTAATACCGTGCAGAGTCTTCTTGGAGCAACGATTACTGCTGGGACCCTAAATACGGTTGAAAATGTTCTAGGCGCTACTATCACAGGGGGAACCATAAACGCTATTCTTGGAACGGTTACTGCAGAAATCCCTTCCGTGACCATCACTGGTGGCACGATCAATACCGTGCAAAGTCTTCTTGGTGCTACCATTACGGCTGGGACCCTAAATACGGTTGAAAATGTTCTAGGCGCTACTATAACAGGGGGAACCATAAACGCTATTCTTGGAACAATTACTGCTGTAGTCCCTTCTGTTACAGTTACCGGTGGCACAATCAATACCGTGCAAAGCCTTTTAGGAGCTACGATAACTGCCGGGACAATTAATACGGTTGAAAATGTTTTAGGCGCTACCATCACAGGCGGGACGATTAATGCCATTTTAGGCACAGTTACAGCAGAGATACCTTCTGTGACCATCACAGGTGGCACAATCAATACCGTGCAAGGTCTTTTAGGAGCTACGATTACTGCAGGAACAATAACTACGGTTGAAAATGTGCTTGCAGCTACCATTACAGGTGGAACCATCAATGCTATTCTTGGGACAATTACTGCCGTGGTCCCTTCTGTTACAGTTACCGGCGGCACGATCAATACCTTGCAAAGTGTTCTTGGTGCTACCATTACGGCCGGGACCTTAAATACGATTGAAAACGTGCTTGGGGCGACTATCACTGCTGGAACAATCAACACCGTCGAGAATGTATTGGCTGCTACAATTGTTGGAGGCACCATTAACGCTATTACTGGGACACTCACTGCCGATATTACTGGGAATGTCACTCTGCTTGGTGGAACCGTAAATAACATTTTGAATGGAACTATCACTAGTGTATTAGGTGCTACCATAACCGCTGGAACTATTAATACTGTCGAGAATGTATTAGCTGCCACCATCGTAGGTGGCACCATTAACTCTATTACTGGAACACTCACTGCTGATGTCACTGGCAACGTCACACTGCTCGGTGGAACCGTAAATAACATCTTGAATGGAACTATCACTAGTGTTCTTGGAGCTACCATCACCGCCGGAACAATCAACACTGTTGAAAATGTTTTAGCAGCTACTATCGTCGGCGGAACAATCAACTCCATTACAGGAACCGTTTCTGCTGATGTCACCGGCAACGTCACCCTACTTGGAGGTACAGTTAACAACATCCTGAACGGAACGATTACTAGTGTTCTTGGAGCTACCATCACTGCCGGAACAATCAACACTGTCGAAAATGTTTTAGCGGCAACCATTGTCGGGGGCACCATTAACGCCATAACTGGTACTGTGACCGCAGATATTACTGGGAATGTCACTCTGCTTGGTGGAACACTAAATAACATTTTGAATGGAACTATCACTAGTGTTCTTGGAGCTACCATCACCGCCGGAACAATTAATACTGTCGAAAATGTTTTAGCGGCTACTATCATTGGAGGTACGATTAACGCCATTACAGGAACGGTGACAGCTGATGTTATTGGGAATGTCACTCTGGTCGGCGGAACGCTTAACAACATTTTAAACGGAACGATTACTAGTGTTTTAGGAGCTACCATTACCGCTGGAACGATCAACACTGTTGAAAATGTTTTGGCTGCTACCATAGTCGGCGGAACAATCAACTCCATTACAGGAACCGTTTCTGCAGATGTCACCGGCAACGTTACTCTGCTTGGCGGAACACTAAATAACATTTTGAATGGAACTATCACTAGTGTTCTTGGAGCTACCATCACTGCCGGAACGATCAATACTGTTGAAAATATTTTGGCTGCTACCATAGTCGGCGGAACAATCAACTCCATTACAGGAACCGTTTCTGCAGATGTCACCGGCAACGTCACTCTGCTTGGTGGAACACTAAATAACATTTTAAACGGAACTATCACTAGTGTTCTTGGAGCTACCATCACTGCCGGAACGATCAATACTGTTGAAAATATTTTGGCTGCAACCATAGTCGGCGGCACCATCAATGCCATTACAAGTACGGTGACTGCTGATGTCACTGGCAGCGTCACTCTGCTTGGCGGAACATTAAACAACATTTTAAACGGAACGATCACTAGTGTCTTAGGAGCTACCATTACCGCTGGAACGATCAACACTGTTGAAAACGTATTGGCTGCTACCATAGTCGGCGGAACAATCAACTCCATTACAGGAACCGTTTCTGCAGATGTCACCGGCAACGTTACTCTGCTTGGCGGAACAATAAACAACATTTTAAACGGAACTATCACTAGTGTTCTTGGAGCTACCATCACTGCTGGAACGATCAACACTGTTGAAAACGTATTGGCTGCCACTATCGTCGGCGGCACCATCAATGCCATTACAAGTACGGTGACTGCTGATGTCACTGGCAGCGTCACTCTGCTTGGCGGAACATTAAACAACATTTTAAACGGAACGATCACTAGTGTCTTAGGAGCTACCATTACCGCTGGAACGATCAACACTGTTGAAAACGTATTGGCTGCTACCATAGTCGGCGGAACAATCAACTCCATTACAGGAACCGTTTCTGCAGATGTCACCGGCAACGTTACTCTGCTTGGCGGAACAATAAACAACATTTTAAACGGAACGATCACCAGTGTCTTAGGAGCTACCATTACTGCTGGAACGATCAACACTGTTGAAAACGTATTGGCTGCCACTATCGTCGGGGGCACTATCAACGCCATAACTGGAACGGTCAATGCCAACATTACAGGTAACGTCACACTGCTTGGCGGAACGTTAAATAACATACTAAACGGCACAATTAATAGTGTTTTGGGAGCGACCATCACTGCTGGAACGATCAACACTGTTGAAAACGTATTGGCTGCCACTATCGTCGGGGGCACTATCAACGCCATAACTGGAACGGTCAATGCTAACGTTACTGGCAACGTTACTCTTCTTGGTGGAACACTCAACAATATTCTTAACGGAACCATCACTAGTGTTCTTGGCGCGACGATTACGGCTGGAACCATTACGACCGTGCAAAACGTTCTCGCCGCTACTATCGTCGGGGGCACTATCAACGCCATAACTGGAACGGTCAATGCTAACGTTACTGGCAACGTTACTCTTCTTGGTGGAACACTCAACAATATTCTTAACGGTACGATCACTAGTGTTCTTGGCGCGACGATTACGGCTGGAACCATTACGACCGTGCAAAACGTTCTTGCCGCTACTATTGTCGGAGGAACGATCAATGCCATTACTGGAACCGTCAATGCCAACGTTACTGGCAACGTCACTCTGCTTGGTGGAACACTCAACAATATTCTTAACGGAACCATCACTAGTGTTCTTGGCGCGACGATTACCGCTGGAACCATTACGACCGTGCAAAACGTTCTCGCCGCTACTATCGTCGGGGGCACTATCAACGCCATAACTGGAACGGTCAATGCTAACGTTACTGGCAACGTTACTCTTCTTGGTGGAACACTCAACAATATTCTTAACGGTACGATCACTAGTGTTCTTGGCGCGACGATTACGGCTGGAACCATTACGACCGTGCAAAACGTTCTTGCCGCTACTATTGTCGGAGGAACGATCAATGCCATTACTGGAACCGTCAATGCCAACGTTACTGGCAACGTCACTCTGCTTGGTGGAACACTCAACAATATTCTTAACGGAACCATCACTAGTGTTCTTGGCGCGACAATTACCGCTGGAACCATTACGACCGTGCAAAACGTTCTCGCCGCAACGATTGTCGGAGGGACTCTCAACAACCTTCTTAATGGAACGGTTACGAGTGTGCTTGGAGCTACTATCACTGCAGGAACATTGACTGCCGTTTCTCAGAATACTTTCGTTGAACAAAGCTTTTTAAATATACCCGTTGGCACAGGAGCGGCCTTTACTCCTCTTCCTACCATCACAACATCCATTTTAGAAACATATTCATTCTTTATCTACAACACAAACAATGTAGGGACCGTTGACACCATTGTTGAAATCAGCGCAAATGGAACGAATTGGTTTACAGATGTAACCGGCTTGAACATTAACCCCGGTTCGGTGGATGTGTTAGTGCCGCAGCGCTTTTTAAAATATACAAGGTTGTCTTACAGAACTTCAACGACTCTAGCTACGGCTACAATCAGTGTCATATTTAATGCTCAAGGCTCATAGAATGAACACAGATTACCCCCTCTATCATGAAGATAGAGGGATTTTTTACGGACAGGAGGTTTCGATTATGCTTCTTGGTCTTCATATGATTGTGAAAAACGAAGGAGAATGGTTAGCCGGCTGCTTGGACAGTATCCAAGAATTTGTAGATGAAATCGTCATCGTCGATACAGGATCCTCAGACCAAACAAGAGCAATCGCTAAGACCTATGGCGCGAAAGTTATTAATACAGAATGGCAAAGCGATTTTTCAATAGCACGAAATACTTCCCTTTCTTACGCTAATACCGATTGGATTATCTATATGGATGCGGATGAAGTTTTTATGGGAAACGGAAATGAACTTAGGAGTGTATTACAAACCACAGCTTGTCATGCTTTTTCCTTGAAATTGAAAGCTTAGTCGGCACTTCCTTACACGAGAAAATTATGCACCCTTCTATTCGTGTTTTTCGTGCGAATGAAAACTATTCGTTTGCGGGTCCTATCCACGAGGATGTACTTCCTTCTATTCAAGGTAAACACAAAAATTCAACCATGATAGGACAGCTTTCTTTTAAGTTGATTCATTACGGATACTTACCTGCCATTACGCAGAACAAAAATAAAGCCATGCGTAATTTATCCATTTTAGAAAAAACGGTTCAGTGTCATCCTGAAAATCCTTTTTATTTGTACCACTTAGGAATGGCCTATGAGAATAGGGGTGAGCGTGAAAAAGCAAAGATAAGGATGGAGCAGGCAATGCTGTTATGTGAGGAAAGAACATCGTATCGTCCTACGATTATTAAAGACTTATGCAAGTTATACCTGAAACTCGATCAGCCTTACTTAATAAAGTCTCTGCTAGACAAGGAAATAGAGAACTATTCAGATTACCCGGATTTGTATTATCATTTCGGACTTGCGTACAAAAGAGAAAAAGAAGATGAAAAAGCGCTAAGAATGTTCAAAAAAGCAACAGAGATTAAGCAATGTTCTCATTATGTAACTGAAGCAGGAAGCAATAGTTTTTTAGCATATACCGAAATGGGAAAGATTGCTGTTCAATGGTCGGCACATTCAGATGCGTTAAATTATTATATCCAAGCTCTCAACTCCTGTCCTTATTACGAAGAAGCGCTTTATGGAGTAATTGATATCCTGATTGCTTCTCATCTTTCCGATGCCGAACTTGTTAAAGAATTGCATCACCTCCTCACCCCTTCTCTCAACAATCCAGCTTTAAAAGAGGTGGTCGAGGTTGCGCTTTGTCATGCTTTTTATTATGGAGGTTGTTATAAGGAGTTTGTAACAAAGGTTGAGAGTTTGAGAAATAAACCACCTGAACTTCAAGACAAATATGTATTAAGCCTTTTGTTAGCAATCGACGAAAATAGAGCACTGCATGAAGTTGAAAACATGCTGCAATCTGACATAGCCGTATCTGATCACCTCTTTCAGGTTTTATTGCTGCATGCATTGGAACGAAACAGTGAAATTCCGTCTGTTTGTATGAAATGGATAGAACAACAAAAGAATCATACGTTTTACAAACAGTTGGTTGAATCCTTAACAACCGGATTTGCCGAGGAGAAGCTCATTGACTTCTTACTCTTTCTTAAACCGCTTATACATTTATGCATCACGTACGGCTATCACTCCCTTTTAACGAAACTGATGACGACCTGCCCAGAGCTTCGGCTTTATTCTGCTAAGATGATGTTTTATGAGGGCTATTCTCGACTTGCCCGCTCCCTTATGGAAACGTTGAGTCAAGATAACTTGCTAGACGGAGAAGGTACTTTCCTGCTCGGGCAAATCTTATATGCTGAGAAAGATTGGGCGCAGGCATCTTATTGTTTTGAGTCAGCATTGAAACTCGATCCCGCTATCACAGAAGCACACATCGGAGCTGGGCTTTGCTATCTTCAGCAAGCGAAAACGGAACTTGTCCAGTCGGCAGAAAAATTTCCTGAATACCCGCTATTTGCAGCTCACCTTCAAAAAGTTAACCTTTCTATTGAACTTGCTTCTAAATCCCGCTGGTGTGCAAGTTGGCGAGGAAAACAAAGGAGGAACGCGTTATGCCAAATACCATCGCCCTCTGTATGATTGTTAAAGACGAGGAGCATGTTTTGGCGAATTGCTTAGAGAGCGTCAAGCACCTTGTTTCCGAAATGATTGTTGTCGATACTGGCTCCACCGACCGTACCGTTCAAATCGCTGAGAGCTATGGAGCAAAAGTGATTCAAACAGAGTGGAGAAATGATTTTTCATGGGCCCGGAATCTAGGTGTTGAAAAGGCGAAAAGTGACTGGATCTTATTCTTGGATGCAGACGAAGTGCTCGATCCTGCAAGCATTGATGATGTGCAGGCTTGGGCTGACTATGAAGATGCTGAAGCTTATTTTTTTAGGATACACAATTATTTTTCTGATACGGAAGCGAGTATTAACCCGACAATCCGCATGTTTCGAAACGTACCTGCTTTTCGATTTACAGGCAGCATTCATGAACAGATTAGTGAGACAATCCAGCGTTATAACCCTGATGCGCGTTTTGTTATGACGAACGTGAAGGTTCGTCATTACGGCTACCAGCCTGACATTTATTCTGCCAAAAACAAATCCCAACGCAATATCTCCCTGCTTCTAAAAGAGCTTGAACGTAATCCGAACCATGCTTTTCATCTATACAACATTGGCGTTGAATACTTGCAAACGGGAGAGTTCGAAAAATCACTTGCTGCATTTCAAAAGTCCATTGAGCTCGTAGATCCTCTCTCCAATTATGCGCACCTTTTGTATAAGTTTGAATCCAGGTGCTATGGTGCGCTGAACCGGCTAGAAGAGGCCATTGAATGCTGCAACAGAGGATTAGCAAGGTATCCGGACTATACGGACCTTCTTCACTATAAAGGAACCTATTACCTGGCTATGGGCAAGAATCAAGAAGCCGAAGAGAGTCTGAGTCGCGCATTCACTTTATCTGAGCCAGTTAAATATCACACCGAAAGCGGTATTGGAACGTTTTCGACCGCCTACTTATTAGGTCTCGTTAACGAAGCGCTTGGTGATGACGAACGAGCTCTTCATTTTTATTTCACCTCCTATCAGCAAAATGCCACTCACCTTCGTCCTATATTTAGAGCCTTTCAGCTGATACGCAACAATGGAAAAGAATCCGAATTATACGACCTCGTTCAACAGAAATTTAAAGTGTCCACTTTTAAAGACAGGGGCGTCATACAAGATGTGCTTCTTCGCTGCCAATGTTACCAAACCGTCCTTCGTTTTATTGAGGACTGGCTTAGGGATGAATGGATTAGCACACATGAGAAAGCGCATTTACGTGAGCTGAAGGTAGAGTGCCGTTTGCTATCTCGTCAACCCGTCACAGAAGAAGAATGGAAACTTCACTCTAGATTGAAAAACCTTTCTCATAACACGTTGCCGCCAGCTAATTTATCAGAAAAGAGGTTACATTCTTTAATTGAAGCGGAACGAATCGCTCATGTCTTGTTTGCAGCAGGATGTTTTGAGCACTTTCACTTCTATATGAAAAGTTGGGAAAAAGAAGAGAGCCAAATGAAAAAGACATTTCAGATTTCTTCTAAATATCAGCGTGTACAAACGCTATCTCGAGTGGCTGAGCAACATTTTGCATCATTCTTGCAAAATCAAAGAATTGAACTCGTGCATTCAGCGAACACGGTTCTTCCTTATGATGAAGGGCTGATTGAATATGAACCACGAACCTACTAAGCAAACGGTTACTTTATGCATGATTGTTAAAGATGAAGAAACCCAATTAACTCGCTGTTTAGATTCTGTGAGTGACATTGTTGATGAAATCATTATTGTGGATACAGGTTCAAGTGATCACACGCTTTCAATTGCTCAACAATACGGCGCGGTGATTGTGCCTTATCGGTGGAATCATCATTTTGCCGATGCACGAAATGCAGGGCTTAAGCTCGCGACCTGTGATTGGATCTTCGTATTGGATGCGGATGAAGAGCTAGCAGAAAGCAGTGTTTTCCTTTTTAAAGAAACGATACAGCGAGGTAATGCTTCCGCTTATTATGTAGAATTCAAAAATTTCATCGGTTCGTACAACCCTGCGGATTATTATTGTGATACGTCCTGCCGGTTATTTCGGAATTTTAAAGGCTATTACTTTAGCGGAAGAATTCATGAGGATGTTACTCCGTCCATACTAAAGAAAGGTGATCAGATTCATTCAGCATCCATTGTGCTGAACCATTATGGCTACTTGAATCAGACCTTGTATGAAAAAAATAAGAACGAAAGAAATCTGCTTCTCGTTCAAATGGCATTAAAGGAAAATCCCTCTAACGCACGTTACCTTTACGCATATGGATCTGAACTGCTGCAGCACGGCAACAACGAGAAAGCCCTTGAAACATTTATTTCGATTCTGGAGAAGTTACCGATTTCTTCTGATATCTTTCCAGATGTTTTGTTAAAGACGGTTTCTCTATACAGGTGGAGGAATGATCGTGATATGGTACTGCAGCTTGTTGAAAAGGGATTGGTTTATTATCCTCATTTTACCGACTTACATGATATACAAGCAGAGATTTTCCTGTCAGAAAAGGATTACGACTCTGCTGTTGAAGCCTTAAGAAATGCTTTGCACTCTTGTCATGAAGAAGGACACCTTTCTGTAATGGGAGGCTCGGGAAGTTACAGAACTTCCTATATTTTAGGCAACACCTATGAGAGGCTGCTAGACTATGAAAAAGCACGGCACTTTTATAGAGTTGCTTTTAGTGAGCTTCCCACGTTTACAGCAGCTTGGGCACGCTGGTGCTTGCTGACATTGGCTCTAGACGAAGAAGAGGAAGTTATGAAGTTCGTATGCCAATATCAGCACCTATTCCAACGAGAACAGTGGAGGGTTTTACTAGAATGGATTCCTTTTTTTAGTAACGATGCTCTTGCGAGAAACATATTAGAGCTTGTACCATCCGATCTGTTAAATAAAACTGAACAGCAAGCTATTATTTCTTCAACTATTACGAATAACGAACCCTTATTCCGAATGATGCGTTCACAGGCATTCATTCGTTTAACAGAACTTCACATACCTAAAGCCCCACTACCGAAACTATCACCTCAGCAGATTGTGGAATTATTCTTATAACAGTTATTTCACATAAAAAAAGAGGACATCTCCTCTTTTTTTATGAAACTGGACTTACTTCCGCCCATCCGAGCGTAATCGCAAGTGTATTTGTTCCGCCAGCTAAACTTTGCAGATTTACGATCAGGCGTGTATTAGGAGGTACAATAATTTTTCCGATCTCGTCATTATCAATCGGTCCTGTTGCTTGAATAATCGTGCTGAACGTCGTACTGCCCACTGCTGGATTCGACGTAACGCCACCCGTTGTGTTTGTGAACGTAGGGATCAATTGGCTGGCATTTGTAAAACCAAAATTCGTATTCACAGGCTGTAGCGTTACTCCTCCCGCTATTGTTCCTCCTCGCATTAAATAGACAGCCGTATTAGAGATAGCACCGCCAAAAATCCTTCCGATTCGTGCCGTATAACGTGAAGTTGATGGATTATCCAACTGGATAGCTAGGTAACTATTAGCTGCAACAGCTACAATCCCGGTTGTTACACGATAATTTACACCGTTTTGTGCACTTGCTGCAGATATATCTTGATAAACGACAGGTTCTCTCAGATTACCAAAGACATTGTAATTCGGCATGATGTATCACCCTGTTTTCATGTTAAGTAATCGTTCAATACCGTAATCCATTGCTTTTTCCATCGCTTCATATCAAATGCTTTCGCTGTGTTTCTGCTGTTGTCAGCAAGTTCTTTTCGTTTCTCGGGATTCTGAATCAATTCTGATATCACGCTCTCCAGCCTTTCAACTGTTGGTGTTACAAGTCTTCCATTAAATCCATCAATTATGATATCGTTCAGTCCGCCTACATTAGAGCTCACGACCGGCAGTCCTGAGCTGAGCGCTTCCAAGCAAGACAATGAGGTGCCTTCTGAATAAATCGTTGGAATAACGGCTAAGTCTGCACCAATGTATGCATTCTTCATCTCGTAAAAAGCGTAAACGTTATGAATAATTCGATCCACATGAGGATGATGTTTCATCCAGTATCGAAAGGCTGTTGTTACCTCTGCACCTTCTATCGTTTCACCTGCAAATTCGATCTCTATATGCTCATGTTTCTCAAGCAGCCTATCCGCAACCGCCATCATCTGTAGAATCCCTCTTTCATGACTGATTCTCCGTGGATACAAGATTTTAAGACGTTTATTGTGTTTATAGGCTTGTGGCACGAATTGAGTCGTATCTACAAAATTGGGTATGAGCTCTACTTTTTCCGGATCTGTATAGAAGCTCGTTGAACGGCAATACGTGAGAAAATGTGAATCAACCGAAACGAGCTTTTTAATGAAGTTAGTGCATTCTGTACGTTTTCGCGAACGGTATTCTTTGTATCTAACATTAATTCTATGCGATCCCAGTTGATTCCGTGACAAATGCCTAGACTTCCCTTTTTGTAGGGAATGGCATGCCAAATACAGCTTGCGTATAGAAGCTGGCCAGTCGCCTCACAAGCCATATTCTCGAAAAGTTGTGGAATCTGCTCTAAATCACCGCATTGGTGACCTATTATTTTAACTTCTTTTAAATGCTCATCTTCATAGATCGTTTCAAACGGTTCTGAAAAGCTGAGCTGATGAATCTCAACAGAGTAACCTAACTGTGAGATAAGCAGGCTCAATTCATAAATATAGCGTTCCAATCCACCAGCGAAAATCTTCGTTATCCGGTGGTTGTAACCGTCAAGAAAACTGTGTGTTAATATCGAGACTGTTCGATCGGCACTCATAATTCTGCATCCCTCCATTCCACAAGGTTTGGATGAGGTTCTAAGATCGATTCATATTGTTCGAGGCTTCCCCATTTTCCTTCAGGATCAATTTGTTTGTATCTTTCATATTTTTTCTTCGTTCATTAAAAGATCCTGCCCAACCAAAATGTTTAATTCGCACATCCGATAGTGATCCCCAAAGTGCGTTGTACGAAAACGGAATTCGATGGACGTGATGGTCTTGCTGCAGATAATAATAAGGAAATCCCGGTAGGTATCTAACTAGCATCTTGCTGTGCCTTTTATGGAGGTTCCAATGTTCATCTTCTCTATAATGCGTGGTACCTCCCCAGAAATCGTACATACGAAATGCGATCCAATCGTATTGATCTTGGTTAATCAGCTCACGGATTTTATCTTGAACATTGTCTTCAAACATTTCATCTGCATCAATGGAAAGAATCCAGTCTGGTTCATGCTTGCACACTTCTTTCCAAAGGCGGCTCCTGAGCACCCACTCCTTATGAAAAGACGATTCACTAAGCTCCACTACTTCTTTGACTTTAGAAAACGATCTGCATATTTCAACGGTTCGATCCGTGCTGTTATCATCAACAATGACCATGTCATCCACAACATCTGAGAGTGATTCCAAAACGGCTTCCAAATATTTATTTTCTTCATTCCGAACCTGCATGATCGCGGTTAGCCGATTTCCTTCTTTTTTCGGACAGGTCTCAGCATCTGCTTCCTCCTCTCTCATTGATTTCCATTTAAATAGTTTTCTGCCGTCTGCATTCGTATAATGTGATCCAGTTGAACTTCATCCTTGCATGCCGCCTGTAAGTAATAATGAATGGCGCGGGATTTTTGATTCTGCAGCTCTTCCATTTCTGCTTTCACCTTTAGTTGTTCCGAATCGCTTAATAGTGCAAAAATAGTTTCTGATTGACCAGAGATTGTTGGCCTTAAATATTGCTTCATTTTTAAATACATATTTTTCACGAGATCTACGGATTCAATACTGGTGTCATCTTCTATTAATTCCTCTGTATAGATCCAGTCACCCAGCGCAAACATCAGCAGTCCTTTTGCCGTTGTAAAACGACCTAAGTTGTATTCATTTAAAAGGCATTCATAAATCTGCTTATTTTCATCTGTCGTAGCCAAAATACCAAAACTATTAATCGCCTCTACCAGTTTGTCTTGTCTGCATTGCGAGAGTGCGATCCAAGGATAGTATTTTAAGAGGCCGTCCTCTCGCTGAAAGGCTACATTTCTAGCAAACGCTTCAAAAAAATAACGCTCTGCTTCATGAAATTCATGATTAAGATATAAATACTTTGCAAGAGTACTTATCACGTTTTCGTTATGGGTATCCCATTCTAGCTGTCTTTTTAAATCGGCAATTCTCTTATTTATCTGACCACGCTTTAGCGCTTGGACAGAATCACTGTGTTCATAACACGCAATTAATTGGTTAAGCAGTTCCTCTTTTTCTGAGTATGGATACAGTGGTGTGTTTTGATCGGATTTCCATGCATTCTGTATATAGAAAACGGAGGGATAGCGCAGGGATTGAATAAAGAATTCTTCTACGTTGTTTACAATGATGACATCGGATAGATTGTACAGACTTTCTTTGTAAAATTGAAAATATCTTGTTGTCTGGTAATCATCACAACTAAGCATACTGATCAAAAACTTTGGCTGTAATTGGGCATATTGAGTCACCCAAAATGGATGTGTCACAATCGTGATATTGGGCTTTTGTTTGAGCGTAGGGAGCATATCTAAATCACGTATTTGAAAATCCTGATGCTTCATCTTTTCTTTTCTCGTTTCAACCAAAACGGCGGTGGCGTGCTGACCAAACTCATGTGTTTCTTTATTCACTTCCCCGAAAACAACAACACGTTCAGCATGTTTACTCACAATGAGTTCCGCTTGATGAATACGATTCAAATCATCCAACCCTTCTTTTCCAAATCGTTGGATAAGACCAGTTAGATTAACGCTTGCTTGTTGCTCGAGGTCAGTGAAATTCATACGTTGTGCCATTGTCTTGTGATACACCACGGATTGCAGATTTGCTTTCGGTTTCCAATGGTAAGGCAGGTCTAACTCTCTGTAATAAGACAACAGCAAATAATCATCCTCATACCCTTGTTTCCCTTTTAAGTGATTAAGATTATAGCTCCCTACTTTTTGCAGCAAATCTGCTCTGTGCATAACAGGATGAACAAATCCTTCGGTAATCTTAGGTAGTTCAAACCATTTCAGTAAAGAAATAATTTGATCGGGCTCACTTGGCATTTCAACAACCTGTGTGCCCTTTTGATGTGGATGCCACTCTCCAAAAGCGGTTAAAATGCCTGGGGAAACACAAGGTTCTACAGGGTGTTTTTCTAAGTACTCACACAACGGTGCTGTCCAATTACACGGAAACAGCATATCTGGATGAATTTCTGTAATATACGTGCATTCCGGAAGATGCTCCCAGATGTACTCAAAACATGTTTGACGTGCAAATGGGATTCCTTTATTTTCACCCTCGCCAAGAATGGTGAACGATAAATCAAATTTCTCAAGCTCTTGTTGAAGATCACTGTTTGAAAGACAACCTTGATTAAAAAACACGCAGCATGTATCTTTTGTTTTTGTTAAACTCGCTAAACACTGTTGAAGCATAATAAGATCTTGACCATCTTGAATGAACACCAACATCGTGTGAACGACTTTTAACATCCGGGTTATTTCCACTCCTTTTGATCTTACAGATTTATGTTTATGAATCTTTTTGCGATTAGCATCCTTCCTCCTACATCGACTTCCTTTTCTGTATAACAGACTGAGCGATATCGGATGATAGGATAAAATCAAGGATTCGCTCGGATGCTTTACCGTCACCGTACGGATTCTTGCTCATCGTCATCGTTGTATAACGTTCTGCATGTAGTAACAGCTGCTGAACTTCATGATATATGGATGCAGGACTTACACCGATTACTTTTAGAATGCCAGAAGATACCCCTTCTTTTCTTTCGGTTTCTTCTCTCATCACGAGCACTGGCTTTAATAGTGCTGCCGCTTCTTCTTGAATTCCCCTGAATCGGTAAGAATAAGGTAAGCATGTTTTAAAACATGTACAAAAACATCATAAGGAAGATGTTCAACAACATGCATCCGATTTTCTGACTGAAACGCTTTATTTACCTTGCGATGGATTTGCGGATTTTTGTGAACAGGAAATATCACTTCAACATCATGATGCGTTCTTAGAATCTTTTTTATCGCTTCAAAAATGCCATTCAAATGATTCATATTTTCTCTGCGATGGGCTGTCACGACGATCAACTTTTTATTGCTTTGCAGAATTTGCGCAATAGATTTTGGTATCTTTTTTCTCGAATGCAACACTTGGTATAACGCATCGATCACCGTATTGCCCACCACTTTAATGCTTGATGGAGAAATGTTCTCTCTCAACAAATTTTCACGATTTAATGGAGTTGCTGCAAAATGATAGGTCGCCAGTTGTGCGATTAGCCGCCTGTTCCCCTCTTCCGGAAAAGGAGCGAATAAACTCGACGTTCGAAGGCCCGCTTCAATATGTGCAACGGGGATTTGTTTTAAAAAAGAGGCATACGCGCTCATATAAGAAGTGGTCGTATCACCATGTACCAAAACGAGGTCCGGTTTCTCCAGTTCCAAAATGACAGATAGCTTATTTAAAATCTCCGAACTGATGCTCTCTAGCGACTGTTGTTTTTTCATAATGTTTAAATCATAATCAGCTTTCAACTCAAATAGCCCTATAATCTGATCCAGCATTTCTCTATGCTGAGCTGTGTTTACAAGGATACTCTCTATACGTTCATCTTTTTGTAATCGATGAAGGACAGGGGCCATCTTTATGCCTTCAGGTCTTGTTCCAATCACAGTAACTATTTTCATAGACGCTCCTTCTCCTTTTTCTCTTTTATCAAAATATGAAAAAACACCAGGTAACATTCGTTTTTCCGCACAAAAAAACACCCTTTCTGCTGAAGTGAGCAAAAAGAGCGTCATAGTTTGTTATATCGTTTTTACAGCTTTTTTCACAACAGGGATGTAAATATCGATCTGTTTGTTTTCATTTCCGTAGCAGCGCTCGTCATACAGTTCAAACTCGACTGTGCCGTCATGCTCATAACCTGAATCCGGGAACCATTTCGAGAAGATCTCCACCCATGTTTGCTGAATGGATCCTACAAAGTTTTCCTCTGATGCTTTTGGCGTTGTAAAAACAGCATACTCCATTTCAGGAAACGATCTATAGGACATACCTTCTGGAGCAGGAGTTCCTTCTGCCACTTCCATCCCGATCATGTAAACAAACTCACCCGTTGTTGTATTGTATTCTGTACACAATCCAAGTTCTTGGTTTTTGTAAAGCGGATTTGGAATCTGATCACCGAGATTATTTTGAATATAATGCATCCAAAACTTTGGAATCTCTCTATTGTTTTCACCGTCTGTGTTGCGTGTGTTTAAGTCATAGCCGATGATGTGAAGAGCTGGTTTTTTAATGAGTTTCATTTCCATATTAATACCTCCCATATAGCGTTTCATATTCAGGTAAGCTTTTTGATGAAGAGAGACAGGATGAACCGTTGCACTGCGATACTCTCTTGGTGACCGGCCATAGTATTTTTTAAATGCTCGGTTAAACGACTCGTGATATTGAAACCCTAGATCAAAAGCGATATCAATCACTTTTTCGTCGGATTGCAATAGTCGCTGTGCCGCATGCGACAGCCTTCGCTTCCGCACATACTCCATGACGGATTCACCAACAAGAAACTGAAACACCCGATGATAATGAAAAGGCGAAAAGCAAGCGAGCTCTGCAAGCTCCTCTAACGTGATTCGTTCGTTCAAGTTCTCCTCAATATAATCCAGTGTCCGCTGTATGCAAACTTCATAATCCATCTCCATCACCTACCCTATGTCTATCATATACACGAACGTCCATTCGTTCTTAACCTTTTTGCTAAGTTATCGCTTTTACTTATTCTATATCGGTGTAGGCAGCCCTTCTGATGAGAGGCAATTCACGAGTTCGGGCTGTCAATCCACGAGTTTTGGTCTCCAATCCGCGAGTCTTGGCCTCTAATCCACGAGTCTATAAACCTCGACACTTTTCGCAAACTGCCTATAGAAAAAGCTAGAACCTACAATCAGGTTCTAGCTCACAACTGCTTATTGAATACCTACTGCATTAAACGCCTGGTTCACAGAAGTGACTTCTTGCGACCCAGCGCCGTAAAGATCAGATGCCGCGCGAACCGCTGCCGCTCTCGCTTGGCTGAAATTAGAGGAAGACGTTAAGTACACCGTGTTCATGCGGTAGAAGATCGCACCTAGCTTTGCTCGTCCGATTCCTGTTACGGAAACGCCATAATGGCTGCCGCCTTCACTTAATAGATACGCTGCTTTGTTGATGATTCCGCTGTTGATATGAACGCCTCCGTTGTCACCAGTTCCTGTATATCTTACTGAATAGTGGTCTGGATCTTGATATTTTGCTGGATCTGACATCGAACGGAGTGCATCTCCCGCTATCGCAGGCGTGTACACATCTTCTCCGATTTCAAAGTCTGGATTCTTGCCGTTATAGTATTCTACTAATGTTCCAAAAATGTCTGACATCGCTTCGTTCAGAGCTCCTGATTCATTTTGATACACAAGGTCAGAACTTGTATCCGTTACAGCATGTGTCAGTTCGTGGGCTACTACGTCAATCCCGCCAGAGAACGCGATAAAGTTTGTTCCATCACCGTCACCGTAGACCATCTGCGAACCGTTCCAGAACGCGTTGTTGTAGTTTTTATTAAAGTGAACGGATGATTTGATCTGTGCCCCTTTGTTATCATAGGAGTTTCGCCCGTGTGTATTCTTATAATAATCGTACGTCAAACCAGCAAAGTAATGAGCGTCAACAACGGCTTGGTCGTACGAGCTGTCGAATACATTGTCTGTGCCACTGTAAAGCGTTCCTGGCAGGAAAAGCTCCGGCAAGAATGTACGGTTCTTCATATCGTAGGTAAAGATCCCATTTCCTCGGGTGTTGTCTTGCATATAATACTTGCCGCTAGATAGGGTTAGGTTCAGCGTTTTCGAATCTCCTAGAACGCCTTTACCTGTTCCAGTTGTATTCGTTCCCGTTACCTCGTGCATGTCGTTATAACGGTGCAGGATTTCACCAGAATCTGCATCAATAAAATAATTCCAGTTCCCTGGCTCAGGTGTGAGGAAATTTAGGTTTACGAGATACGCGTAATGCGCCGCTCCATCTTTCATCAGCACGACTTTGTCTGCTTTAGGTGTTTTTTCAAACTGCGGATTAAAACCAAGTGCCGCTGTTGCAATTCCCACTGCCTTTTTACCACTGATCTGTTTCGCGCTCTTCAGTTTGGTCTGCTTGTCCAATTCAGGAGCAACTTCACCGGAGATGACCGTCAGTTCTCCTTCTTTATTGATATGCGCCACTTGTGTGTAGCCCCAAACCGGAATTCCGTTGTATTCCTGCTGAAGTCTGAGTACCGTGTTTCCGTTGTCTTCTTTCGTGCTTTCTAAGATTGAGAATGACTCTTCTGCTTTTTTGTTGCCTAGTTTAAAAAGAGATTTATGATCGTTCACGTATTCAAAAAGTACTTGCTGAGCTGATGCTTTTGAAGGTGCTGATAATTTACCTGCTAAAAAAGCTGGTGTTCCAGATTCGCTGTTCACTTTCACCTTCACATTTTCTGCAGCAGCCATAGCTGGTGTTCCAAACGCACCTGCAATTAAAGATGCCGCAATCCCCATCGCAACCCACTTCTTTGTTCTCATCGTTATTCCTCCATTTTCCTTTTTTCTTCTAAGTAAGCAACATCATATCACCTCTCTAAAACTATTTATACGAATTTTCAGAAAGTTAAAGAGTTGTTACTAGAGCAAAAAATGAAAAACAAAATCATAGAGTCCGATGGCATATTTTTGAAGTAGGTCTTCTTTACTTAAAAAAAGAAAACTAACACATTCATGTGCTAGTTTTCTGTATCTACCTTTCCAATAACCTGTTTATAAAATGGACTTCACGCTATCTTGATTTAGAAGCTCTAATGGTTTTTTAAGCTTCGGAAAGCCAGTAATCTTGTCACTGATTTCATCTGGCAAAAACCATGTCGCATGGTACGCGTTCATACCAAAGGCCGCTGCACCAACTAATTCGTTCGCTCCACCATCACCTATAAAAATTGATTCATGTGCTAACACTCCAAGTTTTTCACAAGCGATTTGGTAGATTTGCTTGTTTGGTTTCGCAGCCCTCACTTCATATGAAAAGATCACTTCATCAAAATAGTTTGCAAGAATGCACGATTGCCAAGCGCAAACTTCTTCTCTCGCTGCGTTAGAAATAAGACATAGCTTTAACCCTCTGTCTTTTAAGGATTGCAGCAGTTCTAACACATCAGAACTTATCTCTTGGAAAGGAACCTTCTTTGCTGAAACTCTTGCTTGGTAGACTTCTTCAATAACTTCAGGAATCAGCGCTAGTCCTTGTGAACTTAAAATATCTCTCAAGACGCTTGGGTGATTAGGAAAAGTCCCGTCCATTCGAAGCTCTCTCTTACTATCCCATTCACGTTTAAAAATATTCCAATCCATTCCTAGTAGTTCAATAGAATAGGTAGCTTTCTTCTGCCCGTCTTTCCATTCCGTAATGAGCGTTTCAAATAAATCGAAAAACACTGCTTTTATCAAGAGAAAACCTCCTGCTATTAAAATACCTTTGCATAAACGCTTGTATCTCGAAGTTTGGTCGTTGAACCCATTTCTAATGAGTCGTTGCGCAGTACACCTTCTAACGTAAAACCTAGTCGTTCAGGAATGGCTGCACTTTTAACATTGCGCGTATCACATCGGATCTCGATTCTGCGCGCTTTTAATTCATTTACCGCAAAATCCGTTATTCCTTGAACGGCTTCTGTCATGTATCCTTTACCCGTATGGCGGGAGTCGATCCAATACCCAATCTCAAATTTGGGGATGCCCCAATTAATACGGTGTAATCCAGATGAAGCAATTAATTTCCCTGTTTCTTTTAAAAACACAAGCAGGCGCAGATCTTCCCTGCTTAAGAACTTCAGGTGCGCCTCGCGAATGTTTGCTTCCACATCTTCTTCACTTTGATCAATGTGGGCAAAAGGCAGCCATGGCTTAAGGTCCTCTATTGATGCTGAAATTGCTTCATACATTTCTTTTCCATCACCAGGCTCCGGCATGCGGATCAGCAGGCGGTCGGTTGTGAATTCTGTTGGAAAGTCTAATAGGATTGGTTTCATTGTGTACCTCCGAGTATGCTAGTTAATGTGATTTAGTTTGTCTGGATTAACGACCCAATATATCGTTTGAATCAATTCGTTTTCTATATGAAGTGAAAGAACACCAAATACTTGATCCGAAATATAGAGCACAATGCCAGGATCGCCATTAACTGTAGTAAAATGATAAGAAAATTCTTCTGTTGTTTTTGCCATGATTCCCACGTAAAAACGAGAGATTCGCTCCGCCCCCAATATAGGGACCATAGCTGCTTTCGTTTTCCCGCCACCGTCAGATAATAGCGTTGCGTCAATAGCAAGCAATTTTAGAAGGTTGTTAACATTGCCTGAAACAACCGCTGTTACGAACTGCTCGGTTAGTGCGGTAGCTTTAAGTGTCGCTGATTGGTCAGTGGCTGCGTGGTTGCCAATCGCCTTTTTCGCTCGTTTGAAAATCTGTCTGCAGTTGGTACTGTTCTTTCCTACAACGTCTGCAATCGTTTCATAATCATATTGAAGAACTTCCCGAAGCAGAAACACGGCACGTTCGGTTTCCGATAGCTGTTGCAATAAAAGCAGATAGGCGGTTGAGAGTGATTCTTTCATCACATAGTTTTGTTCAGGATCATCCTTGCTATCTAGCAAAAGAGGTTCCGGAAGCCAGGGACCTATATAGGTTTCTCTTTGCTTACGAGCCGATTTTAGTAAGTCAATGGATCGATTGGTCACGATTTTACATAGATACGCTTTTACGTTTTGAATATGATCCGTTGCCGTCGTACTCAGAGTGAAATACGCGTCTTGTACAATATCTTCTGCATCCTGAACACTGCCTAACATTCTGTATGCCAATGAAAACAACAGCGGTCTATACGTTTTATAATGTTGCTCAGTCTGACTCTCTATCATGTCTTAAGCCTCCCTAGACAAAACCTGGAACCCATTGTGTTGTATGATGATTTCCGCTGCTCGTTTTGCACTGGCAAACGCTGCGTCCACCAACATTTCTCCATGTCCCGTTCCATCTCCTGCAATATACAGTCCTGGTATTTCAGGTACACTCGGGCCGAAATATTGTTTATCTTGAATAGTGATACAGTCTTGCACCACTACCATGTGCGGAAGAAATTGCTGAGCTACAAGTTCCTTTCTCCATCCAGGCTGCATGAGATCCATTATGCTTTCTAATTCTTGTTTGTTTGCTTCCGTCTTCGTTTCTTTCTCTGTTCCCAAATATTTGATGAGATGCAGCACCTTCGAACCCTCTTCACCTAGTTTGGAAGCTCGAGAATGATTGGAGAATAGAATGTGTTGATCAATGCCAATGGCAAAATGATGAGTAGGATTCGGGAGATTTTTCAATGCCACATCAAGGCATGCAGCATAAATTGGCTGAGCCTGTTGTTTCCATTTATCAAGCATCGTTCCATCCGCATTTTTTATCAGATTACACGATTGGTCTGGACCACATGTTAAGAGTACGTTAGGAACTTCCATCGTATCTCCATCTATAAACTGCAGTTGATGCTCATTTCCATATTCAATAGAAGCTACTGTTTTATTGGTGAGAATAATCGCTCCTGCACCAACGGCTTTAATCCGCAGTTTTTCCACGATTGATTCCCAGCCGCCGTCTATATACAGAACACCTCTCATACCAAGCTGAACTTGTTGAATGACCGCACTCGCCAGCTGTTGATCAGGATTGATGCAATAAGTTGATGTTCTGCAGAGTGCGTAGAACACATGACGAACCATCGGATCTTTCATATTGTTCTCTGCCCAATCACGCAAACTGATAGGTGGAATTGTTGATGTATCTAGGTTTCGAAGCTTCATCATGATCTTGCTAAGCTCCATTTTTCCAGACCAGGTTAAAAGTTTAGTTTTGAACAGGCTCGCCAAGGAATCCGGCAAATGTAATAACTCTCCATTCCAGAGTGCATATCCTTTTGTATCGGGAATTCCCCTGTCACTTTTACTTGTAACTCTTTTAAAATTTTCTCCCCTGCTCCACCTCTGTATAGTGCATGACCTCCCAAGTTAAAAAGCACTCCATTTTTATGAATGGTTTGTGCGCGGCCACCCAATAGGTTACCTTTCTCTACTACCACAACAGAAATTCCGGCTTGCGCTACATATGCAGCAGCTGTCAATCCAGCAATTCCTCCACCGATAATGGCTACATCGTATTTATTCATTTTTCCATCACTCACTTTCTCCCTTTACAAACAAGACGAGAAAGGATTTTGTTTTGTGACAAAAAAAGGATACTTGTTTATGGATAAAAGGAGCCCACTTTATCAAGTGCGCTCCTCTATTTTTATTCAACCAATTCAGACACCGTTTTAAACGTATATCCCTTTTCCTTCAAATCCGTAATGATACCTTTTACAGATTTCATTGATTCCTCTCGGCTGTTATACATAACATGAAGCAGAATAATCGATCCAGGCTGAACCTTACGACTAACATGCTTCACAATTTTCGTAGAATCAGATGCTATTTCTGGATAGGTTTCCGGCTCTATGTTCCATAGGATTGTCTTTCGATCGTGTTTATCTAAGTAATAGGGCAGTCCGATTAACTTTTTACCAAATGGCGGACGAAACTGAATCTTCCCTTCATAACCTGCTTTGCGGATCAACTCATCTGTTCTTTCAATCTCACTTTTAATATAAGAAGGTGTTTTCAAGACCATTCGTTCATGAGAATAGGAATGATTTCCGAGTTCATGTCCAGCTGCAACAATCTCTTTTGCCGCTTCTGGGTTCTCTTCTATCTCCCTTCCCGTTACAAAGAAAGTAGCTTTAACTTCCTCTTCTTTTAAAATGGACAAAATTTCATTCGTGCTGTCTGTAGGTCCATCATCAAACGTTAAGGCAACTACTTTCTCAGCAGTATCTGCTTTTGTTACCAATCCTCCAAAAACTGAAAGTCCCGCGAATTGCTCAACTTTAAACCGCTGTATGCCAATACAACAAATAGTACGATTGAAAAGCTTACGTATATCACTATTTTCTTCATTTACTTCTCCTTGTTGAATTGTATGTATAGAGCTCTTAATGATCTGTATACCAATAACTCGTTAAATCTGTCGTAACTGAGCTGTAACCATTTTGACGCAGCATTGCAGTAATATTACCGCGATGATACGCACCATGTGTCGCGATATGCAGCAGCATCTCAGCGATACTCGTTTCTCTTCGTCCCGCCCATGGCGTATCCAGTATTAACATCTTGTCCAAATCAACTCCATCGTTAAGAAACTCCTTATATTGATGGGTTAATTCATCAAACATCGTCATGATATCTTCAATGCTCTTTGTATCCGACTCTACTTTTTCTATCTCAAGTGCTTCTGTCATACTGGTCCCCGAAACAATATGAAACCAAAGCTGATCAACAATGTACATATGTGAAACTACTTTCGAAATGGATGGGAAAACACTCTGCACGGTCTGGTGATACACTTCGTTTCCAAGTTCTGATAAACGATGGAATAGCTCCTTGTTCGCCCATACGTGATAATCGTACATTTTCATAGCATGATGTGTCATAATGCCCTCCCCTTATTTACCTTCTTACTTCTTTGCCTATTTTCGACAGCACGACAAAATTCCCTCTAATTTTTATGATTAGGAAGGAACTGGGATTGTTTTGAAGAATTTTTAAAAAAGACATTATGGTGGTATGAGGAGAACATGATAAATCATTTCGCGCACGAGATATAAAACGGCTATTACGCTAGGGGACCTCCAACAGAACGTAAAGATTCAACAAATTAAGATAAACTTTTGGAGGTGCACGTATGAAACGTGATGTAGATTTTGAAATGTATATTAAGGAAGTGAAGAAACCGTTCTCTGGATGGGATTTTTCATATATAACCGATTCTGGCCGAATGGCAAGCGGAATGCTTTCTTGGTCTTATGGCAGTATGGTAACCCCTCTCATCGGAAAAGTGTCATCGATGCTTGACATGGGCACTGGAGGCGGTGAACTTTTATCTAAACTTCAACCGTTTCCAGCAATAGTTTGTGCAACAGAAGGGTATCCGCCTAACGTTCCGATTGCAAGAGAACGACTTGAGCCTCTTGGCGTAAAAGTGTTTCAAATCGGTGAAGATGATCTTCTTCCATTTGAAGATGATGTTTTTGACCTCATCATCAATAAGCACGAATCGTATTCTCCGCGTGAAGTGAGGCGGGTTTTAACGAATGATGGAATTTTTGTGACACAGCAAGTTGGCGGTTCCGATTGTACGGATATCAATAAAGCGCTTGGTGCAGCTATAAACGATGAGTTCTCTCACTGGAAACTAGCTTTTGCTGAAAAGGAACTGCGTGACAACGGGTTTGAGGTATTGGGGGCGAAAGAAGAATATCCGGTTCAGCGTTTTTATGATATCGGCGCACTTCTTTACTATTTAAATGCGATTCCTTGGCAGATTCCCAACTTTAAAAGTGAAGATTATCTAGATGAGTTATATCAAATTCATGAGATGATTCAAAATATCGGGTATTTTGAAGTGAAACAGCATCGTTTTCTTTTAAAAGCGAGGATGATGTAAGCGAAAAATAAAAAAGCTGGCTCTGAGATCGTGTGAAGCAACGATCCTGGCCAGCTTTTTCTGTTTAGACAGTGTGGTAAAGCGAGTTTGTGTATGCTACTGTCCACTTTCGGTGAAATACTGTCTACTTTCGGTAATTTACTGTCGACTTTTTATAATTTACTGTCCACTTTTCGTGAAATACTGTCCACTTCTCACAAAATACTGTCCACTTGCAGAAATTATGCTAAGCACAACATAAATTACTTCTGTACACTCGTTACCATCCAGCCTTTTTGATCCACCCACTCGAGGTTGACGGTGTATCTCTCATTCGGCTGTTTATTTGGGCTTACTTCTGCAACTGATTTCTGTGGCCCTCCGCCATTTCCAATTTTCCATACGGTCATGTTTTCATCAAGTCCTGTTGCAAGGCGAATGGCCTTCAGCTTTTCGTTCCAATCGACACTGCCTTCATCATAGCTGGATGTATGCGGTTCTGTTTGAGAGGTTCCAATCGGCTTGTTTAAAACAGGCTCGCCACCAGAAGCTTGCTGCTTTTTCTTTTCAGCTTCTGCAGCTTTCTTCTCTTTCTCTGCCTTTTCTTTTTTATCCGCTTCTTTTTCAGGATCTATGCCGATCTCTTCAGAAGGCTCTTGTTTATCTGTTGTTTCCTCTTCACTAGATCCTTCAACTGCTTTCTCTTCGTCTTCATAAGCACTCTCATTATCTGGCTGAAGTTTTACGACTTTATGTTTTGGTTCTTTACTTACTTTTTCTTTTACAGGCTCTTCTTCATTACCCATTAGCAGTGCATCTTTCGGCAAAAACAATAAAGCTAAAAGAACGGCACCTAATGCGCTGAACAAAACTACATTTCTCTTTTTTGACTTGTTGCGCTCTGATCTTCTCATCTGTAAAATTCACTCCTTCTTAACAAACGTTCCCTCTATGCTTGAAACCAAACAAAAAGAACTCCATTTATAAATGGAGTCCTATCATTTACTTATCATTCTTAATTACTCAACATTAATTATTCGAAGAGCAATAGGAGGAAATTGAGGGTAACAGAAGATTTCAGAAGTTTTCGTTAAATCAACAGGCTTGTTTTAAACCTCAAGTACTACAGCCATTTCTTTTCCAAAACGGTCTCCGTTATCGACAAAACCTAAACTTCTATATAATTCGTGGGCTCCCTTATTTTCAGGATGATAGCCAACTACAATTTTTTTCGCATTCAGCGTTGATTTCATTTCGTCAATCATCAACTGTGCAGCGATTTTGCCGATTCCTTTTTGTTGGTGGTTCTTATCGACCATAATACGGTAGATCCAATAACCATCAAGCTCTTCTTCCACCGTATTGAACATAAGAAATCCTACTGTCTCACCCTCATAACGAATGCTATAAGGCTTCAAGTTCGGTTCGAATTTAGATTGTGCAATTGAAACAGCATTTGGTTCAATATGACTCGCTTGATTTTCTTCTACTTCTAGTGAACAGCACTCATACCAATTTTCTGTGTTTAATTCAGTGATTTCTACAGTTATGTTTGTCATGTTTTCCCCTTAAATATGTATTTTCATTCCAGTTCTTACTTTACCATAAAATCACAATACGAATGATTTATATAAAAAAACAGTGCCTTCCCGTTAATGAAGACACTGCATTTGCATCACATACGTATTTAAGCCACGGCCTTTTTTTGTTTTGCTTCAAGCCGTTTCATGTCAAAGCGGACTAAGATTGAGACGACGAGTGCGACTATAAACAATCCTGAGAAAAACGTTAAGCTGTTTGCGTACGAACCCGTTGTGTCTTTGATCCATGCAGCGAAAAGTGGACCTGCAAGACCAGCCGCTGCCCATGCCGTTAAGATGTACCCATGAATCGCACCCACTTGTTTGGTTCCAAATAAATCGCCAATAAAAGCTGGTATAGAAGCAAATCCTCCGCCATAACACGTGTAAACGATGGCGAGCATCACTTGAAAAAGAATTGATGATGAGGTTTGCGGCAATAAGAAAAATAAAGCAATCTGCAATACGAAAAACGTCGTGTACGTGTTAGGTCGTCCAATATAATCGGATACTGATGCCCAGCCGATACGACCAAATCCGTTAAACAATCCTAATACCCCGACAAGCGCTGCAGCTTCAGCTGTTGTTAGACCGATACTTTCTTCTGCAAGTGGTTTTGCTGCGGAAAGTATCGCAATTCCGCACGTTACGTTGATAAATAACATGATCCACAGATAATAGAAGCGACGTGTTTTTACCGCTTCGTTAGCCGTTAGCTGCGAAAGATCTTTCTTGATCTTCACCTTGCCGCTTTCTACGTTCTCTTTAAATCCATCCGGCAGCCAGCCTTCTTCTGGTTTTTCCAAATAAAGAGATGATAATGTCATAACTGCAAAATAAGCAATTCCTAAAATAAAAAACGTGTTTGCTACTCCAACTGACTTAATCAGTGCGTCCATGATTGGAGAGCTGATGGCCGCTGCGAATCCAAATCCCATGATGGCAAGTCCAGTTGCAAGACCGCGGCGATCTGGAAACCATTTTATGAGTGTTGATACAGGAGCGATATAACCAACTCCTAGACCAATCCCGCCGAGAACCCCATAAAAGATATAGAGCATCGTTAAAGAGCCGATATTGACTGCAATCCCTGAACCAGCAATACCCAGTCCAAAGAAAACAGCTGCGAGTAAACCAGCTTTTCTTGGACCATGTCTTTCAACAAAATGACCAAGAAAGGCAGCCGACAAACCTAAGAATAAAATGGCAATACTAAACGTCATCTGAACTTGTGAAGCGGACCAGCCGAACTTTTCGATCAATGGATTCGTGAAGTTGCTCCATGCATACACCGAACCGATAGAAATATGAATCCCTACAGCTGACAACGCAATGAGCCAGCGGTTCTTTGTCTTTCTCATCCGTACATCCCCCTAAAAAGTTAATATGGTTAAGTTTTCATGAACCTTACCCT
This sequence comes from Fictibacillus sp. EA-CB0309, assembly GCF_055814265.1. NCBI lineage: Bacteria > Bacillati > Bacillota > Bacilli > Caryophanales > Fictibacillaceae > Fictibacillus > Fictibacillus sp. EA-CB0309. Next base: position 3,151,650 of record NZ_CP169271.1, read on the forward strand.
AATGCATCCCAAATAAAAAGACAACATCCAAAAGTACTTATTCATCAGATAAGTCCTCTAAGAATGTTGTCTAAAATCTCTACATGCTCGTGCAGAGAGTTCATTCACCATCAATATTGAAATAAAAAACGTGCAGATCATGCATGTTTTCCATTTACCGTATTGGCATTAGTTGTAAGCGTTTTTAATATTATCAGATTGTCGCATTCTTCGCAACATAATTTTTTGACTTTTTCGACAATAATCTCGTGATATGCATCTCTTCTCGATTCACACACTTAAGTTTGCACAATTTTATTAAATAGCTAGACAAGAAACTGTCCTTGAAATTTTGGTAATGAAGGGGGTTTTCCCAGAGATCACGGAATACTTCACATAAAACTTGCTCAGCCGCTCGCTTGTCCCCTGTGATTCTCAAGGCTACTTGAAAAAGTAATGTGCTGTATGAATTGACCATTTGTTTTAATGCTTCGGGATCTTTATTTAATAATTGTTTTAACACATTTCCTTCAAGGTCTCTTTTTATTTTCATAACAGCATCACCTTTTATCTTAGACTTACTTTCCTATTACCCGGATATGATATATGTTAAACACTTGTATAACATTTGTTTATTATTTTTGTGTTTTTTGTATAACTAAAGGCAGTGCTTTTTGAAACAGCACTGCCTTAAACTGAATTACTTGGTTAGTTTTTTTCAATAGAATACTTGATTCCTGCGACCGTTCCTATTCCGAGCAGTGCGTATTTCAAGCCGATCAATGTGGCTTCGGGTGTTGCACCGCCTGCTTCCCAAAAAGCATAGAGCACACCAAGTACGACAGCCACTATGGGGATATACTTATTCGAAAATCGTTCCGTCTGTCGAATCGCATATAAAATCACAGCTAAACCAACGTATGGCGCAAAATCGTTAATAAAATCCATGATTTCCACCCCAGTTCAGAAATTTTGTAAAGCTTATACAAAACTTATTCTGGGTTGAATCAAAAAAGACCTTATCTGTATACGTTTGGGGAAGTTTCAAAAGAATCCACAAAAATCCGGTTTGGTGTCACAGTACATGAGTCCAGAGATTTTTGAGATATATCGACAAGTCTTCAAAATGTTCAAGCCGAAAGTCATGTTCGGCTTAATTTCATTGTCCCTCTACTGAGTGCTTTTTCGCATTCTTGCAACAGACTACCCACCAGCTCACCTGCTGATTTCACTTGAGCTAATGGTGATGCCTGCCCGGCCCACATGGAGATCATCTCTTTATTTTCTTGGCGAGCAGCTTCTTTTCTAATATCAGAAGTCAAAACGTGTTGAACTGGATAGGGCGGCAATACGTCACTAAAACTCTCCAAATCGGTCATCATTTGATTTTTAAATCCTCTTGCACTTTTACCTGAAAAAGCTTTCGTGATCTTCGTTTCTGTATCACTACTCGCTAGAATCGCCTGTTGATGTATCTTGTTCGCACCGCTTTCTTTCACCGTTAAAAATGCCGTACCAAGTTGCACGGCAGATGCCCCTAACGCCAATCCTGCTGCCATTCCTCTGCCATCCATGATGCCTCCAGCAGCAACTACTGGACAATTCACCGCGTCAACAATTTGCGGAACCAATGCCATCGTTCCAATCAATGCTTCATTTTGAACATCTATAAATGTCCCTTGATGGCCACCTGCTTCACTTCCTTGTGCGACGATCACATCAACTCCACAAGTTTCCAGCTTCAACGCTTCTTTTACTGTTGTAGCGGTCGCAATCACGGTAATCCCTGACGCGTGGAGCCGATCTACTAAACTCTTTTGAGGTGCATCAAATGTAAAACTAACAATTTTAACACCTGATGCCACTACTACCTCCAGCTGTTTTTCAAAGAGCTCCTGCATATCAGGAATCGCATTCACTTCTGAAATTCCTAGTTTTACTCGATATGTATTTAACTGTTGCTGCATCTTTAAAATGATTTCCTCATCCATTTCGTAACAGTTTGGCAGAAACAAATTCACTGCAAACGGAGCTTTTGTTAATTGCTGAATATCCCGAATGGCTTTACTAATTTGTTGAGGATTCATATATCCAGCACCGAGCGTTCCCAACCCACCGGCCTCACTAACTGCTGCGACTAACTCCGGAGTTGTCGGTCCTCCCGCCATGCCAGCCTGAATAATCGGGCATTTGATATTGAGCATGTTGAAAATCATACGTCATCTCCTATCAGAGGTCCTTTTCCATTCCAATCATCCACACATTTTTGACATACACATGTATTGCAGTCTGAAGCCGCTTTCTCAAGGAGTAGTGGGGCAATGGTGACATTCATGCACCAGCATGTTTCAGGTTTGTCTCCGTTAGTTATAGCACAATGGTTATCTTCTTTACACAAAGGGCAATTAGACATCGTTTTTCAACCTTACTTGCATGCCTTTTCCCCATTTTGCTAATGACTCTAAGGAAGGAACTAGATCCTCTCCAGCTTTTGTTAAGGAATATTCCACTCGTGGCGGAATCTCCATGTATTGTTTACGAATCACCAATCCCTGGTTTTCCATTTCTTTTAACGCCTGAGACAAGACCATGTTCGTAATTCCCTCTACATGCCGTTTCAGTTCGTTATAGCGCAGCGTTTTATTTTTCCATAACGCCCATATGATTGGAAGCCTCCATTTGCTCCCGATTAGCGTGAGGGCGAATGTTAATGGGCAGTCTTCTTTCCTCTTATATCCTGTCTCGTTCATCGCGAAACTCCTTTAATCAGTTTTTACTGACTTAGTAAGAAATTACTGCATACTTGTTTTCCTTTTTCTATGTAATAAAATTATAGCGTAATTACCTAAGCTGAGGAGTGAAGAAAATGGATTTGAAATACGAGATTCTTCCTGATCATCATATTGAGCTTTGCCGAGATCTCTGCAATGAACTTATGGATTACCAAAAATCAAAAGCCTGCATAACTCCTGAATTATTTGACACGATGAGTTTTGAAACACGATTGATCCCTTCAGTTAAGAAGGCATTACATAACTACATTGTCATTGTAAAAGATGGTGATGAGATTGTTGGTTATGTTTATTCAAACATCTCTCCAAAAGAAGTTTATTCGAGTGAGTTTGCTACCTTTTTTGATATGGATTCGGTTAAAAAAGAGCTTGTCGGCTGCCTGTCTCAGTTTTATATAAAGGAAGAATACAGACAATACGGTGTCGGATCTACACTCTTTAATATGTCTATGAATTGGCTTCGTAAATTTGAGGAGGTTGAAGATTACTTTATCTATGTTTCCAATGGGAATGATGATGCATTGGAGTTCTATCAGCGTAAAGGATTTTCAGTTAGCCATGAAATATTAGATGGATTTATAACGGTTTTACGCAGTAATAAAGTAAGTGGAATTTAAAATTCTTCAGTGATTTTAGGTCAATTTGACTGTTTTTCCGCCCTTCATTACTTCCTCCCTTTGTAGCTAGTTTTCTAGTTTTACAAATCTGTAAAATGAAGTTAATAAAAAGATTGTAGAATAAACCTGTTTCACCAGGATTTAGTAGTTTGTGCTGCAAGGGGTTAAAATTAAATTAATGGAGGCGTTGATGATGAAAAGGCACCGGAACAAGAATTTCCTTTCGCTTTTTTCAGTTGTGATTGCTTTAGTCGTAAGTTCTTTAGCATTCATCCCTACTCTTCAGGCTGCCGGTGACGGTACGTGGTCGAGTCCGTATTCTGTTTCTCAAAGCATTTCTAATCAAAACAATTCTTTAAAGACCGTACAAGGTTATGTTGTGGGACAACCAACTGCAACAACAACGGTTGTAACGAGCAATTATCCTAGCGATTATGCGCTAGCATTGGCCGACAGTGCCTCTGAAACAAACACGGCAAACATGGTCTATGTTCAGATTCCGTCTGCTTTCCGTTCACAGTTCGGATTGAAAACTAATCCAAGTTTAAAAGGACAATCTATTAAAGTAACAGGCTACCTATCTGCCTATTTTTCACATGCTGGTTTAAAAGATCCAACAGCTATGGAAAAAACATCGGGTACTACACCAACTGACCCGCCTACTGATCCAACCGATCCGCCTGCATACGATGAGTCATACTATGATACGGCTCAAGGGAAAACAGGTGCAGCACTAAAGACCGCTCTTCATAACATCATCGATGACCACACAGAGCTTTCGTATTCTGTCGTTTGGGAAGCGTTAAAAGTAACCGATCAAGATCCGAACAACAGCAATAACGTCATACTGCTCTATACAGGCCGCTCACAAAGCAAAACATCAAATGGCAGTAACGTAAACGATTGGAACCGTGAGCACGTTTGGGCAAAATCTCATGGTGATTTCGGAACGACGATGGGCCCTGGCACGGACATCCACCACCTTCGCCCGACTGATGTTAGTGTAAACAGTTCCCGCGGTAATCTTGATTTCGATAACGGAGGCACACAGCACACTGAAGCACTTGGAAACTACTATGATAGTGATTCATGGGAACCACGTGATTCGGTAAAAGGTGACGTCGCGCGTATGCTGTTTTATATGGCAGTCCGCTATGAAGGAGACAGTGGTGAGCCTCAGCTTGAACTCAACAACAACGTGAATAACGGAACCGCTCCTTACCACGGAAAAATGTCTGTATTGCTGCAATGGCACCTGCAAGATCCCGTTGATAACTGGGAACGCAATCGAAACAACATCATTTATGAACAATTCCAGCATAACCGCAATCCGTTTATCGACCATCCGGAATGGGCTGAGGAAATCTGGTAGATTTGATAGGAAGACGATTTGAAAGGGCTCACTTCGGTGGGCTTTTTTTGTTGTTAATTTGTAAATAAATGGTTAACGTGAATATATTTCAATTAACGTGAAATTAAATGAATTAATGTGAAATTATTTCAATTAATGTGAAATTGTTGCTTGCTAACGTGAATATATGGAGCAACTTCATATATAGATGAAGCCATGTCTTTTCTACGACTACATAAAAGACTGTAATCCTCTTCAGAAACACATAACAACTAAAAAAGAGAGTGACACACGATACGTGTCACTCTCTCTACATAAATACCTCATAATAGAATAAACAAATGCCGCATGCTGCCCAAGAAACCATGGCGAATACCGTGACGATCATGTTTTCCGACCATCCGTACTTAATACCGTAATGGTAATGAATGGGTGTGAAACGAAACAGCTTCTTTTTCGTCCGTTTAAAATAAGCCACTTGAATGATGACAGAAAGCTGTTCTGCAAGATAGATAATGAACAGAATGGGAATTAAAATCTCTACGTTTTCGATGATGGCGAGAAACGATAAGGTTCCTCCAATCGCGAGTGAACCTGTATCCCCCATGAACGCTTTTGCCGGATACAAGTTATAGATTAAGAATCCTAGAATTGTAGCAATCATCACCAAGCAAAAGACTTTCACTTCCGTATACTCACTGATTACAAAGAAAAAGAAGTATGTAGGAATGGCCACCATGCCGAGGAGCCCGTCCATGCCATCGGTAAAATTGATTGCATTCGCCGTCCCGACAATAAACAGTGTAATTATGATTAGATAAATGATGTAAGGAAGAACAATGTTCAATGATTCCGTCACCCGGATGCTTGTATCAATGTCGAAAAGATCGATGCCGACATATAGGAGTAGAATGGTGAACGCGAACTGAAACTTTAGTTTTGTCTTTCCTGATACTCCGCCAGGATCTTGTTTTGAAGCTTTCCAAAAATCATCTAGAAATCCAATAAAACTAAACAATATAAACGTTGCCACTAGAAAGAGCATAACTGGACTAGTCGTGTAATAATAAAGCGCGACGAAAATCCCTACAAAAAACACACTTCCTAACATCAAAGGTGTTCCCTTTTTTCTTGATGATCTGCGGGAAGCTCCACTCGAATAGGTTGCGTGAGTTTTAATTTCTTTAAAGTTAAAATTACTAGAGGCGCTATGGTAACGGTTAACAGAAACGTGATAAAAGCAGGTGTTAGCTGTAAAAACATAACTGCGGTCTCCTCTCTTATTTATCCACTGTAACTATTCGAGAAAAGATGAGAAGTTCCTCTAAATTGTAGGGGGTCTGACCCCGGGTCAGACCCCTACAATTTAGACACAATTTAGATAGGAAAATGTGCTGTGGGACTTCCGAGTGATAGACACCTTTCGCACGGATTGCTACTGTTATAAAGTGTAAGAATTTTCAGAATAAGGAGACGAACATATGAGAGGAAAACGTGTTTTAGTTTGTACCATGTTAAGTACAGCCATGCTTTTATCCAGTGTAACCCCTATAATTTTTGCTGAGAGTTCTTCAAAAGAAAACCACGTGAGACCAGGTGATTGGAACCGCCCTGTTCCCTCTTCAGCTGTTCTTCACCCGGGAACTCCTGAAAGCGCTTCATTAAAACGTGAGCCGCTTAACCAGATTGATCATTTTATAGCGCAAGAGATGGAAAAACGTACGATGCCAGGTGCTGTTGTACTCGTTGCGCGCAGCGGTAGTATCGCAAAACATGATGCTTATGGCTATTCAGCTCGTTACACAGATGACAAATTTACCGAGATGGACAACCCTGTTGAGATGAAGAAGGATACGATCTTTGACATCGCATCAATTTCCAAGCTTTTCACGACCACCGCCGCGATGCAACTGTATGAACAAGGAATGTTTGACTTGGATGATCCTGTTGGCAAGTACATTCCAGAGTTTAATGAAAACGGAAAAGAAAACGTTACGATTAGGCAAATCATGACACACACTTCAGGCTTTGTCGCTTGGATACCGCTATATAACATGGGAACCAATCGCGAAGATCGCCTGCAGATTGCACTAAAGTATAAACTCAATAAACAGCCTGGCACGACCTATACATACAGTGACCTTAACTTGATTACACTTGGCGTTTTAGTTGAACGCCTCACAGGGCAGCGTCTTGATGAATATGTAAAGAAAAACATAACAGAGCCACTCGGGATGAAGGACACGATGTACAACCCTCCTGCAGAGCTCCGTGAACGTATCGCAGCAACAGAGTATCAGCCAAACATCGGACGAGGTATGGTTTGGGGCAGCGTTCACGATGAAAACGCTTGGAGTCTTGACGGAGTTGCTGGTCACGCTGGTGTTTTTTCAACTGCTAATGATTTAGCAGTCTTTGGCCACATGATCTTACAAAAAGGAAAATATGGAGGGACTGAAATCTTACAGCCTGAAACGGTTCGCTTATTAACAGAAAATCAGCTTCCACAGTTCCCAAGCAACTCTCACGGACTTGGCTGGGAGTTGAATCAAGGCTGGTACATGGATTCTCTTGGAAATGAAGAAACACTCGGCCACACCGGATATACCGGTACATCCATGGTCGTGTCGCCGAAAAATCAAACGATTGTTCTGACGTTAACGAACCGCGTCCATCCTTCACGAGCAACGGTTTCCATGAACCCGATCCGACGCAAGGTTGCTCAGCTTGCTGGTGATGCAATCTCTGTACCAATGGAGCATAAGGATAAAGCATGGTTTGCTGGATATGGCGATAATTTGAAGAAAAGTTTAACGTTTGCTGTAGGTGAAGAGCAGCGTGTGCTTCATTTTAATAACTGGTTTAGCATCGAGAATGGCAGTGATAAAGGGCTTCTTCAGGTTTCTAGTGACGGTGAAACGTGGACTGCACTGCCGAACGCTTTTACCGGAAAAGAAGAAAAATGGAATCACGAGAAAGTGGAATTACCTGAAGGAACAAAACTGGTTCGATTCCTCTATCAAACAGATGCTTCTGTAAACGGTAGAGGTTGGTATGTGGATGATGTGTATGGCACAGATTCTGATGGTGAGAAGAAACCGTTAGACGTAAAAGAAAACCAATGGGAGGCACGCAGCTGGTAGTCTTTTTTTAAACCTAATGGTCTTTCAGGAGGTTTTTTATCGGTTTATAGAGAATGAACGGGTAAGAAACATTTGGAGGAATTTTAGATGAATCAGCCACTTATTCAAGAAATGCATTACTTTAGAATGCCCGTTACAGATCTTCAGGAATCTGTTAAATGGTACACCGAACGTTTAGGATTTCAATTAAACCATCGTAACGAGAACTTGGCCGTTGTGGAATTACAATCAGGTCCTCTATTAATCTTAGTGAAAGCAGATCAAAGCTCTCGGGGACATTTTACGGTAAACGGACAGAGTGAATTTTCTGTTGCATTTACCACTTCTGACATCCAACAGCTTCACTTCTCTTTTAAAGAGCAAGGGATACAGGTCGATGAGATGAAGGAAGACAATGGTCATCTCTATTTTCACTTTTTTGATCCTAGTGGAAACAAACTTCAAGTACATAATTAGGAAGCGGAAGAGCAGTTCTTTAGAAAAAGAACTGTCTTCTGTGCCTAGTTTTTGTCTCTTTCAGCTTGTTGTAAACCGTAAACATAATCCATTCTTTCTTTTGCGATTGTAAATGGTTCTTGAAGCTCTGAAGGCAAACTTTTACTCGTAACGGGGCCCTCGCTCGTATCAATCTGAGCTTTTGCAAGGATCGTTTCATACGTCATAAGTGCATCGATAAAAAGTTTATATTCATATGATGTTAATAATTCTTTGCTAGAAATATCTCCGTTCAATTCATCAAAATAAGGTTGGAGTACAAAGGATATTTCCTTCAACTTTTCTTTTTCCTCTTTTGCCATCAAATCATAATTAATATTTCCGTACCTGTCTCCGTATTCTACTTTTGCATCCGTTAAAACATTTAATGCTTGTCTAAATTTTTCATATTCTGTATCACCAAGGTCACCTTTCGCTTGTGAGAGCTTTGCATTAAAGACCATATAACCCTCAAGTGTAGCAGATGCAACGTGTTTCTTAACATTCTCAAAGGATCCATAAACTCCATCCGCCAATATGGATTGGTAGGCGAATGCGCTAGTCGGAATAATAAACAATGCGATGAGTAACGCAGCTACACGTTTTTTCATTCCCAGCCCTTTATTTGCAGCCATTTGATTCAATACTCTACTTTTTAACTCAGGTGGCGGACTAATTTTCATAGCCTCTTCTTTTAAAGCATTTTTTAGTTGATTGACATGTTCCACTAGACATTTTCCACCTTTCTTAAAAAAATGTTTTCCGTCTGTTCATGTTCTCGTAGTTTTTTTAATCCTGCATGAATTCTGGATTTCACCGTTCCAAGTGGTAATTTCAAAATGGCGGCTACCTCTTCTTGTGAATGTTCATTGAGATAGCGTAAAATAATGACTTGCCTTAATTTATAAGGAAGTTGGTCAACGAGCTGAACAAGTTGTTTGTTCGAAAGTTCGTCCACTACTCCAGGGGAAAAATCTTCTGTGATTTCAATTGGTTGCTGTGATACTTTTTTGTTGTTTCTAAACGAAAGCCACCGTTTTCGTCGGTGAGCTGAGATTTGCTTAATTGCAATCCCTTTTAACCATGGCCGAAATGCTTTTTCTGTGTTATAACGACTTAAGCTCTTGAATACTTCCACATAAATCTCTTGAACAACATCTTCTACATCCGCTTTTTCTTCTAACAAAAAATGTACGGTATGATAAACATCATGAACGGTTTTTTCATAAAGCTCACCATATGCGTGTTTACTTCCAGATAGCGTACGTTGAATTAGCTCACCGTACTCGTTTTGGGTATACAATCGCACCCCTCCTTTACGTTTCACAATCTATTGGTAAGAACTTTCCATTTCGTTCGATTTTTTTCAAAAATAAAAAGCAGTTCCACTTCCTTTGAGGAACTACTTATTTCTATTTACTCAGTTTTTTCATGTGCTGTTCTGTAATAATTGAGTTTTGTTATTGAAATGAAGCCTTTTTGTAATCTAGGTTGATGAACATAGTGAGAAAATTGGAGCTTATGATTAAAAGTTCCAACCAGTGTGTGTATCATAATTGTACCGCCTTAGAAATCTTTAATTAATTGACGTAACTCCTTAGGATAAAGAATTTTGCAACTTGCTAAAATCTCCTCTTTCCTTATCCACTTAGCCACTGTTATCTGCTGACCTTCTGAAACAACAAAGAATTTTCTCGCATATAAACCAGGATCTTTAAATTCTACTAAATAAATCTGTGATATTTCATGCCCTATATTGTTATCGACAGTAAAAATATTCTCTACACAAGTTATGTAACGCATAACATTGATTTCAACGGCAAGCTCTTCTTTAAATTCTCGAATCAGTGTATCATCAGATTTCTCACCAAATTCAATAGTCCCGCCGATTGGACGATAATAGGTACCTTTTCCTTCTGAATGTTTTCCCTCTCGCTCTTCTAACAGTATATAGTCGTTATTTACTAAAATGCCGAGTGCATTGGCTCTTAGACGCAAGTTGAATCACTCCTATCATTGGTAATCACGTGAAAAATGGCTTCAACCCGTCACTATCCTCTCCGGCCTCGTATACACATTCATAGAATCGCCGCGGATAAATCCGACTGTTGTAATCCCCAGTTCTTCTGCCGATTGCAGTGCAAATTCCGTTGGAGCCGATTTAGAAAGCACGATCTCACACCCGATCTTCGCTACCTTCAACAAAATCTCCGACGAAATCCGGCCGCTAAACACAAGAATCTTGTCCCCTATAAAAATATCATTCTTTAAACAGTATCCGTAAATTTTATCTAATGCATTATGCCGACCGATATCCATTCGACTCAGCACGATTCCGTTCACATCACAAAGTGCTGCGTTATGCACACCACCTGTCTCTTGAAAAATGCCTGCTCCACTCTGCATCTCTCGCATCAATCGGAAACAGTCCTGAGGCGTTACTCTCACCCTCACTATATCCATCGATTTTGCCGTCAGCGCATCATTCGCAAACACAAATCCTTGCCGGCTCATCCCGCAACATGACGTTATGTATCTCTTATTCTGCAAATTTTGATAAAGTGGATTCAACCGATCTGTCGCCACATGAACATAGCTGCCGTCTTCTTGTATCCATATGTCTTTAATATCTTTATAGTTTCGGATGATTCCTTCTGATGCGAGATAACCGACCACCATGTCCTCTATGTATTCCGGGCTGCACACCATCGTCACGAACTCTTCCCCATTGATCTTAATTGTTACCGGAAGTTCAGTTACGATCGTATCTTCACTTCTTGTAGCGTTCCCATTTTTAAACTGCAGAATTTCACGCTTTGTTACAACAGGCTTCATGATGAGATCACCTCCACTAAGCAATCGGTTTATCAAATACAAACACGGAAACAGCCATATCCTCATCAACTTTAAAGTCAGAGAACAGATGAACAAACTTTGCTCCAGTTACATCTTCCAACCCTTCAGGCGGTGCTGTTGCGTATACGTCCTGAATGAGGCGTGTTCTTGCGGCATGCACCATTTCTTTGCCTTCTGCTGTTCGTGCAATGAATTTTTCAGTAGGTGTCAAATTTCCGTACATGGTTGAGATCGCCATGTTTTCAACAAAGACCGTATGAATTTTCTCAGGCCCTTTTCCTAGCAGATTCTTTCGCAGTTTGCGGATAATATCGTTGAAGTCATGCACTTTCTTAGACATTTGAATCATCACCACAGTTTCTCCATTTTTTACTAATCATACATGATGCACTTCCTTTTCGCACGTGATAAAAATTCAGAATGCGAGAATGCAAGTCTTATTGTCCTTTCCCATTGTAAACGCTATAATAAGAAGAGAAAAGTTGGAAGAAATCTAGTTGTTGCTGTTTTTCTTCTCACTTACCGAATTACATAATTTGATGGATTGGCCTAATTGCATGCTCTGCTATTAAACTATTCCACCATGAACTCGCATTTTCTGTACGTGTATAGAATTTGTGCTTTCGTGGTGGATTTTTTTGTACCTTCAAACGAAAGGAAGATTCTATTTGGATAAAATGATTCAAATCTCAATTGACGGAAACACGTACGAAGCCCCATCTGGTACGTCCATTCTCGATATTATTAATAAAAATGAACTTTCCCATCCTCAGATTTGCTATACCCCTCAAGTGGACCCGATTGAAACGTGTGATACGTGTATTGTTGAGGTGGATGGAAAGCTGATGCGTTCTTGTTCTACAATGGCGCTCGATGGCATGAGTATCGAGCGTTCATCAACACGTGCGAAGGATGCGCAAAATCAGGCGATGGATAGACTGCTAGAAAACCATCTTCTTTATTGCACGGTTTGTGACAACAACAACGGCAACTGTAAGCTGCATAACACAGCTGAATTGATGGAGATTGAACATCAAGCGGTTCCCTACTCGCCAAAAGAAGAGCTTGTGGATATTGACATGTCTCACCCGTTTTACAGATATGATGCAAACCAATGTATCACGTGCGGTCAGTGTGTGGAGGTGTGTCAAAACCTGCAGGTGAACGAGACCCTTTCGATTGACTGGGAACGTGAACGCCCTCGCGTGATATGGGATGCTGGATCAAGTATCGACGATTCCTCATGTGTCAGCTGCGGACAGTGTGTGACGGTTTGTCCTTGTAACGCCCTAATGGAAAAATCAATGCTTGGTGAAGCTGGGTTTATGACTGGTCTAAAAGAAGATCTACTCGAGCCAATGGTTGAACTTGTAAAAGAAATCGAGCCTGGCTATAGCGGTATTTTTGCCATCTCTGAAGTAGAAGCTGCTATGCGTGAAACTCGTACGAAAAAGACGAAAACGGTTTGTACGTTCTGTGGTGTTGGCTGTTCGTTTGAAGTGTGGACGAAAGGCAGAAAGATTTTAAAAGTAGAACCAAGTGAAGGTCCTGTAAACGCCATCTCCACGTGTGTAAAAGGAAAGTTCGGCTGGGATTTTGTTAATAGCGAAGAGCGACTCACTACACCACTTATTCGAAAAGACGGCGTGTTTGTTGAATCCACGTGGGATGAAGCACTTACACTGATCGCTGATAAGATGAGCTCCATTAAAGAAAAGCACGGCAGCAACGCACTTGGGTTTGTTTCTTCTTCTAAAATCACGAACGAAGAAAACTACTTGATGCAAAAGTTTGCCCGCCAAATCATCGGCACGAACAACGTGGACAACTGCTCGCGTTATTGCCAGTCCCCTGCAACAGACGGATTGTTCCGAACGGTTGGTATGGGTGGTGATGCTGGTACGATTCAGGATATCGCGCAAGCTGGACTCGTGATTGTCGTTGGTGCGAATCCAACAGAAGGACATCCGGTTCTTGCCACTCGTGTAAAACGTGCGCATAAACTTCACGGACAAAAGTTAATTGTAGCTGATCTTCGCAAACATGAACTTGCTGAACGCTCTGATATTTTTATGAGTCCAAAACAAGGAACAGATCAAGTATGGTTGATGGCCGTTACAAAGTACATGATCGATCAAGGCTGGCACGATCAGAAATTTATTGATGAGAACGTGCATTACTTAGAAGAGTTTAAGGAAGTACTTGAGAAATACACATTGGAATACGCAGAAGAAATTACGGGGCTTTCACAAGAAACGATTATAGATGTTGCGAAAATGATTCGTGACGCAGATGGCACATGTGTACTATGGGGTATGGGTGTAACGCAAAACACGGGCGGAAGCGATACTTCTGCTGCCATCTCTAACTTGCTACTAGCAACGGGTAACTATCGCCGTCCTGGTGCTGGCGCTTATCCATTACGCGGGCACAACAATGTTCAAGGTGCATGCGACATGGGTACCCTACCTGCTTGGCTGCCAGGGTATCAGCATATTACCGATGACGTTGCTCGTGCGAAGTTTGAAAAAGCGTATGGCGTAACGATTGATAGCAAACCTGGTAAAGACAATATTCAAATGGTCGAAGGAATCGGAACAGGCGAAATCAAATCGATGTATTTAGTCGGTGAAGATATGGCCTTAGTAGATTCCAACTCCAACCACGTTCATGAAATGCTGAGTCAGCTTGAATTTTTCGTTGTTCAAGATATTTTCTTAACAAAAACGGCACAATACGCAGATGTTGTATTACCTGCAGCTCCTTCCCTTGAAAAAGAAGGAACATTTACAAACACAGAACGCCGCGTTCAGCGATTATATCAAGCACTGCCAACAACAGGCGGATCGCGACCTGACTGGGAGATCATTCAGGCCATCGCAATCAGAATGGGAGCAGATTGGAACTACACTCATCCGAGTGAAATTTTTGAAGAGATGGCTGGGCTTGCACCACTCTTTGGTGAAGCAAACTATGACGTGCTAGAACGCTGGGGCAGCTTTCTTTGGGGTGATTTTAGCGGAAAAAGTACGCCGCTTCTTTACACAGAAGGCTTTAACTTCCCTGACAAAAAAGCGCGTTTCGCACTTTCTGACTGGATGCATCCAGCTGAGTTTCCGGAAGAGTTCGATCTTCATATCAACAACGGACGCATGCTCGAACATTTCCATGAAGGAAACTTAACGAACAAATCAAAAGGTATTCAACATAAAGTACCCGATGTTTTCGTTGAAGTGTCCCCTGCTCTTGCAGAAGAACGCGGTGTTATCGATGGGTCGGTTGTCCGATTGATTTCACCATTTGGTGCAGTCAAGCTGAACGCACTCGTTACCGATCGTGTTAAAAACAACGAACTGTATCTACCGATGAACTCGGTAAACAACGAGACAGCCATCAACTTTTTAACAGGTCCTGCGGTTGATCACCGAACACATACACCTGCTTATAAACAAACGAAAGTACGAATGGAAATCATCAGCCGTGAAGGTGAAGTGAAGCTTCCTGGAAATAATCCAAGAAATAAAAAGCGTTATCCGCAGAACGGTGTAGAAGTTCAGCGTAAATGGAACCGTCCAGGTTATGTTCACCTGACGGATGAAGTGTAAGGGGGCGGATACGATATGGCACAACCAACTACTGTTATTAAAAAGAGCGTGAAAACCGAGGAGCAGATCCAGCAAGAGAAGCTGGCTGAACTCCAAAAAGCATTAGCTGAAAAAGATGCTGCGCTCACAAAGACTCTCGATTTTATTGGTGAACTAGACAAGATTGGTGCATTAGAAGCGGCAAACTGTATGCTTGTCGCAAAAGACAAAATTGCAAGTATTGCGCTTGGCCAAGCAACACGTGAGCCTGTTACGAATATGATCAACAACCTGATGGGTGCTGCTGGCGTTTTGACGAAGATGGATCCTGAAGTAACCGCCAAGCTACTTGATAGTGTCGTTGCTGGCGTAAAATCAGGAGAAGATTTTGTAGAGAGCGAGAAGAAAGTCGGTGCTTTCGACCTTGTAAAGTCGCTAAAAGACCCCGATATTAACCGCGCGATCGGCTTTGGTCTTCATTTTTGAAGGGCATGGGGCAGGAATTGAAGAAGTAATTATGTGGAAAGGTGACGCTGTGGTGGCGTCACCTTAATGCATGTTGAGTTTGGACAGATTATTGCTTGAATCGGACAGATTATCCTCAAGATTGGACAGATTACAGAAGAGATTGGACAAATTATTACTTGAATCGGACAGATTATTGCTTGAATTGGACAGATTATGATTTCAAACCCTTAAGTCATTGCCCTAATAAAGCAATCAACCGCTCTCTCCCTACAGAATGAACAAGTAAAGGTATGCGGGGACCATTGTTGCTGTTCAAAACAAGCTCATAGATGATACTGAACAACCTTTTTTGGTTGTTTCTCTTCATTTTTGGATCATCCAAATGACAAACATCGTAAACTTTTCTCATCAACTCATCATCTTGTAGATCAGCTTCATTTTGTAGCACATTCACAAAACCTTGTACCCATCCTTTCTCCGTATTAGTCAATGACCCAATATATCCTTGATTTTTCTCTTCATTAACATGAAGCACTTTATCAGGACACCAGTTTCTCAGCCAATATTCCGCCCTCGCACAAACTCCTTCTACCTCTTCTAGCGTATACTCCTCACCAGTTCTTCTCAATACGTCACGAACTACTTGTGCATCAAAATTAACAAGCGGTAAGATGCTCGCTACATGACTAAACTTCGGTGTACGTTTCGGTTCACCCCTCACCACTGATAACTCCAGAGCAGTCCTTATCTCTTCTTTCAACTGCTCGCGTTCTGAACTACTAAACCTCTCATATTCTGTATAGTTTCGAATCACATCTTCATCCAATCCAATATGAAAAGGAGCGTTAGGCTGATACTTTGCAAACATGAAAAGGATTACTTCAGGTGTATAGATTTTCAACAGCTCCCCAGGTGTGATGTTGTTTCCCGAAGAACTCGACATTTTAGCACCGGTGCCTTTAATGCTGATAAAATCATACGGCTCATACTGGGGCGCTTGAAAATTAAAGATTTCAGAAACAATCTCCTTTGAAACTCTGTAGCTCCCCGTCGCCGATGAATGATCTCTCCCACCTGGTTCAAACACCACGTCCTCAGCCATCCATCTCATCGGCCAATCCACTTTCCAATTTAGCTTGATGTTTGCTGCAACAGATACTTCTATAAAATCTGAATGCCCACAACAACACGAGTAGCTTAATGTTTCACCCTGAAACTCTTTAACGTTCACAGTATCTTTGCCGCAAATTTCACAATAGACATTTACCGGATAAAAGTTTTCTCGCTCTGCAACACTTGGTTTCCCTGTCTTAAACGCCATTAAAATATCGTATATCTGCTTTCGCTGGTGAAGAGCATGAAGAATTTGTGCATTGTATCTTTTTGTTCGGTACTCCTCGCTTTGATAGATAAACTCGGGAACTATGCCGAACTGACCCAACGACTGTTCAAACTCTTTTTCAAAATGCTCTGCGTACGAATTGTGGCATCCAAACGGGCAAGGAATTTTAGAGTACGGCATACCTATATATTTCTCAAAAGACGCGTCCACGTTCTTAGGTACTTTACGAAATCGATCAAAGTCATCCCATGAAAAGATGAAACGTGTTTTCTTTCCTAGTTTTTGTAATGCCCTCACCACAAAATAAGTGGTAACCACTTCACGAAAATTCCCGATATGAACCGAACCGGATGGGCTAATGCCAGACGCACAAACAAAAGTCTCACGCTCTAGATTTTTTCTAATTAATTCTTCTGCTATTCGATATGCCCAATGCATAATGTAATCACTCCTCCATTTTTATAAAAAAGAAAAACAAAAAAGCCCTCACCCCCAAGATTATTCATCTTGAGGACGAGAGCTTATTTAGCATTCGTGTTACCACCTCAGTTTGTTAACATGTCGCCATGTCAACCTCTTCAGGTACGGCAATGAAAAACAATCACTTGCGTATACCCTATCTCTGTAACGGGAGATCACGTTGTAGTATCAGCAAAGATAACTCTGCATCCGTACAAAGCTCGGAGTCTTTTTTCATTAAGGTGATTATTGCTCTTTCCCACCCACCAAGAGCTCTCTGGAAATAATGTGTCTTAATTACTTTTCTCTTCATAGCCATAAATTGTTAAATTTTTATTAGTATAAGCAGTTTTGTGAAAGTTGTCAAAATTTTTTTCTGAATCTCAGCAGAAGAAAAATTCCTATACAAACAAAAAAGACAATTAACCCAACATACAAAAACGTATAATTCTTATCGTCATTTTGAACAGCTTCATTACTCGTTTTCACAATAGGCTTTTTTGTTTGCTTTTTGAGAAACTCCTCAAAATACGCTCTGTCTGTAACATTGTGATGTTGTACTTTACCACCGGATATCTGCATCATTCCATTTGGTCCTCCGACAGGAGTTAAATAGCTGAACTCCTTATTTTCATCAAGAAAAAGCAAAAACTCTCCGCCGTCTTTTTGAAATTCATCCGCCCAACCAACATCGTATCCATCAATACCTGCCCTTATTTTATGGGGTACATCTCCTTTATACACCTTTTGGATGTTGAATTCATAACTCGTAAAAACCATATTTCTTCCTTGTGGTTTACTCATAAAATTATACTGTCCAACTACAATCACTTCAGCTCTTTTATAAACTTCCTCAGGTTCAACTTCCGCCCAACTCGTAGCATGAGCTTCAGAATTTATTAACATTACGAATAAAAACATACTAAAGAAAATGATCGTTATATGTCTCACCACTTACGACCAGCCCCCTTTGATAATTAGTCGATAATGAACAATGATTCGTTTCACGATAAAAAAGGATAGAACCTTAAAGTTCCATCCTTTTATTAAATCTTATAAGTACATGCTTTACTCAAGAATAAATCACGTTATACGTTGGCTTAATAACTCCGTTGTCAAAGTGTTTCACGTCTATAAGTTCCAGCTTAATGTGAGGTTTCACTTCACCAAACAATGGCAACCCTTCACCAATCATCACTGGATTCACTTTCAAAACCACCTGGTCTATCAATCTTTCATTCAACAACGAACCTGCAAGCATGGCACCACCGCAAAGCCAGAGTTTGCCAGATTCCTGATCTTTAAGATTTTTAATAAACTCTATGCATGGAGCTAGAAAAGATGTAATGCTTTAAGTCTTTAAAAGTACTTGGCTCTCCTGGTTTTAGACCAAATTGAAATCCGTATTCATACGTCTTCCCGCCAATAAGAACGGCGTCATACCCCTTAACGTCTTCCAAAAAGTCTATACATGATCGCCACTATACAAAAAGATCGAATCGTCCGCTTTTTCATTGATATCCGCGATAAAGTGATCAACCGTAATATGATAGATTAATTTTGCCACTCAATCACACCTTTCAAAAAATTATACCTCTCACTATTACTCTATTATTTAAGGAAAGGTCTGATCTTCGGAAAGATTTTCACAGCCGTATTGTAAAATACATCCTCATGGTGCTCCTCAGGTATGATTTCCTTCACAAAATCAATGTAAGGCTGCACCGGCACGAGCGGCCAATCTGTTCCAAACAAAAACTTTTTATAGTTATCCGTGAACGTTAACGCATGACGTAAATGGTTGAAGAAGCGCGGTGAATCTTTGTATCTCACAATATCTTCCCGTGTTCCAACGACAAGACCTGAAAGATCCGCATACATGTTGCGATTCTTGTAAACAACCTCTGCTCCGTCCAGTGTCCACGGATCACCGAAATGAGCCATCATAAAATTCACATCACGGTGCATGACCGCTACTTCATCTAGCGTCAACGGATGTGAGTACTTCAATAACCCTCTCTCAGAATACGTATCTCCTGTGTGAAAGATGACTGGCAATCCGTACTTGGCAGCTAGCTTATAAACCGGCTGATACACTTCGTCATACGCATAATACGGATAATAACCGAGGTAGATTTTAATTCCGACGACTTCTGGCTTTTGCACCGTTTCCTCAAGTTCTGCTAATTCTTTTTCACCGAGATGGTACGGATTAATACCTGCACAATACACGACATTTTCAGGAATCTGTGAACCTAGATCGATTCCCATTGGCGTTGGGGCTAGAGGGTCTGGGAAACCCTCTACCTCTTTTTCCGTCAGCCCCATCGCAATGCCTAGTACAACGCCCGCTTCCTCATACTCCCTTACGATTCCATCATAAGAATAGTCCAGTTTGGACAGGTTCGCTGCTGTATGTTTAAAGCTCTCAATATTTGAAAAATGCATGTGCGCATCAATGATTTTCATGAACTCTTCCTTTCTAACTGAATGTGATCTTCTTTAAATCTTCTAAAGCTGTATCTGGAATCACTTTATTGTTAAATACATAAAACACTGGAGACGTAACATGGGTAGAGCCGTGCTCAAGGTTAAGCTTTTCCGCATATCCAAGCTCAATCACTTCCAGGTTGATATATGAATCTAAATACGTCGCGTTTTGATTTGCCACAATCTGCATCAGATTTTCATGATCATCCGAACCAAAAACAACACTGCGGTCAATTGACATCTCCTGCTCGCCTTTCCCGCCATAAACCATCGCCCACTCGCCGCTTTCACTTTGAAAGCTTCCCCAGCTCTTCGTAAGTTCTGGTCCAGGATTTAAGAAACAACCTGTGTAAAAATTTTTACCATGTAGATAGCTTCCCATATTTTGAACAATTTCCGTCGTATGACACAAAACCGGAACGCCTGGCAGCAATAAGAAATACTTATGAATTTCAAGCCCTTTGAACGTTTCATGCTTTTCATAAAATGTGGATATCTTCAGACCCTTCCACACGTTTCCTTTGCTGTCCTCTTTCTCTGCAAAATCAACCGTGCTCTTCTCTTTTAATAGAGAATTAAGACTCGTGCCTTCTACAAGACCCGCGATTCCTCCAAACCAAGGATTCCACCAAGATTTTGGTGCAGGCTTTGGAAACGGCGAATCCATCCACTCGTGATTTTTGTACTGAAGAGAGAATAATGATGGCGCGAACTGTGCTGAAGCAGAAATGGTTATTTCACCGTTATCCACACGCAACACTTCAAGATCACTCATCACCGTCTTCTCGAAATGAACCGGCAAATCCTTCATGACGAAAGCCGCCGATTGTCTCGTAATATCAATAGAGTCCAGATTCATTTTTGACGTTAAAACATGAACGCCTTTATCGCTTGGCAATTGTATGTCAAACTCAGCACTCGTCATTTCTTCATCTGACGCGAACAGGTGACTTTGCAGAATCTCGTCATCCATTTTCATTTCGATAAATCCGTTAAAGAAGGATGACTTGTAATCTTGCGCAACAGCCTTGATCTGATTGCCACTTACAAAAGGATTGCTGTTATTAACAGATAGCGTCATATGATTGGTTAAGCGCAGTGATGGCTTTTCATTCTTTTGCGTCGCATATTCTCTGAACGACTGCCACTCTTGAAAGGCACCGATCGTTAACGTAACAGGTTTTGTCTCGACCTTTTGATGAGGAGCCAGCTTTCCAAAATTATGTTCAAAGTACATAAACCAGTTAGAGAAATGTACCTTTTCATCGCTTGGCCACGAGATGCCCCTTGGGTTTTTCTGCCCTCGTAAGAAGATCCAGTTTTCAGTTAGCTTATTGTTATTCCAATAGGTTAAGAAGGAACCCATTGAGTCGTTTAGCTCGATATATTTACCTTCATACGGCAGAACAGCTCGATCAAGCATACGGCACATGATCGGAGAGTTTAACCAGACCTCTTCTGTGGTTTCCGCTTCACTCGTATTGGTAATCTCATAATGCTGTTCCACTAGCCCTTCGCTATATAACTTCACTACAGTTGAGAGTTGCAATCCGGGAAACGCTTGCGATTGATAGATTGCTCTAAATCCTGCATATCCTTCATCTAAAAGAGTTTCAAAGTTTTCAGGACGAAGGCGAGAGATTTCTTCTGAAAACGGCTTACCCAGCTTCGGCACCATAAAAGCCATCTTATAATCCACATCACCTTTACCCGGTATAATCCAATTGTTGAATTTATCAAGTCTCAATTGATATTGTCCATTGTACACGTGAAAATAAGCGTCACACTCACCTGTAAGTTTTGCTCCGATTCCTTTTAGTGCAATGCCTATCTTCTTCGTAAAATGAACAGCACTTCCATCCTTCTTGGATGCTTTTATCGGTAGATCGGCCGAATAAAATCCGTGTTTCAACAGTGTGAATGGTACAGGTATAGACTGTTTCGCTTTCGGTGCTAACGTAATACTTATACCCCGATTGTCGATGTGAACCAACTCTGATGGTGGAAGTTCAAAGCTAAATGTCACTTCTTCATTAAAGTTGTTTTCTAGATTCAAATACAGTGTAGAAAATTTTCCGATAAAACTAAGGTTTCCAGGCAATGTGCAGTCCAGTTTAACAGGATACTTAGGTCGAATTCCTACTTTAAATTGCGCTTTCTTACCGTTGATCGTAAGCTGAGAAGTCACAGCCGGATGCGTTCTCCACACACTTTGTTCTTCTGTAATCGGGTTCACTTTAAAAGGAATTTCAATACTTTCCTCTTGTTGAACACTTACTTTTGTTGAAGATTCAAATTGAATATTCTTGTCGTTCATTCCTTTAATTTCAACAGCTAACGTCTTACCCGATTTATTTGTGATGTGATATTGAACCGTATAGTCAGATCCAAAAACAAGGTCAAAATTTTCTACGGTCGCTGAGATACTATAGTCGTCTGTTTCAATGGAACGAAGACCTCTTCCAAAGCGCTCAAACTCCATTTTCAAGTTTCCAAGAGTATCATGTTCCCACGAATACTCATAAAAATGAAACTCATTTTCCTTGTTGCCGTCTGGAACAGTCTCAATTTTTCGGTTGCTATTTTCGTACCAGCGTCCGTCGGCAAAATAATCTTTTACAGCTTCAGTCTGCATAACAGATGGCATAAAATTCATTAAATGAGTCGTATCATCTCTGTCTTCCCAGAAGAAACCACATTTTTTATAAAGTGGAACTGCCTTCGTGTTACCCGGCCATGTGTAAAGATCCAAACGCGGCCACTTCATTTCAATGGCTTTTTGAAGTGCTTTTAGTACAAGCTTTTTGCCAATCTTCTTGCCGTGATAGTCACCTCTAACGTTCAACAGTGGAATGTAGAGTGCTCCTTCATCTTCACGATACTCACCTAGACTGCAATAACCCACTACTTTGTCGCCATCGAGGGCCAAATATAAATGGAGGTTCGTTGAGTTCGATTCCTGTTTCAATACTTGTTCTTCTGTCATGATAGAGTTTCCGCCACCCCAGCCGTCTTGGCTCTTATTCCACATTTCAGCCACTGCAGCAGCATAGCTCGAATCATATTCTACAATCGTGATTTGATCGGTCGTTTGCGTGTTTAGTACTTCCATTTTTCTAGCCTCCAGTCGATTTTTATAATTTCTTCCCGTTAGTTACTCCACCTTTTTTTGTGTGATTTTCTGAATTGAATCATGTTCAACACTCCTTTTTCAATGTAAAAAAGCCACCCATAATGCTTGGGTGACTTTTCGTAAATTGGCTAAATAAGCACAAAAAGGCCCCAGAATGCATACACATCCTGAGGCTCTGGTTCACGTAATCATGTAGTCAGATCGAGATCCCATAAAGAAGGTTGTGTATTGGACAATATGAAATTGTTTTCGTAGTTTCTAAGAATTTGATCATGTCCAACGCCTCCTTTATTTGTAATTTTTTCCTTACATCCATCATTGTAAAACAGATGGATATAAAAGTAAATATAATTTTCGGAATATTTATTTTTTATCATTACCAAATGGCGTTCGCTAACCCTAAACCAATGATCAATGCGCCTGCTCCTTTATTCACCAACACTAGATGAGGTGTGATTCTTTTTGTGAAAATGCTAACCATAACACTTAAAAAAATCCACCAAATGGTAGCTCCTATAAAAACACCGCCAATTAGAAACAACGCGACTTGCACGGTCATGGAGCTTTCGTTAAATCCGAGTCCGGCAAACATCGCCGTGAAATTTAAAATGGTTACCGGGTTTGTGATCATTAAGAAAAAAGTGGATACGAACATTCCCAGCTTGCTTTCACCTGGTAAATCCGCCGCTTGATGCGGCACTTTCTTCACAAACGTTTTTACCCCTAAATAAAGCAAGAATGCTGTTCCTAAAATTTTGAGTAAAAGCTCATATTGTATTAAAAATGCCGAAACCGCAGAAAATCCTAATGCCGCGATACTTGCATAAACAACATTAGCTGTCACTGCGCCAAAACCTGTTAAGAATCCCGCTGTCCTTCCTTGTGCAAGCGTCCTTTGAATACAGAGCAATCCAATCGGCCCTACCGGTGCGGATATAGAAAACCCTAAAATGATACTTTTTAGTAATAACATTTAAGCTGTCCTTTCATCGCAATAAGGTTAAAAGTGAAAAGGCACCGAACAAGATAATAACCATGCCGGAAACGCGATTGATTATTGTTAACATGTTAGTTGTGATGTTTGTCTGAAACAAGCCAACTCCTATACTAAGAAACAGCCACCATAGTGCTGATCCCAAAAAATTCCTGCCACCAAAAGGATAGCTGAAGTAGAATTTGTTTGTGAGTTAGCCATTCCTAATCCAGCAAAAATCGCTGTAAACGAAAGTATGGTCATCGGATTCGTTAACGTCTGAACAAATACCGTAAAAAATGCTGCAAGTAAATTTTTCTTTTTTGGTCTTCCACTTACATCTGTTGCTCTAAAAATTAATGTTTTCACACCTAAAAACAAGAGAAAGATTCCACCAAAAAACTGAATCCACAGATGATGACTAATTAAAAACTGCGTGACGAACGTTATGCCAAGACCTGCCACCAATCCGTAATCAAATCAGCACATGCTGCTCCAAGTCTTGATACGAGCCCAGCCATTTTTCCTTGTGCTAACGTGCGTTGAATGCATAAAACACCAATCGGACCAACAGGGGCTGCAATGGAGATCCCTATGATTAATCCTTTAATTAAAAGTGCAAAATCCATTTCTTACTCCCCTGAAAGTTTGTACTGCTGCAGCGGCATTTCAATGGATTCTTTCAACGTATCCATCACAATTGTTGTTTTCGTCCGAACGATTCCAGTTAGTCCCTTAATTTCATGACTAATAACACGATCCAAATCTTTTGTGTTTCTTGATCTGATTTTTAACAGATAATCGTCTTCCCCCGCAATATGATGGCATTCCTGTACTTCTGTTAATGAATGAATCAATTTTAAAAACGGTGCTCTATGTTCTGGCCGTTCTAACGATACCGCAACGAATGCAGTTAGTTCATTTCCTACCTTCTCTGCATTCAACATGACTCCAAAATGCCTAATCACACCATTCTCGATTAATCGGTTCACGCGATCAGCAGTGGCAGGTGCAGACAAACCAACACGGGATGCCAAGTCGGCCCATTTGATCCTTGCATTACTTTGCAATAGCTCAATTATCTTTAAATCGAATGTATCCATAACACATTACCTTCATTTCGTAATTTTTTATTTATTTTAATTAATAAAATAAATAAAATCAATCTTTTCCTTTATAAAAAAAGAAACCCTGCAACTTTAGGGTCTCTAACTACATTACATATAATTGTTCAGTAGACTTTTTCTGCGGTACACACTCAGCACAACACCCATCAAGATTGAATTGAGTAAAATCGGAATTAATCCATAACTGATAAACGGAAGCGACATACTTGTAAGAGGAAAGAATCCCAATGCCATTCCGATGTTACTTACCATTTGAAACAGAAAGAGTGCCACACCACCAATAATGAGAAGCTTTCCAAAAGGATCTCTTACTTGCTGCGTAACCAAGATCATTCTTACAAGGACTAACGATAGGATAAAAGCCATGATGATCGCTGCCATCCAGCCAAAATGATGCGTGATGCTTACAAAAACAAGATTTGTATGTGCTTCAGGTATAAACTCCTGAAGGCCTTTTCTTCCACCAAACCAACCTGCTTTAGACATCACTTCTTTAATATGAAGAACAAGAAACCCAGCTCCATCAGCATCTTTTTGAGGCTGCAAAAACCCCATGATTCTTTCTTTTATAAAATACGATTGATACTGCCATGTAAGGATACCCGTTAAGGTAAGTGAAACAAGCGTAACGCCAGACACAGAGGCTTTCTGTCGCGTTGAAAATTTACTCCACCACAGCATTGATAGCACCAACGCAAAGTATAAATACGTGGTTGATAGACTTGGTATTTGTACAAACAATATTAGTGACAGTAGAAATAATAGTGTGAAATGCCATACTTTAAAAGAACTTTGGTTAAAGAAACAAGCCCAAGCCACCATAAAGAAAGGAAGCGCAAATAAGCTCTCAATGGTTAGCGGACCGATGTTTATATGAGGTATGCCGTTTATCATCGTGTTGGAGAAGAAACGCAAAGTTAAAAGCAGCAAAGACCCTAATCCGTAAAACAGCCATCCAACTTTCATAAACTTACGATAATCCACGAACATAAGCCCGATCGCAACGGCCATCCCAAATACCACAAATGTCACTTTGCGAGTTATAAGAGAATCCCCATATCCAAGGGCAACTAGAGGTAAAAATCCCAGCAAAAGAATAGCACTAATTAACGTTAGTAATACCCAATCAACTCTCGGCCGATGAACCTTATTTAACTGGATGCCTAATGTTACCGGGCTTCCCATCTGCTCAATCGCTTTTTGCTCTGCTTCCTTATCAGTGAAACCTTTGTTCAACCATACTTTCTTCGCTTCTTTCACATGATGATTCAGCTCATCCGATACATGCTGTTGCGCTTCCTTCGAACGGATCTGGCTCGTAACCTCATTTAAGAATGACTCTCTGCGATTTTCCATTCCGCTCCCCCTATCAACTGCTGCAGCACGACTTGTGATCGGCTTTCCTTTTTCTCGGCTTGTTTTAAAAGCTTTTTGCCTTTGTTCGTCAGCTGATAATACTTTACTTCCTCTTGCGATATCCAGGTAGATTGCAGGACTCTGTTATTTTCTAAGCTGTGCAACAAGATATAGAGCGCGCCTTCGTTGTCGTCAAAGTGTCTGATTCCTCGTCCTCTTAATAAGTTCGCTAACTGATATCCCGTTTTTTCTTGGCTTAATAGTTGTAAAATGCTTAAGATCATATTTTCCTTATTTCCTTGGTTACTTATTTTGTTTTGTATGGTTTCACGATGTTTTTCTGTAAATTTCACCTGAGAAAACGTCTTCTCGTTCATGATCTTTTTTAAACTTTTTAAACGATTCTCCATACTTAGCCCTCCAAACGTATTTTCAACAGTTCTTTTGATCGTCGTAATCTCGTTTTTACCGTATTGTCACTAACCTCTGTCATTACAGCAATCTCCTTGATCGGCAGCTCTTCATAATAAAAGAGATAGATGACTTCTCTATACTTGATTGGAAGCTGCATAATCGCTTCTATAAGTTCACCGTCATCTTCTCTTTGAATCACTTCATGTTCCACTAAATCCTTTTGAGTTCGGTGATTCTCAGGGTCATCTTCCGTTATGACTACCCTATTGTTGTACCAGCTTTTTAAAAAGTCTTTGCAATGATTGATCGCGATCCGCCACAACCATGTTTTAAACTTTGATTTTCCGTTATATGTATGTAGTGCGTTGTAACACTTCACAAAGATATCTTGTGTTAAGTCTTCGGCAACGGCTTTGTTGTTCACGTATGAGTAGACGAGCTGCAATAGATCTTGCCCATGCTCATTCATGGCTTCGATAAAGACCTCTTCTTTGTTTTCTGTATGCAGCGCGCCAGCTATCATTTCTTCCATATTTATCCCCCTCTCTTATTATTAGACGACTGACTGTAATTGCAAGTTTTTGTTAAAAGAAAAAATCTCAAAAAAAAGAACAGCGTCAATTAAACGCTGCTCTAAACTGAATTATCCACGAAAAAGATTTGCTGGCATTCCCTTCACGCCAGGCTTCACTTTGAACACCCCGCCTGCTTCTGGAAAACGATCTAAGTTTTCAACACTTGTATTCTTTCTTGCTGTAGTCACATACAGTTCATCCAGATTTTCTCCTCCAAACGTACACGAGGTAACGTTTAATGATGGAATAGGTATAGATAACAGTTGTTCACCTGTAGTTGGATTCCAACGAGATATTTGCGCACCGCCCCAATGAGCGATCCATAGCATACCGTCTTCATCAATCGTCATTCCATCTGGAGATCCAACGCCTTCTGGAAAATCTATCACTTCGGTCTGATTATCGATGCTACCTGTTTGTAGGTCATAATCAAATCTTGTAACTTTCTTTGTTGGCGTGTCAATGAGGTACATAAACTTTTGATCAGGAGACCAAGCCAGACCATTTGATATAGTAAGGTTTCCTTGCTTTTTTCTACCTCTAAATCTGTACCTAGACAATATAAAGAACCTGCTTCTTTTTCTTCACTTAAACTCATTGTTCCTGCCCAAAAGCGTCCGAAAGGATCACACTTTCCGTCGTTAAATCGATTTTCAGGCAGATGGTTTTCGGGGTCCGCAATGGGTGTGAGTTCTTCAGTCTCAACGTCCAAAAAATAAAACCCCTTTTGTAGAGCTACCACTAATCCACCCGACTGTCTTGGCGCAACCGTTCCAACCATTTGATCCAACTGAATCTCTCTATTTTTATGCGTACGCGGATCGTAAACATTTACCTTTTTATCTAGAATATTGACCCAATATAGCACTTTCTTATCCGAATCCCAGCATGGCCCTTCTCCTAGACTAGCTTTTGCTGGAATTAACAATTCAGCTTCACTATTTAACATGTTAACCTCCTTCAAACCGTAGTTGTATGTATATATACATTCCCTTAATCGTTTTAAGTATATCATGGGGATTGTGGCGTACCTGATTGTTTTAAATGTAGATGAAAATTCCTCCCACACCGTATAAATCAGGAAATACGGCACTTAATTCCTGAAATTTTAACATTAATCCCGCGAGTTTTGCCTATATATCCGCGAGTTTGCAAATTTCGACATCCCGCAATCCCAAATCATATAAAGAAAAGTGACGGATACCCGTCACTTTCCCATTTATGCCGTTTCTCTCTCCTCACCCACACGCTTAAACTAGCTTTCCTTCGTTAACTGCTGTGACAAATTGGAAAGCAAAGCTCCAATGAGATACGCTTGTTTGATTTTTTCATTTTGTTTGACGGATGTTACGGACATCTCTTCTGAACTCGCCAGGGTTTCTTGAGAAATGCTCGAGAACTGGATGGCAGCTGTTTCAATCTCAGGCAACACCACTTTTAGCTCTTGCAGGGCAACACTCATATCACTCATTCGCTCATTGTTTTCTACTACCGATTTCATCAAGTATTGAATAAACCCAGTAGTATTCTTCACTTGCTGTAAATGAGATTGATTCGTTTCACCAAGAATGCGTGATTCCTCGATTGCCTGCAGTGCTGTTTCATTCATCTGATTAACAGTCGCAATGATATCAGCCGCTGCTTCGCTCGACTGATCGGCTAACTTTCCAACCTCATCGGCAACTACCGCAAAACCTCTTCCAGCCTCACCTGCTCTAGCCGCTTCTATCCGAGCGTTTAATGCAAGCAGTTTGGTCTGTTCGGAAATATCCTTGATGGTCGAGATTACGTTTTGAGAATGGTTCGAATAATTCCCCATCTCATCAATGATTTGGTTTAAATGTGCAAAACGATCATGATTGTTATGAATCTCTTCAACTAGCTTCTCCACTTTTTCTTGGCCTGAGACAGCATTTTGGTTCATAGAAGAAAACTCATTCATTACCGCCATGACGTTTTTGTTCAGCTCACTCACTTTTTCTTGCATATCTGTAAAAAGGCGAACGCTATGCTCAGAGCTGATGGCTGTTTCTTTTGCGCCAATCATCACGTTCTCAATCCTGTTAAGAAGTTGTTCATTATAATGATTCGCCTCACTGTATGTATGTTCGAGCTCATCTCCTTGAGCCGTCAGTTCACTAGATATATGCTGAATCTGAGCATGTACATTTCTGATAAACGTCATCATCTGGTTGAAGCTCTCAATTAATCTCTGAATCTCGATATGTCTGGATTGATAAGTCACATTATGCTGAAAGTCACCTTTTTGTACACGTTTCATGACCCGGCTTAATGCAGATAACGGCGATGTGATACTTCTGATCAAGAATATGATTACAGCTGCTGTTAAAAGAATGCTCGCGATTACGGCAACAGCGATAAAGTTTCTTAACTCATAAATCGGCTGCATATAACTTTCTGTTTCAACGGCGATCACATAGATTCCGTTCAACTCTTGAATTTGCTTAAATGCGAATGTATATTCCTCGCCCCCGATGTCTGTGTGCAGCACACCATTTTCAAGTTTACTAATTTGCTTTTTACTGGCTGACGTCAAAGTAATGTCATCTTTTCCACTGGTCTTATATAAAGTTACTTTACTGTTCTCTATTAAAAAGATATTTGCTTTCATGTCGTCCTGCTGAAGACCAACGTACTGTGTGTTGATGCTTTCACCCAAACGTTTATTGAACATTTCTTCATCTCGTATGAAGCTGAATTTTAGATTTTTCGCAATGTCATACGTTGTCTCAGTTTCTCGTTCTAATCTATTTTCAATAATGGTTCGTGTTGTGTCTGATGCTTTGTTATAGCTGAAGATTCCTACGATTGAGATTGTTAAAACAACAAGTGAAAGCATCATCACTAACAGCTTTGTTTGTAAGTTAAGTTTGACCTTAAACGTAACAGGAAGCTTTATGTTCTCAAATAACTGTAACCTTTTAATCTGATATAATACCTTCTTCAAACTGCCCACCCCTTTTGTCTATGTATAGAAATTATGACAATTTTTACTAAGGAATGGTGTTAAGGTTTAGTAAAGAGTTTGTAAAGGTCTAAAGTCCCATATGAAAGATCATCTCTATGCCATATTCCCCATCATAATTTTCACCTTTATAAATGAAACCGGCTTTTTTGTAAAGGGATATAGCACCACCATTCGTTTCATGAACGGTTAAAAGTATTTCATTCTTATCTTCGTATTGATTCTTCACGATTCGAGGGAGCGTTCTTAACGCCTCAAGAGCATACCCTCTTTTTTGATAACGCACATCAATCGAGAACGATTTTAAAAGAATGGCATGCTCATTGTTTGTGTAGATATTGCCTGAAGAATTGGTATACAGAGCAAACCAGCCTACTAGGTCCTCTCCGGAACAGATAACAAATGGCTGGTTAAAGACATCATCTTGAAAAACATTAAGTACCTCTTCAGGCATGGAGGTATATAAGGCTTGCTCAGCTGGTAAGGAGTATTGAAGAGCTGCTCTGCGATCTCTGTTTTCATACATTCTGACTTCCATTCATTAACTCTCCTTTCTATAAACGAACAAGGATTTCTATATAAAAACAAAGAATAAACTGTTATGAAGTTGATGAGAGGATTGATGATGATGAAAAAGAAAATTGTTTTGGCATTTATCTTATTCATAGGATTTGTTTCTGTTTTATCAATCTTCTCCAAAGAGACGGTTCCAACTTCGATTGAAACTTCAATAAAAGCTAGACTAAAATCGAAAAGTGACACAATCGTTTATTCAGGAGAAAACGATTTCTGGAAAGCAGCGTTCTCTATGAAAAAATCTCAAAACCAATTGATGCTTACACACATTACAAGTGATAAAAAGCTTCCGCAAGAACTTACCTTCACACTAAGTACGGCTTATGATCAATCTAAAAAGCAAACAGAGATTGGAACATACAACTTGTCTTTTAAAAATTTTCCTAACCAGTTATCCGTTACATTTGATGGAAAGAGTGGGATTCTCGAAGGAAATAAGAAACTCGTTTTAAAGATTACAGGGAAAGATCATTATCAGTTTTTTAATCTTTATAAGGAATAGTAAGTTCTACTTATTTTTTATCTCTTCAAGAAGAGAAATCATTTTCTCGTTTTGCAAAATAATCGTTTCATTCTGCTTCCTGAATTTTGCTGCGTCAAACAAAAATACGATTAATATGATCAAAATAAAAAATTCCATTGATTCACCTCTTTAATTTTATATTTAAATGTTAACATAAATATCCAATTCTTTTATAAGGAGAACTAAAACCATGAACCATACTTTATTCCCCTCACCGACCATTTTAGAAGATGAAGTCATACAGTTGATTCCTATGGAGTATGAGCATTCCGTTCCACTTTATAAGATCAATCACACAGACAATTGGAAATTTATGCTTAGTGTCATTCAATCACAACACGATATGGATAACTGGGTAATGAATGCCATCGAACTTCGTGAAAAAGGACTAGCCTTACCATTTACAGTTGTACTAAAGAAAAACAACCAAATCGTTGGCACTACGCGTCTTTACGAAATAAGTACTGCACAACGGTCATGTGAGTTAGGTTCTACTTGGTACGGAAAAGAACATCAACGTACATTTGTAAACTCGGCATGCAAACAACTTCTGCTCACATACTGCTTTGAAACCTTAGATTATATTCGCGTGCAATTTAAAACAGACGAAAGGAATGAACGTTCACAAAAAGCCATTGAACGATTAGGTGCAGTTAAAGAAGGAGTCATGAGAAACGAACGCATCCTTTCAAACGGATATATTCGAAATGCCGTTCTCTATTCAATTACAAAAGAAGATTGGAGCAGTGTTAAGCAAGGGTTTATTGAGAGAAAAGCGTATTATCTTTCAAAAAAATGAACCACATTCAAAAATTACTAAAAGAATGTTGATTCTGAAAAGATTTTTTAAGCTTGTCTTCACTGGCAAGTTGATTGAAGTGCAAGGTGCGAGACTACGGCTAGGACAGGCGGGCAGGTGAGACACTTAGAAGTGAAACGTTAAGAATGTCGCTCACCGCCTGCCCCGCGGAAAGCGAGCAACCTGGAGCGGAAATCAACTACTTTCAAAGACGATTAGAAAAGCCTGCAGTACTTCATCTGCAGGCTCTATCATTATTCGTTTGTATGACTTGGTTCTTCCGGTATCAATATATGTCCGTTCTTTTCCTTGTTCAACATCACTTGCAGAATGGATGACGTCAACTGGCTTGGCTGATACGGTTTGATCAAGTACCCTGCTGCACCTAAGTTAAGCCCTCTCTGCTTTTCATCTAGTGCCGACGAAATAAAGATTGGAATGTTCTTTGTGGCTGGAGTACTTTTCAGCGTTTGAATCACTTGCCAGCCATCCATTTCGCCTTCTAGTAAAATATCAAGAACGATCGCTTCTGGCTTCGTTTCTTCAACCATTTTCACGGCATCTTCACCCGTGTTGAACTGCGCGATATGAAATCCGTGCTCCATTAACTCTTCCGTAATCAGTCCTGCGAGATGCCTGTCATCTTCAATGATGATGATATCCACCTTTTGCCCCTTCGTCTGAGTAACAGAGGCATTCACATACACATCATCAATCACGGGGAACATTACGGTAAACGTACTTCCCTCACCTAAATTGGACTCAACGGAAATATCGCCTTGGTGTACCTTAACGATCTCTTTAACAATGGCAAGACCAAGCCCTGTCCCGCCGATCTTCCTGCGGTCTGAGTTGTCCACTCTGTAAAACTTCGTAAACAGATTGCCAATCGCAGACTTAGGAATTCCAAGGCCTTCATCTTTTACATCTATCATTAGGTGATTTTCATTATTGCGTAAGGTGACCTGAACTTTCCCGCCTTCAGGTGAATATTTTACAGCGTTGGAGATCAGGTTCATGAACACTTGTGATAGCTTATCTCGATCACCGAACACTGATAGCTTTTCTGTTTGAACATCTACGTCAAACACGTGTTTCTCGCTATTCACTCTCTGTACGTCGATCACGTCTTGAATGATTGGCAAAACAGAGTGATACTTTTTATCGAACTCTTGGCTGCCGCTCTCCATTTTCTGAACGTCAAGAAAATCGTTAATGAGTGATGTTAGCCTGAATGCCTCTTGGTGAATCGTCGTTAAATATTTCTTCTGCCGTTCCGGTTTCAACTCACGTGTCAGCATTAGCTCTGTAAATCCTAGAACGCTCGACAGCGGTGTTCGAAGTTCGTGGCTGACGGTTGTTACGAACTCTGACTTCATCTGATCGACTTCATATTCTTTTGTGATATCACGGTACACAATGACCGTACCGAGCTTTGTATCGTTTTGAATCAGACTTTCTGAGTAGATTTGTATGACTCTCTTTACTTCACCTTCTAGTTCAAATACATAGGAGATGCCGACGTCGTTCTTTTCATGTACCGCGTTCTGAATAAAAGAGAGCAGTTCATGAGCGCCTGTAACTCTTCCCTTCAAGCGGCTTGTCCACTCCTCAAACCCCATGCTCGTTAACTGTTCTGGGTTGTCGCAGTCCATAAACTCACAAAACTTTTGATTGGCAGAAATGATGTTGCCGTCGTTATCGATGAGTTGGATTCCTTCATGAATGCTGTTCATCACATTTTTCATGTTAACACGCTGTTTCTCACTATCTTCATACAGCTTCAGTTTCTCTAGAGAAAGAGCGACTTGGCGGGCTAGACCTTGGTATTCTGTTACCTCATCACACGAGTAAGATGAACCTAAACGTGTTAGAACCATAACCGCCAGAATTTCACGTTTTCCTGAGAAAATCGGAATATACAGATCACCTGATTTAAATGGTTCATCGATATACCCTTTTTCTGATGCTGACGTCTCTCTCATCACTTGGTACGACAAGGTACTTTCCTTTAACCGAGCTAACATACCTGACTTAGGAAAATGGTCTAAGAACTGAATTTGCTCATTTTCGGACAGCCCGACCGTTGCCGTTTTGTTGCCATCGATTAACCAGATCAATCCTTTACTTGAATAAGTGATTTCGACCATGTTGCTTACGATGCTCTTTAGTAGCTGATGCTTATCAAGCGTATTGGAAATGGAGTGAATAAAAGAGTTCATTCGGAGCAGCATCTTTTCGTTCTGTTCCGTTGTTGATAGTGCTTCACGAAGCTTCTCTTGCTGCTCGTTTAGTTCGTCCTGCTGAGCAGCAAGTTCTTCGTTCTGCGCAATCAACTCTTGTTCATTATTTTGTATACCTCTGATCATTGTTTCAAACGCTTGAGACAGAACACCAATCTCATCGAGCCTATTTGTATACGGAACATTCGTAACAAACTGGCCGTTTGTAATCTCAGTGGAAATATCAGCGATCTTCCGAAGAGGACTTCCGAATTGCTTCATCATCATCCTGATCAGCCCAAGAAACGCCAGCACCATAAAGATGAGAAAAGAAAAATAGATCAGTTGACTCGTGCTTGTTTTTTGATCTTTTTTGCGATAAACCTCATCAATCTCTTTTTGAACGTCTGCCTCAAACGAATCAAGTGTGTCCAACACATCATAAACACGCTGTGTACCGCCATCTTCTTGGGACATTTTTATAATTTCATCGACCTTTCCTTCGCGCTTAAGTTGGATAGCACGCGGAAGGGAGTTATTAAAATAGGTATTCGTAAACGCTTTAATCTCTGCTAACACTTCTTTGTCTTCTTCGGATTTATACGTTTTTTCAAACGTTGCGAGATCAGCCTCAATCTGTTTTTCTTTCTGTCCGATCTTATCCAAAAAAGATTCCGACCCAAAAGCAAAATAGCCTCTTGAATCAAACATGATCGAATTCAGGTTCTCTTTCATTTCTTCTACAAAGTTCAGTTTGTTCTGCTTGGCTGAAATCTCTGTATCAAGCGATTCTGTTAAGTTAATATGATAGAGTCTGAGAGAAACCATACCGGATAAGAGCAGGATGACAAAAGTTAGATTAATGACAATTACTTTCCTGCCTAGACTTCGTTTGAAATAGTTACGCACCTAAGATCTCCCTATCGTTTCAAGGAGCTGTTGTGGACTGAACGGCTTTGACATGAAGTAATCAGCCCCCGCTTCCTTCATCCGTTCCCGATCTGTTTGTTGATTTTTCGCTGAAAGGATCATCATTTTAATCTCTTTCTTTTTTAAGATGGTCCTCGTTTTCTCAACAACCTCAAGCCCCGTCATACGCGGCATCATATAGTCCAATATGACAAGATCGTAGTCGTTCTCTGACAGTCTTTCATACGCTTCCTGACCGTCTGCCGCCTCATCAATCTCATATCCTTCGTCTTCTAGCGTATCAAGAACGAGCATGCGTAAAATTTCTTCATCCTCTGCTAAAAGAATTCTCGCCATGGATCATTCCTCCGATCCCTTCACTTTTTCATACGTTTTCTGCAATTCATAATAAGACTGTTTCAGCCGTTCCTGATAAAGAGGTTCGTTCCACTCATCCCATCGATACTTCTTTGTTTTTGAAGTGGAATGATTCCATCTTCTGCGTTTGGAAGAGCGTCAACTGCCTGTTTCCCATTCTCTTTGTACGTGTATGCAGCGATTGCAAAACCATCCGTTTTTTTACTCGCCTCTAATTCTCCTTTCCACATGTCTCCCATTACTTCATGCAGACTAGGATCCTTCACGTTAAATAGAAGCCATGGAATCCGTAGCTCTACGATTCCTTCTTTTTCATTCACACTTACATCTGTAAGAGAATCATAGTTTTTAAGAGCGGGGTTTCCATTTCCGAAATGCAGTTTCCCTGTTTCAAACGACTGAAACGGTATCACTTCCTTCGTACTCGGAATCGTAAGCTCTTTGTTTAAAGCCATTGTGATGTGATGATAGACTCCGTTGTTCTTCTTGCTCGCATAATCTTTGTGTTCAATCATATTTAGCTCATGACCATATAAGTAATAGTTAGTATCGTAATAACTATCAATGAGTATTCTAGATTCCTTCGT
Organism: Fictibacillus sp. EA-CB0309; assembly: GCF_055814265.1. Classification (NCBI taxonomy): domain Bacteria; kingdom Bacillati; phylum Bacillota; class Bacilli; order Caryophanales; family Fictibacillaceae; genus Fictibacillus; species Fictibacillus sp. EA-CB0309. The sequence goes on from NZ_CP169271.1 coordinate 3,187,763, forward strand.
ATTCACAAGGTTGATCGCAAATTCTGCGCCAGCATCCATTTTGACTGACCCATTTGGTGAGGACAGCTGTCCTTGATCAGAAATCGTATCGATTAAAATGGTTGTATTTAATTTCTCTGAATCTATTGTATTGTCGTAATCAATCCGCATATATACATATCGGTTGTCACTCGTTACATATAAAGACTTTAAATCTTTTTTCATAGATGAGCTTTTTTGATATGGCGCTATGCTTACCCAATCCTCAACCTCACCGTCAACCTTAATTGGAGACTCTGGGTCAAAGGTAAGCAGCCCAAACTGCTGCTCATTCGTTTGAGCGTTTGACCAAAACGGTCGTCTGTCTGGATTGTCGAAGTCCAACGTGTTCCACGTACGTTTAAACCATTCATCCTGCCACGTGAACACCATTCCGCCCGCCATCTTCTCTTCCACGATGTCTTCAAACAGCCTCGAGTCAATCTTACCCTGCTCTTTTTCGGAATGGTGACCTTGGTTCCATCCAAATGCGTTCTCATGCGTGATTCCCCTTGAACTTGGAACCCCAAATTCCGCAACGACGACTGGGATCTCATGTACGCGCCTTAAGTCGTTTAAATACCCTGCGTAGTTGTTTTTCTTTCCGCGATGATCCACATACTCCAGATACTTTTTCTCGTAGTTTAAGAAATCAGGATAATACGGATAGACATGATACGATGCAAAATACCCTGATTTGAAAGATTTCTGTGGCTTAATCGCGTTCGGATCGACTGAGACCATATCTTCTTTTTCAAAAGGTTCAGCAGGATGCTTCAGTGTATCTGTCGTTACCCAGTTCACATGACTGACTGCGTGCTGCCATTTATACGTGTCCGTCTCATAATTCGTCGTATAATTCAGCATCGACGCGAGCCAGCTCTCAAATGGAGAAGCGTTAGCACTTGTAAAATAATCTCCCGAAAAGCTGGGGTTTCCCTGATGTTTCTCGTTGGTTGATACTACAACTTCAGGGTCCCATTCCACACCAAGGATATATCCTAAAACATATTTTGAGATGTCCTTGTTATAATCACCGCCAGCATGCCCTGGTACTTTAGGGATAGAAGCATTTCCGTTAACAATATCCACGACATTCTTGATTTCCTTTTTGAATGTATCGGAAACTTCAAGTGCATAAACATCTTGTTTAGCTTTCAACTGATCCTCATTTACCCACACACCATGAAAAAGGAACAATGGCTTTTTAGCAATTTTGTTGTATTCATAAAACGCCTCATAGAAGCCTGGTGGGTGAATTGTGTATACCCGGATCGTGTTCGCGTTCATCTCACCAATCCGTTTGAACCATCGGAAGTATTCACTCTTAGAGATTGCCGTCTCACCTGGAAAACTTCCCGGTTTGGCAATTCCCATGTTCACCCCTTTTATCAGCATGTTTTCCCATTTTCCGTTCTGCAGAACTTGAAGATAATTCCTTCTGTTCTTGCGTTGATCTTGATTCCGTTCTCTTCTTCAACCTGTACTCTTTGTTTTTGTTTCTCGATATGCTGTTCACTCTGTAAGATCGACTTCATTAAAGGCAAATACACTTTCCAATAGAACGTACTACCCTGGCCGTCATCCAGCGCAAACTTTTGTTTGATCCAACTGATTCCCCATGTTTGATATAACTCTGGAAGTTCGGCTTGATCAGCATAGTCACCAGCGAAATAAGTAGCTCGATATGCGTCGTTCTGATGATGAATGATGGCTGGGAACAAGGTAGGAATCTGGTATTTCTTAAGCTTTTCTTTCCCAGAACCACTTAACTTTAGTTCGTACTTTGCCATGACTTCTTCTTCGGAAAATGGTTTTACAATATCAAACCAATAATGATAAGGAACAGAAACATCTAAACCGTACGTTTTTTCTCCATTCTTCGTAAAGAAGAACGTTGCCCCTTTTTCCTTCATGTCACGATCTTCTAAAACAACCATCTCGCCTTTTTCATGAACAAACAGCATGCCGCCATCTTTAAACGTCCACTTGTCATATCGTTCTTCGTAGTTCTTCTTCACCCATGACGGAACTTCTTTGCCGTTAAGATCTGAGAAATATCTGCCGATCCAGCCGGACCACTCCACGTTTAACAGCTCCGAGATCCCTTCACGAGCTTCTTTTCCTGTCGGGCTTGCGAATGTGTTGAATTCGGCGATCAGGTCTGTTTTCCCTGACATCACAGCACTTCTGATGTTCTCGACTTCTTTACTTGTCAAACCGCCGTCGACACTTGGTTTATTCTCATCGTTGACAAGTTCCACACCATAGCTGTCCGCCACATAAAGGACTTCAGGCATCTCCCCTTATTAAACTGTGGTACTGAGGAGCTAAAATGTTTCGTCTCTTCGTACGCTTTCCCGTTCTTGTTTTGAATTTTCATATGGTTTAACGCCCATACTAACCCGCTATGCTCACGATACGTCTCTTTTTTTACGGTTTTATCCACAATCGCGACGTTCATTTCCTTTTCTTGTTTCATCCACCACACCCAAAACGGAGAAGTAATCAGTGCGATAATGAGAAAAATGAAAAGCAAAAAGAAACGTTTCCTTGATTTATGATGTGTGTTCATTGTGAGATTCCCCGGATATACCTTTTCGCTTCATTTCTCCCCATGACTTCTTACCGCGAATCGCTTGAATCAATCCTTGGCAGCGCCAAACGACGGTTAACGGACGATACCAAAGCGTTTCCGTCAGAGAATAGCCAAACAATTTTACGATGTCCGAGATTTTCGGATATTTCCGCAGACTCCACTCTTCTAGAATCACCGCCCCCATTGAAGAGAGTGAACCGATTAAGACAGACAACAGAAAAAAGAGCAAAGCCATTTCAATATAGATTCCTCCTAGAAAAAAGGAGAGGATGACAAACAGGTAGCCACATAGTTCTACAACAGGGCCAGCGAGTTCAATCAGCCAAAAGTAAGGAAGTGATACCATCCCGATCGAACCGTATTTAGGGTTGAACAGCATTGCCTTGTGAATCCAAAGACTATCAAACAATCCTCTATGCCAGCGGTTTCTTTGTCTGTGCAAATACTTCAGCTCTTCAGGAGCCTCCGTCCAACAGACTGGATCTGGCACATAAACGATCTTTTTATTTTCTTTTTTATCTTTGATCAGCTTCTGAAGACGAACGACAAGCTCCATGTCTTCTCCGACCGTATCACGCTTATAACCGCCTGCTTCAATCACCCATTTTTTCGAAAACACGCCAAAGGCACCAGAGATGATCAAAAGCCAGTTATACCGGCTGAGGCCGATGCGTCCCATCAAGAACGCACGCAAATATTCAATGACCTGCATGATTACAATCGGATTTTTTGACAAACCGATGCTCTCCACTTGCCCCTCATGAATATCGCATCCGTTTGCAATTCGAATGCTTCCGCCAGACGCGATCACCGTCTCATCTGAGTCGATGATCGGTTTCATCACTTTTAGAAAGGCATCACGTTCAAGTACAGAATCACCATCCAACGAACAAAAATACGGATAGTTCGAGACATTAAGACCTGCGTTGAGTGCATCCGCTTTTCCGCCGTTCATCTTATCTACTAGCCATAGATTCGGATAGATCACAGATTGATAGACGCCTTTTATGGAATTCGTGTCCAGCCTTGTCTGAATGACTTTTTAACTTTTTCATCTGAAAGTGTTCAATAACCGTTTCAACCGTTTGATCTTTGGAACCATCGTTTACAACGATCACTTCAAACTCTGGGTAGTTAATGCTTAACAGGGAACGGACACTTCCTTTAATACCGAGTTCTTCGTTATAAGCAGGCACAATAATAGATACGGGTTTCGTGTAGCTCGCATCCATGTAATCTTCATACCGCTCGAATGAGTCGATCTTTTCCTCGCGTTTCAACTGGAAAGCGGCAAGAACAAAAGCAGACCATAAAAAAGAACAACCCCTGACATATAAAACAAAATAAACCAGCCAAAGACCCGAAGCAGTTCGAGCCATAACTGACTAATAACTGTAACCATCATCTATTCCTCTCTCGATCCATTCAGAAGCCATATCACGGGCAAACGGATCGTCACTCGTAAAGCGAATATCATATAATCGTTCAAGTCCATCTGTATAACTTAAAAAAGCTTTTGCGGCTTGTGCACGTACCATCCAAGACGAATCTCGAATAAGGGTATCCAGGACATCAAGACCGTTTACAACACGTGTCTTGCCGATTACTTTCGCTGCCATCAATCGCTCTTCCCACTGATCAGACCGAGCGAAGCGTTTCACCACTTCTGAATCAGACAAGTACCCAACCTCTCCGATTGCCTTCATAGAGCGGATACGGATCTCAAAGCTTTCATCACTCAACTGACTTTCTAAGAACAGAACAAAGTCTAGTTTCTTTTGAATGCCGATCATATCGATGATGGCAAGCTTCAAACGGTCAGGATACAACCGATAATCATCGACAATTCTGATGAACGTCTTTTCGTCCATCCGATTTAGGACGCTTCTGTATTCTAAAACTGACAACGGAACAGATATGGATTGGAACAGCTCAGATAATGCATCATCTTGATTGTTAGACAAACAACGAAAGATAATCAGCTTTTCTTCTTTTGTTGTCTTTTCATCACTTAACATTTGTTTCAGCACTTCCGATAACGCTCTCATCCTAAATCCATCAATTTTGTATAAAACGTTCATTCTGCTGCTCCATTTATTCTGTCGAAGGACAGCTTTATATCGGTCGTGAAAGAGTTCATCTGCTAATTGGGAGATGCGCTCTTTTCCGTCTCCTTCAATTACTGTTGAATATTCTGTTAAAAGACGTTCAATCGCGATATATTTAATCTTTGAATCTGGCACAAGGTGACGAGATTTCTGTTGCTGATATAAATAGGCATAAAGCGTCTGATGGATTTGCTCCATGTAGTTTTTATCTCTTTTTCTTGAGAAATCTCGAATGCCTTTTTGATCACTAAATATAAAAACATACCGGTTAAAGTACTTAATAAAGCGATGGCCATCCAGACTAAGAGCAAAATCTCTTGTGAAAGCATCATTTCACCCTCTGCACTAAAACTTTAACGCGTGCTTCTAGTTCACGGACACTGAAAGGTTTTGTTAAATAATCGTCTGCACCTAGGTTAAGTGCCCGTACGATATCGCCTTCCGCCTTTCGAGCAGTCAGCATTAGAATCGTATATCGGCTGCTGTCTGGATATTGACGCAGCTTTGTAAGAATCTCAATACCATCCATCTTAGGCAAAACGCCATCGAGTATGATCAAGTACTCATCGTTTGTGTGATGCCACTCATCTTCAAAGAATGAAACACCATCTTGATATGCATGTACCTCGAGTTCATACTTATCTACTTCGAGCCCTTTAAAGAAACTCTCTAGCATTTTACGAATCACTTCAGAATCATCGATGACCGCAACTTTAAGTCGGCGTTTTTTCTCAGTTTGTACAATCGCCGTCTCTACTCTCCCTCTACCACTTTCTTTTGCTGCATATAAAGCGTTGTCGGCAGTTCTTACCGCTTCCGATAAAGAAATGGGGCTGCTGACCTCATAAACACCTGCCGAAAACGATACGAGGAAGGAATGTTCTTGATAGGTAAAGACGTTCCGACTCAATTTTTCTAATAATCGACAAGCCGTCTCTTTCGCTTCGTTTAGTTTTGTATAAGGCATAAGGACAAGAAATTCCTCTCCACCGTATCTAACAACCACATCCTGCCCTCGAAGGTTTGACTGTACAAAATCTGCAAATTTCACCAACACGTGATCACCCGCAGTATGACCATATGTATCATTGATTTTCTTAAAAAAATCGATATCGATCATGATGAGCGAAAAGCTTTCTTTGTGCCTCGTATGTTCAGAAGAGATTCTTTGATAAACATCATTTAGAAATTTCCGATTATAAACTTTCGTCAGCTCATCTTTCATAAGAGACTCTTTTACGCTTTTACTTCTTTTCAACTGCCGTTCTATTCTTGCAGCGAACTCATCCCATTCTAATGTCTTTTCCATAAAATCGTCAGCACCAAGTTTATAAGCTTCGATACGTTGAGGTTTATCGTCAGACGAGCTGGTGACGACCACTGGTATTAACTCATGAGCAAGCGTTTCTCTCACTTGTCTGATCAGTTCATCACCACCGAACTCAGTAGAATTACTCACAATCATACAATCGGGATGTAAGTCATAAAACATCGACAGTGCTTTTTCAATCGTCGGTGAAACGACAACCGCCCAGCCGTTGTTCTCTAATTTTTCTTTACTATGAATCAGATAGGGAATGTCTTGATCAACAATTAAAAGAAGAGGCTTATTTTGTTCTGTAAGCGGAGTATATTCATCAGGTACGTTTAAGACCTGACTCGGAGCAAACAACTTCGTAACAGGACTTAAAAAGTGAACAGCTTCATCAGAACTCCAGCTTTTTTGTTCCGCTTCATTTATTTTGTTCATCAATTGAGCAGCTGCGTTCGATATCTCATGAAGAGAGATCGTACCAGCCGTCCCTGTGATCGTATGCAAAAATTGATGAAGCTCCTGGTTTGTTATTATGTTCTGCGCCTGTTTCCATTCATGTATTTGTTGCTTGATCTTTTTTCAAGCATGAACTGATATTTTGATAATTTGGAATCCATATTAAAACTCCCTACAAAGGTGTTAGATGATACTTATTTATAATAATTTTAATTTATGTCGATGACTAGTGATTTCGTACAGATTTTCAAAAAAGTTCCTTTTCTCCCACTATACCTTTACATCAAAGTAACTTTTAAACAAAACCATGTCATATTCATGAATTGTCCTTGTTCTTTTGTCTTACATCACGAGCACTCTTAATATGAATTAGGAAAAAGGGTGGTGTTATCTTAGCAATGTTTCAGTAAAACTAGCGTCTAAATACCTGCATTCCTGGCCTGTTTTAGTAAAAATAGGATGAATTGAAAATTGATAAGACTTTCCTCTTCTTTTCACACGAACGAACCGTTATTCTTAAGAAAGAGAATACTGGGGATGGGGTTGAAAATCATGATAACGGAAAAAGATATACGACCTTTTAGAAAAAGAACTCGTTGTGGCGCTCGGATGTACAGAGCCAGTTGCGATCGCACTTGCTTCAGCAACAGCTAAACAATACGTTGGTGGTGAAGTAACTGGGATCTCAGTTAAAGCGAGCGGAAATGTCATCAAGAATGCTTTATCTGTTGGGATTCCCGGCATGAATCATACAGGCATTGATTTCACAGCCGCTCTCGGTGTGATTGCCGGTGATCCTGCTAAAAAACTTCAAGTGCTTGAAGGCGTGATGAAGAAAGACGAAGATCTTGCTATAGCGCTCGTTCAGGGCGGTATAGTGTCAGTTTCAACAGCTACAGGAACTGAAAAATTATATATAGAAGTTGAACTGAAGTCACAGTCCGATCAAGCTGTTGTAATCATATCAGGCGATCATACGAATGTAAGCTACATTTCTCATAACGAGAAGGTATTGGTTGATGAATCTAAACAAAGTCCATCTTCATCACCAGCAAAAGATCCTTTTCCGGAGCTATCCATTGAAGATCTTTATTCCTTTATTACTGACGTTCCTCTGCACCGACTGGATCTTGTTAAAAGAAGTGTGGAGTTGAACTCTGCAATCTGTGAAGAAGGCCTCTCCAATGACTATGGATTAAAAGTTGGAAAAACACTGTACGACCAAACAAAGAAGGGTATTCTCTCCGACGATCTTGCCACTTATAGCATGGCGCTATCAGCTGCTGGTTCTGATGCGAGAATGGCCGGTTCTACTATGCCTGTAATGGCGAACTCCGGCAGTGGAAATCAAGGGATTGCCGTTACGATGCCCGTCGTGGCAGCCGCTGAAAAATTAGGTGCGACAGAGGAAAAAATGTTGCGCGCGGTGACGTTAAGTCATCTTCTATCGATTTACATGAAGTCAAAATTCGGACGATTGTCCGCGCTTTGCGGTGTGACCGTTGCGGGTGCAAGTGCATCGGCTGCTATCACTTACTTGCTTGATGACGATTTAGATAAAATGAAAGCCGCGATACAAAACACGTTAGGCAACGTGAGCGGAATGGTGTGTGACGGAGCGAAAGCTGGTTGCGCTATGAAGGTGGCGACGTGTTCGAGTGCTGCCGTACAATCAGCAATTCTTGCGTCAAACGGATTATGTATACCATCCACGAACGGATTTATTGAAGAAGATGTGGAACAGACGATTGAAAACTTCTGCCGACTGGGGCATGAAACTTCGAGTACCACCGATTCTGTGCTGTTAGATATGATGGTGAATAAACAGCGTAACGTATAAATATGGTGGAAAATGCTCGTCCATTAAGCTAATCACGGACAAAAAAGAGCTGATCAACGCGATCAGCTCTTTTTCATTTTATTCAGTTGCTAACTTATTAGACGATAGTTGCTCATCCTGATTGCCTTGCTCTTCAGAATCAACCGGCTTTTCTTTTACAATGCGGCTCTTCCCTACCGATAGCGCCACAATAATTCCAATTGCGATAAAGATCAGCCCTGTTAAGAACACGCTTGAGAAAGATGTTGACCACACGTCTTTGATCGTTTCAATCACAGGTGTCTTCACTTCAGCCGGTAATGGCAGTAGATCTGGGTTGATTAAGATCCCGAACATCGCATCTGTCTTTTTCCCGATCTCTTGGAGTGCTTTCCCGAGAATTGGATTAGATGCGCTGCTTGCAGCTTCACTAATTTTATCTGTAAGTGAGTGGTTCATCACTGCGTTTAAGATTGTAATTCCTATCGTACCTCCGATTGAACGGAAGAACGTTGATGCTGATGTTACTTCGCCAAGTTGAGATTTTGGGAACTCGTTTTGCACCGCAATCATCAATGTTGGCATAACAAGCCCCATACCGAATCCTAGAACAACCATGTACGCGTATGCTGTATACTCATTCGAATCCACACCCATTGTGCTCATAAGGAAGAATCCAACGGCCGTAATCACCATACCTGTTGTAAGTACCGTTCTGAACGTAAGTTTTAACAATAAGCGTCCTCCGATAATACTGGCTGTGATGAGCGCGATCATCATCGGCGTCATGGTTGATCCTGCTTTTGTCGGGCTTACTCCTAAGATTCCTTGCATGTACATCGGTACGAACATGATCGCACCAAACATCCCTAAACCAAGTAAAAATCCTAAAATATTTGTCGTTGCAAACACTCTATTTTTAAAGAGTGAAAGATTTAGAATCGGTTCAACTGCTCGTTTCTCAATAAAAATAAACAATGCTAAAAGAACGATAAATCCGCCAAATAATAGGTAGCTTGTTGTTGATTGCCATTCGAATTTATCTCCGCCAAACGTAAGGCCTAAAAGCAGCAATACAACGGCTGGAATTAAAGTGAAAATACCAAAATAATCAATATTCACTTTTCCTTTTGCTGCTCTGATCGTTTCGTTCTTCATTCCGATTACAATCATAGCTGTAGAAATAATTCCAAATGGGACATTGATTAGGAAAATCCAGTGCCAGCTGATGTGGTCAACCATAAGTCCACCGATAAAAGGACCAATTACAGAACTTAATCCGTAGATCGCACCGAACACTCCTTGCCACTTCGCACGCTGTTCAGCTGTAAAAATGTCACCTATGATCGTTTGTGATAGAGGCATGATCATTCCTCCACCAATCCCTTGAAGGCCGCGATAAATAATAAGTTCTTCCATTGTATTTGCCGTTCCACAAAGTGCTGAACCTAAAATAAAAATGAAGTTACCAAGTAAATAAAGTTTTCTTCGTCCGTAAAGGTCAGAAAGTTTCCCTACGATTGGAACGACGGTTGTAGATGTAATCAAGTATGCAGTCGTCACCCAAGCAAAAATAGAAAATCCGTTCAAATCAGCAATAATCGTCGGCATCGCAGTACCAACAATGGTTTGTTCTAGTGCACTAAAGAACATCCCGATGATCAGACCCGCTAATATGAGTTTTGTGTTTAACGGTTTTTGTGTTGTTTCCATATATACTCTCCTTATAAAAGCTGAACGTTAAAGACTTTTGCGATTCGTTCACGCTCTTTTTCAATTCGTTTAATTCCTCGTAAATTGGCGAGCATGCCTTGAATGAGCATCTTTTGCGGCTGCTCTTTTTTATTTCTTGCGCGATGAAATCAAGAACTTGAATATAATCATTTCTCAAATTTTCGGGGATAGATTCTTGATGTAGTAAATCCTTCATATTATTAAGTATTTCTTTCACTTCTTCTTCAATGACTTCTTTTTCTGTCCAAGGCTTTAACTTTCGGTCCATGACTCCTTTATTAATGATGGGAGCTCTTTTCGTTTGTTGAATCCCCGTAATGACATCGTCAAACCTTTCCATCAGATAAGAAGCAAAATTCTCCAGATCAACAGGCTCTTCAATGAACATAAATGCACGGATAAAAGACTGCTTCATCCCTTCACAGATTGTGATGATATCTGCTAAATATGGCTTAATCTCCCCGCCATAAATTTGTATAAAGTGGTTCTCATACCACTTTGACATCTCAAAAAATTCTTGCGGATAAAAAGCTGAATGCCTTTTATAACGGATGCATTTTGCTCACGAAAATGCATTTGCATAAACGGTTTGTGTGCCATATGATTTTCAAGCTGCACTTTCAACTGCATTTCCATACGTTCTCTGGGGGATAGATTTTCACTTACTTGCTGCATGCCAGAACGCATTTTCTCACTATAATAATCAAAAATCTCTATGATCAACTCATCTTTAGATGGAAAATACGTATAAAATCCACCTTTTGAGATGTTAAGTGCCGTTGCAATTTCTTGTACGGTTGTTGCATGAAAACCTTTTTCTGCAAATATCTCAATGGCTTTCTCTATGATTTCAACTCGTTTATCTTTTTCAACAGTCTTCTCACCCCTCTGACCAACCAGTCATTCATAACATACGCTAGTATACTTTGTTTATGACCAGTCAGTCAAACAAAATATTTATACGTTCACCATTTGGAATATGTGCTAAAATTATCCATATATAGAAATTGACTTAGAGGAGTTCACATGACGTGGAACATATACAGATAATTGGTGATGGAAGTACAGCCCAGGTAGTCGCCCTTTCTCCTGAGAAAGTGGCCAAAGTCTTTATAACCACGTATCAGATGGTGCTATTGAGGATGAATTCTTGGTCAGTAAAATAATTAGCGACTCAGGACTTCCGGTACCAAGTGTCTTTAAAAGTGAACAAATTGCAGAAAAAAGAGCGCTTATTTACGAAAGAATAAATGGCTCTACAATGACGAGTTTATTAAGCAGTCAACCCTGGCATGCATTACGTCAAATGAGACGAATGGCAAAACTTCAAGGAAACGTTCATGAAAAAAGCTTAGTGCCCTTCCCTCTCAACGAGACGTTTTATTGAGTAAGATCTCTTCGGTAAATGAACTGAATAACGACGATAAACGCAAAATCTACGAATGCCTAGAAAAGCTGCCAGATGGTGAATCATTATGTCACGGTGATTTTCATCCAGACAATATCCTGCTTTCTAAAAACGGTCCTATCATAATCGACTGGGCTGACGCTACAAAAGGAAATAGAATAGCTGACTTAGCCCGCACTCTGCTCATCTTATGTTATGGCGGTTTATCAGAGGATACGGCTTCTCTAAAATTTAGAACGACTCTGTATGTGCGCAAAATTTTAGCCAAGTCCTATAAAAATAGCTATAATAGACATTACGCTTTTTCAACGGATTCGTTGCGAAAGTGGATGCTGCCCATTGCTGCAGCGAGGTTGAGTGAAAAGCTTCCACAACACGAAAAAAGCAGATAGTATACCTTGTTCAAACTTACTTAAAGGATGAAGCTTTTGAAAAATAAATATTTGCTTATGCTACTTGTGTTATTAATAACCGGCTGTACCGATCCATCTCCCTTACGATCAAATATAGAGGTACAAATCAATCAAACATTCGGAACAAAGTTTGGGTTGATTGACCAGGTGATCATAAAAGATCTTAAGAAAAAGAAACCGTAACCGTTTTGAATCCTGAACTTTTTCGAACAGCTTAGGAAAAATGAAAAAGATTGATACACACTCTCTAAAACCTGATTATTCGTTTTTCCTTAAGACCTCAAAAGAATCTGAGAAATACAGCAGAGAACAAACAGAGGCAACACTGCTTTATAATGCTGAAAAAGAAATAATCTGTACTGAAAATAAAAAAGTCTGTTATGAAACTTCTGAGTCGCTAAGAACGTTTTTAGAAGACAATAATATTAAGTAAAGGAGAATTACATATGATATATGAAATGACTGTTCAAGTTCGTGTTTCGAATATGAATGAAGGACAGAGATTTTATGAAACGCTGCTGAACCGGGCACCCGACTTCAATCCCCATGATGGATTTGCAGAGTGGGAGCTGCTACCTAACTGCTGGCTGCAAGTTGCGGAAGGTACTCCAACAGAAGGAAATGGTCCGATTCGCTTAGGTGTTGTGGACCTTGATGGTGAACGAACACGTTTGATCGAAAATTTGAATATTGAACACTTTGAGATTTTTGAACGTGAGGAAGTCCCTGTCAGATGGGCTACTTTTTCCGATCCTTGGGGAAACCGCTTAGGATTGTTTGAATACAAAGATGAAGAAGCTGCGAATGAAAAGCTTCAACAGGCAGTAAGGAGATAAATATGAGAGTCATCATTTCATCAGTAATAGCAGTACTTTGTGGAGCATTATTCTTTTTTGCCATTCCAGGTGGAAACCCATTAGAACTTAGAACTCAGAGTGTGTTATTCGGACTATTTTTTGGTGTTATTACAGCACTTCCGTTTTTTCTTTTTTGCACACTTCCCGTTGCATTTATTATTGAATCGTCCAAAGATAAAATGAGATTAAAATTCAGATTCCACTTACTTTTATATATTGCACTCAGTGTTGTTTTTCTTCTGATCTATCGTTTCACCATTTTCTATTGGGCAAAGTTTGAAGGACTCAATACGTTTGCTGTATTTGGATACGGAATCACTTGCTCAATCGGCTTTTGTTTGAGTTATGCCTTGCTTAAACCAAGAAAAAGAAGAGAGCCTAAAGAGCCTAAAGAACCGACTGACCCGGCAGGCACTAGAAGATATAGAAGTAAGAGTACGGTATAACAAAAAAAGCTTGAGCCACTTGCTCAAGCTTTTTACCATTCTGCAATTTTTACTTTGTGCCACGTTGCTTCCCAATTCTTGTTTTTTACGCGTTCTCGATATTTGTTTCTTCTTTCCTCTGTTTTTGTATACATGTCAGTTGGTCTCACTTCCATATGTAAAACATCCTCAAGTCCACATGGTGCTGCTAAAGTCACTTCATCCTTGTCACCCAGTGTAACCCCAAGAGCCGTCACGGTTTCAGGAAACTTAGAGATCGCATCAACTGTTGAAAGATACGGTTCAAAATCTTCATTTACAAGATGCATTCTTGCTTCATTTTTAACCGACCATGGTAATCCTGGCATCTCTCTATGAAGCATGTCTTCATAAACTTTTTCATTCTCATTCTGTAAGTTATTACGATCAAAATATACGACATCAATATCTCCTAATGATGTCCTTTCTTCAAAACCATGCAGCGTGTCCCAAATCTTTGATCGAACAAACCCTGCACATATCCACCAGTCCGGTAGTTCTAGTGTTTTGGCAGCTCGTAAAACACTCATCATCCAGTCATCTTTTTCAATCAAATCGATTATGTATTGTTGTTGATCCAACGGTTCATCCACTCTTTCCTGCTCATTTATATAAGAATACTACAATTACCAATTCATGTTAATTCCACACACATTATTGATAAAAAAATTGACAAAATGGAGCACAGCATAATATGATAATAGTAACTTCATAACTCCTAAAGGGAGTAGCTTTTACAATATGGTCGTCATTTCGGAGCTTCGTGCTCTCGGCTATATTGGCAACTTTACTGTTGTTAGCAAGACCTTTACCGTTCGGTTGGTAAAGGTCTCTTTTTATGTAGACCTTTGCCTGCTATAGGTAAAGGTCTTTTTATATTTTCTAAACAAAAATCATCAACAATTAAGGAGGAAATAACATGGATCTATCTATCTTGTTAGAGTATGGTTGGATTTTATTGGTGTTGATCGCATTAGAAGGTTTATTAGCTGCAGACAATGCACTCGTATTAGCGATCATGGTAAAGCACTTACCAGAAGAACAACGAAAGAAAGCTTTATTTTACGGTTTAGTTGGTGCTTTCTTTTCCGTTTTGCATCGCTCTTTGCCATTTCATTCTTGGTCAATGTGTGGCAAGTTCAAGCGATCGGAGCTGTGTACCTTCTGTTTATCGCGCTTAACCATATCTTTAGAAAAGTTATCGTTAAAAAGGCAGATGAAACTAAGGAAAAACTAAAATCTGAAAAGAAAAAATCTGGATTCTGGACTACAGTATTAAAAGTCGAGCTAGCCGATATCGCGTTTGCGGTTGATTCTATATTAGCGGCTGTAGCATTGGCAGTGGCACTTCCTGATACAGGACTTCCTAACATCGGTGGATTAGATGGCGGAAAGTTCCTAGTCATCTTCGCTGGAGGGTTAATCGGACTTATCATCATGCGATTTGCTGCTAACTTTTTTGTTAAACTCCTACACTCCAAGCCTGGTCTTGAGATTGCAGCCTTTCTTATCGTGGGCTGGGTAGGTGTAAAATTAGCTGTTTATACGCTTGCACATCCAGACTTAGCTATCCTTTCTGAAGGTTTTGCAAAATCACCTGAATGGAAAATCACCTTTTATGTTGTACTGATCTTGATTGCAGCGGGTGGCTGGTTCTTCTCAAAAGAAAAAGCACCACAATCTCAAGCTGAATAACTACAGAAAAAAGAGGAGCCTATACTGCCTCCTCTTTCTTGTTTAACGTTTTCGAACAGAATCTCCTTCAATCAGGCTTACGTTGATTCGTTCGTGTTCGTTTTTTTGCTTTTTGATCAGATTCAGAAGCAGCTCTGACGCGAGCGCTCCCCATTTATGCTTGGAATAGTTAATCGTTGCCAGTCTCGGCTGGATATATTGAGACACCTCAATGTTATCGAAGCCGATAATGTGAACGTCTTCGCCAACGCGTAAGTTCGTTCGGCTGAAGTAGTTATACATGCCAATCGCCATCTCATCATTCAGGCAGAACACGCCTACAGGTTCTGAAAATTCTTGGTGAATTTTATTCGCGGCCTCTTCACCAGAATGTTTGTTAAAATCACCGTCGATTTCAATGTACTCAATATGTGAATAGCGTTGAACCGCTTTTTGTACGGCCTCCAGACGCTGCATCGCATCAAACGAAATATCCGGTCCTTTCACGACATAGATCTTTTGGTGACCTTTTTCCGCCAGATAATCAATGGCAAGCGTTGCACCAGCTTTGTTATCGAGCAGTACTTGCGAGATGTTCGGATGATCCATTCTTCGGTCCATCACCACAAGCTTATGACCGCGTTCGGCATGACTTAACAGTTCTTCTGTTTTGTATGTTGCATCTAATATGATCGCTCCGTCGATCATACGTTCAGGAAGAAAACGGTGCGACTCTTTTCCGCTGCACACGATAAGCTCATAACCGTTCTCGCTTAACGTTTCCATCATTCCTTGAAGCAGCTGCCCATAAAAAGCACCACTGTAATCCGTTAAATAAATGCCAATGATTTTTGTTTCTCTTTTTTCAATGAACGAGCAGCAGCACTCGGAATATAATTCAGTTCTTTAGCAATGGCTAAAATACGCGATGATGTTTCCTTTGTTACTTTCGGACTTCCGTTCAAGGCATAGGAGACCGTGGAAATGGAAACACCCGCTTTTTTTGCAATGTCTTTTATACTTACCAACGAAATTCTCTCCTATCTCTCTTGTTGCAAACGTTATCTTTATTATACCGAATGGTTATGAATAAATCTCAACGGTATTCACATCTGCTGACAATTTTTTTACAAGTTCAGAACGGTTCACAACAACTCCGCCATCACGGTAAAGGTTCTGGTACACTTCAACTTCCACTTCATGTCCATTTACTAGAAGTTTCTTTGAACCTTCACCACGAGCATGGAACACAAACGTTACAGGTTTTTCATCCAGTGTATACTGCATCTCTAATCCGTTCATGTCTTCTGATAAAACAGGATCGATGATAAGATGTTCACCTTGAGGACGAATTCCTAAACAGTTTGAGATCAACTGATTGAAGTAGATTCCAGGTCCTGATGAATAGATGCGCCAGCCGCCTTTTACTTTTGCATTTCCGTGTTTCAGCTCACCAAAACGATCTTGCGCTTCATAGCGTGTTTTGAAATCACCGTCAGAACTCGAGAAGTATGCATTGCTTTGACGACGCTCCGCATTTGGAACTTTTTCTTGAATCATCACTGGATTGATCTTCTCAAGTCCGCTCCAAACTTCTTCAGACTTTCCGAGTTTCGCCATCGCTTCAACAAAACGAATATGCGCGTGTACGTATTGAAGGCCAATCTCGCGCCCAAAGTTGGATGCCTGTTCTGCACGTTTAAAGTGCGTACTTACACCTCCTCTGTAATGAGCAGGTTTGTCCATCAATCTAACACCATCCGGACAATAAAACTTATCCATGATCAGATCCAAATGCGCTTCAGCCTGCTCTGGTGTTAACAGCTCCGCGATCATACTTCGTGTCATTGGAAGCAGACGGTAGTTGATACCTGTTGTGTTGTCACTCGGATGAAGCATCAGTTTCGGCTCATCCGCATTCTCCATATAAACGAACCCAGGAATTACATCCGTGCTCAGCATGTACTTCTGATAATCAGATTTGATGTTCTCAGCTAAAGAGCTTAGATCTGCCGCTTGATCTTCGTCCACCTTTTTTAGTAGTCCCGAGAACTGTGTCATGACCTGATACGTTAATGCAACCGTCCAAGAGCTCACCATAAATTTCTTGAGCTGCGGATTAGCTGGCTGCAGCGTGTCATCCCAGTCTCCATCACCATAAGAAGAAAGGTGTGTATCGTGCAAGAAGTTTGCTTTCATATAGTCGATCTGCTTCTGGATATGCTCTAGCAATGTTGCTTTTTTCTCTGTAAAACCAAAATTTCTGTTTGTTGTATATGGTACTTCTTCATTTAAAATGTCAAAATCGTTTGTTGCTGCGAGATAGTCAGTTACAGCTTTTAGCGGCCAGACAATGATGTCGCCATGTGATTCTTCTTGTTGAATCTTAAAATACTGATCAAACATAAACCATTGCGGCCAATTGCCTGTCTCTTCGTATTGATGAGAATAAACGGTAAGCAGAATGTCTTTCACCGCATCATAATGCTGTGTTGCTAAGAAATATTCAGCCGGCCCCTGACAAACATCACGAGTTCCCCATGCCGCTCCGCCATATTGCTCCAAACCATGCGGAACGGAATAGTGAATCAGCATGTTGTGCGTGTACCAATGCGCTAACGCGTTCATTTTCTGAAGATCACGCGTTTCTTCTCCGTCTTTTGTTAAACGGAAATCACGGTTCGTATGACGAATAAATTCACGATAACGCTCAATTTCTGTTTCTGCATTTCTTTCTGTAAAAGGTAGTTCTTTTCCGTCGATCAGACCTTGAACCGTTAATGTCCATTCCGTTGTTGGAGCTAAATCACAAACAACAAGCGAGGCTGAACCAGAATCAATATTTTCGCCAAAAATCGTTTCGTCTGTGACAAACATCTCAGCACCCGTGATTTTTCATGCGGTAGCTTAAGTTTTCGTATGTTTTTGAGCTGTCTGATGATTTATCTGCAAAGAACGTAAGAACGTTATCCTCATTTTCCATTTTAAATGGCACTTCATATTCTTGGTTGTTCATCGATACTTGATTGGTTACGATAAAACGATATTGTTTTCCGCTTACGGCTCTGACTTGAAGCTCTACTTCTGGCGTGTCAACTGTTGTGAAGTTAGTAATGATAAACATTTCATCTTCTGTTTTATAAAACCAGCGTGTGTAGTTAAAGCCCATCTCAAAAAGCGAAGGCATCGTTAATAGCTGCAGCTTCCCACCGAGCTCAACATAGATCCGCTGGCCAGACGTTTTCATTACATTCAGAGCGTTACGAGCGTTTGTAAGCATCTTATGAAACGATGTGTTTCCGACAACTAGTTGTGAATTGAAGATTCCGTACATATACGATGTGGTTGTAATCGTTTCTTCTTTTAACTTCACGTTGTTCCCCGTTACGAGAATGTGTCCGTGCGGTCTCTCTACGATTCTTTCTTTTTCTTTCAGTACGATATGCTCGTATGTTGGAGTGAAGAAAGAGAGAAGTGTGTCCCCTTCGTACTCTTCTAAGATTCGATCTGGGAACAGAATCTCCAGTTCTTCTAAAGAAAGGTCTGTTGTTTTTAACGTTCCATCAAACGCATCATTATGCTTTACTTTCTCAAGCTTCGTAGTTTCCTTGTTTGTATGTTTCTGAACTTTTTCCAAGCTTCTTCAATTTCAGCGCCGAATTCTAATGATGTAACTGCTTCTGGATGATCTTCTTTCATACATCCGTAAAATACAAATTGCTGTTTTCCATCTAGTTCAACGACTTCCGATTGAAGAGCAATGTATGCGAACTCATATTGATACACGTCGTTTGGTAGATTTTCCTGATAAAGAGCCTCCGGAATATCCGTTTCTTTATAAGATGTTCCAAAAAACTGAAATCCATCTGTCGCATACCCTGAAGCTTTTGTAAGAGAACCTTGTTGCAGATAAGGAAAAGCTTTTCCGTTCGGCTGGTTTTGACGCGAACATACTACAAACCCTAGTGCATCATCTTCAAAGACTCTATGATCTACATATTGCGCGATGAACGCCTCATTCGTTCGAACAGCCCCTCTATGTGCGAGACCGACGTCCTGACCGTAGATGATATCTGCTTTAACGTCCGACCCGTTCAGTTCTACATTCCAAAACCAAATGCCACTTTCACTTAGTGTAAACGCAACTTTATACGAAACGTCTTGAAACGTTCCTTCCCAAAACACTCCGTTGTCATTATGAGAAACCGTGCTTTCTGATTTTGAACCTAAAAGAGGCGTTACTGAAATCCCATCCTCTTTAAATAGCCGTAAATATAGATTGTTTAATGACCCATCGATGGGGTTGCTCATCCATTGATTGATCATCGTATCGTTATGCGAAGCTTCGAAAATATCACCACTGCTTAAAAAGTAAATGTATAGTCACCAGCTTTGATATCAAAATTCCCTTTTGTCATGGTTGTCATCGTTTACCCCTCAATTCTGTATCGTAAGTTCAAATGCTGCACTCTGCACGTCACGGCTGTTACCACCGACAAAGACCTCAAACTCTCCTTCATCGCTTACAAACGATAAGTCTGCGTGATGATAGCGAAGTTGTTCTTCATTTAACGTGAACTCCACCGTCTTTGTTTCTCCAGGAGCTATTCTGACTTTCTTAAAGTCTTTTAATTCTTTTAAAGGACGAACCACTTCACCCACTACATCGCGTACATAAAGCTGTATCACTTCATCACCAGTTACTTCACCTTTATTTGTTACAGAAACGGATATAGTGATAAGTTCATTCGGCGTCATCACAGTCGATGACAGTTTCAAGTCGCTATACTCAAATTTTGTATACGACAGACCATATCCAAACGGATAAAGAGGCGTATTTGGAATGTCTAGATATTGAGACACATAACGGACCTGCGCGTCAGGTGCACCTTTTGGCCGTCCCGTGTTGAAATGGTTGTAGTAAACAGGCACTTGTCCGACTGTATAAGGAAACGACATCGTCAGTTTGCCAGAAGGATTTTGATCGCCAAAAAGCAAGTCAGCTACAGCCTTTCCGCCTTCTGTTCCCGGATACCATGCTTCTAAAATTGCATCCACTTGTCCTTCGATGCCAGTTAGATCGAGCGGTCTCCCGTTGAAAAGAACAACAACAACAGGTTTTCCGAGTTGTTTCACTTTAGATAAAAGCTCTAACTGGGCGCTAGGTAGTCGAATATCTGCGCGACATCCTGCTTCACCGCTCATGTCAGAATCCTCTCCAAGAGCTAGCACAATCACATCTGCATCTTTTCCTTTTAAGAGTGCTTCATCAAATAGTTTCTCTGAGCCAGTTTCTACGTTACTGCCCTTTGCAGTCACTAGATTTCCAGGTAGGAGTTTGGCAGACATTCCTGTGTGCAGCGTAACTGCTTCTTCTTTTGAACCTAGCCAAGACCACGGTCCTAAAATGTCTCCGCTCTCAGCAAACGGTCCGATCAACGCGATCTTGTCTTCTTTATTTAAAGGTAAAATTCCATCATTTTTTAAAAGTACACTAGATTTCACGGCCAGGTCATATGCCACTTTTCGATGAGATTCTGAGAGCACAATTTCTTTTTCGCGCTCTACATCTGCACCGCGGTAAGGGTTTTCAAAAAGACCTAGCTTTTCTTTAAGTTCTAAAATTCGAGCCACTGCTTCATCGATCGTACTCACTTCTACTTTTCCTTCGTTGACAAGCGTTTCTAAGTGGTGAGCGTAACAGGATGTCATCATTTCAATATCAACACCTGCGTTGATGGCGTTTTCTGCCGCATCTTTTTCATCTCGTGCAATACCGTGTGGGATCTGTTCTTTTACAGCACCCCAATCTGAGATCAAAACGCCATTAAAGTCCATCTCGTCTCGAAGAAGGTTCCGCATCAATCTTTTGTTGCCGGTAGCAGGTATGCCGTCCACGGTATTAAAAGCAGTCATCACCATTTCACAGCCCTCATCTAGCGCAGCTTTGTATGCGGGAAGGTAGTATTCACGAAGCTGACGCTCTGACATATCAACCGTATTGTAGTCGCGTCCAGCTTCTGCTGCCCCGTATGCTGCAAAATGTTTTACACAAGCTGCCACACGATCTGTTTCCTTTGTAAGGTCTTTTCCTTGAAAACCTCTGACAAACGCTCGACCAAACTGGCTATTTAAGTACGGGTCTTCTCCTGTACTTTCCATCACTCTTCCCCAGCGCGGGTCGCGAACAAGGTCAACCATGGGTGCAAACGTAACATGTACTCCTGAAACCGATGCTTCTTTCGCTGCGATTTCTGCACTTTTTTCTGCACCTTCTAAATCCCATGAACAGCCGATCGCTAAAGGAACCGGGAAGATGGTCTTGAATCCATGAACAATATCAGCCATCATCAATAAAGGAATTCCTAGCCTGTTCTCTTTTAAATGCTCTTCTTGTATGCTTCTCACTTCCGCTGCACCAGATGCTCCTAGAACAGATCCACTATTGATTACATCCTCTTTTTTTAAACCGAGCTCTGCCATTGGACCTGTAATCTGTCCTCCGTTAACGGCTCCTTTATAAAATGGTGTTGCTAGCTGAATCAGCTGAGAGATCTTTTCTTGGAGTGTCATGTTTTCTAGTAATGATGCGATTCTGTTATGGTTCATTTCACCCGCTCCTTTTTGCTGTATTTAAAGAATCTTGAAAGTAGTTAATTTCCGTTCCAAATGCTCGCTTTCCGCGGGGCAGGCGGTGAGCCACATTCGTAACGTTTCACTTTTAAGTGTCTCACCTGCCCACCTGTCCCGCAGGAGTCTCGCATCTTCCACTCCAATCAACTTGCAATGAAGATTAGTGAACAAAACGCATCTAAAGCAACAACTTTTTATATTAAGAAACTTAAGAGAAAAACTTTCTTGTTAAAATAGAAATCATTATCATCGAAACGTTTCAATTAAATTCAAGGCGATTATAAGGTGTATTTTTCAATGTGTCAATTTCACTTGTTTCCCTTTAATTAAAGGAACACCCTGTAAAACCCTTTATTTTCAACAAATAATGGAAGTCTATAACTTTTTTGCAATTCCGTGTTGAAAACGATTACAACTTGAATTATAATGTGCTTATCGAAACGTTTCAACAATAATCTCAAAGAAAATTCGGGAATATTAAAAAAGGAATTGCTTATTAAGCAAATCATAGGGGGAACTCACATGAAAAAACGTTGGTTTAAAAAATCGATGGTAACGTCAATGGTTGGTGCTCTAGTCCTTTCTGGGGTACTGGCAGGATGCTCTTCAGGTTCTGGCGAAGACGGCAAGACAACGATTACAGTTTGGGGTATGGGAGAAGAAGCAAAATCACTTCCTAAAATCGCAGAAGAATTCGAAAAAGAAAATCCAAAAATTGATGTTAAAGTACAAGCCCTTCCTTGGGATCAAGCACATGACAAACTATTAACAGCAGTTGCTTCTAAAAAAGGGCCTGATGTACTTCAAATGGGAACAACTTGGATTCCAGAATTCGCAGCAGCTGGTGCTTTAAAGGACTTAACACCTCATGTAAAAGATTACCCGGAACTTGATCCAAAGCATTTCTTTGAAGGTTCTGTTGAAACGACTAAGTTTGAAGACAAAATGGTTGGTGTACCTTGGTACGTTGACACACGTTTACTATACTACCGCACAGATTTGCTTGAAGAAGCAGGTTTTAAAGAAGCTCCTAAGACTTGGGACGAACTGAAAGAAGCGGCAGATAAATTGGCTGATCGCGGCAAAGGAAAATATGGTATCTCGATTGACGCGAAAGAACAAAGTCTATCTTTCATGTTCGCTCGCCAAAACGGTGCTGAACTTTTAGGACCAAATAACGAACCGAACTTTAACGATCCTAAGTTTGTTGAAGCAGTAGAATACTTGAACAGCTTCTATGAAAGCGGAGCTGCTCCTAAGGAAGAACTAGGAATGGATATCATTCAAGGTTTCCGTGGAGATGGAATTCTTCCAATGTTCATCAGCGGTCCTTGGATGATTAAGCTGATTAACGACCAAGCACCTGACTTAGAAGGTAAATGGGGTACGGCAGTTCTTCCAGCAAAAGAAAACAATCTTTCAGCGCTTGGGGGATCTAACCTTTCTGTATTCGAACACACAAAGCATGAAAAAGAAGCATTGAAATTTGCAGCTTACATGAGTAAACCTGAAACACAGTTAAAGTGGATGGAAATGACGAACTCCCTCCCTGCAACACAAAAAGCTTGGGAAGATGAGTCGCTTACTGGTAACGAATATTACAAATCGTTCGGTGAACAAATGGAGTCTTCACAGCCAATGCCTGTTATTAAGCAATGGGAAGAAATTGCTCAAACGTATTTAAAGAGCTTTGAGAAAATCTACCGTGGCGGAGCAGATGTTCAAAAAGAATTGGATGCTTTCGATAAGAAAGCTGAAGAGATTTTAAAGAAATAAGTCCGGTTGACGAGGGTATAACGAGCAGTTCATCCTGCTCGTTACCTTTTTATTGTCAACACGGATAACGATGAAGGATGTGAAAAACATGAAAAGCTATTCAAAAACAACTCCTTACCTCTTCATTGGACCGGCTCTTGCTTTATTGGCTTTATTCTCTCTTTTCCCCATAGTTCTTGCGTTGGTGATTAGTTTTACTGATATTGATCTAGCAGGACTGGCAGACTATTCAAATATTAGCTTTATTGGCATTGAAAACTATATCAATATCTTTCAAGATCCGATCTTCTTAAAATCGATAGGTAACACCATCTTTTATGTCGTTTTTGGTGTTCCGCTTGTTATCGCCTGTTCACTTGGTATCGCACTTTTAATTAACTTTGGTACAGCACGTATCTTTAAAGCTTTTCGTCTCGTTTTTTATATGCCTTCAATCACGAACGTGGTTGCAGTAGCTGTTGTATGGACATACCTGTATAACCCACAGTTCGGTTTGTTTAATTATCTGTTAGGCTTAGTTGGTATTCCTGCTATTCCTTGGCTGCAAGATCCAACGATTGCAAAAGGTTCTTTAATCGCATTAGCCGTTTGGCGTGCAATCGGTGTGAACATGATTATTTTCTTAGCTGCATTACAAGGTATACCGAAAACGTATTATGAAGCAGCTCAGCTCGATGGAGCAAACAACTGGAAACAGCTTACGAAGATAACGATTCCACTTCTTCGTTACGCGATTTTCTTTGTATCGATTACAACGATGATCGGATGGGTTCAGTTCTTCGAGGAACCATTTGTTATGACAAACGGTGGACCGCTTGATAGTACGACTTCTGTTGCACTATTTATCTACAGAAACGGATTTCAGTTAAGCAACTTCGGTTATGCAGCTGCAGGATCGTTCGTTCTATTTGTTACCATCATCATCATTACAATGATTCAATTCCGATTGCAAAAGAAAGATACCGACATTTAAGATGAGAGGTGAGAACATGAAAACAAAAGCATCTGATGCAAAAAAGCATACAGAATTCAGCAGTGGATCGCAGGAATCGTTTTAACGCTTGGCGGACTGTTAGTGGCCATTCCGTTTATCTGGATGATTCTCTCTGCGTTTAAACCTGAAAGTGAAGTGCTTCAGCTCACTCCAACACTGTGGCCTGAAACCTTTACAACGGATAACTTTATCTATCTGTTTGAGAACATGAACTTTGCTGTTTATTTGCGTAATACGATCATCATTGTCCTCTGTTCTTTCGTCGGCCTATTTTTTAACGCGATGGCTGGATATGCGTTCGCTAAGTACAAGTTTAGAGGCAGAGAAAAGCTTTTCTATCTCGTACTGGCAACTATGATGATTCCTGGACAAGTAACAATGATACCTGTGTACTTAATCTTGAACCAGATGGGATTAACGAACACCATGGCCGGGATTGTGCTGCCAGGATTAGTTGGTGCATTCAGCATCTTCCTATTCCGACAGTTTATGTCTACGATCCCAGATGAGCTGCTTGAAGCGGCTAGACTTGATGGAGCTAGCGAGTTCCGCGTGTTTATGCAACTGATTTTGCCGATCTCCAAGCCAATCATGGCCGTTCAGGGAATATTGACTTTTATAGCAGGATGGAACAGCTTCTTATGGCCGCTGATCATCGCGAACGATGAGAGTCTATACACGTTATCGGTTGGCTTAAGCTTATTGAAGGGGCAATACGGAGGAAACTTCGCTCTGCAGATGGCCGGTTCAACATTCATGGTCGTGCCAATCGTCATTATCTTTATCATCTTCCAAAAGCACATTATTGAAGGCTATACGATTTCAGGGATGAAATAACAAATAGAGGAGCGGACCTTTTGAGGTCTGCTCCTCTTTAATGGTGCTTGTATGGAGATGTAGACTTTTGTCGAAAAGCCTATAAAAAAATTTGAAGGCCTATAAACTTTTTGAAGGACCATAAATGATTTTGAAGGACTATAAATATTTTTGAAGGACTATAAATGATGAACTACGGCCCATAAAATAAAAGCGGCCTTTACTATGCTCCTTGAAGCACGTCTTCCCTCGCAATCGTTTGATAAGCTTTAAAAACAAATCGCAAAACACGTTCCAATCCTCTGCAGCCTGTATGGATTCCTCACTCACTTCCCCCATACAGGTCTTTGCAATAGTTCGTTTAATTGATCCGAAAAATTGATGATTGTTTCATCTGCCGCACCCTGCAGAACACTCCTTACAAATTCAGCAGGCAAGTACTAGTCTGTTACTCGTTCTATGTCACGATATATTTGAGATAATAAAAGATATCGAGGTCCTTCCCACAGCTTTTTAACGACAACATCACGGAAAATGCGAGGTAGTTTTAGTTCGATATAAGCGGCGTGAACCCTCTTTATATGTTGTTACTGTAAGTGTACTTATATTTTTACACGTTCAACGATAGACAACACTTTATAACCGTATCCCCTGATCCGCACTTAAAACCACATTAAAAAACACCCTCATCCAGATGGATTTGGGTGCTGAATAATTTATTGAATGGAAAACACTTCTTTTTCAAGCAATTCTTCTGGTTTCTTTCCGATTGGATCTTGGTGGAAGTAGTCACGGATCACGCCATCTTTTAAATAGTTGGCGATTGATACCATGATCATCCCCTGATCAAGTGCAAGATACGCTTTTGCGATCTCGCCAGTCTCAACATTTACAGAATCATAGAAACCATACTTGCTGTACGTGTTTAACTCTTTTAATGCTTTGATGTTTGTACGAACTGCTTCTGGGTCGTAATCTAATGCTAAGAAAGACGCATGCGCCGTTACGGTTGCTCCATCTTTATAACCAGATGTTCCAAGTGGTGTTGCTGCAAATTCGCTATACCCATCAGGAGTAGCCGAAGGTGAGAAGCCCCATGCTGGATATCCTTTTTCCTTTGCAAATGCTTGCTGCAATTCAACATGGCGCTTGTTGTTAAGCCCGAGTGCATTCTTACCTAGATCTTTTTCTTTTAAAACAATTCCTGGCATAAGGCTTTCAAACATGCTGCCGCCCCAGCTTGGAACGAACTTTACGCCATTGTATTCATAGTGACCTTCAAAAACAGACACTCCATCATATTCATGTGTTTCACCTTGAGGAATTTGACCTTGCCAATCCCACTCTTTTGGCATTGTTCGGTACATCTTCCACCAGTGTTCGCTTGGCACATCGCCTTTTCCAATCGAGATGTAACTAGCAACTCGAGGTTCTGTATTAAATAATCCATAATGATGATCGGTTAATTTACCTTTAGCGACATCATATCCTCCGCGGAATTGACCTACTTCAGGATCATATAGTGTCGTGTAGTTCATGTTTTCTACTAACTTGCTCGTTTGCGGATTTAACTCGTCATAAGCTTGTCCAACTACGATCAATCCTGCTGAAAGCCATCCGTTATCGACTTGAGAGATGAATTGTCCCCAGTCTTTTTTGATTGAACCGTCGTTTGTGTTGTACCAGTTATAATAAAGGCCATTCCATTTTTCTAGCTTTTCTAATGTATTTAACGTTACTTGGATGCGTTTTACCGCTTCATCTTTTGTGATGATGCCTAACTGTTGAGCAGAAATCGTACTCATCATATACATCCCAATGTTCGTTGGCGATGTGTGAGTTGCGTCTTTCTTACCCTCTGCTGTATATCGCGTTTCATCATATGTCATTCCCGTTTTAGGGTCTGTGTGATCTTGATAGAACGCATATGTTTTCTTTGCAATCGCTTTCAATTCTACGTTAAAAGCAACGTCAGTTCCCAAGTCAGTAGCCGATGCAGTAGGTGTTATGCACAAGTTTGCAAAGAGACTAAACATCAGTAAAAAGCTTATAACCTTAGCTGTTTTCATGGAGTACTGCTCCTCTCTATTTTTAAGGAAATCGTCAATCGAAACGTTTCACCAACATTTTATCATTTTCAACATAAAGAAATAAGTCATTTTTAACATTTTCGGCCATTAGTTGTATGCGTTTTCATAGAAAACAGTATAAAGGTATTAGGAAAATGAGAATAACAGGAAAATTACGGGTAATTTAAGGGAAATAAAGGATAAGAATCGTTTTTATAGAAGGATAATAGAATTATAAAAATTGGAGGCTATTTCATGCAAGCAAGATCTGGACACGTTTTAGGGTACAAACAAATGAAAGTACCTTATCTATTACAAAGCAAAACAGAATCCCCGAAAGGGTTGGCCATCTTCCTGCCCGGCATTGGTTATACAATGAGAAACCCGCTTCTGCATTTTTCCTCTGGTGCCTTTTTAAATAGAGGCTATGATGTTTTGCACGTTAATTATCTGTATTATACCGACGATTATGAAGCGTTTACTATCGAGGAGCTTAAAGCTGCCTTAATTCATGATGTTAGATCCGTTCTAGATGAAGTTTTACCTGCAGTGGACTACAACTCTTATTACCTGTTGGGAAAATCATTCGGTACGTTAGCTATGCCAACTTCATTAGAGTTCGCTCCTCTTCAAAACGCGAAAGCTGTGTGGTTAACACCTAATTTAAGAGACGAAACGGTTTTTCAAACCATGATGTCAAGTAAACAACAAGGACTTTGTATCATTGGAGACGAAGATCCGTTTTACGATTCAGAGAAAATAGAACACTTAATGAAGAACAAAAATGTGGAGTACGTAATCCCTACAGGCGTTAATCATGCACTTGAGGTGGACAACGACATCTTGAAGTCTATTGATACCGTTAAAAGCGTTATTCAAAGAATTAATGATTTTTAATAGGTTAATAATCATTAAAGAATGGAGTGCTAGAAGATGAATTTTAATCGGAAAGAAGCTCTCGAAATATTGGAACGGACACCGGACATTTTGACACAGTTGTTATCCGGTCTCTCTCATGACTGGCTAACTAACAACGAAGGCGGCGAATCATGGAATTCGCTTGAAGTGGTCGCTCATCTGATCGAATGTGAGAAAAACAATTGGATCCCTCGTGTATCTAGCATTCTTTCAAGTAATGAAATTCAAGCCCTCCCTCCTTTTGACCGGTTTTCCCACTTAGGAATGGACATGAAATTGGATAAACTTTTATTAGAGTTTAAGCAGTGCCGACAGGAGAGTCTATTACAATTAAACACTATTCTTACAAGTGACTCTGATTTTGAAAAAACGGGACTACACCCTGAGTTCGGGTCTGTTACATTAAGACAATTGCTTTCAACATGGGTTGTGCATGATTTGACTCACATCAACCAGATTACGAGAATACTAGCTATTCGATATCAAGATGATGTAGGTCCGTGGAAAGCTTATTTAAGCATATTGAAGTAAAACGTTTCCTGTTGGGAGCGTTTTTTACTTTCCATAAAGGAAAATAATGGTTTTCGTCGAATAGTTAACTTTATTAGATAAAAAGAGAGATAAAGAGATATAGGGGAAAATTTCATGTTTGTTCTTGTTATCCGGCGGACGATTTATTTCTTGCTGCCGATTGTTGGGGTCTTTTTTATTGGTGCACTGCCCTACCTTTTTTTAGCAACGTAAAAGGCATTGAAGCAGTTGCGCGCTTACTTGAATCTGGGGCGATACAGAATGCATTATTTTTAAATCAAGATCTTGGACTATTCTTCAGTCCCTATTTAGAAAATATCGGTTCGCTAATGATGAGGCTAATCACATTCTCAAACGTAGAGTATTATGAGTATCAACAGATTAAACTTCTGTTTCCTACCATACTAACTCCATTCTATTATTCATTTAGACTTGTCATCGGTGCATTTTTGTTAGCTATAGCATCCTCATTAATTCTTGCATTAGCCGTAAAAATATTACCTGACAAAATACAAAAAGCCGTTCGTTTTCTCTTCTTTTCTCTAGAGTCACTGCCTGATATCTTTCTTGTCGTGATGATTCAATACGGTATGATACTATACTTCCGAAATACGGGGCATCTCTTATTCCCGATTGTTCACAGCAACCAGAATCCCAGCTATTTTATTCCCATTTTATGTTTGGCCATTATTCCAACTTTATTTTTAACAAGAACGCTATTATTTTTGCTAGATGACGAGGATTCAAAGACATATGTTGAGTTTGCACGTGCAAAAGGGCTAAGATATGCACTTGTTCTTTATATTCACATGCTAAGAAATTCACTGCTTAGCCTTTTCTATTATTCGAAGACCGTTTATTGGCTTCTCATTTCTACCCTCTTTATGGTAGAAACGATTATGGCGATACCAGGCATTACAGATTTCATGCTTGACTATGGACCAACAACACCAGAGGTCATCACGGTAAGTATTTTGTTAATGTTTGTGCCGTTCTATTTATTATTTACCGGCACAGCTTACGTTCTTGAACGCAAATTAGGACGTACAGAAGAGGAGGTGGCGTAAGATGTCCGTTTGGAAAAGCCCCTCTTTTTGACTGGTTTTCTAATCATTATTTCTCTTTTTGTTGGAAGTATTATTTACTCTCATTATGTGCCTAATGATAAGCAGCCTGTAATGCAGATTCGGTATGACGAAAATAAAAATGCCATCGATGGTGCACCTATTGCGCCTCATAAAGAAATGCCATTTGGAACGGATCGGTTTGGCGTTAGTATTCTGCATAAAGTGCTGGACGGTGCTAAATACACGCTCGGCGTTGCATTTTTCATTGCATTTGCCCGATTATTTTTTGGAACCATCTTAGGACTTCTGATTAGTCAGATGCCAAAGTTCATTCTACGGTCGCTTAGTAAAATCTTTGAATCGTTTTATTATGCGCCTGCTACCATTATTGCCTACTTGCTTTTGTTTCCTGTACTTCAGATTTTCACATGGGCAGTAACACGCGAAGCACAGACGACATTTGCTATCATACTACTAGTTATTATCGCTGTTCCACCCGTTATGGTTACAGTGGCAAGCGAAACTTCTAAGTTTTTAGAAAATGAGTTTATCAAGTCAGTAAAAGTTCTAGGAGGCGGCAGGTTCCACACACTTCGTAAACACGTGCTGCCTTACTTAAGGCCGCGTTTAGGAATATTGTACAGTCAGCAGCTGATCGCCACTCTTTTACTTGGCGCCCATCTTGGCATTTTACAAGTATTTATTGGCGGAACAGACTTTATTACACTTGATCCATTAGAAAACAATACCGTACCTGTAGCCATGATCAACGAGTGGTCGAGTATGATTGGTGCGAACTACTACCAAATCCGTGGTGACCGTTGGATTGTTTTCGCTCCACTTGCTGGATTTGCTGTCACAATTCTAGCACTGAACTTTATGGTTGAAGCGATGAAACGCCAATACCTCGAACAAGGCGCTTATACGAAGAAAACTCGTCGTATTCGGAAAGGCAAAGCACCTGTACAGGTGAAAAAGTTATCTCAAGAGCAGTTTGAAAAGATTATGAAGACTGGGACTGACGGATAAAAGTTTTAAAGAAGACTCGCGAAGGTGAAAGTTGGCCTGTGCGAGTCTTTTTTTGTACCGTTGATTGCTGGAGTTTGTCGAAAAATCGATAAAAAATTTTATGTGTGAATATATTTGATTTATACGTGAAATTTTCACGAGTTACCGTGAAATTAAGGCAAGATGCCCTCTATAAATGTGAGATGTTCATCTAAAACGTACATCTCTCCCTTATGTACATCTCCAAAGTACTAAAAAAATGAAAAAAAGGATGACTCCATTTGGAATTATCCTTGATACAAGCACCGTTTGAATATGTTTATTTATAGCTATAGGTCCAATCAAGTACTTCTCGTTGTCAGCAAACTCGAAAAGAACTATTTAGGTAAATTCTCTTTCATCCAACCTCTCAAAGCTGCAGTCTCTTCTTTTCCACCTTCAAAAACATAATATACGGTCCTTCCGTTGTCAGTACCCTTTAAAATGATATTGCGATGTATCTCTTCTTTGTTACCATTTGTGTTCGGAATAAACAAATGAATGTTTTCATTTGTTTCATAAGGATTAGTGTAATACAAATCAAAATAATGCTTTTCCGTAAATCGACTCATCTGATGTGTAGGTTTTAGTGTTTTTAACCAAGGATCTGCCAGTGCTTGAATCTGATCATAATCTTCCCACTCGACATTCGTATCCTCAGTATCAAATCCAATGGGCTCTGTACCTATTAAGGATTGCACTCTTTCATAAACTGCGTAAGACGCTTTTCCGTCAATCGGTTCCTTTTCTGCTTCAGCTGACAAACAAGCTGTTAACAGAACAACTAGACTTAAAAATAGAAAGTTAATTTTTGTCATATTTCGCACCCCTTTACTAGTTTGACGAAAAAATAACCAATAAGTTACATTTTGTTCAATAGAGACTCTTCTAAAGATCGTTGCTTTCAAACCTTATTTTTATTATTTTCTATGAAAGTTGAATGGAGTGAAGGTGCGAGACTCCTGCGAGCACCTGGAACGGAAATCAACCACTTCCCAAGGGCAACATTGAAAACAAATAGCCAAAAATAATAACAAAGGAATGTTTCTGCTTTTCGTGGAATAGAGGAATATAGAGAAAAGACTGCAACAAGGAGTGAACGTTTTGAGTGAAGCAGATTTCAATGTGATCCTTTACACACTTTTCCTTTTGCTCGGGTTACCGATCAGCTATAAATACGCAGAGTTTACAGTAACACATACCGGAATGGTTCTTCCTCACTTTTTTGTTAGTTTAATGATCAATTTATGTGTGGGAGCCGTTGGTATTGTTGGCTGGATTTTCTTTTCTGTTAAGATTTCGAGAGCCTTTACACTTGGCGGCATCTACCTAGGTGCTTGGATCACTTCATTCAGCCTCGCTATCCTTTTAACCTTACTTCTGATCAACCGGAAATCCATGTTACGAACATTTCACTATAAATGGCCAACATAAAAACACCTTCCACACATCTAGGAAGGTGTTTCCTCTTATTAAGCTCTTACTCTCTCTTTTTCCAGATCACTTGCAGGACCAAAGAATTCAAAATGGATATTTTCTTTCGTTACGCTCAACTTCTGTAAAGCTAAGTTAATGACTTTCATAAAAGGAACTGGTCCACAGAAGTAGTATTCTGCATCATCTTGCAAAGGCAATACTTCTTTCAGCCACGCTTGATCCACATAACCTGTTTTCGTATAACCAAAGTCCTCATCCAGTGGCTTCTCATACACAAAATGGGTCGTGATGTTGTTAGAATCAGCTGCTAATTCCAAAACTTCTTCTTTTAAAGCATGTGTTTGTCCGTTAATGCTTGCATGGATAAAGGTAACTGCACGTTCTGGTTGTTTTTCAGCTGCCGTTTTCAGCATGCTTACCATTGGTGTTAAACCAACACCTCCACTGATTAGGACGACAGGTTTTTCACTATTCGTATCTAAGTAAAAGTCACCTGCTGGTGCACTTAAGAAAAGAACATCTCTTTCTTTAATTCCTTCGTGCAGATAGACAGACACGATTCCGTCAGTTGTATTTATACCTGTTTCTTTTTTAACAGAGATACGGTAATGCTCCTTTCCTGGTGCATCGGAAAGGCTGTACTGACGAATATGTGTGTTCTTTTCACCTGGAATATCCATTCTGACACTCACATACTGACCGGGTTGGAAGTTCGTAATCTGACCTCCATCTTGAGGTTTTAAATAGAAGGACGTAATGACAGTGCTCTCTTCTACTTTTCTAACGACTTCAAATGGTCTGAAACCTTCCCATCCGGCTTCCTCATACATGTTACGCTCGACCCCAATAAAGGCATCTGCAATGACACCGTATGCTTCGGCCCAAGCGTTAATGATATCGTCCGTTGCCGCGTCACCAAGGACGTCTTTGATCGCGAGCAATAAGTTTTCACCCACGATAGGATAATGTTCCGGCTTCACACCTAAACTTCTATGCTTGTGTGCGATCTGCTTAACAACTGGAATAATCGTTTCAAGCTTATCGATGTTTGCTGCAGCGGCATAGACAGTGTTAGCCAGCGCTGCTTGCTGTCGGCCTTTTTTCTGGTTGGCATGGTTAAAGATATTTAACAGTTCAGGATGCTTCTCAAATAGCATTTCATAAAAACGGGAAGTAATCGCTTCTCCGTGTACTTTCAAAACAGGTACAGTTGACTTAATGATTTCAATTGTTCTTGCTTGTAACATGTCAATTCCCCTTGAGTTCTTTTTACAACTTTATCGTAAAGAAAATACAAAAGGGAATATGTGATTACAATCACTTTTCCTTTGGACGTTTTGTGAACATAAACAGTGTTAATTTCTTAGCCACGCTTCTGCTTCTCGCTCCAATTCTTCTTGAAGGTCTGCCGAATCCTTCGTATCATTTAACGCTTGCGCTGCATACTTTCGTGGAAAAATTTTATATAACGTGTTCTTAAAGTCGTCTCCATCACTAGGTTCTTTGTAATAGGAAACGACATATTTTCCATTCTCATTCTTTAGCTTGATGACAGCAGGAACGGAATGTCCAGACTGCCCTTCTGTTTTTGTTTCCTCATTAAAACCATTATATAACGAATACAAATAGACGGTTGTTACGTCCCCTGTTTTCTTTGCTCCATAAATTTTGTGGACTTCAAACTGTTCATCAGTCTTTGGATAAACTTTCTCATAAGAATGAATAATGTAGTCTGAAATTGCCTCGTTCATTTCAGAAGTTATTTCAACATTTGAAGAGTGATTCATCGCGCTGCAACCTGTTAATAACACGAAGATCAACAGCAATTTTATAAATCCAAATCGCATTCACTTCCCCACCTTCTTAAGATAAATCTTTGCCCCATAACATTTGAAGAAAATTCACGTAAAACGTAAAAAGTACGGAAACAACCAGCAACAAAACTGGAATAAAGCGATATCGGTCCACTCGAGAAATCGTGTAGATCAGTATTCCAAACGAGATTGCTGTTGCACCATAATAAACATAAAACATGGGATACACTGAAAATGCTCCTAAAATCAATCCTAATACAGCAAACTGTACGCAAAACATGAGAATAGAAAATAGAATCCACTTTTCCTTACCCGTTGTTTTGAGAGCACCCGTTAAAGCCAAGACTCCCGCTCCAAGAATAACGGCCATCAGCGTCCATTCATATAGAAAGAACAGGTTTTCGTAATCCACTGCAAAAAAATAGCCAATCAATGAAACCGGAATGACGGCGAGCAGAAGAAACGAACTTCTTTTTATATATTGAGTTGCCTGCATACTGTATCCCCCTCAACTAAAGTTCATATAACTATATTACCATTTTATGGGTTACGATAGTTCTATTCTTTCAAACTATTCAAACGATTTTAAAATAATATGATAAAATTGAAGAACACAAAACTTAACTTAGTGAAGGAAAGCGATTTAACCAGAACTTAGGAGTGAATTGAACAATGAAACGATATTTTCATACATATAAAAATAAAGTGGTACACATAACCGAATGGGGTGAAGATAACCAATCAACCATCCTTTGTTTACACGGCTTAGGCAGTACAAGCTTCAGCTTTTTGGAAGTAGCTGATGTGCTGAAAAATGATTTTAGGCTGATAGCGTTTGACGCTCCTGGACACGGAAAATCGGACAAATTAGATTCCGCTGAAGATTATGAGATGCCTAGACTTGTAGAATGGGTTCATGGTTTGCTGCAGCAGTTAAATGTAAGCGAATTCTATTTTCTGACGCATTCTTGGGGAAGTTTCTTATCTCTTCATTACTTGACAAAGTATCCGGACCAAGTGATCGATACTATTCTAATCGACGGCGGCTATCAAACAAAGCGAGTTTGGTCTTCATCACTAGAAGAAGAAATGGATCATTATGAAAAAGATTTTGATGAATATGTTTTTGATTCTTGGAATGCCTTTTATCAAGCAGAAAAAGAAAATTATTTAACGTGGAGCCCTTTAAAAGAAATTGCTGTAAAAGACTTAGGTGTAGAACGGGACGGCAAAGTTTGCTGGCACGCAAAAGGTGAAACTGCTCGGCACATCATTCGTGGCATGCATCTGCATGAAACAGAAGATATATACCACCTTCTTCCAAAAGATATCACGCTGCTGGTCGCCACACTGCCTGAGCGTTTATCTGAAATTAGACTACAAACCGCTAACGTGTTCAAACAAAAAACCCATGGTCATGTAAGGATATTACCGAGGACGACCCATTTATTGCACTGGGACAGACCAGAGGTGGTAGTAGAAGAAATTAAAGCCAAATGGCTAACAAAAATAGGGGGTTAAAAGATGGCACACTTGCTCGTGTATTTTTACAAATTGAAACCAGAAGTGAAGGAAAAGTTTCTTGAGATTTCTGCTCAAACCAATAAAAAGTTTCAGGAATATGGCGGAGTGACCGAACAAATCTTTAAGTTATCCACTTCCCCTAAGAACTATGGCATTTCCTCCATTTCAGAAAAACTGCATGTCGAGGAAGATGAGGAGCTTTGGATCGGTCTGCTTCGCTTTCAATCTGAAGAACACGCGCGCATGACAATGGATGACTTTGACCGAGATTCCGAGGTGAATGAACTTTTGAACGAATTCGTTGTACATGTAGCCCCACTTGAGAAATTAGTTTTTGGAGAGTTTGTTTCCGGACAAGAAGTAATCACAGTTTAAAATAAGTAAGGATGTCTATTAAAAGACAAATCCTCAATCATTTCGGTCTAAAACAGCTAGATCCATTATTAAAAGCATTGGTTCCCTTGCATAATTTTTCTACATATCAGAACCCTTATAATATTACTTAAGGTGATATACTATGGTTAAAATATAGTGGAGGAGGCTCTGAAAGTGGACGATATTTTAAATAAAATCCTTAATGAAGTCAGTGGTATGCGTGAAGAGATTGTTGATTTAAAGACAGTTCAAGATCGCATTGAGAACACACTCATCCCAGATTTAAAAACCGGACAGGACCGCATTGAGAACAAACTCATCCCAGATTTAAAAACCGGACAGGACCGCATTGAGAACAAACTCATCCCAGATTTAAAAACTGGACAAGACCGCATTGAGAACAAACTCATCCCAGATTTAAAAACCGGACAGGACCGCATTGAGAACACACTCATCCCAGATTTAAAAACTGGACAAGACCGCATTGAGAACAAACTCATCCCAGATTTAAAAACTGGACAAGACCGCATTGAGAACAAACTTGATAAAATGAATTCCAACATTATTTCAAGTATAGGAGATTATACAGATAAGATTATTAATCATTTTGAAGAGACTACTCAAGCATTGAATAAAAACATCATCACAAGTATGGGAGATTATACAGATAAGATCATTCATCACTTTGATGATACTTCTCAGGCATTGAATAAAAGAGTGTTAAAGGTTGAAACTGAAATTGAGAGAGCTAACAGACAGTAAAGGCACCTAGACAAAGAATAGGGTCTTTGCTGTTTTTAATTTGAATACTTGTGAATGTTAAACATATTTTTATGTAAAGAAGGAGGCTAACAATATGACTTGGTTTTGGGTTTTCATCGGAGGCATGTTACTTTTTGCACTTCTTATAGACTGGCGTCGGAAAAGAAATAACAATAATCCGCACAATTCTACTCACGCAGGTGCTAAGCCTGGGGATAGCACCAATTATCAGATGGGAGACAATCGGTATACAGGTGGCGGCGAATAGAAAAAGCATCTCCTTCTAACAAAGGAGATGCTTATCCGAATTCTTTTTGATGGGCTTTTTTCATTTTCAAATATTCTTCATCTGTTCGAGCCAACTTCCACTTTTCTTCAAAGATAGAGGCTGACTTTGCTTTTACAGGGTCTATTTTACGCTTATTCACCTCGCCGTTTTCTTTGTATTTCCTTCCCCTTTGTAGTTCGTATAACGCCGTGCACGTGTATAGCCCATCTGCAGAAACTTCCGCGCCATATCGGCACCAACAAAATCTTTATTTTTCTTATACTCTAAAAATTGTTCATATATTTTCTTAGAAGACTTTTCAGCTTCTTCCGGTGTTTTGAAACGCCAATGAGGAAGGATCTCACTTTTATAAGGCTCAACTAAGAGAACCCCTTGTTCCCCGCGTCCAACACGATACTTTTCCGGCTGCTTTCGAAAATCGATATTATCAAAATCAAGGTCATAGTCAAAAGCCATTGAATTCCCTCCTTTTTCTTATCGTTACCCGAAAAGAGGAAAATCAAAAATTTTGAACGTGTTCCCTTTCCCCAAAAAAGAATCCGCTGTTCATTAGAACAACGGATCGCACACTTATTGAACATTTTCATATAAACTTTCAGAAGCTTCTTCTATAAAAGGACATGGCTTTCCGCTATAAAACACGGTCAACTCATGCATGGCACGCGTACATACCGTATAAAAAGTTTACGCTCACGTTCATTTTGATAGCCCGATGCATCAAATATAGCTACCGCATCGAACTCGATGCCTTTCGCTAAATAGGAAGGTATGACCATCACTCCTTTTTGGAAGGCAGCATCTTCGTCTATCATAAGCCTTACATCCATTTTTCCCTTTAACGATTCGTACACTTTTTTACTTTCTTTCGCAGATCGACAGATTACAGCAACCGTTTCATGCCCTTCTTTCAACCAACCGCCAACGAGCTTTTCAACCTGATCAACATGACTTTTCACACCTTCAACCGCCACGACAGATGGTTTCTCTCCTGAACGATTAAATGGAATAATCGTGCTTCCATCATTCAAAAGACTTTTTGTAAATTCTACGATCTCTTTTGTCGAACGGTAACTTCTTGAAAGAGTAATTGTTTCAGGCTTTTTCTTATCCAATAATTTTTTCAGCCTGCTGAACGATTCATCCGAAGCATGTGCGTAAATAGACTGGTTTAAATCTCCCAGTACGGTTAGATTCGCTCTTGGAAAAATGCGCTGAATGAACGCGAATTGAAACAGTGAAAAGTCTTGTGCTTCATCAATAAAAACATGTCGCACAGCTGCATTACTTTGGAAACCAATCAATAACTCTTTTACATATAAAAATGGTGTGGCATCTTCATTCGCAAGATGATTTTGCTTTAAGTTGAACAGCGTTTGATTGCAAATGTCGTTCCATGTATCGAGGTTGTCTAGCAATTTATTATTTTTCTGAAACAGTTTGGCATAGAGTGACTTAATGTCCAGAAAAGCAAATTGTTCAACTTTTTCTCTAACCGTTTTAAAAGCGATCCTAGTTACATATGCTGATAAAACTTTTTGCTCACTTTGAAGATCATTGAACGAATCTTTGCCATACTGATTTCGTTCTTGCAATTTCTCATAAAGCTTTGTATACACATTTTTATCAAGAAGTTGGATCTCTTTTTCTACCCAAGGTTTCTTGCGTTCTCGACGCTCAATTTTCTTCAGTTCTTCTAAAATCCAGGCTGTCGTCTTTTTCATTCTATAAGGAACGGTTTCACGCTGGTCTAGCGAATAAAAGAATTCACTGATCTGTTTTGCACGAATGACAACACGATCCCGGAATCTAATATCTAAAAACCGCATGCCTGATGTACTCAATTTTTCTACATAGCGATGGATTGCTTCTAGAAAATCAACTGAAGCTTTAAACTTTATTCCATTTATGCGACTTGACTCATTACTTCCTGACAGCAGATCCTCCATCTGTTCAAAAGGTGTTTCCACAGAGAAATCATGTGCTAAATGATGATCGATATAAGCCTGGAAAGTGGTTTGCTCCATGTTTTCTTCCCCAAGTTCTGGAAGCACGTTTGCTACATAACTGTTGAACATGTTGTTTGGCGAAAACAAAACGATATGATGAGATTGCAGTGTTTCACGATCCCGATACAACAGGTACGCTACACGCTGAAGTGCCGCTGAAGTCTTTCCGCAGCCAGCCGCTCCTTGCACGACAAGTAAGTCACTGGATGTATTTCGGATTATCGCATTTTGTTCTTTTTGAATCGTAGCGACAATGCTTTTCATTTGGGTATTTGCTTGATTGCCTAGTACTTGCTGAAGAAGTTCGTCCCCGATCGCTTCTCCTGTATCAAACATGCCTTTAATTTCACCGTTCTTTATAATAAACTGCCTTTTCAGCTCTAATTCCCCTGTGATGATTCCGCCCGGCGCACGAAAATCCGCGGTACCAAGAGAATGATCATAATACAAACTAGAGATCGGTGCACGCCAATCATGAACAAGAAAAGAGCTTGTTGATTCATCATAGTAAGAAGCAATCCCGATGTATACGTTCTCGGTCTCGTTCTCATCCGCTTCTTTAAAATCAATGCGTCCAAAAT
Organism: Fictibacillus sp. EA-CB0309; assembly: GCF_055814265.1. NCBI lineage: Bacteria > Bacillati > Bacillota > Bacilli > Caryophanales > Fictibacillaceae > Fictibacillus > Fictibacillus sp. EA-CB0309. Next base: position 3,227,267 of record NZ_CP169271.1, read on the forward strand.
ATGGGGACCTCTTTAGTTTTTCATATGTTTTGAGACGAGCTTGTGCTGAAGTGTGACTTCGTTCGATTTCGGATAAAAGTTCTGATTGCTGCTTGATGCTTGCAGCTGTTTCAATAGCATCGTCAGCATCATCTAGGTTTACTGTCACGTCAGACCAAAAGTTTTTTCTGATCTGCACAACATCTTCTAGCTTTCCGCTAAGATGACCCTGCAGTTTGGCCGTAGCATCAGAAAGTTTATAAATCACTTTATCTACTCGTTTTTGTTCATTTTGTTGTTCCTGATTCCAAGTAGTCATCCGATCTCTCCCTACTACAAAATTTATAGTTGACACACACTTCCATTTTATCGTATAATATAATTAAGGATTATTATAAACATAAAATATTGAGAAGTGCGTCTTTCCTATAATAGCATATTTCAGTGTAAAAAGTACATAAATATTATTAAAAAAAACAGTGAACCTCCACATGGGGATTCACTGTTTTCTTTTTGTAGAGCTAAACCTGCTTAACCGATTGGTTCTCAATGACTCTCTTGATAGCATGCATTTGTCCTAAATGATAGGTTTCGTGGAATACTGCGAAGTTTACAAGCTCACCGAACGTTGTAAAATCAAAGAATGATTTTTCCAACTTTTCTTGCAAACGTTCCTCTGGGATTTCTTTTATTCTTACTAATTGGTCTGCCAACTGCTGTTTAAGTTCTGCTAATGTTGGCACTTCCCCTTCCAATCAGCCGGGCTAGTTCCTCTGTTAAATAACTCAATATAATGTTTCGGTAAGTTTGAAGATTTTTCTGGGAAACCAAGCATAAAATACTCAGCTGTGGTAAGGACATGACCAACATGCCAGCGAATATTGTTGTTGAACCCTTCCGGCTGAATATCTGCAAGTTCTGCGTTCATTGCTTCCAAGTGTTTTAGAAAAAATCCTCGTGACAATTCAAAGTTTTGAAATGTTAAATTGCTCATTCATACGCCTCCTCAATTTTTAAAAGCGTTCACACCGACCATTATACAAACCCTATCGCTGCTTGCCTAATAATGTGTCTTAACGGTAGTTATCATGTATAGGTTTAAATAGATCTTCACTTGTGCTTCTTACTGCCGAGAAGTGATCCACGTTATAGTGACCATGTAGAATCTTGTTGTGATGGTTTATGATTTGTTCCGCGGCCAATACCTTTGAATCCGTTGTAGAATGCCCATCTCCAACTAGTGTTACATCAAAACCTGATACAGTTGCCATCCTTACTGCAGTATCGATGCAATGTTCTGTTTTACATCCCATCATGACTAGATGACGGATCTCATTCTTTGTTAAATATTCTAGAAGTGGCGTCCCATAAAAAGAGTTCGTTGCTTTTTTATTAAAAATTTCAGCATTCTCAGGAACGGAAATCTCAGTATGAACCTCAAATCCAGCTCCTTTTCCCTCTGCAACATCAAGATCTCTAATAAAAATAATGGATGCCTCTTCTTGTTCCGCTTTTTTAATCACTGTATTGATGTTATTTAAAAGACTTTCTTTGTTAAAAACCTCCTTCTCTTTTTCATTACCATCTATCAATTCTTGTTGTGCATCAATGACAATTAGGGCTTGCTTCAACTTTTCCGCTCCTCTTATTCATTTTTCCTTCCAGATTTACTTTCGACATAGAATTCACATATCTTGTTTTTTTGAGCGAATTTTTTTGAAATTGGTTAATACTAACAAAGTAGTCATTTTTTATCGTTGCGAAAATCTTCAAACTAACGAATAATAGTAAAGTTCAATTCATGAATGATTTTAGGAGGAAAAGGAATATGAAGTACATCATCTTTCTGGCTGGAGTGGCTGCGGTTTTCTTGTTAGCCTTTCTTGTCAGCAATGATCGCAAAAAAATAAAATATAGACCCATCTTAGTCATGCTTGGGTTGCAGCTAATCCTTACATACTTTCTATTAAATACAGGCATTGGCCTTGTAATAATAAAAGGAATTTCTAAACTGTTTGAAAAGTTGTTAAGCTATGCAGGAGCCGGAATTGATTTCGTATTTGGCGGACTGGCAAATGAAGCAGCGATGCCGTTCTTCTTAAACGTTTTGCTTCCAATCGTATTTATTTCTGTTTTAATCGGTATTGCTCAACACTTTAGAATTTTGCCGTTTATTATCAAATGGGTTGGTTTTGCCTTAAGTAAGGTGAATGGTTTAGGAAGACTAGAATCCTATAATGCCGTGGCATCTGCGGTTTTTGGTCAGTCCGAAGTATTTATCTCTGTAAAAAAACTGCTAGGTCATATGCCAAAACATCGGTTATATACGCTATGTACATCAGCTATGTCTACTGTTTCTGCCTCGATCTTAGGGGCATACATGACGATGATCGATCCGAAGTACGTTGTAACAGCTTTGGTGCTTAACTTGTTCGGCGGATTCATTATCGCAAACATCATAAATCCGTATGAAGTAACTTCTGATGATGACATTATTGAGATAGAAGAAGAAAAGCAAACATTTTTTGAGATGCTCGGTGAGTACATCATGGATGGCTTTAAAGTAGCTGTGATCGTAGGAGCCATGCTTCTTGGATTTGTTGCGTTAATCGCGTTAATCAACGACGTGTTTGACATGGTTTTCGGCATTACCTTCCAAACGATGCTTGGATATGTGTTTGCACCTGTTGCATTCCTTGTAGGGATTCCATGGGCAGAAGCCGTTTCAGCAGGTACCATCATGGCAACAAAACTTGTTTCCAACGAATTTGTCGCGATGATGGATTTAGCGAAGTACGCGAAGAATATGTCTGATCGAACAATCGGTATCGTATCCGTATTCCTTGTGTCGTTTGCCAACTTCTCTTCAATCGGTATTATTACTGGTGCAGTTAAGGGGCTCCACGAAGAACAAGGAAACACGGTTGCCCGCTTTGGTTTAAAACTCCTCTATGGTGCAACATTAGTAAGTATTTTATCCGCTGCCATTGCTGGTTTATTTCTATAAGCAAACAAAAAAGAAGCCTCGGCTTCTTTTTTTGTTTCACTTTTTTAAGTAACTGCTGAAAACGTTGGAGAATATACGACTTTTCCTTCATAAATCGTTATCCAGTTATACTGGGTGGGGTATTAACATGACTAATTCCGGAAATTCCAAACTTATTCCCGCGAGTTTTTGCTATTTATCCGCGAGTCGATATAACTCGACAAATATCGAACATCCCCTATACCTTCTAACCTATAATAATCATTTACGTTAGAAAAAAACTGCCGCCTCTTTTAGAGACAGCAGTTCATTATACTATTGAAGTTCAGCAGCAAATTGACCTGGGTTCAATTTTAGTGCTTCGTGAACAGTGTTTAACTTTTCTTCAAAAGCTGTGAATAATTCGTCAGCTTCTGCTGCTTTTGCTTCATCTTCTAATCCAGCTACGCGAGCTTCGTAAGACTTCTTCAATTCTTCAAGAGAACCTTTTACAGCTTCTTGGTTTTCTTTTGATAGATCTGATGGTACTTCAACAGATGGAATTTCGGCAACCGCCTTTTCACCCGCTGCTTTTGCATCAGCTTTTAATTTATCTAGATCTGCTTGAGCAAGTGCCTCTTCGCCTTCTTTTTCAAGACCTGCAGCATATGCATTAAATGGCGCATGGTAACCGCGAAGCTTATTTACAAGCTCACCTTCAAAGTTAAGAAGTGTAATCTTTTCAGCATTTCCATCTTCTTTCTTTTCAGTAGCCGCTGCTGGCTTTGCTTCTTCTTTCGGTTTCTCTTCTTCCTTGCTGCATCCTACGCTAAGCGCAAGTAGAGCAGCTGCTGTTACAGCAAAAAACTTTTTCATCGAGATAGCCCCTATATATATTTCTATTTTTTGGAACTTTCTCATTTTAATACTTTTTCTTACTATTGTAAATCAAAATGTATCCGTTTTCTCTTTTTCTACAAAAAATAATCCTCAAGTCTTAATATGATTGAATTATCAAATTATTTGTAAAATTTAATTTATTAATTCTTTTAATATAAAAGTTATAGCTGCATATTTAACTATTAACCCTCTTAAACGTTTTCTCATGATTTAACAGCCAATCTTTTCTCCATATACCTCCTGCATAACCAGTCAGTTTCCCGCTCGTCCCTATGATTCTATGACATGGAATAACGATGCTTAATTTGTTCTTACCGTTCGCATTTCCCACTGCCCTGACCGCTTTTTCTTTTTGAAGCATGTTTGCGATATCTCGGTATGATGCGGTTTCAGCAAACGGAATCCGTAAAAGCGAATTCCAAACCGACTGTTGAAAAGGAGTCCCCTTCGATTCATAGGCAAAAGTAAAGGTTTGGCGCTTCCCTAAAAAGTATTCATGAAGTTGTGTGTAGCAATCTTGTAGAACAGCTGGTATTTCTCTCTGGTGCTCAATCGCTGACGCTCTATCAACGAACATAATAGAGAGAACAGTATCTTTGCTGCTTACCATCTCTAGAACACCAATAGGAGATTCATAGTCCACTATGAAATGCTTACTCATACAAAGACCTCCAAAGATAAAAAGTGGCGTACGCTTCCCAGCCACTCCAATTTTTCGCGATTTCCTTCAATTCATCGATTATTGGTTTGCGATCCTGTCCCAACTGTTTCATTACTGCGTTGTGAAGTCCTACATCAGCTATCGGAAATGCATTGGGTTTCAACAAACATTTCATTAAACAATAGTCAGCTGTCCAAGCTCCGATTCCACGTATGGAAATCAGCTGTTGAACAGGATCCGCAGACTTCTTCAAAGCATTCTTTGATAAACGGCCAGCACACATCTCTTTAGCAACCTCAATCACGTACTCTGCTTTTCTCGTCGTAAATTGAAGTTTTCTTAACTGATGAGTTTCAAGACGTGCAATTCTTTCAGGCGTTGGGTATAACCAAAACAACTTGCCATCATAGTTAAGCTTCTCACCAAAGTTCTCAACAAGCCGCTGTTTTAGCGTATAAGCAAATTTCAAATTGATCTGCTGTCCCATGATCGCCCAAGTCAAAGCTTCAAACAAATCGGGAATTCCAATAATCCGTAAACCGTAATACTTATGTATAAGTCGTTGAAGGATGTGGTCTTGGGAAGCAACGCAATAAAAAATTGAAAGATCTCGATTCAGGTCAAACCATTCCGTAATAAACTCAACCACTGTTTCCTTTTGTTCTGTTTTTTCATCTGGAAACTTCACGATTAACTTTTGATCTCTGCAAATTATCTTCAGTAGAACCATCTCATCATCGACTTTTAATAGTTTATAAAGGGTATCATCTTGAATGTCATGCAGCACTTCTAGCTGTGACCTTCCGAGGAATGTAAGACATTCATGAAAGCTGAACTCTTTGGGTAAGTCTATTTCTAAACACTCACCGCAATCAGTCCACCGCATGACCAGCCTCCTTTAATGTTCTAGATTTCCGATAGTCACTTGGTGAACAGTTTTTGAGCTGACGAAACGTTTTATAAAAATTTGAAGGACTTTGAAAGCCAGCTTCGTAACAAATTTCAAGGTTTGTTTTTGTTGTATTCACTAGCAGGAAAGCCGCTTTATCTATACGAACCTTTTCTACATATTCACGAGGCGTTTCGTTCATTTCCTCTTTAAACAGCCGTTCTAAATAAAAGGAGCTCACTCCTACGTGATCCGCTATATCCTGCAAAAGTATGCGCTTTTGATGGTTGTTCACTAAATAACTCGTTGCTTTTCTTATTACATCAATCTGCGGACAATGTTCGACCTCAGGCTGGCACCTCTTACATGCACGGTACCCCGCTTCTTCACATTGCGTGATCGTATCATAAAAAACGACATTCTTCTTTTTTGGCTTTCGCGATCGACAGGAAGGACGGCAGAATATCTTCGTTGTCTTAACGGCCGTATAAAACAACCCGTCATAAGACCGGTCGCATTCCATGATCTTATCCCACATTTCGTCAAATGACATATGTACGTTACTCACTGTTCATCCCTCCATCCATCATCTTTTCTTTATTTTATCAAGCTAAATCCTAGAAATCGTCCTCAATCTTGCTGTTATGGTCGGAGAATGATCTAGGTAAAGATATAAAAAAAGACAGCCTTAAGACTGCCTCTTGATATGCATTATTTCGTAACAGTAACCCTCTTTGCCGGCTGCTTCCCATAATATTGGTACAGAATGACGGATGCAATCACAAAAGACGTGATTCCAAAGCCGATCACCATGTTAAAGAATCCGATCGTGTCTAAGAACAAACCAGTTAACAGCATCAACACTTGGAAGATGATGTTATCAACCATCCCTTTAATGGAGAAGAACCTTCCGTGATAATCAGATGGCACATCCGTTTGGAAAATAGTCGTTACGACGGGGAATAATGTGCCCGCCGCTAAACCAAACAGTCCGAAAGAGAGAACAGACATAACCGGATGATCTGCTAAAAATAAAGAGGTATGTGCGGTAGCAATAATGAACGTGATTGCAAACATGTAAGATAATTTCGGATTATCTCTAAAAAACCTTTTCGATAAAAACGTACCAATGAAGACACAGACTCCTTCAGTTGTATAAAGGATTCCTTTGATCCCCGCATTATCTTGAAGCTCACTGATTTCAATCACCATCAAGTTGAATCCAGATAAAAATAAGTAAGCTGGAATCAACAAGAAAATCCCATAAACCACTTTCGGCTGTTTTTTAACCATTGGATACAGCTCAGCAAGCGTTCTAAAGAAGTTTTCTTTCCTGCCTGACTTATCTACTTCTTTCGGCTTCTCTTCTACATCTAAGAAGAACGTAGAAATAAGGAGGATGACGTATGAAACAAGCGTTACCGTATACAAAGAAAATAGCGACATGCCGACAAGCATCACACCGCCGAGTGCTGTTCCTACAATTCGAGAAGCTGTAAATATGTTCATGTTAACGCCGTTCGCATCAAGTAATTCTTCCTTTTTTACAATTAACGGCAGCATGGTCTGCATGGCCGGCTGTGAAAACGTTCCTGAAATTCCGATGACTAATGTATAAATTACCATCCACCATACATTGTTATAGGCAATCGCTAGATACATAAAAAAGACCGCTGCGCAGCGAGCAAATCCTGCATATATTAATATCTTTTTCTTGTTGCTTCGATCAATAATTCGTCCCGCCATCGGTGCCAAAAATATTCCTACAAGAAAACCCGCTAAAATAATAAGTGCCTGCAGAAAGGATGACTCTACATTCATCTGCAAAAATTCAAGATTTCCAATGATTCCTACCCAAAGCCCCGTACTCGATACAGCAAGACCAAACATCAAAATTAAAAAATTCCGGTTTCTCCACATGATCCCTTTCCCCTCTCAGTCACACCGAAACTGTACCTCTATGTTCATCAAAAATACTTAACAAAGTAAAATAGACTCACTATTCAGTATACAGCATTTAGAAACAGCGAAGGAGAAATAAATCTTCATTTTTTTCTTATTTTTACACTCTGTTATAATGACTACAGTAGAAGTTTGAAAGGGGTACGTTATGAAACAATTAATCCTTGCTGAAAAGCCGAGTGTGGCGCGCGATCTTGCCCGTGTTCTAGGCTGCAAGCAACAAAATAAAAGCTATATTGAAGGACAGAAGCACATCGTTACTTGGGCACTCGGTCACTTAGTTGAATTAAAAATGCCTGAGGACTATGACAAGCAATACAAACAATGGCGCTTAGAAGATCTCCCCATCATTCCAAAACATATGGGATTAAAAGTGATTCGCCAAGTCAGTCATCAGTTTCGTGCGATCGAACAGCTCGCTAAGCGCAAAGATATAAGTGAACTTGTTATTGCGACTGATGCTGGACGTGAAGGTGAACTCGTTGCGCGCTGGATCATGGAAAAAGTGAGATGGCAAAAGCCTGTGAAGCGTTTATGGATTTCATCTCAAACGGATAAAGCGATTCGTGATGGATTCAACCAGCTCAAACCCGCTAAACAATACGACAACCTTTATCAATCTGCCGTTTGCCGCTCTGAAGCAGACTGGCTGATCGGATTAAACGTGACTCGTGCACTAACAACGAAATACAATGATCCGCTTTCTGCTGGCCGTGTACAGACACCGACACTTGCCATGATCTTAGAACGTGAGCAAGAGATCAACTCGTTTCAGCCAAAAGACTTTTGGACGATTGATGCGACGATCGGTATGTTAAAAGCGTCTTGGGAACGTAACGGCGAGAAGCGTCTTTTTGAAGAGAAAAAGCGACAGACATCGTTAGTAAAGTAAAGGGACAACAAGCAACTGTTTCTTCACTTCAAAAGAAAGAAAAAACAGAGGCGCATCCGATGCCTTACGATCTTACTGAACTTCAGCGTGACGCGAACCGTCGTTTCGGCTTCTCTGCTAAGAAAACATCATCTGTTCTTCAAAAGCTTTATGAGCAATACAAGCTCGTTACGTATCCCAGAACAGATTCCCGCTACTTAACAAAAGATATGGAAAACACGATGTATGACCGCCTTCAAGGAATGTCATCTGGATATCGTGAAGAAGTGCAGCCCCTGTTAAAACAAAAAGGGAATGTGATCGCAAAGAAAGTATTTAACGATTCAAAAGTGACGGACCACCATGCGATTATTCCGACTGATGAACCATTGCACTTAGGTGATCTCGATAACGATGAGCGTAAACTTTATGATTTAATCGCACGCCGATTTCTTGCTCTTTTCTACCCTGCGTATCGATCGGAAACGTTGACCGCTACATTAAACGTTGCGGGTGAAACGTTTATGGCCCGTGAAACGCTAGTGCTTGATCCAGGTTTTAAAGTGCTGTCTAGTAAAGAAGAAGAAAGCCCACGTGCACTTGCTAATCTAAAAGAAGGGCAAACACTTTCTATTAAAGATGTAAATGCGGAGAAAAAGCTCACTGAGCCACCTTCCCGTTTTACTGAGGCTGACCTTTTGTCTCGTATGGAAAAATACAGTCTAGGTACACCTGCAACGCGAGCTGATATCATTGAAAGACTTCTAGGATCTGAAGTGCTTGATCGTAAAAACAATAAGCTGCATCCTACTCCAAAAGGGAAACAGTTGATCGATCTTGTGAATGATGAGCTGAAGTCACCTGAACTGACTGCTAAATGGGAGCAAGACCTTGAAGCCATTGCCCGTGGAAAAGGAAATGCGAAAGAGTTTCTAGAGAACATCCGTAAACAAACGAAACAGCTTGTAATGGAAATCAAAAGTAGCTCGCAGGAATACCGAGCTCACAATCTTACTGGTTCTAAGTGTCCAGAGTGCGGAAAGCTTTTAAAAGAAGTAAAAGGCCGTGACGGCAAAGTGCTTGTCTGCTCGGATCGCGAGTGTTCATACCGTCGCCGTAAAGATCCGAAGCTATCGAACCGACGCTGTCCGCAATGCCATAAGAAAATGGAGCTTCACAACGGAAAGGCCGGCACATACTTCCAATGCAAGCCATGTAATGTGGTGGAAAAAGCAGACGATAAGAAAAAGAAAGTTACGAAGCGCGAAGAACGCCAGCTCCTCAAAAAATACAGTGCAAACAACAAAGAGGACGAAGGCTTTGGAAATAGTTTGGCTGACGCATTAAAAGCAGCGATGAAAGATAAGAAATAGACGAAAAGCTGACTTCTGAGGCCGAAAAATAGCGTGTTACTGCTGTTTTGACCTCATGAAGTCAGCTTTCTTTAGTTTAAGGAATTGAATTTGTACGCTACAAATGTTGATCTGTCCGATTGCATAACGAATCTGTCCAATTTTAGTGTTTATCTGTCCAATTGAACGATTTATCTGTCCAATTCGAGCGTTTATCTGTCCGATTGAACGATTTATCTGTCCAATTCGAGCGTTTATCTGTCCGATTGAACAATTAATCTGTCCAATTCCCAAAAGTACAATTTTACTTACTCAACCTTAGTTATTGGCTCACCTTTCTTTGTTCTGCCTATAGCCTTGATTGAATTCGTGCTGATATTCCCAAATGCATCGAGTGCAAACACTTCTATATCATAAGTTGTAGATGGTGCTAATCCTTCAAGATTAAGAATGAGGGGATTAGGAACAGGATCTTTATAAAACTCCGAAAAACCTAAATATTCTTTCGTAACTTTTTTTGTCTCCGTATTTGTAACGATTACCTTATAATCATGAACGAGCAAATTATCTTTTGCTTGTGTGAACATGATTGCAAGACTAGTAGCTGTCGTCATATCGTTTGCAATGGAAAGCATGGCGTCTTTCGTAAAGAATGGTGGCTTTTTATCTTTTCTAGCGTCTGTATATTTAAAATTGTTCTTATTAGCAGGTAAATTTATTTCAAACGGTTCCCCTGTCCAATCATTGTTATGAATATCGCGGCGTTTAATTAACACTTTATTCTCATACACTTCAACGATTAAGGCTTGGTTAAGCACATCCGCTCCCTCAGGAACTTCACCCTGAATTCGACCTGCGTCCAGCCACAGATAGGCACCTGTTGAAGTCCCAATCGTAGTAAAATCTTCTTGATGTATGATCCTCGGATCATCTAACGGATAGTGTGTATGTCCAAAGTGTACCTTCGATTCATCCTCTTTTTGTTGTTTACTGCCCTACTTCAGCTGACTTTTTCTCCATTTGCTTCTCATGCGCTTTTCCGTGCGCTCGGTTTCGGTCTTCTTCCACTTCACGCGATATCTTCACGCCTTCAGCTATGTTTGTTGAGGAGACTTGCTGTAAACCGTTTTGATCTTTTTGATAAACGAAGGATGCTCTTGTTGAAATAGCTGCCCCTGGAGACGTGACAAACGGCACAACACGATAGTCAGCACGCCACTCTTCTGGCGTTACCGTACACCGTACATACCCTCGGTAATCGTTAAAAAATTTGATATGCGGATTCAACCCTAAAATCTTATCCGTATCTGCTCGTTTATCCGCACCATTGCCTCCAGATGTAATGGAAGTTCCTACGAACTCAGCACCTATCACTTTTGAAGCTGAATCATCATAGTTCGTTTTCAAATCACACGCCCAGCTGGCATGGACGTCTCCTGTTAAAACGACTAGATTATTTAAATTCTTAGACTGAACAAAATCAACAATGCGCTGACGTGATGCTGTGTACCCGTCCCATGCATCCATGCTTAGTCGAGGCGCAGTACTTGACCCATAGTTTCGCTGAGCAAAAAACACTTGTTGAGCAAGAACGTTCCAGTGAGCTTTTGAGTTTCCTAAATTCCGAATCAGCCAACTTTCCTGTTCTTTTCCCATCAACGTTCGGTTCGGATCTTGTGATTCGGGTGATGGCGGTTTGCTACCATCTCCATTCGCTTGATCATCACGATATTGACGCGTATCCATCACATTGAATGCAGCCAGGTTACCGTATGAAAAGTCGCGGTATAACAACATATCAGCTCCATGCGGAAGGGAGGAGCGACGTAATGGCATATGTTCATAATAAGCTTGATAAGCAGCAGCACGGCGCTTTACAAATGCTTCAACTGACTGATCTTTTTCAGGAAACATGTTGGCATAGTTATTCTCAACTTCATGATCATCCCATGTAACAATCCACGGAAACGCTGCATGTGCAGCCTTAAGATTTCCATCTGAGCGGTATTGTGCATGTCTATTTCGGTAGTCTTCTAGTGTCATAATCTCAGGTCCGCTATGCGTGCGAACATTTCCAGATGGAGATACGTATTCATTTGGTCCGTATTCATAGATATAATCGCCTAGGTGAGCGACAAAGTCTAAATTCTCTTCAGACATATGCTGATACGCTGTGAAGAAGCCATGCTCATATTGCTGACAGGAAGCAAACGCAAATGTCATACTTTTTACGTGAGCATCCTTTTTAGGAAGTGTCTTTGTTCTGCCAACAGGACTTAATTCATGACCACTTTTAAAACGATAATAATACACGTGATCTGCTTTTAGACCCTCTACTTCAACGTGAACAGAATGAGCTAGATTAGGCTGCGCATATTCCGTTCCCTTTTGCACGACTTTCTTAAACCTTTCATCTTCAGCAATTTCCCATTTAACAGATACCGCTTCATCCGGCATACCCCTCCATTCAATGGATCGGGTGCTAACCTTGTCCATAACACAACACCATTAGATAACGGATCGCCTGATGCCACACCTAATGTAAAAGGGTAGTTTCTAAACGTGGGTGCTGCGTTTACTTCGTAGGTGCCTAGCGATTGGGCAATTGTGAGTCCCAGTGAAATACCTGCAATTTTTCCGGCACCTGTGAGAAATGTTCTGCGGTTCAGTTTGTTTTTTTAAGCCATCTTCCGTAAGCTTCTTAATCCATTCGTCCATCGGTCTTTCATCCATCATTGATGCAACCCCTTTAAAATGAATTTTTACAGTGCTCATTATAAAGTGGAAATGTTAAGAAACCATTTCCAAATGTAAACGTATAAACATGTAACCATAGGAAATTATTACTAAATGTAAACTGTCAGAAGTTCATATGTATATACCATCAAGGTTCGACAATGAATGAATAAAGTAACGAATCATTCATATGTCCTGTTTTTCTTCATAGATTCTTTAAGAGATGTTCATAAAAAACATAAGAAAGATTTGGTGATGACCAGTGGCACTAAAACGCAAAAAGAAAAGAAAACAATACGGGGAGCACTATTCGTGGTTTGACTTTCTATGTGACGTTCTGTTTTTTATACCGGAAATTTTGGTTTGGTTGATTCGCATACTTGGAAGAGGCATATTTAGACTTTTTGATGGTTATAAAAAACAACTCTCATAATAGAGAGCTGCTTATCACAAATTTATTCTGATTTTCTTAATGTTATTGATACCGTTGTCCCTTGTCCTGCACGACTCTCAACTTTCAGGACTCCTTTATGCTCCGTAATGATTTTATTGCTGATGGTAAGCCCAAGGCCGATCCCTTTTTCTTTATTTGTAAAAAACGGTACCCCGATACTTTTTAAACGCTCTTCCTCTATTCCAATCCCATTGTCCACAAATAAAAGTTTCACCTTATGATTTTCTGTTTCCTCAATCGCTATCGTTAGGATTCCGCCTTCATTCATCGCTTCAATCGCATTCTTAATTACATTTATAAAAACTTGTTTAATTTGATTTTTTCACAAGAGACATACAATTCCTTCTCTTTAAATAAAAGGCGGATTTCAACGTTGTATAAGTTTGCTTCTGATGTTAACAGCATTACCGTATCTTGCAGTAATTGAACGATATTCACGTTCTTCTTATATTGAGTTGCATCAGGTTTAGCCAGTGCCATAAACTCGTTGACAATCGATTCAATTCGTTGAAGTTCATCGCAGATCACTTCATTGTATAGATAAATTTTCTCTCGATCAAAATCACCATTTTTCATTAAGGTAAACAAGCCTTTTATAGATGTTAGCGGATTGCGAATCTCATGAGCAACCCCTGCTGCCAGTTCTCCCAAAACAGCAAGCTTTTCACTGTTTCGTATATATTCGTCCGCTTTTTTCTTTTCTGTAATGTCTCTAGAAATAAACACGATTCCTTCAATTTCACCCTCATCAGAAACCATGGGCATTCCTTTTCCTTCTAAAAGAATTGGGTGACCTGACGCATGCATTTTACGATAAACAAGTGGCATTGGATTTTTTGATGATGCTACTAGCTCTATATAGTCCATTACTAAACCATGGTCCTCAACATGAATGCAATTCATAGAATTTGTACCTAGAAGGGTTTGCGGGTCTATTCCTAAAACACTTTTATAGGAAAGTGAAGCATATAAATATTTCCCTTCCGCATCTACTAAGCAGATCAAATCATTGCTATGATCGAGAATAATTCTATGCTTATACTCGTTCTGCTTTAGAGCAGCTTCTGCTTTCTTTCTTTTGGTGATATCTCTAGATGCAACAATTGCAGCATGATTGCCATTTTGAAAAATCGGTTTCCCTTTCGATTCAAGCCAGATATATGAACCGTCTTTTGTTAAATATCTATATTCAACGGTTAGTGGTATTTGTTCAGTAATCATTCTAGTGAATTCTGAAATAACATGAACTTGGTCTTCCGAATGTACAAGATCAAAGGGTGTTGAGCCAATCGCCTCTTCTTGTGCGTAACCGGTTACCAGACCATAAGAAGGAGTCAGATAAGTAAAAACACCTTCCTTATTAACAATTCCAATAATATCAATCATATTTTCTGTAATGAGCTTCAAATGCTCTAACGTTTCCTGCTTTTCAATGTGCTGCTGTGTTAAATTACGAATGATAATCTGTGTGGCATTGGATGAAAACATGAGCGGAAATCCAATCACTTCTAATTGAATATGGTTACCTTTTTGTGTAATCCAGGTCTGTTCACTAGGCTTAGGTGCAATCCCATTGCCGCATGACTGGATACGCTCCTCCACTAAGTCATGTACTTCTGTAGGAAGGTTATTCCAGATTGGCTTGCCGATGATGTCTTCTTCCGCTTCAAGTATCTTTCTTGCAGCAGGATTTACATATACCCACGTTCTATCTTTTTGGATAAGAAAAGGAGTCTCAGAATGCTCAAATTGGTTGGCATAAATTTTTATTTGGTTAAGGACAAGACGATCTGCTGCGGGTTGACCTTCTGAAATTTTCATATCCACCCTCCGTTGCAAACGTTAATCAAAACGTTTCGTTTATAATTAACTAAATTATAAACATATGTTTCTTTGTAAATAAAGATATTTTTTTCATGATTATTCTTAATATTGAAAAGTTTACAAAGTAAGTAAAAACCTCTTGTTTTAGAGAGGTAACAGTTTTTTAAAAAAATCAGATTTTACTTGTTGAAATGAAAGGGAAGCACGTTTTAAGGCGATTTTTCTTTCTGGGGCAGTAACAGAGGCCATGATGATTTGTTCTTGTTTGTAATAGAGCATGCTCATAACTACAGTCGTTTTATGACTATACTGAAAAATATCTACATCTACTAAATCACCTTCAATCATTACTCGAAAAAAGCGGTATTTCGGGGAACTCCTCATCTCCATTAACCCCCTTTATTTTTTCAAGTTCATTATACTTTGCTCATAAAAGTTTCGTTATTTAAACAGTAAATAATACCTACTTATTTGTCAATATATTCTGTCAATTAAAGTCGATTTCCTGGGAAATTAGTTACATGATGGAAAATAATATAGATTTATAGAATGCTTATTTCTCATTATCAACTGACTCATACGAACAGAATCAAAAATAAAAGGACCAGTCTAATTAAGACTAGTCCTTTAGTTTTTATGCTTCTTTTTCAACAAGTTGTTGTTCTGAATCATTGGGTATCGAGTTATCTTTAATCTCTACTTCCCTCTTCGTAATTTCAATCTTCTTCACTTGATGTCCATCTATTTCAATTACTTTGAAGTCATACCCTTCATACATAATGACTTCATGTTCTTGAATCTCAGAGTTTTGGGATAATACCCAGCCCCCAATCGTATCAAGTTCACTGTCATCAATTTGAAGACCATATATGTCATTAACTTCTGCGATCAGTACTTTACCATCAAAGTGCTTTACATTCGGACTTACAGCCTGAATCATTGGTGATTCATCTTCATCAAATTCATCTCGAATTTCACCAACAAGTTCTTCCAAAATGTCTTCAATGGTAACAATTCCTGCTGTTCCACCATATTCATCTACAAGGACAGCCATATGAAAACCTTTTTTCTGAAGTTTTAGCAATGTTTCTTTAATTGGTGTGTTTTCAAAAACACTAAGTGTTGGACGAATATAATGTTCTAGTGGATATTCTTTTCCTTTGATCAGGTCAAAAAATACTTCTTTAGCATTTACCATACCAAGAACATTATCTTTATCTTCACCTACAACAGGGTAACGTGTATATTTTTCTTCAGCAATAATATTTATGTTTTCTTCCATGGTATTATCTTCGTAAAGACAAACCATTTCAGTACGAGGGACCATAATCTCTTTTGCAGTTCTGTCATCAAATTCAAATACTTTTTCTACATAACTGAACTCAGATTTGTTGATTTCACCACTTTTGTAACTTTCACTCAAAATTAGACGAAGCTCTTCTTCGGTATGCGCCATATCATGTTCCGATGCGGGCTTTAAACCGAACATTCTTACTAAAAGCTGAGCGCTTCCGTTTAAGAACCAAATGAACGGATACATCACTCTATAGAATCCAATCAATGCTGGTGATAACCATAAGCTAATTGTTTCTGCTTTTTGAATAGCTACCGTTTTAGGTGCAAGCTCACCAAGTACAACATGTAAAAAAGTAATGGATGCAAATGCAATTGCAAATGACAACGTGTGAACAATCGCCGGACTTAATTCCATTCTCTCAAATACTGGACCAAGAATTGCTTCAACCGTGGGTTCACCTAACCAACCTAATCCAAGCGCAGTAATTGTAATACCAAGCTGACAGGCTGAGAGTGATCCGTCAAGGTTCGAGATAACCTTTTGTGCTGCAATTGCTCGTTTGTTACCTTCTTCCGCAAGCTGATCGATTCGTGTTTTACGAATTTTAACAATCGCAAATTCTGCTGCTACGAAAAAAGCTGTGAGTAGAATTAATACGGCTACTGCAAATAATTTCAATAAGGTCAAACTGTCCAAAAAGACTCCTTATACCCCAAATGTTTCTGGAATATAAGTTGTCACCTCCTAAGTGTTTTAAATTTTATTAATTTAGAAAAGTATATCATAGAAATGCTGAACTTACTTAATAAAACATCTTTCCATCTTTTTTTACAGCTTCCTTCTATTATGAATAAGGAAATATTAATTTGCATTTTTTGGGTTTACTGAAACAAGCATCAAGATTTTATCAGATAAAAACCTTTATAATTTTAAAAGAGAAAATGATACTATATATGGAAGTATCAACCAATTTATCGTGTTATTCTATGTTGGGGAAGAAAATGAAATATAGAAAGGAAGAGAGAATCAAGTGGAGTTTGTTTTAGACAATAAATGGCTGTTTCTAATTCTTGCAGAGACCGTTTTTTGGGTATCTACACTATCCTTTTTGTTAGTAAGGTATTGGTTCAATTTAAAGAGATTAAGTGTAGCTTTTTTCATTCTTTTTCTCGCTAATGATTTATGGATTGCTACAATGGGATATTTTGATTATTTGAGAACGGGAGAATTCTCTGCTTATCAGATTATTATTCTGGTTGTAATCGCCTATGCTTTCATTTATGGAAAAAGTGATTTTCAAAAGCTTGATGCTTTTATTCAACAAAAAGTTGCAAAATGGCGCGGATTGCCGGAACCTGAACTTACCTCAACCAAACCACTTTACGGAATGGAGCATGCTAAACAAGAAAGACGAAACTTTTATAAACACCTGATTGTATTTATTGCCGTTCAATGTTTGTTTCTGTTCATGTTTGGTCTCTCTGATGCTGTTGCCTATATACAAATCGATACGCTATTGGCAGAGTGGTATGATCAAACAGAAACTAAGTTGTTTTACAAGAATGACACGGCTAATAACATTACAAGGATATGGGCTATTATCCTAGCCATAGATCTGGTAATCTCTATGTCTTACACAGTTGCTCCGAAAAAAGAAAAAAGGTTTCGCATGCAGCGTAGACTTCTATCGCTATAATAATAAAGAGCTTGGGATTAGTTCCCCAAGCTCTACTTCTATTCTGGTTTAGTTTCAGGTTTTCTTGAAGTCTCAACTCGTTCATTCCCCATAAACAAGATGACTACAGCAGAAATTACGATCGGAATTAGCGCATACGTGAAAACAGTTGTTATGGAATCTGACATGGATGAGGTAATGGCATCTAAAATATCAGCAGGGATTTTCGTTCGCTCCTCTGCTTGGAAGACTTTTTGTGGATCGATGTTAACAAACGCATCTGATCCTGCCCCGCCGAATCCTTCTATGTTTTCTTTTAACTTTTCATAAAAGATGCGGTTTTGAAGAGCACCGAATATCGTTACTCCAAGCGTCATCCCTAGTGAACGCAGAAAGGCATTTGTTGAGTTTGCTGAGCCTCGGTAACGAAATTCCATTTTGTTGATAGAAGCTGCTGGTAATAATGAAAACGAGAATCCCATACCAAATCCAACAGTCACCATAAAAAATGTCAACATCATTCTAGAAGTGTCTGGAGTCATCCCGCTTAGCATATACATACCACTGAAATAAGCAATAACAGATATGATCATCAAATTTCGGAAGTTGGTCTTTGTTTGAAAAATACCACCGATCATACTTCCGGCAACTGAACCTAGCATCATAGGCGTTAGAACCATTCCAGCACTTGTTGCAGAGCCTCCATAAACGGCCTGAACAAAAATGGGAATAAAAACGGCTAAGATGATAAACGTGCTGCCATACAGAAACCCTAGAAGCTGTGATGTGGCAAAAAGCCGCTTTTTAAACATCCAAAATGAAATGATTGGCTCTGATGCTTTTTGCTCTACAGCAAAAAACACAATAAAAAAGACGGTAAAGATGGTGAATAAAGCAACGATCTGTGTAGAATCCCACGCATACGTTTTCCCGCCTAATTCAAGAGCAAACATCAAACTCACTACGGCGATGACAAGCGTAATGGCTCCCCACCAGTCAATCTTTTGCTCACGGTGTTCAAGTGTTTCCTTATAATAGCGGAAGATTAAATAGAAAGAAGCTGCACCAATCGGTACATTTATATAAAAAACCCAATGCCAGCTGATCGCATCCGTAATGAACGCTCCAAGCAACGGACCTAGAACACTTGATGTTCCAAAGACAGCCCCAAGGAGGCCTGTCATCTTCCCTCTTTTTTCAGGTGGAAAGATATCAAAAACAATGGTGAATGCAATTGGTAAAAGGGCTCCCCACCAATACCTTGAATAGCTCGAAAGGCAATCAGCTGTTCCATGCTTTGAGCGATTCCGCAAAGAGCAGAACCAATCAGGAATACAACAAGACCAAAAATGAAGAAACGCTTTCTTCCATACATGTCTGAAAGTTTTCCGTAGATCGGCATCCCTGCCATTACGGCGACCATGTATGATCCTGTAACCCAAACGAACTTATCAAATCCTCCAAGGTCTGCCACAATGGTTCCCATAGCTGTTGCAACAATCGTGTTGTCCATTGCAGCCATTAGAATACCGAGCAATAGACCCGCTACTACCAATTTTAAATTCGTTTCTTTATGCACCATCGCGCCATCTCCTAACCTAACACCCTCATGTATACTTAATAAGATTAAGTATACATGAGGGACTTCTTGAGGGACAGTCCCCCAACAATTTATTTCCTTTGCCAATTCTCTTCATTTGTTTAGGGTGTTTTCTGCATTTCTTACTGCAAAAATGAAATGTTTCGTTTTTTAATGATTGGTATAGTACTTTATTTCCTATGTATTTCAATCTCAAATTAAAAAGTGACAGCACGTCTGCCGTCTCTTTAAAAATATTCTATCGTATCTCCGGATATTCACCTCCCTCTATATACTGTTCATATAGCCAACAAGGAAGGCTTTCGATTTGGATCACCATAAAAGCCGTTTTTTTGATATTTTTTCATATAAACAGGAAATGTGACGAATAACTTTCTATCCTTTACACTAGAGATAGGAACAAAAAGAGGTGAATGGTAAATGGCTCAACATGTTTTTCATTTAAAAGCACATTGGCCTGGTGGCAGAAATGATTCGGGAACGATTGAAACCAAGAATCTACAAACAACGGTATCAATTCCTCCCGAGATGGATGGACCTGGGATCGGCACTAATCCCGATGAGATGCTGCTTGGAGCGGCTGCCACTTGCTATATCATAACGCTTGCTGCCATGTTGGAACGAAGTAAGATTGATAAGATAGATTTAACGATGGAATCTGAAGGAATTGTCGATGTTACAAAAGGGGTAATAACGTATCAAAAGATCATTCATAAACCTGTCGTCACAATTAAACATGACCCGTCAAAAGACATTTCGACAATCTTACAAAAACTCGCCATAAAAGCTGAACATTCGTGTATGATTTCGCGGGCATTGAAAGGTAATGTCGAAGTAGATGCCATTTTGACGATGAAAAAACGGTGAATATGGAAGAACGGGACTTCCGTTACCTGTACTTACCAAAATACTTATGTTAGCATAAATGTTAAGAAAGGAAAATATTATATTATTTGGGTTCCTAACAAGTTCCCCATAATAGAAAGGGGACGATGTATCATGAACCAACAAGATGTGAAAGCTATACTTTTAAACTTGCAGAACAAACAGTATATTGAATCCGATATTACGCACACCTTTAGTGAAAACAAGACAGCCGTTTTTTCTGTTAAGTATTTGAAGAACGATCAATCGTTCGAAGTGATTCAGATTGAAACAAACTCCCTTCAGCGGTTTGATGACGTCGACTCAGCTGTTCATTGTATTAATACCTTGATTGCTAAATAGAGAAGATTTCTCATTATAATAATAAAAGAGGCTGACCATGAAAATGGCAACCTCTTTTTTGTTTCCTGTTGGAAACAGCCTTTATTTTTTCTAAATAGAGTTGCCAATCATTTTCTTCGATTGGTAAAAAATGCTTCTCTTTTTCTTCATTATGTAAATAAGAGCTTCTATCTCTCCAACTGTTGTTCGAATCGTAGCAATTATGCGATCGTAGAGATTGTTTGTTCCGTTTTCCTCAAAATCTTCAAGTCGGTCTAAAGACTTTAAATCATCCGATGTGACTTTATATAACTCACCCGTTACCCACTTCCCGCTCTCGACTACTAACGCCGGGTATCCCCAGCCTGTATCGTAGAGCTGACCTTCAGTGAAGCATTTTTCTTCTAAACACACAGCCTTCTGCAAATAGTGATCATTGCTTCCACCTTTCCTAAGGGTTCCGTAAACAAAAACAAGATGTTTTGCCACTTTCTCTCACCTGCCTCAAAAACATTATCCTTTGGAGAAAAAAACAGCCCAAATCAAAACATATAAAAACAAGATCCCTAGTATGCTTGAGATAACCGTAAAGATTAATAGAAGCCAGCCTAGCAATTTCCGATCTGTTTGAATGAGAAAGATACTTAACGTCATGATACCAAAGAATAAACCTAAAATCGCCCAAAGCCATCGATCTTTGTTATAAAGGGGTGCCTGTACAAATAAATAATAAGCTATGAGCAATTCAATTATAAATACCATTCCAAGTTCCATTACTTTTTCTTCCCTTCTTAACATATGTTTTCTTACAAATACCCTACATCCACACTTAGTTAACCTTTTTATTTCCAATTAAAAAAAGCTTTCAACCTGTCTTGTTTGGCTGAAAGCTTTTTCGTTTTATACTACACCAATTTAATATCCTTTTCTCACATCAATAACGTGCTCATTTTTCTTTTTACGGCTGCCTCTTGCTGCATCAAATAATAGTACGATAGCTGTTACAATGTGCATGGCCATTCCGATAAACGGCAAGAATCCTACCACGGAAGTGATGAGCCCTAAAACACTGCCGGTGAATCTTTCTTTTTGAACGATACAAATAACGAGTGTGATTAAATGAAAGACGAACATGAATTGAAGTGGGCCCCAAGCTGAAGCGAGGATTATAGCCCCTCCTAGAAAAGGAATGCCAAGAAATGCTTCAATACCACCTGAGATTATTTTTAAAAGTCTCGATACATTCATGAGACAGCCTCCTCAAAAGTTTCTATCCTACATTACGTTTACGATACGAAAAAGTTTCCTTCTTATACATTACCTTTCTTCTTCATGAAAAAAACCTCCGGCGATTGGAGGTTTTGATTCGTAACGATTTATTTTTTACTCGCTTCTTTAATAAACGTTGTAATAATCGCCATCATGTTCTTATTTTCATGTCTCAATTCTTCCGGATGCCATTGAGTACCTAACAAAAATGTTTTGTCTTTGTCTTCAAGCTCCAATGCTTCAATCACACCGTCAGCCGCCCTAGCCGCTACTCGCAAGCCTTTGCCGACTTTCCCAATCGCTTGGTGATGGAAGCTGTTTACGGCAACTTCTTTTCCCCAACGATTTGATATAGTTTACTGTCTTCATCCAGTGTAACTGTGTGAGAGGGTTCTGTTCGAGTTGCAGATTTTTGAAAATGATTGATGCTATCGGAAAACTCACTTTCTACATCTTGAACAATGGTTCCGCCATAGCTGACGTTTAACAAGTGGTAACCTCGGCACATCGCTAAAATGGCTTTTTCGTTCTCACGCGCTTTTTTGACTAATTCGATTTCAAAATCATCACGGTGCTTGTTTACCTTTTTTACCTTGGGATGAGGTTCATGACCGTATGTGATTGAACTGATGTCCTCGCCGCCCGTAAAGATGATTCCATCACATAGGTTGGCATAGTATTCGGCTTCCTCAGGCTTACCCATTGGAATAACAATAGGAACACCACCTGCATCTCTTACCGTTTCAGCAAATTTATTATAAACTACGATTGTATCTACATTTTCATTTTGCGTTTCGATCGTGTTGATTGACATAACCGTACTCGTAAGGCCTATTAATGGTTTATGTGTCATATGATACTTCCTCTCAAATTAAGTGGTTTCCTCATATTTAACCTTCTTGCATCACCTGTAAACACCCATAATTTATCATTCCTAATACTATTATCCAATTATTCGTTCATAACCATCTTTTTATGGAATATATGGTTATATTTTGTTTAAGATCAAATAAAATTAAAACAGCTCACAAAGCTGTGAGCTGTTTTCTTCATCTATCTCGTTTCCTTTATTGCATAGGTGGTCTTGGTTTTCTGACCGAATATACAAGTTCTATGTCGCCGTTGTCTTTCACTCGTTTAACAATATAGGTTTTCTCAACACCTTGTTCGGTATTGTGAAAGGTGATTCTATCGCCTTCTTCAAATTCTGATGTACCTGTGTCCCATAATTTCTCGTCATCGGGTTTTCTCATACCTTTCACCCCTCGTTATCCGAATATTTGCCCCATATGCAATATGCCATTTAACTTTATTTTCCCCATGAAAGGAAAATGAATCCTAAACGTATGATTAAACGTGCATATTATACTCTCGTTATTGAGAATCCAGCTTACAATCTCCTTTGTTCACTGGGAATAGAGTCCGGCTCAATATCGGATTAGGTTTGTCGGCAAAGCAATTAACTACTCTCTCACCAACCGGTTATGACAAGAATTTATGGACACCTCTTTATTGGTTATCTTAGTTTAGCTACAGATTTACATAAAGTGCGCCTTATCTCTATAGTTCTACTAAGTCTACTCAATACCTTTAAATTATTTAAATTCGTTAATTATTTGTTTCCTTAGTTAACTTACAGTCAGGAGATCTAGCTCTTTCGCCACAAACTCCATAATTTCAGCAATCGTTTTTGATGAGAAATCTAATTTGATTCCTGCGGCTTCATAAACTTCTGGAAGTGACTTAGAGCTGCCGAGTTTCAATGCTTGTTTATACTTTACGATTGTTTCTTCAGGGTTTTCTTTATAGTTTTTGTACATTTGAAGAGCACCAAGCTGTGAAATCGCGTATTCAATAAAGTAGAATGGCACTTCAAAAATATGAAGTGTGTACAGCCATCCTTTTTCTTTCCAATCCTCATATCCTTTCCAATCTATAATGGAAGCATCGTATCGATCCTTCAGTTGTTCAAACTTCTTCGTACGTTCTTCCCAAGAATGATTTGGATGTTGATACAGCCAATGCTGGAACTGATCAATTACCATAATATAAGGCAGACTCATTATGGCCCCTTTCAGTTGGTCTTTCTTCGCACGATTTAATTCTTCTTCCGTTTTGTAAAACTCATTCCAGCGATCCATCGTGAAAAGCTCCATGCTCATACTTGCAAGCTCAGCCGACTCCATCGGGATTTGTTTATACACATATAACTCCTGATCTCGCTTCAGTAAATCATGAATGGCATGACCCATCTCATGCATGAAAACAATTAAATCACTATCTGTCTTTGTGAGGTTCATAAAAATAAATGGAAGGCCTGTCTCTGGTAAAGACTCACAAAAACCACCTTGCGCTTTTCCCTTACGGCTTGTCAGATCAAACAGTTTCTTCTCATTCATTTCATGTACAAGTGAACCAAACTTGGTATCAAGTTCACCCAGCACTTTTGCTGATTTATCGATTAATTCATCATCTGAATCCACTGGTTTTAACGGTTTTCTGTTTCCTGGTACAGCTCTAACATCCCACGGTTTGTAATCATCAAGCCCGATCTCATCTTTATGCTCTTTTTGCAGTTGCAAAGCAAGCGGAACGACGTGTTCACGGATAGATTCGGCAAGCTGTGTGCAATCTTCAGGTGTGTAGTCAAATCGATAATATTTTTTAAACATATAATCTGCAAAACCACTTAATCCTGCGTTTTCTGCTTTTTTAGTTCGCAGCTGAATAAGCTCATCCAGAATACTTTGCAGTTTTTCTTCTTTCTTTAAAATTGGCACATATAAAGCTCCCATTGCGTTTTTCCGCGTATTACGATTGGAGTCACTAAAGTGAACAAAGAGTTCACTGATCGTCACTTCTTTTCCTTCCCAGTTTGCTGTTAATCCTCCTGTTATCTCAAAATACTGGTTAACGAGAGCGTCTTCTTGTTTTTCAATCTCTAAATTCGCCTCTTGAAAAAGTGCAAACTGCGTTCTCAGCTTCTTCTTATACTCTCCGTATTCACTGTCAGGAAGCTCTGCTAAAAACGGAGATTCTAAAACCTTCTCATCAAGGATGGATTGATATTTCTTAAAAAGTGGTTTGATGTGCTGCTGATCGTATTCATATTTTTGTTTAATCTCATCGCTGTCACTTTGGCATTGAAAAGCAATATAATGCCTAAGCATCTCTTCTTCAACTTTTTCATACACAGTTTTTTGCTGTGATAAGAAAGCCTTTAATTCTTCAGTCGATGTTATGTTAACGCTTACAAGATTTTCGAATTCTTTTGTTAATAACGCTATTTTCTGATCGTCCATATCGATCCCTCCCGAGTCATTCTACCCTTTACTTTACCACAAATAGGAAATTACTAGATAGACAGAATGTTTAAATAACTAGTATGTTCTTTATGTGAGGCTGTTTTTCTAGCTTTTTTGTTTCGATTGAAAGTGTTGATTTCCGTTACAGGTGCTCGCTTTCCGCGGGGCAGGCGGTGGGCCACATTCGTACGTTTCACTTTTAAGTGTCTCACCAGCCCGCCTGTCCTAGCCGTAGTCTCCCACCTTTCACTCCAATCAACTTGTCAATGAAGAAATTCAAGTACGAAACAATCTAAAGGCAACTATTATTAAGCATACCTACAAGCACAAAAACTGACCAAAAGGGCACTTTACGTGCCCTTTTGGTCAGTTTTCTTTTCCTTATTACGATCTAAATACCATGATAACATCCAAAATTCAAAGGCAGTGATTTCATATTGATAATCAATCTTCGCATCAGTCTTAAATGCTTCAAACTCTTGAACGATATAAGTGCCATCCATATCATAAATATGATATAGGTCTTGATCGGCAACAGTATATATTGGGACATTTTCTGGAGAAATCGCGAGCTTTACAGTCTTCTTTTCGTTTTTATTTACGATGTTTAATACTCTTTTGGATATCTTGCTTTCCTCTTTTTCTTGCTCTGCATCCGAACACGAGGTTAATAGCAATAACATTAAAATCATTATTATGCCTAAACGACATTTTTTCAACCTACTACACCATTGTTTGGGTATTCAGATATTGTTTTTTCATATAGGTCATGAGCACATCTTTAACCATAATATCCTTTCCGACCTCAATAAGCTTATTTCCCTTAACGTTTTGATAGCCTGATATATCCTCATATAACATTGGAGTTCCCGTACCAACACTATAGGTTTTCAATACGTCAATTACTTCTCCGTTTACAAGGATGTTGGTAATATGCTCACCTTGTCCATCCCAGCTTACACCTGAAAACTGCAGCTTTCCAATTGGAATACCGTGTGGTCTAAATCCGCCTCCATAAATGGGTCTATTCACGATCTCATCGTTGTAGGTTTCACTAATCAGGCCAGCAAGCTGCTGGCCTGTAATCTGCATAATGACAGGTGAATGCATGCTTTTACAGACGTTTACCACACTACCTTTTGTTATGTCACCCTTACCTAATCCCTCTGTTACACCACCACCATACATGATGCCAATTTCAGAGTTCCAGTGTTCCTTTAAACCATCAGCTGCTAATTTTACAATTTGTTCATGTGAGAGGTCTTCCTCTGTATGATAGATTACTTCAGACAAGAACTTCTCTGCTTGTAGTCTTCCTTTTTTTAACACAATTTCTAATTCTGAATCTATCTGGTCATCTAATGTCATCTCTATCAATCTACCATGATGATCAATTACTTTTTTAGTCTCCAAATTAACCGTAATCTGTAATTCCCCAACATATTGACCATAGCATCCTGCTTGGACGATTACGACATCTGAAACGACTTCTGGTTTTTGTAGAACGGTATGACTATGAGCTCCAACGATAACATCTATCAAACCAGAAAGCTCTTTAGCCAGTTCAACATCTACCTTATACCCCATATGTGAGAGGAAGATAATTAAGTTGGCTCCTGCTTCTCTTAGTTCAGATACAGCTTCTTTTATGACTGTCACTGTATTCCTATTACAAAAACCATGCTTATTTTCATATATATCTTCAAAGAGATCCGTTGCACCGAACATGCCAATCTTTAACTGTCCCGCTTCTAGCATCAATGTTTCTTTCGTACCGCCAATTTGAGACCCATCCGCTTCTTCTAAATTAAGAAGAAGCCATGGTACTTTCGAATCTACACTTAACTGTCTAATCTTTTCTTTTGGCAAACGTAAGAGTTCATTATTCCCTACAGACATGGCGTCATAACCCGTTGAAGCAAGCATGTCGAGATGAATATATCCATCTGTTGCCAGACATTCGTTCATACTCATATCAAGATGATCACCGCCATCTACAGCGATTACATGTTCGTTCTTGCCTTTAAGCTCTTGCTTTCTTTTTTTATGTAAGCAGATTGCCTTAAAGCTAGATCATAATGACCATGAAGATCATTTGTATGAAGAATAGTTAATGTTTCTTTCATACAATTATCCCCCTTTACTTCAGCAATTACAAATCATGACCACGTTTCCGTCAGGATCTTCTACATTAAACCAAGCCACTTCTCCGTGCCACTCAATCTCACGTATTACTTTCAAGTTCTTTTCTTTCATGTCTGCATAAGCTCTATCGATGTCTGGTGCATATAGATTAAACATCGGCCCTGTTCCTGGCGCCCGATGAAAAGATGGATCAAACGTATGATCGTCAAGAGACAAACCTGTTTGGCCCGTTACTGGTATGTTGTGAACAGGAGATTTCACATCACTCATATCAATCGTTATACCTAAAAGGTTGGCATACCATTCCACAGACTTCTTCAGATCAGATACGTGTACAAATACATTGTTGATGTGACTCTGGATTGGGGCAATACTCGTTACTTTTTCACTCATTATAAAACGCCTCCTAAGAAATAATTTCTTCAAACGTTTTGCGAAAACCATAGAATGGCCTAAAATTTTGTGATTCATAAAAAGTATGCGATGTGCTTGATGCGAGCATCTCCATGCGTGTTAGAGAGTGCTTGCTGTGGATAAAGTTTAATAGTTTGCTCCCTAATCCCTTTCCTCTATAGGATTTCGAGATCAGCATCTCGCAAATATATAGCGTTACATGTCCATCCGTTAGTCCCCGAACATATCCAACTACCGTCTCATCCTTCAACATGACAAATGAAACGTTTGAATTTCTCCATGCTGCTTTTGTTTCTTCATATCGTTCAACGAGCTGTGTCCACCCTTCTATCTTGTTCAGCTCTTGAATGGCATCAAACTGCTCCTCTATATAGGGAACAAACTTTACATCTTCCACGCCGGTCGTCTCCCTTATAAAAGTGCTTTTACGTTCTGCACTCCTTTTTCCACTTCTGCAAGTAAATCCCCTTCAAAATGCTCCTGCTCGACGACACAATAATCCACTTTTTGTTCATCCGCTAACTTCAAGAAGCGGCTCAAGTCCAATATCCCTGTTCCTGCAATTGTACTCTGCTTCTCACCGTTTTTCTCTGTCATATCTTTTAGATGAAACGAAACACAGCGGAAACGGTACGTATTCAGAAGCTCTTCAGGCTCATAGCCCGCATACTTTGCCCAGTATGTATCAAGTTCCATTTTGACTAATTCGGGATCGGTTTCACGGTAGATCACATCAAACGGAAGCTTTCCATCCAGCTCATAAAACTCAAAATCATGATTATGATAGGCAACACGAATGCCGTACTCTTTGCTTCTATAACCCGCTTCGTTCAATACTTCTGCAACCCGCTTATAATCATCGATGGATTGTCTCTGTTCGTCCGTTAAGTAAGGCATGATCATTAAATCATTTTCCAAGATAAGCTGATCTTCCATCTGCTTTTTAAAATCGTCCCCGGAAAATTGGTCTAGCGGAATATGAGCACCGGCTACCGTTAAGTCGTTTGCATCTAGAACTTTTTTACTTCTTTAGCAGAAATACCAAAAAGCCCCGCAAACTGTACACTGTCATAACCCATCGTCTTTACCTTTGCCAACGTATCTAATAAATTCTTCTCAGCCTCTGATTGTATAGAGTATAGTTGTAAACCAATTTTTCGCATAATCATTTCTCTCCTTTTTTAAAACGTTTACAAAACTTTGTTCATTGAAATTGATGCTTGTTTGTAACCTAGCTTTCTATAAAGTTCAATCGCATTCTCATTCGTGCCAAATACGTGCAACCCACAATATTCTGCTCCTTCGTCTTTTGATTCATTTTCAAAAAACGAAGAGCTGTTTGTGCAATTCCCTGCTTTCGGTATGCCTCCAAAATATAGATGTGATACAGAAAAGCAGTCTTCTCTTCCTTTGAAACATGAAACCATAGATAACCGGCGACTTTTTCGTCACTTTTTATGTGAAAAAATACTGTCCTTCTGTTTTCTCTTGATCAGGAAGCAAACTTTCCATTTGCTTTTCTGCTTTTTCAGTTGCTTGTTTCTTGGTCATCATATAATGCTCAGATGTATCTCGAATATAATCTGGCATCATGAATTCCAGGTATTCCTTAAACTGCTTGTTGTTCATTCTTTCAAACGTGATCAATATATACTCGCTCCCTTACTTCATCAAATACTGAATAATCTCAGGCATTCGTTCGCGCCAAGCTGATTCATGGTGTTTTCCGCCTTCGATGATGTCAAAGCGTACTTCAATCCCTTTTTCGTTAAACACTTCATAGACGGTTTTTGACGAGCGAATATAATGGTTCGCATCCACTTTTGAGGTATCTTCGTCTGTTCCAATATCCATGTAATACTTTTGCATACCGCTTAAATCACTTTTCTGTATAAAACTCTCAATCTCTTTTTGATTGAACCAGAACGCGGAAGAGAGGCTTGCTACCCGGCTAAAAATGTGAGGATAGCGACACGCTGCATATGTAGAGATCAATCCGCCCATTGAACTGCCAGCCATCAATGTTTCTTCCGGTTTTGTTCTGTATTTTTCATCAATTAGAGGTTTTAACGTATGAAGAAGAAACTCGATATACGCTGCACCTTTTCCTCCGTATACTCCTTCAAATTTCAAAAGCTCTGGCCCAACTGTTGGATTTTCCCAAGGGGCATATTCATTAAAGCGTTCGAACCCTTCATGATTACAGTCAATCCCTACGATGATGAGAGGTGTTTTACTTTCCTCTAAAAAGTCAGCAAGTCCCCATGAAACGCCGTAGCTCGCATCTTCATCTCTAAAAAGGTTCTGACCGTCGTGCATGTAAAGCACAGAATAGCTCTCATCGTTTTCTTCATATCCATACGGCAAACACACGCGGATCTGTCTTTCTATTCCTTCAAACTGTTCAATTGCCACCTTGAATTCTTGTATCATCTTATTCTCCTGTTCTCTCAGTCTAGTTGCTTCGTTCAAAGCCGTTGACAAAAAACTGAATGGTTTCAACTTCGTCTTCCGTTAAATTACGACCAGCTTCGACTCTATATTCTTCTGTAATGTCATGAATATTACCTTCATATTTTTGAGTGAAATTTGCAATCCTTCTTAACAGGGAAGCTTCACTTTCAAACTCTTTCTTTGTCGCAGGTTTCCAATGCGAAAAAATATAGAATTCCGCGTCATACGATTCCACAAGATCCAGTAATTTTAACGTTTTTTCTACCGTATAATTATTTTTCGGTGCGTACATATTGGCATACATACAATCGGCTAAAAACAAAATTTTCTCTTCTTTTATGTAAACAACGATGGAGTCTGTTGTGTGGTCTCCCCTACGTGCTGAAGGATGCATGTTACTCCGCCAAGATCGATTTCCATTTTTTCATTGAACGTGATGGTAGGCAGTTTAACGGTGATTTTACGGTGATCTCGGAATTCTTTCTTGATCGCTTCCGCACAAAATTCAATCTCAATCCCTTGTTTAACTCGCTCATCTATCGCTTCATCAGACCAAGAAAAAGGAATGAGTTCCGTCATCTTTGCTTTTGTCTCAGTTGAAGCTATAGAAGGAATGTTCAGTGCTGAAAGTCCAAAGATATGATCCCAATGCCAGTGAGTGATCGCGACAAGGCTAGGGTTTGGGATACTGTTCTTTTTTAGTTCTTCTAAAAAATACTGTGCGTGATCCTCTGAGTTTCCAGCATCAATCATCAACGTCATATCGTTTCCTACTACCGCTCCTAATATCGGACGATCCGTCTCTGAAACAGGCGTTTGATACCAAAAACGGTTTGTTAGTTTTTCGAGTGTCTGCAAAACATCCATCTCCCCTATTTATAACACTTCTTATTTTACATTATTGTACTTCAAATTATCTTTTAGGGTTAGAAAGATGCACATCTTGTTCGGTATGAATTTCTTCAGGTATGTTCGTAGGTGCATTTGGAACTTTTCTTGTTTTTTCGTCAAGGATCTCAGAAGAATAAAGTTTTATGACTAAACTCCCCCATAACGTTTTGCTCGGATTAGTATGGGCTGGTTGTATTTATTTTGAAATTGAAAATCTGGTCCGTACCAGCTTACAGTTGCGTCCCGGCCTGAAGGAACATAAGGAACGCGTTTGCTGTGAGAATAACGCTGCACAATTCGTAATCCTGCACGATCAACTGCATTAAACAATGTAGATGAAACCTGACAGATTCCGCCTCCAATCCCTTCTGAAAGTTCTCCTCTTACGATAATTGGCGCACGCATATATCCTTTTGATGTTGTTCTTCTTCCGACCACTTTGTTAAATGAAAACGTCTCATTCGGAAAAACAACATAACTATCTAATGCTTTTGCAGCTAACTCAATATTAGTCGTACGGCTTTTATTATTGGAATTAAAGTATGTAACGTATTGACCGATCTGTTGCGTTTTTATATGAGCAAGAACCTCCGTATCCACTTTCGGATAAATGTTCATTTCAGGAACATCTATCTTTTGAGGTCCGCTTGAAAAAAATAGGTATAGAACTTTTCCTTAAATGCACTGCGGTTCAGCTGGTAACCTACTTCTCCTGGTACAATACCACCGTAATCATTAAGTTTTGCATTAATGGGGGCTTTGAAGGATCTTTTATCAAGCAGCTCAAGAAAAGAAGTGAATTTCCTTTCATCAACCATAGGTATCCCGGGAATGGGGGCTGCAAATTGTGTACGATTGATTTCAGCGATCATCTTTCCCTGCTGGTTCACCGTTAGCTGGTCAGGTGGTTGAACAGTTTGTGTAAATAATAAAAGGCCAGTAAACCAAGTTAATAACATGAGAAAAACCTCCGCTGCTGTTTTATTCCTAGCGTTTTTTACTTTTTCCTAAAATGTGATTTTTATTACATCTTCACATGAAAAAAACGCCTGAATCATGAATGATTCAACCGTTTTTATTGTTTTATTGCTTCGTATGAAGAGGCTTTAGTTTCGCTTCAATTTCCTCACGATGAGGTTCTAAGAATGGAGGCAAAGCGAGAGACTCACCGAGGTGCTCTAGATCTTCATCCGTATCAAATCCAGGACCATCTGTTGCAAGCTCAAATAGAATGCGGTTAGGCTCACGGAAGTACAGTGACTTAAAGTAGAAGCGATCCACAAATCCCGAGTTCGGATATCTGGATGTCTTCACTTTTTCAATCCATTTCCTAAGTTCATCCTCGTTATCGACTCGGAAGGCCACATGGTGTACGCCTCCACGACCAAGACGTTCCCCAGGAAGATCCGTTCGTTCTTCCACATGAATTTCAGCACCGCTTCCGCCCTCACCTGTTTCCAGCACAATGATATCAGGCTGGCCCGCAACTTCCGGCTCATATGTTCCTTTTTTACGAAAACCTAGAAGCTCCGTTAATACTTGAACAGTTGGCTCAGCTGCAGGAACGGTCAGTCTTACAGGACCAAGGCCGATTACCGCGCTTTCTTCTGGTGTTGTACTCTTACTCCATGGCTGCCCGCCGGCAACACCGCTATTGTTTTCATCGGAAACTAAGATCAGTCTTTGTCCTTCAAGGTCTCTGAAGGCTAGAGTCTCGCGTCCTGCACGGTCTTTTATTTCATCCGTTTCAATGCCGTTTTGCTTCAAGCGATCTTGCCAAAAACGAAGGGCAGCATCATTTTTCACTCGTAATGAGATTGCCGAAATGCTATTGTTGCCGTCATGGTTTCTGCCTGCCATCGGAATTTCAAAAACGTCAGTTCTGTTCCTGGATTTCCTTTTTCATCCCCATAAAACAAATGATACACGCTCGTGTCGTCCTGGTTCACCGTCTTCTTAATAAGCCTTAGACCCATTACTTCTGTATAAAATTTAAAGTTTTCAGGCGCTTTTGCCGTAAGTGCAGAAACGTGGTGAATGCCTTTCAGTTCCATGTATACCCCTTCTTTCATGCCTTTTTCCTTATTATCTCCTTTTGTTTGGAAAATGCCCAATGAAATGGTTTGATGGATTTGCGACGCTTTAACTTCTAGGTGCCCAAAGCATGACAGATACGCCAATCAAACAAATTGCCGCTCCCACCCAGTCGTATAGATCTGGTGTCTTTCGGTCAACAAGCCAGCCCCACAAAATAGCTATAACAATAAAAACACCTCCATACGCCGCATACACTCTTCCAAAGGTCGGAAAGTTTTGCAGCGTTGGAATGACTCCATAAGCGACTAAGATAAGACTCCCAGCTAATCCATATGTAAAAGGCTTTGATTCTCTGAGCCAAAGCCAGACCAAATATCCTCCGCCAATCTCCGCCAAACCTGCGATAATAAATAAAAAAATAGCTGCTATCAATCAACTGCACCTCCTTCTTACGCATTCTACAGCACGAAAAAACTCCTTCAAAAGGAGTTTTTACCGAAATCTATTCTACCATCAAATAATGCATGCTGAACCAGTTCTTTTCATCTACCCATACCTTTTTCGGGGTAAACCCACAATCCGCTGCTATATCTTGAAATTCCTCAATCGTAAATTTATAAGAGTTTTCTGTATGAATGGTTTCCCCTTCTGAGAAAGTTACTTGTTCGTTGCCGATGGTTATAATTTGATTTTTGAGACTTACAAGATGCATTTCAACTCTGCCTTTTTCTGCGTGATAAAAGGCATGATGATGGAAGTTTTCAAGATTAAAATCTGCAAGAAGTTCTCTGTTTAGCCGGTTCAGCAAATTGGTATTAAACTGACTCGTTATGCCTTTGTTATCATTGTAAGCCGCATTCAATACAGCATGATCTTTTTTCATGTCTACTCCGATTAAGAGACCGCCGTTCGGTTGTAAGAAATCAGCTGTCATTTTTAAAAAGTTGATCCTTTCATGGGGTTCAAAGTTCCCTATTGTAGAACCTGGAAAGAATACTGCCTTACTAGTGGATGTGAGTTCAGGCACTTGAAACTTTTCGGTGTAATCGGCAGAAACGGCATGAACACTTAAGTGCGGATACTCAATGGAAAGAGCTCTGGCTGATTGATATAGAAAGTCTTTTGAGATGTCGATCGGTACATATTCTTTCAGTTCAGGCATCGCTTCCAGCAAGGTTCTCACTTTTTCACTGCTGCCGCTCCCAAACTCAACAAGCGCTGTGTCGGCGCCAATTGCTGAAGCCATCTCATCTCTATATTTATTTAAAATAAACAGCTCTGTGCGTGTCGGATAATATTCAGTGAGCGTGGTAATCGCTTCAAACAGCTCTGACCCTTTTTTATCATAAAAGTACTTAGGAGAAATGGTTTTCTTCTCCGCTCTTAATCCGTTAAGCACTTCACTGTACATATCCGTTTCGGGTTCATTTCCAACATGATAATGAACATTTGATTTAACTGTTTTCATGACAGATCCTCCGCCAGACGGATTCCGCTAAATTGCCATCTTTTATCAGCCTGAAAAAGTTTCGGTACGTAGGGCGTATATGCAATCTAGATGTCACACATGACCCGCCTCGCAAAACCATCTGATTGCACATGAATTTGGCGTTGTACTCACCAAGTGCGCCTTCAAGCGGTTTGCTCTGAGGGTAAGAAGTGTACGGGCTACTCGTCCATTCCCACACATCTCCGTACGCTTTTTTTATAGGTGACCTTGAATGTGATTCGCCTACGACTGGATGATACGTTTCACTTTCAACAAAATTGCCTTCTATTGGGATGGAGCCAATCGCATGCTCCCACTCCGCTTCCGTCGGCAGTCGTTTCCCGCTCCATCTTGCAAAGGCATCCGCTTCGTAAAAACTTACATGACACACGGGTTCATCCAGATTTAATTTCTTTTCACCTGTAAGTGTAAACGTGTACCAGCCGTCCTCCGTTTTTCGCCAATAAAGAGGATGTCTCCACTTCTCTTTTTTGACTGCTGCCCATCCGTCCGACAGCCAATGTTCCGCCTGCTCGTATCCTCCTGCTTCAATAAAGGATAGGTATTCGCCGTTTGTTACCGGATGAGATGCTAACTTATAAGAATTCAGCCAAACTTTGTGACGAGGACGCTCATTATCAAACGAGAACCCGGTGCCTGTAAAACCAATCTCCACAAGGCCGCCTTCTATGTTCAAATACGTTGCTTGTGATTGAGAGTCTTGTTGATCGGCAGATGCCGATTCTGTATATTGTGGCAGCAAGGGATTACAGCTAAAGTTATATTTTACATCTGTTAAAAGGAGCTCTTGATGCTGTTGCTCATGCTGAAGGCCGATCTCAATTAAATCTTCTATTTCTTGAGGCACGTGCTCACCATAGTCTTTTAAAAGGGTTAAGATTCCTTCATTTACTTGTGCCCGGTAAGCGTACACTTCATCCATCGAAGGTCTGGAGAGCACACCTCGGGAATGTCTCGGGTGATACGAACCAATCGTTTCATAGTAGGAGTTGAATAGATAATCAAATTTCGGATTATAAGGGACGTAAGAGGGATTCTTTTCTTTTAAAATGAATCGTTCGAAAAACCATGTTGTGTGGGCAAGATGCCACTTTGGAGGACTTACATCAGGCATAGCCTGGATAATCGTATCTTCGCTTTGAAGATTGGATGCTAGTTTTTCAGATAATGACCTGATCCTTTTGAATTGCTCACTTAACCGTTCGACTGTTACATGCTCGATCGCCATAAAAATCCTCCCTTATTTAGCTGCTGCTTTTTACCACATTGCCTTCTGTCGGAATAGGATGTTCTTTTAAAAGCTTTGCAAAGTGAATCAGATTGTACGTCCTTATTTTGTTGTGCTGCAGCGTAAATTCATTTTGGTATTCTTCCACTTCGATGTAGGAAACTCTGGCCAATATGTATCTACTTTCGGCGGATTTTTATATTGATGTGAGATAAGGTATATCACATTTCCTCTTCTTACTCGTTACTCATCACAACAACACCAACCACCTTGTTATATATATTGGCCGTTCTCGTTCGTCATGCCACTTGCGCCATAAAGCCTTTAAAAATGCCTGAGTTGAGAGATCGGTATCCTATTAAATAACATTTTAAGGTATAAATAACCGAATATTAGAAAATTAAAACAATCTACATGATTTCTTTACATGATTGAGCAAGGATGGTATTTGTAGACTTTTCAGATGAGGTTATTTTGCAGATAATTTTGCGGGAATTTATAAAAACTTGAGTGAACGCTGATAAAAACAGTCGGAATGCATATTTTGTGATTCCATTATAAAATGAGTCCGTTTTAGAGGGACATTCAGTTAAAAAGGTGCACGCTCAAAGAACACATTTTTTAGTAAGGCACTGATTAAGTCTAAAACGTTACTAATTAAGTCTAAAACAAAAAAATTAAGTCTAACACATGCATAATTAAGTCTAAAATCAAAAATATAAGTCTTTCGACAAAAAGTATCTACTTCCTAAAATCAAACAAAAGAAAGAAGGCCCCTTAACAAGGTGCCTTCCATAAAACATATATCAATCTTTTAAAAACTTTCGGTCAAAGATGAATGGTCCGAACGGCAATACAGATGATAATAATGCTAAAAACGCACGCATGATTGGCCATTTCTTTACATTGTATACATAAAGGATAGCTAGAATGTAGAGCACGAACAACAGACCGTGCAGAGCACCAACGATTGATACAGCTAGCGGCTGATCTAAAAAGTATTTTAACGGCATTGCAATAAACAGAAGAATTAGGAAAGATGCTCCCTCAAGATATCCAACTGTTTTTAATGTTTTTATCGGGTTCATAAATGAATTACCTCCATATCACAATTCTACCTATAGTTTTATCATAAGTTGGGTGAATCTAGACTTCATAACCCTTACTATTGTGTGAACAAAAGAAAAATAGTTGGGGTCAGTCCCCCAACTATTTTTCTTTTCTTTCGTTTTCGACCATTCCTCTAGAGGATTCTCTTCATTTCCAACTATTTATAACCATCTTTTTATAAACACAAAAAAAGACCAGCTCTTGGCCGGCCCTTCAGCTTATTCCCGCATTCTTCTTCAATCTTTCCGCAATCTGCATAAAATCCTCTTGAGAGATACCAGGTGCAAATTCCTCCGAAATGGAACGTAATTCAGGCATTGGAGCACCTTCTGGGGCACCTATGACCGTTTCAAGCGGACCGCCTAAAGGATGCTGACCTGCCCAGATCAATGCAATATCCCGATAATCTGTATCACTGAACGTATAAAGCTTTCTGTGTACACCTTCTGCCTCAAACTTTCGTGTTGTTTCAAACGCCGAGTTCTCTAGGTCAGGTACTGGAAGCATCTTTTTAATATCAACACCCGTTACCATCTCAATGGCCTTTGCATAAGCAAGAACGTGAACGCCTCCACGAACGAGAAGATATCCGATCATCTCACGAGCTACAGGATTACTTGTCATCTCGTAAACTCTCATCTTATGTGTACGGGCCCCGCACTCTAAGAAGAAGTTGTGCAAGAGATCTAGTAATAGGTTGCCGCTGCTAAACACATAATCCCCATTCCACGCTTTTCCCATAGAATCAAACGGAAACGATGTTTGTGCCGTTGCAATAAAATGCTGTGTGTTTCTTTTGTCAGTCGCAGCTGCCATCGGTGCTGAATTCACGTCACCAGGCCGAGTTGTGCCATAAATCATCATATTTATCGTATGTGAAACAAGTTCAACATGGCCAAATTCTTCTGCCGTGATACTAGAAACAAGATCAAAAAACGGCTTTAACTTTCCTCTTTTTCTAAAGTTAAACGATTGATACATATAGTTATTGAGTGTAGACATCTCACCAAATCGTCCGCCTAACAGTTCCTGAACAGCAGCTGCTGCATTCGCATCAGGGTTCGTCGGCGTCGGAAGTTCAATGGCAAGCCTGTTAAAACGTTTAATCATCAAGCTACCTCCTCGCGATTGCATGTCGTTTAAGGGTATGTAGTCTGAGGATTGTACTATTCCGACTTTTATAGAAGCAGTACTTTATGCGATCGAGTAACCGTTTAAAAGACACTTATCGTAAACGTTTCATGTTATTAAACGTGAAACATAGGTCATGAGAGGAATTCATGTAAAACTTTATTCAATATGAAAACAGCCGCTCCTTATATTAAGGAGCGACCATTGAATAATCGTCTATTATTGTACTTCAAACTGCTTATTATAAAGCTGTGAATATGCTCCATTACTCCTAAGCAATGCATCGTGCTTCCCTTCTTCCACAATCCCTTCATTCGTAAGAACAATAATCCGTTCAGCGTTGCGAATTGTTGAGAGGCGATGAGCAATTACAATCGTTGTCCGCCCTTTTGCTAAAAACTCGAGCGATTCCTTAATAACACTTTCAGACTCATTATCCAATGCACTCGTCGCTTCATCGAGAATCAGTACAGACGGATTTTTCAAAAAACGCGAGCGATACTAAGTCGCTGTTTTTGACCACCAGATAGCTTAACCCCTCGTTGACCGATGTCAGAGTGGTACCCGTTTGGTAAGCTCATAATAAATTCATGAGCGTTTGCCTGCTTTGCGGCTGTAATCACTTCTTCATCAGTAGCTTCGTTATTTCCGTAGCGGATATTCTCCATCACCGTTCCCGCGAACAAATAAACGTCCTGCTGAACGATGCCGATCTGATTTCTTAATGCGTTCAAATCAAAATCCTGTATGTTGACACCGTCAAGCTGAACTTCTCCATCAGTCACATCATAAAAGCGAGGGATGAGGGAGCATATTGTTGTCTTCCCCGCACCTGATGGACCCACTAACGCAACGTACTCTCCAGGCTGTATATGAAGAGACAGGTTTGTAAACACAGGATTCAAACGCGGTTCATACCGAAAGCTCACTTCCTTAAAAGCAATTTCTCCTTTCACCATGGAAAGCTTTATCGCATCTGATTTACTTTCAATTTCCGGCTTCAGGTTCATAATCTCCATAAATCGCTGAAAGCCTGTAATGCCTTCCTGAAACTGTGTGCTCATATGAGTCAAACGTTGTATGGGCTCCACCATATAGCCGACATATAACAAAAACGTAATTAGATCGGCTAAATCCAACGTTTGATTGACGATACTGGCGCTACCGAACACAACAACTGTAATTGTGATGAGTTGGATTAAGATTTGTATGCTGTTATAAAAGGTTGCTTCTACTTTATATGTGTTTCTTCTGCTATCTAAGAAACGGAGATTTTCTTTGTTAAACTTATGAATCTCTACTTGCTCGTTCGCAAAAGATTTTACGACCCGAATGCCTGAAAGTGTATCTTCAAGCTGGGCATTGATATCTGCTATACGTTCCTTATTTCGCCGCAAAGCCTCGTTCTCTTTCTTGTTAAAATAGAGCGAGAGAAACCCAATGACCGGCAGAAACAAAAACACGGCAAGCGTTAAAGGAACATTGATAAAAAACAAGATCACAAAGGCTCCTACAAACCTCACGAAATATTTGACGTAATCTTCAGGACCGTGGTGATACAGCTCAGCAAGTAAAAATAAGTCGTTCGTTACCCGAGACATGAGTTGGCCTGTCTTTTCTTTATCGTAAAAGCTAAAAGAAAGTTTCTGTAAGTGCTGAAACAACTCGCTGCGAATATCACTTTCCATTCGAGCTCCGACTTCATGGCCTTTATAGTCGACAAAGTACGTTCCAAGATTCTGTATGACAACTAATGCAAACATGATTCCGCCAATCCAGTACACCTTATGAAGGGCAACAGACAAGTCACCTTCCAAAACATCTTTGGTTATATAACGAACGAGCAGCGGAAGTACAAGTGTGATACCAGAAACAATAAACGCAGTCATTAATACAGTTAGAAACAACGGCAAATACGGTTTGTAATAGGAGAAAAAACGTTTAATTGGAAAATGCATGATTTACCCCTTTTGTGTTTTTTACGAGGCACACATAAGGGGACACACCGTCTATACGTTAAGAACGTGTTCCACCCTTATATGTTTGTACGGGTTGAGTTGTCATGTTTCTCATGTTAAATTCCTCCTTATTCACTGGTACTTTTATTGTAAATTATTTTTGAATATTCTGATACAAAGATTTTTGTAAGTCAAAAAAAAGACCCCTTGTCTCCAAAAGGTCTCATCATTTTTGCTTCGGTTTTCCGCCTACTCCCCAATGCTTGTTAGGGACTTCTTGAATTAGAACACGGACTTGATCTATTCTTACATCCAGGCTTTCAGCAGCTGCAACAGTTAACTTTTCCATCAGCTCGCTCAACTGTTCGTCACTCCGCCCTTCAATCACATGTACATGAATAATAGGCATCTAGCTCTCCACCTATTTCACATATCTCGATGACAAAGTGACTGAGCCTAGTCCGTCAAATTGGGCAATAATCGTGTCATCCATATCAAAAGCAACTGCTTCAGACAACGCACCGCTTAAGACAATATCTCCCTTTTTCAACCCTTCACCGCGCTGTGCCAGTTTTTGAACCGCCCAGGCAACCGCTTCTGCTGGATGTCCAAGAACCGCTGATCCCGCACCTGTGGTGACCATCTCCCCATTTTTGCTCATCGCCATTCCTATGCTCGCCAAATCGAGTTCTTCTGGCCGTACCATCTTGCTTCCTAAAATCAATTTAGCCGATGAACAATTGTCTGCCACAACATCGGGCAGCGTAAAACGAAAATCTTTGTAACGGCTGTCGATCACTTCAATCGCAGCTACCACATACTTAGCAGCTTTCATGACTTCTGACGCAGTTACGTGTTCACCCAGTAAATCCTCGCCCATAATAAACGCAATCTCAGGTTCTGCTTTCGGATGAATGAGACGGTGCTGCTGAAGTGGCTGCCATTCCAGTGCAAGCATGTCACTTAGCAAATAACCGTATATCGCTTCGTGAACACCCATCATTTCTTGTTTCGCTTTACTCGTTAACCCGAGTTTTATTCCTAGTCGTTTTGTTTTCGTCTTCTCCATACGCCTTTCAATCAGCTGTTTTTGAAGGTCATATGCTTCTTCAATAGATAGGTCAGGGTATTGATCGGTTATCTTAACAACTTCTTTCACATCACTTTCAGCACGTAAAAGATAATCAACCACTTCTACTTTTGACTGGTTCGTAACCGTCATGCTCTACACCTCCAGTTTTGCTTGCTGTGCGAGTTCAGCTGCAACTTCTAATATAAGATCTTCCTGCCCGCCGACTGCTTTTCGTTTTCCTAATTCGATTAAAATATCTCTTGGGTCCAAGCCAAATCGTTTACCCGCGCGTTCAGCGTGCAACAGAAAGCTTGAATAAACACCTGCATACCCCATCGCTAAACTGCCTTTACGAATTTCCTGCGATCCCGGAAGCATCGGTCCGATCACGTCTTCTGCCAAGTCCATCATTTTATAAAGGTCGATCCCCGTTTCCACTCCCATACGGTCAAGAACTGCAAGCAATACCTCAGTTTGCGTATTCCCTGCTCCTGCACCTAAACAGCGAACACTTCCATCGATGCGTGTCGCTCCTTCTTCAATTGCAACAAGTGTATTGGCAACAGCTACCGATAAATTGTTATGTGCATGGAATCCGACTTCAATATCAAGCGATCCCCGCAAAGCCGCAATTCGTTCTTTTACTTCGTGCGGCAATAATGCTCCGGCCGAATCCGTTACATACACACCTTGTGCACCATAAGACTCCATCAACTTCGCTTGTTCCACGAGCTTTTCAACAGGCGCAGAATGAGCCATCATCAAGAATCCCATCACTTCCATACCCAGTTCACGAGCGATATGAATATGCTGAGCCGATACATCAGCTTCGGTCACATGTGTTGCCACACGGACAAGACTCGCTCCTAACCTTCGCGCTTCCTTAAGCTCATGGACCGTTCCGATACCAGGCAGCAAAAGAACGGCAACTTTCGCCTGCTTACACACACCAGCCGCTGTTTCAATCAGCTTCATCTCATCCACAAGCGATCTTCCATACTGAAGTGTTGAGCCGCCCAAACCATCACCGTGACTGACTTCAATGTAATGCATACCCGCTTCATCAAGCGCTTTTGCTGCATCATACACTTGCTTTTCTGTGAACTGATGAGCCATCACATGACTGCCATCACGAAGACAAACTTCGGTAAACTTTAGCGGTAACGTACTATTTCGTTTCATGTGTCGTCACCGCCTTGTCCATTTTTTCCTGTCCTAAGAGATGCTTGGCAACCATTTCTCCAGCTTGTTTCGCGGCTGCTGTCATAATATCAAGATTACCGGCATATTTCGGAAAATAATCGCCTGCTCCCTCTACTTCAACAAAAACAGTGATACGGTTCCCATCAAATAGTGGTTCTTGTTTTAATCGGTATCCAGGGACATAACTTTTCACCTTTTTTTCCATATCTAGAATAGCCGCTCTAATTTTCTCTTCATCAACCTGTTTCACTTCACAATAAACCGTTGCTCTCATTAGAATCGGAGGATCAGCCGGATTTAAGATAATGATCGCTTTTCCTATATCCGCCCCACCAACTTCCTCAATTCCACGACGTGTTGTGATCGTAAATTCATCAATGTTTGCACGCGTACCAGGACCTGCACTTAAGGATGAAATCGTTGCTGCAATTTCACCATAGGAAACGTCAGCAGCTTCATTTATT
The DNA here is from genome assembly GCF_055814265.1 of Fictibacillus sp. EA-CB0309. Lineage (NCBI taxonomy): Bacteria > Bacillati > Bacillota > Bacilli > Caryophanales > Fictibacillaceae > Fictibacillus > Fictibacillus sp. EA-CB0309. The sequence goes on from NZ_CP169271.1 coordinate 3,269,829, forward strand.
GCGTGTATCATTGGAATCGTAGCTTGTCCGCCACACGTAATCATATTGATGTTCTGAGATTGCATATGTTCACCTGAATTAACGGGCGGACACACAAAAGGTCCAACAGCAGCAGGCGTCAGATCAATCACTGTTTTTCCCATATCTTTTAAAATATCAGCATGCCGTAAGTGAGCTTTAGCTGAAGTTGCATCGAAAACGATGTCAGCTAGCTCTGGCCGTTCAACAAAATCATCGATCCCGTTCGTAAATACTCGGTAACCTGCAGAGTTCGCACGTCTTAAACCGTCGGATTCTGAATCAATTCCAATCATCGCCGTAAGTTCTAAATAGTCACTTTTTTGAAGCTTGTACATCAGATCCGTGCCGATATTCCCCGAACCAATGATTGCCGCTTTAATCTTTTTCATGTAATAGGTCCTTTCTGTACAATTTTTAATCCCGAAACGAGATGGTTACTGAACCTAGTTTTCCAAAAGTTGCGGTCACTTCATCTCCTGAATCTACGTCAATCGCAGCAGACAGAGCACCTGGCAAAATCAGCTCTCCCGCTTTTAATGAAATGTTATAGTCTGCTAGTTTATTAGCAAGCCATGCGATGGCATGTGCCGGATGCCCAAGAGCCGCAGCTCCGGCACCAGTCGCCGTTACTTCACCATTCTTTAAAAGCGTCATGCTCAGTGTACGTAGATCAATTTGATCCATCTCATAAAAAGGTTTGCCCACAACTGCCCTAGCTGATGAACCGTTGTCAGCGACCGTATCGGTAAGCTTTATTTTCCAATCTTCTATTCTGCTATCTATGATTTCCAGGGCAGGTACGATCGCTTCGGTTGCCATCAGCACATCCACGTAGGTCACATTCGGACCCCGTAAGTCTTCTTTTAAAATAAACCCGATCTCAGCTTCTGCTTTAGGTTTAATAAAATCTTTTCTGCTTAGCATACTGCCAGAGTCAACCTTCATATGATCAAGCAGATGACCATAATCAGGCTCATCAACTCCAAGCATGTTCTGCATCGCCTTACTCGTAAGCCCTACCTTTTTTCCGATCACCACACGGCCTTCTTCTAGCTTCCTCTCAACCCACTCAAGCTGAATTTCATATGAATCCTTTACCGACAGTTCTGGATAACGCGTCGATAATGGCTCTACCGGAGTCAGTTTTTCTTCTGCTTCTAAAAGTTCTTCCGTTAATTTTGAGATTACTTGTTTCTGCATCTATACTTCCTCCCTTCTTTTTTAACGCTGTTTTCGAATTACTTGATGCTCTTGAAAGTGGTTGATTTCCGCTCCAGGTTGCTCTCTTTCCGCGGGGCAGGCGGTGAGCCACATTTGTACGTTTCACTCTTAAGTGTCTCACCTGCCCGCCTGTCCTAGCCTAGAGTCTCGCATCTTCCACTCCAATCAACTTATCGAAATAGAGAATTGAACAAAAAGCCTTTAAAGCAACAATAAAAAACAGTCTTTTACATAGAGCAAAACGCGACTGGAATCCAATCACGTTTTACACAAACCTATAACTTCATAGTTATCGTCTTCGCTTCTGAATAAAACTCGAAGCTGTGTCTTCCGCCTTCACGTCCGATTCCGCTTGCCTTAGAACCGCCAAACGGTGTACGCAGGTCTCGTATGTACCAGCAGTTCACCCACAAGAGACCCGAATCTACAGCAGCCGAAACACGCTGAGCTCTGCGGATATCGTTCGTCCAAACAACACCCGCCAAACCGTACTGTGAATCGTTTGCAATACGAATTGCGTCTTCCTCTGTTTTAAACGGTATGACGACAAGCACTGGCCCGAAGATCTCCTCTTGTGCCACACGCCATTTGTTGTTCACATCATATAAAACGGTAGGTTCATAGAAGTTTCCGTTCCCAAGCCCCTCAACCCGTTTACCTCCGCAAGCGAGTTTGGCTCCTTCTTTCATTCCGATGTCCACATACGTTTCTACCGTCTCCAAGTGACTTTTTGACACGAGTGCACCCATGTCGGTATCTTCCTGAGTAGGGTCACCTACTTTAATCTTTTTCACAGCTGAAACAAACTTGTCCATAAACTGATCATAGATGCTTTCTTGCAAAAGGAGACGTGATCCTGCAAGACAGATCTCCCCTTGATTTCGATAGATCGCATCAATAGATCCTTTAACTGCTTCATCCAGATCCGCATCTTCAAAAACGATGTTTGCCGACTTTCCACCTAACTCCAGCGAAACCGGAATCAAATTTTCAGCAGCGTTCTTCATAATGGTTTTTCCCGTGTTCGATTCACCTACAAAAGAGATGCGGCGGACGTTTGGATCAGTCGTCATCGCCGACCCCATTGTGCTTCCTGGTCCAGTGATAATGTTTAATACACCTGGCGGAAGTCCTGCTTCATTTGCGATATCGCCAAACATGACAGCAGAAAGCGGTGTGTAAGAAGCAGGTTTTACAACAACTGTGTTTCCAGCCGCTAGTGCTGCGGATGCTTTCCACGTCATCTGCATGAACGGCAGATTCCAGGGGATGATGAGACTTGTAACCCCTGCTGGACTGTATTTGGCATACGACATGATATTGTGTTTGTCATAATGCTCACTCACCATGTACTTGGACATCTCAGCAAAAAAACGGAAATTGGACGCCGCTCGCGGAATATCAAACCCACGGCTTTCTTTGATCGGTTTTCCAACGTCGAGCGTCTCAACCATCGCAAGTTCATCAACGTTTTCCATAATAAGATCTGACATTTTGCATAAAATATCGGATCGTTCTTCTATAGGCATCTTGCTCCAAACGCCGCTATCATACGCATTTTTGGCAGATTGGATGGCCCGTTTCGCATCTTGTTCACTGCCGTTCGCAACAAGCGCTAACTTTTCATTTGTTGCTGGGTTGATGGTTTCAAAGGTTTCACCTGAAAGAGCATCCACATATTCTCCGTCAATAAACAGTTTTGCGTTATTCACTTTTACTTGTTGCGTGAGGGTTTCTGATTTCATTTGTTAGTCCCCCTTTTCTTCTTCCACTTCAACAATCATTTCGATTTCAATCGCTGTTCCACCTGGAAGCTGTGCCATTCCGACCGCCGATCTGGCATGCTTCCCTTTCTCATCAAAAATGGCAACAAGGAGATCTGACGCACCGTTTATTACTTTCGGCTGATCTGTAAAATTCTCCGTACAATTTACGAAGCCAAGAAGTTTCACAATGCGTTTCACTTTATTTAAGCTGCCAAGTTCGTTCTGGACTACTGCAAGCAAGTTCAGCATGGATTGGCGAGAAGCGGCATACCCATCCTCTACTGATAAATCAGCCCCTAGCTTTCCGTGGTATTGATCGACGCCTTGTCCAGCTGTAAATAGAAGATTACCCACTCTTACACAGCCCACATAGTTTCCGACAGCCTGGCGCACTTCTGGCAGCACAATTCCTAACGCCTCAAGTTTATCCTCCGGTGTTTGAATGACTTGCAACTGCTGCACCCCGCTTTCGTTTTTCAAGACCTAAAAACTCAGCAGCGTTTCCGCCAAGCATCGCTTTCCGCTGTTCATCCGTCAGCTCAAGCGTTTCATCCAGGACTTTTCCGGGATTCACTTCACGCAGCAGAAACGGATAATCGGAACCCATAAAGATCTTGTCTGAACCGAATCGCTCCATCATGTAACGGATGTTCATCGGATCGTAATTTAACGAATCAAAATAAAACTGCTTGGCATAATGACTTGGCGGATGTGTTGTAAGCCTTAAATGCGGCCACACTTGCCACCCTTGGTCAAGACGAGGAATTAAGTAAGGAAACGAACCACCGCCATGAGCAAAACAGATCTTTAGCTTAGGAAATTTCTCCATCATGCCGCTCCAGATCAAAGATGCAGCAGCGAGCGCGGTTTCACTCGGCATCCCAATCGTGTACATAAAGTTATGGTTTGGCATGCGCTCTTTTCCAAGCGTTTCCCACGGATGAATAAAGAGCGGCACTTCCCACTTCTCTGCCATCTCAAAAAACGGAATAAAGTCAGGATGATCGAGATTCTGTCCATTTATATTCGTTCCGATCTCAATTCCATGAAGTCCAAGCTCGTTCATACAGCGGTCCATCTCACGTATCGCAGTCTTCGCATCCTGCATCGGAACCGTTCCTAGTCCAGCAAATCGGTCTGGATATTCACTGACCGTTTCTGCAATAAAGTCGTTCTGGATTTTTGCCATTGCTTCGGCTTGTTCTGGCGGCGCCCAGTACGAAAATGTTACAGGGATCGGGGATAGCACTTGAATGTCTACCCCTTCACGATCCATGTCATCAATTCGTTTTTTGGATCCCATACTTGGTCAGTTACATCTCTAAAGTTCTTCCCGCCTACCATAATGGCTGCGCCGCAAGCACAAGTCCTGTTTAAGACCGGCCACCTTTCTCCACCATACTTTTCGGCAAAGTCAGGAAACGACTCTGGAATGATATGTGTGTGAAAGTCGATTCTTAGCACTTCCATTCCTCCACGTTCTCTGGCATCTGATAGCCACAGTCCTTGCATAAACGAACTCGTTCATTCGAGTTAAAGCTATGGATCGCTTCTTTAACTTGTTTCTCGATATCACTTAATTGCACCGTTACGCGATGCATCTCAGAATCACAGCGGTCACAGAACCAAACGAAGTCTTCAAGCTCCCCTTGTGCACGTTTTCGCTCGATTACAAGACCATACGAATTAGCCACACGATGCGGCGAGTGCGGGACCATCGCCGGAAGCATGAACACGTCTCCTTCTTTTACTTCAACCACTTCACGCTTGCCGTGTTTATTAATAATTTCTACATAACAGCTGCCTTTGATTTGATAAAAGAACTCATCAGAAGGATCCACGTGAAAATCACGTCTTTTGTTTGGGCCGCCTAAGATCATGGCGATAAACTCGGAGTCTTGCCAGATTACTTTGTTGTTAACTGGTGGCTTGAGCAAATCTTTGTTTTCATCGATCCATTTTAATAGGTTAAACGATTTTAAAGTTGATGTACTCATCCTTATTGCCTCCTTTTATTTAGCCAGCTTAGGCTGGTCCTTCACGAATTCATTTGTTACGGAAAGTGCTTCATCAACCATTGCAAACTGTGCCTTTCTTTTATATCCGTTATAAAAGATCGCTCTCTTACGGATCGGATCTCCCGTATAATAGCGTTCATATTGCACCAATCGCTGTCCAAATGCTTCACCGCACAGATCCCATGCAAGCTTGAACAGCTTCACGCGTTCAAGAGAGTCCACCCCGTCCCTGCCTAGATAGTACTTATCAATCTCACTCCTAATTTCTGGAGCGTTAAAGTCATTTCCAGTCGGTGACATGAGCAACCCGCCAGCACCGATAATTTGGATGACCTCGATCGCTCTTGGGTACATTTTAGGAAGCATGCCTCGAATGGTCTCAAGCGCTGCCGCATTTGGCATCACTTCACCAGACGCAGTGGTTTCATACTCATACTCAGCTACACGTAATAATGATCGAATCACTTCCACATTCTGTACGAGTTCACCGAGATCGTTCTGTACGTTCAAATACCCATCTACCCCAATGGAGTCAGCTAGTTTACATGCCACTTCTGTTGCAAAAGCAAGTTTTACATAACCTCTTACACCTGACTGATGAGCAGGCTGCTGAGCAATGCCTGTCTTCGGATACAGAAGGTTAGCTGCTTCAACATTGTTATAAAGAAACACCCGATCCCATGGCACAAGCACATCGTTAAATACAAGCAGAGCGTCCATCTCTTCAAAGCGAGATGCTAGCGGATGATCAAACTGTGAACGCTTGCCATCCTGCATCGGTTCACGGCAAATGAGCTTAAGTCCTGGGGTGTCCACTGGCACCGCAAATGCAAGCGCATAACGCTCATCACCAGGTGCAAATCCAGGGAACGAATAGATAATAACTTCGTCTGTAATTGGAGCGAGTGTTGCCAGCATTTTCGCTCCACGAACGATTAAACCTTCTGGTGTCTCCTCAACTGCACCAAGATGAGTGAACATATCTTTTTGTCCATGTGAGTTTTTACTTCGGTCGTTTTGCGGGTTAATGATCGCATGTGTTAAAAACAGATCATTGTCTCTTATGTAGTTAAAGTAGTTTTTGATATTGACAGACCATTCAGTATTGTACTGATCGAGAAACCAGCCATTGTGTGCCATGCCCGTTACAACGACGTTCAGAAAATCAGGAGTTCGGCCCATTAGTCCAAAAGTAGATTTTGCGTAGATTTCAAACAGCTGGCTTCTTGCCATTAATTCTTCATAGGTTGTCGGATGGAGAAATGCATTGTTTACCCGCTCACCCGTCTCTTTGCAAATATGTGTAATGGAATCTTGAAATTGCGGATCGTGCTGCATGTCGTACAGTTTAGCGATCTCTTGAATTGGTTGCTTAAAAACAGGTTCGTTCACAACATCTGTAACTCTCCTGCCTTCTAACCAAATTTCTGGTGAACGAGATTTCAATGCTTGAATATATTGAGCACCAGTTCTAATTCCCATACCATATGCCTCCTCTATGAATAGATGTACTAATTAGTTTCAACTATATAAGAAAGCGCTTACAGTGCTCAATGCTGTAATTTCACATTATGAAATTATCAGAAAATTTTATCCGTTTCTGAATTACTTAGCTATTTTGAGAATGAAAGAGGTTGACATTAGCTATTGGCTCGCTCTTTTGTGGAAGTAGTTAGGGTTTTATCTAAGACGTGATTGTAATGTTTCTTGCTTTTGTTACTCAAACAAATGAACAGACTGGTATAAAAACTTTAAGGTGATCAATACTACCCTTGTACTTACGATTCGAAAAAGGACGATGGTACATTTTCTAATAGCATACTTAATGGAAAAAGGAGGGTATTTAAATGAAAATGAAGAAAGTTATAAGTTTTCTCATGATTTTCATGATGACACTTTCATTCTCGAATATTACTTTAGCAGCAGAAAATACAGGTGCTAAAAAGGATATTGTTGATACAGCGGTAGAAGCTGGAGATTTTAAAATTCTTGCTGCTGCACTTGAAAAAGCGGGATTAGTTGAAACACTGAAAGGTGCTGGCCCGTATACGGTATTTGCACCAACAGATCAAGCGTTTGAAAAACTGCTAAAAGAATTAAACGTTACAGCAGAAGAGTTATTAAACAGAGAAGACTTAAAAAATATATTACTTTACCATGTCGTTCCTGGAAAAGTCATGTCAACTGATCTTCAGAACGGAATGAAAGTAAAAACACTTGCTGGTAAAGAAGTAATAATCTCACTTAATCCCGTAAAGGTGAATATTGCAACTGTCGTTAAACCAGATGTTGAGGCATCAAATGGTGTTATTCACGTAATCGATACTGTATTATTGCCATAAGAACTGATTCCGGTTCTTATGATTAGAGAGTATTGGACAAAAGGGTATTTTTACATAAGGAAAATACTCTTTTTATCAATAGGTATTACAAAAAACGCAACGAAGATTCGCTGCGTTTTTTTGTTTTTCTTCTGTTTTCATTGTTTTATTTTTTGCTTCTTTTTTAAAGACCGATCATTCTTGGAATCCAAAGAACCGCATCTTCTAAGTATGTAATTAAGAACAAGATGGCGATTGCAACTACCAAGAACGGTCCTGATGCTCTAACTAGCTTTTCAAAACGCACTTCAGCAATGGATGATACGATAAACAATCCTGTTCCAACAGGTGGTGTTAATAGACCGATCGTTAAGTTGATGCAAATGATTACACCAAAGTGAATCGGATCAATCTCAAACGAGGTCACAAGCGGCATAAATACCGGTACTAAAATAATTAAGGCTGCTATGCCATCTAGCAGCATCCCGACAATTAACAACATGATATTAACGAGTAATAGAAAAACAAAAGGATTATCTGAAATAGACAGCATGCTGTCTGCAAAAACTTGCGGAAGTTGTTCAAAAGCAATCAACCAGCCAAAAATGTTAGCCATCGCGATTAAGAATGTAACCGTCGCCGTGCTGACTACAGTGTTTATCAAGATTTGAGGGACGGACGTCCATTTAAGTTCCCGATAAAAGAACACTCCAACAAAGAATGCGATTACGCAAGCTACCGCCGCAGATTCTGTTGCCGTAAATGCACCAGACAGGATACCAAAAATAATAACGAACGGGACTAAAAGCGCTGGCAGAACCTTAACCGTGCTTTCCCACATTTCTTTTCCTGTGGCTCTCTTGCTTTTAGGAAAATTATATTTATACCCCATATATGCGATCACACTGATAAATCCTGCTCCGTAGATCAACCCTGGAATAATCCCTGCCATAAACAGTCCGCCAATGGATGTTCCTGACAACGTCCCATAAATGATAAAGATCATACTTGGCGGAATAATCGGTGCAATGATAGATGAAGCAAGTGTTAAGGATGATGAAAATTCCCTGGAGTACCCTTCCTTCTCCATCTCAGGAACCATGATCTTACTCATCATAGCAGCTTGAGCGTTCGCAGAACCTAGTATAGAGGCTAAGAACATATTGGCAACTACCGTTACATATGCCAATCCTCCGCGCACATGACCAACAAACACTTTTGTGAATTTAACAAGACGAGTCGTAATTCCTCCGCCGTTCATCAGTTCTCCGGCAAGCATGAACAACGGAATGGCAAGCAAACCGAAATTATCAAGACCCGAATACAGCCTCATAGGTGTTGAATCTAGCAGAGCTGTGTTCCCGTTCAGGAAAAATAAACGACTGTAATCATTCCTAAAACAAGTGAAATTGGAATTCCCATCAACAAAAACAGAATAAAAATCCCGATAATAAGAGCAGTTGTCATAGCTCTGCCCCCTTTGTTTTAATAACGTGAACGAATTGGGCAAGTACATGAACGCATGCAAACGTTAAGCCGACTGGAACAGCACTGTAAGGAATCCACATCGGGAGTAAAATAGCTGTAGACTTTTGAAAAGCTACCCCGTCTGACAATATCCATGTGTACGTGTACGACAGAATCAAAACTAAAAAGATAATAATGAACACTTGACTGAACACCGCTATCCACATTTTTACTCTTTGCGGGCAATAATCAAGTAATAGCGTAACAGCCGCCTGAGATCTGTACTTAAGCCCCAGACTACCTCCGATAAAACTGATCCAAATTAATAAAAATACAGCTACTTCACCTGACCAAGATAATGGTGTATTCAGAAAATAGCGAAATGCTACTGAAACGGCGACGATCACTGCTAATGCAAACATGAGAACCGCAGCAAGAAATTTTTCTACCCGAGATATTCCGTTACTAAGACTCTGTATCATGCCGCTTCCCCCATTAATCGGAGGCTTTATACTTTGATTGATATTTCTGTCGTAATTAATCTTCATTTAAACCACACCAATCTCTCCATCTACTTTCTTACTGAATCAATAAATTCTTGAATAAGAGGGTCAGTCGGTCCGTATTTTTTATCAAATTCTTCTATATAAGGCTTGAATAGTTCTGGGTCAATATCATAGATTTTCATTCCATTGTCTGCTAATTCTTTCTTAAACTCTTCTTCTTGCCCTGAACGTGTTTCAACCGCATAATTTGCTGCAGCTTCTAAAGATTCACGCACAATCTTCTGGTCTTCTTCAGACATGCCTTCGAATGTACTCTTGTTCATCATCGCAACCGCTGGCCATACCATATGGTTAGTAACGGCTCCATACTTAGCAACTTCAAAGTACTTATTCGTAATCGCTGCATCTAAATCCATATCCATTCCATCGATTACACCTGTCTGAACCGCGGAATACACTTCTGGAAGAGGAAGACCTTCAGTTGAAGCACCTGTTGACTTATAAAAATCCTGCATAGGCGGACTAGGTGTCACACGAAGTTTTAATCCTTTCATATCTTCCGGCTTTTTCACATGCTTGTCTTTAAATAACATAACGCGCTGACCTGCAAACACATAATCCAATCCAGTGATTCCTTGCTCATCTAATGTTGCTAGAATCTTTTTCGCAGGTTCTGACTGTCTTGCCTTATGTGCTGCCTCTAAATCTTCAAACGCATAAGGGGCAAACCATGCAGCGAAGGATGGTGAACGGGAACTTGTGTAGGCTGCTGTAATAAAACCGAAATCAACGGATCCTGATTCAATCTGCTGCATCATGTCCGCTTCACTTCCAAGCTGAGAGGATGGATAGATCTCAAGCTCAATCCTTCCATCTGAACGTTTAGATAGCTCTTCTTTAAATTTCTCTGCAGCTTTATGCCACATGTGTGAAGGCGGTGTGATATGCGCTAGTTTGAACTTGTATGTCTTTCCATCAGAAGAAGCATCCCCTGAACTTGCGGAATCCTTTGCTCCGCTGCTGCAGGATGTTAAAAGAAATAATGCCAACAAAACAGTCATTACAATTCTTAACTTTTTCATCCCTATCAACTCCCTATTATTTATGTAAGCGCTATCATAAAACGCTAATATAACCGAGTTCTTTTGAGATCGACTCCGCTGTTTTTACGACATGATGAATCATAGAAGGCGTATCTTGCCCTAGCATATACGATACGGGTCCAACCATATTAAGAGCAGCTATAATTTGTCCGGTATACGATTTGATCGGAGCGGCAATTCCATACAACCCCATCTCGTTTTCGTTGTTGCTGATGGCATAACCATTTGTTCTTATAACATCAAGCTCATTTTTTAATTTTTCAACACATGTAATGGTATTAGGAGCGCGGCGAAGCAATCCCCTTGATATGGTCGGCTTAATCATGGAAGGGTTAAAAGCTAGCAATACTTTTCCTGTGCTTGTACAATATGCAGGTTTTGTATCGCCAATAAAAGTGGGGACAGCGACTGAATTTGATGAAGCTACTCTTAGAACGAAGCGCACTTCACCACGATCCAGCATTCCGATATGTACGGTTGTGTTAAACCTTCTGACAAGACCTTCGCACAATGGCAGTGCTTCCGTGTTAATGTCTTGCTGATACATGACGTGATTGCTCCATTCTAGCAATTTCCATCCTAATCTATATTTTTTTGACTGTCTTGAATCAGTATGCCTTCTGAGCAAAGTGTACGAACTAAGTGATGAACCGTGCTCGCATTCATGTTAAGTTTTTCAGCAATCTGCAAGTTTCCTAATGATGGTTCATCTTTGGTGAAGCAATTTAATATCCTTGAAATTTTTTGAACAGATGAGATCACCAATTCTCCCCTCAAACGGATATGATTTAGTTGAAGTCAGCTTAGCAATCACCCCTTTCAATATGCGTTCATCGTATTGAAAAAGGCGGGCTTGCACAATGTCGAAATTTCATATTATGAAATTACACAAAATATATTTCGAATAGTTAGAAAATTTTAGAGGAAAGTATTCATTCATAAAGAAGAAGTAAAGACTAGAGGTTTATGTTAGTTTTCGTGGTCTTCTGTCGATTTACCTCCTATTTTCATAATTTCATGAAAAAAATGTAAACTGTATGTGGCAATTGTTCTATATTTCTATTACTATATGTAGTATAAATACTTTTATATATCAAATGATCTATTCATTCTTTCCATGATTTTATTGTTGAAAGAGGTGCGAGAGTTGGACATTACTGAAAGTCTGATCACTTATATGGATGAAAACCTGCCTACCTACTTACAAGACTGGCACCAGAGAGTTGTCATTTCAAATCATGACATACATAAAGAAAAAGTGATTGAAAATGCATTGCATATGATTGAGCTAGTAAAGCTATCCTTACGCGGACAACTATCTCCTCAAAAAATTATGCACCTCGCACATGAAGTAGCCGTTCAGCGGTTGGAAGCAAAAATTAACATAGGGGAATTTGTTTACAATGTAAACCTGGGCCGCAGTGAAATCGTCCGTTTTGTTACAGGCTCTGGCATTTCCATTGAACAGCTCCAGCCTGTCATTGAAACGATCAATTCACTTTTTGATGAATTTTTGTACCATGCCGTTAAGAAATATACACAGTTAAAAGATGCGGAAATTCAAGAAAAAACGCTGTTCATCGATCAGAGTCATAAAGAGCGTTTAACCATTTTAGGGCAGATGTCATCAAGCTTTGTACATGAATTCAGAAATCCCCTTACAGCTGTAATGGGATTTGTGAAGCTGATGCAGCAAGAAAATCCGAACATGAAATACATAGATATTATCAGTCATGAATTAACACAGCTAAACTTTCGAATTTCTCAATTTCTTCATGCCTCCAGAAAAGGGGTTCAAGAGCGAGAAGCAGAGGATTTTGCATTAGAGGATTTATTTACAGATATTCTAGACTTCATGTATCCAAGCTTAGTGGATGCGGATGTTACGGTTATTCCCCGTATTGATCCGACGATTACGCTTAGGGCACACAAGGACGAGTTGAAACAAGTTCTGCTCAATCTCATCATGAATTCTATCGATGCGTTGCGCCAAAAAAGCAAAACCGGCGCATCATGATCTTTAGTAAGATGGAAAACGACTCAAATGTACAGATTACTATTTCTAATAATGGACCTGCTATACCATCTGAAACGATCAGTACGATCTTTGAGCCTTTTTTACTACGAAAGAGTTAGGTACAGGTATTGGCCTTTTTGTGTGTAAAAAAATTATTGAAAAGCATAATGGTGCGATCAGCTGTTCATCAGACGATAACATAACAACTTTCACGATTGTCCTTCCTATTCATGGAGCCGTTACAGAAGAAGAAATCTCTCACTTAGAAATATAAAAGGAACTTGGAAAGTCCAAGTTCCTTTTTTAAATGCGCAAACTTTGTTGCTTTTGGAAGATATTGATTTCCGTTTCAGGCTGCTCTCTTTCCGCGGGGCAGGCGGTGAGCCACATTCGGATGTTTCACTCTTAAGTGTCTCACCTGACCGCCAGTCCCACAGGAGTCTCGCATCTTACACTCCAATCAACTGTCATAGAAGACAAAATTCGAAAGCATTTAGAAGGAGCATTAATGCATCTCTTCACGGTATAATGGCATTGAGCAGCAGCGGAATGAACCGCCTGATTTAATGATTTCGGATATATCCACTTCAAGCACCTCATATCCTCTTTTGCGAAGTGCCGCATTTACATTTTTGTTCACCGGTAGACTTAAGACCTTCTTGTTACCAATTGATAAGACGTTGGTCCCCATCGTAAATTGTTCATCTTTCTCTACTTCAATTACATTAAATTTTTCAGCAAGACGTTGGTAGTCTTTTTCTTCAAAAGCATGCTTATATATTAGTGCGTCTGTTTCAGATAAGATGTTAAATACACAGTCTAAATGTAAATAAATTGGATCAAAAGGAACGGCAACAACATTCATATGAGGCAGTTGAGACTGAAGTTCCTGTATGGTTTCTTCTGATGTTCTTCCACTAACACCGATAAATACTGTATCACCATGGACGATGACATCGCCGCCTTCAATACGGTCACCTTCAATTAAAGAAAGATTGATCTGGTGTTCCAACAGCCAGTTTCGCAAGACTTTCTCTTCACCATCACGAATGTTGCTTCCCATTCTAGAAACGAACACCGTCTCCCCAATGGTAAAACCAATATCACGAGTAAAAACTTGTTCAGGAAACTTCTCCATCGCAGGAAGTTTATAAACGTCTACACCATTTGCTTTCATCGTATCTACAAATTGCTGATGCTGTTTCATCGCACGCTTCATGTTGATATTATCTTTAGCAAAATGCCGCTGTGTTTCATTGATGATTTCATCGATTTTCATATATCTTGGTTCGCATACAATCACTTTTTTCAACGCACCATATTCACTATCACAATTCACGTATTTATATTCTCCTTTTATTACGGTAGCCATCTATAATCCTCCATTACGCACATAAGGTATTTATAAGGCTCTTCCCTAAATCAATAGTCCCGTAAACGTTTTTTGCATCTTTCAATAGTTTATTTCTATTTTTTCCAAAAATGGCTAAAAGTTATCTTCTTTTTGTTACATTCATGGATAAATAAAAAAACAGCTGACTAAAAGGTACATAAAGTTGCCTTTTGCTTTCAGCTGTTTACTATTATGATGTAATTCAATTGGTCTGATCGTCTCCTTGCGCGCAACGAAGCTAATGCTGCGCGAAAATGAGCCTGGACTGCGCGAAACAAAGCGGAATGTGCGGGCAAAGGTGACTGAATTGCGCGCGACGGGAGACTTCCTGCGCGAATGTGTAAAAATATAAAAACACGTACCGTAAAACCCGGGATTCCTCACTCTTTGAGCATCCTGTCCTTACTGCCTTACTTCCACCACGTGTCATAGAGACTCGCAGGAAGTTGTCTCTTATGTTCTGTTATGAGATAACGGTCCTCAATTTTCTTGGCTACCTCTTCAGAAACTTCTTTACCTTCTAAATAATCGTCGAGTTCGTCGTACGTAATTCCTAGTTCCGTTTCATCTGCTTGCTGCGGTTTTTCATCTAATAAATCAGCAGTTGGTTGCTTTAAATAAAGTCTCTCAGGTGCTCCTAATTCTTTTAATAACATTTTCCCCTGACGCTTCGTCAATCCAGACAACGGGAGAAGATCTGCTCCGCCGTCTCCGTATTTAGTGAAGAAGCCCGTTACCGCTTCAGCAGCATGATCCGTGCCGATCACTAACAAGTTTCCCTGACCACTAACAGCATATTGCGTAATCATCCTTACTCGTGCTTTAACGTTTCCTTTGTTAAAGTCAGAAAGCTGTTTTGAAACAAAGGTGTCATAGCTTCCTGCAAAAGCCTCTACTGTGCTTTGAATATCCAATGTTATTCGTTGGTCGGGATTAATAAAAGACATGGCGAGCTCTGCATCCTCTTCGTCTCTTTGTGTTCCATATGGAAGACGGATCGCAACAAACTTTACTAAGTGCCCGGATTTTCTCAGTTCTTCTATGGCGAGTTGCGCCAATCGCCCAGCTAATGTTGAGTCCTGCCCACCGCTAATGCCTAAAACAAATCCTTTTGCGTTAGACTTAATAAGATATTCTTTTAAAAAGTTCACTCTGTATTCAATTTCGGAATGAGGTACAATTTCCGGTTTCGTATTCAGTTCACTCATGATTTTCTGCTGCAATGACATTGTTTTCCCCTCCTATCACGTGTACAATTCGTGTTTTTTTATATAGTCATAACAAGCATCCGGTAAAAGGTATCTTGGTTCTCCGCCTTTAGAAAACTCGTCTCGAATATAGGTGCTGCTGATCTCCATAGACAGCCCTTTATCAATTAGGTGAAATTTGGTTCCGTCGTCATGATTTCTTAGGATCGGTGAGCGAGAGATCGTCTTTACCATATTAATTTCGTCCCTTGCCATAACAATAAATTTGTTGTTAGCGATCAATTCTTCGTCGTACTTCCATTTTCCGTCTGCAATATCCACTAAGAGATCTGCTCCCATAATGAAGTAAACCTCATCTTCTGGATATTTCTTTTTAAAATGTTCCATGGTGTAAAACGTGTATACTTCCCAAGCGTCTTGAAGCATCTCGTAATCGTCTGCTATGAATTTGTCGTTATTAGAAATCGCTAATTGCAGCATACTCCACCGGTGTTCATCAGAAGTTCTCATGATTTTGTCTTTTCTTTTACTAGAACAAGGCAGAAAAATAACTTTATCCAGTTTACAGCGATGTGCAACCGTACTTGCGGTCCACAAATGAACATTTGTTATGGGGTCAAACGATGATCCATAGATTCCGATCTTAGCCATTTTACTTCCTCCTTATTTTTCACCAATTAATTGCATCACTTTTGTTTGTACGTCTTGAATGTTCTTCATCTTGTTATCCCAGCACGCTTGGCTGAGGTCCACTGGATATTCTTCAGGATACATGGTGCGTTTGTATTCATCCCATAACACTTCCAAATTCTCTTTCGCATATTGCTGTATTTCTGTCAGACTAGGAGTTTCATAGACTAAGTTGCCTCCTACAAAAATATCCTGATGAAGCTCTTTCGCTTCAAAATTCGTGACGAATTTACTGATAAACGTGTGAACGGGGTGAAACATTTTTAGTTTGGATTCTTCCTGAGGTGTTTCGCTATCCAATGCGATATAATCACCTTCAGATTTGTTGTTAAGCGTATTGATGATTCGATAAACTTTTTTCATACCAGGCGTCGTGACTTTCTCGGGATTGCCGCTAATCTTAATGGTGTCGACCATCTTTCCTTGTTCGTCTTCAATCGATACGAGTTTATAGACCGCACCTAAAGCTGGCTGGTCATACGCTGTTATCAATTTCGTTCCAATACCCCATGAATCTATCTTTGCCCCTTGAGATTTTAAATTAATGATCGTATTCTCATCTAAGTCGTTTGACGCAATAATCTGGGTATCTGTGAACCCTGCTTCGTCTAGCATCTTTCTAGCTTCTTTAGAGAGATATGCTAAATCACCGCTATCTAAACGGATTCCCTTAAATTTGATTTTATCCCCTAACTCTTGAGCCACTTTTATCGCGGTAGGGACACCGGATCGCAACGTATCATACGTGTCCACTAAAAACACACAGTCTTTATGTCGGCGAGCATACTTATGAAAAGCGACATATTCATCACGGTACGTTTGTACAAGGGCGTGAGCATGAGTGCCGGCGACTGGTATACCAAAAAGTTTGCCTGCTCTTATGTTAGACGTTGCTTCAAACCCTCCTATAAAAGCCGCTCTAGTTCCCCATATGGCTGCGTCCAGTTCTTGTGCTCTGCGTGTTCCAAATTCCATCGCTCGTTGCTCGCCAACCACTTGTTTGATTCTAGAGGCTTTTGTCGCCACGAGTGTTTGGTAATTGACGATGTTTAAGATCGCCGTTTCAATAAGCTGTGCCTCTGCGAGTGGTGCTTCAATTCTTAAAATCGGTTCGTTTGCAAATACAAGCTCTCCCTCAACCATTGAGCGAACCGTTCCCGTGAATTTCACTTGTTGCAAATAATCCAAGTAATCTTCTTCGTACCCTAGTTCATTGCGTAAATAAGCAATATCACTTGTTGTAAACTTAAAATTTTGCAGGTAATCTATGATTCTTTCTAAGCCAGCAAATACAGCATATCCGTTCCCAAAAGGCAGCTTGCGGAAGAACACTTCAAATACCGCTTTTTTATTGTGCATTTTGTCTTCCCAATACGTTTCCGCCATATTGATCTGGTAAAGATCCGTGTGCAGCGTTAAGCTATCATCAGCATAATGTGTGTTCATGGTTAGTTACCTCCAAGAAATTGAATTTATATCACTTTTGCGTTCAAACAACTTTTAAAGTGTCCTAGTGCCCATTCATGTCCTGCTTGGTTAAAACTTGCTACACCTTTTTCATGTACAACGATTTTGAGTCCCGCATTGTAAGCATCAATCGCCGTGTGAAGACAGCAGATATCTGTGCAGACACCAACGATATGAACTTCTGTAATTCCCCGCTCGCAGAGCTTCATTAATAGATCCGTCCCAGCAAAGGCACTGTATCGTGTTTTATCCATCCAATAAACGTTAGGTTCGTTTTTGTTGTTTTCATAGACTTTATGAAGGTTGCCATAAAGTTCTCGACCAGGAGTTCCTTCAATATTATGTGGAGGAAAAAGTTCGTTTTCCGGATGAAATTCATCATTCAGTTGATGCTGATCAATGGCAAATACAACAAAGTCACCGTTATTAATAAATTGTTCTGTGATAGAGATGATTTCAGGTTCAATGTCTTGAGCGGGTTTTCCACATGTAAGTGCACCTTCATCTGCTACAAAATCAAATGTGTAATCGATGTTTATTAAAGCCTTTTTCATCTTAAATTCCTCCCAATGATTGTTTTATCAGCCAACAATAAACAACTTGTTAATTATAATACTTAAAAAAATATGGAGTTAATATCGTGCTGTATAAATTGGCTTTACGACGTCCATCTCAATAAAAGTGTAAAGTTTTGTTGCTCTTTTTGAAGTTCTTGTTGTTGTTTTCCCTTTTACTTCCTGGATAAAAGGCAGTGATTTTATCTTTCTTGAGAACGATTGGTCGCTAAGTATGGCTGGATCATCTGTTACGGTTTTTAGTACGGCTTGCAGCTCAGAATATGTGAAATGTTTTGGCAGAAAATTCTTAGCCACTGTTGTCTGTAATAAATCGTTTGTAATAACTTTAATTGCATCTTCAATGATTTGTTTGTGGTCGAAAGCAAGATCAAGATTGAGAACCTCTTTTACTGAAAAAGCTCTATATCCGCTGCGTCGTCTTGCGCTTTTCTAACCAATAGATACGTATCAGGTACGATGGCATAATGAGCATTTGATATAATCCATCCTCTAGGATCACGTCCCGGTTTGTCGTAAACACCAAATTGTTTAACGTGAATACCTGAAATGTTCGTTTCTTCTTCTAGTTCTCGTTTTGCTGCTTCAAAACCCGTTTCATCATCTTGCACAAAGCCTCCTGGAATAGCCCACTTGTTTGCTTCAATGTTTGTATTCCCCTCTGTATCAAGCCCTGCTCTTTTGATTAGCATGATTTTGAGGTCCATCGTTGGAGGTTTATACGCTTCGGTTCTTTCAGAAATGATAGTAAAGACACATATATCGGAAGTATAACCATCTGGTGTACGGTATTTTTTAATGTCGTATTGTTCAAGTGCTTGTTTATTAGACAATGGTGTCCCTCCTCTTTTAATTAACAAAATGTTTATTATTAATTCATTTATATTCTATTTACCTCTAAATGTCAACAGTTAAACTTCTTATTTTTAAGAACTCAAAATAAAAACCACCCGAGAAGACGAATCCACCCGGATGGCTATTTCTATTGTGTATAAATTTTTTTGATTTTATACTCTTATTGCGTGTTCAGATCATATTTTTTGGCCGCACAAATGCCATTTTTTCTTTGTATGTATGTAAGAAAGGGAGATTTGGGTAATGTTTCTCTACTAATTGAAATACTTCTTCAGTCAGCAGCTCTAAATTTTGTATACTTTCTTGAACATCACCAATAAGAATTGCAGATAATCGCTCATCCAGATGTTCTGGTTTAATACTAAAAATTTCACTGTATTTGTGCATCCACTTGTATGATGGATGATGAATGTACAATTTATTTAATCCGAAAAGTGTTCCCAATAACTTCTTTTGAACACCAATCATCAGATCGTATAACATGATCCAATCTTCCCGATCTAACAAAGCATAACGGTTGTTCCATCTAAACCAAAGAGCTAAGTTTTCTTCAATCATGTTTTCGGCAAGTTGATCTGGATACGTTTCAACTTTCTTCTTCAACTTGTTAATGACTTGACCACCATATAAACTTTGTCCATAATAAACAGAAGAAGCCATACATTGTTTGCCATAGTCAATCTCGAACTCTTCTACAACCTCACTTATCCACTTTTCTGCGGTACTTGTTAAAAAGCTGCTAATCTCAAGCTTTACATTTTGAGGCGTTAAATAACTCTCCGCCCATTCTTCCTCTTCGTATGGATGAAAATCAATGATCGAGCCATTAATAGCTTTGATCGGATTCATCCGATCTTCATCAGTAGGTTTTTCGGACCAAAAAACATTTAGTTCAATATCGGAATGCTTATCTTCCCAGCCTCTCGAAACAGAGCCAGCCAATAATACGGCTTGTACTTTTGGATTTTGTTGATAAATATCCGACATTCCTTTAGCGATATCCTTTAATTTCATCTTTTCCTCTCCCATAAACATCATGTTAATCAGAAATGTATCCACAATTCATGATCACTCACCAAGCTACTAACATATGTAAATTACTGATACTATAAGATTAGCATAATTTTTGTATTTATCGTTTATAAGGAGCCATTATGAAAACCATAAAAGGTTATGTTATCCCTCAACAAACATTGGAGGAATGGAGCCGAATCTTTGTTCCGGATGTGAATTTATTTTATTTTCAAAGCAAACCAGTTAATCACCCTTCATGCAAAATTACTGAATTGAACACCGAGGTTTTAACACTCGATGTAAGAACTTCTTTTCTTACATGGTCCATTGATAAAAAAGCGCAATACATCAGCATGCTTTCAAATGACGAATTTCAGACTCTATCTACTGATAGAAAAGAAAAAATAATAATGGAACAAAAGTTGCTCAACAGAGGACTTGTTTTCACAGAGAATCACTTAAAGAATTTGATGAGAGATATCTCTTCACTCGAAGTGGATGAAAATTTGGAGATTTTAAAACGAGGTACTTCGTTCGGAGACATTGTTATTCTTCAAAAATCGAACTGGAATCTGTTATCCGAAGAAGCTCAATATAGCATTTTGGTAAACTATGCCGATGCGTGGATCGAGGAGAATGCATTGGCTAGTGAAATACGAGAGAACTACCAAACTCACTATCCTGAACTCTTCCCCTATATGGATTCTTTTGCTGATAAAAATGGACCGAACTGCCTGGCAGCAGCTGCTTCTGCCATTACCAAATCTACTAGCTGGATCAATAAATGGATGCAAATCGACCCTTTTATGAATCTTTTAGAGGAATATAACTTTCATGTGACTGTATCTGATTCGGTACTTCCTATGGATGTTTTAGTATGGTTTAATGCAGAAAGTCAGCCCGTCCATGCTGCATATCTATTAAGTGAAGAACATGCTTTTAACAAACATGGCCAAACCATGTTTAACCCGTGGCAAGTGATCAGGACTACTGAACTGAAGAAGGCTTGGGCTCACTTTGAACGCAGAGTTTATAGAAAATCATAATCAAAAAATGGGGGAGGCTTATGTTAGAAACAAATAGAATTTCCTTACGAGAGATGGTAAGCGAAGATTGGAGAGCTGTTCATCGGTATGCCTCACAAGAGATTGTATCTCAGTACCAGCCATGGGGACCAAATAGTGAGAATGACTCCATTACTTATGTGACTGAATTGATTGAAGACTCACAGAAAAAACCCCGTGTACGTTTCGCATTTGCAGTCGTCGAAACCCATTCCAGAGAGCTGATTGGGGCTGGAGAATTAAAGATTCACAGCTTAACAAATCGGGAAGGTGAAATTGGTTATGTGATTCACCCTGATTATTGGGGGAAAAACTATGCTACTGAAACTGGGCAATGTTTGCTTAAGTTCGGCTTTGAAACGTTACAACTTCATCGTATTTTTGCGACATGCGATCCAAGAAATAAAGCCTCAGAAAAAGTTCTTCAGAAAATGGGCATGACCTTAGAGGGGAAAATGCGTGAAACCATCCTGCTTAAAGACGGATGGCGTGATTCATTGATATTTAGCATGCTAGAGCACGAATGGAAAATGGTCAGTGTTGATCTAATGTAAATTGTTTATGCTCTACATCACTGTTAATGATCAAAAAGGACTCAGCTAGAGTCCTTTTGCCTCTTATTTATGATGAAAAGGACATTTCCCCGTTATCGGTTCAACGTCATCGCCAATAAAGTATTGTTTCCACTCACGATGTTCAGGATCACCGTAATGACTGATATTCGGATGCTTCGGAAGATTATCCCACTTCTCTACCCGCTCACGAACCTTTTCACGAGACATCGCGCCACCTGGTGATGTTCCCTCTAACCCTTCAAAAATACGGCGAGGCTGAAAACCAAGAACTAAGCTGTTGCCAAGATCTCTCGTTTTACGCTGCTTGTAGGCAGGTGCATTGCCAAATACAAAATAAGGCTCGTTATCAAAAGAGAATGCAAATAAGTGATGATCTGGATCTTTCGGAATGTGTTCAGGCCAAGGCTGATTATCTGTCTCATGCAGAGACTGAAGCATCTTCCAGAAGTAATCCCTATAGTAAGGAATGTCTTTTTCTTCTTTCTCAGGCTCCACAAACACAAACAATCCATGACGAATCAATTTTGGTGCATCAAAAAGCTTGTTAAACTCTCGAATTGCTCCAGGCAGATTCGACCAATCATCATGCGTCACATACGCATAGCGAAGCTCTCCCTTATTCTCAGCTGCCATTCCAAAATAACAAGGAAACGTCTTGTTGGTTACGGTTTCGTGAAAGGTCTTATACTCCTCAATGACCCAAGCTGGAACTTTTTCTGGATTTGTCATATCTTCTTTTTTCAGCAAGCACAATTGTTTCGTCTCCACTTAACCACTCCTCTAGTCTGTTAATGAGGAATTTCCCTTAAGTTCTTTCTTCAAAACATGAATGTTGTTGCTTCTTTTTTCCAGCAAAGCATCTTATCTAACTCTTCCAAATGTTGTGCTAACCACATCATCTCATGCTGAAATCGCTTTGGCGGCTCTCCTTCATGAGGATAAATGCTCACCCACCATGTGCTTTCCATGTACCATACCAGCTTTAACGATGATACTAACCTTTCAATTGATAATTTATTTGTATTATCGTATCCCTTGAGAAATGCATGGACAGCTTCAACATTTAATGTGTCGTTATTTAAGCATGTTGAGATAATAATTCTGCCGATATCCAACTCGAGAAAATCATAGTTCAATCGATCAAAATCTAAGATAGCGGTTATGTGCTCACTCGAGAAAAGCAGGTTATCTACCCAAAGATCACGGTGGCACCAACCAGGAGTGAGGTGTTCGAATTGGAGTGTTTTCAAGCTTTTTGTTGCTTCTTTTTGAAGGTTGATTAGTGCGCTTATATCACTCAAGCCTTGCTTTTCACATTGCATTAGAGCAGTATCCCAATATTCCAAACGATCTTGAGGAGAAGGAACCCGAAACACAGTATGTGATTTTGGCGGCAATGTACCGTCATTTAATAGGCGGTGAAGTTTACCTATCTCTTTCCCTAATGACTCCATCTGCTTTGGTGTGGCATCTCCTGGTTTTATCAAACTTCCCTCCATAAAACGCATCACGGTAAAGAGTTCTCCATCTGAAGACTCATGGAAAAGGTTTTCTTTATCTGATAGAAGCTCTGGGCATGGGATTTGAGCTTCAAATGCACGATTTTGAGTGTAAAGGGCTGTTTGAATGGTTTTTAGGTCATATTTCTTAATGCGCTCTCTGTTATATTGTTTTACTAAGAAAACGCCACGATCGGTCTCGATTTTCCATTTTTGATTCAAGTAGCCTCGTTTAATTGGTGTGCTTTTTTTCACATGAAAACCAAAGCGTGTTTGTACTTCATCTTTTAAGTGCTTCCATAGTGATTGTTCTTTAATTTCTGGTTTCAGATTGCTCACTACTTTCTGTTAGTTCAGCTCTTGCCAATTTGTCCAAAGTGCTACGTCTCTTTTTATGTACTGTCCATCTTCACGATCCATATATCCATTTACGATAAATTCTCTTCGAATCGTACAAAAATCTTCATGATATTTTTTAATGAACTCGTTTATCTCAGGTTCTGTATAGGTTTGGTTATCATCTAGCTGTTGAACGAGATATTCCAGCACCACTAACTTTTTCTTCTTTTGAGAAGGAATGTTCTTAAGGCGTCCTTCTTTATTTAAAAATGCATTCAAAACACTTTTTTGATAGTTTTCTAGATTTGTTGTCATACTGATCATTCTCCTTTTAGATAAATTCCGCTTGCCTATTCCGCTCAAAACCCAAATAACGAGTTCCTTGGAAATTCAGTATTCCTATATCTCCTTCTACCAGCATACCGTATTCTTGTGCACCCACATGAAATTCCATACGGTCACCGCTTTCCACTTCAAACGTTGCATAGTACCACGTAGAGGCGGACGTGTCATTTGCACCCCACTTACTTTCGTTCTCTTCGTTACCAACTCGGCTGAGACAGCTAATTTCGGTTGTTTGTTATTGCTGCTCCACTCACCGATTCCTTTTACGATCACAAAAATAAAAATACTAATTACGATAACAAAGAGAGCTCCTCCAAAAGAGGAAGTAAATCAAAAATCCAATCTCCGCCTCCACCAAAACCTGGTTCTTCAAAATGATTAAAATCTGTTTCATCAAAATTCTCCACGGCTTAACCCCTATCAAGACCCCTTACCATAATATTACACACGGGAGTTAAAAAACAGAAGTTTCAGTTTATAAAATTTCTTTTACGGTACGTGTTCTTTTATTTACCCGTTCTTTGTATAGAAATAAAAAAAGCCGCCGAAGCGACTTTTTCCTTTTTGTATATTAAACGGTTGCTTTGCTCGCACGGAGATCATGCAGCGCATTTCGCACTTTCCCAAACTCAGATGCATGTGGCCGGTCTTCCCCATCACCATAGCCGTAGTCTACCATCCG
Organism: Fictibacillus sp. EA-CB0309; assembly: GCF_055814265.1. Taxonomy (NCBI): domain Bacteria; kingdom Bacillati; phylum Bacillota; class Bacilli; order Caryophanales; family Fictibacillaceae; genus Fictibacillus; species Fictibacillus sp. EA-CB0309. The sequence continues at coordinate 3,293,975 of NZ_CP169271.1, forward strand.
ATTTCGGTTCAGACATAGCTTCGTCAATTCAGGTTTGAAGAAGTCAAACAGTTTAAAACGTTCTTCTAAATGCGAGAACCTCGCCTGATACGCCTCAATACTCTCCACTAAGTGTGTCCAGAATGATGTTTCTTCTATTAAATCATTGCGCACCATGACATTTGACATGTAACGCAGGTGACAGATGAACAGTCCCGTGAAAATAAACTGAGTCAACCCTTCTGGCGGCTCGCTGCGCAATACGGCTCGCAATTCTTCCGTCACTCCCTCTAACTCTGGGAACGGCTGATCAGAGATATTCACGTCATCCACGTAATCTTTTACAGCTAATCTTTCAGGCTTATAATCTTTTAAAATTAAAATCGTGTTCTGACCATGCGGTGAGAAAACTGTTCCATATTGATAAAGAAAATGCAGCAACGGCGGCATAACAACATCAAAGAACTTCTTCACCCATTCGTCCGCACGTAAGCCCGATTTTTCGATCAAACTTTGTACGTAAGGCTTGCCATCTGCATCGACGTGATGAAGAGCAGCGAGTGTGACCGGCTGTTCGCCATCTTTTAAATACGTATAGATACTCTCCCGCCAAATCGTTCCGAGCATCTCCAAGTATTGATAAGGAGCTCCTTGCAATTTGCTGTAATGAGCGTGATCCACGTTAATGCTTGCCACTTCCCCAGGCAACACGACTTCACATTCATCTCTTAAAAAGCTGTCACGCTCAAAAATCCCTTTAATATGTTCTGTTACACGCGGTGCGATCACCGTACGTTCCGATGGAAGTCCTCGATAAACAAGCGTATTTAAAATACTCATCGGCAGTTTCACATGTGACTTGAGCGGATTCGTTCTGTTTACAAACGTTCGCACCGACTGCTGAGGCAAGTAATGATCCGTACCTTCTTCTAATGGAACAATCATGCCGTTTGCCAAGTCTTCTGGGAAGTTTTGAATGAGAACATTTTTCCACTGCCATTCGTGAACAGGCATGAAATAGTAATCGATTGGCAATTTGCCATTCTCACGTAAAATTTCATTAAAGCGCTGAACAAGAACACCATCTAGCTCTCTTAAAATCAGTTTTTCATAATGCAGCTCACTTACCGATTGAAATTGTGCACGGTCACGATGAACGGCAATCCAGAACAACTTTGTTTCGTTCTGGTTTTCAGGTGCATATTTGCTGTAGTCGTCAAAGCCGAATCCGATACGCCCTTTGTTATAGGTGATCCACGGGTGGCCAGACATTTCTCCCTCTAACTCCGCATAATCAAGATCGACAAGTTCATCTGACGTTTTTACATGGTTCTTTAATAGATTGGCATCGGCAATCAGCGTATGGTTCAATTCTTTAATCAAATGACCGGCTGTTTCTACAGACATACCAATCATCGGCTGTATATCTAACAAGAAACGGATCGCACTTGTTGCTGGTTTCCACTCACCGTTCTCTAACACTTCCATAGAATTTGGATCTACATCAAAGCTGTCAAAGAACCGTTTTTCAGCAGTAAAACGATATTTCCGCTCTTCATTCACTGTAAAAATATAGCCCTCTTCTTTTTGCTCTGGAGAAATCATGTCTTCATACATATACTCAGCGAGCATCTTGGCCAGCAAATTTTTGTTTACTGTTTCCCAATTATCCTTCTTAAGTATTGATTCTGTTTCATTTATATAAAGCATGCTTTTCCTCCTTATGTAGGTGAAGTTTCCCTCTGTTTCTTTCTCTTGTGAACGTTCCCCATAGGAAAACAAGTAAGTGGAGAACGACGAACAAACTTGCATAAACAAAAATATCTGATATCGATCGGACGTTTACAATTGATGATGCAACAACTGGCGCGAGCAAGAGTCCAACGTTTTGAATTGCAGAGATCTTGCTATAGTCTCCATGCGTGTTATGACTCCACTTAAAAAGTAACACATCCAATTTTGCCACACACCACGCTGCTCCGATTCCGAACATGCATCGGTACACAACTAGTCCAGCAATGCTTGTTTCGATACCTTGAAAGAACAATCCCACAATGATCATGAGAGTTCCTGCTATATAGCCTTTCCATCCTAATCGCTCACTGTATTTTCGAATGAGAGGTAAAGATACAATCGCCATCAGACTAGGGATTAAGTACAATAAACTGCTTGTCATCGTACCCGTGTGATACACATTTTCGGTGTGCGTTGTAAAAAACGGCCGGATCATATTAACAGCCAAATGAAGCGTTAGCACGACAATGCCGAAAAGAAGAAATTGAGGCATCAAGCTGCGCTGGTTGTTTTCTTGTAATGCTGCATCCATGACTTCGTTTTTGCTTACTTTTTTAACATGAAGTAACTGAACAATCCTAGCAAACATTCCATAATCCCGATCATCCAGAAGATGAACAGAGGATTGTCCATCTGAATGACCCATCCCGATAGTAAAGTCGCTACAACGATTGCTCCCTGCAAAACAGCATGATAGCTTGCAGCAGCACTTGTTGTTCTCTTTCGGTTTTCCTGCATCAAAATCGTGTAAAGCAGAAAATAACTGCTCTTAAAGATCAGCAGCAGAATACTCGCTGCAACAAACATCTCAAAGGTCTGTGAGATCGCCATCAAAAAGCAAGATAGCCCTGTTCCCCATTGACCAATGATCAAAAGGTAAGTACTGTTTTGCCGTATGTTCGCAATGATCCCCCAGATCGGTGTGAAGATCACGACAATGAGCCGGCAGGTCATAATGTAAAACCCTGTAATGTCTGGATCAGTTATCCCATAAACTTTTTTAAAAAACTGCGGGTAGAAAGGCGATAACAATACTTCTGTACATACGAACAGAAAAACACAGCTCAGCAAAAATAGATTTAGCGAACGATTACCGACTTCCATGAAGGTACCGATCCAAAGTTCTGAAACACATTTTTATGAGTTACAGGATAAATTTCCTTACCAAAAAGTTTATTCATAATAACTGCGTTTCTGTGTGCACCGAGACCTAGATCTGGAGCACCAACACCGTGCGTGTGAAGCTCGCCATTCTGAATAAAGATATGATTGTTATCAAGACCTTTCGTCCGTAAGCGATAATCTTGTGTAATCTGGTAACGGTTTTTGTGATCACACTCGATTCTATCCTGCATGTTCATCAGGAAATGCGGGAATGACGGTGCATACCCTGTTCCTAATATAACGACGTCAGATTCTAGTTCAAACACATCTCCCGTGACGTCTTGTCGAAGTGAAAGCAGGTGTGTATCTGCTTTCTTCTCTAGAGAAACAAGTTCTGTCATCGCCTGCAAATGTATTTCTGGCTTCTCTTGACCGACCGATTTTTCATAAAGCAGGTCATAAATATCCGCAATCGTATCCATGCTGATCCCTTTATACAACAGATCTTGTTTTTGCAAAAGCTCGTCCTTTTTGGATGGAGGCAGCTGATAAAAGAAATTCGTATAATCCGGTGAAAAATATTCGAGTCCTAGCTTTGAATATTCCATCGGGAAAAATCCTTTTGAGCGCGTGAACCAGTTTAACGAATACGCATCATTATCCTGATGCTGCGCCAGATCATAAAATACCTCCGCTGCACTTTGCCCTGAACCAATCACCGTAATCGATTTCGTGTTCAGCAGCTCTTCTTTCCGATCTAAATATTGAGAAGAGTGGATGACTTTTGTGCCAAGCTTATTCTCCAAGTGTGAAGGAACAGAAGGACTTGTACCGATGCCGACCGCAAGATGCTTCGTATAATACGTTTCCGTTTTTCCTGTCTCCTCAGATCTTACAATGACTTCGTATAACGGAACGTCCACATTTTCAACAGGCAGGATCTGCTCTACACCCATTCCAAAACGGCAAGAGTTCAGCTGACTTGCTGTCCATCGGCAATAGTGGTTGTACTCCTTGCGTGGAATATGAAAGTTCTCCAGAAAATAAAAGTGATACAATCTATTGTGTTCTTGAAGATAGTTTAAGAACGTGTACTTGCTTTTTACATCTGCCATACTTACCAAATCAGCGAAGAAAGGAACTTGCAGGGTTGTACCATCGATCAGCATCCCTTTATGCCAGTTGAACTCCGTTTTCTTTTCAAAAAACAGTGCCTCTTTCCCGCCTGTTTCTTCAAGCATCGCCGCTAGTCCCAGGTTAAATGGACCGATGCCTACACCAATGATGTCATACACTATTTCATGTTGTGGCTGTTTCAAAGACATCTCTCCATCTCCTCTCAAACGTTTCTCTGTGGCAATACATGAGCATCCCTGTCTTATCAGGCAGCTCGATCGGCTTCACTTTTTCAAAACCGCACTTTTCAAACACATGAATCATCTTTTGATTACGAATATCAGGTTCAGCGATCACTTTCTCAGTTCCTTGATTTAAGAACTGAAAATTCACGATCGCCCGTAATAATGGGAGCGCGTATCCTTTTCCAAGAAAAGCTTCTTCTCCTATCAAAAGGTGTACTCCTTGATCTTCGGGGTGTGGGTCATAACAATTCTCAACGACATCCCCCTTCACCCAGTATGCTTCCCAATAACTCATCGGAACGCCATCGATCAATCCCAAATACAGCGTTTGGTGTTCGTCTGCTAAGAATTTATCTAAATGCTTCTTGTAGTCTTCAAACGGAATATCCAGCTTCCAGTACGGAATCACGTAAGGCTGCTGCTGCCACTTATGCAAAAGTGACACATCCCGCTTCAAATCTACTTTTACAAATGAAAGTGTCATTTCAATCGTTGAATCGTAGAAACTAAACGCTGGCTGCATCTGAAGTCAACACCTTTTGTAATGGGTTCGGTATGTTCGTATAAACAGACTGTGTTTCAAGTGATCCAACAAGCTCGTCCATATCATGAAAACGTGTAAGCAGGTTCGCTTTACAAGGAAGTTCCTTAGAGTCTAGTAAACTTCTTAACAAACCTGATTTTCCATTTGTTAAAGTATCATGGTGCATCAAACGTGTTCGCAGCATGTTCATAAGCTCTGCTTCATCGATTAGGTCTGCCGCTCCAAAACCGTTGATCAGCCCAAACAGATGATTTATGAAAAAGTAATAACGAAAACGTTCAATCGCAACTTCATCACTGCAGATCGTAACACTCTTCCGGTTAAGATCAGGCAGCTGTTTCACTAACATGTCTGCTTTCGATTCGCTGTAATAATAGCCTTGATTATCGCGGTAATAAAAATGCTTCGGATAACCGTTCTCCATCTGGACGATCGAATTTTGCTGATGTGCTTCAAGGGCCACGCCATATGTTTCATATAGCCAAAGCATCGGATCTAGAGCGATCGACAAGTATTCGCCAAACCAGTCCTTGCTCACTTCTTTTGTTGATCTGTTCTCTGTTTGAGCTAAGTCTTGAATGATTGCTGCGATTCGTGATTGCCCTCCAAATCCATGATCCTGACAAAGACCTGCTACTAAACTCGCATTTTTATCATTCTCATAAAACGGATTTTCTCTGATCACGACTTCAAATCCAGACGCTTCTTTTTCCGTTGGGATGTTTAAGAATGCCGGATCTTGAATGACCTGAAACGATGGGAAGATTTCCTTGAGTTCTTGTCCGATTCTCGATTGCATGAGTCTGGAAACCTCAACTCCTCTATGAAGCTCTTTTTCCAAGTTAACGCGAAGAGAATTCGTGATTTTCACGGGTACTGAGAATTTAAACATGTATTTAAAATCCCCACTGTATACAGAACGCATGGAAGACGTTGCTGAGAACGGCTCTCCGTAAGGTCCTATGTATGTTAGCTTTCCGTCTTTGATTAATGTTTGAACAGAGAGATCTTTTAAAAGAACAGGTACTTGTAATGGATGAACAGGGATAAAGACCGATTGTTCATCACGCTCTATTCGTTCCAAGAAATTCTCATCTTTCTGAAGCAGCTGCAATGTAACCTCTTCAGCCGTTACCTTGTCTGCGGAATCCTGATCGACAATCGACCGGTGTGCTTGAAAAAATGAAGCTGAAACGCACCCTTAAGTTCTGGAGAATAGAGAGACTCCTGCTCGGCACTCATGCCTTGTTTGCTTTTCGGTGTCGGGTGGAGCAGATGGCCAAAAAGAAGAGACTGCTCTGCTTCTATAAACGTGAACTCACTGTTCTGTAAAGCACCTCTATCACTTGCGCGTTCTTCTAAATAGCGCTGTATGTTCTTTTTGCTAAGAATTGTACGGAGCATCAATTCGTCTTCTGCATCTTCACGATCTTGATCCAGCAATAATTCCTTTGAAAGAACCGATACAAGCGAAACGTAATCGAGTGGAATTACATTTCCGCTCGTTTGTTGAAGAATAGGAAAGTGAAACAGATGTCTGCCGGTTAAAGACCAATGTTTTACGGCCACAAAAATCACAGAATCTTGGTTGGCTAGTGATACTTTCACCCATCTTTCTGGTGTCTCACCGTTCCAGCCTAATTGCTCCGTCGCACCTTCAACTTCTATAAAATTTTGTGTTTCTCTCAAATAACAGTTTAAGAAACTCTGCATGCTCGCATTTTCTGCTCGTCTTTTATGATTTGTCATTGGGTGATCCCCCTGTTTTCGTACTCTGCTGCAAATTGAGAAATGCTATGAAGAATGTCTTCAATATCCACAATCGTCGTTCGTGGATTCAACAAAGTAAACTTCAAAAATACTTGATCCCTTACTTTTGTTTTGGCGACTAAAGCCGTTCCTGTATGAACAATTCTTTTGTATATAAAGGTATTCAGCTCATTCAACTTTTCCGGATTGCCACCCCTATAGCGGAAAGCAATCGCGTTAATCTCAGGATTTTTGTTACATACTTCGATCTCGTCGTTGTGGCCCATTACACCAGCTGCCTGACTTGCTAGATGAAGCGTGTAATCGATCATGTTGGCAAAGTTCTTTTCACCAACGATACGAAGAGACATAAATAGCTTCAACGCGTCAAATCGTCTAGTCGTTTGAACAGATTTGCTTACCAAATGAACAAGTCCGTCATCTTCATCGTTCTCTGGATTCAAGTAATCTGCATGATGTGCAAGATAACGAAAGCTCTCCATATTTTTCACAAAAAATGCGCCACAGCTGATCGGCTGATAGAACTGCTTATGAAAATCGATCGTGATGGAATCAGCTTGTTCAATCCCTGCTAACTTATGAAAATGCTTTTGACTTAGCATTAGTGCTCCGCCATAAGCAGCATCAACATGGAGCCAAAGCCCCTGGTTTTCAGCAATTTCCGCAATCTCTGGAATGGGATCGATACTGCCAAAATCCGTCGTCCCTGCTGTTGCAACTACACACATGGGTATGAGGCCTCCAGTTTTTAACCGTTCGATCTCTTCAGCTAACTGGGCTGTGTTCATTTTTTTATTGCTGTCCGTTGAAACCGTAACAACTGCCTGTTCCCCAAGTCCTAATTGAAATGCTGATTTTTTCACGGTGAAATGAGCATTTTCCGAACATAAAATGCGCAACTTATGAGATTCTGGCGGTAACCCTTGCATCTTCACATTCCAGCCCCAGCGTTGATCACAGAAACGGTCACGGGCTAACAACAGTCCCATATAATTGGATTGCGTACCGCCACTCGTAAATGTCCCATCAGCTGAAGATGGGAGGGCAAGCTTTTCACTTACCCACTTGATTAAACGCTCTTCCAAATACGTAGCCGTTGAGCTTTGATCCCACGAATCCATGGATTGATTAAGGGCACCGATGATCAGTTCGGCCGCAATCGCGGGAATCAGCGGCGGACAATGCAGGTGTCCCATACTCGTCGGATGTGACACATGAATGCTGTTCTTCACAATCTTTGTCAAAACGTCTTCAAGAACAGTGAAAGGATCATCTCCATCACTCGATGTTATCGATAGTCCATTGATTTCATTCTCGATCTCTTTCGGAAATAATCCGTTATAAGCATCTGAGTTGTTTTTATAAAATTGACTTAATAGATGATGAGTTTCAAAGACAATATGCTGAAAACTCTGTAATCCCATTTCACTATCATTGAGAAAAAACGATCAAAATCAGTCGTGTTCATGTAGCACCTCTATTTAAGTGCGGCTCTTACCGCGTCTGTGAAAATTGCGATTACATCATCCAACTGTTCTTTTGTGATAATAAGCGGCGGCAAGAATCGAACAACACTTCCATGTCTTCCGCCAACTTCTAAAATCAATCCTCTGTTAAAGCATTCTCTTTGAATTCGGCTAGCAAGCTCTGGGTTCGCTGCATAAGTTCCTTTTAATCCAGATGGGATGCGCGGATTTACAATTTCTGCTCCCACCATCAACCCACGACCGCGAACATCGCCGATTTCAGGAATCTCATTTTGCAGAATAGAAAGTTCGAGCATAAGCTTCTCACCAAGCTCAGCCGCGTGCTGCGATAAGTTGTTTTCTTTGATGTAACGCAGCGTTGCTGTTCCAGCAGCCATTGCCATCTGGTTTCCTCGGAACGTTCCGATATGTGCACCAGGTCCCCATTTATCAAGTTCCCGATCATAAATCACAACAGATAAAGGCAAGCTTCCTCCGATCGCTTTGGACAGAACGACTACATCCGGCACGATTCCAGCATGTTGAAACGCAAATAGTTCACCAGTACGTCCGATACCTGTTTGCACTTCGTCAATGATTAATGGAATGTTGCGCTCTTTCGTAATGCGGCGAATTTCACGCAGCCATTCAACTGGCGCAGGAATTGATCCACCTTCACCTTGAACAACTTCCAAAATCATAGCTGCTGGTGGTAAGATCCCGCTTTCTGGATCATATAAAAGGTTCTCAATATATTTAGCGCTGATTTTCCCCGTATCTTCTCCACCCATTCCGAACGGACAGCGGTATTCATACGGATATGGCATGAAATGTACATCTGGCATTAAGCCTTGTACGTTCTGTTTCGGCGCTAAGTTACCCGATAACGCCATCGTTCCGTGTGTTGCTCCGTGATATCCGCCTTGGAATGACAGGATGCTTCTTCTTCCTGTTGCCGTTTTTACAAGCTTAATCGCCGCTTCGATCGCATCTCCGCCAGTCGGTCCGCAGAACTGTATCTTTGCACGCTTTGCAAACTCTTCTGGTAAGCTATTAAACACTTCACTCACAAATTCTTCTTTTACTGGCGTCGTTAAATCCAGTGTATGTAATGGGCGCTTGTCATGAAGCACTTTCTCAATCGCTTCAATCACAACCGGGTGATTATGTCCAAGAGCAAGAGTGCCTGCTCCTGCCAGGCAATCAATAAACTTTCTTCCATCAGCGTCTTTTACGTAGATTCCCTCTGCTTCTTCAATTGCAATCGGAATGCGTCTCGGGTAAGATCTTGCATTGGATTCTCGCTTCTCCTGTTGTTTTAGATATAGGTCGTTCATTTCTAAGTGTAAAGTGCTCATATATGATCCTCCTCAAAGTTAAGTTCCGTTACTGAAAATGATTCTCATTATTAATTACATGTATAACCTTAAATGATAATGATTATCATCGTCAATAATAGATTTGCCCTAACTTGTTTCCATATATTTTTATTGCTGTAATTGAGCATTAGGTCTAAAGTCCTTTTGTTTTGAAGTGATTTGTGGGGTTTCTTACTTGGTAGCAGATGAAAAATGGGGGATCTATAAAATTTAAAAAGCCGCTATTAGCTATTAGCGACTTTTTATCTTCATTTATTAAAATAATAGTAAAACGATGCTTTTCTTCCTCTTTCTTTGCAGCCAGATTTCTCAAAAATACGCTGCATCGCAATATTCGTTTCGTGCGTTGAACCAACGTAATAACTGGCTCCCATTTCTTTCAATAGAAAAAGAGAACGTTTATGTAGTTTTCCTGCGTAACCTTTTCCTCGTTCTTCCGGCAATACACCAAAATAAAACAATCTTCCCTCATCCTTCGTCCCAGGTTCAATATGAGGAATACACACGGCCATAGGACGTTCACTCAAATAAAACACACCACAATTCCTCTTCCATTCTGCACCTAGTTCATGCTTCACTGAGTTTAACTGTTCATCCATAGAAAGAGTGGACGTTGCATTGCCTGATCCTTGCATCACTCTCTCCCATAGTTCCTTAAATTTCTGTTCTGTAAGAATCGAATCTTCTAATGTGAAATATGCGAAATCCGTTTCTTCTTCCGTTTCTTCAGATAGATCTTTGTAATATTCTACTGAACTAGTAAATATCTCGAATCCAAGATTTTCTAAATACAAAGCAAGTTTTTCAAAGTCCGTGTTGCCCTTTTTCAGATGAATACTAACTCGACTGAGTTTGTTAGATTTTCCAATAGAAAGCAGATCAGCGACCAACTGAGAGAATACCTCTAGTTCGACAGCTTCTTTCTGCTCCAACCCCACATAAGAAGGCATTCCATTTAATACAAAAAACGATTTATTTGATATTGTTCCTAATTCACTCATAACGTTCACTCAACTTTCTTTAATAAAAAAACTTTTCCACTAAGGCTCACCGCCTGCCCCGCGGAAAGCGAGCCTGAAACGGAAATCAACTACTTTCACGCGGAACTGGAGCATGTGAAACGGAGGTAAACTGCCCTCGAAAACAACTTCTGCATAATATAAAGATATCCTTCTTATCCGATAAACGCTGCCAGTTCTTTGTTTACTTTTTCCCACTCTTCCCAAAACAGACCGTGACCGCTATTTTCTAAAGGGACCAGCTTAGAGTTTTGGATTCCTTGATTCATGCTAAGAGCCAAAGGAAACGGACAGACTGCATCATGCACGCCATGAAGGATTAGAGTGGGGACTTTTATTTTCTCTAGATCAGAAAACAGGGTCTCATCACGCAAAGAACCTAAAACGGCTGCAGTTGAATAACCGGCAGCTTCCAGTCCCAATTGGAAAAACCAGTCTGAAAAAGGTGCTGTCACATACTTAAAAAAGAAGAGATCGCCAAACCCAGACAGCATTTTCGGCCTGTCTTTGTATGTGTCTTGAATGAATGTGTTTATTTGTTCTACCGTACTGCCATACGGAAAGTTTGGTCTTCTTGTGAAACTTGGTGCCGCTGCGCCTAATAGAGCAAGCTTTGAAACACCGTAACCGTTATGTTTAGCCATATATCGGATTGAGATCGCTCCGCCAACAGAGTGACCGACCAGTGTGAAATTTTCTAGTTTTAGCGTTTGAATGACAGCATAAATGTCATCTGCCAGGCGGTTATAAGAATAGCCGGTGTAAGGTTTATCAGATTTCCCAAATCCTCTTAAATCAATCCCTATGCATCTAAACCCTTGTGCCGGAAGCTGATTAAACTGATATTCGAACAACTTATGATTCGCAGGCCATCCATGTATGAATAGGATTGTCTTTTGCCCTTTAGGATTCACATCTTCTACATAAATTCTAACATCAGGTTCAACTCGAACATAATATCCCACTGTCATTCCTCCATTAAAAACATTATGTATTAACTTATTCAAGGAGATGAAAATGGGTGAATGCCTATAAAAAACGACCAGCCGAAGCCAGTCGTTAGTTGAATATTTATTGTTTGTCTAGAACATCTATCATTCGAAGTGCAACACTTCTACTTGATTGAGGATTCTGCCCCGTAACAAGGTTTCCATCTGTTACCGCAAAGTCTTCCCACTTTCCAGCACGCTGGAATTCTGCTCCGAGCTCACGAAGCTTTGTTTCCAATAAGAATGGCACTTCTTTTGTCAGCTTCATTTCTTCTTCCTCTTCATCTGTAAAAGCCGTAACGGTCTTCCCTTTTACAATAGATGTACCATCTTTAAGCGTTGCTGTCGTTAGTCCTGCTGGACCATGACAAACACTGCCGATCACTTTGTTCGTTTGTGCCATCTGACTGACTACTTCTTTTAATGCTTCACTTTTCGGAAAGTCAAAAACCGTTCCATGACCACCCGGCAAGTAGATCGCATCATAGCTTACTGCATCTTCTGGACTAAGTTCCGCTGTATTTTCAAGCATAGATAAAGCTTCTTTATATGTTTCCTTATCCACACCTTCTAAACTGTTCGGATCTAAAGGAACACTGCCGCCTTTAATACTTTTTACCGTAATGTCATACCCTTTGTCTCGGAACTCATTGAAAGGAACTGCAAACTCCTCTAACCAGAGACCCGTTTTATTGTTACCAATGTTTTGATGATTTGTTACGACGATTAGAATTCGTTTTGACATCCTTACACTCCCTTTCATTCATGTACGCTTATCATTTTTCCCGATTTTAATAATTTAAAACAAAAGGGTTTTAAGTGTGTGCATAAATTTTACAAGGTCTAAGGGTTAAGGGAGTAATAAAATCTTTCCTAACTTCCCTTTATTTTTAAAATAAACTTGAGCTTCTTTGGCCTCTTCCAAAGGAAAGGTCTTATCTATGACGGGTTTGATTTTGCCTTCTGAAATTGCATCAAGCATTTCTTTAAACTCTGCTCTAGTCCCCAAGACGGATCCATACATTGTAATATGTTTGAGATACAACGTTCTAAAATCAAGATTTGTCTTCTGACCGCCAGCAGAACCTGATATACAGAACTTCCCTCCATTTTTAAGAACCTCTAGAGATGTAGAAAACAAGGCATCCCCCACCACATCAAGCACAGAGTCCACTGGTCCCCCATTCACTTCTATAATTTCTTCTGATAGACGATTGGATTTATATGATAATACGTGAGCTGCTCCTAGTTCCTTCAGTTTTTCTTCACCTTTTAAGTCACCAATGATTGCAATAACCTTTGCACCAAAGACTTTTGATGCAATCTGAACATTGAGTGATCCTACACCTCCATTAGCCCCAGTTACGATAATCGTCTCACCAGGTTGAACCTGTATTTGTTTAACCATATGCCAAGCCGTTAATCCGCTAACTGAAAAAACGGCACTTTCCGTATAGCTGGGAAGAGGCATATCAAAGCATAACTCAGCTGGCCAAACCACATATTCAGCATAACCGCCATCATATTCTGAACCTATAAAAGACATATCCAAAGAAATATGTTCTGATCCTTTTTCACCACTTGATGTAAAAGGAAATAACACAACATCTTTCCCTATCAAAGATTCATCTACTAATTTTCCGACTTTTTCTATTTTCCCCGTTATATCCGAGCCAGGTGTACGTGGAAATTGGACGCCTTCTGGTCGCCATCCTGATTTAGAATCGGTACCGTAAGCCCCTTCTCTCATCCAGATCTCAGTGTTATTAATCGCACAAGCCTCTACTTTTACAAGAACTTCATTTTCTTTTGGTTCAGGGACGGGGATATCAACTACTTCTAACTTATCAACATCTCCATATCCTGTTACTTGTACAGCTTTCATCAAACTATTCCTCTTCTCTTATTGATTCATATTTTAAATTCATATCATACTCTTCGTTTTGATAGGCTATTGTTCTATTATGGTCAAAGCTTCTGTTTTGCAACATACGTGATTACTCTCTACAACTTTGAATATAAAAATCAGCTTTTCATTTTGATGAATTGTCACAAAACTTGACTTGATAAAAAAGCAAATTGTCCTGTAACAAATCACAGGACAACTTTATAGGCATTTTTATTCAAATTGTTTATAAAACTCCGGATCATCCGGATCTGCACCGTTCCGTTTATCTTGATTCAGCGCTGAAATGCGCGTCATGTCCTCATTCGTCAGTTCAAAATCAAAAATATCAATGTTTTCTTGAATTCTGTGTTCTGTTACTGATTTAGGAATTGTCACAACACCGTTTTGAAGATCCCAGCGCAAAATGATCTGCGCAACTGATTTATTATATTTATCCGCAAGCTCCACTAAAGTCGGCTCTTCAAAGATTTCTCCTTTTAAAAGAGGTCTCCAAGCTTCTAGCTGTATGCCCTGCTCTTTACAATACGATAAAAGGTCTTCCTGAGACAAACGCGGATGGTACTCCACCTGGTTTACCATAGGTTTAATTTCAGCTTCTGCCATCAAATCTTCAAGATGGTGCTGTTTAAAGTTACTAACACCAATTGCTTTTGCTCGGCCATCATTATAAATTTTTTCTAGCGCTCTCCACGTTTCTTTATACTTTCCAGGTACTGGCCAGTGAACAAGGTAAAGATCGACATAATCAAGGCCCAGTCTTTCTAAACTCGCGTCAAATGCCTCAAGTGTTTTTTCATACCCTTGATCCGTATTCCATACTTTTGTGGTGATAAACAGTTCTTCTCTTGGAACGTGTGATTCAGCAATCGCCTGTCCAACACCAGCTTCATTCTCATACAGACTTGCTGTGTCAATGCTGCGATATCCTGCATCAATCGCCCATTTTATTGACTGAATGACTTCTTCACCCTCTTCAGCTTTATAAACCCCTAAGCCGATCCAAGGCATTTGGACACCATTATGTAGAACGGCACGATCATGAATACTGCTTGCCATAAAGAATCCCTCCTTAGTCACATTGTGGCACACTTTTTCCTAGAGATAAAAAGATTAGACTGAACAAAGCTGGTCCGCGGTTTCTCCTAATCGTTCATGTGCATCATCTTGGATGGCAGATTCACTCCAGGTAAACCCATCATTTTCATATCTCGGAATCACATGCATATGAAAATGAGTTAAATCACTAAACATTCCCCCATTTTGGTTAATTGTAATCCCATCAGGTTTTAAACATTTGTTTAACTTCTCAGATATGTACTTCGCCGCTTCCATCACAGCTAATGTTTCTTCATCCGTTAGCTCTGTTAGTTCTTTCACATGTCTTTTCGGAAGGATCAACGTATGGCCTTCATTAAAAGGATCAATATCGAGAAAACAGTGAACCAACTCATTTTCATAAATCGTATGTACAGGCAGTTTGGCGTTTGCAAGATCGCAACCTAAACAGCTCATCTAAATCAATCCCTTCAATCTTGCCAGCAGCAATCCATGTGCCAGTTCACTATCTTTCCAGATCCCCTGTTCAATATTGTGAAATGCTCGTTCTACAGGAATATGAAACGCTTGAATCGTGGCTTCCTTTTTTCAAGCATTTGAGATTTGTACTCTATGATTTCTTTTGTAAAATAAACATGTGTAATGACGTTGCTTAAACAAGCGCTCGGCTGAATACTTCCTAAAAATACAGCCTCCCCACACACGATTCCGGTTTCTTCAAGCAGCTCTCGTTTTGCGGCTTTCATAGGGTCTTCGTTCTCATTCATGCCTCCTCCGGGCAGTTGGATAATGACTTCGTCCACTGCTGGGCGATATTGGCTAATCAAGATCAATGAGTCGTTTTCCAGTGCAACCATAACTGCAGCTTCATGCGGCATCTCTTTTAATGTAATACTTCCAAATTCATCTTCGAACACTTCTATATCTCTGCTCTGATATACAAGTTCCTTTTTCAAGATTCCCCCACCTTTTACATCAGTTTCCTCTTAACATTATCCAAACTTGGAAACATTTTCAACTAATAACTTATTGGAAATTTAGACCAATTAACTATCTGCTTTTATATGGGTATTTTTTTAGTTGCATAGCAAATTGAGGGATGAGGGAACTTTTCGTGAAACTCTTGCGTATTACAGATAATGAATTACGAAGGAGTATAACATGAAAAAGAAAATCGGAATTATTTTTATTGTCCTCTCATTTGTGTTGTGGATTTTAATTCCCGTCATCCCCTTTTTATCGTTCAGTGCGGGACTAAAAACAGCCATCGTAAGTGGATTGTTCATCGGCGGAGAAGTTTTCTTTTGGCTCGGAGCGCTGTTAGCTGGAAAAGACATTGTGAAAAAGTTTATTCAAAAGTATTGGCGTAAGAAAGAAAAGAAGGATGATGTAACTTAAGAGACTACGAGCATCCTTGGACAAAAGATTGATTAAAGTTGCTGAGTCGATAAATTAGGTGATTGAAATGGAAGACATATTTGGTGGGTTTATCTATACTTTTTTAATCGTAATTACGTTCGAAACCATTTTTAGTAGAATACTAGGTAATGGTCTTAAACACCCCGCAAAAAAATTCTTGTTCTTGCTATACAGTGTTTTGTTATCACTTGGCTCTTATTTCAATTGTATAACTAAAGCCTGGCAGCTTATGGCTGCACAGGCTTTTCTTTTTGAGTATATATTTTTAATGAAGCCGAATTCATGAGTATGACAGCTGAAGCCATATAAAGAAATGACGCGATATAAAACAAGCTTCCAATCGTCAGGAAATCTACTAAATAACCTGTAGCCATGACCGCTACCGCTCCCCAAACACTTGTCCAAAGATGATAGTTTCCGATTTCTTCACCCGTTTGCGTGCCGGTAGTCTGCCTCGCTAGCACCGTTTTTTCCGTGGTCTTTTGTACAGCACCTAAAATGCCCATCGCAATCTGAATCATGTAGAGAGCAGCAACCGTTTCAATGATGGGAACAAGAAGCATCATTCCAGCCATGCCCCATGTGTAGAAAAGAATTAAGGAACGATCCCCCACTTTATCAGAAAGTCTACCGATAACCGGATGAAGAAGTGCTCCTGTAAGTGCAAAAAGACCGTAAGCCAATCCGAATTGTGAGTAGCTGTCCCCTATGTTCCGAATGAGAAGCAGATAAAAGGGAAACACCATGGAGCTTGCTGTCATTAATAGACTTTGGGCTGTTACGAATGTGCGATAATTCATTGTCCATACCTCTCATAAAATAGATTTTTGAACCGCTCCTCTGGATCCAGCTCACGTTTCTTTTTGAAGAACTTATCAATGTGAGGATACGCTTTTTTCAGTTGTGCTTTCGTCGGATAGGAATAATAAGGTAAGTAATAACTGCCTTCATGCTCTAATGTCACATCAATCATCTTCTGGATAACGTCCTCTGTCTTTTTTATCTCTTTTTTGGATCGACCTTGATTAATTAATAAAACGAGTGCAAACATATCATCCTTGGCATAAGACAGAACAGCATCCTCATCATGCTCGACATAACGAATCGTGATATTCAACACATTTAATTCTTCTTTTTCTATAACCGCACGTAAATCATCAATATAATCTGTGAACTGATCTACCGGAACAAAGTATTCTTGCAGAACTTCTGTCCGGTTTGGATTTTCATATTCCATAAACGCACTGTCCGACCTCATCACGTTGTTCCTTGTTTCATACTTGCCGTTACTATCCGCAAAGTATTTTTTCTGAGTATCCCAGAACACGTCTTTTCCCCAGTCGCTGTAACGTGACACGCCAAGCATAAATTTAGGCAGTGCAACTAATTCTTCTTCTTTCAATGTCGAATACTTCTTAAGTTTACTTTGATTATCAGTCAGCACATAATCGGTTACATACATTTCTTTTAAAAACGAATTTGGTGCAACAGATAATCGGGCCAAGTGCATTTTCACCCTGGGGTCTTTTTTAACGTTGTTATTAAAATAATCTTCGTATTCTTTATAATCCATGGTGGCAATACGGTGCTGGTAAAGTTCATCCTCTGCCAAATAAAGGGTTACATCTAAAATAACTCCGAAAAGACCGTAGCCCCCGATCACATGAGAGAAGTAATCACTATTCTCTGTGCGGCTCACATTTATTATTTCACCGTTAGGTTTAAGCAGCCGAAAAGATTCTACCGTATCTATCAATGATCCGTATCGTATATCACGCCCATGAACGTTTACACTTAACGACCCGCCAACCGTAAATATATTTTGCGACTGCATCACTTTAATGGATAACCCATATGGATTAATGACTTGTTGGATATCTTCCCAAGTCGCACCGCTTTGAACAGTGATTCTTCTTTTTTCGGGTCAATGTCCAGAATTTCATTGTAGCTTTTCATATCAAGAAGCGTTCCAGCAGGATACAGCGTATGACCACCTTGACTGTGCTGCATACCTGCGATTGAAATCGACTCTTCTTCCTTAACCCATTTTTGAAGATCATTAGTTGAGTGCGAGCTTTTGATCACTTTCATTTTTGTAGGCAACAACTTTCCAGCATCTTTTACAACAATGGTTTCTTGTTGTTGAGAATATACAGAAACACTTGAATACAGAGCTAAACTGTATAAAGAAATTCCTGTTATGATCCATTTCAGCTTCATCAATAACACTCCCAGTTACAACTTAAGTGTAATTTTACACTATAATTATAAAATGAACCTTCAGTGCATGACAAGGAATTTTTTAGTTCACAGCTTAGATATTTTGTGTCGAAAACCTCATAATTTTTTTATACGCAGAATCATTGGATATTTTACTTTATGTACGGTGGACGTAGACACACCTTCAAATTTGGTACACTCTAAAAATACAAGGAAATAAAAAAGAGACATGAACACAAAATTGAGTCGTTCAGCCTCCTTTTTTCTCACTCTTCTCTATTCATGCTTTTATCAAAATCTTCTCTCCTTAAGCTTCAACTCCCGCATGTATACTTCCTTTTTTAGTTATTCCGATTTTCATAACAATTAAACTTGCAAGCACACAGAACGCTCCTGCAGATAGAAAACTAAAATAATAGCTTCCTAACATGTCGTGAAGCAATCCTCCGCTATACGCAGCAATCGCAGCACCAAACTGATGAGCTGCCATGATCCAGCCAAATAAAATGCCAGCGCGCTCTCTTCCAAAAATATCTGAAGTCAATTTTATGGTTGGAGGAACGGTCGCCACCCAATCTAATCCATAAAAGATGATAAAGAACCATAGATAAAAGTGGGAAGCATCAAGCGCAAACGGTAAGAACAACAGTGAGATCCCTCTTAATCCATAGTACCAAAACAATAGCCAGCGATTGTTAAACCGATCTGATAAGATGCCCGACAGCATGGTTCCAAAAACATCAAAAATACCGATAAGGGCAAGCATGCTAGCCGCTTTCACTTCAGATATACCGTGGTCAATACACGCTGGAATGAAGTGTGTTCCGATAAGTCCATTCGTTGAAAACCCGCATATGAAAAAGCTTCCGGCTAACAGCCAAAAATCAAGGTGGCGTGATGCCCCTTTTAATTCCCTGAGAGGCTGAGTAAAAGGATTCAACTTTGGCTGAAGTGGTTCGTTAATGATTTTGTTAGATCCATAAGGAGCGAGTCTCATGTCACCAGGATGGTTTTTCATCAATAACAAAACAACAAAGAACACAATTCCTATTACAAGACTGACTGCCCAAACAGACAGTTTCCATCCTTTGTTCGCAACGAGCTGTGCAAGAAAAGGAAGAAAGATAATTTGACCAGTAGCCCCACTTGCGGTTAGTATTCCGATCACTAAGCCCCGCTTTTCTACAAACCATCTATTGGCAATCATCGTACTAAGAACAACCGTGGATCCGCTTCCGATCCCAATCAACACACCCCAAAGTACATTTAACTGCCACGGTGAGTTTATCCATGGTGTACAGAACACACCAATTATGAGAAGCATTAATGCCGTTCCCGTCACTCGCTTCATACCGAACCGCATCATAAGTGCTGCAGCAAACGGTCCGAATAATCCGTATAAAAGCAAATTGATCGCAAGGGATGTTGATACAACGGTGCGGCTCCAGTCAAATTCAGTTTCCAGCGGCACCATAAGTACACTTGGCATAGAACGTATTCCAGCACCCGTTAGTAAAACAAGAAATGCGACAGCAACCATAATCCATCCGTAATGAATTCTCTTCATTTGTTAATTCCCCACTTCCTTCTTTCATTCACTATAATTCTTCTATCTCACATTTGTAAAATTGAAATATTTTATTCATTCCATCATTTTTTTTGATACTATGTATTTAATTACTGTGGAGGTGGATTCAATGGAATTTCGCCATTTAGTTACATTAAAAACGATTATTGAAAAAGGAAGCTTTACAGGTGCCGCTGAAGAAATGGGGTATACACAGTCCACCGTAACCTCTCATATACAAGCACTTGAGCAATTCATTGGAGCTCCGATTTTTGACCGGATGGGAAGAAAAGTAGTTTTAACAAACGTTGGTCAACAAGTGATGGGACACGCATCAGTAATGTTGCAAGAATATGAAAAGATGCAGAACCTTACCCTGGCAAACGGTGAAATTACAGGTGAAATTAAAATTGGCGCTGCAGAATCTATAACTGTTTATCACTTAGATAAGATTTTAAAATCCTATCGAGAACAATATCCAAATGTAAAAATATCGCTGTTAAACATCAATTGCAATGAAGTTCAAAGTCAGCTTATTTCGTCACAGATTGATGTTGGTTTCATGCTAATTCGCAGCACATCAAAAGACATTACAAGTATCCAACTAAATGAGGAAGACTTAGTGCTCGTTGGTTTACCTGAAAAAGCATCCACATTCTATGGAATAAATCAGGGTAAATGGGAAGAATGCTTCATAACCAATGAAAAAGGGTGCAGTTATCGCACTGATTTTGAAGACTATTTGCGATTTAAACAGATCATACCTGCTCATGTTATGGAGTTATGGAGCATTGAAGCTATAAAGAGATGCGTTATCAGCGGTCTAGGGGTTGGTTTCTTACCCTATGTAACCGTTGAAAAAGAAATTATAGACAACAAACTTATCATCATTCCATATGCTCACCCTATTAAACCCATGCCTCTATATATTGGACACCATAAAGACAAATGGATATCACCTGCTATTCAAAAATTCCTTGAAGTTACTAATCACTATTTTGCTAACGGTGTAATTTAGACGTTATGAAATGAGAAAAATGGTGATTCGTACAAGCACTCCCCTTTGAATTTCATATAGTAATAGTGGGGGTGATACAATTGGGTAAAAAGAAAAAGATCAACACGAAAGTTCTTCTTCTAGTTCAAGCAGCCATGGCGGCGGTAAAGGCGGCAAAGGTTCTGAGAGCCCGAACGGTAAAGGCCGTACTGGCAACGCTTCTGAAAGTCCAAATGGTAAAGGCATTTCAGAAAGCAATGAACAAAACCTGAAAAAACTACGCAAAAAGTTAGGCGCAAACGGTACTGCAGCAAACGGTACTGAAACTGCTGCGGCAGGTGCTTCTACTAACGGTAATAGTGCTGAAGCTGGCGTTACTGAAGCACTTCGTTCCCTTTTAGGCGGAGGTCTAAAAGAGAAGAAGTCTAAGAAATCTTCTTGTAAGAAATCAAAGAAAGCTCCTAATGGACCTGGAAGCGTTCCTGACAGCTGCTGGGAATAATCCTCTAACAAAAAAAGCTCCCTCTTCTAATCAAGGGGAGCTTTTCCTGTTCTATTTTGTTAACTCTACTTTCTTCTCTGCATTTTGTTTTAAATAAGTAAGCGTTGCGGCACCAAGCAAGTTGGCCGCTATTAATAAAGCATCTTCGTTGATTTTGAATTTAGGATGGTGGTGCGGATATGTCTCTGCCCACGCTGCGTCCTCTGCTCCCGTAAAGAAGAAGGTACCAGGAACTTTCTCCAAATAGTATGAGAAATCTTCTCCGCCCATCTGCGGCTCGATTTCTTCTAGCTCGACCACACCTGGAACCTTTCTCGCTACATCTACAACGAATTCTGTATCTGCTTTATGGTTAACAACCGCTGGATAACCGCGTCTAAATACATATTCATAAGAGGCGTCAGAAGCAAGACATGTTCCTTTTGCGATACGGTCAATCTCTTGTTCGATTGCAACACGAACTTCTTCTTTAAATGTGCGAACCGTTCCTGTTAACTTTGCTGTATCTGCAATCACGTTAAATGCGTTTTTCGCTTCGAATGCACCAACCGAAACCACCGCTGCATCCAACGGATTGACACGTCGGCTTACAATCTGCTGCAGGTTTGAAACAAGCTGTGCACCAATCACGATGCTGTCTTTTGTTTTATGTGGCTGTGCACCATGGCCGCCCTTCCCTTGAACTTTTATAGTAAATGAATCGGCTGCTGCCATCACAGGACCTGTGCGGTAACCAATCGTTCCTGTAGGCATCGTAGCCCAAAGGTGTGTGCCGTAAATAACATCTACTCCGTCTAAACATCCGTCTTCAATCATTACAATCGCTCCGCCTGGCGCTAGTTCTTCGGCATGCTGATGAATAAATACAACATTTCCTTCTAACTCTTCTTTTAGTTCGGTTAAAACTTTTGCCAGAACAAGCAGTGTTGCGGTATGACCGTCATGACCGCAAGCATGCATCACACCTGGCACTTTCGATTTGTATGGAGAATCATTTTCCTCATGGATCGGGAGTGCATCAAAGTCCGCTCTTAGTGCAACGGTCTTCCCCGGCTTTCCGCCTCTTAATGTTGCAACAACTCCTCTTCCCCTACTCCCGTGCGAACTTCTAACCCTAACTTTTCATGATAAGCAGCAATAAAGGCGGGTGTTTCGACTTCTTCAAATGACAGTTCAGGGTTTTGATGAAGGTGTCTGCGGATCTCCACCATCTCGTCTTGATAACTAGCCAACCGGCTAAATAATTGTTCCAAACCTGCTCACTCCTTCTATAAAATCTACATGTTTAAATATTCGCCAGATCTAATGGAAGTCCTACATTCTTCAGGCTGTTATCCACAGTTTAAAGGGTCTTTTCAGAACACAACTTTTTTACTAGTTAGTAGATGTGACAATTGGTTAGGGGAATGTAAGGGCTTTCCTTTGCGGAATATTCTTTCTATTTAAAATTTACCAGTTCGACATCTTCCGCTATAATGAATACATTGTTTTGCTTTTCAAACCGATTTTCAGGTAAAGATAAAGGAGCGAACTTCATGGATCTTTTGTTAAAAGAAAGTCTGAAAGCAAGCTACAACGAACAAGCCGATTCTCGCAATAAAGTAGAAATAGAGAGTTGGAAGGTTAGTGAGCTGGATTCATTTATTGCAGCTCTAACAAATGATCGCTGCCATACTGTTCTTGATATCGGAGCAGGATCAGGTCAGCACGGTAAATACTTGTCAGATCACAGCATGGATGTGACTTGCATCGACCTCTCACCAAACATGGTCGAAACGTGCCGTGCAAAAGGCTTAAAAGCTGAAGTGATGGATTATTACACATTAAACTTTGATGCTGAATCTTTTGATGCGGTATGGGCGATGAATACGTTGCTTCACGTCCCAAAGGTAAGTCTGCCTGCTGTACTTAAGAACATCCATACAGTTTTAGGAGAGGATGGTTTGTTCTACATGGGCGTATACGGCGGTAAGGATTCTGAGGGCGTATGGCAAGAAGATTCGTATATTCCAAAGCGGTTCTTTTCGTTTTATACAGATGAAGACCTATTAGAAGTGGTATCTCCTCTTTTTGAGGTACTAGACTTTCACATCGTTACAGAAGCTGGTGGAAGTATGGACTTCCAATCCTTGCTTTTGCGAAAGAAAGCGATGTTTGATTAATCAAAACTCTTGAAAGTAGTTGATTTCCGCTCCATGTGCTTCGCTTTCCGCGGGGCAGGCGGTGAGCCACATTCGAAAGATTCTCTTTTAAGTGTCTCACCTGCCCACCTGTCCCGCAGGAGTCTCACACCTTGCGCTCCAATCAACTTGCAAAGAAGAAAGAAACTAGAACCCAAAGCACAATTCTTTAGAAAGAACTAATCAAAAAAGCCCTCCCTTGGGGGCTTTTTATAATTCTCGCATGTACCGTATAGATACGTATTTGTTACTGCCTTGACTAATTTTTTCTGATTGCTTAACAAAACCCTTTGCTTCATAAAAAGGAATGCCTTTTTCGTTATCTTTCTGCGCAGACAGCCATTGCTTCTTTATGCCTAGATTTCGTTGATAATCAGTGTAATAGCTTAACAGTTTAGAGCCAATTCCCATGTTTCGCTTGTTTGGGTCCATGTAAAACACAAAGATCTCTCCTGTTTCTTCCCCTGTCGTTCCCCCGCCGATCGCACCTACCACTTGTCCATTCTCTTTCGCCACAAAGTATCCGTGCCAATAATTGCTGCACTCTGTCACTTCTTTTAAGATACGGTCTTCGTTATAGTATTCTTCTATCACTTGGTTTACATAAGCTTCGTCTTCTAAATAACCATACGTTGCTCTCCATCCTTCTGAACATACTTTGGCAATGCCTGAAACATCTTCACGACCTGCTTTTTCCAATGTAAGATCAGCTATTTCCGACAATTTTCCCACCTCTTTTTTAGTCTCAACTCCCCTATTATAAGCTTTTTTTGGTAAAATATAGGTATGCAGCTCAGTCAGTCATAGCCTATTTTCAAAGAGAAAGGCGGAAGATTTTTTGACAAATTTAATTACGAAAAATGAACATGTTTACGACATGCTAGACACCCTATTACGTGATGAAGGCACCTTCTGGAACTCTTTTTATGAAGATCGAAATAAGAAGATTCCTTTTTTTGTTGATGCACCTGATGAAAACCTAGTGAACTATTTGGAGCGTGGATGGATTAAGCCTGGTCGTGTCCTTGAACTTGGATGCGGACCCGGACGAAACGCGATCTTCCTTGCCCAACTTGGGTTCGAAGTAGATGCGGTAGATCTCTCTACTGAAGGTCTAGATTGGGCTTCTGAACGTGCCTCTGAAAAAGGGGTGGATGTGAACTTTATTCAAAGCAACATTTTTAAACTAAATCTGCCATTTCATGAATATGATTTAATCTATGATTCTGGCTGCTTTCACCACGTTCCTCCTCATAGACGTGTAAGCTATTTAAATCTATTAAACAACTGTTTAAAAGAAGGCGGACATTTTGCCATTACTTGCTTTGACGCCGTTGGAATGGGCTTAGATATCCCTGATAAGGATGTTTATAGGGAGCGCTCGATGCAAGGCGGTCTTGGATACACGTTTGAACGAATGAGGGAAGTTTTTCTGAGTTTCAAGAGGTTGAATTACGCAAGATGAAGGAAATCACACAGCCAGCTGATACATTTGGTTTGTCTTTTTTAAATGCAGGGTTGTTTAAGCGATAAAAAGAAACACTTGGAGCTGTGTCTCCAAGTGTTTTATGAATAATCCCATTTTGTAGGCTGATGATAAACTGTTGAAAATCTTTTATAGGCCCTTGTTATGAATTTTTAGTCCTTGAAAATTTTTTATGGGCCATTAAATTATTTTATAGTCCTTCAAATTTATTTATAGACCTTCAAATTATTTTATAGGCTTTTCGACAATTATACCTAACTCATTATCTATCCAAAACTACAAAATCCCGCCACTCTTCTGGCAGCATCTCCACATACTTTCTCGTTAAAAATCGGTCATCAACGAGAACGAGCGTCCCCCGGTCCTCTTCTGATCTGATTACTCGGCCGCCAGCTTGGAGTACTTTATTCATTCCCGGATACACATAAGCAAAGTCGTAACCATTCTTGCCCGTACTTTGGAAATAATTCTTCATCGTGTCACGATCTAATCCTACTTGCGGCAGTCCAACCCCCACAATGACTGCACCGGTGAGCTTGTCCCCTTTTAAGTCGATTCCTTCTGAGAAAATGCCCCCCATGACAGCAAATCCTACAAGAGATTTCTCCCCTACAGAATCAAAATGAGCTAAAAACGTTTCTCGTTCTTCCTCCGTCATGGCAGGATGCTGCACGATGGGATGAAATGCCGGATCCTCTTCTAACACCCCTTCATACACATCTGTCATATAACGGTATGATGGGAAAAAGACGAGATAATTGCCAGGTCTTTTTTTACTAAATCCATAAGCATTTCTACAATAGGCTCTATCGATTTTTCACGGTCTTTAAACCGAGTCGAAAGTGGCTGAACAAAGATATCCAGCTGATCTTTTTCATATGGATAAGGCATTCGAATCACATAATCTTCTTCCTCTCCACCTAGCATTTCACGAAAATATGAAAGTGGTGAGAGGGTTGCCGAGAAAAAGACACGTGAACCGTATTTTTTACCCGTTTGAAAAAGCAGCTGTGATGGGTCCATACAGAACATACGAACAGACACTTCACTCTTATAAACAGAGATGAACGTAACAAATCTTTCATCATAAAACTGAGAAATCTTCACCCATTGCAGTGCTTCAAAAAAAGTTTCCAATAAACGCTCGTCACTGTTCCCGCTAGCTAACAACTGTTCAGCCTGAACTAAAAATGCTTCGAGACATTTCAGCAGCTCTTCTGGCATATCAGGCACAGCCACTTCTTTCTCTCCATGTTCTTTTTTTAATTTCAATAGTTCATCATTTACTGCTTTAGCTGTTCTCCAAACCCCATCATGCTTTCCTTTAAAATCACGGGAGAGCTGTAAAAAGGATGACTTTCTAATCTCGGCTGAATACATAACTCGCGCCCGATCCACTAAATTGTGTGCTTCGTCCATCAATAGTACGGTACGCTTTTTTTGCTCTTCAAACAATCGTTTAAATGAGACTCGCGGATCAAAAACATAGTTATAATCACAGATTACAGAGTCTGACGCATACGCAAGATCAATAGAAAACTCGAACGGACACACTTTATGCTTTTGTGCATAGTCGGATATAACCGTTCGATCCATCACCGTCTCATTTTCCAAAATATCAAGTACAGCTTCGTTGATCCTGTCATAATACCCATCAGCAAACTCACAATACGCAGATTCACACCTTGTTTCCTCTTTAAAACAGACTTTATCTTTTGCCGTGATGGTCGTACTTTGCAGAAACAATCCTTTCTCCTTCATTAACATTAGCGCTTCTTCCGCGTTCTTTCGGTTTAGCGTTTTAGCTGTTAAATAAAAAATTTTCTCCGCTTTATCCTCGCCAATGGCTTTGACAGCAGGAAAAAGAGTCGAGATCGTCTTGCCGGTCCCTGTCGGTGCATTCGCAAAAAGTGTCTTTTTATCAGCGATTGTTTTATATACAGCACCAGCAAAGTTACGCTGTCCGTTTCGGTAAGCAGCAAAAGGAAAAGCTAACTCTTGTATGCTATCATTTCGTTTTTGCAGATTATGTAGTCTTAGCTTCGCATACGGAGCATAACTTTTCACAAGTTGGAGCATGAATTCCTCCAGCTCCCGAAAGGTCACGTTTTCCTGAAACCTTTTCTGTTCGCCCGAATCGACCTGAACATATGTAAGCTGTACCGTTACGTTTTCTCTATCTTCTCTTTCCATGTACATATAGGCATAGACTTTCGCTTGAGCCCAGTGAACGGGATAGGATTCTCTCGTAATCTCATTTATATTCCGAGCGGTTGATTTGATCTCATCTATCGTTACCGCTCCATCGCGAAAAAGAAGACCGTCGCAGCGCCCCTCGATCATGTATTCCAAACCTTCATGAAGATAGCTAGTTTGTAAAAAAACCTCTGCTGCATCAGCTTCATCATATGTTTTTTGTATCGTTTGATGGGCTTTAGTTCCCTCAATTAAAGAGGAGGTCGACTTAAATCCTGATTCGATACTCCCTGAACGAAAAACATATTCTACTAGCGATCGAACAGAGAGTTTCACAGAATAAGTCATAAGATCACCTGCCGATTCCGATTAAAATAATAGCTTTATTGTAGCATAAAAGAAATTTGATCCTCTATTCCGTTTCCAATATCTATCAATTTCATCATACTTTAGTTAAACATTAGTACTATTCCTATAAATAGTTATTGCTACAGAAAACTTTTATGATAAAATTTAAAGAGTTTGAAAGCGATTACATAAATGTCTAGGGGGCTATACAAAATGTCTACTTTATCTGCTTCTCTCGTAAAAACACTGAACTTAAAAAACTTTACACATGGTACTTCCCAGCAGCGAAAAGAATTTGGAGTTCAATTTGAAGCCGGTTTAAAAGAAACGGGCTTTATCATTTTGGAAGGTCATGGTGTGAATACACATCTGATTGAAAAGAACTATGAACTTTGGGAGAAGTTCTTTACTCTTGATACAGCTATTAAAGCGAAGTATGAAGGTGTTGAAGGCGGTGCGCGTGGATACACTGGTTTCGGAAAAGAGCATGCGAAGAATCGTAAAGTTGGAGACTTAAAAGAGTTTTTTCATGTTGGTCAAGAGCTTCCAGTAGGCCACCCGCTTTCCAGTGACTATGCAGCAAACGTATGGCCAGAGGAAGTGGCAGAGCTTCGCCAGTACGCGTTGAACTTCTACCGTGAACTTGAGCGTGTTGCCCGCAACATGCTTGAAGCGCTAGCGATTCAAATGGATCTGCGTCCGAGATTTTTCGCAGACATGATCCAAGACGGCAACAGCATTCTACGTGCGATTCACTACCCGCCGCTTGATGATTCTATGGATAAAGGTGCCATTCGTGCAGGTGAGCATGAAGACATTAACTTGATCACTCTTTTAGTAGAATCAACGGCTTCTGGTCTTGAGCTTCTAACACGTGAAGGAGAATGGGTTCCCGTTAAAGCTGAAAAAGGACAGATCATCGTTGACGCTGGCGACATGCTTTCACGCATCACGAACGAAGTGATCCCAGCAACAACACATCGAGTGGTAAAC
Source organism: Fictibacillus sp. EA-CB0309 (assembly GCF_055814265.1). Classification (NCBI taxonomy): domain Bacteria; kingdom Bacillati; phylum Bacillota; class Bacilli; order Caryophanales; family Fictibacillaceae; genus Fictibacillus; species Fictibacillus sp. EA-CB0309. The sequence continues at coordinate 3,322,253 of NZ_CP169271.1, forward strand.
CCTGAAGGCGAGAACACATCTCGTTATTCGATGCCGTTCTTCGTGCATCCTTACCCGAACTCGCTGCTCGAAACGATTCCATCATGTATTTCTGCAGACAACCCTGAGAAGTATCCTCCGATTACAGCTGGTGACTTCTTATATGAGCGTCTAGTTGAGATTGGTTTAATCAAAAAATAAACGAAGAAAAAAGCTGACCCTAAGGGATTGGCTTTTTTATTGTACAACATGCCCGCTATAGTGTTTCTCCCAATCTTTTTCTTGCTGGGTTTGAAGCATCCCAACCTTCCACTTATCCATTTTATTAAAAGAAATGGATACGTCCGGATAGTGTTTCTCTTTGCCGCTTTCCATCATAACGATGTCAACATTGCCAATAGGCCAGCCGTCATCCGTACGTATACTTAAATGATCGTATGATTTCATGTAAGTTCCCTCAGTAAACAGTTTATTATTACGGCTTACCCAGCTGTTTCTTGCGCTGTTTTCCGGAATAGTTACGTCTTCATCATAAGCTCCATTATAAAAATAGACCTTTTCAAAAGCTTTTTCAAAATCTTGACTGGAAGCATGCTTTAAAAACTGTGATGCTTGCTGGCTCGCTTGGAATTTCACCCATAGATCTGGTCCCAAAAGTAAAGAAAATGCAATGAAGAATATCCCCGTTACGATCCATGTAACTTTTCGAAAGTTCCTCATAGAAATACCTCTATTCTTTTTTCTTCAAAATAACCATTTATTGTAATTTTGTCTATGGTAGAAACATGATAGATGTATGTAATAACTACTATTTATCAATGAACATGCAAAAATAGCCCTCTTATTCAGAGGACTGCTTAACTGCATCATCGTTTAGATCTGCTGTACAGTTTTGGCACTTTACTGCTCGTAACGGAATCGTGGACAAGCAATATTTGCATTCTTTCGTATCTGGTTCTTTTACTTCTTCCTTTTTCTTCAGGCGGTTGATCTGCTTCACCACAAGAAATATAACAAGAGCAATGATAAGAAAGTTGATCAGCGTATTGATAAAAAGTCCATAATTCAGTGTGGCCGCTCCAGCTTTTTGAGCGTCAGCTAATGAGGAATAATCCCCTTTTCCTAAGTTTATGTAGAGATTGCTAAAATCTACTTTTCCAAGCAGCAAACCAATTGGCGGCATAATGACATCATCAACGAGTGAAGTGACGATTTTACTGAACGCTGCTCCAATAATGACACCGATGGCAAGATCAATCACGTTACCCCGCATAATAAATGTTTTAAATTCGTTCCACATCTAATCTGGTTCCTTTCTATATGGCTATTATATGTATAACCATACAGCATTCAGTTTCAAACGTCATCCGAAATCAATTCACGTCACCTTTTTTCAAATTCACCGTCAGAATGTCCTTCACATCTGTACATATATCAGCTTCATACGTTAGTTGGATAAGTGCTACACTGTCTATTGTGGCATGAAAAGGCTGGATGTTTCTTGCCGAATAATCAAACGCTTTTACTAAGTTTTCATGTGTTAGGTCCATTACGAGCGTGCAATGAGGCACCCACTTAGAAGGAATATACAATGACTCTTGGTTTACATCTTTCTTAAACTGTTCATGATAACGCTGATGAAAATTTGTCAGAACGTTATCTTTAGTCGGTGCTGCATATAATGTTCCGCTGTTCAAAAAAATGGCTAGAGAAGGGAAAAAGAGAGGTACGGCAGCAATACCTTGAAAGTAATCTTGAAAAGATGTTTTGAAAGACTCAATATCTACTTCTGGATGCGTGCCAAGTGTTACATGCGGCCTCATACCATGACCCACGATTCCCTCTTTTACTAGTCCATCCCTAAGTTCATTTATCTTCTGTTCAGTCTCACTGTTTAAATAAGCAATTACACCGTACATCTTATCAGCTCCTAATATAATTTCCGTCCATATAAGTCAACTATAGTGTTAGTTCTAGTGTAATTATACACGAAACCATCTTTTGGTAAATGTGTATATACGTTAAATAAGGCTTCCGCTCTTGTCCCGAAAAAATGGGCTAATTCCGCCCAAACCTTTAACTTGTACCTCTAATATTCTGTCATTGTAAAGAAGGAGGTGGGTTAAATGGGATATAAGTACGGAAACAGTTTCGCTCTAATCGTAGTGCTATTTATCTTGTTAATCATCGTTGGGTGTTGTTGGTGCGGTGGTTACGGCGGTGGTTATGGCGGAGGACACGGCTGGTGCTAATCAGTTCATTTCCTGAGTGGAAATAAGAGCGCTGATCGATCCAATTAATCAATTGCGTTAAAACCTTTTGCTTTAACAACCCCTCGTATGATAACAGAGAGAAAACCAAGAGAGAGAAAACTAGAGAGAAAAAGACCTGCACTCTATTGAGGGCAGGTCTTTATATGATTTCACAGTGACAAACGAGGAATATCATAAAGACGAGGATTAATTAAGAAAGCGTCGTTCTTGATCTATCAGCCAGCTTTTTCTTTGCTTAATGTAAATGATTGAGCAAATGTGGTTTTTGGCTCGTTCGTGTAAATTCCCATCCTAGAAATGACCTATCAATTAAAAAATTAAGAGGCTTGGCTCAAAAGTAGCGTAACTTTTAAGCCCATGCCTCTTTTTTATGCGCTAAACAAAAAAATGAAGTAAAACTGTATTTTTGAAAGAGACATAATTTCGTTTTGTATGTATGTGGTGAACACCAAAAATTATATTCACGTTAATTACAATATATTCACGTTAATTTGAATATATTCACGTTATTTCGTTTTTATTCACGTTAAATGCAATAATTTCACGTTAGTTGTGAATCCCCCATTAAATGCCCAACCACAACAAAACCCACAAACTAAAAAACATCGCAGGAGCCACTCTGCAATGTTCGTCTAATCCACTTGATGAAGCAAACTGCTTTCATCCTATAAATTGATTACTTTTTTCAGCAGCAGATCCTTCTGATCAGCCCTTCCCTCTGCCTTCTTCACCTTTCCTGCCACTTCATAAACAGCAAGGTCCGGATTTTCCTCTAACAAAGAAGCTGTACTTACTTGGCACTCAATCAGTAAATATACGAGATCACCTTTTACTTCTTGTTTTAAAATCTCTACTTCATCTGTTCCATGAAATCCTACAGAAGAGCCGATGACAACATATTCTCCAACTAACGTAGGATCTGCATCATCACTGCTTACGGCTGCTGAAACAGACGCTGATTTTTTCTTTTTAACGAAAGAAGAACTAGATTGCAGCACATAGGTCAAGTCTTCCACCATGGCGCTTGCCGTTGGAAGTTTTCCTGCCCCTGCTCCTTGAACGGTTACTTTACCGGCAAGACTGGTTTCAACCATGATCGCATTTTGAACATCTTCCACCCCATACAAAGGGTGAGCGGCATCAACCAATACCGGTTTAACTGATGAAATGAATTGGTCGCGGTCACGGCGGATCCGCGCCAAATGCTTTACCTTATAGCCCCAGTCCTTAAATACAGCGATCTGCTCTGATGTTACTTCTGTTATTCCTTTACGTTCAACGTCCTCCCACTCTGGCGTTTCACCAAACGACAACTCGCTAAGGATCATTAACTTATAAAAAGCATCATGGCCTTCTACATCGCTTGCAGGGTCAGCTTCTGCATACCCGAGCTTCTGTGCAGTTTTCAACACATCATGAAAGGCTAATCCCTTTTCCCTCATATTCGTTAAGATATAGTTGGACGTACCATTAAGAATGGCTTCAACGGAATGAATTTCGTTTACTTGAAGCAGTTGTGCGATGCTGCGGATAATTGGCGTTCCTCCTGCCGTTGTGGCTTCGAAACCAACGAGGCGTTCTAATTGTTCCGCTTTATCCAGCAGCGTTCTTCCGTGTCTCGCAAACATCACTTTGTTCGCTGTGATCACATGACACCCTTTTTCAAGGGCACGGCTCAAGTAAGTGAAACCAGGCTCTTCTTCTACAATCGCTTCAAACACGATCTGAAGTCCCTCAATATCCAGGATCTCCTCAAAGTCTGTTGTGACAAGAACGTGTTCATCCACATCACGTTTTTTAGATCCGTCTTTTACTAAGATTCCTTCAATCACAACCTCTTCACCCAAAACTGCTTTAAGTTGCTCACTATGTGTTTTCAGTGCTTCATATACACCTTGGCCGACGGTTCCAAACCCGAGCAGCGCCGCTTTAATAGGTGCCATATTGCAGCCTCCTTTCTTGTTTCAATGCTTCTTTTACATAAGGTCCCCATTTTTCAAATTCGACTAAAAACCCATCATGACCAAAGTCTGTTTGTATAGAATAATACGTTCCAAATCTCGTATGTTTTACAAAATCCTCAATCACTTCTGGAGGGTATAAAAGGTCGCCTTCATAACCGAATGCATGCACTTCCGCTTGTATTTGTGAAGCTGCACGCTCCCAGCCTCCAAGGCGATCCCCTATATCATGGGCATTCATGGCGTAAAGAAGAGATACATAGCTGTCTATATTGAACCGTTTTGTCAGCTTCTCTCCCTGATACGTAAGGTAGGAATCCACTTGGAAGAACGGTTTTCCTTCTTCATCTCTTTCCTTCACTTCTCGGTTAAAACGGTCGTTAAATAGTTTAGGCTGGCGGTACGTTAATAACCCTGCCATTCTTGCAATCTCCAAACCTGCTAACCTCTCGCTGCCATCGTAATTACCGCTTTTATATACCGGATCATTCTCGATCGCGTGAAGTGCAAGTCTATTAAAAGCCATGCCATAATCACTTAAATACGGGGTGGCTGCAAAAACAAACACTTTTTCTAAAAAATACGGATACTGCACAGCCCATTCTAAGGCTTGCATCCCGCCAAGTGATCCACCCAACACGGCCAAAAGTCTAGGAATCCCTAAAATACCGAGTGCCTGTCGCTGTGCTCGCACCATGTCTCTTACCGTTACAAAAGGAAACGTCTTGCCGTAAGGTTCTCCCGTTTCAGAGTTGGTCTTTGTTGGACCTGTTGAACCGCTGCATCCTCCCAGCACATTGAACGTAATGACTTGAAAATGGTTTGTATCGATGTAATGATCGGGACCGATTAACCCTCTCCACCAGCCTGGATCTTCTTCTGATCCGAACGCATACTGATTTCCAGTCAAAGCGTGACAAAGTAGGATGACAGGACCATTTGCGTTCCCTGTTTTTTCAAAAGCGAGTTCCGCATCTGGAATAACTTTGCCTGACTCTAAAGCAAATTCGCCGATCCTCACCTTACCTATTTTTCTCGTGGTTTCAAGCAAGTTTTTGTAACTCACGGGCTTTCAGCTCTCTTCGCAAAATTTTTCCGCTGATCTTTGTTTTTGGCAGTTCATCTACCACTTCGATCTCACGAGGCGCAGCATGTGCTGCAAGCTCACCTCTGACAAAGATACGGATTTCTTCCAAAAGCTCACTGCTCGGTGTGTATCCATCTTTTAATACAATAAAAGCTTTCACGATCTCACCGCGGATCGGGTCCGGTTTTCCTATAACTCCCGCTTCTGCCACAGCTTTATGCTCGATCAATTTGCTTTCCACTTCAAAAGGTCCGATTCTTTCTCCTGAAGAATTGATCATGTCATCTGATCGTCCTTGGAAAAAGATATACCCATCTTCGTCCTGATAGGCAAGATCTCCTGAAACATACCATTCACCCCAGCTAAAATAGGAGTTATACTTTTCAGGATTTTGCCAAACTTCTCTCATAATGGCTGGCCATGGTGCTTTGATCGCTAAGTGACCGACTGAATAAGGAGGCAATTCTTTCCCGTCTTCATCTAAAACGGATACGGTAATGCCTGGAAATCTTTTTCCCATTGAGCCAGGTTTGATCGGTTCAGTCGGCAGATTGACGATCAGCTGTGCACCCGTTTCAGTCATCCACCACGTATCATGAATTCTTTTACCAAGAATATTCTGGCCCCAATAAATCACTTCAGGATTCAACGGTTCTCCCACACTCAAGATGTGACGAAGATTTGATAAATCATAGTTCTCAGGCAGCTGATTTCCTTTCGCCATCAGCATCCGAAAAGCTGTTGGCGCGCTATACCACACCGTCACACCTGTTTTTTGCAGTGTTTCATACCACGTTTCCGCTTTAAATCTGCCACCGTGAACGACGATCGTTGCTCCGTTTAAAAGAGGAGCGAACACACCATACACGGTTCCTGTTACCCAGCCCGGGTGAGCGGTGCACCAATACACATCATCTTCTTGAAGATCTAAGACCCAGCGGCCTGTCAAGTATTGCTGTCCCATGGCACGATGAGCATGGATAATTCCCTTTGGTTTCCCTGTTGATCCTGACGTGTAGTGGATGTTCAAACCATGTTCCGGGTCTACCCATTCGATTAGACGATCTGTGTTATCAACTGTCTTCAGCTCATCATGGATTGAGATCTCTCCATCTTCACCTTCACCATCCGTTAAAAACACAGTGTGAAGACTTGGCAGTTCTTGACGCGGTACTCGCTTATAGAGATCACGATCCGTAATTAAAAACGTTCCTTCACAATCTGCGATACGATCTCTAACCGCATCTGACATAAATGCTTCAAAAAGCGGTCCAACAATGGCTCCTATTTTAATGGCTGCAAGCATTGCAATGTGACAATGTGGATGCTTAGGCAGGAATACGAAAACAAAATCACCTTTTTTCACCCCATGCTTTTTTAAAACAGCTGCCCACTGATCTGTTGTTTCCTTGAGCTCTTTGTAACTAATTCTGTATTCTTCAGAATCATCTATATAATGAAGGGCCGTTTTTTCTCCTCGGCCCTCTTCGACATGTCGGTCCACACATTCGTAAGCCATGTTTGTTCTGCCGTCGAGTCTTCTGTTGAATTTGTCTTTCACGAAGTCCCATGAGAAAGGAAGGTCCACTCTATCTGTATCAATATTGTGTGTTCCAGCGACTGGTTGTATGGTGGCTAGTCTCGTCATTGCGGTTCACCTGCTGCTTTCTTTTCGACATTTAGTAGATTTAAAATGTGCGCTTTTTGTTTGGATAGATACGCATCTCCACGTGTTCTAGGCTTTGGTTTCTCGACCTGGACTTCAGCGAATATCTCACCTGGCTGACCTTTTAAAATGAGTATTCGATCACATAAATAGAGCGCTTCGTCAATGTCATGCGTGACGAGAAGCATCGTCGTTTCCTTTTTTCGCCAGATCGATAATAGAAGATCTTGCAGCTGCATTTTTGTAAAAGCATCTAGAGCACTGAACGGTTCATCTAAAAGAAGAACTTCTGGTTCTGTAATGAGCGCCCTTGCAATCGCTGTCCGCTGCGCCATCCCACCAGATAAGTCTTTCGGATAATGATTTTCAAAACCCGTAAGTCCAACAAGATCTAAATAGATTTGATATTTATTAGAAGTTCTTTCTTCTTTTTCTAAGCCGAATGAAATGTTTTTACAGACGGAGAGCCACGGCAGAAGGCGAGGTTCCTGAAACATCATACCGACTCCATTGCTTGCTCCATCATTATTTGAGATGTTGCCTTCATAATGTGGATCTAGCCCGGATAGCACACGAAGCAAAGTGCTCTTACCGCAACCGCTCGTGCCTAGAATCCCAATGATTTCTCCCTTATTTACAGTGAAGTTGATGTTTTGAAATCCAGCTTGATCATTATTAAACGTTCGTTTTAATCGATTCACATTCAGCATCTGTTTCCCCTCCTTCTACACCTGGTTGTTTATGCTGTCTTGCCATTTTAACGAACGATATTCAATCCATTTTAATAACCCATCTGTACCTTTTCCAAGTATGGCAAACAGCAGGATGCTCGCAATAACCGTGTCCGGTGAATAGGTGTTCTGACCGACAACAAGCAGATAGCCTAAGCCTTCACTTGCTCCCATCAGTTCTGCTGCTACTACAAACATCCAGCCTAGCCCTAGTCCGCTTCGCATACCTGTAATGAATGATGGCAATGCAGCTGGTAAAATAATGCGCTTCGTTAACTGAAATGGTGTTAGTTGATAAATTCTTCCTACCTCAATCAGCTTGCGGTCAACGCCTTGAATGCCTGAGACGATATTCAAATACACTGGGAAGAACACACCAACTGCAATCAATGAAATCTTTGAAGGTTCTCCAATCCCCATCCATAAAATGAACAGAGGCACCCACGCAAGCGATGGAATAGAACGGAATGCTTGGAACAATGGATCTAAAAGCTGTTCAGCCGATTTGGCGTAACCAACGATCGCTCCAATCACTACTGCTGCTACTGTACCAATTGTGAAACCTAGAAAGACACGAGTCAATGTGATGGACACGTGACCAAAAAGAGAACCATCTCTATACATGCTAGTTATTTTCTCTAAGATAACACTCGGTGCCGGAAGCAGGTGTGGTGCAAGAAATCCTGCTCTAGCGGCAATCTCCCAAGCAATGAGAAGGATGACCGGCAGAATGGACCCAAGAACAAACCCACTGCCAATCTTAAATAATCCTTTTGAAGAAGAGAGCTTTTGAGGGAAGCTCTCTGTCCCACTTTCCATTTTTGTGTTTCCGAAATCATCGACACTTCCTCCTCTCACTCTTTATTTATTGATTACTTTTTCTGCATATTTAGGGTTAATCAGTTCACTTACAAGCTTTTTGATGTCAGTATCTTTTTTGACAATCTCTTCTGCCTGGAGAACTTCGCCTGCAGCCGATATAGCTTTTTCGTGCTGTGATCCTGGAACAGGTTCCGAGAAGTTGTTTCGTTGGAGTTGTTTTTTTGCGACATCTTCTTTAATTCCCGCCTCTTCAGATAAAAGTTTTGCTGCTTCTTCCGGATTTTCAAGTGTCCATTTTCTTGCTTTTTCATAAAGTTCAATCACTTGCTCTACTTGTTTCGGATGGTTCTTAGCAAATTCAGATCGTACGTTTAATGTTCCATACGTGTTGAAATCCGGATTGCGGTAGATGTACTGTGCACCAGATTCTACTTCTGTTCTAGCCATATGCGGATCTAATCCAGCCCAAGCATCCACTTGCCCTTTTAGTAAGGCGTTGGCACCGTCTGCGTGCTGCAGATTTACGATTTGTACGTCTTTTGCAGAAAGGCCAGCATCTGCAAGTGCCCGCAGTAAGAAGATGTGTGGGTCTGTTCCGAACGTAGCCGCTACCTTTTTCCCTTTAAGGTCTTTCACATCTTTAATTGGTGAACCATCCTTAGCAACAAGAGCCGTCCATTCAGGCTGTGAATAGATGTAAACCGATTCGATCGGAGCTCCTTTGTCTTTTGCGATAAGTGCAGCAGCACCAGCAGTGGACCCGAAATCAACACTATCGGAATTCAGGAACTCAAGCGCTTTGTTGCTTCCCTGGCTCTGTACCCATTCCACTTCGATGCCTTCTTTTTTAAACGTCTCTTTTGCCCAGCCAAACTTCTTCAGTGCTAAGCTTGTTGGCGAATAGAATGCGTAATCCAATCTGATCTTCTCGGGTTTTTCCCCTTCTTTTGCTGAGCTTGAACATCCAGCTAACACCAATGCGCCAGCAATACCTAGACCGAGCGCTACCTTTTTCCAAATCTTCATAGTATGTTTCCCTCCACTTTTTTATCTCTTTAATTTTTATCTCTTTATAATTCACAAGCGTATGTTGCGATCGTTCCTCTAAGACGCTGTGCTTCTTTATACGTACAGCGGTTATGAACCACATCAATTCCAGCTTCTTTCGCAATCCTTGCCGCTTCTGGTGAAATGACGCCTTCTTGAAGCCAGAACACTTTCGGCTGAGTAATAGCCGCTTCTTTCGCCAGTTCAACCGCTGCTTCAGGACTTCTAAACACTTGAACAACGTCGATTGGAAACGGAATGGACTTCAGATCTGGATATGCTTTTTCATCAAGCACTTCCGTTTCTCTTGGGTTAACAGGAACGACCTTATATCCGAGGCGCTGCATTTTTCTTGCAAGTCTGTGACTTGGCCTTGCTGGATTTGAACTTAGCCCTACGATAGCAAGTGTCTTAGGGCGCTGAATTTCTTGACCGTTTTCTACCGCTTTATAAAGTGATGATTGCAATGCCCAGCGAATGACCCCTTCATCATTAATCGTGATCTCTGTTTTGTCAGAACCGATGCCCGTTGCGACTTGAATGGCGCGATCAAGATCATTCGTTAGATCTTTCACCGATTCAAGTCCGATCGATAAGCGAATGAGTTCTTCTGTTACGCCTGTTGCAAGCAACTCTTCACCGCTTAGCTGCTGGTGTGTTGTTGAAGCCGGATGGATAATTAATGATTTTGCATCTCCCACGTTTGCAACATGTGACCAAAGTGAGATGTTGTTGATTACTTTGCGTCCGGCATCGCGTCCGCCTTTGATTCCAAAGTTTACGATCGACCCGAAGCCGTTGCTTAAGTACTTTTTTGCCAGTTCATGACTTCGGTGAGATGTTAACCCCGGATAGGACACCCAATCGACTGCTGGATGTTTTTCAAGATAGTCAGCAACTTCCTGCGCATTTTTTGTATGTTTTTCTACTCTTAAGTGCAAAGTCTCTAAACCTTGTAAAAGAAGGAACGCATTATGCGGGCTTAAGCAAGCTCCAAAATCTCGTAATAGCTGTACGCGCAGTTTCGTTGCAAATGCCAATGTTCCAAAATCATTTGCATATCGGAGTCCGTTATAGCTTCTGTCAGGCTCCGTGAATCCCGGATACTTTTCTGAGTTCCAATTAAAACGTCCTCCGTCAACCACCACTCCACCGATTGCCGTTCCGTGTCCGCCGATCCATTTTGTAGCTGAATGGATGACGATATCCGCTCCCCAGCTTAAGGGCTTTGTTACATATGGTGTTGCGAAAGTGTTATCAATTAGAAGCGGCACTCCGTTTTCATGTGCGATGTCCGCTACTGCTTCAATATCTAGTACATTCAGGCTCGGGTTTCCGATTGTTTCAGCGAAAAAAGCTTTCGTGTTTGGTGTAACCGCCTTTCTAAAATTCTCTGGATCCTCAGCGTCAACGAATTTTACGTTGATTCCGTATTTCGGAAGAGTAGTAGAAAATAAGTTGTATGTTCCGCCATACAGATTTGTAGCAGCAACGATCTCATCACCAGCATGTGCGATATTCAGAATGGCAAGTGCGATAGCTGACATGCCTGATGAAGTAGCTACCGCTGCTACACCGTCTTCTAGGAGGGCTACTCTTTTTCAAACACATCTACTGTCGGGTTTCCAATTCGGCTGTAAATGTTGCCTGGCTCATCGAGTGCGAATAAACTTTGTGCGTGATCGGTATCTGAAAAAACATATGAAGTAGTTTGATAGACTGGCACCGCTCGCGATCCAGTCGTCGGATCAGGCGCTTGCCCTCCGTGTAAAAGCAATGTTTCAATATCGTATCCGTCAAAAGATTTAGTCATGTTAACCTCTCCTTGTTTTTGTAAAATTAAGTTGGTAAAACGTATAGGAAAACTAGGGATAAAGATTAGAACTCTTCCCTTGTTTCGTATGCAATTTTTAAAATGAAAATGGATTGCGGTGTGAAGTTTTATGTTGAAGAAAAATAAGGGGAAAAAGAAAAACCCCTTCCTAAGAAGAGGGTTTTGGTCCTCCTCTTATCTTTCAGATCAAAAACGATCTGTAGGAATTGGCACCTTTCCAAACCAAATGTGGTTTGTTGGTTGCCGGGCTTCATCGGGCCTAGTCCCTCCGCCTCTCTGGATAAGAGATAATTAAATTATGTTTAACACATTACCGTGCTGATGTTTGTTTTGTTCTTGAATAGGATTATAGAGTATTACGTTTTAAAAAGTCAACCGTTTTTTGAAAAATCATAAAAGTAATACAAAAGACTTAGCGGCTTAGTGTTCAACTGTCAGCTTTGAATTAAGATTATGCCCATGCTATGCAGCTTATGCCAATTTCGTTCCACTTTTTTCATCTGTCCATTTAAATCCATCTATTTTTTCACTAGTACTGGTATTCGGTTGGCGATCGCATCTTTTTCTCCGTACCTAATTTTCTGTTCAGCCGTTAATTCACCAGACTGCAGCAGATCCCAGTGCGATGCAGCTAAACTTGTTAGCTGAATAAACTCTTCTTGTTTCACACGCTGTTTTACGATGAGATCTCCATTAGAATATCCTTCTAAAAACCCATCTGCCATCCTATGCAATCTGTCTTCAAAACGATCAAACTCATGTTTGGCATAGCGCGGTGTATTAAAAAACGTCGGGAACAGTGTTCGGTAGTTATTTAGAAAGTTGCCTGCTAATGAATCCCCGCTATATAGAATCGGCACTGGATCGATCAGACTTACTCTGCCGTCTATGTGAAGCAATATATTTTCAGGTGATGTATCTTGGTTTGTAAATGTAATGGTTTGCTCATCAATCTCTCTGTTCTTTAAGCAATCTTGAAGATAAACTAGAGCTGTTGGACGTATGGAACCATCATAAGAATCTATAAATCTATTAAAATCATTCACATATTCATCGTTCTCTTCTTTCATAAACTCAGAAACATCTGACTGCAGTTTCCCCTCAATCGTTTTGCCGTTCCATGATAGATAACCAAACCCTTTTAAACCATGTTGAACAGCATTCAAATTTCTGAAGAACTCACCTAATTCCGCGCCTACTTGAAACGCTTCTACAACCGTAAAGTTATCTAGTTTGATTGCCTTTCCTCCATATGACTCAACTGTAAACGTTTTGTCTTTTTCTACATGGTAATTGAAGAATTCTGGACAGATTCCTGGTTTAACTGAGTTAGCCAGTTTGTAGTAAGCTTTTGTTCCAGCATACTCTGCGTAAGAAGCCGCTTCATCAAACTCAATTTTTCTGCCATATGCTTCCGCTTTAGGAAATCGAACGACTACTGGGTCACCTGTACGCAACTGAATGAGATAAGCATAATGCCAAGCCCCTTCGCCTAAGTATTGGAATTGCGTTGGATCTTTAAGCTCTCCCAGTCCGCTTTTTTGCAGAGCATAGTCAATTAAGTCAAATGTCTCTTTCATAAGATGTTCCTCTTTCTATTCTGAAAAATACGTTTTATGAAACACATATTCGGTATCTGTCGAAAAGAATCCTTTTTTCTATTGAAAATTTGTAGGTCTGAAGTCACAGGGAGATGAATGAGGGGCAAGGTACAGAGGTTTGAATTTGAGGGGTTAAGGCGCTCGTATTTTTCATATGGCGCTCGTCCAGCGTGCTTTGACAGCCGCTGGACGAGCTATATTTCCATAAAATCCTTCTTATAGGACCATTGAAAGTCGTTTCTTGATTAATCTACGTATGTTACGATCTCTTCTACTGCTTTTCGTGCCAATTTTTTGGGCTGATCTTGTGGGTGACCTAGTGAAATGACCATATTAATCTGCTTCTCAGATGAAATATCCAAATACTCGCGAATCGCATCTTGAGCTAATAACACAGGACCTGTCATCGGACAAGAACCAAGACCGCGCGCATGTGCGGCTAGCATTAAGTTTTGGATCGCTAGACAGCTGCTCTTAATCCCTTCTTCTTCCCAAACTGATTCTTCCGCAAGCTCGATCGGGTCAAAGATTTTTTCACGGAATTTCGATTCGTAAGGAGTAGCTAAACAGATGATTAACACAGGAGCTCCTGAGAATGCAGTGGCATATGGACCGAACGAACGAGTCAGCAATTTCGCTTCCTTCGTCTTGCCGTTCCCTTCCGCTCTGGCTGCCAGCTTATGAATAGCATCCCACGTCATCTCTTCAATTTTTTTCACTTTATCTTTGTTGCGAATTACGATAAATTCCCATGTTTGTGAGTTTGTATCACTCGGCGCATAGCGAGCGCAATCCATGATCTCATAAATATCTTCTTGAGCTACTGATTCATCCGTAAACTTGCGAACACTTCTTCTTCCATGCACGATTTCTTTAAAATCCTCGTATTTCATGATTGTCTCCTCTGACTCAATGAATGGTATTAACTCCTTGTATTATACAAAAGATTGGAACTCTCTTCAAAACACATAAAAAAACAGCGCTCTATTTTACACTGTTTTCTGTATCCATCTCTTTTTTCGTTTTTATTCTTAAACCAATCAGTGTAAGAGAGATTCCCAATATAATACTGACAATAGTAATTGGAAAGATATTTAGACTCTCTCTTTGGGCATTTAATTTCCCGACGTACGCTTCGAGCAAATATGTACTGATCAGAACAATTATTCCAGCTGTAATCAAACCTGCTTTTACATATGGTTTCATTGTAAAACCACCTTTTCCCTTTTACATTTAGCTTATTCTAGGAAAAAGACAGAATACCTTTTATCTACAAAACTAATCAAGAGACCTCATTTACTTTGGCAAGATTCATTTGCTCCTCTACAAACGAACGAAGTTTATCCTCTTCTTTTTTCTTGATCACGAACTCCACGTATTTGTCACCCGTATGAAAGCGAACCAACCCCCAGCTAGGGTAGCCAGGGTTATCGGCTTGAAGCCCTGTTATCCACTCTACAGAATCAATCTGTTTCCAGTTGTGAAATTTTGTCGCGGATACAACACCTTTTTTACCGATCGCACCTCGCAACATTTGTGTGAAATATAGAAGAATAAGTATAACGATTAAGCAAATCATTAAAATATTTACAGGCATCGAGAGCTTCAGAAAACTAAAGCCTTGCGTTACAAGAATGATAATGATGATTTCATTTGTCCAAAAATTCTTGTGCCTATATTCTCCGCTAAATGACAGCCCATAAACAGGAACAGCTCTTTTTTTATCTTTAAAATTTTTAAAGAGGTAATAACATGCAATGCTGATTACCAATAAAATTAATATAGCAAATAAAACATCTAATACAGTTCCCATCTAAAACACCCCGCATTTCATATACCAGTATAAACGACAAGAATTGGAAAAAGTTTCATAAAAACATAAAAAAAAGACGCTTAAAAATGCTTAGCGTCTAACAAATAATCGGTATGCTTTTATAAAGGCAAGATTGAAAAACACACCTCCTGCTAATCCTGCAATAACATCCAGCATATAATGAATACCCAGTTTCACCCTGCTTACTCCTATCATTATGATAAACACAATATAGCCCGCCACTAACTTAATGTTCTTAGATAAACCGGATAAACTGAGCAGCAAGCTATAAAATGCAGCTGCATTCATGGCATGAGCACTCGGATAACCATATGTACTTGCTTCGACTTTTCTTTCCCATTCAGGAGGCCTTCTTTTAAACAACTGTTTAAGCAAGGTGTTAAACAGTCTGATTCCGATTATATTAAAAAGGATGAACTTGCTCTTATCACGATCACCCGTATTTTTATAGCTAAAAAACAAGATTGTTCCCAATGGAATCGTAAAAAAACCTGATCCAAGCCTAGTGAAAAACAGCATGAAGGGATTTGGAAAAAATTTCGAATCATAAATGGACCGGCTGCACCTTTCATCAAGCGGACGGTATGGATCTTGATTTCTCACAATCGTTAAAACGATAAAAATCATCCCTGTAATCAATAAAACAAGAGTGGATGAAGAAGAAGTTTTCGTTTTTTCATGTCATTCCATCACCTTCGTTATATGTACTGACATTATTTTTTCTAGGGAACCTGTTTCTATACGAAAAAGACACCTCACAAAAGGTGCCTTTTTCTAAATCAAATTATTTTCGCTCTACCATTACGAGAATCTTTCCGTCCTGCAAATCTTGCATGTAGCGTTCTGCATCATCTTTTGTCACGTCCATGTTTAGAAGGATTTCTTTCATATCCTTTTCACCGTCATCAAACATTGATGCAAAAGGTCCAGCCGCAAGAAGTGGTCCAACACCAGGAACCCCAATGCCTGGAACGGCAATGCCGCCTCCAATCCCGGTTAAAAAGCCAGCAATCGTTCCATAAGTGGCGTTATCCACGTCATCATCCATAACTCTTTCTTCTTTAACATGCGTTTCGTCAGCAACACTATCTACCATTTCATCGTCTTTGGCAACAATTGAAATTTCGGATGGATGATAGCCTTTTTCAACAAGTGCTTTGATCGCACCAACTGCTTCTTCTTCTCTTGTGTATGTACCGATAATATCTTTTTTCATTTGGTTTCCCTCCAAACGCTTCTTTACAAGTAGGTTCCCCTGTTGATCACATTTTAAACAGCCGTTAATCCTGTTCGAACCATCCTTTTTTCTTAAACCAAATTGACATAACGATACCTAATAAAACCATAAAGCCAAGTACGTAAAAGTATCCATTTTCAGTTTGAAGTTCGGGCATGTTCACAAAGTTCATTCCGTATAAACCCGCAATAAACGTTAATGGCATGAAGATGGTCGTAATCACTGTTAAAGTTTTCATGATATTGTTCATACGGTACGAGTTTAACGAAATATAATTATCCCGAATATCTGATGTCATCTCTCGAGCTGATGTCATCATGTCTGTTAGTCTTAATAGATGATCGTAAATATCATGAAAGTAAGATCTTTCATCCGCATCCAAACCCACTCGTTTTGACTCAAGCATTCGGTATAAAAGCTCACGCATAGGTACAACAGTTTTCCGTAGCGTCAGCAAATCTCCTCTAATGTCAAAGATCTGATTGATCAGTTTTGGCGCTTCATCATCTTCATTGCTCTCAATGGAAATTACGCGCTCTTCTAACTCATGCATGATTGGAAAATACATATCGACTAGTTTATCCATCAGCTTATGTACGAGTTCATTTTTCCCTAGTTCTGGTGGAACAGTCTCTAATCCTTTTAAATAATTCCACACAAAATCAATCTCTGGAACGCTCGTTTTATGAAAGGTTACAACACTGTTTTTGGTTGTAAAGATATCAACTTCTGTCGCTTCAAGTGTCTTTTGATCCAAAGCATGAACAACATAAAACAAGTGGTCTTCATAAAATTCTATCTTAGGCCGCTGCAAGGCATTTACACAGTCCTCTACTGCAAGTGGATGAAAGTCAAAAAACGAGCGAAGAAGGTTTGTTTCACCTTTAGTAGGACTGTCAAAATCCACCCAGAACCAATCCGGCTGAATCTCATTCAATTGCCTAAATGGCGGATTAATGATTACTTTTTGATCAATGATAGCTATCGTTCGAATCATGAGCAGACCTTCTCTCTCTTTCTCTTTTTATTATCATTTCCATAATCTCTTTAACTTTTTTCAGGTATTTGAAACATTTTACTTGTTGATTTACAGCATTTATCTACAATAAGCGAAGAGCTTTACTTTTTCAATATGAAACAGTACGAGTACTATTTAAATTTAAACTTCACGATTCCCTTTTTCTGTTAAAATAACATTATAGAATGAATCTGGGGAGATAACGATGAAAAAGATAATGATTATAGCATGTAGCTGTATCGCGTTTCTCGTTTCGGGTGTGTCTGTTTACAGTTATATGAACGAAAAAATCGTTACGCGGCGGTAACTGTTGTTCCCGAACAGCGTGATGACCTACCGCTTTATAAAGGATTAGAATTTCAAGAACATAACTATTTGATAAAAGGTAATCACTGGTATGACGTTTACGAATTTTATAAAAAGCAAATGCCTCTTCATGGCTGGAAACTTGTTCATAAACAAGGAATCATAGAAGATTGGGGCGGGTTTATGATGAGTTGGGAAAAGGATGGTAAAGAACTGCATATTGGTGGGGGATGGAATCCTTATGAAAATTCAACAGAAGTTAGGTTTGATCTGAGACCTATCGTTCGAAGCACAAATTGGATTGATTCCGTACCTGGCAGCATTTGTGTTTATGCTAATAAAGAAGCGGATCGTTGCAGCAAAATATCCGATAGAAACAAGATTGAGCAGTTTGTGAAATGGGTTAACGATGAAGCTATTGACAAAGAAGATGCTCCCCTTCAAAAGGATTATGCGATTGTCGAAGTAAACGGAGAAAAAATTGAAATTCATTATGACCCTGAACTCCCCTCTTTTACATTAAAATCTGCTGATGGCCGTAAACAACTCAAACCAGAGCTCTTATTGGAACTTTTGGGAGTAACCGATTTGAAAACAAAATAAAACCTTGGCCACCGTTTTGGCCAAGGTTTTTTCATGCTTCTTTTTGACTGGATTCTAAGAGTGGTTCATACATCATGATCGCATGGTTTTCTGTTACATATTCATCATCTATCTGCTGCTTTTGCCGATTGAACACTTTGCGATGAATTAGATTGTGCCTGAGATAACCACCCCAATAAGCAGGCGTGATCCAATGTTCTTTTTCGTACACTTTGTAGGTTTGGAGTGGTTCTAGCTCCGTGCGCCACTCCCCCACTAGATGAGTATCCGTTAGGTAAAGGTGAAGCTGGTAGTTCTTATCGGTCGTGTTTTTAATCTGCAGATCCAAATAATTATAAGCACACGTTGCTCCGCTGCCGAACGGCTGCGTTCGCTTTGAATCTGGAAAAACATCATAGCTATGCCGATGACGCTCCGTTACGGTTAGCGGTGTGTGCAGCGTCATCCAGTAAATCAAGTTGGACAACTGACAAAGCCCACCACCCGTTCCTTTCTTAAACGTTCCGTAGAACAAAACCATCCCATCCACATAACCCTTTGATCGGGTTGTCGTTCCGATTCGCTTCCAATAGGAAAACGTCTCTCCAGGCTTGACCACGATTCCGTTTAATTCTTCAATGGCAATCTGAAGATTTTTCACTTTATTGTGCTGATACCACATGTCCACGTCTTTCAATTTCCGAAGAAGGATGGTCTGATGCGAAAAACTGACGAAAGGCAGTTTTTCACTGCTTGTGGTTTTTGCATATGTCTTTTCATCGGTGAACCATTCTATGTATCTTTTTAACGTGTAATACTTTTTGCCTAGTGAGATTCGAAATGCCGAACGCCGCTTCGGACGCAGGTCAAAATGGTTCATGCTGTATCCCTTTTGCTCAATTTCAGCGTGGGAAATAAATTGTATGGGGTCAGACCCCATTTCCCACAATCTTCTAATTCTTCATTTACCATTTATTTTCCTTCGTTGTATACGTTATAGTGAGGTTAATGTGATGTGGAATTTTACTTAACAAAATTTATATTTTATGCTGATAATTAGTTTATTAATCGTTGATTCGTTTGGAGGAATTCTTGGATGCTTGACAAATCTTTTTTACAGATGAATACCGTATTTATTAGCATCCTCATTGAAGCACTTCCGTTCGTTCTGATCGGTGTGCTCATTGCTGGTGTTATTCAGATGTTTGTTACAGAAGAAATGGTGGCACGGATCATGCCTAAAAACAAAGTGGCCGCGATCTTGTTTGGTGCTTTCTTAGGAGCGATCTTCCCCGCTTGTGAATGCGGTATCGTTCCGATCACGAGAAGGTTAATCGCTAAGGGAGTTCCTGCTTTTGCTGCCATCCCTTTTATGCTGACAGGACCGATCATCAATCCTGTTGTGTTATTTTCTACTTTTGTCGCATTCGGCAATCAGTGGGATGTCATGATTTATCGAGGCGGTCTTGCCATGATCGTAGCGATACTTGTAGGTATCTTATTAGCTGTTCAGTTTAAAAATGCAAAAGTGCTGAAAAATGAGATTGGTGTAATTACAAATTCACCAGGCAGCATGGAAACAGCTGCAACTGTTTCAGCACCTAAAATCTCTTTTTACAATAAGATTAAAGGGACGTTTGTACATGCAGTGGAAGAATTTTTCTCAGTGGGTAAGTACCTTGTTATCGGTGCGTTAATTGCCGCAAGTATGCAAACGTACGTGAAGACTTCAACATTACTTGAAATTGGACAAGGTGAGGTTTCCTCATCTCTTGTAATGATGGGATTAGCTTTTGTGCTCTCACTCTGTTCAGAAGCCGACGCGTTCATCGCCTCTTCTTTCCAAAGCACCTTTACGCTTGGATCGATCGTTGCGTTCCTTGTGTATGGACCGATGCTCGATATTAAGAACGTGCTGATGATGCTAGCTGCTTTTAAGAAGAAATTCGTTTTAAGTCTGATCGGCTATATTACGGTCCTTGTGCTGCTCGGTTCATTATTTATTTAAGGAGGTGCTTTTCTTTGATACGGATCCTGATACTCATCGGCTTCACTTTTTTGTTCATGCACTTGCATGCGACTGGTGAGATTAGCAAATACATCAACATGAAATATTCGTATATTTCTTTTTCGGCGATATTTATTCTAGGTTTTCTAACACTCGTTCAGTTCTACATCTATGGAAAAAGTGAAGACAGCGAGCATGAACATGATGACTCTTGCACTCCCGATTGCGGGCATAACCATCACAAGAAACCTTCACGTCTAAAAAATATAACAGTAAACAGCATACTCATTTTTCCGATTATATCAGGTCTGTTTTTTCCTATTGCTTCTCTAGATTCCGAGACCGTAAAAACAAAGGGATTCCACTTTAAAGGCCTTGAAAATGAAGGTGACTTTGGAGAGCATCAATTTTTAAAACCTGATACGAGTGTGTATTATGGCAAGGAAAGTTATAACACGATCATGGATCAAGAACTTAAGCCGTTTACAAAAGGCGATACAGTCGTATTAAACGACAAGAATTACTTAAAAGGCATGGAAAGCATCTATTACAAACCAGGTATCTTCCTTGATAAGAAAGTACAATTTACAGGGTTTACGTATAATGCTGAAGATCAATCTAAGAGTAAAAAAATGAATTGTTTCTCCTTCGTTTCGGCATCATTCACTGTATAGCAGATTCTGGAGTATTCGGCATGATGGTGGAGTTTCCCGAAGGCACCTCGTTTCCAAACGATAAGTGGATTGAAGTCGACGGGACCATTGAAACCCAATATTATCAACCATTTAAAGCGGATATTCCTTATGTGAAAGTGAAGAGTTGGAAAGAGATCAAGAAACCAAAAGAAGAATATGTATTTAGAGGATATTAAAAACCGGACCATCAGCGTCCGGTTTTTTTATATATTTTGTGATCTGATTAACTGGACAACAATCTCGCCAAGCTGCCTTCCCAATGACAGACCCTCATCATTATCAACTTTAAAGTGAACGCCTGCATATAATCTCGACATTGCACACTCTTCCATCAACTGGTGGATGCGATACGTTTCCTGTGGAAAATAGTAGCTTAAAATTACCTCCGAACACCCAGCCATAACCGCATGAGCAGAAGGATAGCCCGGAAACCGAGGTGTGAACAATACCGTTTTTAAATTTCGATCGTATTGACAAGGTCTTGCAACATCCCAAAGATATTTAAAGTACCACGTGATCACAAATGCATCGTTAATGGCAGCTTGATAGAAGGCTAAAAATCTAGCCGCTTTCGTCGAGGCAAGACCGTAATTTCCCATCATATTATATACAATGGGCATGGTCTGCTTATTTACCTCACCTGTTGCCCAAACTTGTGCAATCCTGATCTGTTCAGGCGTTATTTGCTGGAGCACTTGTTTTACAAGATAAAGTTCACTTTCCCAATCAACCGTATTAGGATCTTTAATTCTCCATGTGATTGGGTTCCTGAATGGGTCAAAAAATTCTTGCCCTTTTCTCGTAATAAAAAACATCGGCCATGATCCTGCTTCAGGAGTTACTGGAGTTGGGGGATAAGACTCACCTGGGTATGGAATTTCAGACCATCTCAAATAATTTCTCATTTTTGCCCCCTAACACTTTTTATCACCTCATTTTATGAAGCTGGACAAAAACTTTAGAACTATAGGTATATTTTAAGTAGTTAAACAAACATTTTTATCTTAAAACGCTGATTTCAAGAGATTCACGGTACCTTCTGTTTTATGCATTCATATAATGATGTATAGTTGGCCAAGCCATAACCGCTTGCTGCCAGCTTTTTTAAATGGAAGTTGGTGAACGATTTTGAAAAACGTTGAAAAAAATGATGTTTCCTTTATCGTGTCCGACGATGAACAATTCGCTTCTTTTTGGAACGCCGTTTTCCCTAATCACTGGGAAGATTTCACGTTTCAAGTTTTGGATCATTACTTACATCCAGACCGAAATTATTTGGATATCGGTGCCTGGATTGGTCCCACTGCACTTTACGCAGCAAATAAAGCGAAACAAACATTTTGTATAGAGCCAGATCCGGTTGCCTATGCTGAATTGCTCAAAAATATTAAGATGAATTCAGAGATCGAACAAAAAATGATGGCTATAAATAAAGCTTTGTCTTTTAAATCTGGAACGATGAAGCTATATAAAAGAACCCGTTTCGGCGATTCTAGTTCTAGTTTAATTCGTACATTATCGGAGGATTTCCACTCAGTTTCTGTTTGTACGCTTAAAGAACTTCTATCTGATTATGGAATTACAGATTTATCGCTCATAAAAGTTGATATTGAAGGCGGAGAGTATTTACTCGTTCCGGCAATGCGAAAGTACTTAAAACGGTACAAGCCTCCCCTCTACTTATCACTCCACCCTGAATTTTTAAAAAGCTACCTGAAAAAAATGTCCTTCTTCATCTGAAGAAGCCTTGAAAAAGGATTATGAGAAAAGTGTTAAAAGGCTTGTTAGAAGCTTAGACATGTATAACTATATCTATGATTCTTCTAGTCAGAGAATCGATAGAGCTAATCTACTAAAAACACTATTCATTCATGACGATCCAATCGAATTACTTTTTACAACAGAAGAATTTCACAAAAAATAATGGAAATAGGTATTGCTTAGTTGCATGCCTTTTTTATGTATGATTAATGTCCTCTATTCACTGGGCCTGAATTTTGGTATCATTTTCCTTAAAACAAAAGGAGCTGTTGTTGATGACTTCTCTTAAACAATCGTTTAACTTTGTCGCCGATTCTTATGAACAATTCCGTCCTGTTTATCCGACTGAACTGTTCAAAGATATTATTTCTTACTCGAACTTAGATTTGAATGACACACTGTTGGAGATCGGAAGCGGAACGGGAAAGGCCACTGAGGGTTTCTTAAACAGTGGTTACACGAACATCACTTGCATTGAATTTGGAGAAAATCTAGCAGAACTGACTCGGAACAAATTCTCTAATTATCGTGATCTTCAAGTTATTCACTCTGGTTTTGAAGAATGGAACAATCCAGACAACAAGAAATTTAATCTCGTTTTTTCCGGAACGGCATTTCACTTTATTCCTCATGAGAAAGGCTATCGTAAAGTCGCATCTCTTTTAACTGAAGACGAGGTACTTGCTCTCTTTTGGTTCGTTCATGTTGCGTCAGACGAAGCAGTCTATCAATCTATAAGAGAAGTGTACGAAAAGCATGCTCCGCATCTAGATGAACGCAATGTTCCATCCATAGAAGAATTTATAGAAGAGCGCAGTGATCTCACACTACAATCAGGAGAATTTCATGATTTAAAAGTCCATACATATACCTGGGATCAAGCTTATTCCACAGAAGATTATATCGGACTCTTAAACACGCATTCCGGACATCAGGTACTTCCTCCACATCAAAAGAATTTACTTTATCAAGGAATTGAGAAGGTCATTCAGCAGAACGGCGATCAGATCACGAAAAAACATGCTGTAGCGTTGTTTTTAGCAAGGAAAAAATAGGGCTAGTTAATAGTTTTCTATGAGAAGCTCACCGCACGCTTCGCGGACAGATAGCATCCTGGAACGGATATCAATTACTTCATGAGCAACAAGAATCGCAAAAATAATAACCAGCGTCAGCCTAAAAGGTCCTCGCTGGTTATTTCTATGCCTTCCACAATTCCGCCTTCTTTAAGTATTGCTGTAACCCGCCCATTGTTGCGATGTCATGATTGAATATTGGAACATATACTTTGTGCAAATTTATACTACTTGTCTGCCCCTTTCAAATG
The DNA here is from genome assembly GCF_055814265.1 of Fictibacillus sp. EA-CB0309. Taxonomy (NCBI): domain Bacteria; kingdom Bacillati; phylum Bacillota; class Bacilli; order Caryophanales; family Fictibacillaceae; genus Fictibacillus; species Fictibacillus sp. EA-CB0309. The sequence continues at coordinate 3,346,022 of NZ_CP169271.1, forward strand.
TACCGTTTTACAAAGATTGAAGTGAATTCTAGGAAAGCAGTACTATTGTTTCGACATTTTAGAGGATATTTATCGATTGAAGGAGAATTATGGGGAAAAGCAAGAAGGGAGGAAAAGAAAATGAGTGAAGTGATCATCCGTCATCTAGTGAAACGTCATTTCACAAAGAAAAATATACAAGATCAGCATCTTCAACAGCTGCTTGTCCATTTTCTTCTTTCAGTCAGGAAAGAAAAACATTAAAAAAGATAAATAAACTGCCATTATATAATTTCTCATTTAATCAAGAGTATCTGGTTTCTCAGGTACTCTTTCTTATTTTTACTATGTTGCTCTTGAAAGTGGTTGATTTCCGCTCCAGGTTGCTTCGCTTTCCGCGGGGCAGGCGTTGAGCCACATTCGTAACGTTTCACTCTTAAGTGTCTCACCTTCCTAGTTGTAGTGGCTAGCCCCTCGAGGTCAAAAGTTAAACGGTCCGTGATGAGCAAAGTGCGCCTTCCTAGCCCATTCACCTTTTGCTTGTCGGGTCTGACCGAGCCACTTCCACTTTTCCGACTGCCCGCCTAAGGAGAGTATACTTGCTCCTGCGTCTACAAGTTAATACTATCGAAGTAAGCTTCCTCGTCGCATGCCTTGCGAGAAGCTTTTCAAGTGGTTGGCACGCACCGTGACGCTCCAACCAACTGTTCAAAGAAGAAAAAAGGATTTGGAAGCAACAAAATTATAGAAAACAGCCTTTAGAAAAAACGCAATTTTTACTTTGTTGCTGAAGAAAGCAGTTAATTTTCGCTCCTGGCTGTTTCAACTTACTATGTAAAAACCAAATACATGAAGGCTTTTTTCGCATTCCCCACTTCGTTACATCACCTTGCTTAAGATTTTCAATGAATGCAGAATCGTATCTCGTTCAAAATCTGAAAGCTGCGAAATACTTTCAGTTAAACGTTTGTTTATCATCGTGTCTATATCTAATGCCGTCTGCACTCCTTTTTCTGTTAAGGTTAGCAAATATATTCTTTTATCCTTAGGATTTTGAGCCTTTTTAACAAGCCCTGCTTTGATCAGAGTTTGTATTTGTCTGCTGAAAGTCGTTAAATCAACTCCGAGAATTTCTGCAGTTTCCTGCATAGACAGCTGAGCGTGTTTATTTATTTCATATAAGATATGACTATGTGCGAGTGTTAAATCAGCTTCAACCATACGGCAGCTGTTTTTCTGTAAACGATCATATTTTCTGCTTAAACTTTGCAACAAACTCCTAACATCCTCCAACAAAAACACCACCTTTTTTCACTATAAGGGATATATCTAAAAATTGAAATAATTATATACCGTCGTTTCAATAGAAATTCTTTAGTATTTTTTTACTAAGGAACTTACTAATGAATGGATGTAAAACTGTTATTTTACTACCAAACTTATCATTTTTAGTACAAAAGTCTCGTTATAGTATTACTTCCTAGGTTTTATTACTTCCTCGATAGGGTAACAAAGAATTATAGAGAAAAAGGAATTTGAGTTGGGGGTATCACTGTATGTACAAAGTGGAGCAGAAACGCAGTAAACTAGGCATTTGGCTCGAACAGCATAATAAAGATACTGACTGGTTAACTCGAACGACTGGTATCGAACGAAAAACAATAGAAGAATTAGCATCGAATCCTAATAAAAATCCAAGAATGATTGCCATCCGCAAAATTTTATATGCTGTAAAAAGAATCGATCCTACTACTAAAGTTAGTGATTTATGGGATATGTAAATGAGAACAAGCCCCCCTTATAAACCTGGGGTGCTTGTTTTTTCTATGCTTAGCGTGTTTTAAGCAAGTCCCCTACTTTCGATTTCATGCATTGAATCACTGTATTTTTATAATTTACTGCTAACAGAATCACTTTTAATCGCTGAAAATGAGAAAGTTCTTTAAATCTTGTATCCTCTTTTATAAAAGCACGAATGATTGAAATGGAGTTGTTACTCATATTTTCGCGAACCCATCCTTTTCCCGCTTTCTTTTGTTCAGCACGAAATAAGCCGTCGAACCAGTACTTCACCCCTGTTTCATTTGAGTGCTCATCTATGATACATAGTGCGTATTTATTTTTTGTGTGTTTCGTTAAAAACTCATAACGGTCATTCCCACAAATAATGCTGAAATCATTATTTTTTCTTTTTTACAACAAGCATATACATGCAGTCCCACATTCTATTTCTAAGCTTCTTTACATGTTCTGTTATCTTAATGGTAAGATTCGGTTTAATCTTATCCAGTGGAATATATTGTACGTTCAACTTCATTTTCATCCTCCTCTTTTCTTAGGGAGTCGGCATGTGTTTAGTATATGAAGGGTAGCGGGCAAATGGTGCCTATAATTAAAAAAGCCACCCTTCACCGTGTTCAATAACGAAACACAGTGTTGAGTGACTAACAATTATTTATGCTGCTTTATTTTTCCGAATAAAATTACGAATGTCGCGGTTGCCAATAAACTTCTTAGACTGTTCATCCCAAAGCTTAAACGTTAAAGATTTTAAGCTAGTTAGAAGAGTAAGGGTTGGTACATCTTGAAGTCGAGGATCGCTTTTATGCGCTTTCTCCAAATGATAATTTGGCACTCGAGAGTTCAAGTGATGTACATGGTGGAATCCGATGTTTCCTGTAAACCACTGCAAAACTTTTGGAAGCTTGTAGAAAGAACTACCTTTTAAAGCCGCTTCTACATAGTTCCACTTTTCGTTATGTTCAAAGTAACCATCTTCAAACTGATGCTGTACGTAAAACAGCCATACTCCTGAAAATGTTGCGATGTAGAAAATCGGCAGCTCTACTAATAAAAATGCTTTCCAGCCGATGGCAAATCCAACAATTAATACAATTGTTACTAAGGCAACATTCGTTAACCATACGTGCACTTTTTCTTTTTTAGAAGCATTTTTCGCATTAAAACGGTAATCAATCAAGAAAATATACAATGGTCCGATTAAGAAGAGTACAATCGGATTTCGATATGTTCGATATTGCAATCTCTTAAACCAAGAAGCATCTGCATATTCTTGCAATGTCATCGTCCAAACATCACCAACACCGCGCTTCTCTAAGTTTCCGTTTGTAGCATGGTGTGTAGCATGGCTATTCTTCCATTGTTCATAGGAACAAAATGTGAATAGACCTGTGAATATGCCTACGATTTGATTGGCTTTACGGCTTTTGAAAAAGGAATAGTGTGTGCAATCATGAAAAATGATAAATGTTCGAACTAAGAAACCTGCTGCTGGAACTGCACAAAGAAGTGTTAACCAAAAAGATATATTTAAACTCAAGTAAGCAAGAACCCATAAGATAATGAATGGTCCTACTGAATTAATTAACTGCCAAACACTTGCTGAAATACGCGGGCGCTCAAACGGCGCTAGTTTTTTCTTCCATTCTCGAATGTCATACTTCGAATGTTCGCTCATTGAATCAGTCTCCTTTATGTCACATCTTAATCATCTTAACACATATTATGTATTTAGCATCCTCTATATTTGTCGAATTAGGAACTTATTATATGACTTGGTACTAAAATCACACAAAAAACCGGTCCCTTTTAAAACAGGACCGGTTTAAATCTTTTTTATTTCTTACTTTTTCTTTTTCTCGTTGATATAAAGTTTACCTGCTGCTCTCTCTGTTGTTTTATTGCCATAGTCATCTGATGCGATTACTTCTACTACAGCTCCAGCCGCCTTCATGTTAGAAGTAGCTGTGTAATAGCCTTCATAATGACCTTCTGACGTTTCACGCATCGGCAGTTCTGTTGCGTTTGCCAATCCGCCTGCATTTGTGAGAGGCATATGGATTACAAACACCGTATCCAATCCAGGCTCACTGTCGAACTCAATTTTTACAGACTCTCCGCTCTTCAGCTCTTTGTCAGTATCAGGCTTTAAGTTTGTAATAACAGGAGCTTCAAATTTGGCATAAACTTTAACGGTCTTCGCTTGACGATTACCTGCCTTATCAAGAGCTACCACCTTTATTATATTTTCGCCTTCATTTAAAAGCATACGGTGGCTAAAGTTTCCTTCTGCATCCACTTTAGCTTTTTGACCGTTTACTTTTACCCAATCGAGGTTGGCTTCATCTGCTTTACCCGTTACTGTTACAGCTTCACGATTCGTTTTCAAACCATCCGCTGGTGCAGTAATGCTCAATTTAGGTTTTGTTTGATCGAGTGTAACGGTTACTGGAGCTGATTCATCAGTCGAACCTTGCTCTGTAACTGCCTTCGCTGTAAGCGTGTTGGCACCATCTTCAAGCGTTATAGTACTTGAGAAAGTCCCTTCATCCGTTGTCTCAGCACTCGCTACTTTATCTCCATTATTGTAAATATCAACTGTTGTCGTTGGAGCAGCTGTACCGGATACCGTAACGTTCTCAACGTTTGTAAACGATCCATCTGCAGGAGAAGTGATGACTGGTGCAGTTACTTCATAATTTACTGTTGCACGAATCATGTAGTTTCCTTCATCTTCTGGTGACTGTGACCATGCCCCGCTTAAGCTCTGATAGCTTCGGCCAGACCATGTTCCACTCTCATCAGTTGCAAGCCCTGGTGTGTTAGGATTCGCAAACGTTTGAATGTAGACCATGTAGAAATCACCTTCTACCATAATTCCATGCTGACTTAAATCAACATGTGTCCATTCACCGTTACGAAGTGCTGTAGCATCAAATGGCCCTGCAAGCTTGTTGCCTGGCGTTCCATCTGGTCCGCTTGCGTCATACACAGCTACTTGGAATGCTGTTCCGCCTGGTACTGGCCATTCCGTATCCCAGAATCGGAACAATCCGCCTGTTACAGCAGCTTTTTCATTTCCAGCCGCTAGAGACATCTTAACGGCCCACGCGTTTCCTGCTGCGTTCCATGCGCGAGCATTTTCAGCTGTACCATCGTCATAGCCGATCTCGCCTGGATATCCGATGAAAGGTTTTAACTCAATGTTTTGTTCTGTTGTTTCTCCACCTGAAATCGTAACAGAAAGTTCTTGTCCGTAATAGGAAGGTGCCAGAACTTTCAGTGTGTACTCCCCTTCGTACGCATTGATTTCATATGAACCGTCTTCATTCGTTTGAACCGGTGCGATTGCCGCATCTTCCATGAGCATTACGGTAGCTCCTGCAACTGGCTCACCCGTTACTTCATTTGTAATCGTACCTGAAAGTGTACCTCTAGGAATCTCTTCTAATGTAAAATTAGCTCTTGCTGTTCCATCTGCTTCTAGATTAATTGTTTGAGAAGCTGAACGGAATCCATAAGCTTCAGCTTGAACAGTATATGTTCCTGCAGCATGCGTTAAGCCGTAAGATCCGTCTTGAGGATTCGTATAAACAGATCGTCCCGTTTCAAGAACACTTACTTCAGCACTCATTGGAAGCGCCATTGGAGCTCCTTCATCTTTTGAAGGTTCTTTTGATGCTGATGGTTTTTCCGGGATAATCTTCGCCGGATCTACCTTTGGCTTTGCTTGATCAGAAGTGGATGGCTCAAGTGCCGGTGCAGCTGCAACTGCTGGCACTAAAGGCTGATCATGCAGTTTCACATCATCTAAATACCATCCTGCTTTTACAACAGAACTGTCAGACGTTACGTTGAACGCCACATAGATACGCTGCCCTGCATATTCACTTAGATTTACCTCACCGTCTATCCAACCTCCAGAAGTGGAGTTGACGCGTAGTTTTTGCGTCCAGTTTTCCATATCGGTAGAGACAAATACATGTCCGTAGTCATAGTTACGCTCTAAATCATGCCACTGTTTGAACTGAAGGTATGTGTTTCCTTCAGGTAGATCTACTGGAGGCATAACGAGTGTCATGTTAGCGCTGTTCACATAGTTTCCTGCCAGGTTAGTAGCATAAACTTTTTGACCAGAGAATGCTGCGCCTGGTCCGCTTGTTGGTACACCATGCTGCCAGCTATTGTTTGCTCCAAAGGAAGTCCAGCCTGTTGGAGTACCTTCAAAATCTTCATTGTACCCAGCCGAAATTCCTGGCAGAAGTGTTACAGTATAATTGTCCGTTGAAACGTTATTGCCTCCAAAATCGATTGCTGTCCATTTGTATACGATTGAATCGCCTGTTAACGCTGAGCCTGGGATTGAAGCCGTGTACGTACCAGACTTGTAGTCTCCACCTGTACGTTCTGCTGCTACATCCGTCCAACTTCCATCTGCGTTTTGGTAGCTTAATGAAACAGAAGTGACACTAATGTTGTCAGATACGTCTGCGGCCAGATTTAACGGCATCTCTTTGTAAGACTCGGAAGGAGCTTCATGAGTAATAGCTGGTCCTTCAGAATCTTCCCCTTCTTTTGTAACTGTTCCTTCAATTCTTCCAAGCCCGGTTACAACAGAAGATACGGCTGTAAAAGCATTTACGAGTCCGTGACCGTAACCATTGTTAGGTGATTGAGGGAAGGTTGAGTCTGTTAGAGGTGTTGCTGATGTTAATAAAATCTCTTCTAACTCTTCAACTGTTAAACTAGCATCTGCTTGCTTAAGCAGCGCTACAACAGCTGATACGTGTGGACCCGCCATCGATGTTCCGTTCCATCCGCCTTCATAAGCACTTCCCGGAACTGAAGATCGAATATTTACTCCTGGTGCAGATATTTCAGGTTTTGTTTGATTGTATGGTGAAGGTCCTTGAAGAGAGAAACTAGCGAGACTGTTATTTATGTCTGTCGCTCCAGTTGCAAAAGATTCAGGGTAGTTTGCTGGATTTGCTACTGATCCAGGTCCACCAGGATTAGTCATTGTTGTGTTTCCAGCAGAGAACTCTGGAAAGATTTCAGCTGCACGCCAAGCCGTTACCATCGGTCTGTACCATTCATCAAGTCCGCGGCCGCCACCCCATGAGTTATTAACAACGTCTGGTGCTTTTTCTGGATGTGGATTTCCTTGTGCGTCTTTTGGAGCTAAAATCCACTCACCGGCTTCAAGCAGATCCGCATCTGTCCCACCTGATGGAGAGAATGCTTTAACGGCAATGAATTTTGCACCTGGTGCAACACCGATCTGATTGGCACCATTCGGTTCTGAACCAACCATTGTTCCAGTAACGTGCGTTCCATGTCCATGATCATCATATGGCGCTGATTGTCCACCAACTGCGTCAAACCAGTTATATTGATGATCTGGAGAATTTGGATTTTGAGGATTGTAACCGCGATATTTTTCTTTTAATGCTGGATGATTCCATTGAACACCAGTATCAATGGACGCAACAACTGTTCCTGATCCATCGATTCCCATATCCCAAACGGCAGGTGCACCGACACGATCGATATTCCATTCTATAGATGCTATATTATTTTTTGATTCAACTTGCAAGTCTGCTTTTGGTTTCTCTGGAATCTTTACTGAACTTACAGGCTGAATGAGTTGTCTTGTTTCATTTGGGAGAACTTTTTCGACTTCAGGAAAAGCAGCAATGTCTTCCATGACTTCCTTTGTTGCTGTAACGGCCATTCCGTTTACAACATAAAAGGATTGAATCTTTTCTGCCTTGCCTGCTTTTTCTTGTTTTTCTAAGTATTTTTTAGTGTGCTGCTGTGTTTCAAGCGCCGTAGCGCGAAGTGTGGAAACAACCGTGGAACGTTTCATAAGTTTAGATTGTTTTGCAGATAGCTTTTGAGACTTTGCTTCTTTATCTGCTTTTTTGGCTACTGCTGTGGTATCCACTTGCTCTTTAAACTTAATAAGGAATGAAACTTTATCTTTTTTATCAAACTGCTCTTTTACTTTTTTGGAAACCTTGCTTTTTGTACCTGCTAGTGCGGCCTCTTTTGCTGACGTAGAAGCTTTTCCTTTTGTTGCGGCATTAACTTGAGACGGGAACAACATTGGAACAATCATTAAAAAAACTAAAAATACGGAAAGCCAACGTACTTTTCTTCGTTTTTTACTCATGTTAATTTTCCCTCCCTAATCTTTTTTGTTTTGGCAGATCCAACTCTTAAGAATCCTGTCACACCTCCTGTATTTTTTTGAAAATATAGTAATTCTTTGTTGTTATATAAAGATTAACGGATATCAACTGTAAGATAATGTAATAATTTGTCGCGGAAAGTACTAGTAATTGGAAAATAAACCCTTTGTATGATACTTGGGATATTATTTTGTGACTATTGAAGACTCATTTTCTTAAGCTGTTACGTTTTTGTAAGAAAGGCGAACTTCTGACTTAGGACAAATCTACTTATTTTTGTAATTTAATAATTAACCTAATAAAAATGGGAACACAGTCCCTTAGAATCACGATAATTCTTCTGGTTAATTTCCAAAATCTTCTTTAAGTATGTGGAATCCATCAAACGCCCTATTCATGATTTCTGTTCCTTGTCGGAAAAAGGAATACATTGGCCTAAAAAAGATGTAAACGTAGTATCCAAATGTTGTAGGGTGAAACAACTAAATTCTGTATCATTTTATGAAATGTCGTTTTTTGACAAAAAAACTCCCTCTTACATGTAAGAGGGAGAAAAAAATTCTTATTCTGGCCGTTCTAACGAAAATCTTTCACCTAACTTCACATAGTTCGAACCTGCCAGTCTTCCAACAGGCCGAAGTTTTTCAGCGTCAATTCTTCCATCATGATACAGGTCATCAGCAATATGGTAATGAACAACTTTTCCGATAAGCAAATCTGTAGCTGGCTGATCAGGCGTACCTCCTAGAGGGATAATCTGCTCAACCACGCATTCCATTCGAATGCTGGATTCAGCAATTCCGGGAACTTTAACTTTTACCGAATCAACTGTTGTTAGATTCGCAAGTTCGACTTCACTTTCATCAGGCCCAAGGTTTGCTGCGGTTTGATTCACTGCCTCAATGTAGGTTTCATCTGGGATATGGACTACGAATTCACCTGTTGTTTCTGCATTTCGTGAAGTATCCTTTTGCACTCCGTCTTTCCTGCCGATTGATATGGCGATTAACGGAGGATTGGACGTTAGCGCGTTAAAATAGCTGAAGGGAGCTGCATTTAGCACACCCTCTTTAGATAGTGTGCTGACAAATGCGATAGGTCTTGGAATAATACCCCCTGTTAGAAACTTATAATTTTCTTTTACTGATAAGTTTTGAGGATCAATCGATTTCATGAAGGATCACCTGCTTCACCAAAAATTTTAAGGTATTAAATGTTTATGAAACCATTCGGCAGCTTCTTCTACCTCAGCTCTTGAAAGCTGATGCCCCATGTTCTCCCATTTCACATGTACGTTAGCACCTGCATTTGAAAGTAATTTCTCCAATTCTTCCGTTTCTTCTGGCGGACATATTGGATCATTTTTTCCTGCACCAATAAATACAGGAAGTCCATTTAGATCAGGTAATGTGATTCCTCGTCTCGGAACCATCGGGTGATGGAGAATAGCTCCTTTTAAAGAGTTTTTATAATGGAAGAGCAGGCTCCCTGCAATATTGGCGCCGTTCGAATATCCAACAGCAACCACTTGATCCCGATCAAAGTCATACTTTTGGGCTGCTTCATTAATAAAATCATGAAGCTCTTTCGTGCGGAAAATCAAATCTTCCTCATCAAATACCCCTTCTGCCAATCGGCGGAAAAACCGGGGCATGCCATTTTCAGATACATTTCCTCGTACACTGAGAACAGAAGATTCGGGTGAGATCATTTCCGCCAATGATAGAAGATCTTCTTCATTTCCTCCTGTGCCATGTAATAAAAGCAGCACCGGTTTAGTTGTATCTGTCCCCTTCTTAAACAAGTGTTTCATTATTTGTCCTCCTTTAAAATCCTTGCTTCTGCTGGTTGCAGGTGGCTTTCTATCTGATTTCGGTGAGGCTCAAGCCATGGTGGGAGCAGCAACCCTTTACCAAGATCCTCTTCTGGTTCGTCACGTGTGAATCCTGGTGGATCTGTTGCAATTTCAAAGAGAATGCCGCCTTCTTCACGAAAATAGATGGCATTGAAATATTGTCGGTCAATAATTTCTGTGACTTGAAAATCATTCTGTTTCACATGTTGCTGCCATAATTCATGTTGTTCAAAAGAGCTAGCTCGCCATGCGATATGATGGACCGTTCCAACTCCGCTCACTCCTCTTGCTTCTGGAGCAAGCTTAATATCGATCACATTCCCAATATCACCTTTCGCTTTAAACCTGATGTAATCACCGTCTTGCCCGACTTTTTGAAGCCCCATTACGTCCATAAGCACTTTTTCTGTTTGCTGAGGTGCAGCAGAAAGCATTACAGCACCGCCAAAACCTTTAATAGCATGCTCTGAAGTGATCGCTCCAAACGACCATTCGCTCTTCTTTCCTTCTTGTCTTGCTACAATCTCTAGACGTAAACCGTGCGGATCAAGAAACTCCAAATACTCTTCATCAAAGCGGACGGTTTTCTTATATTCAATAGAGAACTTTAAAAGTCTTTCTTCCCAAAAAGAAAGCGAACTCTCTGGTACCACAAAGGAAGTCGTACCCACCTGTCCGGAACCTACTCTTCCTCTATAAGCATCTGGCCAAGGAAAGAACGTCATGATCGTTCCAGGGCTGCCCCCTTCATCTCCAAAATAAAGATGATATGTTCCGGGGTCATCAAAGTTAACCGTCTTCTTAACTAATCTTAACCCTAGTACACCCGCATAAAAATCAACATTCTCCTGTGGACTGCCAACAATCGCTGTAATGTGATGAATTCCATCTGTTTGCATCGTCATTTCTTAAACATCCCTTCATACTTTATTACTTATTTTTTGTAAGTTTAGTATATGAGATAATACTTACTTTTGTCAAGTAACTATATTTGTTTGTAAAAAATTGCAGTTTCAATAGTGGGTATGCAGCAAAATAAGTCCTTCTCATTATGTACGATTCACTCTTTACTTAGCCTTTCCCCATATGTGGAAGATTGTAACGATAACCAAGTATGCAGCAAATTTGTAAACATTCTATAAGATGAAAGACATAAAAAAATCCACGTGGAATATGTGTATTCCACGTGGACAAAAAGTGAATTGTTGTATTTGTTTGGGGTCAGACCCCTTTTTAGAAGTCGAAGTTATCTGGGTCAGGACCGATGCGGCGGTCTTCATTTAAAGCATCGATCTTGGCCATATCTTCAAGTGATAACTCAAAATCAAAGATATCAGCATTTTCAACGATGCGGTGCTGTTTGACTGATTTAGGAATCGTTACAACACCATTTTGAACATCCCAGCGAAGGATGATCTGAGCCACAGATTTTCCGTGTTTTTCTGCTAGCTCTACTAATGCAGGCTCATCTAGCAGCTCACCCTGCATAAGCGGGCTCCATGCTTCCATTTGAATGCCGTTGTCTTTACAGAATAATAGAAGCTCTTTTTGTGCCAAACGCGGATGGTACTCTACTTGGTTGACCATTGGTTTGATCTCACAATCCGCTAAGATATCTTCTAGATGGTGAACTTGGAAGTTAGATACGCCAATCGCTTTTACTTTTCCATCTTTATATAGCTGCTCAAGAGCACGCCACGTTTCTTTATACTTGCCTTTCACAGGCCAGTGAACCAAATAAAGATCAAGATATTCAAGACCTAGCTTTTCCATACTGCTTTCAAATGCTGCCAATGTTGACTCATAGCCTTGATCAGCGTTCCATACTTTTGTTGTGATGAACAATTCTTCGCGAGGAACTCTCGCTTCTTTGATAGCTTGTCCAACACCTTCTTCGTTTTTATAGATAGCGGCTGTATCGATACTTTTATATCCTGCTTCAATCGCCCATTTAACAGAATCGATTACTTCTTGTCCCTCTTCCACTTTGAATACACCAAGTCCGAACCATGGCATCTTAACTCCATTGTTCAGTACAGTCGTATCTTGCAATGATTTGATAGCTGTCATCTGTTTAATAGCCTCCCATTTTCAAAATGAATTTTGTTTCCTAAAAAGATATTGTCACATTCTGCTGTAGAAAGGAAACATTTCGACTTTTGGAAGGTATTTAAATGATGATATGGAAGTAGTATCCAACACAATATGAAAATGGGGTGTTGGTGTGAAAGACAATCTGATTCAATTTAAAGCGAAAAGCGAATCATCCAAAGCTATGCCTGAACAAGAAATTTCCCTTATTCAGGAGATTCGTGAACTGTTATCAGAGTTTCACTGTAATTATCCTCTAGTAACAAAGAAAGCGATTCTACTTCGTATTGATCAACTAACAGATGAACTCATCTTCAATAAACGATAATTAGAACGTTGCTTGTCTTTGGTAGACATTCAATAAAACGTCTAACTCTTGACTGCACTTAACTGTTTCCTTGCTGGTTAAACCGTTTCGGTCTGCAATTTCTACCAGCTTTTCTTTTTTTCTTTTATACATTCCATCAGAAGAGAGTTATTCCATTCTTTTTTCTCCACGAAAATCGGCTCCCCTTATGTCAATTTTGTACTTCTCAGTTATTATGCCCGCTTTTTTTATGCTTGAAAATAGTTTCCACAAAAGAAGAAGTAATGTTACAAAACCGGACATATTTTTACATGAAAAATCGTCATAAAGACCCAATATTTCCTCCAATGTTATGCATGATTCAGCCGCATTCGTCTACTTTCTTAGGACGTATTATATGAATTTGTGATTCAATAAAGAAGAGATTTCATAGTGAAGGAGTGTTTAAGAGAATGAGAAAACTTTCAAAAGAGACAAAAGAAGAAATGATTACTAGCATACAGTCCTTCTTTTTAGATGAACGCGGTGAAGAAATCGGAAATATTGCGGCTGAGCAAGTACTGGACTTCATAACGAGTGAAATGGCTGCTTATTTTTACAATGAGGGCATCGAAGACTCTATTTCCACACTGCAATCGAGAATGGAAAATTTAGAAGAAGACCTCTACACGTTAAAGCGTCCGATTCGCAAATAATGGATGTTTTCGTATACATTAATGCTTTTGATAGTGTTGATTTCCGCTTCAGGTTTCTCGCTTTCCACGGGGCGTGCGGTGAGCCTCCTGCCGCTTTGCGCCATTAGGAGTCTCCACCTTGACCGCTTTAAGAAAGTACCTTGCTCCTGCGTCTACAAGTAACCTGCTACCGAAGCGAACTTCCTCGTCGCATGCCTTGCGAGAAGAATCTCAAGTGGTAGGCACGCCACCTTACGCTCCAATCAACTTGCAATTGATGAAAATAGAAAAAGTCCAAAGCTACAACTCTTTAGAAAAGAACCTAAATAAAAGAAAAAAGGATGGGAGACTCCCATCCTTTAACCTTTTTTATCGTTGTAATAATTTACAGAGTACATAGCGCCCTCTTCTACCATCTTGTTGTCATCCACATCCATTGGATCAGGATGTCCTGCTTTATTGATTGGCAGCTGTGTGCGATCGATATGATGAGGACGTACTCTTCGTTTCATATCTTTAAATTTCATTTTTGTTTTAATACGGTTAGGTTTGAAAGAAAGCCAGACCAGTGCACCTGTACCAAGACCAATTAAAGCCCATGATTGAGTTTTCAATAACTTGCTAGTTGTTTTCATTTGAGTTTGAGTTTGGGTTGCAGTTTGCATCTATAACGCCTCCTTGCTTACAATTACCCCTTTTATCTACATTTGTAACATCTCATTTTCTTTGCAAAAGTATTACAACCGCCTAATTCCTGAAAAACTAAACATTTGTCCATACACCCTTTCTGTACGACACATATACTGTATCGAAGTCGAAAGTACAATTTCGTAAGGAGGAGTTTTAGAATGTATGCAAATTCACCGGTAAATGCTTCACTTGCAAACGCACCAATGTATGGTGGCGGATATGGTTATTGTGGTGGCGGAGGTTATGGAAAGAGTTTTGCGATCATAGTAGTTCTATTTGTCCTTCTCATTATCGTTGGTTGTTCGTGGGCGCACAAAGGCAAAGATTGCTAATTTTTGCGCAACACAAAAAAGGGTGCGGTTTTCATAACCGTACCCTTTTTACATAAATCGCTTTGTTTTTCTCTGAAATTGAGCTGTACGAACGTAATCTATAATTCGAGTGCTGATCCATTGACATAGTAATGCGAAGAGTATAATTTCGAAACCAATTGTAAGCGACGTTAAAACCAGCACAAAACTGTTGATCAAAAAAAGGATGGTACCTGGTTTCTTTCCTGACCAATTAGCCAGTATAAGCGCTAAAATATCCATACCTCCGGAAGAAGCACCAAAACGAAACAGAATTCCGACCCCTGTACCAAAAATGATCGCTCCGTATATAACATCAATCAGTGTTCCATTTAAAGGATTTGGGACATGTGTTGTTATCCAATCTACCGTTACAGAGGTAACTGCCACACAATAGATGGTCCATAATGCCGCCTTTTTCCCAAGTTTTTTAACAGCTAGCAGCAATAGTCCGAAATTAATGGTCCATAGCGTAAGTCCCAATGGCACGCTAAAGAAGTAATCGTTTAAGATAGCGATGCCTGCCACCCCTCCAGAAGGTATAGCGTGGGGAAACAGGAATGCAGCCATAGCTAGTCCCTGTAAAAAAGCTCCAAAAGTTAACCAAATGATTCTTTGCAAAACAAAAATCCTTTCTGGTCTCTGCGTCATATCCATCCTTCATTTTAGACCTCACACAAAGAAAAGCAAGTTGTTTTGGAAATTTCCAATAAAGTATTTCCGAATTCTTGATATATTTTGTTTTTTCTTGATATGTGCTTTCATAGTCTTGATATCCGTGTTTTCACCTCTAAAAATAACAAAAAGAAGCAGTCATTCAACTGCTTCTTCTAGTATGTTATTTTCATTTTCTACACTAACGTACCAGTTCCAAGACTTCGTAATGCATCCACCGCCGTTCTGCTTTCTTCTCCAGTTGCAGATACACAACAAATCCCTTTCATTCCGTTAAGCAGACTCATACTGAGGTGACTTTTTGCGTTAATTTTTAAGGTGTTGCATTCAAAGAAAATTTGACATTGCTCAAATTCATTCGCTTTGACCACCATTTCACGAATCCACCCAGGTCTTATTTTCTCTTGCACCATAAAATAAGTTTTCATCACATAACCCTCTTTTCAGTCCTCTTCATAATTCATCCTACAGGCAGAATGTAAAGCCCGTTTAAACGCTGTGTAAGTGTTTTATGGCTTATCGTTTCAATTTATGAAGAAAATCAAAAATAATGGTATGAAAAAGCACTAAATTGCAACATTATGTGTATGACTTTAAAAGGGAGCATCGTTATGGCTTATTATGTAGCATGTGATTATGACGAACCCGATCGCCAGAGCTATAGAGGCATCGTGATTATTGATACATTAACAAATGAAGTGGCACACCGCTTTTTTCGGGTCATTTTGATCAGGACTTTCAAGAATACCGCAGCTGGCTCGAGGACACTGAACCTTTTTATTTCGAAGGAGACAGTCTATTAAATTTCGTAGGAGACCTGCATGATCCCGCACTGAATGAGGATCAGGATTTTTATCATTAAGGTTGGTTTTGTTTTTAATATAGTTCAAATACAAAAAAGCACCTTCATTTGGAAAGTGCTTTTTGTGATGTTAATCTTTATTCGAAAAATCAATGATTCGTATCGGGTTTCCTGTTCCGTCTCTGTAAATCGCATACCTACCAGGAGGAATTGTACAAGGTGATTTTACAAAGTCCAGTTTTGATTCGTGCTCATCATAAAAGTCATCAACACTGTCTACCAAAAATACACCGCCTGGGCCCAAGTCATGCTCGTCCTCTTCAATCATCAACTGTACTTCACAATCTTTCATGGACATACCTAGTACCTGATTACCTTCTCGCCAAGCTTCAGTCATCCCAAGACCTTCATAATATTGTTGTGATTCTTGTAAATCTTTTACTGGGTGAAACAAAAATGCGAGCTTCAATTCCTATACCCCTCGTAAAAAATTCATGATTATGTGTTTAATTGTATTTGATTCCTATTTCTGTATACGTTACTTTCCATCTGACTTTAATATTTTCCTGCTGTTTTTTTAAAAAGAGTGTTTTCGCTTACAATGTTGCTCTTGAAAGTTGTTGATTTCCGTTTCAGGCTGCTCGCTTTCCGCGGGGCAGGCGGTGAGCCACATTCGTACATTCCACTCTTAAGTATCTCACCTGCCCGCCTGTCCTAGCCGAGAGTCTCGCATCTTACACTCCAATCAACTTTCACAGAAGATAATAAAATGAGGTTTGAAAGCAACAATCTTTTAGAAAAGAACCTTTAGAAAAGAACAAAAACAATAAAGAATCATATGAATTCACGCTGAAAAACAACCAATCCTGATTCAAGTAAGTTCATTTTTCTTTTTTCATTAAAGAATAGCAAGTTTTCTAATAATAGAAGAGCGGTGTAGTATGTATCTTCAAATGTTTTGGGCGAAACTGAGAGCCTGGTGCGTGAAACTCTGATCAGTTGGAGTGAAAGAAGGATCTACTGCGCGAAATGAAAGGCGTTTGGAGCGAAATACAGCCTAGTTTGCGCGAACGTGTAACAAATAAAAGAACACGTACCGTAAAAAGCTCAAAAGACTCTAACTACAGACCGGGGGAAACATACGTCCCAATGCTCCTCACCTTATTCTCACAACTTGCATCCCAAAAGCAAAAGAAAAAGACTGAACCTTAAAATGGATTCAGTCCCTCTAAAACTTAATAATACGGATACGGCGGATATGGCGGGTAAACAGGATAGATCGGATACGGTCTTGGTGCTAATGCTAGACCTGCGATTGTTCCAAGTGTTAGTCCTACAAGTGCAGGTGCAAAGAAGAAGCGGTTGCTGCTCTCATCCTGTCCTTCCGTGCTATACGGCAGAATGTATGCTTTTTTATTATCTACATGTTTAAGAACACCATGATATCTCGTGCCGCAATGACAATCAATATACACAGATCTGCCTATATAACGGCGGCACAGGTGATACGTTTGGTATGACAAAGGGTAAACCTCCCAGCTGTTTTTGCCTTCTCTACACCATATGTCCAACCTGTTATTTTGACAGAGACAAGTGTCTAACAATGCTTATTTTTCTGAGGAAGGTTGTAAAACAAGATGCTGCTGATTACCTCGGTTTTCATCATTTAATGCTGTAACATGGTACTTCCCTGTTGCCCAATCTTTCGCCTGATCCCTGTACCATGGACTTAATACATGACCAGATTGACCTGGGCCAACAACATGGTATGCCTTAGAAGGATCATCCATATCGATCACCATCCGCCATGCACCACCATGTGTGATGTTCCCCGTTTCCCGGTTCCACCCAGCAACACCTACTGTAACCCGGCTTCCTCCCATTGTTTGTGTTTCAGGATTAAACAACAGATTTAACGGTTTAATAGCTGCGAGAGGATGTTCAAATGTTAGCGTGTGAAAATCTCCCCACTTCCATTTAGATAGATCTTCACCATATTTATCACTGAGTACAGAGATCATGGATTTGAATGATTGCTGAGTGACTTTAGCTAAGCCGCCATGTTCTTTGATCCATGGGCCAGGCTGACCGGCATTTGCTTTTCGAATCAGTTCATCCACCACTTGCTCACGACCGTCAAACATCTTCAACATCTCATCACTGATCTCATCCTTGAACAATTCATCGCTGAAACGATCCATCCAGATGTGAAAGATTAAAGGTGCCGCACTCTCTTTATTGTCTATTTTGTTCCAATTCTTTAATACAGCGAGCACTTCTTTTTCTTTTTTATCCAAAGGTTCTTTCATCACTTGTTCGATAAGAATCGGCAGCATTTCTTCAGCTTGTTTATTTTTTTGGTCAAATTGCAAGCTCTGCATATCTTTTACTGAAAGTTTTTCTTTCCCCTCAAGAACTTCTACTATTCGTTGTTGTCTGTATGGCTGCGCAAACGTATCCGAAATGTGATAAGGATACGTATCGGTTGTTACTTTATTGTTTGCTGTTGCAATGTATCCATTTTCTGGGTTGACTCTTGTCGGGAGTTCATCCCATGGGATATATCCTTTCCATTCATACTGATCGTTCCATCCTGGAACAGGTATTGATGTGTAGTCTTGCTTTCTAATCGGTATTAATCCGTTTGCCTTATAAGCGATGGTTCCGTCTGTGCTTGCAAAAACAAAGTTTTGTGCTGGAGTATGGAAAGATTCTAACGCTTTCTCAAACTGCTGCCAGTTTTGTGAACGATTCATCATTATCACCGCTTCGAGTTCCTTTGAAGGCTGAAGAGCTGTCCATTTTAGGGAAAGGGCTGTTCCTGGTTTGTCCTGGTGAGCAAACTCAGAGATTACAGGTCCATGCCTTGTGATCACCACCTCATGATTCACGTCTGTTTTATCTTTCACTTTGATGATTTCGTCGATAACTTCGGCTTTTTCCCAATTAGCCAAGTACTGAAACTCATAAGGATTCTTAGGGTTTCTTTTTTCTACGTATAGTTCCTGAACATCAGGACCGACATTCGTCACACCCCATGCGATTGTTTTGTTATGTCCAACGATAATCCCTGGGATACCGGCAAAAATAACACCGGACACTTCATAATCTGGTCCTTTTAAATGGCTCTGATACCAGATGGATGGAGTACCAAGTGCGAGATGCGGATCATTGGCAAGGAGAGGTTTACCTGACTGAGTTTTACTGCCTGCAATCACCCAATTGTTGCTACCATTATGAAAGTTTGGAATAACAGAATCTGCGAAACTTTTTCAAAATCAATACCAGCTGATTCTAAATCTTCTAAAATAGCAGGTGCATCTTTTGGATATCCCGGAAATAGATCCAATGCTTTTTCTTTTGAGAACGTTTCCATTAAATAATATCGAAAAGCTTGTCCTTCCCAATGTCCGCCAAGGTCGAATGCCATATATTTTCCGATAACAAGCGAATCGACAGGCGTCCACTTTTTCGGCTCATAACCTACAAGCAAAAATTCAATCGGGAGTGTATTGTCTTTCTTAGCCTGCTCCATATACGAATTAACACCATCTGCATACCATTCGAGATATCGCTTCATTTCAGGTGAATACTCATTGTAAGAAGCTTCAGCTGCTCTTCTTAAACCGAGAGTTCTAAAAACTTATCACGCTGTATCGTCTGTTCCCCGATTACCTCGCTAAGCATTCCAGACGCTTGCCTTCTGCTTAAGTCCATTTGAAACATACGGTCTTGCGCGGTGACAAAACCTTGAGCCATAAATAGGTCTTTCATCGACTTTGCTTCTATATGCGGAACGCCGTTAGCATCTCGATAAACATCCACATTTGCGGTTAGTCCATTTACGGATAATGTTCCATTTACTTGCGGTTTACTTTTTTGCAGCAGAAAATAGGCTGTGCCTGCTGCGGCTGATAAAATGATGACAAGTGCAATTCCAATGATGAGTAAACTTCTTTTCCATGTTAATCGTTTAACAAAGCTTTTTTCTGAAGCGCTCTCTCCACCTATATATCCCCCTGCCCTGACAATCTTCCTAATAACATTCTCTAATATGACGGATTTCCTGTATAAAGAGAAGAAAAGTAAATGAATAGAAAAACCTCGATACTTTCTGACTAATTTCAATAAATAAAGACAGGATTTAGAGAAGAATGTCGAATATCTCAACAAGCAGTTTTACGACAAACAACATAAGGAGAGAGAAGATGGCTAAAATTCTGGTGGATTTCCAACTCAGCCAGGGCCAGGAAAAAGTTACCCAAGGAAATATCGTTATTGCTAATATTCAACCTGGAAAATCTAATCTCCATGAACAAGTAAAAAAGGTGATAGCGGATCAATTCAATTGCCCAGCTGGAATTATCTCCATTAAGAAAATTAAGATGAATGCATAAAAAAGAGGTGCTTCTTTTGTCAGAAGCACCTCTATATGTATAGGGGACTTTATTATCTCATCGATTTTCCCTCTTCGTAAGTTCCATAAGTCATATAACGCTGGGCCTATGTTCATCCCTATTAACGGTAATTCCCCCGTTGAATGGAGGCCTTATCAATCTTTAGTCATGTTAAACACCAAAAAAAGCAAAGAAGCGGTTGATTTCCGTTTCAGGTGCTCGCTTTTCGCGGGGCAGACGGTGAGCCTCTTGCCGCTTTGCGCCCTAAGAGTCTCACCTGACCGCTTGTCCCGCAGGAGTCTCCCACCTTACACTGCAATCAACTTATCAATGATGTATATAAAAAAGAAAAATGCTCAAATTCCTAACTAAGTCATCATCTAAATGTTAAATGAGGAAAGATTAGCCTAAAAATAACTACCAATGATCTGCTCAATTTCATCCTCGTTCATCCTGCCTGCAATACCAGGTGTTTGGGCAAAATATTTTACAGCCTCACCGCAAGTAAGCCCTAGTTGGCTTAGCCCCTTGGCTATTGTAGTGAGATAGGTTGCAGGCGGCGGATTCAGATCTTGTTCGTGCATATCCAGGTTACACGTGAACGTAACCATCGGATATCCTTCTTCCTCCCCTAAATAGACCATTCGGCTATACCAGCCTTGTCCAAAATGGATATACCCTTTTTGGATGACCTCTTCTAAATCTGCCTCTATTTCGTCACAGCTATTTTCTTGAGCAGTAACATCTAAAAACTGCTCAACCGTGACTAAGTACTTTCGGCCATATGTCTTGTATTGATCACTTTTTTCATGTCCGATAAAAGCAACTCCGCCTTCACCCCATTTTGTCCGCTCTCTTGCAAAATATAGAGGATATGGAAGCACAGCTTTTCCGTTTTTAAGCGGCATTGCCGGATTTCTGCAGCCCCTTTCTCTTTGTGAAGAACCTTCAGGCTGATCACCAAGAATGTAACACAAAAAACGGTGCTCCATTAAATTTGATCCATAACTCACGTACCAAACATAAGACGTATCCAATCTTAATGTCCTCCTTAAAATTTTTCTTGAATAACTGTCATGAAGAATCTTATTTTCTTATACATTGATATACACAAGGGGTTGAAAAGAGTGATTAGAACATGCTTAATTTTCTTACTTAGCGTCCTTATTTTCCTTCTCACGATATTCCTTGCCTCGCCTGTGATTTGAAAATATCAGGTTTGATGAATTGTATGTTTTATAGGTCTTTCCAACCAGTTCAATGTCATACAAAAACAAGAAGAACAAATTCCGAAAAATGACATTGGTAAAATAATCCTATTGACCTAATTGCGATTATAAGAAATAGTTATTACGATTCTTGTTTCAGATTGTAATTCGGGATAAAATGGAAAACATACAATACTTTTCCTTCTCTAATTCTTGTACGAGTCTTACTCCTAAATTGTAAGGAGGGATGGGGATGACAGTATTTGAAGCGATGTCACTCATGATTGGTTTTTCAATGCTTGTTCTTACCATAATCCGCTCCAAAGATGACTCCTAGAAGACAGAGAGTTTTTGATTTTTTCATTCTGCCATGCAGATGCATGGCTTATTTTTTCGTAAAAAACCTATGTATTAGAATAACCTTTACTTTGCATTGTAAAACAAAAACCTTGCCGGGGATACTCTCTAGCAAGGTTTTTTTAGTTTTACCCTTTTTTCACGACAATTTGACCTTCTGCAACGTTTACCGTTAATTTTTGTACATCCTCTTCATCGAGTAGAACATCTGCAATTTTATCTTCAATATGCTCTTGAATGATTCTGCGTAGTGGTCTCGCTCCGAATGATGGATGGTACCCAAGTTTAGCAAGCTTTTGCTTCGCGGCCGAAGTTACCGTAATCGCGATATTTTGCTCTTGAAGCTGTTCAGAAAGCTCTTGCAACATTAAATCAACAATCTTCACGAGATGCTCTTCTTTCAACGACTGAAACTGGACAATGCTATCAAAACGGTTTAGAAACTCCGGTTTAAAGTAGCCTCCTAATGAATCAAGGATGTGTGTTTCTTTTTCTACATCTCCCGTGTTAAATCCTAGTTTCTTCGTTTGTTTAACAGCAGCACCTGCGTTACTTGTCATAATGATCACTGTGTCTTTAAAGCTCACGGTACGTCCTTGGCTGTCTGTTAATCTGCCATCTTCCATGATTTGAAGGAACATGTGCTGAACATCTGGATGAGCCTTCTCAATCTCGTCTAGCAGCAAGATGCTGTAAGGTTTACGGCGAATCTGCTCTGTTAATTGCCCAGCTTCTTCGTGCCCAACGTACCCTGGAGGTGAACCGATCAACTTAGACACAGCATGTTTTTCCATATACTCACTCATGTCGAGTCTGATCATGCTGTCTTCATCACCAAAGATTTCTTTTGCAAGCGTCTTTGTTAACTCTGTTTTACCAACACCTGTTGGACCAACGAACAAGAATGATCCGATCGGGCGTTTCTTCGCTTTTAAACCGGCACGGCTTCTGCGGATCGCTTTTGCCACTTTCTCAACCGCTTCTTCCTGCCCGATAACTTGAGCTGAAAGCTTGGCAGCCAGTTCTTTCATTTTCGATTGTTCGTCACTTTGGAGCTTCCGAACAGGAATACCTGTTTTATGTTCTACAATGTGCTGGATGTCCTCCACTTGAACAATCGCTGCTTTTTTATCTTCTTCTTGCGTTTTTAGTTTCTCATCAAGTACAAGTTCTTCTTGGCGAAGTTTTGCAGCTAGTTCATAGTTTTCATCTGCAGCGGCCTTTTCTTTTTCTTTTACGAGTTCTTCTAAGCGCTCTTCAATAGACGATTTTTCAATTGTAATATGCTGAAGGTTGCTCTTAGATCCTGCTTCATCCATAAGATCGATCGCTTTATCTGGCAAGAATCGGTCCTGGATGTATCGATGTGATAGCATTACACATGCTTTTAATGCCTCTTCTGTAAATTTTACTTGGTGGTAATCTTCGTATCGAGGTGCAAGACCTTTCAAGATTTCAATCGCTTCATCCAGTGTAGGCTCGTTAACGATTACCGGTTGGAAGCGGCGCTCTAACGCTGCATCCTTCTCAATCTGACGGTACTCTTTTAACGTTGTAGCACCGACCATCTGCAATTCACCACGTGCAAGTGCAGGTTTTAAGATATTCCCCGCATCCATAGATCCTTCTGCGGAACCTGCTCCCACGATCTGATGAACCTCATCCACAAATAGAATGACATTTTTGCGTTTTTGGAGCTCAGCAATCAGCTGTTTCATGCGTTCCTCGAACTGACCTCTTACTCCTGTATCTGCAACAAGTGATGCAACATCCAGCAAGTACACTTCTTTCTTTAAAAGTTTCGCTGGAACATTGCCTTCCACAATTTTCGTTGCTAAGCCTTCTGCAATTGCGGTTTTACCGACACCTGGTTCCCCGATTAAAACCGGGTTATTTTTCGTGCGTCGGTTTAAGATCTCAATTACACGGCGCACTTCATCATCTCGCCCGATAACCGGATCAATGATTCCTGCTTTAGCTGCATCTGTTAGGTTGCGGCCAAATTGATCTAAAAAGCCTCCGCCTCGTTTTCCTTTTTGAGTTTGTTGTTGCTCATGGTGGTTCGCTTGGTCTGTAAAAGCTTGACCATTCATCATTTGTTGGAATATATCATCGAAAGAAGAAAAGTTCATATTCATTCCTCCCCAGTAGTCATTTCTTGTTTTACTTTATGGTAACAATTAGAGCAAAGCACAAATTGTTTCTTTTCTTTATTCATAGAGATGCTCATTTGGATCGTAGCAGGATTAACTTCACATTGTTCACAACGCATACTTGTAACCCCCTATTCATATTTTTTAAAATTGTATAAATTATTTGCGATTATACGCGCATGCATTTCGTTTCGCAACTTTTTTGTTTCTAGGTCTCATGAGTCTTTTTAGCCACAGTTTGACTTTGACTTTCTTTGACCATTAACCTTTAACCATATTATACTTTGACCTTTTTTGACTTTCAAGTATTTTGTTTTGCTGTCATAAAAGCAAAAAGAGATGAGCTCTTAACTCATCTCTTCCCCAATTTAGTTCCAATTAAAAGTGATTTTTTGTCTGTAATCTTCTGTCTCGCCAGTTGGAGTCAACCAAACTTCTAGCGTATAAGCACCTGGCTCCAGATCGTTTACTAAAATATCCTGCTTAAAAACATCACCCTGCTTCAATCTTAGAGAGGTTAACACCTGCATGAACATGTGATTTTTTGAGTATTGGTACAGAACCTTTCCGCCCTTGTCTTTAATCACATAATCAAACTTCTGACTGGATGAAAATTGAAAGACCTTCTCTTTTTCCGTCTGATTTTTCAACTCATACCTAAATAAAATCCCCTTAGCATTCTGCTGCTCTTGTACTTTGATAGAAGACTCCATACTGCCAGCGACGATGCCGCCTTGTCCGTCCTGTCCAGTTTGCCCGCCTTGTCCTTCTTCAGGACGCTGTTTCTTTTCGTTTCCTTTACCATCACCCATCACCGGTTGTTCTCTCCCCTCGGATTGGTTTTGGCTGTCTTTGTTTCCACAGCCTGTCACGACTATTGAAATACACATTATGATCAGTATAACATGCCATACACTTGTGCGTTTTTTCATGGTTCATCACCTCACTTGTTAGTTTGGGCATATATACGTAATTTCATGTTAAAAAAGGATTTTTCACAGTGTTCATGTAAAATAGATAGTAACTCACACGGATAAGGAGCGGGTTTATTTGAACATTGCACATACTGATCTATTACTTGAAATGCAAAAACGGACTTCTGAAAAACGCGCTACACAAAACGAAACGATTCTTTGGCAGCATAGCCATGATGAATCTTATCACCATCCTGTTTCACCAGATATTGTTGTATACCCTAAATCATCTGAAGAAATTTCATCTATATTAACATTCGCAAACGAACAGCAAATTCCTGTTGTGCCTTACGGAGCTGGATCTAGCCTTGAAGGTCACTGCATTCCTGTAAAAGGCGGCATCTCTCTTAACTTTCAGGAGATGAATGAAGTACTCGAGATTCGTCCAGATGATTTTTTAGTCAGAGTTCAGCCTGGTGTAACACGAACGCAGCTGAATCTTGCACTAAAAAAATATGGATTGTTCTTTCCTGTTGATCCCGGTGCAGATGCCACGATTGGCGGAATGGCCGCGACCAATGCGAGCGGGACAACAAGTGTAAAATACGGCATCATGCGCCATCAGGTCAGAAACCTTCAAGTTGTTTTAGCAGATGGACAGGTGATTCAAACCGGCGGACTCGCTGCAAAATCATCTGCAGGCTATCACTTAACCTCCATGTTTGTCGGCTCTGAAGGTACGCTGGGCGTTTTTACAGAAATCACGTTAAAAGTGTACGGAATTCCTGAATCTGTTCTTGCTGCACGATGTACATTCCCTTCTGTTCAAACTGCAGTTGAAGCAGCAATTGCTGTACTTGGATCTGGTACTGGAATCGCCAGAATGGAGCTCGTTGATGAACGGTCCATCGTACAGGTTAATCACAACAGCGATACAGCCTATACGGAAGCCCCTACCCTTTTCTTAGAGTTCCAAGGAAATCCGGCAAGTGTTACATATGAAGCTTCATTAACAAAAGAATTGCTTGAGAGCTTTGGAGGTTTAGAGTGGGTGGAGGAACGCGATTCGAAAGCACGTGCAAAGCTCTGGGAAGCCAGACATAACTTAGCTTATGCGTTCAAACACGGATACCCTGGCAAGTCCATGATGTTTACGGATGTGTGCCTTCCTCTCTCAGAGTTGTCTGGAGCGATCGTTCATGCAAGAGAGACGATGGATGAAATCGGTGTCCCTGGTGCTGTACTAGGACATGTTGGAGATGGGAATTTCCACGCCATCCTCATGTATGACGCAACCAATGATCGTGAGCGTGAAATAGCAGACGCGGTTAATGAACGTATTGTGGACTATGCATTGCGTAAAGGTGGCACGTGTACAGGCGAGCATGGAGTCGGAATCGGCAAAGCAAAATATTTGGCAAAAGAACATGCCGACACCCTCCCGATCATGATATCTATAAAAAAACAATTAGACCCAAATGACATTTTAAATCCAGGTAAAATCATAGTATAGAAATGAAACGAAAAGCTTGTTTCATCCGTATTATTTGTATAACAAAACAGGGGGGCGTCATTATGATCGTGGTTACAACAGAAAACATAACAGGTTATGAAGTAAAAGAAGTAAAAGGTTCTGCTTTTGGAGTCGTTGTGCGTGCGCGTGGAATTGGCGGCGATATCATGGCAGGACTTCGAGGAATCATGGGCGGGGAGATCAAGGAGTATACGAGCATGTTGGAAGATGCCCGTAAGCAAGCCGTTGATCGAATGGTTAAGAACGCTACAGAAATGGGTGCGAACGCCATTGTCATGATGCGTTTTGATTCAGGTGAGATGGGCAATAACATGAGCGAAATCGTCGCATACGGAACAGCAGTTATTGTTGAAAAGCAATGAATATTATAAACATCCTTATCGGCTGGCAAGTGCTCTCCATCGTCATTATTATTATTTTGGGGATTATCTCCTGGATGTATTACGATAAGCGCTATAAAAAAGTGAAACAAAAGTGCCTTCAGGTTATATCTGGACTGAGGAAATCTCCATCGATCCAACCTCTGGAAAAAGAGAGCGCGTGTACTACAATCCTGACACTGGTGATCGATTTTATAAAGAAGAATAGATAGAACAAAGCTGGTTTTTTAAGGATGTGTTCCTTGAGGAGCCAGCTTTTGTTTATATTTGTTTTGATTGTTTATGTACATGATGATTTATGCTCGCTCACGGAGTTTTATGCTCGCTCAACCTCAGGCTCACAACAGCAAAAAGCCGCCAGTTATACTAGCGGCGGCTTTTACCTCTATACTTTAAATTTGTTAATAGCATCATTCATCTCTTCTGCCAGCTGTGAAAGTGCGTTGGATGAAGAAGAAATCTCTTCCATGCTTGCAAGCTGTTCTTCTGCTGAAGCAGAAACTTCTTGAGTAGAAGAAGCGGCGGTTTCTGCCATAGATGAAATCACATCGATCGATCCTACAACGTGCTCAGTACTTGCTGTCATCTGTTGCGTTGCAGCTGAAACATCCCCTACTTGGTTGGAGACTTCTGCTACGGTTTCATAAAGACTTCTGAAAGCTTCACCTGACTGATGCACGAGTTCTCTTCCACCTGTTACTTCATCTGTTCCGCTCTTCATCGCTTGGACCGCTTTATCAGTCAGTTCTTGAATTTGGTTAATCAATTGTCCGATCTGTTGAGCGGATGCAGAAGATTGTTCAGCTAACTTTCGAACTTCATCTGCAACGACCGCAAATCCTCTGCCTTGCTCACCCGCTCGTGCCGCTTCAATGGCTGCGTTTAGTGCAAGCAAATTTGTCTGCCCTGCGATATCGGTAATAACATCCACGATTTTCGTAATTTCTTGTGACTGATCGCCTAGTTCTCTAACTACATGAGACGTGCTGATCATTGAAGTATGGATTGCATCCATCTGACCAATCGTCTGCTGTATCGTTTCATTTCCGCCTTCTGCCACATGTAATGAACGAGAGGACGCTTCTGACATGTTCTGCATACTTACCGCGATCTGCTGAATACCTGCAGAAAGCTGGTTCATTGCTTCAACAATATTTTCAACGGTACTAACCTGTTCTTGTGATCCACCCGCCACTTCCCCAATGGTTGTCGCGATCTGTTCTGTTGCCATGCTTGTCTGTGCTGCAGAAGCCGTTAACTCTTCAGAAGAAGCTGCAACTTGTTCTGCCGTTGCTCTCACCTGTCTGATAAGGGTTGCTAAGTTTGTCCCCATGTGGTTAATACCGTCTGCGAGCATTCCGATTTCGTCTTTATTTTTTACAGAGATCGGATCCATTGTTAGATCGCCGTCCGCGATGTCATTTAGCATATCTGCCATCTTGATTACAGGCCTTGAGATCATCCGTGAAATGGTATAACCGATTGCCAAGGCTGCTATAACGATCACAATTCCCAAGATCGTGATAAGAGTAACGATAAATTTCTCCTCATCCGCAACTACCATTTTACCTTCATCCATCAGATTGGCTTGTCTCTTCGCCATTTCTTCTGTTACATCCCGCATCTCTCTTCCTAATGGAAAAAGTGTGCTTTTCGCATATTCGTTCGCCGCTTCCATATTGCTCATTGAGTTTTGCAGAACTCGTTCTGACTCATTTTTATAGTCGTTGTTTAAATAATAGATTTTCTCGAGCCTTTTCCTATCCGCATCTACTTGAACGAGTTTCATCGTTTCATTAACAAGTGTCTCAATGCGAGTCGTTGCGTCTGTCAGCTTATCTTTACTTTCAGATGATTGCTCGAGCAAATATTCACGAACACTGTTGTTTTGGATGGTCGCCTGAAGCTCTATTTCTTTAGCATTTTGAAAGATGACCGATCTTCTGTCTAATAAATCACTGTATGTATTCTGCATGTCTTTTAGAAAATAAAAGAATACCCCGCACGTTGCGGCAAATAGAACAGCAATGATTAAAAATGATCCAACAAGCTTCTTCCTTAACGTTAGTTTCATACGTCACCTCTTATAGATTTCTGTTACTAAAAATAACAGGGCAATTGAGTACAATGATGAGACCCTCATCCTGTTTGGAAACACCCTGTATCAATGAATCTTCTTTTGGGTTAAAACTTCCTGGTGACTGTATGGATTCTGCTTCAATATCAATAACATCTGTTGCTGCTTCTGTTAACAATCCTAAGTAACGATCCTCATTTTGCAAAATAACGATTCTAGTTTTATCTGTCGTTTCTGTCTTACGTTTTCCGATAAGATGTCCAAAATCAATAATCGGAATGACATTTCCTCTCAGATGAATAACCCCCAACACCTCTGACGGCATTTCCGGCATGGGTGTAATATCCAGAACACGTTCAATAGAAGCTACATGCTCAATCGGTAAGCCGTATTGTTCTTCACCGGCCATAATAATTACAATCTTTAATGTTTGAGTGCTAAGTGACATCTCACTTGCTCCTTTTCTAGGTATTTCGACGTTAAATGGTAGTCATAAGTCCCATTCTTTTTATCGGTTACGTATTTCAATTGTTTTAGTTCTAAAAAATTGATGTAAAGGAGCTAAAAGAGAGTCGAAAGGTTTCAATTTCTATATCGACCCCGATTATATTCACGTTAATTTGAATAATTTCACGTTATTTTATTTAATTTCACGTTATCTTTAATAATTTCACGTTAATTTAAATAATTTCACGTTAGCCACAATTCAGCGGAAATTCGACTTCAACTACAACTCAAAGCCAGCATTTTTTAGCACACCAAAAAACGCCTGGAACTCGCCCAGGCGTTAATCTGAATCTATCTTTTTAATTCAACATTCTTAACACTGTTTGCAGGAATAGTGACCTGCACTTCTACAAACTGTTTTGTGCCATATAATTGTGTTTCAACTACTTCACCAGCGGATGGTGTATAGCTGCCTTGCTTCATATAAAATGGAATATTGACTGTTACTGGTTTATTTAAACGGTTAGTCAGCGTCGCTGTTTGCGTAACTTGTGATCCATCATTAGGAAGCACGAATTTATTTTCAAAGGAAACGACGCCTGCTGACGTATTTCCATTTTCATAAACTGGCATCGATTTGTCTGGACCTTCGTAAACATAGGAACTGAACGTTTTATCTGTTGTATTCTTTTCAAACAATCGATAACCAACCCATGGCTTAGCAGATAGCTCTACAGAAGCTGTTGTAGAATACAGAATTCCGTCTTGCTCTGTAATATTATCGATGTGCGTATGACCGTGCAGAGAGATATCCACTGAATTTTGTTTCATTACATCAATCAGTTCATGTGAACCTTCCCCGTGCCATTGTTGATCGTACTCAATCCCTAGCTTCTCACCTTTAATGAGCGTGCTCAAATTTTGAGGGTCATGCTTAGCATCATATTCTTTCCAGTATTCCGTTACATCTGGATCTGTAGATGGCCAGATGTCACGATCACGCCAGATTGGATTGTGATGCGAGAACAATCCTTTTACTTGTCCTGCTTCGGCTGTTGCCTTATTATCCGCTAAATCTTTCTTAATCCATTCCATCTGCTGATCACGAATTTGTCCACCCCATGTTGGTACTGAAACCGTGCCATGTCCTTGACGGTCAAACTTGTGCCAGTCGTAAGAGTTGTACCCGATCATGTGAGCATACGGGCCGTAATCGAATGAAAAATACTGCGGACCAAAATATTGTTCCCAATACTTTGCTCCATCAGCTAACGTCGCATCTTGCGCATAATAGTCATGGTTGCCTGGAACGATATACACAGGAACATCAAACTTCTTCAGAATGCGGTATGTTTCTTCATACTCGTAAATATATTCTTGCGGATTCATCTGACCGTACATTAAGTCTCCAGTCATTACAACAAAGTCAGGCTTTAATAAGTTGACTTGATTGATTGTTTTTTGAAGATAAAGCCAGCGTTTTGATTCATCAGGGTGCCACATTCCCGCTTCAGTTATGTTAGCAGGGTCTGCAATGTTTCTTGGAGAGCCTACATGAATGTCCGTTAAGTGCATGAACTTAAAATCCTTTTTAAACTCTTTTACAACTTTAACCGAGTTCGGTTCATCATCTGTGATGCGGGTTCCGTTTCCGGTGTATGAAACTTGCAGATCAAACAATTCTTCTGGTACATCATTAGGAATCTGTACCGTTACTTCATAAATGGAAGAGCTGTCTTTCCAATACGAAGATCCTTTTTGAACACTTTTTACAGGAAGATTAAATGTTCCCTCCACTTTAGCTGCTTCTGTTGGGTTTAGAGAAACATCCCATCCTGCAGGTTCTTTTCCTTTTGTATCAACTTTTACTGTTAATTCTGAACCATTCTTTTTGATTGCAGGTGTTCCCATAAGCGGATAAATAATATTATCAACTTTTGGATCCAGTGCTATATTAGGAACTTGATCCAAATAGTTTTTTGTGTTCCCAATCCCGCCATCTTGTTTGTCAATACCAGATAAGAAGGCATGAGCTTGTCCGGCAGGTATCGTCAATGCACCCGAGATAACAAGCGCTGTTAGCTTCGTTTTCCAATTCATGTGATGCTCTCCCTTCAAAATAACTTGCATCTTGAAAGTAACAGCACAACGTAAATTTAATGTAACAGCACTTTAAATATTTTATGAATGAGTTATTGCACTATATCTCTTTCAATCTCTTTTTTGCTTCGTTTTCTTCATAGGAACTATAAACACGATAGTCGTTCTGATCAAGAATCCGGTAATGCTGGCTGATTACATTCTGCTGAAGCCGGTACCCTTTATGTGAATCAACTTCCTTCCACCAAACATGGCCACCCCATGTTTTTTCTTTTGATGGAGCTACATACTGGTGGACTACGACTTCCATAACATCAAGAGGATTTCCACCAAGAGCATTATTAAGTATTTCAGAATTACGAAACAATGCACACAATGCAACGATTACAGTCCAGCTCGCTTTTATTCTTTCCTTTTCTATTTGGACTAGCGTTTTTTTGAAATACCCAATATATCTGCCATCTTGTCTTGTGTATAGCCAAGTTCTGTTCGCACAAGCTTAATCTTGCCCGTTAACAGATCCACTATCTGATCTTGTGTCATTGTTAGAAAAATCTCCTTTTATCCTTTTAGGAACATTTTACACAAAAAAACTCCTTTCAACAAAAACGAAAGGAGCATCAGCTACACGTATAAGGTTCCCAATGAGCAAGATCATAGAGCCCCGCGTTAATTCGGGTGCTTTCCACTTCCAACAATGACAACAATTCATTTGGAAGCTCTTCGTGATGATGTGCCAGGTTCATCTCATCGTTTGGAGATGAAATAAGAACGGTAAATAATTTCTTGTTCTCCATGTTCATACCATGTACGTGAATATAATTTAAATTCTTTACACGATATACAAAAAAGATTCGGTATTTATCCATTTTTCCCACACTCCCTTACACACAGTGTGGTCGGATTTCGAGCTCAATAAACCTTTATTTTGTTGAAACAGGTGCTGTTGGAAGTTCGATTTCCACACGAGTTCCTTCGTTCTCAACCGATGAGAACTGAATTGCTCCACCGTGTTCTTCAATAATTTTAAAACAAACCATCAACCCTAAGCCTGTTCCCTTTTCCTTTGTCGTGTAAAAAGGTTCACCAAGTGTCTTTAGACGCTCTGCTGGGATTCCGCATCCTTGGTCTTTCAGTTCAAGAACAACAGAGTCGTTGCGGGTTCCGATTTTGATGTGGATCTCGCCGTCCTTCTCCATGCTTTCGATTGCATTTTTCAGCAAGTTGATAAACAGCTGTTTAAGCTGATTTTCCACCCCGTAAACGAGAGGAATGTTATCAGAAATGTTTACCCAGATCTGGATATTTCTCATAATGGCTTGAGTTTCTAATAATCTTACAACACTATAGATCAGTTCTTGAATATTTGTATGTTCAAAGCTTACCGCCTGTGGCTTAGCTACCAGCATTAACTCTCCGACGATGTCGTTGATTCGGTTTAACTCAGACTCCATGATACGTAGATATTCTAAACGGATCACATCATCTGCATCTGTTAATAGTTTTGTAAATCCTTTTAAGGAAGTCAAAGGATTCCGGATCTCATGTGCTACTCCAGCAGCCAATTCCCCAAGAACAGACAATTTCTCAGATTTCAGCATCAGTTCTTCAGTCTGCTTCGCTTTTGTTACGTCTCTCGCAAACGTCACTAGACTCTCAACATGACCTTCTTTTGTCATAACCGGCACACCGCGAGTCTCCAACAAAATCCAGTCGCCATTTTTGTGAAGAAGCCTGAACTCTGTCTGAAACGGCTCTTTCTTCACAAGTGATCTCATAAAATGATCGGATAGATCTTCCATATCATCCGGATGAACAAGATCTAGGATGGCGCCTTTAATCTCACCTTCTTTGTAGCCGAGCACCGTAAAATGAGAAGGAGATACATATTGAATCATGCCCGATGGATCAATCACAGTAATTAAATCTGTAGAATGTTCTGCGATCAAACGATATTTCGCCTCACTTTCCCGTAGAGCACGCTCTACTTTTTTCTGAGAAGTAATATCACGGTAAACAATTACAAATCCCATTATCTTTCCATCCATATCACAGATGTTCGAAAAAGAAGCAGACACGTCAAAAACTGTTCCATCCTTATGAATACGCTGTGTTTCATGCAGTGGAACCGATTGCCCTTGCTTCAACAGATCGATAATTTCCTTTGATTCTCCTTGTAGATGTACCGGTGTTATAACAGGATAGTCTTCATTTTCTTCTGCAAAATCTTCTTCTGCCCAACCAAACATTTGAATAAAAGCATCATTTACTTTAATTACTTCTTGTCTTGTATTTAAGATAAGAATGGCGTCAGTCGTTCCTTTTAAAACAGATTCTAAAAGATCAAGTGCAACGCTGAGCTCTTCCTCTTTCTGCTTATGAGAAGTTATATCTCTTCCAGTAACCACTAATACTTGCGGCTTTCCGTCCTTCGAAAAAGTTGGCTGCTTAATAAGTTCCAGCATAACGGTGCGGCCGCTTTTCATTTGTATTTTTTCAGCTGTTTTAATCGGTTTTCTAGACTCCCAAGCTCTTTGATCAGAGATGTTGCATCGTTCAATCGCTTCGTGCGAAAGTCTTGTTTGCATTTCCTCAAGACTTTTTCCTTTATATTCGTTGTCATATATCCCATAAATGTTCAAAGCGAACCGGTTTGCTTCTGCCCAAGTTCCATCCGGGTATTTCAAACACACAAATTCAGGCAGGACATCGATCATTTCTTTTAAAGTGGCAACCGCAGGAAGTTCGTCCTGGCTTATTACTTTCATTTTTATCCACCCTTTTTTACTAAAACTTTCTTAACGTCTATTATTTAAATAAAAGGGTCTCGTTTCCTTCAAATTTTTTGAACATTCGAACGTCAAATTCATTTATTTTTCGCCTTAATATGACAAAAAGACGCTTCCTTTGAGGAAAGCGTCTTCTGTATTTGATGGCGATTAAACAGCTTTTACCGCTTCTTTTAGCGATTTTCCTGGCTTGAATGCCGGAACGTTGCTTGCCTGGATCATAATCTCTTCCCCAGTTAGAGGATTGCGTCCTTTTCTTGCGTTACGGTTTCTTGTTTCAAATGTTCCGAAACCGATAAGCTGCACGCTTTCTCCATTTTTCAAAGCATCTGTAATCGCATCTAGCACAGCATCAACGGCAAGCGCTGATTCTTTTTTGTTCATACTTGTTGCATTTCTTACTGCATCTACTAAATCCATCTTTTTCATTAAGAGTTGCTCCCTTCAAACATTAAAATAACTGCTTGTGTAGCAACATTATTAACGGATATTTGAATTTTCATACAGAAAGATATAAAATTCCGAAAAATATTTATATAGTTTAATAATTAACACTTTAAAAGCCCTGTACCGTCATTCCTCCATCAACAAATAATGTTTGACCGTTTACATAATTCGCTGCCTCACTTGCGAGGAATACGGCTGGTCCAACGAGATCCGGAAGTTCTCCTACTCTTTTTGCGGGGTAACAGCTAAAATATCATTCAAGTACTTTTGATCTGCAAGAAGTTTTTCCGTAAGCGGTGTCTTAAAGTACCAAGGACCAATGCTGTTTACGTTGATACCATACTCTCCCCATTCAAGTGCAAGGTTCTTCGTCATTTGAATGATTGCGGCTTTCGTAGATGCATAGACTACTCCCGTTCTGAGGGCAACATGACCGGCAACAGAGGAAATCGTAATGATCTTTCCTCCACCCGCATCCTTCATTCGTTCTCCCGCTTTTTGAGAGAACCAAAACGCTGAGCGCAGGTTTGTATTCATGATCTTATCCCACTCTTCATCAGATACATCAAGCGCTTTTGAACGAATGTTCATGCCAGCGTTGTTTACGAGAATATCCACTCTTATCTGTTTTGAATCTAGAGTTTCAAAGATTTTCTCTATTTGCTCCTTATTCGTTACATCCGCTTCGAATATGTACGCTTTTGAACCAGTATTCTTGATGATTTCAGCTGTTTTTTCCAGATCTGATTGTGTCCGTGAAACGATGACAACATCCGCTCCCGCTTCAGCATACCCAATTGCGATCGCATGTCCGATTCCTCTCCCAGCACCCGTTACGAGCGCTGTCTTGCCTTTTAATGAGAATGACGGTAAATACATTTTAGTTGCCTCCTTTTTTAGTTATAAAGTTCAGGTGATATGGCGAAGTATCTCTGTTGATCGGATTCATAAGATCCAGCCCCCATTGCATTCATAGTCGTTATACGAATTTGATAGGAAAATTGAGGGTCCATTTCTTCTTCAGCATTTGCATTTTCGTCAGCTGCAGCGGCTTTTGTATGTTTTTGAACACCAGCTCTCTCAATATCCCAAAACGAGCCATCCTCAACATCAAAAGGCACCTCGTCAGAGTTTGTGAAACTCACATAATATAAATCACCTTTTGCTACCATTTCTTTTAAACCATGCAGATCCATCGTTTTAAAATAGACGTTCGGTGTGGAAATATAGTTTTGATAATTCATCATCTCTGTTTCATTTTCCACAATGTGTGTAACCACTTGATATTGTGCATCTAGCAGGGTGACCCATGAACTCATGTTTCGGTCGTCTCTGGTGTAAACAGCTTCATAGGTGAGTTGCTGAATTTTACCATTTTTTTCAAACGATAGCTCTAGATTATTGATAGCAAGCTCCCCTTCTGCATCCAATGCTGCTTTCACTTTCTCATACTCTTTTATAAAATTCATTTCATATGCATTATCCGAAGCTGCCTTTATATGTATCATTCCTTCGTAATACGCTTCAACTGAGTGCGAAATGATGAGACTTGAAGCAAAGGAAACAACACCTAATGATGCAGCCCACTTCTTCGATTGTTTATTCGTAATAATCTTAGGTAGGAAAAAAATTAGGAATACCGCAATTCCTAAAGGCAAGATCCATGATTCCAACCGTAAAGTAAAGGTTCCTAAAAGAAGTAGCCCACCAGTTTCCAGCCTAAAAAAGGTTCATCACGGTCCGCCTTTTTTATGTAAATGAGCACCAAAAACAAAATAAGTACGACAGACATCCCCCAGCTTAACATCGATTCGATTTGCATCGCTTCAACACCCCCTATTTTTTGGATATTTAAATAAGTTTATCAAAAAAATGGATTATGATGATGAGTAATTTATTCAGGAAAAGAAAAAATCCCTTAAAGTTTTGAATTAATCCCGCGAGTTTTGATCATAATACCGCGAGTCTACAAAACCCGACAAACTCTAAACGCAACTGCGCCTCAGAAGCACACCAAAAAAAGACATGACTCAAAAGCCATGTCTTTACGACTCTACCCATTCTTTTCTAAGCGTAAATAAATCTTTTAATTCATCTGTAGATAATTCGGTAATCCAGTTTTCACTCTGAATCACTTTTTCTGATAGCTCCTTCTTGCTTTCAAGCATCATATCAATCTTTTCCTCAAGCGTACCCAGTGTAATCATCTTATGAACCGTAACAAATTTCTTTTGCCCAATACGGTGAGCACGGTCAGTTGCTTGATTCTCTACCGCTGGATTCCACCATCTGTCGTAATGAATAACATGGTTTGCTTCCGTCAGGTTTAACCCCGTTCCTCCAGCTTTTAAAGATAGGATGAAAATAGGATGCTCTCCATTTTGAAAGCTTTCTATCATTTCATCTCGTTTTTGCTTCGTTAGACTTCCGTGCAAAAAGAGTACGGTTCTGCCAAACTTTTTCTCTACATACTTCTTGATTAGCTCACCCATAAAAATAAACTGGGTGAAGATCAGACACTTTTCATCCTTTTCGATAATGGCATCAATTAACTCGATCGTCTTAGCAAACTTAACAGACTGATCCTCTAATTTACCCAGTTTATCGTTTTTCGTATAAAGAGCCGGATGATCACAAATTTGCTTTAGTTTGCCAAGCATAGCAAGCAAGAGACCGCGCCTTTGCATTCCTGTCACTTTTTCGAGCTGTTCAAACGTATCTTGAACCAGTCTTTCATATAACGAAGCCTGTTCTTTGGATAACGGGCAATATTCTTTAATTTCTTGTTTTTCAGGCAGATTAAGCTGAACGGCTGGATCCGTTTTTGTTCGGCGAAGCAAGAAAGGCTGTACAAGTTGCTTTAGCTGCTGCAAACGCAAACTGTCATTATCCTTTTCAACAGGTGCCACAAATTTTTTCTGAAATGATGGTTCACTTCCTAAATATCCTGGATTCAGAAAATCAAAAATAGCCCATAGTTCCAGCAATCTGTTCTCAACAGGGGTTCCTGTTAAAGCGATTTTATGACGTCCGTTCAGCTTCCGGATGCTTCTTGACTGTTTAGTATAACTGTTCTTTATATTCTGTGCCTCATCAAGCACGATCGCTTCCCAGAACGTACCGCCCATCTCGTTAAAATCAAGCTGGCACGTCGTATATGACGTGATAACGACATCATACTTTTTGTACCATTCAGCAAAATCTTCACCCTTTTTCCGGTTTGAACCGTAGTGAAGACCAACCGTTAGTGTCGGAGAAAAATGCTCCAGCTCTTTTTGCCAGTTTCCAATAACAGAAGTAGGACATACGAGTAAAAATGTCCCTTCCTGATTCTCTTTTTCCTTCACTTTTAAAAAGTAATCGATCGTTTGTACCGTTTTTCCAAGGCCCATGTCGTCTGCCAAACAGCCGCCAAGTCCAAACTCTCGAAGAAAGTACATCCACGAGCTTCCCGTTTGCTGATATTCTCTTAACGTTCCTTGTAAGTTCTCAGCTTTCGGTTCAACAGGGAGTGACTTAATCTCAGAAAGCTGATCCATCCATAAATTTAAGGGTTCATCCCATTCCATGTCGAGCATTGGACCTTCTCCATCTATTCCTTCAAGGCCATCTTCAGATGGATTGGTCTCCATATTTAGAAGATGCTGCTCTAACACGTCTTTTAATTGAATTCCTGTACGGTCTACATTCTTGATTAAGTGCCGAACTTGTTTCATCCATTCAGGGTCCACTCTATACCATTGGCCGTTTCTGCGTACAAGCCTTCTGCTGCCATCAACAAGCTTGCGGAACTCTTCCTCTGAAAGCTCTTCGTCTCCTGTAGACATTCTCCAATCAAATTGCATGATGGCATTTAAACCAAGAAATGAAGGAGCTCCACCAGCAACTTGAGATTTTGTCTTAATCTTCGCTTTAACTTTAGGCTGCAGTTCTTGGACCGTTTGCCACCACTCTGGAAGCACAACAATCATTCCAATTTGCTTCAGCAGATTGCTTTTAAGAGTCAAGAAATCCCATGCTTCTTTTTCCGAAATTTCACTGCTAACCTCTTTACGATTCGTAAGTTTTAGCCAGGAAATAAGTTTCGACACAAGTTCAATATCCGATTCGAGCATCTCTTTAAACGGTTTCCATTCTTCAGGCAGGAGGGTGCTTTTACCCTGATAAGGTACACGAATCCCGTCCTCTTTTTCCTGAAGAAAGACGTTCAAGTGCCATACATCCGTACCGATCTCTTCATCCTCTTTCGGCTCTGACAATTCAAAAATAAGATTAAACGGCTTCGGATCCTCTCGCCAGCCAATCTTAACAAGCCATTCGTCTTCATCCAAATGGCTTAAGGCAGATATAACTTGCCGAGGTATTCCCCTCATTCGCTCTCTGTTAAAACGTGAAGGCATAGGAATAGAAGCATCATTGGGCAATGTGGAGAGCGCTTCGTTTATCCACTGAGATTCAATAGGTTCTCCGCCTGTTCTCCATGCCCAATTCCCTGTCTTCCATGCTTCAAAATCTGGCGTAACCTTTTCTTTCTTCAACAGGCTAAAAACATCATTTGCCTCTTTTACAAAAGTCCTCGAATCCTCTTCCCAGTTTTTTCAGAGAGAAAGAAATCCGGGTACCGATTAAAAAGGATAAAGGCTTCTCCAGCATTTAAATAGATGTTCTGATCATCGTCAATATCGAGCATAGTTCCGTAAAATGAAGGCTGATGCCATGTAAATAAAAGAGGTTTCCAGTCGTTTACATGCACTCTTTTCGCATGTTTAGTGGCCCATAAAACCATATTTCCCTGAAGCCATTTCGCGTGAAGCAAAAGATTGCTTGTATCGATCATGAAATAAACTTTCCTTTCCTTAGCTCTTCTTGAAAGGCTCTAAGCCGCCCATAAACAGTAGCAATTCTGTCGATGTACTGTGAAAAGCGTTCTTCTTCCCCAAGATCAAAATATAGAGAACGAAGGGTTTTTAAATGTTTAATGGCTGATTGATAAGACTTTCTTGTTCTTTCATTAATCAATCTGTCAATCGTTTGATGATAGATTGGCAGAACAGTCTCCTTTTGAAAGGACACAACCTCTTTCAAGTCCTTTCTTTGAATTAATTCAGGGAATAGCCCATGATCACTTGCAATTCTACCCAACGTTCATGCTCGCCGATCACCATCAAATATTCGCCGTACTCATAAAAGGTAATCGGTAAGAATTCAATCAGCATATCTTCGTACTGATCTTCATCGCCTGTATGTTGAGCGTATTTCCAAAAATAGCTTAAATACTCGTGGAAAAATTCACGTGAATCAGAATGATAATAATAAGTACCTACACCTTCTAAGAAATATGGCTTTAAATCAAGAAGCCATAATAAAAGACGGTCCCATTCTTGTTTATCTACTAATAACTTCATCCAAACGAGATAATGAACCATGTCTACTTTCTTTTCACTTTGGCTTAGCCGCTCAAAAGCAAGAGTGTCATTTCCGCTTGCAAAAGCAAAATGAACAAGCGCCAACTCTAGCATCTGCGAAGTCTTACCGCTCTCTTTTTCCTCTAACAGCTGCTCTTCATACTTTGTAACCCAGGCTTGATCCATATAAAGCAGCGACCAACTGATCTGAAAAAGATAAAAAAGCAGATGTCCCCATTTAGGAGGAATTTCATAAAGGCTTTGGAAATTTCGTAAGCTTTCTTCTACAAGCTTCTTATTTTCTTGCAACAACTTTTCACTGTTGATCTGTTTTAACGTCACATACATCTGATCAGAAAGCTTTTCAACCGTCGCATCAAAGTTTGCTTGCATATAAGTAGCCACACCATATTGTGCTTCAAATGAAAATAACCGAATCAGCGTTTCAATCTGTACGTGATATTTATATAATAAAGCAATGTCTTCATCAAAAAACTGTCCTGCATTCAAGAGAGCAGGATAATAATCACGGTAAATATGAACAAACGTATAGCTCGTATCTTTTCCGTCTACAAGATCGCGAAAGGAGACGGTTTGCATTTTACGTTTCTCGAATGTTTCAAACCGCTCTGAAAAATACTCTCGCCACAGCTGAACAGAATGTGTGTTTTGAACTTTTTGTTCAGGTGTATCATAGTAAGGCTTTTTTCTCACTTTCCTGTTCTTCAGTTGGTTTCATTCCGTCTCCCCTTCCTTTTTATTACCAATTATAGCGGATTCATTGTACAATCATTCATGTATATCATATCTATTTTAAAGGAAACAGCTTAAATTGACCAAAGAAACACATTCAATCCTTTAAACTGTTCCATTTTCTACCGATAATAGATAAACAAGAGCGTTGATTTGTATTTAAAACTACTCAAAGAATAAACATTGCTGTTCTTGTAAGTAGTTGATTTCCGTTTCAGGTGCTTCGCTTTCCGCGGGGCAGGAGTCTCACACCTTACACTCCAATCAACTTTTCAATGAAGAAAAGAACAAAAGCAAAAGCCATAAATAAGGATTCGCTATAACGGCTAGTATTCATGGTAATATCTCAGCCAGTTGCAATAATACTTGTTCATCGGTAGCAGATACCAAAGATACCAACAAAGGCACTCAACAGAGCCTGCTATAAAAGGGAGATTTACTTATGAAAGAGAACACTGTCCAAGAACGAATTAGTATGTTAAGAGAAGAATTATATCGTATTTCTTCTCAACTCAACTACGAACTGACACATCCTAAACTAGTAACACTAAGTCAGCAGCTTGATCAACTGTTGAACCAATACGCCAGAATGGAACAGAAAGCATAATAAAATGGCCGATTACCGGCCATTCTATTCTTGCGCGTTATAATTTGTTCTTTGCTGCTCAATCTTATCGAGTATCCGCTCAATTTCCTCTTCCGCTAACTGACTCGAAATCATATCTTTTCGAAGAAGATTTTCAACTGCCTCATGTTCTGCATACAAAGCTTCAATGGATGCCTTGTATTCCTGTGATTTTCTCCACTCTGGATGCTGTTCATACATTTCATCTAATCTCTTTTTTGACTCTTCACTTTTATAATCGTACAATGCTTTCCATTTCTCAAATACAACGGATGAAATGGTTACTTCTTTTTTCAGCTGATATAATCTTTTTATAGCAGATTCATATCTATTTACAGCTAAGAACACTTCTTCATATTCTGTTTTCTCTTTGTTTGGATCATTAATCTTTAACCGACTGATCATAGAAGAAATCGTCATTCCCTGTGCAAGCAGTGAAAAGAACACCACACTAAACGCCAAGATAATAATATTCTCTCTGCCAGGAAAATCATTAGGTAAACTTAGGGCAAGTGCAATGGATAAGGAGCCTTTAAGTCCTCCCCAATTTAAAACATGTTTCCACTTTGTTGGTATACCTTTCATGGAAAACAGCGTTCCGTAAACCGCAATTGTTCTTGCAATTAATACAAGGATAATACTACTAATAATCAATCCCCATTTATCATTAATATCGATATAGGCAATCTCTAAACCTACAAGCAGGAATACGAGAGAATTGGCAAACAAAGCTAATACATCCCAAAAGGAATGGATATTTATTTTCGTTGTTGGACTCATTCCGATCTTCGCTCCATAGTTTCCAAAAGTCAGTCCAGCGACTACAACTGCGATGACTCCTGAAACATGAATGCTTTCAGCGATTAAGAAGCTTCCATAAAACAAGAGAATTGAAAATAAGATCTCTAGCGGATAATCATCATACCAGCTCGTAAACTTTGAAAAAATATAACCTAACCCTCCACCAACGAGTACACCCCCTATCGATACTTTTAGCAGCATCAGTAGAGCTGATACAAAACCACCTGCTCCCATTTCAATATATGTTGGAAGATAGATTGAAGCGATCATGAATAGGACGACAGCTAAACCATCGTTAAATAAGCTTTCTCCTTCAATAATTGTCGAGAGTTTCCTGTTCACTCCGAGT
This sequence comes from Fictibacillus sp. EA-CB0309, assembly GCF_055814265.1. Classification (NCBI taxonomy): domain Bacteria; kingdom Bacillati; phylum Bacillota; class Bacilli; order Caryophanales; family Fictibacillaceae; genus Fictibacillus; species Fictibacillus sp. EA-CB0309. The sequence continues at coordinate 3,388,175 of NZ_CP169271.1, forward strand.
GATATGAAAATACTTAACACGGAAACAGGATCAGTTGCACTCATCAATGCAGCAAAAACAAAAGCAGTTTGCAACCCCAGACCGAGTACATAAAAAGAACCTGCTCCTACAATTAAAAACGTTATTAATGTTCCGCCAATCGCAAGCGCTATGATAGGTTTTACATGATCACGCAAATGACCAAAGGGAAGCTTTATACTTGCCTCACCAAGCAATGTCGGAAGCAATAAAGAGATGATAATAAATTGAAAAGTTTGTCCTTCCTGAATAATTTCTTTTAATGGATCTAGCTCAGGAACAGGTACAAGACCAATGATTCCACCAACAATGACTAACGCAATGGGATATGGTTTATTCATTTTCTTTGCTAGAGCAGTCACACCAACAGCTACAGCCAATAGAACCAAAGCAATATTTAGTGAGTGATGCATAATGAACTCCTCTCTAACTCTGTCATTCTTTTATATTCCTCTAAACCATCATGATTCAGACAGAACATGATGTGATTTGAATTCGACATTCTCATTAAACTTTTTGTAGGTTTTTGTAACATTGCCACTACTTTAGCCGAAACCCTTTCTCTTTTAGTAAATCTATTGCATATTTATTGAAGACAAAATCTCTCATGAAAGTTGTGAATATAACATGTTATTGCAATTAATTGAGGAAAAACGTGAAGTACTGCTCTGCCTTGGAAAAACTTATGGACTTACAGCACAAGAAACCGTTATATGCAGTCAGGAATTAGATCAGCTATTAAACAGTCTTGATGGTTTTATGAAAGAACCTAGAGAGAAGACGTAAATTCTTGTCTATTTCCTGGGAAATTTGTCGAGTTGATAGGAAAATTCAATTGAACTTCAACTACCTTCCCACCCTAAACCAGTTACTACCTTTTTTACCTATTATTATATGAATATATTATTGTAATCTACTTGTTACCTTCTCCTAATGTTTTTGTTACATTCGATTAGTATAATTGGCAACCGAGGCGTATTTAACCAATTATACATATTAGGAGGAGTTATCATGATGAAAAAATGGGTAATTACAGGGGCTCTAGCATTCGGATTGCTCGTTTCTGCTCCCGTTAGCGGATTTGCGGCAATGGGTGATCACACTCTCCGACCAGGTGCTTGGGACAATGACGTATATGAACTGCAAGGAAAACTAAAAGCGATGGGATATTATGATTTTGCTGTTACAACAGGTTATTATGGTCCTGTTACGAAACAAGCAGTTACAAATTATCAAAAAGCAAAAGGCTTATCAGTAGATGGAATTGCTGGACCACAAACATTCAACAGCATCCAAAATAACATACAAAAGAAAACCATGACGGTTGCTTCTACAGCTTACACAGCAAGTTGTGATGGCTGCAGTGGTACGACTTATGGAGGCACAAACTTAAAAGAGATTCCTTATGCAAAAGTTGTTGCCGTTGATCCAAATGTAATACCAATCGGTTCTGTTGTATACGTACCTGGTTATGGCTACGCAGTAGCTGATGATATCGGTGGCGGAATTAAAGGGAACGAAATTGATGTATTCATGAAAAACTATTCCGATGCAGTCAACTGGGGTAGAAAAAACGTTAACATCACAATTATTAACTAACACAAGATGGGGCATTTAGACCCCATCTTTTTTATTTGCTCATCTCTATTACAAGGCGGTGAGCTTTTTCTTTGTTACATTAATTTCAAAAATATTACATTTTTTCATTTTCTAAATATTATAATAATGGTAAAGTTGGATTATATATTTAGAGAGGAAGTACATAAATGAATATACTGAATCAGATGACTACCGTGAAAAATGCCATTGCAGAAGTTCTAACGGGTAAAGACGAACTCGTTGAACTGACGATGATCGCGATCGTGAATAAAGGACACCTATTACTAGAGGATGTTCCTGGCACAGGAAAAACGGTTCTCGCAAAAAGCCTTGCTCGTTTGATCGGGGGAGATTTTAAACGGATCCAGTTCACTCCTGATATCCTTCCTGCTGACATTACCGGAATCCAATTCTTTCATCCTAAACACCAGGAATTTGAGATGCGGCCAGGACCAGTGATGACGAATATATTATTAGCAGATGAAATTAATCGTGCAACGCCTCGTGCTCAGTCTAGTCTTTTAGAAGTTATGGAAGAGCGACAAGTAACGATAGATGGTGAAACTCTTAAACTCCCATCTCCTTTTTTAGTAATCGCAACTCAAAACCCTATTGAATCTCACGGAACATTCCCACTTCCAGAAGCGCAGCTTGATCGTTTTTTATGAAACTGCCCTCTGGATACCCTGATTACAATCAAGAAAAGGAAATGCTTCATATGTATCGTTCCAAAAATCCGCAAGATACATTGGAACCCGTCTTCTCGCTGGAAGATATTCTATTGATGCAGCAAGAAGTACAGCACATTCATGTGAGTGATGAGGTTGAAAATTACTTGCTTTCTATCGTTCAAGCTACTCGAAAGCACGAGTTTATCGAGAATGGCGTCTCTCCTCGTGGAACACTTGCCTTTATGAGAGCGGCTCAAGGTGCTGCTTATGTACAAGGAAGGATGTTTGTCACACCTGATGATATCCAATACGTTGCTCCTTATGTTCTGGCTCACCGCTTAGTTCTAACGATGGAGGGCACGATGAGGAAAACAAAAGAGCATGTGTTGCGTGACATCTTGGGATCTATTGATGTGCCTGTAGAATCTGAGGCAGGAAGATAACATGCAGTGGAGTAATCAAGTATGGATTAAGCCCGTTTTCAGGGTGCTTGTTCTATTTAGTCCTTTACTTTTCATCATTGGGTTTTATCGCAATATTTCATTTCTCTTTCTGCTCGGATTGTTTATCTTGTTCTTTTACGGCGCTACACTGCTGCAGTTTAAATCCGCAGCTCAAGATTTGAATGTGGAACGTGTTAGACAAGTCTATCGGCTGTTCCCTGGGGACTCGGATGCCTTTTATGTAAAGCTTCTCCATAAAGGTTTCTGGCCATCTTTTAGAGGTGAGATCTTTCTTACACATAAAAAAATTATTTCATCCGCAGAACCCGATCAGTCTGCTTCATCATCCAAAGGCAGAATAGAAGTGAAACGGCCATTTGCTATTTATCGAAAAACAGCCTATACAGAAAAGATTCCATTTGTGGCTTTAAAACGTGGAACGACTAGAATCTCGAATGTTACGCTACATATTCATGACCCGCTTCAAACGAGCGGACAATCCTTGACGTTTCGTGAATTATTTCCAACTGAGATCATTGTTTATCCGAAACCACTTCCTGTCCATCGAATCGAGCAACTTTTTTATCAAGGAACTGGTGAAACATCGCGCCCATTTGCCCTGTTTGAGAATGTATCACTTCCAGCAGGCAATAGGGATTATGCTTATGGGGACTCTTTTCATAAGCTGCACTGGAAAGCAACTGCAAGAACAGGTACACTCCAAACAAAAGTTTTTGAAAAAACGGTGGTCTTTCACTGGACGTTTGTGTATACCATACAGCCTGATCATAAAGATATGAGAACAGCGGATGAAACAGAAAACGAGATCAGTTATCTTGCATTCATGTGCCAATTTGCCGCTGAAAAAGGAATACCTTTTGAAGTTTACATCAATTTCAAAGTTCCCGGTCCACTCGGCATGTATCACGTCCCTACAGACAGCGGACCTCAACACTTAAGTAAAGTATTAGAAGGACTTGCTCGCATAGATCGATCAAATGTAACGGTTAAACCTGAGTATATGTGGACAAAGATAAACCGAAATTTAGCAGGTAAAGTTCCGTTTGTTATCCTTTTAGGTCATATTCCAAACGATAAAGATACTATCTTCATGACAAAGAAATGGATGCAAGCTGGTGGAAGAATCTTTTATATCAGCCATAGCGAATACGAAGCATTTCTTATGCCATATATGGCACAGGAGGTCGTTACATGTTAAACAGTCAACGATTTATCCTATACGGAATGAACATGATTTTTGATAGCATGCTCTTATACTTGCTGTATGTACTGCTTTTACAGGGAGGCACTTGGCAAAATCTCTTGTTATATATAACAGTATTGCTTCCGATTATTGCGCTAAGCGGTTCTCTTTTCACTTATAAGCCGTCTCTATTAAAAGGAACTCTCGTCATTACGCTCATATTGGCAATATTTTTATTCTGGTTGTTAACATCTTCACTATTGTTTTCAGCCATTTTATCATCTATCTTCATATGGAGAAGCACAGAAAATTGGCAGGATCCACTAAAGGCTGATCTAGAACTGCTTTTAGCTGTATCGGTTGTATTTTCTCTTTTGCTATCTTTCTTTTTAAAGATGGATACACCGTCATGTATGGTGCTGTTTGGCTGCAGTTCTTATTTATGCTCTTCATAAAGATGACCGTTCATTATTTTAAGAATCCATCTGCTGATAAACTATGGAAAGATTTCTCTATTCCAATTACCATTGCTGGTTTAAGTGCAGTTATTTTTATCCTTCTAGGGCCGATTAAACAACTGATTTATTGGCTAGTTGATGGCGTATTATTCGTGATGTACTATATTTTGGCCGTTCCATTGTGGAAACTGTTTAGCTTTCTCACCGTACCTCTTCAATACTTAATCAAGTTATTTGAAAAGGATGAACAAGTAAACAGCGAAATTGGCAAGGTTGAGGAAGAAATTTTTTCGCCTGAAAAGTATACAGCTCCCGATTTTTCGATTCTATGGTGGTCTGGTGTTATCGTGCTTGTGCTGATCGTGGGATTTTATATTTGGAGAAAAAATCGCTTCTACCCGGCAGACAAGACCTTTTGTTAAGCGATAATTTATCTGCTTTAAGTCAAGCTGACATGAACGGCAACTTTTTTCTAAAAGAAGATGGCTGCACTCTAATGATCGTACACGAAAGCGATTTCTGCGCTTTGAGAAAACAATGGATAAACGCGGTTTTTCGAGGCAGCCAGGAGAATCCCCAGCCCTTTGGTTTGAAAGATTAAAATTGTCAGGAGACGAAGCTGAGTCTGTTATAAACGCATATGAAAAAGTTCGATACGGTGAAGAGACCATTACGAATGATGAATTCCACCACTATGCAGTTGCTATTAAAAAGCTTGAAAAGTCAGATCGCCTTCAAAAGAAGAAGTCTAAATAAAGGCTTCTTTTTTGATTCCGTTTACTGTTCATTATCTCCTTCATATTATAGACTAGAGTTATAGAAGTAGTCGGAATTACAATATTAAGGAGGATACAATGACAAAAAAGATATATGTTATACATGAAAATATCGACTGGACTGCTCCATTGTTTCAGCGTTTTGAAGAGCTTGGACTTCCATATGAAGACTGGCACATGGCAAAGGGGCACATCGACTTAACGAAAGCTCCGCCAGAAGGCATTTTCTATAACCGGATGAGTGCTTCCTCTCACACAAGAGGTCATCGATATGCACCTGAATATACCGCTGCTGTGTTAGCTTGGCTTGAAAGCTACGGACGAACAGTGTTTAACAATTCTAGAGCTCTTCAGCTTGAAATCAGCAAAGTGAGTCAATATAGCGCTTTAAAAGCTTTTGATATTCCTGTTCCCCGCACGATTGCCGCTTATGGAAAAGAGGAGTTATTAAAAGCAGCAAAAAGCTTTGATGGTAGATTTATTACAAAACATAACCGCGCTGGCAAAGGACTAGGAGTTCAGTTGTTTCAAACGCATGCTGCTCTTGAATCGTATGTGAATTCTTCAGAATTTGACGAATCAATTGACGGTATTACCCTATTACAAGACTATATCGAAGCACCGGAACCTTACATTGTTCGCTGCGAATTTATTGGTGGTAAGTTTTTATATGCCGTACGCGTGGATACGTCAGAAGGATTTGAACTTTGCCCGGCAGATGCATGCCAGATTGGTGATCAGTTCTGCCCGATTACCGAGCAATCAGAAGAACCAGAGCCGAAGTTTAGAATCTTAAAGGACTTTACACTCCCCTTCAAGCGAATTACGAAGCGTTTTTAAAAGCAAATGGCATCACGTTTGCCGGAATTGAAATCATTACGGATAAGCGAGGAAACGTTTATGCGTATGATGTGAACACAAACACGAACTACAACCGAGATGCTGAAGAAAAAGCAGGCATTTATGGTATGAAGGCAATAGCTGAGTTTTTAGGCAAAGAGCTGTATTAGTCTAGGTTCTTTTTAAAGTTTATACTTTGTTGCTTTTGAAAGAAGTTGATTTCCGTTCCAGGTGCTCGCTTTCCGCGGGGCAGGCGGTGAGCCACATTTGTACGTTTCACTTTTAAGTGTCTCACCTGTCTAGTTGCAGTGGCTAGCCCCTCGAGGTCAAAAGTTAAACGGTCCAAAAGGCAAAGTGCGCCTTCCTCGCCCATTCACCTTTTGCTTGTCGGGGCTGAACGAGCCACTTCCACTTTTCGGACTGCCCGCCTGTCCCGCAGGAGTCTCCCACCATCCACTACAATCAACTAATAAAGAAGAATTTGGAAAATATCTTTGAAGCGATAAGAGAGTTCACTTCAACGAGTAGTGTTAATTGGCGTTAGTGCACAGGACCCTACTACACATCAGGTTTGCTTTGAGCTTTCTCACCAGACTCCACATCGGAAATCCAGACCTAAAAGTATCAAATCACTTCCTAAAAAACCAAAAGGTGAGAAGCTTAAAAGCTCCTCACCTTTTCTTCTTATGTATGATCGACAACAACAGATGCCTGATTTAAGCTTTCCCATAAATAATAGGTAATGTACGTACGCCATGGTTTCCAATCCTCTGCAAGTTTCCTCACTTCTTCTTCTGAAGGCTGCTCCGTTAACTCCCAGACTTGGCGAATGGCATTTCTTAATCCAATATCAGCTGCAGGAAGCACATCCGTTCTTCCCATCCCAAAATCAACAAACATTCGATCGTCCATTTACCGATCCCCCTGATAGGCAACAAGGTGCTCATTACTTGTTCATCCGTCATTGTCCATAAGTTTTCCAATTGGAGCTTGCCGTCTGCAATGAGTTTTGCAAGATCTATAATATACTCTGCTTTTCTCTGGCTGAATTGGAGCTCACGAAGATTTTCATATGTAAGTTTTGAAACAGCTTTTGGTGTTGGGAAGATTTGAAAGGTATCTCCTTCCACCTCCACTTTTTCACCGGCAGCTTCAATAAGCCTTTCCGTTAGTGTTCCGGCAAACGTTAAATTGACTTGCTGACCAATAATGATCTTCACGATTGATTCGAATAGGTCTGTATCAGTAAGAAGTTTTAAACCCTCAAAACGACTTAAAACATTTGCTAATTCTTTATGCCCAGCGAAATGCTGATACAAAGGCGACAGGTCGATTTCCGTTGAGAAAAGCTTCTGAATCTTATTCTTTGCTGCTATTTCATTCACTTCACCATTTAAAGACTTTATCCGGCACTCTAAAAGTGGTTTGTTTACAGTTCCGCTTGAAACAACTTCTATGTAACAAGCCACATGGTTTACTCGAATGATCTTTTCGTATTTTGTAAATTGTTCATTAAGTCTTAAGACATGAGTTTTACCTGTAACCGTTAATCGCTGCATCATTTTCTGAAAATGAAATGGCGGTTTTGGTGCTAGTGTAAACTTCATCCCCGATTCTTCCCTTCTTATGAACGTTCTTTGTCTGTTTCAGCTTTGTCCTCTTTTTTCACATATGGATTATCTTCTAATTGATCTACGGTATGTTTATAGGAATAACCTTTTGTAATAGCTGCAGCAAAAATGATAACTACAAAAATGATGATAACAAGGGTTATTAAAATCGATATCGTTAACGTGCTCATACATACTCCTTTAGCAAAACTGACTTTACCTGTATGATAGCACATTTCCCCAGCAAAAAAGCAGTCATGCCTGTGAAGTGGCACAACTGCTTTAAGCTAACGTTTAAACTTTTTCTTCATACTTTTCATGCATGACGAGTCGGTCGATATCAAAGCGGTCAGTTGGTTTAGCTGGACCGTCCGCATACCCTAGCGTAATCATCATGACAGGTATGAATCTCTCTGGAATGCCTAGTGCAGGAACGATTGCAGCATGGTCAAACCCAGTCATCGGACAAGAGTCAACTCCAGCTGCTTTAGCTGCAAGCATGAGCTGCATCGCTCCAAGAGATGCATTCTTAAGCGCTTCTCTTTCCCTAACGCTCTGCCTTGTGAATAGGCAGAGTTGATGTTTTTCAATAAGATGTTTCGTGCTTCTTCTGGAGCCTTTTCGAACACTTCAGCAGCCACTTTGTCTGCTTCAGTATCTCCTAAAACAATAACAACAGCAGAAGCATCAAGTACGTGCTTTTGATTATACGCAATCGGAAAAAGCTTTTCTTTTTGCTCTTGTGACGTTACAACAATAAAGCGCCAGTGCTGAAGATTCCAAGCAGATGGTGCTTTTCCAGCCATCTCTAAAATCTTATGAAGAGTCTCGTTCGGTATCTCTCTATCTTTTTGATACAGTCGTACAGAAGATCGTTCTTCCATTACTTTAAATGTTTCGTTCATTATCTCCACTCCTTGCCCCGAATTCTTAGCTGCCTTCGCAATAAAGAGGTGCCTGTAGTAGCCGACACCTCTTTACTATGCCACCAATTATAGTGGGTTATCAGTTGAAGTCCAAAGATTACGCATTGCGCTTAGCTGCTGCTAATTCCTTTGCCAACTCTGCCGCTTTTTCTCTTGCATCCGCTAAAATTTCTTCAGAACGATCTGGAGCCGCAGCCATTCCTTCTGTATACACATGGTGATAATCTGTAATTCCGATAAACGCCATTACCCCTTGAAGGTATCCGTTCGTAAATTCGAACGCCTGAGCAGGACCTTCAGAATATACGCCTCCGCGAGATTGAATGTGAACAGCTGTTTTTCCACCTAATAATCCAGCTGGACCATTTTCAGTGTACTTGAACGTTTTCCCTGCCATTACAATGTTATCGATGTAAGCTTTAAGCATTGGAGGGTAGCTCAAGTTCCACATTGGTGTGTTAAATACATACATGTCTGCAGATAAAAACTGCTCTAAAATTTCTCCCATACGGCTAGTTTTTTCAACTTGTGATGGTGAAAGCTCTTGGCCAGCAGCCAATTTCCCCATGCATCAAGAACATCTGCATCGATAAATGGAATGTTTTCTTCATAAAGGTTAACTGTTTCAATCTCGATGTTTTCATTTTGATTAGATAGTTCATTTAAAAAGTGACGTCCTAAACGAAGCCCAAAAGATTGATCGATTGGTTTTGGATTTGAATTAATATAAAGTACTTTCATTTGTTGATTCTCTCCTTTAATTGTTTGTTGTTTTTAGTGATTAACTTCTCTTTAGTAAGTTGATTCCTTTACATCATAAAACCTTGACTTACTTTTGTCAAGCATTGAACTTTTATTTATTATCATAAATTTATTTAGTATTTTTTACCATTAAAAAAACGCTTCCCAGCAAAAGCCGGAAAGCGTAAAGGGGAGCAAAATTTAGTGTTCCACTAAAAGGAACTTGTACCTTTATAAAAATTATATTCTTCAAGGCCGTCAAAGCACTTCAAACGGTCCCCGATTGTTAATCCAAAATCAATATAAGCATGGCTTTTCGCGGTTAGCAAATTCTTATCCTCAACGATTTGTTTGGACATGTACGTTCCGTTCAACCAGCTGTTAGCCTTTGAAAACTCATCCTCGCGCAATGAAACGGTATATGACCTGTTGTTTAAGATCCCTGCTCGTCCTAAAATAACAGCTCCATTACCAATCGCTGCGATCTTAATGTTTTCCCTGTTAAACACTTGCAACAAGTGCAACAGCCTTGGATTCCCTTGTGTAAATGCTTGTTTCCCACCTGGGATGATCAGCATTTCATAATCCATGGGACTTATATTTTTAACTTTAATGGTGGGCTGCATCAGCAAACCACATTCACTTGTAACAGTTCCTGGCAACAGCGAGAAAGGCAGCACTTCATATTTTTTACCGATAATAGATAAAGTCGTCATTACTTCAACTTCTCTAAATTGTGGATACAAATAGACAAGTACTTTCTTCTTCATGGCATTCACCCGTTCCTGTTACTTTTCTACCCGTCTTGCTGGGAAGAGGGTGTATCACTATTGTAGCAGGATGTAATCAAGCTTTGTATTGGGAAAATTGAAGGAGAACATGTGCTTTCTTTTAGTAAAATACATGCAGTTTTCCCAACTTATTAGATAGAAACGAGCATGTATTTACTAATAATTTGTTTAAGTGACTCATTTTCGGGTCACATTGTAACACCTTGCGATCCAAATAAATAATTCAAAAAGATCGGGCTAACTAGTATAAATGTCATACGAAGTGATATCGTTTTCGCAAAAAAATAAGGGCCCTATGAACGAGGATAAACCGCTGCGATTGAGCGTGAACGAGCATAAACACAAAAAACAGCCCATATACATCATGGGCCAGTTAGAAACACAATATATTTCCTATTTATGTCCTTTTCCTTTTGTCAGGTGGCAGGCGACTCCTTTTCCTAGCGCGCCTGGCTTAGACATTCGGTCGATATAATCCAATCCTCTAGCACATTGGGTCTTACAGGCGATGCACGTTTCGCTCGTTACCATTTTTTGCGTGTGCTGATATTTGTTTACAGTACTGTCATATCTATTTTTAATGTTTTTCTTTGCATTTTTTTAGCCATTTCCGAACCCTCCCCTGAATCCTAAACACAGTGTATGTAGGAAGAAGGGCTTTTGACATACGTTTCAAATAAAAAAACTACCCGATGTGCAGGTAGTCTTCGTCATATTCTACTTGAAAATCAATGGATTGCCTTTCAGCCAACGAAAAAATATAATCGCTGTCTGACTTGTCATACGACAATAAAAAGTCCTGTAAGGGCATGTTGTATTTTTTCCAAACCACTTCCATCAGCCACTTTTGACTGATCATGAAGTACTCACCATTGAAACGGTTCACTTTAATTGTATTGCCTACATACATCCATAACACTCCCTTTCAAAGAGGTAGGTTAATTATGCATTAGGTCTTACGGTTGTACCTTCATTATATTCCTTTTGTCAGAAAAGTCAAAATTAATATCAATGATAGAACGGATAGAATTTCTTTATGGCGCAAATAGTGGAAAACGGATTACTCCTATTCCAGGGAAGACTATAGAGTAATAATAACGGTCAAAAAATTTTCATAAAATAATACTCTTTTCTTATGACCTTTCAACCATATTATGGTAATATCATTAAGATGCAAGTAAACGTGTAAAACCTTATAAATCGGGAATAGTTAATTAGCTGATGATATAGACAAAGGAGTAGTTCGTATTGCGAATCATAAAAGAAAATATTCTAGCATTATGCCTTCTCCTCTCTATCCCTTTGCTGAATATCATCTATCAGGTGTTAAATCATGGGGAGCGTGGAGCGAGACAACTCATTACAGCAGTAGATCATCAAATCCCATTTTTGGAAATTTTCATTGTACCTTATGTACTTTGGTATGCTTTTATCTTTTTAATGTTTGTCTACTTTTGTATTTATGACAGAGCTATTTATTATAGGACCTTGTTGAGTTTTTGTGTAGGGATGCTGGCATGTTACGTGATTTACTTCTTTTTCAAACCACGGTACCACGACCAGAATTGGCATCAGAGGGAATACTCACAACAATCGTACAATACGTTTATGGTGCCGACCAACCCTTTAACTGTTTTCCAAGTATTCATGTACTGAGCAGTTATTTAATGGTCTTAGGCATTCGCCATAGTAAGATGTGGACTATAAAAAAAGATATTATCATCTCAACATTTGCCTACAGCATCATTTTATCTACGCTTTTTGTAAAACAACATGTGGTACTTGACGTAGTAGCCGGTATTTTATTAGGAAGTCTTCTCTTCAAGTTGTTTTATTATCTCGAAGCTGAAGCGGTATTCACCTTTTTTAAACGAATGTTTAAGACGAAGCTTCAAAGCTCAGAAAAAGTTAATTCACAAAGGACTGCTGTCAAAAGCAGTTCTTTTTTTTGTGTGTATTTTGGAGGATGGAGGGCTTTTTTGCATGTATGCGGTAGTCGAACTTCGCTCCAGGTAGCTCGTTTTCAGCGTGACGTGCCGTGAACCCCACTGTTTTCAGCAGTTCAGGCATAACTTGGTTAAATAGAAAATAAAAATAACAAGGGGAGGAGTGATAATGATGAGCAATGAACAGGATCTGCAAGAACAGATGCGCGCAGAAAGTATGCATCAAATGTGTAAGGACCATATGTATTATCATGTAACGATTAAAACTCGTGATGGGCAGGAAGTTGAAGGAATCATTACTGATTTAGATAAAAAACGTGTATATAATGGTTCCGCAAAACATGATGCCTGCAGAAGAAGCTGAACAAGAAAGTCCACAAATGAGTCAACAGGGTCAGCAGGCTCAACAGCCTCAGCAAGGACAGCAAAGTGGTCAGCGAAATCAACGTCAATGGTACGGCCGTCCGTATTATCGCCGTTTTTATCGTCAGATCTATCCGCTTGCAGCACTTGCAGCTTTATCTCTTTATCCTTATTATCCGCCATACCCTTATCCATACCCTTATTACCCACCCTATCCTTATCCTTATTATTAAAAGGGACCGCCTGAAAACAATCAGGCGGATTTTTTATGATTTCAAATGGTTAAAAACGGGAAGTGTACATAAGTCAGATTATTTAAGGAGGTAATATCATGGCTAACATTTTGGTTGTATATTATAGCTCTTATGGTCATATTCATGAAATGGCACTTGCGGCTGCTGAAGGCGTTAAGCAAGTAGACGGCACTGAAGTAAAGGTTGTTAAAGTTCCAGAATTTGAAGTTACGAAAAAATATATGTCACAACAAGACGCCTATGTTAAAGCTCAAGAAGCCCAGGCTGATATTCCTGAAGTAACACTTGATGATTTAAAATGGGCTGACGGCATCGTGTGGGAATTCCAACTCGATACGGTATGATGCCTGCACAGATTAAACAATTACTCGATTCGGCAGGTGGTCTTTGGGCAAATGGCGATCTGGAAGGCAAAGCCACAGCCGTGATAACAAGTTCTAACACGATTCATGGTGGTCAAGAATCTACAGCTATCACTTCATTCGTACCTCTTATGCATTTTGGAATGATTTATGTAGGTCTGCCATATGGCGAGAATCCTGAACAGATGACATCAGATGGAATTGGCGGTTCTCCATATGCTGCTTCAACCGTTGCAGGTGCAGACGGAAGCCAACAGCCACAAGATGCTGAAAAAACCATGGCGTCTCGCCTCGGTGAACGAGTGGCGAAAGTGGCCAAAGCACTTAAAGGCAATCTATAAAATAAAAAGACAAGCATCATAAAAGCCCCTCCAACCTGGAGAGGCTTTTTACAATTATGCTTTTACGTTATATCCTTGATCTTCAATCGCTTCACGCATATCTGCATCCGTTACTTTCGAGGTATCCACTTCCACATCCACGTTCCCTGTTTCTAAGTGCACAACCACATTCTTTACTCCATCTAGTTCAGTAAGTGCGTTCGTTACCGCAGCTTTACAATGTCCGCAAGTCATACCTTCTACTTTTAATGTTTTCTTTTCCATTCTTTCTTCCTCCTAATTTTCGTTTAGTTTTAATCGCTTTAGTCGCAATGCGTTCGTGACAACTGACACAGAGCTGAAAGCCATTGCTGCACCGGCAACCCATGGTTCAAGCAAACCGAATGCAGCAATCGGAATTCCTGCTGAATTATAAAACAGTGCCCAGAACAAGTTTTGTCGAATGTTTCGCATCGTTTTCCGGCTTAATTCGATCGCTTTTGGAATATGATTCAAATCACCGCCAACAAGTGTTATGTCTGCTGCCTCGATTGCCACATCTGTACCGGTTCCGATTGCCATTCCGATATCAGCTGTTGCCAATGCTGGTGCATCATTGATCCCATCACCCACCATCGCAACAATCTTCCCTTTTTCCTGGAGCTCACTCACTTTACGTGCTTTTTCTTCTGGAAGAACTTCAGCAAAAACCCCTGAAATACCAACCTGTTCGGCAATCGCATGTGCGGTTCTCTCATTGTCACCAGTGATCATATACACATCAATACCCATTTCAGTTAACCGGGTAATCGCCTTTTTAGATGAGTCCTTAACGGTGTCAGCAACAGCGATGATTGAAACGAGTTCACCATCTACTGCACCAAGCATAGCGGTTTTACCTTCTCGCTCAAACTTTTCAAGCGCGGCTTCATGCTCTAAATAAGCAACTGATTTTTCTTTCATCAGCTTTCTCGTTCCAACAAGCACCGCTTTTCCATTCACTGCAGCTTCAATTCCATGCCCTGGAATGGCATTGAAGAAATCTGCATCTGTCAGAGAAATTCCTTTATTTTTTCCGTACTCCACAATCGCTTCAGCTAAAGGGTGTTCTGAACTTTTTCAGCCGAGATCACTTCTGATAGAAATCCTTCTCTTAGCTCGATGATATCCGTTACTTCAGGTTTCCCTTTTGTCACAGTTCCGGTTTTATCTAAAAGAATGGCGTTTATTCTGTGTGCACCCTCCAGGTATTCGCCTCCTTTAAAGAGAATACCCTGTTCGGCCCCTTTACCTGTCCCCACCATAATGGAGGTCGGTGTTGCAAGACCTAGTGCACACGGACAAGCGATAACTAAGATCGCGATCGCCACCTCAAGTGCTTGAGGCAAGTTGCCTGGATCTAAAAAGAAATACCATACGATAAAAGCTACAACCGCTATCCCGACAACAATCGGAACGAATATGCCAGAAATGTAATCAGCCATTCGCTGAATAGGCGCTTTCGACCCTTGAGCTTCTTCAACTATCTTAATGATTCCAGCGAGAGCGGTCTCTTTACCAACTTTTTGAGCTTCCATCCTCAGCGTTCCATTTTTGTTGATTGTGGAACCGATCACAAAGTCACCTTCTGATTTTTCAACAGGTATGGATTCCCCTGTTATCATGCTCTCATCAATTGAAGAATTCCCTGAAAGCACTTTGCCATCTACAGGGATTTTTTCACCTGGTTTTACGAGAAGCATTTCACCGACAACGACTTGATCCAGTGGAATCTTTACTTCTTCCCCATTACGAATAACCGTAGCTTCCTTCGCTTGCAGGTTCAGTAGTTTAGAAATTGCTTCAGTTGTTCTTCCTTTTGCAAGTGTCTCGAAATATTTACCTACTAATATTAACGTAATTAAAACCGCACTCGTTTCAAAATACAACTGTGGCATATCGTTCGGATTTCCGATTGTTTTGAACGCTTCCACAACACTATAAAAGAAAGCGGCAGATGTTCCTAACGCCACAAGTACATCCATATTCGCACTCTTATTTCTAAGCGCCCGATACGCTCCTACATAAAATGGCCCCCCGATATAAAACTGTACGACAGAAGCGAGCGCCAGCTGAAACCAGGGGTTCATCAATAGATGAGGCAGCGGCAAGCCAAAGTCCCAGGGCATATGTGCAATCATCGTATATAAAAGCGGCAGCGATAAAACGATAGAGAGAATCAATTTTTTTTCTTGGTCGAGACCTCTTCTTCCTTCTTCGTTTTCTTCAATTCCCGGTCTTGCTGGATGGATCCTTTATAGCCCAGTTTTTCTATCTTTCTTAAAAGATCATCTACCGAAACGACAGAAGGATTGTATTCTATCGTTCCTGTTTCTCCTGTTAAATTGACGGTGGCACTAGAGACGCCATTCATGCGGCTTAAACTTTTTCAATCCGGGTAGAGCAAGCGGCACATGTCATACCAGAGATATCAAGCTCCACTTTCTCTTTTGTTACTCCATAGCCCAACTTCTCTATTTTTTGTTCAATCTCTTGAATCGTTGTTACTTCAGGATCAAACTTTACAGAGGCTTTTTCCATGGCTAAATTCACATTGGCATCAACACTATCCATTTTGTTCAATACTTTTTCAATCTGGACCGCACAGGCTGAACAAGTCATGCCTGTGATTCCAAGATTCGTTTCCTTTTGGCTCATGGTTTTCACCTTCTTTTTACGATTTAGAAAACTGCTTAATAACTCTCATCAATTCTTCAATAGAGTCTTCACCATTCCCAGACTTAATCGCATCGGCTACACAATGGTGTGTGTGGCTTTCCATCAGTTGAAAACCCACTCGTTTTAAACCAGCTGTAACTGCAGAGATCTGAACGAGAACATCTATACAATACCGGTCTTCTTCAATCATCTTTTGAAGACCGCGCACCTGGCCTTCTATCTTTTTTAAACGATTGTTTAAATCTTGTTTATCACTGTCGCAGCGATGTGTTTTTTGTTCCATAACGTATCACCCTTTCATAATGGGATGCTTTCTATTTTATAATATACTATACCCCCTATAGTACGCAAGTTGTTTGCTTATGTTCTATTCTTTTTCACAATGGTGAAAATGCATGCCAATGCTAGTATGCCTAAGATAAGCTTTCCTTCTGTGTTCCATTGTGTCACGTTATAGACCGAATAAGCTTCGAGTATAAGGGCTGGTATTTTACCGATAGAGCTTGCTGCAATAAAGATTCCTGCTGAAACAGCTCCGATCGCACTAGCAAATGTCACTAACCCTGACGGAACGAACGGCAATAATCGCAGTGATACGATTAATAGGAATGCTTCTTTCCCTATTGCTTCTAACAACCTTACCACCCGGGGTACCCATTTAACTTCTTTCTTGAAATCTGTTTAAATCCTTTTCTATATAAAGCGAATGAAACTGCAGCTCCTGCAGCCTCCCCTATAAATGAAATGAAGGTACCATTCCAAAAGCCAAAGAAAATAATGTTCGCGCCGGTTAAAAAAACAGATGGAACAACGCCTAAAATCGCGATCACAATATTAAGCACAATGGAGATCAAAATCGCCCATTCGCTATATTCATGAAAAAAGGTTAATACGGTTTCCGACATTATGTACGTCCCTCCTCTAAAAGCTTATCCTTATCTCATCTATCGTACTAAAAAAGCCATGCGGAAGCATGGCTTTAAACATCATTATTTTCGGTTATGAAGTAAGACGGTTAAACTGATCAACGTTACTAAGATTGTAGCACCCATGTCAGATAAAATCGCGATCCATAACGTTAACCACCCTGGAATGGTAAGAAGCAATGCCAAAATTTTCAATCCAAGCGATAACCCGATGTTCCATTTGATGATTCTGTTTACTTTTCTTGAAACCTGAACAGCATCTGGCAGTTTGCCCAAGTGATCTTGCATAAGCACGATATCTGCCGTCTCGATGGCACTGTCCGTTCCTTTTCCCATTGCAATTCCTAAATCAGCGGTTGCCAGTGCTGGGGCATCATTAATTCCGTCACCGATCATGGCTACTTTCCCACTCGCTTTTAGGGACTTTACCTTTTCTACCTTTTGTTCAGGGAGCAGTCCTCCAAAGAAAGATGAAACCCCTGTACGTTTTGCTACTTTTTCTGCTACAGCGGGATGATCTCCTGTTAGCATCACTGTCTCTCTAACACCTTTTTGATGAAGATCACGGATGATAGCTGGACTTTCTTTTCGGATTTCATCTGCGATGGCAAACACACCTAGAATTTCACTTTCACTTGCTACAAGAACGATCGTGTTTCCTTCTTCTTTTAAGGAAGTGATTACACTTTCTACGTTCGGGTCCGCTTGTATTTCACCAATTATTTTTTCGTTTCCTAGTCGGTATGATTTGCCGTTTACGATTGCTGTAATTCCTTGACCGGAAACGGTTGTGATCTCATCTGCTTCTATTTCTTCTATCCCGAGTTCACTGCACTTTTCAATAACCGCTTTTGCTAACGGATGGGACGACGATTTTTCAATAGCATATGCCACTTTATAAAAATCAGGGTGAAACGCTTGCTCTGCCACAACGTGCGGCTCCCCTAATGTTAGGGTTCCTGTTTTATCAAAAGCGATAATATCTATTTTTCCAAGTTGTTCTAAATACGCTCCACCTTTAATCAGAATGCCGTTTCGTGCATTTACTGTGATACCAGATAAAATGGCGATTGGTGAAGAAAGAATAAGAGCGCAAGGACAGCCCACGATCAATACTGCAAGGCCTTGGTAAAACCACTCACCCCACGACGCATTAAATAAAAGCGGCGGCACTAATATGACGAGTGCAGAGATAAGCATGATAATGGGTGTGTAATAATTTGCAAAACGGTTGATAAACAGTTCAGTTGGTGTTTTTGATTCCTGTGCTTCCTGTACGAGAGCCAAAATCTTTGAAAGTGCTGATTGATTGTACGTTTTCGTTATTTTTACGTGAAGAACGCCTTCATTATTAATACTGCCTCCAAATACCGGATCCCCACTCTCTTTTTCTACAGGCAGTGATTCACCTGTAATCGCTGCTTCATTCACTGAGCTTTTGCCATAGACGACAATACCATCTGACGGAATCTTTTGACCCGTTTTCACGAGAACAACATCATCTACTTTTAATTCTTCAATCGAAATGGTTTCAGTCTTACCATCTTTTAAAAGAAGTGCCTCTTTGGGAGCAACCTTTAATAAAGTCTCCATTGAACGGCGTGCTTTTTCCATTCCATATGATTCAAGCAGTTCATTGATTCCAAACAGAATGGCAACAAGCGCAGCTTCTTTCCATTCACCGATTCCAACCGCCCCTACCAACGCGACTGTCATAAGTGTGTTGATATCGAATTTGAACTTCGTAAGGTTACGAAGGCCTTTCATAAACGTTGGATAACCTGAAGTGATCGTCGCAATCGCATATAGCAGGATAGGTATATACGCTGTACTTAACGCCCATTCAGCACCTAATGCTGCAATAAAAGACGCGACAGAAACATATAAACCGATCATCAGCCAGTTTGGTCCTGTTGGCTCTCCGTCTGATTCAAAGCGTACATTTTCTGAAGAAAGAATAGAACGAACAGCTTTCATATCCATTTTCTCATCCAATACAATCTTACTGGAGTTGAATTGAACTTTCGCTTCTTCACCGCCAGGGAGCTGCTGTATTTGCTCTTGTAATCTTAGGGCACAGTGACCGCAAGATAATCCTGTAATCTTATGCTCTTTCATATTTTTTGCCCCTCCTCTCTTTAATCGTGTCTTGCATGATGTATGGATTGATGCAAGAGGGTCATAACGTGTTCATCGTCTATTGAATAATACAGCGTTGTTCCTGCTCGCCTAAATTTTACAAGTCTTAAATTTTTCAAAAAGCGTAATTGATGAGATACGGTGGACTGCATGAGTGCCAGCTCTTCTGCTATTTCAGAAACACTGCATTCTTTCTCCCCTAACAGATGCAAAATCCGAATGCGCGTAGGATCTGAAAGTGCTTTAAAAGTTTGAGATACGATAAATAGTGTTTCCTCATCGAGTTGTTCATATTTTTTATTTTGATCAGTCATCCCAGCCACCCCATTATTATCAACTTTCAATCATTATATGAACATATGCTCATATATGTTACTTAGAGTGTAACGAATATTTGAAAAATGTGCAAAGTAAAATATAGCTTCGTCAGTCTTTGTTGTTCTTGGAAGTCGTTGATTTCCGCTCCAGGTGCTCGTTTTCCGCGGGGCAGGCGGTGAGCCACATTCGTAACGTTTCACTTTTAAGTGTCTCACTTGCCCACCTGTCCCGCAGGAGTCTCCCATCTTGCACTCCAATCAACTATCACAGAAGCAAAAAAAATTGAGGTTTGAAAGCAACAATCTTTCAGAAATGAGCCTTTATAGAAGATTGTTACTAATAGGCATTTTTCATTCTCTTCATTGACAAGTTGATTGGAGCAGAAGGTGGCGAGACTCCTATGGGACGAGCGGTCAGGTGGAGACTCCTAATGGCGCAAAGCGGCAGGAGGCTCACCGTGCGCCCCATGGAAAGCGAGCCACCTGGAGCGGAGATCAACTACATTCAATAAAATCAATGAAAAAGAAGCTGCACGTTCACAGCTTCTTTAACCGTTGCTTGTTTCTGCTCTTTTTAATCTTTGTTTTTTCCCATACGTCAGCGTTCTCCATACCCATTCAAGCGGTCCCATGTAGTATCTTTGAAGCCACCACTTCGAAAACAGCACTTGCAGTGTAAAAATGGCTGCAGCGATAAAAACTCCTGTTAGCGGACCATATTCTCCATACAACCCAAGGCCATAACTGTAAAAAATAGTAGTGGCAATAATGGATTGTGTTAAGTAATTGGTAAAAGCCATCCGGCCGGTAAACTGAAAATAGTTAAACAATCGTTTAAACTTACCTCTTCTGTAAAGAAGTACAATGCTGCATATATAAAAGATACTCATCATCGCTCCGCCAAACTCATATCCCCATGACATCGCGGTGTCATATCGCCAATCGTCTCCTTTATAAGGAAAGAAGATCACCGAAAGCAGCTTACTGCCTGGTCCAAGTATGAGTGTCAGCAGCCAAAGCTTCCATAATCCTCTGTTTGTGAACGTCCTCTTCTTAGCCGTGTATGCACCAAACAAAAACATCGGTAAAAGACCGGCTATAAAGAATAGAAAATACCTGTTTAAATCTGTCCATTCTCTAATTCTTTCCTGCATAATCTCAACAAAGGTGCCTTCACTATAAATTTTAATCGACTGATGAATCTCTTGTTCTTGAAGTTCATTTTGAGCGCTTTGATAAGTTAAAGCTGTTCCACTTGTCCAATAGTTATACGTTAAAGCGGTCATAAATAAGCTATAAGCTGTAATCAAAACCAGTCCTGTAATGAGGAGCACATTTCTTGGCAAACGATAGAACACAAGCATGAGCAAACCAACTACAGCATACATGATCAAGATATCTCCGTACCAAAAAAGAAGTACATGCAGGATGCCAAAAATCAGGAGAACGAACTGCCTTCTTAAGAAGACAAGGGCAAAACTGCGGTTTTTCTCTGCTGCCCTCACTGCCATCAAGACGATGCCAAACCCAAATAAAAACGAGAACATCGTAATAAAGTTTCCTTGAACGAAAAACTCTAACAGCACATTTGTCCAAACATTATATGGTTCATTGAAATATTCATAGCTTAACGCACGGATTGGTGAATCAGGTCCGGAAAAGGATTTCATATTCACGAGTAATATGCCAAAAATGGCTATGCCGCGAATAATATCTAACGACTGTATCCGCTCATTATCTCTTACTGGCGTCAACTTCATAATTGGCCCCACTTCATTTTTTTGCATGATTCCACTCCCTTTTGTTTATTTTACCGTAAATAGGCAAAAAAGTTAGAATATGATTCATTTTTTGCTATCCTAATAAGAACAGATCATGCATTTTGGGAAGGATGAAAGCGGTTTTGAAAAAATATACGTTAACGATCGTATCGATTGTCTCTATTGCAGCTACTTTATTATGGCTTTTTGGTCTCGGTTGGACGTTACAAGATCAGTTCTCTGCCAATGAAAAAGTGGAACAGCCAAAAGAAAAAACAGAATCAACAACAACGAAAAAACAAGATGGCACTCTCACTATTTTTGCGATAGGGGATTCTTTAACACGCGGAACAGGTGACGCGGATGGAAAAGGGTATACCGGTTACTTGACGGATCGGTTAAAGGAAAAAACAGATCAAGAAATTAATCTTCTCAATACCGCAATTAAAGGAGAAACATCCCGCGGCCTGTTAAAGCAACTTCAGCAAAGTGAGATACAGCGTCAAGCCAAACAAGCGGATGTGATTGTTATGACGATCGGCGGTAATGACTTATTTCAGCAAGGCGCCGCTTTAGAGTCGTTAGACATGAACGCGATCAACGGCAAGAAGCAGATCTATTTAACTAATGTTAAAAAGATTTACGCTCAACTAAGAGAGCTGAATAAAGATGCGGTCATTTACCATGTAGGATTGTACAACCCTTTTAGCAACATGCCTGATGCGAGCACGACTTCTTCTATCGTTAGAGATTGGAACTTTCAGTCTGCAGAAACAGCAGCTGGATATGAAAATATTGTGTACGTCCCTACTTTTGATCTTTTTCAGCTTCAAGTTGAAAACTATTTATATACCGATCAATTCCACCCTAATACTGAAGGTTATATGCTGATCGCAGAACGTGTAGCCTCGCTGATCAACTTTGAACAGGAGGAAAAGAAATCATGAGCCAAGTCCCAGCGCTGCAAGTAGAAAACCTAACGAAAAAAATAAAAGGCAAGCCGATCATTAAAGGTGTTTCTTTTACCCTTGTTCCAGGAGAAGTATTTGGCTTTCTTGGACCGAACGGAGCGGGTAAAACAACAACCATCCGAATGATTGTCGGCTTGATCTCCCCACTTCTGGAACGATAAAAATCGGCGGTAAAAATGTGCGGACAGAGTTTACTGAAGCGATGAAACATTTAGGATGTATCGTAGAAAACCCTGAACTGTATCCATACCTAACGGGTTGGGAAAACCTTGAACACTTTGCCAAAATGGATAACTCAATTCCAAAGTCAAGATTAGATGAAGTTGTTACACTTGTTGGTTTATCTAATCGTATTCACGACAGAGTGAGTACCTACTCACTTGGAATGAGACAGCGCCTCGGCATTGCTCAAGCTCTTTTAGGAAAACCGAAAGTTCTTATTTTGGACGAGCCTACAAACGGATTAGACCCTGCTGGAATTCGTGAAATGCGTGAGTTTATCCGCCAGCTAGCACGGGAGGAAAACTTAAGCGTTCTTGTTTCATCTCACTTATTGAGTGAGATTCAGCTCATGTGTGACAGAGTGGCAATCATCTCAAAAGGGGCTGTGCTGCGAACGGATTCTGTTCAAAATCTGTTAGCCGAACAAGAACGAGTGATCTGGAAAGCAGAACCCCTAACACTTGCTAAACAGCTTCTTTCTGAAGAAACAGAAGTTACAGAAGGCGCAGATGGTACATTGATTACTTTATACAATGAACCGCTTTTGCCAGAATGGAATGCAAAGCTCGTAAAAAATGGTGTGAAAGTTAAAGAAATGAGAACGCAGCTTCCTTCGTTAGAAGATTTGTTCTTAGAAGTAACAGGAGGCGAAAGCATTGATTAATCTTGTCAGGAATGAAATGTTAAAGCTTCTTAGGAAAAAAGGTTATACGTCATTATCCTGATTATCGCCTTCCTTGTCCCTCTTTTACTTACGCGCAGTTTAAAGAAATTCAAGAGCAGCGTGAAAAATTAGGCAATCAGGATTGGCGAACGGTTCTTCAGCAAGAGATTACTGACACTCAGAACCGATTAAGTTCGAGCCGCATTCAAGATGAATGGCGAAAGTATTTGAAGATCAGACTCTCTCAGCAGCAATATTATTTGGAGAACGACATTGATCCCCGTGCACCAGGGGCACCAACGTTTATGCGAATATTCGTTGAAAACTCGATTGATCTTCTTCTCCCGCTGCTCGTTATGGTAATCGTAGCTGACCTTGTATCATCCGAAGCAAGTGGCGGTACGATTAAGCTGCTGCTCACACGGCCTGTAAAACGATGGCGGATTCTCTTAAGCAAGTATTTAGCGATGCTGCTTTCGGTCTCGTTTATCGTACTCTCTGTAGCTGTCCTATCGTACGGGATTTCTGGAGTGGTGTTTGGCTATGGCGGCTGGAACATGCCTTTACTGACAGGCTTTACGGTCTCCGGCGATGAACTGTTAACAGATAATGTTCACATTGTTCCACAGTGGCAATATATTCTGATGGAGTTTGGACTTGTATGGTATGTGTGTATGATCGTAGGTACACTTACCTTCATGCTATCCGTATTGTTACGAAGCACAGCAGCCGTTATGGGCATCATGCTCGCGTCTCTCATTGCAGGTGCGATTCTAGCAAACATGGTGTCTTCTTGGGAAAGTGCGAAATACTTCTTTATGGTGAACTTGAACCTCACAAACTATGTAAGCGGCATGGCGACTCCGATCGAAGGAATGTCTTTAGGCTTCTCGATGAGTGTTCTTGCCGTTTGGGGTATTGCTGGCTTCATCATCGCATTTGTTACGTTTTCTAAGCGAGATATTTATTAATATAGGTAAATGGAAAAGGAAACCGAATCCGGTTTCCTTTTTTATGTGACTTGTTGTTAATCTGTCCATTCTTGGAGATAATCTGTCTGATTGACCTGATAATCTGTCCAATCTGCAACCTAATTTAGCCATTCGACACAATTATTTGTCCAATCTAGCATTCACTAAATCTTAAAGTGCTTAATCATCTCCGTCAGCGCTTGTGATGCATCGTTCAATTCTTCAGCTGATTGCGAAACGGTTGCGAGGGCTCTGACTTGCTCTTCTGATGATGCACTTACCTCTTCACTCGCTGCTGCTGATTGTTCCGCAACGGCCGCAATGCTTTGAATAGAAGCTACCACTTCTTCTTTATAATTGTTTATGATCTCTACTTCACTCGTAATCTGTTGAATGGATTTCACCATATCATCCATCGTTGCAGCGATCTCCTTAAATGCAGATTCCGTATCAGATACAGTCTGGTTTTGATCGTGCGAAATCTGTTTAGTTTGTTCCATTTCTTTTACTGCGCGAACAGATTCAGCTCCAATGCCTGATATCGTTTTTCTTACTTTATCCGCTGCTACGGCTGATTGTTCTGCGAGTTTTCGTACTTCATCTGCTACAACAGCAAATCCACGTCCGCTCTCTCCCGCTCTTGCTGCTTCAATACTTGCATTTAACGCAAGTAAGTTTGTTTGCTCTGAGATTTCCGTGATCGACTGAATCACTTGTTCAATTTCTTCTACTTTACTAGCTAATCCTGAAATCACAGACTCTATGTTTTGCAGGACTTCATTGCTCTCACCCGTTTTTTCACGCAGTAGGTCCATTTGTGAGATTCCCTTTTTATTTGCAGTTTCAGCAAGTGCAGACAAACGCGTCATCTCTTCAGCTTGTTCATTAACTTTTTCAATCTGTGACGACAAGTCCATCGTTCTTCGGTTCGTTTCATCTGCATCTTCTGCTTGTGTTGTTGCACCAGATGCAATCTCGGCTACAGCTCTAGATACCTCTTCACTCGCTGCGATCGTCTCCTCTGAAACAGCACTCAAGTTAGACGTCGATTCATTTACGGTCACTACAGACTGACTAACGGAGGTGATCAACCCTCTCATGTTTTCTACCATGGCATTAAAGTGATGAGTAAGTGTTCCTACTTCATCTTTAGATTTTGCTTCTACGGATACAGTAAGATCTCCATCCGCAACGAGCTGCACTTGTTTCTGTAGTTTTCGTATCGGATTAGAGATACTTCTAGCCATTAAATAAGTTACAGCTAACGCTACAATTACCGCAACTGTTGTAAAAATCAGGATCATATTGAATAGCTGCTGAGCATCCTTTAATAACTCATTCTTTTCATAAACAAATCCTAGCTTCCAGTTTGTGTCTGCGATCGTTGTGTAATAAAGCTCACGATCTGATTTTTGATAAGTATAAGAAACATTTCCTTTTTCATTTTTGTACATGTCTTTTATAAAAGATTCCCTGCTTAAATCTTTACCTTGTTGTGTCGGATGAACGAGTGCCATTCCTTTTGGATCTAAAAGAACGGGATATCCGCTGTAGCTGACTTTCGTCTTGTTAATCATGCTCGATAACCCCGCAAGGCTTAAATCAAGTCCGACTACCCCTAGTACTTCATCTGTTTCAGGGTCTAAAACAGGTTTTGCAACCGTTACAACGTACTCGCCAGAGCTTGCATCTTCGTAAGGTTCTGTCCACATGACCTGGTCCGGTGACTGTTTTGCCGTTTGATACCAAGGACGACCAGTCGGATCAAACCCCTCAGGCAGCTCTAGCACAGGTGACGTTTTAAACTGTTTTGTTTCTGCCCCAACGTACAAAACTGCTGCGTTTTCATTTAATTCTAAGAAGTGTTTGAAATCTTGGTCCACAATCGGCCACGCTTCGTTTAACCCTTTTGCTTCATCGCTCTTTACTGTTTTCAAATAATTGATTAGCCTGCTGTCCTGGCTGTAGCGGTCAATCGTATTTCCGTAGGACTGCAAATAAATCTCTGTTAAAGCTTTCACCTCACCAGCAAGTCCTGTCGCTTGTTCGCTGCTGTTTCTTTCTAACTGTTGCTTCGTTTGAAAATAAGAAAATAGTGATGCAGATAAAAGTGCGACTGCAACCAGAATACTTACAGAAAGCATTATCTTCGTTTGAATTCTTTTAAACATCTGTTTAACCCCCATGTTTATTCTGTAACCCCTTTGCTAAATATCGACAAAGAATTACCAATGGTTTATGGAATAGGTCTAAACAGGTACAAAAGAATTACTTTTAATAATAAAGCATTAAAATAAAGTACTTTTTACCTATCTCACTTAGTGCTGGCTGACTTAAAATGGTTGAAATAAATACTAATCAAGTACAGCTGAGCATTACGGAGGAATTGGCTTCTAATCACGGAAATTACTTTTCACACACTTGATTACAAAACAAAAAACCGCACTAGGCGGTTTTTATTAAGCTTCACTATTTGATGGGTTCTTCTCGGCTGATGCTTTTTCTTCAGCAATCTTTCTCTTCTTAAGTGTACCGATTCCCAGAACGATAAGGATAACAAGGATCTCAAATCCGTATTTTACAAAGCCGTTTTCGAAATAAGGCTTCATGAATTTTTCACCAACGATCATCTTAGAAGCTGTCCATGCAAGAACACCAGCTCCGATAGTGATGATGAACGGATACTTATCGATTAATTTTAAGAATAATGTGCTTCCCCAAACAACAATTGGTACAGAGATTAACAGACCGATTACAACAAGTAAGAAATCTCCGTGTGCAGCTCCAGCTACAGCAAGTACGTTATCGAGTCCCATTACTGCATCGGCAATAATGATCGTTTTGATCGCTGCCCAAACACTGTTTTGTGCTTCAATATCATGGTCTTTCTCTTCTACCATCAGCTTATAAGCAATGTATAAAAGAATAAGTCCACCACCAAGAAGCAAACCTGGAATCTTAAGAAGCCATACAACGGCAAGTGTTGCAACCGCACGAATCACGATAGCCCCGACTGTACCCCAGATAATAACTTTCTTTTGATTTTCTTTCGGTAAGTTTCTAGCAGCAAGGCCGATTACTATTGCGTTATCTCCAGCCAAGACTAAGTCGATAACAACGATCGCTAATAAAGCCGACCAAAAATCTGGTGTCATAAAATCCATTCAAAAAATCCTCCCTGTTGAACATCTGTATAATAGTATACCCCAATGTCATTTAAAAAAGAAAATGAATTTGCTTATTTGCAAACAACTTTAAAAAATTAGTCCATCTGCATGTGTTCTGCCCTGCCAGGCTTATCCACTTCTTCATATAATAGTGGCAAAGGGGGTGTTTTTTCATGTCTTCATGTGGATGTTTTGCCAAGTGCAAATCCTGTGTCTTGTTTTGTGGCGTCCCACTATTTTGTCGTGACATTTCTCCATGCTGTTGTCCGATCATTCAGTCTCAACCTACACAAGTAACCTCTCCTTTAGTTATTCTTTGCAGTTGTCATCGTTGTTCAGCAAGACATAGATAAATTGGTCTTGAAACAGCATTAAGTCTTCAACTTCAAATCATTGATACGAGTGAGTGAACGTTTTGTTTCAGAAAAAGCGTTCTTTTTTTTATTACGGGAATAATGCATGATAGATACCTTAAGATCTATTTTGGAGGCTGCCCTCATGCGCTGGTTTATGAAACAGTGGTTTCACCGTTTTTTTGAAGATAAAGTATTCGATTTGTCCGCACAGCTTGCCTACTATTTTCTAGTCTCTTTATTTCCTTTTATTTTTCTCATCTTTACCATTCTAAGCTTTTTGCCTATATCATCTGCTTATGTACTTACTCTTTTCCAGTCTATTGCACCAGAAGAAGCATATACTTTACTAGAGTATAATCTAGTCGCTGTTTTGGATGAACATAGAGGTGATGTCTTATCTCTATCATTGATCATTATGATCTGGCTCGCTACTATTGGAACACATGCCATTATCCGTGTGTTCAACCAAGCCTATCAAGTAGAAGAAAGCCGGCCGTTTTTTAAAGAGCTCATCTTAGGCATGTTCTTAACGTTTGGGCTTGTTATTGCAGTTATTACAGCTCTTTTACTGCCTGTTTTTGGGCGAACAATCGGGGTATACATATTTGAACGAACAGGGTTTTCACATCCCGTTTGGCACATTTGGGAGACTGCACGGTATTTAATAGGCTTTTCCGTGCTGCTATCTATCTTTTCCGCTTTATATCGATTTGCACCAAACGTTAAACTCACTTTTCGTAATGTTTGGCCAGGGGCTATTTTTTCAACGGCTGGATGGCATTTGTTTTCCTATCTTTTTTCTTCTTATGTACTTATTTTTGATTACGGACAAATATACGGAAATTTAGGCGCATTATTAACATTGATGGTGTGGTTCTACATCTCCGCCATGATCTTAATTGCAGGTGGACAGTTGAATGCAATACTAGCTTTAAAATGGCAGTTGAAAAATAAAAAAGATTTTTGAAAACTTCACTTTCTTCAATTGACTTTTTCACATTATCGTAACATCATTGTGTATATACGAAGAATTTTCATCTTTTTTTCCGGTCATAATGGATAGTAATACCAAAATGCTGACTGGATAAAAATCTCGGGGATTGGGGCTGGAAAATGACTGTAAAAAACTTAATCTTATTACTCGTTTTGCTTGCCGGAATCGTCATCTTTGTCTTTTACAGTATACCTCTCCTTCTCGCATTACTCACTGCAATAATGCTAGAACCAGTAGTAAAGTTGTTTATTAGACTTTTTAAAGGCAGACGATTATTGGCCGTCACTGTTACATTTATTTTGTATCTTGCAGGATTCGGGATACTTTCTTACTGGCTTACAACAACACTCGTTATACAGGTGATCGAGTTTATAACGGTTCTTCCATCCTACTCTGTTCATCTGTTTGAAGTAGCAGAAAATACGTTTTATGAAATGGAAAACTTTTATGCTACATTACCTCCTGAAGTGGTAAGAACGCTTGAAGAGGGATTAGTAGGTTTAAAGGATTATGGAGTTGAAACAGCAAAGAATTTAACTTCTGGTATTTTAGGGTTGATCACTGCCATTCCTGGTTTACTGATTTACTTTATTATTTACGTGGTCGCAGTATTTTTATTTTCACTGGACCTTCCACGACTTTATGCCGAGTTTCTTAACTTGTTTACAACATCAGCTCGTGAAAAAGTTGAACTGGTCTTTAGTCAATTATCAAGAGCAACCGTAGGGTTCTTTCGGGCACAAATCATCTTAAGCTTCGTTACATATCTATTAGCTCTAATAGGGCTCATGATTTTAGATGTAGAGTATGCGGTAATACTCGCTCTGTTAATTGTTATTGTTGATATTCTCCCTATCCTTGGTACAGGTTCGTTCCTAGTTCCTTGGGCAGCGTACTCTTTCTTTATAAACAATAATGATCATCTCGCTTTCGGACTTTTAATCATGTTCGGTGTAATCACAATCGTCCGAAGAATCATAGAACCGAAAATACTAGGATCAAGTCTTGGAATATCTGCACTTGCTGCACTAGTTTCGCTCTATATTGGTTTCCAGCTCTTAGGTTTTATCGGATTGATTGTTGGTCCTGCGATCGTCATCATATACGAAGCGTTAAGAAGTGCAGGTTTTATCAAAATAAAAATAGATTTCTAACAAAAGCGCGTTTCCTTTAATAGGAAATACGCTTTTTTCTATTAAATAGGTTAGAAACACCTGCAATGTTGGGAATTATAGAGAATGAGTAAAAAAACGAGGAATTCATACGAATACTTTACATGGTGAATGATTATTGGAGGAATATCAATGAGTACTGCAACGAAAGAACGCGATTATTATTTTGACAACGCAAAGTTTATACTAATTTTTCTTGTCGTGTTCGGGCACTTTATTTCCCCGATAAAAAGTCAAAATGAGTGGCTTTACACGATCTACAACTTTATTTACACATTTCATATGCCTGCCTTTATCCTAATTGCAGGATTTTTCACTAAAGGTGTTTGGCGTGACGGGTATCTGCCAAAAATCATTAAAAAAGTTTTGATTCCTTATCTTGTATTTCAGTTGATCTACAGCTTTTTCTATTATGACCTGTACGGTAAAAGCGAGGTAAAACTAGACTTCTTCTCACCGCATTGGACACTTTGGTTCTTATTGAGTTTGGTTTTCTGGAATATCCTCTTAAAAGTCTTTGTAAAAATGAAATATCCGCTCGTACTTGCCATTGGGATTGGTGTTGCAGTAGGTTATATTCATGATATCGGTACATTTTTAAGCTTGCTTCGAACGTTTGTCTTCTTCCCGGTATTCTTGTTAGGACATTTGCTTGAGAAGAGAGACTTTAAAAAGATCCTAAAACCAACAGCAAAAGCGGTATCAGCTGCATTCTTAATCGTATTATTTATCGCATATCATTTTATTTTTCCAGATGGTACAAAAGAATGGCTGTTATCCTCATCTTCATACTCTGAAATCCTAGGGTACAACGATTGGTATGGCGGTATCGTTAGACTTGCTATGTACGGAGTCATGTTTGCAGCAACATTTAGCTTCTTAGCACTGCTGCCACGCAGAAGGCTGTTCTTTACTGAATTTGGTGAACGGACATTATATATCTACTTGCTGCATGGTTTTGTGCTGAAGTATTTGTTTACAACAGAACTATTTGCATCAATAGAAGAAAATGGAGCTTACTTCATGCTCGTTTTCTTAGCTGTTATCGTAACGCTGTTTTTAGCAAGCAAACCTGTCATAGCTCTGGCACAGCCGTTTATTGAACTGCGATGGTCCAAGCTTAAAAAGATCTTGAAACCGAAGCCTTCTCAGCCAAGAGAAAGTGAGAGTTAAACATAAAAACCCGCAGCTAGCATAAATGCTGCGGGTTTTTCTTGAAAGTTGTTGATTTCCGTTCCAGATGCTCGCTTTCCGCGGGGCAGGCGGTGAGCCACATTTGGACGTTTCACTTTTAAGTGTCTCACCTGCCCGCCTGTACCGCAGGAGTCTCGCATCTTACACTCCAATCAACTGTCATAGAAGTAATAAGGATTGAAAGCCACAACTTCTTAGAAAAGAACCTTAATTTAAGCCTGATGCTCCGGCACTCACGTCTAAATCATATGCCCCGCTTCCTCTGCTGGAAGAGACTTTAACCTGATAGACTCCTGTGGTTGTTGGCTTGAAGAACGCGTGATCTTGACGTTCATTTTGCGAAGAACTTACTACTGTTTTCCCAGTTGGATCAATCAACGATACGGAATAGTTGTGTGATGCCGGGAAAATGAACCATCCTGGGCTATAGTTTTCTGTGATGACAGTCATTGAGATCGGATATGTTGTTGATGTTACCGGAAGTGAGAACGTTTGTGATCCCCAGAACTCAGACTGCCACGCTTATAAAAATGATCTGGTACAGCAGGACCTGAACCACTTAAGCCACCGGCTGTTTTAACTGCGGCATGTCCGTCAAGTCTGCCATATCCGTATTCATTATCTTTACCAGCCTTGCCAAAATCGATAGCTGTAGAGTACAAAGCATTTTTTATTTGCGGTTCTGTGATAGAAGGATTAGCATCATGCATAAGTGCAATTGTCCCCGCAATAAATGGAGTTGCCATACTTGTTCCGCTATATGATATATATTGATTGCCTGAGTTCGCTTTTGCCGCTGAGATGTTATAACCTGGCGCAAATATATCTGGCTTAACTCTGCCGTCCGCTGTTGGACCTCTCGATGAGAAATACGCCAAGTTGAAGCCGCCTTCACCAAGATCAGCACCTGCTCCAACTGTAATTGCCTTCTCAGCCGCTCCTGGTGATCCAATTGTTGATGAAGTTGGTCCTGAGTTTCCAGCTGCAACCGCTACAGCAAGACCAGCAGCAGATGCATTGTTTACTGCCACTGACGTCGCATCTTTTCCATCAGAGCTACCTGATGTACCAAGGCTAAGTGAAATGACTTCAATACCGTATGTATCTTTGTTTTGAACAGCCCAATCAATACCAGCTGTAACCGTACTCATGCTTCCTGACCCTTGGCTGTCCAAAACTTTTACACCGACTAAAGCTGCTCCTGGTGCAACTCCTTTGTTAGCAGGACTAGCATCCCCTTCACCCGCTACGATACTTCCACAGTGAGTCCCGTGGCCATTATCATCATAGGGTGAAGTGCGGTTGTTGACTAGGTCTTTCCAGCCAATTACTTTGCCGCCATCCAAATCAACGTGTGATGCATCAATCCCAGTATCAATAACTGCTACAACAGTGTCATTCTTTGTGTATGAACGATCATTCCCATCTCTGTCACCTGTAAGTCCATAATCGGCACGTGCTTTTGCTGTACCAAACCAATTGTTTGCAGTTTCTAAATTCATTTGAACAGGCGCGTCATATTCAACCTGTTTTACAAAAGGCAAATGTTCAAGAAGCATAACCTGTTTTTTTGTCATGGTTGCTGCCATACCGTTGATGACTTTGTATTCGAAAGATTTTTTAAAAACACCAACCTTTGAAGACAATTTTTCAAAAGCTTTTCCCTGGGCAAATTCTTCATTGAACTGAATAATAACGGGTACCTTTTCATCCGCAGTCATTTGCTCCAGTTTGCTTTCAAGGTTATCGAACAGTTTGTTTTGATTGAGATTCATCATTGCTTCTGATAACTTTTGATCGGTTACCTGTTTTGGACTTTCCGCCATGACCGCGAAAGGTGTAAGCATGATAGATGCTGCTAAAAATGTAGTTGCTGCAAATTTACTCTTTTTCACCTCAAAAACCTCCCAATATCCTCGTAATCTAAAAATTTTGTCACTAGTTGGTGATTACTTCCATATTAAACAGAAATCGGATGAATGAGGATAAGGCATAGGGTTGATTTTTAGAATCGGTACGATGTCGTCTTTTTTCAAAAAATAGATTCATTTAGTAGGTTTGTTTGATATATTCGACCCCATTTATACTTCTAAAGTAGTATACGGGTGCTTTTTTCATGCAATCTTCAAAGAGTATGGGGGAAGAAACCTGTTTAAATTAAATTCACCAAAAGCGGAAATAATTTGAGTAATTTTGCTATTATATTGAAAAGTGTAAACTATATATTCACCAATTTTGCCAATATATTGACGAGTCTACAATTCTCGACACCATCCATCAGCTTCAAAACCTGGTACAAACAAAAAAGGCCTACTCAAAGTAAAAACTTTTGAGTCAGCCTCTATTCTAATTTATTTAAGATCCATGCTTATAGTACTCTTGTTTTGCTTCTGCCAACACGCGCAGTGGGAGTTTATCTGCAAGTTTAAACGCCTCTTTTTCGTTAAGTTCCAGCGTCTTAACAAGCTTTTCTATCTTTTCCTCAGACGGAATCATTCTGCCTTTTTCAATGTCGGCCATATACTGCGGCGTGATGCTTAGTCTGCGAGCTAGCTCTGATTTGCTTAAGCCTTTTTGATTTCTGGACATCTCTATGAATTTTCCAAAACTACTCATTTCGTTGTACCTCCTTGTCTTTTATAATAGAAAAGCGTAAATTGCATGATGATATAAGCAGCTAAACGGCTCGTCATATTTCTAAAATCGAGTGTAGGGTCAATCTCTACAATGTCCATGCCTTTTACAGATGGATCTTTTGCGAGCATTTGTATTCCTTCAACTAATGAATCACTGTCTAATCCTCCTGGACCGATAGCTGGACAACCTGGCGCATAGGCTTGATCCAACACGTCCATGTCCAGTGAAATATATATGTTATCTGTTGTCTGTTTTAACTGGTCAACTGATTTTTGCAGCAAAGAAAGAAGGCCTTCTCTTTTGATATCACCCATCGTATGCACCGAAACCCCTTGGTCCTTTGCATAATCATGATAAAGTCTGCCATTGGAGAAATCACGAATACCAATCTGAATAAGCTGATCACCACTGATCACACCATTTTCTATGAGCTGGCGAAAAGGTGTTCCGTTCGATGGGCCACCATCCTCCGTATTTCGGAGATCAAAATGGGCATCGAATTGGATGATACCTACTCTGCCTCTTGTTTCTTGAAACGCTTTTATCGCCCCAGCTGATACCGAATGATCTCCACCAAGCGTAATAACCAATGCATCCTTATGCTGATCTTGAATATCTCTTAATGCTGAAAAAATACGTGATTGAGACTCAAACAGATCTGTCACATGCATCTCAATATCACCAAAATCGGTAATGATGTGATCCCACATATCGGTTTCTTCTTCAATGCTATAAGTGGAAAACGCATGCATCATCGTACGGATTGTTTGAGGTGATAAATGAGCGCCTGAATGAGAGATGGATGTTTTGGAGAGTGGAGCACCTGCGATTGCTACTCCTCTAACTTCCTCTCCACCCCACGGCCGCAATAGCTGGCCTGCTTTTTTATTCCACGATCGGTAAATGGCGCCGCGCCTGATTCACGTAGAAAGGGTATAGTTTGCATGAACATCTCCCTTTCCAACTACGAGCTTGCCGTTTTTCCACACTTGATGAACGTGGTTGACGCCATAATGATAAGGAACATATTTATAGTTTGGTACATCCCATAGTACAAGGTCTGCTTTTCTTCCTACTTCTAGACTGCCCGCCACATCACCGCGTCCAATCGCATAAGCGGCGTTAACCGTTACCGCATTCCAAATTTCTTCTGGTGTCATCTTCAGCTTTAATGCTGCCAGATTCATGATGAACTGCAGATTTTCAGTTGGTGAGCTTCCAGGGTTAAAATCGGTTGAAAGAGCAACAGCTGCGCCGTTTGTGATCATGTCTCGAGCTGGTGCAAACTCATCTTTTCCTAAATAAAACGTTGTACCTGGCAAAAGAACCGCGATCGTATCTGACTTTCCAAGCATACGAACACCTTCTCGACTCGCACCTACTAAGTGATCTGCTGAAGTAGCACCAATCTCGCAAGCCATCTCTGTCCCGCCAAGCGGATCGATCTCATCCGCATGAATCTTTACACCAAATCCAGCTGTTTTCGCTTTTGTAAAAACACTTTAGATTGTTCAACCGTAAATACGCCTGTTTCACAAAAAATATCAACGAACTCTGCTAAACCTTCCTTTGAGATAACGCTTAGCAACGAGAGCATCTCTTCTAAAAATGCATCTGGTCTTCCCTTGTAGTTTTCAGGAATCGCATGTGCGCCTAAAAATGTGGACACAAGATCGATTGGGTGCGTTTCATTCAACTTTTTTGCCACTCTTAGCTGCTTCAGTTCTGTTTCCTTATCAAGTCCATAGCCGCTTTTTGCTTCCATGGTCGTGACACCGTATGTTAAACATCTGTTTAAATGGAACAATCCTTTTTCGTAAAGAGCATCTTCGTTTGTTTCACGGGTAGCTTTAACGGTGGAATGAATCCCGCCGCCTTGTGCCAAGATTTCTAAATAAGGAACACCTTGCTGTTTTAGTGCAAGCTCATGCTCACGCGATCCCCCAAACACAAGATGTGTATGAGGGTCCACTAAGCCTGGTGATAACAGTTTTCCTGCTGCATCAATTGTTTCTTTTGCCTGTAGTGATGCCGCTTCTTCCGCTGTTCCAATAAAAGCGACCATGCCATCTTTTATGCCAACTGCACCGTTATCAATTATTTTAAGCTCGTTCATTTCCGTTCCCCGAATCGCTCTTTCCTTACTTTCTGGAACAACCACTTGTCCGGCCAAAATCAATGTATCTAGCATTGCCCACACTCCTTTTTATTTCTCGATCATCGGCAGGTCGACGCCTTTTTCTTTTGCCGTTTCAATCGCTAAGTCATAACCTGCATCAGCATGTCTCACGATTCCCATTCCAGGATCACTTGTTAATACGCGCTCTAAACGGCGTGCAGCTTCTTCTGTTCCGTCTGCTACAACGACCATTCCAGCATGAAGGGAATACCCCATCCCAACACCGCCGCCATGGTGAACAGACACCCAGCTCGCACCGTTTACTGCATTGATCATCGCGTTTAAAATCGGCCAGTCAGCAACCGCATCACTGCCATCTATCATTCCTTCTGTTTCACGATTTGGCGAAGCTACTGAACCACAATCCAAGTGATCACGCCCGATCACGATTGGTGCTGACAATTCTCCACTAGCCACCATTTCGTTGATGATTTTTCCAAACTTTGCACGCTCTCCATACCCTAACCAGCAGATCCGTGACGGAAGACCTTGGAACTGAACTTTCTCCTGTGCCATCTTGATCCATTTGCAGAGGTGCTCGTTATCACTGAATTCTCGTAAAATCACTTCATCTGTTTTTCTGATATCTTCCGGATCACCCGATAACGCTACCCATCTAAAAGGTCCTTTTCCTTCACAAAACAATGGACGGATAAACGCTGGAACGAATCCAGGGAAATCAAATGCATTTTTTACTCCTTCGTCCAAAGCGACTTGTCTGATGTTGTTGCCATAATCAAATACAACAGCGCCCTTTTTCTGCATCTCTAGCATCGCCTCTACATGGATCGCCATCGATTTCTTTGACTTTTCAATGTATTGCTCAGGATTGCGTTTACGAAGTTCTGCTCCTTCTTCCATCGTGAAACCGACTGGCAGATAGCCATGCAGTGGATCGTGCGCGGATGTCTGATCTGTAACGAGATCAGGTATCTCACCCATCTCAATCATTTTTGGTAAAAGTTCTGCTGCGTTTCCTAAGAGTCCGATGGACAAAGGCTCACCTTTTGAGGCATATTCTTTTGCCATCATTAATGCTTCTTCTAAGCTGTCAGTCTTTTTATCTAGATATCTTGTGTCCAAACGGCGCTGAATTCTTGTTTCGTCTACATCTATTGCAATTACAACACCATCATTCATCGTAACAGCAAGAGGCTGAGCTCCACCCATTCCACCAAGGCCTGCAGTAAGCGTGATTGTTCCTTTTAAGGATCCGTTAAAATGCTTGCGAGCAGCTTCTGCAAACGTTTCATACGTCCCTTGCAGGATGCCTTGTGTTCCGATATAAATCCAGCTGCCAGCTGTCATTTGTCCGTACATCATCAGACCTCTTTTTCTAAATCGCGAAACGTCTCCCAATTCGCCCATGCAGGAACAAGGTTTGAGTTCGCGAGTAAAACACGTGGCGCATCAGTGTGTGACTTAAATACAGCAACAGGTTTCCCGGATTGCACAAGAAGGGTTTCGTCATTCTCTAAACGTTCTAATGTTTCTATGATCTTATGATAAGAGTCCCAGTTACGAGCAGCTTTTCCGATACCGCCATAAACAACGAGTTCATCTGGATTCTCCGCCACTTCCCCATCTAAGTTATTCATCAGCATTCGGATGGCCGCTTCTTGAACCCACCCTTTTGCCGACAATTTTGTACCTCTAGCAGCTGATATAGAATGTTTTACGTTTGACATGTAAAAATACCTCCTTTTAATGTGCTAACTTTTGAGTTTTTGTTCCGATTAATATGTCATTCCACGATATGTCAAGTATCCATGAAGCAACAGCTTCCATGTCCCGGTGAAACATGCGGTCACATTGAATCGTCGGACAAATGATCCTGCCATGCTCGTATACTTTTCTCGTTTTTGGTGCGAGCTTTTCAGGTCCGCGAAAATCTGCCGCCTGCATCGCACAGATTAATTCTACTGCCAGCACTCGTCTTGCATTTGCAATGATTTGCGCTGCATGTCTTGAAGCAATAGTCCCCATACTCACATGGTCTTCCTGGTTCGCTGATGATGGGATCGAATCAACACTTGCAGGGTGAGCAAGCGTTTTATTTTCAGACACAAGCGATGCTGCCGCATATTGCATGATCATCGCACCAGACTCAAGACCTGGATTCGGACTTAAGAAACCAGGCAAGTCGCTCAACTGCGGGTTGACCATTCTCTCGATTCGGCGTTCGGAAATATTCGCCCACTCCGCTGCCGCGAGCTTCAAGAAATCCATCGCGAAGGCAATCGGCTGACCATGGAAATTCCCGCCTGATATAATCTTGTTGCCATTATCAAAAATCAGAGGATTATCCGTTGCAGCGTTCATCTCAATCTCAAGTTTTTCTTTTACATAACCAAGTACTTGCCAAGATGCTCCGTGTACTTGTGGGATGCATCTTAACGAATACGCATCTTGCACTCTGATCTCGCCTTGCTTAGTCGTGAGCTGACTGCCCTCTAAATACACTCTAAGTCGCTCAGCTACTTCTACTTGCTCTTTATAGCCTCTTGCAAGATGCACGTCTTCATCGAACGCATCCGTAATTCCTCTTAAACTCTCAGTTGTTAATGCGGCGATGGCATCTGCCATGAGCCCGATACGTTCAGCCTCTATATACGCAGCAATCCCTTGAGCCGTCATCGCCTGGGTTCCATTAATTAAAGCAAGACCCTCTTTAGCCGTTAACACAACAGGTTCAATGCCAGCTCTCTTTAATGCTTCTTGACCAGGAAGACGCTCTCCTTTGTAATACGCCTCTCCTTCACCTACCAACACAAGGGCCAGATGGGAAAGTGGAGCCAAATCACCGCTCGCCCCTAGAGATCCTTGTTGAGGAACTACAGGATGGACACTCTTTTCGACTAACTCTAGCAGCCTTTCGATTACGACTGGTCGGATTCCCGATAACCCTTTTAGAAGTGCATTGGCTCGCAAGATCAGCATCAATCTGGAAATGGTTTCAGGAAAAGGTTCACCTATTCCGCAAGCATGACTGCGAATGAGATTGATCTGAAGTGTTTCTACATCGTCTCTAGAAATAAAAACATCGCTAAACTTGCCAAACCCCGTCGTAATTCCATATACCACTTTACCTGCAGCTACGATCTCTTCAACCGCTTTTCGGCTGTCAGCAACTTTCTTCATACTGACCGGACAAGCTTCCACAGGTTCGTTCTCGTGCAAAATCCGCTTGATTTCTTCCATCGAAAGCGAATTACCTGTTAATGTAATCATCTTCATCCCTCATTTTCTAAGACTCTTTGGTTTAATTTCATTTTTTACAGACTCGCGGATATACGTTAAAAACTTGCGGAATTACGGCTGAAACTCGCGGGATTATTGCTTATTATCGTTTTTCGCTAACTTTAGAACAGGATATTCTTGCAAAAAAGTTTTTTAACAAACAAAAAGAGCGCACTCGAAAGAAAACTACCTTCGAATACGCCCCCTCATCACTAGTTGCTATGGGCACTATTTAAATATGATTAATCCCTAGTCCGATCGCTTCATGCTCCAACCCTTTTACAGGAGCTCCGATCGTTCCGTATAGAGCGACTGCTATCCAGTCCCCTTCTTCTTTCTTTTCATATGGATTGCCGCGGACAACAATAAATCGCAAACCAACCGTCCTAAGAACGGTTCCTAATTGAACTTGTCCTCTTGTCACACCATGAAAGGCTTCCATGATGGCATGATAAAGGGAATGTGTTTCACGATAAATCCCGCTTTTAATCACCTGTTCATTTTTGGCCGCTGTTTCGATCGCAGCTACTACCTTTTGAGAATCCATTGAACCGGCTTTGCCTATGCAATACTTCCAGCCCTGTTTTTCAATTTCAGGCAGATAGCTTTCGTCTAAAACGCCTAACATGGCCATCTTTCCAATCAATCGTTCATTCGATAATGCCATTACATGAACCACTCTTTCTACTCACGGCTAATAACTACCTCTAGTGTATGCGTTTACAATTTGTCCGTCAATTCCCTTTCAACAACTTATCACGGCACTACAGTAAAGAAAATAACACGTATAATCTAGCAATCTAGCGGTAAGAATGTTAGTAAGAATAAAACGGAATGAGGGTTGTAACATGTTAAACGTACAAAAAGAAATTGCACTTGCTTCCATGTCACGAACACCGCAGTTTGAGGAAAATGCGAATGACTTTTTTATTGCTTATGACAAAGGACATAACCCTATATTGCTTTTACCTACAACAAAGGGATTTCTGCCAGATGGTCAACTATATGCCATCTCATTTATTAAGAAGGAAAACAACTCCTACCAGTTTACGCTTTCTGATAAAATCATGCCGTTTTCAATGGATGAAGCTACACTCATCCACGATCAGCTCGGATTCTTCTTCGGCCCTGAAAATAATATGTTAACAAGCTTTTTCAAAAGTGATACGTATGGAGCGTATGTTGTTTGGACGAAGCATATGGTTAAACAGCTGATAAACGAAACCCTTCAAAATTGGCATAACACGGCTGATGACTCTCAGCGAGAAAAACATAAAAATCGGTTAACTTTGCTGCTTCAGGCTTAAAACTTAAATTCGTTGAAATATAAAAACTGCCAAGCCACTTCATCATTTGGTGAGAGGTCTTGGCAGTTTTTTTGTATTTTACATTTCTGAATCAAGTAGTCGGGGATGCTTGCTCGTTATTTTTGCTTTTCTTTTTAGTTGTTTTTTGATAAACGTTGTAACAAATAACAGTGGTATATAACTGACGGCCAAGTAAAAACCGATTTTGTTCGTGTAATTATTGAGCAAATTGATTTTCAAACGGGTATCTAAGAAAATACAGGCAACTAATACAACAGCTAATAATACAATTAGCGTCACATGCTGACGGATGTTCAACATCAATTTGGCTACACGGCTCGAGCACCATATGGCGAGTGTAATATTAGGCAGAATTACAAGGCACCACATGGATACGAACACAAAGTCAAAACGTTCAACAAATGACACTTGTACAATTTTCACCATGGAAAGCGTTGCCCATATATTTCTCGCCAACTGCTCCTGACTAAAAAAGCAAATGAGAACAGCGTTACCAATAAATACATCATAAAGGTAAAGATATTAGCGTGATGCGCAAATTTTTGAGAGCGTTTAGCATTTTTTATAAATGGATAAAAAACGAGCAGTGTTTCAAATCCAAGGTAGCTCAGCATCATGTTTTTTGTTGCTGATAAATAATCTTTGATACTCTCGTCAAATAAAGGCAACAGATTAGAAAAATGAGTGAACTCTAATGGATAAACTAACAAGAGTATTAATCCTAAAGGAATAATCACGCCTAAGTAACAGACTCCTGCAACTGTACGAAAACCTGAAGAAACGACATAATACGTTAATATGAGAAAGACAATAGCGATCTTCCAAGTACTTAACGTAGGAAACATCCATACTTGTATCACTTCAATATACGTTCTTAAGACGGTTATGGACCATAATAGAAAGTAAAGTAAAAGAGCAAGGTTAAACAGGTTGCCAAGAAGACCGCCAAACAATGTTTTATGGATGGTCACGATATCTCCATCACCATTATTAAGCACATAATAGATCATCCATATAAGTATATGTACAAAAACGGCTGCGATAATGACAGAGATCCAAGAATCATAACCAGCATATTTAGCTATGACTCGCTGATACCCTAACACCCCTACTCCTACTTGTTCGGAATGTACAAGGAAAAAGACAAGAAAGGGAGACACGAGAAAAGCTTCTTTAATTTTTTGCATGACGAGTTCCCATCCTTTCTGTAGAACTGCTTAGAAATCTTGTTTTAGCATTCCCAACAGAAAAGCATTTAACCCATAAATAGCCAAAAAAGCTAACTCATTTTAATAGGGATTAAACCCTTTTGAGTTAGCTTTCATTTTTTTACCCTGTAAATACTTCACCATCAGGATAACGAATATTATCTTTTGATTGTTTGGCTAGACTGAACGCCAATGTTAATGGACCTAACTTTCCGAAAACCATCACAGCACAGATGACTGCTTTTCCAATAACCGTTAGATCTGGGGTAAGCCCCATACTTAACCCTACCGTACCAAAAGCAGAAATGACTTCAAATACGATCATCATAAAAGAGGTGTCTTTCTGGACATATGTGATAATAAACAATGCTGCAAAAATAAACAAAATGGATATGGTTGTGATAGCAAGTGCTCTATACACGACTGCATTTCGAATCGTTCGTTTCATAATAACCGTATCTTCTTTGCCCTTTAAAAAAGCTGCAACAGTAAAGAGAATAACAACAAATGTTGTAAGCTTAATTCCTCCACCTGTAGAAGTACTCCCTGCTCCAACAAACATTAAAAGAATCATTAATAATGATGTATCAGGATTAATCGCAGTCATATCAATAGAGTTAAATCCCGCTGTTCTAGGAGAAACACCCTGGAAGTATGATGCCCAAAATTGCTCTATACCTGAGAGCATCCCGATTGTTTTAGGATTATTAAATTCAAATAAGTAAAAAAGTAAAATCGATATCACATTGATTACTACTGTGGAAATCAGCATGACCTTCGTATGAAGGGAAAGAGTTTTCCATTTGCGGCTTACCCATATATCAACCAATACAGTAAAACCAATTCCACCTGTAATAAACAAGAATGAAATAACAAGGTTTACAGTTGGATCACCTACATACCTCATCA
Source organism: Fictibacillus sp. EA-CB0309 (assembly GCF_055814265.1). Taxonomy (NCBI): domain Bacteria; kingdom Bacillati; phylum Bacillota; class Bacilli; order Caryophanales; family Fictibacillaceae; genus Fictibacillus; species Fictibacillus sp. EA-CB0309. The sequence goes on from NZ_CP169271.1 coordinate 3,430,569, forward strand.
GACCATCAGGCCAAAGTGCAAAACCTGCGTTATTGTACGCCGATATAACATGAAAAATACTATAATAAATTCCTTTAGAGTACCCCATGTCTGGAACCCATTTCAAAGAAAGAAAAAAGACAGCAATCAACTGAATGCTAATAGAAAAAACAAATAAATTTCGTACAAGACGTATAACACCGCCAATAGATGGCTGATTCAATGCTTCTTGCATCAGTACTCTTTGTTTAATCGATATCTTCCTACCCATCATAATGACGACCAAGGAAGCAAAGGACATCACACCAAGTCCTCCAACTTGAATCAAAAATAAGATTACAATTTCACCGAACAAGGTAAATGTAGATCCTGGATCAACCGTAGCAAGTCCTGTTACGGTTGCAGCTGATGTTGCGATAAATAAAGCATCTATCCAAGATAAGGTATTTTCATGAGCAACCGGCAGCTTCAATAAACAAGTACCTACAAAAATAAGAAATAAGAACAGCAATGCTAAAAATTGTGGAGGACTCAATTTTATTGGATTGTGCAAGAATCGCTTACGATTTTTCACATGCAGTGCCAAAGCTTACACTCCTTCATCCTCGAAACGATTTAGGTCCTCATTTTTCCCAATGACAACAAGGATATCTCCATACTCCAAAGAAACATCTGCAATAGGAGAAACATGTATTTCATCTCCACGTTTAATGGCAACAATATTACACCCATAGCGCGCACGTACATCTAGATCTGTAAGGGTTTTGTTGACAAGTTTATCAGTTACGCCAATTTCTACAATACTGTGTTCATGTGACAACTCAATAAAATCAATAATTTTTTCTGAAGAAATAAGCTGTGCAACTCTGAGCGCCATGTCACGCTCTGGGTGGATAATGCGGTCTGCACCTAGCTTTTCCAATACTTTATGATGATAATCATTCTGGGCTTTTACCCAAACTTTGTTTACGCCCGCTTCTTTTAAAAGCAAGGTAGTCAAAATACTTGCTTGTATGTCTTCTCCAATCGAAACAATAACATGGTTGAAATTTCGAATGCCTAGGGATTTCATCACTTTTTCATCAGTTGAATTGGCTTGAACTGCTTGAGTCGCAATCGTTGCAAATTCATTTACTTTTTCCATATCATTATCAATTGCTAGGACATCGTATCCCATAGTGGCAAATTCTCTACAAATGCTGCCCCCGAAGCGACCAAGTCCAATAACTGCAAACTGTTTTTTTCATTACGATTTTCTCCCCTTAAACTACATGAAGTTTCCCTTCGTTGTCCTCTAGCCTTGCTGGTTAAGAGGTTCTCTAAATCAGTAAAAAACGCAAAAAAAGACCACACAAAAAAGCGGGTCCGGTTTTTCACCACATTGACCTCTCCAGTGACATGACGCTTACGGGGTTAGCTGTCGGATTAGGGATTGGAGTATCCCTTTTGCGTAAAGCAAAATTCACCCCAAAAAATTGGTTCCCCCGTTTCACAGTAGTTTTACCATAAAAACAACTGTAAATTCAGCGATCTAAAGCCTGCTAAATTTTGAATTACATATACTGTAATCCTCCCTCTTTTAAATGTCAATCCATTTTTATAGTGTTAACAAATACTTTACATTTTTCCTGAAAATTGAAGAACCAAAACAACGATTCCAACGATCCAGACATAGATCGCAAACCCTTTTAACGTACCGGTTTGCAGCAATTTAATCATCCATTTCACAGCTATATATCCGAAGATTGCTGATGCTAACGTACCGATTGCAAGCGCTGAGAAAGAAATCGGTGGCTGTGCGCCTGTAAAGAGATCTTTTGACTGAAGGACAACCCCTCCTGCAATCGATGGGATGGAGAGCAAAAATGAAAAATACGCCGCTGCTTTTTTATCAATTTTACAAAATAACGCCGCGGCAATCGTGAGACCCGATCGAGAAACTGCCGGAAGAATAGCCGCTCCTTGAAACGTTCCGATTACAAGAGCATCGCGTATTGTAATGTCATCAATTCCTTTGTATCCGTTCCGTTTATATGAATCTGCCCACCATAATAGTAATCCTGTAAGCAGAAACTCCCACCCGACGGTTATGCCTGTTTTAGAAATTTCTTCAAAAAAATCTTTAAAAGCCAGTCCGATTATTGCAGTAGGAATTGTTCCTGCAATGAGCAGGATTCCGATTTTGCTGAACGGTCTCTTTATGACTTCCAAAATCTCTTTTCCATACACCGTCATAACAGCGATCAGTGTTCCAATATGCAGCATGCTATCAAGAAACAGTCCCGCTTCTTCCAGCTGAAATACTTGCCTTCCTAAGAGCAAGTGCCCTGTCGAGCTAACGGGTAAGAATTCGGTCAAGCCTTGGACTATACCTAATATTAGGGCCTCGAGCCAATCCATAAAAAAATCCCCCTCCATAGATGGTCTCGTACAACCTATTCTATAGAGGAGGTTTCTATGCTATGTTTTCTGTTTTCTGATAGGCGGCGATTCTCTTCGTCACTATCGTTTCTGCGGTACTCACGTATTAAGATACGATCCGTTCCTCGAAACTTCACTTCCTCGACCTTCTTGCCTCTGAGAAAACAACTGTTTCCTGATAGGCGTCGAATCTCTTCGTCACTATCGTTTCAGCTGTACTCACGTATTAAGGATACGATCCGTCCTATAGAACGCCTGAGAACAGTCGGGAAAACGATTCTTTCGTTCTTTCCCAAAGCCCTCTTTTATAAAATTCAACCGGGCGTATTTTTGTTGATTCTTCCATGTCTTCTTCGTACTGTCGAACTAGATCATTGACGGAAGAGGTATTCAGCAGGAACACATTGACTTCAAAATTTAAATGAAAACTTCTCATATCCATGTTTGCCGTACCAATCGATGCTGTATCACCATCAATAATGATTACCTTTTGATGCAAAAATCCTTTTTTATACGAATAGATTTCGATTCCTGAACGTAAAAGTTCTGGGTAATAAGAGCGGGTCGCATATTGAGTTAAAAAACCATCGTTAATTTCAGGAACCATCAAGCGGACTTGAACGCCTTTTTTGGCAGCCACCCTAAGAGCTGTCCGAATCGCTTCATTCGGAACAAAATATGGCGTCGCGATCCAAATGGATTTTTCCGCACAAGAGATTAAAGAATAATAAAGATCACTCATAATCCCAAGCTGCGTATCCGGTCCACTCGCTACAACGTGTACGGTCCCGTCTCCTTCTGCAGAGTAAGCTGTCGTTAGATGATCATCTTCTAATAAGTCCTCACCACAAACATATTCCCAGTCCATTAGAAAAATAGCATGCAGAACTTGAACAGCTTCCCCTTCCATGACCATATGCGTATCACGCCAAAATCCGATGTCAGGATCTTCACCTAAATACTCAACGCCAACATTTAATCCGCCAACAAAACCTATCTTTCCATCGATTACGATAATCTTTCGGTGATTTCGGAAGTTTAGTTTTTGGTTAAAAAATCCGTAACGCACAGGCAAAAATGCTTCTACAAGCACACCTGCTTTTTTCATCCGGTCTATATCGTACTGCTGCAGGGATAAACTTCCTATTCCATCATACAAAAATCTGACTTTAACGCCTTCGTTTGCTTTTTTAATCAAAAGATCAATAATATCCTTCCCCAGCCGATCGGAGCGAAAGATGTAATATTGAATGTGTATATATTCCTTCGCCTCTTGTAACCGTGCAATAATCTCAGGAAATGTTTCTTGGCCGTTCTGTAAAATCTTTGTATCCGTCCGCCTGTTTAATCGAGTAAGCGTGATATGGTGAGCATGTTTAGCGAAACATTGCTGATGCCTTTTCAGATCACTAAAGTCCGGTTTCTCTTCTTGTTTAGAAACCCTGATCCACTCATCCCTGTCATTTTTTCTTTTTGATTTAAACAGATGACCTTTTAAGTAGAGTTGCCCGGAATACAGGTAAAACATATACCCTACGAAGGGAAACAGAATCAAAACGTAAATCCATAAAAGCGTGTGCTGAGCCGTCCTGTTTTCAAGCATTAACGAATAAATCGTGTACAAAATTACTGCAATGTAAAGGAGCCCGAATGCTGTTTTGATAACTACATATCCTTCTGCAAAAAAAACGATGTATAAACAAACAAGTAACAATAGTGTGAGGAAAAATTCCCATATTCGTTTCATGCACTAGCTCCTTTTTCAAATCTTCTTTTACCTCTTTTATTCCCTTCCCCTTGTAAATAAAACAAGAGCATCTCTCTTTTTATACCATTTTTTCTTAGGATTTGCAGATTTCATGACTGTTATGAAATTAGTACCGTTTCGATCATTCGAACGGTTTTTTTGTGTACGCATTGGGTTGATATACAGACGCTTCGGAAATTTACGGGGCCAATCGGCGATGAATTTTGAATTGGACAGATTATTGGCTGAATTGGACAGATTATTGACTGGATTGGACAGATTATTGACTGGATTGGACAGATTATGTGACCAATCCGACAGATTAATCTTCAAATCGGACAGATCCACTAGTCAATTGGACAAATTACCGTCATCAACAAAAAAACTGCTCCTATGCACAGAACTCCTCTATGCACTTACTTTCGACTTTTACGAAAATACTGTCCACTTTTTGAGTTTTACTGGCCACTTTCGCTGATTTACTGTCCACTTTTGTAAAGTTACTGTCCACTCTGCTATTTTTACTGTCCACTTTAATTTCCCGCAAAAAAAAACACATAAAAAACTCCAAAGGTTATCACCACCTCTGGAGTCACTCAACATTATTCAGCTTTCGCTCCATTTTGCTTCCAATAGTACTCTGCAACTGCATCAGCCACTGCTTCGGCACTTCGATATAGCTCATCCATGTTGTTATCGACCCCTCCGAATTCTATGAGAAGCGCATTTTCAGATAGGTCCTGATTATAGACGCCGTTCCCAGTGGTTTTGTTTTTGCCGATTACCCCACGGCTCAATCCTGGATATTTTTTGTCTAAAATCGCATTGATTTCCTGTGCTGCTTTTTGGTTTTTCTCAAAATTAGGATTAGCTGTTCCGATTACAAACAGGGTACGTGCATATGATTTCCCATTGATTTCAGTCGTTGTGGATTTTCCTCTAAGCGAATCCCGATGCAGATCAAAGATGAGATCTATATCCTGATTGCTCGCCATTGCACTTTGAACGAGCGTACGTGACATCGGGTAACTTTTTCGATAGTCCGTATTATTTTTCTTCAACAGTTCCGTCATGTTGGTAAAATCAACGGTTGTCCCAATTCCTCTCGCTTCTAATTCCTCGCCTAGTTTTTTCCCGACCATCGTAATATTTACTTTGGAATGAATGGCGTGGTCTGGATTCGTAACTCCTTTTAAGTGAGGCAAAAGGATTCCCAGCTGTGCGAATGATAGATGTAGGCGATCTTCTTACCGCTCGTCGTTTGCCCTGGCGGATTTTGTGGATCAGTTGGATCAGGATCTTCTAGACGCTCCATATCTTGAACTTCCGCTTCTTCACCACTTAAAAGCAGCTCCATCGGCGGCGGTGACTCGTACGCTAAGTTCGTATAATCCGTTCCTTCCCCCGCTACGATGATTGTGGAATCGTAGAGCGCAAATCCCGGTAGTTCATTTCCAAGTAAACTTCGGATGTCCCCTGGCTTGATGCTTGTTGTGAGTTCAAACAATACACTCGACAATGCGGGTGGTTCACTCTCTTTTGGCAGTTCTTGCGTGAAATACCTGTTTTCCCAGCCTATGAAATAGACGAGTGCCTCACCAGAAAATTCCGTTAGCCATTTGTGCATAGTCGAAGAACTCAACTTGTATTTGTGCTCGAAAGATGTGATAAAACTAGTGGCGATCACAATAAATAACATGGCTCCAGCTAGTAATAAAGGTAAACGTTTCATATTCAATTGCGGGGTAAACATGTATAGCCCTCCACTTCTGTTTGCGTTTCTATCACATCCTATGCGTTGAAAAAATCAAATAGAATCAAATCTATGAAAAAATAATAGAGAATCTTTCTTTTGATATTAAATAAATATCAAATATTTAATATGCATAAATACTTTTAAGCGCAAAAAAAAACCAGTTCCTCAACTGGTTTGTGATGTGAAAACGAGCTTATCTACCTCTGTATGATTTTCACTTGCAAGCTTCTCATAAATATCAATAAAAATACCTAATTCCTCTGGTGACAAATGATTTAAGTAGCTGCTTATTGAATCGACTCTTTCATTTTCAGCCTCTCTTAAAATTTCGTGTCCTTCGTCCGTGATCTCTAAATACACAATTCTACGGTCCAGGTCACTTCGGTAACGACTTACATACCCACGCTTGTACAAACGATCCGCACCAACAGTTATCGCACTTGGTTTAACACCCATATAATCAGCCAATTTTGAAACGGTCCATTTATTTCTAATGCATAACGTCTTTAAAAGTACGAATTGTGTTTTCGTTAATTCCTTTTCTATAGCAATTTCCGGGTGCAAACGCTTTGACACAATATAATGTACTCTTTCCAATCTCTCCACATAGGATTTCAAATCCTTATTCCCCATACTATGAACCTCCAGCCTCTAAGTTGAAATGCGAATATTATACTAACATTATACAAGAATTTTCATAACATTTGAACTATTTTTTACAAATAATGTGCAAAAGCGTTGACTATTGGCATAAAATTACATTATGATACATTCAAATAAATTTGAACGTTTCAGGAGTGTTGAACATGCAAGAAATTTACCACATACGTGAAGTAGAGCAGTTAAAGGTTATCTCTGACCCGCTTCGTATAAAAATTCTTTGGGAGATCATGGACGTTGCTAAGACAGGTAAAATACTTTCCGATTCATTAGAAGTGCCTGCACCTAAAATTCACTACCATCTAAAAGAAATGGAACGCGTTAGCCTGATAAAGGTTGAAAGAACGGAAGAAAAGAACGGCATTATACAAAAGTTTTACAGACCCGTTGCTCAATCTTTTTCAATCGCTGAAATTTTGCCTGATCAACGTCATGCAGTAAAAGATGAGCTCTCTGATGCCCTAAAGGAAAACATTCTAGTCTCTCTTGATAAAACAAAATCGATGATTCGTAAACTCGATCCTGAAGTGCTTGCCTATACCGATTCCCCACTTAAATTTGGATATAGGCATGTGAAACTGTCTCCTGAGCAAGTTAAACAGCTTCATGAAAAAGCGAAAGAAATTTCTGAGTTAATCTCAGAGTTTAAAAAGAATGAGTGTGAAGATGGTGAGATTTATCATTATTTCATGCTCTCGTTCCCTTTAAAAGAAACACCATATCCAGAAGAGGAGCTTGATTAAGATGACACAAGCACTGGCGGTACAGAATGAAAGTAAAGCAGGTTCTCTTTTTAAACAGCGTTCATTTTTATTCATATGGGCAATCACGATTTGTTCTTCTTTTTCCATCGCTATTTTTCAGTTCTCACAAAGCTGGTATGTCGTTAAAACACTCGACAAAGAAGCGTCACTCGGGATCGTATTTATTGCTGCAAACGTGCCCCGCATTTTATTTATGGCCATAGGTGGTGTTCTAGCAGATCGGGTCAGCCGCACAAAAATTTTGTTCGTCTCTAATCTCTTAAGAACCGTTTTATTAGTTGGATTGTTGATCATGCTCGCAACAGGCCATCTATCACTACTATCTTTTATCATTTTCGGTTTATTTTTTGGTGCACTTGATGCATTCGTCTGGCCGGCAAACGGATCTCTATTACCTAATGTCGTTGATCATTCCCAGCTAACACGTGCAAATTCAGTCATCCAAACGACACAGCAAAGCTCTCTCATTCTCGGACCTATGATCGGTGGGTTACTTGTGGCGAGCAGCGGGGGTTACATTCTTTCATTCGGAGTGCCCGCAGTCATGCTCCTTCTATCTGCTGTTTTTGCTTACCTGCTCAATGTTCCAGCTTCAGAAAGCTCCGGTACAAAAAAGCCTGGCATGTGGCAATCCATTAAAGAAGGACTTGATGTGGTAAAGAGTTCCGCCTTTTTAAAAGCACTTTTCTTGAGTACGATCTTTCTAAATGTTTTCGTTGTCGGTCCTTTAATGATGGGCCTGCCGATCTTCGTAAAGAATGTGCTCGACGGAAGTGCACTGGATTTCAGCTTTATTGAAGGCTCAATGGCTGCCGGCATGCTTATCAGTTCCGTGATCATCGGTATTTTAAACATTAAGAAAAGGCGCGGTCTTATGGTAACTCTCTCGCTTTTCACGATGAATATTTTCTTTTTCTTGTTTAGTCAAAGTTCCTCTCTTTATGCTTGTATGTTCGCTATCTTTTTTATCGGAATCACCTTCCCAGCTACGAATATCCCGCTCATTTCAGCGGTACAGTCTTCTGTCGATAAAAAACTGCTTGGCCGTTTGATGGGTCTGCTCACTATGGCAAGTATGGGGCTCGCCCCTCTATCACTCGCAGCAACATCCATGTTAATCTCATACGGATTCACCATCGATAAGATTATGGCTTGGGGTGCACTCTCTTTAATTCTTGTAAATGTTTTAATCATGTGGAAACTTCCTGCTTTAAGAAAAATGGAATAGGCGGTGGAAAGGATGAAGGTATTAATCATTGGCGGTACACGTTTTTTAGGGAAGCATTTAGCTGAATCATTTGTAAGAAACAGCCATGAGGTCACTTTGTTTCATAGAGGAAAAACAGCAGAAAAAGGTACTCAGGTAAAAGTTGAGGAAATCATTGGTGACAGAGATGCAGACCTTTCGTTACTTGAGAAGCGTTCTTGGGATGTTGTTGTAGATACATGCGGATACTTTCCGAAACAAGTTCGTAAAACCGCTGAAACTCTTCATAAAAACGCGAAATTCTACATTTTTGTTTCTTCTGTTTCTGTTTATGAAGATCAATCCGTACGAAATCTTACGGAAGAAGCAAAGACAGCTGACCTTGCTGATCCTGATGTAACTGAAATTGGTGCAAATTATGGAGCTCTTAAAGCGGCGTGTGAACAAGAAGTAATAAAAGTCTTTCAGAAACAGGCTTTAATTATTCGCCCAGGATTAATTGTCGGACCTAACGATTATACCGATCGTTTTACCTATTGGCCGGACCGAGGTGTTCGTGGAGGAGATATCTTAATACCAGATATGAAAGAACCTACAGTTCGGTTCATTGATGTACGTGATTTAGCGAATTGGATAGTTCGGATGGCTGAAAATGAAGAGTGCGGCACTTTTCAAGCGGTTGGCGGAAGGTACAATTTTAATGAGTTTGTGAAAAAATGCATAACGAATCACGCAAAATCTAGAATTGTTCCTGTATCTGAATCGTTCTTATTAAAAGAAAAGGTTGGCGAGTGGATGGAAATGCCCCTTTGGATTGCAAGTGATGAATATAGAGGGCTAGATTATGCGGATGACTCTAAGGCGATAAACAAAGGACTTGTTTTTCGTCCTATAGAAGAAACCATCAAAGATACAGCAGAATGGTCACAAGCTAGAAATTTAAAACCTGATGAGTGGAGAGCTGGGTTGCATTCAGATAAAGAAAAACGATTGCTGCAAAAATGGAAAGAACAAGTGAAATCATGATTTACTGTAGAATAAATCCAGTTTTTTTCTACATTATATGTAAAAATACATGAATGCCCATGGCACTTGTCCATACCATTTGTACCCTAAAGACATATAGTAGGATTGTGAGATACAAAATCTCTCCTGTTGGCAAGAGGCCGGCAGAGCAATTCCCTACCCCCATTTCTTCATCATGCGTTCGGTTTTCTTTACCATAATCCTTTCTTAAGGATTATGGCTTTTTTTATTTCGGAAACCGTTGTTGATCATCTTTAAACTGAAAATATTTGTTTAGGTGTTCAGGAAGCCCACCTTTTTGAAAGACAAATTGAATGTCTGAAAGAGGAATTTCTAAACGGGACAAAGCTGGATATAAAGGTAGAATCTCCTTTGGCTCGTAAGATTGCTGATAACTTGTAATGGCTTCATTTGTTTCTTTTTCAACCGATTGACGGTATGCATGTATTTCTTGAATCTGCTGTACCATCATCAAATATTCTGCTTTTAACCGCTCCAGCTGAGTAATTTTCTTCTCCATGCTGTTCTTTGCTGCGTCAAGCTCTCTGTCGCGGGAAGAATAGACCGTTTTTAAATACTCAGACAATCTGTCATCACGATTTTCTTTTAAATCATCCAGCTGCTCCATGGCGTTTCGTTCTTTTTCCATAGCCAAAAGATACTTATTCTTTGCTTCAGTCAGATCTTCCATCGTGATTTTCGAGTTTCTAACGCCATAAGCGTTTAGCAATTCTTCATATTCATTTGAAGACCATTCTTTTTGTTTATGTAGTTGCTGCCACTTTTCTTGCGCGCGTGCTATATCGATATCGTATTCTTTTTTCATTTGCTTAAAATGGTTTAATTCCGGATACATGACAATCTCCCTTCGCTTTTCAACATTAATAGTATTCGGGAGGGTTTTGGGTTTAACGTCTCGAAAGATTAAACAACTGTTTATATAAGATAATGTTTTAGGTATCAGTGAAGTACTTGCAGGTTGTTGATTTCCGTTACAGGTGCTCGCTTTCCGGGAGGCGGGCGGTGAGCCACTTCCACTTTTCGGACTGCCCACTCGTCCTAGCCTAGAGTCTCGCGCCTTGCACTTCAATGAACTCTTCAATGAAGGAATTATTAAGAGACCTAAAATCAACAGCCTTTTAAGTCATACCTTAGAAAGAAGGATGAATCATGAAGATTACCGCCATACGACATTGCAAAGCGGAAGGTCAGGAAAGTCAGGCTCCATTAACTGCTGAAGGTGAGCAGCAAGCTAGAGAATTAGCTGCCTTTTTAGAGGGTCAGCACTTCGATTGTGTCATCTCGAGTCCTTTTAAAAGAGCCGTCGACACCATTAAACCATTTGCAGAGTTAAATGAAATATCTATTAAGGTAGATGAACGTCTAGCTGAGCGAATCCTCTCTAGTGAAGATGATCCAAATTGGAGAACGAATCTAGAACGTACATATATAGAAGAACATTTAAAGTTTCCTGGTGGTGAGTCTACGTTTGAAGCGAAAGAAAGAATCTCTTCCTTCATTAATGACCTGCAATCAAAATCATATCAATCTGTTTTGATCGTTACTCATGGAAACCTCCTAAGCCTTATGATTAATTTGTACCAGCCTTCATTTGGCTTTAAAGAATGGGAGCTTCTATCGAACCCAGATGTTTATCTAATTGACGTGTCATTAAAAGATGTATCCAAGCTGTGGGTGTATTAAACTGGTAGTTGCTTCCAGACCCCCAACCCTCCTACAAAAGTCCCGAAACCTGTACACGTAAGATAAATTATTAGGAGGGGAAACATCTTATGAAAAAATTAGTAGTAGCATCAGTATTAGGCGCTTCCCTATTCGGCGCAAACGCAGGAATCTCAGAAGCGGCATCTACATGCCCATTTGCTTCTTTAAATAATAATCAGCCACAACAGCAACAACAAGCTGCACCGGCACCAGCACCACAACAACAGGCTGCTCCAGCACCAGCTCCACAACAACAGGCTGCTCCAGCACCAGCTCCACAGCAAGAGCAAACAAAAGCTCCAGCAGAGGAAGCACCAAAAGCTGAAGCAGGTGCAGAACTTACTGCACAAGAGCAACAAATGCTTGATCTAGTAAACCAAGAGCGTGAAAAAGCAGGTTTACCAGCACTTAAAGCTGACCCAGAATTAACAAAAGTTGCTCGCGTTAAAGCAAAAGACATGATCGACAACAACTATTTCGACCACAACTCACCAAAATACGGTTCTCCATTTGATATGTTGAAGCAATTTGGTGTTGAATATAAAACAGCTGGTGAAAACCTAGCAGGAAATTCTTCTGTAGAAGGTGCTCACACTAGCTTAATGAACTCTCAAGGTCACCGTGAAAACATCCTTAAGTCTGACTACACAAACGTTGGTATTGGTGTAGTTGACGGTGGACAATATGGTAAAATGTTCGTTCAAATGTTCAAAGGATAATAACGACAAAAAGCTTTCCCGATTTGGGAAAGCTTTTTTTGTGGCTGTTTTCGCAATCTCTGTTGCTCTTGAAAGTGGTTTATTTCCGCTCCAGGCTGCTCGCTTTCCGCGGGCAGGCGGTGAGCCCTTGCCGCTTTGCGCCCTAAAGGGTCTCACCTGACCGCTTCAAAGAAGGATTCTTGCTCCTGCGTCTACAAGTAAATGCTACCGCTGTGAGTTTCCTCGTCGCATGCCTTGCGAGAAAAATTTCATGTGGTTGACACGCACCTTGCTTTCCAATCAACCTTTCAATGAAGGCGAAGGCAAAACAAAAATAACCCAAAAGTAACTATCTTAAGAAGAGCTTTTTATAAAGTATTCTTACTTAACAGGTATCGTAATAATAAAGGTTGTGCCCTTCCCTTCTTACTTTTCACATCAAGTTTTCCGTTATGATGCTTAATTATATTGGTACTTACCATCATTCCAAGACCCGTACCCTCTTCTTTTGTTGTAAAAAATGGCTTTCCAATCTTTTTTAAAACCACTTCATCCATTCCACATCCATAGTCCCTTACTTGAATTTGAATGTTTTTCTTCTCATCACACAAACTCATCGTTACATTCACACAATCCCCTACGGAAGATGCTTCAATCGCGTTTTTCACAAAATTAATAAACACTTGTTTAAGCTGCATAGGATCACAGAAAACAAGTGGCATCTGGTCCTCAAGGTCTGTTTTGATTTCAATATTTTTCATAATAGCCTGTGTGTTTAGTAAATCCACTGTATCTTTAATAATATCGGTAATACAGGCCATCTTGAAATTTTGGGAATTGCTCTTTGAAAGGACTAGAAATTCTTTAATGATATGCTCAATCCGATCCACTTCGGACAAGATTATCGATAAATATTGGTTAAAATCATCGGTTTGATTTTGTATAAGCTGAACAAACCCTTTCAACGATGTTAAAGGGTTGCGAATTTCATGTGCTACTCCAGCAGCGAGTTCCCCTACAACATTTAACGCTTCAGCTTTTAATAATTTTTGTTCTGTTAACTTTTGGTCCGTTACGTCTTTTAAAATGGTAACATGCAGATGATCAACTATATCTTTTTGACAGGAGTATTCAATTTCTTTCACTAAACCATCGGGTGTTCGATAGCGAAACTCTCCTGTTATCTTTTTTCCATGCAATACTTCTTCCCATTTACTTCTAATTACTGCTCTACCATTTCTCACAAAGAATTCTTCAGCACTTCTTCCGATGAGTTCTTCTTTAGAAAGCTGCAGAAGCTCACATGCACGATCATTCACTTCCGCGATTTCCATATTCGATCTGCACAATACGATTGCTTCTAGCGCATGATTAAACAACTGTTTAAACTTTCTCATATTTTGGTCCTGCGTGATCTCTGCATCAGTAGTTGATGTCATATAGGATGTACCCACAACTTCCTGTACATCGTGATTTTTTCCTAAAACCGGGTATAAGGTTGTACGTATTGATCGTACACCTAAATTAATATCTGCGGTTTCTGTCTTACCTGAAAAAGCGCTTTCCAATTGATCTGTCCATTCAGCGATCAATTCCTTAGAATAAAGTCCTTGTAAGCTGGTTCCTGGCAATGGTTTTACCGAAACTCCAAGTCCATCAAGCATGGATCCCGCAGAATATGTAAACTTATAGTCACCTTCACCATCTCTTTTCAGTCCAAAAAGATGGATCGGGCAATGGGAAAGTGTGTTGTGAAAATCGGCAATACGTTTTATTTCAAATTCTTCATATTGCTTGTTCATTAAGTAGTCCCCTTTTTTCTTACAGAATCAAAATCTGTTGCTTGGGCTGTATATCACTTAACCGACCTATCCTTATTTACGTTAATATTTTTATTTCGACAAAATGATACTTTTCCCTATTGGTCAACTTTCCCATTTTTTCAATATGCTGATGCAGGTCTTTCGGATTATTTTCTTAAGTAAAAGGTTATGAAATGAAATAAAAAACAATATAAAAAACCTTTGTGAAATTTGTACAAAGGCTTTAAAACAATACTTACCTATTCATCTTGCTTATTTCCGCATTCATAAATTCATAATCCATTGGACCTATATGGAAGTTTGTAATGATTCCATCTTCGTCTATAAAATAGCTACTCGGAATAGAAACAGCTCTAAATTGTTTACCTATCGTATTTTTATCATCAAGCGGGATCGGAAAAGAAAGATTATATTTCTCGACAAATTCGCCAATTTTTTCTTTTTTTGTTTCTGCATACGTCAGATTTACTGCTAGAATTTCTACGTTCTTATCTTTGTAATCGCTATAATACTTTTGCATCTCGGGCATTTCCTCTCTGCAAGGAGGACACCAAGTTGCCCAAAAGTTTAAGATCACCTTTTTACCGCGGTATTCCTTTAATTGAATTTGTTTTCCATCCAGCGTTTTTAATGTGAAATCAGGCGCTTTGCTTCCTGGTTTAAGCCCTGTATCTTCATCCGTTGTGTTTACCGCTGTTTCGGGCTCTTCCTTTTTCTCTTGTGCCGAATAAAAAGCAAGACCGATCAATCCTGCAAATATGAGCATGATCACAATCGATTTTATCTTCACTGTTCAGTCCTCTTTTCACGTTGATTCGCTTTTTTTATTATAGAGGATTTCTTTAACCAACTGCAAAGTAACGTAACAAAAAAACAACAACTTATGTTTAAGCTGTTGTTTGTCGGGAATTTATAAATTAGAAGCCATTACAATGGTACCTTTAGGTTTCTTGCTGTTCGGAGTAGGTTCATGTGAAATCGCAACCGCATCCCACTTATGATCACCTTCAAACGTTACAGGGAAAACAACTGCACCATTTCCATTTTCGTCAGGTGTAAATGTCCCGGCTCTGTATTTTTTATCTCCTTCAATCAGCCAAACTTGATATGTTTCAGTTCCTTTAACTTGTGTTAAGTTGTGGGTATGAACAACAAGCTTCATCGTCTCATTTTCTTGTACCATTGAAGCGACACCGGTTGACTTTGTTTCTTCTGAAGCTAGTTGTACTGTCTTAAATGTTTTATTGATCTGTTCTTGAATGACTTGCTCATTTTTGTTGTTCTCATTAAATAAATAAGCGTTCGTGCCTAATGATAAAAGAAGTCCAGCGGCTAGAAGCCCCGTCATCCATTTTTTTGGTTTCCTGTTATAAGCAGGTGTGATTTCCGTTAAAGCACCATCAGTCTGGATGATTGGTTTAGGCTTGTTTGTCATTGATTCTTGATCTGCCGTTACATTTGCTAAGATACGTTCTTTCATACCCACTGGAGGGTCTGCCTCTTCTGATAAATATGGAAGATCTGCTGTTAGCTCTTGCCATTCTGCCCATTCTTCCTGGCAAGCACTGCATTCTTTTAAGTGGCGTTCAAATGCTTCCTTCTCTTCACCTTCTAATATTCCGTTATAATAATCGAGCAGATTATCGCACATTTTCTGTTCCATATTTATCCCCCTCTCGGCATAAATCTTTTTTAAGTGTTTCAGTGCTAATCGTATCCTGCCTTTTACCGTTCCTAGCGGAAGATTTTTCCGTTCCGCAATATCTGATTGAGAGTATCCTTTAAAGTAGAACATATCCACGATATCTTGCTGTTCCTCCGTTAAGGTGGAAACTGCCTGCTTCAAAACTTCTCTTTCTTCGTTCCAAGTTACAGTCTCTTCTATGCTTTCTGTACGTTCATAATCTAAATCTTTTTCAAGTATCTCAACTTCATTTTTCTGCTGTTTCCGAATTAAGTCGATACAGGCATTTCTTGTTACTGTTAAAATCCATGAAGAAAACTTCCCTTTATCCTCTGAATAGATTCCTTTTTTCGCCACAGTTTCATAAAAACGTCCTGAACCGCTTCTTCAGCTAACTCTTTTTGTTTCAACATTTTATATGAAAAAGAAAACAATAGCTTTTCGTATCGATCATAGAGCATTTCAAGGGCTTCTTTATTTTCTTCCTGAACCTTTTGATATAGTTCGTAATCAGAAGGTCTACCCATCTCTTGTCTCCTTTACTGCACACATAATATTTTTATCATATCAAAATGAGACAGTACTTGTCTTTTTTTAAGATGGATATATATAGCTAACGTTTTAAAAAACGATTCAGATCACATATTTTCCATACTTTATCATTAAGTTTCCCTTAACTTTCCGATATAAAAGAAAATATAGCATAGAAACTTAGATACAGAATTTAAAGATAAAGTGAGGCACATCATTTATGGATCGCACAAGCTTAATTGGGGTCATTGTAGGCATTGTAGCCGTTGGGGTTGGAATGGTATTAAAAGGGGTAAGCCCGATTTCTCTGTTGAATCCCGCAGCATTGCTGATAATCTTTGCAGGAACTGCTGCAGCCATTCTTATTGCATTTCCAATGAACGAAATCAAAAAAATACCAGCTCTTTTTAAGATTTTATTTCAAGAACAAAAACTCATCGATATGAAAGATCTTGTCACGATTTTTATTGAATGGGCTACAATTGCCCGCAAAGAAGGATTGCTTGCATTAGAACCAAAAGCTGAAGAAGTGGATGATCCATTTTTACAGCAAGGGATTAAAATGATTGTAGACGGACAGCCGCCGGAATTTATTAAAGACGTTCTAATGAAAGACCTTGAAACGATGGAAGATCGTCACGCAAGCAACGCCACCATATTCACACAAGCTGGTACATACGCTCCAACTCTAGGTGTTCTAGGTGCAGTTGTAGGATTAGTAGCAGCACTCAGCAACATGGCTGATATTACTGCACTGGGTAAAGCCATTTCTGCTGCATTTATCGCAACGCTTTTCGGGATTTTTTCCGGATACGTGTTATGGCATCCTTTCGCCAATAAATTGAAGCGCAAGTCAAAAAAGAAGTCATGATTAAAGAAATCATGATTGAAGGTTTGTTATCCATTCAAGATGGAACTTCACCTAAAATTTTAGAAGAAAAACTGTTAACGTATATTCCGACTAGCGAACGCGATCAATACAAAGCGGGTGGTTCTGTTGGCTAAAAAGAAAAAGCATCATGAAGAGCATGTGGATGAATCATGGCTCATCCCTTATGCCGACATGCTTACGCTTTTGTTAGCGCTCTTCATTGTTCTATTTGCCATGAGTGAGATCGACGCTCAAAAGTTTAAGCAGATGGCTAGTGCATTCCGAAATGAATTTACAAGCGGTACAGGTGTTATGGAACAACAGGCACCTATTCCTACACCTGACTCCAATCCGATACCTGATGCACAAAAAGAAGTAATCTCTAAGGAAGAAAAAGAAAGGCTTGAAGAAGCAAAAAAAGAACTGGAAGCTTTAGAAGAGCTAGAACAAAAGATCAATGCCTATATTCAAACGAACAAACTAAACTCTAGTCTGCAAACCAAACTGACAGAGAACGGTTTATTAATTACCATTTTAGACAATGCTTTGTTTGATTCGGGAAGTGCGACCGTTAAACCTGGCTCTAGGGAAATTGGTAAGAAGCTATCTGATCTGCTCGTAACCACTCCCCAAGAAACATCGTCATTGCCGGCCATACGGACAATGTTCCGATCAGAACGGCTAACTTTCAATCCAACTGGGAGCTCAGCGCATTTAGAGGAATTAACTTTATGCGTGTCCTCTTAGAGAATCCGGGGTTGAAGCCCAATCAAGTAAGCGCAAGCGGCTATGGAGAGTATCGTCCGAAAGCGGATAATAAAACGGCAGACGGACGGGGAAAGAACCGCCGCGTTGAAGTGCTCGTGCTGCCGAATGTAAGTCTGCAGGCAGTGAAGTAGAAGGCGGCTTGGTGCTAGAGGTGCCCGTGCTTTATAAGGATTATCATAAATCTGAGCGAGCATAAACCTCGCTGAACCGCTTCTAAATCCTGAGTTTAGCTGCCAAAAAAATTTATAAACCAAAAAACTGGCTCCCAATGGTGGTTTCCCACTCTCAGAAGAGCCAGTTTTCATTTCTATTCCATCTTATTACTCGTTTTATAGCTATCTAAGAAATGAATGCGCTCAAGCATGGTTGGGTGGCCATACAAAAACCACTTCACAATCTTTGGCGGGTTCACTTCGCTTAAACTGACTGTCGCAAGTTCCTGAAAAGCACCAACTGCGGCTTTCGGATTGTTTGTCATCTGAATCGCATACAAATCTGCATCACGTTCCGCTTTTCGGGACACGGCATTTTCTACAGGAGACACAGCAAAACTCAACAATGAAAAAATCAAAAGCAATGCAGGCAATGCCGCTAGATCACCTGCTCCTTTAACTCCCCATGACTTTCCATACTTTTCTATCCATTTTCGGTAAATCATATTACCGAGCCACAGCCCTAAAAACGACAGGACGATTGACGATATCAAGTTCCAATAAAGATGGTTCATCACATAATGCCCGATCTCATGAGCCATAACAAACAATACTTGGTTATCGGTAAGCTTATTGAGCGTTGTGTCCCAAAGGACAATTCGAAGGTTGGATCCAATGCCGTTCACATAGGCATTCAGAGCATTTGTTTTTTCAGACATGTTCACTTCATATACATTCTCTGCAGGAATGTCGGCTCTTTCCGCAATATCCAGAATCTTGTCTTTTAACACTTCATCCTGCAGCGGATAGAACTTGTTATAAAGTGGATCAATCACAACTGGTTGGATGAAGTACATAAACACAGTAAATGGAATGGATAGCAGCCAAGCATATAGCCACCATTTTTTCTCGTATTTCTTAATGAGCCAGTACATCACGGCGACCATCACTGTTGTTAAAACCCAGCTGATCCAGAAATCCACTAGTCCGTCTCTCATCCAGCTATGAAACGATTGCACGGATATATTGAAACTTTTTGAAACTGTAAAACTGTAATAGCGCAGCGGGAACGTTAGCACCCAACTTGCAAAGGAAAGCAGAAGCACATAGATTCCTGTATGAACGATAGAAAACTTCGTTAACCCGCTTGATGCTTTGCGGAACCACTTCGAAAGTCCAAACCCTAAGACAAACAGGTAGATTAACCACTCCAGCGGAACGGAAATGAAGTATATAAAATCTTTGATCCTTGAAAAGTCTGTACTTAACTCCAGTTCCCGGTCTGTCATAAATACAGCTGGATCTGCAGCCGATCCCTTCAAATGAACAGGCAATGCCGAGTCAGCACCTTGAAACAGATAAAACCACATCAATCCAGCATATATCGCAAAGCCGATTATAAATACAAACGATTTCCTCAAAGCCCACGCCCCCTTTTATACCTACTATAAAGTGTAGGGCGTTTTGTCCAAATTAGAACAAGCTTTCAGTAAATACTTCATAAAATTTACAGAGCATTAGTTAGTGTTGGAACGATATGGAGGTTGTCATGCTCTACTTCGATACGGTTTGGCTGAATATAAATGGCCTTTAACCCCATGAGCAGTGCTGGTGCAATTTCGTTTATAAAATTATCGCCAATCGAAACGGCTTCATGAGGCTGTATGCCGAATTCTTCTAAAATGGCTTGCATCTTATCTTTTGTTTTAAGCGGTTTTTCACCTTCTGTATACAAACTATGAAATATACCCTCAAGCTCCAGCTCTTTTAATAAACGTTTAACATCTTCTTTTTCACTATTTGTTAAAAGTACTAATTTTTTCTCTTTTCTCAAACGTTCTAATGCCTTTTTAAGGCCAGGTGTTTTCGTCAGTTGAAACTGATCTGTTACCATATATTCTTTTGTAGCATTGTAGCATTCCCACGTATCAGCTTGCTTTAGTCCGAAGTGCATCGCTGTCGCATACGGAAGCCACCAGCCATCTCCAATTGCGATCAACCGTTCAAAATCATATATAAGTTCACCAGAGAACTCATTCTTCACTTTATCCTCTGACCACTCTTTTCCGTCAAATGACGTCACTTTTGTAACTTGAAGCGTCATGGGATCAACCGTGACACTTGCATCATTTTGAATATCATAAACTTTTCCGATCGCAACCGGATGATTACCACTTTTCATATTCTCATATGTATCCCAAAAGGCTTGCTTCTTTTCATCTGGTACCCTTTTTTGCAGCAAACGGCAGTAATAATCAAAATGATCTGTATCCTCATATAGAGTTCCGTCAAGATCGAAAATGAGTAACTTCGCTTCATCAATGATGTGTTTCACGTTACATCCCTCCTCCTTGCTATTGTAGTTTTACCCATCTCCAGAAGTAAAGAAAAGTACATTGACAGAAATTTACTAATCTTGTATGTTATAAGTGTACTATACACAGTAATACACATATAGTATATAAAGGTGGGATAATATGATTTTAAATTTAGATCCCCGAAGCAATACTCCCATCTGGGAACAAGTTGTCCATCAAATCAAGGAACTGATATTGAGGGGAATTTTGTTGCCAGAAGATAAATTGCCTTCGGTAAGAGAACTATCTGCTACATTGCTAATCAATCCGAACACAGTGAGCAAAGCCTATCAAGAGTTAGAGCGCCAAGGCATCATTGAAACTTTGCGTGGAAAAGGCACGTTCGTATCTACTTCAATCATACCAAGAGCAGATGATCAGAAGATAACGGAACTTAAACAACAGCTTAAACAGCTCATTATCGACGCTTCCTATTTAGCCATCGATCATAAAACGCTAGCAAAATGGCTTGAAAAATATTCAGAAGAGCTTGGAGGGAAAAGCAGCCATGCTGAGAGTGAGTAATGTTAGTAAAACCATAGAGGGCAATATCGTTTTAGATTCAGTGAATATTACGCTAGAACCCGGTACCATAGCAGGTCTTGTAGGACGAAACGGTGTTGGGAAATCTACGCTGCTTCGCGTTATCGCTGGGATTTTAGATCCTGATCAAGGAGAAGTATTATATAACGAAACCAATATCCATCAAGAGCCACAGGTCAAACAAAAAATTACGTATGTACCAGACTCAACAGAAATTTTAAAAAGTTATAGCGTTAAGGAAATTGTAAAGCTGTATGATGCCATATACGAAGATTTTGATGTGATGTATTTTTACTCTCTTTTAGATCGATTCAAACTTCCGAAGAACAAGAAGCTAAGAACGTATTCGAAAGGCATGAAGGCACTCTTCTTAATGATTCTTTCCTTTTCAACGAAAGCCGATCTAATCATATTAGATGAACCTACAAACGGACTCGACCCGATCGTAAAACGAAACATTCTGCAATTCATTATAGAAGAAGTAAGCGAGAGACAATTATGCGTGTTGATTTCTACCCATCATTTAGAAGAAGTCGAAAAGATGGCAGATGTGCTAATCATGATTAAAGAAGGAAGAATTGAATCTACGACATCCATCGAAGACGCCAAATCATCGTTCCGAAAAGTTCAAGTCGTCTACAAACACTCCCTGCCAGAAAAGATTGCTCACTTAAACAACGTCAAAATCCTTAATCAAACCGGCCGTGTGTATACTTTGATGATTAATGGAAACATTGACGCAACACTTGATAAATTGAATCTGGAAAATCCGTTATTCGTAGAAGAGCTGCCTATGACACTTGAAGACATTTTCATTTCAACACTTGGAGGTGAATCACATGTTTCATAAAGCATTGTGGTTGAGAAATCAAAAACTTGGAAGTCCCGCGGTTTGGGCCATGTACATTTCATTGTTTCTCTTTTTACCGTATTCGTTTTTGGTAAAGCCCAACGAATGTTAACGGAAGAACGCAATCCATATCGAGATGCTCCTGATTATTATTATTTAAACTTTCAATTTATAGGAGCTGAAATTGTCCTATTTCTATTCTTAATCGTAGGGTTAGCAGCACTTTTAATTGGTAGTGAGAGAACTACTCATTGCACTGATCTAACGTTCTCACTTCCATTTAAACGTAAAGATATCTTTCTATCAAAATGGATGTTTGGCGTGATTCACATAACATCTGGTCTGCTTCTAAACCTATTATTATGTATGGTAATTATAAAGTTTACGATATTATCAAAGATCGTTGACCCAACATTTGTTATAGAATTTATGTTGATCGCAGTACCTTTTTCCATCGCTATTTTTACTTTCAGCCTTTTTATAGGAACGATCGCAGCCAACCTTGTCTCTCAATTATTACTTAGTGGGATCTTTCTATTTTTCCCGATTGGATTTCTAATGTTAGTTATTTCCTTTTTAGAATATCATGGGATAGCTCTATACAATATTAATAATCTAGAAAGCACACAAGCTTTCAAGGATTTAATTACGAGCTTAACCCTTCCAATGTCTATCATTGATTTCACATACTATGTGGACGCATCCGATGATTCTATGTCATTGAACAAAGTTCCTTACGTTATGCTTCTTATTCCTTTCGCTTACACGATAATAACTGCAGTCTTAGGAACATGGCTGTTCAGTAAAACAAAAAACGAAAACAATGGCAGATTACTTGTTTTTGAAAAAGGAAGAAGGTTCTTTACTTTTGGTGTAGTACTATGTTTTGCCTTAGCATTTGGGATGCTTGGTGGAGAAATTTTTGGCGGTTACAATTCACCTTCTCTTATAGGATACTACTTATCCGCAACAATCGGTGGTGTGCTGGCTTTCTTTATGTTAAGAAAATTAATTCATATACGTATGCAATTTGGTAAGTAATGTTTTAGAGCGGCTAATCCTGGCCGCTCTCTTTTGTTTGCCTCTTTTTTCTTTGGGCATCCTGTTAGTAGCATGTTTAAAAAGAGGGATGACATTGGAAGGAATCTTAATAACCATTTACAGAACGGTTCTAGGTTTTGCCTTTTTGCTCTTGCTCATGAGGCTGCTCGGCAAAAAACAGCTCGGTGAACTGACGTTTTTTAACTATGCAACTGGAATTGCGATGGGTAACATCATCGGAGATATGGTCGTACACAAAGAGATCACCGTATGGGAAAGTTTAGCATCTCTATCCTTTTGGGCGTTAGCCGTATTTGGTATTGAATTTCTTAACCGCCGCTCACCATTGCTCACAAAACTGACAAAGAGCCAGCCAACCATCCTCATCAAAAAAGGACAGCTTATGCAAAAAGAGCTTAAACGGCTGCAGATGTCGATGGATGATCTATTAATGTTACTCAGGATCAGTTCAGTCTTTGACCTTACAGAAGTAGAATATGCCATCATGGAGCCCAACGGCCAATTGAGCATTATGAAAAAGCCGCTCAAAGACTCTGTCACAAAAGAAGACTTAAACCTTCCGCCAGACGCTCCTCAATATCTGCCAGCCATGCTGATCTCGAACGGAGAAAAAATAGATCAATCTTTTAAAGAATACAATCTTTCTGAAGAATGGTTTACTAGCCAGCTCAGAAGCGCTGGTTTTCAGGATGAGAAGGAAGTATTTTTTGCTCAGCTCCAAGATGACGGCGAAGTGTTTTTTGTGAAAAAAGATGGTTCTGTTAAATCGTAAATTACTTTATAAAAGCAAGGCAGTTTTCGTATTCTTTGTTGCTTACGAAAGTAGTTGATTTCCGTTCCAGGTGCTCACTTTCCGCGGGGCAAGCGGTGAGCCACATTCGTACGTTTCACTCTTAAGTGTCTCACCTGCCCGCCTGTCCCGCAGGAGTCTCCCACCTTGCACTCCAATCAACATGTCAAAGAAGAAAATAAAAACGATCAAAAAGCAACATTCCTTAAGAAAAAGCTGAAACAAATAGCAACTCAAAAAAGCAGCTGACAAATCGTCGGCTGCTTTCTACGTTATTACTTTCCTTTTTTCACTTCATGCAGAAGATCTGGGAAGTTTGTGAACATACCTGTTACGCCCCAATCAATTAACTTTTGCATTTCTTCTTTTTCATTTACTGTATATGGGTGGATCTCAAGTCCGTTTTGTACCGCTTGTTGTACATATGCTCGATCGATCATATCACTGTTCGGTCCGATTCCCATCGCATATTGTTTGATGGTTTGTACTTCCTCATCTGTTAATGTGGCTGGAGACGTGTACTCCATAAGCTGTACTAATTTTACAGAAGGATCAATCTGGTTCATCTTTAGTAAGCTTTCTGAGCTGAACGATTGTACCAAAAGCTTATCTTTATTAATGCCATACTCATTAACGACATCTACGAGTTTTTGTTCCATACCCGGATATACTTCTGGTGACTTTGTTTCGATATAATAGTTCGCATTCTTTCCAAACGTTTGGAACACTTCTTCTAACGTTGGAACTTGAAGCCCTTCGTACTCAGCTTTTGCTCTCTCAGGATACTTTTCATTGAACCAGCTGCCTGCATCCAATTGTTTAATCTCTTTCAGTGTATAATCTTTTACTTGCCCTGTGCCATTTGTTGTACGGTCAAGGGTTTCATCGTGCATCGCAATCAATTCGCCATCTTTTGTCATCTGAAGGTCTACTTCAATATAATCACCATGCATTTTTTCTCCCATTTTATAAGAAGTAATCGTGTGTTCTGGTGCATAGCCAGAAGCTCCTCGGTGTGCTACATTAAGAATCTCTTTATCTTTCTCTTTCGCGTCAGCCACAGTAAAATCAGCTCCTATGAAAGTCAGACTTAAAGCAAGTGCTCCTACTGCCATCTTAAATGCTTTTTTCACGATATTGCACTCTCCCTTTGTTGTAAGTGAACTACTATGCCACTTTAACAAGGGAGTATAAAAGCACGTTTACACGAGAGTAAATCGCTTGTAAAGATATTGTATATAAAAAAAGCCGATTCGTAATGTTCGAACCAGCTTTTGCAAGTCTATTTCTTTTCTAAAAATTTTTGTATGGCAAACGCTACTCCGCTCTCGTCATTTTCTTTTGTTACGAATGCAGCCATTTCTTTAACCTCATCAACTGCATTTCCCATCGCTACTGGAAAACCTGCAATTTCGAGCATGGAAACATCATTGAAGTTATCGCCGATCGCCATCGTATTCTCTAAAGGAATACCTTTTAATTCAGCGTATTTTTTTAGGGCTACCCCTTTTGCGCTTCACTGTTTGTAATTTCTAAGTTATTGTCCGCAGATGAACTGACAGCGAGCTCGTTGACACCTTTTAAATGCTGAAATGCTCGTTGAAGTTTTGCTGTGTCGCTGGAGAATGCTAAAAATTTATATACTTCTAGATCATTTTCGTCCATCAGTTTTTCAAAGTCTCCCACTACACTCACTAGCCCCAGACGGAAACGGCGGAGGGCAGCTTTCTCAACATCGTCATCCGTTGCTTCGGGATTAGAAGTTAAGATGATATCTTTCATCACTTCATACGCTTTTTCACGATTGTCCGTATACGTTCCTTTACTCGTGTATAGCTCAAAATAAATATCTTCTTCATCCAAAATCTTTTTAATATCCTCATATTGTTCAAAAGTTAGAGGGATAGAAGAAAGGATATCCCAATCAGCAGACCTGATCTCCGCTCCATTAACACAAATAAGCGGCAGATGAAGCTCAGCATCCTCTAGTGCATGTCTAGCTTCATCATAAGATCTTCCTGTTGCAATCACAACATGATGTCCTTCTTCTACAGCTTTTGAAATCGTTTTGCTGTTTTCTTTTGTGACTTTTAACTGTCTATTTACTAAAGTTCCATCCATATCAATTGCGATTAATTTCATCTTATCATCCTTTATTGCTTAGTCCATTAGTAAGTTTACCCCTAAATGAAAGGGTGCTAATCATTATTTGAAGCTTATCAATTAACAAAAAAAGAGCTATACATAGCTCTCCAATTTTACAATAAATTAATCTTTATAAATAAATGATTGAACCATATCCGTGACGGCATGAAAAATTTCAACTGCTTGGAAAGACAGAACAGATAATGCTGAGACGGAAAATACTCCTATAAGTAAAAATCGAATTAAATGAGGCATTTCGTATCTCCTCCTTTTAATTGTGATTATACGCCCGTCTTTTTCACAAATCAATTCATAAGGTGAATTATTTACAAAGTAAATTATGACAATATACTACAAAAACGTATAACCGTACAAAACTAAGATGGAGGATAACACCACGAGAATAACATTCAAGTTCAACCAGGCTGCGATAAATGCAGCTGCTGCTCCAATCAAACCATATAGATACGATTCTGAATTAATCGTTAATACTCCGGGGAAAATTAGAGCACCTAATATGGCAAATGGTACATTTTTTAAGATACCTTGCACTCTGGGATGAAGATGGTTCGTGTGAAAGAGGATAAGCGGGAGCATTCTCGGAATATACGTTACGACTCCCATCCCGATAAATACCCATATTAATTGATCACTCACTCTGTTCATCCCCTTTCATGAAAAACTCAATCGAAACAGCCGCAATAAGCGTTGATAAAATAATGCCCCAGCCACCGCTTAAAGCTGGCACCAATGAGAAAAAACAGTTTAAAACCGCTGCACTTGCAGCTAGAGCAATAACCTTCCTGCTTTTTTAGCTGCCGGAACGAGTAGAGCAATAAACATCGCATAAAGTGCTATACCCATACTGTTTTGCAGGGATTGTGGCAGTCCTGACCCCATCACATAACCTACACCTGAAAACACAACCCAGCAGCTGTATGCAACAAGTCCAAGACCAAGCAAGTAGCTTCCTGTTATCTTTTTCTCTGGTGAAGTTGCCGCAACAGAAAAGGTTTCATCCGTAATGAAAAAAGCGTATATCGCTTTTAACCATTTGGGGTCATCTTCCGCCCTTTCTTTAAGAGAAGCACTCATCAGGAGATGTCTGATATTCATGATAAAAGTTGTGAGAATCAGCTCTGCTGCACCACTCGCCGCAGCTATCATCGATAATGCGATGTATTGTGAGGCCCCAGCAAATACAATAATACTCATTCCTACCGTTTCAAAAAGACTTAAGCCTGCAGCTTTAGCAAGTAAACCAAATGTGAACGCAACAGGCATATAACCGATCGCAATCGGCAATCCAGCTTGAATACCCTTTTTCCAATGACCAGGTGTTTGTTCGCTGTGTAAAGCAGAGCTTGGCATCATCGCTTTTTTCATCTCCGTCTTTGTATGATATGAATTGTGTCTAAATTGTAGGGGTCTGTCCCGGGACAGACCCCTACAATTCATTTTTACTTCTCGCCGGTAATCGTACGAAGAATTAGATCCACACTATCAGAAGCTTTAAAGCTTTCCATGTTTCGCTTCATATTCTCTTGATCGGCCTTCAAGTCTTTTAGTGAAGAGATCAGTGTTGCTTTCGTTAGTTCTTCTTCATACAAAACGTGGCAATAGCCTTGTTTTTCAAAAGATTGAGCGTTAAGAATCTGGTCTCCGCGGCTCGCCGCTCTTGAAAGCGGAATTAGCAGCATCGGAATCTTGAGTGTCAGCCATTCAAAGATACTGTTTGATCCAGCGCGTGAGATCACAAAGTCTGTCGCAGCAACAACATCTGGCAGTTCACTTTGAATATACTCAAACTGACGGTATCCTTCCGTATTTTGCAAGCTTTCATCCACATTCCCTTTTCCGCAAATGTGTACGATTTGATAAGAACGAAGCAGTTCAGGAAGTCCTTCACGAAGCGCTTCATTAATTTTTCGCGCCCCTAAGCTTCCACCCATGATCGTTAATACTGGTAAGTGGCTTCTAAACCCTAAGAAAGATAGTCCTCTTTCTTTAGAGCCTTGTAAAAGCTCATCCCGAATAGGTGAACCTGTTACAATGGCTTGCCCAGCTGCAAAATGCTTTTTGGCTTCATCAAACGTCACAAAAATCTTTGAAGCAAACTTAGACGAAATTTTATTAGCAAGTCCTGGGGTAATATCAGATTCATGAATGTACACAGGAATCTTACGCATCCAAGCCGCAATCACCACTGGAACAGCTACGAAACCGCCTTTTGAGAAAACAGCATCCGGCTTGATTTTGCCAAGCTTGAAATAAGCTTGTGCAACACCTGCTGCAACTTTAAAGGGATCTTTAATATTTTTTAAGTCAAAATAGCGACGCAGTTTTCCGCTTGAAATCCCATAATACGGTACGTTCGTGCCGTCTTGAATCAAACTTTTCTCTATTCCATCAACAGAACCGATATAATGCAGGTCCCATCCCATTTTTTCTAATTTAGGTATCAATGCTAGATGCGGGGTTACGTGTCCAGCAGAACCACCGCCCGTTAAAACTAACTTCTTCAAACAGCATTCCTCACTTCTTTTATATCCGCCGTGCTTGCTAAGAGCGGATTTTATCTTATCGCCATTTTAATATATGTAGCCCAAAAAGAAAATGGCATGTGAGTGATAATTGTGTGTAAATTCGTAAAGAGGTACCTTATTAATAGCAGGATTGCAGTTAATTAGTTGTCTCCACTAATACGGAGTGGGGTATTAACATAACGATTAAGAATACTTCTGAACTTAATTCGCCAAGTTTAAGCTATAATTTCACCAGTTCAACTCATATATTGACGAATTTTACTCAAATAATGATGAATTTACATTTATCTACAATTACGGAGCCATTTATACCCCCAACTCAACATAGTCTAGCAAAAAAAAACGGCCTTTAAGACCGTTTTTTCCCATCAATCAAACAGAACTTTTCTCTT
Source organism: Fictibacillus sp. EA-CB0309 (assembly GCF_055814265.1). Taxonomy (NCBI): domain Bacteria; kingdom Bacillati; phylum Bacillota; class Bacilli; order Caryophanales; family Fictibacillaceae; genus Fictibacillus; species Fictibacillus sp. EA-CB0309. The sequence continues at coordinate 3,459,066 of NZ_CP169271.1, forward strand.
TTTTACGAGCTGGCGGTACATGGATTGCTTTCCCGCTCACGTTTTCAACAGCTTCCACCCACGCCTCGTTCAAAGCCGGGTGTGCATAAACCGGATAAGCAAGATCCTCTTCACGGGCAACCATCTCCAGCGCGTACGTTCCTGCTTGGATCATTTCGACGGCGCCAGCTCCCATCATATGAATACCAAGCACAACATCGCTCTTCGCATCCATTACCATCTTGGACAAACCTTCTTTTTGACCAAGAATAGAAGCAAACCCGTTGCCGCTCATGGAGAACTGTCCGGTTTTCACTTCGTATCCTTCAGCAATAGCCTGTTCTTCTGTCAGCCCGACTGACGCAATCGGCGGATTCGTATGCACCACATAAGGAACCAAACTTAAGTTGAACGCCGAGTGCAATCCTGTCATATGTTCAGCTGCTGTCTTTCCTTGTTTAATCGCTTTTGACGCTAACTTCATCCCAATCGTACAGTCACCTGCTGCATAGATGTTACCTGCACTACTTTGGCTATGTTCGTTTACGATTATAAACCCTTTCTCGTCTCTTTTTAACGAGATCGCTTCAAGGCCAAGTCCTTCCACATTCGGCGAATAGCCAGCGGCATACAATACGTGAGAAGCTTCCACTGACACTTTTTCATCACCGTCTTTTTTCAACGTTACGGTAACAGCATCAACAGCTTCCTCTGCACTATCCCAAATATGATTCTTAAAGACTTTAATTCTGTTTTTCTTCAATACACGCTGCAATTCTTTTTCGATGCTAGCGTCTAAACCAAAGCCTTCAGCCGGCACAACTAAAGTGACATCACTTCCAAGTTGTTTAAATGCCATCGCTGCCTCTAACGAGAAGTAGTCTTCACCATAGATTAAAAGACTTCCTGGAATCTCGTTCAACTCCCACAACGTGTGCGGTGTCATCACTCGGTTAGATAGAGTTGCCTGTACTGGCAATAACGGCGAACTTCCTGTAGCAATAAGAGCATGCTCGAATTCGTACATTTCAAAATGATGGCCAGAGTCGATTCCAATTCTTTCACTAGACATAAAGGATGCCGTACCTGTTAAATACTCAATCTTGTTCGCTTTAATCAGCGCTTCTACTCCTTTTTGAAGTCCAGCTACAACAGAAGAATAGTAGTTTGTGAACGTGTTATACTCAAAACTCACCTCTGGAACCGAAATACCCATAAGCTTGAATTGAGGAAGTGTTGAAAAGTTAGCCGCTGTTTGTGTCAGACTCTTAGAAGGAATACAACCTTTATGAAGGCAAACGCCACCTAGCTTCTCTTTTTCAATCAGCGTGACTTCCATTCCAAGCTGAGCCGCACGGATCGCAGCATGATATCCGCCAGGTCCGCCGCCGATAATAACAAGCTGTCGTTTTGTTGCAAAATCACCTACAACCATTTATATCAGCTCCAGTGTCATGAAGTATGGATTCTCGATGAGTTCTTTTACACGATTCGTAAACATTACAGCCGTTGCTCCGTCCGCCACACGGTGATCGAACGACATGGATACGTTCATCATCGAGCGGATAACGATTTCGTTGCCAACAACGACTGGTGTTTTCTTTGTTTTATGAAAAGCCATAAGCGCCACTTCTGGGTGATTGATGATTGGTGTTGCAGCAATTGAGCCAAGTGGTCCAACATTAGATATTGTAAATGTGCCACCCGTCATATCTGAAGCCTTCAACTTGTTTGTCTTAGCACGCGTAATCTTGTCTTTCATGTCCACTGCGATATCACGTACATTACGCTGCTCGACGTGAGAAATAACAGGAACAATCAACCCTTCATCAGAATCGGTAGCAATTCCGATGTTCACGTTCTTCTCAAGACGAATCACTTCTTTCTCTTCGTCCAGTTTCGCGTTAAAAATAGGGAAGTCCTTTAGTGCAATCTGAATCGCTTTTACAAAGAAAGCAGCAACTGACACGTTCATACCACGTTTGTTATCAGGATCCATCGCTTTTAACTGCTTCTTCAGATCCATAACTGCCGTCACGTCAATCTCTTCAAAATGGGTAACGTGTGGAATCGTCGCAAGAGACTGAACCATTTTCTTTGCGATCTGTTTTCTGCGACCTTTAAACGGAATCTCTTCCGCATTATGTGTTGTAAATGATGGAGTTGAACTCACTTTTTCAGGAGCTTCCGTTTCTATTTTCTCTTCCGCTTTTGGTGATGAGCCCTTATCGATAAAGTTATAAACGTCCTGATCTGTTACACGTCCGCCAGGTCCTGTGCCGATGATCTGTTCAATATCCACACCGTTTTCACGGGCAATTTTTCTTGTGAAAGGAGCTGCAAGAACACGTTTGTTAAGTGTTGCGATGCCTCCTGCAAATGTGGTGTTGCTTGGAGCTTTGACGATTTTATCAACGACTGGCTGTTCTGAAACGTCCACCGTGTCTTCTGCTTTTTGAGATGGTGCCGTAGATGTTGAAGCAGCTTCGATCGTTAAGATAACAGATCCGACTGTTACCACATCGCCTTCTTTTACTTTGATGTCCTTAATCGTTCCGGCTGCAGGTGAAGGAAGTTCTGCCGTCACTTTATCCGTTTGCACTTCTACTAGCGGCTGGTCGATTTTTACGGAATCACCTGCTTTAACAAAAAAGTGAATGACTTCTCCTTCATGCATACCTTCACCGATATCATGCAATTTAACTTCTACCACTGAACTCACCTCCTAAAATTGCGTTACTTTTTCAATCGCCTGCACAACACGTTCTGCGCTCGGCAGATAGTGATCTTCCAGTGCAAACATCGGTACTGGTGTATCGAACCCTGTTACGCGCTCAACAGGTGCTTTCATATAAAGGAACGATGTATCGTTGATAAGCGACATGATCGTTTCGCCAAGTCCGCCCGTTCCCGGTGCTTCGTGAACGATTACCGCACGGCCGGTTTTTTGAACGCTCTCTGCTATCATTTCCTTATCAAGCGGATAAAGAGAACGCAGATCAATTACGTCACACTTGATGCCTTTTTCTTCTGCCGTCTTCGCTGCTTTCATGACGACATCCATCATAGCGCCGTATGCAAAGATTGTTACGTCTTCTCCTTCTTGAAGACGAGCCGCTTTTCCAAGTGGAACATTGTACTTGCCATCAGGAACATCCATCTTTGTACTTCTGTAACAGCGCATCGGCTCTAAGAATAAAACGGGATCTGGATCTTCAATCGCTGAAATCAGCATGCCTTTTGCATCATATGGATTGGACGGCACAACAACTTTCATCCCAGGCATTCCAGTAAAAAGAGCTTCTACGGAATCTGAGTGGATTTCAGGTGCACGCACGCCTGCTCCAAACGGCGCTCGAATTACCATGGGCACGGTAAAATGCCCAAGCGTTCTCGCACGAATTCTCGAAGCGTGTGTCATGATTTGGTTAAACGCTGGATAGATGAATCCAAGGAATTGCATTTCAGCGATTGGTTTAAAGCCGTTCATCGCAAGACCGATAGATGTGCCGATAATGCCAGACTCGGCAAGCGGTGTATCAATGACGCGCTTTTCACCAAATTCAGCAACAAGACCATCCGTTGCACGGAACACGCCGCCGTTCTGACCAACGTCTTCACCAAGTACAATCACGTTCTCCTGCTCTTTCATCATTACTCTCATGCCGTCTGTTACGGCTTGAACCATCGTTAATTTTTTCGTATCAACTGCCGTTGTCATTAGCGATCACCTCTTGAATGAGCGTATGCTTCTTTTTGGCTTTCAATCGGCCATGGATTTTCCGCAAACACATGATCAAACACATCGTTATAATGTGGTGCTGGTGCCTCTTCCATCTCTTTTACCGCTGCTTCGATTTCAGCTGTTAGTGATTCTTGGAGATCTGCTGCCCATTTCTCATCCCACATGTTTTCATTTTTCATAAAACGCTCTAGTCTAAGAATAGGGTCTGTTGTTTCGCGTCTACTTGTTGACTCTTCTTGGTTTCTATATTTAGAAGGATCATCAGCCGTTGTATGAGCACCGTAACGCCATGTTACTGCCTCAATTAATGTTGGCCCTTCTCCTTTTCTTGCTCGTTCAACTGCTGTACGCGTGTGGAAGTAGACCGCAAACACATCATTTCCGTCTAATCGAACGCCTTCCATCTCATAAGCTACCGCTTTTTGAGCGATCGTTTTACTTTTCATCTGCTTTTCAATCGGAACCGAAATCGCGAATCCATTGTTTTGGTTAAAGAAGATAACAGGTGCATTAAACACGCTTGCAAAGTTCAATCCTTCGTGAAAATCTCCTTCAGAAGTTGCACCGTCCCCAAAGTAAACGATGGAAGCGCGGTCTGTTCCTTTTAGTTTTTCAGCCCAAGCTGCGCCCGTTGCATGCAGAAGCTGTGATGCAATCGGAACGGCTGGAGGAAATATGTTCTTTCCTTCTGGGGGATACACCCTTCTTGACGTCCTTTCCAATAAAGGAAAAGCGTCTTTAGTGAATGTCCGAATGTCATCGTAGCCGCATGATCACGATAGGTCGGGAACATCCAGTCACCCTCACCCATCGCCATGGCGCTCCCGATCTGAGAAGCTTCCTGTCCTTCAAAAGGAACGTACGTACCAATCCTTCCTTGACGCTGAAGGTTTACCCCTTGCGGTCAAAAAGTCTGGAACGAAGCATCTTCGTATAAAGTTCTTTTGTCAGTTCCTCTGTGATCTCACCGCGGTATGTTTCATCATTCCACTCGCCGTTCTCATTAATGATCTGCAATTTCGGAAATAACTTTTCCATGGATTAAAGTCCCTCCTTAGTTTCGAACTTGCCATTTTGGTCTTCTGTTATGGGCAAAAAAGCTGTTGCGTTTTGTTCGAGCAGCAAGCTTCTCTTCACAGAAAAGGTTTGCAGCTTCCATCGTTGAAATCTGGTTCTTCGTGCTCTCACTATAAATCTGGATCAAGCTGTCATAAATCGCTCTCGTTTTTGTTAAGACTCGGGCTTTGTTTGGCCCATACAGCTCATCAGCTACCTGAATTAAGCCGCCTGCGTTTACAATATAGTCTGGTCCGTAAAGAATGCCTTGCTGCTGGAGGTAGAGTCCGTGTTTGTCTTCAAGAAGCTGATTGTTTGCGCTTCCTACAATTGCTTTTACTTTTAACTTGTCAATCGTCTCGTCGTTGATGATTCCGCCAAGTGCGCATGGAATAAAGATATCTGCATCTACTCCATAAATGTCGCTTCCTTCTACAACTTCCACATTACCTGGCAGCAATTCTGCCCGCTCTTGAATAAGCTTTAACGCTTTTTCGTTAATGTCGGTTACGTAAATCTGTGCGCCTGCTGCTAATAGTTGTTCTGCAACTTTAAATCCTACTTTTCCCAACCCTTGAATGGAGTAAGCTTTGCCTGCTAATTCGTCCGTGCCTTCAAGCGTTTGGATTGTTGCTTGAAGCCCATAGATGACGCCTTGAGCCGTTGGAACAGAAGAGTCACCGCTTCCGCCATATGCTTCTGGAACTCCGACAATACAGTTTGTTTCTTTTAACGCATGAACAAAATCATCAGGCGTCGTACCCATGTCCGTTCCTGTGTAGAATCTGCCGTTTAACGAATCGACAAACTGACCGAAAGCACGGAACAACTCTGGTGATTTATCAGAAGTGGGATCTCCAATAATGACTGATTTTCCGCCTCCAAAATCCACGTCGGCTCCTGCACACTTGTAGGTCATTCCTTTTGAAAGGCGTAGAACATCTTCGAGTGCTTCATCAACTGACGCATACGGTCTCATTCTGCATCCGCCAAGAGCAGGTCCTAGCGTTGTGTTATGTATGGCTATGATTGCCTTGAGACCTGTCGATGGATCGTTACAAAAAACAACTTGCTCGTGCTGTGATATTTTTTCAAACATGCGAAAATCCCCCTAGTATATCTCTTCTTACTTTGTTTCTTTTTTACTTTGCTGCTTTAAAGTGTAAGCGCTTTCATTAGAACGCAAAAAATATTATATTTTCATCTCTTCAATTTTTTGTGCGATCGCCGCTCTTGGTAAGATATACTGCGTAACTTCACCTTCACCCGCAATCGCTTTTCCGTTATAGACGGTTACATCACAGATGACAGCTTTCCCGTTTACTTCTCTTAATGTGGCTGTAACGGTAAGTTCAGCGCCTTCTGGAGTCGGTGCCATATGTTTGGCCGCTATCCCCCCGCCGATTCCTTCTTCATGATCTTCAAGATATGGCAATATGATCTGTCGAGCTGCCCACTCCATATGGTAAACCATGCTGACAGTCGAATATGCCGGGTGAACCAGCTTCCCTTCAAATTGAGCAAACATATCGGGTGTAACGGTAGCTGTGATGGTAGCTGTTTGACCTACCTCCATGCCTGGTTTCATGCACACACCTCATATCTTTCATCTAATTTATATAACGTTTTCTTAACGTAATCATATCATTTTGTGTGATAGTCGGTCAACGAATCGCCTGAATTGTTCCATTTGTAAGAAATATGAAAAATGTGCAAAAATGGGTGTTGGAGGTGTTTATACTAATGAATGAGTGTTTGTTCTGTAATCCGATGAGTTTTCCTGAGCAAAAAATAGTGTTAGAGAATGATAGCTGCTACTTTCTGCAAAGTCCAAAAGCACAGGACATTTTAGAAGGCGCAGGATTAATTATTCCGAAAGCCCATAAAGAAACTGTATTTGATTTCAGTGAAAAAGAGTGGACAGATACATACGAATTGATGCAGAAAGCGAAGAAGCTATTGGATTTGGAGTTTAGGCCAGATGGTTACAGCACGGGCTGGAACGTCAATCCAGTCGGCGGCCAAAGTATTCCGCATGCGCATTTTCACATCATCCCTCGATTCGATGATGAGCCGTTTTCTGGTAGAGGTATACGGTCGTGGATCAAGTCTGAGGCAAACCGCAGGCCTAGTAAAATGAGTAAGGTATAATCATCTTCCCATATTACATAAAAAGCTGATACAGCGGACCCTAAAAACTTGTGGGACAAGCCGTATCAGCTTTATTCTTATCGTTTCCGCAATTGCTCCAATACTTCGTCCACTTTCGCATGATCTTCAGGAGAATCATCTATGTGTTTCCACAAAATTTCTCTATTCCGATCAAACACCCATGAACTTCCTTGAATGTTCACATCCTGATTTTTAACAGTACTTAAGAAATGCTTTCTTTCCTTCTTATCTTTAGGCACAATGTCGCTTATTTTGACTTCACCTTTTAATAGATCCGCACCTACAGACAGCATGCTTTTCACTGTCGTCATGTGGTGGTTCCCCATCTCATGGTACACGTTCAGTTCAGGATCGCCGTAAATTTTAAACGGAAAATGACCATGTACATCCAAGAACTCTTGAATCTGCTCACGATCGGCCGGTGAAACAACTACTACTTTTACCGACAATCTATCAAATTCCTCATATGACTTGCGCAACTGCGCAAGGAACTCCTGATAGTACGGTCAGCCGAGGTGTCTGACTAACACAACGAACGTTTTATCATCTCCAAACAAATCATGAAGGACAACAGACTCTGAACTTTTAACCGATACCAGTTCTTGATTGAGATTCATCAAAATAGCCTCCTTGTATTAAACGTTCGGATATTCCTGAGAAAGAGGGTGAAGCATGATTTCATCAACGACCATGTGTTTTGGCGCGCTTGCCATGTAGGCTACAGCCTCTGCAATATCATCCACTTTCAGCCAGTCTTCTTTAAAATCAAGACCAGGCTCGGAGTCGGCAAAATACGTGTCAATGGCACCAGGATTCACTGTACCAACTCGAACGCCAAATTCCCGAAGCTCTTGAGCAAGAGAACCTGAAAATCCTTGAACAGCATATTTTGTCGCAGTATAAACAGAGCCATTCGCAATCGTTCTGCGGCCAACATCAGATGAGATCGTGATGATCGTGCCTTCTTTCCTTTCTTTCATGTGTGGAACAACCGCTGTACTACATAAGAATACACCTTGAACGTTAACGTTAAACATATGTTTAAAGTCAGCTAAAGAATGTTCTTCTGCCAGCTTAAACTGGCCAACTCCTGCATTGTTTACTAAAATATCAACTTGTCCATATTTATCAAACGTTTGTTTAAACAGGTCAGCTACATCTTCCTCTTTCGTTACGTCTGCTTTAACAGCTAGTACTTCATAGCCTTTATCACTTAATTCGTCTGCTGTTTTAAAAATATCGTCTGAGGAACCAACTACGGTTAACTTGGCACCAAGCTTTCCTAGTTTCTCTGCGATTGCTCTGCCACACCCGCGAGACGCACCTGTTACAACTGCTATTTTTTCTTTAATCATGATAAAACCTTCCTTTCACGGCTTTGTTACTTTACTAGTTTATTATAAGCATGAAAAAGACGCAGCACCAAATTGGTCTGCGTCTTTCTTATTAGTTAAACCTTGTTGCCCTTGGAAGTAGTTGATTTCCGTTCCAGGTACTCGCTTTCCGCGGGGCAGGCGGTGAGCCACATTTGAACGTTTCACTTTTAAGTGTCTCACCTGCCCGCCTGTCCCGCAGGAGTCTCGCACCTTGCACTACAATCAACTTATCGTAGAAGAGAATTGAACAAAATGCTTCAAAAGCAACATTATTTTAGAAAATAGTCTATTAAAACAAACCTAGCGTGTTAAAGAATACAATGACGATGATGACTGGAACGATATAACGAATCAGCATCAGCCATAATGCGAAACCTCTTTTTGTTACAGAAGAACCTGCTCTAAATTCTTCGAGCAGCATTTCTTTCGGATATCGGTAACCTACGAATAATGCGATGAATAGTGCTCCTAACGGCAGCAAGATGTTACTAACCAAGAAGTCTAATAGATCGAAAATCGTTTTACCGAAAAGTGTTACATCTGACAATACACCCATCGAAAGTGCTGATGGAACTCCAGCTGCAAAGATAAGCACACCGATAATCCATGACCATTTCGCACGGTTTGTTAGCTCGCCTTTTGTTATGGATGCCACAATGATTTCTAGCATGGAGAACGCTGAAGTTAACGTTGCAAACAAGAACAACGCTAAGAATACAATAAAGAAAAACTGTCCAAAGACGATCTGATCAAATACAGCCGGAAGAACAACGAACAACAATCCAGGACCTTCTGTCGGTTCTAGACCTAATGAGAACACCCCTGGGAAGATCGCCAATCCAGCTAATAGTGAAATCAAAACGTTTAGTAGTACGATTGTTGTAGCAGATTTTGTTAAGCTCTCTTTTTTACTCAAGTACGAGCTGTACGTAACCATTACGGAGATACCGACACTAAGTGAAAAGAACGATTGTCCTAATGCAAATAGAATGTCGTCCGCCCCGATTTTTGAGAAGTCCGGGTACAAGAAGAACTTAACGCCTTCCATCGCGTTATCTAGAGTTAGTGAACGAATAATTAATACGGCAAACAACACAAAAAGTGCTGGCATCATTATTTGGTTCGCTTTTTCAATACCGTTCTTAATCCCGCGGCTTACAACAAAAATAGTAATCATCATAAAGACGAATTGAGAGATTAATACAGGCCAAGGACTTGAGATCGACTCTCCAAAAAGTGCACCAAAATCATGGTTAAAGAAGTCACTTGAAAAACTTTTGCTAAGATAAAGTACGATCCATCCACCAATTACGCTGTAAAATGATAAAAGGATAAATGCAGTTGCTACACCCATTCTGCCTAACCATGGCCAAGCAGAACCTGGAGCGATCGTCCGGTAAGCGGAAACCGCTTCTTTTTGTGCACCTCGTCCGATTACAAATTCAGCCATCAAAAGCGGGAAACCAACTAAAAACGTAAACAATAAAAAGATAAGGAAAAAGGCTCCTCCACCACTTGTACCGGCTACATAAGGGAACTTCCAAATCGCTCCGAGTCCGATTGCAGATCCTGCTGCAGCTAAAATAAAGGCTAACTTCGACGTCCACTGGTCTTGCTGTTTCATAATTGAATACTACCTCCCCTGTTACAAATACAACTAGCTCATATTAAACGTTTGTTTAACAAACTAACTGTTTCTACCGCTTCTTTCATCATGGTTTCAAGCAGTTCTTTCACGCTCGGTACATCTTTAATTGCCCCTGCGATCTGACCGCTATTAATAAAACCGTTCTCCATATCCCCTTTTACAGCTCCTAAAATATGATGGTCTTCTGAGGTGTGTGTTAAAAACTCTTCAGGTGTGACGCCATTTTTTTCAAGCTGGATCAGCTTTTGAGCATAAGGTGTATCATAAATTCTTCTGATCTTTCCAGTAGAGCGCCCCACGATTAACGTTTTTGTATCATCAGCTTCAACTAACGACGTTTTGTAAATATCGTGAAAAGGTGCTTCTTTTGTGGCGATAAAACGGGTCCCCATCTGCACGCCTTGTGCCCCCAGCGCGAAGGCTGCAGCCAATCCGCTTCCGTCCGCGATACCACCAGCAGCAATTACTGGGATAGACACACTTCGAGAAACTTGAGGAAGCAGGACCATCGTTGTTGTCTCATACGGAGAGTTCAGACCTGCTGCTTCATAGCCTTCAGCTACAAGTATATCTGCCCCTGCAGCCTCTGCTTTTTGCGCATGATAAACAGAAGCAACAACGCAAATGACTTTCAATCCATGTTCCTTTAGTTTTGCTATGTAAGGTGCCGGATTACCTGCCGAAAGAGAAACAACCTCGACTTTATGTTTGATCAGAAGTCTTAAGATTTCTTTTACATTCGATGCAACGGTTAAAGGTACATTAACAGCAAATGGCTTGTCTGTCATCCCCTTTGTTGCAATAATCAAATTTTCTACCTCTTGGGGTAACATCGTGCCAGCGCCGATCGTGCCTAATCCACCAGCATTTGATATAGCTGAAGCTAGCTCTGCATTGCTAACATTTCCCATACCGCCTTGGATAATCGGATATTGTATGTTTAATTTTTCGCAGATGAGATTCAAATTCTCCACCTCCCATTCCTACCTTTGTTATACTGAACCTATATACCTGAAATTAGGGAGGCTCATTATGAAATACACATTTAATGGTAAAACGCCCGATGTTCATGAAAGCGCTTTTATAGCTCCAGGCGTCCACGTTATCGGTGATGTAACGATTGGCGAAGGTTCAAGCATCTGGTTTAACTCTGTTCTTCGCGGTGATGAAGGGCCCATTTCCATCGGTAAAAAAACGAATGTTCAAGATAACTGCACCCTTCATTTGTACGAAGGATACCCGCTTATCTTAGAAGATGAAGTATCAATCGGGCACAACGTGATCCTGCACGGATGTACGATAAAAAAAGGTGCTTTAGTTGGCATGGGTTCTACCATCCTCGATGGTGTCGAAATCGGTGAACAAGCTTTTATCGGTGCAAACACACTTATTCCACCAGGTAAAAAATTCCGCCGCGTGTGATGGTAATGGGTTCACCCGGTAAAGTTATCCGTGAATTGAACGATGAAGATCTGAAGCTCATCCAGCTAACCATTGACACGTATTACGAAAAAGGAAAGCAGTTTGCCGCTGAACTTAAAAAATAAATTCAGCTCCTGAAAGTAGTTGATCTCCGTTCCAGGTGCTTCGCTTTCCGCGGGGCAGGCGGTGAGCCACATTCGTACGTTTCACTCTTAAGTGTCTCACCTGCCCGCCTGTCCCGCAGGAGTCTCACACCTTCCACTACAATCAACAAATCAAGGAAGCCATTTTTCAACAATCCGTAAGCACCCAAAATGATAACAACAAAGCACTTTCGTTTACTACCCGCGAAAGTGCTTTGTTCATCTTAGAATTACTTTTCCTGAATGAGCGGGTGATTCAGCACATCATATTTTGTATTCTTTTTAACCGCATTTCCGTCTGAATAGATACTTTCAAAGAAACGGCTAGCTGGCCCTGCTAGTGCACGGTAATAATCACTGAAGAGCGAAGCAGCGTGATCGCCTAGCCATTCAGCATGCAGAAGCTCCTGCGGCAAACCTGGATCGATAAAAAGAAACTTGCGATACTCGTGAACAAGTTTTGTTCGTTCCACAAAACATTCGCCGTCAGTCATCTCACCTTTTTCGATCTTGTTCTTATCAATCACATATTTTTGTGAATACGTGACAATAAATTCATTGTACTTTTGGTTGATATCGTTCAGATCCCAGCACTCTGAAACGAGCTTTTCATTCTCATTTGGCCCGTTGTAGACCGCTGTAAATGAATGAACGTAGTCTTTAATATCGTATTTATCAATCATGGACTGAATTTGGTCAGATGATGGGTGCGGTGAGATCCAGAAACTGTTCGCAAGCAAACCGAAGCCGCTCCAGACAAGCTCTTTCCGAAGTTCATCCCGAATGCTTCTTTTCTCTTCCGGAATCGTATACGTGAACATCATCCATTCTCCGTTCCACGGTTCCTGCTGAGCGTTAAAGATCCTTTTCGCCGCTTCATCCATTCTCTTTTTTCCACGGTCCGTTAAATAATAATAACTCTTATTCCCTTGTTTTCTCGCTGCAATCCAGCCTTGTTTGTTCATTCTCGAGATAGCTGCTCTAACCGCTTGTTCGTTGTGGCCAAACTCTTCTAACAAACGGATCAGGCTGCCGATCCATATTTCACTCCCATAATGACGGATATAATCTCCGTAAAGCGTAAAGATCATGGAGCGTGTGTTTAAACTATTCTGCATGTTCATACCCTCATTTGTACCTGTTATTGTCTGTACAATCCTACCATAAAGAAAACTTGGCTGACATCAAGTCTTTCACATCAGTCTTAGTTGCGCTTATACTATCGACCTAAACGTGTACCCTCGTCGAAAATCATCGTGCAAACAAGTTATACTCTATGATAGTGGAACAATAGAGACAGAAACAAGTTACTCTCCCTTAAATACAGGTGGTCTTTTTTCACCGAAAGCGACGAGCGCTTCCATTCGGTCTTTTGTCGGAATCGTCACTTCATACGCTTTTGCTTCAATCGCAAGTCCTGTTTGAAGATCTACTTCCGTTCCGTGTTTGATGGCATACTTCGCTTGCTGTACAGCAACAGGTCCGTTTTTCATGATCAGTCCTGCATAGTTTTCACAAACCGCCATCAGTTCTTCTCTTGACGTAACCTGGTTTAAGATGCCGTATGAAAAAGCTTCTTCTGCCATCATCTTTTTCGCTGTTAAAATGAGTTCCATCGCTTTTGCCTGACCGATCAGCCTTGGCAGACGCTGTGTTCCGCCAGCACCAGGAATGATTGCCCAGCTAAGTTCTGTCAAACCCATAGATGCTTCTCTTACAGATACACGAAGGTCACACGCAAGTGCAAGCTCGAACCCTCCACCGAACGCATGACCGTTGATCGCACAGATTGTCGGCTGCGGCAATGCTTCTACAGCTGAAAACACATCGCGGATCTTACGCACGTTTCGGCGAACTTCTGATTCAGTGAGCGTTCTTCTTTCTTTTAGATCAGCACCTGCACTGAACGCTTTTTCCCCTGCACCTGTAAAAATAACTACACGAACATCGCTGTTATGATGAATGTCTTCTACTACTTCTTCAAGCTCTTTTAAAGTAGCGTAGTTAAAACAGTTCAATACTTCAGGACGATTTAATGTCACATAAGCAACAAAGTCTTTTACTTCGTATAAAATAGCACTCACTTTTAGCTCCTCCTATTCGTGGATCGCTTCAACAACAGAAGCAATTCCCTGCCCTACTCCGATACACATCGTCGCAAGTCCGTATCGTGAACCTTGCTTTTTCATTTCGTGAATAAGCGTGGTTAAAATGCGTGCCCCGCTTGCGCCAAGCGGATGGCCAAACGCGATCGCTCCGCCATTTACGTTTACTTTACTGTAATCCAATCCCATTTCATTGATGCAAGCTAACGATTGAGACGCAAAAGCTTCATTCAGTTCGATTAAGTCCAGGTCACTCACTGCGAGTCCCGCACGCTTTAATGCTTTACGTGAAGCTTCGATCGGACCTACACCCATGATAGATGGGTCGAGACCTGCAACTCCAGACGACACATAGCGAGCTAATGGCTTCAATCCTAATTCTTCAGCTTTTTCACGACTCATCAATAGCAATGCTGAAGCTCCATCATTCACACCAGACGCGTTACCTGCTGTCACACTACCGTCCTTAAACAACGGTTTAAGCGTCCCAAGTTTCTCAAGCGATGTTTCTGGACGCGGATGCTCATCTTCTGTTATCAAAGTTTCGTTTCCTTTTCGATCTACTAATCTTACAGGAACAATCTCTTCTTTAAATCGGTTTTGTTCAATCGCTTTTTTAGCTTTTTGCTGAGAGTCATAAGCAAATTTGTCTTGTTGTTCTCGTGATATCTCATACTTCTTCGCTACGTTTTCTGCTGTTTCAGGCATAGAATCTGTACCGAATTTTTCATGCATGAGAGGATTTACGAAGCGCCATCCAATCGTAGTATCAAACATTTTCATATCACCGCGAGGATACTCTACTTCTGGTTTTCCCATGACGAGCGGTGCACGCGTCATGCTTTCCGTTCCACCCGCTATAAAGATGTCTCCTTCACCAGCTAAAATCGCGCGGGCAGCATAAATAACAGCGTCCATACTAGAACCGCATAGACGGTTGATCGTTGTTCCGCCTACTTCGACCGGAAGCCCAGCTAATAATGCAGACATTCTAGCTACGTTGCGATTGTCTTCACCCGCACCGTTTGCGTTACCGAAGATGACTTCTTCGATCTCTTGAACAGGCACTCCGGGATTTCTCTCAACAAGTGCAGAAATAACGATTGCACCAAGATCATCTGGACGAACAGTTTTCAGTGCACCTTTATAACGGCCGATCGGTGTTCGAACAGCATCAACAATAACAACTTCTTTCATTACTTCTTCACCCCGCTGCCTTCCGTGGTGTAATCGTAAACCCCTTTACCGGATTTGCGGCCAAGCCTTCCTGCTTTTACATACTTCACTAAAAGCGGTGCCGGGCGGTATTTTTCACCTAACGTTTTATGAAGATAGTTCAGGTTGTTTAAGCGTGTATCTAATCCTACTAAGTCGCCAAGCTCAAAGGGTCCCATCGGAAAGTTCAATCCAAGCTTAATCGCTTTATCGATGTCTTCAGGTGTACCGACACCTTCTTGCAGCATGTAGAAAGCTTCGTTTCCGATCATTGCAGAGATACGGCTCGTTACGAACCCTGGGAACTCATTCACCGTTACCGTTTCTTTCCCCATTTTTACAGCAGCTTTCTTCGCTAGTTCTACTGTCTCATCGTTCGTTTCATGTCCGCGTACGATTTCAACAAGAGGCATTCTGTGAACGGGATTAAAGAAATGCATCGCGATTACTTTTTCAGGACGCTTCGTAAATGATCCGATCTCTGTCGGGCTCATCGTGGACGTGTTTGTGGCAAGCACACAATGCTCTGGCGCAGAACGGTCTAATTCTTCAAAAACAGCACGCTTGATCTCTATGTTTTCAGGAACAGCTTCGATCACTAGATCAGCACCGCTTACAGCTGCTGATAGATTTGCAGTGTATGATAGTCTTTCTTGCGCTCTTTCTGCATCACTTTGCGAAAGCTTCCCTCGAGATACCGCTTTTGAAAAAATAGAATCGATTTCTTTCTTTGCATTTTCCAGCTGATCTTCTTTTACGTCAACAAGCTGAACGTCAAAACCGCCAACTGCGCTCACATAGGCGATTCCTCTTCCCATAACACCAGATCCGATGACTACTGCATTTTGCAACATGGTCTCTCCTGCCTTTCTTAAACAACTGTTTAACGTTTTTGAATGTTTTTGCAATCTTGCTGCTCTTGAAAGTGGTTGATTTCCGTTTCAGGATGCTCGCTTTCCGCGGGGCAGGCGGTGAGCCACATTCGTACGTTTCACGTATAAGTGTCTCACCTACCCGCCTGTCCCGCAGGAGTCTCGCACCTTACACTCCAATCAACTAGCAATGAAGCTACAAAAATAAAGAACTTTGAGCAACAGGTCCTTAAGATAAGAGCATTGTATAAAAAGCGAGCACGATGGCCCGCTTTTTTAAAAAATTCTGTTACTAGAACTATCAAAGCAAGTTAACGGAACTAGACATAAATTAAATTACAGATTAAAAGGATTCAACGGACGAGAACCTGTGTATGAAACAACACTCTTTGTTTCTGTGTAGAGGTCTAGCGTTTCAATACAAAGCTCACGGCCGAAACCTGACTGCTTATAGCCGCCGAAAGGTGTTCCCGGGAATGCAGAGAACGGTGAATTGATCATGATCGTTCCAGCTTGAATCATGCCTGCAACACGGGTTGCTTTCGCGTGATCCTTCGTCCAGATCGCTGCAGCCAGACCAAAGTCTGTATTATTTGCTAGTTTTACCGCTTCTTTTTCGTCCTTAAACTTAGATACCACAACTACTGGTCCAAAGATTTCTTCTTTAACCACTTTCATGTCTTCGTTTACATCCGTAATGATTGTAGGAAGATACCAGTGTCCGTTTTCAAAGCCATCCACTTTTGCACGTCCTCCGCCAAGAGCAATTGTTGCGCCTTCTTCTTCAGCAGATTTCACGTAGCCGTCGATCACTTCAAGCTGACGCTCAGAGATAATTGCCCCAACATGCGTTCCTTGATCAAGCGGATTGCCTAGCACAAGCTTCTTCGCTTTTTCAACGAACTTTTCCATGAACGCGTCATATACACTTTCCTCAATGTAAAGGCGAGAACGCGCTTCACAAGATTGACCTGTGTTATAGAAAATACCGAATAATGAGCCATCAACTGCCGCATCGATATCTGTATCTGCAAAAACTAGGTTAGGAGATTTTCCGCCAAGTTCAAGCGTTACACGTTTTAACGTTTGAGACGCTTTTGCCATGATGTCTTTTCCTGTTCCTGTTTCACCAGTAAACGCGACTTTGTCGACACCTTCGTGCTCAGCAAGATACGAACCAACCGTAGCTCCGTCACCTGTAATGATGTTTACAACACCTTCAGGAACACCAGCTTCGTGGCAGATCTCAGTCATTACAATCGCTGTTAAAGGCGTTAAACTAGCAGGTTTTAAAATTACAGAACAGCCCGTTGCGATTGCTGGCGCAATCTTCCACGCTGCCATCATCATCGGATAGTTCCAAGGGATGATCTGTGCACAAACACCTAGAGGCTCTTTTAGCGTATAGTTCATAAACGGTCCTGGCATCGGGTTCACAGCACCACGGTGGCTTACGATTGCACCCGCATAGAACTCAAAGTCTTCAATTGCTTGCATGACTTGCCCTTGTGCAGCGCTTAGAGATTTTCCGCTGTTTAGAATCTCAAGCTCTACTAGCTCGTTGAAACGAGAACGCATGATACTAGCGATCTTGTTCATCGTACGAGAACGCTTGTTAACAGGAGAGCGCTTCCATTTCCCAGTTTCAAAAGCAGTTCTAGCAGCCTCAACGGCACGGTCGACATCTGCTTTTGTTGCTTTTGCTACCTTTGCCAACGGTTCTCCAGTTGCAGGATTATATGTAACAAAGTATTCTCCCTCAGATCCACCAACGCTTTGTCCGCCAATTACCATTTCATATACATCACGTTTTACTGCTTTAACTTCTGTCTTTGCTGTACTCATGTTCTCCACTCCCTTTAGTCTCGCTGTCTATTTTCCTGTGAATGCGGGTTTTCTCTTTTCTATAAATGCATGCAGACCTTCTTGATGATCCGCTGACTCTCCGGCAATCTTTTGCGCTTGTGCTTCATATTCAAGCACTTCGTTCAAATCGCTTTCCCAGCTTTTGTTCATATAGCGTTTGATGAGGCCGATTGCTTTTGTTGGCATGTTTGCTAGTTTCTCAGCGAACGTTTCAACTTCAAGCATAAACTCTTCTTCGCTTACCGTTTTCGTTACAAGACCGAACTCTTTAGCTTGTTGAGCGGTAATCTTCTCACCTAACACAGCTAGCTCCATCGCTTTTGCATGTCCGACTAAACGCGGCAAGAAGTACAGATTTCCAGAGTCAGGTACGAGACCAACATGAATGAACGCTTCTATGAAACTCGCTTTCTCACTTGCGATACGGAAGTCACAAGCTAGAGCGAGACTCATTCCTGCACCAGCTGCAACACCGTTCACGGCTGCGATTACAGGCTTCTCCATAGCAACTAGTGCTTGCACCATCGGATTGTATCCCTTTCGCAGAACATCGCCATAATCAGCGCCCTCTGGTGAACCTGTTAAGTCTTGACCTGAACAGAATGCACGCCCAGCGCCCGTTATAACAACAGCTCTTACATTGCTGTCTTTGTTTGCTTCTTTTATCGCTGATACCATTTCTTTATGCATAAGTGATGTAAATGCATTCAACTTATCCGGACGGTTAAGTGTGATCCAAGCCGTCTTACCTCTTGTTTCGTAGCTAATCGTTTCAAACATGGTTATCCCCTCTACTTCCCTTTAAATTCGGCTGGACGCTTTTCAACGAAAGCCTTCATGCCTTCTTTTTGATCCTGAGACGAAAATAATAGATAAAAGTTTTTACGTTCGAACTGCATGCCTTCATATGTTGAATAGTCGATTGATTTATAGACGGTTTCTTTAATTAATCGGGTGGATAACGGTGCTCTTGACGCTACGATTTTGGCATACTTTTTTGCCTCGTCCACGACAAGTTCAGGTGCGATGACGCGGTTAATTACCCCATATTGAAGAGCTTCATCCGCTGTCATCGGATCCCCGAGCCATAGCCACTCCAGTGCTTTCTTTTGTCCCATCAGCTTTGTAAGTTTTACCGTTCCACCAGCACCAGGCATCACGCCAAGTTTGATCTCTGGAAATCCAAATTGCGCGTTTTCTGCAGCAAACAGAATATCTGCGCATAACGCCAGTTCAAAACCTCCGCCGAAACAGTAGCCATTGACAGCACCGATAATCGGCTTCTTAATGGTTGCAAGGCGATCC
Source organism: Fictibacillus sp. EA-CB0309 (assembly GCF_055814265.1). Taxonomy (NCBI): domain Bacteria; kingdom Bacillati; phylum Bacillota; class Bacilli; order Caryophanales; family Fictibacillaceae; genus Fictibacillus; species Fictibacillus sp. EA-CB0309. Next base: position 3,477,970 of record NZ_CP169271.1, read on the forward strand.
CATTCTTTAAACTGATTTAATAGTTCAAGAGAAACGGCTGTATCTTCTTTCATTTCATCAATGTCGGCACCTGCTGCAAAAGCACGCTCGCTGCCTGTTAAAACAATTGCTTTTACCTCATCATTACGGTCAAAACTTTCAAAAGCATCTAATAGTTCCGTAACCATCGGCCGGTTGATTGCGTTTAAAACACGCGGCCGGTTTAATTGAATCAAGGCAATCCCATCTTCAACAGAGGTTGTAATTGTTTCGTAATTACTCATTGATTTCCTCACCGATCATAAGCGTTACGAGTTCAGCCGCAAAGCTCATTAAGTCTTTACCAGAAGCTTTACCTTCATCAGACTTCATCGCCGCTTTTAACGCATCATGATCGTCATAGTACATTTCACAAAGAATGTGATAGTCACTTTTCCCCATCGGTGAACCTACGATTTTCGTTACTTCCATTTTGCGAAGTCCAGGAATCTTCTTCGTAATTTCTGTATGATGTCCAAAATAGTGCTCGTCGAACTGCTCCAAGTTTTCAGGTGTTTTGTAAAGTGCGATTAGTTTTACCATGTGTGTTTCCTCCCTATTTTTAAACTCATAATCTCTTACTATCCCATATCAGCGACAGGTTTCATCGCTTCGAACGGGTTCTTGCATGACTTGCAATACAGAATGCTTCTACATGCTGTTGGTCCAAAGATGTTTTCCATCGTTACATACGTCGATCCGCAATACGGGCAATCAATCTCCCATGGTTCACCCATTACATGGTTTGCCGGTGGAGGTGAGATCCCAAATTCTTTTAATCTCTCGCGTCCTTCAGGTGTAATACGGTCTGTTGTCCACGATGGTGTAAATACAAATTTCACTTCTGATGAAGTAATTCCTTCTACTTCTTCAATCGCTTTTTTTATATCTCGCTCGATGATGTGCAGTGCTGGGCATCCAGAGAACGTAGGTAGTACGGAAACTCTCACCTGACCATCTGTCACGTCAACTTCGTGCACCATGCCAAGATCTAATATACTGACGGAGGCGATTTCAGGATCTTTCACTTTCCCAAGCGCGTCCATCACACTTTCGGTCATGCTGCTTTTTAATTCGGACACGTGGTTCATCTCCTTTCTAAATCGTCTTACCAGCCAGTTGCAGGGTTTGTAGCGTAAACTTCTGAAAGCGTTGAAATCGCTTCCTTCAAGTCGTCGGTGTGCACACCGTTTCGGCCGTTGCCTCTTTCCATACGTGGTTCACCTGGATAGTCGGCTCCAACTTCTTTTAGGACGGCTTCAATCTTGTTGTTCCATCTCTTTTTCATAACGTTTTCGTCATCGATAAAGTTCGCTTTCACGATATCTTCGTAGTATGGTCCGAGCGTAAGCACGCCGCCAAAGTCTTTCCAAACTTTTTGAACTGCTGCGGTCATTCGCTCGATTGCCTCATCCGTGCTGGTCATCAGCTGTTTGAACCAAATCTCCCAATGCATGAGGTGATAGTATTGCTCTGTCATGATCTTGCGCGCAGCTTCTGCCAAAGGCTCATAAGACGAGTGGCGCAGTGAGTCTAAACGAATATGCTTGTGAACGGCGTAAAAGTAGTTGCGTACAACGGTAAACGCCCAGTCGTAATCTGGTTCTTTTAAATATGTGCCTGGTCCGTTCACTTCTTCTAAAATGATGGCGTTTCGGAACTGATCAGGGGATCGGAGGTGAGCAATTCTGTCTGCTTCTCCTTCTCCAAGGTCTTCGAGCAAGTTATAGTACAGGTTTGCATGCCCCATCATGTCTTGTGAGATCGATGAGAACGCTACATCCTCTTCAATATGCGGTGCAAGACCCAACCACTCTGATCCGCGGAACGAAAGAAGAAAATCATCGTCTGCGAGCTGATAAAGGAGCTCGATCAACGCTTTCTTCTCTTGTGGTTTTAACATTTCCTGTGTCATGAATTGTCTCCCCTTCCGCCAAGGATGTGCTGTTCGGTAAACTGCTCCTGGTTGTAGTCACGCCATTTTTTCTTTAAATATCCGTATCCTTTGGTTTCCCTATATTGTTTATCGAGGCGCTTCAGCATCTCTCTCGTCCTGGTTAAGTCCTCGGATGTTCTCTCTTTTACAACCCAAATGTCAGCAACCGTTTCTCTTCTGAAAAAATTTTCTTTAGCCATGATGAGCGCCATGTCTGCGTTCGGTGCTAAAAGGCTGAAGCTATGCTGAAACGGAGATTTATCTGTTTTTTTGCTGAATACTTCATAAACGTTGTAAAACTCATTTTTCGGTTCGTTCACGTTGGTTGTCTCTCCCTTCCGCTGTTAGATCGCCTTTTTCGCAGCTAATGCAGCGCGGACCCACTCGTTGTTTTTGTATGAGCGTCGGCGAAGGTCTAAGCGATTCTGTGATTGTGGACCGTTCCCGGAAACGATCTGCTTAAACTTGCTCCAGTCAGCATCCTTATAGATCCACATTTGGCTGTCTTCATCAAAACGAATTGTGTCATCTGGAATCGTAAGTCCAAGAGACCAGATCCGCGGAATGTATTTTGTAAAGAATTCTTGTCTCAGGTCTTCGTTTGTTTTTGTACGGATTTTATACATGATGTTCTTATCCGCATTCGAGTTGCCTGTTTCTTTAGCAGACTTTGGTCCGAAGAACATAATTAGTGCTTCCCACCAGCGGTTTAGTGCATCCTGCAGCATTTCTCGCTGTTCTGTAGTTCCTTCAGCCATCGCTAAAATAATGCTCTCGCCGTGCTGTGCATGGAATACTTCTTCTGCGCAGATACGCTTTAACGCTCGAGCGTACGGTCCATATGAAGAATCAAGCATCATGCTTTGAGAAATGATCGCAGCCCCATCAACGAGCCACGCAATGATTCCCGCATCTCCCCATGTTGGTGCGTCCATGTGAAAAACGTTGTGGAACTTTAATTTTCCAGAAAAAAGATCTTCCATGATGTCATGGCGTGTCTTGCCAAGCGGCGCCATCAAGTCTTCTGCTACACGAAGGAGTAGCTGTCCGTGCCCCATCTCATCCTGAACTTTTGCCATGATCGCAAGCTTTCGGTGAAGAGAAGGTGCTTTCGGTACCCACTCTTTCTCTGGAAGCGCTCCCATAATTTCTGAAATGCCATGCATGGAAATCAATCTGATCAGCTGCAAGCGGTAATCTTCTGGCATCCAGTCATCAGGTTCGATCTTTTCGCCGGCATTTATACGATCAAGAAAATGTGTCATTTTCTCTTCTTCACTTAGCTGATTAAAACTCATACCAACTGTCATGCTATTCTCCTCCTATTATATTACGTTTATTTACCGTAATTATAATTTATCGTCATACGATTTAACAATAGTTAAACACCCATTTTTTTCTGCGTTTGCCTAACCACCCTGATCGCCTTGCCCTCAGAACGCGGAATGCCTTTAGGCGGATAAACCTTTATGTTCATTGAAACAAGACAAGTATCCTTAATTTTCTTTGTGATTGTGTGCTTGAGTAAATGCGTAGCTTCATGATCCTCATCCCCATTTGTCACCGCATAAAGTTGTTCCGTCATCTCCACATGAAGTTCTATATGCTCTTTTAACCCTTCCGTTAAAATGTGCACTTGATAGTGAGGAACGATATCTTCTATGGAAAGAAGGCAGTTCTCGATCTCAGACGGAAACACATTGACTCCACGAACGATAATCATGTCATCGATTCGCCCTTTAACACGGCTCATTCGTATAGAAGTTCTACCACAGCTGCAAGGGGTGCGATCAATAGAAGCAATATCCCCTGTACGATACCGGATGATCGGAAAAGCTTCCTTCGTTAGACTGGTAAAAACAAGTTCCCCATACTGCCCATCCGGCATCGGTTCGAGTGTTTCTGGATTAATGATTTCCGCGATAAAATGGTCATCCATAATATGCAGTCCATTTTGCGCCTCGTGACACTCCATCGCAACACCTGGCCCCATCACTTCGCTCAATCCGTAAATGTCCATCGCTTTTATATCTAATTTCTCTTCGAGCGTTGTTCGCATCTCTTCAGACCAAGGTTCCGCTCCAAAGATGCCATATTTTAATGACGTAGCTTTCGGATCTTTTCCAAGCTCCTCCATCTTTTCAGCGATTGTTAAGATATAAGAAGGTGTACCGCAAATCACCTGTGGTTTGAAGTCCTCGATTAAAAGAATCTGACGCTCCGTATTCCCGCCTGATACGGGAACAGTAATCATACCGAGTCGCTCCGAACCGTTATGAAGTCCGAGCCCGCCTGTAAAAAGCCCATATCCATATGCGTTATGAAGCACATTTCCTGGCTCACCTCCCGCAATTGCGATAGAACGCGCCACCATGTTACTCCATCGGTCGATATCCCCTTCTGTATAGCCAACTACTGTCGGCTTCCCGCTCGTTCCGGATGATGCGTGAAGACGGACAAGATGGTCTTGCGGTACCGCGAACAATCCAAAAGGATAGTGGTCACGAAGGTCTTTCTTTACGGTAAAAGGAAGTTTTTGAAGATCTTCTAATGTTTCAATCGATGAGGGATGTATTTCTTTTTCGTCAAATGCATTTTTGTAAAAAGGGACATTACCGTAAACGTTGTGCACCGTCTGTTTCAAGCGATGCAGCTGCAGCTCTTCTTTTTCATCACGACTCATACATTCCACTTGTGGATGGAGGATCATTCCTTTTCATCTCCCTTTATTATATGTAAGCGATTACATTTGAGATTAAAAAAATATGACGTTTTTGAACCGTTAACTAAATATTGTGTGATGTTATCTGAGTTTAGCTTATCATTTATAATAATTTTCTGTCAAATGAAATTGAAGGCTGAAATGACCCGTTTAGCCCCGACAAGCACATTAGCTCCTGACAACGGATACGCTCTTTGTATCCTAGGAAGGAGAAAATGTGACCTCGAGGGGCTGGTCATTGAAGCTAGACAGGTTGGGTACTGAAACAGTCTTTCAGACATGACCAACACATAAGCTACTACTACGGAAGCGCTAAGATAAGGGACCTCGAGAAGCTAGTCCTTGAAGCTAGATAGATTGAGTGCTGATACGGCAACTTTATAATGAATGGTGAAGACGTATAAATTTTTTGAAGACTTATAAAATAATTTGAAGACTTATAAAATTTTTTGAAGACTTATAAACCTTTCCAACAAACAAAAACCGCCCATCAAAAGGCGGTTTTCTCATTAATATAATAGATCAAGAAACTCCTGGCGTGATACGTTGCCAAAGTAATGACTCAAATCAATATCTTCTAACACAGTTTCAATCGCTTCACGGTCATAACGCACACCATTCAGCTTATTTTCGATATCAGATACGTCGCCCACTCCAAAGAAGTCTCCGAAGATCTTACTTTCTTGAATGATTCCTTTTACGATGTGAAGGCGGATATCAACTGATCCTGCCGCAAATCGGTTGGAAAGCTCAACGTTGAACTTCGGTGACTTTCCGTAGTTCCAATCCCAGTTTGCATAGCGCTCTCTTGAAATCTTACGGATTTCTTCCCAGTCTTTTTCTGTTAGTTCGTATTTCGGCACAGAATCTAATTCTTCAAATAAGTAAGCAAGAAGCGTTTGTTTAAACTCCTCCATCGTCATATCTTCATCCAAGTGCTCACGAATATTCGTTACACGGCTGCGAATTGACTTGATTCCTTTTGACTCGATCTTGTCCATACGCACGTTTAGAGCAGATACCACATTCTCAATTTCAGAATCAAAAAGCAGCGTTCCATGGCTGAACATACGCCCTTTTGTAGAAAACTGTGCGTTCCCCGAGATTTTCTTACCTTCTGCTAAAATATCATTGCGACCGCTTAATTCTGCGTTCACTCCAAGTTTTTTCAGCGCTTTTACAACAGGATCGGTAAACTTTTTGAAATCATGGAACGAGTTTCCGTCATCCTTTGTGATAAAACTGAAGTTCAGATTACCAAGATCATGGTACACGGCACCGCCGCCAGATAAACGGCGAACAACATGAATACCTTCTTCGCGAACATATTCTGCGTTGATCTCTTCTACCGTATTCTGATTCTTACCGATAATGATTGATGGTTCATTTATATAAAAAAGCAAATACGTTTCATTGATGTCTAAATGTTTTAAAGCGAACTCTTCAATTGCCAAATTCACTCTTGGGTCTGTAATATTTTCATTATCAATAAAAAGCATAGTTTTCTCCTCTTTCAGTCCCTATCTTTAAGCTCCCCACGTCCAACCGGATGAGGCAAGCTCCACTTTATTGTTATACACCTCTTTTGCCTCTGTGACAAGCTGTGATAACTGACCAAAATGAGGAAGATGTGTAAGGAGCAGCTGACGAGCTTCAGACTGCTGAGCAAGCTTCCCGCAATCCTCTGATGTCATATGGCCAGGCCCGCTTCCATCCATCCCCTTATAAAAGTTGCATTCCGCAATAAGCAAGTCTGAATCTTTGCTAAACGGCACCAATTCAGGAATCAGTGCTGTATCAGCTGTGTAGAGAATGGTTTTCTTTCCATCTGTTATGCGCATCGCATAGCAAACCGCTGCATGTTTTGTAAGCTGAAACGTAATCGTAAACGGCCCAACCTTCAGCTCTCCTTCTGGGTCATACGCGATTCCCTGTGTATGCGTCCCGTGTGTGAGCGACTGAAAACCACCTTCATCCTTGTTGTGACCGTAGATTGGAAGTGTCTTTATCCCTTCCTGTAAAAAGGACTGGATGAGGCGGCTATATTGAAGCACACCAATGTCAGCAACGTGATCTGCATGATAATGTGACAAAACAACAGCATCCAGTTCTTCTGGCTTAATGTAGTTCTGCAGCTGAGAAAGCACCCCGCTTCCACAATCAATAAGCAGATTGAATCCATCACTTTGCAATAGGTAGCCTGATGTTGCTTCACCTGCTGCTGGGTAACCGCCCCAATATCCTAAAACCGTCAGTTTCATGATTTCGTCCTCCATTTTTACTTACTAGTTTACACAAAGGACTTTACTTTACACTAGTTATTGCGCTTTAATGCGTCTAATACTTCTTCCAAGATGGGGTTATTTTTATGATCTACTTTATATGCCGCATAGATCGTGTTCTCTGCCTTAAGCTCCGGGAACATCACTTTAACCTTATTCTCTTGAACCGATTTTTCTATTAAATAGGTTGGCAGGATACTGATGCCCAGCCCATTTTCCACTCCTTCTAAAATAGATCTTAAATCGGGAATAACGTGACATGGCTGAAAATCCGGCCGCTTATTAAAATGTTCTCGCCAATACCGTCTAATGATCGGAAGTTCCAACCCATAGCTTAGCCACTTCTGGCTTAATAGCCATTGTTCAATCTCCTCAGCATTTTTCACATCTGTTTCATACTCAGGGGAGCGGTTGCAACAAACACTTCATCTTCAAGCTTTCGATACTCGACCCCTTGATGCTGCGATTTTTGAGTTGTCAAAATCAGATCTACTTCATCTTTTTCAAGTTTTTCTAGTAATGTACCTGCCATTCCAAACTGAGCTAAAAAACGGATATTTAAACCTCGTATACTAGTGAGAGCGCGCTTCGTAAAATATTCAGCAGGCGATCCGATACGGATTACAGGGGCAAGCCCTTTGCTCGATGAACTGTGAAGCATTTCAAGTGTCGTATTCTCTAAGTTCTCGATGAGTGGGACAATTTTTGTATACAGTTCTTTTCCTTTGTCAGTCGGTACCATTTTGCGAGGAGCCCTAATAAATAATGGTTCACCAATTTCTGCTTCTAATGCCGCAAGATGCTGACTCATCGCAGGCTGTGTTAAAATTCTTGCTTTCGCTGCTGCAGAAACAGAACGGTGTTTGTAAATGCTAATAAAACTCCGGTACCATTCAAAATCTATCATGATTTGAACCCCCTTCCACGAATCATGAAAACAGCACCGCTCTATATGCCGAACGGTGCAAAGTGGTCTCTATAACTCGATAACGTTTAAACGATAAACTTCCCGTTGTTCGATAAGTGTTTCAATGTTTTTTCGATAGTTGGTATAATGCTCAGATTCTATATGTGATTTGAGCGCCCCTTCATCACGCCACGTTTCATAAAAAACGAAAGTCTCAGAGTCTTCGGCTGACTCGTGAAGCGTATAGTTGATGCATCCTTCTTCATTACGGGATGCTTGTACAACTTTTACTAATTCTTCGCGCAATGATACCTCTTTCCCTGGTTTTGCTTTTAATATGGCATTGATCGTAATAGACAAAACAATCACCTTCTTTTTTATTTTTTCATGCTGTTTCATTAAAATGGAAACTCCACTCCTGCCTCTACAATAACTTAAACAATCTTACAAACAATTTTCCCCTTCACATGACGCTGTGAAAGCCTTTCGAGTGTTGCAGGAACTTCTTCTAAAGTGATTACTTGTTCTAATATTGGAGAAACTTTTTTCTCTGCTACAAGCATCAAAAGTTCGTCTCCCATTTTTGCTAAGTCGCGCTCTGCCACTTCGTCATTGTTATGATGAATTGCGTTCAACGCCACCTCATGGAATGAAATCACTTTTGTAAAAGGTTTTACGCGCGTGTAATCTGGAGCACCCGCAATGTGAGCGATATGTCCGTTGTATGCGATTAAGTCAAGTGATGCTGTTGCGTTGTCTCGGCTTACTGTGTCTAGAACTGCATCAACACCTCTTCCGTTCGTGAACTCCATCACTTTTACCTTCACATCTTCTTCTTTGTAATCAATCACCATATCTGCGCCAAGTGAACGAACATACTCATGGTTGTGTGAAGAAGCGGTAGAGATAACCGTTTTCCCTGCATTCTTCGCGAGTTGAATCGCAAAGCCTCCAACACCACCTGCTCCTGCATGAATCAAGATCGTATCAATTGAAGACATAGGCAATTTTCTAAATAGCGCTTGATAAGCCGTATATCCTGCTGTAGGAAGCGCCGCTGCTTCTTCAAAAGAAAGAGAATCAGGAATACGTGAAATCGTATGTGCCGTTGTTACTCCATACTCTGCGTATGCCCCTTTTTTGTTGAAATCTCCGTGATACACAACTCGATCACCAATCTTCCAGTCTGTTACACCTTCTCCAACTTCATGAATGGTACCTGCAGCATCAAGTCCTAAAATGTGAGGGTATGTCCAGTTTGGGTTTCCGCCAGTTGCTGTTTTATAATCAACAGGATTTAATCCAGCAGCATGAATTTTTACTACTACCTCACCTTTACCCGCTGTCGGTGTGTCAATCTCTTCAATGTTCATTTCTTTCCATTGATTTTTGTCTTTTAAAAGTAATGCTTTCAATTTCATTCTCCTCCCAAGTATCCATTCTCAATAAATAAAGCCTGCAAACCTTTTCTACTATAAAGGTCTGCAGGTTTTCAAAATTATGCTAGCTGCTTAAGAACTTCTTTCGCAACAGATATTGTAGATTGCGGATTTTGACCCGTAATTAAGTGCTCATCCACTTGCACATGGTTTGCCCAGTTTTCAGCAGCTACAAACTCAGCACCTAGTTCACGCATGCGTGTTTCTAATAAGAACGGCATGTATTGATCGAGTGTTGTTGCAACTTCTTCTGCATCTGTGAACGCAGTAACTGTTTTTCCTGCTACTAATGGCGTACCATCAGAAAGTTTAACACCAACTAATCCAGCTGGGCCATGGCAAACAGCTGCTACTACTTTGTTTTGCTCATATAGATCACGAATCACTTCTTGAAGTTTTGTGTTCTCTGGAAGGTCGAACATTGTTCCATGACCACCTGGCAAGAAGATTGCGTCAAATCCATCAACGTCTTTAATCTCATCCAGTTTTACTGTGTTTTCAAGATATTTTGCTGTATCTAAAATTTCTTGAGGCACTTCACCTTCAAGGCTTCGGTCATCTACTGGAGCTTTTCCACCTTTAGGGCTTGCTACCGTAATTGTGTAACCCGCATTCGCAAACTCCACATAAGCCTCACCAAACTCAGATAACCAAAGACCTGTTGAGTGTTCGTTGTTCATGTTATCAGCCGTTGTAACGACCATTAATATATGTTTTGACATCGTATAATTCCTCCTAATTAACAGTAAGTTGTTTCTCTAACAAAACCTATTGTAGACCCTATCTTTCCATAATACAAATTAGAAAATATAGCACTTGTTATAAATATTTTTATAATAGGCTATTCTTTAGAGATTATTGTTTTAGAGGATTTTGTTCCATTCTCTTCATTGACAATTTGATTGGAGTGGAAGATGCGAGACTCTCGGCTAGGACAAGCGGTCAGGTGAGACACTTAAGAGTGAAACGTACGAATGTGGCTCACTGCCTGCCCCGCGGAAAGGGAGCATCTGAAACGGAAATCAACTACTTCCAAGAGCTAAAATATATACAATCAAAAACCCTCGCTAAAGGGGCGAGGGTTTGCATTATAATCTATTCTTTTACAGCACCTGACGTTAATCCTGACACAATTCTGCGCTGGAACAGAAGAACCATGATAACGAGAGGAACAGTTACGATAACAGTCGCGGCCGTAACCTCTCCCCATGGAATCGTAAACTGTCCTTCAAACATCGCGATTCCAACCGGAACGGTCTTAAACTCATCATCTGTATTGATCGTTAACGCAAACAGGAACTCGTTCCACGCTGAGATAAACACAAGGATTGCTGTTGTGAAAATCCCTGGAAGCGCAAGCGGCAGAATAACACGCCAGTAAGTTTGCATCAGTGACGCCCCATCGATTTTCGCTGCTTCCTCCAGATCAAATGGAATCTTGCGGAAGAACGTAACAAGAAGCCAGATTGACAATGGCAATGTGAACGTCGTATAAGGAATGATCAAACCAAGATAGCTATTTGTTAAACCAAGGTTTTTTAATACGATATAGATCGGCGAAATGGTTGCGATCTGCGGAAACATCGATACAGATAGCACCAATCCAAGAATGACTGTTTTTCCTTTAAAGTTTAAACGTGCGATCGCATATGCAGCAAAGCTCGCAACAAGGACCGCGTAAACTGTAGTTATCGTCGAAACGACTAAGCTGTTCCATAGATATTTTAAGAATGGATAGTTTACAAATACTGATTCGTAATTTTCAAGTGTCATATTATCCGTAAACGGTATGAACGCACGATCACCAAACAACTCGGCAACCGGTTTAATTGAACTTGCCAGTACCCATAAAAACGGAAACATGACAAGGAAGACAAACAATGCTAAGAATACGTAAAACATTGGTCCTGCTTTTTTGTTCATTTCCTATTCACTCCTTTATCTGTTCCGTTTTTTATTTGTCATTCAAAAGGTCACGGCCTAAGAACTTAATGTAGATCATAGAGATGATCGCTACACAGACAAACACAATAACCGAGAGCGCCGAACCTTCACCGAAATTGGTTTGTGCGAACATCACTTTATAAGCAAGTATGGAGATGGTTTCCGTAGAGTTGGCTGGTCCCCCACCAGTTAAAACATAGATCAAGTCAAACACACGGAATGCATCCAGTGTACGGAATAACAATGCGACTAGAATGCTTGATTTTAATAAAGGTAACGTAATCTTTAAAAACTGCTTCCACTTGCTTGCTCCGTCAATCGCTGCTGCTTCATACAGAGAGCTCGGTATTGTCTGCAGCCCAGCTAATAGCAAAAGTGCCATATAAGGTGTCGTTTTCCATACGTCTGCAAAAATAACGGCGAACATAGCGCCAGTGCTAGTAGTCAGCATATCTGTCATTTGGTCAAACAGGCCGATCTCTGCAAAGGTTTTTGCCACAATTCCGTTCTGCCCGTCATATAAGTACTTCCACATGAATGCTGAAACGGCTGTTGGGATCGCCCAAGGAATGAGGATCGTCGCACGAACTAGTCCTCTGCCGAAAAAAGCTTTATTAATAAGAAGTGCAATAGCCAAACCAATAACGAGCTCTGCAAAAACAGAGATTAGCGTAAAGACAGTGGTATTTTGGATCGCCTTCCACATACGGCTATCTGTTAAGTTTTCTTTATAGTGCTTCAAACCGATAAAGTTAGGCGTAATCACAGAGTCTTCTAAGGAAGAAGATAATCCGATCAAGTCTTCAGGATTTTTTAGTTCACCCTTTAAATCTCGAATAGAGTCTGTTGAATCATTAACAGCCTTCTCTAGATCTAAAGCTACTTTTTTGTCCAAATCTGAAACTGCAAGCTCTTCACTTATCGGCTCCATGATTGTAAGCTTCTCGTCTACCTGGTCATATTTACTCTTAAGCTCACTGTCTGCTTTTAATTCAGCATCTACTTTTTCTAGATTAGCTTTTATTTCTTCAAGCTCTGACTTTGTTTTTCCAGAGGCTGTATCCGCCTCATCTTCTAACGTACTAATCAAAAATGGATAGTTATCCAAATACGTTTGCAAATTCACTTTGTACGAAACATATGCTTCGGATTTGGCCGGATTATTCAGCCGCAAATCAAACATGCTGTAATAAAAAGATTGAAAAACCGGCCATATCGCGATAATTAAAATTAATATCATGGATGGTGCGATCAGCATGTAGCCGATAGAACGATCAGAACGTTTTTTCTTTTTCAGAGGTTTTGTCTTCGCTGCGATAGGTTTTTGGTTGTTAGGCATTAGATCTGGTTTCAAAAGTTTCAGCTCCTTACTGTTCGAATGCAATCGACGGACGGGCGCTGTAACGTCCATCCATTTCACTCTTTGTGGAATCGATACCAGTTATAAAAGTAAGGGGGCCTTTCTCATGGAAAGGCGTACCCCCTATCACTTTTTGTTTCCTTACTTTACAAGCTTTTCTGAAATTTCTTTTTGCATGTTCTTAGCTGCTTGTTCTGGTGTGATCTTTTTCGCTACAGCTTGAGAAACTTGAACTTGGATAATGTCAGAGATCTCTGGATAGTTCGGTGCTACCGGACGAGATACTGCAGCTTCAAGAGCTTTTACAAATCCTTCATCTTTGTAGTAAGGGTTTGCATCTAAAATTTCTTGATCGTCATACAGTGAAAGAATCGTTGGAGCGTGTCCGCCTTTGATCGCGTCTATCTTCTGTCCTTCTTTACCAGCCATAAAGCTTAAGAACTTCCAAGCTTCTTCAGGGTGTTTCGTGTTTTTGTTGATACCAGCCATCCAGCCGCCAAGTGCTGCTGCAGAACCTTTATCACCAGCCGGAAGTGGAGCTACTCCTACTTTACCAACGATTTTAGATTGCTTCTCATCGTTTGCTAATGCGAATTGGTACGGCCAGTTACGGATCAGACCAGCTTGTCCATTAATGAATGCTGTGTGAGACTCTGGCTCAGCGAATGTTGTAATGTTTTGCGGTACAACATCAGAGTTTACAACTTCAACAAGTTTTGCGATTCCTTTAATTGCTTCTGGGGAGTCGACCTTAACTTCACCGTTTTCGTCGATAATTTCTCCGCCGTATGATGCGATAAATTCAACTGCATTACATACAAGACCTTCATATTGTTTCGCTTGCATCAAATAACCGAATTGAGTACCGCCTTGGCCTTTCGTTTCTTTCGCTTTTGCTAATAGCTCGTCCCACGTTTTTGGAACAGAACCTTCGTCAATTAAGTCTGTGCGGTAGAAAAGCATACCAGCATCAATAAATTTAGGCAGCGCCCATTGTTTGCCTTTAAATTTAGAAGCACTGATCGCTCCTTGGTTATAATCATCTGGGTTGATTCCGTCTTTTTCCATAAAGCGGTCTAGCGGCATTAAGAATCCTGCTTGTGCAAATTCAGCCGGCCAGATAACGTCTAAGTCAATAACATCAATCTCGTCAGAGTTCGCATTGAATGCCGTAACATAAGCGTCATGCTGTTTTCCTGTATCAGCAGGCATCTCTTTAAATTTCACATCAATATTAGGGTATTTCTTTTCAAAAGCTTCCACCATTGCTGTAGTCCCTTGTGTATCATCCTTACCACGTGCATAAACGATTGTTACTTTTTCGTCTTTATCGCCGCCGGAGTTATTGTTGCTGCTGCCTTCTTCTTTGTCCGAACAAGCTGCAAGTACAAGTGACAGCGCTAGTGAAGTAGAAATCACTTTTGAGATTTTCTTAAGCTTTTTCATTGTCTTTCCCCCAAATCTCCTGTTTTGTAAACGATTACATTCCTTCGAAAAAAATTTTAAGTTGAGGACCGTTTGATTAACTGAAAGGGCAGAATCACTTCTTTACGTCTAAGTTGCTTTTTCGCTTGAATCGCTTCAACCATCAAATTCATTGCCTGGCGCCCAATCGTGTCAATGGGCTGTTGGATCGTCGTTAGATCCATAAGTTCAGCGAGAGGCTGATTATCAAACCCAATGATAGCTAAATCTTCAGGTACTCTCCAACCTGCATCGTATGCGGCTTTTGCAATGCCCGCTGCCACTTCATCACTGCCTGTAAAAACAGCGTGCGGCGGATCATCCAGCTGACTCAATTTTTTAAATGCAGCAAAACCGTCTTGCACACTATACGCATTGTAAAAGAACCACTCTTCCTTCATTGCGATGCCAGCATCATCAAGAGCTTGCAAGAAACCGATCTTTCTGTCCTTAGAAATTCTGGAGCTTTTGTGGTTACCCGTACAATAGCCGATTTTCGTGTAGCCTTGATCGATAAGATGCTTTGTCCCTAAATAGCTTCCTTCGATCTGATTTAAGTACACAGAAGGTACTTGAGCAGTGTCCGAATACTCATTGCATACGACAATCGGACCGAACGATAAATAGGGTTCGAACTCACTCCAATCGTTCTCAATAGAAGTTAAGATCAGACCGTCTACTTGCTTCGTTTTTAAAAGCTCTAAGAAATTACGCTCCTGTTCCTTTTTGTATCGGGTTTGGCACAATATAAGCTGATAGCCTTTTTTGGCCGCTTCCTTCTCCATTACTTCAACAAGGTGACTGAAAAATGGGTTGGTTATTCGCGGAACATAAACAGCGATTGTTTCTGTCTCGCTGCCGCCTCAACCTTCTTGCTGATGAATTGGGCACGTAATTCAGTTCTTGCATTGCCTGTGTTACGAGACGTTTTTTCTCCTCCGTCACATAAGGATGTTCATTGATCACCCTTGAGACGGTCGTGCGGGATAATCCTGCCTTTTTCGCCACATCTTGAATGGTTGCCATCAGATTCTCCTCTTAAAACAGTTGTGGAATCGAATTCATGAAATCGTTTTCATAATCAGAGTATAGTTCACCGAATGTTCACAGGTCAATCCTTTTTTCAGAAAGTTTTGCAATTAAAGATTTCAATTAAAGCAGGAGATACTACAATTCAAACGAACTTATGATAAAATACATACACGATTTTGTTTGATCTTTGAAAGGAGCCGGACCATGATTAAAGTAAAGAATTTAAAAAAGTCCTTCGGTGATCTCGAGGTACTTAAGGACATCAATGCAGAAATTAAACCCCAAGAAGTTGTTTGCGTGATCGGCCCTTCTGGCTCAGGTAAAAGTACATTTCTCCGATGCATTAATAAACTCGAAGACATTACTGGCGGACAAGTGTTGGTTAACGGAACAGACATTACTGATCCAAAAACAAACATCAATAAAATCCGTGAAGATGTGGGAATGGTGTTTCAGCAATTTAATCTCTTTCCGCATAAAACGGTTCTTGAAAATGTAACGCTCGCACCACTTAAAGTGAAAAATGCAAACAAAGAAGAAGCACGTGACAAGGCATTAAAGCTGCTCGCTAAAGTAGGTTTGCAAGACAAAGCCAACGCGTACCCTTCACAGCTGAGCGGCGGTCAAAAACAGCGTGTTGCCATTGCCCGTGCACTTGCGATGGATCCAAAAATCATGCTGTTTGATGAGCCAACTTCCGCTTTAGATCCGGAGATGGTCGGTGAAGTGCTAGAAGTTATGAAGGACCTCGCTCGCGAAGGCATGACAATGGTCGTTGTAACACATGAGATGGGCTTTGCCCGCGAAGTTGGCGACCGTGTCATTTTTATGGATGGCGGGTATATCGTTGAGGAGAACGTTCCGTCAGAGTTGTTCGGTAATACCCAGCATGAACGTACGAAGTCGTTTTTAAGTAAAGTGCTATAAGAGAAAGCCGGTTCCTGGTTTTAAGGGACCGGCTTTTATTTTGCAGTCTGTTCGGACGTAGGGCCTTATAGCAGAAATGTCGAATGGCCTTTATTTTTGATTTTAGACTTAATTGGTTGATGTTTAGACTTAATTAGTTGGCCATTTGACTTAATTGACCTTTCTTTAGACTTAATTAGTTGGTCTTAAGACTTAATCACCCATATCCCACAAAAAAACTGGACCCCTTAAGAGTCCAGTTTTCGACCTTATTTGATTAATCCTTTGCTTTTCAGGAAGTCTTGGGCTACTTTACGTGGATCTTCTTTATCCAAATCCACTTTTGCGTTCATTTCTGCCATGTCTTTCTCTGAAATCTTCCCTTCGAGCTCATTGAGTACACCTTCAAGCTTAGGATATTCCTTCAGCGTATCCTCTCTTACAATGGGAACCGCATAATAAGGCGGGAAGAATTTTTTATCATCTTCTAACGTCTTTAAGTTAAAGCGGACGATTCTTCCATCTGTCGTATATGCCGGAATGACATCCACTTTTCCTTCTTTTACAGCAGAGTACATTAAATTCGGATCTAAGCTCTTTTTCGATTGGAAGTTCAAACCGTATGTTTCCACAAATGGCGCGTAGCCATCTTCACGTTCAAAAAACTCAGTTGGACCGCCAAATGAAAGCTGATTCGTCTTTGGTGCTAACTCAGAGATTGTTTTAACATTTATTACTTGTTTCGCTGTCTCAGGATTCAGTGCTACTGCATACGTATTCTCAAAACCAAGCGGCTTTGTCCACTTCAAGTTGTATTCCTTTTCATATCCTTCTTTTACAGCTTCATAAATCTCGTCAGGCGTCATGCTAGGATCATATTTCTTTTTTAAAATCGTCAAATATCCAGTGCCCGTGTATTCCACGTATAAATCAATATCACCTTTCTTAATCGCTTCCGTTAAGATTGGTGTTTCGCCGATTGCTTCTTTAACAACGACTGGATAATCGGTCTTATCTTTCACATATTCCGAAATCACATAAGGCAGGATATATTGCTCGGTCCACTTCTTACCTGTAATCACGATTGCATCCTCGTCACCACCACCTCGAAGTGCGAAGAAAAGTACAAGCGCCGCGATTGGTACACCAATAAGTACAGGCAGTTTCCAAGAACCCCGCTTCTTTGATGCCTTTGGCTCTGTTGCTAATTCAATCCGACGTAGTATAAAGTCAAATACAATGGCAAGCAATGCTGCTGGAATGGCACCTGCTAATACAAGCTCATTTCGTGTAGTAGATAGACCGCGGTAGATGAGATCCCCAAGTCCACCAGCTCCAATAAAGGCTGCAAGCGTCGCAACACCAATCGTTAATACGGTTGCTGTTCTGAGACCTGCCATAATGATCGGCAAAGCGAGCGGGAGTTCAATCATTCTTAGGATTTGAGTATTTGTCATCCCCATCCCTTTACCCGCTTCAACGGCAGATTTATCGACACCCGTAATACCTGTGTACGTGTTCCTTAAAATCGGCAATAACGCGTAAACGGTTAGAGCAATAATTGCCGTCGTGCTGCCGATTCCGAATACAGGCAGTAAAAATCCGAATAGTGCTAAACTCGGTATCGTTTGGAAGATCGCTGTAACACCGATAACCGGTTCGGCTACACGCTTGCGTCTTGAAATAAATATCCCAAGCGGCACTGCAATAACTGCGGCGATAAGAATCGATACGAGCGACAAAAATAAGTGCTGCTGAAGCCCTGTTAGTATTTCAGGCCATCTATTCACAAACGTATCTTTCATGGTCACAAAAAATTATTCAATTCCCGCACCTCCCTCGACAGGTTTTTGTGCGGAAATGTTCAATCCAGCAAGTCCTCGCATCATAGAAGCTCTCGTGATCAATCCGACTAGCTTTTCGTTTTCGAGTACAGGAATCATCTGGACACCGTTCGTAGCAAAAATCTCAGCGACTTCAGTGTATGTGGCAGATACATCAACTGAAATGATCTCTTTATCCATTAGATCGCCGACTGTCTTATCTTCTTCAGGAAAATGCTGCTCTATTTTCTCTAATGTCGTAATCCCGAGAAGTTTGTTTTGTTGATCAGTAATTAATAAACTGTCTACACCATAACGTTTCATCATCTTTAACGCTTCTGCAAGTCCTCTTGTTAATCTCGCAGTAACCGGGTTCGGCCTCATTAGATCTACCGCTTCAGGCATTGACGCATCTTCTGCAGACAATCGATTTTCACCAATAAACCCTTTTACAAAATCGTTAGCAGGATGACGCAGTATTCTTTCCGGTGTATCAAATTGGATGATCTCGCCCTTATTTAAGATTGCGATTCTGTCAGCAATCTTAATCGCTTCATCCATATCATGTGTTACGAACACAATTGTTTTCTTAATCGTGTCCTGCAGCTTAACAAGTTCATCTTGCAGCTGTTCACGACTGATTGGATCAAGTGCTGAGAATGGCTCATCCATTAAGATGATCGGGGGCTCGGCAGCAAGAGCACGAATAACGCCGATACGCTGCTGTTGACCGCCGCTTAGCTCAGAAGGGTAACGTTTTCTGAAGGTTTTAGGATCTAAGCCTACTAGATCGAGCAATTCATCTACTCTGCCATCATACTTTTCTTTCTCCCACCCTTTTAAACGCGGGACAAGCGAAATGTTGTCTTCAATCGTCATGTGAGGCAGAAGACCAATCTGCTGGATGACATATCCGATATTCCTTCTCAGCTCAACGGGGTTTTGGTTTGCAATATCTTCTCCATCAATTAAAATCGTTCCTTTTGAAGGCTCGATCAAACGGTTTATCATTCTCATGGTTGTTGTCTTACCACAACCACTAGGCCCGATTAAAGCGACTAACTCCCCTTGTTTAATTTGAAAGTCGATGTTCTTCAAAGCCTCAAAACCGTCAGGGAACGTTTTCCCTACGTTTTTGAAAGTAATCAAGTGTGTTTCTCTCCTTTATGTCATATGTAAAATAAGCTGCATCCATTAGAATGTCCAATTATTATCTTTCCCTTGCTTGCTAACTTGAAAACGTCTTTTTGAAAGTGTCAGTTTAAAGTTTATGGCGGATTCACCTGAAGCGTGATGTTATTATTGGAAGTGGTTGATTTCCGTTCCAGGTGCTCGCTTTCCGCGGGGCAGGCGGTGAGCCACATTTGGAAGTTTCACTTTTAAGTGTCTCACCTGCCCGCCTGTCCCGCAGGAGTCTCCCACCTTCCACTACAATCAACGGTCACAGAAGAAAATAAAAATGAATTTGAAAGCAACAATCTTTAGAAAAGATCCTTATTAATTGTGTCAGTTTTAAGCTTTGGGACAGACTGACTGACTAGTATTTCGTTGACGTATGGCGCTCGTATTTTTCGTATGGCGATCGTCCAGCTTGCTTATCAGCTGCTGGACGAGCACAAAAAACACCCGAGGGCTAATAGTCCCTCAGGTGTTCGCATCCTATTTAAGCTGCTGCTACTTCTTCCGTATCATTCTTTTTTCTAATTTGTTTTGCAAAGTAGATCCATGTTCCTACCATACAAAGTGCCATGAACCCTACTAAAATCCACATGTTGAAGATGAAGCTGCTCATATCACCACTTGAGATTACGGCTTTAAAGCCTGCCACCGAATATGTCATTGGAAGCCAAATGTTAAAGCCTTGAAGACCGTTCGGAATCAGTTCAAGCGGGAATGTTCCTGCACTCGTTGTAAGTTGCAGAATCAAAATGATAATCGCTACAAATCGGCCCGGGTCTCCTAAAACCGTCACTAGCAATTGTACGAGAGCTAAGAACGTTAAACTTGTAATGATGCTTAGTCCTATAAATGCTCCTAAGTTACTTACCTCAATGTCCAGTCCATACAATAAGACAGAATCAGCAATCAGTGCTTGGATGACACCCACTGCCGCTAAGAAAGTAAACTTGCCGGCAAACCAGCTAAATCCTGAACGCGGTTCTCCTGCTTTATCACGTAACGGGAATACGATCGACATTAACAATGCCCCTACGAAAAGCCCTAGTGATAAGAAGTAAGGAGCAAAACCAGTTCCATAGTTTGGAACATCTGAGAAGGTTTTGGTTTTCACAGAAACAGGGTTCGCGATTCTCTCAAACATTTCACTGTCTGGATCAAGTTCTCCTGTTTTGTCTGCTGCTTCACTAAGTGAAGACGATAATTTGCCGCTTCCATCAAGAAGCTTTTGTTCGCCGTTATGAATCTCTTTCACGTGACCCGTAACCTCTTGCCATCCTGATGAAACCGTTGACGTTCCATCTGCAATCTTTCCGCTAGCAGCTAACAGCTGTTGAGAACCAGACGCTAGTTCTCCTAGCTTAGATTGAAACGTTTGCGTCCCTTCATTTACTTTTGCTTGACCGCTCGCAAGCTGATCAACTCCGCCAACTAATTTAAGCTGACCGTTATGAAGCTGCTCTGCTCCTTGTGCTACAGCGGTTTGTGAGTCACTAAGTTTTTTAGCACCGGCTGAAAGTTCATTAGCACCTCCAGCAATCTTACCTGTTGCTGCCGTTAAACCATCTAATCCTTTATTAATACCATTGCTTGCCGCTGCAAGCTGTTTTAAAGAAGCTGCAATCTCTTCGTCTGACATGTTGCCTTGGTTTTGAATCAATGCATTAATTTGTTGTTCTAGTTGTTTTGATCCTGCTGTGGCTTTTTGTGCACCTGCGTTCCATTCATTCACAGAACCGGCAAGCGTACTCGCACCATTTGATAAATTAGCGGCACCGCCTTTGAGTGCAAGACTGCCATCCTTGATTTTTTCAGACCCTGCTGTGGCCTGACTTAGTCCGCCTTTTAGCGCTTGTGCGCCGTTACTCAGCTGACCTTGACCTGCTGCAAGCTGTTTATGAGCAGCGAGCAGTTTATCGACCCCGCTATCAAACTCAGTCATTTTTGATTGGAAAGTAGCTGCACCATTTTTAAGCTCATTGATCTGTGGTGTTTTCTCTTCCATACCCGCTGCAAGTTCACCACTTCCAGACGAAGCTTTCTTCAGACCATCTGTTACTTGATTCGAACCGTCTGCAGCTTTCTCCAAACCACCGGCTAATTGCTCTACTTGATCGAACATGACCTCAGCATATGTTTTGGTGAGTTCGTTGGATAAACTTTCCTTCATCTTATCAACGGCTGTTCCACCAATTTGTGCTGCTAGAAAGTTAAAGCCTGCGTTCGGTGTATAAATGATTTCTGGCTTTTTATTCGAGCTGCCTGATAATGATGTTGCTTCTTCAGAAAAGTTTTCTGGAATTTCAATCATCATGTAATAATCATTATGTTCGAGTCCTTGTTTTGCTTTTTCTTCACTTACGAATTTCCACTTAAACTGAGGATTCTCTTTCAGCTTTTCAACAAACTCATCCCCAACCGTTAAGTTTTCTCCGTTATACTCATATCCCTCATCCTGATTGACTACGGCAACCGGCAGATCTTCCATCTTGTCATACGGATCCCAGAACGCCCATAGAAACATTCCACTGTATAACACAGGTATAAAAAGAACTGCCAAGACCGGCACAGCAATTTTTCTGTTCGAAAATACCGCTTTAAATTGAGCTCCGATACTTTTTAGCACTAATTTTCACTCCTCTTTAATACTTTATGACCGTTTTGGTCATATGGTCATTTTACTCCAAAAAAGAGAACTCTTACGTTCCGCTTTTAGAAAAATGACCGAAATTAGAATTTGGTCACGAGTAAATATATCACGTTTTATCTGCTTCTGCAACACTAGGATTTTCTTAAGCCATCCATCACAAACATCTCGAGTACTTCAAGCATCTTCTCTTTTTTAAGAGCCTCGTTATCACGCTCCCAATCGAATATGAGAGCGAGATAAAGTTTTACCATCATAAAGGCGACAATGTCTGTTGGGCATTCTTTGATCTCGCCTTTTTCGACTGCTTTATCGAGTTCTTTTTGAACAAAACTTAACACAGCCTTTTCGATCCTTTGCAGGGCTTCCGTTACGGGCGATGTATTTAATTCTTTCACTTCTTGTGAAAGTTTGACTGCCAACTGATGCGTTTTTCGAAACTCGATTACTTCATAAAGAGCATTGTGCAGATTTTCATAAAAGGGGCGGTCTTCTTTGATTGCAGCAGAAGCCGCCAGTTTTGTTTCTTTCACCAAATTTGTGATGATCTCAGAAAACAGCTCTTCTTTATTAGAGAAAAAAGTATAGATTGTTCCTTTTCCAACGTTAGCAATCTTCGCGATCTGGTCTACCGTACTTGCTTTGTAACCAAACATCGAAAAAGAACGCTCTGCTGCTTCCAAGATGCTTTTTCTTCGGTCCATCATTCTACCCTCCTCTACCATCGGACTTGATTTTGTATATAGCGGCAATGTTAAAAGTACCCGCGTCCCTTCGTTAAGTACACTTTCATAGCGAAGTTTTCCGCCCATATCCTGAATCAATTTATACGTTACCATCATGCCCAGACCAGTACCTTTGGCTTTCGTCGTATAAAAAGGAAGACCGATCTGTTCAAGTTCCGCTTCTGTCATACCCTTACCATTGTCTTCAATCGCAATGGTAATATTCCTTTTCGTCACTTTGTATGGATACAGATGAATGGTTCCACTTTGCTCAATCGCTTCGATACCATTTTTTATTATATTGATCAACCCTTGCTTCAGTTTTGGTTCATCAATACAAACTTTGTAAGGACCCATCTCACTAGCTGTTACTTCCACATTGTTGATTGCCCCATATGGAGCCGTTAACGCAATAACATCCCGCAAAACCTTTTCAAGCATAATTCTCTCAAGCTTCGGAACATCAGGCTTAACCATAGACAAATAATCCGTGATGATCTTGTTCGTTCGGTCCAACTCTTCAATCAAAAGCGGTGAATGTTCCTTCAGCTTTGCATCTGTTGTCGTACTGCCGAGAAACTGAATCATCCCTCTAATTGTCGTCATTGGATTTCTTACTTCATGCGCAATCGCAGCTGCCATTTGTCCTGCAACTGCCAGCTTATCTAAATAAACCGTTTCTTTTAACTGCATGTTGATCTTAACGAGTCTCTCAATTAAAAATATACAAGAAAAGAATGCGATTAAAAAACTTGAGAAATAGACCAAATAAAAATCAATCGTTAGAAAATCTAAATACGTATGGATGAACAACATATAAAACAACGTATAAACCAAAGCAATATAGATCGCAGAAATCCATCTGCGTTTGTCTTCATCAAAAAATCCATGATAAATCAAGCAGACGACATATGCCAAGAAAGTCAAAACGACTCCAAGCCATGCAAAATCCCCGCCCATAGCCATTCTAGTCACAAGTACAATCAATGAACAGATTGCCCCCGGCAGCCAGCCTACATAAAGTGTGACAATCATGATCGGTACATTTCTTAAATCAAAAAACGAATCTTGCAGAGTTTCAATAGGAAAAAGCATACAAACTAGCGCTCCAACTCCGCTAATCAAACCAAAGATCACTTGGTTTTTATAACTTGGAATAACACCAGGATGAAGGGGAAAGAACATATTCAGAAGGTGTGTAAAGGAGAAAATGATTGCAATATTCACAAATAACGGTTCAATAAATGCTTGCATAATGCTCCCCTTCCCTTTTTTCTTTCTTCAGTATAGCAGAAACATTCTACAAGAAAATATAAAAAACGACAAACATATCCATTTGTCGTTTAATTTTTCATTTATTTAAGATGTTCACATACAATGATTATTTTGAAAGTAGGTTGATTTCCGCTCCAGTTGCTTCGCTTCAATCAACTTGGCATGAAGTTCTTTGGAAAAAGATACGCAACCCCGAAGAAATAAGCTGTTAAGAACATACTACTCTAAAGCTTAAAAAGAGATTCTACAGCCATTTTAGCAGAGTTCACACAATCTGGCAGTCCTACACCATCGTATGGGGCTCCTGCTAGTTTCACACCCGGAAGCTTTTCGTTAAACGTGTTTCGCAGCTTCTTCACATATTCTTTATGACCCACTTCATACTGCGGCATCGAATCAACCATTCTGGAAACGTGATAAAATTCCGGACGTGCATCAACACCCATGATTCTTTTCAAGTCGTCCAATACCTTTTTCAATATAACTTCATCTGTTTCGTGAACGATATCCTGATCTTCAGCTCGGCCTACATAGCAGCGAAGGACAACTTTGCCTTGCGGTGTCGTATGCGGCCACTTTCTGCTCGTCCATGTACAAGCCGTAATAGAAGTCTTCTCACTTTTAGCAATAACAAAACCTGTACCATCTAAAGAAAAGTCCACATCTTCCTCATTAAAACTCATCGCGACCGTCGCTACAGAAGTAGGCTTCGTTTCATGAAATCCCGCTGGAAGAGAGATTCATCAAATAGTTTTTTCGTGATCACATACGGAGTCGTCACAATCACATGATCACCTATGATTATTGAACCATCTTTCATATTTACCGAATACGTTCCATCTTCTAAACGCACAACATCCTGCACGTTAACCCTAGTCTTAATACGATCTTGGGGCAAGGATTTCGACAGAGCTTCTATGAATGATGACAATCCGCCCTTAAGCGTTAAAAAGCACCTTTTTTCTTTTGTGGTTCCGGTGTTTTCTGTATCTTAGGCTGCGACTTTTTCATCCCTAAAATTAAGCTTCTATGCTTCTTTTCTGTTTCCACGAATTGTGGAAAAGTAGATTGCAAACTGAGTCGATCAATTCGTCCTGCATAGATACCTGATAATAAAGGTTCAATCAGACGGTCGACCACTTCATCACCAAGACGCCTTCTAAAAAAATGACCTACTGAAATATCACGATCTGCATCACTTCGTTTAGGCAGAACAAGGTCTAATCCCGCTCTTGCTTTTCCTGCTACAGAAAAAAGGGGTGTGAACGCAAATGGCATTACTTTTGTCGGAATCCCCATCACAGCTCCTTCTGGAATCGGATGAAGCTTCATGTTATGCAAAATGTATGCCTGCCCTGTTTCATTGGAAACCAGCTCATGACCAAGACCAATATCGTTAACAAGATCTGTCATAACCGTTTTTCTAGCAAGATAGGAATCGGGTCCGCGTTCTAATACATAACCGTCTTCTCTAATCGTATCGATCTTCCCGCCAAGCCGCTCGCTACCCTCAAGCAATGTAAAAGTTACCGGTTTTCCAGTTTCTTTAGCATATTTCTGAACATAAAAGGCAGCGGCTAAACCTGTTATGCCGCCGCCCAATATAATAACGTGCTTTCGCTCGCTCATATCTTTCACATTCTTTCTTTTGCTAGTGCGTTTTCGATTACCGTTGCCAAACAATCAATAAATTCAGGCTTTGCGTTCGGCATTTCAGGACGATAATAGTTAACGCCTAACTCATCCGTGACGACTTTACACTCATAGTCATTGTCATATAAAACTTCTAGATGATCGGCAACAAAACCAACCGGGCAATAGATAAAATGCTTGTAGCCATGCTCGTTATAGAGATCACGAGTTAAATCCTGAACGTCTGGTCCGATCCACGGTTCAGGTGTATTACCAGCACTCTGCCAACCGATCGTATAGTGCGGAACATTCGCTTCTTTCGCAATAAGATCAGCCGTTTCCTGAAGCTGCGTCGGATACGGATCCCCCATTTGAAGAATCTTTTCTGGAAGACTATGCGCAGAGAAGATCACAACGGTTTTGTCATGCTCATTTTCTGGGATGTTATTAAACGTTTGTTTAATGCCATCAGCCCAATATTGAACATACTTAGGCTCATCATACCAGCTATCGATGGTTACAAACGACGGACCGCCTATTTTGGCAGACTCCTCTACCGCGCGTCCGTTGTAAGACTTTACACTGAACGTTGAGTAGTGAGGAGCAAGAACTAAAGTCACCGCTTCTTCAACACCGTCTTCTTTCATCTGATGCACAGCATCTTCAATGAATGGATCAATATGTTTCAGTCCGAGATAACTCTTAAACTCTCGGTCAGAAAAACGACGGTTCACTTCTTCTTCAATTTTTTGAGCTTGCTCTTCTGTAATCTTAGCAAGCGGTGAAATTCCGCCGATCTGCTCGTATCGTTCTGTTAGTTCCTGCAGCTGTTCAGGAGAAGGCTTACGTCCTCGTCTAATGTGTGTATAATAGCTTTCTACTTCATCAAGACTTCTTGGCGTGCCGTACGCCATAATTAATAGACCTGTTTTCTTATTACTCACTCTTTATCACCCTAGTTTTTTAGACGTATATTCATGAACAAAGGTGGTCAACTGCTTTAATGTTGCAATGTTTACTTCAGGGAAAATACCTTTTCCGACATTGAAGATAAAACCTGGTTCTTGCATACCTTCATCCAAAATTTCTTTCGTACGTGCTTCGATTACTTCCCATGGCGCCAACAGAATGGAAGGATCCAAGTTTCCTTGAAGAGCCTTTGTAACACCCATCTGACGCGCTTCTCTTGGGGATATTCTCCAGTCAAGACCAATCACATCGATAGGAAGTTCATTCCACTCCATTACTAAATGGCGTGCGCCTGTTCCGTAAAGAATTAAAGGCACTCCTTCTCCTCGAAGTTCGGAGAAGATTCTATCCATGACAGGCATGATGTATTTTGCGTAATCCTGTGCATTCAACGCGCCAACCCATGAATCAAAAATCTGAAACGCTTGTGCGCCAGCTGCGATCTGCGCTTTTGCATAAGCGATCGTCATATCGCCTAGCTTGTCCATCAGCATGAACCAGCTTTCAGGGTCAGAGTACATCAGCTGCTTAGTTTTATGATAATCGCGCGAAGGCCCGCCTTCAACCATATAGCTCGCAAGTGTAAACGGAGCTCCTGCAAACGTAATAAGAGGCACTTCTAATTGCTGACGTAAAATCTTAATCGTATCCAAAACATAAGGTACGTCTTTTTCCGGGTTAATCGTCCCTAATCGTTCCACGTCTTCACGTGTTCGAACAGGCTTTTCAATCACTGGTCCAATTCCTGACTTAATCTCTACATCCACCCCGATCGCAGGGACAGGAGACATAATATCTTTGTAAAGAATGGCAGCATCAACACCATGCTGATCAACAGGCAGCTTCGTAACGCCAGCGCATATCTCTGGTCTATGTGTGATTTCAAATAGTGAATACTTCTCTTTCAATTTACGGTACTCTGGCTGGGAACGGCCCGCCTGTCTCATGTACCATACAGGAATATGTGAATTTTTCTCCTTACGACACGCTTTCAAAAACTCTTCATTCATTGTCAAAACGTACACACCTTTCTATCCAAGACCAAAAGCTCACAGCACTATTGTTATCTCCTAGCTGCTGAAACTTAAAACCTTTAACGTCAATATCCATACACATTGTAAGGGAATTCATAATAAAAGTATAGGCTGAAAGCTCAATTGTCATGATTTTGGCAAAATGGATGTTCATCAGGTGATGAAAGCCTTTACAGTTATAAGCTGGTGAACGGGATGGAACGAGAAAAAATATGGATTAAGTCCAAGTAGTAAACAATTAAGTCTAAATGGACTTTGATTAAGTCTAAATGGATAACAATTAAGTCTAATGAAGCACTAATTAAGTCTTAATTAGAAAATATAGGCTATTCGACACAGTTCGACTCCCCTCGTCTCGCTCTACTTCCACTTCCTCAAAAAAAGAAGACAGTCTCACCGACTATCTTCCACTCAGTCTTATTCATCATTCTTCTTTTTCTTTTTCTTATTCTTCTTCTCTTTTTCTCTATCTTTCCGAACCTTATCTCTCAAATCTTTCTCATTTTCCTCACCAAAACTCGGGAAAAGAGAGATCGACACAACATTTGATGGTTCTCCTTCTTGTTTCGTAAGTGGATTGTATGGAACAACATAAAAGTCTGGCAGTGTGAAGAGATTCTTGCCCGAAGCAGTATACTCTCCTTTTCCTTTTAATGTATCTAAAAGGGTAGTTTCACCTTCATTCACTGCATAAACCTTATACTGCAGCCGCTTATCTCTAGACGGAGTCCAGTTTAGCTTAACGGACGGCATGCCATAGTCGCCCATTCCAAAAGCTGCACGCAGGTCGCGAATCTCTATCAAGTCAATAGGAGGCTCTAAATCCTTCACCCCATCAGGTTTTTTAAACGATAATCCCTGTTGAGAAGGCATCCCATTAATCACTTGTTTAAATAAAAGCGTTGGAAGAGCGCTTCCGCTGTTCAAATAGGAATTCTTCGTCGTTCGATCATACCCTACCCAAACGGCACCAACGATTTCAGGGGTATAGCCGACAAACCACGTATCTTTGTTTCCTTTTTTACATTCGGATAGTTCGTGGTTCCAGTCTTCCCTGCGATCTCCATATTTTCAGGTCCATCAGATCCCGTTCCGTTCTTCACTACCTGCTGAAGCATGCGGGTCATGTACCATGCGTTCTGCTTTTTCCACACTTTCTTTTCTTCACGCTTAGCTCTACCGATAAGATCTCCTTCATTGTTATAGATCTTGCTGATCACAAAAGGTTCCACCGTTTTACCTTCATGAAGAAAACTGCGGTATCCTTTTACCATTTGAAGTGGACTTACACCTTGATCAATACCGCCGAGCGCAATTCCAAGTCCTTTATCTTCAATCGGTATTCCGAGCTGGTCTAGATAGTTTTTCGAGTCTGAAATTCCAACCTCATTTAATAGCCAAACTGCAGAAGAGTTCACCGAATGGGAAATGGCATCAACCATCGACACTTCGCCTTCATATCTGCCGTTATAATTCTTCGGTTCATAACCGTTATAGCTTAATTCCTCGTCTCGCAGCATAGAATAGGGTTTATATTTTTCTGATTCCAACGCCGGGCCATATACAGATAAAGGCTTAAAGGTTGAGCCTGGCTGACGGTTAACTTCTACACGATTTAGCCCTTCCGTTACATAGTTCCGTCCGCCTTGAACGGCGATCAGTCCGCCAGTTTTGCCATTCATCAAAACCATCGCGCCTTCAGGTTTTTCCTGGCCCGTACCGACAAAATACTGGCCGTCTTGAAAACTTTTATACACCGCATCTTGTGCTGCAGGATCCATAGGTACCACAATTTTGTAGCCGCCCTGTCTCAGTTCTTCTCTTGAGAGGTGATACTTGTCCTTCGCTTCTTTTATCACCATATCAATATACGTTGTATAAGCGGGATTCCGTTCTTCTTGCTGAAAATCAAGGGCAATGGTCTTCCCTTGTGCCCTAACGGTTTCTGAAGGCGAAAGATAATCTTGTTTTTCCATTAGTGTTAGGACAAGGTCACGGCGCTCTTTTGCTTCATCAGGATGTTTGAGCGGAGAATAGTAGTTTGGTGCTTTCGGAAGTCCCGCAAGCAAAGCTCCTTCAGCAACAGTTAAGTCACTTACATCCTTATTAAAATACGTTTTCGCTGCGAGCTGGATACCGTACGCTCCATGTCCAAAATAGATTTGATTTAGATACATTTCTAAAATTTTATCTTTCGGATATCTTCTTTCTAGATTTATCGCAATAACGGCCTCCTTCGTCTTTCGAAGCCACGACTTCTCGTGTGATAAAAAACGTTTTTCGCAAGCTGCTGAGTGATCGTACTGCCTCCCTCAACTTTCCCTCCAGCCAAAATGTCCTTATAGATCGCACGGGATATCGCCTTAACATCAATACCATTATGTTTATAAAATCGGCTATCCTCTACGGCGACAAAGGCTTCTTGAACATGTTTCGGGATATCCTCTATACTGACGATTTCACGGTTTTCATCATAAATCTTTGTTATTTTATCTCCGTTCTCTGTAACAAGAAGTGTTGCAGAATCCATAACAAGATCCTTTTCATCTATTACATAATCTCCAGCCAAGATAATAAACAAGTACGCAAAAAAACCAATAATGAGCGAACCTATTAATACACCGAGCGCGATGAGACTTTTCTTCACCATAACCAACCCTCATTTCATTCTAGGTCGAAAAGTACATTTTATATAATTTTCCCTTAGTTGGAAAGTATATTACAAGTAACCAGCTTCTTACACTGTTTAATGTGCTGAACGGTTGGGTAAAACATAGGTAAATTAATAAAAAAGGCAGGGATCCGCATGAATATATACATTACATATGGGACTACAGACTATTTGGCGACCTATCAAGAAAAATACGACCAAGCTATCCTGCTAGAAGGTGATTCGAATTCCGCTCTTGTTTTTGAAACAGACGGAGAAAATCCATTTACAGAAAAACATGAGTATGAAGTTATTAACCAAAGAGGATCTTTGACTGGAGCGGGTTTCGTCGTTATGAACCATATTCCGGTTTCAGATGAAGGTAGAGCTCTGTTTGAAGAACGTTTTCAAAACCGTGCAGGACTTGTTGAAAGTGAACCTGGCTTTAACGGCATTCGAATTTTGCGGCCACTTCACCAAGATCCATACATCGTTATGACGCTTTGGAATTCGCATGCTGACTTTATGAATTGGCAGCAGTCAAAAGCTTATGAAGAAGCACACAAAAATAGAGGCACCTCAAAAGGCCTTCCTGAAACACTCTTTAGTGGAAAGTCATTCGTTAAAGAATACATGGTCGTACAATGAATACGAATCCTGCATCATTAAAACGAGTTTCCGTCATACTTAATCCAGCTGCTGGTCAAGGTCGGCTTCTAAATCAGTGGAATGCTGTACTTACCGAATTAAAAAATGGATTTGAGGATGTTCAAGTTTACGAGACGACTGCTCCTGGAGAAGGCGCATCATTCGTCCAGCAGCTTCATCAAGAAACGGATCTAATTATCGCGGCGGGTGGTGATGGTACCGTCCATGAAATTGCAGAAGCGGTATTATCGATAAAAGAAAATCCACCAGCTTTCGGCATATTGCCTGGCGGAACGTGCAACGATTTTTCGAGGGCATTAGGAATGAACCAAAATCCTGTGAAAGCTGCGGCACAGCTAAGTGAAAAAGAATTCAACCTATTGATGTTGGTGAATTCAACGGTCATTTTTTACGAATTTTTGGGGAATCGGTCTTATCACGCATGTTTCAGAATCGATCGATCCTGATACAAAAGAAAAATTCGGCAGGCTTTCCTATTATTTATCAGCCGCTAAATCCTTTCAAACATGGGAACCTTTCGAGATTTCGATAGAATCCAAAGAGTTTCAATTTCATGGGAATGCCGCGATGTTTCTAGCTGTTAACGGCCCGTTCACTGGGGGCATACGACCTTTTTTCCAGATACGGATATACAAGACGGCATGCTGGATTGCTTGCTGATCGAAGAACCTTCCATTTCGTTTATTTGGGATGTTCTTCAAAATCGTTTGTCTGACACATCGCAAGAAGGACAAGGCTATCACTATTTCCAAAGCTCAGAAATCCACATAAAAACGGCTCCCCAACAGCTCATTGACTGTGATGGAGAGCGCGAACATGAGACACCTGCTGTTGTAAAATGTCTGCAAAAAAACCTAATTTCACTTATTGGGGATGTTTCCTTTTAAAAAAGGAAGCGTCCTTTTTTGATAAGCTCTAATCGATTCCCGGCCACCTATACAAATAAACAGCCAGACCGTTCCTGCTGAAAAACCTGCTAATACATCAGATGGATAGTGAACCCCTAAGTAGATGCGGCTAAAACCAATCAGAACAATGGTTGTAATAAAACCAACCGCCAGTAATACTTTAAGAGCCTTTCCCCTTCTGCTGCGAACTACCAAATAACCAAGAAAACCATAATAAATCAAACTCCCCATGGCATGTCCGCTCGGATAGCTGAATCCTTGCTCGACGATTAAACTATTTTCTGGACGGATTCTCCCAAACCAATGCTTTAAACCGAGATTTAAAAGACCGCCACCTGCAACTGCTACTAAATAAAAGATTGCGCCCCAATAATTCTTCCGCTTAGCGATCAGCCAAATAAGACTTCCTACTAATAAGAGAGTAAGAACATTAATGGATCCCAAGAAGGTTATAAATTTCATAATTCCAGTTAACGTTTCGTTTCTTATATTTGAAACGTATTCTATTATCACTTGATCAAACTGAAAACGCTCATCTTCCATCAAGTCTTCTGACAACTCGAAAAACACATTTAAAGAAAAAAATGAAAGAGCTAGCCCGCCCAATATATAGAGTAAAGGTAGTATTGGAAAGGGTAGTTTGTTGGCCAGTTCTCGTAACATAAAGATCTCCTCATCTTCAGCCTTGGTTTTAAGGTAAGTTTTCACTTTTTCACCTTATATTAAACCACTTTTAGGCATTAGCTATGGTAAGAAAGCTGCTCAAGCACGAAAGTTCACACACATTATACTCCAATGTAATGAAGAAATTAACAAAACAGGTGTAGTTCAGGCTTTAAAATCGGGTCTCACTTTATACCAAGCGGGGTATTCTGCAATTAATTCTGGATATTTTAGTATTAATCCGGCGAGAATTTAATTTAATTCGGCGAGTTTTGGAAATAATACGGCGAGTTTAGCTCATATACCAGCGAGTCTACATCATTCGACACATACACCCACCAACTCTTCACGTTTAACACTACATGTCCCACTATTTTTTCGTCTGAGTATAGCACTTTATACTTCAACAAATTTGTTAACAAAGTATTCAAAGCAAAAAAGTTTTATAGGAAACTAAAAAAAGCCGCTCGTTTACCAAGCAGCTTTTCTCGAAATATTATTTACTTCACAAGCTTTACTAACATATGAGCCAGCTTGTGGCGCTCTTCTTGTTCTCCTACTTTCCATAGTTCTTTTAAAAGGTTTTCTTCTGCGTTGCGAGGCTCCTCATGGTCAGCTAAGTAATCTGCTACTTTCTCTGCTGTTTTTGCGAGCGTTTCTTCACTCATGCCCATTTTTTCGCCAATCTGAACCTTGCCATGCAGGTAGCTTTTAAACTCTTCAAAGTTCGATAAAATTTCGTCTTTTTTGCTTTCACTCATACGGCTTGCTGTTTCCTCCACCTTACTTGTGTCTACATTGCGTTCGTCATCAACCATATGTCTGCTTTCCATTTTTGTTGCCTCCTTTGTTTTTTTGTATCACTTTTGTTTAACATTTGTTTCATGCATAGTAGTCTTTTACCGCTTTTATCACACCTTAAACCTCTTTATACAGTTTGGATTTTTAAATCTATTCTATCTCGAAATTTTCGTTTATGTTTGTTCGAAAACGGGAAGGATATCTCTGTAGAACAAGATTCAGGAGGTTATACAAATGGAAAAAGACTTACAAGCACTAATCGATGGACTAAACGAGGATCTTGCAAACGAGTACTCAGCAATCATTATGTACAACCATAATGCCGCTACGGTTTCTGGATTGTACCGTCAAATTCTTAAACCTTTCTTCCAAGGTGAAATTGCTGACGAACAGGGTCACGCTCTATACCTAGCTGAAAAGATTAAGACACTTGGAGGAACACCAACAACTCAACCAAAACCAGTTAAACAAGTTGAGAGTGTTCGTGAAATGCTGGAAGAAGCTCGAAATGCTGAAGAAGATACGATCAGACGTTATGAAGAGCGCAAAGAACAGGCTTCTAACCTAAAATTGACTGAACTTGTTGTTCAGTTAGAAGATATGATCGCTGATGAAACGAAGCATAAAGAAGAAATGGACCGTTTACTTAGCGACAGCCGTTTCTAAGATATTCAAAACAAAAGCACCCGTTTAAAATGGGTGCTTTTTATTTATGATTTTTTTATTTTTTTCATCCGTCAACAAGCGCCACCTAAAGCAATTTTTTGCCACTTGGCCCAAATCATCTAGAAAGTGATAATTGGCATATGCCCCTACGATCGCCCCTAATCCCGGCACCATCTGAAGCATTTTAATAAGATCGATATGATCTCGATAGTCCTGCTGCAAGTCCTGCCAGTTTAACTGATTGATCGCATCCTGATGTTCTGGAAAATCTTTGATCGTTTCTTTCCAATGAATAACCTTTTCATATGCCTCTTTCCTTTTATGAGGATCGGAGAAAGCGAGACGGAATACATGGAGAATGAAGATACGCTCCCTGTAGTCCCTTACGTCCAGCCCATAAATACTTGCAGCTTCAAACAGGAACTTCATCTTGATACCAAGAAGCAAAGGAAAATCTGCTAGTCCTAGCAAAATGCCGCCTGCGCCGGTTCCAGCTCCTTCAACTGCAGCTGTTTTCTTATAAAAAGCAAGGCGATCTTGAAACTTGTAATCACGTTCACGAAGATCTGCTGTGAATTTTATCGTTTTTTTGGTTGTATATTTTGAGCCGATCAAAGTGGCTTTTATCATTTGTTTCATACTTGCCGTTATGACGTCGTGCACTTTTTGAGGAATTTTCTCATTGATTTTCGTTTGAAGAGATTTCGTTGTTTTGTTCCAAAGTGAGGGCCTTTTACACATTTCATTTTCCCAACTTTTCAATTCTTCTAATACTTTTTCTTCATAAGTATTCATCATCTACCTCCCTCCATATATACGGTAATAGTGAGATCTTAGTTTCGATATTTTGCCCTCACGATGATTTTGAAAGCTTACACAATAGTATTTGCAGTCGGAATGCCTAAGGGAAACTTAAACACGTTTTCCGGATCGTATTTTGTTTTTACCTCAATTAAGCGAGGCAAGTTAACAAAGTAACATTGTTCAAGCCAGTTCTTAATACAATTATCATGAAAATTCACATAAGCACCTTCCGCAAAAGGCAGCAGAGAATTCCTAAGACTCTCTACCCATCGCGTATTTATGTTTGCTTCATTTTCGTTCTGCCACTTCGTAATATATAACAAGCTGAACAATGCTTCTCTATGAACATAAGCCGTTTCAGTAGGTCCAATACAAGCGGCATTTCCGGCTAGGGCTTGCAGCTGCACTTTATTCTCAATACTAGGTGAGTTAGATAGAAATTCTTTAAGTTTTTTTATCGCTCTAACCGGTAACTGCTTTTTCGCAAACGCACCTGTATTCTTAAAAGGATGCGCATCAGGATCACCATGGTTAACAGCGTACTCCATCATACCTGGCATCATCCCTCCAAATATCTTAACTGCATCGATATATGGTACTTTCTTAACTTCAACTTCTTTAGGCGGATATGCGATCAAAAGGGGCTTAAGCAAATTTTTCAGTTCATCCGTACTGCCAAGAAATTCGCCTAATGCACGCAGCTCGCCAATGTCTTTTGTTAACAAATCAATAATGGCTGTCAATCTGACGTCTGTATAAGGAGCCCATTTTTGCCATGCATCCACGACTTTTTCAAACCCTTTAAAGTCCCATGTAATTTTAAAGATGGCAACATCATCAACTGGAACGACTTTAAAACGAAATGATGTTACCACACCAAAGTTTCCGCCTCCACCGCCTCTTGATGCCCAAAATAAGTCAGCGTTCTTATGCTTATTAGCTATAATAATCTTTCCGTTTGCATCAACCATCTCCAGCTCAAGAAGCTGGTCGATCAGCATCCCATAAGGTCGGGTCAACATCCCCCATCCTCCACCAAGCGTTAGTCCGGAAAGTCCTACAGAAGGACACGTACCTCCTGGAATCGTGAAACCTTCTTCATACAATTTTTCGTATAGTGGGAAAAGCAATGCCCCCGCACCAAGTACGGCCGTTTTTGTTTTGCGATTCACTTTTACTTCATTCATATCGCTGATGTCGATAACTAAACCGCCATCTAATGAGGAATAAGCTTCATAACTATGCCTTCCTGTACGTATCCGAAACTTAACATTCTTCTTTCTTGCCCAACGTATTGCGTTTGAAACATCCTTAGTAGTTGCACAAAAATTGATAATCAAAGGAAATAAGTTAAAACGAGTATTGAACTCTTCACGTGCCAGGTCATAGTCAGGACTTCCGGGTGTTACAATCCTTCCTGTTAATCCATAAGTATTCATGAGCCCCGCTCCCTTCCATAAAACTTATATGCATAAGCTATGAAAGATGCCCAAAATCTGTTTACAAAAAAACTTCCCAGCCATCAACTGCTAGGAAGTTAGAGTTATATGTTTTTTTGTCAAACTTGGCAAACGAGCGAAGCTATATGCAGCAGCTGCCACTGGCATTAGTGTAGCCACCAGCCAGTCTCCTGTAAGTAATCCATAGAAAATTCCATATAGAGTACCTTGTACGATCAGCAATTTCTTCAGCCAGCTCTGAAATGCTTTAATTTTAACATCATGTTTAATCGGATAGATCATAAAAATAAAATTCCACCTGTATTGCGTGTAGAGTGTGAACAACTGAAGGGAGAACATTTGAAAAAACAAGAAAACAACAATGAGCTGCCACCATCCTGCCGGAATTAGATAGAGAAACAGAAAACCAACCAAGATCAATCTCACATATAACCCTAAATAATCGCCCGAACGAATAAATGTTTTCATATATAGAGAGGATAAAGCGTTTTTCTTTTTAAATGAAAAGGCAGCTAAAGAGTTTAACCATGGTCGTTTATGTACCGTCTGTTTGAGTGCAGGTACATCTGTAAAGTAATTGACGAGTCGATAGCCCTTCATTTTTAATGCTTGCTCTTCAGCTAACAGCATTTCCCACTGATAGCCATGCTGTTTCTTAAATACACCAAAAACAAAATTTTTCAGAACATACATGATCGCAAAAATTGCTATTAAAAAGAGATATGCTTCATTAAAGAGCAGATACGCATACACGAAATTTACAATGAACCTCATGATTCTATAATTCAACTGATGACTTTTATATGGCAGTCTTCTTTCTTCCCATGAAACATAAATATTGAAAACTTTTGCTGCGATTAAGAAAAAGCCAAAAGTCACATACATCTTCCAGCCATCATGAATAAAGACTTGAACGATCGGCCAGAGCAAAGTAAAGATGAACAGGGTGGAAAACGCGCCAGTTGCTGTAGCTGAAGAAATGGCCTTTGAGAAATATTGTTTCATGCCCGATTCAACCGGAAGCAGAAATACCAAATCCCCTTCTTTTAACAGCGTTCGGATTGGACTTTTCGTCAGCCAGATTGAAAAGACGATCGTAAGGATAAAGACGGCCGGGAAATCCTTAGGAAGCGCTTGAAGCAGCTTTGCATAATACACACTTCCAATAACGATAAGCAAAATTAAGGAAACAATAAGTCCGCTGTTAGCCATTAAACTAAAGTATTTTAGTGTTTGCGTTAAATGGGCGTTGCGCCGTTTTGTCCATAATTTTTTTACATCAATCATGTGACTTTACCTCTTGCCACATAAAGATAGATTTCATCCAATGTCGCGTTTTCTAGACCGCTTCTTGCTCTCAATTCCTCTAATGTTCCGTTCAATACTAACTTTCCTTCATGCATGATTAAAAAACGGTCACAATATCTTTCTGCCGTCGATAAAATATGAGTCGACATCAAAACGCCTGCTCCACTGTTCTTAAACTTCACCATATACTCCAAGAAGGATTGAATACCAAGTGGATCAAGACCGACAAACGGTTCATCCACAATGTACAGCTTTGGTTCTACTAACAGAGCGCAAAGAATCATAACCTTTTGTTTCATCCCTTTAGAGAACTGGCTTGGAAACCACTTGATTTTGTTGTCCATTCGGAACTCTTCCAATAGGGGACGGACACGTGTTAAAAAGGTTTGTTCTTCAAGGCCGTACGCCATTGCCGTTAATTCTAGATGCTCCCACAACGTTAGCTCGTCATAGAGAATAGGAACCTCTGGTATGTACGTAAATTGACTGCGATAATTTTCAGGTTCCTCTCTAAACGTCTGACCATCAATTTTTGAAGTGCCAGACATCGGCTCCATCAGACCTAAAACATGCTTAATCGTCGTACTTTTCCCTGCTCCGTTCAGACCGATCAGCCCGACAATTTCATTTTCCCTTACCGAGAAATCTAAATGATGAACGACAGGCTGATTAGGAAGATACCCTCCTGTTAGATCGGTAACTTCAAGGATCGGCTTCATATAATACCCTCCTTTTTCATTTATCTCTATCTTTATTCTTTGCCATTTTTTACGTTTTACCCCTTTATGAAGCAGGCAGTGGTGTTGGAGTTGGCTCCGCATAACCTTCTTTGTATTTTTCATCGATCATTTTTCTGATCTCAAGGTCGCTCTTGCCATTCGCTGATTCACTCATGCTGATTGCAGCGATTTCAAGACACGTTCCACATTTTGTTCCATGATCATCCCAAACGATTTGTCCATCTGCTTTATTCTCTGCAACAAAGCAATCGTAATTATCTTTATGCCCAGCTGAATCTCCACAACCACAATAACAAGGCATGGATTCAAGCAGTTCTTTATATTTAGGTGCTGTTGCATAGATGGCTGCGATCTCTTTTGGTTGTTTATCTAAAAAGCCTGGCAGCACATCCATGGACGCCGTAAGTTCTTGAATATCACCATTCGGCAGATGATTTTCATGCCCTTGGTGAGTTGCTTCTTTTTTGGTTGTGATTCTTCTTGATGATTTTCATGTTCTTCATTACTTTGATTCCCACAGCCTGAGATGAGGAAACCAGCAGCAAGTGTCATTGTTAGTATAAGTTGTCTTCTTTTCACGGAGAATCCTCCCTTTTGTCATTCTTTACTTATAATAGCGTAATTCACGTTTCATTTACCAATTTTATATGTATAACAACAGAGACTTCATGGACAAGATAAGAGGGAAGAAGGTATCCCCCTTCTTCAGGGAGAAAGATGCAAGGTATTAGATTTTTTCAGATATGCTTTTCTTTAAGGAGATGGTTCTCTTGGACTATTCAGTGCTTGAGCAATTGCAAATTCTTAATATTGAGGTGCATGGCTAAAAAATCGTATTGTTTTGTTTTCGTGTTCTCCTTTCTTCTCTAACCTCTATAAGAAGGAGGGTTCTATTTTTGAATAGGGCCCTTCTTCTTTATTTTTTTGGTAAGTAATGTGTGATATGATAAGTAAAAAAAATGAGGTGAGCCACTTGTCCCACGATTCAAACTGCATTTTTTGTAAAATTGTTGCGGGTGAAATTCCATCCTACAAAGTGTATGAA
Organism: Fictibacillus sp. EA-CB0309; assembly: GCF_055814265.1. NCBI lineage: Bacteria > Bacillati > Bacillota > Bacilli > Caryophanales > Fictibacillaceae > Fictibacillus > Fictibacillus sp. EA-CB0309. The sequence continues at coordinate 3,516,975 of NZ_CP169271.1, forward strand.
GATGAGAACGTCCTGGCCTTCCTAGACATCAGCCAGGTGACAAAAGGACATACGCTGATCATTCCTAAAGAGCATTCCAAGGATATTTTTGAGCTGTCTGCAGAAACAGCAGCGAAACTTTATTCTGTCGTGCCTAAAATCGCTTCTAGCATTAAACAAACGTTTAATCCTATTGGTCTGAACATCTTAAATAACAACGGTGAAGCAGCTGGACAATCTGTTTTCCATTATCACATGCACTTTATCCCTCGATATGGATCCGGAGACGGTTTTGGTGCGGTCTGGAAAACGCGGGATACCCCTGCAAACGAAATGACTGAAATCGCTCAAAATATCAAAGAAAACGTTAAAAACTAACGTTACATATTAAAACTGCCTTTTTTTAAACTGGGCAGTTTTTTCATATTCATTTTTATTTCAAACTCTTTTCTAATTAGACATCACTGAAAAGTTGATTGGAGTGTAAGGTGTGAGACTCCTGCGGGACGAGCGGTCAGGTGAGACCCTTAAAGGCGCAAAGTGGCAAGGGGCTCACCGGTCGCCCCGCGGAAAGCGAAGCACCTGAAACGGAAATCAACCACTTTCAAGAGCTCAAAGTTTGCTAAAACAGCGTTATTTTATGAGGAGGAGAACGATGACACGCATCTATTTTCAAGCAGGACCAACAACACTGCCCAAAGAGGTTATGCAGCAAGCGAAAGAAGAATGGGATGATTATAACGGCACTGGCTTAAATATCATGGAGCACAGTCATAGGGGAAAAGATTACGAGGACATTCATGAACAAGCGAAGACCCGAATGAAAAGCTTGCTCGATATCCCGGATACACATGATGTTTTGTTTTTACAAGGTGGAGCAAGTCTGCAATTCGCTATGGTACCCATGAATCTTATTCCCGATGGAAAAACAGCCAAGTACGTCCTAACAGGCTCTTGGTCTGAAAAAGCATATCAAGAAGCACAAAGAATCGGATCTAGTGAAGCCGTTATAAGCGGTAAAGATTCCAAATATCGCACGCTTCCTTTGATGGATTATGTATCAAGCGAAAATGATGCCTATCTACATATTACATCTAACAACACGATTTATGGCACTCAATGGCCTGACTTAAATGAATTTTCACATCCCACTCTTATCGCTGACATGTCTAGTGATATTATGAGCAGACCTTTTTCCGTCGGCAACTACGGCTTGATCTATGCAGGAGCTCAAAAGAACCTTGGCCCATCTGGTGTAACTGCTGTCATTATTCGAAAAGATCTTTTGCAAGAAAGCAAAACCATTCCATCGATCTTATCCTATTCTGTTCATGCGAAAAACAACTCTCTATATAACACCCCTCCCGTCTATTCGATCTATCTTCTTAACCTCGTTCTCGGATGGGTTGAAAAGTCAGGCGGTGTGAGTGAAATGGCAGTCAGAAATGAGAAGAAAGCGAAAGTCATTTATGATGCAATCGACCGCAGCCAAGGTTTTTACAACGGCTACGCGACGCCGGATTCACGTTCAAACATGAATGTAACGTTCACATTGGGCAACAGCGAGCTTGAAAAAACATTTATTGAGGAAAGCGAAGAAAGCGGCATCTATGGGTTAAAAGGACATCGATCAGTTGGAGGATTTAGAGCATCCATCTATAATGCCGTTCCACAAGAATCTTGCGACAGCCTTGCTGCGTTCATGGTTCAATTTCAGGAAAAATACGGAAAGTAGTTCTTAACCCTTTTCAGTTGTATGTACATCTGGTAACATGAAGGTACTTTCGCAATAGGTCATGAGGGCACTATTGGAAAGAAATTAGGCTAAAGAATAGCTGAGGAGAGATGAGAAATGAATACTAAATCACTAGCTTTAACTTCTGTACTTATTGCACTAGGGTATGTTTTTCACACAATCGTACCGCCATTATTTTTTGGAATGAAACCTGATTTGCTGCTCGTAATGATGTTTTTAGCCATCATGCTTGCTCCAACGAAACAAAATGTTTTGATCGCAAGTATGGCAGCTGGCGTTATTTCAGCTCTGACAACAGGAATGGCTGGCGGACAAATCGCCAATATCGTTGAAAAACCAATTACTGCTTTTATCTTTTTGGCTTTGTTTATGTTAGCTAAAAAAGTGAAAGTCAATGCAATTAGCGCCGTTCTTCTAACGGTAGTCGGAACCATTATCAGTGGAACATTATTCCTTCTTGTCGCAATGCTTGTAGCCGGATTACCAGGCTCATTATTCAGTTTCATCGGAATGATTGTTGTTCCAACGAGCATTGTTAGCGGATTGATCATGTTCTTCATATATCCAGTAGCAGAACGATTTTCTAAACGATCCAGTTTAACAGCTTAATAAATAAAAAAGCCAGTTCCTTATGGAGCTGGCTTTACGTATGTGTCTTCTTCCTCTTTTTCTTCTTCCCAAGTTTGAAACGCCTCTATTTCACTCGATAGTGTCTTAAAAATAAATGCCAGCACAGTTGCATCATCTAGTAATCCAGCACCGATCAGAAAATCTGGAACAGCATCAATAGGACTCACAAAATAAAGTAGCCCAGCCACCATCAGTACCATAGACTTTTTAGAAACATCACGATAGTCGCCTTTTTTATATGTCTTTACCAGTCGGACTAAAGCTTTTACTTGTGATCCTAATTTACTCAATCCTTGGCTTTCTGGCTGTGAACTTTTGCTTTCCGCTTCTGATACAAGCTCACCTGTTTGGGTAGAACTTTCAAGGACAGCATTCGCTTTTTCTTTCATTTTGTTAAAGTAATTACCGATTGTATTTTGTTTCAACCCATATCCCTCCAGCCTTTTTTATTTATGTATACCCTCTTTTGATCCTCTTCGTCAATTTTAATCTTTTCTTTCCTCTTTTTTTATTTTATCTTACCTTTCTCCAAACACAGTCAAATATCTGCTGATTTAGACAATTGTTACATTTTTCGCAATAGCATACTGTCAATGTGCAATTCCTTGTCCCTGCTAGATCTGCAACGTTTTTATGTTTCGACTTCTTTAGGATTGGCTTTGTCTATCTTGTCCAAACATGACGAAATCTATCGGGAAATATTTTTATATTCGTCATTATTTTTCATAGGAATATAAGAGATATTCACGAATTAATTAGATATTAAAAGAATGGGGAGGAAATATAAGATGTCAAAACAAAAATCCATGGTAGTAGGTTTCGCATTAGGAACGGTAGTAACAGCAGCAGCTACATTGCTTTCCACACCAAAAGCAGGTAAGGAAGTAAGAAAAGACCTTAAAGAAAATATGGATAAAATGAAATCTACTTTCTCTAGCATTAAGCGTGACGGGATTCAACTTAGAGCAAAGATCAAATTTGCTAATAAGGAAAAAGAAGAAGCACTAAAAGAAACAGCTGCTTCTACGATTGAAGAAGTTCCAGAAGAAATGGAGCAAGAAATTAAATAATTTCAAAAAAAAAATTCTCCAGCTTTGGAGAATTTTTTCTTTGAAGCAGAACATATGAGAACTCTAATATGAACCGTATATCTGCTAAAAGATGTATAACTATTTTACTAAAAAATAAGGAAATATTGAAAAATTTTACTTTCTTATTATAGGAAATACTGGCATAATGAGGAATAGGATGTGTTTTATAAGATGGAGGGGCATTTTAAAAATGAACAAAGATCAATTATATAGTTTTCAAGAAGCCATGATCTATAGTCACAAACTTTCACAGATTAGTAAAGCTTTATGGAAAAGCGTCGAAAAGGACTGGCAAAATTGGATAAAAGATTATGGTTTAAACATCAATGAACACCATATTCTTTGGATTGCTCATCATCTTGAGGGTGCATCAATCTCTGATATTGCAAAATTTGGTGTTATGCACGTTTCCACAGCGTTTAACTTCTCTAAGAAGCTTGAAGAACAAGGCTATCTAACATTTTCTAAAAAAGAAGATGATAAGCGAAATACATATATTTGTCTAACACCTAAAGGTGAAGAGCTTTTACTTCAAACACTAAATACGTATGATCCATCAAAATTCGGTGTTTTCAGTGCTTCCATGCCAATTAAAGAGCTTTTTGGCAGATTCCCTGAATTCCCTGAACTTATGTCGATTATCCGAAATCTTTATGGTGATGATTTTATGTCGATTTTTAACAAACTAGAAGAAAAGATCGAAGCATCAATCGGTGAACAACCTTCCTCGCCAGTTATGGCAGCTGAGGAAATTGCCTCTTCTCATTCGTAACGAACAGATAATTCGTACAGCTTCTCCATCAAAGAAATGTATTTTTCTTGTTGAAGCAACGCTGTAATCGTTTCTCTTGGTGAAAGCTTTGGCGTTAACATGCCTGCAAAATGCAATAACAGTGGTGTGTAATGAACAAAGCCTGCTTCACTCTGCATTTCATATTTTTTCTGAAGCTCATCGCATAGAAGGAAGATGTCATTTACTTCTTGCTCGGTGAGCTTTTTTCCATGACCAGTCTGAAGAACGGATACGATGTTAGATCGACACTCTCAATCGTTAGCTGATTATAAAATTCTAGTCTTTCTAACCTTTCCTCCACCGTCTCCATACAAACCCTGCTTTCTAGTCAATCTATGTCTATAATAATTATAATCCAACTTTCTCCATTTGGGTATGAATAATTGATGACGAATTAAAAAAGCGCTTCTTCCCCAAAACTGGCAGACAGAAGCGCTTTTTTCTAGTCCTTTGTATAGACGCCTAATTTAATAGAGTTCGTCTTCAGATCAAACTCTTCAGCTTTAACAGCATAACCTGGTTTTGTTGGCATTTCGGTCACTCTCATCAAGATGCTTTCATCAGCGGGATACACATCCACCCATTCCGGGAAGTCAATCGTATCTTTTAGCAGTGTAAAGACCTCGTCTCCCGGAATTGGAAAACGGCCGACTTGCATATCTTTCTCTTTTAACAGCAAATCACCGTTATTCATGACTTCTGGCTCAAACGTAATTTGATATGGCAGCTCCTGCTTAAAAGCAACAAACGAACCGTTAAGGACAGCTTCATCATCTCTTAGATTTACATATACATTTACGTTTGGCGCTTTTTTCGCAATTCCTTGTTGAGCAGATTCTCCACCTGTTCTTTTTCTGTATGTATACTCAGCAATTTTTGATTTTCACGTAAATCTGAGTTCAGCATGCTTCGATCCAAATGACCTCCCGCTGGATCTTTCAACAACAGGATAAGTATGGCTGCAGGTATGATTAAAAATAACAGCAACAAAGCAAAAAAAGCAGCTTTCCATCCGTTTCTCATATTCTCTCCCTCTCTCATCTCCTATGAAGTATTTTTCCTATTCATATTCCACATATTTTGGTAAAGTTAAACAAGTAGTTCATGTTGGAGGTTTTTATATGGCAGGCTATATCTTCGTATTCTTAGCACCTATATTTTTATTTGTGTTCAATTCGCTCACACACAAATTATGTGACAAAAAGAACTTGTCCTCAAAACAGCAGGATTCTGTCTACCGAACAATTAACGTGTCTATTACCATTCTGCTCATTTCTTCCTACATTTCAAACGTTCTATAGAAAATATAAAAGGGGGAACCAGACTGCATTCCCCTTGAGTAACCTTACCATACATAATACTGCACCTTTTGATCAAGAGTAGTAAAACAACACATTAACGAACCTGCTTTTAAACGTCAAGCCTGACAGTTCCCCTTCATAAGAAAAGGTCCTGCTTAGACTGGCATTTATTTTAGCAGAAACATGCAGCACCTACGATGATCAACAAGATAAACAATACAACGATTAATGCGAAGCCTTTTCCATGCCCGTAGCCCATGAAAGCCACCTCCTTTAGTCATCTGTACACTATCCTATGCATGACCAGTTATTCACGCATAGGCATTCGCCCTTTTTATCAATTAAAAATTCTATTCTCCATCAATAGCAGTAACAAGCTCCTATAATGATGAGAAGGATAAAAAGAACTAAAATTAACGCAAATCCTCCCCAAAATCATGACCGTAACCATAACCCATCATCATACCTCCCTTTTCTTTCTCCATATCATATAGTGATGCGCCCTGTTTTGATTAGACGAATGACCCGGTTTTTAAAATTTTTTCTCCAGGTTGCTCAAAATACCCGTAAATACTGATTTTATAATGTGTAAATTTTCTCATATTTCATTTATTGAATAGGAATACCCGCAACGTTTATGCTATAGTAAGAGATGTTAAATTATTACTTCACAGTAGGAGTGTTTGAAAATGAAAAAATGGATGTTATCAGTAGGGCTCACAGCGGGACTTATTTCACTATCCGCTTGTAATAATGCTGGTGGTGCAGATTCTGAAGCCATCGTTGAATCTAAAGCTGGGGATATTACAAAAGAGCAATTCTACAATAAGATGAAGGAACAGTACGGTGACCAAGTACTAAGCCAAATGATCGACGAAATGGTACTTGAAGATAAATATAAAGTAACAGACAAAGAGATCGAGAAAGAAATGGACAAGATCAAAGAAGAACTTGGCGGCGAAGATGCTTTTAAACAAGCACTTGAGCAAAACGGCTTATCTGATGAAAAGCAGCTTAAAGAGCGTATCAAGTCTATGCTTCTAAATGAAAAAGCAGCAACAGAAGGCGTTAAGATCTCTGACGAAGAAATGAAGAAAACGTTTGATGAAAAATATAAAACAGAAGTAAAAGCTAGCCACATTCTTGTTGATGACGAGAAAACAGCGAAAGAAGTACAAAAGAAACTGAACGAAGGTGGAGACTTTGCTAAGTTAGCAGAAGAGTACTCTAAAGACCCTGGTTCTAAATCTAAAGGTGGCGACCTTGGCTTCTTTGGTAAAGGTGCAATGGTACCTGAATTTGAAAAAGTAGCGTTCACTCTTGATAAAGGTGAAACAAGCGACCTTGTTAAGTCTGATTACGGTGTACACATCATCAAAGTAACGGACAAGCGTGAAAACAAGTTCGAAGACAAAAAAGAACAAATCGAACAAGAATTGAAGCAACAAAAAGCAAAACCAATCACTGAAATCTTAGAAAACCTACGCAAAAAAGCGGACGTTAAAGTAAAAGATAAAGAATTAAAAGAAAAGATGGAAAAGAAAGCAGAACAACCGCAAATGCCAGAAATGCCTCAACAATAATGGCATGATGTGATAAAAACCAGGTCTAGATCGGGCCTGGTTTTTGTTTTATCAATGTAAACTACAGTAAGCTGAACAAAGCAGCTTTTCAATAGCAAAAGACCTGCCGCGGCAGGTCTTTTGCTTCTTTATATATTTATTCTCCAGACGACTTCTGATCTGGCCCTGAGCCGTTCTCAGAATCATCGTGATCCGCAGCAGCTGCAACTAAATCTTCTGCGTCTTCATCTTCCCCATTGCCAGGAGCTCCAGCAGCTTCCTGAGCCTTCGCTCTCTGAATACGCTCCATGTATACTTTTCCTTCTTCTTCAATGACTCTCTGTTCGATTTCGCGATCTTCCTGAAACAGCGTAACTACTCGATAACCGCTATAAATAATGCCGCAAAGTACAAAGTACATCCACCATGGAGTCATAGTAAAAAAGTTACCCACTCCTGCTGAATATTCCTTTAACACAAACGCAGCAATGAGTATGGCACCGAAAAATAAAGCAGCGTATCCTTTCATCGATTAACTCCCCTTGTTAGACAAGCTTTTAATACAGTCTATGAGGGAGCTTTAATAGATATGTCATGAAAGTGCAGGTTCAGCACTCGATTCTTTTTCTGTTTCAACTTTGGGTTGAGACTGCAATTTTTTATCAAACGCACGGAACATCAAGTAATAGATGCCCGCACTTATCACAGCTAGAACAAAGAGAAGATAAAACGTATTCTCAAACCCGATCCACATGGTTAGCGGAATGGAGATCGGAGCAATCGTACGGCCTATTGTAAAACGCAAACCGGCTGCTGCAAAATATTGGCCCCTCATGTTTTCTGGAGCAAGCTTTGAAATAAAGCTTTCTTGAATTCCGACAACCATCAGCTCAGCCGTTGTAAAAATCACCATTGCGCCGAATAGAACCCACATCATCGTTGTGCTTCCGAACACAAGCATCGACACTCCGTACAGAAGTGCAGAAAATATAAAGATTCTACCCTCTTTAAAGCGATTCATCCATTTAGCCATCCAAACCGTACAAAGCGCGACCATCAATCCATTAAGCGAGATTAAATATCCAAACACTTTTTCACCGGTTAAAGAAATATCCCAATTGCCGATCGCAAACAGCGATTGCTCTGGTACTTTTTCCGTTGTATAAACAGCTAACAGCAGATCCATCTGCATGAACGTTTGGGCAACAAGAATACCAGCTAAGATAAACAGCAAAAATAACTTATCACTCGCAATTACCCGATAATCTTTTAGCTGTTCACCCACAGCTTGGTACCATTTTTTATCTGCCCCGACATGCTCGAGCACTTCTTTCTTTACAGGAACCGTTTCACGAATATACTTTGCAAGCACGATTGCTAAGACAACACTTACTGCTAAACACGCAAGCAGCAGTTCGAAACGGTATGAGAAAAAGAAGATACTTCCCAATACAGGACCGAAAACGACAGATATATTAATTGATGTATAAAACACCGCAAACACTTCACTTCTATGTTTCTCTTCTACGACGTCTGCAATCATCGCATGACTAGCCGGCCAATAAAGAGATCCAAACAGTCCTAATGCTGAAAACGCAATAAACGTTAAGATAGGTGAATCCATCCATGGCGAGTTGGCGAGACAGAAAAATATAAACGTCGCTGCCTGACCCCAAGCAGAGATCACCATCATCTTCTTTCTTCCATATTTGTCCGCACAATAGCCACCCACAAGGTTAGTGATAACACCTACAACTTGTGACAGGACTAATAAAATACCCGCTGTTGTTTTTCCCATTTCATCTGAAAAATAAATCGCCATAAACGGGAAGAACATCCAAAATAATAGATTAACAAAAAATTCTCCGATTAAACGAACTTTCAGATTAGCATCCCAATCTTTCCATCTCATGCTGTCCACTTCTTCCTTTTAGTAAATTCCGACACTGTTGTTTCTTCATACCAGACTTTTGAGCAGTCATTTTCACAAGCAAGCCATGAACACAGCAATCTTTCCAATGAAAGCACAGAAAAAAGCCCATGAGTATACACGCTTACATGTGCATACCACAGGCTTTTCATTGAAAAGGCGGTTGATTGGCACATGGAGAGATCGCTCAAAAGTAGGTAGAATGCATAGCAAAATAAGCCTTCCCAAACGGGAATAGACGTTATTTAGCTTGCTTTCTTACCTTACCTTGAACAATGCTTTCCATGAGTCATTGCCTCCTAAAAATTCGTTTTTTAACTTCCAATTCCAAATTTATCATAATTCCCAATTTTACACAACGGGTTTTTGTTATTAATTTTGTTGCTTCGTTGTTCTTGTGAGTGGTTGATTTCCGTTTCAGGTTGCTCGCTTTCCGCGGGGCAGGCGATGAGCCACATTCGTAGCTTTCACGTATAAGTGTCTCACCTGTCTAGTTGCAGTGGCTAGCCCCTCGAGGTCAAAAGTTAAATGGTCTGTGATGAGCAAAAAGCGCCTTCCTAGCCCATTCACCTTTTGCTTGTCAGGGCTGAACGAGCCACTTCCACTTTTCGGACTGCCCGCCTGTCCTAGCCTGAGTCTCAAACCACCCACTACAACCAACTGGTCAAAGAAGACAATAAAAAAGTTAAAAAAACAACAATCCTTTAGAAAAGAGCTTTAGCTTTTCGCAAACTCTGCCTGAAATAGAGGTTTATATAACGCTCGGTTTTCAAGAGCGAACTGCTTATCTGTGAATTCACCTGGCTGTACTTTTTCCAGTGCTCGGTCCATCATGTTCATTCTGGCATCGAAGTTGTCGATCATATGAAGGATTTCAGCTTCACGGATGAGCGGCGCTTTCGGGCTTCCCCACTCTGGCTTGCTGTGGTGGCTAAGAACAAGATGCTGAAGAACGGTAACTTCTTCTCCTTCAATTTCTAACTCGTCGGCCGCCTTGCCAATTTCGTTCACCATGATCGTAATATGACCAAGTAGCTTTCCTTCTAGCGTATAAGAAGCAGCTACAGGTCCCGATAGTTCGATGACCTTACCAAGATCATGCAGGATAATTCCTGAATACAGAAGATCGGTGTCCAGTGATGGATAGAGTTTGCTGAATGCTTTTGCCATATCTAGCATAGATACTACGTGAAACGCTAGACCTGATACAAATTCATGATGGTTCTTAACCGCTGCAGGGTACTCTAAAAATTCAGCTTGATGCTTTTTCAATAAGTGCCTTGTGATTCGTTGTATATTTGGATTCTTCATCTCAAATATGTATTTCGTGATTGTTTCTACCATGGCCTCTTGTGTTAATGGAGCTGTTTCAAGAAAATCACTGATCTTAACCCCATCGAGTTCCGTTGCAGGGCGAATGGCTTTCAGCTTCAGCTGCATTTTTCCTCTGTAGTTACCCATCTCACCAGATAGCTTTACGATGGCTTGAGCTGCATAAAGCTCCTCATCCTCAGGAGAACTATCCCACAATTTAGCCTCCACATCACCTGTTTGATCTTGAAGGATCAACGTTAAAAATGGCTTACCATTGCTTGCCGTTCCTTTTACAGATGATTTGATAAGAAAAATCCGTCAACGATCTCTCCTACCTTATAAAATGCAAGTCCTTTTTTCATATTTCACCCCGCCTTTCTTTGCTTTAGTATAGCATATCACTCTATTTAACTACTTGCTGATACACTCACTTCATGAAATATAACAGCCGTGCCTATCCCTATTTTTGTTGGTCAGATATTTGCATCTTAATTTGAAAGGCAACACCGTTTTTCGTATTTTTCGCTACTACTTTACCTCCATGAAGCTCTGCGATTCTTTTGACGATCGCAAGACCAAGACCGAACTGACCTTTGTTGCCTTTTCTAAACGGCTGGAAAATTTCTTCTCCCGTAACGTCTGTTATCTGCTCTCCATCATTAAACACTTCGATAATAAATTCTGATCCTTTATAAAAAGCAGAAAGCCGAATCGTTTGATGTGCGTACCGTAAAGCATTTTGTACCAAGTTATCCAGCAAAATACCCCACTGCTCTTTATCGCCATTCATTTTATAATGACTGCCTGTTATCTCAAAATCAATATCTTCACGCTGATATCTAAAACGCTCAACAATATCTTCAGCCAGATCGCCAAAGTTAAAGTTTTCTGTTGTTACCACATCAAGCTTCATCGCATCAAGCTTTGTATAATACAGCATGTTTTGAACGCGTTTTTCCATCCTTTGCGTCTCTTTTAAGATAACGTCCATCATGTCTTCAGTGGTATCTTTCGGCATGATTCCATCTTTTACTGATTGCGCGTAGCTCTTGATCGTCATAATTGGCGTCTTCAGTTCATGTGAAGCGTGCTGAATGAACGTTTTCTGTGCATGATCATGCCTCAACAAGTTCTGCCGCATTTCCTCAAACTGTTTCGATAAGACGTAGAATTCATCGTCACCTTTCCAGTGAAACGGTTCCTGCCAGTTTCGTTTGGCGATCTGTTCAAACCGTTTTCCTAAAATGATGAGCGGTGACCGCAGATATCGGGCAAGCCATATCGCAGGTATGATTGAAAATATTCCGGTGAACAACAAAATGAGTACCAGTCTTAACCAAAGCCGGTTAACCATTTGATCACGATACGTATCCCACATATACGAAATCAAATATACCTTTTCGCCTTTAACATTTGTCTTTGTTGAAATCGCGTAAAAAAGTGTCGCATCTTCATACGTTAACTCATATCGGCCCTTATTCTTCTTCTGGTCGTAAGCTTTTTCAGCCATTTCATAAAGTACTTCCTGCGGCACAGGATCTCCTTGTGAATTGGCATACTTGTCCACGATTAGAACGTGGCCAACATCACGTGCAGCGTTTCTTCTTTCAATAAAATCAGTAGGAGATTCCCCTTCCTTTGGCAGCTGGTTTTGGGGATCCCACACATTTTGCTGCTCATTCTCTATGATTCGATACGTTTCCTCAGTCAGCGTATCTTTAATAGAAAGCGGGTAGATAATTGCCGTTAATAGACCGATCGTAAAAAGCAATAACCCGAAAGAAAGCCAGATGCGCTGTGTTAGATTTAACCGAATCATGACGGTATAATCCTATACCCTGCACCATAGACAGTCTCTAAGTTTAACCTCGGCATCTTTTTCCGCACACGTCTGATTACATCATCTACAGCGCGTTCAGATCCGAAGTAATCGTCTCCCCACACATATTCTAAAATCTCTTCACGCTTACGAGATTTCCTTTGTTCTCTATCAAATAAAGAAGAACATCAATCTCTTTTCCTGTTAAATTAATCATTTCCCCCTCACGCGTAATCTTTCTTGAAATCGGATCAATCGTATACCCCGTAATTTCAATAATCTGCGGCAGGCGATTACCCGTTTCATAGATTCTTGTTAATAGTTTTCTTACACGAATCACAAGCTCTCTCGGCATAAAAGGCTTCGCTAAATAATCGTCACTGCCCAGTTCAAGACCGACGATTCGGTCTAAATCTTGGTCTCTTGCAGAAACAAAAATAACAGGTACGTCAGAGTTCTTTTTAATCTCTTTAATGATTTCATAGCCATCCATACCAGGAAGCATAATATCTAAAATCCAAAGGTGCGGTTTGTTTTCCTCGGCGCTTTTTAATGCGTCTTCACCGTTATGGAAAACCGAAACGCTCCAGCCCTCTTTTTCCATATAAGCTTTCAGAACTTGTGCAAGATCTTGCTCATCTTCTACTAAGTAAATGGAATACTCATTGGACATGAGTCATTTTCCTCCTTTGTTTACATTTCAGCGATAACAGATTGGCTTGGCCAATGTATAAAGTGAACTGACGGAAGAATTGAAGCTACGTGTTTATGACAAGTGAAGAAAAGAATCTGCCTTTCCTGTGCAGCTTCTTCAATCAGCTGCAGCGTGCGCCTCGTTCTTCTTTCATCAAAATTCACTGCAATATCATCCATTAATATCGGAAAATCTGCAGGTCCTGCATGAGATGCAACGGCCAAACGAATAGCCAAATAAACTTGTTCAGCTGTTCCGCGGCTCAGTTCATGCGGGTAAAAACGGGTTCCGTCCCCTTTTATAACCATCAGTTCGTTTTTTCTGTGAATAGAATAGATTGATAATCACTTTCTGTTATTTTACTAAAATAAACACTTGAAGTCTCTAAAACCGCTGGCAGCTTAGTTTTTTGATAGTCTTCTTTTACTTTTGATAGCGCATGCTGTGCAAGTCGTAAGCTCGCCCACTTCTTTACGAGGCTGTTCCATTCTTCTTTTAACAGTTCATACCGATGCAAATGTTCTGAGTAACTGCCGTCCTCTAGAAGTTTCGTCAACTCCCAATCTAATCTTCCCTTTTCTTCAACTTTTTCGGAGTATTCTCTTTGTAAGTCTTCTTCTTTTTTCTCCAAATTCTCGATAAGCTGGACCGTATCCTCATAATAAACCGTTACTTTTTCAGCCATTCCGTCTATTTCTTCTGGTGAAAATCCTAATGAGACCAGCTGGTTACATAGTGTATCTCGTTCTTCGTTCAGCTTTATCAAACGTGCCTTATCTTTCGCTTTTGTGTAGAAATCGATTTCCTTGCTGACATTTGCTTCATTCCATAAGTTCTGCATTTGATTCTCGATGATTGTTAGTTTTTTCTGCAGTTCTTCTTTCCGTTCAATGATTTCTTCACAGTTTTTCGCAAGATGATCAGCTTGCGATCTGTTTTTCAACTGTTCCTCTAAAGAAGATTGACACGAAACAATCCATTCTTTCGTGTCGCCACTGTGTTCATTTTCCAATACTGCAGACAAGGCTGCTGCTTCATGCTCATATTCTTCTTGCTGTACCTTTAACTCCTGCACCTTTTGAATGGCCGTCTCTTTTTGCTTCAATAAATCCTTTAATTGAAAAACTCTTTTCATATAACCAAATATAAAAAGTTGATCTACGGCTCGTTTATATCTGTTTTGGACAGCCCATTGTTCAGCCCGTTCTAAAACGGAAGCTTCTTCTACTTCTAAATAATCCAGTTGTTTCGCAAGCTGTACATAAACGTTGTTTTCGTTAGACAGCTGAGCAGAAACCTGCAGCCACTGCTTTCTGTTCACTTCATCTTCCAATATCTTGTGATGTGTCTGATGCGATACAACTTCCACTGACTTGTCCTTTTTCATGTACATAAAGATTAAGATCAGCGAAATCATTAACAGAAGTACACCACCATACATAACAGAAGAATGATTGGACGACCAGCCCGACCAGAGAAGCACAACAGCTGAAATAAGCGGTAGAAGTGCTGAATACAAAGGAAACCTTTTTGTCTGCTTTTCAATGGTTACTCGCTCGTATTGCGCCATTTCTTCTTCTGATAACAGCAAAGCTTTTTGTTTTGCTTCTTCTTTTTCAATCGTTCGAGCTTTAATCTTGAATCCTCAAATTCATCTTCTAATATGCGTTTCTTATCCTCTAAATGGACAGCCTGTTTAATAAGATCTTCGAGTTGATGAAGAGAAGATAATGAAAGCGATAGATCCTTTAGTTCTGGATTAGACCACGTTTCTCCGATTGCATCAAACAGCTCAGCTTCTTCTTTTTCAATGAATTGAATGTTTCTCTGAGTATCTTGTAACTGATTGAATAGGTACTCGTATTGTGGCAGTTTGTTAAACAACTGTTTAATTTCTTTTTCATAACGTACTATTGTTTCATTGATTAATAATGATTTTTCTCTTTTTCCGCTGCAGAAAGACGGTCTTCAATGTATGTAAGTTCGCCTTTCAAAAGCGAGCATTCCTTTTGCCAATCCTCATACTTCTCAATTCCGTTTTCAGGAAAACGTATTTGTGTGGAGTCAAAAGAATGTAATTCAGTTTCCAGTTGCTTATATTTTTCCAACACTGGTTTCAGTTCGAACAACCTCTTGTTTGAGCGCAGTTCTTTTTGGACGCCTACCAATTCTTGCTTCTTTTTTCCCAAAGACTTTTCAAGGTTTTCTTTTTGATTTCTAATAGCAAGGTAACTCTCATTCTTGCTTTTTAAGCTCTCAAGCGTTTTCCCAACTGATTTAAGCTGTTCTAACTTCTCGTTGATTATTGGCTTTTTGCCAGATTTTTTAAATAATGCGGATTGCTTCTTCTCAAGGGTTTGTTCGATTTCAAGCAGATCACGGTCACCTGAAAGAGCTGTACTTAATAAAAAGTTACCCAGTTCTTCAGACGTTAACTTGTCCAGTTTTTGCAGCCCATCGAGTCCAAAACAAAAAGCACCCGTAAATAAAGACTGCTCCATGTTGTCCAACAACTTAATTAAAAACAATTCGTCTTTTTGCTGGCCCGTTTCATCATAGATCGTTACATCCCCGGATACCGTTGAACCTGCTATTCTCTCAATCGTCCATACCCCAAGATTTTGATGCTGAATCGTCATCTTTCCGCCGATTCTATTCCCGTTCTTCGGTTCATAGCGGCGTTGAGTCTGATTTTTTGAAGGAAAGCCATATAACAGGCACTTTATAAAGTCCATCAATGTCGTTTTTCCGGCTTCATTTTCACCAAATAGCATTTGTAAGCCGTCTTGTTCGAACGAGATCTTACAATCCCTCAATCCCCCGAAATGATAGATATGAAGTGACACGATTTTCATTTTCTCACCTACCTGCTTTTATGTAGCTCTGATAAAAGTAAATGTTCTGCTTGTTTCTGAATTTCTTCCCAATCTTGATTCTCTAGCTCTAAGTATTTTCTCGCTGTTTTATGTGTGGTTAACTCTGCAATTGCCTGTTGGAGTTCTAGGTCATCTTGTAAAACAACCCGTATATCTTGGAAAAAACTAGACCGCTTGATCGACTTTTCATCATGTATGGAGGGTCTTGTCTCATTTTTGATCGAAACAACATGCACAAATGATGTGGCGTGATCGTCTTCTGATAAGATTTCTTGCAGTTCCTCTAAAAACAAGCCATCTAAAAGGTCTTCAAAAAGCTGCGTTTGTCCAGATAGCTTAAGAACGACAAATACACCTTTATGCGTTTGTTGATAACTACTTAATTCTCTTTCACAAAGAGTGATCACTTCTTGAAGACTTTCTGCTTCTGTTAAATCGACTATTCCTTCATGCCACTCAATATCAGAAGTAGCATGAAACACGCTTTCCACTTCCGTTCCGTTCAGCGTTACAATATATCCGCCTTTTTCACCTGTTTCTCCGCTATGTCTTCCTTGTATGTTTCCTGAATAACGAATTGGTGGTTCAGCACTCAAGTCGATTCTTTTATGAATGTGGCCGAGCGCCCAATAGTCGTAGCCCTTTTTTAATAACTCTGTTAATAAAAACGGAGCATATCGGCTGTGACTGCTGTATCCATCAGCCTGGCCATGCAAAATACCGATATGGTACAGATCATCCTTTTTTCAGGATAATGTAATGTGCGGTTATCCGTTACAGCCGCTGTTTCATAACTAAATCCGTGAAGACACGCCATTTTTCTTCCTTCTTTTTCAAAGTGGAGAGTCTGAATGCTGTTTCCTTCAAAAAAGTGCACATTACTCGGCCAATCCAAATTCACCCATTGTCCGTCCAATGGATCATGGTTTCCATGGCTGATATAAACGTTTATGTTATGAGTTTCTAGTTTTACAAAGCAATTCTTTAAAAAAGACTGTGCTTTTAAACTCCGATTTCCGCTGTCGTAAAGGTCACCTGCTATAACAACAAAGTCTACTTTTTCTGAAATCGCTAGATCGATAAGTCTTTTAAAAGATAAAAACGTACTCTCAGAAAGACGCTGAAAAAGTCCTTCTGGCAATGAGGATAGTCCTTTAAACGGACTGTCTAAATGAAGGTCTGCACAATGTAAGAATTTTATCATTTCACTCATCCTCTTTTTCTACCATTCTTTCCTTCATTTTAACATATATACGAAAGCACGTTCGCTTATAATACTTTTTCCTGTTATGCTTCGTAGATTTTGTATGTAGTTGATTTCCGCTCCAGGTGCTTCGCTTTCCGCGGGGCAGGCGGTGAGCCCCTTGCCACTTTGCGCCTCTAAGGGTCTCACCTGACCGGCTCAAGAAAGTATCTTGTTCCTGCGTCTACAAGTTATGCTACCGCAGTGAGCTTCCTCGGTACATGCCTTGCGAGAAGTTTTTCAAGTGGTAGGCACGCACCTTCCACTCCAATCAACTTGTCAGTGAAGAAAATGAGCAAAATTAATTAAAAGCAACAATCATTTAGAAAAGACCTAAATAAAAAAGAGAGCATTTTCAGCTCTCTTTTTAGAGCTTGGTTATAAACCAGTTGTATTTTTCTTTTCTTCCTTAGATAACAACAAAGCCTGTTTGATCAGTTTGAGTGATGGTGCGTTGCCATACATTAAAACGCCTCCGCGGTAAACTCGAGCTCCGATCACTGCGAATAATACGATGGCAGCTACGAGTACTCCAATACCTAACGCTACTTCCCAAACTGGCAGTGAAAGCATTCCTACCCGCAGCAGCATGAGCATTGGCGTGAATAACGGGAAGTATGATGCTCCTGCCACGAATGCAGATTCTGGATTTTCCCGTCCGTACATTGCGATCATAAATGCTGCTACGATCACAAATACGATAGGAGTCATGAAGTTGTTCACTTCTTCTACTCTGCTAATCAATGAACCAAGCATCGCAAATAGAGTAGCGTATAAGAAAAATCCTAAAACAAAGAATATAAGCGCATAAACGACTAATGAAGTGGGGATCTCGTTCAGTTTAAGCTCTTGGATAATGCTCTCACTTCCACTCAATCGTTCATTTAACCTAACAGCCGCAAATCCTCCTATTACAAACAATACGAGTTGCGTAAGGGCGATGAGCACGATACCAAAGATCTTCCCAAACATCTGTTTAACAGGTGAAACGGATGAGATTAAGATTTCCATCACGCGTGACGATTTCTCGGTCGCCACTTCCACTGCTATCATGCTGCCGTACATCATAACAGATACGTACATAAAGAATAGAACAAAATAAACAAGAATATACACTTGAGCAGCTTCTTCTTCACTCTTCGCTGTATCCGATAACGATTGTTTTTCAAACGATACAGGCAGATAGATGGCTGCCAGCTGTTCTTGATTCAGTCCAATGGATTCTGCAGCGGATTTATTTTTTATCTGCTGAAGTGCCATCTCAATATCTGTGATCAAGTCCTGGTTTGTTACGTCCTCCGCTTTATAGCTACCGGATACCATTCCTGATGTGTCTTTATCAAGTATTAAAAGACCGTCTAAGTCTCCATTTAACACAGATTTTTCTGCGTCTTTTTCAGACTTATTAAACGCTTCGGCTTTCAAGTCAGCCCCAGCTGTCTTAAGCTGTTCTTGTAGAGCAGAAAGTGTATTCCCTGTATTGTCGATAACACCAATCTTGGACTCTTCATCCCCGCCAAACGTCTTCGTAATCTCACCCATGTTTGATACAACAAACAATAAAGCTATTGTAACCAGCGTTGAGATCAGAAATGGTTTTGACTTTATTTTAGAACGGTATGTATGCATCATAACCGTCAAAAATTTACTCATGAGCGACACCTACTTTCTCGATGAAGATATCATTTAATGAAGGTTCTTCGAGTTCAAACTTTCTTACAAACCCTTTTGACTGTATCGCTTGAAACAAGTCATGAGCTACTTCTTCACGGTCTACTTGAAGTGTAATGCCATCTGCTGTTAAGCGATGTTTTAGCACGCCATTCGTATCTTTCAAGTAACTCAAATCAAAATCAGCTTTAACGGAAACGTTCTTCTTTCCAAACGATCGTTTAATGTCCTTTAAATTACCTTGAACGACCGATTTCCCTCTATGCATGATGCATAAGTGCTGACATAGTTCTTCCACGTGCTCCATTCTGTGGGACGAGAACACAATCGTAGTTCCTTCTTTTTTCAGTCCATGAACAGCATCCTTTAAAAGTTCAACGTTCACAGGGTCTAGTCCGCTAAATGGTTCATCTAAAATTAATAACTCTGGCGAATGAAGAACAGCTGCAATGAACTGTATTTTTTGCTGATTTCCTTTAGACAGCGATTCTACCTTCTTATTTAAATATTCTTCTGCTCCAAAACGCTTTAACCATTCATCGGTTTGTTCTTGTATGTGTGATTTGGACATGCCGCGCAGCTGGCCAAGATAAACCAACTGCTCTCTTACTGTCAGTTTTGGATATAACCCTCTTTCTTCGGGTAAATACCCAACAAGGTCACTCGTCTCATATGAAATCTCTTTTTCGTTCCAAGTAATCTTTCCTTGCGATGGCGTTAAAAGCCCTAGAATCATTCGGAATGTCGTTGTCTTTCCTGCACCGTTTGCACCTAAGAGACCAAATATCTCACCTTTAGGAATCTCCAATGTTATTCCGTCAACGGCTGTAAAACTGCCAAACTGTTTTCTAACATCTTTAATGGTTAACATGAACTTCCCTCCCGTTGTAAAATATACCATATAATTCCTTATACGTGATGACAGAGAGTAAGTTTCGCGTAAATTCTTAAGTTAGCAGCAGGAAAAAATCGTCGAATGTTGAAATGAACTTTAGATACGAAAGGAGTTAGATCACCATGAATACATACGCCTTAACAGCTTATGAAAGTAACGGGAATAAAATTTTGGATGAAAACATAACGGCATCCAATGACTCTGAAGCAAAACAACGGGGAGAAGCCCGTTTGGCTGAACTAAACATGCAAGAAAAAACGCATCGTCTGACTTCACCAAAGGGACAGTTGCTTCTTTTCCATCGCTAATGAAACTCATGGAAACGAGGGGAAAAACAGTGAGTGAAGTGATTCTACGCGAAGCACGATACGATGACAGTTATGAACTTTCTTATCTAATGGGAGAGCTCGGTTATCCGACAAGGCCGGAAGAGATGACAGAGCGCTTAGAAACTCTGCTTCCAAATTCAGCTTATGCTTGTTTTGTAGCATGTGTAAACGATCAGGTAATCGGGATGATCGGACTCACAAAGGGAATCTATTTTGAAAAGAACGGCTGTTACGCTCGGATTTCTGCTCTTGTTGTCAGTGAAGAGTTCAGAGGAAATGGAATCGGCAAGCAGCTCGTCCGTTTTGGCGAAGAATGGGCAAAAGAACAAGGCTGTACAGCTATATTGCTCAATAGCGGCAAACACAGAACAGACACGCATGAGTTTTATCGAAGTCTAGATTATGATGACACGGGATTGCGATTTATTAAGGTGATGCTTTGAACAGCATTTAACATTAGGAATAGTTGTTTTCGTAACCTTTGTTGCCACTGATTTAGTTTCAATATAAACTCCTAAACAACCAAAAAACCGGCTGCTGGATCTAGCAACCGGTTTTTCCTATTAGTCCGCTCAATTTTTTGACCCCGTAATTCTATGTTGTCTATTTAAGGTTAACCCACACGCTCTTTACTTCTGTGTAGTTGTTTAATGCATAAGATCCCATTTCACGTCCGATACCCGATTGCTTGTATCCGCCGAATGGTGAAGCAGCATCAAACGCATTATAGCAGTTCACCCAAACTGTACCCGCACGTAGCTTGTTAGATACATAGTGAGCTGTCTTTAAGTTCTCTGTCCAAAGTCCTGCAGCAAGACCATATTCAGAGTCGTTCGCACGAGAAATAACATCATCCAAGTCTTCAAATGGCATTGCAGCCACAACTGGTCCGAAGATTTCTTCTTTTGCGATCGTCATCTTATCATCAACATCCGCAAAGATTGTCGGCTCCACAAAATATCCTCTATCAAAAGGAGCTGTTCCACCAGTCAGAAGCTCAGCACCTTCATCTTGTCCTTTTTGGATATAGCCAAGTACGCGGTTATGCTGTTCTTGTGATACTAGAGGTCCCATTGTAGTGTCCGGATCTAACCCAGGACCTTGCTTGATTTTTTTGCATGTGACACTAGGTCAGCTACGACATTATCAAACGATTTCTTTTGGATATATAGACGTGATCCCGCACAGCAAACTTGTCCTTGGTTGAACATGATTCCGCTTAATGCCCCAGGAATCGCGCGGCTCATGTCAGCATCAGGCAAGATAATGTTCGGTGATTTACCGCCAAGCTCAAGTGTTACACGCTTCAATGAGTTAGACGCATTGCGCATGATCAGCTTTCCTACTTCTGTTGAACCTGTAAATGCAATCTTGTCCACATTTGGATGATCAACTAATGCCGCACCTGTTTCACCAGCACCTGTTACAACGTTTAGCACACCTTCAGGGAATCCTGCTTCTTGTGCTAATTTTGCCAAGTAAAGTGCAGAAAGAGGTGTTTGCTCAGCCGGCTTCAATACAACTGTACATCCTGTTGCAAGTGCCGCACCTAGCTTCCAAGCTGCCATCAATAATGGGAAGTTCCAAGGAATGATCTGTCCAACTACGCCGAGTGCTTCATGGCGCGTATAGTTGAAGAAGTTTCCTGCTACTGGAATCGTCTGCCCCACAATTTTCGTTGCCCAACCTGCATAATAGCGGAAATGCTCAATTGCGAGCGGAACATCCGCGTTCATAGTTTCACGGATCGGCTTACCGTTATCCAATGTATCAAGTTGTGCCAATTCTTCTTTATTCTCTTCCATCAATTCTGCTAGTTTGTAAATTAAGTAGCTGCGCTTTGAAGCAGGCATCTTTGACCAATATCCTGTTTCAAATGCTGCTCTTGCAGCCTTTACTGCCTTATCAATATCTTCTGATCCACCTTCTGAAACAACTGCAAGTACTTCTCCAGTTGAAGGGTTTAACGTTTCAAATGTTTTGCCGTTAGCTGAGCTGACCCATTCTCCGTTAATAAAATGTTTTTTCGTTCCGTTTAAGAACTCGGCCACCTTTGGTTTTAATTGAAGGTCTAAAGTTTTTTCCATTTGAATCCTCCCTTTACATTGTGGTTCTTACATAAATATTATTCGTCACGATTCATGAAAACCCTTTCATTTTCTACATTTGTAACAAAACTGAAACGTTTTTTACGAAATTCGACGGTAGTTGTCGAAGGGAGGCGGAGTTCCGCGAACGAGCATATCCCCTGCGAGTGAGCATAAACTCCCGCGAACGAGCATAAACCCTCGTTCCACTCCCAAAATCCTGCTCTTCCCGCTTTCTCACACCACATAAAAGACTCTTCTCAGACAAAAGTGTCTAAAAAGAGCCCTGTTCATCACAAATTAATCTATCTTTTCATCGTCTGGAAGCGCATCTGCTTACGAAACACTTCTTTGACCATGTACGGAACACCTAGCTGATCGTTCGTGCGCGTGATCCACTTCGCTTTTCTCTTCACTTCATCAGGTGCGTTTGCCATCGCCACACCTAGTCCTGCAAACTCGATCATATCCAAATCATTATATGAATCCCCAATTGCTACCATTTCATTAGGTGCGATGCCGAGCTTCTCGCCAAGGAATCGCAACGCATTCCCTTTTGTTACTTTTTTAGCCGTAATCTCTAACTGGCACTTCGTTGAAGAGGAATACTCAAAGTCTGGCATATGCTCTTTCAAATACTTAATCGCAGACTCACATTCTTTTTCATCAAAAAATTGCACATCCATTTTCGGCGGTGCCACTTCTTGCGCGAGAACATAATCTCCTAGATTTTCTGTAAACGAAACCGGATAGAACAAAGGATCACCTGTGCTCAACGTTAACTTTGCCACGAGCTGGCTCTTCTGTTTCAGCTGATTGCCTACGGAAAATCGTTCATGAACAACACGCATGTGGCATTCATAATTTTCCAGGACTTCTACCAATTTGTAGGTGTCCTCAACCGATAACCTCTTGTCTTGAATAGGTTCGTCAAGAGATGATGCAATGAAACCGCCGTTGTGGCTGATCAGGTAACTGTCGATCTTTAACGCTTTTGCGATCTTTTGTGTAGATGGAAAGCTCCTGCCCGAAGCGAGTGTGACATATACCCCTTTTTGCTGCACATAATCAATGGCTTCTTTCGTTTCTCTATCGATACGGAAATTGCTTCGCAGTAGGGTTCCGTCGATGTCAATCGCTAGTAAACGGTATACCATGATGCGCTCCCCCATTTCGCGAAAATAAAGTATAAGAACTCGAGTTAAGTTTATGACCTTGAAACATGCTTTAGAACGCTGACAAGCCTATGAATTCTTACATATAATAAAAACCCCTGTTCCAATTAAGAAACAGGGGTTTCATCATCAAACGATTATTGTTGTTGTCCTTCTTCTTCAACCATTGCTCCGTAAAGCTCTTCTAGAGGCTTTGTAATCACCTTGTTTAGATCATTGATGATCATGCTCATGCGTTGTTCTGCTGCCATAAGCTTAGAGATTGTTTCGTTTTGTTGAACATCAGCAAAAAGCTTTTGAGCTTCTTCAATCTCTTCAGGAGTCACTTCTTGGCCACTCATTTGTTTTTGCTGAAGATTTACTTGAATATCACGGAACTTGCCGAAAAGTTCTTTCGTTTCTGGATTGTTATTTACTTCATCATAGCTTTGTTTTAATACTGTAAAGTCTTCACTATTGCGTAATGCTTTTTCTAAGTCGTAAGCAACATCATATACGTTTGCCATTGGTAAAAAACCTCCTATTGATTAACTACGGTAACCACTATAACAGACTCTACAAAAATAGTACAAGGATACCTTGTAATAACCCAATCAATCCGCCTAACAGTGCTCCTAGCCAGGTAATCATCTTAAGTTCACTTTTCGCAATCGAAATAATGATTTCCTCTAGACGGGCTAGTGAAAAGGCTTCGACTTGTTCTTCCACGATTTTTGCCAAGTGCATTTTTTCAAGAAGTACTTCTAGTCTTGCTACAAACAGATCAAGTCCCGCAGCTACCGCTTTTGGCGTTAGGTCGTCAATAATCCATCCTTCCACCGTTCCTGCTAGAGAATGGACTGGTGTGTTTAAATACTCTTTGATCGGAAGCCTTGCTGTAATTTCTTTTGCAAGACCTGTTGTAATCTCAGGCAAGTCGAGCAAAACGAGCGCTTCGTCCATTTTTTTATCCATAAAATTTCGATACTCTTGCTGAAGAAGCTGAAGCAATGTGTCACGTGTGTTCTCGTGCTTCATAAACTTAATCAGTTCTGGCTGCACTTTTTCGGCAATACTCACATTACCGAAGAACATAGACACCATGTTAACGAGCATTCCTTTATCCATTAAAAACGCATCAATTCCGCTTGCTAATGACTTTCTGCCTTCATCGCTTTCTAAGTAAACAACCCCTTTATTTAGAAGCCAGTCCACTACTTCAGGAAGTTTTTCTTCACCCGCAGCAACAAACTTCTCTGGCAAAACGTCTTTCATTTCCTTGCCGTTTGAATGCTCAAGCATGATTTTCATTCTGTTCGCAAGCCATGCTTCTGTTGTTGTTTGAATACGATTTTGGACATCATTCACACCAAAATCTTTTTGCAATAATTCACTGATTGTCATTTCGCTTTTTAAAAAGCGTTTTACTTCACCTTGAACAAGTTCCGTCATTTCTGTACGAAATCCTGAATCGTTAATTTTCGCCTGTACACCTTCAGCTGTCAGGAGATGCTTTGTAACCGTTTCTCCCAACTGAACAGCTAGTTGCTGTCTTCGTTTCGGAATGAGTCCAGGAGTAAATGGCACTCTGAATCTCCCTATATATAAGGTGTTAAATGGTCGGAATAACATTTTGATGGCTATCAGATTTGTCAAACCGCCAATAAGTGCACCGACAACGACCATGATGATTATTGTAATCCACATATCCATAATGATTTCTCTCCAATTACTGCATATTCTATTTACCTAGTATACGTCATTTCAAAAGTCTCAAGCAATTTGGACTTAAATCGAGTATTTACACTTCTACTCCAACGGGAAGCAAATCTACGTAATAAAATCGATCTTTATTCGTTACCATATCTTTTGCCAACCGATTCTCTCCTAACTTATACGCAACAGGAATAGAAAAGTTTGGTCCATCAAATACAAATGTGTGAAATTCTCCGTTCTCTCCACAAATATCATGCTCGTCGGGATACTCTTCAATAAACTGTATGTCCAAGACTCTTCCTGTAAAAGATGCATCTATTTTATCTGTATCAGAGCAGCAAACAACCGTTTTAAAACCCTTTTCTAAGAACTCAGCAATAATAGCCTCTGAATTCTCTCCCCAAATTGGAAAAATCGGAGTTAGCCCAGTCCCTTGCAGCATTTTTTCACGGTATGTTTTTACATCTTCTAAAAAAATATCGCCGAACATGATGTGCTGAATGCCGTCAGCTACAATTCCATTAACCGCTTCCTGCATTCTTTCCTGATACACCTTATTCGGGCAATCTCGTGGAATCCACACTTTTCGAAGCGGAATGCCTAAAGATTCAGCTTGCAGCTCTAACAATTCATGTCGAACACCATGCATCGTCGTTCGGTCATAGTCTTCCGTTAAAGTCGTGAGCAGTGAATCAATCTCCCATTTCCCTGATGTTTGCAGTCTATGTAGTGCTAGAATGGAATCTTTTCCTCCACTAAAAGATACAACAATTCTTTTTTCATTCTTTCCCTCCTCTCCTCATCGTTATTTAGGAGGCAGTATAAACGTATAGCCTTCGTTTTTAAGTTCATTAATTAAATTATCCAATATTAAGACCGTTTGCTTTAACTCATGAAGCAAAATTACCGAGCCATCTTCTGCATGATTCACGATGTTATGAACAATTTGATACGGGTTGTTCTTAAGTTCCCAATCCAGACCAGCGACCTCCCATAAAAAAGGAACCACATCTAATCCCTTTAAAACTTGTAATGTATCTTCGTTAAACTGACCATATGGCGGACGAAAGTATTTTATCTTCTGTCCGGTTTGGCCTTCGATCTGTTTTTTATTGAATTCAATATCTCGCTGCTGCTCATAACGACTAAGTCTCGTAAGGTCGCGATGACGCAATGAATGGCCGCCTATTATATGCCCTTCCTCTAACACTCGTTTCCATGGCCGGTTTTTATGCAGCAACCGTGACTGCCAAAAGAACATCGCCTGCACATCATGTTTCTTCAAAATATCTAGCAAGGGAATGAGTACCGAAGACGGTCCATCATCAAATGTTAGGATAAGAGATTTTGAACGTTGATTATCCCAGCTCTGCTGATTCGTCCAGATCTCTTTGTTATTCCAGTCGTACACGACCGTAGAAGAAGTTACTCAAGGACACTTTTTCATGATGTCTCCTCCCTTTTTAAAAATCTGTTTGTTTAGTAAACCACTTAACATTGCTATAATAATAGCAAGCTTTTCCTTGAAAGGATATGAAAAAGGATGCTCGATAAGTTAAAGAAACATTACAGAAATTCCATAACAACGGACACCTCGCAACAGTCAGGATTCCTCTGGTTCATTACAGACGATGGAGTACCGTTTGGCATTTCTCAATCTGCCATTTCCGATTCAGAGAGCCGTTTACTTCGGTCCATGTTTAACATATATGAAAATGATACAAACACTCCTGTTTATTCTTCTGCACAGTTAAAATGGGAATCCATCCTATTAGGCGATGAATCGACACATGAAGAAACCTTCTACCGCTTTGTGCACTTTTTTAGCAAGCAGCCTATAACCGATTTCATCTCTTTTTCAGAAGCGGTTAACGGCCTTTTTCCGGAAGATGCTGTCCTGCTGCTAAATAAAGACCACAAAGGCGGAGTAATCATCGAAACGTCCAAGCAGGAGTTTATCGACACGCCTTATGAAGCGCTTAAAGACATGCTGTCAACGGACTTCTATATTGATATTTCCGTTTATATTGGTTCCTATCATCACCAGTTAGCTCATGCAAAAGAAACGTACGAGCGTGAACAGCAGCAATTTATAGAAGTAAAAAACCAGCTGCTGCCAAAATCGGTGTATACGATAGCGGATGTGGTCCCTCAATTGCTTCTTCAATCTGCAAGCCCAGCGGCAGAGAAAACCTTACATGCTTTATTAGCAGAATGGTATGAGGAAGATCAAGAAACATTAAAAAGCATTAAAGTATTTGCAGAATGCAATATGAACGTTTCATTAGCTGCGAAAAAGCTATACATTCACCGGAATAGTCTACAGTACCGCGTGGACAAGTTTTATGAAAAAACAGGAATCGACGTTAAACAGTTCAAGAATGCACTCACTGTCTATATGGCGATATTGTCTTATGAACAGCATAGAAATTTATAACTAGTCCTCTTTGTGCACATTGCATAAAGAGGTGTTTTTATTTTGGGCATGTCGTCCATTTACGATTATGGATATGAAAGCGTAAACTTAAAACATTAAGAAAACGTTTACATCGGAAGGGGATTTTTACAATGGCAGGCATTAAATTAAATAACATCGTAAAACGATATGATAACAAAGTAACAGCTGTACATGATTTTAACCTAGATATTTCGGATAAAGAATTCATCGTATTCGTAGGTCCATCAGGTTGCGGTAAATCCACGACTCTTCGTATGATCGCTGGACTAGAAGAGATCTCTGAAGGCGAACTTGTTATCGACGACCGCGTAGTAAACGATGTTGCTCCAAAAGATCGCGACATCGCAATGGTTTTCCAAAACTATGCGCTATACCCTCACATGAACGTATATGACAACATGGCGTTCGGATTGAAGCTTCGTAAATTTAGCAAAGAAGAAATTGAGAAACGCGTTAAAGAGGCTGCACGTATTCTTGGCCTTGAACAATACTTAGACCGAAAACCAAAAGCACTTTCAGGTGGTCAGCGTCAGCGTGTTGCACTAGGACGTGCGATCGTTCGTGATGCAAAAGTATTCTTGATGGATGAGCCGTTATCCAACCTTGATGCAAAACTTCGTGTTCAAATGCGTGCAGAGATTACAAAGCTTCACCAACGTCTGCAAACAACTACAATCTATGTAACGCATGACCAAACAGAAGCAATGACAATGGCAACTCGTATTGTTGTTATGAAAGATGGTCATATCCAGCAAGTTGGATCTCCGAAAGAAGTATATGACACTCCGGAAAACATTTTCGTTGGCGGATTTATCGGAAGCCCAGCAATGAACTTCTTAAACGGAACGCTTGAAGATGGCTTCTTTAAAGTGGGAGACACAAAGATTGCAGTTCCTGGCGGAAAGATGAAAGTTTTACAAGAAAAAGGCTACAACAACAAAGAAGTTGTTCTTGGTATCCGTCCTGAAGACATCCATGATGAGCCTGTATTCTTAGAGTCTTCTTCAAACACGAAGATCGAAGCGAAAATCGACGTTGCTGAATTGATGGGTGCTGAAACTTTCCTATACTCTACAGTGAGCGGACAAGATTTCATCGCGCGTGTTGATTCTCGTACTGACATCCAAAACGGACAAAATATCTCTCTTGCTTTTGACATGAACAAAGCACATTTCTTCGACAAAGAAACTGAGCTTCGCATTCGTTAATCTAACAACTTTAAAAAGGGTTGAACCGAAAGTTAAATCTTTTGGTTCACCCTTTTTTATGTTTGCGCGTTGTTATAACTAATTTCGACAATCTCGTTCAATTGATTTCGGATTTCCCTGTTATTTTTTCTTTATCGGGGAAAATGTTAAATGATTGACGAAACCGCAGTTGCTTTATACAATAAATTCTATAAAAATTGTCGGGATTATCTCGATTAGGAGGACTTCATTTGAAAAACACATTTAAATTCCTGTCGGCACTTGCCCTATCAGCTGTTCTGCTATCAGCTTGCGGAACATCTGATCAATCAAAAGATACAGGACCAGATGCAGATAAAAAAGTACTAACGATCGGTACGGAAGCTACATATCCACCATTCTCATACCGTGATAAAAAATCAAACGAAATAACGGGTTATGACGTAGAAGTTGCTAAGGAAGTAGCGAAACGCCTTGATATGGAACCAAAGTTTGTAGCTACAGAATGGAAGAACATGTTTACATCCTTGGATTCAAAACGCTTTGATCTTGTAGCTAACCAAGTAACCGTTACGGATGAAAGAAAACAAAAGTACGATTTCTCAACACCTTACACCGTTTCTGGCGGACAAGTAATCGTTAATAAAGACAACAAAGACATTAAAGGGATTGAAGACCTTAAAGGCAAAGTTGTTGGTACAACACAAGGAAGTAACTATGCGGCTGAAGCCGAAAAAGCTGGTGCAAAAACAAAGTTCTATAAAGGTGCGGCACAAGTTTTAACTGACCTTGATGTGAACCGTGTTGATGCTGCTATGAACGATCAGCTATTCATCCTTACAGAATTAAAGAAAACAGACTACAACGTTAAAGCGGTTGGCGAACCTTTCAACGAAAACGAAATGGCATTCGCATTCCGAAAAGATAATAAAGAACTTGTAGAAAAAGTAGACAAAGCGCTTGAAGAAATGAAAAAAGACGGTACGTTGAAAAAGCTCTCTGAAAAATACTTTGGAGAAAACGTAAGTGAATAACTTATCAGAAATACTGATCAACTCCCTCCCCTATCTTTTGGAGGGAGCTGTTTTTACTGTTGTTATCAGTCTTGTTTCCATTATAGGAGCGCTTATTTTCGGATTAGTTATTGCGTTATGCAGAATGTCATCTAATAAATTTTTATCGGGGTTTGCAAAGGGGTATATTTCTTTCTTTAGAGGAACGCCATTATTAATTCAATTATTGATTCTTTATAACGGTTTTACGTTTATTTATGTACCAGAAGGATGGCAGGCAGCACTTGCTGGACTCATTCTTCATTTTAGCGCCTATATCGCAGAATCTTATCGAGGAGCCATTCAATCCATTGAAAAAGGGCAATGGGAAGCTGCTTTTTCGTTAGGAATGAACAGATATCTTACGTATAAAGAAGTAATCCTTCCACAAGCATGGAGAATTTCGATTCCATCTGTTTGGAACTCACTGATTGATATTGTAAAAGCATCGTCATTAGCTTCGGTCATTACCGTTCCAGAACTTACGTTAATGGCTGATCAGATCAGTGCTTCACAGCTAATCGTTCTACCTGTGTTATTAGAAGCTGCAGTTCTCTACTGGATCTTAACCTCTTTACTTGATGGCCTTAGAGTAATTATTGAAAGACGAATCAGAATAAGCCAATAAAACTTCATGTCCTTCTACAAGGATATGAAGTTTTTTATTCCCATTCTCCAATAAAGAAAAGCACTTCTTGATGACACGAATCACAATAAAAGACATGGGGACACTGGCTATCTTTAAAATCAGTAGGGTAGCCATCTTCCAGCTTAAGTTCATCTACTTCCATGTAAGGACTATAATCATCAAAAAAATCACTAACTTTTCCTTGATCTTGAACCGCTCTCCCGCACTCCGGACAACGAACATTTATCGTTTGAAAGTTATTGCATATCGGACACATTGCCATCATCATCAGCTCCTAAAAATCTTTAAAAAGGAGTGGATCCCTCCACCCCTTTTAACCATCTATTGCTTTGGTTTAGCGATTTCCGCCGCTTAATTGCTGCTGTCCCATCGCTACCAAACGTTTTGTCATTTCCCCGCCAACCGAGCCATTCGCACGTGCAGTCGTATCTGGGCCAAGTGTAACACCAAACTCAGATGCGATCTCATATTTCATTTGATCGATTGCCTGCTGTGCTCCTGGGACTACTAATTTGTTTCTTCTTGCCATGTGTTTCACCCCTTATACCTATTTTGTATCTCAGAGGTTTCTATATGCGCTTTGAATGCTGGCAATTTATAGTGTTGTTCCCACTCAAATTTTTAAGTTATTTTAAAATTATTGGACCAATGGTTTATACTGATTTATAGTAATAAGAAATAAAACGGATGATATTGAAGAAGTTGGTGAAATAATGTCAAACGAGTATGCCGTAGAAATGTTTAGAAAAACGATTCCTTTATTTCAAGCATTAGGTGATCCTGTGAGGCAAGATCTTGTCTTGCTTTTAGCTGAAACAGATAAGTTGAATGTCACAGACATTGCTAGTCAATCCCCTATGTCGCGACCAACTGTATCCCATCATCTTAAAATTTTGCGTGAAGCAGGACTTGTGGGAACTGAAAAAAAGGAAAAGAGATTTTTTATTTTTTAACGCTTGATCAAACAGTCGTACAACTCAAGCAATTAATCAGCATTATTGAAGAAGAATGTATTCTTTAAATAAAGTTGTAGTATTCTTCTTCACGCGAATATATCATAATCTAGGGCCCTTTTTTAAAGAAATGGATTGTTGCTTTTTGATCGTTTTGATCGTTTTGATTTCTTCTTTGACCATTGATTGGAGTGTAAGGTGCGAGACTCCTGCGGGACAGGCGGGCAGGTGAGACACTTATACGTGAAACGTACGAATGTGGCTCACCGCCTGCCCCGCGGAAAGCGAGCACCCTGAAACGGAAATCAATTACTTTCAAAAGCTCTTTCAAGAGCATCAATGTTCACGTAAAAAAGCGATTCAGCAACAGCTGAACCGCTTTTATTTTTTCGAAGCTGCTTTATACCTGAACGCATAAGCGCTGCTAACTGTTTTTTATTTGAAAAGTAAGCTTTGATTAACGTTTTTACTTTCCCGTATTTATCTTCATACGGATACCAATTGATTTCTCGCTGCTTAATACCAGCATCCTTCATCACTGACATTTGACGGGTAAAAGTGTAAAGTCCCTCATCCCCATGATATCTCCCTGTTCCACTGCTTTTCACCCCGCCAAACGGCAAATGTGGATTTGCAACGGATACCAAAACATCATTGATGACAGCACTCCCGGTAACAAGCTTTGATGTTACGCGATTAGCTTTTGCTGAATCCTTCGTCCAAACACTCGCATTCAAACCAAACTCCGTAGCGTTCGCTTTTTCAATTACCTCTTCTTCTTTTGCGAATGTGATCACTGGCATAACAGGCCCAAATGTTTCTTCAGTTACAACCTTCATATCTTCTGTAATATTCGTCAAGATCATCGGCTCGATATACATGCTATCTCCCCAATGATCAGGATGCCGTCCGGTTAGCAATAAAGCCCCTTTATCAAGAGCATCTATAACATGATCTCTGATAACCTCTTTTTGATGTGGAAAAGTTAAAGATCCTATGTCTTCTCCCATTTTAAGTTTCTTCGTTTCTTCAACAAGTCTGTCAATAAATTCTCCTGAAATGCCATGCTGAACATATACGCGTTCAATGGACATACAAACTTGTCCAGCATTCGTAAACGCACCCCAAACCGCACCGTTTACCGCTCGT
This sequence comes from Fictibacillus sp. EA-CB0309, assembly GCF_055814265.1. Lineage (NCBI taxonomy): Bacteria > Bacillati > Bacillota > Bacilli > Caryophanales > Fictibacillaceae > Fictibacillus > Fictibacillus sp. EA-CB0309. The sequence goes on from NZ_CP169271.1 coordinate 3,549,263, forward strand.
TTAATCGAAGCATCTTCAAATACAATCATAGGGTCTTTGCCGCCTAGTTCAAGCGTATATGGAATAAAACGCTTGCTCGCCTCTACTCCGATCTTACGTCCTGTTTCAACAGATCCTGTAAAGAAGATGCTGTCAGGTGTACTAGAAACCAGTGCCTGCCCCAATTCTTTTCCTCCGTGGGCCACCTGAAGAACATTCTTAGGAAGGTTAACTTCTCTCGCAATCTTTTCAATTAAAAGTCCTATTGTCGGCGTTACTTCAGACGGTTTTAAAATGACGGAGTTACCCGCAATTAAAGCAGAGATAATAGGTGTCATCGAAAGCTGAAATGGGTAGTTCCATGGCGAGATGACTAAAACCGTTCCTAAAGGAAAGTAATCCACATAAGAGGATTTTCCGACAAACAGAAGCGGTGTTGACATTCTTTTGCGCTTTAATACTTTTGGTGCGCGCTTCTCATAATGTTGGATGATATCTATAACGGGCATAAGATCAGCTGTTAGTGCTTCCGTCTTAACCTTCCCTGTCGCTGAACATATTTCATCAACAATCTCATCCATATTTTCTAAAAGATGATGCTTAATTTTTTTAATAAAAGACAATCGTGTTTCCAATGATCGAGTGGACCAAAATTGAAAAGCCGCTGACGATTTTTCGTACATCTCCGGAACCTGCATTTCTTCCGTTTCCAGCCACTGATCGATCGTTTCACCAGTTGCCGGATGCTTTGCCACTACTACATTCTTCATGGTGCGCACCTCCTTTGTCTAAATATTCATATATCTTTTATCATACCTTTTTTTACGCAATTATAGTTTATTTATTTTTCCGGATGTGTTATCATGTTGATATTCTTAAACACATAAACATATAACGAAGGGATGTTTTCCTTATGATAAATAATCATTCAGCTTTAAAAACAGCACTAATTACTGGTGCTTCAAGCGGAATAGGATTAGAATTTGCTAACCTACTCGCAAAAGATGGTTATCATGTCGTACTAACGGCAAGAAACGAGAAAAGACTCAACGAGATTGCTGACCAATTAAAAGCGAAATATGGTGTTGAAGTAACGATTTTTGCTAAAGATTTAAGTTTGACTGATGCTGCTGAAGAACTGACTGCAGAAATTTTGGCAAAAGGTATAGAGGTTGACATCTTAATCAACAATGCCGGTTTCGCAGCATATGGACCATTTAACGAGACATCATGGGAAGACGAAAAAGATATGATCCAAGTAAACATCACAGCTTTAACCACTTTAACAAAACAACTTCTGCCAGGTATGGTCAAGCGCAACGGAGGTAAGATCTTAAACGTAGCCTCTACAGCCGCTTTTCAGCCAGGTCCGTTAATGGCCGTGTATTATGCAACAAAAGCATACGTGCTCTCTTTCTCAGAGGCAATTGATTACGAACTTCGCCATACAGACGTCAGCGTTACAGCACTCTGTCCTGGAGCTACAGCGACTAATTTTGAGAAAAGAGCAAGCCTCGAGTCATCTCGCTTGTTCCAATCAGGTGCAATGAATGCCCGTGAGGTAGCGGTATCGGGATACAATGCCCTTATGAAAGAAAAGGCCGTTGACATTCCTGGGTTTAAAAACAAAGCTCTAGCTAACATCGTTCGTTTCTTGCCTCGAAAGACTGTTTTGAAAATCGTACACTATGTACAAGATAAAAAATAAACCTGTTTTCGCAAACTTTTTGCTCTTGAAAGTGGTTGATTTCCGTTTCAGGTGCATCGCTTTCCGCGGGGCGTGCGGTGAGCCCCTGCCGCTCTGCGCCTTTAAGGGTCTCACTTGACCGCTCGTCCTAGCCGTAGTCTCACACCCTACACTCCTATCAACTTGGCAATGATGAGAATAAACAAAATGAGCCGAAAGCCAAAATCTTTATTGATACAATAAAAACTCCGGGAATAGCTATGCGCTGTTCCTTTTTTCTACACCAAATGGTTCGAATAAAAAATTCATTTTATTGCTTGATATAGAAATAACCAGAGTGTAATATTACACTTAAAGAGAATATTATTTTAACGGCCTGTTTTTTATTAACCCTACATATACATGAAATGAGGTGGGATAAAATGAACAAAAAATGGATGAGAAACGAAGGACAAAAGTGGGTTGAAGATAATATCATCACGAATGATCAGCTTGATTTAATTGTTGCACGTTATCCTGATTCAAATGATAAGCGAAGAGTGACAGGTATCTTACCGGTTTTAGCTAGTATTTTGATCGGAATCGGTATCTTATCTTTCATTGCATCCAATTGGGGTGAAATTTCCCCGCTTGCCAGACTGTCATTACTCATCGTGATTATGCTCGGTTTTTACTACACAGGTGAGCGCAACTTAAAAGCCGGGAACGATACTTTGGGAACTTCTCTTAACATTCTCGGTATCATTTCTTTCGGTGCCAGCATCATTTTACTCGGTCAGACGTTTCATCTTAATGCCGTCGATGCCCGTTTATTTGTTTTTGGAGTTTACCTGCCGTGTATTATTTGTTTAGGGATCGCAACAAACTATATTTCTTCCTCCTTTCAGTGTTAGCGGTCGGTGGACAGCTATATAGCTTAACTGAATTTCAAAGCTTTAGTTATCTTTTATTTGTGATTTTTCTTATAGCTGTTGGGGGTTTTGTTTTCCTATACCCTACTAATCAAAAGTCTTGGATTTTCACCGTCGGGCTTAGTATTCAAGCTCTAATGTTCATTATGGTTGAGGATATCAACTTCCTCTGGTTCTTCCTTTTCGGATTCGCGTTATTTACTGCTGGATTATGGGTCGAAAAGAAAGTATTTAAACAACCGTTTAATACTTTAGGAACACTCATTGGTTTTGGTTTTGCTTACGGATTATATTTCATGCTTACAAATGACTTCTCATCAGATTTTGAACTACCCGCTCCCTATGTGTTTCTTCCCCTATTGATTGTGATATTAGCCTTTTCAATCTTAGGTAAACGCAAAGAGAACCTTTACTTGCATGCATGGGAACTATTAATTTTCGTTCCGTTTTTCTATCTCGTAAGAATAGCTGATCCACTATTGGTAGGTCTCGTTTATTTAATCGTCATGTTTGTCTATTCAGGATTCAAGCTTGCTGAAGGATATCGAAACGAAAACCGCTCACAGATCAATTTTGGAATCGTACTATTCTTGCTTGTTTGTCTAATGGGATACTTTAATCTCGCTTGGTCATTCATGCCAAAATCCGTTTTCTTCTTACTCGGCGGAATTCTATTATTTATCCTTAATGCGTTTCTTCAGCGTAAGAAAAAGCAGATCTTGAAGAACGGAGGACCGCATCATGACTAAAAAACGTGGCTGGATGATCGCTGCCCTTCTGCAAGTTTTGTTTCTTGTATTTATTGCCGGAAGTTATTACAGCATTGATTATTTTGGAAAAGAGATAAAAATTAAAACAGTACCCGTCGATCCCAGAGATATTTTATATGGAGATTATGTAACGCTCCAATTTGAGATCAGCAGGGTTCCCCTCTCCAGCTATAAAGGTGATTTAACTGAACTTGACCGTGGAGAACGGAAAGCATATGTTGTACTCGAACCTAATAAAAATGGCTATTATGCTGTGAAAAATGTGTATCCAGATAAACCCGATGTAAAGGATAGCGAGGTTGTGTTAACCGCAAAAGCTGAAAAAATCTGGGGTGAAACGTCCTTCAATCAAATTCAGCTTACTTATGGATTTGAACGCTATTATGTTCAGGAGAATACCGGTAAAGAACTTGAGGATCAAGCAAACGACATGGATGTTATTATAAGTGTTGCCCCTTGGGGAGCTCATAAGATCGTAGAATTGAATCCTTAAATGAAAATGACTCATAAACGGCTGAAAAGTCCTTTGTGAGTCTTTTTTTATGAGCTTAGAAATGAGAATGTTGAAATCTTTCGAAAATCGGATAAATAATTTTATACACGGAATTATGGTAGATTACCTCGTATAAATTTTCTCCCATTCTATCCACATTGAAAATCTAAAAAATCCCTATTTTTCTAAAAGGTTGTTGCATTTAAGTAATTTTGTTCATTCCCTTCACTGCAAAGTTGATTGTAGTGGAAGGTGCGTGCCTACCACTTGAGAAGCTTCTTGCAAGGCATGCGACGAGGAAGCTCACTTCGGTAGCATTTGCTAGTAGACGCAGGAGCAAGAATACTTCCAGGTGAGACACTTATTCGTAAAACGTACAAATGTGGCTCACCGCCTGCCCTGCGGAAAGCGAGCACCTGGAACGGAAATCAACTACTTTCAAAAGCATCAATGAATACGAAAAAAGCCTATATATAATAGCAACCATTATTCTGGGTTTAAGTTTACCAATTACGGGAAGATTGATAATGAGGTGAAAACTATGTCTGATACAAAAATTATCGATCTAAAAGATGTACTAAATGGGTGGGCTGGCAGCCAGATCTCCATTCGCAAAGAAGAAACAGGCGATATTGATCAAATCAGAATCTCACTTAAAGAAGCAATCTTTGAACAAAGAGACGCACACGATGACTATTTAGGAGACCACATACTGTTTTTACACGGAACAGCTTATGCATCTGAAGATGGCACACAAGTTGAACTTCCTACGATTACGTATGAGATTCCAATAGAGGGCATCACAGACATTCGAACAGATGACAATATTGTTTCCTTTGAAACAAGCAGAGCTCAATATGTGATTAATAAATAAAGAACGGATCCAATTGGATCCGTTCCTTTTTATTTCTGCATGCTTTTCGTTACATCTGTTAGTGAATCAGCTGATACCGCAATCTGACCTACGGCATGACTCAATTCTTCAATTACTTCAGCCATCACTTCTACTTCTTTTTCCAGCTTACCGCTTCTGTCCGTACTCTCGTCCATTTTTGAAAGAATGGCCACAAAGAAGTCCGAAATTTCGGTTGCTTCCGATACACTGTCGTTAATATAATGATGAATACTCTCAACAGATTGTGAAACCGCCTCTATTCTCTTATGCGTGTTCTTTACAAGTTCTGAAACGCCTGAAACGGATGTTTTCGTTTGATCAGCTAACTTTCGAACTTCATGAGCAACCACTGAGAACCCCTTCCCTGCTTCACCAGCTCTAGCTGCTTCAATTGCTGCATTTAGAGACAAAAGGTTTGTTTGTTCAGCGATTGCCGTTACGATATCTACCACATCATTAATTTTGACTGTGGCTTGTTCCAAGTTGATTAACTCTGCAGAAATCTGCTCAGATTGCTCTTTTACTTTTAAGATCATATTCTGATGACCATCCAGTTTACTCTTACCTGCTAAAGAGTTTTTGGAAACATCCACTGCTGACTCCGCTGTATCCTTTGCAAAAACAACCACTTCATCTGCTTTAGACGTTAATTCTTGAAGTGCCGCACTCGTTTCTTCTGAGATGCTCGCCAACTCTTCTACCGAATCGCCAACAGATAAAGCAATCTGCTGTTTTTGTTCTTCATGTCTCGCTCTTTCTTTGATTTGCTCTAACTCGAATGCTTCAAGCACGATCTGTTGCTCAAAATTTAATAGCTTCGTTACTGCTTTAACTGCAAGCTGATATTGATTTCGGTTCTCAATGCGCTGATCCAATATAGACAAAAATGAAAGCAGCATGTCCTGAAACGAGCAAATATACCATTTGGGCTGTAAACCAATTTTAAAATGGATATGCGCAATAACTCTTCTTTGTTCAATGTATTCTGAATCAATGACTCCATCAAACATTTCTTGTATATGTTTGATTAATGTAACTTGCAGCCGCTTAACTGAGCTGTGCTTTTGAATGATTTCCATCAAGCCTGGAACATGTTCGATATTTTTATAAAACTGATTCACGATATTCTCTATGTTCTCAGAGATGTATGGTTTTAAAGAACGAATAATTGCCAGATCATCCGTCGTTAAAGAAATCATATCCAGCTGTTTCTGCCACTCACTATCTGGTGACAATAAAATCTTAACCTCATCTTTATACTGGTCTGCTGGATTAAGAACAGCAGTTGCATTACTCTTTTTCGTAAGAATACTTAAAATTGAAGCCATGTTGGTTTCCTTCTTCCTGTTTTTTCACTTGTTTTCATCCAAAATGAAGCAATTACATGCGACTTTACTCACATTTTGCATACTCATATGTTTTATCGACGCCATTAAGGAATCTTTCACTAAACCAAAATAAATTCAAAAAAATGATACGAGGAGTGGTTCACATGTGGAAAAAGAGATGGGCAGCTGGAACATTAGCAGCAATGTTAACATTAGGTGGATTAACTGCTTGCGGTGACGGTGTAGACCAAGACAACGGCGTTGATGACGGTCAACAAAACGATGAAATGGATGAAAAGAATAAAGAAGAAGGTTAATACGAAAAGCTGGACAACACAGCCTGAAATAACTTCAAATGAAAAAGGAGCCCTCCAATTGCAATGGGGGTTCCTTTTCTTTGTTTAGCTGACTGCTCGTGTTTCGGTCTTTCCTTGTTGAAGTTGATACATTTGGAAGTAACGTCCCTTTTCTTCCATCAGCTCTTCATGACTGCCACGTTCCACGATCACACCGCGATCAAGTACGAGAATTTGATCGGCACTCTTAATCGTAGAAAGTCTGTGAGCGATAATGAAAGTGGTTCTTCCGCGTTTTAATACATCTAGAGCTTCTTGAATCACGGCTTCTGTTTCAGTATCGATACTCGCAGTTGCCTCATCTAGAATCAGGATGGCTGGGTTATAAGCAAGCGCTCTTGCAAAAGAAATCAGTTGGCGCTGACCGGATGAAAGCGTGCTTCCTTTTTCTATAACCGGTTCATCCAATCCTTTTGGCAAGTTATTAATAAAAGGCATGGCTCCTACATCAGTAAGTGCCTTTTCAACTTGTTCCCTCGAGATCTCAGGGTTATCGAGGCTAACATTGGATGCAATCGTTCCTGAAAACAAGAATGGATCTTGCAGAACGATTCCCATATGCTGACGCAATTCCTGTTTGGAAAGTTCCATAATGTCTTTTCCGTCAATGACGATCTTGCCTTGCTTAATATCATAGAATCGGAATAGCAAGTTCATGATCGAGCTTTTCCCAGAACCCGTGTGTCCGACTAGGGCCACTGTTTCCCCTTGGTTCGCTTCAAATGAGATATTTTTTAACACGGGCTCCCCTTCTACATAACTAAAGGTAACATCTTGAAACTCTACATTTCCTTTGTAACGTTCGATCTCTGTTTCTGTTACTTTCTGCCCTGGCTCATCCATCAGCACAAATACTCTCTCTGCTGATACCAGTGCCTGCTCAAGCTGTGCAAGCTGATTGACCATACCTGTTACAGGGTGGAACATACGGTTCAAATAATCAACAAACGCATAAAGAACACCAATGGAAATGACCGAACCTACCCCAAGCGCCTGACCACCAAAGTGCCAGATGAACGCCATGAACGCGAGGTTTTTCAAAAACAGTACAAGGTTGTGTCCTGTCATCGCGTTTAGGCTTAACAGCTTATTTTGAAACGTGAAGTATTCTTTGTTCATCGTTTCAAATTCTTCAGTTGTTTCTTTTGTCTTTTAAAAGCTTGAATAATCGTCATACCGTTAATCGACTCGTTGATCATTCCGTTGATATCACTTAAAGTGGAACGAATTTTATGATTGTATTTGGATGCAAACTTACGGTATACAATGATCCATACAACAAGGATCGGTACAAGAATGAGACAGATCGTTGCCAGCTTTACATCAAGCAAGAATAACGCAATAAAGATACCCGTCAAGTAGATGATCCCTGTAAAGAAGTTTGCTAGTACGTTGATAAAGAGTTCTTTAATCGCTTCTGTATCATTCGTTATACGGGAAACGATCTTACCCGCTGGCTGATTATCAAAATAGGTGATAGCTACACGCTGTACGTGAGAGAACACATCTTGACGAATTTTTTTAATGACCAGATTTGAAGAACGCTGCAGCATATAGCGCTGACCGTATTGAAAGAATGATGCAAATACGAGAAGTCCTAAGTAGATCATAGTCAGCTTCATGATTCCCGCAATTTCTGGCTTATAAAAAGCAAATGTCTCGTTTGTGCTCAATTCATCTGCTGGATACGTTTCTGATCTTCCTTTAAATGAAATCGTTACTTCTCCGTTTTTCGCTGTTCGTTCCCCGTCAAATGAAATTGGCTGTGGAACAACATAATAATCACGTTTCACTTGAATGACTCTTATTTCTTTTCCTTTATTTTCTCCTGAATCAAAATGATCGCTTCGTTTATACCAGTTCCCATCGTAATTCACTGCTGCTTTTTCTTCTTTATCCACTTGGTACCACGGTCTTTCAATCCCAAGAATATGGTCATCGATCATGGTCTTTGCGATAAATGGTCCTGTCAGCTCTGCTCCGATTGCAACAGTTAGCATCAGCAGTCCTAGAATAAAGTTCCTTTTATAGTGAAGTGCGTATTGAAACAGGCGCTTTCCAACGTTCATGGCTACACCGCCTTATTATCATTTAAGTTTTGTTCGATTTGCTGGCGTTCGTGCTGCTCTTTATACCAGCCATCTCTTGCTATTAAGTCCTCATGTCTGCCTTCGTCTACAATCGCTCCATCATCAATAACGATGATCCAGTCTGCGTGTTCAACAGCTGACAATCGGTGTGTTGTAATAAATGTCGTTTTTCCTGCACGTTCTTTACGAATATTTCCGATGATCGCAGTCTCCGTTTTCGCATCAACAGCCGAAAGCGCATCGTCTAAAATTAAGATCTCAGGGTCTACGCACAGTGCTCGTGCAATGGATACACGCTGCTTCTGTCCGCCTGACAATGCCACACCTTTTTCCCCTACAAGTGTGTTCAATCCTTCTGGAAGATACTGAACATCTTTTCTAAAAGAAGCCATCTCCATCACATGGTTCAGTTTATCGACATCCGCTAAACTGTTGCCAAAGAGAATGTTTTCTTGAACCGTTTTAGAGAATAGAATAGCGTCCTGCGGCACATAGCCGATCCATCCTTGAAGATCTTCTAACGCAATGTCTTCAATTTCAACACCTGAGAACGAGATCTTCCCTTCACCAGCTGGGTACTCTCTTAAGAGCTGCTTGAGCAAAGTCGTTTTCCCGCTTCCCGTACGTCCGACAATTCCAAGGGTTCCACCTTTTTTGACCGTTACATTGATGTTACTTAAGTTATCAACTTCAGAGGACGGATATCGAAACGTCACATTCTCAAATGAAATTGTGCCTGGATCTTTTAGTGGAACTAGATCTTCTCCATTCTTAACGTCTGGTTCATATGACAGCGTTTCGTTTACTCGATCTAGCGAAGCACTTCCGCGTTCCATAATATTGATAAGCTCACCGATTGCAATCATCGGCCAGATCAGCATCCCGAGATACACGTTAAACGTTACCAGTTCACCCAATGTAATTGTTTTGTGAAACACCATATAGGCGCCGTAACCTAAACCGATCAAGTAGCTCATTCCTACTAGCACCTTAATGGTAGGTTCAAAGAGTGCATCAATTCTTGAAACAGCCAAGTTCTTTTCAAACACATCTTCTGTCACTTTATTAAAGCGTTCTACATCTGCTTCTTCCTGCACGTAAGCACGGATTACACGCACGCCTTGAATGCTTTCTAAAACGGAATCGTTCATTTCACCAAAGGCATCTTGTGCAACGGTAAAACGCTGATGTACTTTTTTACCATACTTTTTGATGATAAACGCGATAACAGGCAGTGGAATAAGTGCTGCAAACGTCAATTTCCAGCTGATCATGAATCCCATAACGAACAGAATCGTCAGCATGAACAAACTTGAATCAACGAGCGTTAATATTCCAAATCCCGCAGTCATTGAGATGGCCTTCAAATCATTTGTTGCTCGAGCCATCAAATCTCCTGTTCTATTTTTCTCAAAAAATGTAGGAGTCATCTTTAATAAGTGACGCATGAATCTAGAACGCATCGTACGCTCAATAATAAAAGCGCCTCCAAAAAGCTGATACATCCAGATATACATCGTTACGTACATCGAAATCAGAACCGCAACAAAGATTCCGAGGGTCTTCATCATATCTTCTCTTGTGATCGTACCCATATGAATGGAATCGATGATATTCCCAATGAGTTTTGGCGGAATAACCTCAATGATTCCTACGCCTGTTAACAGCACGACCGCTATTGTGTACCGAATCCAATGCCTCTTAAAAAACCAGGCTAACTTACCTAAAACTGAAAACATATATGTCTCTCCTCTCTATCTGCCTTACTATTAAACAATTGTTTAATCGAGCTACCCAAAAAGTGTATGATCCTTGCGTTCTAGCCACACGTTAAATTGTTCTTTTTTCATCTGTTTTTCCTCCTGAAATTTTAGTAATCTATTGCAAAAGAAGAGTGATCTCTTCGTGCAAACAAAATAAAAAGCATACCACGTCGTCGAACGTGATATGCTCCATTAACCATAAAAAAACACACGTCACGACTGGGGTGACCTGCGTACGAATATGTATGTAGATACGAAAAATGAATAGAAAGGAATCTTAATACATCTGTTCCGGCAGGCCATGATATGAAGTTGTAGTGTTGTTATCTAATACAATAGAGACCGCAATTTGAGTAACAATCATTACTTTCACCATGACACAACCATCCTTTCCATAATTTTGTAGTTTGTAACTTTGGTAATCTTAACACTATTCTAATAACTATGTCAATTGCTTTTGGATATGCTAAAAATATTATTTTTCTGTTTAATATATGACTTTAGTCGGCGTGTGGTGTGTCCAAATTATTTCAATATCAGCGCGAGATAATGGATCGGTTCGTTTAAGGAGATGTTTTTGGGTCACCAACTTGGCTAATCACTAAAAAGAAAACAGCCATCACTAGACGGCTGCTTTAGTCTACACAATCTGTCCATCACTCATTTTGATTATATGATCAACATAACAAAGCATTTCCTCGTCATGGGTAACCATTAGGGTAGTAATGTTCAATGTTTTCGTTAAATCTCGGATTAAAGACATAACCTCTTTTGACTTTTTTGAATCTAAACTTGCAGTTGGTTCATCTGCAAAGAGAACTTTAGGTTTATGAATGATTGCACGAGCAATTGCAACCCGTTGTTTTTCCCCACCAGACAATGAAGAAGGATAAGCATTTTTACGATGTTGTAATCCAACTAATTTTAGAATTTTGTCAATTTCTTGTTTTTGTTCATGTTTGTTAATTTCCGATTCAGAAACATCGAGCATTAGTATCAGTTGTTCTTCTACTGTGAGAAAAGGAACAAGATGTGCAAATTGAAAAACAAAACCAAACTTACTTGCTCGTATATTCCGCACTTGTTCAGAACTCATAGTGGTCATGTTTTTGCCTTCAAATAATACGTGTCCATCTGATGCAGGTTGAAGTCCTGCAGCTATTGTAAGAAGTGTACTCTTACCCGACCCTGATGGACCTACTAAAGCCGTTATCTCACCTTCTTTAAGAGATAGATTGATTCCTTTTAATATTTCTTCCTTCACATCACCATTAGTAAATGTTTTTCTAACGTTATCAATTGTGAACATTTCCCTATTATACCTCCCTTGTTGAATCGCTTGTAATGGTTCTACTCTTTTTATTTGTAAACCGGATAGCGTAGCTCCAATAAATCCAATGATTAAGAAGACAATAGACAATTGCATGATGGTTTCAGTAGTTAAACTAAAAGGCATGTCCTTAGGTGCAACCCTATTAAAAAATTGACTAAAAGTAACAGATAGTGAAAGTGCATTAATGGTAATAAACAACATTTGAGTCCACATCATTTTAAACAAATCACTTGTTTTTACCCCAATTGCTTTTAAAATTCCAAATAACCCTGTTTTTTGAACGTTCATCATGTAGAAAAAGATACCGAACAGCATTCCACTAATCACAACCAAGAACCATACAATCATATTTAAAGACGTTTGTTCTGCACTGTAGCTAGGAATTGTTTTAAGAAAATCACTATTTGAAAAAGATTGTAGCCCATTAAATTGTTGGGATGATTCTCCTTTTGGTATAAAGACTAGCTGCATTTCTTCAACACGGTATATCTCTTTATAATTCTCCATACTTAGATACGCTACAGGTGCATGGCTAAATTTCTTTTGGTCCACAAAACCTTTTACAACAAACTTTCCACTATATTGATTATGAGTTAAGATATCTCCAACTTTTATGCCATCATTCTCTAATGAACGGTCAAGTACAATTTCCCCGCGATTTACATTTTCAAATAATTTTGAGTCGGTAGATGTGACAAAAGCGACGCTTCGTTTGTTTTCCACTCTCATCGTTCAAAAAGCCCATCTGTATGGATAGTGCAACGGCATCTTTTTGTTGGTTTATTATTTTTTCTTGCATACTATTGTCTATCCTCGATAAATTATAGGTTTCTTCTGCTTCTTGATTCATGTAAAATTGTCCGCTCGGCAAGTCTTTTATTAATGCAGCATTATCTTGTGATAATCCATTTGCCAAACCTGAAATGATAAAAGTTAATAAACTAACTAGAAAAATGATCGAACCTAATATTAGGAACCTAACTTTATTTTTTAATATTTCTTTCCAAGCAATGCTCATAACATCTCCTCCAATCTCTTGTTACATTGTTAGTCTATAGGTCTATTATGAACAGACGATGAATAACAAGTTACAAATCATTGGAGTAAAGAATTCCACAAAAAATGTCATTCATCACCAATGGCTTCCATGGGCAATGCATGACACACTTGAGAGTATTTTCTAGCCAATAGGTAATTCAACAACAAGGGTAGTCCCTTCATTTTCCTTACTATTCACATCCGTATGACCACCATGCAGTTTAACAATGGTAGCAACGATTGATAGACCAAGTCCGGTCCCTTCCACAGTTCGTGAACGTGCGATATCTGCACGATAAAAGCGATCAAAAATCCTTTCTAATTCCTTATTATTCATGCCTATCCCTGTATCTTCAAAAGTGATGAATAACGATTTTTCTCTTTCTTCAATCGATATTTCAATACTGCCATTAGGTTTATTGTACTTAATGGCATTTGTTAACAGATTATCCCATACGGTATTCAATAAAGAAGGGTCACCGATAAATTCTGTATCTGGAAGGGAATAGCGCAGCATAATCCCTTTCTCATTTATCAGCCATTGATAATTTCGAACCAGTTCTTTAATTTGCTGTGCAATATTGAATGGTTTCTTCTTTAAAATTTCTTCATTGCGATCAAGTGAGGCAAGAAGTAACAATTGTTTAGTTAGTGTAGAAAGCCTGTTAATTTCACCGTTTATTACAGATATATATTGTGTTTTTTCTTTTGAATTCAATGATTCTTTTTCCAGCAGATTTGTGTATCCTTTTATATTTGATAAGGGTGATTGTATGTCATGAGAGATGTTGGATATAAATTCTTTTCTCATCTCATCCGATTGTTCTAATTTCCGCGACATCTGTAAAAAGCTATGAGATAACTCCCCTAATTCATCACCACGGTTAATATCAAGTTCAACGTTAAAGTTCCCTTTTGAGAGTGATTTTGTGGCAACCGTTAATTTAGAGATTGGCTTCACTAAATATTTTGCGCTGACCACTACCATCACAATGCTTAACGTGATCATTAAGGCAAACAGCCAACCGAACAGAATATGCATCTCATTAAAAAGGAGCTTGATATCAGGTCTCATAAAAAGAGCATAGCTTTTTCCATCATGCTTCAACGGCACACCGATCGTGTTCTTTAATTCATTTGCAAAAAAGCCTGTCACAAATGTTTCTTTCGGAAAATGAAGAATTCCATGATAAATATCACCGTTTAATACATTTTCTTTAGTTGACGCAGGTAGCATTTTGTTTCGAAAGGATGCTCCGAAATAGGATTCATCTCCAGAATCCTCTACTAAGTATATTTGATAGCCAATCGCAGAAAGGTTTTCAAAGTACTCCTTTAAATTGATACTGGGGTGTTCTTTAACAAAAGACACCATTTCTAGTGCGATTTTTGTGTTTTTTGATCATTATAGGGTTTTAATTTTTGCTGATAGTATGTATTGGAGATAAAAAAAGCTAATATACCACTTAAAATCATAATCCCTATAGTAATGACTACAAATTTTACGTAAAGAGACTTCATCGTTTTGCCTCCAGTAAATACCCGACCCCACGTACTGTTTTAATTTGAAAATCATCTGTCCATCTAGAAAAACGTTCCCTTAATCGCTTTACATGAACATCTACAGTTCGTTCATCTCCTTCATAATCCAGACCCCAAATCTGTTCAATTAAGTGGTCTCGAGTAAACACTTGCATAGGGTTTGAAATAAAAAATACAACAATTCAAATTCCTTTAAAGGTAAAAGTATAGTTTGATCACCAATGTGAACTTCATAGCTCTTTTTGTTTATAACCGTTCGTCCTAAACAAACAATGGATTCATCTAATTGTCTATCATATCGCCTTAGTAAAGCTTTAATTCGAAAGAGTAATTCTTTCGGTTCAAAAGGTTTAACCAGATAATCATCTGTTCCAGATAGAAAGCCCTGTTCCTTATCCTCGATTTGATTTTTAGCCGTTAATAAGACAATAGGAATGTCATAATTTTTACGTATCTCTTTTGTTAAGATATAACCGTCCATATAAGGCATCATCACGTCCACAACGGCCAAATCACAATTCTTATTTCGTAGAATGTTTAAAGCTTCTAAACCGTCTTGCGCTTGAAATACTTTATAGCCTGCTTCAGATAAATGAACATCTACAAGCTTTAGTATATTGATATCATCATCGACAATTAGAATATTAGTCATTATTAAATACTCCTATACTTTTATCCGTTTAATTATCCATTACATATAATATGGATTATTCCATCCAATAGTTGTAAGCACCATTAGTCTATACGATTTAAAATTTAATCACAAATCGTAGAAGTTAGCTGCCATTAATGCAGCCAATTCTTGCCATAATCTGGCGAGGTTTCATCATATAGCAGCGAGTCGATAATTATGGACGCTTGTCATCCAATAACAAAAACCCGCCACAAAAAGTGACGGGCTCACAAAACATGTTTTTATCCTAACTGACGAGTCAGATTAGCCATCTCGATTGCAGAAACTGCTGCTTCCCAGCCTTTGTTTCCTGCTTTCGTTCCAGCACGTTCGATTGCTTGTTCGATAGAATCTACTGTAAGCACTCCAAAGATTACTGGAACGCCGCTTGTCATTGATGCTTGTGCTACTCCCTTAGCAGCTTCATTGCATACATAATCGAAGTGCGGAGTGGATCCGCGGATAACCGCTCCTAGTGTGATCACAGCATCATAGTTCCCGCTGTCTGCCATCTTTTTAGCGATTAATGGAATTTCAAATGCACCAGGCACCCAAGCGATATCTACATCATCTTCTGAAATTCCGTGTCTCTTAAATGCATCCTGTGCCCCAGATACTAACTTATCAGAAATAAAATCATTAAAACGCCCTGCAACGATTCCTACTTTTAATCCTGTACCAACTAAATGTCCTTCAAATAATTTTGCCATTTATCGTTCCTCCTGTATTAGAAATGAAGCATGTGCCCCAATTTGCTCTTTTTTGTTTTTAAATACTCTTCGTTGTTTTCGTTATGCGGCATCTGAAGTGCCACACGGTCTGTTACTTCCAAGTCATAGCCTTTTAATCCCGCAATCTTTCTTGGATTATTCGTCAAAAGTTTCATTTTACTGATGCCGAGCTCTTTAAGAATCTGCGCTCCGATTCCATAGTCACGCAGATCCGGCGCAAACCCTAGCTGCTCATTGGCTTCAACTGTATCGAGTCCCTCTTCTTGAAGTTTATAAGCTTTCATTTTATTGATAAGCCCGATTCCGCGTCCTTCTTGTCTCATGTACAATAGAACACCAGAGCCTGCTTTTTCAATCTGAGAAAGAGCCGCATGAAGTTGAGGACCACAGTCACAGCGGGCCGACCCAAACACATCACCGGTCAAACATTCAGAGTGAACACGAACCAGCACAGATTCATCACTATTAATTTCACCTTTTACAAGCGCCACATGTTCTTTCTCATCCAGCACATTTGAAAAGCCGATCGCTTTAAAATCACCAAATTCAGTTGGGAGATTGATTTCAACTTCTCGCTTTACCATCTGTTCCGTTTTGTTTCGGTACGTAATAAGGTCTTTGATTGTAATGAGTTTCATATTGTGCTGTTTTGCTAGCTCAACAAGCTCAGGAACACGAGCCATCGTTCCGTCTTCTTTCATGATTTCGCAGATTACTCCAGCAGATTGACTGCCAGCCATATTTGCTAGGTCGATTGCCGCTTCTGTGTGCCCTGCTCGTCTTAACACGCCGCCTTTTTTCCTATC
Organism: Fictibacillus sp. EA-CB0309; assembly: GCF_055814265.1. Taxonomy (NCBI): domain Bacteria; kingdom Bacillati; phylum Bacillota; class Bacilli; order Caryophanales; family Fictibacillaceae; genus Fictibacillus; species Fictibacillus sp. EA-CB0309. The sequence continues at coordinate 3,565,658 of NZ_CP169271.1, forward strand.
AACGGAAAGATATGGCCAGGACGCTTAAAGTCAGATGGCACAGAATCACCATTCACAAGCTCCCGAACAGTAGCTGCTCGTTCTTGCGCAGAAATCCCGGTTGTTGTTGATTTGTGATCGACACTGATTGTAAAAGCGGTGCCGTGCGAATCGGTATTGGCTGCTACCATCGGTGAAAGATCCAGCTTCATCGCGATTTCCTCAGAGATTGGTGTACAAACGAGACCACGTCCGTGCGTTACCATAAAATTGATGGTTTCTGGTGTGATTCCTTCAGCTAGGGCAACAAAGTCTCCTTCATTTTCACGATCTTCATCATCCACTACGATAACGATTTTGCCTTCTCTTAAATCTGCAACTGCTTCTTCTATGGAGTGAAACATGAACTCTCCTCCTAAAATCCGTGCTCTTGTAAGAAATCAAGAGACAGCTTTGACTTTTGTTTTTGATCTTCTTTCTCTGGAGCCAACATTCTGTAGACATATTTTGCGAGCATATCACATTCAATATTCACTACGTCTCCCGTACCTTTTTTACCTAAAATCGTATGATCTGCCGTATGCGGAATCAAAGAAACTGTGATTGTATTTTTGGTAACGTCAAAAACGGTTAAGCTTGTCCCATCTACACAAACGGAACCTTTTAGCATAAAGTAGCGCATCAGATGATCTGGAAGTGCAATTGTATAATAGATTGCGTTTTTCTCTGGTCGCTTCTCTAAAATTTCTCCTGTACCATCAACATGCCCAGAAACAAAATGTCCGCCAAACCTTCCTCCTGCTGCCATAGCTCGCTCGAGATTAACGATTGAACGGTTGTTTAACAGCTTTAATGTTGAAGACCGATACGTTTCTGGCATCACATCCACAGTAAACTGATTTTTGCCGAAAGAAGTCACGGTCAGACATACCCCATTCACTGCAATACTGTCTCCAAGGTGCACGTCTTTCAACACCTCTTCAGCCGAAATGGTAAGTACAATTGTTTCATTGCCTTTCGTGATGGATTTAATCGTGCCTTTTTCCTCAATGATGCCTGTAAACAAAGAGCTTTCCCTCCCATTGTTGTTTTTGGTAGTAGTTGATTTCCGTTCCAGGTGCTCGCTTTCCGCGGGGCAGGCGGTGAGCCACATTCGTAACGTTTCACTCTTAAGTGTCTCACCTGCCCGCCTGTCCCGCAGGAGTCCTTCCACTCCAATCAACTTGCTAAAGAAGAAAAAAACATACAAAAAGAATGCAAAAACCTTTTTGAAATAAGTTTTCAAGAACGTCGTAAATATGCAAAGCGGGAGTCTATTTATTTTAAAAATAAAAATACCCCGGAAACAGAAAGTTCCCGGGGTTTGTGTTAAAAGTATAACGAAATAAACCTTTAAATATACCTTTTTAAAATACAGGCAATTAAAAGCGTTCACGTTCCTTCTCCCATCCAGACTATACTGTCGGCTTCGGAATTGCACCGAATCCACCGCTTTCGCGTATCGCAAAACCGGGTCACGGACTAAGAGGCTATAGCCTCATCACCGCCGGTTGGGAATTTCACCCGACCCCGAAGGACACTATTTACTTAAGTTCATTATAAGTAAACAATAGACTGAATTCAAACATGATCGCTTTTATTGACCAATAATTAATTTTTCTTTCGGATAATGAATGTGTTCTGTCACTACTTTACCTCTGATGATAAAGAGGAATGACAGTACGCCGATTCTTCCAATAAACATCAGCAGCATGAGGATAATTTTTCCGGTCGAGCTCAATTCACCCGTAATCCCTGTAGAAAGTCCTGTTGTTCCGAATGCTGAGCACACTTCAAAAAAAGATACTCAATCGGCATAGGATCTGTAATCGCTAGGATTATCGTAGACGTCGTACAAAGCACCATCGCCACAATAATAACAATAAACGACTTCTGTATATCTTCAGGATAAATTTCACGCTTAAAGATCTTAATCGTATTTCTACCTTTGGCATAAAAGAGAATCGCCAACAGTGCTACAGCAAATGTCGTTGTTCGGATACCACCACCAACCGAGCTCGGTGATGCACCGATAAACATCATTACCGATAAATAAAGCATTGTTGGAACGGAAAGTTCAGAGATATCCATCGTCGATAATCCCCCGCTTCTAGTCGTAACAGACTGAAACATGGAGTAGAAGAACGTTTCATGCCAAGACTTATCCTCAAAAAAGCATTCATTTCCAGGACATATATACCAATTGCACCCGTTACAACCAATAACGCAAATGTTGTTGTCGTTACCTTTGTAAAAAGGGTAAATGTATATCGCTCCAGATACTTACGCTCTTTTATAAAGTTATTAATTTCAACTAATACAGGAAACCCAATGGCTCCTGACGTAATTAAGCACATCGTAACGATTTGAACAAGATAATCGTGGCGGAACGGTATCAACGAGCTTCCCGTTATATCGAATCCAGCATTCGTCGTTGCCGTAACAGATGCAAAGAATGCGTGATATAGCACTTCTACTTCTGTATCGTAATAGGGCTGAAACAAGATAAAGAACAATACCGTTCCTACGATCTCAATCCCTATTATGAGTGTTAAAATCTGCTTCATCAGTTGAACGAGTCCTGCAAGTGTGGATTGGTTTTGATCTGTCATAATCAATTGACGTTCTCTCATTCCAATTCGTTTACCAATCAATAGCCATACTGCTGTTCCTAGCGTCATGACGCCGATCCCGCCTATTTGGCATATTAGGGCTAGAAGAATGACTCCTACATAATTGAACGTTTCAGAAATATTAACAGAGGTTAGACCCGTTACACTTACAGCACTAACTGCAGTAAATAAAGCATCAATAAACTTTAGTTCTACTCCCTCGTTATGTCCAACCGGCAAACTTAGTAAAACGGTCGCTACTAAAACAGACAATAAATAAAAGATAACGATTAGCTGAACAGAAGTTAAAAAAGTCTTTTTTGTTGGGTTGTTGCTGTATTTTTAAACATATATTTTTTCACCTGTCGAGGGGATTTTTCTGTAACCTTCTGAAATCTTAACAATAGCATTTCCATTTAACAAGGTGAAATCGAACATTTGTTAAAAAAAGACTGCAGAACTTTCAATTCAGCTCATTTTCAGAAATTATTCTTTTTTCAATTAGTCTCATCAATTCAACAGAGTTATCGACTTTAATTACCACTCTTGTAACATTCTTCTTAAATCCATAAATGATATCTGATTGGATGGGTTCTTTTAATAGGAGCTCGATCGCTGGCCGTTCTGGAATAAAATCACTTACTCTTGCTTCAAAAGTATATTTCCTTTCAGATGCAGGAATCTCATCTGGTCCTTCATATGTTTTCATTTCCTGTATTGCGCTAAAGGGCAACTCTATTCCTTTCATGAACCCTACATTCATAATCAGCAATTGATCTGAAACGATAAGGGGCACTTTCTTAACAGCTTGCATCTGCCCGAAAAGAAACAGAATGGAATAGATGTTAATGAAAAGTAAAATGAGTGAAACGGTATGATTTATCTGACTGAAGAAGTAATGAAGACCAACTGATTCTATAATGAGAGCATGAATAAGCATCAGCTGAAGAGCAACATAGCTTGTATTCTTATGGTAAGTAAAGGTGTGGTCTGAAGTCATAGGTGCTTTTCGCCAGGAAAACAGCGCATAATAAAGCATCGTTACTTCACTCACTACCGAATTAATCAACCGGCTTTGTGCAAAGTGAACGCTAACCGCCTGTCTTATCTTGATTAAAAAAGGCATTTCAGCAGGCAATTCAATATATGTCTTTTTAACTTTTGGAAACTTTTTGCACACCAAGATCAAAATATAAAGCTCAATCGAGATAAAACCCGCTTCTAATAACAGAAGCGCTTTTGGCACTACAGAAACGTTATCTAACAAGACATCAGGGATGATGTACGAAGCGAAACCATAACTTACAAGCGCTACAAGCAATGTCAGTTTCCAAGAATATCTTTTGCGGATGATAAAATAATAGGTGAGCAGCGGGATAACGAGAAGAAAGTCAAACATGGATCCAATTACTACGCTATCCGGAACAGGTTGGAAGTATGGAGTCTGGTACAAAATTACATTGCTACCAATTACTAAGAAACTAAGTATAAGAAAAGGCACCCATCTTATAGGTCTGATTAGCGTATCATTCATAAAATCCCTCCTCACCTTTAGTATACAATAAATACCAATAAATTCTTTTAATTCCAAATTACGTCACAAAACATTCATAAAACAAGACCACTACGCTTTAAAGAGCGGGTGGTCTTTTCTGATTACACGAGACTTTTCTTTTACAGGAATAAAAACAAGCAGACAGAGACTCATAGCAACTAGTTCGAGAGCAAGAATATACCACGGGTGTGGTCCTAAATAATCCATTAAAGAAGCATTGGCTGGTTTCTCCATCAAAAACATATAGTTTGCGTCTATCGCGGCATTTAACACGTATACTCCGAGGGCGTATACATTCAGCCAAAGAAAGGACATGAAAAACTGAACCCAGCTTATTTTAAAGGATTTTACGATACCGTAATATAACGCGGTCCAAACAATGAATGCATGTGCAATAAAATATTGAATAAATCGAAAATGCCAAGGTTCCTGGTATAACTCTGGTGTCAGTAACCCTTGAATAGCGCCAGTTAAACCAAAAAGATAAACAAACGCAAACAGCTTTCGATTATCGGTTAACAATAAAACTATACTTAGTAAAATATTTAAACTGCAAAGCTGCAGCGGCAGAAAGACTTTTACGGTCCACATATCGTTAGAGACCGCCCATAAGTGATACGAGATTTCAGAGAATAACAGGCCAAGGATCAGAACCTTCTTAACGGCACGCTTTCCGCTTAAACGAGAACGAAGGACGTACATGGTTACGCTCACCATGATTATTAATAAAAGTATCAGTACATGCTCAAAGCCAAACATCCTAAATCCAGATGTACCCGGACCAAACCAACCCTCCATTTATCCCCCTCCATCTTATTCTTATTGTTATTCAAAATTGCAACAGACTTTTCCTTTGAAAGATGTTATTTTTATTTGCACAACGTAACAGTGTTATGTTACATTAGTGTCAAGGAGGTTAATCATGGAAAATCTAATCTCAAAAAAGATCTGCTCGAAGCAGCCAATATCTCTTACGGTCAACTGTACCGTTGGAAAAGAAAGAACTTGATTCCTGAAAATTGGTTCATTCGAAAATCTACGTTTACTGGTCAAGAAACTTTTTTCCGAAAGATGATATGTTATTGCGAATTGAAAAAATTAAATCATTAAAAGATGATTTATCGCTCGATGAACTGGCTGATATGTTCTCTCCCTCTCCTACCTTAACTTCATTATCAGCAGAAGAACTCACCAAACGTAACATTGTTTCAAATACATCGTTAGAAATGTACATCAATCACCATGGAACCACCACTTCTTTTACCTTTAACCAATTATTAACCCTATATGTACTAGACACATTGCTTCAAACCGGTGAAGTCAATCGTTCTGAAGGTATGGATTTGTTAAAAGTGCTTGATGAACATTCAAAAAATCTGAAGAGCAATGAAAGCGAATTGATCTTTATTCGCAAGATGGGTGTGTCTTTTTTTATCCTTACACCTGAACCCGCTAAGCTGTTCGTAGAGTCTCAAGCAAAAATAATCGCTCATTATAAACTCAATCAATTCACAGAAGAACTTAAATTAAAACTGTCCTAAACGTGGAGGAGGAATTAAAAATGGAGAAAACAGCGACTAAAAACATTAGTATTTCTGGATCAGGAACTTCTTCTGGCGGCGAGTATAATCAAGTAAAAGTGAACGGCTCAGCTCATATTAATGGTGATTTAACATGTGAAGAATTCAAATGTAATGGCAGTTCTCATATTGAAGGAAACATTACTACAGGAACTGCAAAAATCAACGGCTCTACTCATTTTGAAGGTGATGTGGAAGCGAAAGAGATGACGATCAACGGCAGTACCGACATTGACGGAAACCTTTTTTGCCAGGAACTAAAGGTGCAGGGCTCCACTTCTGTTAAAGGAGACTTGAAAGGAAAAGAACTCATCATACGAGGTTCAGCTTCTGTTCAAGGAAATGTATCGAGTGAAGAAGTTGATTTGAAAGGACAAGTGAAGATTAAAGGTGATTGCGAAGCCGAATCCTTTGAAGCGCGCGGCAACTTTAAGATTGATGGTCTATTAAATGCTGGTACAATTGACGTGGAACTTCTTCGCCATTGTGAAGCAAAAGAAATTGGCGGCGAAAATATTTCAGTGAAAAAGACGAGAGATTCTTCAGGATTTAAAAAACTGTTCAAATTCTTTATGAGTAACCATACAGATCAACTTACAGCAGAGGTCATTGAAGGTGATCACCTTTACCTGGAATACACGCAGGCTGAAGTTGTGCGTGGAAACACCATTGAAATTGGTCCAGGGTGTGTGATTCAAAGAATCGAATACAAAACGAGTCTAGAAGTCGATGAAAGTGCAAAAGTCGGTTCACAGGAGAAGATTTAATTTCAGATAGAGGAATTGCTGGCGCTCGTATTCCCTGCTTTTATAAAAAGGCTGTTTTCGTATTCTTTGTTGCTTTTGAAAGTAGTTGATTTCCGTTTCAGGATGCTCGCTTTCCGCGGGGCAGGCGGTGAGCCACATTCATACGTTTCACTCTTAAGTGTCTCACCTGACCGCTTCAGTGAAGTATTCTTGCTCCTGCGTCTACAAGTTATTGCTACTAAAGTAAGCTTCCTCGTCGCATGCCTTGCGAGAAGTTTCTCAAGTGGTAGGCACGCACCTTTCACTCCAATCAACTGTTCAAAGAAGACATTAAAAAAGATTTAAGAAGCAACAATCCTTTAGAAAACAGCCTATAAAAAACTTACTCCTCAAACCACACAAAAGCTGCCCATCAAAGGTCTTGTTAAACACCTGTTTAAGGCAGCTTTCTCATTTTCTAATTCACTTTGAATTCATTTTCAACTTACTGACTCCTGCCGTTACCTTCAATCCAATAATCCCTGTGATTACAAAAGCTAAAAACACAAATCGAAGCAATGTTTTCGGCTCACCAAAAAGGATAATCCCCAAAATAACTGCACCCGCAGCACCAATTCCCGTCCAGATGGTATACGCCGTTCCGATAGGGAGCACTTTTGTAGCTTGTGACAAATAATAAAAGCTTACGATCATTCCGATAACCGTTACTACAGATGGCCATAGCTTTGTAAAACCATTCGTATATTTTAGACCGATTGCCCACACGATCTCAAAAATGCCTGCAATAAATAAATAGACCCATGCCATTTTAAATAACCTCCTAAAATAAATAAAGCCCGGGAAGATATAGTATCTATATCCTCCCAGGCTTTTATCCCTCCGTGTACACGGTGTATCCACCGTGCGCTTTCTCTCGGACCAGACTAGTGAAACACACTACGGAACCCTAGAAAGCTATCTGTCTATATTATCGAAAAAAGTTTATATGGTGTCAAGAAACAACTCTAACAGTATCCGCATGGTAAATAATGTATAGATCCTCCTTCTTTATCAAACATTAAGAAATAAAGGCAGGTGAAGACAGTCGTGGATACAACAAAAGTGGATGTTCCCATCTACAATGATCTACAAGCAAATGATGAATACATACGGAATCTTTACAAAAACTGTGATGATATCAAAATCAGGCATTTTCAGTTCGGTGAGAGCTACAAACAGGAAGCTTTGGTTGTACACTGCGATTCTCTTGTTCAAGAAGAAAAATCAAACCTGCTTCATCAAATGATTAAAGACTTGCCAGACTTTGAGGCTGCTCTTTCGCTTTCCGTTTCGATTCAACAAATCAAAAACTTTTTTGAGAATAAAGGGGTTTCATCAAGACCTGTAATACTCGTGAAAAACTACAATGAATTAAATGCCAATATTGTGAATGGCCATATCGTTTTACTCTTTGATAAGTGGGATCACGCGATAAGCATCGATGCTTCTTCTGTGGAAAAAGAAGTGTTGCAGAACCTCAAAACGAGGTAGTTGTCGTTGGACCAAGAGAAGGAACCATTGAAAACCTCCAAAAAAACCTTGGTTTAATTCGCTCTAGACTGAAATCACCAGACCTGAAATTCATTTTTAAACAAACAGAAAGTAAATCGAATACAAAGTTTGTTTACGGCTATCTAAACGGAACCGTAAAAAAAGAAATGCTAGAGGAATTTGAGTCGAGAATTAACAAAATAAATAAAGAGGAAATTCTTGAAACTTCCTATATCGCTGAACTAATAGAAGAGTCAACCATTACCCCATTTCCTCAATATCGATTTACAGAAAGACCGGACGTTGCTGCCGCCTCTCTATTAGAAGGCAAAATCATCATCTTGATGGAAGGGACAGGCACCATTGTGATTTGTCCGGGATTGTTTAATGAATTCTTCCAATCTGCTTCAGACTATTATCAACGGTCGATTTTCTCTTCGATTATTAGGATGGTAAGGCTTGTTGGATTTATTTTAAGTTTGGCTTTACCGAGCATCTATATCGCATTGACGACGTTCCACTCAGAGCTTATACCAACAGTGCTTCTCATAGCGTTATTAGATACGAGGGAAGGAATCCCTTTCCTGCGATTATAGAAGCTTTAATTATGCTGTTTTTTTCGAACTTTTACAAGAAGCTGGAGTAAGACTACCAAAACCGATTGGATCAACCGTCAGTATTGTTGGAGCCTTAATTATAGGTGAAGCATCCATTAATGCAGGGCTCGCTTCTCCCATCATGATTGTTGTGATTGGACTTACGGGAATCGCTTCTTTTTCCATACCTTATTACGATTTTGGATTTGCAGCAAGATTATTGCGGATACCTTTAATGTTTCTTGCAGCTGTTATGGGAGGATTTGGCCTTTTCCTTGGATTTATACTCATATTCCTGCATCTGTCCAAATTAAAAGTGCTTAATGAACCATACCTAGGTACATTCACACTGAACAGCACATCATTATTAAAAGATGGTTTCATTCGTTAGTCATTGAAAAAGTTGCTTCGTCCTCGAAGCACTGGAAAAGGAATCTAATGCACGAACTTAGAAAAGGCGGGATGAACTTGAAGAAGTTAATTAAATACATCGTTGCCTCTTCCCTCTTTTTTTATCAGGCTGCTGGGATCACGCTGAATTAACTGAATATGTTTTTGTTCAATCATTGGCGATTGATCAACATAAGAACGGTAAGATAAAACTTACAACACAATTTTATAAACCTGCACCAAAAATCGCCTCAGCCGGTAGCGGTGGTGAATCTTTTTTCAATATTGAGACTGAAGCAAAATCTGTCTTTGACGCCATTCGGGATGTGACCATTCATGTTGGTAGAAAAGCAAACTGGGGACATGTTCGATTTATTGTTATCAGTGAAGAGGTTGCAAAAAATCATAATCTTGGCTCAGCTCTAGATTTCTTTTATCGTGATCATGAACCAAGGCTCTTAACAGGGATTGCTGTAACAGAAGGTGTTGCAGCTGACTATTTAAAAGAAAAACCACATGTTGAAAATACAGTGAGTGAGCAATTGAATGAAGCTACCAAAACGGGAAGCAAGTTTAGCTCAAAAACGTATCCGGCTAACTTATATACCATTGGAAAACAGCTTCATAGCGAAGTAGATACAGCATATGCACCCTTTTTGAAAAAACAAAAAGCGAAAGAGAACAGTATTTTTGTAGATGGCCTTTCTATCTTTCAAAAAGGAAAATTAAAAAACATTTTATCGAACAAAGATACGAAATCACTAATGTTAGCCACTAATGAATTTCAATTTGGAATTATTGAGGTTCCTTGTAAAGGAAAAAAACTGCGAGAAACGTTCGAAGTGACTGAATCGCATACCAAAACATCCATTTCAATAAAAAAAGATGCAATTCATTACTACATTAAGCCAAAACTACAAGCAAGTATGGGGGAATTAGAATGTACAACGATCAAAAAAGGGTCTCAAGTAGAAAAGCTTAACGAAAAGATTGAAAAACAAATTAATTCTAACCTTACTGCCTTACTAAAACATTCTCAAAAGAAAAACCTAGATATCATCGGTTTGGGTAACTATATCTACAGATCAAACCCTCAGGAATGGGCAAAGATAAAAAAGAAAAAATACCTTATTATAAAAATGCGGTTTTTCATGTAGATACGACTGTGAATGTTAATAACACAGGCACTGATATAGGGAGAGCTTTTCACAAAAAGAATTAGATTGATGAGGGATCACATTGACAGAAAAACTCATTATTTTTATCTTGGTCGTACTGATTTATTTGGATTACCAAACTGTAAAACAAGATAAGAAATCCCAAAAAATTTATTTGTTTATTTCAATACCTGCTGTTTATTTATTGTATTCATATGTTTCAGGGATGAATCTGCCAAACTTAGACGAAATATTTTACTTCATTCTCGGACCAGCTGCTGAAGCCGTTATCTCATGGCTGCAAGTAAAATAACAAGGAGTATCTACTATGCAAGCAGGCAAAATCAGTTATTGGCAAATGGCTGTCTTATTTCAAGTGTATATAACAGGGTCTGCCTTAATTAATATTCAGGCGCCTTTATTAGCTGCTGCCCAAAATGGTGCATGGATCTCCATGCTTCTTGCAAACATAGTTGGGTTCCTTATCTTATTTCTCGTACTCACGCTGCACAATCAGTTTCCAGATGAATGTTATGTCAATCAAGTTCGCATCACATTAGGAAGCGGATTGACCTATATCATCATCATCCCTCTTATCCTTGTGATTTTGTATATTACTTCAAACATCGTATACGGGATGGGCCAATATTTTACTACTTCTATGATGAGAGAAACCCCACTTTTCATCTTTCATTGTCTAATATTAATAACTGCAGGGTTAACTGCGAAAGCAGGAATAGAATTGATGGCTCGTATGTTTCACCTGCTGATGTATGTTTTAATCTTTATCGTCGTACTCATGCTGTTCCTGCCTTATAACGTATACGAAGTAAGCAATTTACTTCCCCTTGCACCGATGGGTTTTAAACCGATCTTACATGGAGTCTATGTAGGGTTCGGATTTCCATATATGGATATCCTCTTTTTTGCTATGGTCCTTTATTTTGTAAAGCCTAAAGAAGGACAAACCATCAATAAATGGCTGTATCTAGGATTATTTATCAATGGCATTGTTCTTGCACTAACGATACTCTGTTCAATCATGGGATTAGGCCCATTAGTTTTCCTAAAAAATTTCCGCTGCATGTACTCGCCCAGTTAATCAGTATAGGAGAGATTGTCGAACGTGTTGAAGCGATCTTTGGAATAGCATTAATCCTGGGATCTTACATGAAAATTGCGTTATTGCTGTTTATCCTAGATCAAGCGGTTTCAACTCTGTTAAAAGTGAAAGCTTCTCATTTTATTTATATCATTGCAACGATCGTTCTGTTTCTTTCTCTTACGATGTATAAAAACGAAATCGAACTTGGTGAATCCGGGTCCGTCATGCAATCAGCTGTAACTTTTTTCTTTGGACTTCTACCTCTTTTAGTAGTAGTTATTGTGGCTAAATTTAAAAACAAGAAAAATAAACAAACTGCCTAAGATTGACTCGATCTTACAATTGTGATCAAAGTAAAAAGAAGGCAACCTTAGAGTGGGCTGCCTTCTTTTTTCCTTTATACTGTTTTTCTTTCAAGTGAAGCACTCCATGCTGTTAAAAGCACTGCGCCGAATACCATAACTCCACCGATCCATGGTGTATGGATGATTCCTATAGAATCAACAATGATACCTCCAACAAATGCACCGATCGCGATACCAAGGTTAAATGCAGCGATATTGATGGCTGATGCAACATTTACGGCAGACGGTACATATCTTTCCGCTAGTTTCACAACATAAACTTGTAGACCAGGAACATTCATAAACGCTAATAATCCTAATAAGAAAATGGTAATCGTACCTGCTACTTTAAATGGTGCTGTAAACGTTAATATAACGAGAATGATGGCTTGAACAACGAACATCCAGAACAATGCTTTAATCGGATTTTTATCTGCGGCTTTTCCTCCAACCGTATTACCGATTGCAACAGCAATTCCGTATCCTAAGAGAATCCAGCTAACTGCTTTAGGCGCGTATCCTGTTACTTCTTCTAAAATAGGAGCAAGATACGTAAAGGCAACAAACGTCCCTCCATATCCTAGGGCTGTGATCGCAAAGGCCAATAATAAGCGGCCGTTTTTAATAATTTTCATTTGATCTTTAAGACTTGAAGGCGGTGCTTCTTTCAAATTCTTTGGTACTAAGATGGCACTTGCGATGATTGCAATGACACCTAATAAAGCAACTGCCCAGAACGTAGCTCTCCAGCCAAAAGTTTGTCCGATAAATGTCCCTAGAGGTACACCTGTTACAGTTGCAACCGTTAGGCCGGTAAACATAAAGGCGATCGCACTTGCACGTTTATGCTCAGGCACGAGATCAGCTGCAATAGTAGCTCCAATTGAAAAGAAGACCCCATGTGAGAATGCTGTAATGAATCGTGCAATCAGTAACAGAGTAAAACTTGTGGAAAGAGCTGCAACACTGTTTCCAGCTATAAAAATCACCATTAACAGAAGTAACAATGTCTTTCTGTTCATTTTATTCGTTAACGCTGTAAGAACCGGGGCTCCAAACGCAACCCCCATGGCATACCCAGAAATGAGTAAACCAGCTAACGTAATGGATATATTTAAATCAGATGCTAATGATGATAAAAGTCCAACGGGTACAAATTCTGTTGTTCCAATGCCAAAAGCCGAGATCGCTAATGCTAATAGTGCGGGAAAACCACCTTTTGATTTCGGAGCGGTCTCCACTTTAACTGCTGTTGAATTCATCTATAAATCCCTCCATTGATTTAAGTAAGTCATGCACTAGTCATTTGGATGACTCGATGTTATTATGAAACATACACAAACTTAAAGTAAGTACGCACTTTTAAGTAATGTAGGTACTTTTAAGTAACAATTGAATGCTGGAGGTGTTTGATGCATGAAAAAATACAACATACCTGTGGAAGCCGCACTTGAAGTGATCGGCGGAAAGTGGAAAGTGGTCATTTTATGCCACCTTATAAAAGACAAGCGAAGAACCGGTGAACTGAAGAGATTAATGCCCGGAATAACGCAAAAAATGCTCACACAGCAGCTTCGTGAACTGGAAGAAGACGGCGTGATCCTTCGCGAGGTGTATAACCAAGTGCCTCCTCGTGTTGAATACTCTTTAACCGATTATGGCTGGTCACTAAAAGGGATTTTAGACTCACTTTGTGCTTGGGGCGAGCAGCATATTGAGAAAACCTACCCAAATAAAGAAGAAGTTCTGGTTCAGACGGAAGAACTAGAACAGGTATAGGTATTGAAAAGGACAGCCACAACGGCTGTCTTTTTTAGTTTTATCAGCAAAATAATATTCTTTAATAAATGTTAATACATTATTAGAATATATGAACGTTAACACAGGGGGACCCAGCATGAACATGAACCGTTTGTCCGATGATGAAATGCTGAATGCTATTAAGAACGGTTTGCCGAAGACCCGCTCTCCTCAAAAGATTATTATCGTAGGAGCAGGTATGGCTGGGCTTGTGGCAGCTTCCCTTTTAAAAAATGCAGGCCACGACGTTAAACTGCTAGAATCTACGCATCGAGTTGGAGGTCGCATTTATACCGTAAGAGCCCCTTTACGCACGGAAATTATTTTGAAGCAGGTGCTATGCGTATTCCTGAAATGCACAAACTCGTTTTGGCATACATCAATAAATATAAACTGGCTACAAATGAATTTGTTAACAGCAATCCCCATGATCTTCTTTTTGTAAACGGCATTCGTACAACCAATAGCATATACGAGAAAAACCCTGACATTCTCGGTTTCCCAGTTATGGAAAGTGAAAAAGGCAAAACCGCAGAACAGCTTATTCAATTTGCGGTTCAGCCCCTTGCCGATTTTCTTGAAAAAGATCCAGAGAAAAACTGGCCCATTGTCATTAACAATTTTCAGCAGTACTCATTAGATAACTATTTGCGTAATAATCCGTTTGGAAGATCTTTATCATCCGGAGCTATTGAGAGCATTAAAGTTCTGTTATCGCTAGAAGGTCTTCCTGAACTCTCTTTTTTAGAAGTGTTACGTGACATACTGATCATCTTCAAACCCCAAATTAAATATTTCGAAATTACGGGCGGATACGATCTTTTGCCTAGAGCCTTTCTGAGGGACTTACGGCACCAAATATACTTTGGTCAAAAAGTAACGAAAATTGTGCAGGACCAGACGAAGGTGAAACTGTACACAGAAAGTCCTCAAACTCTGCATCGATTTTCATTTGAAGCAGATAGAGTAATACTAACCCTTCCCTTTTCTGTTCTGAACTTTGTTCAATTCGAACCATTTGATTCTATTTCTTATTACAAAAGAAAAGCCATACGAGAACTCCATTACGTCTCTTCTATTAAGATTGGGATTGAGTTTAAGCATCGATTTTGGGAAAAAAACGGACTTACAGGCGGTAAAACAGTTACAGATTTAGCAACACGCTTCACCCATTATCCAAGCCGAAGCAGACAAGATATATCCTCGGGAGTGGTAATAGGAAGTTATACATGGGAAGATGATACGGTTCCCTGGAGAAGTGCATCCAACGAGATAAAGATCAAAGAAACCCTGAAATATCTCGCACAATTTCACGGTGAACAGGTTTATCATTATTTTGTTACAGGCTTTAGTCACAACTGGGCTACCGATCCAAATGCTGGCGGGTGTTTTACAATGTTTAAACCTTACCAAGAAGCAGAATTGTACGAACCGATTAAAGCGCCCGAAGGAAGACTGCACTTTGCCGGTGAACACACGACTCTTAAGCACGGCTGGGTTGAAGGGGCTGTGGAGTCAGGTATCCGAGCAGCTATGGAAATAAACGGATCTTGAAACGTGTTGTGATGGCTTGTTGTGGGAGCTGTTTGTTTTAAATACGGAGTTGAAATCATATCAACTTGTCAAACCTTGTCGAAAATCGTATAAATAATTTTATCCGTGAAATTATTGTTGCTATACGTGAATATTTTTGAAATTACCGTGAATTTAATTGAGTTTACCGTGAATAAAAAACTGTTTCGATTTGAGAGTTCACCTGAAACAGACGCTCAACTCTTATGTCTTCCTTAAAGATACAGCACAAGCTTTCAAAAAGATTTAAGACGAAAAAAAGAGCCGGTATCCCATTGAGTCGGCTCTTTCTTAAACACTTGTTTAATTTTTAGCAAGATATCGCTCTAAAATGATATTTCGATGGTGCAGTTCATGTCCTGCAATAATCATCATAAGAGCACGAGCCGAAACTTCATGACCATTTGCTGTCCCTTTTCTCGCTAACGCTTCTTTACTCAAGCTTTTGATCAGCTGAATCGTTGCTTGGCGAACGGAAACGAAGTGTTCTAACAAATCTCTCATCGAACTGTTATCAAAACCCGCTTCCTCCACATAGGCATTTTCATCATACCCTGGCAGTGAAACTTTTTCTCCGCGCGCAATGGACAGCAGTCTGTAGCCCATGATTCTTTCAGTGTCAACCACGTGACCTATTACCTCTTTTATACTCCACTTTCCTGGTGCATATCGATACTCGCTTTTTTCTTCACTCAACATGCTCATCATTCCAACTGTTTCTCTCATTTGATCAGTCAGGATTTGAACAATATCCCCTTCTGGCACTAAGCTCACGTACGTTTTGTAATAATCCGCGTACTCATAACGAGCTGGCGTGTTCTCCATATCTACTCCATCCTCTCACCATTTCTTAAAGTATCAATACTCATAATTGTATTTTTCTACTATTACTATGAAAACGCAAGATAATCCATGTTATATAAAAAGAGCCAGCCAATAAGGCTAGCTCTTTTGTGTACCCATCTATTTCAACGTTTTCCAAATTTCCTCTGGACCTCCGCCAACATACCAAGCTGCGGTTCCCCGTAAATTATACTTCTTCACAAGGTCATAACGAAGCTTCATTGAACCCTCGTCTTCAACCCAAATCTGATGTTTCTCACCATTTTCTATAAACTCCACATAGTTTTGCGAAGTGTTGGGATCCCACTTTTTCGTTAACCCTTTTTCTTGGATCAGCTTCTCTGTTTCTATAATCGTTCTGTCTACACTTCTGACTTTTCCACCTCTGTCAGTGATCCATTCTCTCGTGTAAAAGGAACTCCAAGAAGAATTTTATGTGCAGGCACTTCGTTCAATAACAACTTAACCCCTTCTTCTGTCCATGGAAGTGATGCAACCGATCCTGCTTTTGGAGAACTTCCCCAATGTTCGTCATAACCCATCAACACGATATAGTCCGCTGCTTTTCCAAGACCCTCTCGATCGAGACTCCTGACCAGAAAGGATCATCATTTTCCCTGCTAACATCTACTGAGATCTCAATTTCAAATGGACTTAGTTCCTTTTTTAGTTCTTGAATAAAAATGACGTAATCTTGCTTATTCTTAGGATCGATGTTTTCAAAATCGACATTGATTCCCTGACTTTTTGTTTTTACTAAGGAATTTGTTAAGCTATTAATAACCTTCTGTCGGTTTTCTGCGTCCGATAGAATAAAATCGGTAAGCTCAGGATCAAACTTGTTGCCAAAGAGTGGCCATACTTGTTTGCCTGCTTTCGCAGCAGCAACTGCATAATCGGTATTCTCATTTAAGCTAATCAATTTTTCATAACTCAGTGTGTACCATCTTGGTGATACCACATCTAACCCGTCGATATGGAGTTGTTTTTGAAACGAATCCCGTGTTCCATTATACTTCCAGCCAAGATTGAAACGATTTAGCTTACTCTCTTTCACAGCTGATTGCTGAACCCAGCCATTTTTCCCGCCTAATAGCTGCAGCTGATAGTACCCTTCAGGAACCCTCAAGTCAGTACCTGGTTGAAGGACAACAGCATCTATCCCGTTATTTTTTATAAGACGATCTATAGAAATGTTATACGTTCTTGCGATTTTCCACAGTGAATCCGTCTTCTTTATCCGGTGATTCACTGAATCCTGAGGTATGATTAGACGTTGACCTACAAATAGCCGTGATCCAAATATCTCATTCGTTCTTTTTATTTCATTCACGGTTACCCCATAGAGCCGAGCTACTAGATAAAGTGTATCCCCTGTTTCAACGGTATGACGAATGATGCCATCTCCCGCAGCTTTCTTTTTCAATATGGGGTACTCTTCTCCTCTCATCAATGTTGTTACAGCCGGTAAATTTAAGTCTGATGTTGGAAAAACAGCAGCTCTCGACGCCGAAACCGTGCCAACTGATAGTGGCTCAGCTCCGTATGCCTGTTTAGAATAACAGACACTTGCAAGTAGTGCTGCAATGATTAAAGCAAATTTTAACACGGTTCCCCTCCAGTTTACCCTTTTTATCTACGTTTCTAGGGTACATGCTGTAAGCAGCGAACTGAACAGGTACTTAGTGGAAATCAATCTTCTAGTCATGCATCTATTAAAATTTAATAGTCAAACGTGTCTTTTTCAATTTGCTAGTCTAACATACAGTCGTTTACAGGGGATTTTCATAGTATGTAGGACAAGTACACTACTATATTTAAAAAAGAAAGGGACGAAGAACGTCAATGAATCTTCACATCATAATTTCCGTTTTCGTCTTCCTAATGACTATGTTAGTTATATTTTGGAGACCAAAAGGCATAAACGAGGTCTGGCCAGCCACAATTGGAGCCGGCATTATCCTGCTTGCAGGCATCGTCACTCAAGAAAATGTACTTGATATCATTCATAAAATTGGTGGAGCTTCCATAACGATCATTTCAACGATTGTCATGGCGGTTATCCTGGAAAGCTTCGGATTTTTTCATTGGTGCGCATCAAGACTTGCAAGTTTAGCGAAAGGTTCTGGATATCGTTTATATTGGTACATCCAATTGCTATGTTTTCTAATGACTCTATTATTTAATAACGATGGAAGTATTTTAATTACAACCCCGATCCTCATCTTGCTTCTCAAAAACTTCAGGCTGAAACCACACCAACAGATTCCATATCTATTAACGGGTGCTTTGATCGCAACTGCTTCTAGTACACCTATCGGAGTCAGTAACATCGTAAATCTAATCGCATTAAAAATAGTAAACATGACACTCTATATGCATACAGCAATGATGTTTGTTCCCGCCATGCTTGGATTGATTTTTATGTCTTGCCTCATGTTTGTGCTAGTAAAGAAGAAGCTTCCTGAAAGACTCCTCCTTTAAGCTATGATATTGAACAATCGTTTTTCACAAAAAATTTCATCCGCTAAGCGGAACGGTATCTGTTGAAACAAAACGGCAACGAACAAAATTTATGTTACGCATTCTTTTCTTCGTTTTCCTAATTCGCTGTTCCATTTTTATTGCTTCGTTCTTATCCATTCCAATTGAGATCGTTGCGGTTTTCGGTTCCGTAGTGCTTTTAGTATGGAGATGGTATTACTTGAGAACGACGCCATTTGATATTTTAAGAAAAACACCATGGCACATCTTGCTTTTTGCCTTTTCGATGTATGTACTCATATACGGACTTCATAACTCAGGATTAACTCAACTACTCATTGAGATTTGCGAACCAATTGTTCAAAAAGGCTTATTTGAAGCTACTTTATTAATGGGTGGATTAGTTTCTGTCCTTTCAAACCTTTTCAACAACCACCCGGCACTATTAATTGGAACGATTGCTCTAACTGAGATGAATTTGGACCCATTCACATTAAAAACTATGTATTTAGCGAGTATCATCGGGAGTGACATCGGTTCATTATTGCTTCCAATTGGAACATTAGCCTCTTTAATTTGGATGCACATTTTAAAACAGAACAAAGTGAAAGTGAAATGGAAAGATTATTTGAAGTTATCGTTAATCACGATTCCCCTGACATTGGTCGTAACTCTATTTTTGCTGTATTTCTGGATCTATATGATTTTTATTCTCAATGGATGATCTTATCATTCCACAAAATAAAATAGGAGAAGATTATTTTGAATGACTTTAAACACTTATTAAATAAAACTGTAAAATTAAAAGTAGCCGGTCATCTTTTAGAAGGACAACTTTGCGATTTTGGAAACGATATCTTTGTTATATATAAGGAACAAAAATACGTATACATCCCTTTAATGCACGTACAGAAAATCACACTTTACGATGAGCCAGCAATGGAGGACAAGACCCTTGTTCCTGATTCACCTTTCGCTAGCGAAAATCATACGGCTATTTCATATCGCAATATGCTGCGAAACGCTATTGGGCTGTATACTCAAGTGAGGGTGGTAGGAAAAAATCCGCTTCACGGAACAATCGTAAATGTTCTAAGTGATTATTTTGTTTTCTACTCACCTGTTTATAAACAGATCTATATCCCTTTATCTCATCTAAAATGGTTAACGGTGTATGACCAGGACAACTCCCCTATTCACTGAACAACCCCTCCCCCTAAAACAGCCATCTAGCCGCTCATTTGAAGAGCAATTAAAAAAGTGGGAAGGCAAACTAGTCGTGTTTGATATGGGAGAAGATCCTGATAAAATAGGCATCCTTAATAGCCTGAAGGGAAACTTCGTTGAACTGATTAATACAAATGGAGAAAAAGTTTACTTCAAGTTAGCTCACGCAAAATCTGTATATATGGCATAACAAAAACTAGAGTCTTGAACCATGATCAATATGGTTTCAATGCTTTTTTTCCAATGAGAGCAAAACACTTCTTTCAAATGAATTATCTAGTATAAAATATACGTATTCACTGAAATTACCTAAAAAATACGTATGATCTACAAAGGGGTATTTATTATGATACAAAGCAAAGACGTAAAGGAAAAAGTTCTTTCCATACTTGAAGATAAAATACAACTTATTAAAAAAGATGAAGGCGCAATCTATTTAGTTGGACCGATCCGACTGCCTGTTAATTTATATGGAGAAACCGTTGTGTTCAACTGGTACTGCTGGCTCGAAGGCTGCGAACACACTGATAACTTTGAAGAAGTGATCGACAAGCTCTCTTCAGCAAATTTGGCTGAATATCAGCAATCCAGTGTATTGGTTTACGGCGACTTCGAATACAACGATGAAGCGCTTATTCGCATGCACTCTATCTGCCACACTGGAGATATTTTTGGAAGTAAGCGCTGTGACTGTGGCTATCAGCTAAAACAGTCCATGAAAATGATCGTAGAACACGGAACGGGAGCTCTCTTTTATTTAGCAAACCATGAAGGCCGCGGTATCGGTCTATTTAGTAAGGCAATGGCTTATCTTCTGCAGGAAAGTGGACAAGACACAGTGGAAGCCAATGAAAGTCTTGGATTTGTAGACGATTCCCGTAACTATGAAGATGCTATTGAAGTACTAAAAGCCTTACGTACAAAGCCTGTTACACTGATTACGAACAATCCAAAAAACTAGAAGCGCTCCACCATGCTGGACTTTCTGTTACTTCAAGAGCTCCAATCTGGGGTGATGTTTCTGAATACAACGAGAAATACTTACAAACGAAGATTAACCGATCTGGTCACCTAGACGAAGGAGTATTCACGAATGAGTAGTCATGAATTTTATATGCAGCTTGCTCTAAGCAATGCTCAGGCGATGAAAGGCCAAACAGACCCTAACCCGTTAGTTGGGTCTGTTATTGTTAATCATAATGAAATCGTTGGCGTCGGTACGCACCTTAAAGCGGGTGAACCTCACGCTGAAATTCATGCCATTCGAATGGCTGGCGAGAAAGCGAAAGGCGGAACAATCTATGTTACACTAGAGCCCTGCTCTCATCATGGCAGAACTGGCCCTTGTGCTGTAGCAATCGTTGAAGCAGGAATCAAAAAAGTGGTCATTGCTGCACTCGATCCTAACCCTCTCGTTTCAGGCAGAGGAGTTCAGATTTTAAAAGATGCCGGAATTGAAGTGGAGACTGGCGTTCTTCAAGAGGAATCAGAAAGAATGAACGAAGTGTTCAACAAGTTTATCGTTGAGAAAATTCCTTTTGTTACGCTAAAGTCAGGAATTACACTCGATGGGAAAATTGCGAGCCATACGAATAACAGCAAATGGATTACGTCTCCTGAAGCTCGCCTGGATGTACACAGACTTAGAAACGAAAATCAGGCTATACTTGTTGGAGTAAACACCGTGATTCATGATGATCCTGAGCTTACTACTAGAATTCCTAACGGACGCAACCCTATCCGCGTGATCATGGACTCAACGCTTAAAATTCCTATGAATTCAAAAGTTGTAACAGATCGTCAAGCAGAAACATGGGTTTTCACTTCAGAAAATTACGATACCCAAAAGAAATCGCAGCTTGAAGCACATGGTGTGAAGGTATATATTGCTGGAGAGTCTAGGGTAAAACCATTGCAAGTATTAAAAACTTTAGGAAACAATCTGATTTCCTCACTCCTAATTGAAGGCGGCGGAACCATCAATGCTGCTTTTTTAGAAAACAAACTCGTTGATAAAGCCGTTTTTTACATCGCACCTAAATTAATAGGCGGACAAAGTTCCCCTTCCTTTTTCGGTGGTACAGGAATTGAAAAGATGGCGGATGCCATTCAGCTGCAGAATATGACGGTTACACAAATAGGACCAGACTTTAAGTTCACTAGTTATCCTAAATACGAATAAGAGGTAATAAACATGAGATTTGGCTTTGATATTGATGATACGTTAATCAACTTACGACAACACGCTTTTCACATCTACAATAAAAAACTGAAGCAAGACATCCCTTTGGACGTTTTTCATACGATTGAAACGCTTGAGATTCATGAGCCTTTTGGACTTTCAACAAAGGAAGGCAATCAGCTCTGGATCGATTCAATGGAAGAGATTTATTTTACAGACTGCCCTGCCTACCCTGATGCGATCGAAGTATTACAAGAACTCGACAAACAAGGTCATGAAATCTTCTACATTACAGCAAGACCTGCAAAGCATTGCGAGCAAACGAAGAAATGGGTAGAAAATGCGGGGTTCCCTGTACAAGAAGGACGATTCTTCTGCGGGATGAAAGATGAAGAAAAGATTCACACAATAAAAGATTTAAATCTCGATTTTTATTTTGATGATAAACCGAACGTCTTAAATACTCTTACAGATGAGCCTGTTCAGCTATACGTTAGACACCAGAACTATAATAAACACTTAGACTTGCCGCGTTTAACCGATTGGTCGGAGTTAAAAGAAATTATTAAAAAACATACCGATTTAAAATAGTACGCTGATTCAGCGTGCTTTTTTCTGCCTGCACTCCTTGTCGTACACCTTCATATCATGATTTGTACAGCTCTTATGTTAATGAATGGTGGTGACATAGAAAGTGATCGAGGTAAAAGAATCTCGTTATGGCAGAGGAATCTTTGCAACACGCTCTATTAAAAAGGGTGAACTGATTCATCAGGCACCAGTTATCGTATGTCCAGATGATCAATATAAAAAACTCAAAAAAACGGCTTTACGAAATTATTATTTCAATTGGGGAGAAGATTACGACCATGTTGCGGTCGCTCTAGGATACGGTTCGCTTTTCAACCACTCCTATAAACCGAATGCAAAGTTTGATAACAATTTAAAACAAGAAACTGTAGATTTTTACGCGATTAAAAACATTAAAGCAGGAGAAGAAATTTTTGTGAACTACAATGGAGACCCTGATGACAAAGGCCCTCTTTGGTTTGATGTCTTTTAAAATAGCACGATAAAAACGTGCTATTTTTTATGTGCTCATTTTGGTGTATGTTAATAAGACTGGAGGTTTAAATGATATGCTGCTATTCTTATTGCTTTGTTTACTCACTGCAGGTTTTTTAATAGAGACCATTCAAAAGCATGTTTTGAAGATGAAAGACCCTGATATTTATGAATTATGGGAAGAGTTAGAGAACGAAGAGTGGTTTCAAGATTTGAACGATACCCCTGAAATCAAGAAGTGGATTGAACTAGATAAACAAAACGGCTTATTAAAAGATCCCTATTATGTAAGAAAAATTATTGATCAAGGCGGACATCGTGAAGGTTATATACGCTACATAACAGATAAAACGAAGTAATGGCTCAAACAAAAGGCTGATCTTTTGTTTGAGTTTTTTTGTTTTCCGAGAGCAAGCTGCGTGCTATGGATTAAGGTATTCTTCAGAACGAAACTGGTCCATTTAGCGACTCGCGGAAATATGCACCAAACTCGCGGGATTAAGTTGAAAATTTGCGGAATTCCATCCAAAACTCGCGGGAAAAACTTATAAACTCGCGGGATTCCAAATGTGATTGAGCTTAAGATTTGTTTTTACCTATAGAATAATGCCCTCAAATTTAAACAATACTAACTCATATTCAAGTGACCGGAGGAACATATGAGAATTCAACCTGGTGTAGCTCCAATACATATATATACCCTTTTAATTCTTTCATCCGGCCTGGTAAATCACGTTCTGATTATACCCGTCATCCTATCTGCATCAGGAAGAGATGCTTGGGTAAGTATTCTTCTTTCCCTTGTTCCTTACATCCTTTTCATTTTGCTTATTGGTTCCGTTTTAAAAAAATTAGGAAATCAAAATTTTATAGAGTTTATAAAAACCCGACTAGGTCCAGTACTTTTCTATCTGCTTAGCGGTGTATTTATCCTTTACTTTTTCTTAAATGCAACGATTACTTTCCGAGATACAATTACATGGACAAAAACAAATTATTTAATAAATAGCCCTCCTCTTGCTCTTTGTATTTTGTTAGGATTGCTCTGCTTTTTCGGGACTTATAAAGGACTTCAGGAATTAAGCATGGTAGCTTTGATTGCCTTACCGTTAGTTGTAACATTCGGCTTCTTTATTGCGATTGGAAACATTCCGCATAAAGACTATTCCATGCTATTGCCCATTGCAGAAAATGGCTGGTCTCCTGTGTTTAAAGGTGGAGTTTATGTTTTATCCGGATTAACAGAGTTAAGTACGCTTTTATTCCTTGTCCATCACACACATAAGACGCTTAAGTGGAAACACATCATTTTTGTGAGTTTTGTTTTAGTGGGACTTATGTTAGGACCAACTATGGCAGCCATCGCAGAGTTTGGCCCTTATGAAGCTAATAAATTAAGATACCCTGCTTTTGAACAATGGAAGCTTCTAACGATTAGCAAAGAAATCACCAGGATGGACTTCCTTTCCATCTTCCAATGGATTTCTGGTGCTTTTATTAGAGTGAGTTTATTGATGTTCTTGGTTACAAAATTGATTAATGTAAAAAAACACAGGATATGGCTAGTTGCTTCCCTATATATTCTTGCGATTGCTTATACACTTGCTCCTATATCAAACATTTCTGTTTTTAACTTTTTGTATCATTACTTCTTTCCGATACAGATGTATGTGATGCTGCCCATTATTTCGATTGTCTGTCTTTATGTTCTAGTTAAGAAATGAGGAATATGTGATGAAGTTTATAAACCGTACAGAAAATACTAAAATTCATGAACTTCATAGCTGGTTTAGGCACTCCACAGACGTAGTGGTAAAAAACGATTTATTTGCAGAAAAAACAAATTCTGCATATACCTTAATGTTCTGTAAAGGACTAGTTGATACCCTATTACTAGAAGAAAGTTTGCTTCCGTTCTTAAATGACATCGTTGAGCAGGATGATGTTGCTATGTTTAACTCTTTAAAAAATCGATTTGTGGTTCATGAAATCCTTATTGATTCTTCAAACAAAAGAAAGATTGAGCATAGCTTATTTTCAGGACAAGTACTCTTACCCGGTTCAAAGAACAATTCTCTATATGCCATCAATCTTGCAAACACTCCAAAGCGAACACCGGAAGAATCGAATACGGAGATCTCTATACGTGGTGCACGAGACGGTTTTATTGAAGATTTGGAGATCAATTTCGCGCTAATCCGAAAACGTCTAAAAACATCTTCACTCAACAGCAAGTCTTTTACGATTGGTAGAAGGAGCCAAACGGCTGTTTCGTTACTATTTATTGAAGACATAATCGACCCAGATCTCGTGGTAAGAGCTGAACAGCGTCTTTCTAAGATCGATATCGATGCTCTCGTATCAAGCAGTGAACTAGAAGAAGAATTATCAGATTCTGTCTTTTCTATTTTTCCCCTGATTGATAATACAGGGCGTCCTGATTTTGCGGTCCAATCATTACTTCAAGGAAGATTTGTCATTATTGTAGACGGTTCACCTACAGTTCTCATTGGTCCCGCTTCTCTTGCGATTACGTTGAAATCCCCAGAAGACGCTCATGCCAGTTTTTACATGGTATCGTTTGAACGACTTCTTCGATTCACTGGACTTTTCACAACCGTTACATTACCAGGCCTCTGGATTGCTTTGACAACATTTCATCCAGATCAGCTTCCTTATCCCCTTCTTGCAACGTTAACACTCTCTCGAACAGGATTACCGTTATCGTTGCCACTTGAAATGATGATTATGGTCGTTTTGTTTGAATTGTTTAAAGAAGCAGGAGCTAGACTTCCTAGGGCTGTTGGTCAGACCGTAGCGGTATTAGGAGGATTAATCGTTGGGGATGCGGCAATCCGAGCAGGGTTAACCTCTCCTACAACACTTGTTGTTGTAGCTATAACGATGATTGCCAGTTATACGTTCGTCAACCAATCATTGAGTGGGAATCTGCTTTTCTTACGGATATATACCCTTCTCATGTGTGCTACGTTTGGACTGTTTGGATTTTTCATCGCTATGCTTAGTATATTTTTGCTAGTCAGTTCCCTTCGTTCCTTTGACTATCCATATATTGAAGCTTTAGCTGCACCAAACGCGGCTGATACGTTTAAAACATTTTTCAAAGCTCCTTTTACTTTCATGAAGAAAAGATCTTCGTACCTGTATCCAAAAGACTCTACTAGCCAAGGTGATCGTAATGAGAATTAAGGTTATGTTCATGTTGTGTGTTTTATGTCTTATTCTCACAGGTTGCTGGGGATCAAGGGGAATTAACGAGCAGCTTTATATAGAGGCTTTAGGTGTGGATTATAAGGATGGTAAATACATTGTTTATACAGAATCAGCGATCTTTTCATCTATTGCTAAACAAGAAGGCGGCGGTTCTCAGGCTTCCGAATCTCCAGTATTAGTGGGAAGAGAGGAGGGAGACACGCTCACTATGGCTTTCAGAAAGTTAGAGAAATCTTCTCAGTTCCCACTATATTACGGACACGTGCAAGTGATTTTGTTCAGCGAGAGGGTCATTAAAGAAAAGCTGAGTGAAGTTATTTCTCATATCGGTCACGATCCTCTAATTCGATTTACAGCATGGGTTTTTGGTACGTCAGAAGATATTAGCGACGTATTGAAAGCGAAATCTTTATTTAAACAAGCACCCACTTATAAAGTTTTGTTTCATCCAGATACGATGTTGCAAAGAAACCACTCTGTTAACCCATTATCCATGCAAGTGTTATTAAGAAACGGCAACGAACCATTCGGGTCAACCATTATCCCTAATGTGAAATTGGTAAAAGGAAAATGGCATGAAGATGATGATAAACCGATGTTACCTACTATTAATGGGGGCTATGTTCTTAATAATATGAATCTTAAAGGGAAACTGAATGATGAACACCTTCATGGATTAGAATGGTTAACAAAAGAGGAAAAAAGAACAAGCTTGAAGTATCCATTGGGGATACTGTTGTACAACTGGAAATGAACGGATATAAAGTACATCTAAAAGAGCCTGTTCAAAATGAACTTAAGTACACAATAAAAGTTAAAGCAAAAGCAACAATTGATGAAAATTTAAAAGTAGTACCTCGTAAAGAACTAGAAAAGAAAATCGTTCAAAAAATGAAGAAGGAAATAAAACAAACTTACTTAAATGGACTTTCAATAGACAGTGATGTATATAATTTAACACGCTCTACTTATCGGAGATCTCCTTCCTTGGTTAAAAAATATGCTTTGCAAGAAGATTCCTTAGATTCAATAAAAGTTGACGTTCAAATCGTTCATGCCGGCACCCAAAAGTATAAAGAATAAACTAGCACGCTTAGCATGCTAGTTTATTTGTTTGATGCTCTCTATCGCTTGTTTAACATTTGCAAATGTTTTTATAGATGAAAAATCGATTCCTTCAGAAACCGCACTGATTGCTAACTCCGGACGCAAACCCGTCACCAGTACGTCTATTCCTAATAAACCTAGAACACGGTATACATTAAAAATATGAGAAGCCACTTCAGAATCAATGTCGACGATTCCTGAAAAATCCATGATCAAACATTCAACTTGAAGTTCAGGGATTTTAGGAAGCACATTCTTCATAAGATGCTCTGTTCGATCGGCGTCAATGGTGCCGATCAATGGCAAGACAGCCAGTCCATTCTCAATCGGAACGACAGGTGTAGAGAGTTCCCGAAGCTCTGTCTTTGTTTTCTCTAAAATCTCTTCTGACTTTCGCTCAAAGGCAAGAACCGTTTCATTGATGCTCACATCAAGCATATGGTGAACTCGCTTGAGAATTAAAATAACATCTGCTGTAGACAGCCCAAATTCTATGCTTATATTCAAAATAAAGTCAGCAAACACCATCCTAGTGTCTGGATAACGAATTAATATATCTGAGATCCTGTGATGCTTTGCTGCTGTTTTCTCTCCGTTTTCTCGACTCCATGCCATGAGTTGATCCGGTACTGAACCTTCTTCACAATCAATGGAATCACTTAAAAACGATAAAAATTCAGCATAAACTTTTATTGCCTGATTGATATCTTCCTCACTTACCTGAAAACCAAACTTTTTAATAATATCATCAACGATCTTATTAGCTAGAAGTTCAGCGTTTTCTTTTAGATAATGAGCAACCGTTAATGTCGATTTCAATCTGCTTCACTCCATATCAAGAAAAATAGTTTTAATTACGTACCTTCTATGATTGTATCATTAAAAAACCAGTAAATGGCTAAACTGTGAAAATAATAAAAGAGACAAGTGATGGGATTTTTCAAAGATATCAATGTTGCACTTGAAAGTAGTTGATTTCCTTTCCAGGTGCTTCGCTTTCCGCGGGGCGGGAGGTGAGCTCCCATGAATGATGGACATTCACGGGAGCATTCTTGCTCCTGCGTCTACAAGTAAATGCTACCGATGTGAGCTTCCACGTCTCATGCCTTGAGAGAAGCTTCTCAGGTGGTAGGCACGCGCCTTCCACTCCAATCAACCTGTCAAAGAAGAAAAGGTACAAACCAAAAAACAACATTCTTTAACAGAACATCCTTTTGACAAGAGATAAAAAAGAAAAATATTAAGATTATGTAAACCTTATAGGGATACGGTTGAAAGGAAAAGATAGTCATGTTATTGTAATTCCGAAAACCGATATTGGTAATCGATATTGAAATGCAACTTTAGGTGGTGATTTCATGGAAGAGAAAGTTTTACGAAAACTGTTTCTTGGCTTTATTCAAATACACATTCTGCATCATGCACTAGAACACCCGATCTACGGTGTCTGGATGTTAGAAGAGCTTAGAGAACACGGCTACAACATAAGTACTGGTACTCTCTATCCGATTCTTCACTCCATGGAGGCAGACGGTCTTTTGATCAGAGAAGATAAAAAGGTCGAAGGGAAAATAAGGAAGTATTACACCGCTACTGAAAAAGGCAAACTCGTCTTATCAGAAGCCAGAATAAAAGCGTTTGAGTTATTTAAAGAAATTAAGGATTAAGAGGTGAAATACATTGAATCGTGACAAAAACCGTTTGAAAACATTATTAGAAATCCTTCTCGTTTCTACTAGACTTGGTCTAACTTCTTTTGGGGGGCCTATCGCGCACTTAGGTTATTTTCATGAAGAGTATGTGAGAAAAAGAAAATGGATGGATGAAAAAAGCTACGCAGACCTTGTTGCGTTGTGTCAATTTCTGCCCGGACCAGCGAGCAGTCAAGTAGGCATAGGAATTGGGGTTATGCGAGGAGGCGTATTAGGCGGAATTATATCCTTTATCGGCTTTACCTTCCCTTCTGTTATCTCACTTATTTTATTCGCACTTATACTTCAGGGTTTGAATGTAGCGGACCTAAGCTGGATTCACGGCTTGAAAATTGTAGCTGTTGCGGTAGTGGCACATGCCATTTTAGGAATGGCTGAAAAATTAACACCAGATCTAAAAAGAAAAACAATCGCCCTCTTTGCCTTAGTTGGAACGTTGCTGTGGCAAACCGCTTTTTCACAAGTAGGTGTCATTCTAGTTGCAGGACTCTTAGGATTTCTTTTATACCGTGAGCAAACAGAGAGCGATGATACTAAAAATGAATTCCGATTTCAAAGAAGTTCGCGGTCATCTGCTTAACTTTATTCTTTGCATTGCTTATTATACTGCCAATTCTAAGAGAAGCCACATCCATCAGCTGGATCGCTATATTTGATAGCTTTTATCGTTCCGGATCTTTAGTATTTGGCGGTGGACATGTTGTACTTCCATTACTTGAACGTGAATTTGTTCCGACTGACTGGATTAGTGAAGAAGCTTTCCTAGCTGGATATGGAGCTGCACAAGCTGTTCCTGGTCCACTGTTTACATTTGCCGCTTATATCGGAGCGGTGATGAACGGCTGGCAAGGTGGATTACTTGCAACCTTTGCGATCTTCTTACCGGCGTTCCTGTTAATTCTAGGTTCTCTTCCGTTTTGGAACATGCTGCGACAGAATCCTAAAATTAAAGGCGCATTGATGGGTGTCAATGCAGCCGTAGTCGGGATTTTAATTTCAGCCTTCTATAAGCCAATTTGGACGAGCACCATCTTAAAACCAATCGATTTCGCTTTCGCGGCTGTTCTATTTAGCATGCTGGTTTATTGGAAGCTTCCGCCTTGGGTAATTGTTGTGACAGGGGCCATTGGCGGATTGTTGATGTCCCTTCTTTAAACAACTGTTAAAAAATCTGAGAAAGAAACTGCTAATCTTGGCAGTTTCTTTCTACTTATAAGCAACATATTTATTTACAACACGTTACCTCTTCACGATCATTGCTGCAGCATTCATTCACTTCAACATCCATCTCTTTAATCTCAATTTTGCAGCATCCACTATCTTTCTCCTTTTTACTGCCCATCAGTTTAACGATAAAGTTCATCTTTGCTCACCTCCTTTCTTCAGAACTGCATTTTTAAATAAGATAGAAAATAAATCCTGATACCGTTGACATGGTTATAACTGAGGCCACAAATGTTAGTACAAGCTCCTTTTTAAAAATAGATTTCAAAAGAACGACCTCTGGTAAACTTGCACCCGCTGAACTAATCATAAGAGCCATGACTGGACCTAAAGCCATTCCTTTCGCAATTAATACTTGAGAGATTGGAATCATACTAGATAATCTGATGTATAAAGGGATCCCTATAACCGCAGCAATGGGGATAATCCACCATTTATCACTTCCAAACGTACTTGCAATCCATTCAGTCGGTACAATACCATGAATGACCGCTCCAATTGCAGCACCTGCTATCAGGTATGGATAGACGCTCTTCATCAAGTTTAAAGTTTCAAAAAGAGCTTTTTCACATCGAATTTTTTCGTTTCCTCTTCATACCCAGTCATCACGACATTTTTCACTGATTTCTCAAAGCCAAGAGCGTCTAATAAGAAACCTATGATTACAGAGAAAATAGCTGTTACGATTGTGTATATCATTGTTACTTTCCATCCAAGGATGACTCCCATGATGGTAATAATCGTTGGGTCTAGTACAGGTGATGCAAAGAGAAAGATCATGACTATTGAAAAAGGCATCTTCTTTTTAACATGTTAACGATGACTGGAATAGTTGAGCATGAACAGAATGGTGTGACAAAGGCAAAAACTAAGGCGAAGAGTGCAGCTAATCCTTTATTCTTACCACTCAGATACTTCTCCACTTTTTCATAAGGGATATACGATTGAAGCAGGTTGATGATAAATGAGATTGCAACGAACAAAACGGTCAGTTCTAACGCGATACTCAAAAAACTTTTAAATGTTTCCATCCACATCATTTTTCTTCTCCTTTGTTATCAAGCGCAGCAAACTTGATTTGATTGTTTTGCCTTCTTCCTTGAAAACAGTGACGTAAGAAGTAGTACTGAATTTTTCTTTGTGCAATGGGATCTCGAGCTTTCATTTGACAATTGCTCCATTTCTCTTTGTTTCATTTCCATCATCTTTTCAAGATAGTAAGTATTCATATCAAATCTCCTCCTGTTATATTAAAAAATTTGATCTATACATCAAAAAAAATTGATGTTTTTGTGAAAATGAAGTACTACAAAATTGTAGTACTTCATTCAACAACAAGATGGAAGGAACACGCAGCATAATTGATCTGATAATAGTCCCTTAAGCTCACTAACATTCAACGAATAATAATTCCAGGTTCCTCTTTTTTCTTTCTTTATCAGGTCTGCTTCTAATAATATTTTTAAGTGATAAGAAAGTTTGGATTGAGGCATATCGATTATGGGTGTTAGATCACAAACACAAACACTCTCTTTCAAAGCCAAAATATTAATAATTTGCAAACGCTGTTGATCGGCAAGAGCCTTAAACTTTTGTTCGTATTTTTCAAGGTCATTTGTAGATACTTTTATATTATTTAGTAAAGGTATTTCCTTCTTCATATCATCATCTCCTAACATCAAAAACTTTTGATGTAATTACAGTATATCCTTTATTTTCTAATTTGCAACTATTAAATCAAAATAATTTGATATTATTCTTCACAACTTCTACACAACTACCCATTATGTTTAATATATGAATTCAATGCCCTGGTATATTTTTGAAGTTAGGGTACTCTATTTTTAGAAGGAGGATACAAAAATGAAGCTAACAAAGAACGTGATTGCCACCCTGCTGCTGGCATTCTCACTCATCCTTTCAGCTTGTGGTAATGATCAAACAGAAGAAAAACCAAATGAAAGCGAAGAAAATCACGGTGGCATGGATCATGGAGACATGGATCATTCTGGCTCAGGTGAAGTTCCAAAAGGATTGAGAAATGCAGAAAATCCAACCTTTGAAGTGGACAGCAAAGCCATCATTAAGGCTGATCATATGGAAGGCATGGACGGTGCAGAAGCTACGATTGCAGGAGCTTATGATACAACGGTTTACACAGTGAGTTATACACCAACAACAGGTGGTAAAAGGTGACAAACCACAAGTGGGTAATACATGAAGAAATTAAAGATGCAGGAGATAAACCTCTAACTGCTGGTACCGAAGTCGTCCTGAACGCAGACCATATGAAAGGCATGAAAGGGGCAAAAGCAGTCATTGATTCTGCGGAACAAACCACGGTCTACATGGTAGATTATACTCCTACTACCGACGGTGAAAAAGTAACCAATCATAAGTGGGTAACCGAAAGCGAGTTATCAGCTGAATAAGCTGTATAAGGCATGGCTGTTGTACCATTTATAGTCCTTGAAAAAAATTTATGGGCCTTCAAAATATTTTATAGGCTTTTCGACAAAGAACACAGGCAGCACGTTTGCTACCCAAAGCACTTGCCCAAAAAGGCTGGACATTTAATGTTAAATGCCAGCCTTTTCTCTATTAAACTTCATGTTAACTTCTGTTCCTTTTCCAGGCTCACTTTTGATCCATATTTGTCCATTATGTGCTTCAACAATTCTTTTTACTATGGTTAGACCAATTCCACTTCCGCCGTGTTCTCTGCTCCTGGATTTTTCTCCACGATAAAAACGTTCAAACACTTGTTTAATCTCTTCTTTTGGGATGCCGATTCCAGTATCTTTAACCGAAATGAAAACAGAATCTTTTTCTGCATGTGTAGAAATAGTCACCTTTCCCCCGCTGGTGTATATCTAAGAGCATTACTTAACAAGTTTATTAATACTTGCGCAATTCGTTTCGCATCTACACTTAGTTCTACGTTAGGCTGCAATTCTGAATAAAGTGCCACACTCTTTTGCACAAAAGCTCCTGCAACGGCATCCATACTTTTCGTAATGATTTTATTCAGTTCTTCCTGCTTCTTATCTAATGAGAATTCTGGTGATTCCATGGCTGTTAAATGCTCTAGATCTTGAACTAAAGAAATGAGGCGTTCAATTTCTTCTTTAAGCGAATGTATTCGATCTGGATTTGGTTGAAAAACACCATCTTCAAAGGCCTCTAGGTGACTTTTAATGGTGGCTAAAGGTGTTCTCAGTTCATGGGCAATATCAGAAGTCATATTTTTTCGAGATGTTTCCTGTAATTGAAGTTTGGCAGCAAGCTGATTAAGAGAATTTCCAAGTTCATTGAGTTCATCATTCCCTAGCGTTTCTATCCTTACTTCGAGCTCACCTTTTGCCATCTTTTCAGCCGCTTTTCTCATCTCCACCAACGGTCTTGATAAATTTTTCGCCACAAAATAACTAATCATACAAACCAGGATAATGGCACCTATTGAAGTCCAAAGAACCGAACTTAATAAGGCTTTTTCAAAATGATGGGTTAAGGGCTGAATACTTTGAAATTCTGGTACATCCCTTTGAAACATCGTGATGTGGTAATGAACTTCAAACATGATAATGAGGCCGGCAATTACGAGTATAGATGACGCGGCCAAAATAAAAATAACTGTTAATCTTGCATGCAGTCCTCTATACATGACCGCCTCCTGTAAACTTGTACCCTACACCAAAAACAGTAACAATATAGAGTGGGTTTTTAGGATCAATCTCGAGCTTATACCTAAGATTCTTCACGTGCTGATCAATGGTCCTGCTATCTCCTTCAAAATCAAAACCCAAAATCTTCTCCACTAATTCTTCCCTAGCAAAAACACGATTAGGATGCCTGCCAAACGTAAGCAACAACTTGTATTCATTAGGCGTAAGATTTACTGGTTCTCCCTTTACGAACACCTCTTGTTTAGAAGCATCAATCTTAAATTGACCACCGTTGTACGTAATCTGTTCAGCCAGCAAATCCCCGTTTCCAGAACGGCGTAAAATCGTTTTAACACGCATGACAAGTTCACGCGGGCTAAATGGTTTTACCATATAATCATCAGCACCGAGCGACAATCCGTTTATACGATCTTCCTCATTAACCTTTGCAGTCAACATCAGAATAGGTAACGTGTGAGCTTGTCTAATCCTTTGACAGAGTTCTTCCCCGCTCATATCTGGGAGCATAAGATCCAGAACCACAAAATCAACAGATTTTCTTTTAATATGGTTTAATGCTTCATTTGCATTTAGAGCTTCTAGTGTATGAAACCCTTCCTTCTCCAGATAAGAAGAGACAACTTCCAATAGCTTTGGTTCATCTTCCACAATTAAAATGGTTTTCACGCTAACTCCCCCAAAAGGTTTAGTACTTGTATTATAACGGATGATGGGGTGACAAAAAAATAAGAACTGCCCAAGAGCGTAAGCAGTTCTTAACTAAGACTTCTTATTAAGATAATCTAGCTTTTCTGCTCACTCTGCAGACGAGCCGCATAAGTCCTCTGTGAGCTGAGGGAACGAGTGTGAAAAAGATATCCATCGTTCTGCGCATAGGCATTGGACAAATAATAGGTTTGTTTTTATGTATGCCTTCTAATGTGATTTTTGCAAGTTTCTCAGGCGTCATCATCTTTTGCTTTTTAAATTGCTCCATGATTACCGCTTTATTGATGTTAATTGCTCTTGCCTCTTCAAAGATCGGGGTATCTACAAACGTCGGACAAAGTGTACTTACTTTTATACCGAATTCCTCAGCTTCATAATGCAGCGATGTCGTTAAGCCAACGACAGCGTGTTTTGTCGTCCCATAAGCTGAGGATACTGGTGATGGTCCAAGTCCTGCAGCAGAGGCTGTATTTACAATATGACCAAACCCTTGTTTTTTCATTAGATTATATCCGATTTGCGTCCCGTGAATGACTCCCACAGATTAACGTCCATGATCTTTCTCCAGTCATCGAGCGTCATATCATATAATTCACCGTACATGGCGATTCCCGCATTGTTAAAAAGGTAGTCAAGCCTGCCAAACTCTTGGAATATGGCTGTAATCGTATTCTCTACACTTTGAGCATCTGTTACGTCTAAATACTGATATCTCGCATTTGTTGCTTCTTTATTTAACTCTTCTTCAACCTGTCTGCCCTTTTCTTGATTGATGTCTGCAACGATAACAAAAACGTTCTGTGACACAAGTTCCTTACAGAGTGCATACCCAATTCCTGAAGCTCCACCCGTAACGATAGCAACCTTTTTAATCTCCATCACATCAATCGCCCCTATACATGAATTTTTAAAGCTTTCATCCTAAATCGGTTTGTTTTTGATAGACTCCAAAAATATAGAGACTGCCTGCTCAAAAAGTGGTTCAAGGCTATGAAGTTCTTGCGTGTTTGTGAGCTGACATAGTCCGCCAAGCCACGTACCAATTAACACAGTCCACTCATCTACATTGCCTTTCGTAAATTCACCATTCTCTATACCCTCTAAAAGAATGGCACGATAAGCTCCCATTGGGATGACTGCTAGCTCGTATAGCTGCTTGATAGAATCAGGATTTGAATCTGGATTAGAAGCAAGCTCTTGCCCGCCTTTTAACAAAGGGGTCTGATAATTGTAAAGAACATGGATTGCCATTCCATACAATTTCTCAGTAGCAGAAGAAAAGGCTGGTTCCTTCGTCATCCATTTTGAGTACCAATCCTTCATCGTTCTTTGAGCTAATAAAACAAACAACTTTTCCTTATTTTGAAAATGATAATAAATGTGTCCTTTACTATAACCAGAAGCTTTAGAGATATCGGCCACAGAAGTTTGTGTATAACCTTTTTGAGAAAATATCAAGAATGCATTTTCCATGATGTCCTGTTTTGCAGTCTCACTGTTGTAACGACGTTTGCTCAATGAACCGAAAACTCCTTTCAAAAATTGAACGGTTGTTCTAATTTTATTATACATTTTTTTACAAAAGATAGAATCGTTAGCTAGCATATTTCACAATATTGTAAAATTTTACAGATGTAAAAAAAGCACTCCTCAAAATTGGGGTGCTTTAAAGATTTGTTAAATTGTTGGCTCTGATATGAATGATTGATGATATCTCCCATTAGAAAACGGCTACCTTGTTTATTATAAAAATAAGAACAGTTATCCATATCGTCAGGATGACACCGCCTGCTATCCAATTCTTTGGGAGCTGCTCGCTTTGGTTAGCAGCTTGCTCCTTGCACACTTCTAGAACCGCTGGGGGAATCAATCGAAACACAATGACCATCCCTAAAGGCAGAAGAATTATATCATCCAAAAAACCCAATAATGGAATAAAATCAGGAATTAAATCAATTGGACTTAATGCATATGCAACGATAGAGATCGCCAATGCTTTCACATGGATTGGAACGTCCTTGTGCTGTGAAACTAAAAATAAGACATAGAGCTGCCTCTTTATCTCTTTTGCCCAGTGTTTTATTTCATCTATAATTTGCCTCATTACTTCAATCACCTTCTACTCATCATGATCCTTAGTCAGTACAAAGCAACACTGGGTTTAAATGTTCTCAGCTATAAGGTAAGTCTATATAAATATATGTTTCGCAATTGCTCGTGTTGCTTATATTAATAGCAGCTTTATTATAACAGAGTAAAACAAAAAGCACGCCAGCAGACGCGCTTTTTGTTATGAAAATTAAACACTTGTTTAATTTTAGAGGTACTTCCGATGAACCGTCTTCCCATCAAACGTAAACAAAACAGGCTTCTGCTCAATCCTCGTCTCCATATGAACAGGACGTCCCCACAGATGATGAAGATGCGGCAATACCTTCTCAAGATACTTCACATCAAGTTCCATATCTTCATAGCTATGAACGAGGTATAGCTCACCATTTTTCATATAATCTGCGTCATTGACTGTGATATAAGGAAATCCGCCATTTACTCTCATACTTACCAGCTGATCACGCACTTCTTCCCACTGCTTATCGACAACCTTGTATTCTTTGCCCTGCTTTTGAAACAAATACATGTCTTCCCGCTGAGCGAGATCTTTGGTTAAGTAGTTTCGGATGAACGACATATCAGACTCCAGTTCCCGAACCTCAAACATTTTCTCACGACCTGAGCCTGGTTTCACACCTTGCCTGATCAACTCTTCGTTGGGGTTGTTATAGCGATCTTCAATGTCTTTAAAAATCTGTAAGCCTAAATAATACGGATTGATCGATGTCTTCGATGGCTGAACAACTCCAGCGTTAAGTTTCGCAAACTCAATTGTCTCATGCGAAGTTAGATCCATCTCTTGAAGGGTTTTGGCGTGCCAATAGCTAGCCCAGCCATCGTTCCAATAAGGCGGTTATTATGCAATGTCACTGTATGTAATCCTTACGAATCCTAATGATTAGATTAATCTTTCTAAATAACAATTGCATCTCAGCAATCGCATCCGTTAGCTGAATAAAAAATTCATTCAGTTAGACATAAATACAATACTTCATTTGCATCAGGAGTTTTTAGTAGCAATTGAGAGTATTTGGTTAAGCATACTCCAATACACTCTTCTTCATCACTGGTATCAACTTTTGTATTGAAATTTTCTGGCAAAAATAAAATATAATCCCCAGCAATTCTTTCCCACAAATCCTGTAAATATTTTAAATCATCTTTGCTAATGATTTTAGTAAATGGATTACTTATGTTTTTAACATTAATGCAGCTTGGTTCATACCACCAAAGAATAGTGCATCTCTCGGAACCATAAATACTTGTTATGTAGTCAAATAAGTTTATTAACAAGTCTGTTTTTGGTTCTGCTAATGGGAATTCTATCAATGCCTTTAATTCAGCTTTTTTCTTATATCTTGATTTAAACCAATTATATCTAATAAGCCTTCCCAAGAGCCTTCCATACTCACCCTCCTAGCTTGGATAATATTTAGAAAATGTTATTGAACTTCTGCTCAGTTAGAAAAAAGCGACTGTCCTTATTCAGCAATCGCACCCGATAATGAAATAAGGTTTAAACTTCTTCCTGATATATTTCTAATTTAATTGGCTTTAAATTCAAAGGTATTTTAAACTCATGAAGCTTTTCTATGTGATTTAAAAAACATTAATATCATCATAATCCATTGACCATTCTGATACCTCTAACTTTCTTAACTCATTTGTTGGTT
This sequence comes from Fictibacillus sp. EA-CB0309, assembly GCF_055814265.1. NCBI lineage: Bacteria > Bacillati > Bacillota > Bacilli > Caryophanales > Fictibacillaceae > Fictibacillus > Fictibacillus sp. EA-CB0309. The sequence goes on from NZ_CP169271.1 coordinate 3,603,920, forward strand.
TAAATAGAAATTCACAATGAAGTTGTTCCATACGAGAATAATCGTCTTCTTCATAAACAGTAAACTGTCGTACAAAATCATAATGAAATAGTTCCTCTCCAGTAAAATCATAGACACCACATTGAAATAGAATTTCTTTATCTTCTTCTCCCTCTATTACTTCTTTACAAAAATCCTTAAATATTTCCCAAACTTTTTTATATCATCAATATCATCAGCAATCTTAGTCTTAAGATAACCTTCAGCATTTTTAACCGTAATCATTACAACACCTCCGATATTATTACGTAGTTATTCTATTCTTATTAAACTAACCTGCCCCTTTAAATTCCATATGAAAAAGCAGTCTTAAAGACAGGTTTTAATAATGCTCTTATTCAACAATCCTGCTACGTTGAATAAGAAAGATCATTACTTTATCAGAAGATATATTACCCTCTAAAGTTTATAATTATTAAAAATCTTATGCGGAGGTAGCTCTACTTTTTCATCAGGTACATAACATTCTCTATCATGGTAAGGCATTTCTAACTCTTCCCATTTAAAATCATCTTCAACACATTTTATAAATAAATCATATCCTTCACCATCAGAAGGCATTAAGCCTAATCGTGTTTCTTCATACTTTAAGGCAACATCAATCGCCTCTTTTAGTTCCAATAAAGCTGTTCGATTGGCAATAAGATAGGCGTTGCTATGCCACATTTGTTGACCGAAAATATGGCTTAATGGCGTAGGCTCATCCTCCTCATAAAAACTATTGTTATATACATGAGTTAACTGTTCAAATACCTCTTCAGGACGATTTAAATCTAAATAAACGTCCATTCCACTTTCCCAGTACCTTTGTCCGCCGCCCCAAAACTGTGAAATAAAGTCATCATATAATTCATTATTCTCCACAAACAAGTATCTTTCCAACTCATCTTCTATATTCTCAAAATAATAACAGTGAATTAGTTTCTCATCCTTTTTAAAAATAAGATGATATAGATTGTTTACTACTTTTTCACTTTTCAATAATTCAAATTTATATTTCCTTGCCTTTTTAGGCTTTAATACTCCATTTACAAACGGTGTCTCTGGAATATAAATAGCTCTAAATAACTTTATATTAGCCATTTTTATTCACCTCATTTTATTTATATCGTATATTATGCCCCCAGGTGCAATTTAACTCAGATGTAATTCCCTAATAATATTTTCAAAATACTTTATTAATAATTCATCAAATACTTAAGATTTATAGGCTCAAATAAAAATAAGCACGCGGCTGCGTGCTTATTTCATTATAAATACTTCCGATGAACCGTCTTCCCATCAAACGTAAACAAAACAGGCTTCTGCTCAATCCTCGTCTCCATATGAACAGGACGTCCCCACAGATGATGAAGATGCGGCAATACCTTCTCAAGATACTTCACATCAAGTTCCATATCTTCATAGCTATGAACGAGGTATAGCTCACCATTTTTCATATAATCTGCGTCATTAACCGTAATGTATGGGAATCCACCGTTTACCCGCATACTCACGAGCTGATCTCTTACTTCTTCCCACTGCTTATCGACAACCTTGTATTCTTTGCCCTGCTTTTGAAACAAATACATGTCTTCCCGCTGAGCGAGATCTTTAGTTAGGTAGTTTCGGATAAACGACATATCTGACTCTAGTTCACGAACCTCAAACATCTTTTCCCGACCTGAACCAGGTTTTACACCTTGTCTGATGAGCTCTTCGTTGGGATTGTTGTAGCGATCTTCAATGTCTTTAAAAATCTGTAAGCCTAAATAATACGGGTTGATCGATGTCTTTGATGGCTGGACAACTCCAGCGTTCAGTTTCGCAAACTCGATCGTCTCATGAGAGGTTAAGTCCATTTCTTGCAGAATCTTTGCGTGCCAGTAAGATGCCCAGCCTTCGTTCATGATTTTCGTTTCGAGCTGTGGCCAGAAATAAAGCATTTCTTCTCTCATCATGGATAAAATATCACGTTGCCATTCTTCAAGTTCACGGCTATATTGCTCAATAAATAAAAGAATGTCCTTTTCAGGCTGCGGCGGGAATGACTTTTTCTTTTTCAACGCTGGTTGCGGACCTTTTTTATCGTCCAGCTTCCAAAGATCATCATAAGGTGTTTCTTTCTTTGGCGTGAGGTCTTCTTCGTCTTCAAATACATAATTTAATTTGTTTCTTACGAGTGAAGGGTCTATATGTTCTTGTATCGCAAGAACTGCGTCTAAAAACTGTTCAACTTCTTTTTGCCATATAAATGTTCGTATTGGGCCACACGTTCAGCCGTCGAAGTCATACACTCGACCATATCTCTTCTCGTATTAGAAAAACGAACATTGTTTTTAAAGAAATCACAATGCGCGAGAACATGGGCAATAATCAATTTGTTCTGGATGAGCGAATTGGTATCAAGCAAGAACGCATAACAAGGATCAGAGTTAATGACGAGCTCATAAATTTTGCTCAACCCTAAGTCATACTGAAGCTTCATTTTGTGAAACTGTTTTCCAAAACTCCAATGAGAAAAACGTGTTGGCATCCCATACGCACCAAATGTATAGATAATATCTGCAGGACATATTTCATACCGCATTGGGTAAAAATCAAGGCCAAAGTGGTCAGCAATCTCAGTAATTTCAGCAATTGCTTTTTCAAGCTCTTTATTTTGCAGTTCCCAGTTCATATTTTCCCCCTCCTGCTATTTCCTTACTTTTAACTGTATGAAAGAAAACAGGCATTCATGAGAAAACAGCATGGAAAAAACGGACGGGTTTATAAAATTAAGGCGAACTCCCCACTAGAATCCGCCTCTATCCTTTATCTTGCTTGATAAATATCAATCATACATGGCCAGCCTGAACAATCTTGGGGAGTACGTAACTTTTCAATCCAAACTGTTTCTTTTTCGGAGCTGTTACTTTTTATCATCACTTTTGCTTCTGTAGCAAGAATACCTGTTCTTACCCAAGCAAGATCACCGCTAAGCAGCGTTTCCGGATAAACATCTGCTTCACCAAGACCCGGCTTCGTTATTTTCTTTGCACTTCCATCTCCTATTTTTACACTTGCTAAAAACGGCTTAGATCTTTTTTCTTCAGGTACATCCCAGCCCCATTCGATTTGTCTGCTCACAACAATTTCCTTGTCGTTTCTCCAAGTGAAATCACCATCGGCATATCCATCAAATCCAAGGTTTGCTTCTTTGCCGCTTTTTGCATCCCATACGGTTAAACGTTTATTTTCAGAAGTCAGCCGGCCGATCCCTTTAATAAATGCCAGTTTCTTTTTATCAGAAGACCAATGAAACCAATTCGGCTGATCTAACATGTTTCCAAGGATTTTGGTTCGGGAGCCATCTAAAGAGACAACCATTAATGTATTGCTGTCAGCTGACATGGAAGCTGTGGGACATGCGATAAATGCAAACCATTGATCATCCATTCCCCACTTGAATTCTGTTGTGCCAATCGCAAAGAACGTCTGACTCATCTTTGGCAGCGTAGTAATGTTCTGTACTTTTTTCAGATCCCCATTTGCATTCACAGGAACATAAAATAGTCGAACTGGACTCCATCCATCAGGCTCTAAATTCGCAGATGACGAAACAACAAATCCTTTTCCATCAGGTGCCCAGCTATAGTTACCTGCGCCGAGTATGACATTTTGAAAAGATGAAGCAGGTTTGGAAAGATCAATTACGTTTAACACACTCCCGCTTTTCCATGCGAGCTTTGATTCGATGGGAGACCACCTCGTTAAACTCACATCACCATCAAACACTTTTCTTTTTAAACGAGTTACACGGTTATACACCCATAGCTCATTGCGATTTTGATTTTTTGACACATAACTGATATATGTCCCGTTCCTTGAGAACTGTGGATGGGAAAGATTCGATCCTTCAACAATCCTTCTCTCCATCTCGCCTTCTTTTAACCAAATTCCGTCACTCCGAATGAATGCTGCTTTATCATCAGCAGCTTCTGTTAATTCCGGATGATTGATCATCACAAAAATTAAGCTTAATACGATAAAGAAACAACGCATCACTTGAATCACCTCATTAGTAACATGAACGAAATGCAAAATTTCATACAAAAAAGCTCAGAAACCATTTGGCTCCTGAGCTGTGCTGTCCATTATTATTCTCCTGTTTCAGCGAAACGCTTGATTCGAGAAGCGATTTCATCACGAACACGCTGAAATTCGCTCCATTCTTTCCCTGCTGGATCGTCAAATCCCCAGTGCTCACGTTTTTTGTGAGGTGGTGTTGCTGGGCATACATCGTTTGCATGGCCGCATAATGTAACGACCAAATCTGCTTTTTCTAAAATATCTTTATCGATTACATCTGATGTTTGATTCGTAATATCAATATTTACTTCATTCATCGCTTTGATCGCATTTGGATTCACTCCATGTGCTTCGATCCCAGCGGAATATACGTCATATTTATCACCAAGATAGTGGTGTCCAAAACCTTCTGCCATTTGGGAACGACAAGAGTTTCCTGTGCAAAGGAAATAGATAATTGGTTTAGCCATTTTTTAAAAACCTCCTGTAGTAAAAGAACTTCTTTCGAGACCATCATAATATAAGTATATCCTTATATCAATATTTATTTATATATTCTTTGACATTTTATATAATCATATGGTTATATACTAATGAGGTGAGATCGATATGGAACTGGATCAGTTAACAGATTGTTATAAAGCAATGGCAGATAAAACACGCTTGAACATCTTAGCACTACTTCGCCACGAAGAACTATGTGTATGTGAGTTAGTTGATATCTTAAAAATGACACAACCTAGTATTTCACAACATTTACGAAAATTAAAGCAAGCTAAACTCGTTAAAGAAAGACGCAACAGCCAATGGATCTTCTACTCCATTGATGGAGAAATCTATCCTTTTATTAAAGCCAACTTAGAAGCTCTTCCTGACATGTCAGCTAAGATCGAAGAATTAAAAGCGTCAGGCGGAAAAGTTTGCTGCTAACTTAGAATTACTTAAGAAATTGGGGGAGTTTATATGGACAGCATGGCGATTATGGCCTTCGCTGTATTTTTAGTTACGATTATTTTTGTGATTTGGCAGCCAAAAGGTCTGTCGATCGGCTGGTCGGCTACGGTCGGTGCCATTGTTGCACTTCTTCTTAATGTCGTTACGCTTGATGATGTATGGACCGTAACCGGAATCGTTTGGAACGCCACATTAGCATTTGTAGCCATCATACTCATCTCTATTATTTTAGATGAAATTGGTTTCTTTGAATGGTCCGCCTTACATATGGCGAGGTTAGCCGGCGGAAACGGAAAGAAGATGTTTACGTATGTCATCCTTCTCGGAGCTGCAGTTTCAGCGTTCTTTGCAAATGACGGTGCAGCATTAATCCTGACACCGATCGTACTCGCTCAAGTGCGAGCACTTAACTTTAAAGAGTCCATGGTGTTGCCATTTATAATGGCTAGTGGATTTATTGCAGATACGACTTCCCTGCCTCTTGTTGTTTCAAACTTAGTAAACATCGTTTCGGCTGATTTCTTTAACATCGGGTTCGTTGAATACGCAAGCCGCATGATTGTCCCAAACTTCTTTTCCTTGATTGCAAGCATGCTTGTTTTACTTATCTTTTTCGGAAAAGACATTCCAGAGAATTATGATCTTTCACAGCTCAAACAACCGAAAGAAGCCATTCGTGATGAAAAGCTGTTCAAGTTGTCTTGGATCATTCTTGCTGTTCTTTTAATCGGGTACTTAACGAGTGAATTTATCGGCATACCCGTTTCCTTTATTGCTGGTGCAGCAGCGATTTTCTTTATTATTGCAGCTCGTAAAAGTCCAGCCATTCAAACAAAAAAAGTGGTTAAAGATGCACCATGGACTGTCGTTGTCTTCTCTATAGGTATGTATGTAGTCGTTTACGGACTTCGTAATGCCGGACTGACCGATATGCTTGGCAGTTGGATTCAGGTCATTGCCGATCAAGGGTTATTCGTTGCAACGATTGGGATGGGCTTCTTAGCCGCTGTATTATCATCGGTTATGAACAACATGCCTACTGTTATGATTGATGCTCTAGCAATTCAAGGAACGGAAACATCCGGTGTTATCCGTGAAGCATTGATTTACGCAAACGTTATCGGCTCGGACTTAGGACCAAAAATCACACCGATTGGTTCACTAGCCACACTTCTATGGCTACACGTGTTATCAAAAAAGGGGTAAAAATCACCTGGGGCTATTATTTCAAAATTGGAATTATCTTAACCGTCCCAACCCTTTTCATCACATTAACCGGCCTTTATTTATGGCTGATGATTATTTCATAAAAAGGAGAGTGCACATTATGATACAACGCATGCATGTCGCTGTTAACTGTACAGACTTAGAAAAATCTCTTGAATTCTATAAAAGCTTTTTTGGTTCAGAACCAACAAAAGTAAAAGACAATTATGCAAAATTTGAGCTTGATCAGCCTGCTCTTCATTTTTCTCTGAACGCTCGCCCATTTGCAAAAGATGGTGTACTTAATCATTTAGGATTTCAAGTAAACAACACAGAAGATGTTCTTGCCATGGGAGAAAGACTTCGAGAAGCAGGACTGCTCTTAATAGATGAGATGAACACCACATGCTGCTATGCTGTTCAAGACAAAGTATGGGTATACGACCCCGACGGCAACGCATGGGAGATTTTTTATACAAAAGAAGACTCTGAATTTGAATCAGCTGGAGATGCACGAGATCTATCATTATGTTGCGCACCTCCTCAACAGACTCAACCGATTACATTAGGTTTTACAAAGAAATAGCAAAAAAATCCCTCTGCATAACAAATATGCAAGGGATTTTTTATTGGATTAAAGGGTGGATAAGGCGACAATTTCTGCAATACGAATTATAATCTGGTCCCTATATTTATGATCACAGCTCATTACACATAACGTAATATAGTCTCTTTCAACTGCTCTTAGTCTGCCTTCGTAAGATTGATTTGCTGTATCCACCACGACCTGTCTCTCCAAAAGACGTTTTGCAGCTCTTCTGAAGTCTTTCACAACACTCACCTTCCCTATTTTGCACTGCAAACAAGGGGCTTTCTATACTATTACATGCAAAAAGTGAAAAAGAGACACGGACAAACACCCTGGGTACATGACTATTATTGGACAATCACGCATATTATGTAGAAATAATCATAGACAGGGATGAGTGCCATGTTTAAACGAACAGTAGCTATTTTCTTTGGCAGTGTCTTGCTTGGTATTGGCATCAATGGTTTCATTGTCCCTTTTCATCTATTGGATGGCGGGATGATAGGCATCAGTCTTCTCGTAAAATATGTATGGGGGTATAAAGTGGGTCTAACGATTATCATTTTAAGTATTCCCATCTACCTATTAGCGTGGAAACTGGAACGCCGTTACTTTATAAATAGCATACATGGATTGTTGGTGTCGTCTTTCATTATAGATTTTCTTTCACCGTTGAGTGGTGTGTTTTCTGTTTCTGTTATGGAAGGCTCCGTAATTGGAGGACTCTTTATTGGAACAGGTATCGGCTGGATGCTGAGACATGAAACGAGTACGGGTGGAACCGACTTGATCGCGCTCTTTTTATCACGCTGGTTTTCAATCAATGTAGGGATGGTCATCTTTTTGATAGATGCTGCGGTCATCATAGCGGGACTCTATGTAATGGGAGAAGGAATCCTATTCTACTCGCTTGTGACGATTCTTTCTGTGGGCTTTGCAACGATGACAATGACCCTCATCCGCTCGATCAATTTCTACAAAAGCGTCTAGGGGACTGACCCCCAACAATTTATTTCCCGCTTCATTTTACCGATCTGCTTCCGTGTGTTTGCTCAATTAACTGTACTGATAAATAACCTTTTCATTTTACTGCTTCTTGCAAACCGCATTATTTCCTTGAACGCTAAGACCACAATATGAAAGAGGACACGAAGTACGTGTTATCACGTACTTCGTGTCCTCTTTCTCCTCTTACACAAGTTCCCTATTATCCTAAAATATCTAACCAGATCTTCACAGATGTAGCAATGATAAGTGCTGCCAAAATAAATTGAAGAATCTTTGTATTTATCTTTTTACCGAACTGAGCACCAAGTGGTGATGCGATCAAGCTTGCTACAACCATGATTATAGCTGGCCATAACAATACTTGCCCAGTTGTGATTTTACCGATTGTTGCTCCAATTGAAGAAATAAAGGTAATCGCAAGTGATGTAGCAATCGTCATGCGGGTTGGTATTTTAAGAACCACCAGCATGATCGGTACGAGTATGAACGCTCCTGCTGCACCGACTACACCTGCTGCTACACCAACAATAAATGCTAATACAGCTGCAAGCCATTTATTAAATGTAACTTGGTCTAACGGAATATCATCTATACCCTTTTTAGGAATAAGCATCATAACAGCAGCAATCGTAGCTAATACAGCATAAACAACGTTAATCTGTCCTTCTGTCATAGCCTGTGACCCATATCCGCCAATAAAACTACCTAACAGAATGGCTCCACCCATATAAATAATCAGCGTCTTGTTTAAATAGCCGCCTTTACGATATGCCCATACTCCCCTATCGTAGCGAAGAATACCTGTACAGCACTAATCCCCGATACTTCATGAGCAGAGTATGCAGTGAAGCCTAGCATTGCTGGAATATATAAAAGCATTGGGTATTTAATGATTGATCCACCAATACCCACCATACCTGAAATAAAAGAACCTATAAAGCCAATTAGAAAGATTGTAATGATAAAAGTAAATTCCATGACTTCACCTCCCTAAACTGATGTTACTTAGATAAATAAGTTAATCTTAGACTCATCTGCATCAGCGAGGTAAGATGCTACACCTGCATAATCCAAACCATCGATAAGTTCATCTTGCGTAATACCCATTACATCCATAGACATCGTACACGCAACCATCTTCACATCAAGATCTTGAGCCATTTCAATTAGCTCTTTTAACGTTACGATGTTTTTCTTTTTCATCGTATACTTCATCATCTTGCCGCCTAAACCACCATAGTTCATCTTAGAAATGCCAAGCTTTTCAGGCCCACGCGGCATCATTTTCGCGAACATCTTATCCATAAACGTTTTATTTACATTTACATACTCTTCTTTTCTCAAGATGTTAAGTCCCCAGAACGTAAAGAACATTGTAACTTGTTTCCCCATTGCAGCTGCACCAGTTGCGATAATAAAACTCGCCATCGCTTTATCCAAATCACCGCTAAATACGACCATCGTTGATTTATTCTGTGTTTGTTCCATCATTGTAATCTCCTTTTCAGGAGCAGATACCTATACCTCTATAGATATCTGCTCGCTTAAAATTTTTAGTATTACCCTTTTTGAATATAGAACTTGAATACGCCGTCTTCTTCTTTGTGGTCTAATAATTCATGCCCTGAAGACTTTGACCAAGCCGATAAATCGTTTACTGCACCTTTATCTGTTGCAAGTACTTCCAAGATATCTCCGCTAGCAAGAGTATCCATAGTTTTTTTGTTTTTACGATTGGCATTGGGCAAGATAACCCTTTTGTATCTAATGTTTGTTTTACGTTCATTTGAAGAGCCTCCTAGTAATTTAAGTTTTTATTTATTCAGTGATCGCACAGCGGTTCGGACCAATTTCCATATCACGCTGTTCATCCGTTGAAGGATCCATTTTACCCATGTTTATTTCACGAATTTCTTGGTATGCGTTTGGCTGAGGCGGTAAGTTTTCTGTTACAGCCTTACGGAACTCATCTTCACTCTTAATGTTTAACCCTTCGTTCTTTTCAAATAACTCGCCTAGTGGAGCTGATACTGCACCCTTTTCATCCAGTTCGCTGATTTTACCAAAGTGAGCTGGCAATACGACAAGATCTTTTGAAAGATTCTTGTATTTGTTGTATAAAGAATCACGCAAATCACTCACCCAGTCCTCAGCTTTACCAGCAAGGTCTGGACGTCCGATTGAATCAACAAACAGAATATCTCCAGAAAGCAAGTATTGTTCGTCAACGATCATAGAAGTACTTCCAATCGTATGACCTGGCGTATAAATCGGCTGAATTTCGATTTTTGTATGACCGATCGTAATGTCTTTGCCTTCTTCTAATGCTTCATAAGAGAACGTTACCTCTTCAGCATCTTTTGGAGGCAGCCAGTAATTTGCCCCTGTTTTTTCAGCAAGACGGCGTCCGCCAGAAATGTGGTCAGCATGAAGGTGAGTATCAATCATGTGCTTAATTTCAATATTTTTTCTTTAGCAAAATCTTCATAAGCTTCAATTGTACGAGCAGAGTCAACGATTGCTGCTTCACCGTTTGATTCAACGAGATATGATAGGCACCCTTTACCAATACGGTTGAATTGATAGATAGATCCGCCATCTTTTAAGTCGCCGATCTTCACTGGCATCAAGTATTCGCTCCAAGCTTTCATACCGCCTTCAAGGTAATAAACATCTTTAATACCTGCTTCATCAAGCATCTCTGCCACCATTACAGAAGATCCTTCTTTCGCACAAACAACTAACACTTCTTCTTTTGGAAGGTGTTCCAATACATCCTCTACACCATCAATAAGATCGAAATACGGACGGTTGATCGACTCAATACCTTTACCTTCGATTTTCCAGTCTTTAAAATCACTTTCATTACGAACGTCTAGAATAAACATTTTGTCTTCTACAACACGTTTTGCTACTTCTTTAGCTGTTAATGCTTTAATCATTTTTCAAATACCTCCCCGGGTATAATTTTATTTAAAAAATTTTAATTAGATTCAGTTGTTCCAGTCCACTCAGACATTCCTGGTAAAACGTTTTTTACACGTTCAAAACCTTTTTCAGATAAAATTTGTGCAGCCATATCACTTCTCGAGCCAGTACGGCAAATAACATGGATTTCTTTGTTTTTATCAAGTGTGTCTAATTTGCTTTCAAGTTCTCCCAAAGGAATAGATACTGCCCCAGGTATACGTTTGAACTCATATTCTGCAGGTTCTCTAACATCAAGCAAAATCATGTCGTCTTTATTCTCTGCTATTGCTTTTTCTAACTCATCGTTTTGAATGGTATGTTCAAACTTAGCAGCTTCTTTTACTTCACCAGGGTTAGCTTTTCTTAAATAGTGCTTAAGAACATCCCCCTCTTCTTTCGTACCTAAATATTGATTTCCCGTATTTCTTGCCCATCCTTGAATATCAGCTAATGAACCTTTATCTGTAGCTTGAACTTCGATAACCTGACCCGCCTCAAGCTGATCCATCGCTTTTTTGTACGTACGATTGGCAATGGACAAGATAATCCCTTACAGTCTAAAACTTGATCCACTTTAATACTCATTAAAAAAACCTCCATTAAACTTATTAATTACATATACCCGTACCGGTATATAAACACTTAAAAAAATTTAGTTGTCCTTCTAATACCCATAGGGGTATATTAAATCCTAAAAGAGAATCTGTCAACAGACGATGCTTATGACAGATATTAGCGGCTTTTAACGAGAAGCTGTACGGCTTCTTTAACCAGATCGGAGTTCATTTGTTCTCCATTTTCCATTTGTTCACGTAAACACTGTTCCAGATTGGTGCCGACTATTAGACCAATCGTACGGTCAATAGCTGTACGTGAAGCAGACAATTGAGTAATGACAGCTTTACAATCTTGCTCTTCTTCTAACATACGCAACACTCCACGTATTTGCCCCTCAATTCTTTTTAAACGGTTTTTCATTTCTTGCGTGTACTCCATTTCAGCACCTCCTTAATTAAAATACCTATAGGGGTATACTACATCTCTTTTATTATCTTGTCAACCATTAGAAAAAAGAGGCTGTGAGGCATTGCCTTACAGCCATTCATTCTTTTTATTGTGCCACTTTTTGCATTCTTTCATGAACCAAATCCATGACTGCCTGTTTTAAGTTGAATAAGGCTGCGTCAGCTTTATCATTCGTATCGGCTTGAACACCAAAATAAAACTTTACTTTTGGCTCTGTACCTGATGGCCTTACACAGAACCAAGAACCATCTGACAGTTGATACTTAAGTACATTGGATTTCGGAAGATGAATGTCATTCTTTTCATCCTTCTCAACATCATACTGAACACTTGCCTTGTAATCTTCAGAAACCACCAATTTCTGGCCATTGATCTCAAGAGGCAAATCAGCTCTGAATCCTGCCAGTAAATTCTCGATTTGTTCAGCACCAGATTTCCCTTTCAATGTAAGTGACTCTAAATCCTCTTTGTAAAATCCGTGCTTTTCATAAACATCTGTTAACGCATCAAAAAGGGTTTTCCCTTGTTTTTTATAGAAAGCAGCCATTTCTGCTCCCATTAAACATGCTTGAACAGCGTCCTTGTCGCGTACGAAGTCTCCAATTAAAGAACCATAACTCTCTTCATATCCGAAAATAAAAGTATGTTTACCGCTCTTTTCGTATTCTTTGATTTTTTCACCGATAAATTTAAAACCTGTCAGGGTATCTTCACACGTTAATCCGTAAGATTCAGCAATCACTCGCCCAAGTTCAGAAGTTACGATCGTTTTAAAGACGATTCCTTTAGAACAAAGACTGCCTTTTTCCTCACGTTGAGAAAGAATGTACTCAATCATAAGTGCACCTGTCTGATTACCCGTTAGAATCTCATATTCACCGTCACTGTTTTTTGCAGCAATTCCAACTCGATCTGCATCCGGATCGGTAGCCATCAAGATATCAGCATTAACTTCTTTGCCATACTTAATAGCCAGTTCAAATGCAGCATGCTCTTCAGGATTTGGAGATTTTACAGTTGTGAAGTTTGGATCAGGCTGTTCTTGTTCTTTTACTACCGTTACGTTAGTAAATCCTAACTGTTCCAAACCTTTTCTTACAGGTAGGTTTGCTGTTCCATGAAGTGGCGTAAAAACAATGCTCAAGTCGTGCATCTCTTTGATCACTTCACGGTTTAAGCTGATTTTTGTTAGCTGTTCCATGTACGCTTTGTCGATTTCTTCACCGACTACTTGGATTAAGCCATTATTCTTCAACTCTTCTTCAGTCTTAACAGGTATGGATAACTCATCTTCAACCGCGTTTACCTTTTGAATAACTTCATCAGCCTCTTTTGGAGGTAGCTGACCACCGTCTGGACCGTATACTTTGTAGCCGTTATATTCCGGCGGGTTATGACTTGCTGTAACAACGATACCGCTATACGCTTTTAAATATCTAACGGCAAACGATAGTTCAGGGGTAGGTCTTAAGCTTTCAAATACATAAGCTTGAATTCCTTGTGAAGCTAATGTCTTAGCAGCTTCCATAGCAAATTCAGGAGATTGATGTCTGGAATCATAAGCAATCACAACTCCGCGCTTTTTTGCTTTCTCCCCTTGCTCTTCAATAAAGTGAGCGAGTCCTAATGAAGCTTTTCGAACGGTGTATGTGTTCATTCTGTTTGTACCTGGTCCGATTTCCCCGCGCATACCCCCGGTACCAAACTCTAGGTTTTTATAGAAGCAGTCTTCAAGTGCTGTCCTGTTTTCTTTCATTCCTTCTAATGCAGTTTTTAATGGTTGCTCAAGTTTTTCATTTTGAATCCACTTTTCATAAGTTGTCTCCCAGGACATAGTACTGCCTCCTTCTAGTTTATAAAAGTTATGTATGTTTTTTTATTAAGTTTCGATATGAATCGAGTTATTCCTGCCATATCTATTAAATACGGCCTTTATTATACCGCTTTCAGCACAAAAAATAAAATCTGGCAGGTAACCTTACGTTTGTTTGACATGATTCACGATATTTCCCGAGAAATAGAAAAAAGCGGCAAGTTCATCCACTCACCACTTTTCTTATCTTTATTTGCTTTTATCTTTTTGAACAACGCTATATAAATCTAACCGTCTGTCTCTGAGAAGAGTTACACTTCCTGTTTTACGCTGTCTTCTTAAGATTTCTAGGTCAACATCCCCTACTACAACCGTTTCAATGTTCGGATGACATTCTCCTACAATTCCGTCTCTTGGGAAAGAGAAATCGGACGGTGTGAAGATACCTGACTGGGCATATTGAATATCCATGTTTTCCACCTGTGATAAGTTACCCACTGTACCTGCAATTGCTGTATAAATTTCATTTTCTATCGCACGTGCTTGCGAACAATAGCGGACACGGAGGTATCCTTGTCGATCTTCTGTACAGAATGGTGTGAAGATAATCTTTGCACCTTGATCTGTCACGATACGTGAAAGCTCTGGGAATTCAATATCATAGCAAATCAGAATTGCAATCTTACCGCAATCTGTATCAAATACTTGTACTTTGTCCCCTGCCGTTATTCCCCACCATTTACGTTCATTCGGAGTAATATGAATCTTATACTGCTTATCGATCGTTCCATCACGACGGAACAAGTAAGCAACATTGTAGATATCCCCATCTTCTTCAACAAAGTGTGATCCACCTATGATGTTCACATTGTAACGTACTGCAAGATTCGTAAAGAGTTCAATGTATTGCTCTGTAAACTCTGTCAGCTTTCGAATCGCTAAGCTAGGACTCTTCTCTTCACAGAATGATAACAGCTGTGTTGTAAGAAGTTCAGGGAATACAGCGAAATCTGAACCTTGATCGGATGCCACATCTGTATAATATTCAACCTGTGTTGCAAAATCCTCAAAAGAATTGATCGTCTTCATCATGTATTGGATGGTCGTAATTCGAACAGGTTCACTTGTTTTAAAATACTTCTTCGTCTTATTAGGAATGTAATCAACGTTGTTCCACTCCATTAGTGTTGCATATGCGTTTGATTGTTTGTCATCAGGAAGATAGCTCTTGTTTAAACGCATCACTGTAAAACCATTCATCAATTGAAAGGTTAATACTGGATCGTAAATATTGTGCTGGATGACTTCTCTTACATATTCTCGAGGCGTCATTTCCTTAGAATGCTTATGATAATTGGGAATTCTCCCACCAAGAATGATACTTTTTAGATTCTTTTGTTCTGCCAGTTCTTTACGCGCTTCATAAAGACGAGCTCCAATTTTCATCCGGCGATATTCAGGATGAACCATAACTTCAATACCGTATAAATTAAATCCTTCTGGATCGTGGTTCGTAATGTAACCCTTGTCTGTTATCTCATCCCACGTATGTTTGTCATCATACTCGTCAAAGTTCAGCATTAAGCTCGAGCAGCTTCCAACTATCTTTCCTTCATACGTTACACAAAATTGGCCTTCAGGGAAAATACGAAGATGACTTTCTAACTGACCTCGTTCCCAAGGCTCCATGTTATCTGGAAAACAGATTTGCTGAAGTTCTAAAATCTCATCTATATCCTCAAACTCAATGTTGCGAAGTTCTATCTTTTTCTCAAATTTTGAAACATCGATCTCGCTCATTTTATCCACTCCTCTAACCTGCTTCGATATTCATTACTTCCAATTCTTCATCCGTTCATATAGTGTACCTGTAAAAATTCAAGCTCATTTCCATCTGAATCTGTAAAGCTTACTGTCATTCCGCCGCCCCTTTCTAAAGGGCCTCTCGTGATTTGTACGTTGTTCTTCTTAAGGTGTTTAACTGCTCTTGAGAAGTTTTCTTTATTAATTGAAAATGCAAAATGATCTACACCAGTTTGGTCTGTATTCATAGGTTTTGCATTTTTAATTTCAAGTAAACATAGCCAAGTTCCGCAGAAATCCAGGTATACATCTGTATTCCCTTTATGAACGATTTTAGCACCTAGAATATCTCTATAAAATTCCACTGACTTGCGTAGGTCTGAAACCCTTAAGGTAATGTGATTAATTCCGCATACTTCAATCATTGCTTATCTTGAATCTCAGCTTGCTCAATTAGTGCGGACAGTTTCATCTCTGCAATAGATTCCAACTGATAATCAACATCGCTAAAAGTCATATGCTTAGTTACGGGATTGGGGATCGCCACACAATACAGTCCCGCTTTCTTAGCAGCAACTGATCCATTAACAGAGTCTTCAAAAGCGATGGCTTCATTTGGTTCTACGCCTAACGCTTTTACTGCCTCAACATAAAGAGCAGGATCAGGTTTAACGTTTTCAACATCATCTGCCGTTTTGATAACTTCAAAATGGTGCATTAAACCGCTTCTTCCAAGATGCTCTTCTACCCATTTTCGTGATGAACTAGAGGCTAGTCCAATCTTTAATCCAAGCTCTTTTGCAGCTTCAAGATAATCCTCAATACCAGGTAGCGGCTTTTGCTCTGAAATCAAGGCAAGGGCACGTTCTGTCTTCTTTGCTCTTAACTTCTCATGATCTAGCTTCTTGTTGATTTGCCTCTCTAAATATTCGTACGGATTAAAGTCAGAGTGGGTACCGATACACTCTCCCCAAACTTCTAATGGCAGATCGCTTCCATGTTCCTGATACAATTCTTGAAAAGCATTGTAATGCTGAGTTTCTGTATCGAGAATTGTTCCATCAAAATCAAATACAAGTGCTTTGATCACGGTAACCCCATCCCATCTATATGCGTTTTATCCTATTTTCTTAAACTTTTCATAAAGACGCAAGAAAACCGTTTTTTCAAAGGCTGTTTTCGCATACATTGTTGTTCTTGGAAGTAGTTGATTTCCGTTCCAGGACGCTCGCTTTCCGCGGGGCGTGCGGTGAGCCCTAGCCGTAGTCTCACAACTTGCACTCCAATCAACTTTTCAATGAAGAGAATAAACAGACATAAAAGCAACAAATCTTTAGAGATGAGCCATTATTAATGAAGGACATTTGTTCTAAACATGATTTTCTTCCCATTGCTCGTTGCGATGATTGCACCAAGCTGGTCTGTGCGATAGACTGTCATCTTCCGGTTATCCAACCGATACAGCACTTCTTTTGATGGGAATTGATACGGATTATTCCGTCCAACTGAAATAACTGCTGTTTTTGCTTTTACTTTTTTCAAGAATTCCATGGACGTACCTGTATTAGCACCATGATGTCCTAACTTGATAACATCCGCTTTATAGCCGCCACGGCTCAGAATCTCTTTCTCTTCCGCTGCTCCTGCATCTGCCATCAAAAGAAAATTCTTTTTGCCATGCTTAATTTTTATTACTGCTGAGTAATCATTGATATGTTTGTAATACGATCCTTTTGGAGCCAGCATTTCAACTTTCACAGAAAAACCCATCTTAAAATTAACTCCTGCTTTCGCTCGATCAACAGGAATTTGTTTTTCGTTTATCACACGAAAGAGATCGTGGTAATATTTCGTATCGTACGGAAGGTTTGGCATGTACAAAACACTGACTGGGAATTCGCGAATGACATCGTCCAATGATCCAATGTGGTCATGATGAGGATGAGTTGCGACAACGATATCAAGGTGAGTCACACCTTCTCTCTTTAAGTACGTGATAATCTCTTCAGCATCATCTTCATCTCCTCCATCAATCAGCATCGTTTGGCCATTAGGAGCTTGAATCAGTATACAGTCAGCTTGCCCTACATCTAAAAAGTGAATGGTTAGCGGATCAAACCAGTCTGCATGAGCCTTTTGCGGCACTGCCATTACTATCAGCAACACGCTCAAACAGAACGCTGCTAACCTTTTAGTTGTTTTCAAATCTCACACCCCTTAAGTTCATTTTTCGTCCATAAAACCTATCCTTAGTTATATGTAATTCTGCTGATTTCAACAACAAAACCCGCTATCCAATACATGGATGCGGGCGTTTTGTTTTTTTTGTGAATTGTTGTTTCTAAAAGCTCTTTTCAAATGTTGCTTGGAATGCTATCAAAATGCTCTCTTCTAAAAGATTGATGCTATTGAGTCACTTAAGTTATTTTCTTCATCGACAAGTTGATCGGAGTGTAAGATGCGAGACTCCTGCGGGACAGGCGGGCAGGTGAGACACTTAAGAGTGAAACGTACGAATGTGGCTCACCGCCTGCCCCGCGGAAAGCGAGCATCTGTAACGGAGATCAACTTCTGCCCAAGGCATCAATGATAAGCATTCTTAAGCATTAATTTCATTTTTCTTAAAAAAGCTCTTCATGGCATGATAAACATCCGCTTTTTCTTTTAATATATAATGATTAAACTTCGGATTATCCATATTCTTATACACACTCATCAATGTAGAATGACGGTTATATGCGTTCACTTCGCCATAGCCAAACATGTTGGAGTGTTCCATAATCTGTTGAACGAGTTTCACGCACCTAGCATTATCACTCGTTAAGTTATCACCATCTGAAAAGTGAAACGGGTAGATGTTATAACGGCTTGAAGAGTATTTCGTCTCGATCAGTTCAAGAGCTTTCCGATAAGCAGATGAACATATCGTTCCGCCGCTTTCGCCTTTATTAAAGAAATCTTCTTCAGAAACAACTTTTGCTTCCGTATGGTGTGCGATAAATTCAATCTCTACTTTTTCATACTTCGAACGCAGAAAACGTGTCATCCAGAAAAAGAAACTTCGCGCCATATACTTTTCCCAAATGCCCATCGATCCAGACGTATCCATCATGGCTAATACGACAGCCTTGGATTCTGGTTTTACGACTTCGTTCCATGTTTTAAAACGAAGATCGTCATTATGGATAGGTGCTACACTCGGCTTACCAACTAATGCATTCCGCTTAAACGCAGTTAAGATGGTCCTCTTCTTGTCTACATTACCCATAAGTCCTTTTTTACGAACATCGTTAAACTCAATCTTTTCTAACACGATCTGGTCTTGTTCTTTTTGTTTAAGATTAGGCAGTTCCAATTCTTTAAAAAGCATCTCTTCCAATTCTAAAATGGAAACCTCTGCTTCTGCATAATCCACACCGGGTTTATCGCCTGCTGGTCCTTTTCCTTTTCCAGCTCCGCTTTGTCCGGCACGTCCATCTCTGGCTACTACATCCCCCACCTGGCTATCTCCGTCACCTTGGCCTACGTGCTTGTTTTTGTCGTAGTTGTATCGGATTTTGTATTCATCCATCGAACGGATTGGAATTTTAATGACGTCACGTCCGTTGGATAAAATGATATTTTCTTCGCTTATCAAATCCGGCAAGTTGTTTTTAATGGCTTCCTGCACTTTTTCCATATGCCTTTGATGATCTTGATATCCTTTTCGGTGGAGGGACCAGTTTTCCTGAGACACAACAAAATTGTTCTTATCCGGTTCACTCATTGCTAATCCCCTCCAGAGCAGCAAGATTCAATGCTGCTTTTTCTTGATCAACCCAGGGCATATCTTGTATTTACTAATCAGCTTTTATCAGAAAAAAGGGTTGGTTACTCTATCATATGCACGTACTCCTTATAATTGCTAAACTTTCACGATAAAAAAAGCCCTCTTTTCTAAAAAAGAAAAGAAGGCCTGTGGTGTTATTTTTTGTATTCCTTTTTGTCGTGCTGCTGGGGATCTGGCGTTTTCCCGCTCTTGCGTACTTCTTCGTTCGTTGAAACATGTTCCATTATTTTTCCATGTTCTTTCATTTCTTCAAAATTGGATACCATTGAACTGTTTTTGCGTTTAGGTTCGTTATTTTGTTTTGTCATAGGGATTCACCTCTTACAGAAAATTTTCCCCATTTATTCCTTTTTAAAACCATTAAAAACTTTCATCTCATCCACCGGCCAATAACGGATGTTTGCTTCTCCTACAATATCCGTCATCTCGACAAAGCCAATATGGCGACTGTCGATGCTATGCAGCCTGTTATCACCAAGTACGAAAATCTTGCCTTTTGGAACGGTGTCATGTCCGGTAATTTCTTCGAGTGTGAAGTTGCCCGTCAATGTCCGATTACCAGCAAACCGCTTAAATTCTTGGAGGTAAGGTTCCGCTACTGCCTTGTTGTTGATATACAGTTTGTCATCTTTGTACGCAATATGATCTCCAGGCAGGCCGATTACTCGTTTTATATAATCCTCTTTCGGGTTTGCTTTAAACACAATAAGGTCGAACCGTTCTGGATTTCCGATTTCATAGCCAATCTTATTGATGATCAACCGATTGCCATTTTGAATGGTAGGCATCATCGACTCACCGTATACGACATATTGTTCAATCAAAAACTTTTTTATAATAATAGCTAGAATAAGTGCAACTCCAATTGCTTTAATCCAATCTACTAATCCATTTCTTTCTTTTCGAGCCGAGCTCATACAGCTCACTTCCTTTAGTTAGCTTATTAGTATCAATTTACCATTTTTAAATAAGTAAATACAAGTTCAATTATTTTTATCATAAACATGATCGATGATTTCTTTTGAGAATTTGTTTAGTTTTCCCCGTTTTTTGTAAAAAAACACACCCTGACAGCCTTTTATCGGGTCCAGGGTGTGTTTCGTTATTTTATCGGTTCAGCAAACTACCTACATATCTTAGTAGTTCGTTGGCACTAGTTGAATTGTAGCCATGTTCATCAACTAAGCGTGCGATAACTTCATTAATCTTTTTCAGTTGTGACTCATCAGGCGTTTTGGAAGACGTTGTAATTTTTACAACATCTTTAAGATCAGCAAACAATTTCTTCTGAATCGCTTCTCTTAGGCGCTCATGAGAATTATAGTCAAATTTCTTTCCTTTTCTCGCATAAGCCGAGATTCGAATTAATATTTCTTCTCGGAACGCTTTCTTAGCATTTTCTGAAATCCCGATTTGTTCTTCAATCGATCTCATTAACTTTTCATCAGGACTCATCTCTTCACCAGTAAGCGGATCACGTAGCTTGTTTTTGTTGCAATACGCCTCCACATTGTCCAGATAATTATCCATAAGCGTTTTTGCTGACTCTTCATACGAGTAAACAAACGCTTTTTGTACTTCCTTCTTCGCAATATCATCGTACTCTTTACGAGCTGCCGAGATAAAGTTAATAAACCTCTCTTTATCTTCCTTCGATATGGATGCATGATGATCAAGCCCGTCTTTTAATGAACGTAGAACATCTAAGGCGTTGATAGAAGGTGTTTCTTTACGAATAATGGCTGAAGAAATACGGTTAATGACATACCGCGGATCAATACCTGACATGCCCTCATCGGAGAACTCTTTTTCAATTCCTCGAGATCCACATGATTGAACCCTTCAACAATTTCCCCATCATACAATCTCATCTTCTTTAACAGATCCATTCCTTGTTTCTTTGAATCTTTCAGGCGTGTCAGTACGGAGAATGTGGCTGCCACCCTTAACGCGTGTGGTGCAATGTGAACATGCGACATGTCACTCTCAGAAATCATTTTTGCATAAATCTTCTCTTCTTCTGAAACTTTTAAGTTATACGGTACACCCATCACGATAATTCTGGAGTGCAGCGCTTCATTTTTCTTGTTCGCGATAAATGATCTGTACTCCGATTCATTCGTATGAGCTACGATAAGCTCATCAGCCGAAATCAGCGCGAATCGGCCAGCTTTGAAGTTGCCTTCTTGTGTGAGTGAAAGAAGATGCCATAAGAACTTCTCATCACACTTCAGCATTTCCTGAAACTCCATCATCCCTCGGTTCGCTTTGTTCAGCTCACCATCAAAACGATAGGCACGAGGATCAGATTCAGATCCATATTCAGCAATTGTTGAGAAGTCAATGCTTCCCGTTAAGTCAGCAATATCTTGTGACTTCGGATCAGATGGACTGAACGTTCCAATCCCGGTTCGCTTGTCTTCAGAGAAAAAGACGCGTTCTACCATTACATCTTCAATGCGATTATCATATTCATGTTCTAGCCTCATCGTATTTAGCGGTGACAAGCTTCCTTCAACACGAATGCCATAATCATTATAAAACTCTTTTCTTAGGTGCTGCGGAATAAGATGAAGCGGATCTTCATGCATCGGACACCCTTTGATTGCATAAACCGCTCCCGCAGGTGTTTTTGTGTATTGCTCCAGTCCTCTTTTTAACATCGTAACTAAAGTGGATTTACCACCGGATACTGGCCCCATTAACAACAATATACGTTTACGGACATCAAGGCGTTTAGCGGCAGGATGAAAATACTCTTCAACAAGTCGTTCGATCGATTCTTCTAAACCAAAAATTTGATCGCTGAAAAAATGATACACCTTTTGACCATTCTTCTCTGAAATTCCAGCATCTTTGATCATGTTGTATACTCTTGAATGCGCAGACTGGGCAACAAATGGCCGATCTCGTAAAATATCAAGGTATTCAGCGAAGGTACCTTCCCAGGCTAAACGCTGTTCTTCTTCACGATGCAGTTGGATTCTCGATAAAATATCCATGAGTACCTCCTTGATTGTATTGGCTCCATCAAGTGTTAATCTACTCTATGCGGGGATGTCCGTAATCATTCTGTTTGAATAGTGATTTTTATTTAAAAAAGGAAGAATTTCTATTATCACTTTCATGGTAAAATATGTTTATCATTGTGATTTGAAACGGAGAAAGCCATATGAATCAGAAGCTTGGCCTTGTCGCGGTGCTCTTTTTACTGAGCGTCGTGTTCTTTTCATTTATTGGATTGAGAAATGAATACGAAAACTATATTCCGTTTCAAAAAGCTGTTCAAACGCTTGCTAAGGTAGAAAGCATTGACCTTGATGAGAACAGTCGCCTCCTCGACCGAAACGGAAACCTACTTTACGAGTTCAGAGGTGAAGAAAGTCGTATTTATCTGACGTATAAAGAAATTCCTGAAAAGGTCCGCCAAGCGTTTATCGCTACCGAGGATCAATATTTCTTACAGCATCATGGGATAGACGGAAAGGCGATTGCTCGCGCGTTTATTGCCAACTCAACAGACGGTGGCATCCAGCAAGGCGGTAGCACGATTACACAGCAGCTATCCCGCAATCTCTTTTAACGCATGAACGTACATATGACAGGAAATTAAAAGAATTACTCATCTCTTATCGAATTGAGCAACAGTTAACGAAAGAGGAGATCCTGGAGCTTTATATAAACACGATCTATTTTCAAAATGGTGTATACGGTATAGAAAAAGCGAGCCGCTATTACTTTAATAAACCCGCTAAGGAGCTTACATTAGGGGAAACTGCACTGCTTGCAGGAATTCCAAACAATCCTGAACTAAATAATCCCCTAACAAAGCTCGACAACACAAAGAAACGTCAAAAATGGATTTTAGAGAAAATGAAAGAACAAAGTTTTATTGATGAAGAATTGTATGCTGCCGCAGTTAAACAACCGATTAAATTAAATGTTTCACAGCAGGTTGTTCCCTTTCCTGAAATCGTTGGTTACGTAAAAGAAGAACTGCTGAGCTTATTGGCGGAGGCTCCAGGTAATAAGGGATTGACGAAAGATGCGCTTATGCGGAAGCGAGATGAGCTATTAAGAAGCGGTGTTGTGGTTGAAACTTCATTAGATCCCCTACTGCAGAAAGAAGCTTTGCAGGCTGTAAATAAGCGCTTGCCATATCACAATGTGGAAGGGTCCGTCGTTGTTGTGGATCATGCTTTGAAACAGATTGTCGCCATGATTGGCGGAAAGAATGTTGGTTTAGAAGAATTCAACCGTGCCTATCAAGCAAAGCGGCAGCCAGGATCTTCTATTAAACCTATTCTCGCTTATGCACCCTATGTTGATGTGTATGGCGCAAAACCGCATTCTCTCATTTCAGCAGCACGAATTTGTGAAGGTAATTATTGTCCAAACAACTATGGCGAGGCGTCTTATGGGACTGTCTCATTAAAACGCGCGATGGCCCGTTCAATTAATACAGCAGCTGTCCGAGCTCTTAAGAAAACAGGTGTTGAGAAGGCTTTTTCGTATATAGAGCGCTTTGAATTTTCGTCCGTTACGCGAGAAGATCATCAGCTCGCAAGTGCACTCGGCGGTTTTTCGAGAGGCTTTTCTCCGCTTGAACTGACAAGTGCATATACGACTTTTAATTCTGATGGGACTTATGTTAAACCTAGATTGATAACCTCTGTAAAGGACAAGAGCGGAAAGGTTTTATATGCATGGAGTGAGCAGCCTGTTAGAGTGTGGAGCGAGAAAACGAATACCGTGATGCGGGATATGCTTGAGGAGGTTACGCTTTCTGGAACAGCAAAGGATGCACGCTTTTCTGGCTCTTCCTATATTGGTGGAAAGACCGGAACGACAAACGACGTGAGGGATCTTTGGTTTGTAGGGCTGACGGATCGTTATACGGCTGGCGTTTGGGTAGGCCGAGATACACCGAGCAGCCTTCAATCGATTGAGGGATTGTCTCCAGAAGTGATGATATGGCGGGATATTATGATCAAAGCACATCAGAAATGAATGAAGAAACCCTGTCACTAGTTGAGCGACAGGGTTTTTAGCGGGAACTTGGGTACTTATAAAACGCCATACTAAAGAAATTGTGGCTATTTCCGCGAGTTTCCATGATATACCCGCGAATCTACAATATTCGACAACTCTATGTAATCGCCGCCACGAACGCATTATATAAACGCATCACCGTGTAAACGACAAGCAAACCGAAGCCAGTCCAAAAGAACAAATGCATAAATACCATGCCGATGATGCCGACTGTGGTTAAGCTCGCACCAATCCGCAATAAAAGATAAAAGAAATACACAAGTGATGCCGCAACAAACACTATACATATAAGCAGAAGCGAGTGGTTTAAGATTATCGCAAGCATTCCGCCAGCAAAAAAGAACCATCCCCCGCTCTTTCCCTGCTGCAGCAGCGTTCCTTCCGAATCACTCGAGAAAAAAACAAACTTAAGTGAGTCAGTGTATCCGATAATAGTTTTAGAGCGGCAAACCCCATAAAGAACAATAAAAATAAACAAAAGCCGACAGACAGGTGAATCACATGATCCGCAAACAGCTCCTGCATTCCTTGATAAACGCCAAAGTATTTCAGCTTATCGATTAAAAGTCTTTCAAAATAAATGGCAAAACCAGAGCTGAACAGGATAATTGAAAACAGCGGAAGATACCCTGTCATATAAACGTTTTTCTTCATTAGCGCAACACGAATCCCCTCAAAATGTTAAATCTTCGCAGAAATGCATTCCCATGAAAACCGTTTTCATTTATAATGAGTAGAGAGAATGGAAAGAATAAGACTACTTTCAAAGGAGGAGTTCAAATGGATTTTATCCTCATCCTACTCGTGATGCTCGCCTTCCTGACTGCAATCTTTACAGCAGGCTATAACGATCGTCCTGGAAAAAACTAATCCATATACATATGGAAGTAAAAACGTCCCTTTCCATAAAAGGACGTTTTTTTATTTCCACTGTTATTCTATTTCAACTCTCCAAAATTTTGCTGACGCAGAGCTTCATAGATTAAGATCGCTGCTGTATTCGATAAGTTCAATGAACGAATGTGTTCATTCATCGGAATGCGCAGACATCTTTCCATGTTCGCATCAATTACTTCCCGAGGTAGCCCCTTCGTTTCTTTTCCAAAAACAAAAAAGACATCCTTCTCTGAATCCGAGTAATCAAAATTTGAGTATGTTTGTTCACCAAATTTGGTTATATAATAAAACTCACCGTCTGGATATTCATTATAAAAGGCATCCAAAGAATCATGATGAAACAATTTTACATGCTCCCAATAATCAAGTCCGGCACGCTTTAAGTATTTGTCTTCCAAAGAAAAACCGAGTGGATGAATCAAATGCAAGTGTGCGCCCGTCCCAGCACATGTACGCGCAATATTTCCTGTGTTCGCAGGAATCAACGGTTCAAATAATACAACATGTATAGCCAAAAAGCTCACCTCAAAAACAATATTCCAACAAGTACTTATTATAGCACTTTTTTAGGAATATCACTCTTTAGAAGGCAAGCTTTCCTCTTAAAGAATATGAAAAAATTTATATTGAATACGCTTCGTGTACGCTGTTGAATCTTCATAGCCCCAGTACCGCATTCTGCTGTTTGTTGTATGTGCATTAACGAGCGGTTCACCTGTAGGGTCCTTTGCCACCACGATTGTCGTGTGCTGATAATGTCCGTCACCATCAAAGTCATAGCAAATCACATCTCCCGGCAATAGAAGATGAGCTGCGGATTTTTCTTGTGCCTGTAGACTTGATTTAGAGCCGCTCAAATACCACCTAAGTGCATTGGCAACTGACCAGCTGTAGCTCCATGAATTGTTTCGCATCCACCAGCCTTTAGACTTAATGGATTGAGATGTCATGGGAATTCCGCCAGCATGCAGGCTTTGTGATATATAGTTCGTGCAATCATTTTCAAATGACTTATAGGTAGGATTGAACGTATTCCACCATCGCTCCGCGTAACGAACAGCAGCTAACCTGTCATATCCGCCTTTCGTTGGGGAGATCGATTCATTTTCGCGCTCGATCTTCGGCAGTTCACGATAATTCCCTTCAACGTTAACCGGTTCATCACTTTTCATATCACCATCTTGAAAAACGGCTCGTCGTTCCTGTGACATCTCTTCCACGTAAAAATCAAATCCGTGTTTAATTAAGAAGCTATAATGAACCAAATAATCCACTTGAACTTTGTCTTCCGATTCTGTCGTTCGCAAGACACTTCCGTTCGTTTGATTGTTCACGATAAACGCATTTCTATCGGTATACATTTGTTTTTTACGTATAAAGCTTTCTTGTTCTTCTCGTAAAAAGAAGCCTCTTCCATCTGCATCTGCATGAATCATCCATTGGGATTGGTTTTGAATATAAGCTTTAAGTGTTTCCATCCACATCAGACATCCCTCCTGCTTCTACTAACATATGAGTGAGATGTCAAAAAAAGAACCCTTTAAGGGCTCTAGGATGTCTTCTTGCAGCTATTCTGTTCGATCGATAATAAAATTTCTTTTTGTCTAATCCCCCGCCGTATCCTACAAGTGCTCCATTGCTTCCAATGACACGATGACACGGAATAAAAACCGGTACAGGATTCTGGTTATTCGCGCTTCCGACAGCACGAACGGCCTTAGGAGCCCCAATCCCTTGAGCGACTTCCTTATATGAACAAGTGACACCATAAGGAATACTCGTAAGCTGGTTCCATACCTTTTTTGAAATACGGTACCAAATAAATCGTAGTTCACGCTAAACTCATGCAGATTGCCTGCAAAGTACGCATGTAATTGTTGAATGGCATCTTCCAAATATTCAGGAGAACGGATCAGTTCACCCTTTATAAAATGTTTAGCCATCCATGAACGTAAAGATGGAAGGTTATCCTCCATTGAACCAAAATCGAGACGGCAGATTCCGTTCTCCGTTGCAATGATTGTTAACGGTCCGATTACGCTTTCCATTTCTTCGTAATAGAGTAACGTTTTAATCTGACACATAATTATCCCTTCTTTTCATTACTTGACCTTACTATATCGGACACTTCAAACATATGCGATTACGAAATTTCTTGATTTCGAACCATTTTAAGTCCCTTTTCAATCTCTAGCGCAACCAAATCGTCTTTTTCGCGCTCTTTTGCAGATAATAGTTCCAATTCCGCACCATCTCCGCCAATCTTACCAATTGCCCACGCTGCAGTTCCTCTTATTACAGGTCTAGGGTCATGGTTTAATAAGTTCACCAGATCTGGTATAGCTGTTTTATCTTTAAAATGAGCTAAAGCGATAATCGCATTTCGCTGAATCGGTTTTTTCCTCTCCAACTGCCAGATACATAACCGAATTTATCTTTAAACTCTCTATTGCTCATAGACAATAACGGTTTTAATAATGGCTTTGCAATCTCTGGGTCAGGCTCCATTTCAACATGATGGTGAAAATCTTTTCCCTTATTTTCAGGACATACGGTCTGACATGTATCACAGCCATATAGCCGATTGCCTAATTTGTCTCTATATTGGTCAGGCAGGAAATCTTTTGTTTGAGTTAGAAAAGCAATACACTTAGACGAATCAAGCTGTCCTCCTTGCACGAGTGCACCTGTTGGACATGCTTCAACACATTTATTGCATGAACCACATTGATCTTCCATTGGAGTGTCCGCAGGAAACCCAATGTTTGTGATCATTTCACCGAGATACATATAAGAACCAAACTCAGGAGACATGATCGCACAGTTTTTTGCACTCCATCCGATCCCGGCTCTCTCAGCAACAGCTCGGTCTGACAGTTCACCCGTATCTACCATTGATTTCACTTTCGCTTCTGGAACTTTTTCTATAATAAAAGCCTCCAGCAATGAGAGCTTTTCTCTTAATATATGGTGGTAATCTTTCCCCCATGATGCCCTGCAAAAAATACCTCTTCGTTCTCCCTTAGTACTTCTCGGGGCATTTTTCATTTTGGAGGGATATGCTAGAGCGATAGATATGATGCTTGAAGCACCCGAAAGCAGCCGTTCAGGCTCTGTTCTTTTTTCAATATCACTTTCTTCAAACCCTGATTGATAGCCAAGGTCCTGCTGTAATCGGAGACGTTCTTTGAGCTCACCAAAAACATCTGCATGTGCGAAGCCAATTTTGTCAATTCCGATTTCTTTACTATATGCAACAATCTCTTCCTTCAACTGGGCACTTGTCACGCATATCCCTCCTTTACATTTATTTTCCACACTTATGATAAACTACAATTATATATAAATCAGAAACGGGGTTCGATGATGATCACAATTTCTCCAAAAATAAACGAACTTGTCCCGAATTTTAAAATAGGCACAATTACATACCATAATATCGCGATTAGCGAGTCACCGCAAATGATAAAGGGGAGATTCCAGCTATTTACAGAATCACTGCGACTTGAAGAAAAAACCGCTCCGGATTACCCTGGTGTTGCCGAGTATCGCTCTGTCTTTAAAACGCTGGGCACTGATCCTTCACGGTATCGCCCCGCTTCAGAAGCATTGCTGCGCCGTGTGTTAAGCGGCAAGGATCTCCCACCGATCAATTCTGGGGTAGATGTTAATAACTTCTTCTCCATCCGTTTCGGAATTCCAATCGGTCTATACAATCTAGATCAGATCAAGGGTGATGTGGAGATTCGTATTGGCCGTGCAGAAGATTCATATGAGGGCTTGAACGGGCGTGAGATGAATATGGAAGGAAAATTGCTGTCTGCAGACTCTGTTGGTGCATTTGGCAGTCCGATTGTCGATTCGAAGCGTACGATGGTGGACGAGAGCGTTAAGAATGCTCTGCATATCGTGTATTTGCAGCCATCTATGGATGTAAGTGAAGCTAAGGAACTATTGGAATCTATGGCTAAAATGTTCACTCAAGTAAATGGGGGTACTGCTGAGATACAGGTGATTTAAACAGATGTTTGAATGTTGTGACTGATGGCTCATTATGTCAAATTATGTAGGATCGTCAATAAAACATGAATACTTGTCAATATAATGAGTGAATTGGTGAATATATCTTGTGAAAATTTCAATAAAACATGTAAACTCATCAATATATTTTCAAAACGAGCTCAACAAAAAAATGCAGGGCTTCATTGGATCAACGAAGCCCTGCATTAAAACCTACAACTAACTTGTTCTATATATAAGCAGCAAGTAGGACATTTATGACAAGTTCTTTTGAACAATTTTAAAAATTCGGTACCGCCAAACTCCAATTTTATTCTACAAGCGTGTATTTCACGGACAACGTAGCTTCAATCTCGTCACCCTCATCCAGTTCAAACACATATTCAGGAAGGAACATATCGTCTCCTCTTCCTAAAATGATGTTCACTTTACTTCCCCCGTTTACAAAGTAATTACCAAATCCGTTAACTGGCTCTACTTTATAGCGCCCGGGCGGTATATCTTTCCCCGCTTGAAAAACGCCAGCAACTAAAGTTCTAGGTTCCTTCTTTTTGCAAGTATGCCTTTATTTAACCTATCAAGTTCACTTTGCTTATTTGCGATCTCACCGCTGATTTTTTTAAATGCACCATTCTTTTCTTCAACTTGACTGACTAACGCATCCACTTCTCATTATGCTTTTTATCCTCGGCTCTTTTCTAAAGGATTGTTGCTTTTTTATCTTTTTTTATTTCTTCTTTGAACAGTTGATTGTAGTGGAAGGTGTGAGACTCCTGCGGGACAGGCGGGCAGTCCGAAAAGTGGAAGTGGCTCGTTCAGCCCCGACAAGCAAAAGCTGAATGGGCTAGCAAGGCGCACTTTGCCTTGTGGACCATTTAACTTTTGACCTCGAGGGGCTAGCCACTGCAACTAGACAGGTGAGACACTTATACGTGAAACGTACGAATGTGGCTCACCGCCTGCCCCGCGGAAAGCGAGCAGCCTGAAACGGAAATCAACTACTTTCGAAAGCAACAATGAATACGAAAACGGCCTTACCCAAAATAAAAACCCCTTAAATCAGGGGCATATGGATAAGACTATAGGTAACGAAATAATACAAGGATAGAAAATATTAAAAGAATTAGCATAATAAGCAGTAATCGAAATGATTGAAAGATCCTTATCATTAACCCATTGATCATATGCATGTAGTGAAAAATATCTGCTGTAATAAAAATGATGGAAACGAAGGAGATTGTGATAAGAATCAGACAGACTGTTGCACGTCGATCTTTATACATCGTATAGATGACCTCCTTTACACCTACATATTCAGTGTACAAGAAGAAGATTCAAAAAAAGTTCCCAGCCATAGCCAGGAACTTTTCATCTGTATTATTCGATTTCTAATCAGCCCGCTAAATCAAGCTTTTGTGGCTGACTTTTGGTTTTTGTAAATAGATACACTGTTATAGCCAATAAACTAAATGCGAGTAAATAAACAAGCAATACACCCATATTCGCAAAAGCAGAGCCTGTATTATTTAATGAAATGAGCGCTTTAAAGCCGGCGATTGAATAAGTGAATGGTAAAAACTCACTTAATGCACGCAAGTTCTCAGGCAGCATGGCGATCGGCAAGTTCGCTCCTGTTGTTGAAAGCTGAAGAATCACAAGAGCAAATGCAATAAAACGTCCAATGTTTCCAAACGAGGCAAAGAATAAAACGATGCCCGTAAACACCAAACTCACAAAAACAGCAAATGCGATAAAACCAGCTGGGTTCTGAACTTTTACATTTAAGAAAAGCAGAACGACAGTGGAAAGAAGCAATGCCTGTACGATAGCAAGTGCCCCAAGGTTCATGAACTTGGCACCAAACCATGCAAATGCTGAAATCCCTTCAGGCTTCTTATAGTTAATGAACAGTGACATGATCAAAATTCCAACAAACAAAGCGAGTGAAAGTACATATGGTGCCGTAGAATCACGATAAAGCGGATACTTATTTACCGTTTCACTTTTCAGTTCAACTGGTGATGAGAACATGCTCAAATTTTTATCGTTAGCTGCTTTAATGGAACTTGTTTTTTCTGCTCCATCCATTAGACCTGATGATAGCTCACTGCTTCCATCATTTAACTGTCCTGCACCATCATTCAGCTTCGTAACTCCTTCAGTCAGGTCTCCCCATCCCTTTTCAACTGTTGAGTTTCCATCGCTAACCTGTGACATGCCAGAGTTAATTTTCGTTGCACCGGCAGTCAGATCACGCCAGCCTTTTTCAACAGAAGAGTTCCCCGCTGAGATTTGAGTAGCTCCTGCATTTAATTGAGTAGCACCATTCGTTAAAGTGGTCCATCCCATATTAACGGATTGATTTCCTGCTGCAATTTGAGATGTGCCTGCATGCAGCTCTCCAACCTTACCGACCATCGTGTTCCAGCCGCTTTCAACAGAAGCCGTTCCTTGTTGAAGAAGAGGGACCTTTTGGCTTAATGTGGCAACACCGTTATCTACTGACGTTTGGCCAGCCACGAGCTGATTTATCCCGTCTGCCAAAGATTTTGGATTAGGTACTTCATTGACTGTAAAGGCTGCAGCAATTTTTGCCGCTCCTTGTTGAAGATCAGCCAGCTGTTGTCCCTTAGCCGGATCAGCAGTCTCTTTAGCTAATGCTTGGCTCGTTCCATAGATCTTCATAAAAGCTTGATCATTTTGCAGTTCTGGATGCTGCTTTAAGAAAGCTTGAAGATCGGCTGATAATACTTGCAACCCTGCTCCCAATTGCTTAGATTCATCTACTACCGTATTCACTCCGGCTGAAATCGCTTGTGTTCCAGGACCTACTTCACTCTTTATCGCACCTTGAACACCTTTTAAACCCGTAAGAATTCCAGATGTACCCTGTTTTAATTCAGGGATTCGATCTCCCAGCTGCTTGGCTCCTTCTGCAAGATCGCTAATACCTGATTGTTTATCCTTTAACCCTTGCAATAACAATCCAGTACCTTCATTCGCTGCTGCAGAACCAGCAGCTAACTTGGAAATATCGCCTGATTTGGATTGAAGTGATTGCAGCAATTCATTCGTACCAGCACTCAATTTTTGTGAACCATCTGCTAGTTTACTGATATCAGGCTGTTTTGCTGCTAATGAATTTACCATTTGACCTGTACCGTTTTGAAGTTCTTTAGCACCATTTGCTAACTTTGAAATATCGGCCGCTTTATTTGTAAGCGATTCCAAAAGTTGGCTCGTTCCATCATGAAGATCAGTCATACCCGTATTTAGTTTGTCTGATCCGTCTGCTGCTTTTTGAAATCCTTCAGAAACGTCGCCAAGACTTGCAAACATATTGTTCGCATACTTCTCAGTAATCTTATCCCCAAGTTTCTCTCTTAACTTTTCCGAAGCACTTCTCGTTACTTGTGCCGCCATGAAGTTTAAGCCTTCATTTTGAATATAAGTCAATTCGAGTTTTTGCGGATTCTCTTCTAAAACCGTTGTGACTCTTTGTGAGAAGTCTTCAGGAATCTCAATAACCATGTAGTACTTCAGGCTATCAAGACCTTTTTTAGCTTCAGCCGAGCTAACAAAGTCCCATCCGAGATCCTGACCCTTCTTTAAATCTGCTACCAAATCCTGCCCTACATTGATTGGTTCTTCCCCGGACATAGCTCCCTTGTCCTTGTTTACCACCGCAACAGGCAAGTTCGACAAATTGTCGTACGGCCCCCATGTCGGTGATAGAAGAATACCACCATACACGACCGGTACGAGCAACGCTGCAATAACTGAAATCAGCACCCCTTTTTTGCTGCCAGCTTTACCATTTCAACCATAAATAAGCGAAAGACACTCATCCCTTTACCCCCGTTTATACAAAATAAGAACATTGATAAAAGTGAATAAGTATTCACTTCTACTAAAATGTATAATTCGGATAAACAAGGATAAATCCTTCTTATTAATCAGAAAATTGTAAAATATTAAAATATTTAAGGGATTTCGGCCTATATTGTATAAAATAAAAACGAACACCACAGAAGATAGTGTCCGCTTCACTAATTTTATTTAATAACAGGCTCTAATAATCCCATTTCCAGACATGTTTTAATAGATAGCTTTTTTCTTTGGATGAAAATTTCATATGAATCAACTCTTCATTCACATTCATAATTTCACCAGTTCCAAATACCCTATGTACAACGAATTGACCAGCATGCAATGCTCCTTTTCTCGAATTGCATTAGGATTGTACGGAACTCCATTTATCTTTTTTCATTCCTAACTTTTTCTCGATTACTTGAACCAACAGATTCGATGGATGAAGTTTGATCTGGAGGATTAATGATATTCCTAACGTCTGCAACAAATAGGGACTCTTCTGTCTTCTTTCCGTCACTATAACTATAAGTAAGAAGTTTCAATTGTTTCTTTGCACGGGTCATTCCTACATAAAAAAGACGAGTAGATTCCTCCATTAGTTTGCTGTCAGATTGATCTTCACTTGAAGGAATAACTCCATCTACTAAATCGATCATATATACTTTCTCGAATTCAAGACCCTTTGAGCTATGAAAAGTAGATAGCGTTACGGCATTTTGACCTTTTTTCTTTTTTGCTGTTTTTAGAACAGCTTCCAAATGCTTTAATCTTTTTGCAAAATCCTCAAGATTCTTAAGGTCTGATGCAATCTCTTCAAGCGTATTTAAAATACCAATCAAGTAATCAATACGGAACCCAAGACTCTTACTTATCTTCTCAAGTGCCTTCTCGTAACCTAATTGATCCCTTATGACACGAATAGCCAGGAGAGGCTCCATCTCTTTCATTTCTTTAAATGTTTTTTTACTTGATTCCAAAAGTTTGACCTGGTATTCCTGTAATTTTACATGTTTCAGTAAATTATCAAATACAGAATCGCTGTTATTCAATTGTTTTAAAGCACTCATCTGCTGCTTACTAATATAACCGTTAAATTTTAAATGAATTTTTTCTAAAATATCTGGCCTCTTATCTGTAAAAGCCATCCGCATAAAATTCAATATATCTTGAACGACCCAGTGTGAAAAAAAGCGATTGTCAGCATCCTTCATATAAAAGGAATTCCTGCACGATCAAAATCATTCATTAATCCAATAGATGAGGAATTGTTACGGTATAAAATGGCTACTTCCATTAGTTGACCTTCATCTTTAAGTTCCTTTACCAAGTATTTAGATTGTTCCTTAAAATTGATAAGATTCCTTATTTCAATAGGCTCAAACGGTGGATTCTCTGTAAACATATTCTTTTCGTATCTATTTTTATTTCGTTTAATCAACTGGTTAGAAACATTCACGATGTCCTGAGTTGAGCGATAGTTCTGCTCCATAAAAAGTATAACCACTTCTGGATACACCTTCTTAAATTCAAGTAAATAAGAAGGCTCAGCACCTCTCCAGCTATAGATCGATTGATCATCATCGGCCACAACACATATATTTTTATGGATAGAAACCAATTTTTCTATAATCGAATGCTGGACTAGTGAAGTATCCTGACTTTCATCCGTTAAAACATAATCGTATCTTTGCTGATACAGAATCAGCAAGTTTTGATTGTTTTCTAGTACCTCATTACCAATTGTAAGCATATCATCAAAATCCAATAAAATTTGATTTTGATCCAAACGTTTAAATTCTTCGTATTCCATAATAATTTGTTCCGCTTTCGGTACATCACATGATACGGTGGACCACTGTTCTCTAGGTAGCATTTTATTTTTAATGTAACTGATATAGGTTGCAAGCTCCTCCATTTGGTCCTCAGTTATGTTCTCACCTACTATTGACTTAAATAAATTTCTCAATATAAGCTTCTTATTTAACGGAACGTTTTCAACGGACGCTGCATTCTCACCTAACTCTTGCTCCCCTTCAATAATTCGAAAAGATGTCCCCGTCCCTCTGTAATAATTCCTAACTACTTCAAAGGCAAAGCTATGTATAGTAGAAAAATCGACAGGCGGAAGATCAGGATAAAATCTCATGAACCGTGCTTTCATATCATTTGCTGAGGCTTTACTAAATGTAACAGCCTTTATACGAGATGGATTTATACCTTTTTGCTTAATTAAATAACCGATCCGCATGATGATCGTGGTTGTTTTCCCTGACCCTGGTGATGCGAGCAATAGAAGAGGTCCTTCAGTCTGCAGAACCGCTTTTTTTGAACATCATTTAAAGCGATGCCTAAATCCTTTTTCATTTTAATGAAGAAATCTTCCATTATTCAGTACCCCCTTTGATGAAAATGAATCTTGTTATCTTCTATTAGTGTACAATATTTGCCTTTAAGCAAAATAACATCAAAATAAAAAAACTCCCCACAAACGTGAGAAGTTTTAAGTTTAAATGTTAAGTTAAGTAAAATGGTACCGGTGGTCGGGGTCGAACCGACACTCCAGAAGGAACACGATTTTGAGTCGTGCGCGTCTGCCAATTCCGCCACACCGGCATGTAAATCTTTTGAATTGGAATGGAGGCGGCACCCGGATTCGAACCGGGGGATAAGGGTTTTGCAGACCCGTGCCTTACCACTTGGCTATGCCGCCAGAATATAAAAAATGGAGCGGAAGACGGGATTCGAACCCGCGACCCCAACCTTGGCAAGGTTGTATTCTACCACTGAACTACTTCCGCAAGCATTTAATTAACTTATAATATGTTGTTAAAATCATCATATGTCATAAAAATAAAAATGGCTGGGCTAGCTGGATTCGAACCAACGCATGACGGAGTCAAAGTCCGTTGCCTTACCGCTTGGCTATAGCCCAATAGTTAAATGGGGCGGACGAGGGGAATCGAACCCCCGAATGTCGGAACCACAATCCGATGCGTTAACCACTTCGCCACGACCGCCACAGTATTAAAATTTGGCAGGGGCAGTAGGAATCGAACCCACACCAAAGGTTTTGGAGACCTTCGTTCTACCTTTAAACTATGCCCCTATAAGGAAAATAAGATGGTGGAGGGGGACGGATTCGAACCGCCGAACCCGGAGGGAGCGGATTTACAGTCCGCCGCGTTTAGCCACTTCGCTACCCCTCCACAAATGAAGACAGGTTTTATTATAAAACATAAACACCCTGTATTTCAATAAGTTTTTTATTCCATTTAAGGAAGAAAAAACTGGTGCCGGCTAGAGGACTTGAACCCCCAACCTACTGATTACAAGTCAGTTGCTCTACCAATTGAGCTAAACCGGCAAAAAAATGGTGGCTCGAGACGGAATCGAACCGCCGACACGAGGATTTTCAGTCCTCTGCTCTACCGACTGAGCTATCGAGCCAAGAATTAAATTCTTGGTGTTGTATAACCACCGTTTAAATAAAAATGGCGGACCCGACCGGGGTCGAACCGGCGATCTCCTGCGTGACAGGCAGGCATGTTAACCACTACACCACGAGTCCAATATTGGTTGCGGGGACAGGATTTGAACCTGCGACCTTCGGGTTATGAGCCCGACGAGCTACCAGACTGCTCCACCCCGCGATGATATAAATATGATATAAAAGTTTATGGTGGAGGATGACGGGTTCGAACCGCCGACCCCCTGCTTGTAAGGCAGGTGCTCTCCCAGCTGAGCTAATCCTCCATATTTTAAGTTGGTTATGTATAAAAGTGGTGACCCGTACGGGATTCGAACCCGTGTTACCGCCGTGAAAGGGCGGTGTCTTAACCGCTTGACCAACGGGCCATAGTTTGAGCTAGAGAGTATGTATCTGGCGGAGAGCAAGGGATTCGAACCCTTGATACGGGGTTGACCGTATACACGATTTCCAATCGTGCTCCTTCGACCTCTCGGACAGCTCTCCAATATGGCTCCACAGGTAGGACTCGAACCTACGACCGATCGGTTAACAGCCGATAGCTCTACCACTGAGCTACTGTGGAATATGTATGGCTCAGCGACGTCCTACTCTAACAGGGGAGACCCCCAACTACCATCGGCGCTGAAGAGCTTAACTTCCGTGTTCGGTATGGGAACGGGTGTGACCTCTTCGCCATCATCACTGAACCAATTATATTGAGAGTATGTTCTCTCAAAACTAGATACGACGTTTCCAAACGTTATGCTTTTTAAGGATAAGCCCTCGACCGATTAGTATCTGTCAGCTCCACGTGTCACCACGCTTCCACACCAGACCTATCAACCTCATCATCTCTAAGGGGTCTTACTCACTTAACGTGATGGGAAATCTCATCTTGAGGGGGCTTCATGCTTAGATGCTTTCAGCACTTATCCCGTCCACACGTAGCTACCCAGCTATGCCCCTGGCGGAACAACTGGTACACCAGCGGTGTGTCCATCCCGGTCCTCTCGTACTAAGGACAGCTCCTCTCAAATTTCCTGCGCCCGCGACGGATAGGGACCGAACTGTCTCACGACGTTCTGAACCCAGCTCGCGTACCGCTTTAATGGGCGAACAGCCCAACCCTTGGGACCTACTTCAGCCCCAGGATGCGATGAGCCGACATCGAGGTGCCAAACCTCCCCGTCGATGTGGACTCTTGGGGGAGATAAGCCTGTTATCCCCAGGGTAGCTTTTATCCGTTGAGCGATGGCCCTTCCATGCGGAACCACCGGATCACTAAGCCCGACTTTCGTCCCTGCTCGACTTGTAGGTCTCGCAGTCAAGCTCCCTTGTGCCTTTACACTCTGCGAATGATTTCCAACCATTCTGAGGGAACCTTTGGGCGCCTCCGTTACTGTTTAGGAGGCGACCGCCCCAGTCAAACTGCCCGCCTGACACTGTCTCCGAACCGGATCACGGTTCAAGGTTAGAATTTCAATACAGCCAGGGTAGTATCCCACCGACGCCTCCACCGAAGCTGGCGCTCCGGCTTCTCAGGCTCCTACCTATCCTGTACAAGCTGTACCAAAATCCAATATCAAGCTGCAGTAAAGCTCCATGGGGTCTTTCCGTCCTGTCGCGGGTAACCTGCATCTTCACAGGTACTATAATTTCACCGGGTCTCTCGTTGAGACAGTATCCAAGTCGTTACACCTTTCGTGCGGGTCGGAACTTACCCGACAAGGAATTTCGCTACCTTAGGACCGTTATAGTTACGGCCGCCGTTTACTGGGGCTTCAATTCAGAGCTTCTCCCGTAAGGGATAACCCCTCCTCTTAACCTTCCAGCACCGGGCAGGTGTCAGCCCCTATACTTCACCTTGCGGTTTCGCAGAGACCTGTGTTTTTGCTAAACAGTCGCTTGGATCTATTCACTGCGGCTCTCTCGGGCGACAAACCCTATCAGAGCACCCCTTCTCCCGAAGTTACGGGGTCATTTTGCCGAGTTCCTTAACGAGAGTTCTCCCGATCATCTTAGGATTCTCTCCTCGCCTACCTGTGTCGGTTTGCGGTACGGGCACCTCTTTCCTCACTAGAGGCTTTTCTTGGCAGTGTAGGATCAGGGACTTCGGTACTAAAATTTCCCTCGCCATCACAGCTCAGCCTTCACGTTGGGCGGATTTGCCTACCCAACAGCCTAACTGCTTAGACGCACTATTCCATCAGTGCGCTCACCCTACCTTACTGCGTCCCCCCATTGTTCAAACGGAAAGGAGGTGGTACAGGAATATCAACCTGTTATCCATCGCCTACGCTTTTCAGCCTCGGCTTAGGCCCCGACTAACCCTGAGCGGACGAGCCTTCCTCAGGAAACCTTAGGCTTTCGATGGACAAGATTCTCACTTGTCTTTCGCTACTCATACCGGCATTCTCACTTCAAAGCGCTCCACCAGTCCTTCCGGTCTGACTTCGCTGCACTTCGAACGCTCCCCTACCCCTGTACCATACGGTACAAGCCATAGCTTCGGTGATACGTTTAGCCCCGTTACATTTTCGGCGCAGAGTCACTCGACCAGTGAGCTATTACGCACTCTTTAAATGGTGGCTGCTTCTAAGCCAACATCCTGGTTGTCTGGGCAACTCCACATCCTTTGCCACTTAACGTATACTTTGGGACCTTAGCTGATGGTCTGGGCTGTTTCCCTTTTGACTACGGATCTTATCACTCGCAGTCTGACTCCCGCGGATAATTCTCTGGCATTCGGAGTTTGACTGAATTCGGTAACCCTGTGGGGGCCCCTAGTCCAATCAGTGCTCTACCTCCAGGAATCTTGCCGCGAGGCTAGCCCTAAAGCTATTTCGGGGAGAACCAGCTATCTCCGTGTTCGATTGGCATTTCACCCCTACCCACACCTCATCCCCGCACTTTTCAACGTGCGTGGGTTCGGGCCTCCATTCAGTGTTACCTGAACTTCACCCTGGACATGGGTAGATCACACGGTTTCGGGTCTACGACCACGTACTATGTCGCCCTATTCAGACTCGCTTTCGCTGCGGCTCCGTCTTATCAACTTAACCTTGCACGGGATCGTAACTCGCCGGTTCATTCTACAAAAGGCACGCCGTCACCCGTTAATGGGCTCCGACTACTTGTAGGCACACGGTTTCAGGATCTATTTCACTCCCCTTCCGGGGTGCTTTTCACCTTTCCCTCACGGTACTGGTTCACTATCGGTCACTAGGGAGTATTTAGCCTTGGGAGATGGTCCTCCCGGATTCCGACGGGGTTTCACGTGTCCCGCCGTACTCAGGATCCACTCAGGAGAGAACGAAGTTTCAGCTACAGGGCTGTTACCTTCTTTGGCTGGCCTTTCCAGACCGCTTCACCTACTTCGTTCCTTTGTAACTCCATGTAGAGTGTCCTACAACCCCAGAGGGCAAGCCCTCTGGTTTGGGCTGATTCCGTTTCGCTCGCCGCTACTCAGGAAATCGCATTTGCTTTCTCTTCCTCCGGGTACTTAGATGTTTCAGTTCCCCGGGTCTGCCTTCTCATACCCTATGTATTCAGATATGGATACCATCCCATTACGGATGGTGGGTTCCCCCATTCGGAAATCCCCGGATCAATGCTTACTTACAGCTCCCCGAGGCATATCGGTGTTCGTCCCGTCCTTCTTCGGCTCCTAGTGCCAAGGCATCCACCGTGCGCCCTTTCTAGCTTAACCTTATATGATGTTTACACATCAAAGATTCTTGCTTGGCGCAGATTGTTAAATCTGCCTTGCATATTGTTTGGATGTCGATATCTAGTTTTCAAAGAACATCTTGAAAGAACATAAGTTCCTTCAAAACTGAACAAAAGAAGAATAGGTGTACTTACGAAACAGTCGAAGCTGTTTCATAATCTCCATAGAAAGGAGGTGATCCAGCCGCACCTTCCGATACGGCTACCTTGTTACGACTTCACCCCAATCATCTGTCCCACCTTCGGCGGCTGGCTCCCAAAAGGGTTACCCCACCGACTTCGGGTGTTACAAACTCTCGTGGTGTGACGGGCGGTGTGTACAAGGCCCGGGAACGTATTCACCGCGGCATGCTGATCCGCGATTACTAGCAATTCCGGCTTCATGTAGGCGAGTTGCAGCCTACAATCCGAACTGAGAATGACTTTTTGGGATTGGCTTGGCCTCGCGGCTTCGCAACCCTTTGTATCATCCATTGTAGCACGTGTGTAGCCCAGGTCATAAGGGGCATGATGATTTGACGTCATCCCCACCTTCCTCCGGTTTGTCACCGGCAGTCACCTTAGAGTGCCCAACTGAATGCTGGCAACTAAGGTCAAGGGTTGCGCTCGTTGCGGGACTTAACCCAACATCTCACGACACGAGCTGACGACAACCATGCACCACCTGTCACTTTGTCCCCCGAAGGGGAAAGCTCTATCTCTAGAGTGGTCAAAGGATGTCAAGACCTGGTAAGGTTCTTCGCGTTGCTTCGAATTAAACCACATGCTCCACTGCTTGTGCGGGCCCCCGTCAATTCCTTTGAGTTTCAACCTTGCGGTCGTACTCCCCAGGCGGAGTGCTTAATGTGTTAACTTCAGCACTGAGGGTGGAACCCCCCAACACCTAGCACTCATCGTTTACGGCGTGGACTACCAGGGTATCTAATCCTGTTTGCTCCCCACGCTTTCGCGCCTCAGCGTCAGTTACAGGCCAAAAAGCCGCCTTCGCCACTGGTGTTCCTCCACATCTCTACGCATTTCACCGCTACACGTGGAATTCCACTTTTCTCTCCTGCACTCAAGTCTCCCAGTTTCCAATGACCCTCCACGGTTGAGCCGTGGGCTTTCACATCAGACTTAAGAGACCGCCTGCGCGCGCTTTACGCCCAATAATTCCGGATAACGCTTGCCACCTACGTATTACCGCGGCTGCTGGCACGTAGTTAGCCGTGGCTTTCTGGTTAGGTACCGTCAAGGTACGAGCAGTTACTCTCGTACTTGTTCTTCTCTAACAACAGAGCTTTACGACCCGAAGGCCTTCATCGCTCACGCGGCGTTGCTCGGTCAGGCTTTCGCCCATTGCCGAAGATTCCCTACTGCTGCCTCCCGTAGGAGTCTGGGCCGTGTCTCAGTCCCAGTGTGGCCGATCACCCTCTCAGGTCGGCTACGCATCGTCGCCTTGGTGAGCCGTTACCTCACCAACTAGCTAATGCGCCGCGGGCTCATCTGTAAGTGTCAGCCGAAACCGACTTTCAAAAAAGAAACATGCGTTTCTTCTTATTATCCGGTATTAGCCCCGGTTTCCCGGAGTTATCCCCGTCTTACAGGCAGATTACCCACGTGTTACTCACCCGTCCGCCGCTAAATCAGAAGAGCAAGCTCCTCTTCATTCGCTCGACTTGCATGTATTAGGCACGCCGCCAGCGTTCATCCTGAGCCAGGATCAAACTCTCCATAAAAGTGTTTGTCTTGCTCGATTTTAAAACTGACGGAATTAATTTAATTCCTTACCTATTTCTTTTGTTCAGTTTTCAAAGAACTGTGTGTTTCGTGCGTCGCTCGTTTTGGCGACTTTATTAGGATAACATCTTAAAAAGATGATGTCAACCTGTTTTTTTATCGTGTTTCCCGTCTGCAACATTGTTTCTGTGTGTCGCAGCGACAAGAAATAATATAGCACGATATGGATAAACAGGTCAACACCTTTTTATAAAAAAGTTTATTCTTTTATTGAGTAGTAGCGATGGTACAGGTTCTTGCTCTTTGTTTCCCGCTTAATAGCCTTTATATAACCCTTGTCTTTTAAGTGAGTCAGAATCATAGGAAGATCTATCGCATAGTCTTGAACCTCATCATGTTCCATAAGTTCATGATAGGCCCACTCATCTTTTTGTTTAATAACACCTAACAAGTGGTGCCCACCTAATTTGGTTTTAGAAGAGAGTGAGAACTCAGATGCTAGTAATAGAAGTTCAATTCGTTTATCAATCGATTCTTCTCCTGTAACGAGTTCTTCATATAACTTGAAGATTTCCGGTTGAATCATCTTCACCTGATTCCAGACCGTAACTTCGGGATAGTAGCCATGTTCAATAACAGATAAACGCGCTAGATGATGAAGAGCATGCATGATATTGTTAAACGCATCTAAATAATGACCAGAGTGAAATAGTTCTTTCCCATCATTATAACGTCGAAGCAGTTTTGCAAACTCAAGACCAATCTTATGTGTTCTTTCTTCTGCTGGAAACTCGTGCAGCCTGTCTCGCAGTCTTGTTATGTATTCGTTACGGTTAAATAGAACTTTGCCGTTCATTACCCAGTCTACAGCTCTTTTGTTCGTTCCTAGCATCAGCCAAGAATTAAGAAGGTCTTCTGTTACAACATGCAGAGCAGCCGATCCTGAATCGAATTCATAGTGTTTAATCATCAAAGGTTGATCTGATTCTTTTACTATTATTAGAAGAATGCAGTCAAAGTGATCGGTTCCAGGGCTGAATGGTTTGTTTTTTTCAACAAAAAGAACACCAAGTGTGTTTTCGTGGCTTGCTCTCTCTTGATATAGCGGGCGTAAAATATCTTCCATGAAGGTCATCTCCCATTTTAACAAAATCCTGTTTGTTATCTTTCAACACCAAATAAAGAAATCCTTTTTCTTTTCTAGAGAGTTCATATGTTATACTAATGAACGGAGGAGGGACAGGTATGATAAAGTATACGAGTAAAATTAATAAAATACGTACGTTTGCCTTAAGCCTTGTGTTTATAGGTATTATCATCATGTATGCAGGCCTGTTTTTCAAGACAAGTTTTGTCGTTATGTCAATTTTTATGGTGGTTGGGTTTATCGCAACAATCGCCAGCGCTGGTGTTTACTTCTGGATCGGGATGATCTCTACTCAAGCTGTACAGGTCGTTTGTCCGAACTGTGGTAAGGTTACAAAAGTGTTAGGTCGTGTAGATGCTTGCATGTCTTGCAACCAGCCGCTTACGATGGATAAAAGTCTTGAAGGCGAAGATTTTGATGAAAAATATAATTCTAAACGCCAAATGCGTAAAGAAAATAGATAAAGCTGACTTACCGTAATGGCAGTCAGCTTTTTTTATTATTAATTAATGTTTTCTTTTGCAATCCGGGCATACTCCGTAAATTTCCATACGATGACGTCCTACATCGAAGCCCGTTACAGACTCTGCGAGACTTTCAACCTCGTCTAGACCAGGATAATGAAAATCCACAATCTTTCCGCATGAATCACA
The DNA here is from genome assembly GCF_055814265.1 of Fictibacillus sp. EA-CB0309. Classification (NCBI taxonomy): domain Bacteria; kingdom Bacillati; phylum Bacillota; class Bacilli; order Caryophanales; family Fictibacillaceae; genus Fictibacillus; species Fictibacillus sp. EA-CB0309. Next base: position 3,647,766 of record NZ_CP169271.1, read on the forward strand.
GATGATATGGTAGTGATCTGTTGTCACACAATCAAATCGACTTGATGAGTCTCCGTAAGTCAGTTCTTTTACAAGACCTGCCTCTTTAAAAACTCTAAGGTTGTTGTAGACTGTTGCTACACTCATATTTGGAAATTTCCCTTCCAGCGCCTTGTAGATCTCATCAGCTGTTGGATGGGACATGGATTGGATAAGATGCTCTAAGATAGCATGACGCTGAGGCGTAATACGTACACCTGCTGATTTTAAGTTGTCAATTGCAGCATTGATTTTTGCGCTAGACATCGTCATGCACCCCATTTCTTTAAGAATTCTTACTTTATAATCGTTATAATTAGTCTACTGCTACCTACAAGTTTTGTCAATTGAAGTGCAGCAAATCGAAAACTATTTTAAGAATGATCTTCATGCAGGACAGGCTCGCTTACTTTCACTTGTTCGTTAACATAACGTGCTGCTATAAACAAAAAGTCAGATAGTCTGTTTAAATAAGACATTACTAATGGATTAACGCCTTCTATTCCAACAGCAATCCGCTCAGCACGTCTCGCAATCGTACGAGCTGTATGAAAAGCACTGGCTGATGGTGAGCCTCCAGGAAGAATGAATTGTTTAAGAGGTTTAAGTCCCTCTTGCCATGTGTCGATGGTTTCTTCAAGAAAACGAATATCCTCTTCTTTCAACTTCCACGCCACTTCTTTACCAGCAGGTGTCGCCAGTTCGGCACCGACATGGAACAGAACAGTTTGGACTTTTTGCATAATTACCGTTGCTTTTTCTGCCCAATCTTCTTTAGGCAGCAGGCTGACTCCGAAGCCGATCATGCTGTTGGCTTCATCACACGTTCCATAAGCATCTACACGTACATCATTTTTAGAAACGCGTTCACCAAAAATTAATGAAGTCGTTCCTTTATCTCCAGTTTTTGTGTATATTTTCATTTTAATACCCCCGGTCATAAGGAATGATATTAACCATCTCTTCCCGCTTATCATTTCTATATAATGTTAGATTATCACAAAAGATCTCAATGGCTCTTTCCTGGTAAAGAGGTGAGATCCCCGATAGGTGTGGAGTAACCGTTACGTTCTCCATATCCCATAGTGGACTTTCTTCTGCTAATGGTTCTTTTTCAAACACATCGAGTACAGCATGTCTAATCTTTTTCTCTCGCAGTGCTTGAATTAGCTCTTCCTCATTTACGGTCTTCCCTCTGCCGATGTTGATGAATACCGCGCTCTCTTTCATGAGTGAAAATGCTTCCTCTCCGACAAATTGATGAGTTTGTTGTGTCGATGGGAGAACGTTTACGATAAAATCACTTTCTTCATACAGCCTACTGATTCCTTCTTTATCCACGATTGAGTTGCAATGTTCAGCAGGATGCCCGCTTCTATTAAATCCTATTGTTCTCATATTGAATGCTTTGGCCAGCCTCGCTATTTCACAGCCGATTGCGCCAGTACCGAGTATACCGAGAGTCTTTCCAGAAATCTCAGTCATCGGAACTTTCCGATCCCATGTGTGCTGCTTTTGATTTTCTAAAAGCAGACTCGCCTTACGTGACACTTGAAGCATCATCGAAATCGTATATTCTGCCATCGGTGTCCTATGTATACCTCGCGCATTCGTAATGAGAACATCTTGTTTTTCTAGTGCTTCAAAAGGCATCTTATCAAGACCTGCAGAAATGACCATGATCCATCTAAGGACTTTTGCCTCAGCAACCAATTCATCTGTCAAATCTTCTCCATACGATAGTAAGATTTCTGCTTTTTCAAGATATACCTTAGCTTCTTTCATGTTGTTGTAAAAACGGAACTCCTCTTCAGGGAAACGCTTCTTTATCTCGTCTTTTATCTCTTCTCTTAATCTTGCACTTGAAAGAATCATGAGAAACACCTTCTTTTACATGGAATAGAAAAAGCGGGAACGTGTTCCCCGCTTTTTTAGTTGTTGCTGTTTATTTAGGCTGTTTTCGTAAGCTTTGTTGCTCTTGAAAGTGGTTGATCTCCGTTTCAGGACGCTCGCTTTTCGCGGGGCGTGCGGTGAGCCTCCTGCCGCTTTGCGCCATTAGGAGTCTCCACCTTAGAGAACAGCTTTTATTTTAGATTTTCCGGATTAAGACCTAGAAGTTCTGGTAAAACGAACAAGCCATCTTTTCTGATTAAAACATCATCAAAATAGATTTCTCCTCCGCCGTATTCAGGGCGCTGAATCAAGACCATATCCCAGTGGATACCAGATTCGTTTCCGTTATAAGCATCTTGATACGCTCTGCCGGGCGTGAAATGAATGCTTCCGCCGATCTTTTCATCAAACAGAATGTCTCCCATTGGGTGTTGGATTAGCGGATTCACACCGATAGCGAACTCACCAACATATCGAGCACCTTCATCCGTATCAAAGATCTCGTTTAATTTCTCGGTGTTATCAGAAGTGGCTTCAACAATTTTCCCATCCTTAAACGTAAGTCTAACGTTATTAAACGTTGTGCCATGGTAAGGACAAGGCGTGTTGTATGTGATTGTACCATTTACACTGTCTTTAACTGGCGCTGTAAAAACTTCTCCATCAGGAATGTTATTTTCACCCGCACACATGACTGCCGGAATCCCTTTAATTGAGAACGTTAAGTCTGTGCCCGGTCCAGTGATGCGAACTTTATCTGTACGTTCCATTAATGCGTGAAGCGGTTTTTGTGCTTCCGCCATCGCCTTGTAATCTACGTTGCACACATCAAGTACAAAATCAGTGAACTTTTCTAAGCTCATTTTAGCCATTTGAGCAAGACCAGTTGTAGGATAGTTCAGCAATACCCATTGGCGGTCATTGATAATCAAGTTTTGAACTGGCTTGTTCAGTTCTGCCTTCATTTGAAAGATGTCGCTTGGCACTTCAGAGAACTCAGAATCATTATTTTTACATTGAATGGAGATATAAGCATCTATATCTTCCATGCGAGCTAGATCCCATTTCACTTGTGCTTCAGTATGCTCTCTTGTTGATCCCAACATCAAAGCACGAGAAATCTCTTCGTCAGCAAGCTGTACGTATGGATAGGCTCCCATCTTGTATGTTTCTTGTACGAGTTCTTTTACTAGTGGCTTCCCAGCTGTAAAAGAGGTAATAAGTACTTTTTGTCCTTTTTCAACTTTAAGTGAATGTGTCAGCAAAGTTCTTGCTAACGTAGTTAAACGCTCATCTCTCATTATGTATACCCCCGACAATATATGTTATAAAATTCACACTATTTTATTTTATCACTCATAATCCGTTATGCCTATTTATTAAGAATGAAAAGCATAGAGTGATAGCCTCTGCTGCATAATAACAACAGTGGAGGTGAATCATTACATGAACATATCACGCGCTCAGCAAATCATTGAATCGGAAAAAGAAATTGTAGTCCTGCATAACGGAACACCAGTATGGCTTCAATCTGTAGACGAGCACAATCAAACAGCAAGAGCTTATACGAGAGAACAGCCTGACAACGAAATGGAAATACCGGTAACCGAACTTCAGGAAAGTTAAAAAGCCCCGATTTCTCAGGGCTTTTTTCTATGACAGGTTTTCTTCTATAAATTTAAGTGCTTCTTCTACATGATCTTTCACTTTTACTTTTCGATATTCTTTTGCAATGTTCCCATCCCTATCGATAATAAAAGTGGAGCGTTCAATACCCATGTATTCCTTGCCAAAGTTCTTCTTCAGCTTCCATACGTCATAAAGCTCTGCAACCTTGTTCTCCTCATCCGCTAACAGGATAAAAGGCAGACCATGCTTCTCGATAAACTTATCATGGCGCGCTAGAGGATCGGGACTAACTCCGATAATAACGGTGTTTTGCTTTTCAAAATCAGCATGACGATCTCTAAAGTCACACGCTTGTGTTGTACATCCTGGTGTCATGTCTTTTGGGTAAAAATATAAAACAACATTTTTGCCTTTAAAATCTGATAATTGAACGTCTTCTCCGCTGCTTGCTGGCAGCTTAAAGTCTGGTGCTTTACTTCCTGTTTTTACGCTCATCATTTAGCCCTCCTTAAACATTATCTTCTTTAAGGGTAGCCTATAAATCTATTTTCAAACAACTATTTTGCCATTTTGTTGTGGTGAACAACCGAACTTAGCACGAAGGCAATGGGCAGCAAATATCCGATCAGTGCTTGAAGAGCAGCTATCCACCGTCCCGCTCCAACCGGAACAATATCTCCATACCCAACGGAAAGAATGGTGGTACTGCTAAAATAGATGCAGGCTTCTATAAAAGAAAAAAATCACTTTGATTGAGTTCTAATTTTATAACAGGGTACCCCATTAATGATATCAATGCATAAATGAGTCCAAATCCTGAAATAATCGTTCCATATACGATGAACAAGATCAGCAGATGACTCACTGGCATCAGATGTTCTTTTATCCCAGGATGTTTAAAAAGCATCCAAATGCTCCGGACAATAAGAGCTGCAGTTGTTATAAGTAAAATAATTAAAACGGCTTTTTCCATACAGTCCACCTCAATTCATCATATGAAAGGGTCGGATGTAATAGGACAGCCTTATTTTCGAAAAACTTTGTGGCTTTTGAAAGTGGTTGGTTTCCGCTCCAGGATGCTCGCTTTCCGCGGGGCAGGCGGTGAGCCCCTTGCCGCTTTGCGCCCTTAAGTGTCTCACCTGACCGCTAGTCCCGCAGGAGTCTCACACCTTGCGCTCCAACCAACTTGTCAATGAAGAGAATTGAACCAAAATACTTTTAAAGCAACAACATTTTTAAAGATAATAAAAATAAAGACAGTCCGCTTTATACAGACTGTCTTCCCCATTTTAAAATTTAGCTTTATTAACAGAGACGATCTCTGTTAGTTCTTTTAACTGAGTTGCCAGTTCACGGACACGCGTTTGAGCTAGTTCATCCACTAGCACATTGCCTTCATCAAAGTTCACCGGATCTGCCACATATTGATCAGGCAGCACGAGACTGTATACTCCGCGAAGCACTGTGCGCAAATTTGTTAGTGCATTTATTCCGCCTTTCCCGCCGCCTGCTGCAACAGCAATGGCTGAAGGCTTGTTTTTAAAATGTTTGCCCCCTAAGAAATCAAGAGCATTTTTTAACGCCCCGCTAATTCCACTATGGTACTCAGGACTCGTTACGAAGAATCCATCTGCTTGGTCAGCATACTCAGCCAGCTTTTTCACCGTTTCGTTCTGAGCGGATGTTGCATCCCCTGTGAATAATGGCAATTTATCGATTCCTACATCAAAATATAAAACTTCAACATTCAACTCCCGCAGAACTTCAGCCGCGTATTGTGCAATTCCTCTTGTTCTAGATTCCGCTGTCGGACTTCCTGCTATAACCATGATCTTCATGTATATCTTCCTCATTTCTAGTATGCATTGTAAGTATGTTCATATCTTACAGGATTTCTTTTGATTTTTTATAGCAATTAGCTTTGATTTTTAGAAAATCAGGTCTTAAGTCCAGAAAAATAATCATTGACTTATTACCCATCAGAATGTAAATTATTTGTAATTTTGGAATTCTGAAAAACTAATTCGATGTTCAGCTAATCAAATGTAAAATATTTTACGATGAGAGGACGATTTAAATGGCACTTGTTTCTGTTGATTTTTCTCCTTTTAACGAAATGATAATGAGTCTTCATGTTATTCAAAATCCTGCTCACCACCCTTATCGACTTGCATGGGCTGAAAAAGCAGAAAAGAAATTGCCACAAGATCTTTTACTTTTAATTAAAGAATGGGGACCGCATTTTTATGACTGGATGTATTTCGTTAACATCCGAAATGAATTTCAATTTAATGAATCAACGGTTGAAGAAGCCATTGAACGTTTAGCTCTCATACCAGACCTAACGTTTTCCTATCTCATGCTTGGCGAGAAATATGGCAGCGACTCTTTGTTAAAGTGGAAAAACAATTCTGCATCAGCACCTCTTCATTCGATTGAACGAGACATTCTTTTACATGCTGCGGAATGGAAAAGAAAGTTCTGTGATTTCTTTTATGAATACAACCGTTACTTGTTTGCAGAAGAGCTTTTCAGGATTAACCCTTGGATTGCAAGAGCATCTGACAATTTTAAGAAAGAACTGAGTGACTCAAAGATTGAAAGTTTAAACAGCATACATCCAGATGTAACCGTAACTTCTGATTCGATAAAAATTAAGAAGAATGATGTTTACACGTTCTCTTTTGAAGAGTTTCCGAGACTTGTGATTCAGCCATCTACATTCGCTACGCCACACGTGATGCTTTGCTGTAACCAAGACCGCGTAGCCATTGCCCTTCATGTTGCTGTACCGGATTCAGAAAAAACCATGAACCACCTGAAGATTTAATTACCTTATTAAAGGCACTCAGTGAACCAACAAGACTTAAAATCCTGCAAGACTTGCTTCATCATCCTTACAGCACAAAACAACTTGCTCATAAATACAATCTCACTGAAGCTACCGTATCGAATCACTTAAAACAATTGCTGTCATGCGGTTTAGCCGAAACGCAAAGAAAAGGCTACTACGTGTTCTACACCGGTAAACGAGAAAGACTAGAATCCCTTCGAACAGATGTTGCTCAATTTATGCAGCAGCCAGTTCTGGATGAATATATCTTTATACCTGATCTCACTTAAAAGGGGAGCTGTTAAATGAGGAAAGTAATTTTAAATCTTCAACAAATAGTTTTACTGAGTATAAGTATTATTCTTATTGCCGCAGTCCCTTCTTTTCTTGCTGATGAAAATGGTATTAACTTTAGTATTTTAAGATACGGAGAGTCTGTTTTAGAGGTACTTACAACTCTCAAAGAACCAGACTCTCTTACTTTATATATCCATTCTCAAAATATGATATTAGAGCCTATGCCCGTAAATCTTTCATACGAGTTTGTTAATGAAATCTATGAAATCCCTTTGTTTCCTGAAATTTGGGATATTGTTTTTTATACTTTAGGCATGCTGCTGATTAGCTTTGCAGCTGCATTCATGATTGCTGTTTTTTTGGGTGGATAGTAGAACTGCTTCCCGCTTCATTTAAGAAAGCTACATTACACAGCAGTGAGCTTCTTGAAGCATTACCTGATTTATTTTTTGTATTTTGCATCCAATTGACTGTTGTTTGGATTTATAAAAAAACGGGATTCCTTGCAGCAAATCCCTTCACCTCTAACAGAGAACCTTCATTTTTATTACCGGTTATAACACTGAGCATTGTACCAGCTATTTATTTGTTCAGAATGCAGTTGACACTATCACAAACCGAGATCGAAAAAGACTATATAACCTTTGCACGTTCAAAGGGGCTCACTAATTCACATATTATCTTTCATCATCTTTTAAAAAATACACTTCGAGAACTGTCTATACATCTTCCGTTTATCATGCTCCTGCTATTTAGTCAGATGATCATACTAGAATATCTCTTTAACTTAAATGGAATCATACAAATTTTGCTTAGTGAGCAGCCGGCAGAAACGCGTGCTATGCTGCTGATGCTTATTGCATTTCCTCTTTTTACAGCAGTAAAAGGGGTAAAGATGTTTATTAAGAAAGAGAGGATTTCAAATGCTGCGTAATATGAATGCTTTTTATTTAGGAATCGTTCTGCTGGCTATCCTTCTATTAATAAGTATTGTCGTTCCAAATATAATGCTTGAACCGTCTAAAGAGCAATTCCGTTATAATCTTACTCAAAGATCACTAGAAATTCCCCCGTTCAGTCCATCTGCAGACAATTGGTTTGGAACAGACCGAAATGGGAAAGATTTATTTTACGCCTTAGTGGATGGGGCTAAATATACGATATTTTTCGCTCTTGTTATTACACTTGCAAGAATGCTGCTTTCCTTTATTGGCGGACTTGTTTTTAAACGTTTGTTTCTAAACAACTGGGTGAGCGGTTTGCTGCAAGGCTTTCAGTATGTCCCTCAATCACTAATCGTACTGCTTGTATTATCTCCGCTTCTTTTTTACGAACTAAGAACAGAATCTGTTCTCAGTTATACTGAAACATTGGTCATTCAATTGGTTGTCCTAGTTGCAGTAGGAATCTTTCCATTAGCAAAAATAATTGCAGAAACAGCTGACTCATTATCTCAAAATGAATATGTGACTTGCGCAAAACACATGGGATCGTCCTCTTTACAAACTACCCTGCGCCATGTTCTGCCACATTTATGGCCGAGGCTATTCGTCCTCACGGGAAGGCAATTTTCGCAAGTACTTACCTTAATGCTCCACTTGGCCATCTATCATATGTTTATTGGCGGTGTTAAGATTACGTCTGGGCAAGTGCATGATCAATTTAATAATTATTCTACTGTTTCGAACGAATGGACCGGGCTAATCAGCATGTATCACCGGGAACTGATGCTCGAACCTTTTATTGTTATGATTCCTGTAGTTGCATATACCCTGTTGATTTTATGCGTTAATATCATGACGAAAAGCCTTGAAAAAAGCTTTGATAAACAAACAATCTATTAAAGAAAACCGTTCCCCACTTTTGGAGAACGGTTTTCTTTAGTTTCCTGCACCTCTGTACTTTGTTACCCCAACGTTCCATAACGTTACAGCAATTAAGAAAAAGACTAGCCCAACTACAGGTGTTAAAAAGGCATACGTGTACCACTCTTCCCTTTTTAGAAAATAAGAAGAAGGATAAACACCAACGAATGCAAACGGAAGAATCCACGTTAACACGTACTTAATCACTTTGTTATAAATATCAACAGGATATCTTCCATAGTTACCGATGTTATACATCATCGGCATGATATCTGTTCTTGAGTCTGACCAAAACCCGATCGTTGCCAGAGCGATAAAGATCCCTGCATATACGAGTGCACCGCCAATAACAAGCAGAATAAAGATGAACGGATCATACCAGCTGAGCTCTAACCCAAGCTTATCGCCTGCATAAAACATAACAACTAATCCTGTTATCACACCAAAAAGCGATTCGAGCTCCATACGTTCTAGAACGATCTGAAACAAACTGTGAACCGGTCTTGTCAGAATGCGGTCCATCTCACCTTTAACAATGTATCTATCCGTGAAATCCCAAATATTAAAGAATGAGGCAAAAATCGAAAACGGGACAAGAAAGAATCCATAGATAAAGATCATCTCATCCTTACTCCAGCCAGCAAGAAGGCTTGTATGTCCGAAAACAACAAGGATGAAAACCAGGTTAACCGCTTGGAACAACAGGTCAGAAAAATCTCGACCACCATGTCCGCGCGATAAGTGAGTCTTGTTTTTAAATATTGTGCAACGTACTGAAAAAAGATTGAAATATAGTCCATCTGCTTCTACCCCCTTGAACCACAAGCTGGCGCTTCGCTAAAACCCATAACCCATACACAGGAATGATAAGAAGAAGCGACCATACAGCTTGGTTTATCAGGGATTCATATATTTGCGACCCCTTAAATCCTTCTGTAAAGATCATACTCGGTATATAGCTGATTCCTTGAAACGGCAAGTAACTCATAATATTTTGCGCCCACATCGGATAAAAGCTCAATGGTAAGATGAGGCCCGAAAACAAATCAATGACTACACGCTTCGCTCGAATCAGACCATCATTATTAAATAAGAAGAAGGTTGCGATCCCAGCTAACAAGTTAATTTGCGTATTAATAATAAAGCTGAAAATAATCGATAGGAAAAAGAATAACCATGTACTCATGTTCGTTGATAATTCCACCGGGAACACGAGCGCTACGATAACCATTCCAGGAACAGAGAAGAATAACAGCCTAAAGATCCCCTCTCCCAATCCTTGCATCATCTTCATATTTAAATAGGGATAAGGACGAACCATCTCGACTGCTACTTTTCCTTCTTTAATCTCCATCGCAATTTCTCGATCGATATTGTTAAAGTAAAACGCACGCGCCATCCACGCAACGGCAATATACGTTGTCATCTGTGTGATGGACAGACCTTGAATATTTTCTTTCCCGCCATAGATGGCACTCCACAAAAAGTAATACGCACCAATATTGATGCTGTAAATTAAGATTCCGCTGTAATAGTTCGTACGGTAAGCCAGCATCATTAAAAAGCGGATGCGAATCATCTCAATATACTTACCCATGACGAACAGCACCTTCAACATAAATATTTCGAATAATCTCTTCTGTCGAGATCTCGAGAATCTTTAAGTCCGCAATCTTTTTAGCAGCTGTCACTTTACCGATCACACCTGAGATCACCGTCTCATCACTATCAACAGAAGCTACCCAAACGAGATCACTTTCCCCTTTTTCCCAAACAACTAGATGTTCTTGAGTGAGTTGCTGCAATTCTTCCAATGTCGCTTTTTCACTAAACTGAAACTGAATCTGCTTTCCTTCTGCCCAGTTTTCACGAAGATCTTTTAACGGTCCATCATAAATGATCTTTCCTTCATCGAGCATAACTACCCGCTCACAAAGCGCTTCAATATCGGAAAGGTCATGTGTTGTTAACAGGATCGTCGTACCATACTTTTCATTAATTCTTTTTAGAAACTCACGAATCTTAAGTTTAACGAGAACATCAAGTCCGATCGTTGGCTCATCCAAGAAAAGAAGCGGTGGATTATGAATGAGAGCTGCAGCCAATTCACACCGCATTCTTTGCCCGAGCGATAGCTTTCGGACAGGCTTGTCGAGCAGCGGTCCGATATCGAGCGTTTCAATAACATCTTTCATATGCTCCTCATACTGCTGATCGGGTACATTGTAAATTTTTTTAACAGTCTGAACGATTCCTGAACGGCGATGTCCCACCAGAGCTGTGATCTTTGGCCGAAAACAACACCGATTGTTTTTACAAACTTCTCCCGTTCTTTATGCGGATTCATGCCATTCACGACAATCTTTCCATCAGTTGGTGTAAGAATGCCTGTAAGCATTTTAATAGATGTAGATTTACCAGCACCGTTCTCTCCGATATAACCTACCATCTCTCCCTTTTTAATCGTAAAAGAGATATCGTCTACTGCTGTTTTAATCGTGTAGTTCCGTGTAAAAAGATCACGAAACGCCCCTTCAAGCCGGATCTACTTGAGAAGGATTTAAATTCTTTTTTCAAACCTTGCACATCTATAATATTCTGCATAAGAATGCCTCCGTAATTTTTTTCACAATCTTTGTTGCTCATGGAAGTGGTTGATTTCCGCTCCAGGTGCTTCGCTTTCCGCGGGGCAGGCGGTGAGCCCCTTGCCGCTTTGCGCCTTTAACGGGTCTCACCTGACCGCTTGTCCCGCAGGAGTCTCACACCTTCCACTCCAATCAACTTGCCAAAGAAGAAAATGGAGAGCTTTGAACAAATACTTCCCATTTCACTTGTAAAGCTCTTAATTTTGCAGATGCAAAATTGAGAGTTTCCTAATAGAGAAACTCAAGCACTCGATAAGTTTACTCCAATCGTCTTCCTAAACTCAAATAGTTGAGACTATTATGCAGAGTTTTCCAAACCTGTTGGCGGCCGTTTTTCATGCTACAATATGAATTGAACTTAACTGACGTATCGTTTACAGGAGGTATTTATAGATGAAACACACGAAATCTGAAGCACTATATGATGAAGCGCTTCTACATATTGTCGGCGGTGTTAACAGCCCGTCCCGATCCTTTAAAGCAGTTGGTGGTGGCGCACCCGTTTTTATGGAACGCGCACAAGGTGCTTATTTTTGGGATGAAGACGGCAACCGCTATATTGATTATCTCGCTGCATATGGTCCTATTATTACCGGACATGCTCATCCTCATATCACAAAGGCAATTGTAAAAGCAGCGGAAAACGGTATTCTTTATGGAACGCCTACTTCCCTTGAAGTGAAGTTCGCCAAAATGCTTAAAGACGCGATGCCTGCTATGGATAAAGTTCGTTTCGTAAACTCTGGTACAGAAGCAGTTATGACGACGATCCGCGTAGCACGTGCTTATACAGGACGCGATAAAATCATCAAGTTCGCAGGCTGTTATCACGGCCACTCGGATTTAGTACTAGTAGCAGCAGGATCCGGTCCTTCTACATTAGGAACTCCAGACTCAGCTGGTGTTCCTAAATCGATTGCACAAGAAGTGATTACTGTTCCGTTTAACGATGTTGAAGCATACCGTGCAGCAATGGAAAAATGGGGTGACCAGATTGCTGCCGTTTTAGTTGAGCCAATCGTAGGAAACTTTGGAATCGTGGAACCGAAAGAAGGCTTCTTACAAGTAGTCAACGATATTACGCACGAGCACGGCGCACTTGTCATTTATGATGAAGTAATTACAGCTTTCCGTTTCATGTATGGTGGTGCTCAAGATTTACTCGGTGTGAAGCCAGACATGACAGCACTCGGGAAAATTATCGGTGGCGGCCTTCCGATTGGAGCATACGGCGGTAAAAAAGAAATCATGGAAAAAGTAGCACCGCTCGGACCTGCGTATCAAGCAGGAACAATGGCTGGAAACCCAGCGTCGATCTCTGCTGGAATCGCATGTTTAGAAGTTCTTCAGCAAGAAGGTGTTTACGAAGAAATGGACCGCTTAGGTGCGATCTTAGAAGAAGGATTGCTGGAACAGGCTGCGAAATATAACGTATCTGTTACCATCAATCGTTTAAAAGGCGCATTGACTCTATATTTTACTGACGAAAAAATTGAGAACTATGTTCAAGCAGAAGCGACAGACGGGGAGATCTTCGGCAGGTACTTCAAACACATGCTGAACGAAGGAATCAATCTTGCTCCTTCTAAATATGAAGCGATGTTCTTAACAACAGCACATAAAGAAGAAGACGTCCTTGCTACGATTGAAGCAGCAGGAAAAGCATTCAGCCGTCTTTGAGTTTTGGAAGAATCCGTCATCGTACGGATTCTTTTTTTGCTTTAAGGGAAAACATGTAATAAAGCAGCTTTACGTTTCATACGGTATGTAAGTCTGTAATTTTCACAATTTGTTAACATACTTTCACTTGATTAAACGTTAGAAACAGTTTATAGTGTGTGAGATTATTAACATTTTTTATGAGAAAGGAATTATCGCAGTTATGAAACTAGGAGCCCGAATGATCAAAACGGGTTTAGCCATATCTTTATCGATTTACCTGGCGATGCTGTTTCAATTGGATCAGCCCGTCTATGCAGCCATTGCTGCAACATTTGCGATCCAGCCATCCATCTACAGGTCTTATCAAACCATACTAGAACAGGTTCAAGGTAACCTCGTTGGTGCTATTTTTGCTATTATTTTTGTTGTTTTATTAGGCAACAACCCATTTGTTATCGGATTCGTTGTTGTACTTGTTATCGCAGCGAACTTAAAAATGAAGATCGAAAAAACCATTCCGTTATCGATTGTTACCGTGATTGTAATCATGGAAAGCCATACGGAGAACTTTATTGTTTTTGCGATTGATCGCTTTTGCTCATTATGCTTGGTGTCCTATCCGCATTCTTAGTGAACCTGGTATTTATGCCACCAAAGTACGAAACGAAACTATATTATAAAATCTCTGACCATACAGATGAAATCATTAAATGGATCCGAATGATTACCCGGCATGCTTCAGAACATAGTGCCATCAAAGAGGATCTCACGCATTTAAAAGAAAACCGCTTTAAGATGGATCAATATTATTTATTGTACAAAGAGGAACGTACGTATTTTAGAAGCAACAAGTACTCGAAGACACGCAAGCTTGTTCTTTACCGACAGATGATTCAAACAACAAACAAAGCACTTGAACTGTTAAAGAGTCTTCACCGTCATGAAAACGAACTGCACAATATGCCTGAGCCTCTTCAGGAATTGATTCAAATAAAGCTTGATGGATTAACGAACTTCCATGAGCAATTGCTTTTAAAATATACAGATAAAATTCGAGCACAGCATACGTATGATATGGATGAGGCTATCAATAAAAAAGCACTCATGAAATGCATCATGAGCTATTACAAAAACCCGGAGAATGAAGAGTGGATTGAACTGTTCCCGGTATTCGCATTGATTATTGATTACAGCGATCAGCTCGAACATCTGAACACCTTGGTGGAAAGCTTCAAAAACTACCATCAAGAAGATAGCGAAGTGCAGTTGAATCAGCGACTGGAAGATTAATATATGTGATGGAAGCCAGCCTTTTTTTGTGAGGGCTGGTTTTTTGGTTTTTGTGGTGGCAGGTTGGATGGGGGATTCCGGTTTGCGGGGGCGGGTGCGCAGTGTTGAAATATGTCTAGAATTGTAGACTCGTCAATATAATAATAAAATTGGTCAAATTACGGACTCAACTCGTCAAATTATAATCGTTTCCTAGTAATATGTGTTCAAAATTGGTCAAATTGGTAAAGGTGCACCTCTAAAATAAGAATTTTACTCTTTGATTACACTTGAAAAATAAATCAAAATAAAATTACTTGTTACAAAAAAATATATTTGGAGGAATATTTATTATATATCAAAGAAAAACACCTATTTACATCATAAAATTGTCAAGATTAATCAGACGTGTTCCTCAAACACATCATAAATTACATGAAATTCAGCAAAAATTTAAAAACCACACATCAGGTTACAAGGGTGAACAATCACTCGATTATTTTTATAGATATCTCCCTCAGGATGTCTATTTGCTTCATAACATTCGTATACTGCAAGATAATTATTTCTTTCAAATAGACACATTAATTTTCGCACCTACTTTCATTACCATTCTTGAAATAAAACACTTAGTTGGCCATTTATATTTTGATAATCAATTTTCTCAACTTATACGGACATACGAAGGCAAAAAAGAAGCCTTTTCAAATCCAATCGACCAAGTTCAACGTCAAAAATGGCACCTATCTAAAATTCTAGATCAATATAAGTTTACTGCTGTTCCTATTGAAACGATTGTTGTCATCACTCATCCCTCATCCATTATTGAAGCCTCCCCTACCTATCAAGAAGCCTTAGAAAACGTAATTAAAAGTGCCAGCCTCCAAAAAAATTCGAAAGTCTGACGGGAAAATATCCGAATATTGCGTTTACAGATAATCAAAGAAAAAAGCTGATAAGGTTACTTTCCAAGTTAAATGCATCATATGATCCTGATGTTTGCGAACTATATTCAATTAATAAAAGTGAATTAATCCGCGGTGTGCTTTGTTTTAGTTGTAGTCAATCGGTTATGAATTACAATTGGGGAAACTGGTACTGTTCAATTTGCTTTTATTCCTCTAAAACTGCTCATATTGAGGCATTACAAGATTATGCTTTATTAATTTCAAATACGATTACATCGAATGAATGTAGAGACTATTTAAACCTGTCATCTAGTAAACAGGCTTATAATATATTACGTTCTTTAGATCTTCCTTTTACAGGTAACAGAAAATCCCGACACTACCACCTCGAACCACTCCTAGAAAAAACCACATAAAAAAGAAGCCTGGCCAATGCCAAGCCTCCTCTCTTATCCACTAAACTAGCTCTTCATCCGTGGATCCAGTGCGTCACGCAAGCCGTCACCCATCAGGTTAAACCCGAGTACCGTTAGCATGATTGCAAGACCTGGGAATAGAACTGTCCATGGTGCTTGAATGATAAAGTCTTTTGAATCCGCAAGCATTTTCCCCCACTCAGGAGTTGGCGGCTGAGCCCCCATTCCTAAGAATCCAAGCGCTGCTGCTTCAATGATCGCAGTTGCGATGGCAAGCGTTCCTTGAACAATAATTGGAGCTAAGCTGTTCGGCAGGATGTGATGGATCAGAATTCTGAAGTCACTCATACCGATTGCTCGCGCTGCTGTTATATATTCCTCTTCTTTTACACTAAGTACCCTGGAGCGCAACAAGCGTCCGAACGTCGGAATGTTAATGATAGCAATCGCGATTAACGCGTTTTTCAATGATGGTCCAAGTACGGATACCACTGCGATCGCAAGCAGGATACTCGGAAACGCGAGCAAAATATCAAATATACGTGATATGATGCCGTCGATCCATCTTCCATAATAACCTGCCACAATACCTAGCAATGAACCTATGATAACTGATCCCGCTACCGAGAAGAAACCTACCCATAGAGAGACGCGAGCACCATGGATAATTCGGCTTAAGATATCACGGCCAAATTCATCCGTTCCAAACCAATGTTCAGCAGATGGTGCGATATGTTTATCTCTCAGCTCCCCTTCGCTAATACCATAAGGTGCTAGTAGATCAGCAAATATCGCTACCACAATAAACACGGAAACAATCGATAAGCCGACAAGCGCGATTTTATTCTTTTTAAAGCTTCTCCATGCATCTTTCCAAGGAGAGATTACTTTGTCTTCCACAGGTTCCACAGGCATATGCTGTGGCTGCGGGACTACGGGAGGTGTTGATCTTGATAGTTCTGACATTCTCTAATCCCTCCTACTTGAATTTAATTCTCGGGTCAATTGCTGCATATAGCAAATCAACGAGTAGATTAATTAATACAAAGATCGTAGCGACTACAAGGATTCCTGATTGGATAACAGGATAATCACGATACGAGATGGCATCGTAAATATATGTCCCAATTCCCGGCCATCCGAAAATCGTTTCAGTTAGGATTGCTCCTCCCAAAAGCAGCCCTGTCTGCAATCCGATGACAGTCACTACTGGGATTAAAGCATTTTTCAATGAATGCTTGTACACAACCCAGAACATTTTCATCCCTTTAGCACGAGCCGTACGGATATAATCTGAGCGCATTACTTCAAGCATACTTGAACGAGTCATACGTGCAATGATCGCCATCGGAATCGTACCAAGTGCAACACCAGGCAAAATCAGATGCTTAACCACTTCACCAAACTGATCCATTCTCCCTTGAATTAGGGTGTCAATTAAATACAAGTGCGTGATCGGATCAACCGGGACACGAATGTTGTCACGGCCCGTTGTTGGTAATAGGTCAAAATGAATAGAGAACACATATTGCTCCATTAAGCCAAGCCAGAAGATCGGCATCGATACACCTACTAGTGCAAGCACCATAGCAGTATAATCAAACCAAGAATTTTGGAACCAAGCGGAAATGATACCCGCATTTACCCCGATTACAATGGCAATGACCATTGCTACAAAAGCCAGTTCCATCGTTGCAGCTAGATACGGCCAGATTTCCTCCGAGATTGCCACATTCGTTTTAAGTGAAACACCTAGATCTCCTGTAAAAAGACCTGTTAAATAATCAATGAATTGAGTGTACCAAGGTTGATCTAACCCAAGTCGCTTCGTTAAAGATGCAACGGCTTCTTTTGTGGCCTGTTGCCCTAGTATTAATTGTGCTGGATTACCCGGGATAGCACGAATCATCATGAACACGATAAATGTCATTCCTAGTAATACAGGAACGAGCGTTGCTAACCGTCTGATCGTATAGGCAAACATAGGGTCACCTCTTTCTCCGAAGAATTACAAGTATGTTAGGTTACGAGTTGTCTTTGCAAAAAAAGGGAGCTGGCTATATTAGGCCATACTCCCCGCCATACATTATTCGAAAGATACGTCCGCGAAAGATTGAGAACCTGTAGGATGTGGAACGAATCCTTTGATCTTGCTTGCTCCAGCTAATTGCGGCTTAGAGTGAACAAGTGGTACCCATGGTGCATCTTCATGGATAATAACTTGTGCTTGTTTGTAAAGCTCTTCACGCTTCGCTTCGTCAGCTGTCGTTTGAGCTTCAACTAAAAGCTTATGAACGTCTTCGTTCGCATAACGAGAGTAGTTGTTAGAGTCGATCGTGTCTTTATCAAGAAGCGTATAAAGGAAGTTATCCGCATCTCCATTATCACCCGTCCAACCTAACATGAACATTGGTGCTTCACCTTTTTGAACTTTCTCAAGGTAAGTACCCCACTCAAACGTTACGATGTTCGCTTTAATATTCACTTTTGCAAGTTTCGCTTGAATTGCTTCAGCTACTTTTTGGCCGTTTGGCATGTATGGACGTGCTACTGGCATTGCCCAAAGATCCATCTCGAATCCTTTTTCCATACCTGCTTTAGCTAAAAGTTCTTTTGCTTTTGCTTCGTCATACTCACGGTCTTGAATTTCGTCGTTGTAACCAGCGATTGAAGGAGGCATTGGGTTTTTAGCCGGCTCAGCTGTTCCTTCATAGAAGTTGTCGATGATCGCTTGCTTGTCGATCAAGTGGCTGATCGCCTGACGTACTTCTTTTTATCAAATGGAGCTTTTTCAACGTTAAATCCTAGGTAACCAACGTTCATAGAAGGACGTTCGAACAATTGAAGCTTGCTGTTGTCTGAAACCTTCTTCATATCAGATGGATTAAGAGCATCCATTAAGTCGATCTCGCCTTTTGTTAGTGCATTCAAACGAGAAGAGTTGTCTTTGATTACTTTAAAAGTTACGCCATCAAGTTTCGGCATATCTTTTACCCAATAGTCTGCGTTCTTTTCAAGAACGATCGTATCGTTTGGCTTCCAGCTTTTGAATTTGAAAGGTCCAGTACCAACTGGCTCTTTGCTTAGCTTGTCGCCATCTAATGATTTAGGGCTCGCGATTGCGAACGGGCTCATAGCAACGTTCTTTAAGAATGGTGCTTGTGGCTTTGTTAATGTGATTACAACTTTGTACTCGCCATCCGCTTTTACATCTTTAATTACGTGTCCTTCGTCACCTTCAAATCCACCAAACATAGATCCGTAGTATGCGAATTTCTCGCCATCTTTACTTTGTGCCCAACGGTCGAAGTTCTTTACAACTGCATCAGCGTTGAACTTCTCGCCATCGTGGAATTTAACGCCTTCTTCAAGCTCAAACGTATAAGTTAAGCCATCTTCAGAAACATCCCATTTCTTCGCAAGACCAGCAACGATATCTGTGTTATCTTTGCCGTAGTTTACTAGCGGCTCATAAATTTGTTCTGTTACGATGAAAGATTCACCGTCTGTAACAACAGCTGGATCAAGTGCAACAGAGTCACCGCCGCGTCCGTAGATCATTACATTGTTAGGATCGACTTTATCGTCGTCTCCACCATTGCTGCTGTCTCCGCCTGATGAACACCCTGCCAACGCAAGAGATAAAGCTAGCATTAAAGCAAATAAAGTCCATAAACTTTTCTTCATCTTCTTTCCCCCAGTTCTCATTTTAGTAGTGCCTTTTTTATATGTACGCGCTTGCCTTATTCGTATAAATGGCAGGCAGCGTAGTGGCCTTCAGCAACTTCTTTTAATACTGGTTTAACTGATCCACAATGATCCATCGCTGCAGGACACCGTGTATGAAACGGACAGCCAGCAGGCGGATTCGATGGACTCGGAACATCCCCTTGCAGGATGACACGGTCCTTTCGATGCTCAACATCAGGAATTGGAACAGCTGACAATAAAGCTTGTGTATATGGATGTTTCGGATCATCGTATAGCTTTTCACTATCAGCAAGCTCCACAATATGACCCAAATACATAACTCCCACTCGGTCACTGATATGGCGAACTACACCAAGATCATGTGCGATAAACAGATACGTAAGATCGAATTCTTTCTGCAGATCTTGTAAAAGGTTCAGTACTTGAGATTGTATGGAAACATCCAGAGCTGATACAGGCTCGTCCGCGATAATAAGCTTCGGATTCACCGCAAGTGCTCGTGCAATTCCGATACGCTGTCTTTGTCCCCCTGAAAACTGGTGAGGGTATCGCTTCGCGTGCCAGCTTGAGAGTCCTACTACTTCAAGCAATTCTTTTACTCGTCTTTTTCGTTCTGCTTTATCTTTTACGCCATGAACGATTAAAGGCTCTTCTAAAATCTTTTCAACCGTATGGCGCGGGTTAAGTGAAGCAAATGGATCCTGAAACACCATCTGCATCTCACGGCGTTTCTTCCTCATTTCACTTGTAGATAATTTTGTAATATCTTCGCCTTCGAAGTAGATCTTACCTTCTGTAGGTTCTAAAAGTCTTAACAGCATCCGTCCAGTTGTGGACTTGCCGCATCCACTTTCTCCTACAAGGCCGAGTGTTTCTCCTTTTCTTATGTGAAAAGAGATTCCGTCTACCGCTTTTACTTCACCGATTGTTTTGCTCAATATTCCGCCTTTGATCGGAAAGTGCATCTTTAAATTTTCTACTTTAACTAATGGCTGTGTCTGACTCATGCAGATTCACTCCTTTCCCGTCCTCGTAAAGCCAGCATCTTACTTGATGACTGCCTTCATGAGTATTCAGTTGAGGAGTTTCGGCAATACACCGTGTTCCGGCATGTTCACAACGCGGTGCAAAAGAGCATCCAGTTGTAATCGAACCCGGTTTCGGTACGTTTCCAGGTATGGAATATAATCTTCCTACCTTCTCTCTCATGTCTGGTACTGATTTAATTAATCCAACCGTGTATGGATGCTTCGGATTTTGGAAGATGGTTTTAACCTCACCCTCTTCTACTACTTTTCCGGCATACATAACAACGACACGTTCACACATTTCAGCAACGACGCCCAAATCATGAGTAATCATCATGATAGCGGTGTCAGTTTCTTTGTTTAATCGTTTCATTAGATCTAAAATTTGAGCTTGAATCGTAACATCAAGAGCGGTTGTAGGCTCGTCCGCTATCAGAAGTTTCGGATCGCAAATCATGGCCATCGCGATCATGACACGCTGACGCATCCCTCCTGATAACTGATGCGGATATTCTCTTACAAGCTCTTCTGCTCGTGGAAGCCCGACTAGTTTGAGCATTTCAATGGCTTTACCCATCGCTTCTTTTTTTGACCATTTTCTATGTATGCGCAGTGATTCAATAAGCTGGTCTCCAATTGTTATAACTGGATTCAAGCTTGTCATCGGCTCCTGAAAAATCATTCCGATCTCATTGCCTCTTATTTGCCGCATTCTTTTTTCTGGTGCAGAAGCAAGATTTTCACCTTTAAAGAGAATCTCTCCTTCGATCTTCCCAGGCGGGGTAGGTACTAGTCCCATTACAGATAGTGATGTAACACTCTTCCCACAGCCAGACTCCCCCACAATACCTAGTACTTCACCAGGATTGATGTGGAAATCGACACCGTCCACTGCCGGAATAGCTCCATCATCTGTAAGGAAAGAAGTTTTTAAGTTCTTAACTTCTAAAACAGGATTTCCCATGAGATCTCACTCCCTTCTCTAAGCTGTCAAATTTCCTAGAATATTACTTCTCTGTTGAGAATTATGACACTACTCTGACATTTTGACAATATTTAATTTTCAGAATGTTCGACAAATACGTCTTCTGTTGTAGGTCTTTTGTTCTATAAAGATAGGAGCAAGGAATACTACTTCCTTTCAACGAATGAACAGCAAACGCTCCTCACAGCTGTGTATTGCCAGCCCGTTTTCTTAGCCTAAGTACCCCTGATTTCCATTCAAAACAGAATTTTATACACACATAAAAAAAGACCGGCATCTGCCGACCTTTTCTGCTTTTTTATACTAATTGTTGAACCGTAAATAAATCGTAGTAAGGCCCTTGTTTTTCCATCAATTCTTTATGATTGCCGATCTCTACAATTCTTCCATGATCGATTACGATAATGCGATCAGCGTGAGTAATGGTGGAAAGACGATGCGCCACTATGAAGGTTGTCCGATCTTTCGCAAGTTTTTCTAGAGCTTCTTGAATCAGATGTTCACTTTCAAGGTCCAATGCAGACGTCGCTTCATCTAAAATCAGGATCGGTGGATTTTTTAGAAAGACACGTGATATAGCAACGCGCTGTTTCTGACCGCCAGAAAGTTTGACTCCACGCTCACCAATCTTTGTGTCATAGCCATCAGGCAGATTCATAATGAATTCATGTGCATTGGCCGCCTTTGCAGCTGAGATCATTTCCTCATCAGAGGCATCTGGGTTCCCCATAAGAATATTCGCTCGAACTGATTCACTAAACAGAATATTATCTTGAAGTACCATACCTATATTATCTCTTAACGTCCGAACTTGAAAATCTCGTATATCTGTTCCATCGAGCTTGATGCTTCCTTCTGTAACATCATAAAAACGCGGAACCAAACTGATCAACGAAGACTTACCGCCTCCGCTCATACCAACTAAAGCGATGGTTTCACCTGGTGTGACGGATAAGGAAACATTATGTAATACATCTGCTTCTTCCTCGTTGTAGGTGAATGAAACATCTTCAAATTCTAACGCACCTTTTACCGACTTTAACGGTTTCGCATTTGGTGAGTCCTCAATATCATACGATTCATCTAAAAATTCGAACATCCGGTCCATAGAAGCAATCGATTGTGTCAATGTTGTAGATGAGTTGACAAGCCTTCTAAGTGGATTGTACAACCTGTCCATATAGGCAACGAAGGCGACTAGTGCTCCTATTGTAATATTTCCTTGTATTCCTTGGTACGCAGCAAATCCAATAACAAGCAGAGGAGCAATATCGGTTACAGTATTTACAACAGAAAACGTTTTTGCG
This sequence comes from Fictibacillus sp. EA-CB0309, assembly GCF_055814265.1. Taxonomy (NCBI): domain Bacteria; kingdom Bacillati; phylum Bacillota; class Bacilli; order Caryophanales; family Fictibacillaceae; genus Fictibacillus; species Fictibacillus sp. EA-CB0309. The sequence continues at coordinate 3,670,232 of NZ_CP169271.1, forward strand.
TTCCATTTCGTATGATCCATCGCTCGATCTAAGAAATTTCGATTTCGCTTATCAAATTGAACTTGCTCATGATCTTCGAGTGCAAAACTTCGAATAACAGACATCCCTTGAACACGCTCATGCAGGTGACCTTGGACTTCAGCCAGTGCCTGCGAGCGATCTTTTGTTAATTGCCGTAGACGAGCGTAGAAAAATTTTACTGAAAACGCATAGACCGGCAGCATGGATAATGCCACGATCGTCAGCCAGAAATCCATAGAAAACATGATAGCAACCGCGATAATAATCGTCGCCATATCCAACCAAACATTCATTAGACCCGTAATGACAAATGTCTTTGTTTGCTCAACATCATGAATCACTCTTGAGATAATCTCACCCGATTTGTTGTTAGAGTAAAAACGCAAACTTAAGCGCTGAATGTGATCGAACATCTTGTCGCGAATGTCATATAAAACCTTTGTACCAACCCATTGCGCATAGTATTGTCTCCAATATTCAATAGGAGGCCGCAGCACAACAAATATGAGCGCTGCGCCACCCATCAGCCAATACAGTTTGTTTAACTTTTCATCCAAGGGTATGGATACTTGGATGATATCGTCCACCACGTATTTTAAAATGAGAGGCGTTAATAATGGGATTCCAAACTTAGCTAGCCCAATTAAGATGGTCCAGAAAATTTGCCATTTGTAAGGTTTTACAAAAATTAAATAACGTTTAATACTATCCATTTCAATCACACCATTCTTTCGTTCATAAAAAGAAAACTTGGCAGAGCGCCAAGTTAACCTTACTTAAAAAAGGATAACCTGCTGACTCTTCAACAGGTTTTCCTTTTTAACGGAATTCTAAATATCTTTCATACCATTGTTCAACAAATCCAGGTTCAAATGGTCCCTTTTTTTGTGTAACCATCAAGATTAATTCTTGAAGATTTTTTTAATGATAGCATCAAGCTGACTCGGATACCTCATCATTCTTTTGTGAAGTTCATACTCGTCTTCATCTAATAAGATATAAGTCCCATCTGGAAAAACTTTTATATCAAGATCATAATCAATATACTTCAATGCTTCCTTGTCCCACATAAATGGTGACCCCAAGTTGCAGTAATAATAGATTCCGTCTTCTCTAATCATACCGATCACATTAAACCATTGCTTCGCGTTAAAGTAGCAAATAGCAGGTTCTCTCGTCCGCCATTGACGGCCATCAGATTCGGTAACAAGGATCCGGTCGTTACCGCATATCACCTGACTAGGAGTACCTTTCAAAATAACAGTATCTTCCCAATTTCGATGTAGATAGCCGTTATGTTTGTAGCTTTGAATGTTGATTATACTTCCGGTTGCAGGAAAACTCATCTCTCTCTCCTTTCTGCCCGAGTTCCGGAAGCTAATGTTACCTATTGAGTTGTAAATCTCCTTCCTTTATAACCATTTGTCGGTAATTCACCAGCTTCATTCATAAACCTCGTTCTTCAATTTTTTCAATGTTTTCATTCCCGATCATTACTTTCTTACAAAACACACGCTTTTTTCTCTTCTTTATTATATCGTTTTAAGAATAGTTTGGAAATGTACTTGTCCCTGTTTTTAAAAATAAAGCGCCTTTTTTCAAATAATTCCACTCGTCACTAGTATTCCCATCGGATATATATAGAAAACGTATGTAATAAATTGGGGGCGAAAATGAAGAAGTTGAATGAAAATGGTGAAAAACCAAAAAATGCTCCCTAGTGATTAGGGAGCATTCCTGGATAGAGGTTATTTTTGTTGTTGGTTCTTACCTTGTTGAGACTGTTGGTTTTGCTGACGAACGTGTTGTGCGTCAGTTTCGCTAGCATACTCAGTCCCGTAAGATTGACCAGCTTGTTGTTGAGCGTTTTGTTGCTTCTGACGAGCTTGTTGTTGCTGTTGTTGTTTTTGTTGTTGTTGTTTGTCCATGTTTTTCACCTCCACGAAATATAATTTACCCGGGCTAATCGAATTTTATAAGTAATTTTTTTAATATATATTTCCAGTATTAAAACCTTTAAATATGGGGGATAAATGAATGATTACACTATTTTAAGGAGGGATAGCAAATGTATGTAGGAAGAGATATGACCGAACTCAGTATGACGAGCAAGAACGATTGGAAGGACGCGGAACTCGCGTATTTTCATCACTCCTTGCAGCAGATGGCTCCTTATTTAAACGAGGAAGGAACAAGCATGCATAGAGAAATCATCAAGGAAATAGAAGCTCGCGGCGGATTGAAGCGGAACGAAGCCGATTGGACGCACGGGACTGAAGTTAAGTACGACTAATCTTGAATACTGAGAGCGCTAGAGATTTTTGTTATCTGAAGCTTTTAGGTTAATGCTGCTGGGTCGTCGCTCGTAAATCTTGAGAATCGCTCATAAATCTTGAGAATCGCTCATAAACCTTGGGAATCGCTCATAAACCTTGGGAATCGCTCATAAACCTTGGGAATCGCTCATAAACCTTGGGAATCGCTCATAAACCTTGGGAATCGCTCATAAACCTTGGGAATCGCTCATAAACCTTGGGAATCGCTCATAAACCTTGGGAATCGCTCATAAACCTTGGGAATCGCTCGTCCAGCGTGCAAAATAAGCCGCTGGACGAGCATAAACTTCCGGGCGAGCATAAAAACAAGCCTCAGCGCTTCGCTGGGGCTTGTTTTTCCTTCATATCCATTAAAAATTGCTATAAGACTGGCCGCCATCCACGTTTAACGTGCTCCCAACGACCCAAGATGCCTTCTTAGATGCCAAAAACACAACTACATTGGCCACTTCTTCCACTGTTCCGAATCGTCCAGCGGAAATATGCTCTTCCACAAATGAATTGATTTTATCTGGATCTTGTTCCAATCTTTTTTCCAGTTTCCTGTTTCATGCAAAATAGATCCTGGAGCAACGCCGTTCACACGTATCCCCTTCTTAATCATCTCGTCGCCAAATGATTTCGTAAAGGAAATCATGGCTGCCTTACTCGCATTGTACGTAGGCTTACCGCCAGATTCTCGGCCAAAAATAGACGAAATGTTAATAATGGCTCCACCATCTATATTCCCGCTCATTACCGAGGCGGCTTTCTTGCTCAAATCAACAGCCGATAAAAAATTCAGATGCATAGCGTCTTCAAACTGTTCCATGCTCGTCTCCATAACAGAAGATCCGTTGCTTCCGCCTGCATTATTAACCAAAATATCGATTGTGCCAAACTCACCTAAAAATTCTTTCATCATTCGCTCACGATCGTCTGCGTTTGTTACGTCACCTTGAAAAATCTCAATACCCTCTTTTTGGGCTGATTCCAGATCAGCCAAGTCACGACTCGACGATCCCTACTTTTGCACCTTCACTCAAAAAGCATAAGCGATTCCTTGACCAATTCCTTTTGAACCGCCTGTTACGAGTACCGCTTTTCCTTCAAGTTCTAAATTCATACGATTAACGCCTCCTTTATGAGCCGAATAATTTTTTGGTGAGAGACAGGGAACGGATACGCGTCTAGCTCGTCCACACTGACCCATTTCCAATCAGCCGGCAGTGTTTTGGCTTCTTCCCCACTCTTAACCTTCCCTTGCCAAATTTGTATTTCCCACTTCAGATGAGAAAAAACATGCTCAATGTAACCCGCTTTTTCTTCAGCTTTCACTTCACAATTTACCTGTTCTTCCACATAACTTTCGAGGGCAGAAATCTCTGCATGTTTGTTTTCACCAACATACTCTGTGTTTGGAAATTCCCACATGTTGGCGAGAAGTCCTTCAGATGGTCTTTTGTGAATCAGCAAACGTCCATCATCACTCAGCAAAATTCCTGCTGTCATCTTCGCTTTTCTTACCTTTGTTTTTCCCAGCTTAACCGGAAGTTCTCTCTGCCTTCCACATTCGAAGCCTCGACACAGTTCTCTCATCGGACACAGCAAACATGCTGGTGATTTTGGTGTACAGATCAGAGCGCCTAATTCCATTAAACCTTGGTTAAAAGAAGAAGGATCTTCGTGTGATATCAACTCTCTCACTGCCTTTTCAAAAGTAACACGGGTTTTTGGTTTGCTGATATCTTCTTCAATGAGCAAAATTCGGGATAAAACCCGCATAACATTTCCGTCAACAGCAGGTTCTGGCACACCATACGCAATACTTAAAACCGCTCCTGCTGTATAAGGTCCGACACCCTTTAAACCGGCAATCTCTTTTGGTGTATCAGGTACTTTTCCTCCATAAGTTTCGCATACTTCTTTTACGGCGGTTTGTAAGTTTCGAACTCGGGAATAATAACCTAGACCCTCCCAAGCTTTCAAAACTTTTTCTTCGTCTGCATAAGCAAGATCTTGAAGGGTTGGGAACAATTCAGTGAATCGCTCGAAGTAGGGAATTACCGTATCTACTCTTGTTTGCTGCAGCATGATCTCTGAAACCCATACACGGTACGGATCCTGGTTTTCTCTCCATGGTAAAATTCGTTTGTTTTCGTTGTACCATGTTAACAAATGGTCTTGAAATTGTTTCACATATGAAGCATCGAGGGAAAATATACTATTACTTGTTGTGTTCAATTTATAAATCTTCCTTTGCGTTCAGCTTTTCAAACGCCCAGCAATGGATTTTCTCTACTCCACCTGTCACACACTCGTTAAGTCTTGAAAAAACAGGATGCTGTAACGACGTTCGATTTTTCTTAATGGTATCATACGTGGTTTGATTCTTAACTTGGAAACATTCAACATACAGTGAAGGCTGATCTGCCGCCCTATACCACTGGATATTTGACGCACCGCACACTTTAAGTTCTTTTATCACAGAAGGCATTTGCGTCTCATACAATTGAATGGTATCCGGACTTACTTTATACTCCATAAAAATAGTTAACATTCTATTTCACTCCATTCCTACATAGGAGGTGATCGCCTTGGATACAGGCACACATATTGTGATGGGGCTGGGATTAGGTGGATTGGCGATGCTCGATCCTGCGATTGCAAATGATCCAGCGACATCCCAAGCTATTCTTGCCGGGACACTAATCGGTTCCCAAGCCCCAGACTTTGATACGGTATTAAAATTAAAAAATAATGCGGTTTATATCCGCAACCATAGAGGTCTTACACACTCATTGCCTGCGCTTGTTATTTGGCCACTTTTGCTATTTGGTGCAATCTCTTTATTTGTTCCAGAAGCAGATAACGGAAAGCTTTTATTATGGACGGCAATCGCTGTTTTTCTGCATGTGTTTGTCGATATATTCAATGCATACGGCACTCAAGCACTGTACCCTGTTTCAAAGAAATGGATTGCTCTCGGCGTAATCAGCATCTTTGATCCATTCATCTTCTTCCTGCATATAGCAGGTCTGCTGCTCTGGTATGTTGGTGTTGATCCTGGCTACACGTTTTTAGCCGTGTACGTAATACTCGTTTGTTACTACATTATACGGATCTTTGCCAGACAGCGAGTGAACACGATTGTTCTAAAAAATACCAGAAGCAGAAGAGATTTACGCAAGTCCCACCATTCGATGGGGTCAATATCATCTTGCTATCAAATCCAAGCACGAGTTTTTTGTAGCGGGACTAAAAAACGGTAAAGTGACCGTCTGGGATACATTTGACCGTCTGCCCGTTCCAAAATCAAAACTGATTGAGGCAGCAAAAAAGGATAAGAACATATCCGCCTTTCTTTCCTTCTCTCCTGTACACAGATGGGAAATCGAAAAGAACGATCATGGTCATTTGGTTCAGTTTATTGATTTACGGTACAGAAGCAAAGGGCATTATCCTTTTGTCGCAATGGTTCAGCTGGATGAGAACCTCAACATCATAACCTCCTTTACTGGTTGGGTGTATTCTGAAGACCGCCTGAAAAAGAAGATGGAGTTTTCTCCGCTTGACCTAATTAACAATAATGAATAATGAAGAGACGGGCTTAATGAATAGGCCCGTCTTTTTTAATGAATCGCTGAAATTTTGGATTGCTGGAAAAATACTCATGCAATTTGTGTCCATAGGAAGTAATGAGCTGTGTTACCATTTTCTCGGTTACCTCTTGCCCTTCATACTCCCATCCCGCTTTTGCACGAGTGGACTCAAAATCTTCCCATAATCCTTCCACCCATTCCCTTGCTTCCTGATAACTAAGGGTAGGGTTCATTTTTTGCAGTTGTTTAGCTAATCTGTCAAAACGCTCTTCCATTATTCTCCCTCCTTATCCAATTTTTAAAGAAAGTCCCGTCACATAAAGGGTTCTGTCACGTTTCATACTAGTTGAGAACCGATATAAAGGAGGTAATACACATGCGAAACAAATCGAAAAACTTCCCTAATCGGATCTCCTTCTCAGGTGAGCCGAGATCAAAAGAAGAATTCTCTTCTAAACGGCCAGATGGATCCATTCGTGACCATCCGCAGGAGCGAATGTTTTTATCCAATCAACACCGAGATGATCAGTAACTCTTGCGGTTATGAATTTCATTCTGGGGGTGAATCAGTTGAACAAGAAAGACTACTTCTCATCAACGCGATTTAACGGTAAGTATTCTGACCCCTTTCACTCACCGCGTGCCAACTCGAAGCATGCGTATAACCAAGTGAATGGGGAAACCCAGCAAGCATTAAATAACTATGTGCTTGAAATTCAAACACGTAAGCGTTCATAGTGACGAATAAAGAAGCGGTCTTGATATCGCTTCTTTATTTATGTTTTTTAGTAAACTGATGTGGTGACCTTTAATTTACAAATACACCTACACAGACTTTTGAAAGCAAGCATCCTGTAACAGAAAACAGGATTCCTCTTTGCAAGTTGATTGGAGCATAAGGATGCGAGACTCCTGCGGGACAAGCGGTCAGGTGAGACCCTTAACGGCGCAAAGCGGCAAGGGGCTCACCGTCTGCCCCGCGGAAAGCGAGCATCCTGGAGCGGAAATCAACTGCTTTCTAAAGCAACATTGCACATTTAAGCTTCAAGTACCGAAATCGGCAAAGCTTCTAAAGTACTCTGTTTATTTTTGTAGCCCCAGGCAAAAATACCATTTAAGTACAGCACGGAAAAAATTGAACCCGGGTCTCCCTGAATGCCGTATTCTTTTCCGCTCTCAATCGATGAAGGATCCATTAGATAGCATTTTGCCATCGCGATCTTGCGTTCATGAACAGCGTACTCACTTACCATGCCCATTTGTTCGGCTTTTTGTGCTTTTGCTCGCAGCGAAGCAATTTCGCCTTTAATTTCAGCTTCTGTCATCTCGCTGAACCTTTTTTCCATTTGAATACTTCCCTTCTTTTCTGTACCCTATAAATGCTTGTGATTTAACTACATAGGAGTGATAACTTTGAACAAAACTGTAATTATTACGGGCGGCGGTTCAGGCCTCGGACTTGCGTTAGCCCATCAATATTATAAAAACTTCAACGTGTGCCTCATCGGCCGCACAGAAACAAAATTAGAACAAGCAGTACAAACCTTTTCAACCAGCAGTGAAAACACCGTATCGTACAAAGTTTGTGATGTAACCCATTATGAACAGATACAATCAGTGCTTCAATCCATTTTTGACAATGAAGACGTCCATTTATTAATCAACAACGCCGGTATGGGTGTTTTCCAGCCTCTTAACGAGTTATCTGAAAGCGACATCCGACAAATGATGGAGACAAACGTGTATGGTACGATTTATCCAACAAAAGCGGCATATCCCCTTTTCGAACAGCAGGGTTATGGCAAGGTAATGAACATTATTTCTACTGCTGGCTTACGCGGTAAAGTAAATGAATCTGTTTATTGTGCTTCTAAGTTTGCTGTAAGAGGATTTACTGAGAGCCTTGTTAAAGAATGGGATGGTTCTGGCATCTATCCAACCGCTGTCTACATGGGCGGAATGGATACACCGTTTTGGGACGAGTCCGATCATATCAGTGACCGATCACGTTTAAAATCCCCTGAAAAGGTTGCAGAACTAATTGTTGAACAAGACGACAATCGAAGTGAAATCTTTATAGATCGTTAAGCTCGTCCCCGCTCAGCAGTTCAGAAATAACATCAGAATCGAAGCCTTTGCTATATAAGAATCGTTTCATGCGCGACTCGTACTCGTACCCACTATACTTTTTGTATTTTTGGTGAGCTTTTCGAGCGTGAGTGAGCAAGGCTTCTTTTTCATCTTCAACAGATTGACTGATTTTAGCTTCTTGAAAGGCCAATTCAATCACTTCCCACATAAATCCTTTTTGCTGAAGCTGCTGAGCGATCCTCTGTTTTTGCTCTTTTTCAGAACGCTTGGCTCTGCTCGAAAATTGTTTTTGAATGAACTTCACACTTGCTTCAAGCTGTTCATCAAAACTAAACTGATTCAGCGCCTCTTCAGTATGGCTCTCACTGATCCCCTTTTTCTTAAGCTCTTGCCGAATCATTCCAGGCCCTTTAAAAGACGTATTCATGCGGCTTTTAACAAGAGAATTGGCAAAGGTTTTATCATTCACAAAATCGTATTCTGCCAGCTTCTCAAGTACCCTCTTGATCGTTTGCTGAGGTACCTCTTTTTTCTAAATACACGGCAATCTCATGAGCTGTTCTCATTCGAAAGGATAGGTAATGAAGAGCTTTGTTAAAGGCTTTTCGGTATGAGTCCTCTTCAATGATCTCTTCCCATTCCTTTTCATCGATCTCCATTCCTTTTTGAAGCTGAAACTTTATTAAAACATCAGCGTCTACGCTAAACGCAAACTCTTCCTTTGTGCCTTTTTGTATAAAAATATTAAATCGTTCATCGTTTTTTTGCTGAGCAGAAATCCTTGTTATGACAGCCATCTACCCACCTTCTTTCACACTTTAGTTTACCATAGTTGCTTGTTTCAAACGAATGAAACAAAACGAAAATTGACCTCCACTAATACGGGGATACGAAAATCGATGGCGCTCGTATTTTGCGTATGGCGCTCGTATTTTGCGTATGGCGCTCGTATTTTGCGTATGGCGCTCGTATTTTGCGTATGGCGCTCGTCCGGCGGGTAATAAATCCCGCCGAACGAGCATAAACCTCACCGAACAAACATAAATTTCGCACAGCCATCATAAAACGAGCTTAAAGCGAGCAAAATATTGTGTTTTATCATTTCCTACATAAAAAAGAAAACACCCTCTTCTAATTAAGAGGATGTTTCCTGCTGAAAGTGCAACCTGCACTTGTTTTTGAATTATCAACATCGTTTTGCATTTGCACCGTATTTATTCTCAAGCAATTCTGCAAAAAACTCTTTTTCAGTAGGAGGTGTCCGATCAGGATGTTTTTCTTTTAGATGTCTTACATAAGCTTGATAATCAGGCAAATTTGAAATTCCCTTTCCAATATATAAAATCACTTGAAAGATACTTCTTACCCATTCCCAAGCTGCTTTAAAACTCACGAAACATCACCCAACTTTGTTTGTACAAACGGCTCTTCAACGGTTTCCAAAGGTTTTTCACTCTTGATGGCTTTGTACCAGATTCTCATCGCATCAATGAGTACACCTAAGATAAGAAGCATAAAGATGGCCGTTAAGTAAGCGTTCAGCGTATTATTAAAGACTAGCTTTTCAGCTGCTTCTATAGACGGAACGGTAGGTGGTAAATTACCGCTCGCTACTGCTTCCTTCATTACCTCTGCTTGTTTTAAGAAACCTATTTTCGGAATTTCAGAGAAGATCTTTTGCCATGCAGCTGAGAACGTTACGATCATTAACCAAGCAAGAGGCACTAACGTAACCCACACAAACTTCTTTTTGCCCATCTTCAAAATGACAGTTGTTGCAACAATAAGAGCAATAGCAGCCAGCATCTGGTTAACGATACCAAACAGCGGCCACAAAGTATTGATTCCTCCAAGTGGATCTGTGACCCCAACTACTAAGAAGTAACCCCATCCAGCAACTACAAGTGCACTAGTGAAATAAACAGCGGGCATCGAGTCTGTTTTCCTAAGAGGTTTGAATACTTGGCCTAGAAGATCCTGAAGCATAAACCGCCCGACACGTGTACCCGCGTCAATGGTTGTCAATATGAAAACTGCCTCAAAAAGTATCGCAAAGTGGTACCAGAATGCCATCAATTGAGGACCTCCGATTACTTGCGAGAAAATTTGTGCAATCCCTACTGCTAGTGATGGTGCTCCTCCTGTTCGTGAAAGAATAGATTCTTCATCCACATTTTTAGCAAGTTCATTGATCTCGTCAGCTGATACTGTGAATCCCCAAGAAGATATAGTCGTTGCAGCTGTCGCAACATCAGTACCTATTGCTGCCCCTGGTGAGTTAATTGCAAAATAAATACCCGGAGTTAAAAGGGTTGCCGCTACCATAGCCATAATCGCAACAAATGATTCTGTAAGCATTCCAGCATAACCAATCATAGGTGCATGTTGTTCATTTGCTATTAATTTAGGAGATGTTCCTGAAGAGATCAGTGCATGGAAACCAGAGATGGCTCCACAAGCTATAGTGATAAACAAAAACGGAAATAGATTACCTGCAAATACAGGTCCTGTTCCATCAATAAATTTTGTAAGAGCAGGCATTTGAATCTCAGGCATTACAATTAGAATACCTAATGCCATCATTCCGATTACCCCAACTTTTAAGAACGTACTTAAATAATCTCTCGGTGCTAGAAGCATCCAAACAGGAAGTACGGAGGCTAAGAAGCCATAAACAATCAGCATGTAAGCCAATGTTTCACCGTCAAATGTGAAAAGAGGTGCAAGTGTTGGAGAATCAGCTACCCATTGACCGCTGATTAGAGCGAACACCAACAAAACAAAACCAATAATGGACGCTTCCCCTACTCTTCCTGGTCGTAAATAACGCATATATACACCCATAAAAAGTGCAATTGGAATGGTCATTGCAATCGTATAAGTACCCCATGGGCTGGACTTAAGCGCATTAACAACAACTAATGCAAGTACTGCAATTAAAATGATCATAATAGCAAAAACACCGATAAGTGCTAGAATCCCACCAACTGGTCCAATTTCTTCTTTTGCAATCTGGCCAATTGATTTCCCTCTGCGTCTCATGGAAATAATTAAAATAACAAAGTCTTGTACAGCTCCAGCAAGAACGGCTCCGACTATAATCCAAATGGTACCAGGCAAATAACCCATTTGAGCAGCTAGTGTTGGACCTACAAGTGGACCTGCACCCGCAATCGCTGCAAAATGATGACCATACAAAACCCATTTGTTTGTAGGAACATAGTCTTTACCATCCGCGTATCTTTCAGCAGGTGTAGCATTGTTTTTGTTAAGACTGAAAATTTTTGTAGCTATAAATCTTGCATAAAAACGATAAGCAATAGCATACGTACACAATGAAGCAACAACAAACCAAATCGCATTAATTTTTTCGTCCCTTTGGAGCGCGATGATTGAAAGGGCAATCCCCCAGCTAAAGCAATTCCAATCCATAATAGCGCTTTCAAAAATGGGTTCTTCTTTTTTGCCGGCACATTTCTCTGAAGCTCCATAAGCCTTCTTTCCTCCTCAATAGTGGTAATATAATATGTACAAGATGAATTATAACAAATATTCTTAATTTTTAAATAAATATAATGGAAAGAGGTGGATTTTTTTGAAAAGAATCTTAATCACTGGCGGCACAGGCTTTGTGGGAAGTGCTTTAACAAAACAACTTATAGAGGACGGAAATGAAGTTTATATCCTGACAAGAAGCGATAAACAGTCTCATGAGCAAGGAGTTAAGTTTGTGCAATGGATGGGCGATAAAGAACCAGAACTCCCACAAATCGATGCTGTTGTTAACCTTGCGGGAGAATCCATTAATGGGAGATGGACAGACGAAAAGAAAAAAGCGATATTAAACAGCCGTTTAAAAGTAACCGAAGAACTTTTAAACATCGTTGGAAAAGATGCCGAAAAAACCTAATGTTTGGGTGAACGCATCTGCGATTGGTTATTACGGAACATCAGAAACAAAAGTATTTACAGAAAACTCCGAAAGTCATGGCTCGGATTTTTAGCTGAAGTGGTTAAAGCGTGGGAAACAAAAGCAAAAGGCGCAGAGAGCCTTGGCTGCAGAACGGTATTTACAAGATTCGGGCTCGTTTTAGGAAGGGATGGTGGAGTACTTCCACAGTTAAGTCTTCCCTATCGTTTTTTTGCAGGTGGTACAGTCGGCTCAGGTGACCAGTGGGTTTCATGGGTTCATGTTGAAGATCTTGCAAAACTCATTAAAGAATCCATCGAGAACGAGCAATATTGGGGGCCTGTGAATGTAACTGCTCCACAACCAGTTACGATGAAAGAGTTTGGTCAAGTGACTGGTGACGTCATGCACCGTCCACATTGGCTTCCGGCTCCCTCCATTGCCTTCAAGCTCATATTCGGAGAAATGAGCATGTTGATTTTAAAAGGACAGCAAGTGCTTCCAGAAAAAGCACTGAACAATGGCTTTCAATTTAGTTATCCTCATCTCAAGGGGCTTTACATGATTTGTTACAATGATAATAAAAATAATTTATCAGGTGACACATAATGAAAATATTAATCCAAAAAGCAAAAGTCTATCCCATTACAAGCAAAGAGCTTCAGCAAGGAGATGTACTTGTAGAAAACGGCAAGATTCTAGCTGTAGAAAATCATATAGAACCCACATCTGAAATGGAAGTGATCTCAGCTGAAAACCTTCATCTTCTGCCTGGCTTCATTGATGTACATACTCACTTAGGACTTTATGATGAAGGTACAGGTTGGGCTGGTAACGATGCAAATGAAACCCATGAAGTGCTGACCCCTCATATTCGTGCCATTGATGGCTGTCATCCGCTCGATATCGCCTTTAAAGATGCTGTTCGTTTCGGTGTAACTACCGCGCACATTATGCCGGGAAGTGCTAATGTGATCGGTGGAACGACTTCTGTTATCAAAACACATGGTAATGACATTCGAAAAATGATTATTAAGGAAACAGCCGGTCTGAAAATCGCACTTGGAGAAAATCCAAAACGCATTCATAGCGGCCGTCATAATGATTCCATCACCCGAATGGGTATTATGGGGATGCTCCGTGAGGCCTTTTATCAAGCAAAAGACTCAGCATATCAAGATAATCTGCGTGTCGCACCGATCGCAGCTGCATTAAACCGTGAAATACCCGTTCGTATCCATGCGCATCGCTCTGACGATATTCTTTCTGCTATTCGTTTTGCGGAAGAATTCAACCTAGATTTTCGTATTGAACATTGTACAGAAGGCCATCTGATCGCTGATGCCTTCAAAGATTTAAACTTAAAAGTGAGTGTTGGACCAACTTTAACTCGAAAATCAAAGATCGAACTAAAGAACAAAACATGGGACACGTATCGCATACTATCTGAAAATAATGTTGAAGTTTCGATAACAACCGATCACCCATACGTTCCTATTCAATATCTAAATGTTTGTGCAGCCATTGCTGTCCGTGAAGGATTGAGCGAGAAAAAGCTCTTGAAGGAATTACGATTGCACCTGCTAGAAACCTTGGAGTTGATGATCGTGTGGGCAGTATTGAGCCAGGAAAAGATGCTGATTTATCCCTCTGGACCGAGCATCCGTTCCACTTTTCTGCGACCCCTGTAATGACGATGATCGATGGAGAAATTATTTACAAAAAATCTACAAAATAACTATTTTCTTTTTAAAAAAATGTCTTATGATACAAGAAGAGCAACATGCGGATTATGCGAATCCGGAACATTTTAAAAGTCGCTCTATAACGAAACCAAAAATTATTTCCATAAATTAAATATTGAGCAAGGGAAGGCAATTGGTGCGCCACCAGCTTTGACTGGTCCTAGTGGGTTCGATTCCCACCCCGAATTAATTTTTATTCTTAATTCGAGGGTGGGGATACTTCTGCCCTCTAGGAGGGATTAAATTGTTGAAAAAGCGTGATTTAACGGAGAGTCATGTTCTTTACAATTTAATGGTGCACCCAGAAGTCTTCCCTTTTGTACGCCAAAAAGCTGCTTCATTTGAGGAATTCATGTTCCTTACGAAGCAAACGCTAGAGGAAGAAGAACAAGGAAAGATTATCTCCAGAACGATATTGGATGAGTGGCAAAATCCAATCGGCACCATTAATCTATTCGATGTTCAAGATGGCTATGGCTTTCTTGGAACGTGGATTGGTCAGCCTTACTTTGGAAAAGGTTATAATTCTTTAGCAAAAGAAGCCTTCTTTTCTGAGTTGTTTTATGAAAAAGATATCCACACTGTTTTTATGCGTATTCGTAAAGTAAATGTCCGGTCACAGAAAGCGGCTGAAAAAATTCCTTACGTAACGCTTGCCAACGAAACAAGAAAAGATATTTACGATCAGCTTAATCAAGGCCAAGATATTTACAACTTATATCAGATCGAAAAAGATAACTATCTCATGCATCAGCTTCGTACACATACACAGCCTCTTGAAATTGTCGAAGAACAGTTAAAGGAAGCTTAATACAGGTAACTTGTGCGTGTGCTCTGCACATACTAACACCACCTTCACTTTTGAGGGTGGTGTTATTTTAATTAGGAGGTATGTTATGAAAAGCAGCAAGCAAGAAGCAAAAGAAAGAAATAACAATTTAACCAAAACCCAAGAAATACTCTACAAGGAAGAAATAAAATCTGCAGAATCAACGGCAGAATCAAAAGAAATGACGAACGAAGATTATTCGTAAAAAGGATGATTCTTCCTTTAATAAAATCCTAAAAACTGCACATTCTATATGTGAGGACAAGTTCCTCACTAGCTTTTGATTTACGTTTCAAACATCGTGATATCTTTAAGGAGGTATTTGTGTGGAAAAACGTAATAGAAAGTCCCCATCGCACAATAATGCTAAAGCTTCTCAAGCCAAAGGACTTGACGTCGAGTACTCAAGTGAATTGGCAGATCAAAACGATCTTGAAGCACAAGCACGTGCACAAGCCGCTGACCGACGCCAGAAAAACGGCCGTCGCTAAGTGCGAAAAGACCTGCTGTGATAGCAGGTCTTTTTTTAATATAGAAATCTTTATACAATTTTTACATGTGGATAAAGTTATGCACACCTCTGTGAATATTGTGAATAACTCTCTATCACGAAGAAACCAATGTGTGCAAATTTGTGCAAAACATAAAGGTTATGCACATTTTCTGTGGAAAAGCATGTGGATAGTGTGTATATTTCTGAATTTTTTAAGCTTTACATTTATTATTTGATTTCAAGTGTCTTAATAATTTTCGCAGGGTTTCCTCCAACTACTACATTGGCGGGAACGTTTTTTGTTACAACCGCACCAGAAGCGACGACTACGTTATCCCCAATCTTCACACCTGGATTAATTATTGCTCCTCCACCAAGCCAAACATTATCACCAATTTCCACAGGTTTACCAAATTCTGCACCTGAATTACGTTCGGCTGGATCTAATGGATGAGTAGCCGTATAAATGTGAACGCCTGGCGCGAGCATGCAATTATCCCCAAACCGTACTTCGCAAACATCTAAGATGGTGCAGTCAAAGTTAGCAAAGAAGTTTTCCCCGACATGAATGTTATAGCCGTAATCGCATCTAAAGTTAGGTTCAACTCCTATATTCTTACCCGTTGAACCAAAAAGCTCTTTCATTATTTGGCTTCTCTTATCCCATTCTTCTTCTGTTGTCGCATTATATTTTCTAGTCAGCCTTCTTGCACGAGTACGCTCGTCCATGAGTTGCTGATCATCTGGTCGGTACATTTCGCCTTCTATCATCTTTTCTTTTTCAGTTCTCATGTAGTACTCCCACCTTCTGATTTTTTATAGTTTTAACATTGAAGCTTTTGTATGCAACGTGTATTTCCCTATTATTTAAGTACTAAAGTACAAACTGCCTCAATTTGAGCTGTTTGAGGAAACATATCCACAGGTGTGATTTGTTCAACTTCAAAGCCGTTACTTATCAACATGTGGACATCTTTTGCTAATGTTGATGGATTGCATGAAACGTAAACCATTCTTTTCGGTTTTGTTTTTATTACCGTTTCTAAGAATGTAGGATCACAACCGGTTCTCGGAGGATCTACTACCACAACATCAGGCTGCCAACCTTCTTTTAACCATTTTGGGAGCAGTTTTTCAGCTTTCCCAGCTTCGTAATGTGCATTTGTTATATTATGTTTCTCTGCATTCTTTCTGGCATCTAAGATGGATTCTTTAATAATGTCCATCCCTCTAACTTCCTTAGCATGTTTTGCAAGCCACATGCCGATTGTTCCTGAACCGCAGTAAGCATCTACTACTTTTTCTTCTCCAGTAAGTTTCGCCTGTCTTTTTACCTCGTCATAAAGTTTGACCGTTTGCTGTGGATTTAATTGAAAAAAGGCACGTGCTGACAGTTCAAAACGAAGGTCCCCTAAATGTTCGGTGATCGTATCTTTTCCGTACACGCCTTCCGTTTGCTCACCAAAAATGAGAGATGTTTTTTCTTCATTTACGTTCTGAACAAAGGATGTAACTTGAGGAAGTCTCTTCTTAATCTCGGCAACAAAAAGGTCTTTTTTCGGCAGTTCATTTGATGCCGTTACGATGACTAACTGAATCTCATCAGTACGGAAAGCTGTTCTTACAACAATCGTACGAATACTGCCTGATTGTTTTCTTTCGTCATATACTGATAGGTTCAGATCACGAATGATTTGTTTCACTTTATTTGTCACAATATTCGTATCTTCATGCTGCACGAGACAGTGATCAATGTTGATTAACTTGTGTGAATTGCTGCTGTAAAGTCCTGCAATTACGGTATCATCGATTTTGCCCACTTGAAATTGAGACTTATTTCGATAGGACCAAGGTTCGTCCATTCCAATCGTTTTTCCAACATTCAGTTTGTCTTTATTAATCTTTGTGTATCGTTCGAAAGCTTGAACTACAATATCCCGTTTTTCTTTAAGCTGAGCAGGATAGGACATGTGCTGAATCTGACATCCGCCGCACGTCTCATAGATTGGACATGGCGGTGTCACTCTGTTCTTCGATTTTTTAAATACTTTTTTAATTTTTGCTTCTGCTCGATTAGGAAAGACTTTTGTAATAATGACCGATATTTCTTCTCCCGGAATCCCTCCAGGAACAAATACAACCTGTCGTTGATGAAATCCTATTCCTTCACCATTGATTCCAAGGCGTTTGATGGAAAGAGGAATAGTCTGGCCAACTTTCATGATCGAATCTACTTGTTTTTTATTCTTCATATATTTTTCACTCATTCCTTAGCTAAAAGTTGCTTTCCTTATTGTAGACGAAACAGCTCGCTTCTACCAACATCAATCCATTCAAATTTAAGAGGTTAGTTTTTAGAAAAATCTAATAAATATACGAAAAGGTGTTGAATAGAAAAATTAACCACTGTATAATGACAATGTCGAAAGCGCTTTCGTAATTTCCGCTTTTTATTTTTTGATATTTACGAAACCGCTTTCGTAAATATTGTAAGAACAAAATTTAAAGGAGGATATGTTCTTTGAAAAAAACCTGTGCTTTGTTATTGAGTGCTTTATTGGTTATGCCAAGCGGGGTTTCCGCCTCTCCAAAAGAAGGTGCTGATGATTCTGTGAAAAATAAAACGCAGCACAAACCTAAGTGGTCTCTCACCTGGTCGGATGAATTTAATAAACCTGCTATCGATCCTGATAAATGGACGTATGACACCGGAAATTGGATTAAAGACGAAGAAGGCAATCTTATCTCTCCGGGTTGGGGAAACAATGAAAAACAATATTATACGAAGTCTGAAGAAAACTCTTTTATAAAAGACGGTAAATTGGTCATTCGTGCTCAAAAAGAAACGACTACAGATGATACAGGAACGTATAATTACACTTCTGCCAAATTAAAAACAAAAGGGTTATTTAGTCAAACATATGGACGATACGAAGTCAGAGCCAAACTGCCTGTTGGAAAGGGTTTGTGGCCAGCCGTCTGGATGCTGCCTGAGAAAGACAAATATGGCGGATGGGCCGCATCAGGTGAAATTGACATCATGGAAGCGTGGGGAAGCAGACCAAATGTGGTCGCTGGTACCATCCATTATGGTGAAACATGGCCAAACAATCGTTATACAGGAAAAGAATATGAACTGCCTGAAGGACAGGGAATCAATACGTGGCATACGTATGCTGTAGAATGGGAACCAGGTGAAATTAGATGGTTTGTCGATGGAAACCTGTATCAAACCCAAAATGAATGGTACGCAAAGAATCAAAACAATCCTATAAAATATGCATATCCAGCACCATTTGATCAAAACTTTTACTTAATCATGAACCTTGCAGTAGGCGGATGGTTTGATGGAGACCCTGATGAAACGACAACATTCCCTCAACAAATGGAGATTGATTACGTCCGTGTTTACGATTTAAAAAATCAAGATTATCGTGATCCCGTCGAGCCAACACCACAGCCTGTAGAATTGCCTGCAGATGCAAAACAACCATTAGCTGATGGCAACTTAATCTATGATGGAAACTTTGAAAAGCCTTTTACAATCGTCACTCAGAACGAGCAGAAATTAGATAACTTGTACTGGAACCTTGTCACTCTACCTGATTTTGGTGGTCAAGCTTCTGTAGAAACTGAGCTAATCAATGACAAGAATTTTGCTAAGATTTCACCTACTACACCAGGCTCCCTCGTGCACTCTGTACAAGCCATCCAAAATGTTTCACTTGGTAAAAGCGGAAGATATAAAGTTAGTTTTGATGCAAAATCATCCGCTGATCGTCAAATGGTCGTGAAAGCAGGTGGAGGAGCTGATCGGGGCTGGAGCAAATATTCGAACGAAGAAACCATAAAGCTAAGTAACAGCCTTGAGTCATATGCGTTTACATTTGATATGCTTGCTGACACCGACATAGCTGCTCGCCTAGAATTCAATCTTGGAAATAACGGGACAGCTCCCGTGTGGATTGGCAACGTACGTGTAGAAGAAGTTACAAATGAACCCATTGATGAGGCCGCTTCAAAACCCCTCTCCGAGACGGCAATCATATTTATAACGGTACCTTTGATCAAGGCAGTATGGATCGTATGACGTATTGGAGTTTTGAATCAAATAACAAGAAAGATAAAGCGACTGTTAGTGAGGAATCTCGTGAATTTCATGCGAATTTAAAAGGACATTCCTCTGAGGCAACGGATAAGTACCTTGTCCAAAAAGGGGTTCAATTAATCAAAGACAATGAGTATGTCTTATCCTTTAAAGGCAGAGCAGATAAAGACCGAGCTATTAAGATAGGGCTGTTGAATGAGGATGGCAGTAAATCGTATATTACTCCTTATAAGACGAAGCTCAACAAAAAAAGCGATCAATACGAAATGAAGTTCACATTTAATGGTGAAACTTCTGACTATAACAGCCAGTTGATCTTCTATTTAGGCGGAGATTCTGCAGATGTTTATTTGGATGATATTGTTTTAAAGAAATTAACCAATATCCCTGACTACGACAATGTGGATATGAATCCTTTGAAAAATGGCGATTTTAGTTCTGACTTGTCTCACTGGAACAGCTATATCCATTATGATGCAGGAGCGAGTATTGTGAGTGAGAATGAACAGGCAAAGATCAGCATTGGTAACGAAGGAAATGAAACTTGGAGTGTCCTCCTTGAACAAGGAAAACTTGCTTTAGTTGAAGGACTTCAGTATGAATTACGTTTTACAGCACGTTCAGAAATTGCTCGCGACATAGAAGTGACGCTTGAAAACGCACAATACAACAGATATTTTAATGAAAAAGTACAAGTAGGAGCTGAAGAAACAAACTACGCTTATACTTTTACTCCTTCAGCAACAGATACGATGGCACTTAAATTCCTTTTTGGAAAAAGTACTCAATCCCTATTGGGAATCACACTATCTATTTAGATAATGTGGAGCTGAAAGTACTAAAATAAATTTTTAAAAAGACGCTTAAATTCTATTCTCGTCTACACAGTCGAGTCAGATTTTAAGCGTTTTTTTACTCTTGTGCTTTTTTATAACTTGCAAACCATAAAAAAACCTTTGTCATAAACAAAGGCACAAATCATTGAAACAATAAAGGCGGCGCAGCTTTATTTATTTTTAATTCGTCAAGGCTCTTGAACGTATAGCCTCTTTTTTGAAGAGCTTCTATCGTTGTCTCTAACGCATCCGCGTTATCTTTCGAGACAGTATGAAGCAGCATAATACTGCCGGGGTGAATCTGCTTCATGATCTGGTTGTACGAATATTTCCAGCCACGCTGTTTATCTGTTTCCCAATCTAAAAAAGCAAGTGACCAAAACACATGTGTATAGCCTTCTTGTTTTGCGAGCATGATCGTTCTTTCGCTAAATACACCTCTTGGAGGACGAATATAGTGCATGTCCGTTCTGCCGGTTAGCTCAGTGTATCTTAGTTTTACTTTTTCAAGCTCATTTTTCAGTCTAGCATCGGATACTTGGGTAAGGTCTGGATGGTGGTAAGAGTGGTTCCCTACAATATGCCCTTCTTCAGCCATTCGTTTTATTAGGTGAGGGTGAGTCTTCATAAATTGTCCGGTTACAAAAAAGGCAGCAGGTACTTTCTTTCTTTTCAATACATCCAAAACATCATCGGTATAACCATTTTCGTATCCATTATCAAAAGTTAAATAGATGTCTTTTTTGGCAGGATCTCCGATAAAAAGACTATCGTATTTATGAATGAGCTCCATATATCTAGCGTCAGTAACAGGAGGCTTTTCTTTCCCTTTTTCTCAAAGTACCATTCAAGTTTTTGATTAGATACTCCTCGCTGAGCATAAATAACATGTGTTTGTGCAAAAAATATGATTGATACCAATATTAGGCACAGGAGCCGGTTGATTCTCATCTTACTTCCTCCTTCAAACGACAGCCTATACCTTTATTTTGCAGTATTAACAGAAAAGCATGCTAGGGATATAAAGGAAGTATTGTTGTGGGTTGCGTGTGACATGGCGCTCATAAACCTTGAGAATCGCTCATAAACCTTGAGAATCGCTCATAAACCTTGAGAATCGCTCATAAACCTTGAGAATCGCTCATAAACCTTGAGAATCGCTCATAAACCTTGAGAATCGCTCATAAACCTTGAGAATCGCTCATAAACCTTGAGAATCGCTCATAAACCTTGAGAATCGCTCATAAACCTTGAGAATCGCTCATAAACCTTGAGAATCGCTCATAAACCTTGAGAATCGCTCGTCCAGCGTGCACTATGTGCCGCTGGACGAGCATGTATCATCCGAAGGTAATAAAATTTCTCGACACCCATGAAAAGTTACGTAAAAATTTATTGACTTGAAATTTCTGATTCTGAAAAAAGGTAAAACCACAGTTCAACATGCGAACTGTGGTTTATAAGAAATTTTATTTAAAAACCGGATCTTTAAACTGCTCCAGCTTTTGTAAAGATGACTTTTCAACATGCTCATGAAGGCTGTTTCCGTGTGAATCCATCGTTACAACTGCTGTAAATCCATTTACGCGAATGTGCCACATCGCTTCCGGAACACCGAATTCCATTAGATCAACACCTTCAACTTTTTCCATACACTCCGCATAATATTGCGCTGCACCACCGATAGCGTTTAGATAAACACCGCCATGTTCCTTAAGAGCAGCAAGCGTTTTTGGACCCATCCCGCCTTTGCCAATAACCGCGCGGATTCCGAACTTTTTCATGATATCGCCTTGATAAGGTTCTTCACGAATACTTGTAGTCGGTCCTGCCGCTTTTACGACCCAGTTTCCTTCAGCGTCTTTTGCCATAACTGGTCCACAGTGGTAGATAATCTGTCCGTTAAGATCAATTGGTGCCGGATTATCCATAAGGTGCTTGTGGATCGCATCACGGCCGGTATGCATCATACCATTGATCGTTACAACGTCTCCTACTTTCAGTTCGCGGATTTGCTCTTCTGTAATTGGCGCTTCCAACGTAACGCTTCTTGTTTTTTCTTCTTGCTGTTCTACAGCTGCAGCTGCTTCTTCTTCAGCCTTATTGAAATCCACTTCTTCGCCTTCTGTATACAGCCATTCTTGGATTTCGCCTGTCTCAGCATTCAACTTCACACCTAAGCGGCGATATGCCCAGCAGTTGTAAGCTACAGAAACGAAGAAACTTGCTGGAATACGGTTAATCACGCCGACCTTACAGCCTAACAGCGTTGTTTCACCGCCAAAGCCCATCGTACCGATTCCAAGCTTATTCGCATTCTCCATCACATACTCTTCAAGCTTGCGAAGGTTTTCATTCGGATTTACATCATCAACTGAACGGAAAAGCATTTCTTTTGCTAACTCGTACCCAGAAGTTCGGTCTCCACCGATGCCTACACCGATAAATCCAGCACTGCATCCTTGGCCTTGTGCTTGGTAAACAGAATGCATGATACATTTACGAATGCCATCCAAGTCACGTCCGGCACGTCCCAATCCTTCTAACTCAGCAGGAAGACTGTATTGAATATTCTTATTCTCACAGCCGCCTCCTTTTAAGATCAGGCGGGCATCAATATAGTCTTCTTCCCATTGTTCAAATTTTATAACAGGCGTACCATCGCCAAGGTTGTCCCCGCTGTTGTCACCTGTGATGGAGTCAACAGAGTTCGGACGAAGCTTCGTATCCTTTGTTGCGTCTGCAATCGCTTGTCGAATCGCTTTTTTCATCTTAATCTGATTTACGCCTACTGGAACTTTAATTTTAAATGTAGGAAGTCCTGTGTCCTGACAGATTGGCGAAACATTTTCATCCGCTTTTAAAATATTATCTGTAATCGTATCTAGAGACATTGCAGCACGTGTTCCTGCATTTTCTTTAAGTTTTGCTGCAAGAATCGCACGGCGAACGTCTTTTGGCAATTTAGTTGAGGTTTCAACAATCAGCTTGTACATGCTTTCTTGAAATTTCTCCATCTCTTCACTACCCCTTTATAACTTTGCTATTGTAAGCGTACACAATTTTAATGTCTTTATTATAACAAAAAAATCCGTCTCTTTAATAAAGAAACGGATTTCAGCTTATTTTTCTTCCCAATCGTGACGGAATTGTTTGCACTTTTCTTCTAAGTCATCAAGCATTCCAATAATTCTGTCGATCTCTTCAATCCCAGCTGTTTCAGCATCTATAGAATCTAAAACATCAACTAATAAATCAATACGATTTTTAATATATTCTTTTTGAGAGGATTTATCCTGAATAGAGTTACCCATGTTGATCTCTCCTTTCCATCCACTCTACTTTAACAAGGCTAGCCGGTTTTGCCAATACAGAATTAAGCATTTGCCAACAGAAGTTTAGCCTTTTTCTTTAACGTGCGTTCAGTTAAGATAGAAATTGTCCATATTGGTCGTGAAGGAGAATATTTAATGGTATTTAAAACGGAATTAAAAGCGATAACCCCAGAGCATGATCCGTGGGAAGCTTATTTAGATATGGTAGAGCACCAAAGACTGCAGCTATCCAATATTGAAATTACAACAACGACACTTTGCAACATGCGCTGTGCTCATTGTGCTGTCGGTTACACTTTGCAAACGAAGGATCCTGTAGCTCTTCCGTTGGACCTTGTCATTAAAAGACTCGATGAGATCCCTCAGTTAAGAGCGTTCAGTATTACAGGCGGAGAACCGATGCTGTCTTTAAAATCGGTTAACAACTATGTCGTGCCCCTGCTAAAGTACGCCAAAGAACGAGGTGCACGCACACAGATTAACTCAAATTTAACTTTAGATTTAGCGCGTTATGAAAAAATTATTCCGTACTTAGATGTGCTTCACATTTCCCATAACTGGGGAACGCTGGAGGAATTTTCAGACACAGGCTTTGCGATGATGGAGAAGAAACCTTCAGTTGCACAAAGAGAGGCATATTTTTCACGCCTTGTCGAAAACGCTCAAGCCCTAACGAAAGCAGGAGTTATGGTTTCGGCTGAAACGATGCTCAACAAAAAGACTCTTCCATATTTAGAAGACATACATAAACACGTTCTTGAGATGGGCTGTCAGCGCCATGAGATTCATCCTATGTACCCGAGTGACTTTGCGAGTACACTGGAGACGATCTCATTAGAAGAAATGCGAGAGAGTATTCATCATCTCCTTGATATTCGGGACAAGAAAACTTGGATGCTCTTTGGCACCCTTCCCTTTTATGCTTGCTCTGAAAACGAAGAGGACTTGAGATTGATGAGAAGACTTCAAACCGAAGAAAATGTTACAGTGCGTAATGATCCCGACGGACGTTCAAGACTAAACATCAATCTGTTTGATGGTAATATCATCGTTACAGATTTTGGTGATGCTCCTGCACTCGGGAACATTAAAGACACAAGTTTGCTCAACGCTTATAAAACATGGAATGATTCAGCTCTTGCAAAAGAACTTAGCTGCCACTGTCCTGCAGTTCAATGTTTGGGACCAAACGTACTTGTCAAAAACTCGTATTACAAAGATACAGACTTTACAATAAACACGTCTAAGCTTTAAAGCGTTAAAAAGTTATAAACTTTACAAAAGTAAGTTTAAATCGTATAATAAAAGGAAATTATAAACTGGAGTTTTAGCTTTGTACTAATAGAGGTGAATGATAATGGATTATAGTACTATGTGTCCGAAATACGAAGTAGCCATGGATATTATCGGTAAAAAGTGGACAGGACTCATCATTCGCGTTTTGATGGATGGACCTAAACGATTTAAAGATATTAAGTCCCAGATTCCTGAGATGAGTGATCGTATGCTTACTGAGCGCATGAAGGAATTAGAGTCTGTGGGAATTGTAAAACGCAACGTTTATCCTGAGACACCTGTGCGAATTGAGTATTCACTGACGGATAAAGGAAATTCTTTAAAAACAATCATCAATGCGATCCAAGACTGGAGTGAGCAATGGGTTGACCATTGTTAAGGTTAACGGGGAAGTTAATTTCCGTTTCAGGATGCTCGCTTTTCGCGGGGTGTGCGGTGAGCCTCTTAGCGCTCTGCGCTGTTAAGAGATTCACCTGTCCCACTCATCCCTCATGAAGATAACCAAGCATCATCTCGGATAGAATTGAACATTGTTCTAATCAAAAAGAAAGGACAGCCATCAAAGGTTGTCCTTTTTACATATTGCTTGTATGGAAGCTAAATGATACGTGGTCTTGCACAGGGATCCAAGCACCAATTCCTTGCTGCGTTACGTTTTGAATAACGATCTCTCTTTTACCGCCTTTTAATACGATATACACTTCTCCGTACGTAACACGCCCTCTTTCATTTACCGCTGGAACATAACTGTGTAAATACCCCACTTGTTTTGGTGATACATGGTACACATTCGACTTCTTTGTACCTGCTCCAACAGCCGTTTGGAACGACAATGGAAGCTTCGACTTTTCTGCCGCTGAGATCAGCATCATCTTTTGAACCGCTTCACTATTAGGAATAGAAGCTGTCAGTCCGCCGCTTACTTTTTTATGTGCGGTTTGGTTGTAATATAATTTTGCAACTGATTTTGCCCCTCTATTATCTAAACGGTTCGTGTTGATCTTTTGATGTTCCCAGTTCACCGTAGTCTCCGTGGACTGATAAGATAACGGCCATTGACCTAAGTAAATTTTTGCACGATACCAAAAAGCTACTTTTGAAGCATTAATGCTTGACTCATTAAGCAGTCGGATCAAATCTGGATTTGTAATCGGTACATCCGACGTTTTAAGCATCGCTTTAGCTAGCTTGCTCGGCTCCAAGTACGGAAGATCTTGTGCAGAGTTCGGATATGTGTTTTCTTTAGATATGCTAAGAACAGAACTAGGCATTTTTATATCTGCTTTTGGAGCAGCTTTTTCTATCTTCTCTGTTTTTTCTGCCGGCTTTTGTTCTGGCTGCTGTTTTGTCTTCTCTGCTGCAAGTGCTGTATTCGTCAATACAAAAAGCATAACAAATATAATAATAAAAATTCTTCTTTTCATAACATCCTCCTTTACCCTATTTTTTTCTATCCCTCAAAATTTATCCATGCTGGACCTCTGGATTACTTCGGGTATTGTTGGAAAATAAAAACACCCCGATTTCTTAAGAACCGAGGTGTTGCTTATCGTTTATGCTATAATTTCAAAGCTTTCTGTAACGTTTATGCTATCTTTAACAGATTGAACCATGGAACAATTTTTTCTTGTTACTTTTAACGCTTTTTCAACTTTTTCTTGAGAGAGTTCTCTTCCTTTAATCACAAAGTGAAGATGGATGTCTGATACTCTGTTCGCTTCGTCTTCCACTCTTGTTACCTTAGCTTGTACGCTGATATCTTCATAAGACATTCTCATACGCTCTAGAACTTTTCGTAAAACTCCCCGCTGCAGACAGCTACAGAAGAAACAAGTAATTGAAACGGTCTGTATCCATAATCCGCATCACCGCTGATCTGAAGCGTTCCATATTCTACAGAAGTCTCAAAGCCTTTTTCGGTCATTTTAAATTCCAAAATTACGCATCTCCTCTAATGAAGTTTATACTCAACTTTTTACAAGTTCCATTGTACAATGGTTTTAGTTTGTTTTGAAAAGGAGATGCTCATGCAGCTTTCAACGTATAGATTCTCAGTTTTAGTCAGCATCGTTTTTATTTCCGGTTTTGCCCAAGGAATGCTACTTCCTTTGATCGCGGTTATTTTCGAACAAGATGGAACGTCCGCTTCGTTAAACGGCTTCCATGCAACCGCTCTTTATATCGGTATTCTGATCGCTTCTCCTTTATTGAGAAGCCGCTTAGAAAATTTGGCTATAAGCCGCTCATACTAGCAGGACTTCTGGCTGTAATCCTGTGTTTTGCTATGTTTCCTGTTTGGAAAGTATTTTGGTTTTGGTTTGTGTTAAGACTCTTGATTGGTATTGGAGATCATATGCTACATTTCTCTACCCAAACTTGGATTACTTCGAACAGCCCTGAAAATAAGAGAGGACGAAATATCTCTTTATACGGTATCGCATTTGGAGCAGGGTTTGGGATCGGACCGCTTATGACAAAAATGCTAGAGATTAACGAGAACCTTCCTTTTTGGCTCGCAGCTGGTCTTTGTTTGATTTCTTTTATCTTAATGACAACGATTCGTAACGAAAGACCTGAGAATGAATCAGCACGGACTGCAGGTGTAACAGCGATTGACCGTTATAAAGATGTGTTCAAACTCGCTTGGGTCTCTTTGCTGCCGCCATTTGCTTACGGCTTTTTAGAAGCTACACTGCACGGCTCTTTCCCAGTCTTTGCTCTTCGAAACGGAATCAGCCTCGATTGGGTAGCTGTGCTATTGCCAGCATTTGTATTAGGAAGCCTCGTCTTTCAACTGCCTTTAGGTATACTCAGTGACAGATTGGGACGAAAACCCGTTCTTATCTTCTCTTTCGTATCAGGGTTCTTTTCGTTTTTGGCAACATATTGGAGTATGAATTCCTTTTGGGTTCTTTTAACTCTGTTCTTTTTATCAGGAATGTTCGTCGGTTCCATGTTTTCACTCGGCATTGCCTACATGAGCGATCTGCTGCCTAAATATCACCTTCCTGCAGGAAATATTTTAGCTGGAATTAGTTTCAGCATCGGAAGTATGGCTGGTCCATTGATCGGAGGTAGTTTCATCAGCTCGTTTGAAGGCGGCGCTTTTGTGTTTGCGATCTGCGGGATGTTATTCATTCTTTGTTTACCTATTCTTTTCATGAAAAATAATCCACAAACCGCTCTAGCGTCCAAATCTGCGTAGAAAATAATTTTTTCTTTTTACTCCATATTATGAAAGCAGGAACTTTGACTTTAGTTGAGCAATCTTTAAACTAGAATTAGATGACTACACTATTTTTAAACAATAAGGAGTAGATTTTGTATGATGAGATTACGTTCGGATATGCCAGAACTAAGCGGTGCGACAGAGTGGATCAATGGAGAAGTTTCTAAAAGCGATCTAATTGGAGATAAACCAACTCTTATTCACTTTTGGTCTGTGAGCTGCGGTTTATGTAAGGAAGCAATGCCTAACATTAATCAATTTCGTGATGATTACAAAGATGAGCTGAATGTTATCGCTGTTCACATGCCTCGTTCTGAAAAAGACTTGGATATCAACCAAATTAAAGAAGTAGCAGCTGAACACGATATTACACAGCCGATCTTTGTCGATAATGACCATGCTTTAACCGATGCATTCGAAAACGAGTATGTACCAGCTTATTACGTTTTTGATGCAGAAGGAAAGCTTCGTCACTATCAAGCTGGCGGAGACGGAATGAAGATGCTTACAAAGCGTGTTAACCGTGTGTTAGGAAAAGAAACAAAATAAACATGCAAAAAACCGGGCGGCTGCCCGGTTTTTATTGTTTTAGATTAAGTAATTTCTTATTACTGATGTTTTTTAATAATAGACTTTTTTCTTAAAGATTGTTGCTTTTGACATTTCTATTCTCAACATTTGCAAGTTGATTGGAGCGCAAGGTGCGAGACTCCTGCGGGACAAGCGGTCAGGTGAGACACTTAAGAGTGAAACGTACGAATGTGGCTCACCGCCTGCCCCGCGGAAAGGGAGCAACCTGGAGCGGAAATCAACCACTTCCTAAAGCAACAAAGCATAATCTTTATCTAAAAGCTCGCTCAAAAAACGAAACAATAATGCTAAAAACTTATAAACAAATAGCCCTGTCATTGCGCCTATTCCGTTTAAAAGAATGTCATCAATATCAAAGATACGTTTTGCATATTCATATTGCAGTACTTCGATCAAAAAGCTCGTACCGAAACCGAGTACAAACATGAATCGCCACGAATTAAACACACGGAATATTAAAGGCAGCAAAAGACCAAAAGGCAAAAACAGTAATACATTTCCGATAATGTTTTTAAAAATAAGCCAATAATCATGACTTCTCCACATCAGCCTAATGCTATCGAATAAAACAAGATTGGCTGATTTTCCATACACATACTCGTTGAACGAGAAAAGCGTAGCCTTTATAAGAACGGCAAAGTACACAATAAAAAGAAGTGCACCTAAAATACTAAATATCACTCTAACTTTTTTCATGCTGCCTTTCTCCTGCCTTTATAAAAGAAATTCCCATAAGTGCCTTTTTAGTGTAACACGCAAAGCTCTTAAGGAGATACAGGTAAAAGACACAAACTTTTCTCCAGTAAATTTCTACATTTTAGGCTGTCGTTTTTTTACGTGCCTTTTTTACAACAAAGAACAAAATGATGATTACAACAATAATTCCAGCCACCGGCAGCATATATTCTTCTGCCTTTGCTCCAACATCTTTCCACTGAGGTCCAAATTGTTTTCCAAGATAGATGTAGAATGCTGTAATTGGAAACATCGCAATAAACGTGTAGATCGAAAAGACCCAAACATTCATCTTAGCCATGCCACATGGTACGGAAATCGTTGTTCTGACCCCTGGGAGAAAACGTCCAAAAAAGCTACCCCTGCACCATATTTATCAAAAAAGCGGTCTGCCGCATCGATTTCTTTTTCTTTAATAAACACATATTTACCGTATTTGATTAAAAACGGTCTGCCCCCATAACGACCTAAAGCATAGAGGGTAAGAGGTCCAAATGTGCCTCCAACCGTTCCAGCCAGGACGGCAAGCCAATAATTCATATCACCTTCATATACCCAAAACCCTGCAAGCGGTAAAACAAGCTCTGCTGGGACAAATTCAAATGTAAGTGCAATAACTAATCCTAAATACGAAAATTGTTTTAAGAACTCAATAAATGAGAGAATAAGTTCTTCCATCTTATCGCCCTCCCTTTCTGCTTAAGCATAACGAGGAACATTATAACACATGTATGATCACCTCATAAACATTTCGGAAAACCGTTCAAAAACTTGTACTTTTTACTTTTAGGCACTGTAACAAAAACACACAAAAAAAGCCGCCCTATTTTAGGACAGCTTTTTGACTAATCGCTTAGATTAATGAAAGTCATTCTTTTTGTTCGAAGATTTGCTCGTTTTGTGCTGACTGTCATTTTTGTTGTTCTTATTGTTGTGGGTCTGTTTGTTGCTTTTTCCCATATCAATAATACCTCCTTAACGATAAGGTATTATTAGCTTTTCCTAGGATTCAGCCTTTAACAAGCCCCTTTTCTTGGCAAAATCAATTTTAAATTTGTGAAAGGTCGCATTAAGCACACCACCCGATAATAAGACGATACCCGTCAGATAAAACCACAGCATCAGAACAATGATGGCACCGATACTTCCATAAGTAGCTGAATAATTGCCAAAATGATCAACATAAAACGCGAAACCGAATGATACGATCTGCCATAAGAAAGTAGCAACAAGAGAACCGTACCATATTTCACTATATTTCAGTTTTTTGCATGGAGCGAGATAATAAAGAACAGAAACTACCGTAGAAATAATGAGGAAACTAATCAACCATCTAAGCACTCCCCAGATTTGTAAAAACTCATCGCTTAATCCTAAATAAGAAAAAGCAGCATTCCCAAGCATCTTACCGAAAACCGGGAAAATCAATGCAATAATAAAAGCAAAGATCACACCAAACGTTAAAAAGATTGCTAGCAGCCTTGTTTTAATAAAGCTTCGGCATTCTTCTACCCCATATGCTTCATTAAGTGTTTTAATTACAGCATTTATTGCATTAGACGCTGACCAAATGGTAGCTAAAATCCCAATCGACAAAAGCCCTCCACTCCTGCCTTCTAATACGGCAAGTAAATTTTCCCTTACAGAGTCCATGGCTTCTGCCGGCACAAAATGCTCTAGTAGATCCAGCGCTTCAGC
Source organism: Fictibacillus sp. EA-CB0309 (assembly GCF_055814265.1). Taxonomy (NCBI): domain Bacteria; kingdom Bacillati; phylum Bacillota; class Bacilli; order Caryophanales; family Fictibacillaceae; genus Fictibacillus; species Fictibacillus sp. EA-CB0309. Next base: position 3,701,066 of record NZ_CP169271.1, read on the forward strand.
TGGTTCAATAAAGAATGCTCCTAATGTTAACAAGAAGATCAGAAAAGGAAAAAGGGAGAGCAGAAAATAATACGCAAGCTGTGCTGCAAGCCCTGTTACATCTCCTCTTTGGAAACCATGCATGAACTCGATTCCGAACGATTTAGCTTTCATGTTTTTAAGTATATGCCATAACGTCAATGTTCCTCTCACCCCTAACGTATTTGTATAGTCCCTTTATCATTCCCTTTCATAAGGGGTATAAAAACTTTTTTAGGATAAGTTTATAATTTTTTATAATGGGTAACTTAAGAATAATTCCATATTACAACACACAAAAAAAGGAGGAATTTTACATGAGTTTATTATGGGCACTTATAATTGGAGGAATCATCGGTTGGTTAGCAGGTCTTTTAACAGGACGTGACGTACCAGGCGGAATCATCGGTAACATCATCGCAGGTTTTGTTGGTGCATGGTTAGGTGGATTATTATTAGGTGATTGGGGACCAATGGTAGCAGGATTTGCAATCATTCCAGCTATTATCGGTGCAATCGTAGTCGTACTTATCGTAAGCTTTATCATGCGCAGCATGCGTAGCCGTGCATAATAAGAATTACTAGGACATAACCATTACGTAAAGAAAAGCTGGTTCAAGTTGATCGAATACGATCTTCCTGAACCAGCTTTTTATTTGTATCTCTTTTATAAAGAATCTTTGTTTATGCATCTCTTTTCTATTCTCATCATAGCAAGTTGATTGGAGTGCAAGGTGCGAGACTCCTGCGGGACAGGCGAGCAGGTGAGGCACTTAAAAGTGAAACGTACAAATGTGGCTCAACGCCTGCCCCGCGGAAAGCGAGCGCCTGGAACGGAAATCAACCACTTCCAAGAGCAACAATGAATGCGAAAACAGCTTTCTTTATTATTTTAAAATCTCTTTTTAAACACATAACTGGGTTTTTCATAATGCATTTTTTCTTCATAAAAACGGTGAGCATCCAAACGGTTAACATTAGAACTCAAAGCAACACAATTACAATTATTTTGAAGAGCATACGACTCTAAAAATGCTAGCAGTTCTTCGCCGTATCCCTTTGATCGTTCCTCTGAATCTGTAATGAGATCATACAAATAAACATGTTTTCCGTCATAGAAATTTGTAAGGATTGCAAAGCCAGCCAATGCGACAATCTTACCTTCATGAAAATTAGCAAATAACGTATAGCCTTCTTTTTGCATTTGAAGAAACAGCTCATAAAATAAGTCTTCTGAAAGATGTGTCCGAAGCTGATTCATTACCGGAAACGCCTCACGTACTTCGTGTTCTAGCGATAACTGCCTGATCTCTCCCATATCATTTCCTCCGTTTATAGTGACTCTCTATTTTTAATTTCAATTAATAATCTCTCACAACCTGCTGTTACAAGGTCATAAACTTCTTGAAAGTTACCAGTGAAGTATGGATCTGGAACATCTTCATACTCATTTTCAGGTACAAAATCCAAGAGCCTTGCGATCATCCCTGTCTTTGATTGACCAGCCATCTTGTGCATATTGCCGATGTTTTCAGCGTCCATGCTGATAATATAATCATATTGAGTAAGATCATTGGTTTTAACCTGACGCGCTTTTTGACCTTCATATGAGATTTGATTTTCTTGTAAAATGTTCCTCGTACCTTCATGAGGAGGTTCGCCAACATGCCAGTTCCCTGTACCAGCCGAATCAATAGAAATGACCTCAGATAGCCCTTCTTTTTTTACAAGATCCCGTAAAACAGCTTCAGCCATTGGGGATCGGCATATATTCCCTAAACATACAAAGAGTACTTTAATCATGAATCATACCCCTTTCGTCTTACTTTTAAAGGTATAACAATTTCATCCAATAATAAAGGGAAAATATACACAAAAAGAAAACCAGGCTGATCCAACCCGGTTTTATTTGTTCTATTAACTATGCTTTTAAATTTAGTCCTTTTTAATTGTGTTTGTTGAGAAGCCGTACGCATCGTGGAAAGAATTTGAAAGACAGGTCATTTTAAAAGTTCTTCTCTAAAAATCTGCGCTCTCGGTCTTTCTATTCTCTTCCCTGATAAGTTGATTGTAGTAGAAGGTGGGAGACTCCTGCGGGACAGGTGGGCAGGTGAGACACTTAAGAGTGAAACGTACGAATGTGGCTCACCGCCTGCCCTGCGGAAAGCGAGCACCTGGAACGGAAATCAACTACTTTCTAAAGCAACAAAGAATACGAAAACAGCCATTTTAAATTAAGCCAGATAAGCTTCTCGAACAGACTCGTTTGTAATGAGTTCATTTCCTTGACCTGCCATCACAATTTCACCCGTTTGGAGAACATATCCGCGATGAGCGATCTGCAAAGCTTGGAAAGCATTTTGTTCAACTAAAAGAATCGTCATCCCTTCTTTATTTAAGTCACTGATAATATCAAAGATTTGTTCCACAATGACTGGTGCTAAGCCCATTGAAGGTTCGTCAAGCAACAAAAGGCGTGGCTTAGACATTAGAGCCCGGCCCATCGCGAGCATCTGCTGCTCACCACCGCTCATTGTTCCTCCTTTTTGGGTTAAACGTTCTTTCAGTCGTGGAAAGTAGTCAAAGACCTGTTCCATTCGATCTTTTATTACTTTCTTATCTTTTACAATAAAAGCACCCATCTCAAGATTTTCTTTTACCGTTAATCTCGGGAAAATTCTTCTGCCTTCAGGAACATGGGCAATTCCAGTTTGAGCCGTAATATGAGCAGGCTGTTTAGAAATATCTTTTCCTTCATAAATCACGGAACCTGTTTTCGGCAGAACCTGACCGCTGATCGTTTTTAATGTTGTGGATTTTCCTGCACCATTGGATCCGATTAATGTAACGATTTCCCCTTTTTCAACAGAGATGCTAATTCCCTTTAGCGCATGAATACCACCGTAAAATGTGTTTACATCTTTTAATTGCAGAATACTCATCGTTTTCCTCCTTACGCTGGTGTTACGGCACTTTTTCCAAGATAAGCTTCAATCACCTTTACATTGTTGCGGATTTCGGCAGGCTTTCCTTCAGCGATCTTTTCACCATGATCCAATACAAAAATTTGTTCGGAAATTTCCATAACAAGTTTCATATCATGCTCGATTAAAACAATCGTTACATCTAGATCTTCTCTCATACGGTGGATAAACTCTGTTAGTTCACGTGTTTCTCTTGGGTTCATCCCAGCCGCTGGCTCATCCAAGAGAAGCAGTTTTGGTTTCGTTGCAAGAGCTCGGGCAATTTCCAGCCTGCGCTGTGCTCCATATGATAAATTTTGAGCATCTTCATTCAGGTGCTTCGCCAGTCCGACATATTCAAGCCAATGATACGCCTCCTCCTGTGCGCGTTTCTCTTCCTCCCGAACTTTCTTTGTTTGAAAAAGAGTACCTACAATTCCTGCGTTCATTTGTTTATGCAGTCCTACCATCACATTTTCGAGGACCGTTATGTTTGAGAAAAGCCGGATATTCTGAAACGTTCTTGCTATTCCTTGCCTTGCAATAGCATGAGGTTTCATTCCGATTAATGACGTTGATCCGAGCTGCACATTCCCCTTATCAGGCTGATAGACACCTGTGATTAGATTAAAGAAAGTAGTTTTCCCCGCTCCATTCGGACCAATAACAGCTGTGATCGAGCCTTTTTCAACCGTAATATCAACAGAATTAACAGCAACGAGACCGCCAAATTGTTTTGTTAGATTACTGACTGTAAGTATAGACATACTATCCTGCCCCCCTTATGCTTGAAATCCTTTATCAGGTTCAACCGTAATCTTTTCTTTTCTGTGCTTTTCAGAACCCTCTTTTAAAGACTCCTCATCGAACACAGGATTTTTCGCAGGAATTAATCCTTGAGGACGATAGATGGCAAATACAATCAGAATTGCACCAAAGATAAAACGCTGCATTTTAGCAGGGGCGAGTGCTTCTGGGAAACTGATTACACCATCCAGACTCAATTGATTTAAGTAATTCGTCACTTCTGTGAGCACCTGCAGATTCAGGATTGTAATTACAGCTGCACCTAGGATAACGCCTGGCACACTGCCCATTCCTCCTAAGATAACCATTACTAGGATCGTGATTGATTCAAGTAATGTAAAGCTCGTAGGGTCAACAAACGTTTGTTTCGCCGCAAATACAACCCCCATCATTCCTGAAAAAGAAGCCCCGATTGCAAATGCTAATAGCTTCGTCCGCACGAGATGAATCCCCATAGATTGTGCGGCAATTTCATTCTCCCTAACCGCTTTCCAAGAACGGCCGATTTTAGAAAACTCAAATCTTCTAACAGCCAGAATAACGAGGAACAAGATAGCAAGAACGATAAAGTAGAATTGGTTTGGATAAACAAACTGATATCCGAATATTTCTGGCGGTTTAACAGACGCTAAGCCCATTGCTCCGTTTGTAATATTTACAGGCTTATCAAGGTTGTTGAATACAATTCTGATAATCTCTCCAAACCCAAGCGTAACGATAGCCAGATAGTCTCCTTTTACACGAAGTACAGGAATTCCTAATAAGACTCCGAAAAGTGCAGCTACAAAACAGCCGATTAAAATAAAGATCCAAAAGCTTTCACCTGATAGTGGGAACGTTCCGAACGGCATAAAGTTAGCAGCTTGTCCTGTTGCAAAGATTCCATACGTATAAGCCCCAATCGCAAAGAAAGCGACGAACCCGAGATCCAGTAAGCCTGCTAAACCAACTACAATATTAAGTCCCAATGCCATCGCCACATAGATTCCAACGACTGTTGCTACCTCCATGTAAGATTGGTAGCCTGGTCCAGTACTAGATACAAAGGGAATGACCCCAATCAACACGACACCCGCAATCAGCCATTTTAAGCGGTCTGGTAATTCTGTATAGTACAGAAGCAATAATGAGAGTAGAAGCAAAAGAAATGCTGTAACTGAGGCTTGAGCAAGATACAGGCTCAACGAAGTTACCAATACATAAAGGACGAGCAGAATAATTTGTGCCAGCTTGTTGCCTTTTAATTTACTTGTCAGCTTTTGCATGGCTCTTCACCTACACTTTCTCAGTAACTGCTTTGCCAAACAGTCCTTCTGGTTTAAAAATCAATACGATAATTAAGATTGCAAATGCAAATACATCTTTATATTCAGCACCAAAGATGCCGCCTGTTAAAAGCTGCAGATTTGCTGCTGCAAACATTTCTAAAATACCTAACATAAGTCCACCGGCCATGGCCCCACGAATATTTCCGATTCCTCCGAGAACAGCGGCCGTAAATGCTTTTAATCCTAAGATAAAGCCGATATACGGGTCGATCGTTCCATACTGAACAGCAAACAGAACTCCCGTTGCTCCACCAAGTGCAGAGCCGATAAAAAAGGTTAAAGAAATGACTTTGTTCACATTAATTGACATAAGCGAAGCCGTTTCACGATCTTGAGCTACCGCTCTCATCGCCATGCCCCATTTTGTTTTATTTACGAAAAAGTCTAACCCAATCATCATGATGACAACGGCAATGATCAGGATCAATGTCGATGTTTTAAAGAACGCATCACTGAACGAAGAAGAAATACTTGAAAATTTAATAGAAAATTGCTCATTGAACATAGATGGACCCGTCAGAATATAGTTTCCTCTCTTATATTCTGTAATGAAACGTACGAGGTCCTGGAGCAAAAACGAGACACCGATTGCTGAGATCAGCGTAATAAGTTTAGGCGAATTCCGGAGTGGCCTGTATGCCATCCGCTCAATGCCAACACCCATGAAACCCGTTAGAATTGATGTAACAACGAGCACGAGAATTAAGGCGAGAATGGCAGGCATTGCGGCTAACCAGCCCATTCCTGTCATGAGAATCAACATCGCAACCCCAATAAATGCGCCTGTCATAAAGATTTCACCGTGAGCGAAATTGATTAGTTCCAATATTCCATAAACCATCGTATAACCAAGGGCAATTACTGCGTATATTGCACCAAGAGCTATTCCATCTACGAGTACTTGAGGCAGACTTTGTAAAATGTCAGCTAACATAAATATTCCTCTCTTTCACGTCTGGGGAGTATATGTAAAAAAGAAGAGGGATATGGCCTTTAGGGTCATTCCCTCTCTTGTAAACATAGGTTTACTTACTGATTTCGCCTTCTTGAACTCCTGGATATTTAGCTTCACTGAACTTGTAGATGTAAACTTTTGCGAACTTGTTATCACCGATGTCATCAAAGCCAACTTTTGTAACAACACCTTGGAAGTCTTGAATCTTACGGATTTCTTCTGCTACTTTTTCACGTGCTGGAAGATCTCCATCGCTTCCTTCAATCGCTGCCTCTAGACCTTTTAATAGAACGCTCATAGAATCATAGCCGTAAGCCGAGTAGGATTCTACGTTTTTGTTGAACTTCTCTTTGTATTTAGAAGAGAAATCTTTCCCTTCTGTTGTTTTGCTCGCATCAGCGGCTACAGATGTGTAGTATACGTTCTCTACAGCGTCGCCTGCGATCTCAACAAGCGTCGAAGAATCCATTCCGTCTCCGCCCATGAAAGGAATATCGATCCCTTTATCACGTGCTTGTCTGATTAACTGACCACCTTCCGTATAAAGTCCGCCAAAGAATACTAGGTCAGGTTTCTTAGACAATACTTGTGTAAGTACACCGTTAAAGTCTTTCTCACCAACGGTAATTCCTTCGTAACCAAGAATTTCAGCTCCAGCATCTTCAGCTGCTTTTTTGAAGGCATCTGCAAGTCCTGTTCCATAAGCTGTTTTGTCCTGGATAACAAATATTTTCTTAGCTCCTAATTTATTAATTGCAAAGTCTGCACCTGCAGGACCTTGGAAATCGTCACGTGCTACAATACGGTTTACTGTTTTAAGTCCACGATCTGTTACCTCCGTTGCGGTATTCGCTGGAGAGACCATAGGAACTTTATACTTTTCATAAACTTCAGATGACGGGATGGATACGCCAGAATTCAAGTGGCCAACTACCCCAAGGATCGATTTATCTGAACCGATAAGCTGTGCGTTGGCAACACCTTTTTTAGGATCTGCTTGATCATCATATGGCTGAAGCTGAAGCTTGTACCCTAAGTCTTCAAACTTCTTCTTATTTTCTTCCAATGCAAGTTGCGCACCAAGCTTAATAGATTCACCAAGTGTTGCACTACCGCCTGATAAAGGAGTTTGTGTTGCGATTTTAATTACTTTGCCGCTTCCTCCCCCACTGCTTCCTTCTGATCCTCCAGAAGCATTACAGCCTGCCAAAAGTCCTAGTGATAATGCAGAAGCTGCCAATACTTTTAACCCTCTCTTAATCCCCACCTAAAATCCCCCTTGTATGAATATTTTGATAATTTCTACTATTTAAAAAAATAGTACATGAATATGAGAGAATAGACAACTAAATTTTAGAAAAAATAGATTATTTATATTAAATTTAAAAGTTTTCCCTAATATTCAACATATTTCTTTGTTGTTTTCCAGATCTAGAACTAAAGTAGTAAATAAAAAAGATTCACTGAGATGGTCAGTGAATCTTGATAGAATTCTTTATTTATTTACTAGAATTTTCACATGATACTTTCGTTTACGAGGTCCGTCGAACTCACAAAAGTAAACGCCTTGCCACGTTCCTAAGAGAAGCTTGCCGTTTTGGATGAATACAACTTGTGATGAACCTACAGTACTTGCCTTTAAGTGAGAAGCAGAGTTTCCTTCTGCATGACGATACTTTGGATGTTCCCACGGATATACTTCGTCCAATCGCATGAGCATATCTGACACAACATCCGGATCTGCATTTTCATTGATTGTAATTCCTGCTGTTGTATGCGGACAGTATATGTACATTACCCCTTCGTTCACGCGCTGTTCCTCGAGATATGCCTGCAGTGTACTCGTAATCTCATACATTTCATCTCTTTGGTGGGTTTGGATCGTAAAAACTTGAGACAATTTTATCCCTCCTCTATCTTCTTAATTTGATAGCTCGGTATGAAAATCCTTTTAAAAAATTTTATATCTAATGATATTTGCCAGCTAACGTGAATATATTTCATTTAATGTGAAATTTTTTCAATTAACGTGAAATTAATTTTAAATGTTCGATTTAGATGTACATTATTAACGTTTGTTCTTTTCAAGTAGACAAGAAATATATTATGAAGAAAAAAAGAAGAATGACCCCACTTATCGGAGTCATTCCTTTTCCATACCTTCTATTTTCGATGAACACGCGTGCGGTCACCCGCGATTTTTTTCCACTTCGCTCTTTCAGCAAGTGCTAACTTTTGATCCTCTTTTCGAGCAAAGTATGCTAACTCACGCTGTAATTTTAAATAACTATTGTAACGCTCTTCGTTCAGCTCGCCATTTTCAATAGCTTCCTGCACTCTGCATCCCGGTTCATTGTGATGAGTACAGTCACGGAAACGGCATTGTTCTGCAAACCCTTCAACGTCTTGAAAACTATGGCTTAAGCTGTTATCACCTTCCCACAGCTGCAGTTCTCTCATTCCCGGAGTATCAATTAAAATGCCTCCATTATCAAGTACGAGCAGTTCGCGGTGAGTAGTCGTATGCTTCCCTTTGCCATCTTCTTCACGAATAACGTTTGTTTTTAATACCTCTGAACCAAATAGTCTATTCGCAAGCGTCGATTTGCCAACACCCGAAGAACCTAACAGGGCGACTGTTTCTCCCTCAGTAATATAAGAGGAAAGAGCTTCAAGTCCTGTTCCTGTTTCAGCACTTACCGCAAATGTAGGAACACCAAAAGCGATCGTCTCTACTTCATCTATATATTTCTGTATGTCTTCACAAAGATCCGCTTTACTTAGCACGATAACAGGAGTTGCTCCGCTTTCCCAAGCCATCAATAGATAGCGTTCGAGTCTGCGCAGATTAAAGTCTTGGTTTAGTGCATTTACTAAGAAAACAGTGTCTACGTTAGTTGCTACAATCTGCTCATCTGTTGTGAGTCCAGCTGCTTTTCTGGAAAACTTGCTCTTTCGCGGCAAGATTCCGTGAACATATGCTTTTCCTTCTTGCGGAATGGCCTGAACAGCAACCCAGTCTCCAACCGCTGGGAAGTCATGTCGTCCCGTGGCGTTAAAACGAATTTTCCCTGTGATTTCTCCTAGCAATTCACCATGTTCAGTAAGAACGGTGTATAGCCCTTTATGTTCTACGCTAATTCTACCTGGAATTAGATTAAGATTTTCATATGCTTTAAATGATTCTTCAAATGTTTGATTCCAACCTAGTGATTTTAAATTCAATGTAATACCCTCCGAATAAATGTTGTCAATTTTATTTTTTATAAAAGAAAAAGAACCTATCTCCTTAGGTTCTTTACAAAAAGATGGGTACACAAATACCCCTTCTTCATATAAAAAACCATGGCACTGTGTGTACAGCCCATGGTTAAATGACAAATTTAAACGAAGAAAAATAGTAGCAAACGTTAATTGCTGCTCTTCATTGTCCCAATAGGCTGTACATGAAATACACTCTCTGACGTCAATCCATTAAGTTGTCTCATCATACATCCCTCCTTGGGTTTCATTAAAATTACTTACTTTACTTCTCCACTATAGCAGTATATGCATAATTTGTAAATAGATGCATATTTTTCATTTTGAAACCGAAGCTCCTTTGTATCCTGTAATGATCCGTTTAATCATGGCGATATCCATATTTAAAGGTTTAGCATCAATCTCTTTTAGTAATTGCTGCGTGTTTGCGTCATCAAATGTAATGTTTCGATTTAGATAATTTTTATATACATCGATAACACCGTTTAAAAGATTTTCCTCTTCGTTTAAAAACGGTTCATAATCGTACGGAGCAAGTTTAAAGAGCTCGAGCCCTGCCTTATTTCTCATGATTTCAAAAACATCAGCACTTAGTGGCGGATGGCTATTTGTAATATGGTATATGTTATTTTCTCGTCCCTTTTTCAGGACTCCTGACAGAACATCTGCCACATAATCAACCGGTACAAGATTTTGTGTACTATCTTCTTCACAAAGCAAGTGAAACACGCGATTGCCGATCCCTTTGCGCTGAAATCTCTTCTTAAATACTTCAAGGCTTCTAAGCAAACCGTACAACGTGAACTTGGAGTCTGCTTCCCCTGTTTCCGAGTCACCAATTATGATTGCCGGTCTTAAAATCGTAACATTAAAGCAATCTTTATACTCCATACATAGATGTTCAGCTTTACATTTACTCTCTTCGTAAGGGTTGTTAAAGTTATTGTCTAAGGCATGCAATTCTTCTTTTGCAGACTCTTCCTTACCAAGTGTATAAGCTGTGCTTACATAATAGAATTGTGAAACGCCCATTTTCTTTGCAGCATGGAGTGCATGGTGTGTTCCTGTATAATTTATTTGAAAAAGTTCATCTTTAAGATCCAAATCAAATTTCACAAGAGCAGCCATGTGATAAAACGCATCGATTTTACCAGCAAGCTCTTGTTCTGTATCTTCAGTCATACCTAAGTGAGGGAGTGTAATATCCCCTTGAATAATATGAATATCGCCGTTCAATTCAGCCGTCTTCAAAAGAAGCTGTTCAGCTTTTTGTAAGTTTCGCGCCAACACATAAAGAGAATGACCTTCACGTGCCAAGTTTTGAATTAAGCGACCACCTAAAAAACCAGTTGCTCCGGTAAGAAAAATATTCATTAAGCCGTTCCTTCCTATTCCTATATCAGCATACTTCTCCTATATAGTAACACAACATCACATCTATGGTGCCGGTTTCATGAGATATGCAGGATATAGCAAAAAATAAAGCTGCTATCAAAGCAGCCTTATTTTTCATCATCTGGTTTTGCTATATTAACAGCGGGCATCTCACTATTCATGTAATCAGTAGGATGGCCATCACTTTGATTTTCATCATAAAAATAGGCATTGATTTCCTGCTCTGCATGAGCAGTTGGATCTTCATATCGTTTACTATTCTTTTCTGCGTGGTCCACAGCTACTCTTCCTTTCCGCATGTTTCACAAGCTTTAAATACTTCTTCATATTGTAATGTTTCATTAGCATCGAATGTGTGGTTGCAGAATTGGACAACTCCATTCTGGTCAATAACAAAGCATGATCGAATGGCAGTGCCATCTTCTTCGTTTAATACACCAAACTGTTTCGTTACTTTCTTGTGCCAATCTGCTAAAAGTGGGTACGGGAGGGTTCCAAGTGCTGCAGCAAATACATTATGGGAATAAATATGATCAACACTGATCGCGAGCACTTCTGTATTGGCATCTTTAAAGCGTTGGTAATCCTCTTTCCAAGAGGTTATTTCCTTTATTCAGCCAGGTGTGAAGTCCAGGGGATAAAAAGCCACAAGGACATTTTTCTTTCCTCTAAAGTCTGATAACGAAATATCTTTTTTTAATGTGGATGGCAATGTGAATTCAGGTGCTTGATCACCCTTTTTTAACAATTAACCCACCTCCTTGCATCATAAGAATATACTTCCCCGATCACAAAAAGAAAACGTTGGAATATTTAGTAATTGCGTGGTGATGTCTAAAAAGCTGAAGACTCATAAATACCACTTCAAGACTTATAAATTTTTTAAGGACTTATAAAAAAATTTGAAGACGCATAAATTTTTCCGAAGACTTATAAAAGAATAGTTCAGTACAAAAAAGCCAGGGACCGCGAATCCCTGACTTCATTTTTACTATTTTGCTTCAGTTTCTACTATGATTTCAACTGTTTGTTCCGTTGTATCTTCTTCAGTTGCAGGTACTTCAACAACTTCTGAAGCATCTTCTTCTAAAACATCTTCAACTGCTAAAATTGCCGCGTTGATCGCTGCATGAAACTTTGCATTTTCAGAAGCGTGCTCAGCTGCTAATGAACGAATTTTGTTCAAAAGAGCAGAAACTTCTTCTTCAGTTGCTGGTGCTTCTTCAGTTACTTCTTCTTCAGTCGTTGTTTCTTCAGTTGCCGGAGCTTCCTCAGTTACTTCTTCTTCAGTTGTTGTTTCTTCAGTTGCTGGAGCTTCTTCAATTACTTCTTCTTCAGTCGTTGTTTCTTCAGTTGCTGGAGCTTCTTCAATTACTTCTTCTTCAGTCGTTGTTTCTTCAGTTGCTGGAGCTTCTTCAGTTACTTCTTCTTCAGTCGTTGTTTCCTCAGTTGCAGGAGCTTCCTCAGTTACTTCTTCTTCAGCTGGTACTTCTTCTGTAGCTTCAGCATGTACAGCAGCGTTTGGTGCAGCATGCAATTTCGCGTTTTCACTTGAACGCTCAAATGCATTAGAGTTCATTTTGTTTTGAAGAGATTTGTTTTCTTTTACTTCTGTTTCTTCTTCAACAACTTCTTCAGTAGCTGGTGCTTCTTCCGTTACTTCTTCCTCAGTTGTTGTTTCCTCAGTTGCCGGAGCTTCTTCAGTTACTTCTTCCTCAGTTGTAGTTTCTTCAGTTGCCGGAGCTTCCTCAGTTACTTCTTCCTCAGTTGTAGTTTCTTCAGTTGCCGGAGCTTCCTCAGTTACTTCTTCCTCAGTTGTAGTTTCTTCTTCAGCTGGTACTTCTTCTGTTGCTTCAGCATGTACAGCAGCGTTTGGTGCAGCATGCAATTTTGCGCTTTCACTTGAACGCTCAAATGCATTAGAGTTGATTTTGTTTTGAAGAGATTTGTTTTCTTTTACTTCTTCAACTTCTTCAGAATCTTCTTCGTCAGAATCGTCATCCTCTTTAACTGCATCTTCGTCAGCAATTACATCTGTTTGATCTTCTTTTTTAACTGGATTATCTTCATTTTCCTCTTGAACAGCTTTGTCTTCTGAATCTTCATCGTCTTCTTTGACAACTTCTTCGTCTGAGTCAACATCAGAATCTTCATCGTTGCGAGTAGCGTCCTCATCTTCAGTCACTGTATCATCAGTTTTACCTTCTTCAGTATCTGTTTCAGGAATTTCGATTTCAATTACTTCTTCCTCAACAGGCACTGTAACTTCTTCTGTTGGCTCTTCAGTTACAGGTTCTGTTACAACTGGCTCTTCTGTTTTAGTTGGTACAGCATGAACCGCTGAGTTTGGAGCAGCGTGCTTCTTTGCATTTTCACTTGCATGTTCAGCTGCTTGAGAATGACTCTTGTCTTTCGCAGGTTTTACAGGCTTTTCAGCTTTTACTGGTTTAGCCGTTTTTTCAGCTTTAACCGGTTTTTCAGCTTTAGCAGGCTTTTGAACCTTTACAGTTACCTTAGCTGGTTTTGCAAGATTCTCATCCTTAGCTTGTACATTTCCTTGAGATGCTTTTGCGTTCTGAACAGCAATTGCTTTCTCAGATTTATGACCAGCCGCTTCAGCAGCACCTGTTCCTACGACTGCTGCAAGAGTTAATGTTCCAGCAAAAACTAAAGATTTTACAAATGTACGGTTGACTTTTTTCATTATAATTCGCTCCTTAAATTTTCAGATAGTTGTTTTACATCACACAATCTTTTTGAAAAATTAAAGAGCTTTTTCCGGCGGCTTTGATGGCGGTGCGTTCACCCATTGACTTCTCAAGAGGTCCATTCTGTTAAAATACACAGAAACCTTTTCACTTTCAGCAAAGATCAACGGCAGAACTAAATTAGCTTTAACATTAGCTAGAGACGCTGTCCCTGTCCCACCATCTGAGTTTGTGGATGAATGGGACGACCCTTGTCCTGATGTCGCAGGAATTGCCTTAGAATCTTGTTGTTTTGGAACTGGTTTAAATGGCAGCTTCTGAGGAAGTTTAGACACAGCCTTTTTCTGATGCATCTGTTTAACTTTCTCATTCTTTAAAACGCCATTCTCCCTTTGTTCCTTAACTGTTTCTTTAGGCAATTCTGTTTTGGTTAAAGGTGATTTTCTATGTATGACTTTTGTTGTTTCAGCCTGTTTAACTTGAGGCTGCTTTATTGGAACATTCTTTTCAGATTGTCTTTGAGGAACTGATTTTTTTATCCCGCTTGAGTTCTTTGTATGCTGAACAGTTTTCTGTTTCGAAACACCAGCTGGATTCGCTTGCCTAACTTCAGAACTCCTTTCAGAACCTTTAGAGTCAGGTCTATTAACATCAGCTTTCTTATGATTAACTTCAGAAGGCTGTGTTTTCGATTCTTTCTCTGGTTGTTTTGTCGTTTGTTCTGGAATTTGTTCTTTTGCTTTTCCTTGTTGGACGGCTGGTTGATCATTTTGTTCAGCAGCTGGATTGCGTTTCGCTGCAGTTTCCTTTTCAGCAAAAACTTCTGCAGGTATAAAAAGGACGGCACCCGCGATCAAACCCTGCATAATGAGGTTTGGTATTCGCATAATTTCACCTCCCTTCTTTCAACTATATAATACATCCATTTCATGAAATATTTGTCGGTCTTTGTCCAAAATAGTCAATCTTTCCTAAACAAGCCAATATTTCAAATGAAAGCAAGAGGAACTTTGTCTTAAAAATGTTTTCGTATTCATTGTTGCTTTTGAAAGAAGTTGATTTTCGTTTCAGGCTGCTCGCTTTCAGCGGGGAGGAGTCTCCCACCTTCTACTACAACCAACTGTTCAAAGAAGACAAAAAAAGATTTAAAAGCAATAATACAACAGCCTTTAGAAAAGAATCTAAAACATAGACGTATAGAGTTGTTTATGAAACTTTAATGGTAAAATATCGTATATTTCATTTAGAAGGGTAAAGGAGGTTTTTTTATGAGAAGTGCAAATCCTGCTTTAAAAGGTTCAACTTTTGATAAATTTAGAGGAACATCTTTTAGTAAAAGAATGACATTGTCAGGAACAGTATATAAGACGTTTATTTTGCTGATTGTATTGATGGCAACAGCGATATTTACATGGTACCAATATCATTTAGGAAATCCTGTCGGCCATTATATCGCTATCGGTATCATTGGAGGACTCGTTACAGCTTTGATCGTGGCTTTCATTCCTAAAACCGCTCCTTTGCTTGCACCGGTTTACGCAGCGTTGGAAGGCCTGGCTGTCGGGGGAATATCAGCAAGCTTTGAGTCTCAATTTAACGGAATTACATTGCAAGCTGTAGCCTTAACATTCGGGACTTTGTTTGCCTTACTGCTTGCCTATATGTTCAGGATTATTAAAGTGACTCATAACTTTCGATTGATTGTTTTCTCAGCAACAATGGGGATTATGCTTGTTTACCTTACTAGCTTTATCTTAGGCTTTTTCAGAATGAGTGTACCTTATCTTCATAGTACAGGTCCGATTGGTATAGGAATTAGCTTATTCATCGTCGTTATCGCCGCACTGAATCTTGTACTTGATTTTGACTTTATTGAATACGGGGCAGATCGAGGTGCACCTAAGTATATGGAGTGGTACGGAGCATTCGGGCTTATGGTCACACTAATCTGGCTGTATTTTGAAATCTTACACTTGCTCGCTAAATTAAGAAGCCGTTAAAAAAAGAAGCCATATTCGGCTTCTCTTTTTTACGCTAAAATCGCTATCCATCTATAAACCGTCCAGCATCCGACGCCTATATTAACAGTGTAAAGCGCAACACCCATTACTTTGTTGGGATGTGTGATCAGCTGCAAAACATATAAAATACCCCACAGGATAAGAATAAGCACTGCCCATATTAGACTGTTATAATTCCCTTGCATTACCGTTCCATAACCAAAGATCCACGTATACGGAAGTAGTAGGATTCCTGTAACAAAGTACATTCCATGAACCCCGTGTCTTTGAAGCCCATTTGAAAATGGAGCCGCCTTGCTACTCAAGCTGTACAATAATGCGATGCCGATTCCAAAGCCGAGAAAAAATACAACTTGGAAAATTTCATAAAAGAACACAGGCAGGATTTCAAATGCGTCCATCCAAAACAGTCTGCTAAAGAATAAGGCGGTTAAGCCCAGCAATACACCCGGAATCGAAAGTGTAATTCGTATCCCTTTCCAAACAGTCAGTCCTAACAAAACCAAACCATAAATAAAAAACAAAAAACCCAGCAGTTTGCTGGAAAAAGAATTAAAAAACTATATAAACAGAAAAGAACGGCAAACGCAATATGAAACATATAATCATATTTTGTATGCTCAAGCCTTACGAATGTAGTATTTATTGGAATCATGCTGCACCTGCCAAGACTAGTCGTGTTTATACATTTATCGTCAAAGATGTGTCATTTGTTAATTATTCCTTTGGCACTTTAACAACGCCCCGTATGTGCCATAGATGAATGAGCTCTAATCGTTTGCGATACTGTTTCGCTTGAATCCTGCCTTTTTTGTATCTTTTCTTTAATAGCTGCATGTAATCTTCAATCTTCATATGATAGTCATCCATTGTATTTACCCACCCTCACCAATTATCTCATTGTCATATTCCCGAAATTAGTCGAAATGTAACATGAAATTTTAAAAAAATTAGTGATTGAAGTGAGTAACTTGAGAAGAAAGTATTACTCCCCGAGCTTCTTAATATCATTTAACAAGTCGGTGTAAACGGCTATGTCATCTAACAAACCACTTTCCTTCAAGAAATCCGGACTTAATTCTCCTTTCTTTACGGCAGTTAGATAATTATCAATTCCATCTTGCAATGCCTGATTCTGATCCATCACCTGATTATGAACATCTTCAAAAACTGACGGCGGTGTCAGTCCGTTAAATTCTTTTATATCTGCATTCATATCTTGAAGCGCTTTTTCTAATTCAACGCGGGCATTTTGATCAGATATAGCCTTTTCAGCTAAGCCAGGGATGTCTTTTGAAAATTGTTGTACATCATTTATATATTCAGTTGCTGCTGGAACATAATTAATACCGTTTGTCACGTCTTCTACCGCTGAACAACCTGTTAAAACACTAAACGTTAAAAGAACAGCTACTAATGTTTTTTTCAATACGATCTCCTCATTTCTTTGTGATTTCAATGCTCAACTTTTATGGTTTCCATACTCACCTTACCTTTTCATACGGATTGGCTGGAAAGAAAGTTTCAAAATAGGACAACCTAGAGATAGTACTGTAAAAGAAAGGCTGGGATGATCATGACTGAAAAAGATAAAGAATATGAAGGTAAAAAAGATCTCTATCTGGACATCGACAGAATGATGAATGAAGGAATGGCTGGAGGAACTGTTGCAGACGAAGAAGATTTAAGACAGATCAGCTATGATTCAGGCATCACAGATCAAGAAGAACCACCCATTAAAGTCGACAAAAATAAGTAGAGCCGCTCCCATGGAACGGCTTTATCTTATGCCTTCAGCTCCTTATTTCACCCAATACCTTTAAAAGCTGGCTGATAAGCTCAGTCATCTCGAACTGCAGTTTAAGCATCTCTTCTTGAGCAGATTCATTCGTTACCTGCTTAACACCCTCTCTTTTAAATTCGTTGTAATCCCCCTCAAACCATATTGCCTTTGGAGGCTGCAGCTCTAAAATATGTGTTGCCGTCATTTCGATCAACCTTCTATCATGAGTAGCGAGAATAAAAGTTCCTGGGTAAGCCATCAAGACTTCTTCCAGCGCTTCTCTTGTGAAAAGATCCAGATAGTTCGTCGGTTCATCAAGCAATAACAGATTATAATCACTAAGAAACAGCTTTGCTAATGCCGTCTTCATCTTCTCTCCGCCACTTAATACATCTACTTTTTTAAAAACATCATCACGTTTAAAAAGCATTCTTGCCAGTATAGTCCTTACCCATGTCTCATCGTATAAACTGTTTTCCATCACGTTCTCAAGGATCGTTTTGGCAGGGTTTAATATATCTAGATGTTGATGAAAATAACCTACTTTAAGTTGTTTCGATTTTATGATGGCATCATTACCTCTATAAATCTCATGGAGCAACGTTGATTTTCCTGTACCATTTTTTCCTGTTAATGCAACCTTCATCCCTGGTTTAATTGTAAATGAAAGATTTCGAAACAGCTGACGCTGATCAAATCCGAGTGAGAGTTCCTTTACAGAGAGTGCTTGTTTACCATGAATAAAGGAGAAGCGTTGTATATTAAATTCAACTTTTTGCTGCTTCACTGGCTTTTCTTTTTTATCGAGCATCTCCATTCTTTTTTCTATCACTTTCGACTTTTTTCAAGTGACCGTTTTGCGCCCTGAAGCTTGCCTTTTCCTAACTTGGCTTCACTATAGGACATGCGTGCTGGTTTTTCTTTCATGCTTTTTGCTTTTGATGCTTTTTCTTTTGCTGTTTTCTCCAGCCTTGCTTTTTCTTTTATATATTGTTCATATTCAAACTGCTGGCGCTCGTTTTTTTGTTCTTTTTGAATCAGATACTCCGAATAATTGCCTGTATATGATGTGAACGTTTGCTGATCTAGCTCGATGATCTTTGTGCACACCATGTCGAGAAATACTCTGTCATGAGAAACGAGCAAGACAGCGCCCTTAAATTGAGTAAGAACTTTTGCGAGCTGATCCATTCCCTCCACATCCAGGTGGGAAGTTGGTTCATCAAGAATTAGAATATCGGGATTTTGTTCAAGTGCCGCTGCAATTTGAGTACGCGTTTTTTCACCGCCGCTCATCGTCTCATAATTTTTACCGCTGAGATTCCAAACCCCTTCACTTTTCGATGTTATCATCTGCTCTCCATCATCAAACTGGCTCACTACTGCATATGACCCGTAATGATGTACAGATCCTGTATCTGCCTTCTCCGTTCCCGTCAGCAGCTTGAGAAAAGTTGATTTTCCTGCTCCATTCAATCCAACTAAACCAATACGGTCTTGAGAAAAAAGCTGCAACGCTTCTGTTTGTTTTAAGATCAATTTTCCTTTGTATGACTTTTCTAATCTTTTCGCTTCTAATAAAAGCATAAAAAAACCTCCCATAATTACTAGAGAGGTCTGCCCAAGCCAAAATAAATCACTAAAAAACGGCTATTACTCGTTTTTTTTGCAACAAAAAACAGGCCTGTTGTTAAGTCCTAAAAATGGGCAGAGAAATCCTATCTAGCGTTCTACTTTTTTATTCAAGTAAATGGCTAAAATAAGATTATTTGCGCATTGGACGTATACACCTGTTCCTTCCGTTATTTTTCTAAATTGTAAACGATATTCCATTATTCAGTCAAGCATCTCTGTGTCATTCCTGCACCCAATTAAGATTTACCTTTCGCTGGTTTGCTCCTGGGCGTGTATCTTTTAATAAGCGAATAAATAATAGCCCCTTCCGATAAAAAGCCTGAACAGGTTCCTGTAATATTTTTACGGGAAGAGTAATTTCACGTTTGAATTCACCAAGCTGAAATTCTTCGGCATTTAATCGATAGGAATCCATCGTTAATGATAATTTTCCTTGTACAGTCAGTTTAAATGGATCGACCATGACCTCAACATCTTCGGTACGATTCAATCCTGGAAGAGCCAATACGCAGCAAATTTCCTGTGGTGTTTCATAAATATTGCAAAGAGGGCTTTCATTTCTTGAATCCGTACTCGTTCCTTGGCTAGGGGTAAAAAACTGATCTCCAAAATATTCTTCGGCCATCCTTTTCCAGTCCATCATTTGTTTCCAAGTGTCCAATTCAATCACCTCTTAAGAAGGCGGCCCTAAAGGAACAGAAGGATTATCTGGATCCGGAATCTGAGGGGCAGGACCTGTAAAACCGCCTGTGTTAAATAATTGCGAAATTGGTTGAATAACCCCTGCGCTCCCTATTTGGAGTACAGATGAGTTTTGTATTCCATCCACTCTTATTTGCTGAATAACGATCGTCTGACTCACAAAAAGATTCATTCTTCCTCCTCCTCACTTTCCGGATAAGGATTGGTTAAGAAATTTCGAACATGTTTAACACGTGATTGAAGCTTTATATCATTGACCGAACCGATATGCAGAAGTGATGAACTAGATACCCCAAGAATATCAACTTTCCCCACTCTAATAAAAGAGTTCGCGTTATACGTTTCTTTGATTCTATATGGCGGACATACGGGAACTAATACAGGTTTTGAGAAAACTTTGTATTTACTGTAAGGAACATTAAAAGTACCGAACTTTGTACTTTCCCTTTGTATCGCAAGTGCTGCAGAATAGCTATTGATTTTATCTGAATCTCCCGACTGAAAAACACCAGAATTAGCGAGTGAATTGAGGTTAACACAATCAACGACAGATGTTCTGTACATAACTCACCTCTATAGGGGAACGAGTGATGTTCCTAAAACGAGCGATTCAGGCGGTGTGTCAAAAGCTGAACCGAGACTGATACAATCCGAGTCCCCGATTAATACAACTGAGGATAAACCCACACCAATGATGCTGATCTCTCCAACAAACAGCTCATGGTTGGTTACGCAAAATTTCACTCTCGTCACCTCCATTAGACTTGGAATCTCTCAAATGAACGATAAATGTTTCGATTCCGCGATAGATGTCTTCTTTTGTTTTTTGAATAATATCTCTTCGGCCTCTCTCATCTTTAGGTTCATATTTTGTAAGGTAGTGTTTGATTCGGCCTGGAACTTGACGCTGAACATCTTCCAATATGAAGATCCGATATGTTTCATCTAATGGAACATTGATTTTATTTTCAAGAGATTTCAAATAAACAGGAGCTTCTTTTGCAAAAAAATCATCCATTACTTGTATCATCTCACGGTAGTTTGGATTTTCGATCGAACTCCGCTGCATTTGCATTTGCCCTGGCATTTGAACCGTATTCTGACCAATATTGAATTGTTCGATTAAGTCTTTACTTTCCGCAGAATGCCCAAGACCGATATGAAGCGTTCCCTCGAGCTTCTCCACCTTTAACTGATCAAACTTGTATTCTACCGTTTGAGGTTTGGATGATATTTCTTTAACCTGTTTTTTTAGTTTTTTAATTTGATCTTCCAATTCTCTGATTTTGTCATTCTGATCTTGTATCATCTGCTGAAGCTTACTTAAATAATAGTTATTTTCTTCATTCATACGATCAGCTCCTTAGTAAGTTGTATGCCTTCTTCCTAAGGAATTTGCTTGTCGTTTAAAAATTTGCTGCTGCATTGCTGTCATTCACATCAGGATCTTGCGTGTAAGTAACGTTGTAGCCATTATGCAGACGAAGGTTATCACCCGTATTAAACGACCCCGCACCTGCATACGTTTTTGCATAACTAACAGGGCAGATCGTCTGGACGTCTCCTACATGAAAAACGCTTCCGCTCGATATGGAGTTTACTGATATAGATCCCACTATAGCTGGCATATACGTTCATCCCCACTTTCAAGTACTCCTCACATGGTATGCATTCGCCCATCTTTCTGTGCCTGCACTTTTACATTCACCTTTAGGCTTCTACCTACATAACTTATCTGTAAAGGACGACGTCACACTCGTAAATAAAAATAAGGGGGTGCTGAAGTGCCCTGTTTAATTGTTGCTCCTATCAACATCAATGCAGCAGAAGGGGTTGTGAATTTCGGCGATACATTAGTCATCAATCCAAAGACGACAGGCAAGGGATACAGTGGTTCTGGCGGAGGAAATACAGGGAACTTTATACAAACAATCAATGTGGTCAGTGCAACAAACACGCTTGATCCTGATGTTTTTGATTCTAACAATGCCGGCAATGCGTAGGGGGAATACGGATGTTTGACAAAGGTCCATTGATGCCTTTCTTTAATAACCGTTCTATGGATGACTGGCTAAAATCTTTTGAGCAGTTCGTAAATAAAGGGATGTCCCAATTCGAGCAATATGCGGATCAAATGTCTTTTGAGGTTGATACGGAAGAAACAGCGGAAGCTTATCGAGTTTATGCAAACTTAAAAGAATATAACCCGGAAGATATTCAGATTGAAGTTCTCAACCAAGGGCTTCAGATCAAAGCTCAAAGAGAAGAAATCCGGTCGATGAAAAATAAACGAACGGGGCATTTTCAAGAAAGAAAGGCAATGAAACGAACAGAGCGGTTCGTTCAGCTGCCTTTTATGTTTCGAAATGAAGATGTAAAAGCTCAATATACGAATGGAATTCTCATGATTACCGTCAACAAAAACGGAAGAGAAATGATGAATCCAACCGTTCCGATTCAAGTCACAAACCAAACTAGCGGTAAAGGCCGTAAAGGTAAGGGCAGCACAGGTAGCAATGGTTCTGCTGGTGCTGATCCTAGCGCTGGTACTGCTGGTAATACTAGCGGGGATGGCGGAAACGGTAATACTAGTGCAACCAATAACATGAATACGAGTAACGGCAACAATATGACACCGAACAATAATAGTGCTAATACCAACAGCAATAATAAAACAGCTAATGGTGGTCAATTTGGTTAGGAAACAAAAATAGAGCTCCTCTTGTCTAGAAGAGGAGCTCTTTTTCTATTTGCCTAATGTTGGCGCCAGCCAAACCTCACCCGTTCCTTCAAAAACATGCAGGTATCCTTCTCCACTAGTAGCTGAACCAATAATAGAAGAGGAAGCTCGTTTTACAGAAAAATCAATATCCCCTTTTCTTAAGAGCGCGAAGTTGCCATCCACTTGGAGTTTTTCGTTATGAAGCTGCACTTTCATAACTTGCTGCAGTGGTACAGGACTTTGAAGAACACAAAACCCTGAACCTTTCAGTTTGGTTTGAAACAGTCCTTCGTCACCTTTTATGGATGAAGTAAGCTTTTGCCTTGCCACACCTAATTGCACAGAAGGCTCCGCAGCATAAAACATGCCTCGATCTACCACCACTTCTTCGTCGTTTAAATTTAACAATAAATAATGACCGTATGAAGGTTCCAAGTAGATCTCACCTGTTCCTTCGTATAAAGGTTTAAATAGAGATTCTTCTGTTAAGATGTTAGATGCCATCTTCTTCATAAATCCGCCTACTCCACCAGCATTGCTTTTCAACCCAAGGTCACCTTTCATAAACTGCAGTGCCCCTGCTTCCGCCTGCACAGCTCCTTGTCGTAACGTAATACGGACTTGTTTTAACGTAATTCCTGTTTCTTTTGCATAATACGAAGAACTTGAACCCGCACTAGTAACGGGTAATTGTTTATATTCGAGGACTTCAAATGTTGCGCGTCGCCCTTCTTCTTTTTCAATTACAGTAAAAAGAGATTCGTTCACGAGTATCACCCTCCTCTTATTAGGATACCAAAGAGTGACTTCGCATAAACAAAGCATGGTATAATTCACATAATGAACCTTGGCTAACGCTAAAATTTTAATAGAGAGGTGTGAGTTTGAATGCAAAATAAAATCATTCTAGTAACGACAGATTCATTTGGTACTGGTAACGACTCTGCTCTTGGTGAAAACGTAATGGAAACGTATTTTACGGTATTAAAACAACAATCCGATATGCCAGCTGCTATCTTTTTTATGAACCGTGGCGTTTACTGTCTGACCGAACAATCGCTTTGTTCGCTGCATCTTAAGGAAATGGAAGATAAAGGCGTTAAAGTGTTCGGCTGCAAAACATGCGTTGACCATTATAACGTGGAAAAGGAACTTGCTGCCGGAGAAATTTCCGGGATGGCACACTTCGTAGAGCTTTCCGCGAAGTACGAAGTCATCACGATCGCGTAGTACATACTATTGAAGAAAATGCTGTTTTCTTATTCATTGTTGCTTTCGAAAGTAGTTGATTTCCGTTTCAGGCTGCTCGCTTTCCGCGGGGCAAACGGTGAGCCACATTCGTACGTTTCACTCTTAAGTGTCTCACCTGCCCGCCTGTCCCGCAGGAGTCTCGCACCTTACACTACAACCAACTATTCAAAGAAGACAATAAAAAAGATTATAAGCAACAATCCTTTAGAATAGAGTCTTTCGTATACAATGTTGCATTTGAAAGAGGTTAATTTTCGTCGAAGAACTTCCTCATAGTTTCTTCTTAGCACATTCCTTTAGAAGAGATTCAAAGAAAAAAGCGAACATCTCACTTGCCAGATGTTCGCTTTTTCCTAGTTATCTTCTTTCTTCCCTAATGATTCTTTTTTCACGTACATTCGGTTCTTCTCGAATCCCAGGTTCTTCTCGGATTATGGTCTCGCGGTGAATAGGCTCTTTTCTAACAGAGAAAAGTCGTTTCAGAAGCATGCCGACCACACCATATACAATAATTGCAATGATCGTGGACAATTCAACCACAAAGCCATTAGCAAGCTCTATGTTAGGGAAAATGGCTGCAAACGGCAAGAGCAACGGTTGACTGAGTCCGTAAATAAGCTGTGCGAATGCTGCTCCTTCATTTGCATTAAACAGTTGAAAAATAAAACGTAAAATTAAGATAAGCTGAATGATACCAACAATAAATGAAATAATTGTAGCGGGTACGGAACGTCTCATAGCAATTCCCTCATTTCATTGGATTTGCTTATAAACATACCCTTATTCAATCAACATTATGCATTTTCAATGGGCTTGCTGCTCTTGTCATGCTGAAGCAGCCAGTTCTTAGTAAAATTTACTAATTCTTTTTGTGGCATCAACTTGCAATCAGCAAGTCCTGCTTTCCCTTTACTTACCGGGTGACCTGTTTCTTCGTATGCAATTCCGATTTCCTCAAAGAGTTCTTCTCGATAAGAAACCTGAGTGAACGTCTCCCAAACTCTTTTTCCATTTTTATAAAATGGACCTGCATTTTCTTCTGTTTTGAGATTCGGCACACGATGTTCAGCAAGATGCATCGTCGTGTTCGAATCATAGCCAACTCCTAATAACAGTACATATCCGCCAATTTTGCACATTTTTCCAATCGGTGATCCTTCTCCTAAACCAAAATCTAATGAATGACCGTTTATGATTGCTTCTTTATTCATTCCCCATGCAGCAAACGATTCAGTCGGATGATTACTTCTTATAACACCTGGAAACGTTCTAAATGTCTCAACAATAGCTCCCATAAAATAAGTCGGAGTGATCTCAGGATCAAAAGCTGGCATTTCCTCTATAATCACAGGCCACCACTCTTTTGGTACTGGTGGGTTCTGCCATCCGGCAGGATCTGAATAATGAGCAGTATGTGTTGGCATGACTAATGTACCTTCTTCAGTTACAACGTCCATTAATGCCTGGACGACAGCAACAGGACCCCCGATCACCCATCCTAAAGACTTTAAACTTGAATGGACGATAACTGTCATACCCTTTTTCAATCCCAATTTCCGAAGGTCATCAGCCAATGAAACTCTTGTTTTCGGATAATCTGTGTTTAATTCTGTATCTGTCATTCCGCTCACTACTTTCCCTATTTTTACGACGTTTTCATTATTATAGCAAAGTGGATGGATACAATTGGATATGATTACAGTTGGTTGTTTTTGATTATTTATGATTGTTTTTGATTGAAAAATGTAAGGGCTTACGTTACAATGATGTCAACGAATCTGAAACTATGGAGGTGTCAGGATGCTAACACCTGAAAGACATCGTAAAATCATTGAAGTATTAGGCGAAAAGCAAGTCGTCACCATACAACAATTAGTTGATGCAACAGCTTCCTCTGAATCAACGATACGAAGAGATTTAAGTCAGCTTCAAAAAGAAAGGAAATTAAAACGCGTACACGGAGGCGCCTCTCTTCTCCACCAAAAAAGTGAAGAGTTGAGTGTAGTAGAAAAATCTGCGAGAAATTCTTCTGAAAAAGAAAAAATCGCACAATTTGCTTGTGACTTGATTGATAACGGAGATTGCATCTACCTCGACGCAGGTACTACAACGCTGAAGATGATTCCATTTTTACAAGATAAAGAAGTAACTGTCGTAACAAATGCAATTTCCCATCTTGATGCTTTAACTGATCACGAGATTAAGACTTATTTAATAGGCGGTCTCGTAAAAACTAAAACGAAAGCACTTGTTGGAAGTGCAGCTATACAAAGCTTAAGTTCATACCGATTCGATAAAGTGTTTCTTGGAATTAACGGCATTCATCTCCATGCTGGATTTACTACGCCTGATCCAGAAGAGGCAGCTGTTAAACAACTCGCTATCTCGCTTTCACAAAAAGCGTTCATACTTGCTGATCATACAAAATTTAACGAGGCTTCTTTTTCAAAAGTGGCTGAATTAAACGAAGCAATCATTATTACCAACGAAATGGACGAAGAGGTTGCTTACGATTATCAAGACAAAACAGACATAAGGGTTGTGACACCATGATTTATACTTGCACACTCAATCCATCCATTGATTATGTAGCAAGCGTGGAAAATTTCAAAGAAGGCGAATTAAACCGAACAACAAGCACACATATATATCCCGGCGGAAAAGGAATCAACGTTTCACGAGTGCTGAAACGTTTAGGCATCGAGAGTACTGCACTTGGCTACACCGGTGGCTTTACAGGCGCATTCATTAAAGACTTTCTAACAAAGGAGAAAATTAAGCACGATTTTATCAATGTTTCAGAAGTTACAAGAATTAATGTGAAGCTCAAGGCTCAGCAAGAAACAGAGATTAATGGACAAGGGCCTTTGATAACGGAAGAAAATCAAAATTCCTTGTTTCAAAAAATAGATGGGATGAACGAAGGTGATATTCTCGTTTTAGCAGGAAGTATCCCTCCCTCCATCTCGGAAGATTTTTACGCACACATCACGGAAAAATGTAATCAAAAAGGGATTAAAACAGTTATCGACACATCTGGAGAAGCTCTAAGAAAAACGTTCAAACATAAACCATTTTTAATTAAGCCGAATCATCATGAACTCGGTGATCTATTTCAAGTCGCGATTGAAAATAAAGAAGATGCTATTACTTACGGCAAAAAGTTGCTTAAAGAGGGCGTTCAACATGTCATTGTCTCTATGGCAGGAGAAGGTGCACTTTTCATAAGCAATGATGACGTACTTTTTGCTAACGTGCCTGTCGGGTCGGTGAAAAACTCTGTTGGTGCTGGAGATTCAGTCGTAGCAGGATTCCTTTCACAAATCATTCATGATCGTGAAATAAAGAACGCGTTTCAATACGGAGTTGCTGCAGGGAGTGCTACTGCTTTTTCAGAGGACCTTTGCACAAAGGATCAGGTTGAAATTTTGCAAAAACAGATTCTTATTGAAGAGCTACCTATTAACTTCGGGGAGGAGTTATTATGAAAATCACTGACTTATTAACAAAAAATACGATTTTACTGTCTTTAAAGTCTCAGTCCAAGGAGGCCGTTATTGACGAACTTATTGAAAAACTGGACTCTGCTGGCAAACTGAATGACAAAGAGAAATATAAAAAGGCGATCCTAGCAAGGGAAAGCCAGAGCACAACTGGTATCGGTGAAGGGATAGCAATTCCCCACGCAAAAACTAATGCTGTCAGTGAGCCTGCCATCGCTTTTGGCCGTTCACATGCTGGGATTGACTATGAATCTTTGGATGGTCAGAATGCGCATTTATTCTTTATGATTGCCGCTTATGAAGGCGCTAACAATGATCATTTAGCGACGCTCTCCAGACTTTCCAGCTTCTTAATGGATGCTGAGTTCAGAACAAGACTTGAGTCTGCTCGTTCACCGGAAGAAATCTTACAAGCTATTGATGCAAAAGAAAAAGAAATGGAGAAAGATGACGACCCGATCGTTTCTTCTTCCAAACAAAAAATCCTAGCTGTTACTGCATGTCCAACAGGAATCGCTCATACGTATATGGCCGCAGATGCTTTAAAAGCAAAAGCAAAGGAAATGGACGTTTTCCTTAAAGTTGAAACAAATGGGTCTAGCGGAGTGAAGAATGAGCTTACTAAAAAGGACATTGAAGAAGCAGATGCAATCATTGTCGCGGCAGATAAGCAGGTGGACATGGATCGTTTCAATGGCAAACGTGTGATTCAAGTTCCTGTTGCACAAGGTATTAGAAAGCCACAAGAGCTTATCCAAAAAGCACTGAATCAAGATGCACCTATTTACAAAAGTACTGGGAAGTCTTCGTCTGACGAAGATTCGAAGACAGCTCGTCCTGGAAGAAGCGGATTTTATAAACACTTGATGAGCGGAGTCTCCAACATGCTTCCCTTTGTCGTTGGAGGCGGAATCTTAATCGCCATCTCATTTATCTTTGGCATTAATGCAGCCGACCCTAAAGATCCTTCTTATCACCCGATCGCTGAAGCACTAAGTACAATTGGTGGCGGGAACGCTTTTGCTCTTATGATTCCGGTACTGGCTGGATTTATCGCGATGAGTATAGCCGATAGACCTGGATTTGCACCAGGTATGGTTGGAGGATTTATGGCGGCAACTGGTGGTGCTGGTTTCTTAGGCGGATTGATCGCTGGTTTCTTAGCTGGTTATCTTGTAGTCGGGTTAAAGAGACTTTTCAGCAATTTGCCTAACTCGCTAGAAGGGATCAAACCTGTACTTTTATATCCGCTATTCGGCATTCTCTTAACCGGTCTCATTATGATGTTCATTGTAATCGAACCTGTAAAAGCATTGAACGACGCATTAACAATTTGGTTAAAAGGAATGGGTACCGGCAACCTTGTATTGCTTGGTTTGATTTTAGGCGGAATGATGGCAGTCGATATGGGTGGTCCTATCAATAAAGCAGCTTTCACGTTTGGAATTGCAATGATTGATGCGGGTAATTTTGCCCCACATGCTGCAATCATGGCTGGTGGAATGGTTCCGCCACTTGGGCTGGCATTATCCACTACCATTTTTAAAAAGAAATATACAAAAGCTGAAAGAGAAGCAGGTAAAACAAATTACATCATGGGAGCTTCGTTCATTACGGAAGGTGCAATACCGTTCGCAGCAGCCGATCCTGGCCGTGTAATTCCTGCTGCAATCGCAGGTTCAGCTGTAGCTGGTGCACTTTCGATGGTGTTTGGCATCGGACTTCCAGCTCCGCACGGAGGAGCATTCGTCATTCCGATCGTAAATGGAAATCCATTGCTTTATGTATTAGCGATTTTGATCGGTTCTATTGTGACTGCTCTGATCGCTGGTGGATTGAAGAAAGAAGTACGAGAAGACAAAAAAGAACTCGCTGCTTAGCGGGTTCTTTTCTATTTGCCGGTTATATTTCCATTGGGATCCATTGTCCTAGGATCTCACCCATTTTGACTGAGCCCTTTTTGCCAGTGAAGTTTAGCGCTCCTTTTGGAATACAAAGTACAACTGTTGAACCAAATGAGAAATATCCATACGAATCTCCTCTTTTAACAACAGGCTCATTATTTGTGCGTTCAATCGTATTAACATTCAGCGCACCAACCATAACATGTGCAAGTGGTTGACCTGCCGCATTCAGCTTAGAAACTAGCCTATAATTGCGAGTCAACGGTCGAATTCCATGGCGTAAACCAAGTTCATTTACCGGTGCAGCTTCCCGTCCAAGTGTATATACTGACTCAACTTCAGCATCCACTGGAACATGCACTTGATGATAATCAGTTGGACTTAGATAAAAAACAAAAACTTGTCCGCCCGAATATTTCTTTGCTTCTTCTTCAGATCCTAACAACTCTGCAACCGTATACTCTTGTCCCTTTACTGTGAAACGGCTTTCTTCTGTAAGCTCATCGACAACAGATAAAACGCCATCACACGGACTTACAAACGCGTTAGCTTCTGATGAAATCGGGCGTGCATCTGGATTTAAATCACGTACAAAAACGTCATGAAGTGAACTGTACTCATGAAGCTGGCGAGTGGCTTCGTTTATATTAATTTTATACAATTTTACAAAATGCGGAATTAGAGGCTTACTGATTTTGGACTGAGCGAATCTTTTTAATGAACGTGCTATAACTGGATGACCGTTCAATTCAAACAAATTTCTATAAAATCGTGTCATATTCATCTACTATCACCTGCTTTATTTAAATGAATGTTATTATTATTGATAATGGTTCCTGTTGTTGGAAATTCCTTATATGAAAAGTATAAATCATTCTGCAAAATATATCAGCCTTTCTATTTCCTTTATGGTTTCTCTTTTGGTTCTGGCACTAATATCTGCACAAGCGAAACCTTTTTATTTTGTTTAGACGGCCTGTTGGGAACATATTTACTGATCAGTTCCTGCATACCCTGGCTCAAGTCTTCCCACTCTTCTTCCTCTAAATATAGATCTAACTGATTATACCCAAAAATGTCTGTATTCAGATTTGTATCACCGTTTAAGTAAGCTTCCACGTCTCCAGTAATATTGGATATAAACGTCATAAACATCTTCATATGTTCTTCCTTGGATAAGTTGGCCGCTTCTTCAGCTGAAATGTAAGCTGTATTTTGTTCAAGAGCATAGGTCCGTTCAACGGCTCCACGAACCTTCCTCTCATCCGTTACATAAATGATCTCGCTTTTATTGAGTACATTTAAATGTCGATATAGTGTAGCTTGCGGAACATCTGATATCCATTCCCTTAATTCCGATACGGTAGCTGAACCTTTTGAAAGGTGTTGTATGATTTTCATACGTACAGGATGTAAAATTAAATCCGCTTTACTTTGCTGCTTCATATAATCATCCTTTTGTTATTGTTATCGATAATGATAATAAAACTTGTGTGTTTTGTCAATTTAAAAAGCGCCCTATTAAAAGGACGCTTCTTCATCTTCATGCAGCTGCATGTTCATTATTTTTTTCAACACTTTTATTTTGACCGATACTCCAACCAGTGAACGCTAGTAATAACGTAAACATTGGCGATAGCCATAAGAATAGTGCAAATGGGATATATTCAACAACAGATACCCCTAATGTTGAAGCGAAGAATGCACCACTTACACTCCAAGGAACGAGCGGATTTACAAGTGTGCCTCCATCTTCTACCGTTCGAGATAGGTTTTTTAAAGGGACTCCCGATTTTACATAAGCATCTTTTAATGCCTGTGCTGGTAAAAGGATTGAAAGGTACATTTCCCCTGCAAGCAAGTTGATACCAACTGAAGAAGCTAGTGTAGTCGCAATCAGTTTCCCTGCTTTTTGAGTTGTGTCTTTTACAGCTCCAAATAACAGATCAAACATTCCCAGAGCCTGAATGACTCCACCTAATCCTAGAGCAACCAAAACAAGTGAGATCGACCACATCATGGCCATTAATCCGCCTTTATTGACGATGCTATCAACTGTCGCGTTTCCTGTCTCAGTCTGTAATCCGTTCTGCATCACATTAATCACTTTTTGCAATGTCAGATCAGGTACTAAGAAAAAGCCGACTGCAATCGATACAATTACTCCTGCTAACAAGATAGGAATGATCGGCAGTTTGCGGAATGCCAAAACCAAAACAACGATAGGTGATACAAGAGTTAAGGCATGAATCGGAAATTCACTTGAAAGCACGGATTGAATTTCTTTGATTTCTTGAAGATTTGCGTTACCTCCACTTCCTCCAAGAAAAAGAAAGCAATGGCTGTCAAGATAATTGCAGGAACTGTTGTCCACATCATATGACGGATGTGTTCAAACATATTTACCCCCACAACCCCGGGTGCAAAGTTCGTTGAATCTGATAATGGTGACATCTTGTCCCCAAAGCATGCACCAGAAACAATTGCACCTGCTGCTAATGCTGGATTAACGCCAAGAACATGGCTGATTCCCATGAGTGCCACACCCACCGTACCAACGGTGGTGAAAGAACTTCCAGTAAATGTAGAAACAATCACCGTAATGAACAGCGCGCTTACTGCGAACCATTCTGGTTGAATGATATCCATTCCGTAAAACAAAAGTGTCGGGACTGTTCCGCTTAACATCCAGCTCGCAATAACTAGTCCGACCGTCAATAAGATCATAATCGGCTGCAATCCGGATATGATGCCGTTTAGTATTCCTTTCTCAATCGTTTTCCACGACGCTCCGAACGCTGCACCGACAGCACCGAGCAATACTAAACAGGCTAATAACGGGATATGAGGTTCTACTTTTATATATACAAGGCTCGTAAACATAACAGCAAAGATCGCTGTAAATAAAACGAGTGCCACAGGTAATGTCATTTGTCTTTTCATGATGAATCTCTCCGTTCGTAATAATCATAAGATTAATCCACTATTACACTTGAACGCTTTTATGCGTTGAAGTATGTGTGTAACTGTTTCTCATGATAACGGACTTTACATAAGCTGTCAACAATACAAGCATGGTAAATTAAAGAAGGGAATTTGAACGGAGGCTGATTTTATTGTACAAAATTCGAAGTTCTGTTAAAGCCTTGATTATTCATGACAATCACGTGTTAACGATTGAAAAAGGAAATACGGCAAGCAGCAAATATGTTATACCGGGTGGTGGACAGAATTTTAACGAAACCCTTGCTGATGCGGTCTTAAGAGAGTGTTTCGAGGAAATCGGAGTAAAGGTTCAGGTTGGTAAGCTCGTTTGGGTTCGGGAATTCATTAGTAAGAATCACATCCCTCAGCAAAAGGAAGATGACCAACACCATATTGTAGAGCATATTTTTGATGTGATAATCGATGAGGAAATTCCTGATGAGTTTTCACCGAATGAACCCGATCCAACTCAACTAGGTGTTGTTTGGCTACCTATTTCAAGTCTATCTGAGTTTAATTTTTATCCGAAAGAGCTAATTCCTATGATTCAGCAGATAAATGATAAGAAATACTTGGGACGAACCTATGTTGGTGACATTAATTCAGCACAAAATTTATCAATTCAGCGAGTTTGTAAAAGACAAAAAAAGAGCAGGCATCATAACCTGCTCCTTTCCTTATTATCTTCCCCGTCTCGCAAAATCTACGAATCGGAACTTATCTAATCGATGGCGTGACTCTGTGTATTGAAAAAGGCTGGCATCCTCCAGGTACACATAGTTTTTTACGACAACAATATGTTCAAATCCACCTAGATCCAGCAAACGTTTATCTTCTTCCGTGCAATCCACAACCACGATCTCTTTTTTAGCAAAACTGATTTTCAGTCCTAACTCATTCTCCAAATAATCGTAAATGGATCTTGCTGCAATTTCCTTTGAAAGCTTTGGTACAAATTTCTTCAAAAAATAATCTTTGTCCAAAATAATGGTTTCCCCATCAATTTGTCTGGAACGATGAACTTTCCATATCAGATCGTCTGGATTTGCTTGCAGCTGCTGTTGTAAAAACTGGTCTGGCTCGATCAATCCGAAATCATGAACGGTAGTGACGCTGCTTTTCCCCATCGTTTCTGAAAGCTCTTGAAAGCTGACTAGACCTGAAACAGGAAAGCTCAATTTGTTTGTTTCTAAGACGATTGATCCCTTACCACGAATCTTTTGTATAAATCCGTTCTGAGATAGAAGGTTGAGTGCTTTTCTGACCGTTTCCCTCGACGTTTCGTATTGGTCAGCCAGGTCATGTTCTGAAGGAAGCTGTGAATTGGCACGAAGCTCACCTTCTTGTATTTGAGTTGATAGTTCTTGATAGATTTCTTGAAATTTATTTTTTCGCATCATTATTCACCATGAATATTGTAGCATTATTTTTAAATGAAAGTAGTTGATTTCGGTTCCATGATACTCGCTTTCCGCGGGGCAGGCGGTGAGCCACATTCGTACGTTTCACTCTTAAGTGTCTCACCTGACCGCTTGTCCCGCAGGAGTCTCGCATCCTTGCACTCCAATCAACTTGTCAATGAAGAATCCACAAACTTTAGAAGGAGCTTAAGTGAAAAACGACTGATTCATACGGTCTTAATGTAAATGAAGAAATATCTTTTGGCAGAGAATCGTAATTGCTGATTAGCACATTTGACTTCATCCCTGAAACATCGATATCTTCAGGAAGATTAAAGTCTGCTTCTTTTCCATAGAAGTTGTTAATGACAAGCAGTTTCTCCCCATTCTCTGCGTTACGAACATAAGCAAAAATCTCAGGGTGATTCTCTAAAATTAGCTCGTAATCACCGTATGTTATTATGTCCACTTCTTTTCTAAGCTGATTCAACTTTTTGTAATGATAAAAGATTGAATCTTGATCGTTAACAGCCGCTTCTGCATTAATTTCTTTATAGTTCTCAGCTACTGGAATCCATGGCTCACCTGATGTGAAACCTGCATTCTCACTCTGATTCCATTGGACAGGCGTACGCGAATTATCACGTGATTTATGTTTTAGAATTTCTAAAATCTCGTCTTTACTGCGTCCTTCTTCTTTCAATAGGTTGAACATGTTTAACGATTCAACATCCCGGTATTGTTTGATAGACTCAAACTTTGGATTTGTCATACCGAATTCTTCACCTTGATAAATATAAGGTGTTCCTTGCATCATGTGGATGGTTGTTGCGAGCATTTTCGCTGATTCAACTCGATACTTCCCGTCATCACCATAACGGGAAACGATTCGAGGCTGATCGTGATTGCACCAGAATAGAGCGTTCCAACCTCCGCCTTTATGCATTTCAACTTGCCACGTTGACAAAATTTCTTTTAGCTTCAAAAAGTCAAAATCAGAGACACTCCACTTCTCACCGTTTGGATAATCCACTTTTAAATGGTGGAAGTTGAAGGTCATGCTTAATTCGTTTCGATCAGGATTTGTATATTTTACACAGTTATCGATCGTTGTAGATGACATTTCCCCTACGGTAAGGACGTCATATTTCGAGAAAACTTCTTTGTTCATCTCCTGCATATACTCATGTACACGCGGTCCATCTGTGTAGAATTTACGTCCATCACCAGGAGCTACAGATCCATCGTCGTTCGGAAAGTCCTGATTTTTGAAATGAGATTGATTACATCCAGACGGAAGCCATCTACCCCTTTTTCAAACCAATAGTTCATCATTTCATATACCCTTTGACGAACTTTAGTGTTTTCCCAATTTAGATCCGCTTGCGTTACGTCAAAAAGATGAAGATAGTATTGACCAGTTTCCTCATCAAGTTTCCACGCGGATCCTCCAAACTTCGATATCCAGTTTGTAGGTTCACCATCTTCAACAGGGTCTTTCCAAATATAAAAGTCACGGTACGGATTATCTTTAGAAAGACGTGATGCTTGAAACCATTCATGTTCTGTACTTGTATGGTTCACTACAATGTCCATGATGATTTTCAAGTCCCGCTTATGCGCTTCTGCCAATAACCGGTCAAAGTCTTCCATCGTGCCATAATCTTCAAAAATTTTATAATAATCACGAATATCATAGCCGTTATCACACTGTGGAGAGTCATAGATTGGTGTCAGCCATAACACATCTACTCCTAAATTTTTCAGGTAATCCAATTTATCGATGATTCCTTGTATATCTCCTGTTCCGTTCCCTGTCGTGTCATTAAAACTTTTTGGATAGATTTGATAAACGACTGAGCGCTTCCACCATGGTTCTTTCTTCATATTTTCACCGCCATAAATATTGTAGTAGTCATGAAAACAACCGGAAATATGTGCTGCTCTCCCGGTTGTTTCTTAAATTGTTTTACTTTGCTTTTTTCACTTTTGCATAAATGTAAGTCAGTACAAATGGTACGACAAGTGCGATCCCCATCCCGATAAAGAATGAGCCCCAGCTGCCCGGCAAGATCGATAGGAATCCAGGAATACCGCCGACACCAATGGATGATGCGCGGACTCCGGCGATCGTAATTACGATACCTGCAATCGCAGAACCTATCATCGCGAAAATGAACGGATATCGGAAGCGTAAGTTAACCCCGAACATCGCTGGTTCTGTAATTCCTAGATATGCGGATAATGCTGAAGTTCCAGCTAGACCTTTAAGCTTTTCGTCACGTGAAGCGACAAACATCGCAAGTGCTGCTGAACCTTGTGCGATATTAGATAGTGCGAGCATCGGCCATAAGAATGTGCCGCCTGTGTTTGAAATAAGCTGCAGATCAACCGCTAGGAACGTATGGTGCATACCTGTTACAACGAGCAGTGAATAGAAACCGCCATAGATCAATCCGCCTAACCAAGCAAAGTTATCAAAGATCGATACGAAGAAGTCCGTAACAGCATTACCGATTGAGAACGTGATCGGTCCGATAACGATAAATGCTAAAAATCCTGTAATTAATAGTGTGATTGGTGCTACTAATAAAAGCTGCAATGCATCTGGAATCCGTTTTTTTAAGAAAAGTTCTATTTTTGCTAGAACATAAGACGCGATTAATACTGGCAGTACTTGGCCTTGGTAACCGACTTTTTCGATCGGAAGTCCGAATAGGTTCCATGTTGGAATGTCTTTCGTCTTACCATAGTCCCATGCATTTAAAAGGTCTGGATGAACGAGCATCAATCCGAGAACGATACCTAGTAATGGACTACCACCGAACTTCTTAACCGCTGACCAACCGATCAGTCCTGGTAAAAATACGAATGCCGTGTTCGCGATTAAGTTTATGATTCCAGCTAGATCTGCCCAGTTTTTATGAACATCTATAAAAGATTTCTCATCATAAAAAATCCCCGGACCTGTAAGAATGTTGTTGATACCCATCAAAAGACCTGCAGTTACGATGGCAGGAAGGATCGGGATAAATATATCTGCAAGAGCTTTAATCGCTCGTTGAAGCGGATTAAGCTTCTTACTCGCTTCGTCTTTAATGTCTTCTTTAGAAGCACGGCCCGTTCCGGTAATATCGATAAACTCGTTATACACTTTATCAACCGTACCCTGACCGATTACGACTTGGTATTGGCCGTTTGTGGAGAAAGATCCCTTAACAAGATCAATGTTCTCCAACGCTTTCTCGTCCACTTTCCCTTCATCTTTTAGCGCGAGACGAAGGCGAGTAACACAGTGCGTTGCTGCTGATATATTTTCTTTACCGCCGAGAGCTTCGACGATTTGTTCAGCTGATTCGCGAATTTTGCTCATTATGTTCCCTCCTAGAAACCGTTTCCATACAACTTGATAAAAAAAGACCTATATCTCTATACCCTTAACTATCATTTGATGAAAACTAGTTCTTTAATCCAATGTGTACAAGCGTTTTCATTTAAACCCTTAACTTGTATATACATATCTCACAAATAATTTAACCTGTATATACAAATAAGTCAACGGTTACGTTTTCATTGGAGTTATTTACCTCTATTCCGTAATCTGCAACTTTTCCTTTTCCCCTTATCTTTTGCTATAATCTGTTACAGGTAGAGAAACGAGAATAAAAGGAGATTTTAATGATGGCACCTAAAAAAGCACTTACAATTGCAGGTTCAGATACAAGCGGCGGCGCTGGTATTCAAGCCGATTTAAAAACGTTCCAGGAGCTTGGCGTTTACGGGATGACCGCTTTAAATGTCGTGGTTGCACAAGACCCTCACCGTGAATGGTTCCATGAAGTATTTATGCTTCCACTCGATCTATTTAAAGCACAATTAGAAACAGTCGTATCCGGAATTGGCGTAGATGCACTTAAAACAGGTATGCTTGCTTCTGTCGAAGTGATCCAAGCAACGGCTGACTTAATCGAGAAGCATAATCTTCAAAACGTAGTGGTTGACCCAGTTATGGTTTGTAAAGGAGCAGAGCCTCTTCACCCAGAACTTGCGAGCACTCTTCAAAATGTATTAGTTCCTAAAGCAACAGTTGTTACGCCAAACCTTTTTGAAGCAGCACAACTTGCCGGGATGGAGCCAATCACAACGGTTGAACAGATGATGGAAGCTGCTCATAAGATTCAAGCAAATGGTGCGCAATATGTAATCGTTAAAGGCGGCGGCAAATTAGAACATGAAAATGCCGTTGACGTTCTATATGATGGAAAAGAATTTGAAGTATTAGAATCTGAGAGAATTGAAACAACATGGACACACGGTGCCGGCTGTACATTCTCAGCAGCCATCACAGCTGAGCTTGCAAAAGGAAAACCTGTTCGTGAAGCCATTCTTACTGCAAAAGACTTCATTACAGAAGCGATCGCAACAGGTTTTGAATTAAACAAATATGTAGGGCCAACTTGGCATGGCGCTTACCGAGAAAAATTAAACAAATAAATTTATGGAGAGACTGATCATGTTGATTAGTCTCTTTTTTTATAGTCAGAGACATATACACTACAAATAGTAGCAGTAGGTCAGGTAATACATTAAAAGATGCTTGGCAATTTGTTTTACATTTTCTTCATTGAGAAGTTGATTGGAGCGGAGGGTGCGAGACTCCTGCGGGACAGGCGGGCAGGTGAGACCCTTAAGAGTGAAACGTACAAATGTGGCTCACCGCCTGCCCCGCGGAAAGCGAGCACCTGGAGCGGAAATCAACTACTTTCAAGCAACAGAGTCAAAACAGCCTTTTTTCAAACACAGGCATATCATACACGTTATTTTGAGTTTTGAATTATAATAAGTACATCTATTCTGCACAGGAGTGTGAAGGTATGCAGCTCATACAAGCCAATGAAGTCCAGAACACGCTGGATCAGCTTATTGGAAAAGAACTTTATTTACATTTAGAAACAACTAATGGCGCTTATGCCAATCACAATAATGATAGTGTCCTTACAGTTAATGCTTATATCCGAAATGGTAAAGTGACTCCTCTGTCAGGAAAAATTATGGGCAGCGGTCCATATCGAGTCGGCTTAAAGATTGAACTAGGATGGATTTATGCAGAAGGATTAACACACTGGGAAATTGATTCAGAAGGAAGATTGCTGATGGCTGGCCATGATCAAGAAGGCCGCTTGGCAGTTGCTCTTCAGCTCAGCTCTTCCCCATTTGATGTATAAGGAGGTTCCATTATGAACGATCATTTATTAGTGATCTTCCCTCACCCTGATGATGAAGCTTTCGGGGTGTCAGGAACGATTGCTCAACATACAAAAAAAGGATCACCCGTTACCTACATCTGCTTAACCCTTGGCCAAATGGGCAGAAACATGGGAAATCCGCCGTTTGCCACACGAGAATCCCTCCCTCTTATTCGTCAAAAAGAACTGGAAGATGCTTGTGCGGCAGTAGGTATTAACGATCTGCGACAGTTCGGATTACGGGATAAAACGGTAGAATTTGAAGATGAGAAATTATTAGCGGACCAATTTTTATCCGTTATTGAAGAAGTGAAGCCAACAAGGCTCATCACTTTTTATCCTGGGTACAGTGTCCATCCTGATCACGAAGCTACAGCAAGAGCTGTTGTGCGTGCAGTTAAGAGCATGCCGGAGTTGGAGCGTCCAGAACTTTTATGTGTGGCTTTTGCTAAAAATTCTGAGGCGGAACTTGGTGCTCCACACATCGTGACGGATATCTCTGATGTGTTCGAGGAAAAAATGAACTGCATTAAAGCGCACAAATCACAAACACAATGGCTCGTTGATAGCGTAAAAAAAGATCCAGCTATGCTAGAATGGGTAAAAAATGAAAGATTTTGGCGTTATCCATTATAAATTAATTCTTAAGAACTCGATGTCTGATCAAGACTTCGAGTTCTTTTTTTAGCGCAGATTCTTGAATTTTCAAAAAAATGTACAAATCCATGTGGCATTTTTCTCCTATTGTGGTATACTAATTGTAACAAATCGTTCACATTTTAGACGCTAATTCGTCAAAATTGTAAGCGTAAACAATACTTCAAGGGGTTGATTAGTAATGGATGTTTTTATGGTTTACTTATTCGTAGCGACTGCCACACCGCTATTTTTGTGGAATGATAGTCGTAAGTTAGCCTTATGGCAAACGCCGTTCATCGCCCTGTTATGGACTTACGTTGTGTTATTTATGGCTAATGACAGCTTAAGCTTATTCGTTCACAGCTTCTTTATTACCGTATTCATTGCAAACGTCGTATTCGCTCATTACGCAGCATACATCGTATGGGGCCGTCCATATCTGGCGAAACGCAAAATGGAAAAAGCTAAATATTAATCATTACCGTTAATCCCCTCTTTTATAGAGGGGTTTTTGCATTTTATGGTAAAAATATTCTTTGGAATTTCACTGTATATCAAGCATCGCTCCTCCCTGTCACCCTCTCACTCTCTATGTTATAAATATCCTTCTTTTCTTCCGTTTTCTTCTCTTTTTGCTCGTTTTCTACACTATCTCATCAAACCCTGTTGTGTTTAAATCTCACCATGTTATACTCGTTACCGTTGTATTTTTGACCGGAAAACAAATCTGAACACTAAAGAAAACAGGAGTGATTTCAACTAGATATGGATTTAAATAAATCAACAAACAAACGTATTGTAATTAAAATTGGATCCAGTTCTTTAACAAGCAGACTTGGTGACATTAGCAGAAGAAAAATCGAACGACTTGTGGATGAAGTTGTGAAATTAAAAGATGATGGTCATGAGGTATTACTTGTTTCCTCTGGTGCGGTTGCTGCAGGCTATAGACGTTTAGGCTGTCTAAATCGCCCAACTTCTTTAGCAGAAAAACAAGCAGCCGCTTCAATCGGACAAGGACTTTTAATGGAAGCTTATTCTGAGCGATTTGTTTCACACGGTTATACCGCGTCACAGATTTTGATTACGAGAAGTGACTTTTCGGACCGTAATCGCTATCACAACGCTCGCAACACTATAAATGTACTTCTAGACCGTGGCATCATACCGATCGTAAACGAAAATGACACGGTTACCGTGGAGCGACTAAAGTTTGGTGATAACGATACGCTTTCTGCAAAAGTTGCAGGTCTCGTTGATGCAGATCAGCTCATCATTCTTTCTGATATTGACGGTCTTTATACGGAAGACCCTCGAAAGAATCCTGAAGCGAAGTTATTGACGAAAGTAAGCGAAATCACTCCAGAAATTGAGGAATCTGCAGGCGAACCTGGAAGTGATGTAGGTACAGGCGGTATGCGTTCTAAGATTGACGCTGTGAAGATCGCAATGGCTTCTGGAATCTCATCATTCCTCGGTAATGCAACTTCAACCGATATCATTCATCAGGCGGTTGAAGGTAATGCTCGTGGTACGTATTTTGTACCTGATAAAAATGAGTTCAACCTTGATACGAAGCGCCAATGGATTGCCTTCCATTCTGGGCCAGAAGGCGAGATTGTTGTATCAAACAAAGCGAAACAAGGCATCGATGAACTGAAAAGTCTTTACCCTACAGGCATTCGCTATGTAAGTGGCCATTTTAAAAAAGGTTCTGTCGTTCGGATTAAAGATTTAGACGGAAAAGAAGTTGCACTAGGTGTTTCCAATTATTCATCTAAACAGCTTATTAAGATAAAAGGAATTTCAAGTGATGAACTGAACGATGTTGGTCCCGAAGAGGCGATCAACAATAATGACTTAGTCTGCCACACTCGTTTGGCAGTACCGATTCACTAATTTGAAAAAATGTGTTTGAAAATACAAGGAGGCGTTGGATGAGTACTTTTAATAGTACAACCAAACAAATTAACGTTAAGAATCAGGCAAAATCAGCACAGCAAGCTTCTAAAAAGCTGGCGCTGTTAAGCGAAAAAGTAAAGAATGAAGCATTATTAACGATTGCAGATATTTTAGAAAAAGAAATTGATTTTATTCTAAAAGAAAACAAAAAAGACTTAGATAGCGGTGAAGATAAAGGATTTTCTGAAGCCTTGATGGACCGTTTACGTTTAACCGAAGAACGTGTAAAGGAATTTGCAGATGGCTTGCGTGAGGTCGTTGAGTTAGAGGACCCAGTTGGTGAGATCTTATCAGGCTGGACGCTGGAAAATGGACTTAAAGTGGAGCAAGTCCGAGTCCCTTTAGGCGTTATTGGAATGATCTACGAGGCAAGACCGAATGTAACAGTTGATGCGACAGGCCTTGCTTTGAAATCCGGAAACGCCATCGTTTTGAAAGGCGGATCGAACGCAATTCACTCTAATTCCGCAATTGTGTCTGTCATTCATAAGGCATTGGCCGGGACAAAAATTCCGGAAGCAGCTGTACAATTTATCGCTTCTACCGACCGAGAAGCTGCGGGTCAATTGTTTACGATGAAAGAACATATTGACGTGTTGATTCCTCGTGGAGGAGGCGCCCTTATTAACACTGTGGTCGAAAACGCAACGGTTCCTGTCCTTGAGACGGGTGTGGGTAACTGTCACGTTTATGTAGATCAGTTTGCAGATGTTCAAAAGGCACTGGCTATCATGGAAAACGCCAAAACCGATCGACCTGCTGTTTGTAATGCAGCAGAGACGTTCATCTTTCATGAGGCGTGGCTTGTGGAGAATGCTGATCGAGTTCAAAGCCTTTTTGAAAAGCACGGTATTGAAGTGCATGGTGATGAAAAAGCTGCCGAGTTATTGCCAGATGTGGTGCCGGCTAACGAAAAGGACTGGGCTGAAGAGTATTTAAGCTTAGCGGTAGCTGTAAAAGTTGTAAGTTCTGTTGAAGAGGCTGTGACGCATATCGAGCGTTATGGAACGAAGCACTCAGAAGCGATTGTTACTGAAAACAATGGAAACGCGATGGCATTCTTAAACAGTGTTGACGCAGCCGCTGTATATCACAATGCCTCAACCCGTTTTACAGACGGCTCAGCGCTTGGATTTGGAGCGGAGATCGGAATCTCTACACAGAAGTTACATGCTCGTGGACCGATGGGGCTGCCAGCATTGACAACGATTAAGTATCGTATGACTGGTGATGGACAGGTTAGATAATGAGATTGTGGACAGTCCCTTTGTGCGGGCTGTCTTTTTTTTGTATATTTTTGTAGGAAATCAGCAGGTGTTTACGGTTTGAGGGAAGAATTTTTTAGTGGAAAAGGAGGTCGTTTATGTTAATTAAGAATCGTACGAAGTCTGTTAGGATTAAGAAGCTGGAAGTTATGCAGCGTCGCATCATACGCCAACATCCAAGGTATTTATCAATTGAAGATGAGTTGAGCGGAAGATTAGCCGGCCATTTTGGCGAGCAATCGAATGATTATTTTTTGAAGCCATTCCGCGAATTTTCTGTTGTTCATGATTTAAGGCTTACTGCGCACGAAAGTTATTTTCAAATCGACACCTTACTCCTCTCTCCTCGTTACCTTTTGAACCTCGAAGTTAAGTACATAACCGGAACTCTTGTTTTTGACCACCTCAACCAAGTCATCCGTGTAAAAGAGGATGGCACTGAAGAAGCTTTTAAAAATCCTATTTTCCAAGTGAAGCGCCAACAAACTCATTTGATCGAATGGATGGCCAAGAATCGTATCCCTCCCATTCCCGTTCGCTCTCTAGTCGTAATGAGCAACCCAAGAACCATTATTAAGGCCCCTCCTTCGAATAAAGAAGTTCCTCAATATATTACGCATAGTCCCTATTTGCAGGAAAGAATTAAAGTGATTGACAAGATGTATGGAGATGAGAAATTGACGAAAAAAGAGTTGGGGAAATTGACTAAGATGCTCGTTCAACTTCATACTCCAGAAAACCCTGACTTACTAAAAAGGTATC
Source organism: Fictibacillus sp. EA-CB0309 (assembly GCF_055814265.1). NCBI lineage: Bacteria > Bacillati > Bacillota > Bacilli > Caryophanales > Fictibacillaceae > Fictibacillus > Fictibacillus sp. EA-CB0309. The sequence continues at coordinate 3,744,281 of NZ_CP169271.1, forward strand.
AGATTGAAGAAAAGGATATTATCAAAGGGGTTTATTGTACGGAGTGCTTTTATATGCCAGTTGTGAGGAAGTACGGAACTTGGTTTTGTACGAAGTGTACCTATAAATCTGAAGACCTTCATTTAGCTTCCCTAGAAGATTTCGCATTATTGTATGGTCCCACAATTACAAACAAGCAATTTTGCGATTTTCTCCAGTTACCTTCAAGGCATGTTGCTAAGCGGTTGCTAAACACCTTAGATCTGACTCATACAGGGACTTACAAAGATAGAAAATATAATTTACCCTATCCCACATAAAGTGGGAAGCTAATCAAGAGCGTATTTTCATATTGGCGCTCGTATTTTTCATATGGCGCTCGTATTTTTCATATGGCGCTCGTATTTTTCATATGGCGCTCGTATTTTTCATATGGCGCTCGTATTTTTCATATGGCGCTCGTATTTCATACTCGCGCCAAAGAATTCAAGCATCTACTTAACTTCCCACACAAAAAAACCTCTTGCAAAGGGGTCTTCCCCAGCAAGAGGCTTTCTAGATCATATCTTATTCATGACTTCCATGTTCATCAGAATCATGACCGCTTCCACCACCATGATTCTCATGGTTCTCTGTCTTTGGTGCGTCATGCTTGTCGTGCTTCGCGTGGCCTGCTGTCATAACCCAGACAGATCCGATCACGATAACAATCGCTACGAATGCCGCAAATAGGATGTTACCTATTTGTACGCGGCTTGTGAGGTTACTCTTTGTCGAGTTCTCCGTCACGTGCATGAACATCAATAGCTGCAGGGCAGCTTGCAAGAATGCAAATCCGAAAATAATAATCAGAATCCAAGTTAAGGATAAATCAGTTCCAAGTGCGATCCATAATGCGAATAAAGTAAGCACGATGGACAACACGAATCCGATTAAGTGTTTCCACGGGAATCCGCCGTGTTCATTAGCTGCAGTTTTATTAGCCATGATGCATCACCATCCCCATCAGATAAACGGCTGTGAAGATAAAGATCCACACTACGTCTAAGAAGTGCCAGTAAAGACTGGTGATGAAAACTTTTGCAGAAGTAGCTGGCGTTAGACCGCGCTTAGCTACTTGAATCAAGACCATCGTTACCCAGAAGATACCGAACGTTACGTGGGCACCGTGAGTACCTACAAGAACGAAGAATCCTGACCATGCTGCACTCGTACCAATGTTTGCACCTTCATGAATGAAGTGCAAGAACTCTTGAATCTCGAAGTATAGGAATCCAAGACCAAGTCCAAGCGTTATGGCCATCCACGTGATCAAACCTTTTACATTGTGACGGCGCATCTCATGAACCGCTAGTCCGCAAGTGAAACTACTTGTTAGAAGCAAGAAGGTTTGAATTAACAAACTCTTTACTTCAAACAGTTCACCAAGTGCGGGACCGTCTGCGATACGGTGTTCTAAAACCATATACGTTGCAAATAATGTTGCGAATAACGCAATTTCTGCCCCTAGGAAAATCCAGAAACCGAGAATGTTTAGACGCCCAATCTCCGAACGATACTCTAAAGGCGTGTTGGGGTCGTGTGTTTCTGCATGTGCCATTTTTTCACGCCTCCTTATTTAGAAATCTTTTCTGTTTCGATAATCTCTTCAACACTTACATAATACCCGTCATCATACTCGAATGAACGGTAAATCAATGTTCCGAATACACCTACCAATCCGATGATCGCCATCCACATCCAGTCGAATACCATTCCGAATCCGGCAACGAAGAAGAATGATGCCATGATGAACGGAACACCAGAGTTGCTAGGCATGTGAATCGGTTTCAGATCGCTAGCTGTTAACTTCTCAACTTTTCCTGATTGCTTTTGTCTCCAGAAGTGGTCAAGACCTGTTACTTCTGGAATTTTAGCAAAGTTATAGAATGGAGGCATTGCTGATGGAGTAGACCATTCAAGCGTACGGCCATCCCAAGCGTCTCCAGTCAATTCACGCTTCGCGAAACGGAAGCTGTAGTACATGTTGTAAACAAGAACTAAGAATGCAATACCCATCATGAATCCACCGATTGTAGATACCATGTTTAATGGGCCCCAGCCAGACTCTTCACTGTACGTGTAAACACGACGTGGCATACCGTCTAGACCAAGGAAATATTGCGGGAAGAAACATACGTTAAATCCAATTGTGAAAATCCAGAATACCCACTTACCGATACGTTCGTTCAGCTTGTAGCCAAACATTTTTGGATACCAGTAGATTAAACCGGCGAAACAAGCAAATACTGTACCTGCGATCAACACATAGTGGAAGTGAGAAACTAGGAAGTATGTGTTGTGGTACTGATAGTCAGCTGCTGCCATGGCAAGCATGACACCTGTAACCCCACCGATTACGAAGTTCACAATAAATCCGAGTGACCAAAGCATCGGTGTCGTAAATTGGATCTTACCTCTGTACATCGTGAACAGCCAGTTAAATATCTTAACCCCGGTCGGAATACCGATCGCCATCGTCGTGATAGAGAATACGGAGTTAACAAGTGCTCCTGAACCCATTGTAAAGAAGTGATGGACCCATACCAAGAAACTGTATCCTGCGATTAGAAGCATAGACCAGATCATGGCTTTGTAACCAAATAACGTTTTTCTAGAGAACGTAGAAATTATCTCAGAGAACATACCAAATGCCGGAAGAATTACGATATATACCTCAGGGTGGCCCCATAACCAGAAGAGGTTAGCCCAAAGCATATCCATCCCTTCCCCTTGAAGGGTGAAGAAATGACTTCCGAATAAACGGTCAAATGTCATAAGTGCTAATGCTACTGTAAGGATCGGGAAAGCAAAAATAATGATAACCATTGTTACAAGTGATGACCAAGTAAACATTGGCATACGGAACAATGTCATTCCCGGTGCACGCATCTTAAGGATCGTAACTAAGAAGTTAATACCCGTTAAAAGCGTACCGATCCCGGCTATCTGCAGACCGAGTAAATAGTAGTTCTGCCCAGGTCCTGGACTCAGTTCATTACTCGCAAGCGGCATGTAACTCGTCCAGCCTGCTGATGGTGAGCCACCAATAACGAATGAGATGTTAAATAACATCGCACCGATAAAGAACGTCCAGAAACTAACTGCGTTTAAATAAGGATAAGCTACGTCACGTGCTCCGATTTGTAATGGAACAACGACGTTAATTAAACCAATCAAGAACGGCATCGCCATGAAGATGATCATGATCGTACCGTGTGTTGTAAAGATTTCGTTATAGTGCTGTGAATCGAGGAACTTCGCCTCAGGAACCGCGAGTTGCGTACGCATTAAGAGCGCATCGACACCACCGCGGAACAACATAAGCACAGCCGAAACGATATACATGATACCGAGTTTTTTGTGGTCAACTGTTGTAAGCCATTCGTCCCACAACCATTTCCACTTATTATATTTAGTAAGGTAAAACAGGATCCCCACCATCGTTAATACGATGGATACGTCAGCACCATAAATCATCGGGTCACCTGTTACGAAAAATTCATCCCATTTCATATTGAAATGCCTCCTCTGTTAATGGGCATGAGAATCCCCATGAGACTCTGATTCTTCTTGCTTCTTCATCTCTTCTTCACGCTTTTTCTTTTCTTCTTTCGCTGCTCTTGAATGAGGAATCTTCTCTTCATAACCTAAACGTTCGCGAGCATCTAGCGCGTATTCTGCATTCTTAGCATGGTCTATCCAATCTAGATGAGTTGAAGAGAAAGTCATTTCTTTCACGTGACCAGGAAGCATCAGCTTGTCGTACTGCCCCTTTGTAAGTTCTGGAGCATCAGCTTTTGTTTCACTCGCCCATTTTTCAAACTCTGCATCAGACATAGCCATAACATCAAACGTATGATCAGTGAACCCTTCTCCAGTAAAGTTGGAGTTACGTCCTTCATACGTGCCTTGCTCGTCAGCTTGCAGATAAAGCTCTGTCTCCATGCCAGCCATCGCATATTTTTGGCCACCTAATTGAGGAACCCAAAAAGATGCCATAGAATCTGCAGAAGTCAGTTTGAACAAAACAGGTCGATCTTCAGGAATATGAAGATAGTTAACTGTTTCAATGTCTTGCTCTGGATATGAGAATACCCATTTCCAGTTTACAGATGTTGCATGAATCACTAACGGCTTTTGATCTTTCGACTCTTCAGGAGGTCCTTCTAGAGAGTAGATACTCTTAACCGTTGGAATCGATAATGCAATAACGATAATAATCGGAATGATCCACCAAATCGTTTCAAGAAGATGACTTCCTTCATTGTCAGGATCATAGCCTTTATGATTTTTACGATCACGATATTTATAAACAATAAAAGCAGTAAGTGCGTAAACGACTAGTAAGATAAATAACATAAACCAGATGGAATACATGATCAGATCCCTCTGTTCTTCTCCTACAGGTCCTTTTGGATCTAAAACCACCATATCGCTGCAGCCGCTTAGCATAAACACGGCCATCATTAACCCGAATGTTAAAAACGGCTTCAACCGTCGCATCACCAGGTCCACCTTCCTTTCTCTATTTACAAGCATTTACTTTTGCCTAATAAAAACGAACCAAAAGTGATTATAGTGCATTGTGAATTAAATCACAATGGATATCATAGGCAAAATCAAAATGTCAGAAAACCTTTGCCCTCATAGTACCAGAAACCTAGTAAATGTGACCGGCTCCCTAACAAATGTCACGATTACTTCAAATAAAGCTCACAACTTTATCACAGTTTCGTCATAGAATGTTCACGAATATGGAAGAGCCTTCATGAGCTGGAAAAGAATCTTGTGCTATTTGAAAGTTCAGTTTTTAATTTTTACCCTAATTAGCAAATCTTCACACCTTATATGTGAAATTTTACAAACATAAATAAAACGCAGGAAATCAATATCCCTGCGTAAATTTTTATATATTTTTATCGACTTATTCTTCTTAAGTTTGTCCCCAGTCCACCTGGAGGAAGCTGGTTCCCTAATCTTACAGAAGTTATCGCACATATAGGAATAAGGATGGGAATAGCTAGTTGAAGGATAATGGTTCCGCAATTCACTTTCACTATTCTTCCAAGTTCAATAAAATTCCCATCTGTAGTAATGGTAACTTCCTTCCCAATGCAGCTTTTCAATTCATCTCTTAGTGCTTCCGTACAAATATCATTTACACATTCACAATGACATTCTAATTTGCATTCTTTCGTTTGGGTCGTCATATTGCAGAGAGAAGCAGCGTTATTGAACTGTATCACACTCGAAATGGTACATAAGGAAAAAATAAAAGAAGCTCTTGTTAGACTATCTCTTAAAACAATAAAACCGCAGCTAACTTTCAATAATGTTCCATTGATTGGGGAAACAGGAGTTGTGATCCCAATTTCCTTACCTATACATTTTTGAAGTTCTTTTCTCAGTTCCCTTATACACTCATTTTCCGTACATTTGCACTTACATAATAAACAAGTTTCATCCAGATCTTCTTGTACGATATCACACGCTGAAGTTTGCGAAGGAGCAAAGGCATTGCCGCATGCGAAGCCGATAATATCACATATTTTTATTAATAATGGACCCGCAATCTGTTCAGTTTCACTTTCAACAATAATTGTTCCGCAATCTACTTTAATTAATCTCCCTACTATATAAAGAACATTAGGGATATTTGCTCTAGTTAGTAATGTAATTCTTTTTCCAACAATTCTTCTTAACTGCTCCCTTAGCTCCCTCGTACAAATACTTTCGCCACATCGGCATTTATCACACTTTAATTTTGGTTGACTTGGTCGTATATTCCCACAACTCACAAAGAGTTCCTCCACTCAAATTTTAAACTTTATCTATTCTATGCAAGTATTAGGACAACCGTTCAAGCATATAAAAAACGACCCTGCCCAAAGGCAAGATCGTTCCTAGTAATGGTTATGCACTTACTTCGACTTGATTTTCGCTGTCATTGTATGCGTCTGTGTCTAATTGCTTTTGAACTTTACTTGTTAAAAGACCAGATGTCATCGCACCGCTTACGTTTACAGCAGTTCGGCCCATGTCGATCAGCGGTTCAACAGAAATCAAAAGTCCAGCTAAAGCAATCGGAAGATCCATCGCAGACAACACAAGGATTGCCGCAAACGTAGCTCCACCACCAACACCAGCAACACCAAACGAACTAAGCGCCACTACTACAACAAGCGTCAGTAAGAAAGATGGTGACAACGGATCGATTCCGACAGTCGGTGCAATCATGACCGCAAGCATCGCAGGATAGATTCCAGCACAGCCGTTTTGACCGATTGAAAGCCCGAACGAACCTGAGAAGTTAGCGATCCCATCAGGTACACCCATGCTCTTTTGTGTACGGATGTTTAATGGTAGCGCACCTGCACTTGTACGCGAAGTAAAGGCAAATGATAGAACTGGAAATGCTTTTTTCATATACGTTACTGGACTTAATCCAGCGAACGTTAGTAATAATAAGTGGATACCGAACATGATCAATAGCGCCACATATGACGCGATAACAAACTTACCAAGCTTGGCGATCGCACCCATATCACTAAGTGCTACCGTTTTCGTCATTAATGCAAGTACTCCATATGGTGTTAAACGAAGAATCAAAGTTACAACACGCATGATTACTGAATAGAAGGCATCAACGATCTTGGCAAACAATTCTGCATGCTCTTCTTGCTTACGTTTTACCCCTAGATAAGCAACTCCAAGGAATGCTGCAAAGATTACGACTGCAATCGTTGATGTCGGACGAGCACCTGTAAAATCTAAAAACGGATTTGCTGGCAATAATGAAAGGATTTGCTGCGGAAGCGTTAAGTCTTTTACTTCTGCAAAAGTACCTTCCATTTGCTCACCACGAGCTGTTTCCGCATCACCTTGTTCAATCTGAACAGCTTCCAGATCAAAGGCAACGGATGTAGCGATGCCGACAACTGCTGCAATAGCTGTTGTTCCTATTAAGATCGCAATGATCAATCCGCTAAGTTTTCCGATGTTCCCTTTTAAATTTAAACGTGTGAACGCTGAAAGGATCGAGATAAACACGAGCGGCATAACGATCATTTTCAAGAACGTTACATAACCTCCACCAACTAAGTTGAACCAGTCAGTAGATTTAGCAGCTACCTCAGAATCAGCTCCATAGCCGTACTGAAGTCCAAGGCCGAAGAGTATCCCTAATCCAAGACCCGTAAACACACGTTTTGAGAAAGAAACGTGCTTTTTTTGCATGTAATACAAAACACCTAAAAGAATAAGCATAATAGCAATGTTTAATAAAACTAAGTAAGTAGTCACCTACAAGTCCCCCCTTTAGTTAACTAAAATAAATTAATACAATAAAACCTATCTGTCAAGTAGGAATTACCGCGGGATTACTTTTAGCTGCCACCTCCTCACACTAAAAAAGACAAGCTTTCAAAAAATAAGCTAGTCGTTAGTGTGTTTATGCTTGGATCACAGATGAAATATTTAGTTGTGTTACAGATATATTCTCCCCGAATTTAAATTATGCTTGTTTTTGTAGCAAATTCCTATGATTAGGTGCTAAAATTTGGATATAGATTGTTTTATTCTCAACTTCATATTTCATGGGGAGGCTTTTAAATGAAAAAAGTTCTAATGTTTGTCTACGATTCTTTTGCAGAATTTGAAGTAGCGATTTTAAATACATGTTTAAGCGGATCAGAATATGAACTTTGCACATGTTCTCCTAACTCTTCCATCCAAACTGTTACAACCGCAGGAAAGCTTAAGATCAAGCCTGATTTATCCGTTAACGAAGTCATAACAGATGATTATTCCGCACTGATTATTCCTGGCGGAGCGCCGTTTCCGTTTCTGAAAAATACGATGATTAAGGATATGATTCGTTCTTTCTTCGATAACGGCAAATTGATTGGTGCAATCTGTGGAGGACCTGCCCTGCTAGGAGCTGCTGGTGTTCTAGACCACATTCAATATACCGCTTCCCTTACAAAAGATGACACTGAATATTCGGCAGTAATGAACTGGAGCAACAAACGTGAGGAACATCTTATAATTGACCAAAATGTTGTTACAGCAACAGGGTCAAACTATATTCAATTCGCTGAGGAAGTTTTACGCCAGCTTAAAGTGTTTCCTGACGAAATAGAAAATCCTCTTGAATATTTTAAAGCACCAACTATGTCCTAATGAAGTTCATGTCTTCCTCACTCGCTTCATACCAAACAATCCCTGTTGGCTTTGGATAAGGAGAACACATTTCAATTCATCCTTTTTCTGTAGCGCTCCAATAAACTGTTAAATCGAAAGCTTAACAGGTATTTCATCCTCCGAAATGTGCTTTGTTTCATTTAACGAATCTCCTTTGTGAACAACAGGAAAAAAGTCACAACCAAAAAGAAGGACTATTTTCCTGTATAGCGTAATAAATTGGAGGTGGGAATCATTAGTACATATTGTTAAAGGGGAAATTTAATGACGTTTTATGGCACAATCGTACTTTTACATATCTTAGCTGCAATTGTCGGGCTCGGTGCAAGCTTTGCCATGCCCGTCGTAACAAAGTTTGCAAAAACAGCTAACCAGGCACGCTTTGCTCTTGAGGTTAATGCTAAGATTGAAACATTGCCGAAGATCGGCAGCTTAACACTTCTTGCATCTGGACTTTTATTAGGTTATTTAAATACTGCACTATTTAGTGAAGTGTGGTACATCTCGTCATTAGTCATTTATGTACTTGCACAAGTTCTTGTAATAGGCATCATTCCTAAGAAACAGAAGCAGATGAGCGAAATTCTGGGTTCTCATGAAGGTGATGATCTTCCTGAGTCGTATCGTGCGGTCGATAAACAACTCGATCCTTACGTATATTCTTTGCATGGTTTAGCTGTTGTACTTATTATCTTAATGGTTGTAAAACCTTTTTAATTCTTCATAATCAGCTCTACTCTTGGACACAATATGGTGTAAAGAGATGAGGAGTGAAAAACATGTCACGCGGAAAATCATTTAATGATAAGAAAAAGGCCATCCAGGACAATTTCCTGATAATACACTTCAAAACAGACTCGTTGAAAAAAGCGACGAAACGGATTCAGTTAACCTTGCTACAAAGGAAGCTTTTAAAAACAGAACTGGTGAGCAAGAATAGATACGATGCACGGCACTCTTGGAAAATTTTCCTTGGGTGCTTTTTCTTTTTCACGATTCAGCCCGCACCTATTGAGTTCCTTCCCCATTCAATACTATAATCAAGAGGGTACAAATTACTGACAGAAAAGGTGTTATATAGATGAGTATTTTAACGGTACAAGGCTTGAGCCATGGTTTTGGCGACAGAGCGATCTTCAATGATGTGTCTTTCCGTCTGTTAAAAGGAGAACACATCGGATTAATTGGTGCAAATGGTGAAGGTAAATCCACCTTTATGAATATAATCACAGGAAAATTAAAGCCTGATGAAGGTAAAGTGGAGTGGGCAAAAAAGTTCGTGTAGGTTATCTTGATCAGCATACTGTCCTGCAAAAAGGGATGTCTATCCGCGACGTGCTAAAGAGTGCGTTTCAATACTTGCTCGACATGGAAACAGAAATGAACAGTATGTACGAAAAAATGGGTGAAGTTACACCTGAAGAGCTTGAAAAGTTACTTGAAGATGTTGGTGTTATTCAAGACACCCTGACAAACAACGACTTTTACGTGATCGACGCAAAAGTTGAAGAAATCGCGCGCGGACTTGGACTCGATGATATCGGTTTAGACCGTGACGTACACGATCTGAGCGGTGGACAGCGTACGAAGGTTTTGCTCGCAAAACTTTTATTAGAAAAACCAGAAATCCTATTGCTGGATGAGCCAACCAACTATTTGGATGAGCAGCATATCGAGTGGCTGAAACGCTATTTGCAAGAATACGAAAATGCGTTTATTTTGATCTCGCATGACATTCCATTTTTAAACAGCGTTATCAACTTGATCTATCACATGGAAAATCAAGAGCTGAACCGCTATGTGGGTGATTACGATCATTTCAAATCCGTTCATGAGATGAAAAAATCTCAGCTGGAAGCAGCGTTTAAACGTCAGCAACAAGAGATTGCAGGTTTAAAGGATTTCGTTGCACGTAATAAAGCCCGTGTTTCCACTCGTAACATGGCGATGTCACGTCAGAAGAAGCTTGATAAAATGGATGTGATTGAACTAGCAAAAGAAAAACCGAAGCCGGAGTTCAATTTTAAAGAAGCACGCACTCCAAGCAAGCTGATCTTTGAAACGAAAGATCTTGTGATCGGTTATGATGAGCCATTATCAAAACCGCTGAACTTGCGCATGGAGCGCGGTCAAAAAATTGCTTTAGTCGGTGCAAATGGTATCGGTAAAACAACATTGCTCCGCAGCATCCTAGGTGAAATCAAGCCCGTTTCCGGAAACGTTGAGCGCGGTGAAAACCTGGAGATCGGTTACTTCGAGCAAGAAGTAAAGTCAGCCAATTACAACACATGTATTGAAGAGATCTGGAGCGAGTTCCCTGGCTTCTCTCATCATGAAGTTCGCGCAGCTCTTGCGAAGTGCGGTCTAACGACAAAACACATCGAGAGTAAAGTTGAAGTGCTTAGCGGTGGAGAAAAAGCGAAGGTACGTTTATGTAAGCTGATCAACCACGAAAATAACGTACTCGTACTGGATGAGCCGACGAACCACTTGGACGTTGAGGCGAAAGATGAGTTGATGCGCGCGTTGAAAGCATTCAAAGGCAGCGTTCTTTTGATCTCCCACGAACCTGAATTTTATAAAGAAGTAGCAAACGACGTCTGGAATTGTGAAAGCTGGACGACGAAGGTGTTTTAACTTTGTGACCCTCACTTTTGGTGGGGGTTTTTTATTTTGTAAATTATTTTGGAAGAGGAATGGTGTAGGTTGCGGCTTTTCTTGAGCCAGTCGGCTTTAAATCCATAGCACGGAGGATTTTATACATGCTAGTAGAGGAATTTAGATGCAAGAAGTTTCGTAATTCTTCGTTCTTAACTTGAGAATTTATCAAGAGGGCATAATCATAAATAGCTTTAATATGTGCTTCAGAATCCTTTTGAGAACATGATAAACAAATCCAGTGTCTCATTGCTCTTTTCATCGGTAATTTACCACAATAAGGGCAAATAACCCCTGTAGCTATATCCTCTTTTCTAATCTCATAATGTTTTAAAATATCTATATCAATCTGTTTATGATTCTTAATCAAAAGTTTACTCAATTTTTTTATCTCTTTCTGAGACAAATGATTTTGAGTGTAATTTTTAGTTAATCTATGAATCGTTCGAATCAAGTCTTTGCCTTTAACAATTTTATTAAGACTTTTCTTATATAAAGGAGAAATTTTAATTACTGAGTGAATATTAGTTATTACTACTAAATAGAAGATAGGGATATCAGCCAACTTATGAGAGGACAGCCATTCCTTAAAACATGACGCTTGAAATTCAACTTGTATAATAGGATCAGGGAACGCTTCTTCAATTCCGTTTCTGATGCGAATCACTTGGTTAAATTGATGGTCAAAATACAGGTTTCCTATTAAGTTCTTCACTTCAATTATTAAACAATAGTTTGGAGTTATAATTAGAGAATCAAGTTGGAAGTATATTTTTTGCGTTTTATGTCTTGGGAGCCTTAAATCGTGGAAAATATAATAATTTTCTTCAGGTAAATCAGTTAAATGATAATCAAGAGACTTCTCTCCATTAAAGCCCGCATTAAATTTTGCCCTATAACTTTGAATATCTGCTTTTTTGGGGAAATTCAGAGGGATTCTTTCTAATAATGAATCTAGTTTGAAAAGTGTTAATGGTTTTGTTCTTTCTTTTACAATCAAATAATCACCTCGTCCTTAATTTCCTATAAAAATTCAACAAAAGCGACTAATTTTCCTCTCATAAAAATTAGAAATTTTTTTATAAGTCTTCATAAAGATTTATAAGTCTTCAAAAAAATTTATAAGTCTTCAAAAAATTTTATAAGTCCTCAAAAATTTTTATAAGTCTTCATCCCAATTCTCCACTTTTACAGTGTAAAAAACACCCCTCGCCTTCCAGCAAGAGGTGCCCACCCAATCATCTATTCAACTCTTCAACCAGTAGTGAGAGCTCTTCCCAACGTTCCATCGCACTTTCTAACTCATTCTCCACTTTTTTCTGCTCAACCATAAGCTCACTGATTTTGCCAAAATTACTGCCTGCTGCAACAATTTCTCCTTCAATCTGTTCTTTTTTCTCTTCCAAGGTCATGATGCGGTCTTCAATCGTATCCCATTCTTGCTGCTCTTTATATGAAAGTTTTTTCTTCTTTTCTTTGCGCGGCGAAATAGGCGCATCCTCCACAACAGCCGCTTCTTTCTTCACAGAAGCCGCCTCTTCATCACGCTCTTTTTTCTTTTCCATGTAATCGGAATAGCTTCCTTGAAACCTGACAACTTTCCCTGCCCCTTCAAAAGCAAGTAGATGATCGACGACGCGATCTAAAAAGTAGCGGTCATGGGAAACCGTCAGTACGACTCCTGGGAAATTCTCTAAGTACTCTTCTAGAATACCTAACGTTTGAATGTCCAAGTCGTTTGTTGGCTCATCTAAAAACAGAACATTCGGTTCTTCCATTAAAACTTTTAGCATATAAAGCCTGCGCTTCTCTCCACCCGAAAGTTTGCGAATGTACGTATATTGCATATAGCGTGGGAACAGGAAGCGTTCGAGCATCTGTTCGGCTGTAATCGTCTGTCCATCTACTGTTGTGATGACTTGTGCCGTTTCTTTTATATAATCGACAACACGCAAGTTGCCGTCCAGCTCTTCATGGTCTTGTGTGTAATAGCCAATCTTAACCGTTTCCCCAACCTCAACTAAACCAGAGTCTGGTGTAGTTCTTCCAGCTAACATGTTCAATAAAGTGGTTTTTCCGCTGCCATTCGGTCCAATAATTCCTAAACGCTCACCAGGAACAATCAAATAATCAAGATCCCTAACAAGCTCTTTACCGTCTAAACTCTTGCTCAAGCCCTGTACTTCAATAACTTTTTTCCCAAGTCGCTGTGAACCGATCGCAAATTCTACAGAACCTTTTGCTGCTGGTCCTGTTTCTTCTTGAAGAGTTTCTACACGTTGTATTCTAGCTTTTTGCTTTGTCGTACGCGCTTTTGCGCCACGTCGGAGCCAAGCTAACTCTCGGCGAAGCGTGTTTTGCCTTTTATCTTCATTCTGCAGGGCGATCTCTTCGCGTTCTGCCTTTTTCTCTAAATAGGTTTCGTAGTTGCCTTCATAGACATAAAGCTTACCGTTATCGAGCTCAAAAATGTTGTTCGTTACGCGGTTTAGGAAATAACGGTCATGGGTAACCATCAGTAAGGCACCCTTATAGTTTCCTAAGAAAGTTTCTAGCCATTCGACCGTTTCATTATCCAGATGGTTGGTCGGCTCGTCCAAAATCAGCAGATCTGCCGGCTGAATCAGTGCTTTTGCAATGGCTACCCGCTTCTTTTGACCACCGCTTAAATGCTTCACTTGGCGTGAAAAATCACGCAGACCAAGCTTTGTTAACACCGTTTTTGCAACAGTATTAGCTTCCCATGCCTCATTCTCATCCATCTTTTGCTGGCTGTTCATCAAACGCTTCAGCTTCTTCTCATTCGATGGATCTGATTCCAGATCAAGAAGGGCTTGCTCGTATTCCCGCATCGTTTTCATAATGAGTGAATCTCCATAATAAATCTGGTCTAGTACAGAAAGTTCTTCATTTAATTCAGGTTCCTGTGCCACATACTCAATCTGAAATGTATTCGCATGAGATAGCGTCCCTCGTTCAGCTGGTTCAATTTCAGCCAAAGCTTTTAATAATGACGACTTACCGGTTCCGTTTGGCCCGATCAATCCGATTCTTTGTTTGTCGCTGATCGAAAAAGTAATATCATCAAAAAGTGTTTTTTCACCATATGTTTTATATAAATTTTCAACTAATAAAATACTCAAAACAATATCATTCCTTAGGTCAAAGTCTTTGTTTCTATTGTAGCTCAACCGCGTCAGAATAGCATCTTTCCCATATCATTTGGGTTTTTTCTTCATTTTTGTTATAGTGATAAACATGTTCTGAAAAGGAGTGGGCACGTTTTTTGCTCAAAACGGATGCCGCTATTTTCAATTTTATTAATCGGCTTTGCTTTTTTCTTGTTGTTGATACTGGATAAGCAAAACACCCAGTAAGGTTTTATTGCGTATTTCTACCGCGCTTTTAACTTCAAGTTTTTTTACTCACTCCACGCAAGCTCTTTTTTGCACAAAAAAGCTCTAGTTTTTTCGACCTGCCAACTTTTTCATAAACAAGTCATCCGTTGAGCAAACTAACATGACCCATTTCATGAAAAAAGAAAAGGAGAGAAATTTTTACATGCAAACAGGAGTAATTATTTCATTAATTATTTACATGGCTGGTATGCTTTATATTGGCTACTGGGCTTACAAGAAAACATCCGACCTTTCTGATTACATGCTAGGCGGCAGAGGATTAGGTCCCGCTGTTACTGCACTATCTGCCGGTGCCTCCGATATGAGTGGTTGGATGATGATGGGTATACCAGGTGCTATGTTTACAGAAGGAGTCAGCAGTATCTGGATTTCAGTAGGACTAACGATTGGTGCATATCTTAACTATATTCTTGTTGCACCTCGGCTTCGTACGTATACAGAAGTTGCAGATGATTCTATAACGATTCCAGACTACCTTGAGAACCGTTTTAACGATACAAAGAAAATATTACGTATCGTTTCAGCACTTGTAATCATCATTTTCTTTACACTGTATTGTTCTGCTGGTCTCGTATCAGGTGGGAAACTTTTTGATAGTGCCTTTGGATTAGACTATACGACAGGAATGCTTTTAACAGGTGCAGTCGTTGTAGCGTATACGCTATTTGGCGGATTCCTTGCCGTAAGCTGGACAGACTTTGTACAGGGTTGTATCATGTTTATCGCTCTAATCTTGGTACCCATTGTAGCTTTTACAGACATTGGTGATACACAAACAGTTATTGATACAGTTCGCGGTGTAGATCCGTCACTTCTCCAAGTAACAAAAGGACTTACAACGTTAAGTTTATTATCTTTCTTAGCTTGGGGACTAGGTTACTTTGGCCAACCGCATATTATCGTTCGATTTATGGCGATTACATCTGTTAAGGACATTAAAACAGCAAGAAGAATCGGTATGAGCTGGATGATTATTTCTCTTATCGGTGCTTCGTTAACTGGTCTAATCGGTGTAGCATGGTTTGCTAGAGAAGGCAGAGAACTTGCTGACCCGGAAACTGTATTTATCGAATTTGCGAATCTGTTATTCCACCCGTTAATTACAGGTTTCTTATTAGCAGCAATCTTGGCAGCAATCATGAGTACCATCTCATCTCAGCTTCTTGTAACTTCTTCTTCTATTACAGAAGATTTTTATAAGCAATTTATTAAAAAAGACGCTTCACAAAAACAACTTGTTTTTATTAGCAGAATGTCAGTATTAGTTATCGCGGTTATTGCAATATTATTATCACTTAACCCTAGTGACACAATTCTGAGCTTAGTTGGATATGCATGGGCAGGATTCGGTTCAGCATTCGGACCACTCATTCTACTAAGTCTATTCTGGAAGAAGATGACGAAGTGGGGAGCCTTGGCAGGTATCATCGTTGGTGCTGTTACAGTACTAACATGGGTACAGTTCCCGAACTTAAAAGAACAAGTATACGAAATGATCCCAGGATTCTTCTTAAGCTTAATCGCAATTATTATCGTAAGCTTACTGACGAAAGATCCATCAAGAAAAGTACAAAACCAATTCGATAATATGGAAGAAACATTGGAAGAACTTAAATAAAAATAAACGAAAAGCGTTCCTGATAACCAGGAGCGCTTTTTTTATGTTTTCTTCACTATGCGTTTCGTTTGAGCAAGCTCTTCAATACTTCCAGCGCCAATTCCGAACATGGCAGCTCTGAACTCAAATTCAATTCGTTCCATTTGCACTAGCAGTGCTTCAGCGTCTTTTTCTACTGCAGAATGTAAGAGCATTCGGCCAAACCCAGCAAGATTTGCACCTAAAGCGATTGATTTTGCCGCATCAACGCCGTGCTTTAACCCACCGCTCGCGACCAGTGGAATCGTCTTATTCTCATTGCGTACAGCCACAATACTGTCTGCAGTTGGAATGCCCCAGTCCAAAAAGGCTTCTGCCGCTTCTTTTCTTATGTCATCTTTTGAACGGAAACTCTCCACTTGTATCCAGGATGTTCCACCTGCACCTGCAACATCAATAAACTGAACACCTGCTGATACTAAACGATTCGCCGTCTCTGAATCAATCCCCATCCCCACTTCCTTAACACCAACCGGTACATGTAAAGAATGGGAGATTTTTTCTATTTTAGAAAGCAGATTGGAGAAGTTCGTATCTCCTTCTGGCTGGAAAACTTCCTGCAATGTGTTCAAGTGCAATACAAGCAAATCTGCTTCAACCATCTCGACTGCTTTTTTACACTGTGCTATTCCAAAGTCATAATTGAGCTGAACAGCGCCAATATTCGCGATAATCGCAACATCAGGCGCCCATTTGCGAATTTGAAACGTATAGCCAAGATCCTCGTTTTCAACTGCCGCTCTCATTGAACCAAGCCCGATCGCCCAACCTTTTTCTTGTGCGGCCATTGCTAAATTGCGATTGATCTTATGCGCAGTTTCTGTTCCGCCTGTCATCGAACTGATTAAGAAAGGCGTACGAATCTTTTTATCTAAAAAGGTAGCAGAAAGAGAAATCTCGTCAAAAGAAAGTTCAGGCAATGCGTTCGGAATAAAGCGATATTTCTCTAAACCTGTTGTAATGTTTTTGCCTTCTACGTCTTCATTTAAACTAATACGAATATGTTCTGTTTTCCGTTTTTCTGTAAGGTCCTTCGAAAGATCCAACTTATCCAACAACTCTCCTCCTTTTTCGTTCAATCGATTTATTTTTCAAGGTCAGGATTCGAATCAGCCTAAACCTGTTGTATCTCTGGATGAATATAAATGGAAGATTAAAAAGAATCGCATAGACAATCATGATGTTTCCGATCCACACGGGGTTCCATAAGAAAAATAATAAAGCTGGCGGCATGGAAAGCCAGTGCGTCAATTCAGCACGGCGGGTTTCTGCTAAAAACCGAGCTAAATATTCCACAGAACCTTTCTCTAATGTTTTCTTTGCAAACCCTCCACGATAGAAGTCACCACCATCTGGCAGGATGGTTTTCCATTTGCGAATTCCTAACATTTCATACCAATTTCCGTTACCTTCCCATTTTACAGCCGCATCCCATTTCCGCTCTTTTGTAAAATAGGCAAAAGGGATTCTGTGTATGATATATGCCACAGTTAAATGAAGAACTAGCCAGGCTAAAATATTGATCACAACCGTCCAAAACGGTGAAAGTTCAATCAGCATCTACACATCCCCTTTTTCAGAAACGGAAATTTCTCTGCCCTTCCACTTTACTTCTTTTTTTATCGCACTTAAAACAAAAGACCATATGTACACAATAGAAAAAAACAAGAAGTGTACAGGGTGCCATAAAGCAGACAGTAATGTAAACGTACCAACTCTCCGCATCAAGTATTTAATCTGAATCATATAAAGTATATAAAAGATGCCCCAAATAACCACTTCATTCAATTTTTGAAAAGCTAAAAATGGCAGCTGAAGAGCTAAACTTATTCCTCCCGTAATCCAAGCTACAGACAATATGAGTGGCATCAAAGGCGTTTTAGATGAACCTAGCGCAAAGCTTTTACACCATCCGTAAAACAAGGATTTTAGCCCTTCTGGATACATCCGAAAATAAACAGCGCCATATCCTGCAAAACAAGTAACCTTTACATGCTGTGACAAAGCGACTCTGCCCATTTCCATATGTTCAAGAACTTGATGCTTGATTCCTTCATGCTCTCCGATTTTTCTGTAGGTTTCCCGATCAATCAAGAGACAAGGTCCAAACGCACCAGCAGGTTTTTTACGAAACACCGTAAAACTTTGCATGGCCGCCATCACAATCATGTTGAAGAGAGAGGAAAGTCTTTCTGAAACAGAATTCATTTGGTGATAAGGCTGAACACTAATAATGCCGCCTCTTGACTCCCATTCGCTGCATAAACGCTCAATTCCGTCTTTTTCTAATAAAAGATCCGCATCTAAAAATAACAAAAGATCTCCAGATGAATGGTTTGCTCCGTTCCAGCAGGCCCACGGTTTACCTAGCCATCCAATCGGCAGACGATTAGGCTTTACAACCGTTACTCCCGCCTCTCGTGCAACCTCTTCCGTCTTATCCTCAGAATCATCATTAACAACAATAATCTCATGAAGTGTTACACTCTGATTTAATAAAGTAGGCAATAACTTTTTTAAGTTTGCCTCCTCATTCCGTGCGGGAATAATAACCGAAACAGACTGTGGTTGTCTGAGACCTTTTGAGGTTAGGACACGGATATTCATAAGCATGCACCACCCACAAAGCCACATGATTGATAAATATAAAATGGTTGAAAACATGTCGACTGTCTCCTTTTATTAGAGCTTTTAATTACAGCTTGGGCTTTGTATTCTTTTTTCAAACAATTCTTGAAAAAAGAGGAATATTCAACTTCAGTCAAGAACTGAAAATAAAGAAATTCTTACAGAGTGTGCTCAATAAGTGTCCAATAATTTTACAACTGTTGTACATAAACTATACAATACAGATGAACAGTCGTACAGCAACAGCTAAGAAACAATAGTAACTTTCATAACCAATACCGAGGAGGAGTTTGATGAAGAAAAAAGTTTTAGTTGTAGGCGGCGGACTTGGAGGATTATCAGCAGCTCTTCGATTAGCAGCTGACGGACACGAGGTAACTGTACTCGAAAAAAATGAGCGTATCGGCGGTAAACTAAATCAGCGATCTGGGAAAGGGTACACGTTTGATACAGGGCCATCGATCTTAACAATGCCATGGGTACTTGAACAGCTTTTTGAATCGGCTGGAAAGAACATACACGACTACATAAACATCCAGCGCATTGAACCACAATGGAGAACTTTTTTGAAGATGGCACCGTTATTGATGTGACGAGCGATCTGCCTCAGATGTTAAAAGAAATCGAAAAAGTAAACCCAAAAGATGTGGCCTCATTTTTCAAATATCTCGATTATTGCAGCCAGATGTACGAACTTAGCATGAAGAGCTTTTACAAGAAAAGCTTATCCGGATTGAACGACCTTCGTGCTCTTCATAGTTTCAAAGAACTTCTCGCTATGGATCCCGTGAAATCAATGGATCAGGCAACGAAGAAGTTCATCAAAGACAAGCATCTTCAACAACTATTTAATTTCTTCATCATGTATATCGGTTCCTCCCTTACCAGGCTCCAGCTGTTCTCTCACAGCTGATTCATGTTCAGTTAGGCCTTGGTATTTATTATGTTGAGGGTGGCATGTACAAAATTGCTGAATCCATTTTAAGCGTACTAAAAGAATATAACGTTGATGTTCGAACGAACCATAAAGTGGCAGGCATTCTAACGGAAGGTACGACTGCCAAAGGCGTGAAGCTGGAGAACGGCGAGGAGCTGTATGCAGATATTGTTGTTTCTAACTTAGAAGCGATTCCAGCTTATAAGACGCTACTTTCCAACCATCCACAGGCTAAAAAGGCGGCGGAAGACCTTAGCAAATTTGAACCTACCGTTTCTGGACTTGTGCTGTTGCTTGGTGTTGATAAAAAGTTCGATGAGTTTGCACATCATAACTTCTTCTTTGCCCAAAGTCAGGAGAGAGAGTTCGATCAGATCTTTAACACGGGCATTCTAGCTGATGATCCTACGGTGTATGTAGGCATTTCTTCAAAGTCTGATCCAAGCCAAGCTCCTGAAGGGAAAGATAACTGGTTCGTACTTACACATGTTCCGCCTTTAAAAGAAGGAGAAACATGGGAAAGCAACCTTGATAGCTACCGTGAACTCGTGCTGAACAAGCTTGAAAGAATGGGAGCGACTGATCTTAGACAGCACGTGGAGTGGGAATACACGTTTACGCCGGACACGTTAAAAGAACTTTACGGACCAAACGGCGGTTCCATCTACGGCATTCGAACAGACCGAAAGATGAACGGCGGATTTAAGATTCCTAGCCGCAGCAACCAGTTTACGAATCTATATTTCGTTGGTGGCTCTACTCATCCTGGTGGCGGTGTTCCTATGGTAACACTATCCGGCCAGCTGACTGCTGATTTGATTGGAGAAGACTTAAAAACAGTTTCAAAGGAGATCGGGTAATATTGCAAACGGCACATCATGGCACCATCGATAAAGTACTCTTTCGTTTCTTTATCTTTTGGTACAGCGTAGGATTAATACTTCTCGTTTTTGATATTCTCCCTCCAGCTTTGGAGTGGGCGAACAGCGTATTTTTGATATTGTGCGGCATACTGGGCGGTCTGTATTTCTATCGGACTTACGGTAACTTCGGTGCTATTTTCACGTTTTTTGTTTTGATTGGAAGCATTGTGGCAGAGAGTATCGGGGTAAAAACAGGTCTGATTTTCGGTCATTATGACTATAGCGACAAGCTTGGATTAAAGTGGTTAAGTGTTCCTGTGGCCATCGGTTTTGCGTGGGTGATGATTTTAGCTGTCTCTCACGCAATTGCTGGTGGGATCGTCAAGCCTTTCCAAGGCCAAACAGCAATACGGCTGCCACTCTATATCATAACGGGTGCGCTAATTGCGGTTGTGATGGATGGTATTATCGATCCTGTTGCTTACCTTGTTAAAGGATACTGGTTTTGGGATGGTTCTGGGGCTTATTATGGAATACCTTTTCAAAACTTTGTAGGCTGGTTTCTTTTAGCTAGCTTGTTTCATGTCACATTAGTGTTTGGTTTGTATGCAGCAAAGAAAACCAATATGAGCGCTCATCCATATTGGCATTCTCGCACTCTAGCTGTTTTTATTATGGTAATGAGCATGTTTATTTTGCTAGGTTTTACATCACAACTCTATTTGGCATCAATTGGTGTAACCGTTGCAAGTTTACTCATATTGAGTTTGTATCGATTACAAAACAAACCGTTAGAGTTGAGTAATACAATAGCGTACAGTCCCGGAAAAAGGTGATATTCTTGATGATCTTTTTTATTGTGCTTTCCATTAGCTTTTTAGCAGCAACCATCATTAATAGTCTCTTTTTACCCTCTCTAAAGAAGCCCTTACCAGGGGCTGATCATCCAGAGAGGGTTGCTGTTTTTGTGCCGATGCGTAATGAAGAAGAGAATGTCGCTGGACTTGTTTCTACACTTAAAGGACTGACGTATCGTAATATTTCCTTTTCAATTTTAGATGACCACTCTGATGATGATACATATAAGAAGCTGCTTGAGCACATTGATGGTGACAGTCGTTTTACCGTTTTACAAGGTAAACCTCTTCCCTCTGGATGGGCTGGAAAAGTTCACGCTTGCCACCAGCTCAGTCAAACGAATTCAAGCGATTACCTGTTGTTTGTAGATGCAGATGTTCGTATGCATCCCCAAACGATTCAAGCTTCACTATCGTTATTAAAGAAACGAAAAGCCAGTCTGCTTTCAGGTTTTCCGAAGTTTCCTGTTTCCTTGTTTTTCGAAAAACTTATCGTTCCACTGCAACATTTCGTCATTCTGTTTCATCTGCCGCTCTTTTTCGCAAATTTAACGAAGTGGCCACCAGCAACAGCCGCGCACGGAGCTTTTATGCTGTTTAAAAGTGAGGCATATCACGAAATAGGCGGTCATGCTGCGATTAAAAGTTCGCTCGTTGATGACGTAGACTTAGCAAAAGCTATGAAACGATCAGGTTACACTGTTGTGCTTGCAAACGTTACGAGGTACGTTTCTTGTTATATGTATCGCAGCAATAAAGAAGTATGGAACGGATTTACAAAAATCTGTTTCCAGGGTTAGGACGATCCATCTTACTCGTCATATTTTTATCTCTCTTTTATAGTGCCTTCTACATAGCACCACTATTTTTATTGATTTACGGCATTTTTACTCATCAACTGTTATGGGTCACGCCTTATCTGTTCACGGTGCTGCAAAAGGCGTACGTGGACTTAAGGACGGGACAAAGCGCATTCCTTTCCTTGCTCATGCCGTTATCAGCATTAGGGTTGGTCGTTCTTATGAATGCCTCTATGTGGCGCGGGCTCAAAAAACAAGGCTACGAATGGAAGGGGCGTCTATATCAATGAAAAAAATTGCGGTTATCGGAGGCGGACTCGGAGGTTTGTCAGCTGCTATTTCACTTGCTGCAAACCATTGTGAAGTTCATGTTTATGAAAAAAATGAGCATTATGGCGGAAAACTGATGCCTGTTGCTTTAGGCACCCACACGTTTGATTTTGGGCCGAATACCATTACGATGCCTCAAGTATTTGACCAAGTATTTATAGATGCTGGCGAAAATCCTAGAGACTATTTTGAATGGATTCCATTAAAAACACATACTAGAAACATCAGCAGCAACGGTGAGATTTTTGAAATGTCCACTGAGATGGATGAAGTGGTGAGTCAGCTCCATAAACTTGATCCGTATGCTGCCCAAAAATATCCTAAATATCTTGATGAAGTAACGCGTTTGTATCATTTAGCTGAAAAAGAGTTTTTCCCAAGAACCTTTACATCAATGAAAGACTATCTATCTCCTTCTCTTTTTCGTGCGTTTATGAAAGTAAGGCCGATTCAGTCAATGGACAGCTTTCACCGGGCGTATTTTAAACACCCTCTTCTTCTTCAGACCTTTAACCGTTATGCGACTTACATTGGTTCATCACCTTTCCAAGCACCTGCCACGTTTGCATTAATCGCATACTTAGAGATGATTCAAGGTGTTTATTACGCAAAGGGAGGCAATGTGAAGATCGCTGAAAGTATGGCGCAGTTAGCGGTGAAACACGGTGTTCGTCTGCATTCGGGTGTTGAAGTAAAAAAATACACGTAAAGAACAATCACGCTGAATCGTTGACACTTTCAAATGGTGAAGAAGCTGAGTTTGATGCGGTTGTAATGAACGGTGATTTATTAGAGACTTATCCCAAGCTCGTAGAAGAACGCTACAGGCCTTCTATGATGAATAAGAAAGTGGAGAGTTATTCCCCTTCGATTTCTGCATTTGTGCTGTTAGCAGGGCTTAACAAAAGGCTTGATAACATGCTGCATCATCAAGTGTATTTTTCTCAGGACTACCAGCAAGAATTCAAGACCTTGTTTAATGGTAAGTATCCAAACGATCCAACGATTTATATCTCGAACTCCTCCGTAACAGATCCATCTGTTTCACCTGACGGGGACAATCTGTTTATATTGGTAAACGCACCACCAATTGATCCTGACCGCCCAGAGACCGTTGTTGATTATGAACGTTACAAAAACCACGTTTATGATCGTTTAGAATCGTTCGGTCTGAACATCAGACCTCATATCGTTCAAGAAAGAATGATCACTCCGCATGACATTCAACGTAAATTCGGATCGTTTCGAGGTGCATTATACGGAATATCAGCCAATGAACGAAAAAACACGTTCCTGCGCCCTTCTAACCGTTCGAAAGATATAAGCAACTTGTACTTTGCTGGAGGTACCACTCACCCTGGCGGCGGCTCTCCGATGGTGATCATCAGCGGCCGCAATGTCGCCCGTGAAGTGCTAAAACAGTGGGGGTCAGTCCCCACACAATTATCATAAATCCTTAAAAATGAGCAAACGCCTTAGGGCGTTTGCTCATTTTTCATTCCTTCTTTCATACACTTTCCATTTTGTGGTACACTATTTTCTAAACTATATTGGGGGATGGATCATGGAAGTAAGACTCTTAAAACCAGAAGACGCAGAATTCTACTGGGAGCTACGACTAGAGGCGCTGAAGCTTAGCCCCGAAGCTTTTTCTTCAAGTTATGAAGAAGCATTGCAAAGAAAAGAACCAATCAAGCAAGTAGCAGAAAGATTGCAAGAAGAAGGCAGCTACACGTTTGGCATGTTTGATGAAGGGAAACTGATCGGCAACGTTACCTTAGTGCAAGAAAAAGTGTTAAAGATGCAGCATCGCGGCAACATTTATGCCATGTATGTAAGCACAGAGAACCGTAAAGCAGGAGTAGGAAAGGCTCTCATGAAAGCTGCCATCGAACACGCAAGAAGCATACCTGTTATCGAGAAGCTGAATTTAACCGTAGCAGCTGATAATGAAAAAGCTAAAAATCTATACACTTCACTAGGTTTTAAAACTTACGGATACGAGGAAAAAGCGCTTAAAGTGGATGGTCAGTTTATAGATGAAGAACATATGGTGTTGTTTCTCTAATTTTTTCTCGAATTTACGTCTAGAAGATTGTTGCTAATGGTCAATTTTCATTCTCTTCTTTGCTAGTTGATTGGAGTGCAAGGTGCGTGCCTACCACCTGTGAAGCTTCTTGGAAGGCATGCGACGAGGAAGCGCGCATCAGTAGCATCTGCTTGTAGACGCAGGAGCAAGGATACTTCCTTGAAGCGGGACAGGTGAGACTTCTAAGCGTGCAAACGCCGAGAAGGCTCACCGCACGCCCCCGAAAGCGAGCATCCTGAAACGGAGATCAACCACTTTCAAAAGCTTCAAAGAAAAAAACAGCTGACAAACAGGCATGAATCCTGGTTATCAGCTCTTTTTCTAATATACAGAAATCATTTCACAGCAATCTTCTTTAAAAGATCACCTTTTTCCTCACTGGATACAAATGCTCTGCTGCTAAACACTTTATAATTTTGCTTGCGAACTTTGTTTAAAATCTCTCGATAATAAATGGCCGCTAGCTGAACAGGCATCCTTGCATCGATCGGGTAATGCTCCAGCGTTTCGCTAAACTTTGCATAAAATACTTCTGCACGGACCGCAATACTTTCCCACGCAGCAATAAAACGAGTATCAACCAAATGTTGTTTTAAATCTTCTTCATTATAATGATGTTCAGCCATTACCTTCGAAGGCAAATATACTCGGCCGCGATCTAAGTCCTCTGCAATATCACGCAGTACATTCGTAAACTGCATCCCAATTCCAAGCGAAATGGCTCCTTCCCGAAGCACGTCTTTATGTTCAGGAGCTAGAATTGGCAGCAGCATCAAGCCTACCGTGCTAGCCACATGGTAAGAGTAATATTCCAACTCTTCTACTGTTTCATAACGCGTTTTGTATAGATCCATTTCTTGTCCTTTGATCATATCCAAAAACGCTTGTTGATCCATATCAAACTGCTGAAAAACATGCTGCAGCGCGATCCACATTGGTTCGGAGGCAGGAATTTCGCCTTTTAGGAACTGCTTAAACTGTACTTTGAAAATAGCAAGCTCTTCTAGTGGCCGCTCTCCTTCATCTACAATATCATCTACAGTTCTGCAAAATGAGTAAACTGCCCAAACGGCACGTCTCTTCTCTTCAGGCAAAAATGAAAATGCTTTATAGAATGTTTTAGAATGAACTTTAATGACTTCTTCACAATAAGAATAGGATTCCTGAACCGTTACCAATTGTTTCACGCCCTTTCAAGATATTTTGCGAGATGTTTTGCACTTTGCATAACGATTGGTACTCCGCCACCAGGATGTATGGATGCACCAACAGCGTACAAATTTTCATATGGGAGCGGTTTAATCTGTGGCCGAAACACACCTGATTGCTTTAACGTTGGAGCAATACCGAAGCTGCCGCCTTGGTACAAGCCATCCGTGAGTGCATCATTCGGTGTACGAACCTCGCTCCAAAGAATGGATTCCTTGAGCCCTGGATACCCTCTGCTTTCCAATCGCTCCAATATAAAATCAGCGTAAGCTTGCTTTTCAGATTCCCAATCCACCGTATCTCCTGAAGGAACGGGAACCAGCACATAAAGTACACTTTTACCTTCTGGTGCAAGAGAAGGATCTAGCTTTGATGGGTAAAACGTATAAATGGCCGGATCCCGCGGCAGTTTTTTACGTACAAAAACTTCTTGCATATGTTCATCAAAGAAATCAGTCATAAAGAACTGATGCACATCTGCTTCCTCATAAGTCTTATCCAGCCCGAGGTACAACAGAAAACATCCGGAAGAAGATTGGAAGTTTTTCTTTATTGGGCGGGAGCCAGGAATGAGGTTGTGAATACCAGGAAAGTCGCCATTATAGATAACCATATCGTGCAATTGGGTGCCTTCCTTTGTGACCACTCCGTTACAAGCATTTGCTTCTAACGATAAGGATTTCACCGGAGTTCCTACCTTAATCTCCACACCTTGTTCAACTAGCTTTTTTTGCAATAAATCTACGATACTTGCATATCCGCCTTTTACATACCAGATGCCATGAGCATGCTCGCTGAATGGCACGAGCGAGTACATCGCAGGCGAGTTTTCAGGTGATCCGCCAATATACAGTGTCTGAAACGAAAAAGCTTCCTGCATTCTAGGATGGTTAAAATAGGCTTCTGCTAGCTTTTTTACAGATTGATAGGCTTTTAGTTTTGTAAGTGTATGCAGATTTTTAGGTGTCCAAAAATCCCTTCTGTTCACAAAAGAACGGTCTAAGAATGCCGTTTTTCCTTGATGAAAACGTTCATACATATCCGTAACATATCTCAAGAAACCCTGTTCCTCACCAGGATACATTCTGCTGATTTCATTCAACTGACCAGGCAGATCACTTCTTTTATAAAAGTGAGACCCATCTGGGTAGTTCAACTTGTACATCGGAGTGCATGGAATCAATTCTAATTCTTCACGCCCAATGCCAACTTCACTTAAGATTTCATAAATCATCTCAGGAAGCAGAACGATGGTTGGTCCGCTATCGATTCTAAATCCCTCTTTTTCAAAAAGTTCAGCCTGCCGCCAAGTCTGGAGCTTTTCTCATAGATCGTAACTTCCTTACCTTGCTTTCTTAAGTAGAGTGCTGTAATTAAGCCACCTATTCCTCCGCCAACAATCCCAGCATTCATACTGATTGAACCTCCATAGCGCTATGTTTTTCTGTCATCATTCTAGTCGTAATACGAGCGGATTCCATAATGGTAGGCAAACCGCTTCCGGGGTGGGTTCCTCCCCTACGAGCCACAATCCTTCTATCTCTTTTTGTTTATTGTGCGGTCTGAAGTACATCATTTGAGTTAATTGATGTCCGAGGTTAAACGTTGCTCCCTTATAAACTTGAAGTTGTGTTTCCCAGTCAAGCGGAGTGAACAAATGCTCTGTTTCAATATGCTTCTGCAAATCTTTAAACTCTGTTCGTTCCTGGAGCTGCTGAAGAACCAGTTTTCTAAACTCATGCTTGTGCTGTTCCCAGTCAATCATGCTAAAGTTATTAGGAACCGGCGCTAAGATGTAGAGCGCTGACTTCCCTTCAGGAGCAAGCGTTGGATCTGTTACAGAAGGATTATGAATATAGATGGATGGGTCTTGAGATAAGATCTTTTTCTTCGTAATCTCTTCGACGTTTTTTCTATAGTCTTCTGAAAAAACAATAGTATGGTGAGGCAGATCGTATTTTTTATTCACGCCAACATACAGCATAAACGCCGAGCAAGAATAGCTCTTCTTCATCAATTTATCGCTCGTATACTTCTTTGTAGAGCCTTTAGGCATCAACTTTTCCATAGCGTGTGCAAAGTCTGCATTAACTACCACTTCATCGGCATACACCGTTTCACCTGAATCCAGTTGGAGTCCCTTAACTTTCCCTTTTTCAATAACCAGTTCTTTCACTCCACAAGACGTCATGACTTTTCCGCCATACTCCTTGATCACGTTTGCCATAGCCTCTGTAATCTTGTTAACACCGCCGACAGGATGATACACCCCATAAGCGTGTTCCATGTAAGATAAAATCGTAAACGCACCAGGACATTCCCATGGTGACATACCTAAATATTTCGCCTGAAACGTAAACGCAAGACGCAGCCTTTCGTCAGAGAAATAAGTGGAGAGTTGATCATGCAAGGAATCCGTAATCGTTAGCTTCGGTAGTGCTTTAATAAATTTAAGCTGCAGATAATCCAGAAGAGAATCATGCTTGTTTTGCAATATAGGCATTAACGCTTCAAACTTTTCTTTTTCTTTCTTCATGAAGCGTCTATATCCTTCGCCATTTCCAGGAAAGGTACTTTCTATATTTTGATACATAACCGATTGATCTGTCGTCGCATCTATTACCGCATCTTTAAATTTAAGCTGATACATCGGCTCAAGTTTTTTTAATTCTATATAATCTTCTAATCGCCGGCCTGCTAGGTGAAACATTTCCTCCAAGATGTGAGGCATGTTCAGAAAAGTGGGACCCCGATCAAACGTAAAACCATCTTTTTGTAAAGCAGAAGTACGTCCTCCAATAAACGGTTGCTTCTCGTATACTGTTACTTGATAACCTTTGCTGGCTAAAAGCATTCCTGCCGTTAAGCCACCAGGGCCTGCACCAATTACAGCTACAGATTTCATGATTTCATACCTTCCTTCTACTTTTACAAACTATATACATAATATTATACAAAAATTATACGACGGGTGTTAAATGATTGGCAAATTTAAAAGATATAAAAAAGCACACTCAATAACAAGTTCTCTTGATGTGTGCTTATTCACATATGGTCTGTAATTAATTTCGACGAAAAAGATGGAAAACCTTCTCAAATACTTAAATGAAATAAACTTTAAACATAAAACATAAAACTCGACAAACTATTAAAAAAAGCCTGCAGATTCTGCAGGCTTTTCGAAAATTATTCTTTTGAATGTCTTTCTTTATGATTAAGATAGTCTTCTTCTTCATTTTTAGGCTTTTTCTTTCTAGCCTTTCGAACGATCAGTATAACAATAATGATCACTAATAATAAGCTGACATTTAAGAAGCCGCCTAAAAACCGAAAAAGATCAGACATAAAGTTATCCATGCTGCTTCACCTCTTCTCAGCATTTTCCCCTTTGTTACGATTTTTAAACCGGTTGTTCCTCAAACATCGTATTCAAAGGCAACGTTACACTTACTTTCGTTCCCTTGCCCATCTTACTTGTATACTCCACCCTGCCTCCCATCGATTCAATGATGCGAGTAGATACCATGGTTCCTAATCCTGTTCCTTGTTCTTTCGTCGAAAAGAACAGAGAACCCACACGTGAAAGCTGTTCCTTTGTCATTCCTTTCCCTGTATCCCTAACGATAATCTTCACATGTTCTCCATCTTCAATGAGTTTAATGGAAACTCGTCCCTCTTTTGAAGTTGCTTCAACAGCATTTTTTAAAATATTAATCAGCGCTTGTTTCAACTGATTGCGATCTGTTGTAATAACAGCATCTGATTCAATATAGTGAGTCAGTGAAATCCCTTCTTTTAAGGCGTATGGATTTAATAAAATACTTAGTTCCATAACAAGCAGCGGGAGAGGAAATGTCTCAATCTTCTTAAATTCCGGTTTAGCAAAATTTAAATAATCACTGATAATGTTCTCAGCTCTTCCCAACTCGCTTAATATGAGCGGATAATAATGCTTATGTCGCTCGTCCTCACCTTCCATTAACTGAAGAAATCCTTTCACGACTGTTAATGGATTTCGAACTTCATGAGCAATCGAAGCTGCGAGTTCACCTAGCGTATGCTGCTTTTCTGAGCGCCTGATCTCGTCTTTCATTAAATTTCGTTCAATGACAGACTCATTTAAAATAGCGGTAAAAACAAAGGTTACTATTTGAATAAGGCCAAAAACGGTTATGTATATAAATAAATCTTGATCTAACTGTACGAAATCTTTATTGAAGGTAAGGTAAATAAAGAGAATGATGAGCTGAACAAAAGCAGGCCAAGAACCTATGATAATAGAGAGGTAGATTCTTTTTTCGGTGCAGATTTCCAGAAGTATTTATAAATGACGAAAGGGACAGCACATGCAACAACTGCTGTTATGTAAGCTAAGAAAAGTGTCTCTCCGCCCATAGCGGTTCTGGTGATCATTAGCGCTGTGATCGTAATAATTCCCGATATCGGACCACCATAAAAGATAGAAAGAACAACAGGAACATAGCGCAGATCCCAATATAAAGCTGAATCATAATAAGCAAAATACATACAAAGCGACGCAGATGCTCCGTATAAAAGACCTAAAAAGTATGGGGACTTTCCTATTTTTCGATTTTCGAACATCAAGCTATAGCTTAATACTGGTGCAAGTACAATTAATACATGTAAAAGCAGCTTTTCTACAATCATGGTCTACTCCCCAGTCCAAATGGCTTGTGTTAAGAATACGACAAAAAAAGGGCGATTCCTTCAGAAATCGCCCTTTTTTTATGACTAAAGCATTGTTTTTGTAAGACTAAAGTAGTAAATATCGCCAGCGTTAAGCGTCTTGTTTCAGCTGGCTATGATACAAAGAATAATAGAACTTTTTATTATTCAACAATTCTTCGTGAGTCCCTTTTTCGAATATGGCCCCGTCCTGAAGAACAAGTATCTGATCGGCTTGCTGTATTGTGTTCAACCGGTGTGCAATAACAAAACTCGTTCTCCCTTGCATCAGACGCTGCAAGGCTTCTTGTATCTTCATCTCTGTAATCGTATCAATAGAGCTTGTTGCTTCATCTAAAATCAGCAGAGAAGGGTCTGCTAGAATGGCTCTTGCGATCGACAAGAGCTGTTTCTGGCCTTGGCTGATGCCGCTTCCCTCTTGATTCAATATCGTTTTGTAGCTCTTTGGCAGTTTCTTGATAAACGAGTGAGCATTAGCCAGTTTAGCAGCTGCAATAACTTCATCGTCTGTAGCATTTAACCGTCCATATCGAATATTTTCAAGTATGGTTCCTTCAAACAAAAAGGAATCTTGCAGCACAAATCCCATATGACTTCTAAGAGAGCTTCGTTTTACTTTCTTGAGGTCGTGACCATCGATCAAGATCTGACCAGAATCTGCATCATAAAAACGCGAAAGCAAGTTCACAATAGTCGTCTTTCCTGCTCCAGTCGGACCAACTAATGCGACTGTTTCACCTTCTTTTACAGAAAAGCTTAATCCGCTTACCGTGTTCTCATCTTTTTCATAGGAAAAAGCAACATCACAAAATTCCACTTTCCCTTTTACAGAAGACAGCTCAAGAGCACCTGTTTCATCCATTTCTTCTTGAGATTCATCTAGAATCTCAAAAACCCTCTCTGCTCCAGCCACCGCTGACAAAAGCGTATTAAACTGATTCGCCAGATCATTTAGCGGCCTAGTAAACTGTCTTGAGTATTCAACAAATATGACGATCACACCGATCGATACTTTTCCATTCAGAGCAAGAACTCCACCAATCCCCGCAATTAAAGCAAAACTACCATTGTTTAGAACGTTCATCAATTTAGGAATAAAACCCGAGAATGTCTGTGCCCAATACCCCGACTCTTTCAAACGTTCATTTTTCACCATAAATTCTTCAATAACTCTCTTTTCCTGTGAAAAAGATTTAACGATCCGCTGGCCAGAAGTGATTTCTTCAATGTATCCGTTGATCTCACCTAAATTTCTTTGCTGTTCTTTAAACCTGGCACCTGTTCTTTTTGTGATCCACTTTAACCCAAAGAACATTAAGGGCACGATCGATAGGGAGATAAGCGTGAGAATGGGACTTAAATAGATCATTACACCAACTGTTCCAATCAAAGTGAGGATACTGGAAAACACTTGAATGAATGAACTGTTTAATGTTGAACTGACATTTTCAATATCATTTGTAACCCGGCTCATCAATTCACCGTGCTGCCGTTTGTCAAAAAACGAGATCGAGAGCTTATGAAATTGGTTAAACAAATCGTTTCTCATTTTTAATACGGTATCTTGTGCAATTCCGATCATCCAATAGTTTTGCAGCCAGATGGAAAGAGATTGCCCAATAAAAACAAAAACAAGACCGATCAGCAATTTATTCAATCCGTCCATATTTTCTTTAACAATGTAAGAATCGATCACCACACCGATTAAAAAAGGACCGAGCAAGCTTAAAGCAGAGCTAATTATTACCATAAGCAGCACCAAACTTAACAGCCATTTTTGACTAGAAAAATAACTTCCAATACGCTTTATTGTACTTGCCCAGTTTTTCGGTTTTACTTTCTCTCCAAATAAATGATTATGTGGATGAGGTCTGTTTGAACCCTTTGACATGATGAAAGTCCTCCTCCCCAAACTGAGATTGCACGATTCTTACATACAGCGGTGATGCATTAAGGAGTTCCTCATGTGTTCCCCACGCCTCGATGGAACCATCATCTAAAAGCAGAATATGATCGGCTTCCATCGCTGTACTGATTTTTTGCGTAATGATAAACGTTGTACATGAATAGGTTCTTAACGCCTTTAACAGCTTTGCTTCTGTCTTTAAATCCAGTGCACTTGTGCTATCATCCAGCATTAAAATTTTAGGTTTACGAACTAATGCTCTTGCAATTGACAATCTTTGTTTTTGCCCGCCAGAGAGGTTAACACCTCTCTGCCCTACTCTAGTATCATATTGATTTGGTAATTTTTCTACTGTTTCATGAATTTGAGCATCAATAGCCGCCGTAACGATCTCATTTTGAGATGCTCCTTCTTTCCCCAGCCGATGTTTTCGGAAATTGAACCTGTGAAAAGCACCGCTTCCTGTGGAACGACACCAATTCCTTTTCGGAGCGTCTCAATCGGATAATCCTTTACATTTTTTCCGTCAACGAGCACTTCACCAGCTGTAACATCGTAAAGTCTAGGTACGAGCTGAAAGAGCGAAGTTTTCCCAGAACCTGTTGAACCAAGGATCGCTAACGTCTCCCCCGGCTTAACTGAAAAAGATAGATTCTGCAGAACAGGTACATCACTTTCCGGATAGCTGAAAGAAACATTCTTAAATTCCACTGCTCCTTTTTGCAAAGATAGTGATTGATCAGTGTCTGCAGCTTCCACTAGATCCACCTCAGTATCCAGTACTTCCCCAATGCGCTGAGCTGATGCCTTCGCACGAGAGAAAGCCATAATTATAAAAGAAATGATCGTCAGAACGGATGAGATCCGGAATGAGTAGTTTACGATGGCTACAACTTCCCCTACCTCAATCGTGCCAAAGCTCACCTGTCTGCTGCCAAACCAAAGGATGAAAAGAATTCCAATATTCATAACAAACAACAAGACTGGAATCGAAACTTCTATTAATCGAAGAGATGAAACAGTACGCTCTTTCAAGTCGTTGCTCGACTGTTCGAATCGGTCTTTTTCAAAATCCCTTCTCAAAAAAGCCTTAATCAATCGCATTCCCATTAAGTTTTCGCGCATAACACGATTCACGCCATCCAGCTTATCTTGGACATCCCGAAACATGCTGCCGGCAGTCCTAAGAACCCATTTCAGAAAAAACAACAGAAATGGCAAAGCCACAACTAGTACCATAGCCAGCTTCCAGTTGACGATGAGAGACATAATCACTCCACCAGCTAATAACAGGGGAGCTCTTAACATGATTCTCAAACTCATAAATACCGTATTTTGCAGCTGTGTCACATCATTCGTCATTCTTGTGATTAAAGAGGAAGCAGGAAATTTATTGAAATTAATAAACGAAAAAGATTGCACCTTTTCAAACACGAGCCGTCTTATATCAAATCCGTAGTTTTGACTTACATGTGCTGAGAAGAACGAGTTAGCAATCCCTGCTGCAAAAGCAGCTAAAGCAAGACCAAACATCACGATTCCCCAATACTTAACCACACTCAAATCGCCTTTTAAAATACCGTCATCAATGATCTTTGCCATAATTAATGGCTGCAGCAATTCAACTCCCAGCTCTGTTAGAGTTAAAAAAAGAGCAACTCCAATCGAGAACCGGTACGCTTTTAAATAAGAAAACACTTTCCACATAAGTTATCCCCCGAACGTCACCGATGTTTAACAAACTTAACAATCTACTTCTATTTTATCCTTTTTTATGAAAATAATTAACTATTTCGACTTCTCTTGATCTTAGTTGCTCTTGAAAGTGGTTGATTTCCGTTTCAGGCACTTCGCTTTCCGCGGGGCGTGCGGTGAGCCCCTTGCCGCTTTGCGTCTAAAAGGGTCTCACCTGACCGCTCGTCCCGCAGGAGTCTCGCACCTTTCACTCCAATCAACTTGTCAAAGAAGAGAATTGAACAAAATTCCTCTAAATCAGCAATCTTTTTAAAAAGCCTTTGCAAACGAAAACCCGCTGATTATGTTCAGCGGGTTTTCTCGGTCTTATCTTCTTCACCGTTTACTTCAATCTCTGCTTCTTTCGGCCATGTCTTTACATGATCCGTTTCAAGAATCCCCATTGTTACGTCACCGATGTCTGGGTCTTCTAATAGTGTATCTCTTACACGGAATTTAATATCATCAGCATCAGCCAGTGTAAATCCTTCTTTAGCTCGATGTAGCTTTCAACATGATATCTTCTTCCTTCTTGCAGTATGCGTAACTCCTTAATATCTACAACGTCCTTATCTGAAAGAATCGTTTCTGCAATTCGGTCTTCCACTACTTTTGGTGCAGCAACACCGATTAGCCCTCGGGTGTTTTCGATGCCAAGTTTGAACGCTACAATGACAAGCAAAATCCCAATCAACAATGTCCCTATGCCGTCCAGGATATACGCACCTGTCAAGTCTGCGAGTACAATCGAGACAAGCGCCAAAAAAGCACCTAAAGTCGCGATTAAATCTTCGTAAAAAACTAAACGGGTTGGTGGAGCAGCTAGACTTACATTTTTGAACGATTCTTTTACAATCCCTAACCCTGTTGCCTCACTTCTTGTCTCATGTACGATTTCTTTCATCGCTTTAATGAGGATAAAACCGTCAACCAAGATAGCCAATACCATGATACCGATATTTAATAGTAAATTTGTTGATGGATGTGGGTCTTGAATGAGCTTCCAGCCTTTTAAAATGGTTTCGTATGCCATGATAGAAACAACGATAACGGCAACCAATACGAATAGATTAACAACACGGCCGAAGCCTGACGGGAATTTCTTAGTCGGTTCTTTTTCAGAAAGAGCACTTCCGAAAAAGACGAATCCTTGGTTTAATGCATCTGCAGCTGAATGCAGTGTTGTTGCAAACATGGCACCACTTCCACTTACTGCGGCAGCAATTCCTTTAGCAATAGCGAGTACCGTGTTTCCTAATGCAGCAATTCCAGACGACTTATTTCCTTTTTAAGTAGATTGATCAAAGGTCTGCCTCCACTCCTGTTATGTCTTTCTATAAGAATTCCTGTAATTGGAGTAATTTAAACCCTATAAAAAAACAGGCTGCGAAAAACAGCCTGTCTTTTAAAGTCACTTATGATACTTTTTCTTTCGAGTGGTCAGCTGGTTCTCTATATCCGCCTTCCCAATACTCAGCATTCTTAATGCCAAGTTTTTTAGAATCAAAGACAGGATCCAATCCAGCTTTCTTTTGTTCTTCGTAATCTTTTAATACGCGAAGTGCTGGCTTAGCTAAGATTAAAATGGCAATTAAGTTCAGCCAAACCATTATACCAAGACCTAAATCTCCTAGTGCCCAAGCAAGGTCTGCCGTCTTTACAGCTCCGTAATACGTTGTTCCCAATAAAACAATCTTCAGCAAGAACATTGGAATTCTGTTATTTCGGCCACGCATGAGATAAGCAATATTTGTTTCTGCGATATAGTAGTACGCCATAATCGTTGTAAACGCAAAGAAAAATAGTGAAACTGCAACAAAACCAGAACCGAAACCAGGTAGTACAGATTCAATCGCTTCTTGTGTAAATGCAGTACCTGCTTCGACGTTAGGAATATTTTCAACAATAAATGTATTATCTGCTTCATTTTGAACATTGTACATACCTGTAAAGAGAATCATGAAAGCAGTAGCTGTACATACGAGCCATGTATCGATATATACAGAGAATGCTTGGACTAGACCTTGTTTAGCAGGATGTGATACCTCTGCCGCTGCCGCGGGTGTGCTCCTGTCCCTTGACCAGCTTCGTTCGAATAGATCCCACGCTTAACGCCCCACATGATCGCTGAACCTACAATTCCTCCAAATGCAGAATCAAAAGAGAACGCACTTCTGAAGATCAGCGAAAGTACTTCAGGAATCTGAGGGATATGGAACGCAACTATGATTAACGAAACAAGCACATAGCCGATTGCCATGAAAGGAACAACATATTGTGCTACGTTTGCAATACGTTTAACACCACCAAAAATAATAGCAGCCAAGATGATAACTAAGAAAATTCCTGTCACTGATGGATCAATGTTAAAAGCATTATCAAGTCCTTCTGCAATTGAGTTTGATTGAACACCTGGCATAAGCAATGCCATTGCAACTAGAGCAGAAAATGCAAAAATGATTCCATACCACTTCCAGCCAATCCCTTTTTCAATATAGTAAGCAGGTCCACCACGATACTCTCCATCCTGCTTCACTTTATATACTTGAGCAAGTGCTGATTCAACAAATGCACTGGATGCACCAATAAATGCAATCATCCACATCCAGAATACTGCACCAGGTCCACCAAAGCCGATCGCTGTCGCTGTTCCTGCAATATTACCTGTTCCTACACGGCCAGAAAGCGCAATCGCTAAAGCTTGGAAAGATGAAACACCAGCTTTGGAACTTTTACCTTCCATCATAAGTTTGATCATTTCTTTGAAGTGCCGCACTTGCAAAAATCTAGTTAAAATTGAAAATAATAGCCCTACACCTAAACAAAAATAAATCATCGGCTGACTCCAAAGAATCGCGACTGCATCTCCTACAAACGTTTCAAAGTTGCTCAAAAACTTTACCCCCTTGTATTTGACTGAAAATTTTATCTATTTGTAATTATAAAATAAATCGTATATGATTACAAATTGTGACAATATGTGACCATAGATGTTTACTTATTATGACGTTAGACTTGGTAAGAAAACAAGATAAAATTCTTTCCAGTATGGACATTTGTATCTTTAGTCGTGTACAAGTTACTAGTTGAATCCCAGATTCCAGCAAATTATTAGTAGAATGTAAGCAGAAAAACGGAAGATCTCTTAAATTAAGCTTTTGAAAGTAGTTGATTTCCGTTCCAGGTGCTCGCTTTCCGCAGGGCAGGCGGT
This sequence comes from Fictibacillus sp. EA-CB0309, assembly GCF_055814265.1. NCBI lineage: Bacteria > Bacillati > Bacillota > Bacilli > Caryophanales > Fictibacillaceae > Fictibacillus > Fictibacillus sp. EA-CB0309. The sequence continues at coordinate 3,781,509 of NZ_CP169271.1, forward strand.
GAGCCACATTTGTACGTTTTACGTATAAGTGTCTCACCTGCCCGCCTGTCCCGCAGGAGTCTCGCACCTTCTACTCCAACCAACTGTTCAAGACGACATAAACAATCCTTTAGAAAACATAGTTATGCTCTCAAACCGGGTCTCTAATCATACCTAGAGGGGTAAAACTACATCTAATTCTAGAAATTCCAAACATAATCCGGCGAGGTTTGGCTATAATCCAGCGAGGTTTGGCTATAATCCAGCGAGATTTGCCCATATATCGGCGAGTTGATAAATTTCGACAAAAACCGAACCACATATACCCTCCACCTCAACATAGATCTAAACTAAATCCAGTCAACTTACGCATACCAGCTAACATTCCACTTACATAACGTTCACGTGCTTTTACCCGGTAAAAGGATAATGGGCAGTAGGTATGCTAGCAAAAAAACCACCTGGTAATCCAGATGGTTTTAAAAATCTAATGTATTAAGTTTACTGTGATTTGTTTACAATCGTCTTTAGCTTAGACTTTCGGATAATCTGATTAATAACCTCCGAAAAAACGAGTCCTATGGCAATAGAGCCTGATATCATAAAAGCCTTCGCGGCTAAATTAATGGCTAAGTTATAATCATTCTGCACAAAGTTTCGCATGGCATTGTATGCAATTCCTCCTGGTACGAGTGGAATAATGCCTGCTACGCTATAAATGATGACAGGGGTTTTATATTTTTTTGCAAAGTATTGTGAAGCAATGGCTATTGAAAACGCAGCAATAACTGTTGCTAATACCATATCCACACCATTTGATTCTAAAAGAAAATAAAAAATCCAACCGATCATGCCGACTAGACCGCAATGAAATAGTGAGCGTTTAGGCCCGTTAAAAATAATAACAAAAGCCGCCGACGCGATAAAACTAGTAATGATTTGTTCGATAATCGTCATCGTGAACGCTCCTCCTTAAAAAAATGAAAACATAACTGCGATTCCAGCTCCAATTGCAAAAGCTGTTAAAAAGGCATCTGCACCCTTAGCCAGTCCGGAGATCAGGTGTCCTGCCATCAGGTCACGAACAGCATTGGTTATAAGCAGTCCCGGTACAAGCGGCATTACAGACCCTATAATAATTTTATCAAGCTCTCCGCCAATTCCCGTTGAAACAAACAAGTGTGCCTGCAGACCAATTAATAGTGAAGCAGAAAACTCTGAGAAAAATTTAATAGGAACGAGTTGGTGAAAATACAAAAGAGATAGGAATCCTAATCCTCCTGTAATAAAAGCAGGGATAAAGTCTCCCCAATCTCCTTGAAACATGATTAAAAAACAACCCGAAGAGATGGCTGCAGCTAATACATGGATCCAGAGCGAATAAGGAGATCCGGATTCACTGATTTTCTTAAGCGCTTTGTACGCTTCTTCAATCGTGTATTCTCCAGCGCTTATTTTACGCGATATACCGTTAACATGTGCTACTTTCTCTAAGTCTGTTGTACGTTCCACAATTCGAATCAGCTTCGTTTTTGTAGGCTCTAAACCTTCGACCGAAAAAAGTATGCCGGTCGGTGTTACATACGGATGCGATTGATAAGCACCAAAAGAAGCCGCTATACGCATCATCGTATCTTCAACACGATATGTCTCCGCTCCGCTTTGCAGCATAATTTTGCCAGCTAAAAGACAAACGGCCATTATGTCATAGGTTTCTTGTTTCTCCATTTCCATTAAGCATACTCTCCAATTGATTACTTACCCTCATTCTACCCAAAAATGGATAGTTAATATTTTTACAGTTTAACTGATTGTATCTATTTTCGGCAATGGAGTTGAACAAGTTTACAGATGTTACTACAATTGAACTAAGCATTAGTCACCATAAACATCAAATAAATAACTGAATGGATCCTTCTCTTCTGTCCTCGATCTTTTTAATCCGCTTTTTTCATGTAAAGAAATGGGAAACAAAGACAGAATGACTATAGAGATGCACATGACGACCAGACTTATGATTCCTGAAATAAACACCATATTTTTCCCCTCCTTATCTTCTCATGCAAAGCGTATGGTATGAAACGCGTTTCAAAGCAAGAAAAACTTTTTCAGAAGCAGGTGAAAGAATGGCTAATATAAGAGATATTGCTAAATTGGCTGGAGTTTCTGTAACCACCGTGTCCCGTGTTATAAACAACCAGCCATATGTTAGTGCTGAAAAAGTCTCAGCAGTTAAAGAAGCTATGAAGAAATACAACTATCATCGAAATATCAATGCCGTTCATTTAAGTACAGGGAAAACATTTTTAATCGGAGTAGTTGTTCCCTTTTCAAACCATCCATACTTTGGTTTATTAATAGAAGGAATGGCAAACGCGGCTTTGGAACACAACTACAAACTCGTTCTGATTCAGACCAATTATGAAAAAGATAAAGAGATGGAAGCGTTAAAGATGCTAGAAGATAAACTAATTGATGGCTTGGTTATCTGTTCAAGAATCTGCGAGTGGAAAGTCATTGAGGATTATTCAGCATATGGCCCGATTATTCTATGTGAAGATTCACGGAGTAAAAGTGTTTCCTCCACATTTGTTGATCATTATAAAAGCTTCAATATAGCCCTCGATTATCTTTACGGAAAAGGGCATAAAAAGATTGGCTACACGATAGGACGTCAATCAGGAACGAACAGCAGCCAAAGAGATGCTGCGTATAAAGGTTTTTTAGCGAGGCACGATTTCCCTTATGACCGTAGTTATGTTTTTTCAGGCAGTTTTAACGTTGAAGATGGGAATAGAATTGTACAAGAGTTATTACAGATGAAAAACAGCCCCACTGCTTTACTTGTTACAAGTGATCAAGTAGCTGCAGGAATCTTAGCGAGCTGCAGAGATCAAGGCATCCTCGTTCCCCAAGAGCTTGCCATTATGAGCTTTGACAACCAGCCCATCTCAAAAGTGATGCATATTACAACACTCGAAATTCCTCTTGTTGAAGTAGGAAAGAAACTTTTCCTCCAAGCATTGAACGGTGAGGAAGTTTCACATGAAGAGATCCAGGTTCGTTTGATTGAGCGGAAAACAGTGTGAAAAGCATTGCACGTGTTTAATCTATTTCATTTTTTTTACAGTCTCAATGTACTTCTTTAATACAAGAAGTGATATCAACAAACTGAAGTAGAACATACAATTCGCCGCTAGAAGATTTTGATATGGCCTATACACCGCTATACTATACGAGAGAGTATTGCTCAAAAAGAACGGTAGGAATATAATAATTGAACCTGTTAAAGCTGCAAGCAGTATCCATATGATATTCGACATTTTCAAATATAGATGTATTAAAAGAATAGGTGCAATCATAAATAGAAGCATCAAAATCACAGTTGCTCCAGACAAAATAAAACTATAAATAACAGCTGCGCGCAGGAGACCTGGAAGAGTTAACAAAGTAATAATTAGCAAGCAAAATGGAATTGGACTAACATAAAGCATCTTTCTGCTCTTTAAAATAACCATAAGGATAAAAAACAGTGTTAGTGAAATTCCTACCACTTGGAGTATGTGCATCATGTAGATGATTACCTTTTCCCAACTTAAAAGTTGATCACTAAGATATTCATTTACTTTACGTTTATCATAAAGAAAAAATAGCCAACCGATTACAAGTACAACTACTGGGAGATATCCTGTGATTCGGTAGATAACTGGATCAGTGTCTTTCACTAACAATCTTTTCTTACTCATTATCCCTCTTCCTTTCAATTCCATTATATTCCACTATGATCTATACCCTTAATAAATAAAAAAACCTGCAGAAAATAAAATTTCTGCAGGCTTATATGTTAAATTCTATTATGATCTGCTTTCCAGTTCGTAATCGCTTGTTTGATTTCTTTTGGCTTCAAGTTTTCCGCTGCTGCTTTTTCAGCTAAGCTTGGAAATTCTTCATCAGGTGCAAATCGCAGTGCCACAATTTGCCCTGGTGAAAGATTTGCATTTAAGAGCTTGCCTGTCAGCACGTAATAACGCAGGTTCTCTTCAGCACGAATAGCTCTGTCTTGTGCTTTCAGCGGATATAAGCGCAATAACGTAAATGTAATTAGCAGGCTAACGGACAGGACTACTAAAATGACCGCCAATAGCAGATCATCCGCTTTAAAAAGATAAACAATACTTGCAATTAAGCCCCCAAGCACCAGTAATGAAAGTACGTAATGATAGATCGGATGCATCCGTGCATGATTTTTATAGTTTTGTGTGTTCATATAGTTCTCCTCTTTCTTTTCAGCAATTTACTCCCACTTAAATGTAAAGCTTGCTACAATAAACGCTCCAATCAGCCACCCGCCTAAAATCATTGCCTCCATGCCCAAATCAAGAAACGAAGCTCCAACGTTCATGGTTTCACGCAATGCATGACTTAAGTGAGCGATCGGTAAAATTTGTACAAATGGCTGCAAAAATTCAGGCATGTCTCTTATTGGAAAGAATACGCCACCTAGAAACAGCATCGGGAAAGACAAGAATCCCGCGATTGGTCCTGCACTTTCAGGTGTTTTTGCAATACCTGCAATAATAAAACCAATTGCCATAAACGCTAACGTTCCCAGCGTTACGAATGCAATCACCGTAAGCCATGAACCTCTGACTTCAATTCCAAACACAGCCCAAGCAACCGCTAGTACAATCATCGCTTGTAAACCGTTCAGCATGAATCGCGCAGTAATCTGTGCCGCAATAAATGTAGATGCCTTAAGCGTCGTACCTTGCATTCGACGGAGGATTCCCCGTTCACGCCATGAAGATATTTGCCCCGCAACACCGTTCATGTTATTGCTCATAATCATCATTGCTACGATTCCCGGAACAAGGAAATCGATGTAGCGAAGGTTTAGTGCTTCTACGCCTTTAGACTCTGTAACAACAACTGGCTGATAATCTACTTGTTTCTTACTGAGTGCATCAACCGTATTATTAACGAGTTGTAGTCCGACCTGTGACATTGCCATGTTCGTTTCATTATAATAGACGGGCAGTTTGAAAGGTTCTCCCTTATTTTCAGCCGAAAGACCTTCTCCATAACCTTTAGGAATGGTAATAACTAACGTTGAATCCCTTTTTTCAACTTATCTAATGCTTCTTTTTCATTAAAGTTATTTTCTAGCGACACAACTTCAGTCTTTTCAAATTCTTCTATTAAGTTCTTGGACTGTTCACTTTTGTCTTGATCTACAACCGTTGCCGTTATCGATACACCATTGCCATTTCCCAAGAACGACCCTAACATAACCATCAAAACAATTGGAAAGGCGAGCGTCCAAAATAGTACTTGCCGATTTCTAAGGAAGATCCGAAGCTGAGCTAGTGTTAGTAAATAGTATGATCTCATCCTTCTCTTAACCTTCTTCCTGTCATATGAATAAATACGTCTTCAAGGGTTGCTGTTCTCGTCTGCAAATCTACGAGCTTAAGTTCTTTCTCAGAAGCTAAAGCTATTAAACTTGTTAGTGTCTTCTGCAAGTCATCCGTATACAGAACATGAACATCTTTCTGACTTCCCACTTGCTTCACACCGTCGACCTCTGACAAAGTGACATCCACTTCGTCTTCGTTAAACCGGAATTCAACAGCACTATCAGACTGCAGATTTTTCACAAGTTCACTAGGTGTGTCCAGTGCAATAAGTTTACCTTGATCCATGATCGCGATACGGTCACATAGCACATGTGCTTCATCCATGTAATGAGTCGTCAGCACAACGGTTTTCCCACGTTCTTTTAAACGCAAAATAATATCCCATAACGTGCGGCGTGCTTGCGGATCAAGCCCTGTTGTCGGTTCGTCTAAGAATATAATCTGCGGATCGTGCACAAGTGCAAGCGCAATCGCCAGCCTCTGCTTTTGCCCTCCAGACAACCCTTTGATTCTGCTATTCTTTTTCTCTGTTAAAAGCATGTCATCAATTAATTCAGGAATGGAGATATGTTTTCGGTAAAAACTTCCGTAAAGATGAAGGATTTCGTTTACCGTTAACAGCTCAAAAAGAGTAGTAGATTGAAGCTGTACGCCAATTATTTCTTTTACTTTTTCAAGCTCTTTCGTGATATCAAAGCCACCCACGATTGCTGTTCCCTCATCAGGCTTACGAAGTCCAACGAGCATTTCAAGCGTTGTCGTTTTCCCCGCTCCATTCGGTCCGAGCAGGCCAAATACCTCACCATTATGTACGGAAAACTCACTGCCATCTACCGCAGTAAAGTCTCCATATCGTTTAACAAGTCTCTCTACCTTTATAATTTCTTGCTGTGTTTCCATTTTTCACTCTCCAAACATACACTTCACTGCTTTTTATTTTTGCTGCAGCAAAACATACCTTCAAATTTTGTCCATAGCTGTTTAAGTGTCTCCATCCATTCACAGGCTCCATCCATTGCGTCTGGCTGTATCGAGTAATAGCGATAACGCCCCTCTTTTCGGTGCGTGACAAGACCTGCATTCTCTAAAACTTTTAAATGCTTAGAGATGGCAGGCAGCGACATATCAAAAGGTTCTGCTAACTCTTGAACACTCCTTTCCCCTTTTGATAGCTGCTCAATAATACTTCTTCTCGTAGGATCAGACAGAACAGAAAATACATCATTTAAATTACCCACATTATATTTAACCATTTGGTTAAGTATAAAGCGCAGCTCACATGCCTGTCAATTTATACCTGTCCTAGCTATACGTATATTCAATTTTCACAGTGGCTGTAATCTTATTCTCACCTGGCTGTATGGGAGTTTCAGCACTTTGCGCAAGCATAGCCGCTTGAAATGGAACAGGTCTAGGCGGCAGCGGTTGAGAAATTTCTTGTACCACAACCGGCACCGGCTGCAGTGTAACTCCCAATGTTCTTGCCATCGTAATCGCTTTTTGCTGAGCATTTTGTATCGCCAAAGTTAACGCTTGATTATAAAAAGCGTCGGGGTTCGAAACCGTGAACTGAATGGACGATACAGAGTTAGCACCGCTCGCAACCGCTGTGTCGATCACCTGACCTGTTTTACGAATATCTTTTACCGTTACTTGCAGTTGATGCTCAACACGATAGCCTCTAAATATTTGCTGGCCATTTTCATAGTTATATTGAGGGTCTATGCGGTAACTAGACGTCTGAATATCACTTTGAGAAATGCCGAGGGACATCATCCCTTGTATGACAGCAGCTGTTTTATCTGCATTCTCTTTTTGCGCTGCACTTAGATTTTGACTTTCATTAATGACTCCTATTGTAATAATGGCTTGATCCGGTGTTGCGGACACAGTTCCTTCCCCTGTTACAGTCATACGGTTTAGCTTCGTTTGACGATACAAATGATCATTCGTGGTATTTTGAAGTCCAGGGTAATACATGCAAGAATCCCCTTCACTTTTCTATTCCATAATAGCTATGCGTACACCTATATAAAAAGAAGAAAAAAGCATCTGACACGTTTGTGCCAAATGCTTACTCTTTTTATTTATCTGCTGGTTTTGGAAGATAGTTTAAGAAGTTTTGGTGAGCAAATCCTCGGACTTCTTCTTCTGAATAATGTTTCAACAGTTCATTAATTAAGTTTTGGGTTTTGGATGCGTCTTCTAAGTCCGTAATAAGTTGCGAAATTCCATCAAAATCCGAACCTAGACCAATTTGCTTCACCCCGCCAAGTCCGCAAAAATGATCGATGTGTTTAATTAAATCAGAGATGCTGGACGAACCCTCGCTTTTAGTAAATGGAGGGTTATAAACAACATGCACCACACCGCCTTTATCGAACATCTCTTTCGCCATTTCATCCGTTAAGTTTCGAGGATGATCGCATAATGCACGAGAATTAGAATGGCTTGCTAAAGGATATTTTGCAATGTCCATAACGTCCCAAAACGCACGATCGCACAAATGGGAAACATCCGTTAAAATCTGATGCTTGTTATTGAACTTCACAACCTCTTTACCAAACACAGTAAGTCCTGCGCCACGTGGTTCCTGTGCCCCATCTGCAGCAAGATTCGCATGATTCCAAGTTAGTCCAATCAAGAGAACACCAAGCTGGTGAAGGATACTTAACTTTGTAAGATCATCACCAATTGCATCCACACCTTCAAGCGTTAACACTGCACCGATTTCTCCATCTTTCAGTGTATGAAAATCAGACCAATTCTTTAAATGCTTCATCTCTGGATTTTTACCAAGGACTTCTTTATAAAAATAATCCACTTGTTGAAGAGCAGATTGAAATTTTTGATCACTCGGAATAAAGGGCTCAATAAAAATCGCAAAGAACTGAACGTTCACTTTTCCCTTTTGCAGTCGTTTCTTATTTGTAGCGAGCTGTGGCGCATCTGCATAACTCAGCCTGCCTTCCGTTTCCCATAGTTTTAATAATGCATCACAATGCAAGTCAATGACATTCATGTTGATCCCACCATTTCTTTGTTAAATAATCTCCATATCCCTAAAAGAATACGTTTAGTTGAAATTTATTTTTGTTATAATGTAAAGTATATCTTAGTTTACATATAAGGAAAGGCTTGATACGGGATGGAGAATAGTTCTTCAAATTTTATTAAAACAATCATCCAAAACGATCTGGAATCCGGAAAACATAAGAAAGTTGTTACACGTTTCCCTCCAGAGCCAAATGGATATCTTCATATTGGACACGCAAAATCAATCGTAATTAACTTCGGACTTGCAGATGAGTTTGGCGGAGAAACCAACCTGCGCTTTGATGATACAAACCCATTAAAGGAAGACCAAGAGTACGTTGATGCAATTAAAAAAGACGTTGAATGGCTTGGGTTTGAATGGGAAAACCTTCGCTTCGCTTCTGATTATTTTGAAGAAATGTACGACCGGGCCGTTCTTTTAATCAAAAAAGGAAAAGCGTATGTGGATGACCTGACAGCAGACGAAATCCGTGAGTACCGTGGCACACTGACAGAACCAGGTAAAGAAAGTCCTTATCGCAACCGTTCTGTTGAAGAGAACTTAGATCTTTTTGATCGTATGCGTAAAGGCGAGTTTGAAAACGGACAAAAAGTACTTCGTGCAAAGATCGACATGAGTTCACCTAATATTAATTTACGCGACCCTGTCATTTATCGTGTCTCTCATGCTACCCACCACAATACTGGTGACACTTGGTGCATCTATCCAATGTATGCCTTTGCGCACCCGATTGAGGATGCAATTGAGGGTGTAACACATTCGCTTTGTACCACTGAATTTGAAGATCAGCGCCCTCTTTACAACTGGGTTGTTGAAGAGTGTGAGATGGAGAGCAAGCCGCAGCAAATTGAGTTCGGCCGCTTAGGTCTAACGAATACGGTAATGAGTAAACGTAAATTGAAGCAGCTTGTAGATGAAGGCTATGTGGATGGATGGGATGATCCTCGCATGCCAACGATTTCTGGTTTACGCCGTAAAGGTTATACGCCTGAATCAATCGTTGAGTTTGTAAAAGCAGCCGGAGTTTCAAAAGGTTCTGGCGTAACCGACACAGCTATGCTTGAGCATTTTATCCGTGAAGATCTTAAGGTAAAAGCACCTCGTACGATGGGTATTGTGGATCCATTAAAAGTGGTAATCACAAACTATCCTGAAGGACAAGTTGAAATGCTTGATGCTGAGATCAACCCAGAAAATCCTGAAATGGGTTCACGTCAGATTCCATTCTCTCGTGAAATCTATATCGAGCGTGAAGATTTTATGGAGGATCCTCCGAAAAAGTACTTCCGTCTATTCCTGGAAACGAAGTTCGCTTAAAGCATGCATACTTCATTAAATGCGAAGATTTTATAAAAGATGAAAACGGCAATGTGGTTGAACTTCATTGCACGTATGATGTAGAAACGAAATCAGGTACTGGATTTACAGGCCGTAAAGTAAAAGGAACACTTCACTGGGTTGAAGCGACACAAGCCGTACCAGCTGAGTTCCGTATGTACCAGCCGCTCATTTCAGATGCAGATATGGAAAACGAAGAAGATCGTGAAGGCAAAACGTTCTTGGATTACGTGAACAAAGATTCTCTTATCGTAAAGCAAGGATTCATTGAAGCGAACATGAAGGACGCGAAACCTCAAGACAAGTTCCAGTTCTTCCGCCACGGCTACTTCAACGTAGATCCAAAGCATACGACTGACGACAAAATTGCGTTTAACGAAATCGTATCACTAAAGAGTTCGTTTAAGCTTTAATTATAAAGAAAGAAGGGTTCCCAGCTGATGGGCCCTTCTTTTTTATGTTCCATAATGTTTTTAGGCCCTAAAAATAAGTTTATAAGCCTTAAAATTATTTTTTAGGCCCTCGTTAATATTTATAGGCCTTTAAAATTATTTATAGTCCTTCACATTTATTTATAGGCTTTTCGACAAACGCCTCATCCGTAATCCTAAATCTACCAAACTCATCTGACCACTTATTTTTCTCGCGGCCTCTCCCCATATTGCAATTCACGAATACTCAGGCCGAAATCCATCTCTAGATGCGGATAGTCCTTGAAACCAGCCCAATCGCCACCCCACTCAAATCCTATTTCCTTTGCAATTTCAACCACTTCCATCCAATCCGACTTCCCATTTTTATTATCATCGCGTTCCAGATCCCAGACGACCGTACCATCATCCAACTTTAGAGCGAAATCAATGGCTAAACCGTAATTGTGATACGATTCTCCACCCTCAACATGGGTAACGATTGTTCCTTCTTCTGTTCTTCCTTGCGCATATAATCGATCCTGCTCTTCTGCAGAACGAAAATCGTCTGTGATCACAACGTCAATTCCTTTTGCAGCAGCTTTTTGAATAAGTGTATCTCTATTTCCAGCTACAATAGGATGCAGTTCTGTTGGCAATGGTGTATTTCTCTTTTTCCACTCCAGTGTTATCAAATAATATATAGAAGCAAGTACAGCAATTAAAAGCAGACCCTTTATTATTTTCACTTTAAAGTAAACTCCTTCATTGTTTAACAATCTACTTTCATTGTATATGACGGGACGATTGTTGAAAAAGAAAACACTTTTTTGAACAATAAAAAAACCAGAATTTACTCTGGTTTCTTTTCATACACCTGTTATTGTTGTGAACCAATCGCTTGAGCCAAATTGGATTTAATCGAAACTTTTTCAAAAGATAGACCAAGTTGGACTGCGGTTAGTGCAATTTCTGGGCGTATTCCAGATAAAGTACATCTCACTCCAATTAGCCCTAGTGTTTCGATAAGAGAGAAAATTTGCTGTGCCACCATCGTATCAATGATCAAGACACCTGATAGATCAATGAACAGGTGCGTAATTTCTTTTTCCGTACACTGTTCTAAAGTATTTTCCACAATCAGCTTTGCTCGTTGCGTATCAATAATACCGATTAACGGCAACAGCCCCATATGATTGTTAAGTGCAATGACTGGTGAACTTAATTCATTAATCATTTCTTGCTGTGCGATTAATTTTTCCTCGCTGTATTTTTGATTTTCTTCGACGAACCAAGTCACAATTTTATTAAATGTATTAATGATAATTTCGTTCCACGAATCAATAACGGCTTGAGAATACTCTCCTCTATGAGAGTTAACAAAATCTTGTACCAGACTCAAATATTGCTTCTGTACATTAAAAAATTCTTTCATAATGACAGTAACGGGGGTATTTAGATGTTCATCATCCTGAGCAATCATAAGCACCCATTTTTCAAAATCTTTTATAAACTGCTTCTCTTCTTTTACAAAAACTTCACAAAAGTGAACGTGAAACTCATGATTTTGTTTTTTAAGCGTTTCGATTGTTTCAGGATTAGTAGAAGCATAGACCCCAGTGGCTTTTGATTTATCGATCGATTCATACCAGTCTTCCGTCAATTGCCATGTTTTTTCTATTAAAAAAGAATGCAGATCCTTATCTCTATGCATCTCTTTTACACTCTCCCATATACCATATTTATAATTTATCTAGTCTTCGTCTTTTGCATCCCAGTCTTCTGGAATGGGTTCGCTTAAATATTCCTCGACTATCTTTTTATATTTTTCAAGCTGCTCAAAATGCGTATTGAACTGCTCTCTATTAATAAGATGCTGACTTCCGTCAAAAATGGCACGAATCTTATTCTGTTGAACAAGACTCTCCACGACCGCCTCTGGCATTGACAAGTATTCAGCCGTTTCTTTAATTGTAAGATACATCATTTATTCATCCTGTCTAACATTTGTTTAATTTAAGCTTACCGTAAGAATCCCATGGATTCAATATACCCTAAAAACCACTCTCTCAAATCTATTCTACAATTGTTTGTTTCCTAATCAATTAATTACCGAACTATATTAAATAAAAAAGCCTCCTGAAAATCAATTCAGACAGACTCTACATATATCAACTTTTAAATTATACACCTTATGAATCTTTTCTAATAGAGATTAGCATTTCAAAATGATAGAAGAATTCATTAAATCTCAATGATCAGTTTATCTGATTTTGCACGTGAAACACAGGTTAATATGCAATTTTGTGATTTTCTTTGTTCTTCAGTCAAATACGAATCATAATGATCAATCTCCCCTTCTGCGACTGGCAGTTCACACTTTCCGCATCGTCCTACTCTGCATGAGTAAGGAACATTCATACCTTGCTGCAGTAAAGCTTCAAGTAAGGTTTGCTTTTTATCTACCAATATTTCATTTCCATTTTTGAGAGTAACCTTAAATGGTGTTACACGTTTAAGTAGAGGTGGTGAAAATCGTTCTTGGTGTACCGATTTTTTAGGATAGCCTAAATCTCTGGCCGCTTTTGTGAAATGCTCTATAAAAGTTTCAGGGCCACAGAAATACACATGTGTGCCGATAGGATGATTTTCTAAAGATGAAGTAGCCATACGGTGGTTTTCTTTTGAGAAATAAAATTGACAATGGCTAGAATAATGCTGAGTTAAATACTCGTAAAACGAACAATTCCCTTTTGATTTTGAAGCATAATGAAGTTCAAAGGATAACCCTCTGATCATCAATTCATGCATCATCGAAAGGAAGGAGTAATGCCTATTCCAGCAGCATAAAACACATGATGTTTTGCTTTAAAACTTAGCGGAAAATGATTTTTCGGATAACTAATCTGCAGACTGTCTCCAACTTTCATTGCATGATGCCAGAAACGTGACCCGCCTCTAGAAGCCTCACTCAAACGAACGGCTATCTCATAATGTGAAGTTTTGTCAGGATGACTGGTTAACGAATATTGCCGAACCACTAATCCATTTGCTGTATGAAGGTATGTAGATATATGCGACCCTCCACTAAATCTCGGAAGTTCATTTCCCTTTACTGGTGCTAGCTTAAACTTCTTAACATGCTTCGTTTCTTGCACAATGGAGGTTATCACAACAGATAATGTAGTTTCCGTATACAAATAAACTCACCCCTATAGTTTGGCCACATAACCTAAAAAGGCTTGGTGTAATTCAGAATAATGATCTGAAACAGACAGTTCTAAACCACATTGATGACACACCTGTTTTGTTTGATTCTCCTTTGCGTTATTAATTTCATGACAACGGCAGCAAAACACATTTGTCACTCTTTCCCCATATCCAATGAACTGCACATCTTCATCTGAATAACCAATATTCTCTACTATCACCAGAACTTGTTGTAGCTCTGAGAACGGTAATGCCACATACAGAAAAGTACCCATCTTTTGCGACTTTAAGGATTCCTCCAACAAAGACAACTTATGATTAGACAGTAGAAACCATTCATGAGCTAATTCTTCTTTCTTCACCTTTTCAATCACGCTGCTCAACAGTTTTAATCCTTGCTCATCCCCACAAAAGATATATTTTCTTTTGCCCTTTATAAAGACAGCTTCATTTCTCATGTGGCTTTCACGCGTTCAAGCTGTTCCTCTAAATACTCCAACACCGCTTCTTTATAAAGAGAAATCCCTTTGTAATCAACAATATGAGGAGGAAGTTCAGACAAGATATCATAAAACTGCTTCAGCCACTCTGAGTTAGTAGCGAGTTGTTCAAGAGAGAGTAAATGTGTGTGTATAGTGAAAAGAATACTGTTTGTGCGCGGCAATCTGAACAACTTCTGAACTTCTACTCGAATGTGAACAAGCTTACCGGCATTCTCCATTGTTACCTGTTTGCGCAGTTTCCCCACTGATCAAACGTTTCAAGGGAAGTATCCAACCTGTCACCTGCCATCAGTGACCAATTCAATCGTTCCCATGGATTACCTGCTTCAAGTCTTATCAAAAATTGCAAAATCCGATCGTCTAATCCTTCCTCTTTAAAACCAGGAATGGGATGGTGAATATTTTTAAACTTCATTCCTAAATTAAATGCAAGCGACCAATTGGCGGGAAAGCAAAGCTGTCCTGCGTCTAGATAAAGGTTACCGTCACGCTGCATCATATAGATTAGATCTTCCTGGACGTGATGGCTTATAAAAGCTAATGGCTCACATGGCAGTGAGTTTGCATCACCAAAGACGAATGATACACTTTCGTCCAAAATTTTATTAAAAAAACTCCAATTTGAATCTCTTTTCTCTACTGAAAATTCATTTGGATAATGTGCGACAAGGTGGTCAATAACCAGTTCAACGATTTCCCACTGTCCTGTCATGGAATGCGGAAGTGATTGATAGCAGCGTTCGGGATGATGGGTTAAAAGATTGCGCTTAAGCAGCATCTCTTTTTATAATCTGAGGTGATCTCTACACAGATTGGTGTTTTCATCGGGATGGAGTTATTGGAATAGCGGTAGGTTGAGCTCTTAAACGGATACGGAAATTGTTCCAGATTAGAAGACCCTTTCATACACTCACCCTTTACAGAATATTCTTATAATTCATTGTAAAGAAATTCGCTCTACATGAAAAGGCAAAAAAAGAGAACTCACTTTTTCAAGTTAGTTCTCCTTCTTCTTTTCTGGATAATCACACAGTTCAATGATCTGTCCTTGCGAATGCGCGGGATTCATGTAGATCAGTCGTCTACCATAAGGATTGGTTCGATACGTATCTTTTAAAAAGGTATAGCCCCTGCTCTCAAACTCTTCAATCGTTTGCAGTAGATCATCCACCTCATAAGCTAGATGATGGACTCCTTTTCCCTTTTGGCGGATAAAGCGCTCGATCGGTGAAGTTTTACTAGTTGGCTCAAGCAGTTCAATAACTTGATTCTCAAGCTCAATAACGGCAATATGCGTCTCAACACCAGGCTTTTCACTCGTGTATCGTTCCGTCAACTTTCCACCTAACACGATTGTATAAAATTCTATCGCTTCATCTATCCTTCTCACGGCAATGCCCGTATGATCCAGTCTCATTCCGATCACCTCTTCTTGATCTACTGACTTGAATTATAGAGGGTTACCAGCGTTAAAGCAAAAGAGCACAAAAATCAGCCCTTTGATGAAAGGACTGATTTCCACTTCTTATTTTCTTGCCAAAAGGTACATAAAGTACGGTGCACCAATAATGGTTACGATGATTCCGGCCGGGATACCGCTTGGATCCAAGATGACTCTTCCTATCGTATCGGCTGCAAGCAGTAAGATGGCTCCTATTAATGCTGCAATAGGAAGAAATGCTTGATGACGCGGACCAACGAGGGACCTAGCAATATGAGGAGACATTAGCCCAACAAAAGCAATTCCGCCACTCACCGCTACTGATGCTGAAGCAAGAGCTACCGCAATCGTAATCAGGATGATTCTTTCTTTTCCTACATTCACGCCAACACCAACAGAAACATTTTCATGCAGGTTCAACGTATTCAGTACGTTAGACTTTAACATTGTATAGGGTACCAGCAACAGAATCCATGGCAGCAATGACAAAACAAACGTCCAATCATCACCCCATATTCTACCCGCCATCCAGTTCGCCATGAATGAGTAGTCTTCCATATCTAATCGTGTTGATAACGTTAATGTTGCCCCATATAAAGCTGCAGCCAATCCAACACCGACTAATACTAGCCTCGTAGGTTCAACACCTTCGCCTTTAATATAAGACATCACATAAATGACAGCAGCTGTTGCCATTCCGCCTGCTAAAGCAAATAGAGGCAACACATATAGAAAACTTGATGTTTCTACCGTGAAAAACATAATGTACACCACGACCATCAAACCAGCGCCAGCATTAATTCCTAAAATACCAGGATCTGAAAGCGGGTTCTTCGTAATACTTTGCAGGATGGCACCAGACACTGCGAGCCCCATCCCCGCAAGGATTGCAACTATGATTCGTGGCAGCCTAAACTCAAACAGAATCAAATTTTCTCTTGGCGTACCTTGTCCGATTATTGTCCGAAGCAGTTCTGAAGGAGTTAATGAAGCAAAACCTGTTGCTACACTTATAATAAACACGGCAATCAACATAAGAATCGCTGCAATTGTTGTGTATCTTACTCTTTTTCTTTGACGCGCATTCATCATGACAGTGTTCTTCCTCCCTTTCTTGCAAGATAAAGGAAGAAAGGCACACCAATCATGGCAACAACTGCACCCACTGGCGTTTCATACGGAGCGTTTACGGTTCTAGCAAATGTATCCGCTAAAACCATCAACACACTTCCGAAGATCGCAGAACAAGGAATGATCCAGCGATAATCGGTTCCCACTAAAAATCGCACAATATGAGGAACCATTAGGCCTACAAAGGCGATTGCGCCCACTAATGAAACTGCTGCACCGGCAAGGATTAACACAACAGACATCAGAATACATTTTGTTAATAATGTCCGCTGACCCAAACCTTTCGCCACTTCTTCACCAAAGCTCAGAATCGTTAGCTGCCTTGAGAACATAACAGCAACCATGATACCAACAATGACAACAGGTACAATGATTTTCAGCTGTCCCCAGTTTGTTCCGGATACCCCGCCTGCTGTCCAAAATGCAAGATCTTGAGAAAGCTTAAAATATAAAGCAATTCCTTCTCCTAACGAAGAAAGCAGTGCAGAAACGGCGGCACCTGCTAACGTAATTCGGATTGGGGTTAATCCACCTCGGCTCATCGAACCTAATCCAAATACCATTGCTGCACCAATTCCTGCACCAATAAAAGAAATAACCATGACTGTAAGATAGTTTGCTCCTGTGTTAAAAGCAAATACACATGCAAGTGCTAAACTTGCACCAGCGTTCAAACCAAGCAAACCAGGATCTGCTAACGGATTTCGGGTCATCCCCTGCATGATTGCCCCACTGACTGCAAACGCAGCACCAACAACTGCTGCACCAAGCTCTCTCGGTAATCGAAGACTGACAATAATACGATCAGCTTCCCTGCTAGGGTCATAGTTTAGAATAGAATTCCAAACCGTAAGAAAGTTGATCTTAGCTGCACCAACTGAAATCGCAAGACCAATACTTAACAAAAGTAGAGCGAAACCCAACAAAAGAATTGCTGAACCTACTGCCGGCCTCGAATACACTGTATTCTCTTTTATGAGCTTGGTTTTTGTTTTGAACATGGCGTTTTTCCTTTTTGTAAAAGCTTATTATTTCTTTTTTGTTAATTCTTCAACAATAATGTCTAATTCTTTTTCTAGAGAAATTGGATCATTGAAATAAAATGATTCCGAATCAAACTTAATCGCATTACCGTTCTTTACTGCCGGAAGCTCTTTCCAAACATCTGAATCCATGAATGAGTTGTCCGGGTTACCAGCACCTGATCCCACAAAAATATAGTCTCCAGCGTAAGTAGGGATAACTTCAGTAGAAATAGCTTTCCAGCCTGGACCGAAAACATCTTCTTCTAACTTTTTAGGAGCTTTAAGTTCAAGAGCTTGATAGATAACTTCTGTTCCACGGCCCCAGTTCTGACCGTATACATACATATCTTTACCGTAAGCTTCCATAACCATGAACGTCTTGTCTTCACCGATTGCTGCTTTTACTTTTTCACGAGCGTCAGCTGCTTTCTTCTTCCACTCTTCAACCCATTTCTTTGCTTCTTTTTCTTTATTAACCATCTTACCGATCTCAACGTGCTGTTCCATATAATCGTACTTGTCATATGTCATTGTTACGGTTGGAGCGATTTCTTCGTACTTTTTAATATTCTTGTCATCAGAATACGTAATAATTAGATCAGGATTAAGTTCTAATAGCTTTTCATAAGAATCAGCTGTTACCACTTCTGCTTTGTCCAATTTGTTACCATAGAATTTATTTTGTTTCGGATATTCATTAACTGCGACTGGTGTAATTCCTAAGTCTAGCAAGTTACCAGCATATGTAGCAGCCATCATCGCAACACGTTTCGGCTCAGCTGGCACTTCTACTTCTTTCCCTTTTTCGTCTTTATAGATTCTCGTTTCATTCTTTGAAGAATCCTTCTCCCCTGAACTTGCGCCTTCTTCTGATTTATTACCGCATGCTGCTAGTACAAAGACTAAGAGCAATGTCATAAAGCTAACTAGTAGTTGTTTTGTCCGTTTATTCATTTTGATATCCCCCTGTATTTGACAATAAAATTCATTCTCAATTAACTGTAAAAAAGAAAGGCGATTTATTACGCCAAGTTTTCAACCAATTTAACATTTTTTATTAAATCATACGTTAAACATAAAGGCTTTCTTGTCCTCGGATCCACGCCAATTTCTGCATCAATGTTAAAAACATTACGTAGGACCGTGCGAGTCATCACCTCTTCAGCCGTTCCCTCTTTTAAGATGGTACCGTCCTTCATGGCTACCATATGGTGAGCAAAGCGTGCTGCATGGTTCAAATCATGAATGACCATTACGATGGTTCTCTTCTCATCACGATTCAGTTGGTTCAATAACTCTAGCACTTCTAGCTGATGAGACAGATCCAAGTATGTAGTAGGCTCATCCAGCAAAATAATATCCGTTTCTTGAGCTAATGCCATTGCAATCCATACTCTTTGGCGTTGACCACCTGAAAGGGCATCTACTGGGCGATCTTTGAATTCTAACACACCTGTAACGTCTAAAGCCCAATCAATCACTTCAAAATCACTTTTTGAAAGCTTTCCAAATCCTTTTTGGTAAGGAAATCTTCCATAAGAAACAAGTTCTCCAACTGTCAGTCCTTCCGGTGAATCTGGTGACTGAGGCAGAATAGCCATCTTTTGCGCTATTTTTTTCGTAGACTCTTTGCTAACGGCTTTACCGTCCAGATAAACGACACCTGATTTCGGATTAAGAATACGCGACAACGTTTTCAAAACCGTTGATTTTCCGCAGCCATTCGGTCCGATAATCGTCGTGATCTTCCCGTCTGGAATGGAAATGTTAAGATCTTTAACTATGTCTCGTTCACCATATGATATTTGTAAATGTTCAGCATACAGTCTAGACACCTTATTCGCCCTCCTTGTAAACAGTTTTTAGATATATATGAATTCAATTGAAAATGATTATCAATCTCGTCACTTATTTTATGGGAAAACTGGGAGGGTGTCAACGGGATTTTTTTATACAAAAAAACAGCCCTATATTATTAAGGCTGTTACGACTTACAATATATTTTTATTCGCTTTTGGCACTAGATATGGAGGCATCTCTTCATTTAAACGCCAAGTTATACTCATCGGTTTACTGCCATAGTGGCTAACATGCTCCACTGTTCCTAGAAAGACAAAGGGAGAGGTATAACCATGTTCTTTCTTATACTCTCTAACAAACAACGCGATCTGATGATTGTTTTTCCGATGGTTAATATAACGATTTCCAGTGCTACTTCCTTCTGCCACTGTACTCTGTGTTTGCCAGTGAAACAATCTTTCATTAATCGCGTAATCATCGTAAAGAGTTGATGGTGAGAAATCCTTTTCGGACTTATTTAAAGTGGTAAAAAAGATATCCAGATTTTTATCACTAAGATGTTTTACACCTTCACGAAATGCTGGGCTTTTTCCTCGTTAAAATAACCAAGTGCAGCAAGCACCTGAGAAGTAGAATACTTTCCATGAACCCGTAAAGGACTTATAAATTTGAAATCATTGTCATGTTCAAGTGTATCCAGTGAACGATATTGATAATGAAGGATTTCCAAAATTTCTTCCTTAAACTCTTGTGAAGCGATCACATGCTGAATACCTTCTTCAATTGATGAAAATCCTTCTTTTTCGGGATAGTATTTGTAAAAAGAATAATAAAACATGGCAAGCATCATCTGCTCTTCTTGTTTTCCTCCAACTTTTTCACCTTCTATATAATGAATGAGAAACTTAAGGAGATGACTCGAGTTTAAGTGAAATAATGTGTGTAAACGTTTAGTTATCATTTTCTCATTATCACAGAAGAAATCAGACTTAACACTTGCTTCCACTAACATTCTGCTGAATGTTCGATCTGCATTTTTTCCATAAAGATCATAAAGTGAAAGATGATGATAAGTTAGAAAATTTTCTAGTGTTAATGGTAACCCTGTATCATGTTCGAAATGTTTCATTTTAGATATAAGATTTACCCGTGTGTTGGTTGAAGCTTTAATGTTGCGCAGAATATATTCTTTTGCTTGCTTTTCCAATTGAACAAAACAACCTTTTGGCAGGTGAAAAAATCCATTTTCAACGTAATATTGAACAGAATGCTTCGTCTTACCGATTAACGCTTTAAATTTTTCTTCAAAGTTGTAGTTCTGATGTGCTTGTCCTACAAAATCTAATACCGTCAAACAATCCTTCCCTTCGCTTAAACGCAATCCACGGCCTAACTGTTGAAGAAAAACAGTTAAACTTTCCGTTGGTCTTAAAAAGAGAACTGTGTTTACTTGGGGAATATCAATTCCCTCGTTGTATAAATCCACGACAAAGATAAATTTCACTTCTCCGTTAACGAGTTTACTTTGAGCCTCTCTTCTTACCGTTGGGTGTACATCCCCATGTAAGGAGATCGAAGGTATACCCACTTGGTTAAAAAGTGTGCCATATATTTGGCATGCTCAACCGATACACAGAATGCCAAACCCTTCACTTCGTCTATATCAGTTACATACTTTTTAATTGCTTTGACAATTAAATTACTTCTAATGGTGCTAGAGGTATACACATTTTCTAACTCTTTCGTTTCGTACCCTTTACGGCTCCACTTTAATTTAGAAAGATCGACAGAATCGCTTACACAAAAGTATTGGAATGGACTTAATAATTTCTTATCAACAGCTTCGGTTAACCGCATTTCTGCTGCTATCGTTTCATCAAAATAGGATAAAATACTTTTCCCATCCATACGTTCTGGTGTTGCAGTTAAACCCAGTAAAATTTGAGGTTTATAATGTTCTAGAAGTCTCTGATATGATACTGCTGCAGCATGATGAAATTCATCTACGATAATAAAATCGTAGTAATCACTAGTTGTCGTTTCATACAGCTTTTTGCTATTAAAGCTTTGTATGCTCACAAACAGATGGTCAATTGAAGACGGTAAATGAGAACCAACTAACATCTCTCCAAAGTTTGCATCTTTTAATATTGCTCTAAAAGTATCTCGACTTTGCTTAAGAATTTCTTCACGATGTGCAACAAAAAGTAGTTTTGCTGAACCTTTATTTTGCGCTTTGAATCGTTTGTAATCAAATGCTGAAATGACGGTTTTTCCTACTCCTGTTGCGGCTACAACTAGGTTTTTCATGCCATTATGTATGGTTCTTTCAACCTGAAGTTTATCAAGCATTTCTTTTTGATAGTAAAACGGCTGAATATCAAACATAAAATGAATATCTTGCTCATTTCGTAACTTCTCTCTGGAAAGAGCCAGCTTCAATCGTTCTTGATGATTGGGATTTTTTAAATCGAAAGACTTAAATTCACTGTCATTCCAATAGCTTTCAAAAGTTGCTTCGAATTTTTTTAGAATGTCAAAAGAATCTTTCTCTGTAACTTTAATGTTCCATTCCAAACCTGAAGTTAGCGCCGGATTTGATAGATTAGAAGAACCAATATAGGCCGTACTAAAACCTGTATCTCGCTTAAATAAATATGCTTTCGCATGAAGTCGTGTACGATCGACATCATAAGATATTTTTATTTCTGTATTAGGTAATTTACTTAGTTCTAGTATAGCTTTGTAATCTGTAGCCTCCATGTATGATGTGGTGATTACACGTAGCTTATTTCCTGCATCAGTAAATGTCTTTAACTCTTCTAAAATACAACGTAAACCACTCCATTTAATAAAAGAGACAAGCATATCAATAGCATCCGCTGATAGAATTTCCTTCTTTAATTCGCCTAACATGTTCGGTTCATAATTTGATCCCGTAAAAAGCGAGCTTTGGGCAATAGGTGTAACAGGTCTAATGGTTTCTCCTTTTCGAAGACTTCTAACAGAGTTAATTTTAGAATAAATGGAATATAGTACTTCTCCTTCTTCTTCAATCTTAAGAGCTTTAAATTCTTCGTCATCCAATCGTTCACCTAGAATCGCGATAATATCATTGCATGTTTGAATCTGATGGAGTAGCGCTGTTTTGTCATCTTTCTCTTGCTCCCTAACAAACTTCAGAGCTTTTCTTGTTACATTCGAGATGTAGGAGGAAAGCACTTTTCTAGCTTCTTCAACATCTAAGGTATCTTTTTCTATATCGAATGAACCCATCTCTATTCCCGAAAGCTCCCCGCTTAACTTTTGAGTAATAATTTCTTCGTAGATTCCTTGCTTAAGCATAATACACCTCTAGTTTATGTCTTTAAAAAAGGCTATACTTGTAACGTTTATTGCTCAAGGTTGGTTGATTTCCAATACAGGACGTTCCTATAAATAAAATTCAACATAGTTAAATTTTACCACTAAAATAAATATGTTTGATATATTGTTTCCATAAAAAAAGAACTCTATAAAGAGCTCTTTAAATCATTACCCTATTAAAACATCCCCAACGCCTTCTTTGTCGCTGGTCCTACAACACCATCAACTGTTAGCTTCTTAGCTTGTTGAAACTTACGAACCGCCGCATCAGTATTTGCTCCAAATACGCCATCAATTCCTTTTGTATTGTATCCTAAGCTGGTAAGTCTACGTTGAAGCTCCATCACTTCAGCACCGCGGCTCCCTTTTTCAAGTTCACGACAGAGAAAACAGGTACGGTTGAACTGTTTGTTACCTTATATCCATTCGCTGCAGCCAGCGCAGGGAATGTTTTGCCTGAAGTCGTAATGACGACTGGTGTATTAACAGTTATTCTGGCGTACAGCCACTGCACCTCGTTGTTGTACATGCGGATACAGCCTGCGCTTACATATTTACCGATCGAATCCGCGTTGTTGTTCCCATGGATCGCATATGTGGTTCCCCAAGTTCCTCTCGCGTTTAATCCGAGCCATCTGTTGCCTAACGGATTTCGTGGATCTCCACCCGGAATGTTACCTGTATAATAAGGCCTGTTTGTGATCTTGTTTACGATTTTGAACTTTCCTTCTGGTGTATAAGATGGCAACTTACCTGTTGCCACTTTAAACACTTTTGATAATTTATTATTCTCAAAATAAGCTAACTGGTTTGTTGATTTGTTTATGATGATAAAAGATGAAGCTGCTGCTTTTGCCGGTTGCACTAGTAAGAACATAAAACAAAACATGAGTAAACCAATCCATAGTTTTTTCGTTTTCATTCTTTCTCTCCTATTCTTTATTGAAATAACAAATCCTCATATTCTATGCGAGGGAATAGGAGTTGCATTACTACTTTGTTAAAAAATTTAATCAAAAAATCATGAATATTAAGCTTGTACCATGAATAGACTGGTGAGTTATATTTGTTTCATATACATAAATAGAAAGAAGTTGAAACCATGCGGAATGTTAACTTAAAAAATAGCTTGAACGTCCTTATACGCAAAGCCACTACCGATGATGCTCAAAACATGATCGACTTTTATAATGTGGTTGGCGGTGAGAGTGATTATCTATCTTTTGGTGCTAATGAATTCAAACGGAATCTTCAGGAATATAAAGACTACATTACCGCCACTTCACAAGAACCGAATTCTATCATGCTCCTTGCCATGATCGATTCTGAAATTATAGGAATTGCAACCATCAACTCCTCACAAAAAGAGCGCACCAAACATGTTGGGAAACTCGGTATTGTAGTTTCTGAAAAATACACAGGCATGGGATTAGGAAAAGTTTTAATGAATGAACTTTTGGAGTGGGCACGTCTAAATGGCATAACGAAAAAGATTAGTCTCGTAACGAATGAGAATAACACTAACGCGATTGACCTTTATAAGAAGCTGGGTTTTGAGAAGGAAGGTTTGTTGAAGCAGGATAATTTTATACGAGGCAATTACTACAACACGGTAGTTATGGGGTTGATTTTATAGGTTAAAAAGGCTCTCCTTGCCCTGTGAGATCTTCCAAGGCTCTATTATCACAATAACCGTTTCTACTTTTCTATCAATTCAGAATTTACTATTGACTTCCTCATTTCATGATGTTAAATTTACAATTAATATTAAAATCAATGACGAGAAAGAGTAAGATTTGGTCACTGTTCCCCAGAGAATTGGCGCTTGGTGAAAGCCGATGTACAGTTCATTTCCGAAAATCATCTCTGAGATGCAAAGCTGACATGTAAGCTTTGACGGCCGTCCGCCGTTACAACGGAACACGTATGATTGTACGTTGACTGAGTGCCGCTAGCTTTTTCATTAAGCTGCGGAATTAGGGTGGTAACGCGAGCTATAACTCGTCCCTTCTATAGGGACGGGTTTTTTTATGTTTTAAAACAATAAAAGGAGAGATCACTGATGAGAAAGATGGACACCGTTTTTATTGGCCTTATGTTATTTTCAATGTTTTTTGGAGCAGGAAATCTTATTTTCCCTCCATTCTTGGGGGCAGAAGCTGGATCCTCATACTGGCTTGCCATGGCAGGATTTATTCTGACAGGAGTTGGACTTCCATTTGCCGTATTATTTGCCGTTTCCCTTGTAAAAGGAGGCGTTCAAACAATTGGCAATCGCGTACATCCCGTTTTTAGCACCGTTTTCATGGTACTCATCTACTTAAGTATCGGGCCATTCCTAGCCATTCCGAGAAATGCAAACGTTGCTTATGAGATGGGCCTTAAACCGTTCATGAGCAATCATTCTAACACAGCACTTATTCTTTTATTATTCACAGTTGTATTTTTTGCACTGGTTTATGCGGTCAGCCTTAACCCATCAAAAATGGAGAAATATATGGGGCGCTGGATTACACCAACCTTGCTCTTATCAATGGTTGTTCTTTGTGCAGTAGGCTTTTTCAAACTTGATGCTCCACTTCAATCACCATCATCTAACTATCAATCGGGAGCCTTTTCAAAAGGGTTTATTGAAGGATACAACACAATGGATGCTCTTGCTGCTCTCGCTTTTGGTATCGTTATTCTTACTGCGATTCAGCAAAGAGGCGTTCGTGATCGAAAGCAATTAACCAACTACACACTAAAAGCAGGGTTGATTGCAGGGACATTACTTACACTCGTTTATGTGAGCTTAGGGTTAATCGGCGGAAAGATGGCCGCAACCGGTTCTTTTGAAAATGGAACGGATATTCTTTCCGCAGCTTCCACTCTTTTATTAGGTAAAAGCGGAACAGCCTTACTTGGTTTTATTTTTACATTAGCTTGCTTTACTACAGTTGTTGGTCTAACCACAGCGTGCGGTCAGTACTTTTCAAAGTTACTTCCAAATGTCAGCTACAAGACGGTAGTCTTACTCGTTACACTAGTAAGCTTTACTCTTTCTAACCTTGGACTAAACCAAATTCTTAAAGTGTCGGTTCCGTTTTTGGTCACAGCCTATCCATTAACAATCGTATTAGTAGCACTTACGTTTTTTAACCGTTTCTTCAAAAACCCAAAAAAAGTGTATGGAAGTGCGGTTCTATTTACAGGAGTATTCGCCTTGCTGGACGGTTTGGCTGCATTCGGAGTAGATCTAGGTCCGGTTCAAGTAATGAAAGACATCCTCCCTCTATCATCTATGGGATTACAATGGATTCTTCCAGCTTTAGTCGGTACGGCAGTCGGAATGGTTTTAAGTAGCTTCAGCCGTGCACATTCAACATTAGATGAGGTTGAAGTTAATGCTTCTTAATTTTTCAAAAGCATAACAGATGAAGGAGCCAACCCACAAAGGGATTAGCTCCTTCTTTATTTATTCGCCTTTAATTTCTAGCAGCTTCTGTCTTAACCCAATCTCCATTGTTGCCAGCTCTTCTTCGGCAAGACGTCTCTTCATACGACCTTCTTCTTGAATACGAAGGGTTTCTTCGAGTGTTGAAAGAAGATTTTCCTGCGTCTTCTTCAGCGTCTCAATATCGATTAATCCGCGTTCGTTTTCTTTTGCAGTTTCAATCGTATTCGTTTTAAGCATTTCTGCATTTTTTAATAAAAGCTCGTTAGTAGTTTTGGAAACTTGCTTTTGAGCTTCTACTGCATTTCGCTGTCTGATCAACGTCAGTGCGATTGCGACTTGGTTTTTCCATAACGGAATGGCCGTCGTGATCGATGACTGTATTTTTTCAACAAGTGCCTGATTCGTGTTCTGAATGAGTCGAATCTGCGGTGCACTTTGGATCGTTATCTCACGGCTTAGTTTCAAGTCATG
Organism: Fictibacillus sp. EA-CB0309; assembly: GCF_055814265.1. Classification (NCBI taxonomy): domain Bacteria; kingdom Bacillati; phylum Bacillota; class Bacilli; order Caryophanales; family Fictibacillaceae; genus Fictibacillus; species Fictibacillus sp. EA-CB0309. The sequence continues at coordinate 3,808,097 of NZ_CP169271.1, forward strand.
AACACGTTTATCTAAGCGATCGGCAAACTGTACCATATCGTTAACTTCCTGAAACTTCATCTGATCGTTCGTCTGTTCTGCTACTTTTCTCATCTCAGGAATCGTTACTTGATTAAGCTCATCTAACTTTAACTCTCCAGCTGCAATATAGACATTCAAAGCCTGGAAGTACTCTTTGTTGTTCTCATACAGTTTTTCAAGCATGACGATATCAGACATCAGCACATTTTTGCTTCCGTCGAGCTTTACGGAAATACGGTCAATCTGAGCACCCGTTTTTTGATACTTCGAAAGCACTTCCTGAACCGATCCTGAAAGTTTTCCGAACATGCGGCCGATTAACGTTGGTTTGTTTGATTTTAGTTCTTCAGGATTTACATCTTGAAGCTTTCTCATCAAGTCACCAATGATTTCGCCGATTTGCCCTGTATCTTTCTTTTTTACGTGCTCCAGCATCGTGTTTGAAAAGGAATGCAGCTTCGCCTGTGCAGGTGCACCGTACGTAATCATCGTCTGATGATTTGCCGGATCGATCTGTTTCGCCAACTGATAGGCTTTTTCTTTATTTTCTTCCGGAAGAACATCTATTAATCGAACCTGCTTATTCTCGTTCGCTGGAACTGCGGATTCATGCTTCTCACCAAAAGGATTTGCCAGCAAGTCATCCATCAGATTTGCTGGTTCATCCGTATTATAAATGCGCGGTGCATTATTTTCTTTCATTTATATCTCCTGCCTTTTTTATGGATTGTGAATCTTTCAGAGACTGAATGGAGTACTTCGCTACATCGATTTCATAATGCAGGTCATCTATATCATTTGACAAAACCTGGTATAAATCCTTTTCGATGTACTCTTTTAGTTCGTCGAGTGTTCGTTTCGTTTCCACTAACGATTGCGTAAGTTCTTTTGTCTTACGGGGTTGTGATGATAAAAACATATACTTTTCAGTAAGCTCAACGGCTGAATCTAAATGAGAAAAGTAAAACTGTTCGGCTAAATAAAAACGCCTTGGCTCTTTCTGAGTTAAGCTTTGTATCTTCCTAACGACCCGCACCAAATCGGCTCTTTGTTTTAATGTGGGAAGATCTCTGACCGAAAGCAATGCTTTTTGCAGCCGATAAATCTTTGGCTTTGCTTCGTCTAGATTTTTTCTGATGTATTTATACTCTCGTCTCGATAATTGATGTTCACTAAGAAATCGCTGCTTTTGAAGAAGTCCCGTTGCTGTGTATGCGGCAGCTCCACCGGCTACTGCAATCCCAGACGACATGAGGTAAGTCTGGTCATATCCGATAATACTAGCCAGCCATACTCCTGCTGAAGCTGGAATAGCAACAAACATGCGGATAAAAAAGGCTAAAAATCCGTTCATTGTAATCGACTCCTGACATAAACTCTTTTTAATTCATACGTTCGTACAAGTTTGAGAGTTTCGTTTTAAATAAAAAAGTTCATCTATAATATGTTTCTATTATTACCTTACCGAAACCTTCCTAAAATCACCATGGCTTCAAGAAGTAATGTGTTCTAAGACTTGAGGCGTATTTTTAAAAAAATTGTTTTTATATTCATTGTTGCACTTTGTTAGCAGTTGATTTCCGTTCCAGATGCTCTCTTTCCGCAGGGCAGGCGGTGAGCCACATTCGTACGTTTCACTCTAAAGTGTCTCACCTGCCCGCCTGTCCTAGCCGAGAGTCTCGCATCTTCCACTACAATCAACTTGTCAGTGAAGAAAAAAATTTATCAGCTACAACCTTTTAGAAAACTATCATTTATAAAAAAACTCACCTTCTAAAAAATTGATGGTGAGTTTTGATTTTATGTAATTAGTATTCAATCGGGGATTCGCCATAAGCTTCCCATAAAAGCGGAAACTTTTTCTCAGTCCTTCTTCATCATCTTCGTCCCAGTCAAATTCGATTTCTGGTTGATTATATTGCTCGTTTGTTAACTTATCATATAAATCTCGGTACTCTTCATAATCTTGGCCAGTCTTTTCTTCAAATGCTTCACACGCTACAGACAATAACTCTTCAAGTTGAGGCATTTCATCTTGCTCTTCTATTAGTTTTAAATATGGCAACAGTGACTCAGGATCTTTTATAGCTGTCTCATAAGCTTCTTTTCCGAGGTATAGCAGAAAAGCTCTGAAATAATCAAAACAATCGTCAGAGCACCCACCCATTATGATGTATGCTGCAGCCCATAGTTCTGATGTGTAGGATTTAATATAATAGGTATTGAATATGAAATCAAACATGATGATATCTTTTACAGGTCTTTTCGAGAGCTGAATCATAAGCCATTCCATTTGCTCTTCAGCATCATCGCCTTTTTCTTTGCATTTATCAATCAGTTCCCAAAACAGTGTTTCTGTCATGGTGGTATCTTTTAATACTAGTTTGCTTGATTCTGCGGGTACATATCCTTTCTTCATCTTAGAGCGGATGAGTTTATCGGTTTCTTTACGGCATTTCTTTTCTGATTCAAATGTTTTTGTTTTTATCGCTCCAACTGTCCCCACTTTTCCATAAGTAACCATATAAGAATTTCCTGTTTGGTTAATTTTCCAAAACTTATTAGAAGAATCATCTTGATAAATGAGTAAAGTTTCCATAATTAATAACCTCTCATCTTCCATCGTGTCATTTAGCATGTTGCTAACATACCTATGTTATAACAAAACAAAGACGCTGAATATGCATACATCACATAAACAGCGCCTTTAGCTTAAACTCACTTTATTCACTTAAACGTTCTTTCCTTTCTTCCTAATACACAAATGCTAGTTATTTGTCCCATAACTAGACTTCAATTAATTGTTCGTTCAATCAATTGCCTTGCATTAGATCTTATTTTTCCTTTTTTACTTTTTCACTTTTTTCCTTTACCTCGGTAGTTTCCCACATGCCCACATGCTGCGAAAATAGTTTTCACCGGCTATTTCCGTCTGCAACACGATTTTAGCATGCTTCGCTCACATAAGTCATTGGAATCAACCTCTTTCGTTATGCGTATTTGCGCGTTCCCACATATCCACACATCTCGAAATCAGTTTTCACCGGCTGATCTCTAACTGGATGTGATTTGATATGCTTCGCTAACTTATTTCATTGGAATCACGCCTTCCTTTTGTAAAGGTGGTGTTTCTTTGTTAACTACATATTAACTTATTCTAAATTTTATTTAAATATTCAGAATAATCAATATTATGTGATTTGAGGTGTATTTATTCCTCTTTTGCTAACCATACTCCTTCATTCGTAAAATTTCTTTTTATTTCATCATATTTCAACAATTTAAATAATAAATGTGTTTTTTTAGGCTATCACCTATTCCTTTCTTCTCACATAACATGCTTGTAGAAACACAACTACACTAAAGAGGAGTGTTTTTAACATTGACTGGAAAAATTCTAAATTATTACGCTGGCGGCAATACGGCAAGGGGTTTTCACAACTTATTCGCATCCAACCTTAATGGTCTTGATCGTCTTTTTATCCTTAAAGGAGGCCCTGGTACTGGCAAGTCCACATTAATAAAATCAATCGGGAAAAAGTGGAACGACGAGGGCTATGATGTAGAATACATTCATTGCGCATCTGATAATGGGTCAATCGACGGGGTTATCCTTCGGGAATTAAGTATTGGAATCGTTGACGGCACTTCACCACATGTTATTGAACCAAAAGCTCCAGGTGCTATCGAGGAATACGTGAACTTAGGGGAAGCTTGGAATTCAAAAAAGCTAGCACAGAGTAAAAATGAAATTCTTCAGCTGTCTGAGTCGATATCTGCTGATTACCAAAAAGCATACGCAACATTTCATGAAGCACTCCTCATTCATGACGAATGGGAAGAAATTTATATCATGAACATGGATTATAACAAAGCAAACAAACTTACCGATGAATTAATGCACATGTTCTTTTCCAAAAAAGTTAATAAACAAGCAAACGTGTATCACCGTTTCTTAGGAGCAGCTACTCCAAAGGGAGCTGTTGATTTTGTTCCAAACTTAACAGAGGGTTTGAAAAAACGGTACCTTATTAAAGGACGGCCAGGATCAGGTAAATCCACTTTGTTAAAGAAATTAGCGGCGAATGCTGAAGCTTCTGGATACGATGTAGAAATTTATCATTGTGGTTTCGATCCTAATAGCCTTGATATGATCATTGTAAGAGAGCTAGGATTTGCGATTTTCGACAGCACAGCTCCTCACGAGTATTTCCCTGAACGCCAAGGAGATTCTATTGTTGATATGTATGCGAAGACCATTAAACCAGGTACGGATGAAAAATATTTTGATAGCCTTAAGGAGATCAGCGGCCGTTATTCACAGAAAATGAAAGAAGCCATAAGCTTTTTGGCAGACGCAAAAAGTAAGCATGATAAGCTGGAGAAAATTTATATAGCAGCTATGAATTTCTCAAAGCTGGACGATATTCAAAAAAGGCTAGACCAAGAAGTTGAACGGCTAGCTGCCGCACGGCAAAAATAATTTTTGATTCAGTCACCATTTTTGTTGGTGACTGTTTTTTTGTTATGATGAAAATAAATGAATGTACATATGGAGGACTGGATATGAACACAGAGGAAACAAAGGCGGTTGAGATTTTGTATCAACAATTTTTAAACGCGTGGAATGAGCGAAACGCACGTGGTATGGCTGATTATTTTACAGAAGACGGTGAGATGATTGGTTATGATGGCAGCCAGGCGTTCGGTCCTGAAGAAATACATTCACATTTGGAGCCGATTTTCAGCAGCTTTCCTACCCCTCCTTATTACGCAAAAGTGAAAAACATATCCTTCTTAAGTGATGATGCTGTGATCCTTCGGGCGATCGCAGGAATGGTGCCGGTGGGGAAAACGGAACTTTCGCCAGAGTTGAATACGCATCATACCGTTGTTGCAATTAAAAAGGAATCAGGTTGGTTCATGAAGCTTTTTCAAAACACGCCTGCACAATTTCATGGTCGGCCTGAACTAGTGGAGAAGATGACTGAGGAACTGAAAGGGTTGCTTTCAAAATAAAAAAACAAAACCCGCTATCTTCAGCGGGTTCCGTATCATCTATTTTCTTAATATATCCCGGAGTCCTTTGTAGATTAATACAGCTCCGAATACGAGAACAGTTAGGATCGCGATAATTTTAACTGCTGGACCGAATGCAGCTAAAAACGTACCGCCTAGTGGAAGTGCAAGCAGAAAATAACCAGCTAATAAAGCCCCAATGAGTGTTAATACATTTGTATTAGACATATTGCGCCTCCTTATAACAGTTTTTCTTCTCGTTATAAGGTATGCGCTGGTGTGGAGAGTGGTTAATTTCTATAATTTGTCCGATTCATTAAATAATTTGTCCAATCTAGGGATTAATCTGTCCGATTCCCATGATAATCTGTCCAAAGTCCATAATAATCTGTCCAATCAAAGAATTAATTTGTCCATTCTTAAATTTTCAACAGTTTTGTATAATCATTCCTCGGCACAATGCCCTCTTCACCTGCACGATTCAGTAGTGTCGTAATCGCCTCAAACCCTTTATCACCGAGATCAGCGGTAAAATCATTCACGTAGAGATCGATATGTGACTTCGCTACTTCCTCTGATAGCTCGCTTGCATGCTGCATCACGTATGCTTGCGATGCGTCAGGATCGCGCCACGCACTCTCAACTGATTCTCGAATCCATTTTGAAATAGACTCTAAATCTAGTGAACGGCGCGCGATGATTGCTCCTAATGGAATCGGCAGGCCTGTATCTTCTTCCCACCAGCTGCCCATATCGGCTAATAGATTCAGCCCATAATTTTGGTACGTAAACCGTGCTTCATGAATAACAAGACCCGCATCAATACGGCCTTCTTTTACAGCTGGCATGATCTCGTTAAACGGCATAACGACGATCTCTCCAACTCCACCCGGTACATTTTTAGCTGCCCATAAACGGAATAACATGTATGCTGTCGAACGTTCACTCGGAACAGCTACTTTCGCTCCAGACAGCATTTCAGGTTTCACTTCTCCTGGCTGATTAACAAGTACAAGCGGGCCGCAGCCTCGCCCCAGTGCGCCTCCGCAAGGAATTAGTGCGTATTTGTCCAATACGTAAGGAAGCGCTGCATAAGATATCTTTAATATATCAAGTTCATCTGATTTAGCTGCTAATCCGTTCGTAATATCGATATCTGCATATGTAACATCAAATTCAGGAGCCCCAGGAACGAGGCCATGAACCAATGCATGAAAAACAAATGTGTCATTCGGACAAGGTGAAAAAGCAATACTCATTTTACTCATCTCAAAACCTCCGCGATTACTTTACTGGCTCTCTCTAGTGTATCGAACGCTTCCTTCATACGCCAAGCAGAACGATCTCGCGGGCCAATCGGATTTGATATGGATCGTATCTCGAGTACAGGTTTTCCGAATGCTTGAGCCGCAAACGCTACACCATAGCCTTCCATCGCTTCTGCTACCGCATCCGGCTCGCGATCCTGAAGATTCTTCGTCGTTTCAGAAGTACCTGTCACCGTAGACAGAGTTAGAACGTTGCCGAGTTGAACAGGTACCCCTGCGAGCTTTAATGACGTTAAACAGTGCATGACCATTTCGCTGTCTGCTTGTATGCGAGTAGAAGCCCCAAAACCAAGTTCATCCAATGTTATGAATCCATCAGGAGATTCTGCGCCAAGATCTCCTGCTATCATCTCATCTGCAATAACTAGTGTTCCAACATCTGCTTTACCCTGAAAACCTCCTGCAATTCCCATGTTAATTACAAGATCATAGTCTTTCGTTAATAGAGCTTTTGTTGTTTGGACGCCCGCTGAGATCGGTCCAACTCCAGCTAATACCACATCAACGGAAGACGCTCGGCCAATTCCTCTCAAGATTGCCTCTTTCTCAGCAGCTACAGAAGTCATAATTAAAATACGGCGTTCGTTACTGATCGACATGAAGATCCCCTTTCGCCGGTTAGCTTAATTTTTCAATGAACACAACTTTTAAATAGTTTCCCTCTTTAAACTCTTTATGCGTTTTAAAGTCTTGCGGAAGCTTAAACTCTTCCAAAATGTTATACGTGCCGCCTGTTTCTTTAAAGGCTGCAGAAATCATCTCTTTAAATTTCTTCATACCGAACGTAGAGCAGTTTGACGACGCAACAATCACACCGTTATTCTCAGTGATTTGAATCGCTTGTGCCAACAGCTCAGGATAATCCTTCCCCGCACTGAACGTATGTTTCTTTGAACGTGCAAAGCTAGGCGGATCGAGAATAACAAGATCAAATGATAACTGCTTTCGAACTGCATATTTAAAGTAGTTGAACACATCTTCTACAATAATGTCGTGGTCCTCATAATTCAGACCATTTACACTGAACTGTTCCTGTGTCTTACTTCGACTTCTATTCGCTAAGTCAACGCTTGTCGTTTTCGCCGCACCACCAAGAGCCGCTGCAACTGAGAACGCACCTGTATAAGAAAACGTATTTAGAACGGTTTTCCCTTTCGCATATTGATCACGAATTGTTTTTCGTACATCACGCTGATCTAAGAACACACCGACCATCGCACCTTCGTTCAGATAAACTGCAAAGTGGATGCCGTTCTCTCTTACGATCAGTGGACTTGGCGCTTGTTCACCTTCAACAAAATCGTCATCATCAATATATTTTCCCTTTACAGCAAAACGCTTCTTCTCATAGATGCCTTTTACCTTGACAAGCTCTTTAAGAGAAGCGATCACTTCATCCTTAAAAGAGTAGATGCCTTCACTATACCAAGTTAGAACGTAAAAGCCGTTATAGTGGTCGATCGTCAATCCGCCGATTCCGTCTCCCTCACCGTTAAAAACGCGGAATGCTGTGGTTTCATAATTATTAAAAAGATCTTGTCGATGGTTGATCGCTTTTTTCAGTTTCTTTTCAAAAAATTCTTGATCGATGAGTTCTTGTGAATTTTGCGTGAGCACCCACCCACGACCTTTGTTTTGTTTGCCGTAGTATCCCTTACCAAGGAATACATTCTTTTCGTCAAAAAGTTCGATAATCGTTCCTTCTTCTTTTACGTTGCTAATATTTTGTACAGCATCCTCAGTGATTAGCGGATAGCCTGTTTTTAACCCCTTCACATAAGAAGGTTTTACTTTTAATCGGACGTTCTTCTTCATCTTGTCACCCGTTTCTTATTTTCGTTTTGCAGCAAGTACACTTTAATCATAAAGTAACTTACTTCTTCAGGAAGTAATTCTTTGATCGGCTTTAACTTTTCTCCGCCAGCTTGTTGAATGGCATGTTCAATTTTCGAGACATATTCATCTGGAATGAGATCCTCCATATGAACGTCCATTCCTTCTTGCATGCATTGAACGAGGTGACTCTCGACCGTACTCACGGCTAGATTGCGGTGTTCAGCAATTTCATCTACAGACATTTTCTCTTTATAGAAAGTGTATGTTTCAAGATGAGAATCAGGCGTTGCCTTTTTTGCAGGTGCTTTTGAAACCGTACTTTGATTAGCACTTTCTCTTCGCTCTGGATGCTCAGCCAAATAAGTAGAAATGGCAGAGATAAAACGCTCACCATATTTCTCTAATTTATTTTGACCAACACCAGTCACACTCAAAAATTCGGTTTTTGACTCAGGCAGTTTCACGCACATATCTTTTAAAGCAGTATCTGCAAAAATAACGAACGGCGGAACGTTTTCCTGTTCAGCTATCGTCTTACGAACGATTCGAAGTTCTTCAAATAGCGGATCATCTACAGCCACTTGTTTTGTTACGACTGCTTCTTTGCGCATGATTTGTTCCTTACCAAGCAGGATGTCCTTCCCTTTCTCTTTTATATAAAGAGTTGGGAACGTACCATGCTCAACGGCGATGATCTCTTGTGAGATAAAAAACTCAATGAGGTCTGTTATTTCTTTCGTGCTTTTATCTTTCAGCATGCCGTAAGTTGGCAGCTTATTAAATCGCATCTCTAACACTTTTTTATTTTTGGAACCGGTCAGTACTTGTGCGATCAATGTCTTTCCGAAACGCTTCTGCCCCATTCGCACGATACAGGACAATACGATCTGCGCTTCTCTGGTCACATCGATGCTATCACGATTATCTGTACAGTTGCCGCACCGGCCGCATGGTGGTATTTCTTCATCACTAAAATAGCGGACGATCGATTGCTGCAAACAGCTTTCGGTGTAGCAATAGTCCACCATGAGTTGAAGCTTCTCTAGCTCTTGCGCCATACGATCCTGCTCACTAGACTGATCAATCAGAAAACGTTGTACCTGAACATCTTGTGAAGAATATAGTAGGATACATTCACTTGGAAGTCCATCACGGCCAGCGCGGCCGCTTCTTGATAATAACTCTCCATGTTTTTAGGCAGCTGAAAATGGATAACATATCGAATGTTTGATTTATCAATACCCATCCCGAACGCTGAAGTAGCCACCATGACCGATGACTCATCTTGAAGAAACTGTTCCTGCTGCTCCATGCGCTCGTTATCATTCATCCCTGCGTGATAACGTGAAACGTTGATGCCGCTTTTTTGCAAAGTCTCATAAAGCTGATCAACCGTCTTACGTGTTGCTGCGTATATGATTCCAGCTTCTTTCTCGTTCTTTTTAAGGAAATCTTTTAAATACGAAAGACGGTCTTGTCCTTTAATTACGGAAAAGGACAAATTTTCACGTTCAAATCCTGTTAATACCGTCTTGTTCTCGTCAATATCGAGCGACCAGCAGATGTCTTGACGAACGCGTGGTGTAGCAGTTGCTGTTAATGCTAATACTACCGGACGATTCGGAAGATTGCCGATCATTCTCTGAATACGTTGGTAGCTCGGTCTGAAGTCGTGTCCCCATTGCGAGATACAGTGGGCTTCATCTACCGCGATTAAAGGAATGTCGATCTGCCTTAAATGATCCATAAAGTCATAGGATTCTAGGCGTTCTGGTGCAATATATAAAAGTTTATACTCACCGCTTTTCGCCTTTTCAATTCGTTCTCTCGCCTCTGCCGCTGTAAGTGAACTATTGATGAAGGCCGCGGATATACCTAACTGCAATAATGTATCAACCTGATCTTTCATTAAAGAAATTAAAGGAGAAATAACAATTGTCGTTCCTTCAAAAACAAGTGCAGGTATTTGATAACAGATCGATTTCCCGCCACCTGTAGGCATAACACAGAGTGTATCGTCACCCGCTAAAACCGATTGTATCGCTTGCTCTTGTCCATTTCGGAATGAAGAATAACCGTAATGCAAATTCAGCATTTGCTTTGCTTTTTCTATCAAAACCTAATTAGCCTCCCTCAGGTAGAGTCATCTCTTGATTATAAAGGTACTGACTCCACATAGCAAAGACACATCTTACCGTTTTCTTTGGTTAAAAAATAGACAGACTTATTCATGAAGTGTGATACATTAGGAAATGGAGAAAATAGAAAAGGAGTTTTCACATATGACAAATCATGAAAACAACAATTTGCCGCCAAAAACATGTTCAATCGAAAGACTTGTAACGATGCCTGAGGATGTTGCAAAAGTGATCGAAGGCAAGAAAACCGCAACACGCCGTAACGGACGATATGCTGATGTTGGAGAAATTATGGAGCTCGAAGGCCATAAGTTTTTAGTGAACAACGTGTACCGTCAATCACTTGGTGAACTAACAGATGAACACGCTCAGCATGAAGGCTTTGCGTCGGTAGAAGAGTACAAAAATGCTATTCTTTCGTATCACCCAGGAATGCCTTGGCTGCCGCATATGCAAGTTTGGGTTCACGAATTCAGTCCTGTTAAAGGCTAATTATTAACGCAATGGATTTTTTGTACCGGGTTTTATTATATATCCATATTTTAAGCGTAATCGTCTCCATCGGGCCGTTCTTTATCCTTTTACCACTGATAAAAAAACTGCGAATAGCTTCAGGTGATGAGATGAACGCTCATCTTGGAACCTTTCGTTTTGTCGTTTGGCTCGCCAAACATGCGGGTCACGTTCTGGTATTATCAGGTGTACTGCTTGTTTTATCAGGACCGTGGACGTGGGATACGCCATGGATTCTAATGACTTTAATCATCCTTTTCTGCTCACTGTTCTTTTTGGCCCGTGCTTTTTCGCCGACTCTGCGTAAGTTTAGTGATGATGGGATTGATAAGAATGAGCTGTCAGATAAGCTGCAGCGAGCCGTTTGGATTTATATTGCATTGTTGATGATCATGCTGTGGTTTATGGTTGTTAAGCCGTATTTGTGGTAAAAGCTGGCCTTGTGGGTCGGCTTTTTTGTTTGGTGATATTGAATTTCCGTTCACTTCGGTGTTCTTTAGGCAAGGAATCCCCATGCGTGAAAAGAAGAAAATCGTCATTTATGTAGAATATCTGTACTATAATTCTTCTCTATTATGGGATGGAGGCACTCTCGTATGAATTTACATCCTATTACAGTCATTGAAATCACTTTTACCTTGATACTTATCAGTGTGCTTTTCGTTATTGCTTTATTTATTCCCAAAACTAAAAGAAAAATAGGTTTATATACTGCGAGTGTCATTGTAGTGCTCGTTCTTGCATTTTTCTTGATACGCCCGCTCTGGATCAATTATCAGGTTTCTATAAAAAAAGAACAGCTCACTCATTATTTAAAAGATTGTTACCCCAGTGAAGAGTGGAGTATTACTCAAAACATTGGCCGACAATACAATCCATATGTTTTTTTAGTAGAGTTCCAAAATGAAAAAGGATGGAAATATCATTTTTATGTAAAGGATGCGAACCACATTAAGCAAAATGGGCTCAGTACCCCTGATGGTGTTGGAAATATGGAAGGGAAACATTTTCAACGTGAAGATTGGTAACATCCACAAATAGATAGTAGAAGCTCATTTCACTATGAAATGGGCTCTTTATTTGTACTGGAGATAAACCTCGCGATCGTTCTTTATTGAGGTGGAGGGTATAGGGATAGCCAATCCTTGTCGAGCTATGTCGACTCGCCGATATATGACTAAAACTCGCGGGATTATTGCCAAAACTCGCGGGAAAAACTCCAAAATCTCCGGAATTTTTTCAAGAATTTCTCGAATTAACTACTCAGATACCCCTCCACGTATAAGTAGAACTCTTTTTAGCAGCCGAAATTACCCCTATTCTGTCTTCAATCAACTTGTAAACCCTTTCATTATCAAATAATATTAAATATTTTAAAAATTTATTTAATTCCCCTTGTTCCCCTCTTTCTAAGCTGTTATGATTGTGAACATTATATTTCTAAAAACACCACAGAAGGGACAAATACATCATGAAGAAATTATTAATGGTCTTACTCATTACTGCTCCATTTATAGCGCAGCTGGTCGTTTTACCGTTCGCAAACAGAATCGATCCTATTATTCTAGGACTTCCGTTTCTTCAGTTTTGGCTGTTTTTATGGATCGTATTAACTCCTTTTTGCACCTTTGGCATCTATCAACTACAGAAATCTCAAGGAGGCTTGGACTAAATGCAGCAGGGTAATCTTACAGCACTGTCTATCACAATATTTATCATCTTAACGGTTGTTCTGATCGGGTTTCTCGCAGGCAGAGACAAAGCTACCCGCAGTTCGGTTGAGGAATGGTCTGTCGGCGGAAGACGTTTTGGCGGTTTACTTGTCTGGTTTCTAGTTGGGGCTGACCTTTACACGGCCTATACATTCCTAGGATTAACGAGTACCGCGTATACAGCGGGAAGTCTCGCATTCTTTGCAATTCCCTATTCCGTTCTTGCTTACTTTATCTCGTATTTTTCCTTCCGAAACTATGGAAAGTCGCAAATGAGCATAAACTTACGACATTAGCAGATTATGCACGTGAGCGTTTTGATTCCAAGCTTCTTTCTTCTTTAATTGCCATTGTTGGCGTACTTATGCTTATTCCATATATTTGTCTGCAGCTGAGCGGTATTCAAGATACGCTGCAAGTTGCTGGAACAGGTTTTATCAATGTAAAAGTGGTCGTGATCACTTCGTTCTTGCTCGTTGCTCTTTATACGTTCTTCAGTGGTATTAAAGGACCGACCTATACAGCAATCATTAAAGATGTGCTCGTTTGGGCAATTATGTTATTTATGGTTGTATCCTTACCAATCATGCACTTTGGCGGCTGGAACCCGATGGTCGATAAAATCGTCACTGAAGCGCCTCAGCTTCTAACAATTCCTAACGAAGGACCAAAAGGAATATCGTGGTTCATTACAGCAGCATTCGTTTCATCACTCGCTCTCTTTATGTGGGCACATGCAGCAACAGGCGTTTTCACAGCAAAAAGTGCTGACGCTATTCGAAAAAATGCACTGTTTCTACCGCTTTATAATATTGTTTTAATTCTTGTTGTTTTCCTAGGTTTTATCGCATTCTTAGTTTTGCCGGATGGAACAGATCCGCGCTTTGCATTACTAGCACTTATTCAAACGTCATACGGTGGTATCGGTCAGGGCTTAGCGTATTCAACGATCGCACTCGCATCACTCATCCCATGCTCCATCATGGCAATAGGTGCATCTAACCTTTTTGCGAACAACATTTACCGTGATCTTATCAACCCGAAAGTAAAGGGTGCAAAACTGACGATGATTACACGCGGCATGGTGTTCGTCGTCATTGGACTGGCTTTATTGTTTGGACTTGTGTTTCCACAGGCTCTCGTTTCTCTGCAATTGCTCGGCGTATCCGGAATGGTACAGATCTTCCCGGCAATCGTGATCAGCTTGTTTTGGAGAAACCAATCAAGAGAAGCCACAATCATCGGTTTGCTTGTTGGACTAGCCGTTACGTTTACCGTCTATTCAACGGGAACTTCTCTAGGAATCTATGAAGGGTTCTGGGGATTGATGGCTAACTTTGCGGCTGTCGCAGTATTGAATCCGCTGTTTGTAAAAAAAGCGAAGTTCTCTACAAACGCTGTAAAGAATTATCTTTTCGAAGAGAAAGCGGAAAAAGTGGATAAGGTTGCTTAAAAGCGCTTAATAGCAAGAGGATGACCATTTGCGGTCATCCTCTTATTTTGATTACTGGCGATTAAACGATCTTTTAGCGTTACTTACCTTGATTTTGCTCTCTAAATCGTAGCATTTTTTGATTATATTTCATCCCAAGTACTTTAAAATAAATCGAAAATCCAAAGATGGCGCCGATATAGATGACATGATACAAAATCATCATGTTATAGAAAGTTTCTGATCCTACATTAAACCAGTGAAAAACTTGTGACATTCCGAATAACACGATGCCAAGCAAGACATATTCAATAAATAGTTTTGTAGCTGCTGACAGCTTGATTTTGCTTTCTTCATTCCAAAACATATATTGAAACACGGTAACAAGAATGCTTAAGAAAAAGATTTGCACGATGAGTTCAAACGGAATCTCCCTCACTCCCATCATGAAACCAAAAACCACATACATAATGATTCCTGCTGAGAAGAATAAGCTCATCATCATTTTGAATTGGACCGTAAACTCCATGACCTTTTTCCACATGCTCAGTTCCTCCTTAAAATCCTAATTTTTCTTTTAACAAAGGTACGTATTGCCTGGAAACAATCATATTTTCTCCGTTTTCCAGCATCACTTCTACCTTACCCCGAATCGAGGTGTGATGGTTCTGACTTTGTCCAAATTTATGATGGTGGATTTAGTAGCGCGAAAAAGATGAGCATCGCCGAACATTTCTTCTACCTGATAAAGTCTCATCGATACTTCATATACGTGTTCTCGCGTATAAGCAAAGTTCTTCTTATCGACAGATTCAAAGTAGTAGATATCATCTGGTGAAAGCAGATAGGTTTTTCCATTAATTAAACCCATTACTTTGCGGTCAAATGATCTAAGTGACGTTAAGATTTTGATGACTTCCTCGTTCATCTCTTTGCATTTCAGAACAATTTCAAGCTCTTCTGCATCGTCATTTTCTATAATGGTAATCTTCATCCTCCGCCCTCCCTCTCCTTATTTCTATCTTGTGGATTCAGTATATGTCAGCCAATTCCACCAGTAAATCTCTTCACAACTAAGCTACGTTATTTCGTAACTAAAATGCATGAAAATAGCACCTGCTTTTTTAGCAAGTGCTTTTCATCAGTACCCAAACGCTTCTTTTACAATCTCCAACAACACTTTGTTTTCATCTGTTTGAACTTTTCCTTCGTCATTCCAGTTCACAAGATAATACGGCAGATGCAAAACGTCATGCAGTTTCTCTTCTGTTAAAAAGTCTGACGTTATCTTAAGCTGTATATCTTCTGCTTCAACTGGCAATGTAGTCGCTAAAATATATCCCCAATCTTCTCCATCTTTTAGAGAGAAGTTATGAAAAGGAACGGTGAAAAAGCCCGCCTCTTTCAATGTAGTTTCTATACTCCACATATACTCTGGCATCCAACTTGAGGTAGAACAAGCCACAGAGATCGCGCCACCAGGATTTAAATGATCTCTTAACTGATTGTAAAACTGCAAAGTAAACAATCTTGATAGACTTGGACACTTGGAAGTAGGTTCTGGTATATCAACAATAATTACATCCCATGTCTCCGAACTATTCTCTACATAATTCCTGCCATCTGCAATAACGGTTTTTACTTTAGGATGATTCAACGATCCTTTATTAAACTCAACTAAGCGATCCAGCTTTTTACCGAAGTTCATCATAACATCGTCCACATCAACAGCGGTAATGGTTACGACTTCATCATAACGGAGAGCTTCACGGGTAGTTATACCGCCTCCCCTCCAATGATTAAGACATTCTTAACTTCCTTAGCAGCAGCCATCGGAATATGCACAATAACATCTGCGTATTCATCTTCATCTTTTGTTGTGCTGAACATTACGTCTCCATTGCTGTAGATCCACATCTCACCTTCAACATCCACTAAAGCAATGTTCTGCGTTGGGGTTTTAAACTTATGGATAATCTTAAAATCCCCTTCAGGCTTTTGATCTTCATTCATATATTTTTTGAGCGATCCTTTTCCTAGGTAACGCCAATAGAGCCACCCTGCCGCCTCTATGAAAAAAACGGCTGCTGCACCTATTGCTAACCAAAACAGTTCCAATTCGTACACTTCCTATTCTAAAAACAAGCTATAGTTTCATTCATATTCAGCTGATGGACAAGTGGTGCGGGATGAACGGACAGAGAACAAAAGTTAGGCTACCGCATAGACTATTGCGACTTTACTTTTTGGAGGGTATACCAATGAGCTATGTGAATCCAGAACAACAACAACAACAGCAAGGCGCCGGTCAGCAGCAGGCTCTGCAACTATCCTTACAGCTTATGAGAGAAGCTGTTGCAGGAGAAAGAGAAGATCAGCTGTTTTATGAGTATTTAATTTCACAAGCACCGACAAATGAAGAGAAATTAATCATCGCTTCCATTCGTGATGATGAGAAAAGGCATAACAAGCTTTTCAGAATGATGTATAAAGATATTACAGGTCAAGAAGTACCACCTGTAAACGGCGAAGAGTTTCAGCGTCCAAAAACCTATAAAGATGGCCTTGTAAAAGCGCTTTTGGGGAACTTGCTGCTGTTGAGAAATACCGTGTTATTCGGCAAGGGCTCCCTAACCGGTATTACCGAGACATTCTGTTCAACATTATTACAGACGAAATTAAGCATAGCGCTAAGTACAACTACTTATATACACTAAACAGTCAACCTGGTTCATCCCGCCTTCCACAAATGGAAAGCGCACCTCAGCCTCAAACGCAAAGTGTCGCGGATCAATGGGTGACCTATATTGATCCTTTAGTAAAAAGAGCTTTACAAGAAACGGAAGAAGGCATTAACCTTACACACTTATATCAGGAGTTTATTTTATCTGGTGTGCTGGTCGGCCAAGGGTTCACACCAGAGCAAGCCATCGAACAAGTTGAAGAGTGGGAGAAAACAGGAGAGTCTCAGTTGTTGAAAAAGAGCAAGATGATGGGAAACCAACAGAGATAGGAGAGGAGAGAAATGGATTCTGCACAAGCAGTTACAAAGCCTTTTATTGGAGATCTATTTCCGGAGACGACAGTTCATACCACCCTTGGGGAACTTGTCCTCCCAACAAGCTATCAAGGTCATTGGTTTGTCCTCTTTAGCCATCCCGGAGACTTTACCCCTGTTTGTACAACAGAGTTTGTAGCATTTCAGAAACTTATGCCAGAATTTCAGAAGCTCAACACATACTTAATTGGTTTGTCTGTAGAGCAGGTGTACTCTCACCTTAAATGGATCGAGTGGATTCAACAGAATCTAAAAGTTGAGATCACCTTCCCCATTATTGCTGACAGCCTTGGTAAATTGGCAATGAGACTTGGGATGATTCATCCAACGATGGGAACAAGAACCGTTCGAAGTGTTTATATCGTGGATCCTTCCGGGAAAATCCGGCTTATTCTTACGTATCCTGAGAATGTCGGGCGAAACATTCATGAGATATTGCGAGCGGTTAAAGCTTTGCAGACCGCTGATAGCAATCAGGCAGCAACACCTGCAAACTGGCCAAAAAATGAACTAATCGGAGACCGCATTATCGTTCCAGCACCTAAAACCGTTCAAGAAGCCAAACAGCGTGCGGAACAAGCGCAATCTGGAGAGATTAAGTGTTATGATTGGTGGCTATGTTCCAAACCTTTATCACAAGAATGATAATATGCCCGATGAAGGTGCAATTAAGCCGCCTTCATCGGGCATTTTTATTATCGTGAATATATCTTATTTAACGTGAAATTATAGTGATTAACGTGAATATATTCCATTTAACGTGAAATTATTGAAATTAACGTGAATATATTTTTGACCGTCTTTCTAACACCAACAGTTCCTGCAAACGTTCTTGCCAGAAACACACATACCACATCTTTCACCTTCTCCCCCGCTCTGTGCACAAAAAAGAGCCATGACCCAGAAAGTGGTTCACTATTTGGGTCAGACTCCTTACCTTTTTGCTGTTTTAATTTTATAAATAAAATAATAGTACTTATACAACACAATAAGGACTAAAATAACTCTTACTATTGTACTCTCAGCCATTATAAATGCAATCAAGATCATGGAGTCTGCAAACAGGTTAATCATGATCTTTTTTCTGAGCGTTAAAGAGCGTTCCTGGATAAATTCTTCAAGGTGCTTTTTATAGATGGGAGTACCTTTAAACCACACTTCAAATTTCTTAGACCCTTTTACAAAAAAATACGATGATAACAGCAGAAATGGTGTTGTTGGAATCAATGGCAACACAATACCCACCATTCCTAAACTCAGGAAAAAGAATCCCAATATCACAAATATCATATTTTTCACTTTCATTGGAATTCTCCCTCTTTCTTGTCATCTGGCGTTTCTTGTTATGAGTTTACGTTTTTATACAGCAAACGCCGCTCCTTTCTTAATGGAGCACTGTCAAAAAAAGCATTCTCTACTTCCGTCTCTGGTATTACGCTTGGAACGGGAGATGGCTTTCCATCCTTATCGATCGCTACCATTGTTAAGATAGACGTTGTGTTTAACGTTCTGTTACCCGTCTCTAAATTCTGGCACTCTACTTTTACGTACACTTCCATTGAAGTTCTTCCCGTTGAGATAACAACTCCCTCTAAAATGAGGATGTCACCAACTTTAGCGGACGATAAAAAGTTTACATTATCAATGGATGCTGTTACAACAACTTTCTTGCTATGCTTCATAGCTGCAATGGCTGCGATCTCATCAATGTATGATAATACTGTTCCGCCAAAGATCGTTCCCATGTGATTGGTGTCGGGAGGCAACACCAACTTTGTTTGAATCGTTCGTGAAACGTTTGCTGACAACTGCTGTTCCATACCATACCTCTTTTCCGGAGTTTAAACACTCCTGTTTTAATAGAGGGAGTTGGTTTAAGCGCAGATTAGACGCTCATCAAATCACATAAAAAACACCCATCACACTAGTAAAAGCCAAGATGGGTGCACGCAAGAATACATAACAGATACTTAAAACCAATCTATTAAAATACCATGCGTCTTATCTTCCCAACTCCCGAAGAAGATCAACGACATAATCACGGCAGGTCTCCTGACTTGTGCCTTATACCTACTCTAAGCCCTTCCCATCGTTCGATAGTGGTTTTGCTTATTTCGTCAGCACTTACAGTTGCGGGTACAGTTCTGGTTTCACACCAGATTCCCTTTTAAGTCTATTACAGACACCGTGATTACCGGATCTTATTAAATTATGAATCTACCTTATTGTATCATTAATCATTTTTACCTTTTACAAAACATTCTTATCTTCTTCATATTGCGTTTAAAATCCCCTGCTATTCTAAATTCAAAAGACTGGGGAGGTTTTCTCATGATACGTCCAACAGCATTAATCCTAACAGCAAACTACGGAAGCGGTCACGTCCAGGTCGCAAATGTTCTCGCTGAAGAGATTAGGAATAAAGGGTACGAACCAATCATTTCAGATTTATTTGGAGAGGCTCATCCACTTATGGCTCAGATTACACAGTCTCTTTTTATCAAAAGCTTCTCTCATGGCTCTTCTTTTTATAAATGGTTCTATTACGGAACTAATAAGCTAAATGCAACCACGATTACCCAGTTTTCACGTTACTTAGGCCGCAAGCGATTCATTGAACTTATCGAGGAACATCACCCTCGTTTTGTCATTACAACTTTTCCGCTTCACGCTGCACCATTTTTACTTAAAAAGTCACGTTTTAACATTCCAATCTACACCGTAATTACAGATTACTTTGCTCATCCTTTTTGGATCAATCCTTCTATCGACCACTATTTTGTAGCGTCTGATTCAGTTAAACAAGGTTTAATGAGACACCAAGTTAATGAAAATAAAATTACGGTGAGCGGCATTCCGATTCGTCCAGGTTTCTACCAATCCATTAATAAAGAAGTGATTTTAGATAAATATCAAGTCTCTCGTAGCAAGCGTGTTGTTACCATTCTTGCTGGCGCACAGGGTGTTCTTAAGAATGTAAAGCACTTGGCTGAGCGCTTGCTCAAGGACCCATTCCTTACAGTCATTGTGATTTGCGGTAAGAATAATGCTTTATATGAAAAACTGTTACCAACCGCTATTCAATACCCGGAAAATTTCCGATTGTTTGGATATGTAGAAGAACTTCATGAAATCTTAAAACTGTCTCATTGTTTGATTACAAAACCAGGTGGTATCACAATAACAGAGGCCGCAGCACTTCACCTGCCCCTTATCTTATATAAGCCTGTACCAGGACAGGAAGCTGAAAATGCAAAACATTTTCAAGCGCATGGAGCTGCACTAATCGCAGATTCAGCAGATAAAATTGCTGATCACGTACAAAGGTTGGTTCACAACCAACAACTAGCAGGGGCATGAAGTCTGCTCTACAGTGTATTCACCAGCCCGTTTCTTCTCAAAAAATTGTTCATCATGCTTTACAAGGCAATCAAAAACTCAAAGCATAGGAGCTTTGAGTTTTATATTTATTATCAATCTTCTCTTGCACCATCTTCTGCAATCGCTCTTAAATCGGCATAGAAAAAGTCATCATTGCATAATGGTGAATGTTCTTTTTCTTTTTTATTATCGTATTTTTCAACGATCTCTTTTAGCTCACCTGTATCACCTTTAGCGTTAATGATCTCAACAAGCTCATTCAACCCGTCTGATGTTTCTTGATCGATTCTTTGTTCTTTATCATCCTTCATCAATATCCCTCCTATGTTTTTATCTTCCCCACACAGGAAAATTTTACACAGAATAAAAAGCCCCTAACAAATGTAGGGGCTTAACAGGATTTGTATAGAATTAACTAACTGTTACAGCATCCGTGTCTTTACTGCTGTTCTGGTTTCCTCTGTTCTTCACAATCTCAGCGTATCGATAGGCACTGTCTTTCCAAATTCTCTCCTGAGAATCAAAGTCTACATAAATGATTCCAAATCGTTTGTTATAACCGAAACTCCACTCAAAGTTATCCATGAGAGACCACAGGTAGTAGCCTTCAATATTCATACCTTCATCATTCAGATCAGAAACGGCTTGAAGATGCTTTTCGATGTAATCCACACGGCCATGATCGTGGACTCTACCGTTCTCAAGCACGTCATCGAACGCCGCACCATTCTCTGTAATATAGATAGGAAGATCCGTGTATTCTTTTCGAAGTCTTCTAATCAAATCTTTAAATTCTTCTGGCGCAATATCCCAGCCCATGCCTGTTTTGTCATAGTCTGAATGAGCACCTCTATGCAAGAAATCATTTGCCGCTGAAAATTCAACAATGCCTCGGCTATAATAGTTAATTCCAAAGAAATCACAAGAAGTAGAGATGATCTCCATATCTCCCTGCTGAATAAAGTCATAAGAGTGAACGTATTTAGAGAATAAATTCATCATATCTACAGGATACGACCCTTTAAATACAGGATCTAAAAACCATCTGTTCGAATAGCCGTCTGCATTGTTAGCAGCCAGCTGGTCGTTAACAGAATCTGTTTTCGCATAGATCGGCGATAGATTCAATGTGATTCCAATTGGCGTTTTTGATTGGAGCTCATTCTTTAAAAATTGAACTGCTACTCCGTGTGAAAGAAGCATATGGTGGACGGCTTTAACCGCTTCATCCATATTCGTATGTCCAGGTGCATGGAACCCTTGATGATAGCTTAAGAAACCCGCACACCATGGCTCGTTATGTGTAATCCATGAGTCAACTTCAGCATCAAGCTCCTGGAAACACACTTTTGCTAGGTCCATAAACCATTCTACCGATTCACGATTCACCCATCCGCCTTCCTCATGTGCCCATAGAGGAAGATCCCAGTGATATAGGGTAATTGCCGGTTTAATTCCTTCTTCACGCAAACGCTGCGTCAATTTTTTATAAAACGCCATTCCCTCTGGATTGTACACTCCCTTTTCAGGAAAAATGCGCGGCCAGGATACAGAAAAACGGTATGTTTCTACTCCAAGCTTCTTAATCTGCTGAATATCTTCTTCATATCGGTGATAGTGATCACAGGCAACACTTCCGTTGTGCTGTTTGTATACTTTCCCTGGAGTATCACAGAATGTATCCCAGATCGAAAGTGTTCTGCCTCCTTCAAGACGAGCTCCCTCAATCTGATAAGACGATGTAGCTGTTCCAAAAACGAATGACTCTTTAAAATGCATAGTTGTTTCTCTCCTCTATTCTTTGATAGATCCTGCTGAAATGCTGTTGACGATATATTTTGATAAAAACAGAAAAGCAATCATGATCGGTACGACCGAAATGGCAATCCCTAAATACATGGATCCAAGGTTTTGAGCGACTTGTGACCCTTTTAAGAATCCCATCAGTACAGGTAATGTGAATTTTTCTGGTGAAAATAGAACAACCAAAGGCAAAATGTAGTTATTCCACGATCCAATAAAGGTAAAGATTGACATAGTCGCAATAGCTGGCATCATAATAGGTATTGCAATCGTATGAAAAATCTTAAACTCACTTGCGCCATCAATTCTTGCCGCTTCAATCAAACTCGGATGAAGTGTTGTTAGAATATATTGACGCAGAAAGAATACGACAAATGGACTCGCAACTGCTGGTATGATAAGCGGAATATACGTATCGAGTATTCCTAAGTTTTTACTTAACTCATAAAAACCGATTAGACCCAACTGTCCTGGAACCATCATCATCACTAACATAAAGACAAACATTGCGTTCTTGCCTTTAAATACATAAAATGCAAAGCCGTAAGCAGTTAGCGCTGAGAAGTATCCCGACAATAGCGTAACGAGAACAGAAATGATTAAGCTGTTTTTAAAGCCTGCCCAAATATTGATGTAGCTCATCATCGTTTGATAGTTTTCTACCAATGAACTTCCTGGGATTAAAGTAAAACCAGATAAGATCGCTTCATTGGATCGGGTAGCATTCACAAGCATCATTAAAAACGGGATAAAGCAAACAATAGCCATTACACTAAGTACGATGTATAGGATTAGTTTTGGTATGCTTCTTTTTGGTTTCGGTTTTGTTTCTATTACACTTGTTTTTTTCACTTCATTTGAAAAAGTTTTATCCACCGCTGTTTTTCCTATCATGCTTTACACCTGCCTTGGTTGTTTACGTTCTTTCCCATACATCCCTTTGAAAATAAAAGCAGAGAATATGAGAGTAATAACAAATAAGCCATATGCTACAGCTGCAGCGTATCCATAATTGTTATATTTAAAGGCTTGATTGTATAAATAGAGCACCATTGTATTAAGCGATCCATCAGGTGATCCTATTCCATCTGTTAAAAGCATCGGCAAATCAAACAATTGAAGACCTCCGATAAGTGAGGTAATCATGATATAAAGCAGGATAGGCTTTAATAGCGGAATCGTAATCTTAGAAAACGTCTGCCAGCGATTTGCACCATCAATTAATGCTGCTTCGTAATAGTCTTTGGATATACCTGATACCCCTGCCATTACGACAATAAAAGAGTGACCAAACCACATCCACGTCAGGATTAGCGATACAGAAAGCTGAGCGCTCGTCGGTTCATTCAGCCAGTTGATCGGGTCTGAAATAATTCCTAGCTTTAGCAACATCATGTTAAGTGAGCCATGCTGCCAATCTAGTAAGATACCAAACAAAAGAGCTACCGAACTAATCGTAATTAAGTTAGGAAGATAAAAGATAGATCTAAAAAACGCAATACCTTTTAACTTCAACCTCATATCAGAAAAGATCATGGCTAGAATTAAAGCAAGTCCAATTTGAAGAGCAAAGTTCACACCCCAAATCTTCCACGTATTAAAGAAGGCTTCTACAAAATACGTATCCGTTAGCAGGCGTTTATAGTTAGCGAGTCCCACAATTTGGGCTTCACCGCTGCCTGTATAATTCGTAAAGCTGTAATAAAACGTTAATGCGACTGGATAAATGCTAAACACTAAGAAGATGATCCAAAATGGGGCAATAAAATAATAGCCGTATCTGTTTAGATTCTTCATCTCCCCTCCTCCTTTCAATAGTTGTGCGGTGGCAGAGTAGTTTCTCCGCCACTCACACGCTTAAAAATTTTACTTATTTCTTAGGTACTTTTAAGTCAGGGTAAGCGTTTTGTGCTTTTTGATAAAATTCTTTAATTGCTGCTTCTTTTGATTTCTTACCAGTTACATACTGTTGAACCGCATTTCCGTAAAGCGTATCTAACTGCTGATCATACTTTGTTACGATGCCAGGAGTAATTTCTTTTGACTGCTCCAAGAAGAATTGGTAGTTGTTTTGTCCACCTAAGAACTTATCGCTAAAGTCATCTTTAATGGCATTTGTAACAGGAAGGTAAGATAATACGTCCCCAGTTTCTTTGCTCCAAGAAGTTAAGAATTCATCATCTTGCGTCATCATTTTTACAAATTTATAAGCAAGTTCTTTATTGTCAGACTTGTTGTAAACCCCAAGCCATGTTCCACCCCAGAAGTATGGTGTCGGACCGCTTGTTACAGCCCAATCTCCAACAGATTCTTTTACATTCGTTTTTAATACGCTATGAAGGCCCCATGTTGGAAGAACATAAGAGAATACTTGAGTTTCTTTCTCTTTTCCACCCTCTTTTACCTTAACCGGCTTATCCATTCCTTCGAACCATGATGGAGACCATTCAGGAGCAAGAGCTGTGTAGCTGTTATCACGAAGCTTTTTGGAATAATCCATGTACTCAATCTTTTCGTCAGTTAGCTGCAATTCATTCTTCTCATTCACCCATGGCTGTGGATTATCGCCTTGTGCAAACCAGCGGATAGATCCTTCATCAGGGAACATGCTATAGCCTTTTGCTTTCATTTTTTCAGCTACTTCAAATACTTTATCCATAGAGCTCATCATTTCTCCAACTTGAGCCGGATCATCTGTTCCTAATACTTCTTTAGCAAGGCTTCGCTTATAATAAATGCCTCCTGGTGTTGTTTGCCAAGATAGCGCACGTACATCGCCTTCTTTATCTTTTCCTAGATCGAATACATACGGTACGTATTTATCAGATAACTCATCTGCGTTATACGGCTTTTCTGATAAGTTCTCCCAGTAACCCGCATCAACCCATTGTTTTAAAAAGGCAATTTCACCTGTGAAAACGTCAGGTGCTCCAACTCCACTTTCCAAAACTGGCTTTAATTTTGTTGGATAGTCTGCGATTGGCACAATTGTTAACTCTACTTTTACGCCATTCTTTTCTTCAAACGTTTTGATTGGTTTCTTAAGCTCATCTGTAAATGACCAGATTCTTAAATCCACATCTTTCTTACCACCACTTGATGTTTTTGAGTCACTAGAACAACCCGCAAATAACCCGACTACTAACACTAAAGCTAAAAATATACTTAACTTCTTTTTCATGTGTGTACCCCTTCCCCTTACATAATTTTTATATTGGCGAAAGCGGTTTCGTTTTTCTTTAAAAAAATATTCGAAACCGTTTTCGAAATGCCCTAAAAAATTTTTTTATTTTTTTGAGAACAAGAGTCTCTAATAATAAGTTCTACTGGGATCTTTTCAGATTTTACCAGCTTTTTCTTTTGGAAGATTTGTTCCATTAACAGTTTTGCCGCGTGATACCCGATTAGCTCTGTATCTTGCTTAATTGTTGTTAACTTCGGTGTTATGTATGCCGCCATTTCGATATCATCATAACCGATGATTGAAATATCTTCAGGCACACGTAATCCCTTGTCCTTAATAGCTTCTATTGCCCCGATCGCCATATGATCTCCTGCAACAAATACAGCTGTCGGAACATCATCTAAAGATAAAAGTTTTTCCATGGCAGCTTTGCCTTCGTTTATAGAAAACAATCCTCCATTAACCAGATAGCCTTCAAGAATGGGAAGCTTAAGGTCTCCCATTGCTTTTTTGTACCCTTTGATTCTCTCCGCGCCTGCATCAGTTGCGGAATCACCAGCTATGTGTGCAATTTTTGTATGACCAAGTGAAAACAAATAATTAACCGCTAGCTTTCCACCTTCAATATTGTCTGAATACACAAGACTGCAATTCTGTTTGTTCATATCAATGACAACGATAGGAATCGTACTATTTATCATCTCTTGTACTTGTGGATCTTGTGGATCAGAACATATTACAACAATTCCATCCACAGCTCGGTAAGAAAAATGCTCTAAATAACTGATATCTCGATTCCGCAGATTACGAGAAGCAAATATTAAGTCATACCCTTCACGTTCTGCATTCTTTCTAAAGCTTTCAATAATGGCACTAAAAAAAGGATGCTTCATTCCGACTTCATTAGATTCAGAGAACATCACACCGATTGTCCAAGACTTCTTCGTTGAAAGAGATTGGGCATGGGCATTTGGTAGATAGCCCATTTCTTCTACTGCTTGTAATATCTTCTGTTTCGTCTTTTCACTAACATCTGAATAATTGTTAAGTGCTTTAGAGACGGTAGTCGTTGAAAAACCCGTCTTTTTTGCAATATCATAAATCGTAGCCATTTGTTATCTCCTCTTTACCGAAAGCGCTTTCGTTAATTGAAATTATAACCTGACCATTCATAAGTTTCAATACAAATTTTCTGATTTTTTTATACAAAAAAAGACAGGGGATTATTCATATCCAACCTATCTTATCAAGCGCTTATTTAATCTCTCTTTAGAAACACACCTGAAATTTCAACTGCTTTTTCATATTGCTTCGTTTCTGCATAATAGTGATATAGCTGCTTTCCAAACTTCTCCATTCTACTAAATTGATTATGAGACTGAAAAAATGGCAGCGCTGTATTTTCTAAGTAACCATAATAAGATTCCATTTCCCCTTTAATAATAAATAGGTGGAGCTGAAATAAGTGCATATATAAGTAGTGTTCCAACGTTTTGGCAACCGTTAACCCTTCTTCTGCGCTTTTTAAGTGTTGTTTTCGTGATTGCAGTTCCCCGTCGATGCTGTTATCCAGGAAATTAAATAGTCGATTTAAGTAAATCGCTGTTTTCTTGTCGGCCATCTTTAACGCCTTGCGATAATAAATATGAGCATTTTGATAATCTTTTCGTTTAAAATACTCAAGACCTAGATTATGTAACAGCATTCCTATAATACCGATTTCGTTCAAGGTTTCGCTATCCTGAATTAACTGAAGGTATCGATTTACTTTTTGCTCAAAATCATGATCAGTCGCACATTCAATTTGAAGCAGCATGACTGATTCTGCTTGAATGGCTCTAGAAAAGTTATTGTTTCTCTTAAAATAATTCACCGCTTTTTTGGCATTTATATATGCCATCGTTTTCGATTCAACCCATTGATAAGCCATTGCTAAATGATAGCAGCATTCTTCATTTCCATAGACGTCCATGTTAATCGTCGTTAAAATCTCCACCGCTTTTTTGCGATTTTCTATATGAAAATCATTGCACTTCTGTAAATAATAGATACCTGTTATATGTTTATGCATGTTTTCTTCATATGGGCTCAGGTGCTCATCTTTAAGTTTGTTTATGATATTCAGTGCTTTTTGTGTATCTTTTTTCAACAGATAATATCGAGCTAAGACCAATTGATACAGAGCAGAATGTTTTGAGAACTGAACGATTGGAAATTGATCCAACTCATTTTTTGTTTTCTCTACCTCTTTCATCCTTTGCATGATAATAGAGTTATGCCACTGGTGGAGTTTCTTTTCCATGCTTTGAAAGAACTCCATCTCCTTTTGTATATCGATATCCAGACGCTTTGAAAATAATGCAATAATTTCTGTTGAGTACTTCGTCTGTCCTCGCTCAATTTTACTGACATGTGTTGTTGTACAAATGTCTTTTCCTAGTTGTTCTTGAGAAAGTCCTCTTTTTTTACGATAAAATTTTATAATTTCTCCCTCAATCATAGATGTCTCTCCTCATGAACAAATGTTTAATAATAAAAGTTTCTTTGCAAATAGGTTTTCTTCCTTCTATAGTCATGTTTTTAAGTCTTAATACCCACTATTTTTCCATAATAAATCCACGAAAGATTACTCTCTCGTGGATTCGTAATGTTTTTATTGGGCTGGTACGCCAATCGCATCGTATGCGGCGATAACTGCCTTAGTTTCGTTTGACGGAGCACCGTTTCGGTCCGGATAAAGGTCACGAGCTGACTGGATCGCTGCAGCACGCATCTCTTTGAATCCTGAAGACGGTACTAGATAGTTTGTTAACGCACGGTAGAAGATCTTCTCTGTTTTTGAACGCGTAATACCTGTTACTTTAACTCCACGATGTTCGCCACCTTCTGAGATCAGGTAAGCTGCTTTGTTATTGATGGAGCTGTTAATATGAACGCCGCCTTTGTCCAACTCACCTAAGTAACGGTCTTCATAATGATCTGGATAAGCATTGTCTTTTAAGCCATAAGCTGCAGAAAGCTTCTTGGATTTCGGATTACTCATTGAACGAAGTCCTCCATCACCTGGGACGTTTGGTGTGAAAATATCTTCACCCATTTCCCATTCAGATGGACTTGTTAAACCATGTGAATGCATTTCAGACAATGCACCAAAGATGTCAGCCAGGGATTCGTTGATCGCACCGGATTCTCCTTGGTATGTTAAGTTGGCAGTCTTAGAGATTACACCATGTGTCATCTCATGCCCCGCAACGTCCATCGCTCCTGCTAGTGAGCTGAAAAGAATGCCATCCCCATCTCCGTAAAGCATCTGCTTTCCGTTCCAAGCCGCATTGTTCCATTTTGATCCAATGTGAACCGTACTAATAATCGGCATTCCCTTTCCATCAATACTGTTACGCTTATGAATGCTTTGGTAGTAATTATTTACTTTAATTGAATTTGAATGTGCAGAAACCGCTGCAGGATCAGCAAAGAAAGTGGTTCCTGTCTCTACTTCAAATCCTGAAAGTCCAAAGAGTCCAGATAAAAGAATGAACGCTGTTTCACCCATACGGTTCGCTTTGTACGTATGAACCGGTACGATGTTTGGATTCGTTGTAGTTCCTCCTGCAATTGCTGCACCATGAAGGTAGCTTTTCCCTGAAACATTGTCTTTTACAGCAATAAAGTTTTGAACCTTACCAAAAACATCTAATCCTCGACCAGTAATTGGTGTAACCGCCGGTGCATCAGCTTCATGAACCGCATTAAACTGATCCACAATCTCACCAGTAGTTGCATCAATAAAATAATGGTAGTAGCCTGGCGCAGGAACAGAAGTCGATACTTTTACTAAATACGTTAAGTAGTTTCTTCCTTCATACGGGTAGATCGTTAGTTCTGTTTCTACTCCGTCAAAATGCTTAACTTCTCCAATCTCAGCAACTACTTGCTCTTTTGCTGTTCCTTCTGCGTCATCTTTTGTGATAGAAGGTTCAGTAGGAATAATGGATCTGGCTAATGTTTGAGTTACTTTTCCAAAGGAAGCATACACGTTGTTGTCAGCATCAAGTGCGACAGTTTGTCCACTGCCATAGATCGGAATGCCATTATATTGCTCTACAGTACGAACGTGGTATGTATTTGTCGCACTATCCGCAAACTGACTTACAATCTTAAACTGATCACCAATTGAAGATGTTGATCTTGCCCCAACCTCTGAAACCACCTGTGATTGCAAATAAGCTTTTACCACATCAGCTTTGCTTAATCCTTCAGGTGCTTGGAATAACACGGTTGACGTATTTGCGTATGCATTGGATCCTGGCAATGAAAAACCACCAAGCGTAACCGATAATGCTAAAACTGCAGGAATGACCACTTTCTTGTTTAAGCGTTTTTGTTTTTTCTTCTTCAACCCATTCACCTCTTCTTCATAATGTGCTTCCGGAATAATTCCAATTATTAAGAAGATTGCAAAAGTGGTCAATTGGGTTAATTTTCGTGCGGTTTTTCGGGCTTTTATGTATATCTTGTCTGCATTCGACAAAAAATGTCTATGTTTTACGTACGAATTAACCCAATAACAATCTCCGAACAATTCTGTAATAATAGGGTCTAATCAACGAGATGAGGAGGGCTGAATGTGATGGGCAAATTCCATAAAGGTTTGGTTCTATTAGGATTATGCTCTGTTTCCTTTTACTCTGGAGCACAAATTGCTGGCCAAACAGAAGCAGCCTTTTCAAGTAAGGCTCTATTAAAACCGATTGAAGTTTCAGCTGCCATGGTTTTTCCGTCAACCATTCAAGAGCTTACTCAGAGCGCTCAACAAATACATGTGGACATGCTCTCTGTTTACGAAAGCATTCCGCAAGTATCAGATAATTCAACTTTACAAGAATTGAAGGAAGCACTAGCTGATCTCACAGTAAAGGAACAGGAACTTCACTCTTTATTAAATCATTTTGAAAACAAGCACAATGAGCTAGCTGCCTATCATAAACAAGTTAGAAAACTAGATCAGAATACATACCGATTTGTCCTAGAGGGTTGGAATGAAATAGATGAGAGAGTCAAGCAAATTAAGAAAACAATTGATTTTCAATACATCGAAAAATATCGTTTCTCTATTGAATTACGCATTAAAAAATTGGAAGAAGAGACAAAGAAAGAATTTTCAAAAGAACTTGAGGAAGCTGCAGAGGAAACACCTTCTGTAGATAAGGCAGAGATCATAGACCAAAACGAAGGAGTGCCAGAACATGATGAAAAAATTCTTGAAAATAACAACGAAACTAATGAGTAGTGCCTTCGTTATTGTCATTTGTTTGCTCGCTTTTGTGATTCTATCTTCACGCGTTTCAGGAGCTGAACCTTCCGTTTTCGGCTATCAGATAAA
Source organism: Fictibacillus sp. EA-CB0309 (assembly GCF_055814265.1). NCBI lineage: Bacteria > Bacillati > Bacillota > Bacilli > Caryophanales > Fictibacillaceae > Fictibacillus > Fictibacillus sp. EA-CB0309. The sequence continues at coordinate 3,838,905 of NZ_CP169271.1, forward strand.
AGCTGTATTATCTGGCTCTATGGAACCTGTTTTTCAAACTGGATCAATCATTTCTATTAAACAAGCAGAAAACCGTGACTCCTTTAAAAAAGGAGAGATCATAACATTTCAAATGGAAGATAAGCTAATTACTCACAGAATCGTCGGTGTTCATAATAAAAATGGACAAGTCTCTTATGAAACAAAAGGAGATAACAATGACGGACCCGATATGTGGTCCGTTCCTTCAAATGATGTAATTGGGAGCTATACCGGATTTACAATTCCGTATGCAGGTTATGCGTTAAATATGACTCAATCTAAGGAAGCATCTGCACTCCTATTATTTATTCCAGGGCTTTTATTATTTGCTTCTGCTGCCTTTTCCATTGTGAAAGCAGCCAGAAAACTGGATGTAGAAAAAGTATAAATATGGTTAGCTCTCTATGTATCTAGCATACATACGAGTTTAATAAATCTGATTACATACTACTATTGGAGGTTGAGAAAATGGGTTTTACAAAGACAGTAAGTAAAGGGGTAATGACAGCAGCACTTGGTCTATCATTAATGGGTGGAGGAACTTTCGCTTACTTTAGTGACACGTTTGAAACAAAAAACACGTTCGCTGCAGGTACGCTGGATCTTTCCATTAATCCAAATGCTGTGGTTAACATTGACAACATTAAACCTGGCGACGAAGTGTACCGTGAATTTACGTTTGAAAACAAAGGATCTCTAGACATCTATCAAGTATTGCTGGATACGAAATATACAGTTGAAGATGCAAAATCTGATAATACAGATGACCTTGCAAACCACATTAAAGTAACGATCATGTACAACACGAGCAGTGCAACTGTACCTGTCGTTGAGACAACATTGGCACAACTTAAAGAAAAACAACCTGACCTTACAGCAATCGATGAGTTTGTTGGCACCACACAGCGTCCTGACGGAATTCCTCCAGGAGAAAAGGAAAAAATGTTCGTGTTGTTCCAGTTCGTAGATAATGGTGAAGATCAAAACCAATTCCAAGGAGATAAACTCCAAGTAGATTGGACGTTCAATGCAAAACAAGCACCTGGCGCTTATAACGACGATACAGATCCAGAGAATAACTAAATATGTCATAATGAAGAACTGCTGTTAGAGCAGTTCTTTTTGTTTGAGCAGGCTTAGTTGCTCTTGAAAGGGTTGATTTCCGTTTCAGGCTGCTCCCTTTCCGCGGGGCAGGCGGTGAGCCACATTCGTAACGTTTCACTCTTAAGTGTCTCACCTGCCCGCCTGTCCCGCAGGAGTCTCGCACCTTACACTCCAATCAACTGTCATAGAAGAAATTCTCTTAGAATTACACGTTCGCGCAGTTGAATCTCGTCTGCGTGCAAGTTTAGCTAATTTCCACTCAGGCTGCTGGATTTTACGTGCAGTTCGCTTCGATAAGGAACAAAAAAGTTGATCTTTTTGGACAAATCACTTTCCAAACAGATCAACTTCTTACAATTAAGCTAGTACTCTTTCTCTCAGCTTCTGATTGAGTAATTTAAATGCATGCTTTAAATCATTTTTAGGAATTTTTGAATAGTTATCACCGATACTCACTTCAAAAAAGCATCTGTAATCATCTTTTTCTCGAAGGTGTCCCGTTAAACCAATTCCTGTTTCAACATACGTTTCTGCTAAAATAGATTCAATCTCTTCTTTCAATGCATGAAAGTGAACATGAAACATATTAGAGACAGGCTTTATTGGCAGTGTATGGACACCTTCACAAGCGTTATAAAAATCTGCCAACTCTTTTGCGCCATCATAATACTCATCCATTTTTCCAATGCGTTGTTCGAAATAATACTCAGAACTTATGATATAAGGATAAAGACTGATCAGGTCACCACCGTGGCGTCTTTTCCACACCTTTGAACCTTCAGTAAAATCTTTTGGACCAGCTAAAATCGCTCCAGCAATTCCCCAATTCCTTTATAGAAAGAAACATAAACGCTGTCAAAAAGAGCACAAACTTCAGCCGCAGTCTTCTGGTAGTATGGGAGAATTTCAAAGAGTCTTGCTCCGTCCAGATGAAGCTTAATGCCTTTGTCTCGGCAATAATCAGATATCGCTTGAAGCGCTTTATAAGTCGGGAGCTGTCCGCCTATCTCCCGCTGAGGAAGTTCAAGCAATATACAAGACACCTCTTCTTTCATATTTACCACGTCATCAAGCTCGATGATTCTATCCTCAGCAGCAAGAAGCACTGGTTCAATATGATGCAACTCTTTCAAACCATCTTCTTCATGAATTTCTAAGTGACATAACGGATGGTAAGCTACTTTCTTCATCCCCTTTTGGTCACACCAGATGCGCATCGCGATCTGCTGAGCCATCGTCCCACTGGGAAAAAACACGGCAGATTCTTTACCTAAATAAGCTGCCATCTTTTCTTGAAAAGCTTCAATAATGTGACCAGTACCGTACATATCACTTTCTTGCTGGTCGGAAACTGTGTCTAATGCATCTACCAGTACAGATATATCCCTTTTCCCATGACCCGTCACCTGATATTTAGCTTGTTTATAGGCTTCCAATAATACGTTTTTGTTTTCCAACCCAACATCTCCTCCCTATTCGTTTACAAGATTAACATCACCAGTGATTTTTAAATTACTGGGTACACTTAAAAGTATAAAGTCACTTCCCATGACAGATGTATGACGATCCTCAAATGCATTTCCAGTCCCTGAAAACTGACTAAACGCAAAACCTTGTGAGAACTTAGTAAAAGTAATTTCCAACAACTCAGGACCTTTTATGGAGAGTGTCTTGCCATTAACATCAAGCGAAGGAGACTCTATTTTATCGGTAAAATCCATTCCATCAATATAAGATTTGCCGTAATAATGGGAAGCTTCTACAACACCGTCGTTATCCTTCTTTCTTTCAACAAACACTATGATCCCATACATTTCTTCATCAATCATATTTACATCCAATGTGCTCTCTGTATAGGGAAACGACCAGCTTTCTTTTTCTAAAAACGTCCCCTTGAAATTCTCAAGTTTCCCAGCAAAAGCACGATCTAAAACCTTTCTTTGCGCATCTTGGGCTTTGTCCATCTCACTTCTCGTTACCATCTTTCCTTCCGTAACATGCTCAGGCAGAAGCGTAAAAGAAAAAGCAGTCGCTAGCAGCAATACGGTTGTGTACACACCAAGCAGCCATTTAATTTTGCGAAGTCCGCCGCTTCTCTTGTTATTTGATCGTACCATGTAAGTGCCTATTCCCATAGTAATTACCACAAGAAATAGGATTGGTATCAGCATAACAATAATACTCATTTCCTTACCTCCATTCGGTTAGAAATCCCTATGCTGCAAAGTAATAAGATAAAAGATACGATTATCATCTTGATGACAAATACGCTAAATGAGGATTCAGATGCAAAAACTTACTTACATTCATAAATAACGTCGGGTTTCCACCAAGGCCATCCAGAATTAAACCCCCAAATAGGAAGGTTGGAATAACGAAAGCAAAGCCTCGGTGCAATTGAATTAAGATCCCGATTAAATAACCACCACTGGCAAAAAGAAAGATATATAGAATCGATGCACTAATTCCAATTAGTAGTGCAGGTAAAGACAGTGTATCTATTAAGATTGAGTAATTGTCTTTTAGATAAAAGGCGAGAACCTGGAAAAGATGAGTGGAAAGGTATACCGTAATTCCTGCAAAAATACTAGCAGAAACGAGAAAAAGAATGTTCGAATAGTGGCTAATACTTCGGTTTGTAATAAAAGAAAAATCATCGTATCGATAAGCTTTGGTCGTTATGATAATGGCTGTAATAAACGCCCATATCATCATAAACATTAATATAATGTCACCTGAATAATAATTGACCTCATAAGATATAGAATTAGATGTACTACCGCTCATACCGTTTCCATTGAAGGAAAAAAAGATGGCGAGCATCTGGATGACAACTAGAGAAGTGAACACCCCAAAGTAAGATTTTAACTTATATTGATATTGCTTCTTCACGATGTCCCAAGACTTAACCTCTGTTAAATACATGATCGATCCCACCTTTTGTTTTACTTGTTAAATAACTGCAGATGTCTTCTGCGGAAACAGGCGTGATTTCTAGTCCTAATTGTCTGGCATCTTCAAGTTCTTTTATAGAACGGTCATTCTTCACAACGGCGTACGACATATTTGCGCCTATTTCCTGCACATGAATCGGTTCTATTCTGTCGATCCATTCCTGTACGTTCTCCGTTTTACCTCGAACGCCAATCGCAAATTCTTTTAATGCATCAATGGACAGATGAAGACATTTCTCACCTGATTTAATAAGCAATACGTCTTCTAACAAATCTTCCACTTCATCTAATAGATGGCTTGATAAAATAATCGTCCTCGGATAAGCGATGTACTCTTTTAACAGCGCTCGGTAAAAGTCTTTTCTTGTAGCTGAATCCATACCGCTCGTTGGTTCATCCATAATCGTAAGTGGACAGCGAGCAGCTAGGCCAAGAATCATATTAAAGGTACTTTTCATTCCTTTTGAAAGATTCCCGTGGTACTGTTCTGGATTCAAAGAAAAATAATCGAATAAACGCAAAGCCAAGTCGTGATCCCAATTCGGATAAAAGCTTCCCGCTGTTTCAAGCAGCTCTTTTAATGTTAATCCTTGAGAAAAGCTCATTTCGTTATCTATAAAAATGGTATTAGCGGAGACTTTCAGATTATTAAATGGATTCTCCGAAAATACTTGAATGTCACCAGAAGAATGATGAAGATAGCCTGCTATGATCTTTAATAGAGTTGTCTTCCCTGCTCCGTTACGTCCTATTAAGCCGGTAATCTTATTCTCCGCTAATTGAAAGGTCATATTATTAATGGCTTTTGATTTTCCATATTGCTTTGATAGGTCATTACATACCACTACATTCATGCTTGCTCCTCCTTTATCTTTTGGTGCGTGTCTCTGATCATTGTCACAAGCTCCTCTACTTCCACTTGTAACTGAACAGCCTCTTGCGCTAGCTCGGTAACCAGTGAGTTCAGCTTGGAATTCTTTCTTTTTCTGAGGATAATCTTTCTTGCATCTGCAGCAACAAACATTCCTAATCCCCTTTTCTTATAAAGAACGTTATCGTCAGCCAACAGGTTGATGCCTTTCCCTGCGGTGGCTGGATTCACATTAAACATCTCAGCTAATTGATATTGTGAATAGACCTTTTCATCTGCTTGAATCGTTTCATTCAATATTTCATTTTCAAGCCATTCAGAGATCTGAACATAAATCGGTTTCATACTGTCAGCATTCAGCAGCAATATTCCTCACCTCCAACTTACTACTATAGTGCATTACATATGTAATGTACTATATATTACCAATATATGCAATAAATTGTTTTTTGATAACAATAAAAAAGACAGTCCCCTTTATTATGGAGACTATCTTAAGTCATTACATTATTTTCTTCTTTCCGTTACTTCCTCACTCATGATCGTGTACATATTCTCTACACCATCGTGGGTAGCTTCAAAGCGAAACGCATTTTCCTCTTGAATACCTATACTTTGCGCTTCTTTTGATGCATCAATATTTGCACCCATAAAGATAAACTCCCAGCTGTACTTTTCTTGCTGGTGGTGAATCAGATTCTTTACTTTCTCATACGTTAATTCTTGGCTCGCATTTTCCATTCCATCAGTCGTAATAACAAAGATTACTTTCCCAGGTCTCTCGTTTTCTTTTACTTGTGACAACCTGTAACCTACATCTACTATTGTTTTACCTACAGCATCTAAAAGGGCTGTAGTTCCTCTAACATAGTACTCATTCCTTGTTAAATGCACGTTTTGGGCAAGCTCACCGTTACAAAGAACTTCATACTGATCATCAAAGAGTACCGTTGTGAGAAGTGTGTCTCCTTCTAACTCACATTGTCTTTTAACAAACGAATTAAACCCGCCTATCGTATCATTCTCTAGCCCTGACATCGAACCGCTTCGATCCAACAAAAACACGATTTCCGTTAACTTCTTGTTCATCTCTAACCATCTCCTAACGATTTGTCATGCTATAATAATAGCTACAATTATCGAGAAGATGGTCGCCTGTAAAGCGACATTTAGGGAGGTGGTCAGTATGCTTAAACAAAAGATTTTATTAGAATTGCAAACCTATCTTGATGAACATTTGATAATGGAGCTAGAAGCTTGTAAATCCTCCAAAATGTTTGAAGAATGTTTAGAAGAGAACAGCCTGAGATTTGAGTTAGATGATTTTATTAACAAAAACAAAAAGCCCACACTGCAAGAAAAACTCTTTCAATTTATTGATCAAAAGGGTGTATCTGACGCAGAGATTTACAAAAAAGCTGGCTTAGATCGAAAGCATTTTTCAAAGATTCGTTCTAAATCAGATTATCGGCCAAAGAAAAATACGATTCTTGCACTGGCTCTGGCATTGAAATTGAACGAAGAGAATACAGAAGAACTTCTGGAGAGTGCCGGATACTCACTATCTAATAGTGATACAAACGACTTAATTTTTAAATTTTGTATCAACAAAAAAATATATGATATGTATGAAGTTAATGAATATCTTGTTTATTTCAGCTTAAAACCGATTGGAAGCACGATCTAAAAAAGACAACATTCAATTATTAAATGTTGTCTTCTTCTCATTTATAATTCGATTGCACCTGCTACGTCATAGTTGGATATATCCAGTTCTGTAGGTTTTCCCAATGCAAGTTTTGCTAGTTCTGCACCAAGGTATGGGCCACTCGTTAACCCCGATGCTCCAAGTCCGTTCGCGATCCATACATTTTTAAAATCCGGTAATGGACCGATAACAGGTAAAAACCCTGGAGTAAACGGACGGAATCCTACCCTCGTTTCAAGAATCGTTCCGTCTGACAGACCTGGTGCAACAGCCAATGCTTTTGTAAGAATTTCATGGACACCACCAGCTGTTACTCGAGAATCAAAACCCGCTTCATCTTCGTGCGTTGCTCCTACAACCACTCTGTCATCAAATGTTAAGATATACTGGTTTGTCGGCGGCATTACGACTGGCCAATCTGCTGTATTTGTTTCTGGCAACTCCAAGTGAATGATCTGGGCTTTTTGTGGAGTTACTTTAAAATTGATACCAAGCGGCTGCAGGATCTCATTAGACCACGCACCTGCAGTGACAATAACCTCATCTGCAAGTATTTCTTCACCTTCAATGGTGACACCAACAACAACATTACTATTTTTAAGAAGCGTCGCGCTGCTATTTAAGATTGTTACACCAATTTTAGCCGCAGCCCGCACTAAAGCATTCCGCATCGCTCGGCCATTCACGCGTGCTCCACCACTTACGAAAACCGATCCGTATTCTTCAGATAGAGGTGGAAAAAGCTTTTTCGTTTCAGCAGGTGAAAGAATTGTAATCTCCCCAATTTCAGGCGCATCTTCTCGGCGTTTCATTGCGCGTTCTGCCATTTTTTCAAGTTTTTCAGGATCCGCATGCAAACTGAGTGTGCCTACTCGTTTATATCCCGTATCGGTTTCCCCGTCTGCTTCGAGCATTTCAATCAGCTCAGGATAATAACGTGCACCACCTTTTGCTAATTGATACCACGCTTTGTTTCGGCGCTGTGAAAGCCACGGACAAACAATGCCTGCTGCCGCATCTGTCGCTTGTCCTCTATCTTGGCGATCCACTAAAGTCACTTCAGCACCAGATTTGGCTAAGTGATAAGCAGTGGATGCTCCTAGAATTCCTGCACCAATGACAATGATTTTTTCATATATAAAACACCTTAATCTTTTGACTGTATTTTTCGCATTTGAAACTCTCATACAGATAATTCTAACCTATCTAGTATTTATTTAACTAGCTCTAAGAAGTTTTCCCCAAGGATACTTTTAATTTGATTATCGGGAATCTCAAGTGATTCCACCCAAAATTTTTTTGCAGAGTAATCATACTTGTTAAATTCTTTCATTCCATAAGGTCCATCACAGCCATATAGTATTTTTTGATATCCTAAGTATTCCAATGCCATCTTCACTATAGCTGGGTTTAAATAATCACTTGATGTATCTACATATACGTTTGGCTGGTGCTTTGCGTATATCCAAAGTTCCTTCCAAAAAGGCAGACCTGCGTGTGCATATATTAATTTAAGTTTTGGATATTTTTCTGGAAGATATTTATAGGAGTCTTTTTCTGATGATAGATGTATGAGCATAGGTTTTCTCATTTCCACACACATAGCTGCAATTCTATCAAGTTCTTTAATACTATACTTATGCATGAAGGGATGAGCTTTCACGCCAATAAATCTAGAGTTACTAAGATATGTTACTATTTCTTCTAATGATAAAGGTATTTTTGGGTTTACTGCTGCCCAGCCGAGGAAACGATCTGGGAACCTATCAATTGCAGAAGCGACTATATCGTTATTGGGCTTAGAAAAAATTTCATATGAATTTCCATAAAGTTTTAAACGTCCATCCTTTACAAGACCATCATAAATTTTAAGCCCGATTTGAGGAACATTTAATATTAAAGAACGAAATAAGCGTTGTAAATTATGTTGAAAAATACTATCGATTTCAAACATAGTCTCATTCATAGGTGGAATTAAAACAGTTTTATCAACATTGTTTCTATCCATTTCTTCTATCATTTTTTCTAAAGTTAACATCTTTTCATCCACATGAAAATGACAATCAATTATCATTGAATATCTCCTTTAAAAGTGCGGAATCTTCCATTTAATTCAAATTATACGTCACCTATTATATGAATATTATTAAAATAAATACTCCCTACTCCAAAGTTATCTTTCAGAAAAAGTTCATCAAAAAAAGCAGGATCAGCTCTCCTGCTTCTTCTTTATCTATTCAACTCCAGGAAACCATCCTGGTGAATTTATAATTGCGTTCCATAAAGGATCTGGCACGACAAGTTCTTCTTGTTTCGTTTTATCAATCTTTGTTACGATCTCTGACTCCCGGCCTTGTTCTATTTTTTGTACCCAGTCTGGATCAATAATCAGTTCGCGGCCAAGTGCGATTAGTGGAACACCTGTCTCAAATGCTTTAATTGCATCGTCTGCCGTGTAGATCGAACCTACACCGATTACTGGGACACGGTCTCCCGCTCTTTCTTTAATGATTTCAATACGAGGGCGTGTATCTTCAACACCACGTCTTGGCTCAGACCAGAAATCCATCAACGAGACATGTAAGTAATCCAGTTTCTTTACGCTTAATGCGTCAACAAGTGCTAACGTATCAGCCATCGTGATTCCAGGTGTTTCGGGTTCTTCCGGAGAGAAACGATAGCCGACGATGAATTGATCATCAGCGTATTCAGCTACTGTTTTTTTCACAACATCTACTACTGCAAGTGGGAACGCCATACGCTTTTCTAATGAACCTCCCCACTGATCTTCACGTCGGTTAGCATGCGGAGAAAAGAACTGCTGTATTAAGTAACCGTTCGCCCCGTGAATCTCAACTCCATCATAACCAGCCTCAATAGCTCGTCTCGTCGCTTCACCAAAATCACGTATGATTGAAGCTACTTCATCTGAAGTTAATGGGCGAGGTACTGGTTTGCCTTCTGCTGAAGGAATATCACTTGCACTCACCACATCACCGTTTGGAACTAGCTCCGGCGGTACTTCTCGGCCACCATGGAAAATCTGTAGAATGGCTTTTGATCCTTTTCCTTTAATGGCAGAAGCTAAGCGGCGAAGGCTCGGAATCATGTCATCCGTATCTCCTGCAAACTCTCCCGGAAACCCTTTACCATTGGCTGTAACATTTGTACAAGCCGTTATCACCATGCCAACACCTTCAGAACGGCGCTCATAATACCGAATTTCTTCATCTGTTACCGTTCCATCTGGATTGGATGAAAAGTTTGTCATAGGTGCCATCACAATGCGATTTTTAAGTTCTACTCCATTTTTGAAGCTAAAAGATTGAAACAATGGTGCGTATTTTTCATTCATCATGTTGTATCTCTCCACCTCTTTATTTATTGTTTAATAACTTTCTTTTTTAAAGTAACTATTATATTAATACCCCCATTCAGAAAAGCAAAAGTTACGCTTGTGTTTTAAGAATAATCCAAAAAGGGAACAGTATAATCCTAAGAAATATAGACATTTGCTTGCACTATCTTCACTACAACTCGGGAGGTAAATCGTGAAAAAATCCAGTATAGCCTTATTTCTTGTTATCTACGCCTTATTCTATGTTTCCAGTATTCTGTTTCCAATCGACCGTGAGTGGTATGATGCACTAATTAAGCCATCATGGACTCCATCAGGACAAATAATCGGGATGATCTGGGCTGTATTGTTTGCTTTAATCGCCTTATCCGCTGTTCTTATCTACAATCAATATGGTTTTAAACCAATTTATTTTTGGATTCTTTTTGTAGTCAACTATGTATTGAATCAACTCTTCAGTTATTTTCAGTTCACACAGAAAGATTTGTTTTCAGCAACCATTGATGCATTGCTGATTGCTGTTACTACTCTGCTTTTAGTCATTTATGCGAGTCGTTTGAGAAAAGTCTCAGGATGGCTGCTCGTCCCGTATCTGCTATGGAGCTCGTTTGCCACCTACTTAGCTTGGACCATTTATAGCATGAATTCATAAGAAAAAATACCAAGACCCAGCAAAAAGAGATCTAACCTTTTGACAAGGCTAGATCTCTTCTTTATGTTCCAGAAATCGCTACATATTGATTCTGAAGAACAAAACGATCATCCTTCCATCCTAACGTGTTCACCACATAACCAAGCGCGTCTGCATTATACAACCCTGCAATCTTCTGATAAGCGGAGAGTTCATAAACACCATTGGAATCAAAATCGATTGGATATAAGCCGCTCAAAGGATTAACAAAGCCGGTGATCGGTTTCTTCAGCTTTCCGTTCCTATCATATATTTCATTTAGATATTCTGGATCTCTTTTGGATATGTCAATCAGATACGTTAGCCTGTTACTCTTACTCACAACTCTGACTCTATAGTTATCCTCATAGATGACATCATATCCGTAAGTTGCATTGTATACGTTGAAATTAAACATCTCTTGCGGATTGTTTCTAATAAATGAGTACACATAATGATACATGAATCCCCCGCTGCCGCCCGAATTGATGCTGACCAATACATCCGAGACACCGTTGCCTGTAAAATCACCAAGGAACAGAGTTGGGTTATAGCCTGCATTATCAGAAAGCTGCACTCTTGTCCGCGCCCCTGTCCTTCCATCTTTCACGTAAAGGGTAATGTTTTCAATAAAAGGACTATCCTGTGTTTTCGTACCTGTTAAAAACACATCATCTAGTACACGATCCCCTGTAACATCTCCCTTAGCAAAAGCAACGACACTTGGAGTAACTCTATAATCGTAATGGTTATACATAACATGCTCCTTGTTAGATAAAGTTTACTAACATGTTATGGGCACATTAAGTGATTGACACAACCGTTTTTACATGTTCATTGAATGGAACAATAAAAAAATCCCCGCCGCCACTTGGACATCAACCAACGACTTTACGAGGATCATTTTATTCCTGATTCTTATAAACATCACTTTTCGAATGAAATCCGTCTACGATGATCGTCTCGTCGAGATTCTCTTTATCGACGGCGATTGGAGACAGCAGTACAGAAGGAACCTCGATCTTTCCGTTGTTCATCTTTCGTTCTGTTTTTATCGTTTCACCTTTTGCCATTTTAACGGCCAGTTCTGCGGCTTTCTCCTGCGTTCGCCGCAATCACAGCATTGATCTCATTAGCACTTTATTGACATCGTCTGTACTTTTTTAACTAAGGTTAAAAAAATTTTATGATTGGGTATTTAAACAAGCCAAATCCATCAAATAACCATTAATGATAAAGAGATACAACTTGTTAATAAGGAGATTGAAATGTTTGGAAATAGAAAAATTTGTTGACTCCTTCCGATTCCCTCGATTATTAAACCATCTGGGACTTATAAAGGAAAGCCATTTTATGAAGTACGTATGATTGAAACACTGCACAAGTTTCATAGAGACATACCTATAACGAGGGTATGGGGCTATAATGGGCTAGTACCTGGACCAACGTTCGAGGCTGAAAGGTATCATCCCATATATGTAAGGTGGACAAACAATTTACCGCTAAAACATTTTTTACCGGTTGATAAAACGATTCACGGGGCCCATCACAACCCAGAAGTACGAACGGTTGTGCACCTGCATGGAAGCCCATCAGAACCAGAGAGCGATGGTTATCCGGAAGCATGGTTTACGAGAAACTTTAGACAAACTGGACCTAACTTTGTCAAACAGATCTACCATTATACGAACCAAGATCGAGCAGCTGGTCTTTGGTATCATGATCATGCACTCGGAATTACCCGCTTAAATGTTTATGCAGGACTTGCAGGTCTCTATTTCGTTCGGGATAAAGAAGAAAGATCACTTTCGCTTCCAAAAGGTAAATTTGAAATACCACTTGTCGTTCAAGATAGATCTTTCAATCCAGACGGTTCTCTCTTCTATCCAGCCCAGCCTGAAAACCCTTCTCCTAAATTACCTTATCCTTCTATTGTTCCGTCGTTTTTAGGTAATACCATTACCGTTAACGGAAAAGTATGGCCATTTTTAAATGTGGAACCCCGCAAATACAGATTTCGTTTATTAAACGCTTCAAATACAAGAACATATAAATTTCAATTTAACGATCTTCGTTCATTCTATTTAATCGGAACAGATGGCGGTCTTCTCGAAAAGCCGATTAAAGTCGAAAGTTTAGATGTTTCACCAGCCGAACGCATTGATATCGTAGTTGATTTCTCAAAACAAGCGGGGAGAAATATAATCTTACAAGACGGATTCGAATTAGAAAATCCAACTGGCGATATTATGGAATTCAGAGTAACTAAACCTCTATCATATCCTGATCACAGCAGAGTACCTTTGCATTTAAGCACCATTTGTCCCCTTCCATTAGATAAAGTAAGAAAAGTAAGGCGATTAACATTAAATGACTCACAAGATGAATTTGGACGTCTTATGCTTTTATTTGATGATAAAACATGGATGGACCCGCCGACAGAAACACCACTACTTGATTCAATTGAAATATGGGAGATCGTGAATAATACCCCTGGAATCCATCCAATTCATATACACCTTGTAAATTTTCAAGTCCTTGATCGCTATGATCAGAATGGAATGCTCTTACCTCCACTCCCTGCTGATTTCGGTCTAAAAGATACCGTTCTTATCGCAGGCGGAGAAACCGTTCGCATCATCATGAAATTCCAGCCATTTTCCGGAGATTATGTTTGGCACTGTCACCGTTTAGAACACGAAGATCATGACATGATGAGACCGTTAAAAATCATACCTTGCCATTCTTCCAACTCTTCTGATCCATTCGATCAAGACGAACACCATTCTGACTAATAATTGATGAAACATAAAAAGGCAACTACCCAAACGTTCAACGGGCAGTTGCCTTTTTACTCATTCTTTTCTATTTCGCATTCTTATCAGGTTGATGAATACCGAAAATATTGCCTTCTGTATCTACGTAGTATCCTTGCCATGCCATACCAGGAAGAGCGTGTTTTGGCATTGCCACCCTGCCGCCATTCTCCAGAATTTTTGCCTCTGTTTCGTCATAACTTGCAACGCCCATCGTACAAGCAAATCCATTCAAAGCTTGATTCGGTTCAGGCGGCGGTCCCTGCCGCTTCATCAAAGCTCCGTTGATTCCCATTTCTTTATCGTCCCCAGTCACTGCACCGAAGTAAGGCATTCCGGCATATTCACTCCAATCTTGAAACGACCAGCCAAACACCTCTCCATAAAACTTCATTGCCCGCTCCATGTCATCCACATGAATCTCAAAATGCACTAATCTGCCCATGAGTAACCTCCTGATATTTATAATAAAACCACTTATGTCATTCCATACACTTCGTCATAATACCTTTTAACCAAGAAAATTACGCCAACAAAAAAGCACCATCCACGCTTAAACAACGTTTCAGGTGCCATCTATCTATTATGCTGCTTTTTGAATGTTAATTTCTTTTCCTTCTTTACGCCATTCTTTGTACTCAGCTGCTGCTGTAAAGAGTACGTCTGTTGATGAATTTAGTGCTGTTTCAAAAGAATCTTGTAGAACACCGATGATAAAGCCTACACCAACTACTTGCATCGCTACATCACCTGGAATACCAAACAGACTACATGCTAGAGGAATCAATAACAATGATCCGCCAGCAACCCCTGAAGCACCACAAGCACATATCGCGGATAGGACACTTAGAAGAATAGCAGTACCAAGATCAACTTGAATATTTAGTGTATGAACCGCTGCAAGTGTCAAAACAGAAATGGTAACTGCAGCACCCGCCATGTTGATCGTCGCTCCTAATGGGATGGATACAGAGTAATTATCCTTGTCCAAACCAAGCTTCTCACATAACTTCATGTTTACAGGAATATTGGAAGCTGAGCTGCGTGTGAAGAATGCTGTTATTCCGCTTTCCTTCAAGCACTTGAAAACAAGCGGATAAGGATTTTGCTTAATGGATAGGAACACAATGATTGGATTGACAACTAATGCTACGAAAGCCATACAACCAATCAATAATCCAAGTAATTTACCATAACTTAATAACGAATCTATTCCGTTTGCGGTAATTGATTCAAACACCAACCCCATAATTCCAAGTGGAGCAAACTTAATCACCCATGTAACGATTTTTGATACAGCATCTGAAACATTAGAGATCATTGTTTTTGTTGTTTCCTGTGCACTTCTTAAAGCAAGTCCTAAAAGTACTGCCCATGCCAAGATACCGATATAGTTCGCGTTAACTAAAGCGTTGAATGGATTATCAACAACGTTCATCAGCAACGTTTTGAGTACTTCTACAACACCACCAGGAGGAGTTACACCTTCTGCTCCTTTCCAAGGGTCAAACCTACAGGAAAGATAAAACTTGCAAGAACGGCTGTTAATCCTGCCAGAAATGTTCCTATAAGATATAAAAAGATAATTGATTTCATGTTCGTCTGATGGCCCGCCTTATGTTGAGCGATTGCCGACATAACCAAGAATAATACCAAAACAGGCGCGATTGCTTTTAAAGCACCTACAAATAATGAGCCAAAAATAACAACAGGTTTTGCTGCTTGCGGAATCGTCACAGCTAGGATAATACCAACAATCAATCCTATAATAATTTGTTTAACAAGACTTAACTGATTCCACTTTTTCAGTATACTTTTCATAGATGTCATCACCAATCTAGTTAGAATTGTAAAGCTGTTAATCTGAATAAACCTGTAGCAAAGTATGTCACCACCAAGTAGGATAATTGATGCACGACTAATGCATTCCACCCGGTAAAGACAATTGTCTTTCTAATAAATAGTATTATAGTGAGTATTTCGACGGATTACAATCGATTTTAAAAAAGTTGTAATTATTTGAATATTTAATAAGAATTAGTTTATTTAAAACTAATAAAAACACCTCAGGAATTATTCTTGAGGTGTTTCCATAAATACTCATTGTCTAACGATTTTTGAATTTCGAATTTGACGCATTTTTAGTAAATTCCAACCGCATCAAATCCAGCCTTAACTGAGACCTCTTCTGCACTTCCTGTTCCATAGAGATCAGTTGCAGATTGTACGATTGCTTGTCGCGCCTCGCTAAAATTTGAATTTGAAGTTAAATAAACAGATAGGGCACGATAGTAGATCTTCCCTAATTTTTCTCTTCCAAGTTCCTGACCAATTAGATATGCAGCATGGTTAGTAATTGAGGAGTTTACATGAACACCGCCGTTATCTACTGAAAGCGGCATGTTATAGTATTCATCCATGTGAGCCGGATAGACGCCGCTGCCATACGCAGCTCTTTGCGGATTGCTGACAACAACACTATTCGGATCGCTTAAGCTGCGCAACCTTGTTACACCATCCGCTTTTGCAGCCGGTGCCATGATGTCTTCACCCATTTCCCAATCACTATCGTCAACGAGCGCACCAAAGACGTCAGCAAATGATTCGTTCAATGCACCAGATTGATTACGATAGGCTAAATTTGCAGTGTGAGAGATGACACCATGAGTCATTTCATGGGCTGCAACGTCAAGACCCGCTGATAGCGGAATGAAGAACTCACCGTCTCCATCTCCATATGCCATATAACGCCCATTCCAGAAGGCATTATTATAATCTACGCCCATGTGTACATAAGAATTAATAGCCATTCCTTCTCCATCCAGAGAATTACGACCATGTTCATTTAGAAAATAATCATAAACCTTCTCAGAATTATAGTGTGCATCAACAGCCGCTCGATCATAGTCGCTAATAAAGGAAGCAGAATTCCCTGTATATATCTTGTCATTTCTTGAATCCCAATCACTAGTAGCATCATACGTGAAGATTCCTTCAAGATTTTCATGAGAATAATCAGCCAAAGCAAACTTTGTACCAGAATTCTCTTCCTTCACGCGGGTGATATGTAATTCTCTGTGCTCTCCGTGTACACCTTTTCCAGAACCTGTTTGGGTTTTATGTTCTTCGGCATGCATGAGACCATTAAATTGATCGATTACTTGTCCTGTCTTTGCATCCACGTACACAAACCAGTTTCCAGGCTTTTCGCCCATAAAGTTAACATTTATTTTATAAGCGGTATGATTTTTCTTTTCAAAAGGATAGACGACGAGCTCAGCAGTTGGTTCATATGTTAGTTCTTTAGGGGCATCGACAGAAGATAGAGCCGCTTGAAGTGCAGCATTACTGCTTATTGATGCATTCGTATCCACTGCATCATTGGCAAGAGTCTGATTAGTCCTTCCATTCACTGACACTATTTCATCGTTTTTATTAAAATGAACAATTACTTCTGATCCCTCTACAGGAACTCCATTGACGGCTTGTGTAAAACGGACATGAGTCATCCCTAGTTCATCTTTATGTACGTTTTTCACTTTTAACTGTTGATCCGGATTATTAATTCCGGTTTTCTCTTGGTGTTTCTTCAAATACGTTAAAGCATTTGTTGAACTGCTAGAAGAGTATTTCTCTGCATTGCGCTCCTTCACAAATAAAGGTACACTTGCTTTTTCATTCCACTCCTTAGAAGCTTGTACACTAATAATCTCATTTGAATTAACAGGCTGGGCAAAAACATGAACTGGAATAGAACCTACCAACAACGCTGACGACAGAAGTACAGGTGCAATAAGCTTTTTCTTCACTAAATAATACCTCCCATTAATTGGATAACTTTCATTATAAAGTAGAAGAAAAAGTTTTGAATGAATAATAAGAATTATCTTAATTTTACAATAATAATTGAAGGAGTTGTTAATCTGAGATTTGTATAGGTAGAATATACCAACTGGGTAAAAGGGAGACGTTTTAAAATGAACGATAATACGTGATCTTCCACTAGCCTTTAATCACAAAAAAGAAAGAGTTAGCAGGTTTCCTCCCCGCTTTCTCCTTCTCGATCATGTAAATCTTTATTATGCTTCGGTTTTAGAAAGTGGAAATTATGAGCTGCATTACTTTAGAACTAACTTTGCTTCTTAACTTCTAGCAGCAAAAGAATATTAAGGTGAAAACAGTTTCCAATGCCCTTCGGAGATAACTTCAACTTCTCCATCGATCACCTTGATGGCTGTATCATCATCGATGGCATACGCTGGTCCCTCCATCTCGGCGGACCATTGCTCTGCGGCTGCCATGGTGTTGTGTGGCAGCATCTCATGATCTACATGAGGAAACATTGCAAAATCGACCAGCCCAAGCGTTTTATCCTCACCGTTTGGTGGAGTCCAGCCAACGAAGAACTCTCCGATTTTAGGTGCCATCACCATGCTCCCGGCGCTCATTCCCACATACACTGCCCGAAGCGACGGCAAGAGGTCTGCCAGCCCGGACTGTTGCATCCAGTGGTACAAATAAAGAGCGTCGCCGCCCGATACTAACAGAACGTCCGTCTCGCGGACTAGTGGCACCCAGCGATCTTTGTCGATGCTTGGCAGTGCTGTGAGCTCCAGCACACCGACGGACTTCCACCCTAGATTAACCATGGGATTCTCTGAATTGCCGCTAATGAACTCCCAGGTTCTGACGCCGGGGCCGACCCAAGGGTGTCCGTACATCGCAGTAGGGATGCACAGTGCGGTGGAATCGGCGATCGGCTTATCCAGCATGTCAACCATCGCGTCGTGTATGCTTTTGTTATTGACTCCTGCAGACGTGAGCAACAATTTCATTACGTAACTCCTCCTTGCTTTTACAAATCTGATTGTATATTTTATTCTGCAAGGGCTACTGGCTTCCTCCATTCACATACTTTTTAGTCATTTCTAGTAATAACGTGAAAAATAAAAAAACAAAAAACAGTATGTAACCCATGAGGTTTCATACTGTTCTTCACTGTGTTCTTTATATTCTTTAAATAGTTATTAATGATCTATGTTATCTAGCAACGCTCTCACTTCATCCGTTGATTTCGTATTCATCAACTGATTTCGCAATTCAGCAGCTCCAGGGAATCCTTTTACATAGATTTTGAAAAAACGATGAAGCCCTGTGATGGAACGAGGAACTTCTTCCGCGTATTGATCTTGAAGATCGAGCTGCAGTCTTAACAGATCAAGATATTCTTTACTGCTGTGCTCTCTTGGCTCTTTTTCAAATGCAAAAGGATTTTTAAAGATTCCACGCCCAATCATTACGCCATCTATCCCATATTTTTCAGCAAGCTCCAACCCAACTTGACGGTCAGGAATGTCTCCGTTGATGGTTAACAGCGTATCTGGTGCGATTCGGTCACGCAGCTTTTTAATTTCAGGAATAAGCTCCCAATGGGCATCTACAAGACTCATTTCCTCTCTGGTGCGTAAATGGATAGAAAGGTTCGCAATATCCTGCTCTAAAATATGTGTAAGCCAAGCTTCCCACTCATCAATCTCTTTAAAACCAAGTCGGGTTTTTACGCTAACAGGCAGTCCGCCAGCTTTAGCCGCCTGAATCAGTTCTGCCGCTACTTCAGGACGCAGAATAAGGCCGCTTCCTTTTCCTCTTTGTGCGACATTCGGCACAGGGCAGCCCATATTAATATCAATTCCCTTAAATCCCATCTTTTTCATACCAATACTCATTTGACGGAAATATTCTGGATTATCGCCCCAAATATGTGCCACCATCGGCTGTTCATCCTCGGTAAAAGTTAAACGACCTCGGACACTTTTCAACCCTTCAGGATGACAATAGCTATCCGAGTTTGTAAACTCTGTGAAAAACACATCTGGCCGGCCAGCTTTACTTACGACATGACGAAAAACAACATCTGTCACATCTTCCATTGGTGCAAGTA
Organism: Fictibacillus sp. EA-CB0309; assembly: GCF_055814265.1. Taxonomy (NCBI): domain Bacteria; kingdom Bacillati; phylum Bacillota; class Bacilli; order Caryophanales; family Fictibacillaceae; genus Fictibacillus; species Fictibacillus sp. EA-CB0309. The sequence continues at coordinate 3,858,348 of NZ_CP169271.1, forward strand.
CAAAGAACGGACGCGGTAAATCACGCCAAAAATTATCTATCATTGATGCTCAAATCCTCTCACTATAGTGAAACTTCAAAATCCCGGTAAAATAAATATTCTTTTACACTTATATCATGACTGCTAACTGAATTTCAATCACTGTACAATTTATAATTTATGGAAAATGAAGAGCCTCATTCAACAAGGAATAAGGCTCTTAGAGTCATGAAGGTATAGTTTTGCATAAAAAATCATTGTTGACGCGAACCACGACGAGTTAATGGATTTTAGGAATAGTGTCCAAGGAAAAAGATTTAAATCTACATGACGTCCATTTGGCCCTGCACTTCTCAACTGCAGGTCTTCTCCTTTATCACCAATTACAGAATTATTAAATGCTTTCATGTATGATTTAACTCTAAATAATTTGGTAATTTAAATCTTTCATAAATAGCCCATTCTCTTCAGTTCCTCGTATACGATCCAAGAATACTTTTTCTTCCTTCTCTGTTTAAATGATCGGGATCAATAAAATATTCTTTTTTGTCTACGAATCTTTGATCACTCATATAATTTAATAATGGAACATCTAAATTAAGAGCTTCTAAATGCTGAAAAACAAGTCTATTCATTACGTTTTCATCGAAATATTCTAGGTAAGACTGATGAACTGGCTCGACGGTCAATACTACTTGGTAGCCTTTCTCCCTGCAAAAATCTATAATTTCTCTTAACTGCTTTACATTTGGTTCAATGTTATTGTTTTCTTCGGCTTCTCGGTACTGGTCTTCTATTTTCTTATACTTTCTTCCCGAATAATTTTTACCGTTATTTGCCCAAGGTTGATGAGAATTCCATCTTAAGTCTTTTAGTTTACCCGTGATTGCAGAGCTAAGACTCGCAGTATTTGTTCCAGGTAAGTACGAGTAAGTGTAATAATCAATCAAATTATACGGTTCAATATCACTTCGATCCAAAACTCTATAATAATTCCCAATGTTCTTATCCTCAGAATTGGCAAAAGTCATTTGAGAGATGGAAACGAGAACTACACCACCAGGTTTAAGATGCTCACCATACTCTTTCAACAATTTAGAGTCGTATTGAATGGTTTGAGAAGGAAGCGCTAAGTCCAGATGGGACAAACCAGTGGGCTTAAAATAATAACCATACATCGAATGAGATGCACCTAGATTGATGATATCAACAGGATGTGGTTCTTTCTTAAATGCCAGTATGTCATGATCAATATTGTAATCATATGAATCCTTAACAAATTGATTGATAGGCATAAAAAGCAGGATAACAACACCGATGATAATTGTTAACTTGATGAATAAACGTACCATAGCAAATCCTTTCAACACCGTGTTTCTTTTACCATAATTGCTCACCTAAACTCCACATGGAAGTTGTTGTATCAAAATCCACCATAAACAAATCCATTACCTGTAACACCTAATACAAGAACTGAAAAAATAAGAAAAATATAAAATGCCAATCTAGTAAATGTGGAGCGCTTTGATAGAAATTCCCATGTTGAACCATTATTTCTTTCTATATATTGAAACAGTTGTAGAATAATAAAGAAAAAAATGAAAAGTAGTAGATCAAATAACGGAAAAATTTCAAAAGCTTTAATCATTCCCACCGGGTTCCAAGAGCTGATGCTTAAGAAAAGTTTTGCATGATCAAATGCTTGTGCTACGGTATCCGATCGAAAAAAAACTCTGGAAAAGCAGACTAAAAAGAAAGTTATTGCAATTTTCAACCACCTATGGAGCACTGGACTTCTATCCAATCGAATAAAGGAAGCCATGCGCTCCCGATACAATTTGGTAGCATCTCCAAACACTCGATAAAATCCATGAATGAGGCCCCATATAACAAACGTCCAAGCGGCTCCGTGCCAAATGCCGCTTACTAAAAAGGTAATCACAATCGCTAAATAAATTTGGCTTCTCTTCTTTTCCCCTTACATAACGGGAAAAAAATGTAGTCCCTAAGCCATGTTGAGAGCGTTATATGCCATCTGCTCCAAAAATCTGCAATCGAAACGGCAAAGTGCGGCTGCTTAAAGTTTTCAGTCAGCTTTATCCCGAGCATTCTTGCACTACCGATGGCAATGTCACTGCACGCTGAAAAATCAGCGTACAACTGGATCGAGAACAAAATAGTAGCGAGTACGATTTGTGAGCCAGTCGGGTCAGGGCTGTCGTATACACTAGCAACGATTGGAGCTAGTCGATCTGCAATTAAAGTCTTCTTAAAAAAACCCCATGCAATTCGCTTCATCCCATAGACGAGATTTTCATATTGTAAACTCTGTTCGACTTTCAATTGTGGAATTAATTTTTTGGCACGTTCAATCGGCCCAGCAACCAGTTGTGGAAAAAATGCAAAATATACCGAAAAATAACCGTAATGTCTTTCCGCTTTTTGCTTTCCATAGTAAATATCCACAAGATAACTTACAGCCTGAAATGTATAAAATGAAATGGCTAATGGCAGAACAATCTCTTGATATGGTATGGTATAATCCATACCCATGACTGTTGCCAACGACCGAAGCGACTCATTCACAAAATTAAAATATTTAAACCAACCCAGAAAAAACAACAATACAGAAATGCCCACGAACATGGCTTTTTTCTTCTGTTTTTTTGTCTCCTGTTTTTCAATTAGAATTCCAGTAAAATAAGTAAAAGCTGTGCTTGTTAATAGTAATAGTATAAATTGAATACTTAAACTAGCGTAAAAAACGTAACTTGCAACCAATAAAAGAACCCATCTCAATCGATGGGGGATTAAATAGTTCAAAAAAACGGTTATTGCGAGAAATAGAAGAAACTCAATAGATATAAAAGTCATCCGATCACCTGATAATAAATCAACTTGTAATTTTTCTGACGCTTAAAAACCAGTTATATATACTAGTGTAAATTGTTACTCCAATTTTCCACCTAGAATGTGGTAGGTTTTAGATATCAGTAATTATGGTTATGTTATGTGTATCTCCGCGCCTTTAATTATCCATGTTTAGGAAGGTCTGAATAGAGGATTTTCCCATAATGATTACGTGGAATTTCCGCTATTCTCATAATCTTAAAGCCCTTTAAGTTTAATTTTTCCTTGACTATTTTTTTATCTGAACATAATCATCTCTTAATGTGTAGATATACATTTGGTCATCCGTTCCAGTACAGATACAATCGTGGCCATGCTCATGTAAAAACGATTCTAAATCATCAAGGCTGATGCGGTTTCCATAGACCTTAATCATTCTTTTGATGCGTCCCGATATAAAGAAATACCCACCCTCATCAAAGTAAGCCATATCTCCTGTACGCAAAACACCGTTATTCTCATCCTTTTTCGAAAGATCGAATAACGACTCAGCATACCCTAAGGAAACATTTGGTCCTTTGTATATCAATTCACCTATCAAATGAGGTGATGTAATTTTGTTTCCCTTGTCATCTTGAAGGATCAGCTCTCCACCTGGAATAGCGACACCAATACTTCCAGCTTTTTTAATGTTTTTTTCATAGGGTAAATAGGACATCCGCGCTGTCGCCTCAGTTTGACCGTACATTGTAAAAAACTGAATCCCTTTCTGATTACACACATTAGCAAATTTGAGCGATAGAGTTTCGCTCAATTTGCCACCTGCTTGAGTTAGTTTTTTTAAACTTGGCAGATTAAGCTCTTCAAACTTCATCCTGTCAAGCATCTCATACACAAAAGGAACTCCACCAAATGTTGTGATCTGTTGTTCCTTACATAAATCCCAAAACTCCTTACTCATGATAGAAGCCCCCGTTACAACGACGGTGGCTCCACAAATGAAATGGCTGTTAATAATAGAAAGCCCGTAGGAGTAATTCATTGGTAGTGTTGTGATCGGTTTTTCGTTTTCATGGATATCAAGGTACTTTGCAATTGATTTAGCGTTTTCAAAAATATTTTCATAGCTTAAACGAACAAATTTAGGGCTCCCCGTACTTCCAGAGGTTGTTAAGAGGAGGGCAAGGTGTTCATGAAGATTATGTTGAAAATTGGTCGGACATTTATATAATGAGTAATCTCCATATACAAATGAACGATCCATTGTATTTAAAAGATCTTGATTATTACTACTTGCCCAGATGTATGCAGGCTTATAAAGATGAATCATTCTGCGTAACCGATCTATATGAATGGATGCATCCAAAAGTACGGGGACAACGCCACCTCTAATAAAGCCAACATAGCCAAATAAAGACTCTTTATTATTTGAACACAGACAAAAAACGAGCGTTCTTTCACCCGCATTACCGCAGATCGTATCAGATATTTCTACCATTTCAGCGTAAGAATATTCACGATCAGCATATACAGCAGTACGGTTCCCAAACTGCTCCATTTTTTTGAAGCTATTCATTAATAAAGTCCACTCCCAAACGTTCCAACAGCTCAATTCCCGACTGGTAAGTATTAAATTCAGTCATCCACTCTGAATCTAATGAGACATCAAATACATCCTCAATCTCACAAATGAGCGCCATATGTGCAATTGAATCCCATTCTGCTGTTTCTCCTAATACTACATTCTCAACTACATCATCTTCCTCTAGTTCCAACACATTAATAAAAGCATTTCTATATTTTTCGATGTTTCTCATAATTTACACCCTTTCCATAATGACTGTCTCTGCATTTGGGGGAAGATACAGTTTCTATATATCTATCAATTTTCCAGTCTCTTCGGAGATTATGATTTTTCTGTCAAAGATACTAACATCAGCTTGACTTCTTAAGTAGTCAAAAAAGCACTCTAGCTTACAAAGAATTTTTTAAATAAAAGATATAATGGGCAACTTTACAACCACCACATCAAATCTTCATCGATACACAACTATTATTACATTTTCAAAATCTCTTATTGATAATAATTATCATTACCAATCATGATTCTAGCATATCGCCTTTTGAAAAACAACAACACTGGCAAACTGTTAAAATTAGGAACAAGTCCTTCTAAGTCACTTTTCTCGTCACCTGATATTAAACATTACTTTTTCAGTAAATTGAACGCCTCTTAGCAAGAAATCTTCACATCCACAGGCTGCCACTAAGGATACATAAAAAAACAGAAAACAAAAAAATAAAGTGAGCCCTCATGAAGGCTCACTCACTGATATTATCACTACTCATTTTCAATCAATCTTGCCACGTCTTTTCCGCACTGCTGACACTTTCCCTTCAAAACAATGCCAAAATTATCGTCCTTCACCGTAAAATTTTTAATCTCTACGGCATCCTTACAATTTGAACAGTAAACATTATTTTTAAGGCGGCTTCTTGTTTCTTTAGGAATAGATAGCCATTTTTTATTTGCATCCATATATCTACAACCTCTGCCATTATTTAATGATTATTTAAGCTCAAGCAGCGCGACAGCTTCAACGTGCGTCGTTTGCGGAAACATATCAACCGGCTGGACTTCTAGTGTCTTGAAGCCGCCGTCTTCTAGTACGCGCAGATCACGTGCCAGTGTTGCTGGATTGCAGCTTACATACACCACTCGCTTCGGTTTCATTTCAATAATTGTTTTTAATAACTCCTCGTCGCACCCTTTTCGCGGTGGATCGACGACGATTACATCTGGCGTGATGCCTTGTTTCTTCCACTCTGGAATCACGTCTTCTGATTTTCCAACAGCAAACTCAGCATTGGTGATGTTGTTTAGTTCTGCATTGCGGCGCGCATCTTCTATCGCTTCAGGAACAATTTCAACGCCATACACTTTCTTAGCTTGTTGAGCAAGGAATAGTGAGATTGTTCCGATTCCGCAATACGCATCAATGACGGTTTCGTCTCCGTTCAGGTCAGCGTATTTTAACGCTTGATCATAAAGCACTTTTGTTTGGTCAGGGTTGATCTGATAAAACGATCGAGCAGAGATGGCAAACTTGATGTCCCCGATAAAATCATAGATATATTCAGCACCCCAAAGCACTCTTGTTTCTTCACCAAAAATGACATTTGTACGTTTTGAATTTACGTTTTGTACAATTGATTTGATTTCAGGCAACGCTTCACGAATATCTTCAATAATCTTCTTACGCTGTGGCAGATCTTTACCGTTCGTTACGAGTACGATCATCAAATCGCCTGTCGTTTTTCCATATCGCCCGACGATATGGCGCAAAATGCCTTTATGTTTTTCTTCGTTATACGCACTGATGTTGTACTGATTCACGATTTCTTTTACCGCTTGAACCGCATCATCGTTCGTATCGCCTGTGATGATACAGCTATCCATCTCTACGATCTCGTGGCTACGCTTTTGGTAAAAACCTGTGATAATGTGGCCGTTGCGTTCACCAACTGGCACTTGCGCCTTGTTGCGATAACGCCACGGTTCATCTCCCATGCCTAGTGTTGGCAATACGGGTACTCCCTCCAGTTTTCCAATACGAATGAGCACATCTTCTACCTGCTTGCGTTTGTATTCTAACTGACCTTCGTAAGACAGATGCTGCAGCTGACAGCCTCCGCACCATTTGTAGATCGGGCATGGCGGTTCAACACGCTCAGGGCTCTCCTGGATCAACTCTTCTAATCGTCCAAAACCAAATCCTTTTTTCACCCCAACAACCTTAATCTTCGCACGCTCTCCAGGAAGAGTATTTGGCACAAACAAAGTAAACCCATTTACACGAGCTACACCCGCTCCCTCATGGGTTAAATCTACAATATCCACTTCATAACTCTCATTTTTATGAACAGGCAAATCAGCCTTTGTCATTTTCATCGTCCCTTTTTGTCCATTATGCTTTACTGATTGTAGCATAACTGTTAGTGGACACCAAATGGCAATATGTAAAAAAGAACAGACCTAGGGGAGTAGGTCTGTTCTTAGTATTTCCTTAGTTACCCGCTGCCTTTACCGCTTCATACGCGTTCACGTATCCTGCTCCAACTTCATGAAGCTTATATCCTGCCATCGGATCAGCAGTTGATTTCAACAATTGAAGCACTTGATCTGGCGTAAGGTTTGGATTGGCTTCAAACATTAAAGCCGCAACACCTGAAATATGAGGAGTCGCCATACTCGTACCGCTTGCTGTTGTGTAGCTCAACAAGTGTTCAGGTGCGATATAGTCTTTGTCTTGAACTGTTCCGAGACTGTTCATGACAAGACCTGTTTTTGATTTTGTTGAAACGATATCCACTCCTGGTGCTGTAATATCTGGGTGAAGCAGGTTATCGCCTTCTACTCCGCGAGATGAAAAGTCCGCAAGCTGCTTGTCCTTCGTACCTGCAGCTACAGATATGACCCAAGGTGCTGCTGAGTAAGGATTTAATGTGCTATCGTCTGGCCCTTCGTTACCGGCAGCAAACGTTACGACCATTCCAGCATCATGCGCCGCTTTACTTGCAACGTTGATTGGATCGTTCTCTGAGTAGTCGCCTGTTGTTCCCCAGCTGTTTGAGATGACATTAATTCCGTATTTCTCATGATTTTCTAACACATAGTTGAACGCTTCAAGTGCCCACAGTACATTGATTCCCTCTCCTGTACCTAGACCAACGAGCTTCGCATCAGGTGCGATTCCTTTGTATAATCCTTCACTCGCTGTTCCAAGTCCTGCAATCGTACCAGCAACATGCGTGCCATGGCCAGATGAAGTATCTGTGTTTTGAACATTTTCAAGATACAGAGGCTCGTTTGAGAACAGATCTCCTGCTAGGAACTTCACATTTTGTATAACCTTTTCTTCACCAAAAGGAAGATCAGCATGTGTTGCATCAATACCACTGTCAATGACAGCAACAGTAGTGCCTTTACCTGTGTACCCTAACTCTTCCCAAACACGTTCTGCTCCTATTAACTTTCGGCTATCTTTCATTAAAAAGTTCAAATCTTTGTTATAGTAGACCGATTTAGCATTCAAGCTACTTGATAAAAGAGAAGTTAACTCCAGCTTCGTTCCTTTTACAGCAACCATTGGAAGCTTGCTGAACGTTTTTGTTTCAAGGCCAAGATTTTTTAATGCTAATACATCACCCGAGCTTGGGAGCGTATCATACGTTACAACCGCTTCAACAAGCGCGTTTGACGTAAGATCGCCAAGTACTTTTGCAAGCTCTTTATCTACCTCTAAACCAGCAACGGCTTTGGCATTTTGCTGCGGTAAGAAAAATGCAGCAGCCAGCATCACCGTTAAACACATCGACAGAAATTTTTTCATGATCCAAACCCCTCCGCTTCCTAAATTATGAATTATTTTAATTTTCTAACATAATAAAGGATGAGACAATCCTGCAAAGGGATAAATTCAGTTAGTGTGAAAGGACTATACCGATATATCGTTAGTTGTATACTTTTCACCAGCCACTATGATCGTATACAACCCAAATACCGTTTGATACTTTTTATGTATTTCAATAGGCAGGTCATTTTTCATTTGATTAAAATCGCGGTTAATGTCGGTGCCAATTGCTGACGTGAGTAAGTTTAACCCTCTTCTAAGCAAGTTTGGCTTTTGATTGGATTCTATGAATTTATCAAATATTAAAAGTGCTCCTCCAGGCTTTAAATACTTCAAGCTTCTCTCTAGTACTTTTTCAGGACGCTCAACGACACTTAAGATTAAGTTTAAGACGATAACATTAAACTTTTTATTAGAAAAGTCCATCGTTTCTGCATTCATTTGCATCAGAGTTATATTTTGATGCCCCTTTTTCGTTTCAGCTACTTTCAACATATCAAGCGAGAGATCAATGCCTGTTACTACAGTTTCGTGTGGAAGGAACGGAAAATCCTCGCCTGTTCCAACCCCTACTAAAAGGAGTGAGTCTCCTCTGTTTACATCAATTTCTGAAAAAGCTTGCTGACGTGCTTTTCGAAACAAACGGTTTCCCATGAATACATCGTAAATTGGAGCAAGCACTTTATATTTAGTAACGTTTGAGCGGTTCTTCATCTTTATCCCCCATAAAAAAGAACACCTTCAGCTTCGCTTTGCCTTAGGTGTTTCTCTAGTCGCGTTTTTATTCTGGTTTGATTCGATCTTTAGGTACTAATAATTCAAAGTGATGGTGCAAGTTTTCAAACTCACCAGGCAAGATTCCGCCTAGTTCACCATCTAAGTTAATCTGCATCTTCTCGCGAGGCGTTACTTTAACACGCTTCGCTTTTTTATAGATCACGTGATCATCGTGAATGTGCTCGCCTCGAATCGCAAGGGATGCAATTCGGACAAACTCTGCCAAATTTGTTTTCTTTAAAATGATAACATCAAAAAGACCGTCATGGAATTCAGATGATGGTGCAAGCTTTTCAAAGCCCCCAACAGAATTTGTGTTTGCTACTAAGAAAAGCATGATCTCGCCTTCGTATTTCTCTTTGTCATCAAATTCAATCTCTACATATGTAGGACGAATCGATGGAAGCATCTCAATTCCTTTTAAGAAATAAGCCAGTTGTCCGATCATCGTTTTAAGCTTACTAGGAACTTCATATGTAAGCTCTGTAATTCGCCCTCCACCCGCGATGTTAATGAAGAACTTTTCATTCACTTTACCGATATCAACCGGCATATGAACGCCACCGCAAAGAACATCACAAGCTCCTTCAATGGTACGTGGCACGCCTACTGCACGCGCGAAGTCATTTGTTGTACCTGCTGGAATAATTCCAAGCATCGGACGTTGTTCAAGACCTGCCAGTCCGTTTACCACTTCATAGATTGTTCCGTCTCCACCGGCTGCGATTACGAGGTCAAATCCTCTTTCTCCCGCTAAGCGTGCTGCGCGTGTAGCGCATCCTTCTTCTGGTGTTGTGGCATGACAAGATGTTTCATAGCCTGCGTTCTCTAGTCTGTCGAGTATATATGGAAGCTGCTTTTTTACGGTTTCTCTTCCGGAACTTGGGTTATATATCAGTCTAGCTCTTTTCATATCTTTCACCTTCGTTATTTGACTTCTCTTAAACGTTTTAACCTATATCGGTTTTCTGTATAACCACAAAAAACAGCCCGTACATGGACTGCTTCTGCCGATTCCTCTTATATTATAGTAATACGTGTCTTAAATTGCAAAGAAGGAATATGCCAGTATGTGTTAAAATTGTGTCTAAATTGTAGGGGTCTGTCCCGGGTCTGTCCCAGGGACAGACCCGGGACAGACCCCTTTAAAGGATTTTGCCTCTCGATAGGGAAACTTCTATTTAGAGGAGAGTGTACGATGGAAAAAACCACGTTAGAAATTTCGCTATCAACCCCCGACGATTACGCAGGTCTGGTTGAAATAGATCATCTTGTTTGGAATGAACAGACAACACCCGCTCCTGATATCCGATGGGATTCACCTCAAGATTACGGACGGCAGTTTCCTGCAGGCAGCCAAATCGTTGCACGCTGCAGCGGAAGAGTGTGCGGCTATATCTTTTACAAAGATGTATTCTCGATCCCATCCAACCTGCATGTAGCAGACGTCGCGCTTGCTGTTCATCCCGATTTTCATGGACAGAACATTGGAACAGAACTTATGCTCGCTGTCGAACAATTTGCAAAAGATAACGGTAAAACAAAGCTGTCACTGCGTGTTTTATCTACGAATGAAAAGGCAATACGCTTTTACAAAAAATGCGGCTATCAGGAGCAGGGACGACTTGTTGGAGAATTTTATTTGAACGGACAGTTTGTAGACGATTTGTTGCTTTATAAGCATATCTAGCTTATATATACATACGTTTACAACAGTACTTAAATTTTGTTCGGAGGTGTTTTAAATGATATGGCTTTATCTTTTTGCACCCCTTGGAGCTGTTCTTCTTCTAACCGCTATTGTTCATTGGAGAACGAAACAGCGATACAAAAGATATAACCTGAATTATGAAGCCGAACAGCATCTCAGCGATAACAACAAAATTAATAATGCAGCTGCCTGGAACGCTTCACAGCAAAATCACCATTCTGGCGGTAACGGGGGTTTGTAAAAGACGGGATTTCAGGATCCTGTCTTTTTTCACGGTTAACTTATTTTAATGAAAGAAGGTAGTTCGTTGAAACATTTTAAATTAGCTCTTTTTCTTGGTTTACTCGGCTTGATCGCAGGGGTATTTGTCGTTCCTTTTCAGATGGAAATGTTAAAAAATACGCTAGGTGAGGCAAAATACGAAGAGATCATCCAAGCAGCAGGCATTCCGCTGCCAGTCGGCATTGCACTAGCGACTCTACAAATCGGTGTGCTATCCACTATCTTAGGTTGGATTGGTTTAAAGCTTACGAAACGAACAGGGCTTTCACTACCGCTGCTCGGTACATGGATTCTTGAGAAAAAGAAACCTGTGCTGAATTACTCCGCTTTAAAAACTGCACTGATCGGCGGAGCTATTGGTGCTGCATTTATGGTTTTTACGGACTTGTTTCTTTTTCAGCCTCACCTTCCAAAACTCGGTTCAGGCGAAAGTGCAGAATGGTGAAAAGCAGCAATTGCTGGTGTCCTTTACGGAGGAATCGTTGAAGAAGTTTTTATGCGCCTATTTCTGATGACACTTATTGTTTGGCTATTATCTTTCATTTTTAAGAAAAATAGGGATGCTATTCCTTCGTCTTTTTATTGGATCGGAATCATCCTTGCCGCACTTATATTTTCTGCTGGTCATTTGCCTGCAACAGAAGGTTTATACGGAGAACTTACTTCACTCCTTATCGCACGTGCATTTATTTTAAACGGTATTCTAGCTTTACTTTTCGGTTACCTCTATTGGAAAAAAGGACTGGAGTACGCAATGATCGCACACATGATGGTCCATATTGTTACACAGTTAGCGTTGCTGCCTATCATCAAGCTATTTTCATAAGTATTTAAAATACTGGAGATTATCCAGTATTTTTTTGAATAAATCGCGCTATGTTGTACGTCAAATAACTAACAAGGTATTTTTGGAAACTTAACATATTTATATTTCAAAAATATGTCATTTGTTTTACAATTATTTCAAGCTCAGTGACTATTGAACGGAGGTGTAGAATGAATTTTTCTTTTCACAGTTATTCAAAACGATTCATCTCAACTGTTTTAGGTATTCTTGTCATCAGTGCTCTTCCATCCCTTTTATTCGGCATTAACTTTCACATGCAAGAAAAGGTTTGGATTTATACCACAACTTCGTATAAGGGGACCCCGGTTAATCGTGATGTATTTCCTGAAATCTTTAACAAGTTTTTTACTCCATGACGATTTTCGTATTAGCTTTACTATTAGGTTTATTGATTGCACTGATCCTTACCTTCATCACGACCATGCTCCCGAAATTTGTTCAACGTTTCATTTATGGAACTTTGACAGTATTAGAATCATTTCCCGATTTATTTATTGTTGTTGTACTCCAATTATTTATCGTCTATCTCTACAAACAAACCGGCGTTTTGGTTGATTTTTATAATAGTTACGATAATCCCATCTATTTGTTGCCTGTTCTCGTGCTCTCTATCGTACCTACCATTCAGTTATTCAAGCTCACTTTACTTTTAATGAGAGAAGAGCAGCACAAGATTTATGTAACAGTAGCCCGTTCCATGGGTCTAAGCCGACTTTATATCATATTAAAGCATGTATTTAGAAATATTTTGACAAGTCTCATTCAATATGCAAAACCTATCGTTGTTTTTATGCTTTCAAATCTACTTATCGTAGAGTACGTATATAATTTAAACGGAATTTTGACCTTACTGCTGTATACGAAAGGTGTTGTCTTTTTAGTAACTGCCCTTTTCATTGCCCTGCCCTTTTCATTGCTGTTTGAAATGGCGGATTCCTATACCGCATCGGTAAAAAAACAGGTGGATGACAATGCGGCATAACAAAACGTGCAAAGGTCACTATTTACGAACTGAGGTGTAATATGTATTTTTCTGTCCATAGTTATTTAAGGCGGCTAAGGTCAACCATATTAGGCATTCTTATCATCAGTATTCTTCCGGCACTTATTTTCGGTATAAACACCCAGTTAAATCAACAGGTATATGTCTATTCACTGAGAGGTTTAACTGTAACAAAAGACATGTTTCCTGAGATCTATGATCAGTTTTTTTACTCTATGAAAATCTTCTTTGCTGCTCTGCTTCTAGGTTTATTTGTTGCACTCGTTCTTACCTTCATTACTACGATGCTTTCAAGATTCCTCCAACGTATCGTTTATGGTTTTTTAACTTTATTAGAATCATTGCCAGATTTATTTATCGTAGCGGCATTGCAGGTTTTTATCGTGTACCTCTACAAAAAGACGGGGATCGTCATCTATTTTTACAATGATTACAATAATCCCATTTACTTGCTTCCTATTATCGTGCTTTCTATCGTGCCAACCATTCAACTGTTTAAAATTACTCTTTTATTAATGAGAGAGGAACAGCACAGATCCTATGTAACGGTCGCAAGAGCTATGGGCCTCAGCCGGTTTTACATTACATTAAGACATGTGTTTAGAAACATTTTGAGAAGTCTATTCCAATATTCAAAGACAATCTTTGTTTTCATGCTTTCAAACTTGTTTATCGTAGAGTATGTATACAATTTGAACGGAATTATGTACTTATTGATGAATACGAAGGGCGCCGCCTTTTTAGTAACTGCACTTTTCATCGCTATCCCTTTTTCGGTGCTGTTTGAAATTGCGGATAACTATAATGCGTCAGTAAAAAACAAACAGACGGAGGAACAAGCGGCATGATTATAAAACTAGCAAAACAGCCCCAATTTCTTATTGGGCTTCTTTTTATACTGAGTTTACTAGTCTTCAGTTTCTATTGGACCGATATTTTGGATGTCAAAAGATCAGAAGCTATGAAACTTATGGACTTTAAATATGATGAAGATGGAAAAATCATTGATCACATTCCATATTCTCCATCTGAAGAGCCACCATTTGGTACTGATTTAGTTGGCAAACAGCTTTTTTATCAGATTGTAGATGGAGCAAAATACACAATCTTAATCGCGTTTGTAATTGCATTTTTTAGAATAGTAGTTTCAGTTGGAATTACACTGATCAATCCAAAAGCAAACTATGCGTTTCTTAACGATCTTGTTTCAGCGACACTAACCATCCCTACAACGATTCTAGCTTACTTATTTATGAGTTCATTATTGATGAAGCATGCGATGGAGCGTAAAAGTTTTACAGAATTGCTTGTGATGCAATGCCTTGTTTTAATCTGTATTGGTGTACCTACATTGATTTCAACTTTTTCTCGAGAAATCCAGGACATCCTCGACAAAGATTATATTAATAACACGTTTGCTATTGGAGCTAAGAAACCTTATGTGTATTACAAACATGTACTCCCTGAGCTGTCTACACGATTAATTTTGTTGTTTGCTCAGCAAATGATTCAAGTATTAATCCTCTTGGCTCATTTAGGTGTATTGGCCATTTTCATCGGTGGAGCTGAAACATTGGCGTTAGGAGATCCCTTAAGTGTGAGACTTGTAGATATTCCTTTAGCTGGAGAATGGTCAGGGATTATCGGAATGTCATTTACGAAATTGCAAGCCGCACCGTGGGTAATCTTAATTCCTCTTTCATGCTTTGCGGTTACGATATTGGCTCTTAATTTAATCATTCAAGGCATTCAGAATGGTGTTGAAGAAACAAACAAGTTATAAAGGGAGGTGCACAAAATGGATCAACATATCTTACAAATCGAGAACCTACATGTTACTTTCAAAAAGAAAAAGAAAAGGATATTGCCGTAAATGGCGTCAGTCTTCAAATAGAAAAAGGACAGACCGTTGCACTAATTGGAGAGTCTGGTTCAGGAAAGAGCATCACCTCTCTTTCGGTATTGAACCTTTTGCCCGTTAACGGCAGCGTTGAAATGGGATCCATAACTTTTAACGGTAAAGATCTTCTGAAACAATCGGAAAAACAAATGCGAAAAATCAGAGGAAATGAGATTTCGATGATCTTTCAGGATGCCATCGCCTCTCTTAATCCTGGCATGAAAGTTGGCGTGCAAATTACAGAAGGACTCAAATATCATAAACTTCTTCCAAAAGCTGAGCTTAAGGCAGAAGCACTTCATTTGCTCGAACAAGTAGGTTTTCAAAATCCTGCCCATGTTTATAATCAATATCCCGAGCAGCTTTCAGGCGGTATGAAACAGCGTATTCTTATCGCTATGGCGATCTCGTGCAAACCTAAGCTTATTATTGCTGATGAGCCTACTACCTCACTCGATGTTACGATTCAAAGGCAGGTTCTTGATTTAATTGATCGTTATAAAACGGATCTGGATGCCTCTGTTCTCTTAATCACCCATGATTTTGGTGTGGTGGCAGAGTACGCTGACTGGGTTTACGTCATGCTAGGCGGTCACATTGTGGAGTCTGCAGATGTGTATACAATATTTAAAAACCCTGTTCATCCATACACAAAAGCCCTAATCGGAAGTATCCCTAATCCGGAAAATGGTCAGGAGCGCTTAAAGAGCATACAGGATTATACGTTTGAAGATACAGGCTATAATGGCAGAAAGTTCGCACCCGAAACGTACACTTACGAAAGCAGTTCATTTAATGCTCCCTCCTCCCTTGTTGAAGTAGAGCCGCTGCATTATGTTCGTTTCTACGATTCAGAAAGGAAGGTAGTTGCCATTGGATAACCTATTGTTAAGAGCTCAGAATCTATCAAAATATTTTACAGACAAATCTGGTGTTCATAAGGCATTGGATGGTGTCTCACTAAACATTCAAAGAGGAGAAACGCTTGGGGTTGTAGGTGAATCAGGTTCAGGAAAAACGACTCTCGGGCGTACAATCATGCGTTTATATAAACCAGAGCATGGACAAATCTGGTTTGAAGATAAAGAAATCACTAGGCTGAATGAAGGAAAGCTGCGTCCCTACCGAAAAGAGATTCAAATGATTTTTCAGAATCCATACGAATCGTTAAGCCCAAGAATGACAGTGGGAGAAATTCTTGAGGAGCCGTTATTCATTCAAAGAATGGGAACCAAAAAAGAACGAACAGATAAAGCACTCAGCATGCTAGAAAAAGTAGGTCTTCCAAGAACTTCGTATAAAAGGAGAATTCATGAATTCTCAGGAGGTCAGCGCCAAAGAGTGGGCATTGCACGAGCACTGATGCTAGAGCCAAAGTTCATTATTGCAGATGAACCTGTTTCTGCGCTGGATGTTTCCGTTCAAGCTCAAGTTCTGAATCTATTAAAAGATCTGCAGACAGAAATGAATCTAACTTGCTTGTTTATCTCGCATGACTTAAGTGTGGTTCATTATATGAGTGATCGTGTTGCCGTTATGTATCTGGGTCATTTAATAGAATTGGCTCCAAAAGAGGAGTTGTATCGCAACCCGATACATCCCTATACAAAATCATTGCTGGCTTCCATTCCTGTTGCAGATCCAGAGCGGCGAAACCCGTATCGCGAGCCGATCGTTTTGCCTGAGAAGCCGCTGTATCCCCCTCAGCTGGTACACGTTGGGAACGAGCATTATGTTTCAGCGAATATGATTAACATTAAAGATTTTGAGATTGAAAGCTATCAAAAAGAAGTAAGTTACAGCAAATAGAGTTGATGGAAGGCTGGCTGATGCCAGTCTTTTTTTATATTCTAGCGGTCCTTGCTGTTCTTGAAAGAAGTTGATTTCCGTTCCAGGTGCTCGCTTTCCGCGGGGCAGGCGGTGAGCCGCATTCGTACGTTTCACGTATAAGTGTCTCACCTGCCAGCCTGTCCTAGCCGTAGTCTCTCACCTTCCACTCCAATCAACTATTCAATGAAGAAGATGTGCAAGATACACACTCCACCTCCAATTTGTCGAACGGGGTAAAATTTTAGAAATACATGAAAAAACGGCGCTGTTGATCAGAACCGTTTTATTTTTAGTATTTTATATGTTTTTCCGCAAAATCACAAACATACTTACTCCCATCGCTCCTACCGTAAAAATAATTCCAATTATCAACCCAATCCAAGCCATAAACATGTCGTCACCTGGATAAGCAGGTTCAAGGTTCATATAATACCAAATCATCCATCCGATAAAAAAGAGAAAAAAGAACTTCCGATACATGCCATCTTCACCTTATCTTTGAATGAACCATTCCAAGCCTCAGAAAAAACAACCCATGTTAGTAAGCTTAATGGTATGCACAACAGCAAACCAAAAGTTGAACCGTATGGTATGAAGAATAGAATGACAAAAGCAATGGCAAAGAGAGTTGCGTCTATTGCAAACAAGACTGCACCGGCAAGCAAATAATTTTTGCTTAAGCTGCTTCTCTGTAATTTATCGCTAATGTTCGTTACAATACCTGCTGAAGAAAACTCTCTTTGTTTAGATAGAAGCATAATGGTAAACACAATTCCTGCTAACAAAATGATAGTCATTTAAAACATACCCACTTTTTTACAATTATTACATCTTATATTATCATGAAAAGAGAGATTAAGAATATAGCTGTTTTGTAGGAGAAGTTAAAGGAGGCGCTAACAATGTTTGAATTGATTATTTTATTTATAGCGATTGCTGTAATTGCTCCCCTTGTGCTGAAGTACACGACAAAACCAAACTACCAAAAGGTTGCTGAAAAGACAGTACTGCCACCTGACCTGGGGATTCGCGATAAACTCTTTCTGCAAAAAAGCGTAAGAAAGATGGAACGAGCTCTTCCACGCGAGTTTAAAGAAAAAATTAAACGAAGATACCTTTCTGAGCACCCAAAGGCAACAGATGCGTATTTTGAAGCTGTTTTTTACGAACTTCAACGTTTTTTTATTATGTGTTCACTCTTAAATAATGTTCCAATGTTCAGCAAAAAGGTCGATGATATCTGGCACGAGATGCTGATGTATACGAAGGAATATGAAAAGTTTTCGTTAGATCTTTGCGGAGAACACATTCATCACGCACCGAATGACGTGGTAAAACCAGATCCACATGGTAGAGCATGGTTTGACCTTCTGTACGCTAAACTTTTTACGTTTACCGATTTTACTCATATCGCATGGGGTACTTTCTTTCAACATCCGCTGCACCAAGGCCTTTTACAGGAACTGCACACACTATCTGTTGAGGAGCTAGGTAAAAGGTATTTTAGAGAAACCGCAGATGAGAATACGGTTCATGCGCTCTTAACAAAAATTAAAGGCGATATTAAACGCATCTCTAAAACACACGATCCATACAAAGGGATGAAAGTATCCCCACATTCCATTGATAGTGCACCTATTCTAGCTGGAGCAATGCTTTATTATTCCTATCACCATCAGGATCAATATGAGATGTACATGGGGAAATTAAGTCCAGCATCCAGCTACTACTCTGGCAGCACGACAGCCTGCGGCAGCGGGTGCGGCAATCACCGTGACGATGGCGGACATGACAGCAGCTGCAGCAACGGCAGTGACAGCAGCTGTGGAAGCAGTTGCGGCAGTGGGTGCGGTAGTAGTTAATGTAATGCAAAAAGGGCCGACTAAATTTATTTTAGTTGGCCTTTTCCTTGGTTTGCGTTATTGGATTTTTAAAACATATAAATAAAGCCCTGCAGGATGACTGTTCATCTTGCAGGGCTCATTCATTAATTTAATTTTCTTCTACTTCTTTACGATTCTTTTTAAAGATTTTGGATAAGACTTCATACACGATTGGCACGATAATCAGGGTCAATAATGTAGAACTTGCTAATCCACCAATTACGGTAACGCCAAGGCCTTTCGAGATCAGTCCACCACCGCCTGAGCCGACTGCTAACGGAATCAACGCTCCGATTGTTGCAATAGCTGTCATCAGGATTGGACGAAGACGCGTTGCGCCCGCCTCTAGAATCGCTTCACGCATACTCATTCCTTCACGTTCCATGTGAATGATGCGGTCTACGAGTACGATCGCATTTGTTACAACAATACCGATCAACATCAACAGACCCATCATAACCGATACAGAGATGGTTTCACCCGCGATCAATAGACCAACAAATGAACCAATAACGGCAAACGGAAGTGAGAATAGAATCGCAAATGGTGCGACACCTTCACGGAATGTTACGACAAGAATGAAATACACAATTGCAATTGCCGCAAGCATGGCAGCTCCAAGCTGCGTAAAGGTTTCGGTCATATCTGCCTGAACACCTGCAACTCCAACGGTTACTCCTTTTGGCATATCCAATTTGTCGATGTCTTTTTGAACTTCCGAAGTTGCTTTGGACATATCATCGCCGATCGCCTTACCTGAAACGGTAGCATAATATTCCCCTTTACTTCGGGCAAGGGTATTAAGCGTTGTTCCTTTTTCGACCGTAACAAGCTCAGATAACGGCATTGTCGTGCCAAGAGCTGTCGGTACTTGTCTTGCTAAAATATCATCCACTGATTTAGGTTGTTTCGTTTGCTCCTGCTGAACAATAACATCAAGTGTATCTCCGTCTTTTTCGATCGTCGTTAAGACATCATCCGCTTTTATCGGATTCAGCATCATCACGATCTGACCTGTTGTTAGTCCATATTTCAAAATCTCATTTTGATCGACGTTAAACGTATGCTCAACGAACGCATCCTTCGCGCTTGAAGTAACATCCTCTAACTGGTCGTTCTTCTTCATGGCGTCTTCTGCCATCTTTACCGCTTTATTGAGTTTATTCAAATCTTCACTGTAGAACGTATAGTTGACTTCATTTTCAGCTCCCGTTGAGGCAGCGAAGTTCTGACTCTTCCATTCGCCTGATTGACCAAGGTCAGCGACATAGTCTTCTATTTCATCTCGCACTTCTGGGAAGTTCTCCATTTCTGGATCAAAGATGAGGTACATGAGTGCCCCGCCTTCTCCTCCACCGGCCATAGCCATCATCGGATCTGCGTTATCTGAAACAGAGATTTGAACGATATCAATATAATCACGTTTTAGCATCTTTTCTTCTAATGCTTCAACGTTTTTCAGTGTTTCTTCTTTAAGCTCCCCGGCTTTTGGTGTGTATGTTAAGTACATCACTTTGTCTTCTTCACTGCCCATGAAGCTGAAACCGATGATAGGCGTTAAAGCTAAACTTCCTGCAAGTAAAAGGACAGCCAAGATAGAAGTGATAATTTTATGATTAAGAGATTTATTAAGAACCCCTTTATACCAGTTTGCTAATTTACCAGTTTCCTTATGGCTGCTTTCTGTCTTTTCGCCATACAGCTTTTTCTGAACAAAAAGTGTGATAATGCAGGAACAATGGTAATCGCCACAATCAGTGAGGCACCAAGCGCAAACGTCATCGTTAACGCGAACGGCGCGAACAGTTCGCCTACCATACCACCCACAAAGATAAGCGGAGCGAACACCGCGACTGTTACCAGGGTTGATGACAGGATTGGCTTGAACATCTCAATGGTTGCTTCTCGTATTAACGCACGTCCGTTTAATTTTTCTTCTCTCAAATGCAATCGTCGATAAATATTTTCTACGACAACGATAGAGTCATCGATTACACGTCCAATTGCTACCGTAATTGCTCCTAGCGTCATGATGTTTAACGTAATATCCATCCAGTTAAGGAGCACTAACGCCATGAAGATCGAAACTGGAATAGAGATGATCGAAATAATCGTCGATTTAAAATCACGAAGGAACAGCAAGATGATTAATACAGCAATCAAGCCGCCAAATAAGGCTTTTTCAATCATCGTTGCAACTGAATCTTCTATCGGTTTTCCTTGGTCGAGTGACACATCGATTACAAGACCATCTACTTTTGATTTCTCTTCTTTAATTAGGTCTTTCACACCATTTACGACATCAACGGTGTTTGCTTCCTGTTCTTTAACGATTTGAATCGCGATCGCTTCATCTCCATTTGTTCGAGAGACGGACTCTACTTTACCAACTGTTTTGATATCAGCAATATCACTAAGCTTTACAAATGGGGTTGGATTTGTTGCGGATGGTGTTACAGGAATCATCATATTCTTCAATTCATCTGCCGTCATGAACTTACCATCAACCGCAACTGCTTCTTCACCCTTTTCAAACTCATAAAGTCCTAGGGAGACTGCCATGTTGCTTGCCTGAATCATTTCTTTTACTTTATCTTCTGTTAGACCATACTCAGACATTTTATCTT
The DNA here is from genome assembly GCF_055814265.1 of Fictibacillus sp. EA-CB0309. Taxonomy (NCBI): domain Bacteria; kingdom Bacillati; phylum Bacillota; class Bacilli; order Caryophanales; family Fictibacillaceae; genus Fictibacillus; species Fictibacillus sp. EA-CB0309. The sequence goes on from NZ_CP169271.1 coordinate 3,879,451, forward strand.
TTTTATATGTAAGGTCCACTTCTTCAATATGCTGACCAGTAATTTTTGCTGATGCAACACCATCGATCTTCTCGATTTTTGGAAGAATCATCTCTTCAACTGTTGAAGTTAATTCAACGATATCTTCTTTCGTACTACTTACACTTAGTGCAGCGACTGGCATCATATTCATGCTGATTGCTGTCACTGTCGGCTCTTGTGCTGTTTCGGGCAACTCGACCGCATCGAGCGCAGATTGCAATTCACGCTTTGCTTCATCCATATCTATCCCGTATTCATATTCCACTTGAATATTTGACATGTTTGAATATGAATTAGAATAAACGGCTTTAACATCTTCAAGACCTTCAACCGCTTTCTCTATTGGCATGGAAACGTCTTCCATCACTTTCTCAGGAGTTGCTCCAGGATAAACGTCCATTACCATTAAATAAGGAATCGAAACATCCGGAATCGTCTCCATATTCATTCGTGTCCCTGAATAGATACCTGAAACTGTTATAATGATGGTAAGCAGCCATACGGCTAATTTATTCATCAGAACGAAATTAACTAAACCTTTCATTAGTCCACCAACCCCTAATTGACTTATCAAACTCAATTACTTATACTAATGACTGGTCGGTCATTTGTCAATGAAATATATTAGGAGCGATAAAATGAGTAAGAAACAATTAATCATGGAAAGTGCTCTAGAACTCTTTGCAAAACAAGGTTTCGAGGCTACTTCTGTACAACAAATAACCGAACATGCCGGTATTTCCAAAGGTGCTTTTTACTTATCTTTCAAGTCAAAGGACGAATTGGTCATTGGACTGATTGATCACTTTATGCTGGAATTCATCTCAGATATTGACCATGTAGTCAAAAATTATACCAATGATAAAAATCTTTTAAATGAATTTTATAAAGCAGCGTTTCATTCCTTTCAAAAGCATTCTGATTTCGCCAAAATTTTTATCAAAGAGCAATCGCAAACCGTTAACGAAGAACTCATTTCTAAAATGCATCACTATGACAAATTATTCGATAAGATCATATTAGGAATGCTAGAACGGTTATACGGTGAGGAAGTCCTTCATACAAAATTCGATCTGATCTATTGTGTTAAAGGCTTCTTTCATACGTATTCACACTTATTTTTGTTCTTTAACGTACCGCAGGATCTAACTAGATTAAGTCGATCACTTGCAGAAAAAACTTCTTTGCTTGCCAAACATTCTGAGACCACTTTTATAACAGAAGAGCTTTACCATACGTTCAACGAACCGCTGAATGAAAATAAAAATTCAACTCAAGAACAGCTACTCGAAATGATTGAACAAAAGATTGAAGAAATTGATAACCTTACTGTGAACGAATCCTTAGTTCTGCTGAAGCAGCACATTAAAGAACCAAACCTAAGCCCGGTTCTAGTGAAAGGTTTACTTGCAAATATCAAAGAACACCCTAAGTGTCTGCAGATATCATATTTACTTCGGAATTATTTAGAGTTATAGATGAAACAAAAAATCCTCCCGTGACTAGACAGGAGGATTTTTGTTTTATCTCTTTTTAAGTTCTTCAACGATTAGTTTATTGACTAACGGCGGATTTGCTTTTCCTTTTGTTTCTTTCATTACTTGACCGACTAGGAATCCAACAGCTTTTTCTTTGCCGTCTTTGTAGTCGGCAACAGATTGTTCGTTCGCATCAAGAATCTTCACGACGATTTCACGGATCGCTCCTTCGTCTGAGATCTGCACGAGGCCTTTTTCTTTTACGATTTTTTCTGCATCGCCACCGTTTTCAATCAACTCTTTGAAAACAGTCTTCGCAATTTTATTAGAAATTGTACCGTTCTCGATCAGCTTAATCATGCCAGCAAGACCTTCTGCTGTTAGTGCCGTTTGATCGAGCTCTCTGCCTTCGTTATTAAGATAAGCACTCACTTCACCCATGATCCAGTTGGATGCTTGCTTTGCATCTGCACCAGCCGTGAGCGTCGCTTCAAAGAAATCTGCCATTTCTTTTGTCATTGTAAGTACTTTTGCATCATATTCCGGAAGTCCGAAGTCACCAACATAACGCTTTTGGCGCGCATCCGGAAGTTCTGGAATGTCCGACTTCACACGATCCATCCACTCTTCATCAATAAAAATAGATACGAGGTCAGGCTCAGGGAAGTAACGATAGTCGTCAGATCCTTCTTTTACACGCATCAGGATTGTCGTTTTCGTCGCTTCATCATATCGGCGAGTCTCTTGAAGAATCTCTCCTCCAGCTGAAACCACTTCACGCTGACGCTTCTCTTCATGCTCTAATCCTTTTTGAACGAAAGCAAACGAGTTCAAGTTCTTAAGCTCTGCCTTTGTTCCGAACTTCTCTTGCCCAACTGGACGGATAGAAATGTTGGCGTCACAGCGCAACGAACCTTCTTCCATTTTACAATCCGACACACCCGTGTATTGAATGATCGCTTTTAACTTTTCTAAATAAGCATATGCTTCTTCAGGCGTACGAATATCGGGCTCCGATACGATCTCAACAAGTGGCGTTCCCTGACGGTTCAAGTCAACGAGTGATCCGTCTGCCGTATGCGTCAGCTTACCTGCATCCTCTTCCATATGGATACGCGTGATGCCGATTTTCTTTTTGTTTCCGCCCACTTCGATCTCGATCCAGCCGTTTTCACCGATCGGCTTATCAAACTGCGACACTTGATACGCTTTCGGATTGTCTGGATAAAAGTAGTTTTTACGGTCAAATTTTGTTTCTCTATTAATTTCGCAGTTAAGCGCAAGTGCAGCACGCATCGAAAAATCTACAGCTTGATGGTTCACAACAGGCAACACCCCCGGATGTCCTAAGCAGATCGGACACACATTCGTGTTCGGCGGTGCACCAAAGTTTGTAGAACAGCCGCAGAAAATCTTAGTGTTTGTTTTTAATTCTACGTGTACTTCTAATCCAATTATCGTTTCAAATTCGCTCATTTTCTGCACCCCCTACAGCTTCGGCTTTTCTGTGTGATGATCTGTTGCTTGCTCAAATGCATGTGCTACGCGATAAATCGTGCTCTCGTCAAAATGCTTTCCGATAATCTGAAGACCGATCGGCAGTCCATCAGAGAATCCGCACGGTACTGAGATCGCGGGAACGCCAGCTAAGTTAACTGGAATCGTTAAGATATCGTTCATGTACATCGTTAACGGATCTTTTGTCATAGAACCGCATTTGAATGATGCAGATGGCGTTGTTGGTCCGATAATCACGTCGTATTTTTCAAAAATGTTCGTAAAGTCTTCTTTAATGAGCGTACGAACTTTTTGTGCTTTTTTATAATAAGCGTCATAGTAGCCAGAGCTTAACGCAAACGTTCCAAGCATGATGCGGCGTTTTACTTCCTCACCAAACCCTTCACTTCTGGACTGCTTGTACATTTCAATCAAGTTATCGCTATTGTCCGAACGCAATCCGTAACGAACTCCATCAAAGCGTGAAAGGTTAGCAGATGCCTCAGACGAAGACAACAAGTAGTAAGTCGCAAGTGCATAACGCGAGTGCGGCAGAGATACTTCTTCCCATGTCGCTCCAAGACCTTCAAGCACCTTCAACGCTTCCATAATGCGTTCTTTCACGCCCGGTTCCACACCTTCACCAAGGTACTCTTTTGGCACAGCAATTTTAAGTCCTTTTACATCACCTGTAAAAGAAGCGAGATAATCCGGAATATCCACTTTTGCAGATGTAGAATCCATCGGGTCGTTGCCTGCGATCGCTTGCAGCAAGTAGGCATTGTCTTCAACGTTGCGCGTTACAGGTCCAATTTGGTCTAGTGAAGACGCAAACGCAACTAAACCATAACGTGAAACTAAGCCGTACGTTGGCTTTAATCCAACAACACCGCAGAATGCAGCTGGCTGACGGATTGATCCACCCGTATCAGAGCCTAGCGAGAAAAGAACTTCTCCTGCTGAAACGGATGCCGCAGACGCACCTGAAGAACCGCCCGGCACACAAGAAAGGTCCCAAGGGTTATGCGTTGGGTGGAAACCTGAGTTTTCGTTTGATGATCCCATCGCAAACTCATCCATGTTCAATTTTCCGATCGTAATCGTATCTGCTTGATTTAGGCGTTCGACTACGGTTGCATCATAGATCGGTTCAAAGTTTTCTAAAATTCGGGACGCACATGTTGTACGAATCCCTTTTGTTACGATGTTATCCTTGATTCCGATCGGCATACCAAAGAGCAGTCCTCTGTCAGCACCGGAAACAAGCTTCTCATCTAATTGTTTAGCCTTAATGCGGCTGTATTCTTCATTTAATGTTAAAAATGCTTTAACCTTGCCATCCACTTGATGAATACGGTCAAACGTAGCATCCACAATGTCAGTTACACTAAGTTCTTTCGTATGTAATAACTGATGCAGTTCTGAAATCTTTTTATCTAAAATCGACATACGCGGTGTTTCCTCCTACTCCAAAATGTTCGGAACTTTAAACTGGCCGTCCTTTTGTGCCGGCGCATTTTTCATCGCCTCATCCACTGATACAGAATTTCTCACTTCATCTTCACGAAGGACATTTTTTAGTTCCAATACGTGTGTAGTCGGCTCCACGTTATCTGTGTCAAGTTCGTTCAATTCTTCGGCAAACCCGATAATTTTATCTAATTGTTCGGTAAGCAGTTCGGCTTCTTCTTCCGTAACGGCTAACCTGGCTAAATGCGCCACGTGTTTCACTTGATCTTTCGAAATTCGAGACAAGCATGCCACCTCCAAGACTTCTTATACGAAAAGTATTATTCTGATGATAACAAAAAGCTTGCCCTGTAAGCAACTTGAGGACGGAAGATTCACGGAATTGAGTTATTTTGAGATGATAATAGGGAGAAATTAGGGTTTTATGATGCTAATAAATGAAGAAAGAATCTACATAACGTAGATCCTTTCTTAACCGGATACAATTCCTACTGAACTGACCCTTAAATTCCCCACTCATGAAGTTCTAAGCGGCGCACTCCTTCTTTTACGTAAGGATCTTCTTGTGCCAAGTTTTGAGCTTCGTCTAATGTCTCTGCTTTGTAAACCACCATACCGCCTGCTCCGTCTAAGAATGGTCCTTTTAAATGAACCTTATCTTGTGCCACAAGTTCCGCTAGGTAATCAAGGTGCTCCTGACGGAATTCTTGGTTAAGTTCCGGTTTTTCCATATGTAAAATCGCTGCGAAATATGCCATGTTTGTTACCTCCTTATTTGTTATGTTCATCTTACTACATAGTGTTGAACACCAAAAGAAAAACACCCGGTTGATTGACCGAATGTTTTTAGTCTTTTCCGTAGCTCGAATCTTTTGTGGGATGCCGGAGCATGCCTTCTTTCGGCGGAGCCTTCTTTTCGATCAGATCGCGGTTCATGTTCGTGTTCCAGCCGATATCGTTCGTAGGATGCACCCACTCTTCACCAGCCATGATTTCTGGATCCGTATCCTTGCTCCAGTTGTTCAGAGGAGAATTTTCTGAATCGTAGAAGCTGTCTCCGATTACTACGCCATGTTCGTTTACGAATGGCGCCTGCATCTTCATACCCGTTTCTTTGAAGTCCGGGGAGCTGATCTGATGCGGCATCGTTTCATCCAAATCGACTTTCTTTTGCTCTTTATCTTTTGACATTTTCACACCTGCTTCCATATCGTTATACGATTAACTTTTCCTGAAGGAGGGTGTATAATCCATTTTTTGTTTGCAGATTGTGTGAAGACTTATAAATTTATTTGAGGACTTATAAAAAAGTTTGAAGACTTATAAATTTTTTCAAGACTTATAAATTCTGCTGAAGACTTATAAATGAAATTACCACAGAAAAAAACCCTTTCTCAGTCGAGAAAGGGCCACACATTTTGCGATTATAGTGTTTCTGAAGTTGTTTTTGCTTGCATGTGAAGTGTTAGGTAGTCTGGGCCACCAGCTTTTGAGTCAGTTCCAGACATGTTGAATCCGCCGAATGGCTGATATCCAACGATAGCACCTGTACATCCACGGTTGATGTAGAAGTTACCTACGTGGAACTCTTCACGCGCGCGCTCGATGTGCTCACGGTTGTTTGAAAGAAGTGCACCTGTTAGACCGTAATCTGTGTTGTTTGCGATTTCCATCATGTGATCGAAATCACGCGCTTTACACACAGCTACAACTGGTCCAAAGATTTCTTCTTGCATCAAGCGAGCTTTTTCATCAACGTCAGCAAAGATTGTTGGCTGGATGAAGTAACCTTTAGAGTCGTCGCCTTCTCCACCAGTCATCAGACGGCCTTCTTCTTTTCCGATTTCGATGTACTTCATGATCTTGTTGAAAGAAGCTTGGTCGATTACCGGCCCCATGTAAGTTCCAACTTCTTCAGGGCTACCCATTGTTAGAGTCTTAGTAAGAGCTACAGCTTTTTCTAAAACTTCGTCATACACATCTTGGTGGATAACGGCACGAGATCCAGCAGAACATTTTTGTCCAGAGAATCCGAATGCAGAGTAAACGATTGAGCTAGCTGCTAATTCAAGGTCAGCGTCACGGTCAACAACAACAGTGTCTTTTCCGCCCATTTCAGCAATTACACGCTTCAACCAGATTTGGCCAGGGTGTACTTTTGCTGCGCGCTCATAGATACGGCAACCCACTTCACGAGAACCTGTGAATGATACAAAACGTGTTTTCGGGTGATCCACTAGGTAGTCACCAATCTCTGCTCCGCTTCCAGGAACAAAGTTAAGTACGCCTGCAGGAAGTCCTGCTTCTTCCATTACTTGAACGAACATCGCTGCAATTACCGGAGTTGAGTTCGCTGGCTTCAACAATACTGTGTTACCAGAAACGAACGCTGCTGCTGCAGTACCTGCCATGATCGCAAACGGGAAGTTGAATGGAGAGATAACAATACCTACTCCAAGTGGAATATAGTTAAATTTATTGATTTCGCCATCGCGGCTTACTACTGGTTGTCCAGCTTTAAGTTTGATCGCTTGACGTGCATAGTATTCTAAAAAGTCGATCGCTTCAGCTGTGTCAGCGTCTGCTTCTTTCCATGGCTTACCTGCTTCTTTTGTAAGCATAGCGGAGAATTCATATTTACGGCGGCGGATGATCGCTGCTGCACGGAACAAGATGTTCGCGCGGTGCTCAGGATCCCACTTTTTCCAAGATTCGAAGGCTGTTAATGCAGCTTGCATCGCTTGCTCAGCATGATCTTGAGTCGCTTTAGAAACAGATCCAATCACTTCTTCTTTGTTAGCTGGATTTATAGAAACAATCTTCTCATCTGTCGTGATTTTTTCACTGCCGATAACAAGTGGAAACTCTGTACCAAGCTTTGAGTTAATAAGCTTCAAGCCTGCTTCGTAAGCTTCCTTGTTTGCAGGAACTGAAAAATCCATAAATGGTTCATGACGGTATTCACGTGTCATAATAAATTCCCCTCCTATTAAAGCGTTTTCATTATTGGGTTTCCCACGTTCATTCTACATGAACATTACGTTTTGTTCAAACAAACAGACAATAGTCAGAATTCTTTATTTTCAAGGGCTGAGACCCCTTTTTGCATCTTCTTTCTTTATAATGAATGATTAATATGTTTTTGTATGATTTGAAGTGAAATTTGCGGTGAATGTCCGAATAATTATGAATTTTGTTATTTGAGAAGCATATTTTTCCAAGGTTAATTTTACAACATTGAAAGTGGTTGATTTCCGTTCTAGAATTTCAATTTTTTTTGGAAATGTTAGGCTAGTGTACATACCACTCAGGGTATTCAAGGCATTAATTCAAGAAATTCGAGTCATAATTCCTGAAATTTTTAGTTTAATCCCGCGAGATCCAGCTTTATTTCCGTGAGTTTTGCTCATATATCCGCGAGATGACATAATTAGACTAACTACACCTCGCTCAATACCCCCTCCACTACAAACAACAATTGTATAAAACATCAAAGAAACCCGCTAACCTTAAAGTCAGCGGGTTTTGAAAATCTCTATTTTCGGTAAATATGCACAAATGGCTCTTCTTGTGTTGTTTCATCTTTTACGATAAGCGCTTCTGGTTGATCAACGGCTGAGCCAATGTACACTTCTACTGGTACATTTGGCAGCTCTCCCAGCGCGGAAGTCGCAACAAACTGAGTAAAGGAGATGATTTCTGCTTTACCGCGGAACTGAACGGGTATTTCAATCGTCATACGCTCTAAGTTTCCGTCCTTATAAAATCCTTTTCCGATTACACCGATAAAGTTCGGGAAGTACTCTTGAACTTTTGATTTAAAAGTCGTGAACTTCTCATAGTCGCTTCGTTTCTTTTTAGAAGCTGTATCTGACGGGAATAGTAAATAGTCTTCATCCACGTCTTCCCACGAGCTGATCGAATTGCTTCCTTTTTTCACAACACCTGACGCAAAGAAGTTTCCTGGTGTAACAGAGTCACGCTCTTCTTCTTGATAAAGAGCGAAAACGATCGGCACATCCTTTAGTTTTGGATCCGTACGTAAACGACTTGCAACTTGTCCGGCAATTTTCTGTGCTTCTTGTTTTACCTTGGCGCGGTCAAGCTTTACTTCACCAGGATAGATCAAGCTATCTTTGTTCACATTGTAATAATACGTTGAGTTAAAAGACAAACCGATCACGACACCGCCGAGTTTTACTTTTCCGTCACCGCTTTGAACAAGATAGTTATGCTCAAGAACATAGGAAAGATACTTAGGGTTGTTCTTGTTTGCTTCAAGCATTTTATCTACGTATTGACCATCACCTTGGTCCACTTTTGCACCTAATTTAGGGTTCAGACCAGTTTGGTCAAACTCACTCTTGCTTTTTCCTGGTTCTTCATCAGCTCTTCTTAGCCAGTTTGTTACCGTTGGCTCATTGAGGAACTGTCCTTCTTGGAAAAAATATTTGTCCGTGTTGAACGTGTCTTGTGCGATGCGCATTAAGCCCATTTCAAACTCGTTAATATCTAGACGGTTATCAACACCGAAGCGGATTACACCACGGGCTCCACCTGGTTCGAACGGAAAAATACTTCGATAGTACTTTTCACCAGTGTTAATCTCCCCTGTAATAATCGCTTTCTCTTCTTTTTTCCCTTTTCTTGCACGACCTTTTCTTCTTTTTCCAGCTCATCATTCCCCAAACAGCCGGTCAAAATAAGTACAGTGCTTATGAAAAGGAGTCCAACCCGTTTCATCATTACGGACACTCCTCTAATATTGTTGGTTAGCTCTCGCCAATCTTATTTGTTAAGCTCGTCCACCAATTTTTGCTCATCCCATATTTCAATGCCAAGCGTCTTCGCTTTATCAAGCTTGGAACCTGCATCTTCACCAGCAATCAGCATATCTGTGTTCTTACTTACGCTTCCGGTCACTTTCGCTCCTAAGCGCTCTAGTTGTTCCTTCGCATCATTACGGGTTAAAATCGATAATTTCCCCGTTAACACAACAGTTTTCCCAGCGAACGGCGTATCTAGATCCTCAACCTTTACAAGCTTCGGCCCCTTATACTCCATGTTCATGCCGAGATTCCTCAGTTCTTCCATCAGTTCTTTTACTTCAGGCTTTGAGAAGTAAAGCTGAATAGAGTCAGCCATTTTTTCACCGATCTCTTCTACAGCTAAAAGTTCTTCTTTAGAAGCACTCATCAAGCCATCTATGTGTTCAAAACGCTGTGCGATCGTCTTTGCGGCTTTTGCTCCCACATGACGGATTCCTAAACCAAAAAGAAGGCGCTCTAAAGAGTTTTCCTTTGATTTTTCAATCGCAGCAAGCAGATTGTCAGCTGACTTTTCACCCATACGTTCTAATTCTAACAGTTTATCACGCTCTAGCTTGAATAAATCTGCAAAGTTCTCAATTAATTTTTCCTTAAATAGCTGCGCGACTACCTTTTCACCAAGTCCGTCAATGTTCATCGCGTTGCGGGAAACAAAGTGGATAAACCCTTCACGAATTTGTGCCGGACACTGCGGATTTAAGCATCGCAAAGCCACTTCACCGTCTAATCGCTCGAGTTTGCTTTCACACTCTGGACATTCAGTCGGCATATTAAAATCAGTTTCATCACCCGTACGGCGTTCAGTAATCACATTTACGACTTCTGGAATGATGTCGCCCGCTTTTTCACAACTACATAATCACCGATCTTGATATCTTTTTCGCGAATCAAGTCTTCATTATGTAAGGAAGCACGCTTGACTGTCGTTCCCGCTACTAAAACCGGCTGCAGCAATGCCGTCGGTGTCACTACACCTGTTCGGCCGACATTCAACTCGATTCCTTCAAGCTTTGTAACGACTTCTTCAGCAGGAAACTTATATGCGATCGCCCAACGCGGGTTCTTCGCTGTAAACCCTAGTTCCTCTTGCTGATACAAAGAATTTACTTTAATCACAATTCCATCAATCTCATATGGAAGATCTGGGCGTTTCTCTTGCCAGCTGTTCACATACTCAATGACTTCTTCAATATTCCCACACTTTTTCCACTCAGGATTTGTTTTAAAACCTAAGTGACTTAAGTACGTTAAGTTTTCGTCATGTGAATCGACCGAGTGACCTTCAAGCTTTCCAACACCATAAAGGAAAATGTCGAGGTTACGGCTTGCAGCAATTTTCGGATCAAGCTGACGCAATGAACCAGCTGCTGCATTTCTTGGATTCGCAAAAAGCTCTTGACCTTCTTCTTCTCTGTGGGCATTCAGCTTTTGAAAAGACTTTTTCGGCATGAACGCCTCACCGCGCACTTCAAGCCTCACTGGGTCTTTCAGCTTAAACGGGATAGAGCGAATCGTTTTTAAATTATTCGTAATGTCTTCACCGATTGTGCCGTCGCCACGCGTAGCGCCTCGAATGAAACGGCCGTCTTCATAAGTAAGTGACACGGCTAATCCGTCAATCTTCAATTCAGCCACATACGAAACATTAGAGCCAACGCCATCTCTTACACGGCGGTCAAAATCGCGCAGATCTTGATCGTTAAAGGCATTGCCTAGACTCAGCATCGGTACGGTGTGCTCGACTTTTTCAAAAAAGTCCAAAACAGCACCGCCTACACGTGATGTAGGCGAATGCTCGTCATGGAGTTCTGGATGATTGTTTTCAAGTTCGATCAGCTCTTTCATCAGCTGGTCATATTCAGCATCAGGTACAGACGGTTTGTCGAGTACGTGATATTCGTAATTGTATTTTTCTAGCATGTCCCGGAGTTCCAGGATGCGTTTCTTCGCATGTTCTTCGTTCAACCCGTTCCACTCCTTCTTTTCTTACGCTTTTTCGATCGGGGCAAATTTAGCAAGCAGTCTTTTCACACCAACCGGCTGAGGGAATGCAATATCAAGTTCCAGTGAATCACCTTCACCGCGCATGCTCACAACCGTTCCTGTTTCCCATTTACGGTGTTTGACTTTGTCGCCTACTCTCCACTCCAGTTTTTCCCCGCCAGAAGATTGATAGACAGGTGTAACCATTTTCTTTTTCGGAGCCATAAAGGATGGAGTTGATCCACCTCCTGAGCGAGAACCGCCACCCCAAGGAACTGAAGGTTTTTCTTTTACTTCTGCTTCGATCAAATCGGCTGGAATTTCAGCGATAAAACGCGATTCCGGATTCGTTGTCGTACGTCCATAAAGGGTACGCATTCTTGCATTTGTTAAGAAAAGCTCTTCTTCAGCACGCGTGATCCCAACGTAAGCAAGTCTGCGTTCTTCTTCCATCTCATTTTCCTCAAAGAGCGCACGGCTATGCGGGAAGACCCCTTCTTCAAGTCCCATTAAGAAAACAACCGGGAACTCCAAACCTTTTGCAGAGTGTAGCGTCATAAGCACGACCGATTCCTTCGGCTTATCATCTGCTGCATCTTCATCAAGCTTATCGATATCCGCAACAAGGGCAAGATCTGTTAAGAAAGCAATCAGCGATTTGTCTTCCTGTTTCTTTTCAAAATCTTGCGTTACGGAAATAAATTCATCAATGTTCTCTAAACGGCTTTGAGCTTCAATCGTTTTCTCCGCTTTTAGTGCGTCACGATAACCGGTCTTGCTTAGCACTTCTTCTGTTAGTTCTGTCACAGAAAGGTACTCCTGCTGGCGCGTCCAGTTCGTTACAAACTCAGAAAACTCTCTTAAAGAGTTGGTTGCACGAGCACTAAGGCCGATCTGTTCCACTTCTTGAAGTGCTTGATACATAGAAAGGTCATTGTTCGCTGCATATTGCGCCACTTTATCCATAGATGACGCACCGATTCCACGTTTCGGTACATTCACGATACGCTGAAGCGAAATATCATCGTCTGGATTCGAAATAAGACGCAGGTATGCCAAGATATCTTTAATCTCTTTTCTGTCATAGAACTTTGTACCGCCGACGATGTTGTAAGGAATGTTCGACTTGATCAAAACTTCCTCGATAACACGGGACTGGGCGTTCGTTCTATATAAAATCGCGATGTCATTATAAGAACGTTTGCCAGAAGTTACGGCTTCACGAATCTTGCCTGTTACGTAATAGCTCTCGCCCTGCTCATCATCACCTTGGTAGTACGTAATGCTAGCGCCATCCGTATTGTCTGTCCAAAGATTCTTTGGCTTTCGGTTCATGTTGTTTTCGATCACTTTGTTTGCAGCCTGAAGAATCTTTTTGTAGAACGATAGTTTTGCTCTAATAAAATCACTTCAGCATCATTGTAGTCTTTTTCAAACGATAGAATGTTCGCAATATCCGCGCCGCGCCAGCCGTAGATCGACTGATCAGAGTCCCCTACAACACAAAGGTTGCGGAATCGGTCAGCGAGCATCTTAACAAGCATATATTGCGCGCGGTTCGTATCTTGATACTCATCGACGTGAATATATTGAAACTTACGCTGATAAAACTCGAGCACTTCAGGAACCTTCGCAAAAAGCTGGATTGTCGTCATGATCAGGTCGTCAAAATCTAAAGCCTGATTTTTTCTTAGACGCTTTTCATAGCCTTCATAAACTTCTTTAACAACACCTTCAAAATGGCCATTCGCCACCTTCGCAAAATCCGCTGACGTTTTCAGTTCATTTTTCAAAGATGAAATCGCACTTAAAATGCCACGAGGCTCGTACTTTTTCGGATCATAGTTCAGATCTTTCAATACGGCTTTTACAACAGACAATTGATCTGTCGCATCCAAAATCGTAAAGTTACGGTTAATTCCGATTCGATCGATGTCACGGCGCAAAATACGAACGCACATGGAGTGGAACGTAGAAATCCAGATTTCCTCTGCTACTGGTCCTGTGATCTTAGCAACCCTTTCCTTCATCTCTCTTGCTGCTTTATTCGTAAACGTGATCGCCAAGATGTTCCATGGCGCCACTTCTTTTTCCATCATTAAATAAGCAATACGATGAGTTAACACTCTCGTCTTACCGCTTCCCGCTCCAGCCATCAACAACAATGGCCCGTCTGTATGTTTTACCGCTGCTTTCTGCTCAGGATTCAGTCCTGTTAATAGCTTTTCAATCATTTGATGCATACTCATTTCTACTTCACCGCCCGAACATATATTCTTATTTTATTTTCACTCATTTTTGAGATTTTATCAACTTTTACCCTTAACGGCTTCAACTGTTTCAATCGCTGTGTTCAGATCGTCATAAATGATGTTCCCGACTACCACTGTGTCAGCGAATTCTGCCATCTCACCCGCTTGTTCTGCAGATGTGATTCCGCCTCCATAATAAAGAACAGCATTTTCTAGCACGTTCTTTACTTGTTTAACGATATTGACATCACCATACATACCGCTGTATTCCAAATAAAAGATTGGAAGCTTAAACATTTTTTCGGCCAAGCGGGCATATGCTACAACATCATCTGCCGAGAGACTCGCGTCAGCACTCGAACGTTCTGCTGCCGTACAATTCGGGTTCAAAATGCAATACCCTTCTGTAATGATCTCGTCCCAGTTCATGATGTCACCGAACTCTTTTAAAGCTTCTGTGTGAAGACCTGTTATGAAGTTAGCATCCTTCGCATTTAATACGGTAGGTATATAGTAAAAATCGAACCCTGGTGTAAGAGATTCAATGTTGGAAACTTCAAGCACACAAGGAACCGCATATCTGCGGATTCGAGACATAAGGTCTAATGTATTATCAAGTGTAACCCCTTCAGATCCGCCAACGATAACAGCATCCGTTCCGCTCTCACAAATCAATTCAAGGTCGCGGTCAGAGATCTCTTTATCTGGGTCAAGCTTAAACACATGCTTCCATTTTCGATAATCAAACATTGTGTTCTTCCTTTCCTATTTAAAACAACCCGTGCCTGCTATCACAACAGACCGATTCTGTACTTTTGCATTATATCAAAAATAAAGTTCTCACTCTATGATTCATCATGTGGAAAGATTGTGAAGTTCATACTCGTTTTTGGGAGGAATGCCTGTGCTTATGTGGCATATTGACGATGAAATCATGCTAAAACAAGCAGACGTTAAAGAATCTGATACCATTTACAGACTGCTCGAGCTTTCACGTCAGCATTTAGGCCCGTGGATCAGCTGGGTGGATTATACACAGTCAAACGGTGAGATGAAACAATTTATTAAAACGGTTAACAAAAAGATGAAAGAACAGACCGATGTTGTTCTGTTTATTTGGTATCGCGGACAAGTAGCAGGTTCAGTCGCTTTGTATGATATAAAATGGCACAACCAGTCCGGCATGCTCGGGTATTGGGTCGGTGCAGGGTTTGAGGGGCATGGAATTGCTCAGCGTGCGGTAAGAGGAATGCTTATGTATGCGTATTATACGTTAATGCTGAATCGCGTGGAGCTCCGGGCAGCGGTTCAGAATGAAAAAAGCATCAAGCTCGCCCGCCGGCTCGGCTTTCAGGCAGAAGGCGTTGTCCGGCAGGCTGAATGGATTCGCGGAAATTGCCGCGACCAAGTCCAGATGAGCTTGATGAAGAATGAATTTCATTAAATTTCAGGATTTAAAACGTGAGAGATATAATTCTGTGTGCTTTGTTCAACAGCTTCCTCTGACGCACGAATCGCGCTATGGAAAACGAATGGAGCGATATAACGAGTTCCGATCAAGTTAGAAGTTGCTTGAAACGGACGCAGCAGTTCGCTGATCGTATAGTAATTGAACCCTCCCGCTTGATATGAGAAGTCTGGGCCTCCCGTTGAAATCGCGATCACTAACTCTTTTCCGTGAAGTGAATCTCCGCCAGGACCATATGCCCATCCATATAAAAGCACGGCATCTTGCCATTCTTTTAATAGAGATGGTGAGCTGTACCAGTAAAACGGAAACTGGAATACGATACGATCGTGCTGAAGCAACATACGCTGCTCTTCTTCCACATTTACTTTTCCATCCGGATATAGATCATAAAGTTTGCGTACTGTTACATTCTCTTGCTTCTCGATTTTTTCAGCCCATCTTTTGTTAACCGTAGATGTTTCAAGATTGGGATGAGCGATAATGACTAATGTTTTTTTCATTGATAGATCTTCTTTTTATTCGGCTTTTTCGAATACAGATACATGGTTGCTCTTGAAAGCAGTTGATCTCCGCTCCAGGCTGCTCGCTTTCCGCGGGGCAGGCGGTAAGCCACATTCGGACGTTTCACTGAAAATTTAAAGTTCAATTTTCGAGGAGTCTCGCACCTTCCACTCTAATCAACTTGTCAGTGAAGAAAGTAAACAAAAAAATTAAGAAGCAACAATCTGTTTGAAAAGAGCATTATTATTTATAGGTTACTTCATTTGCTTGTACAAACAACTATAAGTGTAAAAGAGAGCTCATTTAAGAATCGAGCTGCCCTGCTGCAAGATGCGTAGCTTTTGTTAGTGCTTTTCCTTCTTCTTCTCCTAAAATATCAGAGTAGTTTCGGAATAAATTCTTCCACGCTTTCTCGAGTTCTATTTGGATCTCGATGCCTGCTGGTGTCGGATGAATGTGTGACATCTTCCCTTGCACTTTGCGTTCTGCAAGTCCTTTAACGACAAGCTTGTCAACAAATCGTGTAATCGTACTTGGTGTCATATGAAGTTCTTCTGCCAATTCCGATTGTGAAATTCCCGGTTTGTTGTTAACGAGCATCATTAAAAAACCATGCGTAGGCGAAATCCCAGTCGGCCTGAACGATTCCTCTGCCATTTTTGTAATAACGCGAGAAAGCTTGTTCACGGTAAAATAAAGGCAGTTTTCTAAATATTTTTCGGGCATTTGTAGCACCTCTTTTACGATTATTTTGTTTTGTTGTTTGTACATACAACTATAAATTGTAAAGAGCGTAAAGTCAACTCAATTATTATGACGAATTATACGAATAATTTCCCAAGTTTGCTGGATAATTTGACAAATACTCACCTTAATTTGACGAGTATGGTATATATATCGACAAGTCTACAATCCTCGACACCTATCGACACACGTTACACTGCCCACCCAAATAAAAAACCCGCCACCAGGCAGGTTTTCCGCTCATTTATTTCGCTTCTTCCTCTTCATGAACACGATCCAGCACCATCGCATAAGCGTCGTTTCCGAAATTCAGACAACGCTTTACGCGTGAGATCGTTGCTGTACTCGCACCCGTTTCACCCTCGATCTTGTGATAGGTCTTTCCTTCGCGCAGCATACGTGCTACTTCAAGTCTTTGCGCCAGAGATTGAATCTCGTTCATCGTACAAAGATCATCAAAGAAACGATAGCATTCTTCCATATCCTTTAGCGATAGAACAGATTCAAACAACTGATCTAGCGCTTTTCCTCGCAGTTTATCAATTTGCATGTAACATGCACTCCTTTTTTATTGCATCTTAACCGAATTTGCCATTCCACTCGGTACAATGTTGATCCATGTTTTACCTGGAACAAACGCTCCGCCGTCCGGAACGATTTTTCCGTTTTCGTTTTTCCACGAAATGTTTTGTGCGACACCGTTCTGAATCAGAATAGCATCTCCGCCTGACGTTAAGTTGATCTCACGTCTGCCGGCATCATCGATTACCCGGTGGGCCGCTTCAACAATAAATACATTGCTTACAGTGATTGGCGTTTCGGTTTCGCGATCTATAGTCGGTTCATTGTTGCTGCTTCTCGCGTACGTCTTCTTTTTATCAGAGTACGTAAAACCTACCGTTTCTCCGCCTTTATACGAAATCGTTACTTCATCCACTTGTGTTCCCTCTATATCTGAAGCACTCTTAACCGTAAGAAATGGAAGCATATCGAGGTCATCTGAATTCTCAGCACCGATTTTCTTCATTCCTTTTTCGATATTTTCATAGGTGATGTAAGAGTTGTGAGGCGCTTTTCTAAAATCAGCTCGTTTAAAGAGACTGCCGTCATAGTCCATTCCGTTCAAATGATCGACTCTGCCGCTATAAAGAATCTCTTTCGCTTC
Organism: Fictibacillus sp. EA-CB0309; assembly: GCF_055814265.1. Taxonomy (NCBI): domain Bacteria; kingdom Bacillati; phylum Bacillota; class Bacilli; order Caryophanales; family Fictibacillaceae; genus Fictibacillus; species Fictibacillus sp. EA-CB0309. Next base: position 3,896,862 of record NZ_CP169271.1, read on the forward strand.
TGGACTAAACCCGTGTGCTACGAATAACGAGTTATACCCTTCAGAGAGTTCAATATAATAATCTCTTGCGCTCCGAACAGGACCTACCACGTCCGGCATTTCACTTTGGAAAATAGCTAGAAAACGAGTGAGTTCTCCCTCAGCTAATACTTCGTACACAATGTCTGCTTTATGAAGTCCTGATTGAGGTCTTGCTTTCGAGTGGTTGTTCACCATAACAGCAATCGCCCGGTGGTCGACCTCGTCATTCGTTCCTAAGCCAGTCAGCGGAAATACAGAAGAGTAGGTTTCTTCTTTTTTGAATCAGATGCCTCAGCTTTATCTACTTTACCGTCTTCTAATACTTTATCTCTTGCGTCTTTACATGCAGACAGCGTTAATACCGTGATCATCGCCATCAAGATGATGTACCACTTTTTCATTGGGCTCACTACCTTTGTATCGTATTATTTTGCCCAATCCTTTTCTATATTAACGCATAATCGAAGGAAAGAGTAACCCTTTCTTTTTAACATCGTAAATGCCTCTTTGCGTAATGCGGATGTATGGCAAGTGTGTGGAAGAAAAGAACAGAAGAGAATAAATCGGATCTTCGTACTGATATCCACGCTCTCTTAGGGCATTCGTCAGCCTTTTTTCTTCTTGTACTAGTTCTTCTATACCAAGATTCGACATTCCTCCCGCTAACGGAAGTTTTATTTCAGCCACGATTTCGCCCTTCTCAGCAAGTACGATGCCCCCGCCGACCTCTTTCAATCGCTCGAACGCCACTGCCATATCTTTTTTGCTCTTTCCAATTATGAGCAGATCTCCTGTGTTGGAATAGGAGCTCGCAAAGCCATACAGATTTTTAGCAAAACCTTTTACGATGGTGTTCGTTCTCCACTTTCCATCTTTATCGATCAGCATTAAGAAGCACTCATCCGATTCTTCGTTAATTTCTTCAGAAAAAGGATTGATCGATACATTATATGGCCGAGTGATGACACTATTGTACATTTCTATTCCAACAAGACCTGAAAACTGAAAGTCCTCGTCATGAAGATCCCAATTGATCTCTCTTTTTCGTATGCCATGCCCTTCCCAATCAAACGCGAAATCTTTGTCTTCACTAACATCCTCGCCGTTTTGTTTCATCCATTTTCCTTTAGCCAAAACAGATACCGGAAGTGGATTTCTAGGATCATCTAAAATATTTAAATGTGCCACACGCCCTGGAGCAATCATTCCAAAAAGATGATCCAAGCCGTAATATCGCGCAATATTATACGAAACCATCATATACGCATCAACTGGATCGATTCCTGCTTCAAGTGCGATCTCAAGCATTTTATCAGTAACGCCTTCTTCATAAAACGCTGGAGTTGAACCGTCTGTTGTGAAAAAGATTCGTTCAAAGTTCGTGATGCCTTCCTCTTTCATCTGACGCAAAAGTTTAGGCAGATCTGGACGAATGGATGAATAGCGAAGGGATACCTGAAGCCCAGCATTCAATCGGTCCATTACTTCCGTACCCGTCATCGCCTCATGATCGCAATCTACACCGAGCAAAGTCATCGCCGTTAATGTTTTTTCAGATGCTCCGGGCAGATGTCCTTCGATCTTTTTACCCGCTTTCTTCGTCTTCAGCATCCAGTGAAGCAAGGTATCATCACCCTGCAGTACGCGCGGCCAGCTCGTTAACTCTCCTCCTTGGAGAACATATGGGCTTTCAAGCAGCTGTCTTACCGATTTTTCAGAGAAATAATTCTCTTCTTCTAAAAGCTCAGTTTGCGCGTCATATCGACACCACCAGAAGAAATTAGACGGCAGTTCGTTCACGTCCTCCATAAAAGAAAGCGCTTTCGAAATACTCATTTCAAAAAGCAGCATAAAGTTATCTGCTAAAAATACAGACGTCCCGCGTTGCAATGCATATCGGGAGAGCGACTGGGGATTATAAAGTTGAAACGGATGACAATGCGGTTCAATATAACCCGGCACAACAAACTTGCCTTCGAGATCAGTAAATTCCGTTCCGGAGTCTTTTGCAGGCAGCTTATCACCCACATAGATAATACGGTCTTGAAGTATCCAAATATTTGCCTTTACCCATTTTTTAAGGGCTGTGTTTAAATAAACAGCGTTTGTTAAGACAAGTGACGGTGCCAGTTCACCTTGAATGACAGCCACTTGTTTGCGCATTTGCGCTTTTGTCCAAAACGCGATGTGTTGGTTCATGTTGGATCACCTGTCTTCTCTGAAAATTTCGTTTTTTCAAGAATACCATATTCATCAAGCAAATTGGTGAAATTCGAAAGGAGTATACTTATGAGACAAAATATTGGTTTAGTTAACAGCATGATTCGGATTATCGCCGGCTTAACACTGCTATCGGTTTATACCGCAAAACTTACACGTAAGCCATACAAAGAATCGTATATTTTAATGATTTTACTTGCGGCTATGAAAGTAGCAGAAGGTATCGTTCGCTACTGCCCGATGACAGATCTACTTCACAAAAGCAAAGAAATGAACGATATGGATCTAGGAAATATCGCAAAAGAAGGTTCACCGTTTAATCCTTCTTAATGGGAAGGAGGCACATTATGCCGACTCATTCTATTTTAAAAGGCAACAAACCGCTTCTTAGTTTATTGGTCGTTGTCTTTATTACCCATCTTGGCTCTTATCTTGTTCTACCTGTATTGCCTATCCTTTTAAAAGTGGAAACGGGATTAACCGCGGCACAGATCGGATTTACGTTAGCTGTCATCTCCGTTTTCATGCAGGTCGGTAGTGTGGTCGGAGGTGTATTCGCTGACCGGACTGGCAGACGTTTTATCATCGCACTCGGAGCTCTTATACGTGCAGGTGGACTAATTGGTTTCGCTTATTTTTCAACTTATTCACTCATTCTGTTAACTGCAGCAATCAGCGGATTAGGTCTTGGGCTAAACGCACCCTCCACTAAAGCTTTTATTTCGTCACTCGTAAAAGCAGATATGAGGTCCACAGCTTTTTCACTTCGTGGCATTTTCGCCAATATTGGCATGGCGATTGCTGGTTTAACCGTGTTTGCTTTGTTTACGGATAATTCGAGGCTCATTTTTATAACGGCAGCTGTTATTTATTTAGGCGCGAGTATCATCAGCTGGTTCTTTTTGCCGCCGGGATGCGGGGATGAGAATTGCGGTGAAGTGAAGTGGAGTGAGTACCGGCAAGCTTTAAAAAACATTCCCTTTCTCATGTTTGTTATCGCAACGATCTTTGTTTGGGCACTTTACGTTCAATTCGCATTAGTGCTTCCGCTTCGTGCTGAAAATGTGTTAGCGAACGGAAAAGATATCAGCATCATCTGGACCATCAACAGCATTACCGTAATCTTGGTGCAAACGCTCATAACCAAAAATATTATCCGAAACATTCATCCATTAACAGCTGTTGGGTTAGGTACGATCTGCATAGGCTTTTCACTTGGAAGTTTGTACTTTGCGAACACGCTGTTTTTCTTCGTATTTACCGGCCTTATCTTCATTACAGGTGAGATGCTGATCATGCCGACCCTGGATACTTCTATATCCCAGCTTGCAGCTGCTCGGTTCCTTGGGATGTTCTTCGGATTAGCAAGTGTTTTTACTGGCATCGGTGAAGCGATCGGAAACTCTCTAGGAGGCAAATTGTTTGAATTTGCAGATGGCGGAAAAAGTGCAGGACCCTATGTCACTTACGCTGTAGCTGGTGTTGCGATCTTTGTTGGCATGCAGCTGTTACGACGCTGGAAACCATTGTCCATCATCCAGCCGCCTAAACTAACACCAACAGCCGCCCCAAACACAGATTCAGCAACATCGCATCCTAATCCAATAAAAGAAGGCTGACGAAACAACGGAAAATGAAGTCCGAAGTTCGTCAGCCAAAAACTCTAATAAGGAGGTTAGCAGCACCATGAGCTCAGAATATTTAATGGATACTGCCTTTCTTTATATCTTGCTCATTGGCGGGATCATCGCCATCTCGTATGTTTTTATTAAGAAGAAACGTGTGAAATAGCTTTAAACCCGATATCTTTGCGGTAGAAAGATCCTTCGCACGCTATTTTCTCCATTTCAGCGTAAACCTTTTCCTGTGCTTCACTTAGTGATTTTCCTTTAGAAGCGACTAATAGCACTCTGCCGCCATCTGTTTGTAGAGAATCATCCGCAAACTTCGTGCCTGCATGAAACACGCTCGTTTCGCCCTGCATGTTTTGAAGTCCTTTGATCACTTGAGGTTCAGAGGACGAAACAGGATATCCATTAGAAGCTAGAACAACTCCAAGTACGGATTCTTCGGACCATTGAAGTTCCGGCTTTTTGCTGTCTAACAATGATAAAAGCAGCTCTGCTAGATCGTTTTCTAACCGCGGTAAGATGACCTGTGTTTCAGGATCACCAAAACGCGCATTAAACTCAATCACCTTTGGACCTTCTTTTGTTAAAATCAACCCTGCATAAAGAATACCAGTAAACGGTGTACCTTCTTGCCTCATCGCAGAAACCGTTGGCTCGACAATCTCTAGAATTGCCTTTTGGACAGCGGATTCTGGAATTTGCGGCACAGGAGAATATGCCCCCATTCCCCCTGTGTTCGGACCTTTGTCACCGTCATATGCACGTTTATGATCTTGAGCGATTTCCATCGGAAGCACGATTTCATCATGTACGAATGACATTAATGAAAACTCTTCACCTTCAAGAAATTCTTCAACGACGACTTTTTCGCTCGCCGCGCCAAAACGCTTGTCTACCATCAATTCGTAAAGCCCTTCTTCAGCTTCTTGCAGTGTTGTTGCTACTATAACGCCTTTACCTGCCGCAAGCCCGTCTGCTTTTAGTACGATTGGAGCGCCTTTTTCTTGAACGTAAGTAAGTGCTTCATCATAGTTCGTAAACGTTTCTGAAGATGCCGTTGGAATACCATACTTTTTCATGAGGTTTTTCGCAAACGATTTTGAGCCTTCGATCTGCGCTGCCGCTTTTGACGGACCAAATATCGCAAGACCAGCTTCTTGAAAACGATCTACGATGCCTTCTAGTAAAGGTACTTCAGGTCCAACGAATGTTAATCCGATTTCGTTTGATTTAGCAAAAGACACAAGCCCTTCTATGTCGTTTTCTTTTATGGAAACACACGTTGCTTGTTCCGCCATGCCTGGGTTTCCTGGCGCAGCAAACACTTGAGTGACACTAGGGCTGTTCGCAAACTTCCACACGAGTGCATGCTCACGCCCACCTTTGCCAATTACAAGAACTTTCATGGATGCTACCTCCTTTTTAACAGTGTTTTCATGTAGTCTTTGAAAGCTGTTGATCTCCGTTACAGGTACTCGCTTTCCGCGGGGCAGGCGGTGAGCCACATTCGTACGTTTCAAGTATAAGTGTCTCTCCTGCCTACCTGTCCCGCAGGAGTCTCGCACCTTGCACTCCATTCAACCCATCTTCGAAGAAAAGAAAAAGCTCTATTCTAAAATTTTTTTGCTTCTAAGGCGTTTTCTTTTCTTCTTCTAGCAAGCTGATTGTAGCGGAAGGTTGCCTGCCTGCCACATGAGAATCTTCTCGCAAGGCATGCGACGAGGAAGTCACTTCGTTAGCATAAATTTGTAGACGCAGAAGCAGAGAGACAACCTTGAAGCGGTCAGGTGGAGACTCCTAACGGCGCAAAGCGGCAGGAGGCTCACCGTTCGCCCCATGGAAAGCGTGCACCCTGGAGCGGAAATCAACTACTTTCAGCTAACCTTCTGTAAGAATTAATGCTTAAAGTGTCTTACCCCTGTAAACACCATCGTAATGCCGTGTTCGTCTGCTTTCTTGATTGAATCTTCATCCTTAATGGATCCGCCTGGCTGGATGATTGCTGTTACTCCAGCGCGTGCCGCTGCTTCTACCGTGTCATCCATTGGGAAGAAAGCATCTGATCCTAATGCAGAACCTTGTGCGCGATCGCCTGCTTGTTCGATGGCGATTTTAGCTGCCCCAACACGGTTCATCTGACCTGCACCAACGCCTACCGTCATTTCATTCTTCGCTAAAACAATGGCGTTTGATTTAACGTGTTTTACAACTTTCCACGCAAGCTTCAAATCTTTCCACTCTTGCTCAGTTGGTTGACGTTTTGTAGGAATCGTCACGTTCGCATCGTCTAATCCGAACACATCTTCATCCTGTACAAGCATGCCGCCAGAAACCGTTGTGATTTTTTTCGAGATTCCTTTTCCTTCTGTAAAATCTAGTTTTAATAGACGGATGTTCTTCTTTTTCGTTAAGATCGCGAGCGCCTCTTCTGTAAACGAAGGAGCAATAATGATCTCAAGGAAGATTTCGCTTAACTTCTGAGCCGTTTCTGCGTCCACTTCTGTGTTGGCCGCGATGATTCCTCCGAAGATCGAAACAGGGTCCGCTTCAAAAGCACGCGTGTATGCTTCAAGAATGGTCGTGCCCGTTCCCACTCCACATGGATTCATATGCTTAACGGCAACAACTGCAGGGTCTACGAACTCTTTTACGATAGAAAGTGCTGCATCAGCATCATTAATGTTGTTGTAAGAAAGCTCTTTACCGTGAAGCTGTTCAGCATCAGTTAAAGAAAGTGTGTTCTTAAGTGGCGTCGAGTAAAAGCTGCTTTTTGATGAGGGTTCTCCCCATAACGAAGATCTTGCTTCTTTTCATACGTTACTGTGAACGATTCTGGATGCTCTTCTTCTACAGCAGTTGTTAAGTATTCTGCAATTAACGCATCATAAGCTGCAGTATGACGGAATGTTTTCGCTGCAAGTCTACGGCGCGTCTCTTCACTTACTGCACCTGCACTATCAAGCTCACCCGCTACCGTCTCATAATCTTTTGGATCTACCACAACCGTTACAAATGCATGATTTTTCGCTGCTGAACGAAGCATACTTGGTCCGCCGATATCAATGTTTTCAATCGCATCAGAAAATGTTGTGTCTTCTTTTGCAATCGTTTCTTTAAACGGATAAAGGTTCACGACAACAAGATCGATCGGAGAGATCTCATTTTCTTGCATCGCTGTTTGATGTGTCTCATTATCGCGGACAGCGAGTAAACCCCATGAATTTTGGGATGCAACGTTTTTACACGTCCGTCCATGATCTCAGGAAATCCAGTCACTTCAGAAATGCCGATTACAGGGATACCAGCGTCTTCTAAAGTTTTCTTTGTTCCGCCTGTAGAGATGATCTCTACCCCATGACTTGCTAGTTTTTCTGCAAAAGGAAGTAATCCTTCTTTGTTTGATACTGAAATGAGTGCTCGTTTGATGCTCATCGTACGATGCCTCCTACGGTGTCTTTTTGTAATAGTTTGTTAATGATGGCTGGGTACAATTGATGTTCTGCTTTCTGTATACGCTGCTGCAGCGTTTCCTCTGTATCTCCAGGCAACACAGGAATCTTCACTTGTTCGATGATCGGTCCTGTGTCCATCCCACTGTCTACATAATGAACGGTTACACCTGTTTCTGCAACATTCGCTTCAAGCGCCTGTCCTACAGCATTCTTACCAGGAAAAGCAGGCAGATAGGATGGGTGGATATTGACGATTTTGCCTTCATAAGCACCTAATAAAACCTCGCCAATCAGTCGCATATAACCTGCCAATACGATGAATTCCACACCATACGCTTGCAGCTCACTTACGATTTCTTTTTCGAAGTCAGCTTTTGTTGCAAAGGTTTTTGGCATGAACGTAAAAATAGGAATCTGCAGCTTGCGTGCACGGTCCACCACTTTTGCGCCTGGCTTATCACACACTAAAAGCTGAATATCCGCTTGAAGCTCTCCTGCTTCAACCGCATCCGCAAGGGCTTGAAAGTTACTTCCGCTTCCAGAAGCAAATACAGCTATTTTTCTCATTCGATACTTCCTCCGCCAAAGATCACACCTTCACCTTGTTTAACGCGCCCAATGATGTAAGGTTTTTCGCCTGTTTCTTCTAAAAGACGGATGATCGGAAGCATATTTTCTTCTGAAACCGAGAGCACCATACCAATTCCCATGTTAAACGTTGTAAACATCTCTTTACGCGTCAAGTTCCCTTTTTCCTCAATCAGATCAAAGATAGCAGGAACCGGCCATGAGCCATAATCTACTTCAGCAGCAAGACCTTCAGGCAGCATACGAGGAATGTTTTCAATAAAACCGCCGCCTGTAATGTGAGCGACTCCGTTCACTTCAAACTGATTAAACACTTCAAGCAACGGTTTTACATAAATGCGTGTTGGCGTTAAAAGCTCTTCACCAAGCGTTTTAGAAAAAGATTCAACATGTTCATTCAAATCAAGACCAGCGTTCTCAAATAAGACTTTACGAACAAGTGAAAAACCATTTGAATGAAGTCCGTTCGAAGCAAGCCCGATCAATACGTCATTCTCGCTAATAGAAGACCCGTTTATGAGCTTTGATTTCTCGGCTATTCCAACGGTAAATCCAGCAAGATCATACTCTTCACTGTTATACATGCCAGGCATCTCTGCAGTTTCTCCGCCGATTAGCGCGCATCCCGCTTGCTCACAGCCATCTGCAATACCTTTTACAATCTGCTCAATCTTCTCAGGGTGAAGTGTGCCGCAAGCAATATAGTCCAGGAAATAAAGCGGCTCCGCTCCTTGCGCTACGATGTCGTTTACGCACATGGCAACGGCATCCACACCAATCGTGTCGTGCTTATCAGCAGCAAATGCGAGCATCAATTTTGTCCCTACACCATCTGTTCCCGAAACGAGCACGGGCTCTTTATGTGAGAATCCGGAAAGATCAAACATCGCACCAAATCCACCGAGTCCTGCCAGCACTTCTGGACGTTTTGTTCGGAGCGCGTGCTTCTTGATGCGATTCACCGCTTCATATCCTGCTTCGATGTTCACTCCTGCTTGCTTATATGCTTCTGCCATCGTCTTCTCCCCCTTTAAACAAGCTCTTTCTCATATGGTAAAACTGTATCTGGGTAAATTTCTGTTGGATATCGTCCTGTAAAGCATGCTAAACATTGGCCGCAGTTTGGCTCAGCATTGGAACGTCCGATTCCTTCCATCAGCCCTTCTACCGAAATAAACGATAGTGAATCCGCACCGATAATTTCACGGATCTCATCAACGGAATGCTTCGCAGCGATAAGTTCAGCGCGTTCTGACGTATCAATGCCGTAGTAGCATGGATGGGCAATCGGCGGTGCTGTTATGCGTACATGAACCTCTGTAGCGCCAGCGGCACGCAACATCTTAACAATACGGCGGCTCGTCGTCCCACGTACGATTGAATCATCGACCATCACGACGCGCTTGCCTTCTACGATTCCACGAACGGGCGAAAGCTTCATCTTTACCCCAAGTTCGCGAAGCTCTTGAGAAGGCTGAATGAACGTACGGCCAACATAACGGTTTTTGATCAAACCGATTTCATACGGAATACCAGATGCTTCCGCATAACCGATCGCAGCTGAGATACTAGAATCAGGCACACCTGTTACGACATCCGCTTCAATCGGTGCTTCTTCATACATCTTTTTTCCGAGGCTTTTACGAGCCGCATGAACGTTTATTCCTTCAATGTTGCTGTCTGGTCTTGAAAAATAAATATATTCCATCGAACACATGGAGCGTTGTACGGAAGTTGAGAATGTATCAACCGTTAATCCATCTTCATTAATAATCAAAAGTTCTCCCGGCTGAACGTCACGCACGTATGTGGCACCAACTACGTCGAACGCACACGTTTCAGAAGCGACAACATACGCATCTCCCAGCATGCCTAGAGACAATGGACGCAATCCGTTCGGATCTAGTGCTACCATCATTTCATTTTCTGTCATGACTAAGAATGCATACGCGCCTTTTAGCATCGTTAATGCGTTTTGTACTTTTTCTTTTAAATTAAAATAACCGCTGCGCTTGATCAGATGAGCAAGGACTTCTGTATCCGATGTTGTTTGAAAGATGCTTCCTTGTGATTCCAGCTGATGCTTTAACGCATTGGCATTCACCAAATTCCCGTTATGCGCAAGAGCCAGAGAGCTCGTTTGCGAACGGAACAATAAAGGCTGAACGTTGGCAAGCTCATTGCCACCAGCAGTGGAATACCGGACATGGCCGATTGCACCATGTCCGATCAATCCTTCTAGTTCACCTTTGCTAAACACATCGTTTACTAAGCCGCTTCCTTTATGAATGCGTAAACGCTCACCGTCTGTTACAACGATTCCTGCTCCTTCTTGTCCGCGGTGCTGCAGGCTGTGCAGACCGTAATACGTTAGTTGCGCAGCATCTGGGTGACCCCAAATACCAAACACACCACATTCTTCGTTTAAGCCTTTGATGTCAGCAAGCATGGAATAGCTCCTTTCCAGGCGTCTTGCATCTCCTGGAGCGTACAGGATAACAACTCTTCACCCTGCTCATTATCGATCGCAAGACCGCTCTCAGAACGTACAAAACCTATAATTTTCGCGTCTTTTACAAGCTGTTGGAACTCATCTTGATGTTCAGGTTTTACTGTAACTAAGAAACGGGATTGAGATTCACCGAAAAGACTGCCGATCGGCTCGTCTGTCAGCGTAACGCTCGCTCCTACTTTACCGTCCATCACAGACTCAGCAAGTGCTACAGACAATCCGCCTTCTGCTACGTCATGCGCAGATTGAATTAATCCTTTATGAATCGCCGCTAAAAGCTCACGTTGTCTTGTTTCTTCTACTTCTAGATCGATGTGAGGCGCTTTACCGAAAATGCGTCCTTCTTTCATCTTTTGAAGCTCACTTCCGCCGAATTCAGCTTTGCTCTCACCAATTAGATAGATGATGTCGCCCGCTTCTTTAAAATCTTGCGTCACGATATGTTTCGTATCTTCAATCAAACCAACCATTCCGATAACAGGCGTTGGATAAACGGCTACACCGTTTGTTTCGTTATAAAGAGACACGTTTCCACCGATAACTGGTGTTGCAAGTTTGTTGCATGCCGCGCTCATACCGTCAGCTGATTTTTCAAGCTGCCAGAAGATCTCTGGCTTTTCTGGATTTCCGTAGTTTAAGCAGTCTGTAACCGCAAGCGGCTGTGCACCAGAACATACGAGATTACGAGCTGCTTCAGCAACAGCAATCATTCCGCCCACTTCAGGGTCTAAATACAGATAGCGAGAGTTACAATCTGTTGTCATAGCAAGTGCTTTTTTCGTTCCTCTTATTCTTACAACTGCTGCATCAGATCCTGGTGCTACAACGGTATTCGTGCGCACCATGTAGTCGTACTGGTTGTAAACCCACTCTTTGCTCGCGATCGTAGGCTGCTTCAAAAGTGATAGCAACGTAGATTTAAAGCTAGTAATCTCTGGGAGTAATCACCTTGCGCTTGGAACTCACCATAATAAGCCGGCTCTTTTGATGGCTTATGATAAACCGGAGCATCTTCTGCAAGAGCATCTACCGGTACATCTGCTACGATCTCACCATTATGCGTAAGACGCAGTACTTTTTCCTCGATAACCGTTCCAACCGTTACGCAATCCAGATCCCATTTTGCAAAGATCTTTTCAACTTCATGCTCGCGGCCTTTTTCAACAACTAAAAGCATACGCTCTTGAGATTCTGAAAGCATCATCTCGTATGCCGTCATGCCTGTTTCGCGCTGTGGAATAAGATCAAGGTTCATCTCGATACCCATACCCGCTTTACTTGCCATCTCAGCGGACGAGCTTGTAAGACCTGCCGCACCCATATCTTGAATTCCAACAAGCGCATCACAGTTATGAATGAGCTCTAAGCATGCTTCCATAACGAGCTTTTCCATGAACGGGTCACCAACTTGAACTGCTGGACGTTTTTCTTCTGATGCTTCAGAAAGCTCTTCCGATGCAAACGTTGCTCCGTGAATTCCGTCACGGCCAGTTTTCGCCCCAACGTACATGACAGAGTTGCCAGCACCCTTCGCTTGACCCTTCTTAATGTCTTTGTGATCGATCAGACCGACACACATCGCGTTAACGAGGGATTCCCTTCATATGATGGATCGAATTGAACTTCTCCGCCTACCGTTGGAATTCCGATACAGTTGCCGTAGCCTGCGATACCTGCTACAACTTGCTCGAACAAATACTTTACACGCGGTGATTCTAATTCACCGAAACGAAGCGAGTTCAGCATCGCGATCGGACGCGCTCCCATCGAGAAAACGTCACGAATGATTCCGCCAACACCAGTTGCAGCTCCTTGGTAAGGCTCGATCGCTGATGGATGGTTGTGAGATTCGATCTTAAAAACAACCGCTTGACCGTCGCCGATATCCACGATTCCAGCACCTTCACCAGGACCTTGAAGCACACGCTCACCCTTCGTCGGGAACTTGCTTAGTACTGGTTTTGAGTTTTTATAAGAACAATGCTCACTCCACATAACAGAGAATAGTCCTGTTTCCGTCCAGTTAGGAGATCTGCCGATAATCTTTTCTACGAGTTCAAACTCTGAATCACTTAAACCCATTTCACGGTATAATTTTTGCTCTTTAATTTGTGAACTTGTTGGTTCATGTTGCAGCGACATAACGTTCCCTCCAGCTCTTCACAATAGATTGAAATAATTTAAGACCATCTTTGCTTCCTAAAAGCTCATCAACCGCGCGCTCTGGATGCGGCATCATGCCGAGTACGTTACCTTCTTTGTTCGTAATACCCGCAATGTTTTCAACCGATCCGTTTGGATTGTTTTTATACGTAAATACGATCTGATTGTTTGCTTTTAGTCCTTCTAACGTTTCTTCATCGCAATAATAGTTGCCTTCACCATGTGCCACAGGAACAGAGATCACTTCTCCTTTTTCGTATTGAGTCGTGAAGATTGTCGATGTGTTCTCTACCACAAGCTCTTCTGGCTGGCAGATGAATTTCAATGATTCGTTGCGACGCATTGCTCCTGGCAGAAGTCCTGTTTCTAGCAAAATCTGAAATCCGTTACAAACACCTAGAACAGGCTTTCCTTCGCGTGCCGCCTTTACCACTTCAGTCATCACGTTAGAAAATTGCGCGATGGCGCCAGTGCGGAGGTAATCTCCATAAGAGAAACCGCCTGGCAATAAAATACCGTCAAATTGGCTTAAGTCCGTTGCATCATGCCAAACGTACTCAACTTCAGCGCCAAGCTCATCTTTTACAGCATGATACATATCTGTGTCACAGTTTGATCCTGGAAAAACGATTACAGCAAACTTCACTGTGCGACAACCTCCTCCACCTCATATCGGTAGTCTTCAATAACCGGATTGGATAAAAGTTTCGAACACATGTTAACGATTTTCTCATCTAAATCGTAATCACCTTTTTGAAGCGTTAACTCCAGATACTTACCAATACGTACATCTTCAACCTCTGACTGTCCCATTTTGTGAAGCGAGCTCATTACTGCCTTACCTTGTGGATCTAATACACTCTCTCTTAATGTTACATACACCTTTACTTTGTACATGATAGGCCTCCTAGACGTTGTAGTATTTTTTCATAAGCATCTGTTAAACTTCCTAATTCACGGCGGAATACATCTTTATCGAGTTTTTCGTTCGTTTCTGCATCCCACAAACGGCATGTATCAGGCGAAATCTCGTCAGCTAGCATTAGTTCTCCGTTTGAATCCGTTCCAAACTCCAGCTTAAAATCGACGAGCTTTACGTTTTTTTGAGCAAAATAAGATGTTAACACTTCGTTGATCTGTAAAGCTTGTTCTGAAATCTGAATGAGCTGTTCTTTACTAGCCAAATTCATGATGTCGATGTGCTCTTCTGTAATAAGCGGATCTCCAAGATCATCATTTTTGTAATAAAACTCAATGATTGTTCGTGGAAGGATCTGTCCCTCTGGAATCCCGGTGCGCTTTGATAAAGAACCGGCAGCGATGTTGCGAACAACTACTTCTAAGGGGATGATGGTCACCTTCTTTACGAGCTGCTCTGTTTCGGATACTCGTTTTACAAAGTGAGACTGAATGCCTTTTTCTTTCAGCAGTTCAAAAAGAATAGAAGAGATCTCGTTGTTCAGTCTTCCTTTTCCTTCGATCTCGGCTTTCTTTTCACCATTGAACGCTGTCGCTGAATCTTTGTAGCTTACCCAGACCACTTCTTCATCTGTTGTGCGGTAAATTCGTTTCGCTTTTCCTTCATAAAGCTGCTCTAACTTCTCCATCCTGATCCCTCCGATATGTGAACATTCCCAATATTCGATCTACTAAAAAAGGCAAAGAGAAAGAGAGCTCAAAATATCACTCTCTTTTAGTTGAAGTCCTGCAAATAAGCTTGTTTAATCTTCGTAGCTTGAAAGAGGTTGATCTCCGCTCCAGGTACTCGCTTTCCGGGGGCGTGCGGTGAGCCTCTTAGCGCTATGCGCTGTTAAGAGTCTCACCTGCCCCGCTCGTCCCCCAGGAGTCTCGTACCTTCCACTCCAATCAACTTTTCAATGATGTGCAAACGTTAAAGATTTACAACTAACCATTTATAAAAGCAATTCTTCTTATATAAAACCCTTTAAAGCCCTAATCTGTCGAAGATTGTGTCTACGTGTGACAGATGATAACTGTAGTCAAAGCATTCAGAGATTTCTTCAGGTGTTAATTTTTCAGTAATTTTTTGTTCAGCTTCTACTAAAGTTCTGAACTGTACGCCTTCTTCCCATGCTTGCATCGCTTTTGGCTGTACGGTGTCGTACGCTTCTTCACGTGCCATTCCTTTATCGATCAATTTGAGAAGTACGCGCTGTGAGTAGATCAATCCGTACGTGCGCTCCATGTTGCGCTTCATGTTCTCTGGGAACACGGTTAAGTTCTTAATGATGTTGCCAAAACGGTTGAGCATGTAGTTCAATGCAATCGTCGCATCCGGTAAAATCACACGCTCAGCTGATGAATGCGAGATGTCACGCTCATGCCATAGTGATACGTTCTCATATGCTGTCATCATATAACCACGGATCACACGAGCTAACCCTGTCATGTTTTCAGATCCGATCGGGTTACGTTTATGCGGCATAGCTGAAGATCCTTTTTGACCTTTTGCAAAGAACTCTTCTACTTCACGCGTCTCACTCTTTTGAAGACCGCGAACTTCTGTAGCGAACTTTTCGATGCTCGTTGCGATTAGTGCCAACGTTGACATGTAGTGTGCGTGACGGTCACGCTGCAATGTTTGTGTTGAGATTGGTGAAGCTTCAAGACCTAGCTTTTCACACACATATTTTTCAACGAAAGGATCGATGTTTGCATACGTTCCAACGGCTCCAGAAATTTTACCGAAACGAACCGTATCAGACGCTTGCTTAAAGCGTTCCACGTTGCGCTTCATCTCTTCGTACCAAAGAGCAAGCTTCAATCCAAATGTTGTCGGCTCAGCATGTACCCCGTGCGTACGACCCATCATAACGGTATATTTATGTTCTTTCGCTTTCTCAGCTAGAATCTCAACAAAACGATCAAGGTCTTTCGCTAAGATATCGTTTGCTTGTTTCAGAAGGTAAGATAGTGCTGTATCAACTACGTCTGTTGAAGTAAGACCGTAATGCACCCATTTGCGCTCTTCCCCAAGTGTTTCAGATACCGCTCGTGTAAACGCAACAACATCGTGGCGCGTTTCTTCTTCGATCTCTAGGATTCGGTTAATATCGAAAGACGCGTTTTCGCGAAGCTTCTTTACGTCTTCTTTTGGAATGTCGCCTAGCTCTGCCCAAGCTTCACAAGCTAGAATCTCTACTTCAAGCCATGCTTGGTATTTGTTTTCGTCTGTCCAGATCGCTCCCATTTCAGGGCGTGTATAGCGTTCAATCATTGTGTTACCTCCGTTTTGTTATCACTTAAAAATAATGCAGACACATTTTCTGCTTTTTCTAGTGCCTGTTCAATCGTATCACCTAAAACCGTGATATGCCCCATCTTTCGTTTCGCTTTCGCTTCTTTCTTTCCGTACAGATGAAGTTTCGCTTCTCCTAAATTTCCTATCTCGCGTAACACAGTCTCATGATGTTCACCTAATATGTTGATCATCACGGCAGGTTTTATTAAATCCGTGTTGCCTAGCGGCCAGTTGCATACAGCGCGCACGTGCTGATTGAACTGCGATGTCTCACACGCTTCGATCGTATAGTGCCCAGAGTTATGCGGGCGCGGCGCGAGTTCGTTCACATAGATCTTACCGTCTTTTGCGACGAACATCTCTACGGCAAGCGTACCAACAAGCTCTAATTCCGTTGCGATTGACCCCGCTAAGAGCTTTGCTTGATCCGCAGTTTCCTGTGGTATTCGCGCCGGTGCGATCGTCTTGTGCAGGATATTATCTCTGTGTATATTCTCTGCGATTGGAAACGATTTAACCTCACCGCTCACACTTCTTGTTAAAATAACCGAAATCTCTTTTTCAAACGCTACCCAAGCTTCCAGCACACAATCAGTCTCTTTTTCTAAAAGTGTTGCCGCAATCTCAAGGTCGTTTTCCTGTTTGATCACAAACTGGCCTTTTCCGTCATAACCGCCTCTGCACGTTTTGAGTACAGAAGGATAACCTAGCTCTTTAATCGCTGCTTGTAAGGAGTTAAAATCGGAAACCGGTTTATACGGCGCTACAGGAACTCCTGCTTTTTGAAGCGTATCTTTCTCTGTTAAACGGTGCTGCGTGACTGCCAAGAGTCGGCTTCCTTGCGGTAAGTTTGCATTCTCTTCTAGCCAGTTCGCACTCACTGCATCTATGTTTTCAAACTCGTACGTTACAACATCACTACGTTCTGCAAGTTCTTTGATGCCTTCTCGATCGTCATATGCTGTGGTGATTTGTTGATCAGCGACTTGCCCACATGGTGAATTCTCGCTTGGTTCTAAAACAACAACATTTAAACCCATCTCACGAGCGCTCAACGCCATCATGCGTCCGAGCTGTCCTCCGCCTAATATACCAATTGTTTGCTGTGGTTTTATCGTCTTATACAAGCTGCTCACTACTTTCGATCGCCATTTGTTGTGCTGTGGCACGGCGTTGTTTTAATCGCTGTTTTACCCCTTCATCATGTACAGCTACCATCTGCGCAGCTAAGAGTCCTGCATTTGCTGCACCGGCTTTGCCAATTGCTACGGTCGCAACCGGAACGCCTTTTGGCATCTGTACAATCGATAAAAGCGAATCCATCCCGTTAAGAGCTTTTGACTGAACGGGAACACCGATAACCGGCAGAATCGTTTTAGCTGCAACCATTCCCGGCAAGTGAGCTGCCCCACCTGCTCCAGCAATGATTACTTCAATGCCTCTTTGTTCGGCCTCTTCTGCGTATTGGAACATAAGATCTGGTGTACGATGTGCAGAAACCACCTTTTTTCGTAAGCTACATCGAGTTCATCTAGTATGTCACATGCTTCTTTCATTGTTTCCCAATCTGAAACACTTCCCATGATCACGCCAACTTTAGCCATGGCAGCCTCCTTATTGTCAGAAAAAATAAAAAAGTCCAGTTAGTATGCTTCTCCCTAAATATGAGAGAAAGCAGCCAACTGGACATACATATCCGATAAAAATAGACAGAAAGATGCTTTCCCTCATAGTCTGATGAAATAACGGTCATCAGGTAGAGACTTACGGGCCATATTCCCGAAATTATATGAGGGCTTTATTCTTCTGGTTTTATTGTAGCAATGGATGTTTTGTTTTGTCAACAAAAATCGAACATTAAGTAGTATATAATAGTTAATGTTCGTGTTTTGGTTCTAATTTAAGAGTTTTCCTTCAAAAACAATTCGCTGTTCTTTTACTTCTGGTTCCATTCTGCCGTTGCGCTTCACTTCATGAAAAACAGGCTCTTCCATCCTTCTCACTGGCGTATAGCCTTCTGCAGCCATACGATCCAGACAATCGGAAATGGTTTCTCCTGCCTCAACAGCAAACTTCTTCTTAGAAGGTTTCTTATCCATCTGTTACCTCCTGATGCCCTTGACCCAAAATCCGCCATGAAACGCTTTCGGCTCATGTGATATAATAAACGCCTTTGGATCCAAATCTTTTACCGTATTATATAGGTTCATTTCTGATTTACGCGATGTTAAAATCTCCATCATCAGACGCTGACCCTCGCGGCCTTCTGCAAGCCAGTTTGTAACACCATATCCTTTGTTGCGAAGCTCGTTCGGCAGTCCGCCTGCAAGATCAGTTGTAATAACGTTAACCGTAGTATATCCAAGTGCCAGCTTTTCTTCAATCTTCATTCCTACTAAAACACCAATTCCATAACCAACCGCGTACGCAATCAGATTTTGGATCTCATTTAAGTTATCTAAAACAAGCCCGAGGCCTACCACATAGATAATTACCTCGAACACACTAATAAAAGCAGCCAGGTATCTTTGCCCTTTCAACGTCAGGATCATCCTGATCGTAAAAAACGAAACATACACAATATTGATCAATAATATGATCCCAACCATGACAAACGCGTTATCTAACATGATGGCAAGCCTCCCAAGGTGAAAAATACTTCGTTAAGAATAACACTTTTTGGACAAGTTGGAAACTGGAGAATAGATGCAAAAACAGTTGTGGAGTGAATGGGAGTATTGAAGGATGGTATGCAGTTGGTTTATAGGTGTTTGATAGGTGTTTGATAGGAAGTTTGGCAGGTGCCCAACAGCCATTTTACTTTATTGCAGCTTGATTGCCTGGTGTCGGAGCATAGGTAATATGTTTTTCTTGGAGGGTTACAAGTTTACTTTAAAATTAAAATGAAGAGAAAAATTGCAGTCAATTTTTCTACCTTTTTGTTCTTTAATAGCTTGATGCTTGGCATTAGCCAAGCTACCTTATTTCTTTGCTTTAAGACTTCTTTCCTTAAGTAGCTTTTTTTAGAATTGAGTCTGTTTCACAATTATTGAGTCTAAATTTAATTTTTTGAGTCTGTTTACATCTTGATTGAGTCTATTTTGAGATTATTGAGTCTGGTTGTAATCTATTGAGTCTTTGTCATCTCTATCAATAAAATAAAAAAAGATGGAACGAACATAAAGTTCGTCCCACCTTC